>NZ_CP021744.1:2200000-4805000 GCF_002192455.1 Streptomyces albireticuli
TGGAGCCGATCAGCGGGATGTCCGGCTTCTCGCGAAGCAGGTAGGGGACACCACCGATGTGGTCCTCGTGGCCGTGCGTGAGCACGATGCCCTCGATGTCGTCCAGGCGGTCCCGGATGGACGAGAAGTCGGGCAGGATCAGGTCGACTCCGGGCTGCTCCTCCTCGGGGAAAAGCACTCCGCAGTCGACGATCAGCAGACGGCCGTCGTACTCGAAGACGGTCATGTTGCGGCCGATCTCGCCGAGACCGCCGAGGGGCGTGACCCGGAGGCCGCCCTCGGGGAGCTTCGGCGGGGGACCGAGTTCAGGGTGCGGGTGACTCAAAAGACTCTCCTCACCACACGCGCCACATGTCCTCCTGGGACACATGGCGCGCGTGACATTCGTGCACTTGCAGTTGTTTCCGTATTCAGTTGTGAAGTCTGTGGGCGCCGCCTGGTCCGACGGGCGCCGGGTGCGCCGGGTGCGGCCTCTGGTTAAAGCTCTACCCCGCCGGCCGAGAGATCGCGCTTCAGCTGCTCGGTCTCCTCCGGGGAGAGCTCGACGAGCGGCAGTCGCAGCGGACCGGCCGGGAGGCCCTTGAGGGCCAGGGCCGCCTTGGTGGTGATCACGCCCTGGGTGCGGAACATACCCGTGAAGACCGGGAGCAGCTTCTGGTGGATCTCGGTCGCCTTGGCGACGTCACCGGCGAGGTGGGCGCTGAGCAGCGCGCGCAGCTCGGGGGTGACGAGGTGGCCGACGACGGACACGAAGCCGACCGCGCCGACGGAGAGCAGCGGCAGGTTGAGCATGTCGTCGCCGGAGTACCAGGCGAGGCGCGAGCGGGCGATGGCCCAGCTGGCGCGGCCCAGGTCGCCCTTGGCGTCCTTGTTGGCGACGATCCGGGGGTGCTCGGCCAGACGGACGATCGTCTCGGTGTTGATCGGGACGCCGCTGCGGCCGGGGATGTCGTAGAGCATCACGGGGAGTTCCGTGGCGTCCGCGATGGCCGTGAAGTGCCGGAAGAGGCCCTCCTGCGGCGGCTTGTTGTAGTACGGGGTGACGGCCAGGAGGCCGTGGGCGCCCGCCTGCTCGGCGGCGCGGGCCAGCTCGAGGCTGTGGTGGGTGTCGTTCGTGCCGGCTCCGGCGACGACGTGGGCGCGGTCGCCGACCGCTTCGACCACGGCCCGCACGAGCTGGGCTTTCTCCGCATCGCTGGTGGTGGGCGACTCGCCGGTGGTGCCGTTGACGACGATGCCGTCGTTGCCGGCGTCCACCAGGTGGGTGGCGAGGCGCTGGGCACCGTCGAGGTCGACGGCGCCGTCAGCGGTGAAGGGCGTGACCATGGCGGTCAGGACCCGCCCGAAGGGCGTCTGCGGTGTGGAGGTCGGAGCCATGGGGGCCACGCTACTCGTTGCTCACCGTGAGGTGCTCCCTCGGGGAGTGCCAAAGGGATCCCGGCACTGCCTGCTCGGGGGTTCAAGCAGTACCGGGTCCGTTTCTTCAGCCTAGATGAAAGTCGGGAAAAGCCGCAATACGGACACCTTCCCTACCGGTGCGTAGGGGCGCGGTCAGGGAGCGACGCGCCCGTTCTTGTTGAACGCGGCATAGGTGAGGGGCATGAGCTTGGCCCACTCCGCCTCCATCTGCTCGCCGACCATCTCGATCTCGCGCTGCGGGAAGGAGGGGACCGTCGCCTGCTCGTGCTGGGTGCGCAGGCCGAGGAAGTGCATCAGCGAGCGGGCGTTGCAGGTGGCGTACATGGAGGAGAAGAGTCCGACCGGCAGGACCGAGCGGGCGACCTCACGGGCGACACCGGCGGCCAGCATCTCCTGGTAGGCCTCGTAGGCCTGGCGGTAGGAGTCCTCCATGACGCGGGTGGTCAGGTCGTGCTGCTCCTGGCTGCCCTCGACGAAGACGTACTTGCCCGGACGGCCCTCCTGGACCAGCTTGCGGTCCTGGCCCGGGACGTAGAAGACCGGCTGGAGCTCGCGGTAGCGGCCGGACTCCTCGTTGTACGACCAGCCGACGCGGTGGCGCATGAACTCGCGGAAGACGAGGATCGGGGCGCTGATGAAGAAGGTCATCGAGTTGTGCTCGAAGGGGCTGCCGTGGCGGTCGCGCATCAGGTAATTGATGAGCCCCTTCGACCGCTCGGGGTCCTTGGTGATCTCCTCCAGGGACTGCTCACCGGCGGTGGAGACGCGGGCGGCCCACAGCACGTCGGAGTCGGCGGCGCTGTGCTTGACCAGCTCGACGGTCACATCACCGCGGAATGTGGGCTTGGCGTACTCGGTGGGGCTGTCGGTCACCGGCGGGGTCCTTCCAAATCACGTTGCTCGGGCGGCGACCAGCCTACGGGCCGCCACTGACACTCGGCCCGTGACAGAGCGGGGCGGAGGGATGAGCCGGGGCGGCTGTTGAGATTTTTCACAGAAGTCGCCGAAAACGGGCACCCGAAGCGCTTTTCGAACGTCCTTCTGTGTGACAGCACACTTCGAGGTTCCTAGGAGAGCCCTTCATGTTCCTCCCCCAGCTACCGCTGGGCGGTGCCCCCAGCCGTGAGCCGGTGCCCTTCGCCTTCGTCGCCGAATCCGAGCGCTACCGCAGCAACGTCACGCCGCCGCCCCGGGTCCGCGCGACCCGCTCGCAGCTGGCCCGTCAGGCCCTCGTGGGGATCACGGTGACCGCGGGGCTGGTCGGGGCGCTGCTCTTCGGCATGCCGGCGATGCAGGCGGGCACGAGCACGCACCACACGCAGCAGTCGGAGGCCAAGGACGGTCGCTGACCGGTCCGGCCGTCTTCCGGCCGATTTCCAGCTGATTGTCGACCGGAAACCGCTCGGTCGCGGCGTGAAGGGCCCGTCCACCCTGAGGTGGCCGGGCCCTTCACGCATGGATAACCTCGCCCAATGCCCCTGCCCTTCCTGACAGCCGACCGAGACGACACCGCACCCGCGGGCCCGGCCCCCGAGGCGTACCTGCCTTACGAGGACCGCTCCCGCCGGCGGCGTCCGTACCGGGTCGGCCCCTGGCGGGTCGGCGGTGCCGCGCTGGTACTGCTGCTCGCCTCGTACGTGCTCTTCTCGGCGTTGATCATCGCCATCGCCGGTTCCCTCCCGGGCGCCGGCATCTGTGCGGCCGTGGCCGCGCTGCTGATAGCGGCGGCCGTACGGCTGGTCCAGGTCGGCCTCTGGCTGAGCCCCGAGGGGCTGCGGCAGGTCCGGCTGCTGTCGAGCACGGTGCTCCCGTGGGCGGACGTGGCGGGGGTGCGGACCGTGCAGCAGCCGGTGCGGTGGCTCGGGCTGCCCCGTACGGTCCAGGGGCAGGCGCTGGTCGTCACCCGGGGGCAGGGCGAGCCCGTGGTCACCGTCGTGACCGATCACGGGGCGGACTTCCTGGGGCGCCCGGAGCGGTTCGCCGTGGCGGTGGCCGCCGTGGAGCGTCGCGTCGCGGAGTTCCGGGCCGTGTGACACGCCCTCGTCGTCCGGAGCGGAGCTCCGGACCCCGGAAACAGGAAGAGGGGCGGGCAGGAGAATTCTCCTGCCCGCCCCTCTTCCGTTCGCCGTCAGACCGCTTCGGCCCGCACCGGCTTTCCGTCGTGCAGGGCGATGGCCCGCTGCATGGCCTTGCGGGCCCTCGGGGTGTCCCGTGCGTCGTGGTACGCCACCGCCAGCCGGAACCACGCCCGCCAGTCCCCCGGGGCGTCCTCCGTCTCGGCCCGGCGCCGGGCGAAGACGGCGTCCGCGGAATCGCGGTCGATCCGGCCGCCCGGTGTCCTTACGAGCTCGTCGACGGGGAGGCCGCCCTCGGCCTCCAGCTCCTGGGCCAGCCGGTTGGCGGCCCGGGCGAACCGGGTGGTCTGGTAGAGGAACCAGGCACCGATGAAGGGCAGCACCAGCACCGCCACGCCGAAGGCGACGGTGATCGCCGTCCCCTGCCTGATCAGCATGATGCCGCGGCTGCCGACCAGGAAGAAGTAGACGACCAGGACGGCGGCCAGCCCGAAATAGACGATCTTCGCGCGCACGGTGCTCAGCCCAGATCCAGGAAGTGTTCCAGGCCGAAGGTCAGCCCGGGCGTGTCCACCACGCGGCGCGCGCCCAGCAGGATGCCGGGCATGAAGCAGCTGTGGTGCAGCGAGTCGTGCCGGATGGTGAGCGTCTCACCGGTGTCGCCGAAGAGGACTTCCTGGTGGGCCAGCAGGCCCCGCAGCCGCACGGCGTGCACGGGCACCCCGTCGACGTCCGCGCCCCGCGCGCCGGGCAGGCCGTGCGTGGTCGGGTCCTCCTGCCGCGGCAGGCCGGCGGCCTCCCGGGCCTCCGCGATCATCTGCGCGGTGCGGGTGGCGGTGCCCGAGGGGGCGTCCGCCTTGCCGCGGTGGTGCAGCTCGACCACCTCGGCGGACTCGAAGAAGCGCGCCGCCTGCCGGGCGAAGGTCATGGTCAGGACGGCCCCGATGGAGAAGTTCGGGGCGATGAGCACACCGGTCGACGGCGAGGCGTCGAGCCAGGAGTGCAGCCGCGCGAGGCGGTCCTCGGTCCAGCCGGTGGTGCCGACGACGCCGTGGATGCCGTTGGCGACGCAGAACTCGAGGTTCTCCATCACCGAGTCGGGGTGCGTCAGCTCGACCGCGACCTGGGCACCGGCCCGGGTCAGCGTCTCCAGCTCGTCGCCCCGGCCCAGCGCGGCCACCAGTTCCATGTCGTCGGCGGCCTCCACGGCCCGTACGGCCTCGGAGCCGATCCGGCCGTGGGCGCCGATGACCGCCACGCGCAGCTTGCTCATCCTCGGTACTTCCTTCTCTCGGGCCCGTTCGGGCCTAGCGGGCCACGACGTCGTGGAGCTTTGCCGCCTGCTTGTCCTTCAGCGGGCCGATGACGGACAGCGAGGGACGCTGCCCCAGTACATCGCGGGCCACCGAGCGGACCTCGTCCGGGGTGACGGCCGAGATGCGCGCCAGCATGTCGTCGACCGACATCTGCTCGCCCCAGCACAGCTCGCTCTTGCCGATCCGGTTCATCAGCGCGCCCGTGTCCTCCAGCCCGAGGACCGTGGAGCCGGACAGCTGTCCGACGGCGCGGGTGATCTCCTCGTCCGACAGTCCGTCCGCGGCGACCTTGTCCAGCTCGTCGCGGCAGATCCGCAGCACGTCGTGGACCTGGCTCGGGCGGCAGCCGGCGTAGACGCCGAAGAGGCCGCAGTCGGCGAAGCCCGAGGTGTAGGAGTAGACCGAATAGGCGAGACCGCGCTTCTCCCGGACCTCCTGGAAGAGGCGCGAGCTCATGCCACCGCCCAGGGCGGTGTTGAGCACGCCGAGCGCCCAGCGGCGGTCGTCGGTGCGGGCCAGCCCCGGCATGCCGAGGACGACGTGCGCCTGCTCGGTCTTGCGGCCGAGCAGCTCCACGCGGCCCGCGGTGCGGATCGCCTTGGCGCCGGAGCGCGGGGCGACGGGCACCGCGTCCGTACGGCCCAGGGCACCGGCCTTCTCGAAGGCGGCGCGGACCTGGCGGACGACCTTGGCGTGGTCGACGTTGCCCGCGGCGGCCACGACCAGGTGGGTCGGGTCGTAGTGCTTCTTGTAGAAGCGGGCGATCTGGTCGCGGGTGAGGGCGTTGATCGTGTCGACCGTGCCGAGGACCGGGCGGCCGAGGGGGGTGTCGCCCAGCATCGTGTGCGCGAACAGGTCGTGCACGCAGTCGCCGGGGTCGTCCTCGGTCATCGCGATCTCTTCGAGGATCACACCGCGCTCGGCGTCGACGTCGGAGGCCTCGATGAGCGAGCCGGTGAGCATGTCACAGACGACGTCGATGGCCAGCGGCAGGTCGGTGTCGAGGACACGGGCGTAGTAGCACGTGTACTCCTTCGCCGTGAACGCGTTCATCTCGCCGCCGACCGCGTCGATGGCGGAGGAGATGTCCAGCGCGCTGCGCTTGGCGGTGCCCTTGAAGAGCAGGTGCTCCAGGTAGTGGGTGGCGCCGTTGAGCGTCGGGGTCTCGTCGCGGGAACCGACGTTGGCCCAGATGCCGAAGGTCGCCGAGCGTACGGACGGCAGGGTCTCAGTGACGATGCGCAGGCCCCCGGGAGGGTGGTACGGCGCACCGTACCGATGCCGTTCTCGCCCTGGAGAAGCGTTTGGGTACGGGCGACGGCCCGCCCCTCCGAAGAGGTGCGGGCCGTCTTCCGTGTACTACGGGACGTCACTTGGCGGACTCGTCCTTAGCCTCGTCGCCGTCCTCGCCCTCGATGACCGGGATCAGCGAGAGCTTGCCGCGCTGGTCGATCTCGGCGATCTCGACCTGGACCTTGGCGCCGACGCCGAGCACGTCCTCGACGTTCTCCACGCGCTTGCCACCGGCGAGCTTGCGGATCTGCGAGATGTGCAGCAGGCCGTCCTTGCCGGGCATCAGGGAGACGAAGGCACCGAAGGTGGTGGTCTTGACGACCGTACCCAGGTAGCGCTCGCCGACCTCCGGCATGGTCGGGTTGGCGATGGCGTTGATCGTGGCGCGGGCGGCCTCGGCGGCCGGGCCGTCGGCGGCACCGATGTAGATGGTGCCGTCGTCCTCGATCGTGATCTCGGCGCCGGTGTCCTCCTGGATCTGGTTGATCATCTTGCCCTTGGGGCCGATGACCTCACCGATCTTGTCCACGGGGATCTTGACGGTGATGATCCGCGGGGCGTTGGGGGACATCTCGTCCGGCGTGTCGATCGCTTCCATCATCACGTCGAGGATGTGGAGGCGGGCGTCGCGGGCCTGCTTGAGGGCCGCGGCCAGGACGGAGGCCGGGATGCCGTCCAGCTTGGTGTCGAGCTGGAGGGCGGTGACGAACTCCTTGGTACCGGCGACCTTGAAGTCCATGTCGCCGAAGGCGTCCTCCGCACCGAGGATGTCGGTGAGGGCGACGTAGTGCGTCTTGCCGTCGATCTCCTGGGAGATCAGACCCATGGCGATACCGGCGACGGGGGCCTTGAGGGGCACACCGGCGTTCAGCAGCGACATGGTGGAGGCGCAGACCGAGCCCATGGACGTCGAGCCGTTGGAGCCGAGGGCCTCGGACACCTGACGGATCGCGTACGGGAACTCCTCGCGCGTCGGCAGCACGGGCACGATGGCCCGCTCGGCCAGGGCGCCGTGGCCGATCTCGCGGCGCTTCGGCGAACCGACGCGGCCGGTCTCGCCGACGGAGTAGGGCGGGAAGTTGTAGTTGTGCATGTAACGCTTGCGCGTCACCGGCGACAGCGTGTCGAGCTGCTGCTCCATCCGGAGCATGTTCAGCGTGGTGACACCCAGGATCTGGGTCTCGCCGCGCTCGAACAGCGCCGAGCCGTGCACGCGCGGGATGGCCTCGACCTCGGCGGCGAGCGTACGGATGTCCGTCACGCCGCGGCCGTCGATGCGCTTCTTCTCCTTGATGACGCGCTCACGGACCAGGGCCTTGGTCAGCGAGCGGTACGCGGCGGAGATCTCCTTCTCGCGGCCCTCGAACTGCGGGAGCAGCTTCTCGGCGGCCACGTCCTTGACGCGGTCCAGCTCGGCCTCGCGGTCCTGCTTGCCGGCGATGGTGAGCGCCTGGGCCAGCTCGCTCTTGACGGCGGCGGTCAGGGCCTCCAGGACGTCGTCCTGGTAGTCCAGGAAGACCGGGAACTCGCCCTCGGGCTTGGCGGCCTTGGAGGCGAGCTCCGACTGGGCGCGGCACAGGACCTTGATGAACGGCTTCGCGGCCTCGAGACCGGCGGCGACGACCTCTTCGGTCGGGGCCTCGGCGCCGTCCTTGACCAGCTGGATGGTCTTCTCGGTGGCCTCGGCCTCGACCATCATGATCGCGACGTCTCCGTCCTCCAGGACGCGACCGGCGACGACCATGTCGAAGACGGCGTCCTCGAGCTCGGTGTGCGTCGGGAAGGCGACCCACTGGCCCTTGATCAGGGCCACACGGGTGGCGCCGATCGGACCGGAGAAGGGCAGGCCCGCGAGCTGCGTGGAGCAGGAGGCGGCGTTGATCGCGACCACGTCGTACAGGTGGTCGGGGTTGAGCGCCATGACCGTCTCGACGATCTGGATCTCGTTGCGCAGGCCCTTCTTGAAGGACGGGCGCAGCGGGCGGTCGATCAGGCGGCAGGTGAGGACGGCGTCCTCGGACGGGCGGCCCTCGCGGCGGAAGAACGAGCCGGGGATCTTGCCGGCCGCGTACTGCCGCTCCTCGACGTCGACGGTCAGCGGGAAGAAGTCCAGCTGGTCCTTGGGCCGCTTGGAGGCGGTGGTGGCCGACAGCACCATGGTGTCGTCGTCCAGGTAGGCCACGGCGGAGCCGGCGGCCTGACGGGCCAGGCGGCCCGTCTCGAAGCGGATGGTGCGGGTGCCGAAGGCGCCGTTGTCGATGACGGCCTCGGCGTAGTGGGTCTCGTTCTCCACCAGGGATATCTCCTCGTCTACGTCCCGGCGCCCGTGTGGCGCGGGACGGGGGCGGAGGGGCGCCTGTGCTGGCCGGTCTTCGATCGAAGCACCCGGATTTCCCTGATCCGGGGGCCACTACCGAGGACCGGCGGCGAGCGCTGCGCTCCTCCTCGTACAGTCGCGGCACATTGCCGCTGTGGAAACCAGACTACAAAGCTTCTGCTTTCCACGAGATACGCAAAGGGAGCGGCCCCCAGGTTTGGGAACCGCTCCCTTCACGGTGTCTTACTTGGCGCCGGCGGCACCGCGGCGGATGCCGAGGCGCTCGACCAGGGCACGGAAGCGCGTGATGTCCTTCTTGGCCAGGTACTGGAGCAGGCGGCGACGCTGGCCGACCAGCAGCAGCAGGCCACGACGCGAGTGGTGGTCGTGCTTGTGCTGCTTCAGGTGCTCGGTGAGGTCCGAGATGCGACGGGTGAGCATCGCGACCTGGACCTCGGGGGAGCCGGTGTCGCCCTCCTTGGTGGCGAACTCGGCCATGATCTGCTTCTTCGTAGCGGCGTCGAGCGACACGCGTACTCCTCAAAAAATCTTTTCAGCCACCGAGTGCCCCTGGTCTTGGTCTCAGGGGAGCTTCCGTTACTCGGGAGGCGGGGCCCGCTGGGCGCTGTCCCCAGAGGCCCGTGAGGGCTTTCCGGAGGCGCGTACACAAACGGCCGTTACACACAGTACCAGCCCGGCCCAGCGGCCCCGCCGCGGGGCCTAGCCGGCCAGGCCCCGGGCGGCGGAGTAGAGGCCGAGGACGGCGAGGCACAGGGGTACGAGCGCGAGGAGGAGGGTGCTCTCGGCGAGGTCGGAGACACGCCCCCAAAAGGGTGACAGACCCTTCTCGGGGACTACCAGGGCGACGGTGGTGAGCAGGGCGCCACCGAGGGTGACGGCGGCGGCGACCCAGAGGGTGCGGACGTCGAGGGAGCCGTCGGTCCCGGCGGGCGGTTGGAGCGCGAGACCGAGGACGAGGAGGGCGAGGGCGGTCAGCCCGGCGCCGAGGACGGCGGCGACCTGCGCGGTGTAGCGGAAGAGGCGGGCGCGCAGCAGCATCGCCAGGCCGGCGGCCAGGGCGAGCAGCCGGGGCCAGGGGCCGCCCGCGGAGGTGAAGGCGAGCACGGCGGTGGAGCCGACGACGACGGCCGCGCAGCCGCCGACGAGGCCGAGGAGCAGTTCGTGGCCGCGGCGGACCTGGGCGGCGATGCGCTCGGCGTCCACGGGCTCGGGCGTCTGGCCGCGGTCGGCGAGGTCGTCGGAGCCCGCGCCGCGGGGGGCGGCGTAGCCGATGGGGAGGCGGGCCACCCGGGCGGACAGGCCGGGCAGGAAGGCGATGGCACCTATGGCGACGACGGCGCAGACGGCGGCCGCGTCGGCGGGGCGGGAGTCGGTGAGGATCACGCAGAAGGCGGCGAAGGTGCCGGTGGCCGCGGCGGTGAGGGCGGCGACGAACGGCGCGTCGCCGGCGGGCATGACGGCGACGAGCGCGGCGGAGGCGACCAGGACGGCGGCGCAGCCGAGCAGGAACTGGAGCCGGCCCGCGCCCTCGCCGGCCGCCGGGCCGAGCACCCCGGAGCCGGCGATCATCAGGTGCGGGAGGGCGGCGAGGCCCAGGGCGACGGCGGAGGCGCGGTCGGCGTAGACCCTGGCCCGTACGCCCGCGAGGGCGGTCAGCAGGACGCCGACGGCGGCGGCCACGGACCCGGACACGCCGTGCGTGTCGTGCCGGGCGGGGTCGGCGAACCAGAGGGCGAAGCCCATGAGGGCGAGCAGCAGGGCTCCCCCGGCCAGGCCCCAGGCCCGCAGGAGCCGGTCGTTCCACAGGGTGCGGTCGCGGGTGACCGCGGCGGCGACGGCGTCGGTGACGTCGTCGTGCACGGCGGGCGGCAGCGACTCGGCGAAGGGCCGGAGCGCGAGCAGGTCGCCGTCGAGGATCCGCTGCGCGGCGAGCGAGCGGGCGCTGTCGAGGACGGTGCCGTCGCGGCGTACGAGGTGGTAGCCGGTGGGCGCGCCGACGGGCTGGGTCTGCCCGGTCAGGCGCAGGATCTCCGGATACACGTCGGCGACGGCGATGTCGTCCGGAAGGGCGACGTCTATCCGGCTGTCGGGCGCGACCACGGTCACTCGGCAGAAGCCGGTCGCAGCGGACGTACTCACCTATCGGGCCCCTTGGTTCGCTCTGGTTCGCTCCGACGATCACTCTGGTGATCGCTCATGCTTGCGCGCGGCGGCCACCCTATCGGGAGGCTTGACGCGTACGTCGATAGGATCACCGTTCCGCGCAGGGGAGGCCGTCGCCGTCGGGGTGACGGGCGGTGCCGCGCGGAATTGTCCTTGCCGTGCGGAGGGGTTGAGGCATCCGGTGAGCCAGATCGTGGTCAGTCGTCCACCGAGGGCACTGCCGCCGGAGGTGCCCGGCGCGGAGATCCGCCTGGAGGCGCCCCCGGAGCTGCCGAGGGGCGCTCAGGACAGTGTGCTGATGCAGCTGTTGCCGACGCTGGGCATGGCCTCGTCGATGGTCTATTTCTTCATGCCGGGCGCCGCCCCGATGATGAAGATCATGGGCGTCATGATGATGTGCTCGACGCTCGGCATGACCATCGCGATGGTGGTGCGGCACCGTCAGGGCTCGCAGGGGCAGACGGCGGACATGCGCCGTGACTACCTCAAGTACTTGGCGCAGACGCGCCGGACGGTGCGGCGCACGGCGAAGGCGCAGCGGGACGCGCAGTTCTATCTGCACCCCTCCCCCGATCAGCTGTGGTCGGTGGTGGCGGAGGGGACGCGGCTGTGGGAGCGGCGGGCGAGCGACGACGACTTCGCGCAGGTGCGGGTCGGGCTGGGCACGCAGCAGCTCTCGACGCCGCTGGTGGCTCCGGAGACGGCTCCGATAGACGACCTGGAGCCGTTGACGACGGGTGCGATGCAGCAGTTCCTGGCGACGCACGGTTCGCTGGACGGGATGCCGGTGGCATTGTCGCTGCGGGCCTTCTACCACGTGACGCTGTCGGGTGAGCCGGAGACGGTGCACGGGACGGCGCGGGCGCTGGTGGCGCAGCTGGTGACGCTGCATTCGCCGGAGGACCTGGTCGTCGCGGTGGTCTCGGCGCGGGGCGCGGCCTCGTACTGGGAGTGGGCGAAGTGGCTTCCGCATGTGCAGGTGCCGGGTGCGGTGGACGGGGCCGGTGCGCGCCGGCTGATCGGTGACGACCTCGCCGAGCTGGAGGACCTGCTGCGTCCGCGGCTGGAGGGGCGTACGCGGTTCAGCCGCGAGGGGCAGCCGCTGCTGGACCAGCCGCATGTGGTGGTCGTGCTGGACGGTGGCGCGGTGCCGCCGGACTCGGTGTTCGCGGCGCCCGAGGGCCTTCAGGGCGTGACCATCGTGGAGGTCGTGCCGGGCGATCTGGGTGAGCTGCGCGGTGGCCTCTCGGTGGTCGTGGAGCCGGGTTCGCTCCAGCTGATGTCGCAGGTCGCGACGTACGAAGGGGTGCCGGACACGCTGTCCATGGAGGCGGCGGAGGCGCTGGCGCGGCAGCTGGCCCCGCTGCGGGTGGGCGGTGGCGACGGTGACGAGCCGCTGCTGGCGAACCTGGACTTCACGGATCTGCTGGGCCTGGGTGACGCGGGTTCGGTGGACGTGGCACGGACGTGGCGGCCGCGGTCGGCCGCGGAGCGGCTGCGGGTGCCGATCGGCGTCAGCGAGGACGGCGCGCCCGTGATGCTGGACCTGAAGGAGGCGGCGCAGGACGGCATGGGCCCGCACGGTCTGTGCGTGGGCGCGACCGGTTCCGGTAAGTCGGAGCTGCTGCGGACGCTCGTCCTGGGGCTCGCGGTCACACATTCGTCGGAGAATCTGAACTTCGTCCTGGCGGACTTCAAGGGTGGCGCGACCTTCGCCGGGATGTCGGGGCTGCCGCACGTCGCGGCCGTCATCACCAACCTCGCGGACGACCTGACGCTCGTCGACCGCATGCGCGACTCGATCACGGGTGAGCTCCAGCGCCGGCAGGAGCTGCTGCGCGCGGCGGGCAACTACGCGAACATCCACGACTACGAGAAGGCGCGGGCCGCCGGGGCCGCGCTGGAGCCGCTGGCTTCACTCGTCCTGGTGATCGACGAGTTCAGCGAGCTGTTGACGGCGAAGCCGGACTTCATCGACATGTTCATCCAGATCGGCCGCATCGGCCGTTCGCTTGGTGTGCACCTGCTGCTGGCCTCGCAGCGCCTGGAGGAGGGCCGGCTGCGCGGTCTGGAGACGTATCTGTCGTACCGGATCGGTCTGCGGACGTTCTCGGCGGCCGAGTCGCGTACGGCGCTGGGCGTGCCGGACGCGTACCACCTGCCGTCGGTGCCGGGTTCGGGCTATCTGAAGTTCGGCACGGACGAGATGACGCGCTTCAAGGCCGCGTACGTCTCGGGCACGTACCGTACGGGCGCGGGCGCGGGCTCCGGCGGCGGGCCGCTGCCGATCGAGCGGCGCCCGGTGCTGTTCACGGCCGACCCCGTGCCGGTGACGTACACCGCGCCGGCGCCCGTGCCGGACGAGCCGCGGGCGGGTGACGACGGGCTGGCCGACACGGTGCTGGACGTGATCGTGCGCCGGGTCGAGGGCCAGGGCCCGCCGGCCCACCAGGTGTGGCTGCCGCCGCTGGACCGGTCGTCGTCGCTGGACGAGCTGCTGCCGCCGCTGTCGGCGGTGGAGGGCCGCGGCCTGACGGCCCCGGACCTGCCGCGCGCGGGGCGGCTGTCGGTGCCGATCGGGCTCGTCGACAAGCCTTTCGAGCAGCGGCGCGACGTCCTGTACCGGGACTTCTCGGGCGCGGCGGGCAACATGCTCGTCGTCGGTGGCCCGCAGTCCGGCAAGTCGACGCTGATGCGGACGCTGATCTCGGCGTTCGCCCTGACGCACACGCCGGCCGAGGTGCAGTTCTACGGCCTGGACTTCGGTGGCGGCGGCATGAGCGCCGTCGCCGACCTGCCGCACGTCGGCGGTGTGGCCTCGCGCCTGGACCCCGAGCGGGTCCGCCGCACGGTCGCCGAGGTGGCGGGCGTCCTGGCCCGCCGCGAGGAGTACTTCCGGGCGCACGGCATCGACTCGATCGGCACGTTCCGGCGGCTGCGCGCGTCGGGGGAGATCACCGACCAGCCGTGGGGCGACGTCTTCCTGATCGTCGACGGCTGGGCCAACTTCAAGCAGGAGTACGAGATGCTGGAGGGGGTCGTCACCGACATCGCGGGCCGCGGCCTGGGCTACGGCATTCACATCGTCGTGACCGCCTCGCGCAACATGGAGGTCCGCGCCTCGCTCAAGGACCAGCTGCTCAACCGGCTGGAGCTGCGGCTCGGTGACACGATGGACTCGGAGTTCGACCGTAAGGTCGCCGCGAACGTCCCGGCCGGTGTGCCCGGCCGCGGTCAGCTGCCGGAGAAGCTCCACTTCATGGCGGCCCAGCCGCGCATCGACTCCGACAGCGACGCCGAGACGCTCACGGACGCGACGGCCGCGATGGTCCGCGCGGTCGGCGAGGCGTGGTCCGGCCCCGGCGCCCCGGGCGTCCGGCTCCTCCCCCGCAAGCTGCGCGCCGACGAGCTCCCCAAGGGCTTCGAGTACCCGCAGTACGGCGTCGCCCTCGGTATCGACGAGACCAATCTGGAGCCGGTCTTCGTCGACTTCGAGACCGATCCGTTCTTCCTGGTCTTCGGTGAGAGCGAGTCCGGCAAGACGGCCGCGCTGCGGATGCTCGCCAAGCAGATCACCGAGCGCTACGGCCCGGACGAGGCGAAGATCGTGGTCGGCGACTACCGCCGTACGCTCCTCGACGTCATCCCCGACACGCACCTGCTGGAGTACGCGCCGATCACCTCGGCCCTTACGGTGCACGCCAACGCCCTCAACGGGCTGATGGAGCGGCGCGCCCCGCAGCCGGACATCACCCCGCAGCAGCTGCGCGACCGCAGCTGGTGGTCGGGCCCGCGCTTCTTCGTCATCGTCGACGACTACGAGCTCGTCTCGACCAGCAGCGGCAACCCGCTGGCCGTCCTGACCGAGAACCTGCCGTTCGCCCGGGACGTCGGCGTCCGCTTCATCATCGCGCGCAGCTCGGCCGGCGCGTCCCGCTCGATGTTCGAGCAGTTCATGCAGCGCGTACGGGAGCTGGGCGCCCAGGGCCTCGTCCTCTCGGGCGACCCGGGCGAGGGCGACGTCCTGGGCGGCGTCCGCCCGCGCCCGATGCCGCCGGGCCGCGGCTACTTCGTCTCCCGCAAGCGGGGGACGCCGCTGGTGCAGGTGGGCTGGGTGCCGGAGGAGCAGTAGCAGTAAGGGGATCGACAAGATCTGAAGAGGGGGTGCGCTCGGCGCACCCCCTCTTTGTTAGGTTCGAACGTACGAATGCCCTGGTGCGTGCGTGTCAGGGCTGATGTGGACGAATTCCGGGGGGAATCGTGGCGTTCGGGCGTGTGCGGGGCGGGTCGGTGGCGGGGGCGGGGCGGCGGGCGGCGGAGGCACTGGGTGCGGGGGCGGGACGTGCGGGGCCGAGGGGCGGCGCCCCACGCTTCACGCCCGCCCCGTCCGCCCGCGCCTAGGGAGCCGACCGCACCATGCTCACGTACCACCAGGTCATGACCACGGACCTCACCCTGCTGACCACGGCGGCGACGCAGTGGGACGCGGCCGCCAAGGACCTCGAAGCCGTCCAGAAGACGTACAACAGCCAGGTCCGGAACGTCGGCATCGACGAACAGTGGCAGGGCGTCGCCCGCACCTTCGCCCAGATCGCCAACACCCGGACGTACGAGCAGTACTCCGCGGCGGCGAAGGAGGCGAGGGCCATCGCGTCGCTGCTGCGGGACGCGCACGGGCAGTTCGTCGAGCTGCGCAACAAGATGAAGTCCGCGATCGCCGACGCCGCCAAAGAAGACATGAAGATCGACGAAAACGGCAAGGCGACCTGGACCAAGCGCGACGACCCCGGCGTGAAGAACGATCCTGATGCCGCGACCGCGATCCCCAAGGCCGAGTCGGCCTGGACGCAGCACATCGCCGACATCGTCCAGCAATTCGACGACGCCGACCAGGGCGTCAAGCTGGCGCTGGCGGCGGCTACGCAGGATTCGGACCCGAACGATGGGATCGACCACGGATTCAATGCCAAGGCCGAGGGAGACATCGAGAAGGTCGAAGGGCGGAGATTCGCGGAGCTGGCAAAAGAAAATTCCGGTGGCCATTCGGATGCCAAGGCGCTGGCCGAGATGCAGCGCCTTGTCCGCGACAACAGCCACAACGTGGAGTTCAGCCAGACTCTCCTCAATGAGCTCGGCCCCAAGGGAACTTTGCTCTTCTCCAATCGCCTGAATGAGAATTCCAACAACTCGGACGAGGCGACTAAGTCCAGCTCCCTGAGTATCGAAAAGGGCCTTGCGACCTCGCTGGCCACAGCAACTAACTCGCCGAACTCCGCCTTCTACGAGAAGTGGCGAGAAGGGATGCGAAGCGCTGGGGTGGATGTCGTGGACGACCACCAGAAGGTGCAAATAAAGGGCTACCAGTCTCTCGTGACCCTGATGTCACACGGCAAAGGGTTCTCTCCTGGCTTCGTGACCGACCTGGGCGACGACATGATAGCCGCGGAGAAGAAGAACCCAGGAATCTGGGACATGCCCAGCGGGAAGCACCTCGCAGGTCCTCCGAAGTGGTTGGCCAGGGATCCTCTCGACGGGCTGCTCGACATAGCGAGCCGTGACCCTAAAACGGCTGAGAAGTTCCTCGATCCTGGTCCCGACGGCAAGGGTGACCGGCTCAAGTACCTCCTGCACGACAGGAACTGGAACACTCGCTATGAGCTGACCGGGAACTATTCCCACCCCGACATGGATCAGTTCAGGAAGGTCGAGGACCCAGATGCACGAAAAGGTCTCGCCAAGGCTATCGAGGCCGCCGCAACCGGCCACCAGCCCGGCGAGTCGGCAAAGATGGGCGCCGCGCACACCGAAAGCCAGGCCCGAGTCATGCATCAAACCGTCGAGAGCCTCAACGGAAAGTTTGGCGATCACCTGCCGGCCAACCTGCGCACCCCGATTGCACGAACGATCACCGACTACGCGACCGATACACATGAGATTCTGACCGGCCAGAACTCCAATTACGGTTACGAGGGCGGCCGGCAAAGCATCTGGACCAAGGACGGTAACTCGCATATGGCCGTCGCCCAGGAAAGTCTCATCCGGGTCATCCGTGGGGTTTCGGACGACCCCAAGAACTTCTCACTGATCTACAACACCGAGCGCGCGCATTCCGCCGACATCCTTGCCGGGATGCCGGACAGGCCGGGGAGAAGCAACGTCGAGTGGGACGTCCCCAGCAGAGACGTGGGTACCGCGTTCGGCGCCCTCAACGCCATCGGCGCAGACACCATCATGGACAAACAGGATGCGCGCAAAGCTTGGGCCGACGATGTGGCCAGATACGGCTATCACCTCGGTGGCGCCCCCGTCACCGGGCTTCCGGTGATTGGAGACGTAGCTCAGCGAACGATCGATGCCGCCGCATACGACTGGTCCAAGGACATCAAGAACCTGGCCGACGAAAAGGCTCGCGGGGACCTCGCCAAGGACTGGACAAAAGACACAGCTTCCGTCAAGGACCTCATCGACGCTTCGGCGAAGCAACGCAGCATTGACCCGACGGACCCGGATAGACCTCACTACAACGATGTGAAGCAGATGAGGCAGGAAGCCGAGCAGAGCTATGCGGCCAGCCGGAACAAAGCGCTGACCTACCTTCGACCCAACTAGTTGAAACTGCGAGCACCGGGAGCGAGTACGCCGGGCCCTAAAGGAGTCAGCGTGATCCCGGCGAGCTCTGCGGGAAGCTTTGCGAGAACGCCCGGCCGGAGCACCATAGGAGGAGGAAAATGCCGAACGAGGCACACGAGGACCAAGTACCAATCAGATCGGGAAAAACCTCTTCCGCAGATAACGGACGAAGGATCCATCGGATCAGCACGGTCCTGCTCGGATTGCTTTCTGTCGGAGCCGTTCTGGCTCTCCTCATGCCGGTCGAATTCGACAAGACCCATGGGATATTCGAAAGAGAAACCAAGCACCTGAAGTGCGGATCCGTCGTCTTCCCCCGGGAGGAGATGGGAGCCACGACATACAACATCGACTGCGGCACAGCCCGGACCCAGCGCTTGGGATATGTCGGCCTGGCCTTGGCCGCAGCAGGTTTGGTGACAACGCTCCACCTCGCCAGGCAGAGCATCCGACGAGACCACCCCGCACGGGATTCACGGATCAGGAGCAAGGGGAACTAAACGCACACAGAAGGGCGTTCAGGCCCCAGCCTGTCGGACGTGCGAGCCCCTGGGAAGCATCCGACCCCGGCACGGGCGAGTGCTGGGGCTTCGCGTCCCGGACAAAGGGGGCGCCGCCTCGGGCACGAGCAGGGCTCAGAGGTCACACGAGCCGCCGGAACCGCGAGGGGCTCGGGAGGCGTCAGTGCTTAGGTCTTCGACGAACATCTCATAAGGGGGGTGCGCCAGGCGCGCCCCCCTTGTTAGTTTCGAACACACGAATGCCCTGATGTCACAGGGTGAACACGGGACTTGCTGTCCGGGGGGAACGGGAAAAGCATGGCATTCGACAACGAGTGGGACGAACTGCGAGCCGAGTCCGTGGCACGGCTCCAGGAGGATCGTGCCGGGACGACGGACTCCCACACACGCCTCAACGGCACCGGGCCGGCCGGACCTGGCAGCCCGTTCGTCGGGCCCCAGGGCGGCGGCCCCGGGCTCGCCTCCTCCTCCCCGAAGAAGAAGGCGGCCGTCGCGGCGCTGGAGCAGCACATACAGCCCGACACCCAGAAGGCCGGCAAGGTCATGGACGAGACCACGGAAGCCGCGGCCAAGGGCTTCAAGGACTGGGCCACGGGCGCGGGCATCACCGAGGCCCTCAAGGGCTGGCGCGCCTCGGTCAAGTCGCTGGAGAACCGTCTCGCCGGCGAGAAGGCCGGTCTGTCGGGCGCCAACACACTCTTCCAGGGCGCCGACAAGGGCCTCGGCGGCCAGTTCGGCCTGTACGGCCCGCCGCTCCTGCCCCCGAGGCTGCCCGCCGCCGGCCAGTCGGGCGGCAACGCGCCCTTCACGTCCCGCCTGACGGACTACAACTAAGGGAACGGCCGGACCCCATGCTCACGTACCACCAGGTCATGACCACGGACCTCACCCTGCTGACCACGGCCGCCACCCAGTGGGACGCCGCCGCCAAGGACTTCGAGACCGCCCAGAAGGCCTACAACAGCCAGGTCCGGAACGTCGGCATCGACGAACAGTGGCAGGGCGTCGCCCGCACCTTCGCCCAGATAGCCAACACCCGGACGTACGAGCAGTACTCCGCGGCCGCGAAGGAAGCCCGAGCCATCGCCTCACTGCTGCGGGACGCCCACGGACAGTTCGTCGAACTGCGCAACAAGATGAAATCGGCGATCGCCGACGCCGCCAAAGAAGACATGAAGATCGACGAAAACGGCAAGGCGACCTGGACCAAGCGCGACGACCCCGGCGTGAAGAACGACCCCGACGCCGCGACCGCGATCCCCAAGGCCGAGTCGGCCTGGACGCAGCACATCGCCGACATCGTCCAGCAATTCGACGACGCCGACCAGGGCGTCAAGCTGGCGCTCAAGGCCGCCACCCAGGACTCCGACCCGAACGACGGCATCACCAACGGGTTCAACGCCAAGGCCGAGGGCGACATCGAAAAGGTCGAGGCCCACGAGGCGAGCAGGCTCGCCGGCATCAAGGACCCGGACGACAAGCAGCGCGCCGAAATGATGCGCCTGATGCGCGACAACAAGAACGACCTCGCGTTCAGCCAGACCTTCCTGAACGACCTCGGCCCCGACAAGGCCATCGACTACGCCAACAGACTGCGTGGCCAGACCAAGGGCGACCACAAGAAGGACTACGAACAGCTCCAGAACGGCCTCGCGACCACCATCTCCACGGCCACCCGGGACCCGAAGTCACCGTTCTACGAGAAGTGGCGCAAGGACCTGCGCGAGGCCGGCGCCAAGAACTACGGCAGCAAGACCAACCCGATGTACGGGTACCAGCCGTTCGTCGAGCTGATGAAGCACGGCGACAAATACGGCAAGCAGTTCCTCACCGACCTCGGTGACGACATCATCAGCACCGAGAAGAAGCACGAGGGGATCTTCAACAAGATCGCGGGAGGCCACAAGGGTGTCGGCAACGACCCTCTCGACGGTCTCCTGAGCATCATGGGCAAGCAGCCCGATGTCGCCACGTCGTTCCTGGACCCCGGCGCCGACGGCAAGAACGACCGCATGAAGTACCTGATCAACGAGCGTGACTGGCCCAAGCACACGACGATCGGGCCGGCGGGCATCAAGGACTTCGACGACCCCACGTCCCGGCTGGGGCTAGGCGCCGCGCTGGAGGCGGCGGCGACCGGCGACGTACCGGGCACGAAGCACGCGATCGGCGGGCACACCGAGGCCGAGGCGCGGGTCATGCAGAACACGATCAGGACGCTCGACGCGGACGGCAAGGGCGACAAGCTCCACGCGAACCTGAGGGCGTCCGTCGGCCACATGCTCACGGACTACACGAGCGACACCCACGAGATCGCGTCCAACAACAGCGGCCGCTACACCGACGCCGCTCCAAGAGAGAACTCGGCCGGTGAAGTGTGGAAGGACGCCAACGGAACAGTTCACATGGCCGTCCACCAGGCGAATCTGGCTCGGATTATGCGGGGCGTAGCCGAGGATCCGAACGCCTTCGCCACGATGTACAACGCTGAGCAGCAGTACTCCGCCGAGACCATGAAACGGACATCCTTCGATGAGGAGGAGGACCGCAAGCTCACCGTCAGGAACGCGGCTGGGGCTTTCGGGTTTTACGACGGCGTGCGGGCCGATGTGGTCTACGACAAACGCGACGCGGCCATCCAATGGGCCCGCGATGTCAGCCACGCCGTGACCGCCACTTCCGGTGCAGCGCTCAACTTCGTCCCGGCGCAGATCACTGCTGATGTGGCCATGCCTAAAGGCGTGAAGGTCGGCGCCGACGGCCTCAACCGCATGCTCGACTTCGCCATGTACGAATGGACTAAGGAACAGATCTCCGAGGCCACAGCGGCGGCCGGCAAGGACAGCCGGGAGGACTTCTACGCAGGCCAGCAGCAGGTCGACCGCCTTGTACGGGAGTGGGGCAAGTCGAACGGCCACACCGACCAGGAGGAGTCCCTCATGAGAAATCTCGTCGGAGACTCCAAAAACCAGCACTACACCGCGCGTCAGATGACCCTTGGGGCACTGGGCAGGGACCACTGACCACCGTTGACTATCCCGGAACCGACCCACTCCACAGAGACTAGGACCAGATCTGTGCCCAAACACCGTCGTTGGCTGATCGCGGGATCCGCAATCCTCGTGCTTCTCCTGACCGCCGGAGCCGCGTTCTACATGACGGGTGGCTACGAGGAATGGCGGGACGATCGCTCTCTGAACAACGCCTGCGAAGGGGTGGTCTCCAAGCAGGACGTGCAGTCGGCACTGGGAAGCCGAGGGATCTACGCCAGGCCCGAGAAGGAGCTCGACTTCATCTTCGGCAACATGGCTGAGGGGCGCATAACCAAGTGTGTCCTGAAGAGCCGCGACAGTGGCGAGAACGTAGTCCTCCAGGTGAGCCGGGTGTCGGGCTCCACCGATGTGCGGGCGCACTACGCCCATCAGTTCGTGGACACATTCGGCTACGGAACGGTCCCCGTGGGCGGCGGCTGGCGAGGCTCGATGGTCTTTCACGACGGCTCCCTCCAAGGGACTGTCGAACTCGCCTGTCGCAATCAGAAGGACAGGAGCCTTCTGGTGAGCTCCAGGACCCTCTACTCCCCCCGCGACGAACCGGGCCTCGACTCCCAGCAGCGCGCGGACGACCGTACCGGCTTCGCCCGCCTGCTCACCAGCACCGCGATCGCGGCGGCCGACAAGTACGACTGCGACGCGGCGCTGGGCCGGCCCGTCGAACGGGTGGCACCGGACCCGGTCCGGAACCCCGTGCCCCTCGACAAGGCGAAGGGCATCTGCGCCCCGGTCGCCGCCCTCCGAGACGGCGCCCAGCGGGTCGGGGCGGTCTCCGTGGCGGATGCTCCCACCGACCCGACCACCCCGGCGGAGGACTGCTACCTGAACAACGCGCAGGGCACTCCGCTCTACCGGCTGACAGCCCTCTACGGTTCCTTGGCCGAAACGGCGCGCGCGAAGTCCACCGACTTCGATCCGACTTCGGAGAAAGCGGCGGAGTTCCAAGAGAAGTACCACCGCGGTTTCGCCAGCGCACAGTGCGGAGCCCAGCAAGGGCGGTCCTTCTACAGGCTGGGGACCATTCTCGAGGGTGCTGGCGAGCGGACCGTCAAGAACCCTGACCTGGAGTTCGAGCGCGCGGCGCTCAAGGCTTTCGCCGAACAGTCCGCGAAGACGCACGGCTGCGACGACCTTCGGCTGCCGTGACCGCTGCTGCGGCGGGCTTCGCTCACAGGAGGTGGTCGAGCTCTCCGCGCTTCGCGGCCTCGACGAGGTTACGGAGACCCTCGCGGGTCGTGACCACCAGCTCCTGAGGGCGGGCCGTTTCTCTGAGTATCGGCGTACCGTCGGGCATACGGCCGATCTGGATGCAGCTGTTGCCCCCGTTGCCGCCGCATAGGGGTTCCTGCCATCGGATCTCGGACATCTGTCGTTCCTCTCAGAGCTGCTTGGCGATGGAATGGATGAGGTCACGGGTCGCGCCAGGAGAAAGGGCGGCTTCCTCCATCCTGTCGAGGAGGCGCTTGTACGAGCCCAGGTCTTCCTGCGAGTCGAGGAAGAGGGCACCGTGGAACGTATCCAACTGCACGGTGTCGAGTTGGGCGACCGGCCCGTGGGCGTAGCAGATCGGCTGCCCCGGCCCGGCGAATCCTCCGGCCGAGAACGGCAGGGCGCGGAGGGTGATGTTGCCGCGCTCACTCGCGTCGAGGAGATGCGCCAGCTGAGCGCGGCCCACTTCGGGTCCGCCGAACTGCATCCGGAGTGCCGCCTCGTGGACGATCGCTGTGAAGGGCGGCGGGCTCTCCCGGAGGGTGAAGATTTCCTGACGGCGCATGCGGTGGGTCGCACGTAGCTCGATCTCCTTGGCCGGCAGGGCCACGAGCGAGGCCTCGAAGACCGCCCGGGCATGCGCTGCGGTCTGGAGCAGACCGGGAATGTGCACCATGACGAAGATGCGCATGGCCACAGCATGGTGCTCGAACTCCGCGACATCCTGGAAGGACGTCGGCAGCACGCCGCGGTACGAATCCCACCAGCGCGGCCCCCTGTCAGCCGCCATGTTCGCCAGCGCGTCGATCAGAACGGCGTCCTGGCAGCCGTAGTTGGAGGCGAGTGCCCGCACGCGGTCGGCGCTGAGGCCGAAGCGTCCGGACTCGATGTTGGGGATGCGGGTGCGGTTCACGCCCAGCAGGGTCGCGGCCTCGTGCGTCGTTACGCCCACGGCCTCACGCAGCCTGCGCAACTCGCTTCCGAGCCGACGCTGACGGACCGTAGGAATTCTCCTTGGGGGCATGTCACCTCTCTCGCGATAGCGCTCATAGTCTGCCCGCGATGGGGGGCCCAGATCCACGAAGTAGCACTCCTTCGCAGATCGGTAGAACGGTGCTCCGCCAGTGCGCTACCTTCGGTGTTGCCTAGCTCACACGCCGTGGAGCCGGAAGTGCACCGCGCGAGCATGCCCACCTGCCCTGGGGTGGGCACGCCGCGCCCAGGGAGGCAGGCCACCGGCGCCCGTCCCGCGTGCGAGTACTCCTTCACCCGCCATGCCAAGCGCTTGGAGTGACGCGCATGTACGACCGCACCCCCTGCCTGCCCGATCCGACGCGACCACCCGGCCCGCCGACCCCCTCCCCCGGGAACCTGAGCTACAGCCTCGGCCTGCCCTCCAACGCCCACAGCCTCGGTACGGCCCGTACCGTCGTACGGCGCGTCCTGTGCCAGCACGGCCTCTCCGACCTGGCGGAGCTTGGCGTGCTCGCCACGTCCGAACTACTCGCGAACGCCTGCCTGTTCACCCCCGGCCGCGAAGCCGGCCTGTCCGTGCGCTGGCGGTACGGCGTACTGCGCCTCACCGTGTCCGACGAGCACCCGCCGCACCCGGCCGGGGCCCGGGAGATGTGCAGGGCGCGGCGGAGAGCGGCCCTGTCCACGCTGGACGCCGTCGTCGACGCCTGCGGCGGCATCTGCGGCCTGGACGAGACCGCGGCGCCGCTGGGCGGCAGCAGGATGTGGGCCGTGTTCTCCCGGGAGGCCGGGGAGAACTACGCCAAGCTCTGAGGGCCTTGTTCGAACCGGGTCTGCGGCCCGTCGGTCCGGAGTACGCTGCTCAGGGATTGCCCGCGACGCACGTCAACTCGCTTGACGATGTTGCGCTGTGGCGAAGTTCGCGCACTGTGAAAGGCGGCTCCTGACCGATGGACGAACACGAGAAGGCCGAGCTGTACGCCATGGACATCTCGGGCGCCGAGTGGCTGAGCGCGCCCGAGGCCACGACCGAGGAGCGCGTCGAGATCGCGTACCTTCCGGGTGGCGCGGTGGCGATGAGGTCGTCCGCGGACCCGGACACCGTTCTGCGCTACACCGAGGCCGAATGGCACGCGTTCGTCCTGGGAGTGCGGGACGGCGAATTCGACCTGACGTGAGCCGTTCCGTGGCGCACGGCCCACGCGAACGGGGGTGGGCGGGCCGGTAGTCGGCTCACCCACCCCCGTGAAGGGTTATCGCGTCATCAGTGTCAGTAGCTGATGTCGAAAAGCGTCGAGGCCTTCTTGTCGGTCGCGTAGTAGTGCTCGCTACCGGTCATGACGAGCTTCGCGATCTCGTCCAGCGTGGTCTGGATGTGCTCGCTCCGCTGCCGGAACATCGCGTTCGCGCTCATCATCATCTGGTGGGCCTGGCCCTCCCAGCCGTGCGCGACGTCACTCACGGCCTTCTGCATGGCGTCCAGCTCCTGCCGGATCACGCCTGCGGCCGCCCGGATGTCCTTGGCGGTCTCCGAAAGCGAGCCGTAATGAACGACAAGTTCGCCGTTGTCTGCCATGTCCCCACCCTCTGTGGTGTCGTCGTCTAAAAATCGGCGATCGCCGCGCCTCTGCCGCGGCTCCCGCACTCACCCGGGCCCGGGGCCCGGGCTCCACTCAGTACTTGTCGATCCCGCTGGTGGGCGCGCTCTGGCCGCCGCCACCGCCGCCCGCCGGGGCGCCGGCCGTGTCGACACCCTTCATCGTGGCGGCGATCTCCGCGTCCGTGGCACCGGTGGAACGGTGCGTCAGGACCACGGCCTCGCGGACCTGGTCGACGAGGCGACGCACGCGGTCGTGGTCGTCGTTCAGGTCCATCTGGGCCTTGCGGAAGGCGCGGTGGGCGTCACCCTTCCACGAACCGCCGTCGAGCGTGGCGATGACGTTCGCGAGCTTGCGGAGGTTCGCCGAGAAGTGGCCGGTGGTCAGATCCATGGCGTCCGTGAATGCCTTGAACGCCTTGTCATCGACCTTTTGCTTGTCTGTCATGTTCCACCTTTCCCCACGAGGGGCTTTTCTTGGGTGTGTGGTTGATGCCGACCGGGGGCGGCGGGCTTTCGCCTTTACCGGCCAGCCGTCCGTGAAGTCTTACTGTCCGGGGCCGGGCCCGGGGCCGTACGGGGGTGAGGGCGTGGGTGCGTACGGAGTCGGCACGTGGGCCGCTGCGCGCTTGCGTCGCCGGATGAATACGGCGGTGGCCACCGTTGCGACGACTACTGCTCCTGCCCCGAGGCCGATCCAGAGAGCGGTGCTGCCGCTGCCCCGGCTCTCGGCCGCCTTCACTTCGGGGGCCGGTGCCTTGGCATCGCTCTTCGCCTTCGGGGACGGCGAGGCCGACGGCTTCGCGTCGCTTCCTGCGGCGGCGAGGAGAGGGTTGACGTCAGCGGGCCCCGGGTCCCCTTCGCCGTCCACGAGGACCTTGCGGGGGCGGACGATGCCGTAGCCGATATAGATGCTGGGCACCTTTCCCGTGGTCGGCTTGCCCGCCGTGTCCATCATGACCCGGAGGACCTGATTGTTGGTCCAGTCGGGGTGCTTGGCCCAGATGAGGGCTGCGCTGGCTGAGACGATGGCGGTGGCCTCGCTGGTTCCTCCCGTGGCGCAGAAGCCTCCGCCCTTACGGCAGCGCCCAGGGATATCGTCCCCGGACGCGGCGAGCGCCACGTTGCTGGCGCTGTTCGACCACTTGGTCACTGTGCCGGAACGGTCGACCGCTCCCACCGAGACCACTCCAGGGAGTGAGGCAGGGTAGTTCGAAAGATTGCCATCGTCGCCATCGTTACCTGCACTCGCAAAAATCAAGCTCCCCTTGTCCAAGGCGTATTTCACCGCTGCCTCGGTCTCAGGGGACTGCCCAGGCGACTGGGGCCCGCCCATCGATATGTTGATGACCCGGGCGCCGTGATCCACCGCGTACCGGATGGCTTTGCCCCAGAGCGGGTCAGGAGTATCTGGAGCTGTCCTCACTGGAAGGATCTTGGCGCCCGGAGCAAGGCCTTGGATACCTTCGCCGACCGCTCTGCCAGCGATCAGGGTGGCCATTCCCGTGCCATGCCCATCCTGATCTTGATTGGCATCCCGCGGCCTCACGGACATGTCGACGCCTTTCAACACCTGACCGCTCAATTCCGGCACGGACGAGTCCACTCCCGAATCGAGAACCGCGACGGTCACCCCTTCTCCCTGGCTGACCTTCCACATGTCATCGGCTCGCATGGCATCCAAGTACCACTGCTTCGGGCGCATGTCCTCCGCCGAGGCCGATGGCAGGCCGCTCCCGACCAATATGGCCACGGTGCCAAGCAACGGCAGGGCACGGTGCAGCGCTCTGCGGGCCAGACGGGACATAGCTCGGCAGTCTCCTCGGAATCGTGCGGACGGTATAGGCAGAGTCAGTCAATGACGGGTGGGACGGTGTGGCGGCGTCCGTCCGTCCATGTCTCCTCGTCCTCCACTAGGTACTCGGGCCTGTTACGGGCGTTGCGGCGCCCTTCACTCGTGGGGGCGGTCCCAAAGTGCGGCAGAGGGGCCATTCCTTGCCCACCTCGTACCAGTCCTGTGCCGCCAGGAGTGAACTCCGAGGGCCCCGCACGCTGCGGGCGTGGAACGCCAGTAACCCCGCCCGGCTCGGTAGCCAACCTTCGGCCAGGGGCGCGATTTCCTGGGCCCGTGGCCCCGCCTCCCGGCATCCCCGGGAAGCCGCCCATGGCCATGGGACCACGGCCCATGGAGCCACGTTCGTCCCCGATCACCGTGCCGCGTGGGATACGCGGCACGCCGGTTCCGGGCCCGGTGCCGGGCCCTGGACGGGACGGCGTGCCGCCGACGACTCCGTCTTTCGCACCGATGAACGGTGTGGTTCCAGGCCGAAAGGTCCCGGCGGGAGCTTCGGTGCGCCCTCCGCCCATCGGTCCTCGCCCTGGATGGATTCCTCCTTGGCTGTCAGAGAGCCCCTTAGGTGGCGCAATGCTGGGCCCGATCGGCAACGATGGTCCGGAAATAACCGTCGGGTGACGTGAAGAATCCGAGGCGGGCAGCGGGATCTCGGGTCGTGTGGTTACGTCCGGCGATGGAAGGGTGCTCACCGAATCGATGTTTGTCCCCGGCGGCCGGTACACCCCCGCATCCACGCCAGGGTGCTGCGTATCTGGCCCTACATGCGCGGCGATCCCAGGGCGTCCGCTAACGTCTCCGGCATCATAGTGTGCCGCTGCACCAGGCCCCGTCCCGTGCGGGCCGGCAAGGTTAGGGAAGTCCGTCCGGCGCACTCCGCCTCCTCCGCCGGATGCCACATCTCCGCCGGAGGACGTCGAGGCGTAAGGCCGCGCCCAGTCCTCGTGGGAATCCCTGATCCCCGGCGGCAGCCCAAACGTCGGCTCCTCCAGCTTCCCCAGCTCCACACCCACGACGCCGTAATAGTTGTCCAGAGCGCCCATCAAACCCGCGGCCTCGTCGCGGTTCTTCAGCCGCGCCTTGTCCTTCTCCGGATCCGCGTAACACATCATGTCCGGCTTCGGCATGGCGGACTTCGTCGTGGCGAGTCCCTCGCCGGCCAGCTTCATGCCCGCGCCGGCCGCCAAGACGTAATAGGCCAGTTTGGTGGTCTGCATGACCATCTTCTCGCCCCACTTGTGGAACGCCTGGCCGCCCTCGCCCTCCAGCTTGACCCGTGTGACGTACACCTTCAGGTCCCTGCTGATGCCGTCGAGGGCGTGAAACGCCTCCTCCAGCGCGTCCCCGACATCGATCAGCCGCTCAGGCTTGGAGTTCGCCACCATCGCATAGAGCTGATCGTGGCTGTAGTGGTCGAACTTGCCCTTGCTCTTGTCGTCGCTCATCTACTGATCCCCTAGAACCCGCCGCCGCCTCCGGTGGTGCCCGCGTCCCCTGGGCCACCCTTCTTCAACGCGGCGGCCCGGTCACGCTCGTACTCCTGCGTGCGCTTCTGAATGGCCCGCAGCTTCTCCGCCTCCTCGGCGTCGATGCCGTCGTAGCCGCGCTCGGCGATCACCGCCGCGAGGCCCATCGCCTCGACCTGGTCGCCGAACACCTTGGACAGTGTCAGCAGCCGCTCGTGGATCTTGTCGTAGAGACCGGCCAGATCCTTCGCCGACCCGAATCCGGTGCCGAACGCCTCCGTCGACACCTTCTGGTCGCCCATGGACTTCGACGACGCCTTCGACTTCTCCAGCTTTTCGAGGACGCCTTCGATGCGGTCCTGGAACGACTTCAGCGTCTCGGGCTCTTTGACGAGCTTGCCGTCCCCCGACGGTGTGGGCTCGCCGCCCGGACCTCCACCTACCACCCCGACCCCCTACCCGTGTAGCACCCAAGGAGCGCCACAGTAACTGTAGTCACTGACACCCAGCGGCCCAACTGGATACCCGTCAAGACCGTTTGACGGGCGTCACACGCTCCGTGCGGCCCGTCGGCGGTGGTCCCGGAGCACGACGGCCGTTCCGGCGATCACCGCTACGAGTACTCCGGCGCCGCCCAGCACGTAGGTGGCGAGGCGCTCCTGGCGTTGCTGCGGGGTCTCGCCGAGGGGCAGAGGGGCCGCTTCGGGGGCTCGGACGTTGCGGGCGGAGGCCTTGTCGGGGGTGACCTTGTCGATGGGGTGGGCGTCCTCGGTGAGGGCGCGGACCGGGTCGATGACGCCCCAGCCGACGTAGCGGTCGTGGCCGTTGACGGCGCGTTCGGCGGTCTGCTCGATCTGGGCGACGACCTGGTGCTGCTTCCAGTCCGGGTGCTTGGCGCGGAGGAGGGCGGCGACCCCGGCGACGTACGGGGCGGAGAAGCTGGTGCCGTTGTCGACGCACTGGCCGCCGAGCGGGACGGTGGAGACCATCTCGACGCCGGGCGCGGCCACGCCGACGAACTCGCCGGGCTGGGAGAAGACGGCGCGCTCGTTGTTGCGGTCCGAGGCGGCCACGGCGAGGACACCCTTGTACGCGGCGGGGTACGTCTCCTTGACGTTGCCGTCCAGGCCGTCGTTGCCCGCGGAGGCCACCACGACGACGTCCTTCGCCAGCGCGTCCTTCACCGCCAGTTCGAGGTCGGAGTCGGGGAGCAGCGGTTTCGAGGTGTCCTGGGAGATGTTGATGACGCGGGCCCCTGCCGCGACGGCGTGGTTGATGCCCTGGGCGAGGGTCCGGGACGTGCCGGTGCCCTTCTCGTCGTTCTGCCGGATCGGGATGATGACGGCTTCCGGGGCGATGCCGACGAATCCGCTGCCGGACGACGGGCGGGCGGCGATGATTCCGGCCACCTTCGTTCCATGGCCCACTAGGTCGAGCGTGGGATCGGTCTTCACCTCCTTCTCCTTCTCTTTCTCCCTTTCTTTCTCCTTCTCCCGTTCCCTCTCCTTCTCTTTCTCCTTCTCCCGTTCCTTCTTGCGTTCCTCTTCCTTCTTTCTCTCCTCCTCCTTCCTGCGTTCCTCTTCCTTGCTCTTCTCCGATGCCTTCGGGCTCGGTGACGGGCTGCCCGACGGCTTGGCCGAAGGCTTCTTCTCCGGGGACTTCTTCGCCGGGCTCGTCGGATCGCCCTGCGGGCCGTCCTTCGCCGCCGCCCTGACGCTCGCCGCCCCCTCCTGGGGCGCTTCCTTCATGCCGGCGAGCAGGTCCACCCCGCTCTTCGCGTCGACGGCGTCCTTGAGCTGCGGGTTCCTGATGTCGACGCCGGTGTCGATGACGGCCACGCGCACCGGGTTGCCCTGGCTGTCCCGGCCCTTGGTGTCCTGCCAGAGGCGGTCGAGGAGCAGCCGCTGGAGTGACCAGGGCGTGCCCTTGATGGTCTTCGCCGGATAGCTCGTGCACTCGCCGCTGCCGTCCAGGGTCACGGGGACGCCCAAGGAAGTGCGCGGGCCGACGGAGGCCGCGGCCATGGCGGGGGCGGACGGCAGGGTCGTCAGCAACGCGGCCGTCAGCACAGCGGCCGAGGAGGTCGTGGTTCGCAACATCATTGGCATCCGTGGCATCAGCGGCATCTGTGGCATCCATGGCATCCGTGGCATCAGACGTCTCACGATCCCTGCGGCTGCCTGGCGCTGTTCGTGTCCAGTCGCGGCCCCGTCGGCAGGAACTGCGACCAGTTGGTCGGCACGGCCAGGGGGTTCACGTTCCGGTAGCCGAGCCGGATGCGGGCCTGGTCCGCCTCGGGGGGCGCGGCGGCCTGCCCCGACTGACCCGCCTCTGGCGCGTCGGCCGTGCCCGGTGACGGCGCCGCGCTCTCGCCGATCTTCGACTTCCCGGCCGCGCTGTCGTTGTTGGACTGGACCGCGTACCGCAGCCCGGTGTCGGTGACGAGGAAGACCGAGCCGCTGTTGGTCTGGCGGCCGGTGACCTGGCGGTAGAGGAGGCCGGAGCCGGGGGTGACGTACGCGCTGGTGGCGCCGTCGGGGATGGTGGCCGGGTACTCGGTGCCCGCCCAGGTGGCCAGGTCCGGGGTGCCGGAGGCGGACATGCCGCCGAAGATGCTGCACACGGTGTCCTTGGCCGCCGTGTTCGCGGTCGGGTTCACGCTGTTGGCCTGCCGGGGCACCCGGGAAGGCCAGCGGTACTGCCCGTAGAAGTCCTGGTCGTGCGGGGTGAAGGCGGCGGCGCTCACCCGCTCGGGCACGCCGACCTGGCCCAGCGTGGTCAGTTTCCGGCTGTTGAGGAGCAGCTTGGCGACGAGCTCCGAGACGCGCCGCACCTGGCCGGGCAGCACCACGTAGTGCTGGGTGCCCGTGCCCGTGGGGGCTTCGAGGACCATGCCGACGCGGTTGGCCCGGGGCGGCAGGCTGGCCACGCCCGCGTTCACGCCGACCTCGTCGCGCATCTCGGGGAAGACGATGGGCGTGCCCTCGTGGAAGGTGTCGAGCCAGTCCTTGGTGACGCGCTGCGGCTGGGCGCCGTCGCTGAACAGGGAGCGGAGCAGCAGGTTCTGGTCGGCGGGGGCGGCGGACTTCCAGTCGGCGCCGCCGAGCAGGTACTTCACGCCCTGGGGGTCGACGAGGTAGCGGGCGTCGTCGGGCCCCTGGACGTAGAGGGCCTGGTTGCCGCGCAGGCGCTGGTCGCCGGTGAGCTTCTTCAGCTTGGGGTCGTGGCCGGCGAAGAGGAAGACCGCCTTCTGGGTGGTCCGGCCGCCGGCGCCGGGCTGCTCGCAGACGGCCCACTGCTTCTGCTTGCCCGCCTCGCCGGCGCTGGGCATCCGGTCGGGCGCGTACGGGATGCCGACGGTCGGGCCGCGCGGGATGTGGCCGTTGTCGAGCTCGGATTCCTTCACCTTGATGACGGTGGACTTGTCGGGGGTGAGGAGGAGCTTCGCGGACGCGAAGTTGAGCACCGGGTGCAGCTGCTTCTTGCCGTCGGTCTTCAGGACGACGTAGCGGGTGGTGGACTGGCTGCCGACGATGACGTGCGCGGCCTCGTCGTCCCAGCCCTTCGGCGCCGTCGGCCTGAACATGCCCCAGGCGCCGAAGCCGGCGACCAGCACCGCGCCGACGATGATGCCGGGCAGGACCGCGCGCAGCGGGCGCGGAGCGCCTTCCTCCGTGCCGCTGGGCGAGGGTTGCAGGAACGCCGCGACCGTACGCTTCTTCGCAAAGGTGTAGGCATTGAGCTCATCCCGCCGTGATGCCATGTGTAGCCGCTTCTCCCCAAGTCGTCGGCGTCGGTGGACAGGCGCTGCCCGCGGTCCGGTTGTCGTACCGGCCCCCTACTATGCCGGTAGCGATCGGAGCGCCCGTCAGGGGATGCCGCTGATCCGGGAGGACGGTCACGGGTTTCCGTGACGGAGACGAGGGCCTCGGCGCCGGCCACGCAGGTGGCGGGGCGGCGGGGGCCGGCGACGATGGGGGCTTGACGGGCATGGGTGCCGCAACGCGCGTACGGAACCCTGGGGCCGCGGGCTCCGGGGCGGGCGTGGTCGCGCCACGGCCCGTGGCACGGGCGGTGAGCGTGGGGCCGGTGCGGCTCCAGCAGCTGGTGCTGGTCGAGGTGGCCGCCGCCCTGGTGCTGGCCGCGTGGGTCTCCGGGCAGCCGCTGCTGATGGCGCCCGCGGTGGCCGTCGCCGCGCTGCTGGTGCTGCTCGCGGTGGTGCAGCTCGGGCAGCGGCCGATAGCGGAGTGGCTGGTGGCGGCGGTGACGCTGCGCGGGCGCGCGCGGCGGGTGACCCCGGCCGGCGCGGGCACGGACCCGGGGATCGCCCCGGTCGTGGAGTGCGAGCCGGCTCTGCGGACCGCTTCCTTCACCGACCGCGAGCGCCGCGAGATCGGCCTGGTCGGCGACGGCACGTTCGTCACGGCGGTGCTCCGGCTCGACGCCGTGGACGCGCCGCTGCGGCCGCTGCGGGTGGAGAAGGCGCTGCCGCTGGCCCTGCTGCGGGACGCGATGGACGTCGACGGGATCCGTCTGGAGTCCGTCCAGGTGGTGCAGAGCACCCTGCCCTCGCCCGCGCCGCACCTGCCCGCCGAGTCCCTGGCGGCGCGGAACTACGCGCCGTTGCAGGCCCAGTCGGGTTCCCCGGCGGTACGGATGACGTGGGTGGCGCTGAAGCTCGACCCGGAGCTGTGCCCGGAGGCCGTCGAGGCCCGGGGCGGCGGCGAGGAGGGCGCGCGACGCTGTGTGCTGCGGACGGCGGACCAGCTCGTCAGCCGGTTGCAGGGTGCGGGCTTCCGCGCGGCGCCGCTGTCCGAGGAGGAGCTGACGGCCGCGATATCCACCGCCGCGAACGTCAACCCGGTGGCCTCCGCGCAGGCCGGGCGGGCCGGCGCGCCCGTGCGGCGGACGCTGGAGACCGTACGGGCCTGGCGCTGCGACGACCGGTGGCACACGACGTACTGGGTGGCGCGCTGGCCGCAGCTGGGCCCGACGGCCACTCCCCTGCCGCAGCTGGCCGCGCTGCTCACGTCGCTGCCCGCGCTGGCGACGACGCTCAGCCTCACGCTCGGCCGCGGCGGCACCCGGGACGGGCGGCACGCGCCGACGATGACGGCACACGTCCGGGTGACCGGCCGCAGTGCGGACGAACTGGCCACGACGCGGCGGGACCTGGAGCGGGCGGCGCGCGCCGTACGGGCCGGACTCGTCCGGCTCGACCACGAGCAGGTGCCCGGTGTCCTCGCCACGCTGCCCCTGGGAGGTACGCGCTGATGTCCACGGCCACACCGACGACCGGCCCCGCGACGGGCCCGGTGCCCGCCACCGCTCCCGCCACCGGGCGGCGGCGCTTCGGGCTCGGGCTGCTCGGCCCGCGGCGCGGCCGGCACGAGCTGTCGGCCGACCAGTTCGAGGCGCTGGCCCTGCCCGTCGGGGACGACGGCGTGGTCATCGGCGCCGACCCCCGGGAGGCGCCCGCCGTCCTCGGCCTCGCCCGGCCCACGCCGTTCGACGCGGTGCTGATCGGCGGTGCCTGGACGGCGCAGGTCATCGCGTTGCGTACGGTCGGCACGGGTGCCCGGGTCGCCGTCGAGACGGCTCGCCGCCCGCTGTGGACCGGGCTCGCGCAGGCCGCCAACGGCGGTCAGCAGTGCGTGACCCTGCACGACGTCGGCCGGGTGCCGCCGCAGGGGCCGACGGTGCACAGCCCCGTCCTGGTGGTCCGCGACTGCGGCGTGCGCCCGCCGCGCGGCCGGGTCGTCTCCGCCCCCTGGCAGCCCGTCCTGACCCTGCTCCCCTATCTGGGTCCCGAGGCCCCCCGGTTGATGGACAGCGCCGACCTCGTCGGCGTCCAGCGGGTCTCCCCCGAGGAAGCGCGCCAACTGGGCCGGCTCCTCGGGCTCCCGCAGGAGGACGTCGACGCCCTGCCCACCTTGCGGGACGGGCTCACGCTCTGGTGCGCGGGCGGTTCGCGGATGTACGTGGACACCCGGGCGACCGAGCCGGAGACGGGGCTGCTGGGCGCCGCGCGCCGCATGGACTGAGCGGGCCGGCGGACTGACGGGACGGCAGACCGACGGGCCGGCGCGGGCGGTGCTGCCCGGCATCGGGCAGGCGCCCGGCGGTCGGTCCGTTCCCCGTCGCGGCATGGCCGCAGGTGACGGAGGGTACGCCCGGTGGGCTCGGGGCGGGCCTGCCGCGACGATGCGTATGACGATTAGTCTTGGTGGGTGTACGTACTGGAGACCCCATACCGGGCCTCTCCCGTCGCACAAGGGGGAACCCCGGGCGGTCGGACGACGGGAACGGTCGGGCCCGACAGGCAATTCATGGGCGCTAGACCACACCAGCAGGAGGCAATGTGAGCAGCGATCGGGACGCGATCCGCGCGGGCGGGACAACAGCCGGCGAGGAACGGTCCGACGCGGGCCACGAGAACGAGCCCGAGCAGACGGGTGAGTTCACCATCGACTACACCCCGCCTGCCTGGTACACGCAGAACGCGGCGACGCCCGCGGCGGGCTCGGACGGTGCGGCCCCCAGCGGCCTGGACGCGGTGGCTCCGCCGCCGCCTTCGGGTGAACCGCTCGCGGCGTTCCCCACGGCGGCGGATCCTGAGCCCGCGCCTTCCTTCCCTGTCTCCGGCGCGGACTTCGACTCCGGTGCGGACGCCACCGATGCCGATGCCGCGCCCGTCGGCGGGCCGGAACCGGCCCTGGGCCGGGCCCCGGAGGGCGCGGCCGCGGCTCCGGCCGAGGAGCCGGATCACGGTGTAGCGTCCCACGACGCCCCGGCCCCCTTCGGCACGGACAGCGCCGTGGACTCGTCCGCCGATCCGGTGACGGACTCCGCCGCCGGTTCCGCGCCGGCCGTGGAGCCCGGCCCCGCCGTGGAACCCGCCGACACCGCACACTCCGTGGGCGCCACGCACGCCGTGGCCGATCCCGCCGCCGACGCCGTCGCGGACGCGGTTCCGGACACGGCGCCGGACCCCGTCGACGCGGCGAGCGGTGACGTGCGTCGCGAGGGCACCATGCGGTTCTCCGCCGCCGCCCTGCACGAAGAGATCGCCGGCCGTGCCGCTGACGAGCCGGCGAGGGCCCCGGAGGTCCTGGGCGCCCCGGACACGCCGAACGTCCCGGAGGCCGCGGCCACCCCCGAGTCCCCGCAGGTCCCGGACGCGCAGGCCCAGCAGGCCCCGGACGCGCAGGCGCAGCAGTGGACCCCGCCCGCGCCCCCCGCGCTGCCGCCGCTGCCCCCGGACTTCCAGCCCGCCGTCGCGCCGCAGCCGGAGGCCGCGGCACCGAGCGCCCAGGGGGGTTACGGCTACCCGCGCCCGGACGCGCCGGAAGCGCCCGTACCGGCGGCTCCCGTTCCGGCACCGGCTCCTGCCCCGACGCCTGTCCCGACGCCTGTCCCGACCCCTGCTCCCGCACCCGCACCCGCACCCGCACCGCAGGGCGGCTACGGCTACCCGCGCCCCGAACTCCACGGCGCACCGGCACCGGCACCGGCCCCGGCCCCGCAAAGCGACCCCGTACCCGCCACCGGCTACGGCTACCCGGCCCCCGGGCAGCAGACCGCGCCCCAGGACGCCCCGCAGTCCGCGGCCCCCGCGCCGACGGCACAGGGCGGCTACGGCTACCCCGCCCCCGAGGCGGCCGGTTTCCCGGCGCCGTACGCCGGTCAGCCCGTGAGCGGCACCGGGGCTCCCGTCGCCCACGGTTCCCCGCTGCCCGCCTCGCAGGAGACTCCCGCCGCCCCGAGCGAGCCGGGACCGGCGCAGGCGGCCGCGGGCTACGGCTACCCCCGCCCCGAGCTGCCGGCCCCGCACGCGCCGGCCGACGGCACCGTGCCCCCCGGCGGCTACGGCTACCCGCGCCCCGACGCGCAGACCGCTCCCCCGGCCGCCGCCCACCCCCAGGCGGCAGCGCACGGCGCGCCCCTGCCCGCGCCCGTCACCGGTGCGGCCCCCGCGCCGCAGGCCGTCCCGCCGACCGGCTACCCGCAGGCCGCGCCGGCGCCCCTCCCGCCCGCCCTCGACGGCTTCGCCCCGCAGGGCGGTCACCCGCAGCCCGGGCAGCCGGTCGGCCAGGCGCACCCCGCCGCCGCGGCCCTGCCCCCGGCCGTCGGGCCCGACGCGCACGCCGCCCAGGCGCCCGCGCCGCTCCCGCCGCTCGCCGGGACCCCGCAGGCCCAGGCGCACCACCCGCAGGCGAACGTCCCGCAGCCGGACGCGGCCCAGGCCGCTCCCCAGGCGTCCCCGCAGGCCGAGCCCCACCCCGGGATGCCCGTCGACCCGCGCGCCGGCGGCTGGCCCACCGTCTCGCCCGAGCAGCGGCAGCGGTCCGTGCACGGCGCCCCGCTCGGCTTCACGGCCTCCATGGAGCTGTCGTCCGAGCGGCTGCTGCGGAGCAAGCCCAAGCCGAAGAAGCAGATCACCAGCAACCGCTTCAAGTTCGGCGGCAAGAAGGAGGAGGCGGAGCGGCAGCGGAAGCTGGAGCTGATCCGTACGCCCGTCCTCTCCTGCTACCGCATCGCCGTCATCAGCCTCAAGGGTGGCGTCGGCAAGACGACCACGACCACGGCCCTCGGCGCGACGCTCGCGAGCGAGCGCCAGGACAAGATCCTGGCCATCGACGCCAACCCGGACGCGGGCACGCTCGGCCGCCGCGTACGCCGTGAGACCGGCGCGACGATCCGCGACCTCGTGTCCGCGATCCCCAGCCTGCACAGCTACATGGACATCCGCCGCTACACCTCGCAGGCGCCCTCCGGTCTGGAGATCATCGCCAACGACGTGGACCCGGCGGTCTCCACCACCTTCAACGACGAGGACTACCGGCGGGCGATAGACCTGCTGGGCAAGCAGTACCCGATCATCCTCACCGACTCGGGCACCGGCCTGCTCTACAGCGCCATGCGCGGCGTCCTCGACCTCGCCGACCAGCTGATCATCGTCTCGACACCGTCCGTCGACGGCGCGAGCAGCGCCAGCACCACGCTCGACTGGCTGCACGCGCACGGCTACGCCGACCTCGTCTCGCGCAGCGTCACCGTCATCTCGGGGGTCCGCGAGACCGGCAAGATGATCAAGGTGGAGGACATCGTCTCCCACTTCGAGACGCGCTGCCGCGGGGTCGTCGTCGTGCCGTTCGACGAGCACCTGGCCACGGGTGCGGAGGTCGATCTGGAGATGATGCGGCCGAAGACGCGGGAGGCGTACTTCAACCTGTCCACGCTGGTCGCGGAGGACTTCACGCGGGCCCAGCAGCAGCGCGGGCTGTGGACCGGGGAGAATCCGCCGGCCCATCAGGCGCCGCCGGTGCCGGGGGCGTACGCGCCCGAGCAGGCGGCTCAGCCGGGGCCCGCGGTGTACGGGTACGACCCTTACACGGGGCAGCCGTTGGCTCAGCCGCAGCCGGGGTATCCGGTGCCGGGTTCGGTGCCGGGGCAGGGTGGGTGGCCTCCGCAGTATCCGCAGGGGCCGCAGCAGTAGTGACGGTGCGGGTTTGAGGGGGCGGGGCCGGGGATTTTTCCCCGGCCCCGCCCCTTCCCGCTGCGTCCGATATGCGGCTCCGCCGCGTGGCGGGGGCTCCGCCCCGGACCCCGGTCCTCAACGCCGGACAGGCTGACTTGGCACCCGGAACCATGCGGCCGAGGCCTCCGGCAAGTCCCCACACGACGGTGGGCGGGCCGGATTCTCATCCAGCCCGCCCACCGTCGTTCACCTCAAGCAAACCGCGCGCTACCGCGCCACCACCTGCGACTCGTGCGCCGTCACCAGGTCACGCGCCCGCTTCACATCGCCCGCCATGCACAGCAGCAGCGCCTCGATGGACTCGAACTTCTCCATGCCGCGCAGGTAGGCCAGGAAGTCCACGGCCACGTGGAGGCCGTACAGATCGAGGTCCGTACGGTCGATGGCGTAGGCCTCCACCGTGCGCTCGGTCGCGTCGAACTGCACGTTCGTGCCGACCGAGATCGCCGCGGGCATGGCCTCCTCGCCGACGACGAGCCAACCGGCGTAGACGCCGTCGGCCGGGATGGCGGTGTGCGGGAGGGTCTCCACATTGGCCGTGGGGTAGCCGAGCTCGCGGCCGCGCTGCGCGCCCTGGACGACGACGCCCTCGACGCGATGCGGGCGGCCGAGGATCTCCATGGCGCCCGCGACGTCGCCCTCGGCGACCAGCCGGCGGGTCAGCGTGGACGAGAACGGCAGCCCGCCGCCCGCCTCACCGGTCACGTACAGGTCGATGACCTCGACGCCGTAGTCGTAGGTGGCGCCGAGCTCCTTGAGGAACTCCACGTCGCCGGCGGCGCGGTGGCCGAAGCGGAAGTTGGGGCCCTCGACGACGAGCTTGGCGTGCAGCTTGTCGACCAGCACCTTCACCACGAAGTCGGCGGGCGAGAGCTTCGAGAACTCCGCCGTGAACGGCAGGATCAGCACCGCGTCCACGCCCAGCTCCGCCATCAGCTCCGCACGCCGGTGGTGCGGGGCCAGCAGCGGCGGGTGGCTGCCCGGCCGGACGACCTCGCTGGGGTGCGGGTCGAAGGTCACGACGACCGAGGGCACGCCGAGCTCCCGTGCCCGCTCCACCGCGCGGCCGATGATCAGCTGGTGCCCCCGGTGCACCCCGTCGTACGAGCCGATGGTGACGACGCTGCGCCCCCAGTCCTGGGGGATGTCCTCCAAGCCACGCCAGCGCTGCACTGTGCCCGCTCCTCGCCCGAACCCGAACTTTTGTCTGTCGATTACGCAGGTCTAAGAGTGCCATGCCGGTTCGCGCCGCTCAGCATCGGCCGGTCCACCGACTGTCAGATCTTCGTCATCTTCTTCCGCGGTCAGTCTGATCCGCGCCTGCGGGCCCACCACGACCGCCCACTGCGCGGGCGCGGAGCGCAGCCAGCCGCGCACCTGGCCGCCGAACACCGGGACCTCGCGGGCCAGCTGGGTCAGCCGCCGGTCGAAGCACGCCGCCCCTTCCGCGCTGCGGGCCATGAGCAGGCCGATGCGGTGCACCAGGTCGCGGGTGCGGGCCTCGGCCCGCACGCCGGCGCCCGTGGCCACCGCGCGCAGCAGCGCGTCGAGGACGGTGATGTCCCGCTCGAACGGGCCGTACTGCTCGCGCTCCAGCAGCACCTCCAGGAGCTCCTGGCGCAGGGGGCGCGAGAGAGGGGTGCCGGGGGCGGCGAGGACGGGCGCGAGGGCGCGGCGGACCTGGGCGGAGCGGTTGCCCAGCAGCTGGACGACGAGCGGGAAGAGGACGGACCGGGCGGCGGGGCCCGCCTCCAGGCGGCGGTCCACGAAGGCCGCCGCGTGCCCGGCGCCCTCGGGGCGGTGCTCGACGTGCTCCCGCACGAGCGAGGCGGCGCGGCGGGCCAGGGCGGGCGTGGTGACCTCGGCCAGGGCGGCGAGGACCTCGCCGGGGCCGTCCCCCGGCTCGTACAGCCTGGCCCGGAAGACGGCGAGGACGGGCTCGGGGTGGGTGGACAGCGCGGCGGCGAGGGCGCGGGCGGGGACGTGGGCGTCGCCGGCGGCGAAGCGGACGAGGGCCTGCGGGAGGTATTTGCCGCGGGTCTCGTCGTCGCGGACGAGCAGGCAGAGCGCCGTGCCGTGCAGGGCGCCCTCGGCGGGTCGGGACAGCAGGGCCAGGGCGGAGTAGCGCAGCAGCTCGCGGTCGGCGGTGGTGGTGACGTGGGGGGCGGCCTTGAGGGCGTAGGCGGCCGCGGCGACGTGGCGCTCGACGCGGTCGTCGTGGGCCCAGCGGTCGACGGCCCGGCAGATCGCGGACGGCTCGTCCTCGGCGAGGGCGACCAGGAGCTCGTCGGCCCGGGGGTGGCCCGCGTCGACGAGGGACTCGGCGAGGTCGTCGACGGCGTGGTGGCGGTGGGTGTGCAGGAGGACCTGGGCGGCGGTGGAGACCGTGGGGCGCACGCAGTCGCCGTAGGGCGGGCCCTGGAGGGGGCGCTCGTCGGCGAACCAGCGGCACAGGAGGGTCTGCGCGGCGCAGGGGTCCTCGGCGAGGACGGTGGCCACGGTGGGCAGGAAGCGGTCGCTCTGGGGCGGGTGGGCCACCTGGTGCGCCTGCGGTTCGAGCTGCTGGGTCTGGGCGGCGCCGGGCGGCGGGCCGTCCGCGGGCACCAGGAGCCGGAGCAGGTCCAGGCGGTCGGCGAGGCCGAGGGGCAGCCGGAGCCAGAACCAGGGCCCGAACTCGGCGAGGCCGCCGAGGGGGCCCGCGGGGTCGCTGTCGAAGCCGCCGATGGCGAGCGAGCGGGTGGTCAGCCGCTCGGCCAGCAGCCGCAGGGTGCCCAGAAAGGGGGTGGCGTCGGGGACGCGCAGCAGCGTCTCGCCGAGGAGGTGCGCGGCCCACCAGGCGGGATCGGGGAGCGCCGGGACGTGCTCGTCGGGCCCGGTGGACGGGCGGGGCGCGAGGGAGAGGGCCTCCGCGGCGTGGATCAGCCCGTCGAGCCGGGTGGCGAGCTCCGCGGGGCCGGAGCGGCGGCCGAGGAGCAGCATCGCCTGGAGGACCGGGCCGATGCGGTGGCGCGGTACGGGCACGGGCTTGGGCCGCTCCTTGCCGCGGGCCCCGGCGCGGGTGCGGCGGCGGGCGGCCGCCGTCCTGGGCGGCCTGCTGGAGCCGGGCGGCGGCGGGACGTGGCCCTCGGGCGCGGGGCCGCCGCCCGGCCGGGACGGCAGCCGGGGCTCCGTCTCGGCGGGCGGGCCCTCCGGCTCGTACCAGCGGTGGACGAGGGTGTGCAGGGCGGCGTCGAGGTCGAGGTGCGCGCCTTGCAGCCAGTCGGCGAACTCCTCGTGCCCGAAGCGGTAGCCCGTGCCGGCCGGGACGAGCATGCCTTCGGTGAGGACGGCGGAGGCCCAGCCGTTCCGCCAGGGGAAGAGCTCCTCGAAGGCCTCGCGGTCCAGCTCGCCCTGTCCCGGGCCCAGGCAGCGCCGGGCGGCCTCGTGGAGCTGACCCGCCACCCGGGCGGCGAGCCGGCGGACGGCGGTGCCGCGCAGGGGCGGCCGGCGGTCGGCCGAGAGCCTTACGGCGATCCGCAGGCAGATCAGGTCGAGGTAGGCGGCGAAGACGCCCCAGCGGTCGGGGGGCGGGGCGTCCTCGTCCTCGCCGCCGTCGGGGGCGGCTCCCCCGGCCGCCCAGGCCCGTCCGCCGTGGACCGGGAGGGCCGCGCGGACCTCGGCGAGGAGGCGCAGGGCGAGCGGGTGGGCGGCGTCGCCCTCCTGGATCGCCTCGGCGGGGACGCCGTAGACGGCACGGGCCTGGGCGGCCTGGCAGGGCGTGAGGTCGGTGAGGCGGACGCAGGACGGCAGGCCGCGGTGGACGGCCGTGTCCAGGGGGGTGTGGAGGGTGGTGCGCGGGAAGAGGGCGCCGGCGGTCTCCCAGTGCTCCGGGCGGCAGGCGACGACGAGCCGGGCCGCCGTGCCGTCCAGCCACTCGGCCGTGGCCGCCGTCCACGACGGCAAGGCGTGGGCGAGGACGGGCGGCACCTCCTCGGGCCCGTCGAGGATGACGAGGAGCGGCCGGCCGACGCGCTGGGCGAGGGCCGCGACGGCCTCCGGGGTGGCCTCCGCCGGGTCGCCGACCGTGCCCGCGGCGCCCGCCGAGGCGGTGACGATCCGGCCGGCCGCCTCCAGGGCGCGGGCCACGGCGTCCCGCACGCTCTCGTCGCCGTCCTCCAGGTCGGCGCCGCGCAGCCAGATCGTCGGCGCGGGCTCCGGGCCCCGGGCGCGGCGGGTGGCGAGCGCGCCGAGCTCGGTGGTGCGGCCCGTGCCGGGCCCGCCGACGAGGCCGAGGACCCGGGCTGCGGGCGGCCGGGCCTCCGCGTCCTCCTCGGGCTCGTCGTCCGGGGATCCCTCCTCGGGCGCGGGCCCCTCCTCGCAGGCGTCCGGGCCCGCCGTGCCGCCCGCGTCGCCCGCTCCGGGGCTCCCGGGGGCGTACGGGGAGCCGGCGCCGTGCCCCGGCCCGTACGGACTCTCCGCGCCGTACGGGCCCTCCCCGCCGTACGTACGGCCGTCGGCGCCGCCGCAGGTCTCCGCGGGCAGGCCCGGGGACAGCCCGGCCGCGACGGTCACCCCGCCGTGGACGTCGTGGTCGAGGCCGCAGGGCACCCGCTCGCGCGGGCGGCGGCCGGTGTCCAGGAAACGGGCGAATTCGCGGGCGACCTCGGGGCGGTCGACGGGGTCGCGCCAGACCCGGGAGGTGGTGACGGGGCCGAGCGAGGTCGCCGTGAGCTGGAGGGCGCCCGCGAGGTTGAGGTCGGGGCCGTAGGCGGGGACGGTGGCGCCGTTGTGCTCCAGGAGGCGGGCCAGGGGGCCGTCCGGGCAGGCCAGGGCGGCCGCCCGGAGGGGGATGGCGAAGCCGCCGGAGCGGCGCTCGGCGTGCAGCGCGGTACCGAGGACGGCGACGACGGTGCCGGTGCGGGCGTCGAGGACGGGGCCGCCCGTGGCCTCCTCGCCCAGGCGCAGGCCGTCCCGCTCGCCGACGGAGAGCTCCACCGCGGCGTCGAGCAGATGGAAGCGGTCGGTGGCGGTGTACGTCACCAGGGCCTCGCCGACGATCCGGGCGTTCTGCCAGCGGCCGGCCCGGAGCCGGACCTCCGCACCGTCCTCCAGGTACTCCGCGGCGGCGACGGGCAGCGGCTGGACGCCGAGGCCCTCGGTCCGCACCAGCGCGAGATCGGACCCGGGCAGCGGGGTGACGGCCTCGGCCCCGACGAGGCAGGTGCGCTCCCCGGGCGCGAGCAGGACCAGGCGGGCGAGGCCGTCGACCGCCTCATGGCTGGTGATCATGGTGCCGCGGTCGTCCGCGAGGAAACCCGTGCCGCGCGGACGCCCGGCGAGGTCTCTGATGCGTACCAAGTTCTCGTCCGCATCGGTCCGTCGACCGCTCATCCGCCGAACCTCCCCGCCGTGCACTTACTGCGACGTTAGGCAGCGGATGATCGGCAGGACAGATCGCACCAGGAACGCGCCCCCTTCCACCCCCTCGATTCACTCCGAGCGCCTGCCCAATGGGGTGAATCCTCGGCACGGGATGGATAGGGAACCGGAGGGAGGGGGATCGTGGGACGGGAGCGTGTCGCAAGGCACGCTCCCGTCCCACGGTGAGGCCACCGGGACCACCACCCGGCCCCAAGGCCCCCGGAACATGCGGGACGCCCCCACGGCGGTCGGTGGACCGCCCCGGGGGCGTCTGGATGCCGCGGTCCGGCTCAGCCGAAGACGGCCAGGCTCTTGGCCCGCCCGCCCTGGTTCTCGACCAGGACCAGGAAGCGCCCGTCCGGACCGAAGACCGCTATCGGGCCCGTGGTCTCGAAGAGCGGCATCCTGACCCGGACGCCGTTGGCGAGCAGGCGCGCCTGCTCCTCCGTGACGTCCCAGCGCGTGAAGGCCGCCTCGGCCGCCTCCGCCACGGGCATGATCGTCAGCTCCTCCTGGAGCTGGTCCAGCGTGCGGGCCTCGCCCAGCCCGTACGGGCCGACGCGGGTGCGCCGCAGCGCCGTCAGATGGCCGCCGACACCCGTGTCCGCGCCCAGGTCACGGGCGAGGGCACGGACGTACGTACCGGACGAGCAGACGACGGAGACCAGCAGGTCCTGCACCGGGGTGCCGTCCGCCGCCTCCGCCGGGTGCACGGCGTGCACGGCGTGCACGGCGAAGGAGGAGACCGTCACCGGGCGGGCCGGGATCTCGAAGTCCTCGCCCTCACGGGCCCGCGCGTACGACCGCTTGCCGTCGATCTTGATGGCGCTGACCTTCGACGGCACCTGCATGATGGCGCCGGTGAGCTTGGCGACACCCGCGTCGATCGCCTCACGGGTGACGCCCGAGGCGTCGGCGGACGAGGTGATCTCGCCCTCCGCGTCGTCCGTCACGGTGTTCTGGCCGAGCCGGATCGTCGCGACGTACTCCTTCTCGGTCAGCGCGAGGTGACCGAGCAGCTTGGTCGCCCGCTCGATCCCGAGGACGAGCACACCGGTCGCCATCGGGTCGAGCGTCCCCGCGTGGCCGACGCGCCGGGTCCGCGCGATGCCGCGCATCTTCGCGACGACGTCGTGCGAGGTGAAACCGGCCGGCTTGTCGACGACGACCAGCCCGTCCGGCGGGGTCTCCTTGTGCTTCATTCGGCGGCGGCGTCCTTCTCGTCCTCGTCGCCCGGCTTGCGGTACGGGTCGGCGTCGCCCGCGTACGCGGCGCCCGAGGACGCCTCGCGCACCTGCTGGTCCGAGGCCCGCGCCTTGTCGAGCAGGTCCTCGATCGTCCGGGCGGTGTCCGGGAGGGCGTCCGCCACGAACGTCAGCGTCGGCGTGAACTTGATCCCGGCGGCACGGCCGACCTCGGAGCGCAGGATGCCCTTGGCGCTCTCCAGGCCGGCGGCGGCGCTGGCACGGTCCTCGTCGTCGCCGTAGACCGTGTAGAAGACCGTAGCCTCCCGCAGGTCGCCGGTGACCCGGGTGTCCGTGATGGTCACGTGCGTACCGAGCCGCGGGTCCTTGATGCCGCGCTGAAGCTTCTGGGCGATCACCTCGCGGATGAGGTCCGCCAGCCTCTTCGCCCGCGCGTTGTCGGCCACTGGTCCGTCTCCTTCTTGTTGTCCATTGTGCTTGTGACGCCCCTGACGCGCTCAGTCGTCATGGGCGCCGTGGAACCGCCGCCTGACCGAGAGCAGCTCCACTTCGGGCCGCCCGGCGACCCAGCGCTCGCAGCGGTCCAGCAGGTCGGTGAGGTGCCCCGGATCCCCGGAGACCGCCGCCAGGCCGATCTCGGCCCGGCGGTACAGGTCCTGGTCGCCCACCTCCGCCACACTGACCGCGAACTTGCGGTGCAGCTCGGCGACGATCGGTCGGACGACGGAGCGCTTCTCCTTCAGCGACCGTACGTCGCCGAGGAGGAGGTCGAAGGACAGCGTCCCTACATACATGCGTGACGGGTGAAGCCCACCCGGGAGGCGTGAGGTGTACGTGGTGTACGACGAACTCTTCGAACCGTACACGTAACGGCCGGGGCCGATCGACGGAAATTACTCCCCGCCGACCGGCCCCGGGCCCGCCCGCCGCCCGACCACCACCCCTGGTGGACCACGCTACGCGCGGGCTGTGTCAATGCGATCAGCCGCGCGGCTTCTCCCGCATCTCGTACGTCGCGATGACGTCGTCGACCTTGATGTCGTTGAAGTTTCCGAGGTTGATACCACCCTCGTAGCCTTCGCGGATCTCGGTGACGTCGTCCTTGAAGCGGCGCAGACCCTGGATCGTGAGGTCCTCTGCGATGACCTTGCCGTCGCGGATGAGGCGCGCCTTGGTGTTGCGCTTGACCTCGCCCGAGCGGATGAGGACACCCGCGATGTTGCCCAGCTTGGACGAGCGGTAGATCTCGCGGATCTCCGCCGTACCGAGCTCGACCTCTTCGTACTCGGGCTTCAGCATGCCCTTGAGGGCCGCCTCGATCTCCTCGATCGCCTGGTAGATGACCGAGTAGTACCGGACGTCGACGCCCTCGCGGTCGGCCATCTGCGTGGCACGGCCTTCCGCACGGACGTTGAAGCCGATGACGATCGCGTCGGAGCCGGACGCCAGGTTGATGTCGGACTCGGTGACCGCACCCACGCCACGGTGCAGCACGCGGATGTCGACCTCCTCGCCCACATCGAGCTGGAGCAGCGAGGACTCGAGAGCCTCGACCGAACCGGACGCGTCACCCTTGATGATGAGGTTGAGCTGCTGGATCTCGCCGGCCTTGAGCACCTTGTCGAGGTCCTCGAGGGACACCCGGCGGGTGCGCTTGGCGAAGGCGGCGTTGCGCTCGCGCGCCGCGCGCTTCTCGGCGATCTGGCGGGCCGTGCGGTCCTCGTCGACGACGAGGAAGTTGTCGCCGGCGCCCGGGACGTTGGTCAGACCGAGGACGAGGACCGGGGTCGACGGACCCGCCTCTTCCACGTTCTGGCCCTTGTCGTCGAGCATCGCGCGGACACGGCCGTAGGCGTCACCGGCGACCATCGTGTCGCCGACGCGGAGGGTACCGCGCTGGACGAGCACGGTGGCCACGGCGCCGCGACCGCGGTCGAGGTGGGCCTCGATCGCAATACCCTGCGCGTCCTGCTCCGCGTTGGCGCGCAGGTCGAGCGACGCGTCCGCGGTGAGGACCACGGCCTCCAGCAGGCTGTCGATGTGCAGGCCCTGCTTGGCGGAGATGTCGACGAACATGGTGTCGCCGCCGTACTCCTCGGCCACCAGACCGAACTCGGTGAGCTGACCGCGCACCTTGGTCGGGTCGGCGCCCTCGACGTCGATCTTGTTGACCGCGACCACGATCGGCACGTCGGCCGCCTTGGCGTGGTTCAGCGCCTCGATCGTCTGCGGCATGACACCGTCGTTGGCCGCCACCACGAGGATCGCGATGTCGGTCGACTTGGCACCACGGGCACGCATGGCGGTGAACGCCTCGTGACCCGGGGTGTCGATGAAGGTGATCGCGCGCTCTTCGCCGTTGACCTCGGTGGCGACCTGGTACGCACCGATGTGCTGCGTGATGCCGCCGGCCTCGCCCGCGATGACGTTCGTCTTGCGGATGGCGTCGAGCAGTCGGGTCTTACCGTGGTCGACGTGACCCATGACGGTGACGACCGGCGGACGGGAGACGAGCATCTCCTCGCCGCCCTCGTTCTCACCGAACTCGATGGAGAACGACTCGAGCAGCTCGCGGTCCTCCTCCTCGGGGCTGACGATCTGAACCTGGTAGTTCATCTCGTCACCGAGGAGCGTCAGCGTCTCGTCGGACACCGACTGGGTCGCGGTGACCATCTCGCCGAGGTTCATCATCACGGCGACGAGCGACGCCGGGTTGGCGCCGATCTTCTCCGCGAAGTCGGTGAGGGAGGCACCACGGGACAGGCGAATGGTCTCGCCGCCACCGCGGGGCAGCATCACGCCGCCGACGGACGGGGCCTGCATGGCCTCGTACTCCTGGCGCCTCTGCCGCTTCGACTTACGGCCACGACGCGCCGGACCGCCGGGACGGCCGAACGCACCCTGCGTGCCACCACGGGCACCGGGACCGCCGGGACGGCCACCGAAACCGGGACGACCGCCGAAGCCGCCGCCACCACCGGGAGCGCCACCGCCACCGGGACGACCGGCGAAACCGCCGCCGCCACCGGGACGACCGCCGCCGCCGGGACCGGCCGGACGGCCGGCGAAGCCGCCGCCGGGACGACCGGCACCGCCGGGACGACCCGCGCCGCCGCCGGGACCGCGACCGCCGCCACCGGGGCCCGGACGCGGGCCGGCAGCCGGACGCTGCGGCATCATGCCCGGGTTCGGGCGGTTACCCGCGGGACCGCCGCCGGGACGCGGAGCGCCACCGGGACCGCCCTGCGGACGAGGCATACCACCGGGGGTCGGACGAGCGCCGCCCTGACCCTGGGGACGCGGAGCGCCACCCGGGCCGCCCTGCGGACGCGGAGCGCCCGGGGCACCCTGGCCGCCGGGGCGCGGCGCGCCACCGGGACGAGGGGCCTGCGGACGGGCCATGCCCGTGGAGCCACCGGAGGTGAAGGGGTTGTTGCCCGGACGGGGACCGGCCGGACGGGCGCCACCGGGGCGCGGGGCACCCTGGCCCTGGCCGCCGGGGCGCGGACCGCGCTCGGGACGGCCGCCGTCACGCTGACCGCCGTCACGACCGGCGGGCGCCGGACGAGCCGGACGCGGGCCGGGGGTGGCGCCGGGGCGCGGGCCGGAGGGGGCCTGCTGGGCCGGGGCGGCCGGAGCCGGCGCGGAGAACTCCGCGGCGGGCACCGGGGTGACCGGCGCGGGCTTGGCCGGAGCGGGCTTCGGGCCGGGACGCGGGCCGGGGGTCGGCGCGGCGCCCGCGGGCTTGGGGCTGGACGAGGGGGTCTCCGCCGCCGGCTTCGGGGCCGGTGCGGCGGGACGGGGGGCGCCCGGAGTGGGGGCACCCGGCTTCGCGGGCGCGGCCTTGCGCGGCGCCGCGGGCTTCGCAGCGGACTTGGCGTTGCCGCCCGGTCCCTGCAATGCGTCAGTCAACTTGCGGACGACCGGCGCCTCGATAGTCGAGGACGCCGAACGGACGAATTCACCAAGTTCTTGGAGCTTGGCCATGACGACCTTGCTCTCCACTCCGAACTCCTTGGCGAGTTCGTATACCCGGACCTTAGCCACTTCGCTCCTTCTAGGTCCGGGTGTCCACCGGACCGTCGCTACTTCATGGGCGTACTCATCGCGTACTCATCGAGTGCTCATCGCAATCTCGACCTACTTCCAACTCGCGAGGTACCTGACCGCACGGTTTCCCGTGGCGTTCTTACTTACGGTGGGGCCATCCCCGCATACGCGGGGATCTATTCCTCGGCCCGTTCGATGTACTGGCGCAGTTCCGCGGTGCCGAGCGGACCCGGGCTTTTGAAGGCCCGGGGGAACGCCCGGCGGCGGACCGCCAGGTCGAGACAGACCAGTGTCGGGTGCACGGAAGCACCCCGGCCGGGCAGCGTACCGCGAGGATCGGGGACGCACTCGCCCTCGATCTTCACGATCCGCAACAGATCGCCCTTGGCCGCTCGCTCCCGGCATCCCACGCAGGTTCGCTCAGGGCATGCGCGGGCATGCGTCCGGCCAGACACTGATTAAGTCTACCTCCCCGCACCGACCCCACCCCTGGGGGGCAGTGATCGGGCACGTATACGTTTCGGCCACTCTGTGCGGCCCGGTCGGGGCCCGCCGTGGCGGGCCCGCCGTGGATCATGCGGGATCCCGGCCCCGGGCCGGTGGGAATCCCCGGCCCGGGCCCCGGCTCCGGCCCTGATCGCAGGGCCGGGACCGGGGGTGGGATCAGTCCTGTTCCGGCTGCTCGGTGTCCGGCCGGATGTCGATGCGCCAGCCGGTGAGGCGGGCGGCGAGCCGGGCGTTCTGGCCTTCCTTGCCGATGGCGAGGGAGAGCTGGTAGTCCGGGACCGTCACCCGTGCGGAGCGCGCGCCGAAGTCCACGACCTCGACCTTGCTCACCCGTGCGGGGGACAGCGCGTGCGCCACCAGCTCGGCCGGGTCGTCCGACCAGTCGACGATGTCGATCTTCTCGCCGTGCAGCTCGGCCATGACGGCGCGGACGCGGCCGCCCATCGGGCCGATGCAGGCGCCCTTGGCGTTGAGCCCGGAGCGGGTCGAGCGCACCGCGATCTTGGTGCGGTGGCCGGCCTCGCGGGCGATGGCGGCGATCTCCACCGAACCGTCGGCGATCTCCGGCACCTCCATGGCGAAGAGCTTCTTCACCAGGCTGGGGTGCGTGCGGGACAGCGTCACGGACGGGCCGCGGACGCCCTTCGCCACCCGGACGACATACGTGCGCAGGCGGGTGCCGTGCTTGTACTCCTCGCCGGGGACCTGCTCCTGCACCGGCAGGATGGCCTCCAGCTTGCCGATGTCGACCAGGACGTTCTTGGGGTCCTTGCCCTGCTGGACGATGCCCGCGACGACGTCACCCTCGCGACCCGCGAACTCACCGAAAGTGATCTCGTCCTCGGCGTCGCGCAGACGCTGGAGGATGACCTGCTTGGCGGTGGTCGCGGCGATCCGGCCGAAACCGGACGGCGTGTCGTCGAACTCGCGGGCCTCCTCGCCCTCCTCCAGGTCCTGCGGGTCCTCCTTGGCCCAGACCGTCACATGGCCGGTGGCCCGGTCCAGCTCCACGCGGGCGCGGCGGCGGCTTCCCTCGGTGCGGTGGTACGCGATGAGGAGGGCCGACTCGATCGCCTCGACCAGCAGGTCGAAGGAGATCTCCTTCTCTCGCACCAGACCCCGCAGGGCACTCATGTCGATGTCCACGGCTACGCCTCCTCTTGGCTCTCGTCGGTTTCGTCAGCGGCCTTCTCGGCCTTCTCGACGGACTTGCGGTTGAACTCGATCTCCACGCGCGCCTTGGCGATCTCACCGAAGGCCAGCCTGCGGGCGGTGGGCTTGCGCCCCTTCACGCCGGGCACCTCCAGGTCGAGCCCCTCGTCGTCCACCGCGACGATGCGGGCGACGAGCTCGCCGCCCTCGGTCAGCTGCGCCTTGATCAGGCGGCCGGTGGCCCGGACGTAGTGCCGGTGCTCGGTCAGGGGGCGGTCCGCGCCGGGGGAGGTGACCTCCAGGACGTACGGAGCGCCACCCATGGCGTCCGTCTCGTCGAGCTTCTCGGAGACCGCGCGGCTGACCTCGGCGCACTCGTCCAGCTCCACGCCCGCGTCGGAGTCCACCACGATGCGCAGCACGCGCCGCTTGCCCGCGGTGGTCACGTCGACCTCTTCCAGATCCAGCTCTCGCGCGCTGACGAGAGGGGCCAGCAGCTCGCGCAGCCTCTCGCTCTGGGTGGTGCTCATCCGGGTGACTCCTCGGCCGCGTGTGCTGTTGTGGGAAAGTCGCGTGTCAGGTCAAAGCCTATCTGTTCCGGCAGGCGACTGACGATTCGGTGCCTGGTCCCCGGCCGTGGTGCCGCGCGCCGGTACGCTCGCGTGCGGTGATCATGACCGGACCTGGCGGAACCTGGCGGAAAGAGGATCGTGGCGCGCACGACGACGACGCGGGGCGCTGCCGGCCCGCGCAGACGCAGCGTACTGGCAGGCGGCGCGGTGGCCCTCACGGCGGGTGCGGCGACCCTGCTGACCGGGTGTTCGGACGGTGCCTCCGGGCGGGGGCGTGAAGCGGACGCCGAGCGCGGCGCCACGGCGGAGCGGCTGCGGGCCGCCGCCGGCCGGGACTCGGCGGCCCTGCTGGAGCGGTACGACGCGACGGCCCGCGCGCACGACGGGCTCGCCGCGCGGCTCCGGCCGCTGCGGGCCGAGACCGCCCGCCACGCGGAGGCCTTCGGGGTGACCGCACCGGGATCCGCCGCCCCCTCCGGAGGCACGTCCGGCGTGCCCGGCGACGAGAAGGCCGCCCTGGCCGCGCTCGCCGACGCCGAGCGGCGCGCCGCCGACGCCCGGACCGCCGCCCTGACCGGGGCACCGCCCGAACTCGCCCGGCTGCTCGCCTCCGTCGCGGCGGCCGGCGCGGCCCACGCCTACCTGCTCGGCGGTGACGCGTGAGCGCCGCCCGGGAGAGCGGCGGGGCGCTGGCGGCGGCGCAGGCCGCGCTCGGCGCCGAGCACGCGGCCGTGTACGGGTACGGGGTCGTCGGCGCCCGGATCGGCGAGGAGCGCGCGGCGGAGGCCCGCGAGGCATTCGACGCGCACCGGGCCCGGCGCGACGCGATGGGCCGCGCGGTCCGCGAGCTGGGAGGCGAGCCGGAGGCCGCGGCGGCCGGGTACGCGCTGCCGTTCCCGGTGCCGGACGAGGCGGGCGCGGTACGGCTGGCGGCGGAGCTGGAGAGCCGCGCCGCGGGCGTCTACGCCGATCTCGTACGAGCCGCCACCGGCGCCCTGCGCCGGGACGCGGCGGCGGCGCTGCGGGACGCGGCGGTGCGGTCGGTGCGGTGGCGCGGCGACGGCGTAGCCTTCCCTGGGCTCGCCGAGCGGGCCGCCGCGGCCGGGCCGGACGCCTCGCCGAGCGGGTCGCCGAACCGGTCCTGACCAGCGGAAGAAGAAAAGGACAGCGCAGGGATGAACAACGCGAACTACCGCCTCGAACCGCCGGAGCGGCTGGTGCGCACCCTGAGCTCACAGCCCGCGGACGGGGTGGCCCGCCGCTGGCTGGCGGCACTGCCGGAGACCGCCCAGGACTACCTCGCCCGCTGGGAGCTGACGCCCGAAAGGGTGCAGACGCCCGGCGGCCGGACGAGCGTCGTCGTCCTGGTACGCCAGGCGGACGGCACGCCCGCCGTGCTCAAGCTCTGCCCTCCCGACGGCACGGCCGCGCTCGAACACGCGGCGCTGGAGCGGTGGGACGGCCGGTGCGCGGTGCGGGTGCTGCGGGCGGACGCGGGGGCGCTGCTCCTGGAACGGCTGCACGGTGACATCAGCCTGCGCTCGCTGGCCGAGGCGAAGGCCCAGCTGGAGGCCGCCGCGGTGCTCCAGCGGCTGTGGGTGCCGCCCGCCGCGCCCGCCGGTCCGGCCCACCCGTTCCCCGAGCTGACCGCGCACGCGGCCGGCCTGGCGGAGACCCTGCGCGAGCGCCGCGAGCTGCCCGTGGCGGCGGACGTACGGGCGCTGGCCGACGAGGCCCTGGAGCTGGTGACCGCTCTGACGGAGAGCGCCGGCGAGGGTGGTGACGCGGTGCTGCTGCACGGCGAGTACCACCAGGGCACGGTCCTGTCCGGCGACCGCGCGCCCTGGCTGGCCATCGCCCCGCGCCCGCTGGTCGGCGAGCGCGCGTACGACCTGGCCTGGCTGGTCCGCGACCGCGCGGACACCCTCCTGGCCTCCCCCGGTGCGGCGGCCGCGGCGCGGCGGCGGGTGGCGAAGCTGGCGGATTCGCTGGAGGTGGACGCGGAGCGGTTGCGCGGGTGGGCGGTGGTCCGGGCGGTGTGCGAGGGGGTCGGGGAGCTGTCGGTGGGGGTTCGGGGGCGGGGTGAACTGATGCTGGAGTTCGCGGGGTTGTTGTGACGGGGGTGTGAGCGGGTGGGGCGGGTGGGGGCACCGCTGCGCGGGGCCTTTCCCCAGCCCCGCCCCTTCCCGACCGGGGCTCCGCCCCGGACCCCGGTCCTCAAACGCCGGACGGGCTGAATCGCTGCCCGGGACCGGGGGCCCGGGGGCTCGCCCCCGGTCCGGGAAGGGGCGGGTCGGGGAAAGACCCGCCGTCAGGCGCCCGGCCCCGGACGTCAGACCCGCGCCGACAGCCGCCCGACCGCCTCCGCGACCGTGAGCTCCTCACGATCCCCCGTCCGGCGGTCCTTCAGCTCCACCACCCCGTCGGCCGCCCCCCGCCCGACCACGAGGATCGTCGGCACACCGATCAGCTCCGCGTCCGTGAACTTCACGCCCGGCGACACCCCCGCCCGGTCGTCGACCAGGACGCGCACGCCCGCCGCGCCCAGCTTCTCCGCGAGTTCCAGGGCGAGTTCGGTCTGGAGGGCCTTGCCGGCCGCGACGATATGGACGTCCGCCGGGGCGACCTCGCGGGGCCAGCAGAGGCCGGAGGCGTCGTGGGTCTGCTCGGCGAGGGCGGCGACTGCGCGCGAGACGCCGATGCCGTACGAGCCCATGGTGACCCGGACCGGCTTGCCCTGGGGGCCGAGGACGTCGAGGCCGAACGCGTCCGCGTACTTGCGGCCGAGCTGGAAGATATGGCCGATCTCGATCGCGCGGCCGATCTCCAGGCCGGCGCCGCAGCGGGGGCAGGGGTCGCCCTGCTCGACCACGACGACGTCGAGGTACTGGTCGACCTCGAAGTCCCGGCCGCAGACCACGTTGCGGGCGTGCGTGTCGGGCTTGTTGGCGCCGGTGACCCAGGCCGTGCCGGGGGCCACGCGCGGGTCGGCGAGGTAACGCAGCTTCAGGCCCTGCGGGCCGACGTAGCCGCGGACGAGGTCGGGCCGGCCGGCGAAGTCCTCGGCCGTCACCAACTCGACGACGGCGGGCGCCAGGTGCTCGCCCAGCTTGCCGAGGTCGACCTCGCGGTCGCCGGGCACGCCGATGGCCGTGATCTCGCCGTCGATCTTGACGAGGAGGTTCTTGAGGGTGGCCGAGGCGGGCACGCCGAGGTGCTCGGCGAGGGACTCGATGGTCGGGGTGTCGGGGGTGTCGAGCTCCTCGACGGGGCCGTGCCCGGCGGGGTCCGCGGGGGCGACGACGGCGGTGACCGCCTCGGTGTTGGCCGCGTAGTCGCAGGCGGGGCAGTCGACGAAGGTGTCCTCGCCGGCCGCGGCCGGGGCGAGGAACTCCTCGGACGCCGAGCCGCCCATCGCGCCCGACACGGCGGAGACGACGCGGTAGTCGAGGCCGAGCCGCTCGAAGATCCGGGTGTAGGCCTCGCGGTGCAGACGGTAGGACTCGGCGAGGCCCTCGTCCGTGGTGTCGAAGGAGTAGGAGTCCTTCATCTGGAACTCGCGGCCGCGCAGCACGCCCGAGCGGGGGCGCGCCTCGTCCCGGTACTTGGTCTGGATCTGATAGAGCATCACCGGCAGGTCCTTGTAGGACGTGCACTGGTCCTTGACCGTGAGGGTGAAGATCTCCTCGTGCGTCGGCCCGAGCAGGTACTCCGCGCCCTTGCGGTCCTTGAGCCGGAAGAGCAGGTCGCCGTACTCCTCCCAGCGGCCGCTCGCCTCGTAGGGCTCCTTGGGCAGCAGGGCGGGAAGGAGGACCTCCTGGCCGCCGATGGCGTCCATCTCCTCGCGGACCACGCGGGAGACGTTCTCCAGCACCTTCTTGCCCATCGGGAGCCAGGTCCAGACGCCCGCGGAGGTACGGCGGACGTACCCGGCGCGGACCAGCAGCTTGTGGCTCGCGGTCTCGGCGTCGGCCGGGTCGTCACGCAGGGTTTTCAGCATGGTCGTGGACATGCGCTGGACGGGGGCCATCAGATCTCCTGCGGGCTCGGGGGGAATCCCAGGAGATTATCGGCAGCCGCCGGTGGGGCGAAAACGGGTTCTCACGGCCGCTCGCGCAGCGGCAGCGGCGCGCCCATCACCACGTACGGGCTCGGCGCGCTGGGGAAGATCACCGGGCGGGCGAGGTCGCGGTAGCCGAGGCTGCGGTAGAGGGCGCGGGCCGGGCTCTCCATGTCGATGGCGGAGAGGATGCTGCGCGGTTCGGCCGCGCTCCCGGTGAGGGTGGTGATGAGGGAGCGGCCGATCCCCCGCTTCTGGAAGTCGGGGTGGACGTGCAGCTCGGTGATGACGAAGGCGTTGTCGAGCCAGCCCTCGGAGCCGGTGGCGCGCAGATACGGTTCGACGACGCCGGACCACCAGTGGGCGCGGTCGTTGGGCATGCCGTAGACGAAGCCGACGAGCCGGCCGCCCGCCGTGGTGGCCCCGAGGGCCCGCGCGCCCGGTGACGTCAGGTGCCGGAGCACGATGTGGCGCCGTACAGCGATCTCTTCGTCGCTGAGCCCGAAGGCCAGCGCCTGCACGGCCAGCGCGTCGTCCACCCGCGCGGCGAGGTCGAGGTTCCCGACCGCGATGTCATCCATGTCCGGAGGCTACCCGGGCGGGGCGGCCGAGCGGCGGTCCGGTCAGAACAGGACGCTCATGAACGCGCCGACTTCCCGGAAGCCGACGCGGCGGTAGGCGGCCCGGGCCGCGGTGTTGTAGTCGTTCACGTAGAGGCTGGCCACCGGGGAGACCTCGCGCAGGGCGTACCGCAGCACGGCGGCCATGCCGGTCTCGGAGAGGCCGCGGCCGCGGTACTCGGGGGCGACCCAGACGCCCTGGATCTGGCAGGCGCGGGTGGTGGCGGCGCCGATCTCGGCCTTGAAGACGACCCGGCCGTCCTCGATCCGGGCGAAGGAGCGCCCGGCGCCGACGAGCTCGGCGACGCGGGCCTGGTAGAGGAGTCCGCCGTCGCCGGCGAGCGGGGAGACGCCGACCTCCTCGGTGAACATCGCCACGCAGGCCGGCATGATCACGTCCATCTCGTCCTTGCGGATGCGGCGGACGTGCGGGTCGGGCTGGATGTCGGCGGGCATGGCGTGGGTGACCATCAGCGGCTGGTGGGCGCGGACCTCGCGGGCGGGTCCCCAGTGCGGTTCGAGCAGGGACCACAGCTCGGCGGTGGCCTCGGCCGGGCCGACGATGGAGGAGCAGCGGCGGCCGGCGCGGCGGGCGCGGTCGGCGAAGGCGCGGACGGCCTCGGGGCCGGCGCAGATGGGGACGAGGTTGGCCCCGGCGTAGCAGAGGGATTCGAGGCGGCCGCCGGCGTACCAGCCCCACATCTCGCCGCCGAGCCGCCAGGGGTCGAGGCCGGCTACCTGGACACGCGCGGCGACGAAGGCGTTGGCGACGGGTTCGCGGTCGAGGACGGCGAGGGCGGCGTCGAGTTCACCGGGCTCCAGGACCTTGGTGGTGGTCGTCGTCAACACGTGTGGGTATGCCTCACCGTCGCGGGCCGGTGGCCATGGGAACAGGTCTTGGAACTGTACCTCTCCGGGTCCGCGCACACCTCCCCCGTCGAAGGCGGACTCCTCCGGGCACGACGATGCCCCGCCGGTGGGGGCGGGGCATCGTGATGTCCGGTACGGGCCGGGCGGAGCCGGCGCCGGGCTCAGCCGCTGACGCTGATCTCGGGCTCGCCGGAGGCGACGCCGTCCTTCTCCATCTGCTCGGCCAGCTTGAGGGCCTCCTCGATGAGGGTCTCCACGATCTTGGACTCGGGGACGGTCTTGATGACCTCGCCCTTGACGAAGATCTGGCCCTTGCCGTTGCCGGAGGCTACGCCGAGGTCGGCCTCACGGGCCTCGCCGGGGCCGTTCACGACGCAGCCCATGACGGCGACGCGCAGCGGCACCTCCATGCCCTCCAGGCCGGCGGAGACCTGGTCGGCGAGCTTGTAGACGTCGACCTGGGCGCGGCCGCAGGACGGGCAGGAGACGATCTCCAGGCGGCGCTGGCGCAGGCCCAGGGACTCCAGGATCTGCATGCCGACCTTGATCTCCTCGGCCGGCGGGGCCGACAGGGAGACGCGGATGGTGTCGCCGATGCCCTCGGAGAGCAGCGCGCCGAACGCCACGGCCGACTTGATCGTGCCCTGGAATGCCGGGCCCGCCTCGGTGACGCCGAGGTGGAGGGGGTAGTCGCACTGGGCGGCGAGCTGGCGGTAGGCGTTGACCATCACGACCGGGTCGTTGTGCTTGACCGAGATCTTGATGTCGCGGAAGCCGTGCTCCTCGAAGAGGGACGCCTCCCACAGGGCGGACTCGACGAGCGCCTCCGGGGTGGCCTTGCCGTACTTGGCCAGCAGGCGGGCGTCGAGGGAGCCGGCGTTGACGCCGATGCGGATCGGGGTACCGGTCTCGCCGGCGGCCTTCGCGATCTCCTTGACCTTGTCGTCGAACTGCTTGATGTTGCCCGGGTTGACCCGGACCGCGGCGCAGCCGGCGTCGATGGCGGCGAAGACGTACTTCGGCTGGAAGTGGATGTCGGCGATCACCGGGATCTGCGACTTCTTCGCGATGACCGGCAGCGCGTCGGCGTCGTCCTGGGTCGGGCAGGCCACGCGGACGATCTGGCAGCCGGAGGCGGTGAGCTCGGCGATCTGCTGGAGCGTCGCGCCGATGTCCGAGGTCCGGGTCGTCGTCATCGACTGCACCGACACGGGTGCGTCGCCTCCGACGGCCACGGAGCCGACCTGGATCTTGCGGCTGACCCTGCGGTCGGCGAGCTTGATCGGAACGGAAGGCATTCCAAGCGAAATCGCAGTCATCTGGCGAGCAACCCCAAGGTGTGAATCAAGGTCCCGAGATCGGCGGGCTCCGGCCTTCGAGGTTACGGCACCGGGCCCCTTCGGGGCACATTGCGGGCCGGGGCCGGGCTGGGCCAAGGCGTGTCCGGCGGGCCTTCGACTGCGGCCCCGTCGTCGCCGCCTACGGCGGCCGGCGCCCTGCGGGCGCGTCCTCAAGCGCCGGACGGGCTGATATCAGCCCGTCCGGCGCTTGAGGACACAGCACAGCAGCCCGTCGGGGGAGAGCGAGGACACCGCCGCGCAGCGGTGGTGCACCCCCACCCGCGCCCCGCCGGCAAGGCGCTACGTGAGCCGCACCGGGTTCACCACGTCCGCGATCAGGACCAGCAGCGTGAAGCAGATGAAGATGCCGGCCACCACATAGGCGACGGGCATCAGCTTCGCCACGTCGAACGGGCCCGGGTCGGGGCGGCGGAAGACCTTGGCGAAGGCCCGCCGCACCGACTCCCACAGCGCTCCCGCGATGTGTCCGCCGTCCAGCGGCAGCAGCGGCAGCATGTTGAACAGGAACAGGGAGAGGTTGAAGCCCGCGACCAGGAAGAGCATGGTCGCGATCTGCTGCGACGGCGGGATGTCGAGGTTGAAGACCTCGCCGCCGACGCGGGCGGCGCCGACCACGCCCATCGGGGAGTCCGCCTTGCGCTCGCCGCCGTCGAAGGCCGCGTTCCACAGGTCGGGGATCTTGCTGGGCAGGGCGATCAGCGATTCCACGCCGGACTGGACCATGTCACCCATACGGTCGACCGACTGCCCGAAGGACTGGGGCACGACGCCGGTGGCCGGGGTGAAGCCCAGGAAGCCCGCGGTGACGTACTCGCCCTTGAGGGGGGTGCCCTTGCCGTCGTACTTCTGGACCTGGTTGGAGATCAGGTTCGCGTGGAGGGTCTTGCGGGTGCCGTCCCGCTCGACGGTGAGGGTGGCCGGGCCGGTGGTGCGGCGGATGTCCTTCTGGAGGGTGGACCAGTCGTCGACCTTGTGGCCGTTGAAGGCGACGATCTTGTCGCGCGGCTGGAGTCCGGCGGCTTTGGCCGGGGAGTCCTTGGCGCCCGGGGAGCACTTGTCCGTCTTGTCCGTGGCCTTGACCACACAGTCCGAGACCGTGGAGACCTGGGTCGTCTGTGTGTTGATGCCGAAGGACATCATCACGCCGAGGAAGATCACCACGGCCAGGACCAGGTTCATGAACGGTCCGGCGAACATCACGATCACGCGCTTCCACGGCTTGCGCGTGTAGAAGAGCCGGGACTCGTCGCCGGGCTGGAGCTCCTCGAAGGCCGCCGAGCGGGCGTCCTCGATCATGCCCCGCCAGGGCGAGGTGGAGCGTGCGGCGATCTTCCCGTCCGCGCCGGGCGGGAACATGCCGATCATGCGGATGTAGCCGCCGAGCGGGATGGCCTTGATGCCGTACTCGGTGTCGCCCTTGCGCCGCGAGAACAGCGTCGGCCCGAAGCCGACCATGTACTGCGGCACCCGGATGCCGAAGAGCTTCGCGGTGGACAGGTGTCCCAGTTCGTGCCAGGCGATCGAGAAGAGCAGGCCCACCACGAAGACGACTATCCCGAGGACCGTCATCAGTGTTGTCATGCGCGGGCCTCCGAGGTTGTCTTCACCGTACGGGCCGCCTTGCGGGCGGCCAGTTCACGGGCCCGGGCGCGGGCCCAGGTCTCCGCTTGCAGGACGTCCGGGACCGTCAGCCGGGTTCCCGAGGCGGGGGTGCCGTGTTCCGCCACCACCTCGGCGACGGTATCGACAATCCCATTGAACGGCAGCGCGCCCGCCAGGAAGGCGTCGACGCACTCCTCGTTGGCCGCGTTGAAGACGGCGGGCGCCGTGCCGCCGAGGCCGCCGACGTGCCGGGCGAGGCCGACCGAGGGGAAGGCCTCCTCGTCGAGCGGGAAGAACTCCCAGGTGGAGGCCTTGGACCAGTCGAAGGCCGGGGCCGCGTCCGGGATCCGCTCGGGCCAGCCGAGGCCGATGGCGATGGGGCCGCGCATGTCCGGCGGGGTCGCCTGGGCGAGCGTGGAGCCGTCCGTGAACTCCACCATCGAGTGGACGTAGGACTGCGGGTGGACGACGACCTCGATGCGGTCGAAGGGGATGTCGTAGAGCAGGTGCGCCTCGATCACCTCCAGGCCCTTGTTGACCAGGGTGGCCGAGTTGATCGTGATCACCGGGCCCATGGACCAGGTCGGGTGCGCGAGGGCGTCCGAAGGGGTGACGGAGGCCAGCTCCGCCTTCGTCCGGCCGCGGAAGGGGCCGCCCGAGGCGGTGACGACCAGCTTGCGGACCTCGGCGCGGGTGCCGCCGAGCAGGGCCTGGAAGAGCGCGGCGTGCTCGGAGTCGACCGGGATGATCTGCCCGGGCTTGGCCAGCGCCTTGACCAGCGGGCCGCCGACGATCAGCGACTCCTTGTTGGCCAGCGCCAGGGTGCGGCCCGCCTCCAGGGCGGCGAGGGTCGGCGCGAGGCCGATGGAGCCGGTGATGCCGTTGAGGACGGTGTGGCACTCGCTGCGGGCGAGCTCGGTGGCCGCCTCGGGGCCCGCGAGGATCTCGGGCAGCGGCTCGGTCCCGTACTGCGCGGCCAGCGCCTCGCGCAGCGCGGGCACCTTGTCGGCCTGCGCGACGGCGACGGCGCGGACCCGCAGCCGGCGGGCCTGCTCGGCCAGGAGCCCCACCCGGCCGCCGGCGGCGGACAGGGCCGTCACCGTGAAGCGGCCGGGGTTGCGGAGCACGAGGTCGATGGCCTGGGTGCCGATCGAGCCGGTCGAGCCGAGGATCACGATCTCGCGCGGCGCCCCGGGGGCGGTGGGGGCGGAGTAGCGCAGATGCGGGTCAGCGAGGGAGTCCGTCATGGGCTCCATTGTTACGTCTTCCCGCCGGTGGGCGGACAGGGATCCCCCCGCCCGCCCCCGTGGCGGAACATTTGCGTCCGGCGGGCGCCCCGGTCTGGTAGCGGGTCGCCCGCCGGGTCTCAGCGGATGGGCCGGTGGACGTTGTCGGTGGTGGCGGGGCCGGGGGTGGCGTCCGCGATCCAGGGGCCGTCGCCGCTGGGGTCGACGATGCCGGCCTCCAGCCATTCGTACGATCCCGCGAGCACGCCGGAGACGAGCTTGCGGTCGAGGTCGTCGGTGTTGGTCCACAGCCGCCCGAAGAGCTCCTCGACGCGGATCCTGGCCTGCCGGCAGAAGACGTCGGCCAGCTCGTAGGCCTCGCGGCCGTGGGTGCCCTCGGTGCGCAGCCGCTCGGCGCGGACGCAGGCGGCGCTCATGGCGAAGAGCTCGGCCCCGATGTCGACGACGCGGCCGAGGAAGCCCTGCTTGGTCTCCATCCGGCCCTGCCAGCGCGACATGGCGTAGAAGGTCGAGCGGGCGAGCTTGCGCGAGGAGCGCTCGACGTACCGCAGGTGGCCGGCCAGGTCGCGGTGGCCGGCCGGGTGGAACTCGGTGTACGTGGTGGGCAGCTGCCCGGGGCCCGCCACCAGCTTGGGCAGCCAGCGGGCGTAGAAGCCGCCGGCGCGGGCTCCGGCGCGGGCCTTGTCGCCGAGGGACTTCTCGGGGTCGATGAGGTCGCCGGCGACCGAGAGGTGGGCGTCGACGGCCTCGCGGGCGATGAGCAGGTGCATGATCTCGGTGGAGCCCTCGAAGATGCGGTTGATGCGGGAGTCGCGCAGCATCTGCTCGGCGGGGACGGCGCGCTCGCCGCGGGCGGCCAGCGAGGCGGCGCTCTCGTAGCCCCGGCCGCCGCGGATCTGGACCAGCTCGTCCATCATCAGCCAGGCCATCTCGCTGGAGTACAGCTTGGCGAGGGCGGCCTCGATGCGGATGTCGTTGCGGTTCTCGTCGGCCATCTGGCCGGAGAGGTCGAGGACCGCCTCCAGCGCGAAGGTCGTCGCGGCGATGAAGGAGATCTTGGCGCCGACGGCCTCGTGCTCGGCGATCGACTTGCCCCACTGCTCGCGCGCCTCCGACCACTCGCGGGCGATCTTCAGCGCCCACTTGCCGCCGGCGACGCACATGGCGGGGATGGACAGGCGGCCGGTGTTGAGCGTGGTCAGGGCGATCTTCAGGCCGGCGCCCTCGGGGCCGATGCGGTGCGCGGCGGGGACGCGGACCCGGTGGAAGCGGGTGACGCCGTTCTCGATGCCGCGCAGGCCCATGAAGGCGTTGCGGTGCTCGACGGTGACGCCCTCGGCGGCGGCCTCGACGACGAAGGCCGTGATGCCGCCCTTGTGGCCCTCGCTCCTGGGCACCCTGGCCATCACGACGAGCAGGTCGGCGACGACGCCGTTGGTGGTCCAGAGCTTGACGCCGTCCAGGATGTAGTCGTCGCCGTCGGGGACGGCGGAGGTGGCGAGCCGGGCGGGGTCGGAGCCCACGTCCGGCTCGGTGAGCAGGAAGGCCGTGATGTCGGTGCGGGCGCAGCGCGGCAGGAAGGTGTCCTTCTGCTCCTGGGTGCCGAAGAGCTTCAGCGGCTGGGGGACGCCGATGGACTGGTGGGCGGAGAGCAGGGCGCCGACGGCGGGGCTGACGGAGCCGACCAGGGCGAGGGCCTTGTTGTAGTAGACCGAGGTGAGGCCCAGCCCGCCGTACTTGGTGTCGATCTTCATGCCGAGGGCGCCGAGCTCCTTGAGCCCGTTGACCGTCTCGTCCGGGATCTTCGCCTCGCGCTCGATGCGGGCGCCGTCGATGCGGGTCTCGCAGAAGTCGCGGAGCTTGGTGAGGAACTCCTCGCCGCGCCGGACGTCCTCCGGCACGGGCGTGGGATGCGGGTGGATCAGGTCGAGGCGGAACCGGCCGAGGAAGAGTTCCTTGGCGAAACTGGGCTTCTTCCAGTCCTGTTCCCGGGCCGCTTCGGCGACCTGGCGTGCTTCGCGTTCGGAGACCGGTCGTACGGATGGTGCGGTCATCAGGCACCTCGCCGCGTGAGTCGGGGCCGTCCCGGTCGGCTACCGACCGGTGCTACTCGACCGTATCTACCCGATTCGACGTACCTCTACCAGTCCTCGCGCAACGATCCGGACCCTCACCCGGGCGGGTGAGGGTCCGGATCGCGGGCCCCCGGGCGTCAGTCGACGGAGAGGACGATCTTGCCGGTGGTGCGGCCGGTCTCGCCCATCCGGTGGGCCTCGGCCGCCTCGGCCAGCGGCAGGACGGCGGCGACCTCGGTCCGCAGCCGGCCGGACTCGACGAGCTCGGCGATGCCGCGCAGGCCGCCGAGGTCGGGCTCGACCATGATGCGGGCGGCGCGCAGGCCGCGCTCACGGGCCTCCGTGAGCACCGGCTCGGCCAGGGGCAGCAGGGAGACGAGGGTGCCGCCGGGACGCAGGGTGCGCAGGGAGCGGGCGGGGTAGTCGCCGCCGATGGCCTCCAGGACGACGTCGACGTCGCGCACGGCCTCGGCGAAGTCCCGCTCGCGGTAGTCGATCAGCTCGTCGGCGCCCAGGCCGCGCAGGAAGTCGTGCTTGGCGGTGCTCGCCGTGCCGATGACGTACGCGCCGCGGGCCTTGGCGATCTGCACGGCCAGGTGGCCGACCCCGCCGGCCGCCGCGTGGACCAGGACGCGCTGTCCCTCGCCCACCCCGGCCGTGTCGACGAGCGCCTGCCAGGCCGTCAGCGCGGCCAGCGGCAGGGCCGCGGCCCGGACGTGGTCGAGGCCGCGCGGCCGGGGCGCGAAGTGCCGGGCGGGCGCCGTGACGTACTGGGCGTACGCGCCGGCCGGGTGCGGGAAGCGGGGCATGCCGTAGACCTCGTCGCCCACGGCGTGGACGGTCACGCCGTCCCCGACCGCCTCGACCGTGCCGGAGACGTCGTAGCCGAGGCCGAACGGCGGGGTCTGGCCGGTGTAGTAGAAGCCGCGGGCCCGGGTCTTCCAGTCGACCGGGTTGACCCCGGCGGCGCGCACCCGCACCAGGACCTCGCCCACGTTGGGCTCGGGCCGGTCGGTCTCGACCAGCTCCAGCACCTCGGGGCCGCCCGCGGTCTCCTGCCGGACGGCGAGCATGCGGGCGGGGGTGGTGGCGTCGTTCATGAGGGGGCTCCTTGCGGTCGGACCGTTCTACGGCCTCCAGATTTCCCGAGGCGGCGACGGGCGACGAGCGGCCTGACTGTCATGATGCGCAAGGATCGGGCCACGGGGCCGGCGGGCGGGGCGTGACATACGGACGGCCGGACCGGCACCCACCCGTGGTGCCGGTCCGGCCGTCCTGTCCGTACCCCGCGCCGTCCCGCGCGGGTCCTGTGGCTAGAGCGCCAGGCCCGACAGGACCAGCACCCGCTCGTAGGTGTAGTCGTCCATCGCGTAGCGGACGCCCTCGCGGCCGACGCCGGACTGCTTGGCACCGCCGTAAGGCATCTGGTCGGCGCGGTAGGACGGCACGTCGCCGATGATCACGCCGCCGGTCTCCAGCGCGCGGTGGGCGCGGAAGGCGGTCTGGAGGTCATGCGTGAAGACGCCCGCCTGGAGACCGTAAGGCGAGTCGTTGACGGCGGCGAAGGCGGCGGCCTCGCCGTCCACCCGGGAGAGGGTGAGGACCGGTCCGAAGACCTCCTCGCACGCGAGGGTCACGTCCGCCGGGAGGTCCGCGAGGACGGTCGGGGCGTACGTGGCGCCCTCGCGCTTGCCGCCCGCGAGGAGCGTGGCACCGGCGGCGACCGCCTCGTCCACCCAGGACTCGACGCGCTTGGCGGCGTCCTCGCTGACCAGCGGGCCGACGTCGGTGGCCGCGTCGGACGGGTCACCGGTGACCTGTGCCTCGACGGCCGCGACGACCTTGGGGACCAGCCGCTCGTACAGCGAGGCGTCGGCGATGACGCGCTGCACGGAGATGCAGGACTGGCCGCCCTGGTAGTTGGAGAAGGTGGCGATGCGCTGCGCCGCCCAGTCCAGGTCCTCCTCCGAGGACCAGTCGGCGAGCACGACGGCCGCGCCGTTGCCGCCGAGCTCCAGGGTGACGTGCTTGCGCGGCGCGGAGTCGAGGATCGACCAGCCGACGGGGCCGGAGCCGGTGAAGGAGATGACCGGCAGGCGCTCGTCCTGGACGAGGGCGGGCATCCGGTCGTTCGGGACCGGCAGCACGCTCCAGGAACCGGCCGGCAGGTCGGTCTCGGCGAGGATCTCGCCCAGGACCAGGGAGGAGATCGGGGTCGCCGGCGCGGGCTTGAGGATGATCGGGGTGCCGACGGCGATGGCCGGGGCGACCTTGTGCGCGCTCAGGTTGAGCGGGAAGTTGAAGGGCGCGATGCCGAGCACGGTGCCGCGCGGGAAGCGGCGCGTCAGCGCGAGGCGGCCGGTGCCGCCGGCGTCGGTGTCCAGGCGCTGGGCGTCACCGGCGTTGAACCGGCGGGCCTCCTCGGCGGCCCAGCGGAAGACGGAAACGGCGCGGCCGACCTCGCCGCGCGCCCACTTGATGGGCTTGCCGTTCTCGGCGGAGATCAGCTGGGCGATCTCCTCGGTGCGCTCGGTGAGCCGCGCGGCGACGTGGTCGAGGGCGGCGGTGCGGACGTGCGCGGGCGTGGCGGCGAACTCGTCACGGACGGCGTGCGCGGCGGCGACGGCCTCCTCGACCTGCGCCTCGGTGGGCACGCTCACGGTGCCGACGAGACGGCCGTCCCAGGAGTTCGTGACGTCGAAGGTCTCCTCGCCGGTGGCCTCGCGGCCGACCAGCCAGAACGCGTGGGGAGCAGTCACGGTTTTCCCTCCCGGGAGGTGTAGGTGATTTCGGCTCCCTCACCGTAGAGGGGGCGGGTCTTGGGGGCCGTTGTCCGGGATGGAGTACGGGTGGGGGTGGGCGCGCCGCAATGGCGGGGTGGAGGGGTGCGCCTGCGGCGGGCCTTTTCCCCGCCCCGCCCCTTCCCGAACGGGGGACAAGCCCCCCGGGCCCCCTTTTCCGCGCTCCGCGCGGTGTCCTCGAACGCCGGACGGGCTGATCTTCAGCCCGTCCGGCGCTTGAGGACCGGGGCGGGACGGGGTGGCGAGAATGCCCTACTGCTGCTGCCCCGACGTCGTCTTCAGGGCCAGCCACAGCTCCATCCGGACGTCCGGGTCGTCCAGCGACCGGCCCAGGATCTCCTCCACCCTCCGCATCCGGTAGCGCAGCGTATGGCGGTGCACGCCCAGGTCCGCCGCCGCCGCGTCCCACTGGCCGTGGCGGGAGAGCCAGGCCCGGAGGGAGGCGACCAGGTCGCCGCGGCCGGTGGCGTCGTGCTCGTACAGGGCGCGGAGCAGGCCGTCGGCGAAGGCGCGGACGGCGTCGTCGGCGAGGAGGGGGAGCACCGAACCGGCCGCGACCTCCTCGTGCTCCACGAGGACGCGGCCGCGGCGGCGGGCCACCGACAGGGCCTGTTCGGCCTGCCGGTAGGCGGCCGCGGCGGCGATGGGCCCGGCGGGGGCCGAGAGGCCGACGACGAGGTCGCAGGGGGGCGCCGCCGCGCTGCGGTCCCGCGGCCGGGACTTCGTCCCCCGGCGGGCCTCTATCCCGCGCGCGTGCTCCGCGCAGGCCGCGACCGCCGCGCCGCCGTCGGGCGCGAGGACGATGAGCCGCTCACCGTCCGGAACCGTCAGCACCGCCTCGGCCACCCGGCCCGCCGCCGTCTCCACCGCGTCCGCGAGCAGCCCCAGCGGGTCGGCCGGGGGCGGCGCGGCCTCGCCGGACGGCTCGGTTGCCTCCTCGGCGGCCGGCGGTTCGGTCACGGCCTCGGCGACCAGCACGCGGAAGGGGGCGTCCAGCAGTCCGCCGTAGAGGTCGCCGGCGACGGCCCGCGCGTGGTCCGGCTCGCCGGCCAGCAGCATCCGCAGCACCGCCGCGCCCAGGCGCTGCTCGGCGTCCTGGAGGGCGCGGGAGCGCTCGGTGGTGAGGGTGAGGAGGGCGATCGCGGACTGGACGGCGTAGCGCTCGGCGGTGCCCAGGGGGGCGGCCGTGCCGACGGCGAGGACGCCCCTGGCCCGGCGGCCGGAGCCGAGGGACTGGAGCTCGACGCGGTCGGCGCCCTCCTCGGCGGGGTCGCTGCCCAGCACGGCGGTCGCGGGCGCGGGGCGCTCGCGGAGCCGTTCGACGTCCCGGCCCAGCCGGGCGGCGCGGCGGGCCGCCCAGTCCGGGGCGGCCGCGACGACGGCGCCGGACGCGTCGTAGAGCGCGGCCCAGCCGTCCAGGTGCACGGCGAGCCGGGCCAGCAGCGCGGCCGGGCCCTCGGCGCCGACGGCCGCCCGGGTCAGCTCGCGCTGGGCCTCGAAGCCCGCGGTCACCGCGCGGTACTGGTCGGCGGCGATGGCGGCCGACACGGCCTTGCTGATGGCGAGGAACGGGGTGCGGCGCGGCACCTCCAGCAGCGGCAGCCCCTCCGCCTCGGCGGCCTCGACCAGCGCCGCGGGCACCTGCTCGTAGTTGACACCGACGGCGAACCCGAGTCCGACGACGCCGGCGCGGACCAGCCGGCGCACGTACCGGCGCATCTCCTGCCGGTCCTCCGCGTCGATCTTCATCGCGGTGATCAGCAGGAGCTCCCCGCCGTCCATCCACGGCACGGGATCGGCCAGCTCGCTGACGTGCGCCCAGCGGACGGGGGTGTCCAGCCGGTCCTCCCCCGCGAGCACGGCGAGCTTGAGCGCGGAGTGGTGGACGAGGGAGGCGAGCGTAGGAGGCATGGCACCTTCGGGAGGGCTGACGACTGCGCCGTCCCGTATGAACGGCTGCTCCCGATTCTGCCTCAGTGGAGGATTCGCCGGGCACGCGAACGCTGCCCCGCGGCCCATCCGCGGCGCGGGTGGGCGGCGCGCGCGGGGCCCGTCAGCGCATCAGGTCGACCAGCACTGGCGGCGCGCTCGCGCCCCGCACGGACGTCACGGACAGCACGGCGTGCCCAGGGGGCACCATATGGGCGAGCTCCGAGGCGGACCAGCGCTCCCGCTCGACCTTGCGGACGGTCACGGACTGGGCGGTGACGGCCCGGCCGGTGACCGCGCGGCGCAGCAGGTGCGCGGCCCGGGTCAGCGGTTCGTGGGCGATGACCTGGCGGTCGGTGACGTCGCGGGCCTCCACCCACTCCTTGCCCCAGACCTCCGCGAAGCGGGCGCCGTCCCAGGTGGTGACCCCGGAGAAGGCCATCCGGCAGCCCACGGAGCCGAGCAGCGCGCTGCGCAGCGACTCCGGCACGTCGTCGAGCGTGCGGAGGGTGAGGACGGCCCCGGCGTTGGCCGAGCGCAGCCGGCCGAGGCCGCGGACGGCCTCGGGGGTGACGGCGTGGGTCGCGTCGTCGAGGACGAGGCAGGCGAAGAGCGAGCGGTCGGCGCGGGCCACGGTGGACTCGGTGAACTGGGCGAGGACGAGCCGGGCGAGCATCCGGGACGCCTCGGCGTGGCCGCGCTCGGGCAGGTCGATGCGGACCCGCAGCGGGTGTTCGAGGGTGCGGAGGGAGAAGGTGCGGCCGGGCCGGGTGGTGTCGAAGAAGCGGGCGAAGGCCGGCCGGTCGAGGAGCGCGAGCCGGTCGGCGAGGAGCGGTCCCGCGTCGCCGGGTCGGTGCGCCTGCCGTTCGCGCGCGTCGAGTTCCCGGGCGAGCGCGTCGTGCCCGCCGGCGGCGAGTCCGGCGCGCAGCGCGGCGACGGCGGTGGCCGAGCCGTCGAGGAGTTCCCGCAGCTCGGGCACGGACGGGAAGCGGCCGTGGACCGCGTGGTACGGGCCGAGGAGCTGGGCCAGCGCCATCGCGGCCCGCCGGGAGCCCTCGCCGGGCAGGGTGGCGGCGACGTCGCCGATGAGGCCCTCGGCGAGGACGGCGGCCGCCTCGTCGGGGTCCTCCGTGCCGCCGTACAGGTCCAGGTCGTAGGCGGAGTCCGGGCGTCCGATCTTCACCACGATGTCGAACGCCTCGTCCGGGGCGAGCCCCTCCCCCGCCGCGCCGACGGCGACGACGGCCGTGCGGCCGGCGAGCGCCTGGAGGCAGAGCGACTCCAGCACGGGCCGCACCAGACGGTCCGTCTTCCCGCAGCCGGGCGGTCCGACGGCCAGCAGGGAGGTGCCGAGCAGGCCGGGGTCGAGGGCGCAGCCGGCGCCGCGGTGGTCGTGGGGGTTGCGCTCGTCGTCGGCGGCGGTGCCGATCCGCACCTGGCGGGTGACGAGGTCGTGCCGGGCGACGCGGACGGGCAGGTCGCGGGCGCCGGAGGGGTGCGCGCAGGCGGCGGCGCCGTACCGCAGCACGGTCTCGGTGAAGGCGGCCAGCCGGCCCGGCCGGGTGCGCACCGACTGCCAGGCGCGCTCGATGCGGGAGTGGTCGACGTCGTTCATCACACCGGCACGGGCCTCGGCCGCCAGCCGTTCGGCGGCGTCGTGGGCTCCGGCGGCGCGCAGCTGGGGCCAGTCGGCGGGGTCGCCCTGCGGCTCGGGGTCGGCGGTCCCGGGGCCGGGGGAGCCGTCGGGCGGTACGGGGCCGGGCCGTTCGGCGGCGGCGCGGCCGGCCGGGCCGTAGCGGCGCCGGATCTCGCGCCAGCAGCCGACGCGGCCGGCGACCGCGAGGAGGAGGCCAGCGAAGAGGACGTAGTAGGTGTAGGTGGCGTAGAAGGACTCGGGGATCTGCCCCTGCCAGGACTCGGGGGTCAGATGGAAGAGCGGCCACAGCCACACCCCGCCGAACGCGCCGTTCCAGCAGAGCGTCCACACGGCCACGGCGCCGGCGGCGGCCAGGGCGCCGCGGCGGATCAGCACGGGCGACGGGAGGCGCTCCGGGTCGGGCGGGCGGAGGAAGGCCGGGGCCGGGCGCCAGATCCGGTCCCACAGGGGCGCGCCGTAGCGCCGCCAGAGCTCCGCCCACCGGCCGATCCGGCCGAAGCCGACCGCGAGGGCGCCCACGCAGAGGGCGTAGTAGATGTACGAGGCCGCGAGCCACTCCTGGGTGCCTTCCGGCCACACGTCGAGGAACATGGCGCGCAGCGGCCACTGCCAGTAGGGCCCGAGGTAGCCGTGCCACAGCAAGGACCACAGGAGCCAGCCGCACAGGAACGCGATCACGGCGCCGACCAGCAGCTGCCGGGCCGGCACCCGGCTGTGGTCCTCGGGTGTCCGCGGCCGGTGGCCGAAGGCCCAGACGCCCGGCCGGGTGGCGGGGCGGGGGGTGCGCAGCCAGGCGAGGAAAGGCGCTTCCGGGCCACCGCCGTGGGCCGGGGCCGCCGGCGGGGCGGCCGCCGGTACGGGAGGTGCGACGAACCGTGGTGGCTCGGCGGGGCGGGGGGGCACGGCCCGGGGGCCCGGCAGCCCCCCCGCTCCCCCCGCACCCCGTGTTCCGGGTGCGTCGTACGTGCCCTCTGTGTCCATCGCTGCCCCTTGCCCCCCACCAGCCGCGGTCGTCGGCGCCACGCCTGCGCGCCGCCGCTCAATCTAGTGGCGGGAGCCCCGCCATGTCCGGTACGGACAAGGCGGCACGCGCACTTCTCCCTTACGGAACATGCCGGGGGCGTGATTTCGCCCCTAGCCTGCGACTAAAAGTCCGAATGCCGCACCGTTCCCCCTCTGGAGCCCACTCATGACCGAACTGACCGGAGGCCCCTCCCTCCCCCAGGAGCGCCGCGTCGTCACCGCGATCCCCGGCCCCAAGTCGCTTGAGCTTCAGGCCCGCCGCACGGCGACGGTCGCGGCGGGCGTGGGTTCGACGCTCCCGGTGTTCACCGCGCGCGCCGGCGGCGGCGTGATCGAGGACATCGACGGCAACCGCCTGATCGACTTCGGCTCGGGCATCGCCGTGACCTCGGTGGGCTCCAGCGCGGAGGCCGTCGTGCGCCGCGCGTCCGCGCAGCTCGCCGACTTCACCCACACCTGTTTCATGGTGACCCCGTACGAGGGCTACGTGGAGGTCTGTGAGCAGCTCGCCGAGCTGACCCCGGGCGACCACGCCAAGAAGTCCGCGCTCTTCAACTCGGGCGCCGAGGCCGTCGAGAACGCCGTCAAGATCGCCCGCGCGTACACCAAGCGCCAGGCCGTCGTCGTCTTCGACCACGGCTACCACGGCCGCACCAACCTGACGATGGCGCTGACGGCGAAGAACATGCCGTACAAGCAGGGCTTCGGCCCGTTCGCGCCCGAGGTCTACCGCGTGCCGGTGGCCTACGGCTACCGCTGGCCGACCGGCCCGGAGAACTGTGGCGCCGAGGCGTCCGCCCAGGCCATCGACCAGATCACCAAGCAGATCGGCGCGGAGAACGTCGCCGCGATCATCATCGAGCCGGTGCTCGGCGAGGGCGGCTTCATCGAGCCGGCCAAGGGCTTCCTGCCCTCCATCGCGCAGTTCGCGAAGGACAACGGCATCGTCTTCGTCGCGGACGAGATCCAGTCCGGCTTCTGCCGTACGGGCCAGTGGTTCGCGTGCGAGGACGAGGGCATCGTCCCGGACCTGATCACGACGGCCAAGGGCATCGCGGGCGGTCTGCCGCTCGCCGCCGTCACCGGCCGCGCGGAGATCATGGACGCCCCGCACGCGGGTGGCCTCGGCGGCACCTACGGCGGCAACCCGGTGGCGTGCGCCGCGGCGCTCGGCTCCATCGAGACCATGCGCGAGATGGACCTCAACGCCAAGGCGAAGCGCATCGAGGAGGTCATGAAGGGCCGCCTCGCCGAGATGCAGGCCAAGCTGGACAACGGCGCGATCATCGGTGACATCCGCGGTCGCGGCGCGATGATCGCGATCGAGCTGGTCGAGCCGGGCACCAAGACCCCGAACGCGGCCGCCGCCGGCGCGCTCGCCAAGGCCTGCCACGCGGAGGGGCTGCTCGTCCTCACCTGCGGCACCTACGGCAACGTGCTGCGCTTCCTGCCGCCGCTGGTCATCGGCGAGGACCTGCTGAACGAGGGCCTGGACATCATCGAGGCCGCTTTCGCCCGCCTGTGACACCTTTCGCCGTAACCCCGGGTATCGGTTACCACGGGTAAGCGATGCGCGGAGTGAAGAACCTGTGCGGGGCGGGTGGTGGACGAGTGATCCGGCTGTTCGGGGCGCTCGACCTGCCGTACGGTTTCTTCAGATGAACGCAACACCCCGTCCGCAGGAGACTGCGGACACCGCCGCGCCGGCGCTTCCCCAGCTCCGGTCCGGCCGTGCCTTCGCGCACACCACTGGAGCCTCCGGCTCCGGACATCCTCACCGATCGGATGGCCGCTCGCCCCATACCCCCCGGGGCGCGCGGCACCCCGGTCCCCACGGCGGCCCCGGAACCACCCCCCCTGTTCCGGGGCCGCCGGCATGGACCCGGCGCGGGCTCTTCCCGGCGCTGTGCGTCCTGCTCCTCGCCTTCCTCACCTGGCAGACCGCCTCGCACGGCCCGCTGCGCGCCCTCGACGAGCGCCTCGGCCGTACGGTCGCGCACTCCGGCTTCCCGGGCGGACTCGCCCGTTTCCTCGCCGACCTCGGCAACGTCACGGTGGCCCTGCCCGTGCTGCTGGCGGCGATCGCCGTGTCCGCGCTCGCCACGGCGCGCGCCCGCCGCGGCCGCCGGTGGTGGCCGCCGGCGTTCGGCGCCGCCCTCGCGATGGCCGCCGTCCCGGCCCTGGTCGTCCCCCTCAAGTCCTGGGTCGGCCGCCCGGGGCCGCCGGAGATGGCGGCCTCCGGCGCGCACGACGGCTTCTTCCCCTCCGGGCACACCGCCACGGCCGCCGTCGCCTACGGCGCCGCGGCGCTGCTTCTCCTGACCGCCACCCGCGCCGGCCGCCGTCCGCGGGCCCTGGCCCTCGGCGCGTATGTACTGCTCAACGCCGGCGTGGGGATCGGCCTGGTGCGGTGCGGGTACCACTGGCCGCTGGACGTGGCGGGCGCCTGGTGCCTGTCCGGCGTGGTGCTGTGGGCCCTCGCCCTGCCGCTCACCCGCGTCACTCGGGCGGATCCGCCTCCCGGACCCTGAAGTCGCCGGGACGGTCGGCGCCCGCGAGGTTCGCGGCCGCCTCGTGCATCGCCAGCTCCAGCGTCGCCGGGTCCGTCAGCGTGCCCGTACCGTCGGGCGGCACGACCCAGCGGACCCCGGAGGCGTGGCGTCCGGGGTACGGGACCACCACCCAGCTGCCGAGCCCCGCGCCCCGTACCCCGGTGGCGAGCCAGCCCGCCGCGGTGCCCGGCGGCACGAAGAACCCCATGCGGCTGTCGCCGAAGTCGGCGAGGACCGGGCCCAGCCGGTCGGTGCACCGGCCCAGCACGTCCAGGGTGGGATAGCCGAGGCCGCTGGGGAGGACGAGGACGTCCCAGACCCGGCCCGCGGGCAGGAGCGCCACCCCGAGGGGGTTGCGCTCCCACTCCCACCGGCACGTCCCGGGGTCGGGTGCCGCCGACGCCAGCCACTCCACCGCACTCCTCTTGCCCTCGTCGTTCCCCGCGCCGCCGTTCATGTGGGCTCCTCCGTTCCGTGTGCGCTCGTCCTGCGTTCACGGATGAGAGGCCGCGGGCGGCGGATCATTACGCGGGTTCCCGACGCCATGGGGCGTACGGAGACACGAAGGGGGCGCACCGGCGCATCTGCCGTCGTCGGTCAGGGGATCGGCGTGCGCCGGGCGAGGGGCGTCAGCTGTCGAAGCCGAGCCCGACCTTGTCCATGGCCTTGAGCCAGAGGTTGCGGCGGCCGCCGTTCTCGTCGGCGCGGGTCATCGACCACTGGGTGATGCCGATGCCCATGGACCGCACGGGCTCGGGCGGGAACGGCAGCGGCTTGCTGCGCACCATGTCCAGCTCGGTCCGCTCGGTGCGCTCCCCGGCGAGCAGGTCGAGCATGACGTCCGCGCCGAAGCGGCTGGCGCCGACGCCGAGGCCGGTGTAGCCGAGCGCGTAGGCGACCCGGCCGCCGTGCGCGGTGCCGAAGAAGGCCGAGAACCGGGAGCAGGTGTCGATGGCGCCGCCCCAGTTGTGGGTGAAGCGCAGGCCCTCCAGCTGGGGGAAGCAGCGGAAGAAGTGCTCGGCGAGCTTGCGGTAGGTGGCCGGGTGGTGGTCGTACTCGGACCGGACGCCGCCGCCGTAGTGGTGGACGATGTCGTACCCGCCCCACAGGATGCGGTGGTCGGGCGTGATCCGGAAGTAGTGGAAGTGGTTGGCGGCGTCGCCGAGTCCCTGCCGGCGCCGCCAGCCGATGGCGTCGCGCTGCTCGGGCGTGAGCGGCTCGGTCATCAGGGCGTAGTCGTAGACGGGCGCGATGTACGGGCGTACCCGCTTGACCAGCGAGGGGAAGGCGTTGGTGCCGAGCGCGGCGTGCCGGGCGAAGACCCGCCCGTAGGGGGTGCGGACGACGACGCCGGGGCCCTGGGCGGACAGCTCGGTGCCGGGCGTGTGCTCGTAGATCCGCACACCGAGGTCGAGGCAGGCCCGCTTGAGGCCCCAGACGAGCCGGGCGGGGTGCAGCATGGCGACGCCGGTGCGGTCCCAGAGTCCGGCGAGGAAGGTCGGGGAGTCGACCTCGGCGCGCAGGGCGTCCTGGTCGAGGTACTCGTAGTCGGGGAGGCCGAGCCCGGCGACCTCGTCGGCGGCCTCGCGCAGCTCGGCGACCTGGTGCGGGGCGGTGGCGATGTCGATCTCGCCGGTGCGCTCGAAGCCGCAGTCGATGCCATGGCGCGCCACGGTGGCCTCGATCTCGGCGAGGTTGCGGCGGCCGAGCCGCTCCAGGGTGGCCAGTTCCTGGGGCCAGCGGGACTGGCCGTTGGCCCAGCCGTGGGTGAGGGAGGCGGAGCAGAAGCCTCCGTTGCGGCCGGAGGCGGCCCAGCCGGTCTCCTGGGCCTCGATGAGGACGACGTCGCGGGCGGGGTCGCGCTCCTTGGCCAGGAGCGCGGTCCACAGTCCGGAGTAGCCGCCGCCGACGACGAGCAGTTCGCACCGCTCGTCGCCGACGAGGGCGGGGAGGGCCGCCGGGCGGCCGGGGTCGTCGAGCCAGTAGGGCCGGGGTGCGGCGTCGGAGAGTGATTTGGCAGGGTTCATGGCACGAGCGGCCATGGTCTCAGCTCCTTTTACGGCGCCCGCCGACCAGCTGACCGACGAGGACGCACAGCACGGCGATGCCGAACATCGCCGTTCCGATGACATTGATTTGAACGGGTGTGCCCCGTTGTGCGGCTCCCCAGACGAACATGGGGAAGGTCACAGTCGAGCCGGCGTTGAAGTTCGTGATGATGAAGTCGTCGAACGACAGCGCGAAGGCGAGCAGGGCGCCCGCCGCGATGCCGGGGGCGGCGATCGGCAGGGTCACCCGCAGGAAGGTCTGGAGCGGGGTGGCGTAGAGGTCCTGGGCGGCCTGTTCGAGGCGGGGGTCCATGGACATGACCCGGGCCTTGACCGCCGTGACCACGAAGCTCAGGCAGAACATGATGTGGGCGATCAGCACGGTCCAGAAGCCGAAGGTGACGCCCATGTTGAGGAAGAGGGTGGCCAGCGAGGCGGCCATGACGACCTCGGGCATGGCCATCGGCAGGAAGAGCAGGGTGCTCACCGAGGAGCGGGCGCGGAAGCGGTAGCGGGCGAGCGCGAAGGCGATCATCGTGCCGAGGACGGTCGCGCCGAGGGTGGCCCAGAAGGCGATCTCCAGGCTCAGGGAGAGCGAGCCGCACAGGTCGGCGACGCCGCAGGGGTCGGTCCAGGCGTCGGTGGAGAAGCGCTGCCACTCGTAGTTGAAGCGGCCGTTCGGCTTGTTGAAGGAGAAGACCGTGACGACGACGTTGGGCAGGATCAGATAGGCGAGGGTGGCCAGGCCCGCGAGGACGACGAGGTTGCGGCGGAGCCAGCGCGACGCCTTGGCGGGCGCCTTGGGCGTCTTGGTGGGAGCGGCCATCAGACCAGGTCCTCCGTCCCGGACTTGCGGATGTAGAGGGTGACCATGGCGAGGATGGCGGCCATGAGGATGAAGGAGAGGGCGGCGGCGGTCGGGTAGTCCAGGACGCGCAGGAACTGCGACTGGATGACGTTGCCGATCATCTTCTGGTCGGTGGAGCCGAGCAGCTCGGCGTTGATGTAGTCGCCGGTGGCCGGGATGAAGGTGAGCAGGGTGCCGGCCACGACACCGGGCATGGACAGCGGGAAGGTCACCTTGCGGAAGGTGGTGAGGGGCCTGGCGTAGAGGTCTCCGGCCGCTTCGTGGAGCCTGGGGTCGATGCGTTCGAGCGAGGTGTAGAGCGGCAGGATCATGAAGGGCAGGAAGTTGTAGGTCAGGCCGCAGACGACGGCCAGCGGGGTGGCGAGGACGCGCTGTCCCTCGGTGACGCCGAGCGCGTCGGTGAGGTCGAGGACGTGCAGGGCGCCCAGGGCGGAGACGACGGGTCCGCCGTCGGACAGGATCGTCTTCCAGGCGAGGGTGCGGATCAGGAAGCTGGTGAAGAACGGCGCGATGACGAGGACCATCAGGACGTTGCGCCAGCGGCCGGCCCGGAAGGCGATGAGGTAGGCGAGCGGGTAGCCGAGGGCGAGGCAGAGCACGGTGGCGGTCGCGGCGTAGGCGACCGACCGCAGGAACTGCGGGTAGTACTCGGTGAGCGCGTCCCAGTAGGTGGCGAGGTGCCAGGTGACCTGGAAGCCCTCTTCGAGGGAGCCGGTCTGCACGGACGTGGACGCCTGGTAGACGAGGGGGGCCGCGAAGAAGACGAGCAGCCAGAGGATGCCGGGGAGCAGCAGCCAGTAGGGGGTGAGCTTCCCGCGGGCGGCCGGGGCCGTCGCCGGGGCGTCGGCGGGGGGCTCGTGCCGGGTGCCGGTCAGTGCCATCAGGTGCCCTCCCCCGCGTCCGTGCCCGCCTCGATGCTCTGCGCGGCGTCCAGGCCGAAGCTGTGGCCCGGGTTCCAGTGCAGGACGACGTCGGCGCCGGGGACCAGGCGGCCGTCGCGCTCGATGTTCTGCTCGTACACGGACAGACCGGTGCCCACGGGGCTGTCGACGAGGTACTGGGTGGAGACGCCGATGAACCCGGCCTCGGTGATGCGGCCGCGGACGCGGTTGCGGCCGTCGGGGATGGTGCCGGCGTCGTCGGCGTGGGTCAGGGTGATCTTCTCGGGCCGTATCCCGACGAGGAGTTTCTCGCCCGTCCGGGCGGTGACGGTACATCGGTGCGCGGGCAGGGCGAGTTTGGAGTCGGCGGCGCGCAGGACGATGTCGTCACCGGAGGTGTCGAGGACGTCCGCGGTGATGAGGTTGGAGGTGCCCAGGAAGTTGGCGACGAAGGTGGTGCGGGGGGTGTCGTAGAGGTCGGCGGGGGCGCCCATCTGCTCGACGCGGCCACCGTTCATGACCGCGACCGTGTCGGCCATGGTCATGGCCTCCTCCTGGTCGTGGGTGACGTGCACGAAGGTGATGCCGACCTCGGTCTGGATGCGCTTGAGCTCCAGCTGCATCTGGCGGCGCAGCTTGAGGTCGAGGGCGCCGAGGGGCTCGTCGAGGAGCAGCACCTGGGGGTGGTTGATCAGGGCGCGGGCGACGGCGACGCGCTGCTGCTGGCCGCCGGAGAGCTGCTGGGGCTTGCGGCGGGCGAAGTCGCCGAGCTGGACGAGGTCGAGCATGTCGTCGACCTGCTTCTTGACGGACTTCACGCCGCGGCGGCGCAGGCCGAAGGCGACGTTCTCGTAGATGTCGAGGTGCGGGAAGAGCGCGTAGCTCTGGAAGACGGTGTTGACGGGCCGCTTGTACGGGGGCAGACCCGTGACGTCCTTGCCGCCGAGCCGGACGGTGCCGGTGCTGGGGTCCTCCAGGCCGGCGATCATGCGCAGCGTGGTGGTCTTGCCGCAGCCGGAGGCGCCGAGCAGGGCGAAGAAGGAGCCGCCGGGGACCGCCAGGTCGAGCGGGTGCACGGCGGTGAAGGCGCCGTAGCGCTTGCTGATGCCGGTGAGGCGGACGTCCGTGCCGCTGCTGTCGCTGGTCGGGGTGGTGGTCGGGGCGGATGTTGTCATGGGTCTGGTCCAGGGGTGTCGGGGGCGTGAGCACGTACGGCACGTACAGCCGCGTACGTTCTCATATGTCCGGGGTCGGGCGCCGCGCCGGTGGCCCGTTCGGCGGGGACCAGAAGATTGTCGCTAATGCGGGGGGTGCTCAGCGCCCACCGAAGACGGTGCGGTGCCAGTCCTTCCGGGCGACCGCGGTGTTGTCGGACATCACATGCTTGACCTGGGTGTACTCCTCGAAGGAGTAGGCCGACATGTCCTTGCCGTAGCCCGAGGCGCGGAAGCCGCCGTGGGGCATCTCGCTGACGATCGGGATGTGGTCGTTGACCCAGACGCAGCCGGCCCGCAGTTCCCTGGTGGCGCGGCCGGTGCGGTAGACGTCCCGGCTCCAGACGGAGGCGGCCAGGCCGTAGGGGGTGTCACCGGCGAGCGCCAGGCCCTCGTCGTCGCCGTCGAAGGGCAGCACGACCAGGACGGGGCCGAAGATCTCCCGCTGCACGGCCTCGCTGTCCTGCGGGGCGCCGGTGAGCAGGGTGGGGAGGTAGTACGCGCCCTTGGCGAGGTCGCCGGCGGGGGCCGCGCCGCCGGTGACGACGGTGGCGTAGGAGCGGGCGCGGTCCACGAAGCCGGCGACGCGGTCGCGGTGGGCGTGGGAGATGAGCGGGCCGAGGTCGGTGGCGGGGTCGAAGGGGTCGCCGAGGCGGACGGTGGCCATGAGGTCGGCGACGCCGGCCACGAAGGCCTCGTACAGCGGTCGCTGGACATAGGCGCGGGTCGCGGCGGTGCAGTCCTGGCCGGCGTTGATGAGCGCGCCGGCGACGGCGCCGTGGACGGCGGCCTCCAGGTCGGCGTCGTCGAAGACGAGGAAGGGGGCCTTCCCGCCGAGTTCGAGGTGGAGCCGCTTGACCGTGCGGGTGGCGATCTCGGCGACGCGCCTGCCGACCGGGGTGGAGCCGGTGAAGGAGGTCATGGCGACGGACGGATGGCCGACGAGGTGCTCCCCCGCGTCCTCGCCCGCGCCGCTGACGACGTTGACCACGCCGTCGGGGATGCCGGCGTCGGACGCGGCCTGGGCGAACATCAGGGAGGTGAGCGGGGTGAGCTCGGAAGGCTTGAGGACGACGGTGTTGCCGGCGGCGATGGCCGGCAGGACCTTCCAGGCAGCCATCTGGAGCGGGTAGTTCCAGGGCGCGATCGAGCCCACGACGCCGATCGGCTCGCGGCGGACGTAAGAGGTGTGGTCGGCGCTGTACTCGCCGGCGGAGCGGCCCTCCAGGTGCCGGGCGGCGCCCGCGAAGAAAGAGGTGTTGTCGACCGTGCCCGGGACGTCGAACTCCGTGCTGAGCCGGATGGGCTTGCCGCACTGGGCGGTCTCGGTGCGGGCGAGCTCCTCGGCCCGGCCGGCCAGGACGTCCGCGAAGCGGTGCAGCGCGCCCGCGCGGTCGCCGGGGGTGGCTCCGGCCCAGCCGGGCAGGGCCCGCGCGGCGGCGGTCACCGCGGCGTCGACGTCGGCGGGCCCGGCCGGTTCGTAGCCGAGGAGTTCGGCTCCGGTGGCCGGGTCGACGATCGCCTGCCGGCGGCCGGAGGTGCCGGTCCGCAGCCGGCCCCCGATGTACTGCGCGCCGTCGGCGAACCGCTCCGTCACATCGAACCGCTGGCCCATCGCATACTCCTCGACCGATCGCGTTGGTTGCAGATCTTGGCAGAGGAGAGGGTCGGCAACAAGGGATTCCGTCGTGGTGTTTTGACATCACGACGGAATCGGTGACGGAACGGCCGGATCGTCACGCCCCCCAGGAGCCCGCGCTGATGATGCTCGCGAAGAGCGCGAACCACAGGACGGGGATCACGAGCGCCGCGATGCCCAGCACGATGCCGGTGGTGGCGGCGCTGCGGTTGGTCGCCTCGCCCTTCGTCACCTTGGAGCGGCCGACGGCGCCGAAGATGATGCCGAGGATGCCCAGGATCAGGCCGAAGAACCACAGGAAGACCAGCAGGCTGCACACCGTGCCGATGATTCCGCAGACCAGACCGGCGGTGCCCATGCTGTTGTTGGGCTGCATCGGGACGGCGTAGCCACCGGGGTAGGGCTGGACCGGGGGCGCTGCCGGGTAGGCGCCCTGCGCGGGGTAGCCCTGGCTCGGGCTCTGGGCCGGGTAGCCCTGAGTCTGGCCCTGGCCCTGCGTGGGGTAGCCGTACCCCGGCGCCGGCGGCTGCTGGGGCGCGCCGTAAGGATTCTGCTGGTAGTCAGACATAAGGTTGTCCCCTCCGTTGGACTGCGTCGGGCAATGTTATGGCGAAGGGTTGACGGTCAGTAATTGACTTCACGTGCGGTGTCCGGGCCGCCAGAATGGCCGGATGACGATCAACGGGGAGAACGGGCCGGAGAGCCACGCGGACGGGCCTCGCACGGTGGCGGAGCTGTCGGCGGTCCTCGGCCGCGGCGAGCGCGTCACGTACGTCTACTTCTGGGGCCACCGGCCGCGGCCCGACGGCAGCATAGGCGCGAGCTGTTTCAGCCAGTGGTGGCCGTCGCCGTTCACGGTGGGCGGCATCACGTACGCCACGGCCGAGCACTGGATGATGGCGGGCAAGGCCCGGCTGTTCGGCGACGCCGAGGCGGAGGCACGGGCCCTCGCGGCCGCGCACCCCAAGCAGGCCAAGGACGCGGGCCGCACGGTGCGCGGCTTCGACGAGGAGCGCTGGCGCCGCCACCGCTTCGACCTGGTGGCCGAGGGCAGCGTGCACAAATTCGGCCAGGACCCGGCGCTCCGCGACTACCTGCTGGGCACCGGCGAGCGGGTCCTCGTCGAGGCGAGCCCGCTGGACCGCGTGTGGGGCATCGGCCTCGCGGCCGACGACGAGCGGGCGCGGGACCCGCGGCGGTGGCGCGGCGACAACCTGCTGGGCTTCGCGCTGATGGAGGCCCGGCAGCGGCTGGCGGAGCGGGCCTGACCCCTCCCTGCCCGGGGCCGGTGTCCGGCCCGGTTCCGGGCGACGATTCGGCCCGTCCGGGGGCACCTCCCAGCGGTAGCTGGGGGAGTTTGAGGACCGGGGTCCGGGGCGGAGCCCCGGTTCCGGGAAGGGGCGGGTAGGGCAAATGCCCCGCCGGACGCACCAAGGCGCGGTGCCCGGCGGAAGGTTCCGCCACGCGGCGTCAGCCGCCTCCGGCGGCGGGCCCCGGCCGCAACGGCGCCGACACATACGCCCCGTACGTCGCCCCCGGATCATCCTCCGGCACGTACCCGTCCTCGTCGTCCGAGACGCTGATGTAGACGAAGAGCATCACCGCGGACAGCACGAACGCCAGCGCCCCGAGTATCAGCCCGGTGAGCGCCTGGCCGCCGTTGAACGCCCGGCCGTTCTTCACCTTGGACCGGCCTATCGCGCCGAAGATGACGCCGAGTATGCCGAGCAGCGCCCCGAAGAGCACCGTGACGGACATGACGGTGCCGACGATGCCGAGCACCAGCGCGGCGACGCCGAAGCCGCTGTCCGAGCCCATGGCGCGCGGGTCCTCGCCGTAGAACGCCGGCACCGGATAGCCGTACGAGCCCGGCTGGTACGGAACCTGGCCGTAGGGCACGGGCCCGCCGTAGGGCGGTGCGCCGTAAGGGACCTGGCCGGCGGGGGCCACGGGGTAGCCGTAGCCGGTCGTGGCGTAGGGGGCCTGCGGGTTCACAGGCCCCTGCGGGTAGCCCTGGGGGTAGGGGCCCTGCCCCCAGGGACCGCCCGGATACGCGCTCGGGGTCCCCGGACCCGTCGGCGCGGGAGGCACCGGCGGAACGGCGGAGGGGGCGCCCGGTGGTCCGGCGCGGTGGGCGGGAGGCACCGCGGCGTGCGGCGGCGGCACCGCGTGGCCCGGCCGTTCGGGCGCGTCCGCGGTCCGCTGCTCGGGCAGCGCTCCGGTCGTCGGTTCGTCCAGCGGCACCCGCCGCTCCGGCGGCGCCCAGGGGTCGCGGACCCGCGCCCCGGGCTGCTCGTCGGCCGTGGCGGCCCCGTCGGCTCGGTCGGCCCTCTCGGACATGGCCCTCCCCAGTCGGTACTCCGTCATGCTAAGGCCTGAGCACGGCCCCCGTACCCGCCCCGCATACGATGATCACCCCGTCGACCGAGCAGCCCTGGAGGCGCGCATGTCCGTTCTCGACTCGTTCATCGCCGGGCTCCCCAAGGCGGAGCTGCACGTCCACCATGTCGGCTCCGCGTCCCCGCGGATCGTCGCCGAGCTGGCCGCCCGGCACCCGGACTCCCCGGTGCCCACCGACCCCGAGGCGCTCGCCGACTTCTTCACCTTCCGCGACTTCGCCCACTTCATCGAGGTCTACCTCTCGGTGGTCGACCTGATCCGCGACGCCCAGGACGTACGGCTGCTGACGTACGAGGTCGCGCGCGACATGGCCCGGCAGAACATCCGCTACGCCGAGCTGACCGTGACCCCGTACAGCTCGACCCGGCGCGGCATCCCCGACGTCGCGTTCGTCGAGGCGATCGAGGACGCCCGCAAGGCGGCGGAGGCGGAGCTGGGCGTCGTGCTGCGCTGGTGCTTCGACATCCCCGGCGAGGCCGGGCTGGAGGCCGCCGAGGAGACGGCCCGGATCGCCTGCGAGCTCAAGCCGGAGGGGCTGGTCTCCTTCGGGCTGGGCGGCCCCGAGATCGGTGTGCCCCGGCCGCAGTTCAAGCCCTACTTCGACCGGGCGATCGCCGCCGGCCTGCACAGCGTCCCGCACGCCGGGGAGACCACGGGCCCGGGGACGATCTGGGACGCGCTGACCGAGCTGCGCGCCGAGCGCATCGGGCACGGCACGAGCGCCACCCAGGACCCGGCGCTGCTGGCCCACCTCGCCGAGCACCGGATCCCGCTGGAGGTCTGCCCGACCTCCAACCTCGCCACCCGGGCCGTGACCGACCTCGACGCGCACCCGGTCAAGGAGATGGTGGCCGCGGGCGTGCTGGTCACGATCAACAGCGACGACCCGCCGATGTTCGGCACCGACCTCAACCGGGAGTACGGCGTCGCGGCCCGGCTGCTGGACCTCGACGCCCGGGGCGTCGCCGAGCTCGCCAAGAACGCGGTCGAGGCGTCCTTCATGGACGAGGCGGGCAAGCGGGCGCTGCGCGCGGAGATCGACGACTACACCGCGGCCTGGCGGGGCTGACCGGGCCCGGCGGGGGCACGGCGGGTCCGGTCCCCGGCGGGACGCCGGTAAGAATGGCCCCATGTCCGAACCGACGCGCGCAGCAGCCGCCCCCGAGTTCACCGCCGTCGCCCACCGCGGCGACCCGTACGTCCACCGTGAGAACACCCTCGCCTCGCTCGGCTCGGCGCTCCGGGCCGGGGCGGGCGCGGTGGAGACCGACGTCCGGCTGACGCGGGACGGCGTGCCCGTCCTGCTGCACGACGCGACGCTGGAACGGCTGTGGGGCCAAACCCGGCTGCTGGACTCGCTGTCGGCCGAGGAGCTGCGCGAGCTGACGGACGGTGGGGTGCCGACCCTGCGCGAGGCGCTCACGCTCCTCACGGACGGCGGGCCGGCGGGGCCCGCGCCGCGGCTCTTCGTCGACCTGCCCGACCCCGCGGCCACGGAGGCGGCGGTCGCCGAGGTCCACGCGAGCGGCGCGGCCGGGCGGGTGTACTACTGCGGCGGCCCCACGGCGATGCTGGCCGTGCGCCGCGCGGACCCGTACGCCGAGATCGCGCTCACCTGGACGACGCTCGTGCCGCCCCGCGCGGCGCTGCTCGACGCGGTCCGGCCGCGCTGGATGAACTACCGCTTCGGGCTGGTGACCCCGGAGCTGGTCGCCCGCGACCACGCCGCGGGAATGCTGGTCTCCGCGTGGACGGCGGACACCCGCTTCACCATGCGCCGGCTGCTCGCCGCGGGCGTCGACTCGATCACCACGAACCGCATCGACGCCCTGCGGTCACTGCTGCCCCGCTGACCTCCCGGTGGGGACGGCGACGCCGTCCCCTTCCTCCTCCCTTTCCTCCGGCGGCGAGCCGGCTGCGGGCGGGACGTCGGCCTCCGTCGTGGAGAAGACCACGACCGCGCCGACGATCAGCACGGCGCCGGCCAGCGCCGCGCCCGTCAGCCGCTCGCCGAGGAACAGCGCGGCGCAGGCGACGCCGAAGACGGGGATGAGGTTGAGGACCATCGCCGCCGTCGTGGCCCGTACGGCCTTGATCGCGTAGTTGTAGAGCAGGAAGCTCGCGGCGTAGCCGACGACCCCGGACAGCACGGCCGCGGTCCAGGCCCCGGCCGAGGCGTCCGTGGGCAGGGACTCCGCGCCGCCCGCCCACCGCGCCACCGCGAACGGCAGGGTGCACAGCAGCCCGGACGAGAACTGGTACGCCGTCATCGTCAGCGCGTCCACGTGCTCGGCCGCCCGCGCGGCGAGCATGACGTAGCTCGCCGCGCACACCACCCCGGCGAGCACCAGCCCGTCCCCGGGGTGCGGCGCGAAGCCCGAGCCGAGGCCCTCCAGCGTGGCCACCCCCGCGAGGGCCAGGACGAGCGCCACGCAGGCCCGCCCGGTGAGTCTCTCGCGCAGGAAGAGGCAGGCCATGCCGATGGCGAAAAACGACTCCAGGCCGGTGAGCAGGGAGGCGTTGGACGCCGTGGTGCGGGTGAGTCCGAAGGTGAAGAACGCGTAGGCGAGCGCGGGTTCCAGCAGCCCCAGGAGACCGAGGCGGACGACCCACTTCCGGCCGGGTGGGCGCCGTGGACCGCGGATCAGGAGCACCGCCCAGAGCACGGCCGTCGCCGACGCCAGCTGGATCACCAGCAGCGTCAGCGGCGGCAGCGCGTCCAGCGCGGACTTGGTGAAGGTCGCCGAGCTGCCCCAGAACAGGGCGGCCGACACCAGCGCGACCTGGTGACGGGAGAGCCGGGCGAGGCGGGCGGGCAGCGGGAGGTTCACCGGCCCGGGGTACCCATCCGCCACAGCGCGCTGTCGGCCCAGGCGCCGACGATGGCCTCGTCGGGGTCCTGGCCGCGCAGGGCGGCGTAGCGGTCGGCCAGCAGCTGGAGGCGGACGGTCATGGGGATCTGGGCGAGGAGCGGCGGCAGCGGGTCCCCGGCGGGCGCCTCCAGCGTGGCGGTCGCGATGCCCTCGCGCCGGGCGGCGTCCGCGAGGGCCGCGGTCAGGCCGTCGGCGTCGGCGGCCGGTTCGAGGACGACGAGGCCGTCGGCGGCGGTGTAGGGCACGGCCGAGCCGTGCAGGAAGCGGTCGGAGTCGAAGCCCTCGGCGAGGATCCGGGCCCCTTCGCGGATCTTCAGGGCGCCCTCGCGGGCGGTGACGCCCCAGGGCCCGCAGCCGATGACCGCCAGGCTGCGCGCGGGGACCGCGATGTGGTCGATGCCCGGCTCGGCGCAGACGGCGCGCACCTGCTCCGCCGTGCGCCGGAGGTCGTCGGCGGAGCCCTCGGGGGCGCCGGCGAGGTGGGCGAGCCGGGCGAGGACGCCGAGCGCGGAGGTGTAGCTGACGGTGTAGGTCTCGGACTCCTCGGGGGCGACCGTCCCGATCGCCTCCGGCCAGCCGCGGCCCGTGCCGGTGACGGAGACGACGGGGACGCCGGCCTCCTGGGCGGCGGCCCGCGCGCGGACCGCGAAGGCGGTCTCGGCGGTGTGGGTGATGACCAGGAGGACGTCACCGGGCCGGTGACCCGCGCTCCACCGGGACCACTGGACGGCGGGCACCCAGCGGGCGTCGAGGCCGGCCCGCTCCAGCATCGCGGCGCCGAGCTCGGCGGCGTGCTGGCTGGTCCCGGTGCCGGTGACGACGACCCGGCGGGCGGCGGCGAGGACGGCGGCCCGCTCGGCCAGGTCGAGGCCCGCGACGTGTTCGAGGGCGGCGGCCTGCTGGTTGATCATGCGGTGGAGTGCGGTCGGCATGGTGATCGGATCGCCAATCGTGAGGTGAGGTGACGTCAAAGGGGGTGACGTCCGGGGCGTGAGGGCTTCAGCGGGCGGCTGGGGCCGAGGCGAGCACGACCACGCTGGGCGCGTGGACGGTGAACGGCGAGCGGTCGTAGTCCCCGTGCACCGCCTCCACGCGCAGACCGGCGGCCCGCAGCATGGCCAGGAGCTCGTGGGCGCTGAAGACGCGGTAGTCGGCGGTGGACGAGCGCCCGGTGGCGGGCTCGGTCACGGTCCAGCGGATGCGGCTGGTCAGCGGGTCGAAGACCTCCTCGTGGAGGAACGTCCGGCCGGTGGAGCTGTCGAAGTTGCGGATGACGTACTGGTCCTCGGGGACGCCGAAGACCTCGCTGGTCTGCCGGAGGAAGGCGTCCCGGTTGACGACGTCGAGGAGGAACCGGCCGCCGGGCGCCAGGACCCGGCGCACCTCGTGGAGGACGCGCATGTCCTCGGCCGCGTCGTGGAAGAAGCCGAAGCTCGTGTGGAGGTTGGTCACGGCGTCGAAGGAGCCGTCGGGGAAGGCGCCGAGGTCGCGCATGTCGGCCCGTACGAAGGCGACGTCGCGCCCGGCGGCCGCGGCCCGGCGGCGCGCCTGGCCGAGGTAGTCGGCCGACAGGTCGGCGCCGGTGACGCGGTAGCCGGCGCCCGCCAGCGGCACCGCGTGGCGGCCGGTGCCGCAGGCGAGGTCGAGCAGGCGGGGGTGGGTGGCGGGCGGCAGCAGCGCGGTGACGCAGTCGACCATGGTGCGGGTGAGGCCGGGGTCCTGCTGTTCGATGTCGGAGTCGGTGTAGATGTCGCCGAAGAACGCGGTCCACCAGTCGCCGGGCTCCGTCGTCCCGCCGTCCCCTTCCTCATCGAGTCCCTCGGGTCCCTCAAGGGCCTCCGCGCCGCCCAGGGGCGTGCCGACGCCCACGAGCCAGGGCCCTTCCGGGCTGAAGCGGGCCGCCGCGACCCGGCCTTCCGGGCCCTCGTACTCACGGTGGACCAGCCGCCCGGCGGCCGGCAGCGCCCAGGCGAACCGGCCCTCCGTCACATAGCGGGCCTCGCCACGCGCCGTCTCGGTCAGGACCGCGCCGCGCAGCGTGGCGGACGCGAGGTCGAAGCCCGCGGTGGTCGCCTCGGCGCGCCGCCAGAGCGAGAGGCGGGGGTCGCCCCCCAGGGTCTCGACGGCGAGCCAGGACGTCTCCGAGCCGTCCTCCAGCAGGACCTCCAGCCAGGTCTCCTCGTGGTCCGTGGCCACCACCCGGCCGGCCACCCGCCACTTCCGGCCCCGTACGACCACGTCGGCGCCGGGCGTCAGCCGGTCGGCGACGGCGGCGCAGGCGGGCGTCCAGGGGTGCCGCGGGTACTCCTGCTCGTGCGAGGACCCGTTCGGCCGCTCTGTCTCCTGCTCGTTCCGCTCGTTCCGCGGCTCGTGTCGCTGCTCGCTCATGACTCTTCTCCCGGTGGTTCTCGGTGTGCCCCCGGCGCCGCGGAGGGCCCGCGCAGGGCGAAGCGCGGGAGCGGCTCGGCCGTCCCGTCGAGGACGTCGGCCACGTACCGGGCCCAGGCCGGCCCGTGCTTGAAGCCGTGTCCGGAGTCGCCGCCGACCAGCCAGCCGTCGCGGGTGCCGGGCAGGCGGTCGAGGACGAAGTGCTCGTCGGGCGACCAGGCGTACGCGCACTCCTCGCGCCGCTCGACGGGCGCCTCGGCGAGGGCGGGGAAGCGGGTGGCGACGTAGCGCCGCGCGTGCGGCGGGAGTTCGCCGGCGGCCACCGCGGCGTGGACGTGCGCGAGGTCCGTCGCGACGCTGTCCGGCACGATCTTCACGGTGGCCGCGCCGCCGAGCGCCGGCACGCCGTACATCTCCGCCGAGCGGTCGATCCAGGCGGGGCCGCCCGCCGCCCAGGGGCCGCGCGCGGTGAGCCAGTAGCTGTCCTGCCGTTCGGCGACGACCCCGGTGAGGCCGGGGAAGAGCACGGGCAGGGCCGGGCCCACGGCCCAGACGACGAGGTCGGCGGTGTGGAGCCGGCCGTCGACGCGGGCGCCCTCGCCGTCGGGCACGGCGGTGCCCACGGTGGTGCGGACGCCGTGCCGCGCGGCGGAGGCGGCGAGGGCGCGCATGGCCGTACGGGCCGCGAGCACGGCGCCGCCGGGTTCGTGGACGGCGAAGGAGACACCGTGGGCGGTGCAGCCGGGGAAGCGGCCGGGCAGGGCGGCGGCCGGCACGTGTTCGACGGGGATGCCGAGGTCGCGCAGGGTGCCGAGGCTCGCCCGCTCCCAGCCGGTGTCGGGGCCGGTGGCGAGCAGCAGCGCGCCGGTGGGGTGGAGGAACCGCTCGCCGGTCTCGGCCTCCAGCTCCCGCCAGAGCGTCCGGGCCCGCCAGGCGGAGCGGGCGTAGAAGCGGTCCGGTCCGTGGGCACAGCGCAGGATGCGGGTGTCGGCGTAGGAGGGGCCGCTGCCCGCGCCGGCGGGGCGGGGGTCGACGAGGTCGACGGACCGGCCCCGGCCCGCGAGTTCGCGGGCGAGGGACAGGCCGAAGACCCCGGCGCCGATGACGAGTGCGCGGCTCATGCGCGGGCCCGGGTCATCCGCCCATCACCCGGGTGTCGATGTCGGCGGGCAGCGGCGTGAAGAAGGTGTGGGGGCCGGGGACAACGGGGTGGGTCCCAGTGCCGCGGAGGTCCGCCCGCCCGGCGTCGCGGGTGGGCTCGCCGGGCAGGCCGAGGGCGTGCCAGAGCTGCCGGGCGAAGTCCGGCATGAGGGGGTGGGCGCAGGCGGCCAGGGTGCGGGCCGCGCGTGCTTCGAGGGCGACGGCCGTACGGGCGCGGTCGTCGCCGGGGCGGGCGGCGAGCAGGCGGGACTGCCCGGCGGCGAAGGCGGTGGAGAGGCGGACGAGTTCGCCGAGGCAGCGGGTGGCCCGCTGCGGGGAAAACGTTTCGGCGGTGAGGGCGGCGAGGCACTCGTCGGCCAGCGCGTCGACGGCGGAGGCGAAGGCGGCCTGGGAGGGGGTGGGCGTGCCGGGTGCGGGGACCCGGCCGCCGCCGACGGCGGTGACGCGCCGGAAGAGCCCGTCGAGCCAGCCCTGCCAGGCTCCGGCCAGTTCCTCGTCGGCCAGCCGGCGGAAGCGGTCCCAGGTGAAGGAGGTGCGGGCGGTCTCCGGCCGGTCGTGGGCGAGCGCGAAGCGGACGACGCTGCCGGGCACCTTGGCGAGCAGCGCGTCGGCCCAGATGGCGTGGCCGCGGCTCTTGGAGAACTTCGCGTCGTCCAGCTGGAAGAACTCGTTGGTGACGAAGGCGTCCGGCAGCCGCAGGCCCTCGTCGTAGGCCATCATCAGGGCCGGGAAGAGGACAGTGTGGAAGTAGCCGTTGTCGAAGCCGAAGAACTGGACGATCCGGGAGGCGTTCCACTCCTCGCGCCAGCCGCCGGGGTCCGCTCCTTCGGCGCGCAGGGCCTCCTGGAGTTCGGCGAAATAGCCGGGGACCATCTCGGCCCAGACGTAGACGCGCTGCTCCTCGAAGCCCGCCACGGGGACGGGGAGCCCCCAGTCGGTGGGGTGGGTGACGGGGATGTCGGGGAGCTCGCCGGCCAGCAGGCCGGCGCAGAGCTCCTCCAGCTGGGGGCTCATCGCGGTGCCGGCGTGCAGGGCGCGCAGCCGGTCGGTGTACCGGCCCAGGGGGAAGACGAGGCGCTCGTAGGTGCGTGCAACCGGTGTGGCTCCACAGGTGTTGCAGACGGGGTCGACGAGGTCGGTGCAGACATTGGGCCAGGCGCACTCCTCGCAGGAGTTGCCGTCGCTGTCGGCGCCGCAGCGGGGGCAGCCGCCGCTGACGTGCCCTTCGAAGAGGTAGCGGTCGCAGGCGGCGCAGTGGAGCCCCTCCGCCGTGCGGGGGACGATCCGGCCGGTGCGGTGGAGGGTGGCGACGAAGTCCCGTACGGCTTCCTGGTGGAGGCGGGAGTGCTGGGGCCGGACGTAGGTGTCGGCCTCGAAGGCGGCCGAGGTGAAGATGGCGGCGACGACGTCCGCGTACCGGTCGGCGAGCGCGAGGGGGTCCTCGCCCAGGGCGCGGGCCTTGAGGGGGACGTAGCTCTGGTGGACGTCCGAGCCGGTGAGGTAGCGGACCGGCGTGCCGTGGAGGCGGAGCGCCCGGGTGTGGATGTCGGCTCCGGAGTAGGGGCCGGAGAGGTGACCGAGGTGCAGGTCGCCGTTGGGGGTGGGCGGTGCCGCGGTGACGAGGGTGCGCGTGAGCATGTGCGGGATCTCCGGGGTGGGGAGCGCGGGCCGGTGGAGCGCGGGTCAGAGGTCGAGCGGGCCCATGGCGGGCGGCCAGTAGAGCGAGAGGAAGACGAGCGGCTCGGTGTCGCTGGCGTTCCTCAGCTGGTGGCGGGAGCCGTTGGGGATGAGCACGGCCGAGGGCGCGGAGACGGGCCGCGTCTCGTCGTCGATGACCATGACCCCGCTGCCCGAGAGGATGACGAACGCCTCGTGCTCCTCGTGGTGGTCGTGCGGCTCGGTCTCGCCGCCGGGCGGGATGACGGCCCGGCCCAGGCCCCAGTCGGCGAGGTCCTCGCCGCCGTGGGGGTAGACCTGCTGGTAGCGGATGCCGTAGGCGTCGGTGAGCCGGCTGTCACTCATGTCCCTGATGAGCATGGAGGTCTCCGTCCCGGCGGGGCGCGCCGCGGGTGGTCAGTAGTTGAAGTCGGGGGTGTTGGCGGCGACGACGGGCTCCCAGGGGTTGGTGAGCAGGGCGTCGTGCTCGATGGGCAGGCCGTTGGCCCAGCCGTGGTCGGGGTCGCCGACCGAGAAGTCCTTCGCCGTGAGGTAGTCCAGCCGCAGCGAGGGCCAGATCTCCTCCTCACGGTGGGTGCCCAGGCGCAGGGTGTCGTCGCCGACGACGTCCTTCTGGACGAGGACGTCGATCTGGTGGGTGGCGGAGAAGGTGTCGGCGGGGCAGCCGGGACGGGCGGGGTTGTGCCAGCTGCTGGTGAGGCGGTCCGGGTGGCCGATGCCGCCGTTGCCGATGGTGCGGTGGGCGTTGTCGCGGACGAAGTCCATGGCCGCCCCGAGGTCGGGCAGCAGGCCGCGGGTGACGAGCGAATGGGCGTAGTGGCCCGGGGCGTTGACCGAGATCACCACCCCGCCGGGGATCCTGCGGTCGTGGTTACGGCGCTGGTGGGCGGCGGTGTAGAAGAGCTGGGTGCTGGCCTTGAAGAGGACCAGGGAGCCGTCGGGCTGCTCCAGCGGCACGGCCTCGGCGTAGACGGTGTCGAAGGCGAGGGGCGCCCATTCGGAGAGGTAGCTGTCGGCCAGGCTCCGGCACAGGTCGGCGAACTCGGGGCCGGGCAGCGCCCGGGCGAGCCGCTCGTCGTTGAAGACGATCAGGAAGGCGCTGCTCTGGCCGGTGACCGCCCGGCGCTTCCAGGCGGCCCGCGCGGTCCAGATCCGGGCCGCGAGGTGGGCGTGGCCCCGGGCGAGGTCCTCCGGGCCGAACCAGCAGATGTCGACGCCCAGCCCCTTGGAGGCGCCCGGGCCCTGCCAGGACCTGGCGGCGAGGCGTCCGAACAGGCAGGGCTGGGACCGGCGCAGCCAGCCGAGCAGGGCCGTCTCCCGCTCCTCGGCCGAGGCGTCCGGCGCCAGCAGCACCTCGTGCGCCGCGTCGATGTCCGCTCCGAAGCCGGCCGCGCCGGTGTCCTGCGGCAGGGCCGCCAGGGCTTCGGAGAGGCCGGCCCTCGCGGGCAGGCTCGTCTTGCCGTCCAGTGCGATCACTCCCCCGTAGTGGTCTGCACGCCGATGGCTCGTCGGCGACGGCGACAGTCTGACGATGCACAAGATCGCCGGTCAAGACCTTGACTTACGACGGAATCCGTAGTGCGGGGGCGTAGCGGGTATGGATTCAGGCAGCCTCAACGGTCTTTCACGGAGGCCGCCTTGAGGGGGACGGGACCCCGGCCGCCCGGGGGCCGCCTCAGAGGCCGACGATCTCGTTCCACTCCTTGGCGAACGCGGGGCGCTCCTTGGAGGTCATGTCGCGGGCGGTCCCGAGGCGCTTGCGCATGTCGTCGCTCGGGAAGATCAGGGGGTTCCCGGCGAGCTCGGCGACCTCCTTGTCCGGGGAGGAGGCGAGGACGTCCCGCGCGGCGGGCACGGGGCAGACGTAGTTGACCGCGGTGGCGAGCCGGGCCGCGACCTCCGGCTGGTAGTAGTGGTCGATGAGCCGCTCGGCATTGCTCTTGTGGCGGGCGAGGTTGGGAATCATCAGGCTCTCCGCCCAGAGCTCGGCGCCCTCCTCCGGGACCACGAACTCGATGTCGGGGTTGTCGGCCTGGAGCTGGATGATGTCGCCGGAGTAGGCCTGGCAGGCCAGGACGTCGCCGGAGGAGAGGTCCTTGATGTAGTCGTTGCCGGTGAAGCGGCGGATGTGGCGCTTGCTCACCAGCCGGCGCAGCTGGTCGGTCATGGTGTGGAAGTCGTCGGCGGTCCAGCGGGTGACGTCTGCGCCGTTGCCCTGCATGAGCAGGCAGAACGCCTCGTCCAGCCCGGCCAGCAGGGTGACCCGGCCACGCAGGTCGTCCTTCCACAGCTCGGAGGTGTGCCGGATCTCGCGGCCGAGCTTCTTGCGGTTGTAGGCGATGCCGGTGATGCCGGACTGCCAGGGGACGGTGTGCCGGCGGCCGGGGTCGAAGGGCGGCTCGCGCAACAGCGGGTCGAGGTTGCGGGCGACGTTCGGCTGACGGGAGCGGTCCATCTCCTGCACCCAGCCCAGGTGCACATAGCGGGCGCACATCCAGTCGCTGACGACGACGAGATCCCGGCCGGTGTCCTTGTGGTTCATCAGCGCCGGGCTGATCTTCCCGAAGAACTCGTCGTTGTCGTTGATCTCCTCGGTGTACTTCACCGAGATCCCGCTGGCCTTCTCGAACTCGTCCAGCGTCGGGCGGAGCTGGGCGTCGTCCTCGTCGGTGTCGATGTAGAGCGGCCAGTTGGCGAAGACGAGCCGCTTGTCCCGGCCGGAGCGGTCCGCCGCGGCCCGGTCGCCGGGCTCGACGTAGGCCGCGGGGACCCCGCAGCCGGCGAGTGCGGCGGCGCCCGCGCCGGCGCCGAGCACGCGCAGCAGGGACCGGCGGGACAGGCTCTTCACGGGGCTCACTCGCATTTCGGCAGCTTGACGGGTCAGATCTTCGCGGACAATGTACGGCCTGTCCGGGAGCTGTCCGCACCCCCCGACACCTTGACGGGCCCGGCCGGGGCGAGCAGCAGGTGGACGGTGACCGCGCCCAGGGCGCACAGGGCCGCGACCGACCAGAGGACGATGTGCCAGGCGTCGGTGAACTGTGCCGCGTGCAGCGCCTCGGCGGGTCCGGAGAGGTCACCGGCGGCGATCTTCCCGGCCAGCTCGGCCGAGCCCGTACGGGCCTGGATCAAGCTGGTCAGCACCGCGCCGACCACGGCCACCACCAGGGCGTTGGCGCCGCCCTTGACGGTGTTGAGGAATCCGGCCGCCATGCCCACCCGGGCAGGCTCCACCAGGCTCATCGCCTGGGCATCGATGATACCGACCACCAGGCCGTTGCCGGTGCCGATGGCGAGGAGGGGGCCGAGCAGGGCGAGGGCCGATATGCCCGGGTGGAGCACGGTGAGCCAGGCGTTGCCGCCCGCGAGGAGCAGCAGGGCCAGCCCCACCAGGAAGCGGGCGGGTACCCCCCGGTTGACCAGCCGGCCGCCGGCGGCGGGGAGGACGAGCACGGGGGCCGTCAGCATCAGCATGCTCAGTCCGGCGTCCCGGGCGGAGAGGCCGTTCACACCCTGGAGGTAGGTCGGCAGGAACACCAGCACCCCGGAGGAACCGACGGGCACCGCGAGGGCCGCCAGGCTCCAGCCCATGAAGCGGCGGTCACGGACCAGGGTCAGGTCGAGCACCGGATGGTCGCTGCGCCGCTCGACGGCCGCGAACACCACCAGCAGCAGGATTCCGGCGGCCACGGGGCCGAGCACCCGGGGGCTGCCCCAGCCGGCCTGCGCGCCCTGGGTGATGCCGAACATCAGCAGCGCCAGGCCGCCGATGAAGCTGGCTACTCCCGGCCGGTCGACCTTCGGGCGGTGGTCGGCCCGCGACTCGCCGATGAAGGCGGTGCCCAGGAGGATCACCAGGCCGGCGGCCGCGAAGACCCCGAAGGTCGTGCGCCAGCCCAGCCCACCGACCATCCACCCGGAGAACGTCGGGCCGATCGCGAGACCGATGCCGCCCATGGTCCCCATGGCGGCGAAGGCCCGGGTCCTGGCCGCGCCCTGGAAGGTGGACGCGAGGATCGCGCCGCCGCCGGCCATCACTCCGGCCGCGCCCGCGCCGGAGAGCGTACGGGCCACGTCGAGCAGCAGGATGTCGTTCACCACGGCGCTGCCGAGGGCCCCGGCGGTGTAGACGGCGGCGCCTATGGAGAAGATCCGGCGACGGCCGAAGAGGTCGCCGAGCGAGCCGGAGACGAGCATGAGGGAGGAGGCCGTGAGGAAATAGCCCGTCACGACCCATTGCAGGGAGGCGCCGGAGGCGTGCAGGTCCTCGCCGATGCGGGGGATCGCGACGGTCGTGCCGGACATGGACATGGGCAGCGTGAGGAAACCCAGCAGGACCACGAGCACCGTCATGACGGGGCTGGGCCGCCGGGTCCGCGGGGACTCGGAAGGCATACAGGTAAACTACACCGTGCAGTGCAACAGGTAAACCGAACAGTGCAATTTTTCGCGAGGCACGCTTCGCGACCCTTGGAGAGGAGCGGCGATGCCCGCAGCACAGGAGCCCGCGGCCGGACGTCCCCGCCGCGGCATGGCGGAGAAGCGGCAGGCCATCACGCGCGCCGCCCGCACGGTCTTCGCCCGGGACGGCTTCAGCCGCGCCAGCGTGGACGCCATCGCCGCCGAGGCCGGGGTGTCGAAGCGCACGATCTACAACCACTTCCAGGACAAGGAGGAGCTCTTCCGCTCCGTCGTCATCGAGAGCGCGGGCTCCGTCACCGCCTGGCACCGGACGATGGTCGAGCGCCACCTCGGCAAGATCACCGATCTGGAGCGGGACCTCACCTCCTTCGCCTTCGACTGGGCCTCGCCCCCACCCGAGTTCGCCGACCACTTCGCGCTCGTACGCCAGATCCACGCGGAGGCGTCCCACCTGGAGCCCGCCGTCATCGAGGCGTGGCAGGAGGCCGGCCCGCGGCCCGCCTTCCGGCAGCTGGCCCACCGGCTGGGCGAGCTGGCGGAGGAGGGGCTGCTCGACATCGACGACGCGGGCTTGGCCGCGCGGCACTTCGCGCTGCTGGCCGTCTCGGACGTCAGCCAGGGCTCCCTCTTCGGCGCCGTGAGGATGCCCGAGACCGAGGTCGACACCATCGTCAGCGGCGGCGTGCGCGCCTTCCTGCGCCTCTACGGCCCGCCCGGCACGGCACGGCCCGCACCCTGACCCGCCCCGGGAACGGCGGTGGCCCCGCCGGATGATCCGGCGGGGCCACCGCTGCACTGCCGTCGCGTCTCAGCCGAGGGACGTCATCACGTGCTTGATGCGCGTGTAGTCCTCGAAGCCGTACGCCGAGAGGTCCTTGCCGTAGCCGGACTGCTTGAAGCCGCCGTGGGGCATCTCGGCGACCAGCGGGATGTGGGTGTTGATCCACACGCAGCCGAAGTCGAGCCGCTTGGACATCCGCATGGCGCGGGCGTGGTCCTTGGTCCACACCGACGAGGCCAGCGCGTACTCGACGCCGTTGGCGTAGCCGACGGCCTGCTCCTCGTCCGAGAAGGACTGGACGGTGATGACCGGGCCGAAGACCTCGTGCTGGATGATCTCGTCGTCCTGCTGAAGGCCGGAGACGACGGTCGGGGCGAAGAAGTAGCCCTTCTCGCCGACGCGGTGACCGCCCGCCTCGACCTTGGCGTGCGAGGGGAGCCGCTCGATGAAGCCCGACACCTGCTGGAGCTGGTTGGCGTTGTTGAGCGGGCCGTAGAGCACGTCCTCGTCGTCCGGCTGCCCGGTCTTGGTGTCGGCGGCGGCCTTGGCCAGCGCGGTCACGAACTCGTCGTGGATCGACTCGTGCACGAGCACCCGGGTCGCGGCCGTACAGTCCTGGCCGGCGTTGAAGAAGCCCGCGACCGAGATGTCCTCGACGGCCTTGGCGATGTCGGCGTCCTCGAAGACGACGACCGGCGCCTTGCCACCGAGCTCCAGGTGGACCCGCTTGACGTCCTTGGAGGCGGACGCGGCGACCTGGATGCCCGCCCGCACGGAGCCGGTGATCGAGGCCATGGCCGGCACGGAGTGCTCCACCATCAGGCGGCCGGTCTCGCGGTCACCGCACAGGACGTTGAAGACGCCCTTGGGGTGGCCGAGCTCCTCCAGCACGCCGCCGATGATCTCGGCCATGAGCAGCGTGGAGGCCGGGGTGGTGTCGGAGGGCTTGAGGACGACGGTGTTGCCCGCGGCGAGCGCCGGGGCGAACTTCCACGTGGCCATCATCATGGGGTAGTTCCACGGCGCGACCTGCGCGCAGACGCCGATCGGCTCGCGCCGGATGATGGAGGTCATGCCCTCCATGTACTCGCCGGCGGAGCGGCCCTCCAGCATCCGGGCGGCACCCGCGAAGAAGCGGATCTGGTCCACCATCGGCGGGATCTCTTCGCTGCGGGTGAGCGCCAGCGGCTTGCCGGTGTTCTCGGACTCGGCGGCGATCAGCTCCTCGGCCCGCACCTCGAAGGCATCGGCGATCTTGAGGAGCACCTTCTGGCGCTCGGCCGGCACCAGGTCGCGCCAGGCCGGGAACGCGGCCTGGGCCGCGGCCATGGCCGCGTCGACATCGGCCGGGCCGGACAGGGCGGCGACGGCGTACGCCTCGCCGGTGGCCGGGTTGACCACCTCCGTGGTCCGCCCGTCGGCGGCCTCCCGGAACTCTCCGTCGATGTAGTTGCGAAGACGACGCAGCTCGGTGGTCACGTGCGCCACCCCTTCTTTCAGGTCCATTGGGTGAGACGCCCAGCCTAGTCAGTAAGGCGACGCTTTCGACATACCCACTACCCATGAACAACGGAATCAGTTCTTCAAAAGGTTCCACACAACGAATTTCATCGATTCAGGGTTGCCACACGGGCGAGTCCCATGCACAGTGGACTCCGTGGCCACTCGTAGTGCAGACCCCAAGAGCGTGCAGGGCACGCAGTCGATCGACGCCGTCTCCCTGGCGATCATCGAGCAACTCCAGGAGGACGGCCGCCGCCCCTACGCGGCGATCGGCAAGGCCGTAGGTCTGTCCGAGGCGGCCGTCCGGCAGCGCGTGCAGAAGCTGCTCGACCAGGGCGTGATGCAGATCGTCGCCGTCACGGACCCGCTCACCGTGGGATTCCGGCGCCAGGCGATGGTCGGCATCAACGTCGAGGGCGACCTCGACCCCGTCGCCGACGCCCTGACCGCGATGGACGAGGTGGAGTACGTCGTGGTGACGGCCGGCTCCTTCGATCTCCTCATCGAGATCGTCTGCGAGGACGACGACCACCTCCTGGAAACGATCAACAAGCGCATCCGGACCCTCCCCGGCGTGCGCTCCACCGAAAGCTTCGTCTACCTCAAGCTCCGCAAGCAGACCTACACATGGGGAACCCGATAGCCGTGAGCAAGGACCTCTCCCAGACGGCGTACGACCACCTGTGGATGCACTTCACCCGCATGTCGTCGTACGAGAACGCATCCGTGCCGACCATCGTGCGCGGTGAGGGCACCTACATCTACGACGACAAGGGCAAGCGCTACCTCGACGGTCTCGCCGGCCTGTTCGTGGTCCAGGCCGGCCACGGCCGCGCCGAGCTGGCCGAGGCCGCCAACAAGCAGGCGCAGGAGCTGGCCTTCTTCCCGGTGTGGAGCTACGCCCACCCCAGGGCCGTGGAGCTGGCGGAGCGGCTGGCCCACTACGCCCCCGGCGACCTCAACAAGGTCTTCTTCACCACCGGCGGCGCCGAGGCCGTCGAGACCGCCTGGAAGCTGGCGAAGCAGTACCACCAGCTGACCGGCAACCACCGGAAGTACAAGGTCATATCGCGGTCGGTCGCCTACCACGGCACCACCCAGGGCGCCCTGTCCATCACCGGCCTGCCGGCCCTCAAGGCCCCCTTCGAGCCGCTGGTCCCCGGCGCGCACAAGGTCGCCAACACCAACATCTACCGCGCCCCGGTCCACGGCGACGACCCGGAGGCCTTCGGCCGCTGGGCCGCCGACCAGATCGAGCAGCAGATCCTCTTCGAGGGCCCCGACACCGTCGCCGCCGTCTTCCTGGAGCCCGTGCAGAACGCGGGCGGCTGCTTCCCACCGCCCCCCGGCTACTTCCAGCGGGTCCGCGAGATCTGCGACAAGTACAACGTCCTGCTGGTGTCGGACGAGGTCATCTGCGCCTTCGGCCGCCTCGGCACGATGTTCGCCTGCGACAAGTTCGGCTACGTCCCGGACATCATCACCTGTGCCAAGGGCATGACCTCCGGCTACTCCCCCATCGGCGCGGCCGTCATCTCCGACCGGATCGCCGAGCCGTTCTTCAAGGGCGACGCGACCTTCCTGCACGGCTACACCTTCGGCGGCCACCCGGTCTCCGCCGCCGTCGCGCTGGCCAACCTCGACATCTTCGAGCGCGAGGGCCTCAACCAGCACGTGCTGGACAACGAGTCGGCCTTCCTGTCGACCCTGTCCAAGCTGCACGACCTGCCGATCGTCGGCGACGTCCGCGGCAACGGCTTCTTCTACGGCATCGAGCTGGTGAAGGACAAGGCCACCAAGGAGTCGTTCACGCCCGAGGACTGCGAGCGGCTGCTCTACGGCTTCGTATCGAAGAAGCTGTTCGAGAACGGGCTGTACTGCCGGGCCGACGACCGCGGCGACCCGGTCATCCAGGTCGCGCCGCCGCTGATCGCCGGCCGGTCGACCTTCGACGAGATCGAGCAGATCCTCCGCGGCGTCCTTACGGAGGCCTGGACGAAGATCTGACCTATGGTCCGAGCGGCGGCCCGGCCGGCCGTCCGCACCGACCCGACGGCGTCCGGCCCGCTCCCGGACACCGTCCCCCCGCCGTGGCCCCGCGCGACCCCCTTCGCAGTACGCGCGCGTGGGCCACGGCTTTCACCATGTCCGCCCACGCCCCTGCCGCACATCCGCTCACCGGCCGTGCGCGTACGCGCTCCGACGCTTGGGCGACGGCCGGGGATGAGGCCGACCGGAGGAAAGTGAGGCACTCCAGCGCCGAGCCTGGGAGAGGGCTAGGATCCCGGTTCCGTACGGTGCCAGTGACCCAATGGCCTCCGGTTCGTTCAGCCGGTCAGGGGAACGGACCCTTCAGCGACCCGAGGTGCTCGATATGGTGGCCCCGCCGGACAACGACGTGCTCTGGGCACGCGGCCTGCATTACGCATACAGCGGTTCCCCCGCACTCGCCGGAGTCTCCCTCGGCGTGCGCGAAGGCGAGATCCTCGCCGTCACCGGACCACGTGGCTCCGGGAAGTCCACCCTGCTCAAGTGCCTGTCGGGACAGCTCGTCCCCCACCCCGGCGAGGTGTGGTTCAACAGCGCGCCCGTGCACACCCTCTCCCGCTCCGCGCGGGAGCGGCTGCGCCGGGAGCGGTTCGGCTGGATCGACAGCGAGCCCCACCTCGTACCGGAGCTGTCGGCCTGGGAGAACGCGGCCCTGCCGCTGCTGCTGCGCGGCATCGGCCACCGGGCCGCCAAGCGGACCGCCGGCGAGTGGCTGGAACGCCTCGACGTCGGCGACTGCGCCCGCAAGCGGCCCGGCGCGCTGCTCATGGCCCAGCGTCAGCGGGTCGCCATCGCACGGGCGCTGACCACCGAACCGACAGTGATCTTCGCGGACGAGCCGACCGCCCCGCTGCACAACGCCGACCGGGCCCAGGTGCTGCGCACCCTGACCACGGCCGCGCGCTCGCACCAGATCACCGTCGTCGTCGCCGGCCTGGACGAGGAGGTCGCCACCCTGGCGGACCGCGCCGTCACCCTGGTCGACGGCCGCCGCACGAGCGGCATCCCGTCCCCCGAGGCATCCGAGGGCGAGGGCAGGGCCGCGTGCTCAGTCTCCGCCTGACGCGCGGCGCGCATCCGCTCGTCCTGCTGCGGCGGCTGCTGGTCGTGGCCGCCGCCGCGGGCGTCGGGTTCCTGCTGCTGTGCACGCTCGGATACGCGGTGGCCCACCCCAAGGCCACCGGGGAATCACTCGTCCGGCTGGTGTGGTGCGCCGTGCCGCTGGCCGCCGTCGTGCAGTTCGCCCTCGCCGTGGCCCGTACGGACCCCGCCACCCGGCCCCGCGACGGCCTCGACGCCATCGGCCTCGGCCCGGTGCGGCTGTCCCTGCTCGCGGCGGCGTCCACGGCCCTCTCCTGCTCCGTCGGCAGCGGCGTCGCCCTGCTGGTCTACCTGGAGCTCCGCGGGGATCTCGGCGGCACCCCGCTGAGCGGCTCCGCCTCCCGGCTGCTGGACGGGAACGCCCCCCTGCCGTGGGCCGCGACGCTGACCCTCCTGGGCCTGCTGCCGGTACTCGCCGCCGGCACCTGCGCCCTCGTCCTGCGGCCGCGCTCGGGCGGCGAGCGGCGCGCCAGGGCGGCCGCGAAGCACACCGACGAGGGCCCGCAGGACACCGCGGACGCCCCCGCCGCTCCCGTCACGCCCGCACCGCCACGCGCGCCCAAGCCCAGCTACACCGGCCTCCCCTGGGGCATCACGATCATCACGGTCGGCCTCGCCATGGAGGCGTACGTGGCCCGGGGGCCGGCTCCGGCCCCCGACGCCCTGCTCGCCCTGCCCGGCTCGGACGGTGCCTCCCCCGGCGTCATCGGCGGCTGGCTGCTGGCCTCCCTGGGGCTCGTCCTGGCCGGGCCCGGGCTGACCCACTGGTGCGGGGTCCTGCTGGCGGCCGGACGACCCGGAGCCGTAAGGCTGCTGGCCGGGCGGATACTACAGGACGCCGCCACCCGGATCGGGCGGCCGCTCGGGGTGCTGTGCGCGGTGGCCTCGGCGTCGCTCGCCGCCGCCGAGCTCTACGGCGCGGCGTGGGAGGCCGACGGATCACGGCCCTTCGGCCCGCTCACCGGCCTCGGCGCGGGCCTGGTGATGTCCTGCGTCACCGCCACCGCCATCACCGCGGCCCTCGACAGCCGCCAGAGCCGCGCCGGCACCACCTCGGCGCTGAACCGCCTGGGCATCCCGCACTCGCTGCTCCGTGGCGCGGCCGTGCTGCGCACCGGTGTGCTGCTGGCCGTACTGACCCCGCTGACCTGGGCGATCGCCGAGCTGGCGGCCCTGCCCATGACGCGGTGACGGCCGATGGCCGCCGGTGCCACGGAGGAGATCGAGTCGCTGGAGGAGTTCGACCGGGTCGTCTCCGCCACCGGCTCGCCCGCCGGATACCGGGTGCAGTCCGTCGACCTGACGGCCCGTACCCCCGCCCTGCTGGCCGCCGACACCTCCGGGACGGTCTTCCTCGGCTGTCCGATGGAGCGGGAGGCGGCGGCGAAGGTGCGGGCCGGCGGCGCGCTGGTCTTCCCGCCGGTGCCGCATCTGCCCTTCGACCCCTACCGGGGCACGCTCTACCGGCCCGAGGAGCTGTACGAGGGCCTGGAGAAGGGCTACGGCAACACGCCCGACGCGCTCGCGTACAGCTGGTACGAGCGCACCAGGGCGGACGGCGACATCGTCGCCTCGATGCTGCGCGGCATCCATGACGACGCGGTCTCCGACGCCCTGGACGAGCTTCTGGTCGGGGAGCGCGTCGTGGGCGTCATGGGCGGCCACAACCTGCGCCGCGACACACCGGAGTACGCGGCAGCGGCACGGCTCGGCCGGGCCCTGGCGCGCTCCGGGCTGATGGTCGCCACGGGCGGTGGCCCGGGCGCGATGGAGGCCGCGAACCTCGGCGCGTACGCGGCGCCGTTCGAGGACGGCATGCTGGACCGCGCCCTGGCGGACCTCCGGGGCGTCCCCGGCTTCACCCCGTCCGTGGGCGCCTGGGCCGCCACGGCTCTCGCCGTAAGGGCGACGCGGCCCGACGGCGGGCCCTCGGTGGGCATCCCCACCTGGTTCTACGGGCACGAGCCGTCCAACGCCTTCGCCGGGCACATCGCGAAGTACTTCGCCAACGCCCTCCGCGAGGACGGTCTCCTCGCCCGCGCCGACGCCGGGGTGATCTTCCTTCCGGGCGCCGCCGGGACCCTCCAGGAGATCTTCGGCAACGCCACCCCCAACTTCTACGGGTCCCGGGGGCAGGCGAGGCCGATGGTCCTCGTGGGGCGTGAGCACTGGACGTCCGTCCTGCCCGCCTGGCCGCTCCTCACGGCCCTGGCCAGGGGGAGGCCGATGGCCGGGCGGATCGCGCTGGTGGACACCGTCGAAGAGGTGCCGGCGGTGCTGACCCGGCTGGCGGGGCACCTCGGCGGCTGACCGGCCGGCACCAAGTTTTTGACCTTTTCTTGACCCAAGGCAACTTCCGCGCCGAAAACCGCGTCTGGCTTTGGAGCACGACGGTTTATCAGGCGAACGGAGCTATTGGTGATCATCGGCCTTCTGACGGCTGTCGCGGCCTCGGCCTGTTACGGAACAGGTTCGGTCCTGCAAGCCGTGGGATCGCGCAAATCGGCCCGCCGGGAAGCCGCGGCGGCCTCCACCACGGGCACCACCCAGCACGGCGGGCCGAGCCTCTCGTCCACCGCCAAGGCCGCGGTGACCTGGGAGTTCATGGTCGGTACGGTCCTGGACTTCGTCGGCTTCGCCCTCGGCGCCCTGGCCGCCCGGATGCTGCCGCTCTTCCTCTCCCAGACGGTCATCAGCGCCAACCTCATCGTCACCGCGCTGCTGAGCATCAAGCTCCTCGGCATCCGGCTGACCCGGAAGGAGTGGATGTCGATCGGCGTCGTCTGCTCCGCGCTGGTGCTGCTGGCGACCGCCGCGGGTCACGAGGGCAGCGGCGAGGCCGCCCGGTCCACGCACTGGTGGCTGCTGATCATCTCCGTCGTGCTGATGGGCGGCGGCTGGGTGGCCGTCCACTTCCTGGGGTCGAAGGCCGCCATCCTGGCCGGTCTGCTGTCCGGCCTGGGCTTCGGCGCCATCGGCGTGGGTGTCCGCATCCTCGACGGCATCGACCCGTTCGACCTGCCCACGATGCTCGCGGACCCTGCGCTGTACGCGATCCTCATATCCGGCAGCGTCGGCATGTACCTGCACACCGTCGCCCTCCAGATCGGCTCGGTCAACGGCGCCACCGCCGCGCTCGTCGTCGGTGAGACGGTGCTGCCCGGCATCATCGGCGTGGTGTGGCTCGGCGACACCTCCCGGGCCGGCTTCGCCTGGATGGCGATCCTCGGCTTCCTGCTGGCCGTGGCGGGAGCGGTGGCGGTCGCCTGGTTCGGCGAGCCCGAGGGGGCACCGGCGGCCGAGCCGGAGGCGAAGAGACTCGAACCGACCGCCACGGGCTGACGCCCGGCGCGCGTACGAACGGGCCCGCCGCCCCGTCCCTCGTGGACAGGGCGACGGGCCCGTTCCCGTTCCCCTCAGGGACCGTCCAGCACCACGACCTCGCCGGCGTCGAACGTGACGCCCACCCGGTCCCCCACGTCGGGCGCGCCCCGCAGGCCGCACGCAGCCTCCAGCTGCGGCCCGTCGGAGGGACTCAGCAGCACCACGACATGGTCGCCCCGGAACGTCCGGCCGGTCACCGTGCACGGCAGCCCGCCGGCTTCCCCTCCGTCCGGCACCAGCAGCACACCCGCAGGCCGTACGAGCAGCCGGCGCTCGCCCTCCGGTGTGCCGGCGGGCACCGGGATCCTGCCCCACACCGTGTCCGCGCTCCCGCCGCTCACCCGCGCCGCGACGACGTTGTCGAAGCCGAGGAAGCGGGCCACGAACTCCGACGCCGGCCGCTGCCACACCTCCAGGGGCGTGCCCGCCTGGGCTATGCGCCCGTCGCGCATCACCACCACCCGGTCGGCGAGCGCGAACGCCTCGCCCTGGTCGTGGGTGACGGCCAGCACCGTGGTTCCCAGCCGGCCGAAGAGCTCGCGCAGCTCCACCACCAGCCGCTCGCGCAGACCGCGGTCGAGCTGGCCGAGCGGCTCGTCGAGCATCAGCAGCCGGGGGCGGGGCGCGAGGGCGCGCGCGAGCGCCACCCGCTGCTGCTCACCGCCGGACAGCGCCGCGACGGCGCGCCGCCCGGCACCCGGCAGCCCCACCAGCTCCAGCAGCTCCGTCACCCGGCGCTCCGTCTCGGCGCGGCCCGCCTTCCGCATGCGCAGGCCGAAGGCGACGTTGCCGCCGACGTCCCGCTGCGGGAAGAGCTGGTGGTCCTGGAACATCAGGCCCACCTCGCGCCGGTGCGTGGGCACGCCCTCCTGGTCGTTCCCGGAGAGGAGCACCCGTCCGGCGTCCGCCCGCTGGAGCCCGGCGACGACCCGCAGCAGCGTGGACTTGCCGCTGCCGCTCGGGCCGAGCACACAGACCGTCTCGTGCTCGGCGACCTCCAGGTCCACCGCGTCCAGGGCGGCGCGCTCCCCGAAGCGGACCGTGACGCCGTCCAGTCGCAGCAAGGACATCAGAACTCTCCCGAACGGTCGGTGCGGATGCGCTCCAGAACCAGCAGCGCCGCCGCGCACACCAGCATCAGAATCGTGCTGAGGGCCATGGCCTGCCCGTAATTGAGCTCACCGGCGCGGCCCAGCAGCCGGGACACGGCCACCGGCAGGGTCGGGCTGTCGGGGCGGGCGATGAACACGGTCGCGCCGAACTCCCCCAGGGACACCGCGAAGGCGAAGCCCGCGGCGACCGCCAGGGCCCGGCCGACGAGCGGCAGGTCCACCTCGCGCCACGCGCGCAGCGGGGACGCGCCGAGCACCGCGGCGGCCTCGCGCAGCCGGGCGTCCACGGCGCGCAGCACGGGCAGCATGGTCCGGACGACGAAGGGCACGCCCACCAGCGCCTGCGCCAGCGGCACCAGGATCCAGGACGCGCGCAGGTCCAGCGGCGGCTCGTCCAAGGTGATCAGGAAGCCGAAGCCGACGGTCACGGCGGAGGTGCCGAGCGGCAGCATCAGGAGCGCGTCGAAGCCCCGGACGAGGCGGCCCGCGCGCCGGGTCAGCGCGGCGGCGGCCAGCCCGCCGACGACCAGGGCGATCCCGGTGGCGGCCAGCGCGTACGTCAGGGAGTTTCCGATGGCCTCCAGTGGGGCGACGGTGAACGTGCCACCGCTGCCCCCGGCGGAGGCCAGGGCGCGGTAGAAGGCCAGGCCGTAGCCGTCGGGCCCGTCGAAGGAGCGCAGGACGAGCACGGCCAGCGGCACCAGGACCAGCAGGGCGATCACCGTGAGCACGCCGCCCAGCAGCGTCCACTGGGCGGCACCGCGCGGGCGGCGCGCGGTGTGCGCGGCGTCGACCAGCTTCAGGGCGGACTCGCGGCGGCGCACGGTCCAGGCGTGCACCCCCAGCAGCACGGCGACCGCGACGAACTGCACGAGCGTGAGCACCGCGGCCGTCGGCAGGTCCAGCAGTTGGGCGGTCTGCTGGTAGATCTCCACTTCCAGGGTGGCGTAGCGGGGGCCGCCGAGGATCTGGACGGCGCCGAAGGAGGTGAAGGTGAAGAGGAAGACCATGAGGGACGCGGCGGCCACGGCCGGCGCGAGGGCCGGCAGGGTGACCCGCCGCCAGGCGGCGACCCGCCCCGCGCCCAGCACCCGGGCGGCTTCCTCCTGGCGTGGGTCGAGCTGTGCCCAGAGGCCGCCGACGGTCCGGACGACCACGGCGTAGTTGAAGAACACGTGCGCGAGCAGGATCGCCCAGACGGTGGTGTCCAGCCGGACGCCCCAGAGCTCGTCCAGCAGCCCGCCCCGGCCGAGGAGTGCCAGGAAGGCCGATCCCACGACGACGGTGGGCAGCACGAAGGGGACGGTCACCACCGCCCGCAGCAGCCGCTTCCCGGGGAATTCGAAGCGCGCGAAGACGTACGCGCCGGGAAGGGCGAGGGCGAGCGTCAGGGCCGTGGAGGCGGCCGCCTGCCAGGTGGTGAACCACAGGACGTGGCCGATCGCCGGGTCGGCGAGCACCTCGCCCACGCGCCCGAAGTGCCACCGGCCGCCGTCCTTGAGACCGCGGAGGACGATGGCGGTGACGGGATAGGCGAAGAAGACCCCGAAGAAGGCGAGCGGCACGACCATCAGGCCGAACCGCACCGCCGTCTGCCGGAGCGCCGGCCGGGGGTCCGGCCGGCGGGGTGCCCGGAGGGCTTCTACTTCAGGACGATCGAGGACCATGCCTTGACCCACTGCTCGCGGTTCTTGGCGATCTTCTCCGGGTCGAGGGTGTGGGGATCCGTGACCTTCACGCCGTACTTGGTGAACAGCTCGGGCAGCGCGGCGTCCTGGTTGGCGGGCCGGACGAACATCTGGAGGGGCATGTCCTCCTGGAACTTCCTGCTCAGCAGGAAGTCGATCAGGGCCTGGCCGCCCTTGGTGTTCTTCGCGCCCTTGAGCAGGCCGGCGAACTCCGTCTGCTGGAAGCAGGTGCCCGTCGCGACCCCGGTGGGGGCCTCCTTGGGCTCCGGCTTCACGCCCATCACCTCGGCGGGCGGGCTGGAGGCGTAGGAGACGACCAGCGGCTTGTCGCCCTTGGCCTTCTTGCCGCCGGCCGAGCCGGAGAAGCGCTCGCTGTACGCCTGCTCCCAGCCGCTCACGACCTCCACGCCGTTGGCCTTGAGCTTCTTCCAGTAGTCCTGCCAGCCGTCGTCGCCGTACTTGGCGACGGTGGCGAGCTGGAAGGCGAGGCCGGGCGAGGAGGTGGCGGCGTTCTCGGTGACGAGGAGGTTCTTGTACTCCGGCTTGATCAGGTCGTCGAGGGTCTGCGGCGGGGCCAGCTTGTGGTCGGCGAAGTACGCGCGGTCGTAGTTGACGCAGATGTCGCCGGTGTCGACCGGGGTGACCCGGTGCCGGGCGGCGTCGGCCTGGAGGTTCTTCGGCACCCGGTTGAGGCCCTTGGCCTCGTAGGGCGTGAAGAGGTCCTGGTCCAGCGCCCGGGAGAGCAGGGTGTTGTCGACGCCGAAGAAGACGTCGCCCTGCGGGTGGCTCTTGGACAGGATCGCCTGGTTGACGGCCGAGCCGGCGTCGCCGCTCTTGATCACCTTGACGGTGTAGCCGCTCTCCTTCTCGAAGTCCTTCAGGACACCGTCCGAGACGACGAAGGAGTCGTGCGAGACGAGGGTGACGGTCTTGCCGCCGTCGGCCCCGTCGGAGCCGCCCGAGCCGCCGCAGGCGGCCAGCACGGGCAGACCGAGCGCGGCGACGACGGCAGCCCCGAGGGCACGCCGGAGATTGGTGTTCATGGTGATGCTGACTCCCTACGCCGGTATGACCCGGATCAGGTCCGAGGGTCTGCGGCCTGTGCCGCACTCTCAGCGCTCGCGCGCTCCCCTGTCGGATTGTTCATTTGTGCGAAGGCACAGTATCAGTGCGCCTCCGGCGGGTCGTGTTCAGCGCTCGGTGGCAGCCAGCTGCCCGCAGGCGCCGTCGATCTCCTGGCCGCGGGTGTCCCGGACGGTCACCGGCACGCCGTGGGCGGCGATCGCCTCGACGAAGGCCCGCTCGTCCTCCGGGCGGGAGGCCGTCCACTTGGAGCCCGGGGTCGGGTTCAGCGGGATGAGGTTGACGTGCACCCGCTTGCCCTTGAGGAGCCGGCCGAGGAGGTCACCACGCCAGGCCTGGTCGTTGATGTCGCGGATCAGGGCGTACTCGATGGAGATCCGGCGGCCGGACTTCTCGGCGTACTCCCACGCGGCGTCGAGGACCTCGCGGACCTTCCAGCGGGTGTTCACGGGGACCAGGGTGTCGCGCAGGTCGTCGTCCGGCGCGTGCAGCGAGACGGCGAGGCGGCACTTGAAGCCCTCGTCGGCGAAGCGGTGCATCGCCGGGACCAGGCCGACGGTGGAGACCGTGATGCCGCGCTGGGAGAGGCCGAGGCCGTCCGGCTCGGGGTCGGTGAGGCGGCGGATGGCGCCGACGACCCGCTTGTAGTTCGCGAGGGGCTCGCCCATGCCCATGAAGACGATGTTGGACAGCCGGGCGGGGCCGCCCGGGACCTCGCCGTCGCGCAGCGCGCGCATGCCGTCCACGATCTGGTGGACGATCTCGGCGGTCGACAGATTGCGGTCCAGGCCCGCCTGGCCGGTGGCGCAGAACGGGCAGTTCATACCGCAGCCGGCCTGGGAGCTGATGCACATGGTGACCCGGTCGGGGTAGCGCATGAGCACGGACTCCACCAGCTTGCCGTCGTGCAGCCGCCAGAGGGTCTTACGGGTGGTGTCGTCGTCGCACGAGATGTGCCGGACGACGCTCATCAGCTCCGGCAGCAGCTCGGCCGCGAGCTTCTCGCGGGCCGCCGCCGGGATGTCCGTCCATGCCGCCGGGTCGTGCGCGTACCGCGCGAAATAGTGCTGCGACAGCTGCTTGGCGCGGAACGGCTTCTCGCCGATCGCGGCGACCGCCTCACGGCGCTCGGCGGGCGAAAGATCGGCAAGGTGCCGCGGGGGCTTCTTGGCCCCGCGCGGCGCGACAAAGGTGAGTTCTCCAGGTGCAGGCATGGTCCTACCAGTGTCGCAGACATACGAAGAAGGGCCCGCCGCCCTGTGGACGACGAACCCTTCAACACGAGAAACAGCAGGTCGGACGGGGTGCCCGCCCGGTCAGCCACCTCCGACGAAGACCACCATCAGCAGCCAGACGACCGGAGCCGTCGGCAGCAGGGAGTCCAGCCGGTCCATGATCCCGCCGTGGCCGGGCAGCAGCGCGCCCATGTCCTTGATCCCGAGATCCCGCTTGATCATGGACTCACCGAGGTCGCCCAGCGTGGCGCTGGCCGCGACGGCGAGACCGAGCAGCAGACCCTGCCACCACGCCCCGTCGTCGATCAGGAAGTGCATGCACAGCGCGCCCGCCACCATGGCGAACACCACCGCGCCGACCAGGCCCTCGCGGGTCTTGCCGGGGCTGATGCGCGGCGCCAGCTTGCGCTTGCCGAACTTCCAGCCCACCGCGTACGCGCCGGTGTCGCTGACCACCGTGAGGATCAGGAAGGTCAGCACCCGCCACGCACCGTCGTCCGCGGCCAGCATCAGCGCCACGAACGTGGCGAGGAAGGGCACGTAGAACGCCGCGAAGATGCCCGCCGTGACGTCCTTGAGGTAGTCGTCCGGCGGCTCCGTCATGCGCCATACGAGCACGGCCAGCGCGGTGAAGGCCATGGCCACCCACGCGCCCTCGGCGCCGTTCACATAGCCCGCGATGACCATCGCGGCACCACCGAGCGCCAGCGGCACCAGGGGGGCCCGGACGGCCTTCTTCTCGGCGAGCCGGGAGGTCAGCTCCCACAGCCCGACGACCACGGCGAGCACGATGACGCCGAGGAAGACGGGCTTGTAGATGAACAGGGAGGCGAGGATGACCGCGCCGAGGCCCAGTCCCACCCCTATCGCGGCCCGCAGATCGCGGCCGGCGCTCTTCTTCCCCGACTTCGGGGCCTGCGGGGAAGCGGGCACCGGGGGCGGGTCCTGGGGCCGGATGTCGGGCTCCTGTTCATCGCGGAACAGGGGGCCGCGAAGGTGGGCGGCCCCCTGGTCACGGTCGTCCTGGTCTCCGCCTGCGGCGGGCACGATGGGCATGGGGCGAGTCTGCGCCGCGTCGCCCGCCTCGCGCACAGGACCCGCCGAGGGGGCCGCAGAGGAGGGCCCCCGGTCGGTGGACCCCCAGTACGCGGTTGCCTGCGGGGTCCCCCAGGATGTCTCGTTCATCAGACCTCGAGGAGCTCGGCTTCCTTGTGCTTGAGCAGCTCGTCCACCTGCGCGACGTACTTCGCGGTGGTGTCGTCGAGCTCCTTCTCCGCGCGGCGCACCTCGTCCTCGCCGGACTCCTTGTCCTTGACCAGCTTGTCCAGGGCGTCCTTGGCCTTGCGGCGGATGGAGCGGATCGAGACCTTGGCGTCCTCGGCCTTGGTCTTGGCGACCTTGACGTAGTCCCTGCGGCGCTGCTCGGTCAGCTCCGGGAACGTCACCCGGATGATGTTGCCGTCGTTGCTCGGGTTGACGCCGAGGTCCGAGTCACGGATCGCCTGCTCGATGTTGCGCAGCGCGGTCTTGTCGAACGGCGTCACCACGGCCATGCGCGGCTCCGGCACCGAGAAGGACGCCAGCTGGTTGATCGGCGTCAGCGCACCGTAGTAGTCCGCCACGATCTTGTTGAACATCGCCGGGTGCGCACGCCCGGTGCGGATCGCCGCGAAGTCCTCCTTGGCGACCACAACGGCCTTCTCCATCTTCTCCTCGGCCTCGAGGAGGATCTCTTCGATCACCACTTGCTCCTGGTGTTATCAGTAAGCAGAGCCTCGCCCCTGCGCGCGTCTTCTCCTGCACGGTGTCCGACCGGCAGGCCGTTGTCCATCCCCGTGCCGAGGTCTTCCCACGGCACGGAGTTGCCGTCCGCATCGGGCGTGAGAGCCACGGACGGCGGTGCGGGCGGTCAGGCCCGCGTGCTCTCGTCGCTCACGAGCGTGCCGATCTTCTCACCCTTGACCGCGCGGGCGATGTTGCCCTCGGCCAGCAGCTCGAAGACCAGGATCGGGAGCTTGTTGTCCATGCACAGGGAGATGGCGGTGGCGTCGGCGACCTTGAGGCCGCGGGAGAGCACCTCGCCGTACTCGAGGGCGTCGAACTTCACCGCGTCGGGGTTCTTCTTCGGGTCGGAGTCGTAGACCCCGTCGACGCCGTTCTTGCCCATCAGGATCGCCTCGGCGTGGATCTCCAGGGCGCGCTGGGCGGCGGTGGTGTCGGTGGAGAAGTAGGGCATGCCCATGCCCGCGCCGAAGATGACGACGCGGCCCTTCTCCAGGTGGCGTACCGCGCGCAGCGGGATGAACGGCTCGGCGACCTGGCCCATGGTGATGCCGGTCTGCACCCGCGTCTCGATGCCTTCCTTGACCAGGAAGTCCTGGAGGGCGAGGCAGTTCATGACGGTGCCGAGCATGCCCATGTAGTCCGACCGGGCCCGGTCCATGCCGCGCTGCTGGAGCTCGGCGCCGCGGAAGAAGTTGCCGCCGCCGATCACGACGGCGATCTCGTACCCGTCGCGGACGACCGCCGCGATCTCGCGGGCGATCGCGTGCACGACATCGGGGTCGACACCGAGGCCCCCGCCGCCGGCGAATGCCTCGCCGGACAGTTTCAGCATAAACCGGCGGCGTTTGCCGTGGTCGTCGCTCTTGTCGTCGGCGGTCTGCCGGGCGTCCGCACCCTGATTCATTGGAGATCTCCTCGTGCACATACGAAGAAGGCCATTGCCGGACGGGTCCTTATCAGATCCCTCTGCGGCAATGGCCTCCTCGTCACATCAGCGGCCGACCGGTGACGGGCCGGCTGCATACGACCCTAGCGGGTCGCAGGTCAATCGCTGCCCTGCTACAGGCTCAGGCGCCGACGCGGATGCGCGCGAAGCGCTTCAGCGCGACACCGGCCTCGTCCAGAATCTTCTGGACGGTCTTCTTGTTGTCCTTCGCGAAGGGCTGGTCCAGCAGGACCTGCTCCTTGAAGAAGCCGGTGACGCGACCCTCGACGATCTTCGGCAGGGCGGCCTCGGGCTTGCCCTCCTCGCGAGCGGTGGCCTCGGCGACGCGGCGCTCGTTCTCGACGACGTCGGCCGGGATGGCGTCACGGGTCAGGAACTTCGGCGCGAAGGCGGCGATGTGCTGCGCGACGTCCTTGGCGACCTCGGCGTTCTCCTTGTCCAGCTCGACCAGCACGCCGACCTGCGGGGGCAGGTCCGCGGCGGTGCGGTGCATGTAGGAGTAGACCTTGCCGTCGGCGAACTGCGCGAAGCGGTCCACGACGATCTTCTCGCCGAGGGTGGCGTTGGCCTCGTCCACGAACGCCTGGACGGTCTTGCCGGCCTCGATCTCGGACGCCATGAGCGCCTCGAGGTCGGCCGGGGCGCTCTTGGCGATGTGGGCGGCCAGAGCGTCGGCGACGGTGATGAACTTGTCACCCTTGGCGACGAAGTCCGTCTCGCACTTCAGCTCGACGATGACACCGGAGGTGTTGTCGTCGGCGATGGAGGTGACGACGGCGCCGTTCTCGGTGGTGCGGCTCTCGCGCTTGGCCACACCCTTCAGACCCTTGACGCGGACGATCTCGACGGCCTTCTCCAGGTCGCCGGCAGCCTCGTCCAGCGCCTTCTTGCAGTCCATCATGCCGGCGCCGGTGAGCTCACGGAGCTTCTTGACGTCAGCGGCGGTGAAGTTCGCCATGGTGAATCTCTCTCGAAAGTCGTTGACTACGGGTGCACGGCGGGGGGCGGCGCTGCTCGCGCCGACCCCCGCCGTTCAACTACCGGGACTGAGGTGTCAGGCCTGCTCGGCGTCGGCCGCCGGAGCCTCGGCCGGGGCCTCGGCGGGCTTCTCGGCCTCGTCGTCGGCCTTCTTCTCGCCCTCGAGCAGGTCGCGCTCCCACTCGGCGAGCGGCTCGCCGGCGGCCTTGTCGGCCTTGGCGTCACCGGTGGCGGCACCGGAACGGGCGATGAGGCCCTCGGCGACGGCGTCGGCGATCACGCGGGTCAGCAGGGTGACGGAGCGGATCGCGTCGTCGTTGCCCGGGATCTTGTAGTCGACCTCGTCGGGGTCGCAGTTGGTGTCGAGGATCGCGACGACCGGGATGCGCAGCTTGCGCGCCTCACCGACGGCGATGTGCTCCTTCTTGGTGTCCACGATCCAGACGGCGCTGGGCACCTTCTGCATCTCGCGGATACCGCCGAGGGTCTTCTCCAGCTTGCTCTTCTCACGGGAGAGGACGAGCAGCTCCTTCTTGGTGAGGCCGGAGGCGGCCACATCCTCGAAGTCGATGAGCTCGAGCTCCTTGAGGCGCTGGAGGCGCTTGTAGACGGTCGAGAAGTTGGTGAGCATGCCGCCCAGCCAGCGCTGGTTGACGTAGGGCATGCCGACGCGCGTCGCCTGCTCGGCGATGGCCTCCTGGGCCTGCTTCTTCGTACCGACGAACATGATGGAGCCACCGTGCGCGACGGTCTCCTTGACGAACTCGTAGGCGCGGTCGATGTACGACAGCGACTGGAGCAGGTCGATGATGTAGATGCCGTTGCGCTCCGTGAAGATGAAACGCTTCATCTTCGGGTTCCAACGACGGGTCTGGTGACCGAAGTGGACGCCGCTCTCCAGCAGCTCCCGCATCGTGACGACGGCCATGGCCGCGCTCCTTGAATTACTCGGTTCCACGGCGGCCGGGCGGCCGCCGCTCCTGACGCCCCGACGTGTCCGCCGCGGTAGGTGCCTTTGCGAGGAACCGTCCGCGGACCGAGTGACACGGCCACCGGGCTGCCCGAAAGGGACTGACGCGCCGGTAGCGGGGCGTGCGAAGTCGATCCGGTCACCCGGATCGCCATGAGAAGTGTACGGGACCGGGGAAGGCCCGGGTGACGGCGTTGTCCACAACCCGCGAGTAGTCCACCGGTCACGGACAAGATCCCCGCGGATCGGCGGAGTGCGCGACGGTGCTGCCATGACCTCCGCCCCGCGTCTCCCACGGTCCCTCCGAAGCGGTCCGAGCCGCCCTTTCCGGCCGCCCGGCCGACCGGTACGGGCGGTCACTCTCCGTGCGTTAACGCTGGTCATCGCATGCATCGCAGCCGTCACTGGATTCACGCAGGCCCCAGGGATCCCTGCCGTGAGCGCCTCCGTCGCCAGGCTCCCGCCGGAGCCGGGCAGCGTCGCGGGCGATCGCTCATGGCCCGTGAGCGGGGTCCGCGGACCTCGGCCGGCGGTCGTCCGGGCATGGGATCCGCCACCGGTTCCCTGGGCCTCGGGGCACCGCGGCGTGGATCTCGACGCCCGAGCGGGCCAGACCGTCCGGGCGGCCGCCCCGGGGACGGTGTCCTTCGCGGGCACCGTCGCCGGGCGCGGCGTGGTCGCCGTCGAGCTGGCGGGGAGCGGTGAGCCACCGCTGCGCATCACCTATGAGCCGGTGCGGGCTTCGGTGCGGAAGGGCGACGCCGTGTCCGCCGGGACCGCGGTCGGCAGCCTCCAGGCGGGGCTCTCCCACTGTCCGGCGGGGTGTCTGCACTGGGGGCTGCTCCGGGGCGGGACCTACCTCGACCCCTTGAGCCTGCTGCCGCCGTGGATGCTGCGCCGGCCGCCGTCCCGGTTGCTGCCGCTGACCGGCCCGCTGGGGACGTTCGCGCGGGCGGTGTCAGCCGCGGACCCCGCGCAGGGCCATGGCGACGGCCGCCTCGGTGATCCGGTCCGGTTCCTCGGCCGCGCCGAGCTCGATACGGCGGACGGCGGCGTCCACGACGCCCTGGAGGAGCATGGCCGCCAGCCGGGGCTGGTCGTGACCGACGCCGACGAGGGCCTCGACGACCATGGCGATCAGACCGCCGTGGGCGGCGCGGATCTTCTCGCGGGCGCCCGCGTCGAGCTCGCCGGCGGAGATGGCGACCACGGCCCGGTGCCGGCGGTCGCCGACGAGCGCGAGCTGCCGTCGCACATACGCCTCGATCTTCGCCTCGGGCGTGTCCTCCCGCTCCATGGCAGCCTCGACCTCCGCCGCCCAGACGGGGAAGTCGACGGCGCACAGCTCCTCGACCACGGCCGCGCGCGAGCGGAAGTACTCATAGACCGAGGACCGGGCCAGGCCGGTGCGCTCGGCCAGCGCGGGGAAGGTCAACGCCTCCGTACCGCCTTCGGACAGCAGGGAGCGGGCAGCGTCCAGCAGGGCGTCGCGCTGCATAGTCCGGTGCTCGGCCACTGAGGCCGCTCGAATCCTGGGCACGGCTCCACTTTACGGATATCCCTTGACCGGGACGACGCTGGTGGGAGGTTTCCCACGCCGTCAGCGCCCGATGTCCGCGAGCTTCGCCCTCAGCTGAAGCACGGACTTGGTGTGGATCTGGCTGACCCGGCTCTCCGTGACGCCGAGCACATGGCCGATCTCGGCGAGCGTGAGGCCCTCGTAGTAGTAGAGGGTGACCACGGTCTTCTCCCGCTCGGGGAGGGTGTTGATGGCGCGGGCCAGCAGCCTGCGCAGCTCGCGGTCCTCGGCGACCTCCACCGGGTCGTCCGCGGCGGTGTCCTCCAGGGTGTCCATCAGGCTCAGCCGCTCGCCGCCGTCCACGCCGACGTGCAGCAGGTCCTCCAGCGCCACCACGTTGGCCAGCGACAACTGGCTGAAGACCGCGTGCAGTTCCTCGACGGCGATGCCCATCTCGGCCGCCACCTCGGTCTCGGAGGGCGTGCGCCGCAGCGCCGCCTCCAGGGTGGCGTACGCGCGCTCGACGGCCCGGGCCTTCTGGCGGACCGAGCGCGGGATCCAGTCCAGCGCCCGCAGCTCGTCGATCATCGCCCCGCGGATGCGGGTGATGGCGTAGGTCTCGAACTTGATCTCCCGCGTGGGGTCGAACTTCTCGATGGCGTCGATGAGTCCGAAGACCCCGGAGGACACGAAGTCCGCCTGCTCGACATTGGGCGGCAGGCCGACGCTGACCCGGCCCGCCACGTACTTCACGAGGGGCGAGTAGTGGAGGATCAGCTGCTCCCGCAGCCGCTCGTCGCCCGAAGCCTTGTACGACCGCCACAGCTCATCGAGGGTCGAGGGAGCGGGAGGGCGCACGGGGCCGCGCGCCGCGGGTGGCGCCGCCGCGCGATCGGACCCGGAGGTGTGCTGGGGCATTCGTCGTCTTGAGCCGTTCTGCTGTGACGTGAAGGGAGAGGTACGAATGGCTGGATTCCCGTGAGCGTAGCGTGACTGTGGCGCTGCGGTGCGCGAGGACGGCCCCTTCGGTTGATATGCAGATACGTTCCACTGTCCGCGCCCCCCGGTATACGGCGGCCGGGGGGTTCGGTGACCGTGCCGGGCCCGCCGTATCGGTTCCCACGGTCGTCCTCTTAACCCTTTCACCCGATCGCCCCAGGTCAAGAACCGCCTCGCCGCGTGGTGGGGCGCCGTCCGAGGGGCTTGGGGGTGCCGGATGTTGACGGCGGTCCGGCCAACTTCCAGTGATCACCATGGCGTTCGACGAAGCCCAGACCCTGGAGTTCGTAGAGGCCGCCGAGGGTGCGGTCCCTGCTCAGACCGGCGTTCCGGGCGATGCGGGCGAGGTCGCCGCCGGCTCCCCCGGGGACGGCGTCGAGCACGGTGGCCGTGGCGGGCGGCAGCAGGTCACGCGCCACGACGGGCCCTCGCCGCTCGGGGGCGAGCTCGCCCATGCCGCCCACGAGCTCGGCGATCTCGTCGGCGTCGGTCACCAGGTGGGCCTCCTCCCGCAGCAGTTCATGGACCCCCGCGGAGAGCCCCGAGGTGACCGGGCCGGGAACGCCCATCGTGTGCCGGCCGAGCCGCCGGGCACACCGCGCCGTGACCAGCGATCCGCTGCGGTACTGGGCCTCGACGACCACCGTTCCCCTCGTCAGGGCGGCGATGACGCGGTTGCGGAGGACGAAGCGGCTGCGGGTGGGGTGGCCGCCGGGCGGCAACTCCGCGAGCACCAGACCCTGTTCCGTGATGCGGTCGATCAACTCGGCGTGTCCGCGTGGGTAGGGCACGTCCACGCCCGAGGCCAGCACGGCCACGGTGGCCCCACCGGCGGCGAGGGCTCCTCGATGCGCCGCCCCGTCGACCCCGAACGCCGCCCCCGAGACCACCACCCAGCCGCGCTCGGCGAGACCGGCGCCGAGGATGGTCGCCACGTGCGAGCCGTAGTCGGTGCAGGCCCGGGCGCCGACGACGGCGACGGAGCGCAGGGCCCAGAGCCTCAGGTCGGCGGTGCCCCGCACCCAGAGGCCGAGGGGGCGGGCGTCGCCGAGGTCGTCGAGCTGTCGCGGCCACTCGGCGTCGCCGGGGACGAGGAAGCGCCCGCCCAGCCGGGCGATGGCGTCGAGGTCGCCCCGGGGGTCGAGAGCGGCGGCCCGCGCCCGGCACCCCGCGAGCCGCTCCTCCCCCGCTCCCGGCGGCGCGGGCCCGGCACCCGTCAGCCCCCGGGCGAGGGCCTCGGCCCCCATCTCGCGGAGCCACCGCCCGACCCGTTCGTCCCCCGGCTCGGTCAGCCGCGTGAGCGCGGCCCGCGCCAGGCGGTCCGGGGCGGGGGCAGTCACGACGCCCCCTCGGCCCGCGCGGCACCCCGGTCCCCGCGCCCGCCCCGGACGGTCATCGGCGCACCCCCGCCTCGACGGGCACACCGCGGCCGACGCCGGTGCGCAATTGCAGTGCCTGTGCCACGTCGTCCGCGTCCGGCCGGGGGTGCCCGGCCAGGTCGGCCACGGTCCAGGCGACCCGGAGGACGCGGTCGAGCCCACGGGCGGTCAGCAGGCCGCACTCCATGTCGCGCTCGGCCTCCGCCAGGGCTCCGGGCAGCGGGTGCCACCGGGTCCGCAACTCATGGCCGGGCACCTCGCCGTTGGTCCTCCAGGGTGTGGCGCCGAGCCGGGCCGCCGCCCGCTCCCGCGCCTCGCGGACCCGCGCGGCGACCGTCGCGGTGTCCTCCACCGCGCCGTCGCGGCCGGTGAGTTCGGCCCGGGTGACGGCCTCGACGCGGACCCGCAGGTCGACCCGGTCCAGCAGGGGCCCCGAAAGCCTGCCCTGATAGCGGCGGATGGCCGCCGGAGGGCAGTCGCACCCCTCTCCGAACTGCGAGTGCCTGCCGCAAGGGCAGGGATTCGCCGCGAGCATCAGCAGAAAGCGGGCGGGCATCCGCATCATCCCCGCGGAGCGGGCCACCACGACGCTCCCGGATTCCAGGGGCTGCCGCAATGCGTCCAGCGCCCGCCCGCTGAATTCGGGCGCTTCATCCAGAAACAGAACACCTCTATGAGCCAGGGACACCGCCCCGGGCCTCGGCTGGCCGTTGCCCCCGCCCACCAGGGACGCCATCGTGGCCGAGTGGTGGGGCGCGCAGTACGGCGGAGCGTCCACCAGCGGCTTGCCGGGCGGCAGGACTCCCGCGACGGAGTGCACCGCCGTGACCTCCAGGGCCTCCTGTTGCGACAGTGGCGGCAGCAGACCGGGCAACCGCTCCGCCAGCAAGGTCTTGCCCGCTCCGGGCGGGCCCTTGAGATAGAGGTGGTGACCGCCCGCCGCCGCGATCTCCAGGGCCTTGCGGGCCTGCCGCTGCCCCGCGACCTCCGCCAGATCGGGCACCCGGGCAGCGCCGTCCGCACCGCAGAGCGCTCCCGAGCCCAGACCCAGCCCCGGCACCGAGAGCCCCGCCAGCATCGGATCCGGCCGGCCCTCCTGAGGCAGGTCCTCCTCCTCGTCCGGAACCGGCTCGTCGGTCAGCACGGCGATGAGCTGCCGCAGGCTGCGCACACCGAGGACCGAGACACCGGGGACGAGAGCGGCCTCCGCCGTCGTGCGCTCGGGGACGACGACCTGGCGGTACCCCGCGTCGGCGGCGGCCAGGACCGCGGGGAGGACCCCGCGGACGGGGCGGACCCGGCCGTCGAGACCCAGCTCGCCGATCATCATCAGGTCGGCGATCTCGCGTGGATCGACGCGCTCGGCGGCGGCGAGCACCGCGCAGGCCACCGCCAGATCGAAGCCGCTGCCGCCCTTGGGGACGGAGGCCGGGCTCAGACCCACCGTCAGCTTCTTCTGCGGCCACTCGGCCCCGGAATTGACCACCGCGGCACGGACCCGGTCGCGGCTCTCCGACAGGCTCTTGTCGGGAAGGCCGACCAGCGTGAAGGCCGCGACGCCCGGCTCCAGATCGGCCTGGACCTCCACGACCACGCCCTCGACGCCGACCAGCGCCACCGAGCACGTACGGGCGAAGCCCATCAGGCCACCCCCTTGACGTGCTCGATCGCGGGGGCGCCCCGGTCGGGGACGACCACGCCCACCACGTCGATCCGCACCCCGCCCGGCGGCGGGCCGCCGTTCCGCTCCAGCCAGCGCTCGGCCAGCAGGCGCAATCGGCCGGCCTTGGCCGGGGTGACGGCCGCCATCGGGTGTTCGTAGGCACCGGAGCGGCGGGTCTTGACCTCGCACACGACCAGGGCGTCCGCGTCGAGGGCGACGAGATCGATCTCGCCCTCGCGGCACCGCCAGTTCCGCTCCAGGATGACGATCCCGGACTCGGCGAGCCGCCGGGCCGCGAGTTTCTCGCCGTAGCGACCGAGAGCTCCTCGGGCGTTCATCGGCACCACCTCCGGCACCGACTCTGCCGCCACCGCCCCGATCTATTGGATCTTGGTGGAAAACCCGGCGGTTGTGGACAACTCAGCCACCCGGAAGGTCGAGGTCGCTCTTGTTGAGCTCCTCGATGTTCACGTCCTTGAAGGTGAGCACCCGCACCTGCTTCACGAAGCGGGCCGGCCGGTACATGTCCCAGACCCAGGCGTCGGCCATCGAGACCTCGAAGAAGACCTCACCCTGCACCGAGTGCACCTGCATCTCGTAGTCGTTGGTGAGGTAGAAACGCCGCTCGGTCTCGATCACGTATTTGAACAGACCGACGACGTCGCGGTACTCCCGGTAGAGCTTCAGCTCCATCTCGGTCTCGTACTTCTCGAGGTCCTCGGCGCTCATGGCATGTTCCCCTTCAGCCGTGCGTCCCCCTATTGTGCGTCAGGCGCGCTCCGTCTCCAGAAGCACCGGCGTACGCGGGGGCCCCTCGTCGAGCAGCGTACGCAGCAGCCCGGCGAGCTTGGTCGGATACACCGTCTCACGGGTCGCGAGGAGTTCCTCGCACGTCCACCAGCGCAGGCCCGTGACGCTGCGCCGCTCCAGCTCCGTCTCCCCGCCGGTCCACATGGCCGGCTGCCGGGTGCGCGCCAGGTAGTAGCACTCGTCCTGGTCCCAGCGGCGGCCGTCGAACGGGAAGGAACAGGCGCGCCGCCAGAGCAGCGGGCCCAGTTCGATCTCCGTGACGCCCGTTTCCTCGGCCAGCTCCCGGCGGGCCGCCTGCTCCCAGCTCTCACCGGGCTCCAGGCCGCCGCCCGGGGTGAACCACCAGGTGTTCGAGGGATCCTCCGGTTCGAAGCCGTGGATCAGCAGGAGGCGCTCGTCGGGGTCGAGGAGGACGATCCGCGCGGCCTTCCGGGGGCTCTCATCGCACACGTTCCGCGGTCCCCTCCTTCCTGTTCTCGCTCACGCCGGTGGCACGCCGGGGCCTCAGGAGGCTCGCGACCGGTCCGTACGCCGCGCCGCCCAGGATGAGCACCGCGCCGCCGACGACCGCGGCCAGCACCATTGGCAGCGGCCCCGGCCGGGACGTACCGCCCGGCAGGGCGGCGAACGACTCCGGCCTGTCCATCATGCCCCAGCCGTCCATCGGCCAGGCCGTGGCGTCCACCCGCCCCTCGACGGCCCCGCGCGGCACCGAGCCACGGGAGGCGTCGGCCAGGTGGGAGCGGGAGTCGACCGAGGTCAGGCGGTGGTCACCGATGAGGAAAAGCTGCCCCTCGGGGACGTCGGCGGAGAACTCCGTGGGCGAGGCCGGGCCACCGCCCCGCAGATACGGTTCCTCGACCGGCTTCCCGCCGACCGTCAGCCGCCCCCGGTCGTCACAGCACCGGACGCTGTCGCCGCCCACGCCCACGACACGCTTGATCATGGGTACGTCGCCCCAGGCCTTGTCCTTGAAGACGACGATGTCGCCACGCCGCACCTCACTGCCGTCGACGCGCTCGGCGAGCACCCGCGCGCCCTGCCCGATGGTCGGCGCCATCGAGTCGGTGGGAACGGTGTACGGCTGGTACAGCAGCGCGCCCCAGACGAATCCCCCCAGGAAGAGCACACAGCCGACGGCCACGGCCAGCCCGGACAGCACCCTGCCCGCGCGGCCGCGGCCGTCGCCCGTACGTCCCGCTCCGCTCATCCCCCAGCTCCCGCCCGCCTCGAAAAGACCGGATCCCCTGCCCGAGGGCAGGGGATCGCACACTACCGGGCGGTACGGACGCGAGTCAGCCCTTCGACGAGGTCCTGTCCGCGGCGCTCTTCACGGCCGCGACGGACGTGGTCCGGCCGAGCAGCCGGCGCCGCCGCCACAGGACCAGCGGCACCGCGCCCGCGAGGCCGAGCGCCGGGGGCACGGCGGCGGCCGCGGCGTTCAGCCCCGGCTGGTCGAAGGTGCCCGGGACGGGCAGGAAGGACCAGCGGTTGACCGGCCAGGCGACGACGATGGCGCGGCCGACGACGTCGCTGACCGGCACCGTGCCCTCGTACAGGGTGGGGTGGTAGCGCGAGTCCAGGGAGTCCTGGCGGTGGTCGCCCATCACCCAGATGTGGTCCTTGGGCACCTTGATCGGGCCGAAGGGCTTGTCGTCACAGGGCGAGTTGCCCGGGAAGATGTACGACTTCTCGTCGAGGGCCTTGCCGTTGACCTTCACCGGGCCGCCGGCGCCCTGGCACTCCACGGTGTCGCCGCCGACCGCGATGACCCGCTTGATGAGGTCGCGCTCCTCGGCGGAGGGCATCAGCCCGATGAAGCTGAGGACCTTCTGGACGCCACTGCCCAGCGGACCGGTCTCCTGCGGCTGGGTCTCGGGGCCGAGCCAGCTCTGGCTGCCCTTGCCCGGGTCGTGGAAGACCACCACCTCGCCGCGCTCGGGCTTCGCCCCGAACCACGGCGTCAGCTTGTCGACCAGCACGCGGTCACCCCGCTGGAGGGTGTCCTGCATCGAGTCCGAGGGGATGGAGAACGCCTGGACCAGGAAGGTCTTGATGATCAGCGCCAGCACCAGGGCGATGCCGACCAGGATCGGCAGTTCTTTCCAGAAGGATCGTTGTTTCTTCGGCCGGGTCGCGCCGGGGCCCTCGCCGTCCTCGTCGGGCGTCACTCCGCCGCTCCCCGTGTCCTTCGGCCCGTCCGGGCCTTCCACCGCGTCGCCGGATGCCTGGGCCGCCACGGGCGCCTGGGACAAGGCCGCTTCGGGCGCTTCGCCACCGGGCGTCCCGCCGCTCCCCTCAGCCCCTCCGGGCCCCTCGGGTCGCTTCTCGGGCTCTCCGTGACCGGAACGTGCGCCGACCGCCAAGTCCCCCACATCCGCTCCTCTCTCCACTCTGCTGCCTGTCGTACATACGACGCAGGCCCACCACTCCCATAACGAGCGGGAGTTCCGCAGGGGTCGGGAGCTGGATCGATCCGTTCTGATCCATGGGGGACACACTATTCGGCGAATCAGCCGCCCGCGCCCCCGCGCGCGGCGCGTCCCCCACCGAAACAAAGGTGTCCGGTTCCGACAGACTCCGCCAGTGGCCGAGCGGCCAGGCGATCACCGCGGCCCGGCCCACCACCAGCTTCTCCGGGACGGTGCCCTGGCCCGGACCGTCCAGGTGATAGCGCGAATCAGCGGAATTCGAGCGGTGATCCCCCATCACGAAGAGCCGCCCTTCCGGAACCCGCACGGTGAACTCCAGTTTCGACGGCGGATTTCCCGGATTGACGTACGGCTCGTCGAGCGGCGTTCCGTTGACGGTGATTTTGCCGTTCGCATCACAGCACTTGACGGTGTCCCCGCCCGTACCGATGACCCGCTTGATCAGATCCTGCTCGTCGGCGGAGGGCAGCAGCCCGATGAAGGTCAGCGCCTGCTTCACCTGCTTGACCCCCACCGGATCCGGCCCGGCCTTGGTCTCCTCACCTTCGAGCCAGCCGCCCGGGTCCTTGAAGACCACCACGTCACCCCGGGCCGGACGGGAGCCGAACCACGGCGTCAGCTTGTCCACCAGCACCCGGTCACCGATGCGGATCGTCTGCTCCATCGAGCCGGACGGAATCACGAAGGCCTGCACCAGGAACGTCTTCAGCACCAGCGCGATCAGCAGGGCCACCGCTATGAGGATCGGCACCTCCTTGACCACGGACCGGCGCCGACGGCGCTCGACCCGGCGCGCGGCCTTCCGGCGCGCTGCCCGGCCGCCCGCGCGCCCGGGGCCCGCGCCGTGCCGGCCCTCCGGCGGAGCGCCCGGCCAGCCGGCCGGGCCGGCCACCCCGGGGGAGTCCGCCGCGCTCGTACGCCCGTGGCTACCCATGCGGCCCGGGTCCCGGTCCCGCGGAATGCCCCGTCCCCGGGGGCGGTACGCCGTCGAAGGCGTCGGGGTGTTTCAGCGAGGACATCCGGCCGAACGGCCAGCCGATCCAGTCGGCCCGCCCGATCACCTTGCCGACCGGGACCGTGCCGCCGCCCGGCTCGCCGAGGTGGTCACGGGAGTCCCGGGAGTCGCCGCGATGGTCGCCCATCACCCACAGCCGCCCCTGCGGCACCACGATGTCGAAGGGCACCGCCGAGGGCTCGTCCCCCGGGTGGAGGTAGTCCTCGGTCACCGGCCGGCCGTTCACCATCAGCCTGCCCCGCGCGTCGCAGCAGGTGACCCGGTCACCGCCCACGCCCACGACCCGTTTGACGTAGTCGGTCTGCGCCGGGCGCATCAGGCCGACGGACGAGGCGCCCTTGCGGACCAGCGCCGCCACGGGATTCTCGGCGGGCGCCTCCTGGACGAAGGAACCCCGGCCGTCGAAGACCACGACATCGCCGCGCCGGGGCTCGTCGCCGAAGCGGTAGGCGAGCTTGTTGACCAGCACACGGTCCCCGATCCGCAGCGTGTTCTCCATGGAACCGCTGGGGATCAGGAAGGGCTGGACGACGAAATTGCTGAGCAGGAGCAGGAAGACCAGGCAGGCCGTGAGCAGCAGGCCCGCCCGGCGCAGCGCGCCGCCGCCCCTGAGCCAGGCCCCGGCGGCACGCGCCGCGGACCCCGGGGAAAAACGCGAGGAGCGCGACCCCTGCTCCTCCCCCGCAACGGGTTCAGGAGAGCGGTCGCGCTCCGAAAGCTGTACGTCGGTGTCCATCGAGCCGAAAGCCTATCCGGCCCCGGTCCGGCCCGGACTCCGACCTCAGGCTCAGTTGTCGCGCTTCTCCTTGATCTTCGCGGCCTTGCCGCGCAGCTCACGGAGGTAGTACAGCTTGGCGCGACGGACGTCACCGCGGGTCACGAGCTCGATCTTCTCGACGATCGGGGTGTGCACCGGGAAGGTACGCTCCACGCCGACGGAGAAGGAGACCTTGCGGACCGTGAAGGTCTCGCGCACGCCGTCGCCCTGACGGCGGATGACGACACCCTTGAACTGCTGCACACGGGAGCGGTTGCCCTCGATGACGCGAACGTGGACGTTCACGGTGTCGCCGGGGCGGAAGGACGGGACATCGGTGCGCAGCGAAGCGGCGTCGACGTTGTCGAGAAGGTTCATGACCGTCTGCTCTCCTCGCTGATGCCACAGGTCATCAGCGGAAAATCGAAATGATGATGGGGGTCGTGCGTTGTACCGGGCGGACGTCGTTCCCCCTGTGGCAGGGGCGCGCGCCGGGCGCAAGGCAACGGCTTATTCTTCCACGTCCGGGGCCACTCGCCAAAATCGGCCGTCGGGGCCCGGGCCCCAGCCCAGGATCGAGAGCATCTCGCGGTCCTTCTTGTCGAAGACCGCGGGGTCCGCGCGCTCGATCAGATCCGGCCGGTTCGCGACCGTACGCCGGAAGGCCTCGTCGCGGCGCCACCGGGCGATCTTGCCGTGGTGGCCGCTGACCAGGACGTCCGGGATACCCCGGCCGCGCCACTCCGGCGGCTTGGTGTAGACGGGGCCCTCCAGCAGATCGGCCATGGCACCGGGCGCGAAGGAGTCGTCGCGGTGCGACTCGGCGTTGCCGAGGACACCGGGCAGCAGCCGGGCGATGGCCTCGACCATGACCAGCACGGGGGCCTCGCCGCCGGCCAGTACGTAGTCGCCGATGGAGACCTCGCGGACGTCGAGCCGGTCGCCGTACTCCTCGATGACGCGGCGGTCGATGCCCTCGTAGCGGGCGGGCGTGAAGACCAGCCACGGCTTCTCGGACAGCTCGACGGCGAGCGCCTGGGTGAACGGCCGGCCGCTGGGCGTGGGCACGACGAGGACGGGCTTGTCCTCACCGGTCCCGGACGCGACGACCGCGTCCAGTGCCTCGCCCCAGGGCTCGGGCTTCATGACCATGCCGGGGCCGCCGCCGTACGGGGTGTCGTCGACGGTGTTGTGCTTGTCGTGGGTCCATTCCCGCAGGTCGTGGATGCGCACGTCCAGCTGGCCACGCGCGCGCGCCTTGCCCACGAGCGAGACGTTCAGCGGCTCCAGGTACTCCGGGAAGATGGTGACGACATCGAGTCGCATCAGGCGTCACCCTTCACATCGCCGGACTCACCGGTCTCGTCGGCGTCGGCGGTGTCGGCCTCGCGCGCGCTGGCGACCACGGCCTCGGCGCTGTTGATCAGACCCGGCGGCGGGTCGATGACCGCGCGCTGCTCCTCCAGGTCGATCTCCGTGACGATCTCACCGACGAAGGGGATCATCACCTCGCCGCCGTCCGGGCGCTCGACGATGAACAGGTCCTGCGCGGGCAGGTGCGCGATCTCCGTGATCCGGCCGATCTCCTCGCCGTCGACCGTGACGACGTCCAGGTCGATCAGCTGGTGGTCGTAGAACTCCTCGGGGTCCTCCGGACCCTCCTCGGGGTCGACCTCGGCGATCAGGAGGATGTTGCGAAGCGCCTCGGCGGCCGTGCGGTCCTTGACGCCCGCGAAGCGCAGCAGCAGCCGGCCGCTGTGGACCCGGCCGGTCTCGATGGTCAGCGGACCCGCGCCGGCGGGGTCCGTGGCCAGGACGGCGCCGGGGCCGAGCCGGAGCTCGGGCTCGTCCGTACGCACCTCGATGCTGACCTCGCCCTTGATCCCATGGGCGCGGCCGATCCTGCCGACGACAAGCTGCACTTTCTGTACCTCTGCTTTTCCGTACGAACGCGACAACGGGCCGGGAAGGGCCGTGACCCTTCCCGGCCCGTGCCGGTGCTCAATCGCTTCTCAGCGGACCTGGTCGACGTCGACGAGGTCGACGCGGATCCCACGGCCGCCGATGGCGCCCACGACGGTGCGCAGTGCGCGTGCGGTGCGGCCGTTACGGCCGATCACCTTGCCGAGGTCGTCGGGGTGGACCCGGACCTCCAGCACACGCCCGCGCCGCAGGTTGCGGGACGCGACCTGCACCTCGTCGGGGTTGTCGACGATGCCCTTTACGAGGTGCTCAAGGGCCTCCTCGAGCATCCTCAGGCCTCGGTCGACTCAGCGGACTCGGCCGCGGCGGCCTCGTCCTTCTTCTCCGACTTCTTGGCCTTCGGGGTGATGGCCTCACCCTTCGCGGCGCCGGCCTCGAGACCCTTGGTGAACTCGTCGAACGCGCGACGCTTGTCCTCCTTGGTCGCGGGGAGGAGCATCGGGGCCGGGGCCGGCAGACCCTTGAACTTCTGCCAGTCACCGGTGACCTTGAGGATGGCCATGACCGGCTCGGTCGGCTGCGCGCCGACGCTCAGCCAGTACTGGGCACGCTCGGAGTCGACCTCGATGCGCGAGGGGTTCTGCACCGGGTGGTACAGACCGATCTCCTCGATGGCCCGGCCGTCACGGCGGGTACGGGAGTCGGCGACGACGATGCGGTAGTGAGGCGAACGGATCTTGCCCAGACGCTTCAGCTTGATCTTGACTGCCACTGGAGTGGTGTCTCCTGGTCTTGACGTGGTTGGGCACAACGGGATGCCACGTGGGGTTGCGGCACTCGGAGTGCCCGATGGACGCGTCAGCCGGAGGAGAGAGGGGTCCTGTGCGACTGTCGAGTACAGCGACCCATTGTGCCACACCGCTCCAGGTCAGCCGACCGAGACCGCCTCGGGGATCCGGAAAGGCTGACCGCATCCACCGCACATGATCGGCGCCTGCGCGAGCACGGAGGGCACGACCCGGACATTACGGCCGCAGTCGCACACCGCCTTGACGCGCACCCCTCCGCCGGACGAGCCGTGCCGCGCGGCCGGGCCGCGGAACGTGCGCGAGGTGTCGGCCGCCGTGGTGGCGACCGTGTGCGCCTTCAGGGCCCGCTGGAGTCTGTCGATGGTCGGGCGGTAGCGCTTGCGCGCCTCCGGATTGAGTACGACCAGCGAGAAGCCGCTGCTGGGATGCGGCTCCTCGCTGTGGTCGAGCCCCAGCTCCTCGGCGATCGCCAGGAACCGGCGATTGTGGTAGCGGCCGGCTCGCGAGGTGTCACGGACACCGCGGGCGGCCGCGATGCCGTGCACTGCCTCGTGCAGCAGCCGTTCGAAGGAGAGCTCGGCGCCGCATGCGGACGACGACTCCCCGATCAAGGATTCGGGCGCGGCAAGATCCGGCAGCTCGGGGTGGTACCGCTGAATGTCGGCCCACGCCTGCGCCAGCTCTGCGGCGAGAACAGGTGGTGTCGTGCTCACGTCGTGACAACGAGCAGAGGTGGCCCGGTGTTCCGATACCGGGCCATCCCAAATATTTTGCACGTACCAGTCAGTTTCATGCTCATGCGTCGCGACGAGGGCGGGTGCGCAGATCTGTGGAGAACCCGCGCACCCGTTCGCAAGCCGGGACGTACTGACTCCTCGGTAAGCGCGCATCACGGGGGCGTACCGATTCGGGCGCCCCCGCGCGCACCCGGGGTGCGTCAGTAGGCGCGGGCCACGATGGCGATCGTGCCCGGAGCGTCGTCCGCGTCCGGCACGGAGCCGTCCTCGCCGACCAGGCAGCGCACGGACACGGCCTGCTCGGCCAGCTTGGCCTCGCCCTCCGGGCCGAGGTCGGCCCACGGGATGCGCGCCCAGCCACCGGCCACGGCGGCCTCGGCGGCCTCCTCGATCGTCGCCACGTCGGTCGTACGGGCCTCACGGCGCTCGCGCGACTCGCGCAGCAGCGTGGCCTGGTCCTCCTCCAGGACCTTCGGCAGCAGCGCGACGAGCTCGTCGAGACGGACCGGGGCCTTGCCGCCCGGGATCCGGCGGGCCAGCATCGCGGTGCCGTTCTCCAGGTCGCGCGGGCCGACCTCGATGCGCACCGGTACGCCCTTGAGCTCCCAGTCCACGGCGCGGCGGCCGAAGGGGGTGTCCGTGCGGTCGTCGACCTGCACGCGGATGCCCGCGGCCTTGAGCTGGTCGCCGATCTCGCGGACCTTGGCGATCACGGCGTCGTCACCCTTGATCGCGAGGACGACGGCCTGGACGGAGGCCAGGCGCGGCGGGACCCGCAGGCCGCTGTCGTCACCGTGGGACATGATCAGACCGCCGACCATCCGGGTCGAGACGCCCCAGGAGGTCTGCCAGACCATCTCCTGCTGCCCGTCCTTCGACAGGTAGGAGGTGTTGAAGGCCTTGGCGAAGTTCTGGCCCAGCTCGTGGCTGGTGCCCATCTGGAGGGCCTTGCCGTCACCCATCATGCCCTCGAGGGTGAGGGTGTTGATGGCGCCCGCGAAGCGCTCCTTGGCCGTCTTGCGGCCCAGGACGACGTCGATGCCCAGGACGTTGACCATGAAGTCGTAGTAGACGTCACGGTGGATCCGGGCGGCGTAGTCGCGGGCGTCCTCGTACGTGGCGTGGGCGGTGTGGCCCTCCTGCCAGAGGAACTCGCTGGTGCGCAGGAAGACGCGCGGACGCATCTCCCAACGGACCACGTTGGCCCACTGGTTGATCAGCAGGGGCAGGTCGCGGTAGCTCTGCACCCACTTCGAGAAGTACTCGTTGATGATCGTCTCGGAGGTGGGCCGGACGACGACCGGCTCGTCCAGCTCCTTGCCGCCACCGTGCGTGACGACCGCGAGCTCGGGGGCGAAGCCCTCGACGTGCTCGGCCTCCCGCGTCAGGTAGGACTGCGGGATGAAGAGGGGGAAGTACGCGTTGGAGGCGCCCGCGTCCTTGATGCGCGCGTCCATCTCCTGCTGCATCCGCTCCCAGAGCCCGTACCCGTACGGGCGGATGACCATGGTGCCGCGCACCGGGCCGTTGTCGGCCAGCTCGGCCTTGTTGATCAAGTCCTGGTACCAGCGCGGGAAGTCGTCCGCCTGGGGGGTGAGAATGGGAGCCTTTGCCATGGTGCGAATGGTACGGGGCCGATCCGTCCGAGCGTGAATCCCCTCCTCGCCGACCCTCGCGGCGGACCGCCCGCCGGGGCGCGCGCCACCCCCGGCTTCCCGTGCGCGGGCACGCGGCACATGCCATCGTGGGCATACGGGCAGTGTTCTCGCGCCACCCTCTGGACTCGGGGACGGAAGCGGAGTTCTCTGGCATACGGGGGTGCTTCACAGCAGCGCGCACGGCAGCACATGGGGGCGGGGCAGATTCGGGCACGCACACGTCTCTCGGCGGATTGGGGCGCTTTCGATGACACCAACGCTCGTGCGGCGGCACCTGCCGTCCTCTTCGTCGCCCGGGTCCATGACCCGGGCCCGCGACTGGGCGGAGATCCAGGAACGGATGCTGGTGCCGCTCTACGAAGCGGTGTACGAACGGCTGGAGGTCGGGGCCGGCACCCGGCTGCTCAGCCTGGGCTGCGGCTCCGGGCTGGCACTCCTGATGGCGGCGGGCCGGGGCGCCTCGGTCCGCGGGGTCGACACCGACGGGCGGCGGCTGGCGCTGGCCCGTGAGCGCCTGGTGCCGGAGGACGCCCGCGAGGGCGGCGCGCGCCTGGGGCACGGCGGCCCGGAGTCCGTCGCGGACCCCGGCGGTCCGGCATTCAACCTCATCACGGCCTTCGACCCGCTCTACTGCGCGGGCGGCAGCGCCCGCGGCATGGCCGGGGCACTCGCCCGGGCGGCCGGCTTCGCCGAGCACGGCGCACCCGTCGTCCTGGCCGGCTGGGGCCCCCAGGAGCGCTGTGCGGCCTCCGGGGCGCTCCGGGTCGCGGCCCGGCTCGCGGACCCCATGTGCGCCCCCGCGCGCTGGCGCCCGAGCGGGCGCGACGACCTGGAGGAGCTCGCCCAGCGGGCGGGGCTGCGCCCCGACGGCTCCGGCCGGGTGGCGTGCCCGTACGGCTACGCCGACATGGGCAGCGCGGTCCGCGGCATGCTCTCCACGGGCGCCTTCGACGCGGCGGCCCGGGCCACGGACGAGGAGCAGGTCACCAAGGAGCTGGCCGAGGCCCTCCACCCTTACCTGCGCCGTGACGGCACCGTATGGATGCCCAATGTCTTCCGCTATCTCATAGCCCGCGTCTAGCGCACGCCGTAAGGACGCGCGCGAGCCTTACGGCGTGAGGGAACGCGCGCCCCGGCCGCCACGGCCCGACCCTCGCGCCCGTACGACGGAAGCCCCCCGCGGCCGACCGCGAGGGGCTTCCGGCTGTCCGTAAGGTCAGCCCATGAACTTCTTGAACTCATCCGGCAGTTCGAAGTTCTGCGCGGACTGACCACCCTGCGGCAGACCCAGCGGGTTCTCCGCCTGCTGCTCACGGCGGGCGGCCGCGGCCTGCTCCTCGGCCTTGCGCTTCATCGGGTTCCCGCTCTTGCGCTTGCCCTTGGCCTGCTTGACCTGCTTCTTCTTACGGGCCGCGCCGCCACCCATGCCCGGCATGCCCGGCATCCCGGGCATGCCGCCGCCCTGGGCCATCCGCGACATCATCTTGCGGGCGTCGAAGAAGCGCTCCACCAGGTTCTTCACGGCGCTGACCTCCACGCCGGAGCCCTTGGCGATACGGGCGCGACGGGAGCCGTTGATGATCGTCGGGTCCTGGCGCTCGGCCGGGGTCATCGACTTGATGATCGCGGCCGTGCGGTCGACGTCGCGCTCGTCGAGGTTGTTGATCTGGTCCTTGATCTGGCCCATGCCGGGCAGCATCCCGAGCAGCTTGCTGATGCTGCCCATCTTGCGGACCTGCTCCATCTGGGACAGGAAGTCGTCGAGCGTGAACTCCTTCGGCCCCTTCGCCAGCTTGGCCGCCATCTTCTCGGCCTCGTCCTGGCTGAAGGTCTGCTCGGCCTTCTCGATGAGGCTGAGCATGTCGCCCATGCCGAGGATGCGGGACGCCATGCGGTCCGGGTGGAACGCGTCGAAGTCGTCCAGCTTCTCGCCGTTGGAGGCGAACATGACCTGCTTGCCGGTCACGTGCGCGACCGACAGCGCGGCACCACCGCGGGCGTCGCCGTCGAGCTTGGAGAGCACCACGCCGTCGAAGCCGACGCCGTCGCGGAAGGCCTCGGCGGTGTTGACCGCGTCCTGACCGATCATCGCGTCGACGACGAACAGGACCTCGTCCGGGCTGACGGCGTCGCGGATGTCCGCGGCCTGCTGCATCAGCTCCTGGTCGATGCCGAGGCGGCCGGCGGTGTCGACGATCACGACGTCGTGCTGCTTGGACCGGGCGAACTCGATGGAGTCCTTGGCGACCTGCACCGGGTCACCGACGCCGTTGCCCGGCTCCGGGGCGTAGATCGCGACACCGGCGCGCTCGGCGACGACCGCGAGCTGGTTGACGGCGTTGGGGCGCTGGAGGTCACAGGCGACGAGCAGCGGGGCGTGGCCCTGGCCCTTGAGCCAGTGGCCGAGCTTTCCGGCCAGCGTCGTCTTACCGGCACCCTGGAGACCGGCGAGCATGATGACGGTCGGCGCGGTCTTGGCGAAGCGCAGGCGCCGGGTCTCGCCGCCGAGGATGCCGATGAGCTCCTCGTTGACGATCTTGATGACCTGCTGGGCGGGGTTGAGCGCCTGGGAGACCTCGGCGCCGAGGGCGCGCTCCTTGACCTGCTTGATGAACGAGCGGACGACCGGGAGGGCGACGTCGGCCTCGAGCAGGGCGATGCGGATCTCGCGTGCGGTGGCGTCGATGTCCGCCTCTGACAGGCGGCCCTTGCCCCGGAGGTTCTTGAACGTCGCTGCGAGGCGGTCGGAGAGGGTATCGAACACGGTGGTCGCGGATCCTTCTTGTCGGGTCTCAAGTCGGCGGCTGACCCCCAAGGGTATCCGCACACTCCTGGTGCGGTCAGCCGCCCAGTACCTGCTCCACCTCGGAGGCGACGGAGGCGGCCGCTCCGGCCGTCAGCGGAGCCCCCTCCCCCGTCGTCACATAGAACGCGTCCACGGCGTTGGAACCCAGCGTCGAGACGTGCGCGCTGCGCACCCACACCCCCGCCGCCTCCAGGGCCCGGCCGATGCGGTGCAGCAGTCCCGGGGCGTCCTGGGCCCGCACCTCCAGCACCGTCGCGTCCCGCGATCCGCCGGCGGCGACGGTCACCCGGGGCGGCGCGTGCGTAATTCCCCTGCGCCGGTCGCTGTACGCGGCCTCGCGCTCGGCCAGCCGTGCCACGACGTCGAGCGAGCCGTCCAGCACCCGCACGAGGTCGTTGCGCAGGTGCGCGGGCTCCGGCAGGGAGCCGAACTCCGTCGCCACCCGCCAGTTCAGCAGCAGTGCGCCGTCGACGGCCCGCAGCTCCGCGGCGCGGACCGTGAGGCGGTGCAGGGCCAGCAGGCCGGCCGTCGCGGGCAGCACCCCGGACCGCTCGGGGACGGCGATCGTCAGCTCGACGCCGACCGGGACGGCCGCGTCGTCCGGGGCCGTGCCCTCCGGGCGCGAGCGCAGCCGCACGGCCGGGCCGCCGGTGCGCAGGGCCTCGGCGACGACGCGGGCGTCCTCGGCGGAGGGCGGGCCCGGGGCGCGGCGGTCCGGGGCGGCGCCGTCCGCGAGGGCGGCGGCCGCGCGGCGCACCAGGTCCGCCACCAGCGAGGCGCGCCAGGTGCTCCAGGCCGCGGGTCCGGTGGCGAGGGCGTCGGCCTCGGTGAGGGCGTGCAGCAGCTCCAGGGTGCCGGGGTGCGCGACGGCGTCGGTGACGGCGCGGACGGTCGCGGGGTCGTCGAGGTCGCGGCGGGTGGCGGTCTCGACGAGCAGCAGGTGGTGGCGGACGAGCGTGGCCAGGACCTCGGTGTCGGCGGGTCCGAAGCCGATCCGGGCGGCCGCCTCCCGGGTGAGGGCCTCGCCGGCCGCGGAGTGGTCGCCGGGCCGGCCCTTGCCGATGTCGTGCAGCAGAGCGGCGACGAGCAGCAGATCGGGGCGGCCCACACCGCGCGCGAGGCCCGCCGCGCGGACGGCCGTCTCCACGAGGTGGCGGTCGACGGTCCAGCGGTGCACCGGGTTGCGCTGCGGGCGCGAGCGCACGTGCTCCCATTCGGGCAGCAGCCGGGAGACGAGGCCCTCGGCGTCGAGGGCCTCCCAGACCACGACGGCCGGCTCGCCCGCGCCGAGCAGCGTGACGAGCGCCTCGCGGGCCTCGGCGGGCCAGGGCACCGGCAGCGGGCCCACGGTGGCCGCGAGCCGCCGCGCGGCGTGCGGGGACAACGGCAGGCCCGCCTGCGCCGCCGCGGCGGCGGCGCGCAGCGGCAGCACGGGGTCGCGCTCGGGCCGGGCCGTACGGGCCAGCACGGCCTCGCCGTCCTGCTCGACGACGCCTTCGGCCAGCGGCACCCGCTCGGGCTCCACGAACCCGCCCCGCCCGCCGCGGCCGCCGAGGATCCGCCGCAGCCGGGGCCGCCCGGAGCGGGCGCGCAGGACGCGGCCGACCTCGCGCCAGGTCACGTCGGCGGCGTACGAGACGGTGCGCGCGGCCTCGTAGACCTCGCGCAGCAGGGCGTCGGCGCCGGGCAGGCCGAGGGCCGTGGCGATCTGGTCCTGCTCCTGGAGGGCGAGCCGGTCGGTGGCGCGGCCGGTGACCAGGTGCAGGGCGTCCCGGGTGTCGAGCAGCAGGCCGCGGGCCCGCTCCAGGCCCTCGCGCGGGGCGTCCGCCAGCCAGGAGGCGGCGACGGCGCGCAGGGCGGTGGCGTCGCGGAGCCCGCCGCGCGCCTCCTTGAGGTCGGGCTCCAGCAGGAACCGCAGTTCGCCCTGGCGCCGGGCCCGCTCCTCGCCGAGCTCGCGCAGCTCCGGCAGCCTGAGCGGCGCCTGGGCCCGCCAGTCGGCGTAGGCGGTGGCGCGCAGGGCGGCGGTGAGCCGGTCGTCGCCGCCGAGGTGGCGGGCGTCGAGCAGGCCGAGGTGGACCTTGAGGTCGCCGGCGGCGGTCTTACGGGCCTCGGCCGGGGTGCGCACGGAGTGGTCGAGCGCGAGGCCCATGTCCCACACGGGGTACCAGACGCGGTCGGCGACGGCGGCGATCTTCGAGGCGTCCGCGGAGCCGTCGTGCAGCAGCATGACGTCGAGGTCGCTGCGCGGGGACAGCTCCCCTCGTCCGTAGCCGCCGACGGCCACGAGGGCGACGCCCCGCGCCTCGCCGAGCAGCGCGGCCAGCCACTGGTCGGTGAGCCGGGCGAGCGCGGCGCGGCGCGGCGGTCCGGTCAGCGCGCCCTGGTGCAGGAGGCGCAGCCGGGCCGCCGCGTAGCCGTCGGGGCGGGGGTCGCTCGCCGTGGTGGCCGGGGTGTCCGTCAACACAGGCTCCCTCCTGGGTTCACAGGGCGTCGGGTCCGCGCTCGCCGGTCCGGACGCGGACGACGGTCTCGACGGGGACCACCCAGACCTTGCCGTCGCCGATCTTTCCCTGGTCCCCCGAGCGGGCGGCTCCGACGACGGTGTCGACGACCCTGTCGGCGTCGCCGTCCTCGGCGAGGACCTCTATGCGGATCTTCGGTACGAGGTCGACGGTGTACTCGGCGCCGCGGTAGACCTCGGTGTGGCCGCGCTGCCGGCCGGATCCGCTGGCCTCGCTGACGGTCATGCCCCGGACGCCGATGGCCCGTAGTGCGGCCTTGATCTCGTCGACCATGTGCGGCTTGACGACCGCGGTGATGAGCTTCATGCGTCCACCTTCTTGTTCGCCTGCTTGTCCTGCGTGCCGCTCTCGTCGTCCCGGCCCGGAGCGGCGTGGCCGGGGACGGCGGGGTGTCCGCCGCCGCGGGTGGCGGAGACGCCGCCGACCGCGCTGAAGTCGTAGGCGGTCTCGGCGTGGAACGCCTGGTCGATGCCGCCGAGCTCGTCGTCCTCGGCGGCCCGGAGGCCGATCGTCCGGTCGACCAGCTCGGCCAGGAGCCAGGAGACGACGAAGGAGTAGGCCATCACCGAGAACGCCCCGGCGGCCTGCCGGCCGAGCTGGGTGAGGCCGCCGACGCCGTCGGTGGCGAGGAGTCCGACGAGCAGGGTGCCGATGACGCCGCCGACCAGGTGCACGCCGACCACGTCGAGGGAGTCGTCGAAGCCGAGCTTGAACTTGATGCCGACGGCCCAGGCACAGACGGCTCCGGCCACGAGGCCGATGAGGATCGCCCCGAAGGCGCCCACGGCCGCGCCGGCCGGGGTGATGGCGACGAGGCCCGCGACGGCTCCGGAGGCGGCGCCGAGCGTGGTGAACGCGCCGTGCCGGACGCGCTCGTAGGCGAGCCAGCCGAGCATCGCGGCGCCGGTCGCCACCTGGGTGTTCAGCGCCATGTTAGCGGCGGTGCCGTTGGCGGCGAGCGCCGAGCCGGCGTTGAAGCCGAACCAGCCGAACCACAGCAGGCCCGCGCCGAGCATCACCAGCGGCAGGCTGTGCGGGCGCATCGGGTCCTTCTTGAAGCCGATGCGCTTGCCGACCACGAGCACCGCGGCGAGGGCGCCGACGCCCGCGTTGATGTGGACGGCCGTGCCGCCGGCGAAGTCGATCACCTTGAGCTTGAAGAGCCAGCCGTCGGCCTGCCAGACCCAGTGGGCGACGGGGAAGTAGACGACCGACACCCAGAGGGTGATGAAGACGGCCCAGGCGCTGAACTTCACCCGGTCCGCGAGTGCCCCGCTCATCAGCGCGGGGGTGATGACCGCGAACATCAGCTGGAAGAGGGCGAAGGCGAAGACGGGGATGCCTTCCTTGCCGCCGGTCAGGGTCTCCGGGCTGATGCCCTTGAGGCCGATGTGGTCGAAGTTCCCCAGCAGGCCGGCGCCGAGGTCGTCGCCGAAGGCGAGGGAGTAGCCGTAGAGGACCCACAGCACGGTGACGATGCCGAGCGAGATGAAGGACATCATCAGCATGTTGAGGGCGCTCTTGACCCGCACCATGCCGCCGTAGAAGAAGGCCAGCCCCGGTGTCATCAGCATGACGAGCGCGGCACTGATCAATACGAAAGCGGTATCTGCGCCATTCACGGTCGCGTCCCCTCACAGCGGCGGCCCGTACGGGCAGGATCTCAGCGGGCCGGTTTTCGCCATGAGGTTCGCGCAGCGGGATTTCAGTCGATGCGGCCGGTTGTTTCGCGGCAGTGACGATGGCCCCGTGCGTGTTACGCCCGGATGAACCGCGGGGGGACGCCGTTCCGCTCGGTGTCGCCCGTTCGTCATCGGGCGACCGACCGCGACGACCGCCCTGTGTGACCTGGCGTGGGGGAGCCGAGTCGGGCTGTACGGGAAGGTCGCCGCGGCCGGGATCAGGGGCCGGAAGAAGCTCAGACCGCGTGCACGGCCTCCGCCGATTCCGGCAGGTGGACGCCCAGCTGTTCGGTGAGCGCGACGACCTCGGCGACCTCGCCGAAGTCCCGGACGGCGTTGTCCACGGTCTTGCGGAGGCGGTTGTTGACCCGCTCCGAGCGGACCTGCTTGGCGATCTTCAGCGCCCTCCCGGCGAGGACCGTGGACTGCTCGGGCTCGCGCTCCATCAGGTGCACGGTGGCCATGCCGATGAGGTTGAGCGCATACGACCGGTGGTGCTCCGTGTCCTGCTCGAAGAGCTCGACCGCTCGCTCCATCTTGGGGCGCGCGAGGGAGGCGTAGGTCGGGCTGCGGCCGGCCACATAGGCGAGGTCGCGGTAGGAGTGGGCGTTCTCGGCGTTGAGCTCGGCCTCGGAGAAGAAGCGGATCCAGTCGGGGTCGCCGTCGCCCGTGGCACAGTCGGAGAAGCAGTCCTCCGCCATGTTCACCGCGCGCTTGCACTTGGCGGGCTGGCCCATGTTGGCGTAGGCGCGGGCCTCGACGGCGTAGAGCATCGCCTGGGTGCGGGAGGTGGCCGTCTCGCGGGAGCCGTACTGCCCGAGGTGGATCAGCTCCAGGGCGTCGTCCGGCCGGCCGAGATGGATCATCTGCCGGCTCATGCTGGAGAGGATGTACGAGCCGAGGGGGCGGTCGCCGGCTTCCTTGGCGGCGTGCAGGGCCAGCACGAAGTACTTCTGCGCGGTGGGGTGGAGGCCGATGTCGTAGCTCATCCAGCCGGCCAGCTCGGCCAGCTCGGCGGCGGCCCGGAAGAGCCGCTTGGAGGTGGCTTCCGGCTGGGGCTCCTGGAGCAGGTCGGTGACCTCGTGGAGCTGGCCGACGACGGCCTTGCGGCGCAGGCCGCCGCCGCACTGGGCGTCCCACTGCCGGAACATCATGGTCGTGGACTCGAGGAGGTCCAGCTCGGGCGCGGAGAGGCGGGACGCGCGGGCGGCGGACTGCCCGTCGCGCAAGTCGCGGCCGGACGGGCCGGGGGCCAGCCAGCGCTGCATGGGCTCGATCAGCGCGGGGCCGGCGGAGAGGGCGAGGGAGGCGCCGAGGAAGCCCCGGCGGGCCAGCATCAGGTCGCTGCGGGAGAACTCGCTGATGAGCTCCACGGTCTGGGGGCCCGCCCAGGGCAGGTCGACCCCCGAGACGGAGGGCGACTGATGGGCGGTGCGCAGGCCGATGTCCTCGATGCCGACGACACAGCCGAAGCGCTCGGAGAACAGCTCGGAGAGGATCTTCGGGATCGGCTCGCGCGGCTGCTCGCCGTCGAGCCAGCGGCGGACACGTGAGGTGTCCGTGCTGATGTGATGGGCGCCGAGCTGTCGCGCTCTGCGGTTGACCTGGCGCGCCAGCTCGCCCTTCGACCAGCCGCTGCGCAGGAACCAGGAGCCCAACTGCTCGTTGGGACGCTTCTCGGCCCGATCGGGCCGATCGGACCTGTCGGCCTTGTCGGCCCTTTCGGCACCTTCGGCGCCGCTGCCGTTGCCGCCCACCTGGAAGCCCCCATCCCGAAACTCTGCTCTGTGCGTGAACCGCGGACAGCCCGCCGTCCGTCGCGGCGGCGCGTCCGGCGATGCAACACCCCGGTCAGGGGTAGTAACGACCGAGCGGCGGTACGGGCCACGCCCTCGGGCGTACCCGCCGGTGGGTGCATCTCCTTGGGTCCGTGCACCGAAAGTAATCCTACGATCACCGCTCCCGCGAGTGCAGTCCAGTAAACGCCACCATTCGCCACCCCAAGGAATGAACTCAACCGCACCTCTACGCGATTGACTTGACACATGGCGATCAGGACGGGGGCGGACCGGAGCGCGCCATGGCGCATGGCCCGCTCCGCACCACCTGTCGCGCACCGTCACGCCGCCACGGAAAGGGATTCAGCAACCGTCCGTGTTCGAGACACTCCGAGTCGTAACCATCGGCGAGCACGACCCGTTGGAGGGGGCATGGGCTTCACAATCGGCGGCATCCGGGACCTGCGCTCGAGCTCTCGGCGCCGCGGACGCGCGTCGGAGTACGCGACCACGGTGGCGGAGTACACCGGCCTGTGGGGATGGGACGTCGTCCCGGGCGCCCGCGCCACCCGCGGCGGGGGCGTGATGTGTTCGTGCGGCGCCGACGACTGCCCCTCCCCCGGCGCGCACCCGCTGTCCTTCGCGCCGCCGGTCCCCGCGGGTGCCACGCTCCACGCCGCCGCGGCCGCGTGGGCCGAGGTGCCGGGCGCCGCCGTCCTGCTGCCCGTGGGCCGCTCGTTCGACGTCCTGGAGGTCGCCGAGCCGGTCGCCCGGCACGCGCTGGCCCGGCTGGAGCGGATGGGGCTGCCGCTGGGCCCGGTGGCGCTGACGCCGCACGGCCGGGCGCTGTTCTTCGTGGCGCCCGGCGCCGCCGCCGAGCTCCCCCAGCTCCTCTACCGCATGGGCTGGGACGACGCCCGGCTCGACCTGCGCTGTCTGGGCCCCGGCGACCACATCACGGCCCCGCCCTCCGACCACGCGGGCCTGGGCCCCATGCGCTGGCTGCGCGCGCCGACGCTGGACACGGCGGGCCGCCCTCCGGAGGCCCGGCTGCTGCTGGGCACCCTGGCGTATGTCTGCCACCGCACGCCGTCCCGCGGCTGAGCGCCCCGGGAGCCATGGGCGGACCACCGCCCGCACAGACGTCGGGGCCCCGCCGCAGCTGCACCTGCGGCGGGGCCCCGACATGGTCCGGGAGAGTGTGCCCCTCCGGATGATCCGGCGACTCCGGGTCACCGGACGGCCGGTCTCACCGGCCGTCCGGCGTCACTCCCCGATCAGGGCGTCGACGAACGCCTCCGGCTCGAACGGCGCGAGGTCGTCCGCGCCCTCACCGAGACCCACCAGCTTCACCGGCACGCCCAGCTCACGCTGGACGGCGACGACGATGCCGCCCTTGGCGGTGCCGTCGAGCTTGGTGAGCACGATGCCGGTGATGTCCACGACCTCGGCGAAGACCCGCGCCTGGACCAGGCCGTTCTGACCGGTGGTGGCGTCGAGGACGAGCAGCACCTCGTCGACCGAGCCGTGCTTCTCCACGACGCGCTTGACCTTGCCGAGCTCGTCCATGAGGCCGGTCTTGGTGTGCAGGCGGCCGGCGGTGTCGATGAGGACGACGTCGGCGCCCTCGGCGATGCCCTCCTTGACGGCGTCGAAGGCGATCGACGCCGGGTCGCCGCCCTCGGGCCCGCGGACCGTACGCGCACCGACGCGCTCGCCCCAGGTCTGGAGCTGGTCGGCGGCGGCGGCGCGGAAGGTGTCGGCCGCGCCGAGGACCACGGACTTGCCGTCCGCGACGAGCACCCGGGCGAGCTTGCCGGTGGTCGTGGTCTTGCCGACGCCGTTGACGCCGACGACCAGGACGACGCCCGGCTTCTCCTCGCCGTTCACGCCCACGCCGGGTTCGGTGTGGACGCTGCGGTCGGAGTCCGTGCCGATGAGGGTGAGGAGCTCCTCGCGGAGCAGGGTGCGCAGCTCGTCGGGCGTGCGGGTGCCGAGCACCCGGACGCGCTCGCGCAGCCGCTCCACCAGCTCCTGGGTGGGGGCGACGCCGACATCGGCGGTGAGGAGGGTGTCCTCGATCTCCTCCCAGGTGTCCTCGTCGAGGTGCTCACGGGAGAGCAGGGTCAGCAGACCCTTGCCGAGGGAGTTCTGGGAGCGGGAGAGCCGGGTGCGCAGCCGGACGAGCCGGCCGGCGGTGGGCTCCGGGACCTCGATCTCGGGGGCGGCCGGGGCCTCGGGGAGCTCCGGCTCGACGACGGGCGCCTCGGCCGCGGGGGCCTCGGCGACGGGCAGGTCCACCTCTTCGATGGGCCTGCGGGGTTCAGCGGTCGGGGTCTCGGCCTCCTCGCCGACGTGTGGCTCGGCGGGCGGCGCGGTGACGGACGGGCTGCTCGGCGGGGCCGGGGGCAGCTGCTTCTTCTTACGGCTGCTGACCACGAGCCCGCTGATCGCGCCGAGCGCGACCACAGCGATGACTACAGCAAGGATGACGATTTCCATAACGCACCCAGTATCGGACACCTCGCCGTCGGCGCACGGCCGCGCCGCTGACATGTGACTTGCTACCCAGTTCGTACTTAACGACAAGGACCAAAGCCACTAACCGACCAAAGTTGGAGCAAAGTACGATGGCGTGACCCTGTGTGACGCGCGTAGAGTCCGCAGCGTCTCTTTCTGCCCAGGCCTCAGCGCTTGACCCGCCCCCGCTTCACCCGCACGGAGCCCCCCACATGGACAACGTCGTCCCCGCCGATTCCGAAGGCGCAATAGAAACCCGCGGCATCGAGCCCGTACCGGATCACGAGCGCCACGGCAGGGTCCGCGAGCTCTTCCCGACCTGGGTCGCCGCCAACATCAGCGTGCTGCTGCTCACCATGGGCGCCGCCCTGGTGGTCTTCAACCAGCTGAACTTCTGGCAGGTCCTCATCGTCGCCGCGTGCGCCGCGCTCGCGTCGTTCGGCATGGTCGGCGTGCTGTCGGTCTCCGGCAAGTGGGGCGGCGCCCCGGGCGCGATGCTCTCCCGCGCGACCTTCGGCGTCCGCGGCAACCTCTTCCCGGGCGCGATCCTGTGGGTCGCCCGCTTCGGCTGGGAGACGATCAACGCGGTCACCGGCGCGTACGCGGTGCTGACCGTTCTCGATCTGCTCTTCGGCATCAAGAGCAACAACATCCTCATCGTCATCACGCTGTTCGTGTTCGTCGCCTGCACCTTCCTGGTGAGCGGCATGGGCCGTAAGGCCCTGAACGTCTGCAACACGTGGTCGACGTACCTCTTCGGCATCTTCAGCGTGCTGGTGCTCGGCTATCTGATCGCCAACATCCACTGGGACGACGTCTTCTCCAAGCCCGCCGGCACCACGGCGATGATGATCGCCGGTATCGGCACCATCGCCGCCGGCGGCATCAGCTGGGTGCCCACCGGCCCCGACTTCACGCGCTACCTCCCGCACGCCGCGTCCGGCAAGAAGATCGCCGGTGTGACGATCTCCGGTGCCGGTCTGGTGATGGTCCCGATGGTGCTGATGGGCGCGGTCATGGCCGTGGCCACCCCCGGTCTGGCCGACGCGCCGGACCCGGTCTCCTTCCTCGGCGACATCCTGCCGACCTGGCTGGCCGTGCCGTACCTGATCACCGCGATCGTCGGCATGCTGCTGATCAACAGCCTCTCGATGTACTCCGCCGGCTTCACCGCCCAGACCATGGGCGTGAAGCTGCCGCGCGCGATGGCCGTCAGCATCAACGCCCTGATCTCGCTGGTCGGCGGCCTGCTGCTGATGCTGGTCGCGAAGAGCTTCCTCAGCTCCTTCATCACCTTCCTGATCCTGCTCGCGGTCTCCTTCTCCGCCTGGATCGGCGTCTACGCCGTCGACATGGCCCGCCGCCGGTCGCGCGCCGTGCGCTACGACGCGGAGGGCCTGATGGACACCGGCCGCACCAGCCGCTACTGGTACGTCGGCGGTTTCTGCTGGCAGGCGATGACGGCGTGGACCGTCGCCCTGGCCGCCGGCATCTGCTTCACCAAGTGCGACTGGTTCACCGGTCCGCTGGCCTCCACCTTCGTCGGCAAGTACGGCCTGAGCTGGGCCGCGACGATCGCCATCTCGGCGATCCTGATGGCGGTGCTGCCCACGCCGAAGGAGGGCGGCTCCTCCGAGGACGCGGTCGAGGCCGGTTCTTCCTCCCCGGAGAAGGTCGCGGCCTAGCGCGTCTGCGCCTGATTCATCGGGTGCGGCTGGTTCAACGAACGTCCCCTTCGCTGCTGCTGCGGCGGAGGGGGCGTTTCTGTTTGTGCGGGGCTGTTTGTGTGGGGCTGATTGTGCGGGTGGCTTCTGCGGCGCCGGCTCGTCCGCCGGTGCGGGCCGCCTCCGGGGTGCGGGTCCTGCGCCGCCCCTGCCCCCGCCGTGGTCCGCCGCCGCGCCGCGCCGCCTTCGGCGTGGGCCGGTGGGGGCTGGGGCAGGGGGCGGGGCGCTCCGGGTGTCGCCCCCGGCGTTCTCGGCCCACCCGGTCAGAGCCCACCACGGGTCGAGAGGTCGCCTTCTCCGTCGTCGCCTGTACACGCCAAAGGGCGCTGCCCCGGCTCGTCGGTGAGCCGGGGCAGCGCCCTTGAGGAGAGGGCAGCGGGGGGGTTAGCCCATCTCCTCCAACGCCTTGCCCTTGGTCTCCTTCACGAACTTCATCACGAAGGGGATCGAGAGCACGGCGAAGACCGTGTAGATCACGTACGTACCGGACAGGTTCCAGTCCGCCAGGCTCGGGAAGCTCGCGGTGATGGCCCAGTTGGCGACCCACTGCGCGGACGCCGCCACACCGAGCGCCGCGGCACGGATGCGGTTCGGGAACATCTCGCCGAGGAAGACCCAGACCACGACACCCCACGAGAGGGCGAAGAAGAGCACGAACGCGTGGGCCGCGATCAGGGCCACCGTGCCTTCGGTGGTCGGCAGGGAGCCGTCGGCGGCCTTGGCGGAGAAGGCCCAGGCCTCCAGGGCCAGGGAGACGGCCATACCGGCGGAGCCGACGAGCGCGAGCGGCTTGCGGCCGATGCGGTCGACGAAGATCATCGCGATCACGGTGCCGACGATGTTGATGATCGACGTGGTGAACGAGTAGAGGAACGAGTCGCTCGGGTCGATGCCGACGGACTGCCAGAGGGTGGCCGAGTAGTAGAAGGCCACGTTGATGCCGACGAGCTGCTGGAAGACCGAGAGGCCGATGCCGACCCAGACGATGGGCAGCAGGCCCGCCTTGCCGCCGAGGAGGTCCTTGAAGGTGGACTTCTGCTCGCTGTGCATGGCCAGCTCGATCTCGGCGACGCGCTTGTCGAGGTCGATGCCGCGGCCCTCGACCTCGGCCAGGACGGCCTTCGCGCGGTCGATCTTGCCGACGGAGATCAGGAAGCGCGGCGACTCGGGGATCGCGAAGGAGAGCAGGCCGTAGAGGACGGCCGGGACGACCATGACGCCGAGCATCAGCTGCCAGGCCTCGATGCCCATCACGTGACCGCGCTGGTCGCCGTCGGCGAGGTTGAGGATGCCCCAGTTGACGAGCTGGGAGACGGCGATGCCCACCACGATGGCGGCCTGCTGGAAGGAGCCGAGGCGGCCGCGGTACGCGGGCGGGGAGACCTCGGCGATGTAGGCCGGGCCGATGACCGAGGCCATACCGATGGCGATGCCGCCGAGGACGCGCCAGAAGGCGAGGTCCCAGAGGGCGAAGGGCAGTGCCGAGCCGACCGCGCTGATCGTGAAGAGCGTCGCGGAGATCTGCATGACGCGGATCCGGCCGATGCGGTCCGCGAGGCGGCCCGCGGTGGCGGCACCGATCGCGCAGCCGATCAGGGCGATGGCGATGACCTGGGCCAGAGCGGCGGAGCCGATGTCGTACTTCCCGCGGATGCCCTCGACAGCGCCGTTGATCACGGAACTGTCGTAGCCGAAGAGGAAGCCACCCATGGCCGCTGCCGCGGTGATGAAGATGACATGGCCGAGGTGGTCCGGCTGGGCCTTGCGGCCCTCGGACCCCTGCGCCATCGCAGTGCTGGTCAACGTGAACTCCTGAGGCCCGGCGGCATTGCCGGGCGTGGGGGGCTGGCCCTTCAAGTGGGGCATAACTCCTTGGGGCCCACCACTTGAAGGTATTAGCAACGGTGCAGACCTTATGCCTTCAATTTTCTAAGTCAATAGGTCGTAACCAAGAAGTTTCCTCAGAGCTTCCCCACTGTTGCGTTCAACACTTGAAGACGATCACCGCAGACGCTGGCTGATGACCTTGGAAACCCCGTCCCCCTGCATGGAGACGCCGTAGAGCGCGTCCGCGACCTCCATGGTCCGCTTCTGATGAGTGATCACGATCAGCTGGGAGCTCTCCTGGAGCTCTTCCATGATCCTGATCAGCCGCTGGAGGTTGGTGTCGTCCAGCGCCGCCTCGACCTCGTCCATCACGTAGAACGGGCTCGGGCGGGCCTTGAAGATCGCCACCAGCAGCGCCACCGCGGTCAGCGAGCGCTCGCCGCCGGACAGCAGGGACAGCCGCTTGACCTTCTTCCCCGGCGGGCGCGCCTCGACGTCCACGCCCGTCGCGAGCATGTCGCCGGGATCGGTCAGGACGAGCCGTCCCTCGCCCCCGGGGAAGAGCCGGGAGAACACTCCCTCGAACTCACGGGCCGTGTCCCGGTAGGCCTCCGTGAAGACCTCCTCGACCCTTCTGTCGACGTCCTTCACCACCTGAAGGAGATCGCTGCGGGTCTTCTTCAGGTCCTCCAGCTGTTCGGAGAGGAACTGGTGCCGCTCCTCCAGCGCCGCGAACTCCTCCAGGGCCAGCGGGTTCACCTTGCCCAGCTGCTGGTACGCGCGCTCGGCCGCCCTCAGCCGCTTCTCCTGCTCGGCCCGTACGTACGGCACGGCGATGTCGTCCGACGACTCCTCGTCCTCGGCCGGCGCCTGCGGTACGGGCTGGTCGGGCCCGTACTCCGCGACCAGGGCCGCCGGTTCCACGCCCAGCTCCTCCAGGCTCCTGGCCTCCAGCTGCTCGATGCGCAGGCGCTTCTCGGCGCCCAGGACCTCGCCCTTGTGCACCGAGTCCGTGAGCTTGTCGAGCTCGCCCTTGAGCTCCCGGCCCCGGTTCCGCTCGGCGACCAGCTCGCGTTCCCGCTCGGCCTTCGCCGCCTCGGCGTGGGTGCGCTCCCCCTCGGCGCGGACCAGCGACACCTCGACGTGCGCCAGCAGCTGCCGGGCGCCGGCCGCCACGGCCGAGGCGACCCGCGCCTCGTGCCGCAGCCGGGCGCGCCGCTGTTCGGCGCGCGCCCGCGCCTCCCGCTCGGCGCGTGCCGCGCGGTCGAGGCCGTCCGCCCGTCCGGCGAGCGCCTTGACCCGCTCCTCGTGCGTACGGACCTGGAGGCGCGCCTCCATCTCGGTCTGGCGGGCGTTGGCCCCGTCGGCCGCGAGCCGGTCGCGGACGGCGGTGTCCGGCTCCTCGGTGTCCTCGGGAGCCGCCTCCTCCGCCACGGCCAGCTGTTCGGCGAGTTCCCCGGCCTCTTCAGTGGCCCGGACGAGCGCCTCCTCGGCCCGGGTCACGGCGGCGGCCGTCCTGCCCGCCTCGTCGGCCGCCGCGCGCGCCTGTCCGGCGAGCCGTCCCAGCGCCTGCGCGACCTGGGACTTCTCGCGGTCCGCGACGCTGCGCCGGGCCGCGAGCTCCTCCACGCGCGCGGCGCACGCCGCACGCCGTTCGCCGGCGGCGCGCTGAGCGGCCGCCAGCTCCGCGCACCGGGCGTCCAGTCCGGTGAGTTCGGCCGTGGCCTCGTCCACCGCCGAGTGGACCTCCAGGAGGCTCGGGGCGCCGCCGGAGCCTCCCTGCGCGAAGTGGGAGCCGAGCAGATCGCCTTCGGCGGTGACGGCGGTGAGCTCCGGGCGCGCCGTGACCAGCTCCTCGGCGTCCTCCAGCGTCGCGACGACCACGACGTCCCGCAGCAGCCGCGCGACGGCGGCCAGCGGACCGGCGGGTCCGCGGACGAGGTCGGTGGCGGGCACGGCGCCCGCCGGCAGGCCGGCGGGGCGGGGCGCGGGAGCGTCCTCGGGTGCCGGGGTCGCCTGTGCGATCAGGAGTGCCGCCCGTCCCGCGTCGTCCTTACGGAGCAGCCGTAGGGCCCCGGCCGCGGTCGCCGTGTCCGTGACGGCCAGGGCGTCGGCGGCCGCGCCCAGCGCGGCGGCGACCGGCAGTTCGTGGCCGGGGGCGACGGAGAGCAGTTCCGCCGCCGGTCCGAGCAGTCCGCCCAATCGTTCCTGCGCGGCCAGCAGCGCGCCCGTGCCGTCCTTACGGCGCAAGCCGAGCGCAAGGGCGTCGCGGCGGGCGGCGGTCGCGGCGCGGCGGCGCTCGGTCGTCGTCGCCGTCTCGCGGGCCTCGGTCAGGGCGGCCTCGGCGGCGGCCAGCTCCCGGCGGGCCTCCTCGTACAGACCGGCGAGCTCCGCGTCGCCGGCGTCGAGCCCTTCGACCTCGGCGCGGTGGCGCTCGTACTCCTCCTGTGCGGCGGTGGCCCGCTCCAGGGCCTCGTCGCGGGCGGCGGCCAGCCGGTCGATCTCGGCCTGGGCGGAGGCCGCGCGGCCGTGGGCCGCGGTCACCTTTCCCTGGAGCCGGGCCAGGCCCTCGCGGTGGGCGGCGACGGCCCGCGCGGCGTCCCTGAGCCGCCGTTCCTCCTCCGCCAGGCGGCGCTCCAGCTCCGCGCGGTGCTCCGCCGTGTCCTCCAGGGCGCGGCCCGCCGCTTCCAGGGCCGCCTCCAGCTCGGCCTCCTGCTCGCGGATCCGGGCCGCCTCGCGCTCCAGGTCCTCCGGGTCGCGGCCGCGCCGCTCCTCGCCGGGTGCCGAGGTGGCGCTCGTGACGCGCTGGTCCGCCAGGCCGATCGTGCCGCGCACCCGCTCCGCGAGCCGGGACAGCTCGTACCAGGTCTGCTGGGCCTGAGCCAGCCGCGGGGTGAGGGCGCGGACCTGCTCCTCCAGCGCGGCCTCGCGCAGCGCCGCCTCGCGGAGATCGGCCTCGGCGGCCTCCTTGCGGGCCTTGAGCGCGGCTTCGTCCGCGAGCTCCGCGCGCAGCGCCTCCCGCAGGGTCACGAGGTCGTCGGCGAGCAGCCGCAGCCGGGCGTCGCGCAGATCCGCCTGGATGACCGCGGCCCGGCGGGCGACCGCCGCCTGCCGCCCGAGCGGCTTGAGCTGGCGCCGGAGTTCGTCGGTCAGGTCCTGCACGCGCGCGAGGTTGGCGCGCATGGCGTCGAGCTTCCGCAGCGCTTTCTCTTTGCGTTTGCGGTGTTTCAGTACGCCCGCGGCCTCCTCGATGAAGGCCCGGCGGCCCGTCGGGTCGGCGTGCAGGACGGAGTCGAGCTGCCCCTGGCCGACGATGACGTGCATCTCGCGGCCGATGCCGGAGTCGGAGAGCAGCTCCTGGATGTCGAGCAGCCGGCAGGTGTCGCCGTTGAGCTGGTACTCGCTGCCGCCGTTGCGGAACATCGTCCGCGTGATGGTGACCTCGGCGTAGTCGATGGGGAGCGCGCCGTCGGAGTTGTCGATCGTGAGGGAGACCTCGGCGCGGCCCAGCGGCGGGCGGCCGGTCGTCCCGGCGAAGATGACGTCCTCCATCTTGCCGCCGCGCAGCGACTTCGCGCCCTGCTCGCCCATGACCCAGGAAAGGGCGTCGACGACGTTGGACTTACCCGACCCGTTGGGGCCGACGACACAGGTGATGCCCGGTTCGAAGCGCAGGGTCGTCGCGGAAGCGAAGGATTTGAACCCACGCAGGGTCAAGCTCTTGAGGTGCACGCGGAAGGACTCTACCGCCCGGGTGCCCACGGCCACGGCGTCGCCACGGCACCCGGCACGAGCCCGCCGGCCCGGCCCCCGTTTCCCTTTTTGGTTTCACGCCGGAACGTCCCGGGCACATCAGTGTCGTGAGGGGGGCAAAGGAAAAAACGAAAAAATCGACCGCAATCGTCTGACGGTCATACGATCGGACAGCCGCGGCCTGGCGGGATACGACGAAGGGACGCCGAAGCGTCCCTTGCAACTCTCAAGCGGCTGACAGTGCAGCCCGACCAGGCCCCCGGGGCAGGGCTGGCGGTCAGGCGAGCGCAGGCTCCGCGTGGGATACGTCGATGCTGTCGAGCAACGAGTCGCCGTGGTGAGCGGCGGCAGACAGCGCGTCGTTCTCGGCCTGCATCCGAATGAGCTCGGATTCCAGGTCCTGGACACGCTGCTGAAGCCGTCGCATCTCGGAGAGGACTCGGGGGTCGGAGCCGCCGACGTAACCGAGAAGCGCCTTTGCCATGATGGATGGTCCTCCACACTGAGTGACCGACCGAAGCGGTGTGGGTCGTGAGGGATTCGCACCCGCGGTGTCTGCCATCGCTACTGCGTCTTCAATGCCAAACAGCTAAGGTGCGCGGGGCTTCCAGAGTCTCACCAAAAGTTTTGACGGTCAACACGATCACACCCCGTATCCGCAGGCGTCCCAAGGGTGCGCGGCGCAGAATGCGCGGCGACCATCCGACCTGGGGCCCGGAGGGGCGTGGAGATCATCCGTTGAGTGGCAGCCTTCCACGCCGGGGCCGAGTTGGCAACCATCAGGGAATTTCTGCCTTCCGAATATGCCAGCGGCATATCAATAAGGTCATCGCGGCCCACGCCGCCCCTTCTTCACGACCCCCCTCCCGGGTCTTCTCCCGTCTTCCCGGGAGAAGATTCGTTTTTTTGATCGGTAGGGGTCAACGAATCTCGAAACCGTCATAACCCCCGCGTGGCGTACCCCAGAGCTCGGTGACGCCGTCCACGCGGCCGGGCGTGTCACCGTCACGCAGCCAATCGAGCAATTGTTCGCAGCTCAGGCGACCGCCCTCCGCGACGACCTGCACCCGTCCGTCGGCGAGATTCGAGGCGAAGCCGGCGAGCCCTCCGATACGCAAAGCGTTCTCGCGGGTGAACCAGCGGAAGCCGACACCCTGCACATGACCACGGACCCAGACCGTCAGACGGACATCTTCGTTCATGTCTGCACGCTAACCGGCCAATTGCGTACGCAGCACTTTGACCCCGTCCCTATTGCCGTACAGTCGCCGCTCAACAGGTCTAGCCCGTACGAGTGACGCACCACAACGCCGAGCACGTAAGGAAGGCAGCGGATGGGTCGCCATCGACGCTCTGCCCCCCAGACCCCCCGTCGCACGCCGGCGACTCCCCCGCGGCCCCCGCTCCCCCGCCCCGCAGGGCGGCCGGTTCCGGCCCCCCTCACCCGACGATCCCGCTCCCCACGACACCCGCCAGGCCCGACAGGCCCGTCGCGCCCCCTGCGCCCCCCGCGCCCCCGCCCTCGTCACGCACCCGGGCCAAGGCCCCCGTACGCACGGGGCTGCTGGGCGCCTCCGCCGCGATGGCGATGGGCGTGGTCGCCGTCGCCTCCGGCTTCTTCTCCGGCGGTGACGCCCTCCAGCTCGGCAGCGGCCCCAGCGGCGGCGGGCAGGTGCGGACCGAGGACCCGCCCGCGCTGGAGACCGGGGCCGAACCACCCGTCGCCCCCGCTCCCGGGCGCGGCCGGCTCCCGGTGGGCCACGGCGCGGAGCGCCCGCACGGCCGCACCGCCCCCGTCGCCCGGTTCGACACCCCCGCCCCGGCCGACTCCGGGACACCCTCGGCACAGCGGCCCGCAGCCGACCCCTCTTCCCCCGCTCCCGCGGACGAGGCGCACGGCCCCCCGAGCCCCGTCACCGCCACCCCGGCCGTCGCGTACAACACCGGCTCCGCGGGCGCCCGGCCCTCGGAACCCGCGGCCGACACCCTCCGGGCGGGCCCGGTGGCCCAGATCCTGGCCCTGGTCAACGAGGAGCGGGCCAAGGCGGGTCTCACACCCCTGGTCGCCAGCCACCGGCTCAGCGTGCTCGCCCAGTCCTTCAGCGACGACATGGCCCGGCGCGGCTTCTTCTCCCACACCGACCCGGACGGCCGGACGCCCTGGGACCGCGCCGCCAAGCGCGGCATCGGCAATCTCGGCGGCGAGAACATCGCCCGCGGCCACCCGGACGCCCGCGCCGTGATGGAGGCCTGGATGCGCAGCACCGGCCACCGCGCCAACATCCTCAACCGCGCGTACCGCACCCTCGGGATCGGGGTGAACCTCAACGGCGCGAACGGCCCCTGGTGGACCCAGGACTTCGGCTACTGACCCGGTGTCCGTCAGGCCGGGCGCGGCGGGCGCTGGCAGCGCGGGCAGAAGTAGCTGGACCGGTTCATCCAGGGCCGCCGGCGCATGGCCGTGCCGCAGCGGCGGCACGGCTCGTCCTCGCGCCCGTACGCGTCCAGGGACCGGTCGAAGTAGCCCGACTCGCCGTTCACGTTGACGTAGAGGCTGTCGAAGCTGGTGCCGCCGACTGCCAGGGCCTCGTTCATGACCTCGCGGATGTGCGTGAGGAGCTCGGCGCTGCGCGGGCGGGTCAGGGTGGCCGTCGGGCGGTCGTAGTGCAGCCGGGAGCGCCACAGCGCCTCGTCGGCGTAGATGTTGCCGACGCCGCTGATCAGCGACTGGTCGAGCAGGGCCCGCTTGACGGTCGTGCGGCGCCGGCGCAGGGCGGCGTGGAAGGCGGCCTCGTCGAAGCCGGGGTCCAGGGGGTCGCGCGCGATGTGCGCGATCACGTCGGGGAGGCCTTCGGGGTCGCCGGTCACGGTGTCGTGCAGCGACAGGCCGCCGAAGGTGCGCTGGTCCACGAAGCGCAGCTCCGTGGGGGTGGCGTCGGCGAAGCGGACGCGGATGCGCAGGTGCTTCTCGGAGGGGGCGTCGTGCGGCTGGACGAGGAGCTGGCCGCTCATGCCCAGGTGCGCGAGGACGGACCGGTCCGGAGTGGTGGGGCCTTCGGCCGGGCCCTCGGCCGGTTCGGCCTCCAGGGGCAGCCAGAGGTATTTGCCGCGCCGGTGAGCCACGCCGAGGCGGCGGCCGGTCAGCTGGGCGGCGAAGTCGTCGGGGCCCGCGAGGTGCCGGCGGATCGCGCGGGGGTGCAGGACCTCCACCTCCGCGACCGTGCGCCCGCAGATCCATCGCTCCAGGCCGCGCCGGACGACCTCGACCTCGGGCAGTTCGGGCACGGTGCTCCTCCGGAAGAGTCCTCAAGGGTACGGCGCCGTCATCGCGATCGCCGGGTGGCCCGAAGGGCACACCCGGCGATCGACGACGCGAGCGTCACGAAGTGGCGTCGGCCTCGGCCTCTGCCTTGGCCTCGGCCGCACGGGCCTCCGCCGCCTCGTGGATGGCGCGCCAGGCGGCTTCCGCCGCCTGCTGCTCCGCTTCCTTCTTGCTGCGGCCGGTGCCGGTGCCGTACGCGACACCACCGACGCGGGCAGCAGCCGTGAAGGTCTTCTCGTGGTCGGGACCGGTCTCGGAGACGAGGTACTCCGGGACGCCCAACCCCTCGGTGGCGGTCAGTTCCTGGAGGCTGGTCTTCCAGTCCAGGCCGGCGCCGAGGTTCGAGGACTTCTCGATCAGCGGATCGAAGAGCCGGTGCACGAGCTCGCCGGCGGCTTCGAGGCCCTGGTCCAGATAGACCGCCCCGATCACCGCTTCCAGGGTGTCGGCGAGGATGGACGCCTTGTCGCGACCCCCCGTGCCCTCTTCACCGCGGCCGAGCCGGATGAAGGAGCCCAGCTCCAGTCCGCGGCCGACCTCGGCCAGCGCACGGGAGTTGACCACCGCGGCGCGCAGCTTGGCGAGCTGGCCCTCGGGGAGGTCGGGGTGGATGCGGTAGAGCGTGTCCGTGACCACCAGACCGAGCACGGAGTCCCCGAGGAACTCCAGTCGTTCGTTGGTGGGCAGCCCGCCGTTCTCGTACGCGTAGGAACGGTGAGTCAGCGCACGCACCAGAAGGGCGGTCTCGAGTCTGTACCCGAGCCGCCCTTCCAGAAGCGTGTGAGACGAGGCCGTGTCCGTCGGCGCCTTCGGTTCCGGTTCGTTCCCGCGAGTGCGGGACGACCTGGTGGCGTCTGACATGAAGCCTGTCACCCGCCGATCAGACCTCGAGGACCTGGCGCTTGTTGTAGGTGCCGCAGCTCGGGCACGCGATGTGCTGGAGCTTCGGCTCGTGGCAGCTAGCGCATGCCACCAGGGTGGGGACCGCAGCCTTCCACTGCGACCGGCGGTGGCGCGTGTTGCTGCGCGACATCTTCCGCTTCGGAACAGCCACGGCTACTTCTCCTGTGAGTCATCCCCGTCGGAACGGGGTGCGTTGTCCATCTCGCCGTCCTGGGGTGAACCGGCGAGTCCCTTCAGTGCCGCCCAACGGATGTCGACGGACTCATGGTGGTGGTCCGGGTCGTCCGCCAGCCGCGCTCCGCACTCGGAGCACAGGCCGGGGCAGTCTTCCTGGCACACCGGCTGCAGCGGCAGTGAGAGCACCACCGCATCCCGCAGCACGGGTTCGAGGTCGATCATGTCGTCCTCGAGGAAGAGCGTGTCCTCCTCGTCTTCCTCGGCGTCGTCGTCCGTGGCCGCGAGGCGGCTCCGGGCGTCGGCGTCGGGGTAGGAGTACATCTCCTGGAAGTCCGCGTCGAGCTCTCGCTCCAGCGGCTCCAGACACCTTACGCACTCCCCTGTCAGCGGCGCACGGGCGGTGCCTGTGACAAGCACCCCTTCCATGACCGACTCCAGTCGGAGGTCGAGCTCCACCGTCGCGCCCTCGGCGATCCCGATGACCTCGATGCCGAGGTCCGCGGGGGCCGGGACGGAGCGGGCGACCCTCTTCAGCGCGCCGGGACGCCGGCCCAGCTCACGCGTGTCGAACACGAGAGGGGAACGGTGATCAAGGCGGGCGTTCAGGGTTTCCTGCTTTCTACGCTGCGGTGTCGGCCGCGCCCGACGCTCGGAGGCGTCGCGGGCAGCCCTGATCGCGAATGCACACGCGACCGATGAGCCAGGATACTGGACGGGCCGCCGTAGACCCAATCGGCGGCCGGGCGGCGGCCGGGTACCGGCTGTTCAGCGCCGGGCCGGGGCGCTCCGGGCCGTCAGAGCCCCTGTTCGTACCGGCGCAGCTGATCGAGGTCGATCATGCTCGTGTCGAAGAGGCTGGTCTCGTCGAGCTGAGGCCGGTGGGCCTGATGAGACTGGTGGGACTCATGGGCTGCCTGCGGCTGCTGCGACTCCTGATGCCGGGGCTCCGGCACATAGCCGCCCTGCGCCCCGTAGCCGTCCGTGGCGGCCTGCGCGGGCCAGGCGTAGGGGTCGTGCTGGGTGTAGCCGCCCTGCGGGGCGTACGGGTCGGCCTGCGGGGCGTACGACGGGTAGACGTACGGGTCCGGCTGGTAGGCCGCGGCATAGGGGTCGGCGTAGCCGCCGTGGCCGGTGTAGTCGGGCTGGGCGGGCGGCCGGGCGGGCAGCGACGTCACCGAGACCACCTCCGGCTCGGCGGGGCCCGCCGGGGCGGCGTGCCCGGTCTGCGCGGCCGGTGCGGTCCGCGCGGCGGTCCGCTGGGGCGCGGCCAGCTCGGCGAGGAAGTCGGCGTCACTGGTGCGGTGGCCCGCGGGGAGCTGCTCCTGGGCGGCCATGTGGGCTCCCAGCTCGTCGGCCGGGCGGGCGCCGAGCAGCTTCTGGCGGCCCTTGCCCACGGCTTCGAGGGTGCCGGCGAGGACGGCCGCGACGGCGCCGAGCCGGGCGTCGGCGTAGGCGTCGACGCGCTCCTTCTGGACGCGCGGGTCGGAGCTGGGCTCCGGGACGTCGTCGAGCGTGCCGTCGGGGTCGGCGGTGCCCGGTCCGGCGCGGCCCAGGAGCTTCTCGCGGCCCCGGTCGATCGAGCCCAGGGTCTTGGTGAGGACGACCTCGAAGTTGGCGAGCTTGCTGTCGACGTAGTCGTCGGCCTCGGCGCGGATCTCCTCGGCCTCGCGGCGGGCGGCCGCGAGGATGCGGTCGGCCTCGTCCTGGGACTGCCGGGCGACCTCGGTGTCGGAGATCAGCGACCCGCGGTGGGCGCGGGCGGACTCGATGATCCGCTCCGCCTCCTCGCGGGCGTCGGCGACGAGCCGCTCCCGGCCGTCGATGAGTTCCTCGGCCCGGGCCAGGGAGTCGGGCAGCGCGGAGCGGACCTCGGCCAGCAGGGCGAGCAGCTCGGAGCGGTTGACCACGCAGGAGGCCGACATGGGCATGGACCGGGCTCCGGAGACGGTCGCCACGATCTCGTCGAGCTTCTTCTGCACGTCCACCTTGACGCTCGCCGCTCTCTCTTGGCCGATGGGAACGAACGGGGACGACTGTACGGCCAGTCGGCCCCCGCCCGACACCTGTTGACGCGCTGTCAGCGCGTCAGCGGTCGCCGAGCCGTTCGGTGAGCGCCTCCAGCACCAGCGGCGGCACCAGGTGGGAGACGTCCCCGCCCCAGGCCGCGACCTCCTTGACCAGGCTGGAGGAGAGGAAGCTGTAGGTGGGGTTGGTGGGGACGAACAGGGTCTCGACGCCCGAGAGGCCGTTGTTCATCTGGGCCATCTGGAGTTCGTAGTCGAAGTCGCTGACGGCCCGCAGCCCCTTGACGATCGCGGGGATGTCGCGCTGCTTGCAGAAGTCGACGAGCAGGCCGTGGAAGGACTCCACCTGCACGTTGCCGTACTCCGCGGTGACCTGGCGGAGCAGGTCTATCCGCTCGTCGACGGTGAACAGTCCCTGCTTCGACTTATTGATCATCACCGCGACGTGCACGACGTCGTACAGCCTGGAAGCGCGGGCGATGATGTCGAGGTGTCCATTGGTGACGGGGTCGAAAGACCCCGGACAGACGGCGCGGCGCAACAGTGGTTCCTCGCTCTCCGGTCCATTCATGACGCGCATGGCGATGTCTCTGCGGTGCACGTCGAGGCGGCGCGACCGTACCAAAGCGTTCCCTCGCCGTAGCGACGGGCCCTCAGTGCGGCGAACCCGTCCGGCCAGGGGAATTCCCCGCCCCTGGTGCTGCGCTCCACGGTGACCAGCGCGTCGTCGGCAAGCCAGCCCTGGGTGCGGAGTGTGAGGAGAATCTCGCGGAGCGCGGCGTCCTCGACCACGTAGGGCGGGTCGAGGAACACCACGTCGTACGGGTGGGTGGGCGCGGGTCCGGCGACGACCTGCTCGGCCTTTCCGGCCCGGACCTCGGCGCCCGGCAGGCCGACCGCGCGGACGTTGTCCCGGATGGTGCGGACGGCGCGGGCGTCGGCCTCCACCAGCAGGGCGTGCGCGGCGCCGCGCGAGAGCGCCTCCAGACCGACCGCGCCGGACCCGCCGTAGAGGTCCAGGACGCGCGCGCCCTCCAGGGGGCCGTACAGCGACTCCCAGGTGGAGAACAGGCCCTCGCGCGCCCGGTCGGAGGTGGGGCGGGTGCCCGTGCCGGGCGGCACGGCGAGGCGGCGTCCGCCGGCGGCGCCGGCGATCACGCGGGTCATCGGTCCTGGTGTCCTTCGCGGTGGGTGACGGGGCGGCGGCGCCGTACGGGCGGCCGCCACCCCATCAGCCTAGGCCGTCGGCGCGGGGTCAGCCCTGCGCGGTGTCCCCGGCCGCGCCCACGAGGGCCGGCGAGGCGTACCGCGACCAGGACATGCAGCCGTCGGGCGGGCAGTACTCCGGGCGGCGCGGGTCGTGGCCGAGCTCCCGGAGCTTGGTGCGCACCGAGTCGGGCGTACGGCCGAAGCGGGCGGCCGTCCGGGCGATGCTCTCGCCCGCGTGGAAGCGCTGGGTGAGGTCCTCCTCGTGCTGCGGGATCCACGGGGCGCCGTGGCCGGGGAAGAGCTCGCGCAGGACGTCGCGGTCGGGGATCGGCTCGGCGACGTCGGCGACGAGGGCGAGGGCGCGCAGGGCGCGGTTGAGCGCGATGCGCAGCGGCGGGACGTCGGTGAGGGGCAGGGTGAGGGTGCCGGAGGCGAGCGGGGTCTCCGGCGCGTCCTCCTGCCAGCCGGTGAGGGTCAGGGTGACGGTGGTGTCGTCGTCGCTGGCGAGCTCGATCCGGAAGATCTTGTCACCGAGCGGCAGTTCATTGATGTGACGGAACGACATGAATGAGCCCCCAATGGTCCAAGTCCGCCCATCCGTTTATGGATTGGCTCGGACTATGTCCATTCTCCCAGGGGGGTCTGACAATCGGCCGGGCCGGAAGGGCCCCGGGCGGGCCCTTCCGGGGGCTTCTTTCAGCCCTTCTCCAGATACTGCTCGCGGTCCTTGTCGAGCAGGGCGTCCAGGGCGGTGCGCAGGTCGGGCAGGGCGGTGAGCTCGGGGTCGGCGGCGACCACGGCGGTGGCCTCCTCGCGGGCTGCCGCGATGACCTCCTCGTCGTCGATGACGGTGAGCATCCGCAGGGAGGACCGGACGCCGGACTGGGCCTGGCCGAGGACATCGCCCTCGCGGCGCTGCTCCAGGTCGATGCGGGAGAGCTCGAAGCCGTCCAGGGTGCCGGCGACGGCGGTGAGCCGGGCGCGCGCCGGGGACGCCTCGGGCATCTCGCTGACCAGCAGGCACAGGCCGGGGGCGGAGCCACGGCCGACGCGGCCGCGCAGCTGGTGCAGCTGGGAGACGCCGAACCGGTCGGCGTCCATGATCACCATGGCGGTGGCGTTGGGGACGTTGACGCCCACCTCGATGACGGTGGTGGCGACCAGGACGTCGGCCTCCCCGGCGGCGAAGCGGCGCATGACGTCGTCCTTGGCGTCGGGCTGCATCCTGCCGTGCAGCACCTCCACGCGCAGTCCGCCGAGCGGCCCCTTGGCGAGCTGCGCGGCGATGTCGAGGACGGCGAGGGGCGGGCGCTTCTCCGCGTCGTCCTCGGCGGACTTCTTCTTCGGCGTGTCCTCCTCGTCGCCGATGCGCGGGCAGACCACGTACGCCTGGTGGCCGCCGGCGACCTCCTCGCGGACGCGCTCCCAGGCGCGGGCGAGGAAGTGCGGCTTGTCCTTGGCGGGCACGACGTGGGTGGCGATGGGCGAGCGGCCGGCCGGGAGCTGGTCGAGGACGGAGGTCTCCAGGTCGCCGAAGACGGTCATGGCGACGGTCCGCGGGATGGGGGTCGCGGTCATCACCAGCAGGTGCGGGGGCTGTTTGCCCTTCGAGCGGAGGGCGTCGCGCTGCTCGACGCCGAAGCGGTGCTGCTCGTCCACCACGACCAGGCCGAGGTCGTGGAAGCGCACCTTGTCCTCGATCAGGGCGTGGGTGCCGATGACGATGCCCGCCTCGCCCGTGATCAGGTCGAGCAGCGCGGCCCGGCGGGCGGCGGCGCCCATGGAGCCGGTCAGCAGCACCACCTTGGTGCCGCGCTCGGCCCCGCCGAGCATGCCGCCCTCGGCGAGCTCGCCCATCATCTCGGTGATCGACCGGTGGTGCTGCTGGGCGAGCACCTCGGTGGGCGCGAGCATCGCGGCCTGGCCGCCGGCGTCCACGACGCCGAGCATGGCGCGCAGGGCGACCATGGTCTTGCCCGAGCCGACCTCGCCCTGGAGGAGGCGGTGCATGGGGTGCTCGGTGGCCAGGTCGTCGAAGATCTCGGCGGAGACCTTGCGCTGGCCGTCGGTGAGGGTGAAGGGCAGCTTGGCGTCGAAGGCGGTGAGGAGGCCGTCCGCGACGGGCTTGCGGGCGACGGCCGGGAGCTGGCCGTCGGCGTGCCGGCGGCGGGCGAGGGCGACCTGGAGGACGAACGCCTCGTCCCACTTCAGCCGGGCCCGGGCGTCCTCGATGTCGGCCTTCGAGCCCGGCCGGTGGACCTTGCGGAAGGCGTCGGCGAGCTCGGCCAGGCCCCGGCCGTCGCGCAGCGCGGCGGGCAGCGGGTCGACGATGTTCTCCCAGTGCTCGGCCTCGAAGAGGTCGAGCAGGGTGTCCACGGCCTTGGTGAGCTTCCAGGACTGGAACTGCTTGCACGCGGGGTAGATGGGCAGCAGCCGCCCGGCGAAGGACTCCACGGCTCCGGCGGAGGTGCCGTCCTTGTCGAGCAGCTCGTAGTCGGGGTGGAGGAGCTGCCGGGTCCGGTTGAAGACGGAGACCTTGCCCGCGAACATGCCGCGACGGCCGGGAATCAGCTCCTTCTCCCGCGCGTAGGCGCCCCGGCCGAAGAAGACCAGGGTCAGCGAGCCGCTGCCGTCGGTGACGACCACTTCGAGGCGGACGCCCTTGCCGTGGTTGAAGGTCTTCATGGCGGCCTTGGCGACCTGCGCGACGACCGTGACGTGCTCGTCGAGCGGCAGGTCGGCGAGGCGGGTGAGCTCGCCGCGCTCGGCGTACCGGCGCGGGTAGTGGTGCAGCAGATCGCCGACGGTGTGCAGGTCGAGGTGCTCGGCCATCACCTTCGCGGTGTTGCCGCCGAGGATCTTCTTCAGGGGTTCTTGCAGCGCGGGCACGCCGTCCATTGCACACCATGGGTGTGACAGAGCGGGGCACCCGCCGTCATTCGACGCCGATGAGCAGCGGCGCGGACTGCTGTCCGCCGCGGTAGACGACCGTGTCCACGGCGAGGTGGCCGCCGCGGACGTACCGCTCCAGGCGGTCGGCGACGGTGTCGGGGACGCCCGCGCCGAGGACGAGGGTGACCATCTCACCGCCGGCGGCGAGCATGCGGTCGAGGACGGTCTCGGCGGTGCCGGTCAGCTCCGCGCCGATGACGGCGACGTCGCCGTCGATCAGCCCGAGCACGTCCCCGGCCTGGCAGACGCCGGCCATGGTCCAGGACTGCCGTTCGGCGACGGCCAGCTCGGCGTAGCGGGTGGCGCCGGCGGCGGACGTCATGGCGACGACGTCCTCGTCGAAGCGGCGGCCCGGTTCGTGGACGGCGAGCGCGGCGATGCCCTGGACGGCGGCGCGGGTGGGGATGAGGGCGACGCGTACGCCCTCGGCCCGCGCCTGCTCGGCGGCGGCGGCCGCGGTGTGCCGGAGCTCGGGGTCGTTGGGCAGCAGGACGACCTCGCGCGCGTGCGCGCGCCGGATGGCCTCCAGCAGCTCCCCGCTGGCGGGCGGCTCCCCCGGGCGGGTCGCGACGACCGTGGCCCCGGCCTCCGCGCACAGTCCGGCCAGGCCCTCGCCGGGGACGACGGCCACGACGGCGCGCTGCGCGGGCTCCCGGGTGCGGGGCGCGGCGGGGCCGGTGGAGGCGGTGGCGCCGAAGTGGGTGATGCGGATCCGGTGGGGGCGGCCGGCCTCGATGCCGGCCTCGACGGCCGCTCCGGCGTCGTCCACGTGGACGTGGACGTTCCACAGGCCGTCCCCGCCGACGACGACGAGGGAGTCGCCGAGCGCGTCGAGCCGGGTCCGCAGCCGGGCCACGGCGGCGTCACCGGCCTCCAGGAGATAGATCACCTCGAAGGCGGGGCCGGCGCCGGTCGCGGGCTCGGTGTGGCAGCCTTCCGCCGCCACGGACCCCGGGGACGGCTCCCGCTCCGGGGCGGTGCCGGTCGCCGCCCGCCGCGCGCGGGGGCACGGCCGGCCGGGGTCCCCGAGAGCGCCCGGGCCAGCGCGCCGAGCACCTCCACGAGGCCGAGGCCGCCGGCGTCGACGACCCCGGCGCGCCCCAGGACGTCGAGCTGGCCGGGGGTGACGGCGAGGGCCGTACGGGCCGCCTCGTCGGCGGCGCGGGCCACGGTCGCGACGTCGCCGGGGGTGCGCGAGGCGGCCTCGGCGGCGGCCGTGGCGACGGTCAGGACGGTGCCCTCGACGGGGCGGGCGACCCCTTCGTAGGCGGACGCCACGGCCCGGCGGAGCCCCTGGCGGAGCAGTTCGGCGTCGTCGGAGACACCGGTGGGGGCGGTGAGGACCTCGGCCATGCCGCGGAGGAGCTGCGCGAGGATGGTGCCGGAGTTGCCGCGCGCGCCTATGAGGGCGCCGTGGGCCATCGCCCGGACGGCGTCGGGGAGGGTGGGCCGGGAGGCGGGGCCGGCGGTGGCATGGCCGTCGAAGACCGCCTCGACGGCCCGGGTCGCGGATTCCACGGTCAGGTAGAGGTTGGTGCCGGTGTCGCCGTCCGCGACGGGATAGACGTTGATCGCGTCGATCTCCTCGCGGGCCCGGCCGAGCGCGTCGAGGGCGAGGGCGCACCAGGTGCGTACCGCCGCGGCGTCCAGCGTCTGCGGCACCTGTGTCCTCCTCGGACGTCCTGGGGGCTTCGGGGCAGTGATCGGCAGCGTAGCCCGGTGCCGGGGGCCGGGCCCGGGGGTGGCCGAGCATGACCGGTCCTTGGCGGGACCGTTACGGGTCGGGGGCGGGCCCCGGCGGGACCGCGGCGGGACCACGACAAGAACAGCCATGGTAGTTTCGTTGTACGGGAGCGGTCGTTGTATGCTGCTCCGGTTGCCCGATGAGAATCGGGCCATACCCCCCTGACTTTGCCGGTCACTGCTTCAGAGATCTCGGCACGCAGGGATTCACCGTACGTGCCTGTTGTCCCCGCGTAAGCGGGGGTGACCCGTCTTTGGAGTAACCCGTGGCTGCCAACTGCGACGTCTGCGGCAAGGGGCCGGGCTTCGGCAACGCTATTTCGCACTCGCACCGCCGTACCCCCCGTCGTTGGAACCCCAACATCCAGCGGGTGCGCGCAGTGATCGGGCGCACGCCGAAGCGGATCAACGCCTGCACCTCTTGCATCAAGGCCGGCAAGGTCTCGCGCTAGCGAGTGGTTCTCCCCGCGCAAGCGGGGGTGAGTCGGCCCCGCGGTGACGTTCGCGTCGCGCGGAGCCCCCTCCGGTTGCCTGGGAAGCCGGTCCACCTCACGGTGGGCCGGCTTTTCGCATGCCCGGACGGCCCGGGGGCGGCGGTGCGGAACCGCCGCCGAGGGGTCAGGCCCGGAACCGCCAGCCGTGGTCGACGGGGCCGATGCCCCCGCCCAGCGGGAAGCCCGCCGCGATGGCTCCGGTGACGTAGTCCTTGGCCTCCGCCACGGCTTCCGGGACCGTACGACCCTTGGCGAGCTCGGAGGCGACGGCGCTGGCGAGCGTGCAGCCGGTGCCGTGGGTGTGGCGGTTGTCGTGGCGGGGCGCCCGGAACCAGTGTTCCTCGGTGCCGTCGGTCAGCAGGTCGACGGCGTCGTGCCCGCCGGGCAGGTGCCCGCCCTTGATCAGCGCCCAGGCGGGCCCGTGGGCGAGCAGCGCCTCCGCCGCCCGCCGGAGGCCGTCCTCGCCGGTCACGCGGACGCCCGTGAGCCGGGCGACCTCGTCGAGGTTGGGGGTGGCCACGGTCGCGGCGGGCAGCAGCTTCAGCCGGACGGCCTCCAGGGCGGAGGCGTCGAGCAGCGGGTCGCCGTGCTTGGAGATGCCGACGGGGTCGACGACCACGGGGATACCGGAGGCTCTGATTCCGGTGAGGAGTGCGGCGACGGTCTCCACCAGCTCGGCGGAGGCGAGCATCCCGGTCTTGACGGCCTGCACCCCGATGTCGTCGACGACGCTGCGGAACTGTGCCCGCACCACGTCGGCGGGCAGCGGCCAGGCCCCCTGCACCCCGCGCGAGTTCTGGGCGGTCACGGCGGTGAGCACGCTCATGCCGTGCACGCCGAGGGCGAGCATGGTCTTCAGGTCGGCCTGGATGCCCGCACCGCCGCCGGAGTCGGACCCGGCGACGGTCAGCACGCGTGGAGGTACCGGCGGTGCCGGAGAGGGGCGCGATATCGGCATGCGGCCGAATCTACCCCGCGGGGCGGCCGCCTCCGGAGGGGTCCTCGGGCTCGGCGTCCCCGAAGTGGTCCCAGCCGCCGGCCTTGTCCCAGGGGGCGCCGTCGACGGTGACCTGGGGCAGGGCGGAGGGGTTGACCACCTCGCCGATGACCTTCCAACGGGCGGGCAGCTTCACGTCCGGCGGGAAGGTCGCCACGATGGCGTGGTCCTCTCCCCCGGTCAGCACCCACTGGAGCGGGTCGACGCCGACGGCCTGCCCGATGTCGGACATCTGGGTCGGCACGTCGATCGCGGCCGTCCGCAGGTCGATCCGGACCTTGCTGGCCTCGGCGATGTGCCCGAGGTCGGCGATCAGGCCGTCGCTGATGTCCGTCATCGCCGTCGCGCCGAGCCCGGCGGCCGCGGGGCCCGCGTGGTACGGCGGCTCGGGGCGGCGGTGGGCCTCGACGAAGGCCCGGGGCGAGCGGAAGCCGCGGGCGAGCACCGCGTGCCCGGCCGCGGACCAGCCGAGCCAGCCGGTGACCGCGACCACGTCGCCCGGCTGCGCGCCGGAGCGGGTGACGGGCTCGTGGTTGCGCAGGTCGCCCAGGGCCGTGATGGCCACGGTGATGGTGTCGCCGCGCACCACGTCGCCGCCGACCACGGCCGCGCCGGCGACCTGGCACTCGTCCCGGATGCCGTCCATCAGCTCGGTCGGCCAGGTGACCGGGAGTTCGGCGGGCACGACCAGGCCCAGCAGGATCGCGGTGGGCACCGCGCCCATGGCGGCGATGTCCGCGAGGTTCTGCGCGGCCGCCTTACGGCCGACGTCGTACGCGGTGGACCAGTCGCGGCGGAAGTGCCGCCCCTCCAGGAGCACGTCCGTACTGGCCACGACCCTACGGTCGGGCGCAGCCACCACCGCGGCGTCGTCACCCGGCCCGAGCCGGACCGCAGGGGTGGTGGTGAGCCGGGAGGTCAGCTCTCTGATGAGCCCGAACTCCCCCAACTCGCCCACGGTGCCTTTCACTGAGCTCCTCCTAGGAGTATCGGTTGTGACATGCGCCGCGCCGCGCAGGCAGCGCGGGTCTCCCCGCGCCGTACGGCGACGCGGTACCGTGGCGTCTCTTCTCCCCACATGATCCTCGTAGCCGCCCTGGAGGTTCCGTGGTACAGGCGTACATCCTGATCCAGACCGAGGTCGGCAAAGCGTCGACCGTCGCCGAAGTCATCGCAAAGATCGCGGGGGTGATCCAGGCCGAGGACGTGACCGGTCCGTACGACGTGATCGTCCGTGCCCAGGCCGACACCGTGGACGCGCTCGGCCGCATGGTGGTCGCCAAGATCCAGTCGGTGGAGGGCATCACCCGCACCCTGACCTGCCCGGTCGTCCATCTCTAGCTCCCCCGTATGCTCGGCCGGTGAAGTCCTCGCTCCGCCGGTCGCTGGCCGTGCCCGCCCTCCTCGTGTTCTGCGCCGCCGGCTGCTCGTCGGCCGGCGGTCCGGCGGGGCCCCCGGTCCCCACGCCGTCGGCGCGGGCGGCCGGGCTCTGCCGGGCACTGCACGAGAAGCTTCCCGACACCGTGGGCGGATCGCGGCGGGGCACCGCCCACCCCGTCTCGGACTTCACGGCCGTCTGGGGAAGACCCGCGATCGAGCTGCGCTGCGGAGTCCCCAAGCCCGAGGTCGTCACGGAGGGGAACCCACACTACGACCCCAACGCCCCGTCGGTGGAGATCGACGGCGTGGAGTGGCTCGCCGAGCGGCGGTCGGACGGCAGTGTCCGCTGCACCACCGTGCTCCGCGAGGCGCATGTGGAGGTGACCCTGCCGAAGAAGGTCGCGGGCGACGCCGGCGATCTCGGTGCGCTCACCGATCTCGCCGCCGCCGTCGCCGCGACCGTCCCCATCGGGATCGTCTAGCGCAGGCCCGTGGAGCGGCGCAGCGCCGCCTGGACGAGGGTGTCGATCAGCTCCGGGTAGCTGACACCGCTCTCCTGCCACATGCGCGGGTACATCGAGATGGGCGTGAAGCCCGGCATGGTGTTGATCTCGTTGATGACGAACTCGCCGTCCTCGGTGAGGAAGAAGTCCGCGCGGACGAGGCCCTCGCAGGAGGTCGCGTCGAAGGCCTTGACGGCCAGCTCCTGGACCTCGGCGGTCTCCTCGGGCGTGAGCGGCGCGGGCACGATGCCGGCCGCGGAGTCGATGTACTTCGCCTCGAAGTCGTAGAAGTCGTGGGCGGTGACCGGGGGGATCTCGGCGGGGACGCTCGCGCGCGGCCCGTCCTCGAACTCCAGGACGCCGCACTCGATCTCCCGGCCGCGCAGCAGCGACTCGACGATGACCTTCGGGTCGTGGCGCTGGGCCTCGGCCACGGCCTCGTCCAGGCCGGAGAGGTCGTCGACCTTGGTGATGCCCATGGAGGAACCGCCGCGGGCGGGCTTCACGAAGAGCGGCCAGCCGTGCTCGCCGGCGAAGTCCACGATCCTCTTGCGGGCGGCGGCCGGGTCGGCCTGCCACTCGCGCGGGCGGATCACCTCGTACGGGCCGACGGGCAGGCCGAAGGAGACGAAGACGCGCTTCATGTACTCCTTGTCCTGGCCGACGGCGGAGGCGAGGACACCGGCGCCGACGTAGGGGATGCCGGAGAGCTCCAGCATGCCCTGGAGGGTGCCGTCCTCGCCGTACGGGCCGTGCAGCACGGGGAAGACCACGTCGACCTCGCCCAGGGACTTGGGCACCGTGCCGGGCTCGGAGTAGACGACCTCGCGGCTGGAGGGGTCGACCGGGAGGACCACGGTGCCGTCCGGCGACTGGGCGAGCTGCTCGACGTTCGGCAGCGCGCGGTCGGCGATGGCCATCCGCTCGGGGTCGTCGGCGGTCAGCGCCCAACGGCCGTCGGTGGTGATGCCGATCGGCAGCACGTCGTACTTCGTGCGGTCGATGGCGGCCAGCACGGCGCCGGCGGTGACGACGGAGATCGCGTGTTCGGAACTGCGGCCGCCGAACACGACCGCGACACGCGGCTTCCGGTCAGGGCTCTGGGTGGAGGTCTCGCTGCTCATATCGCGACGAGACTACCTCGTGGTACGGCGTGGGTCAGTGCCGCTCCGGCTTGGCGCTGCGCGACATCAGCTCCTTGAGGGCCACCAGCGGGGGCTTCCCCTCGTGGACGATCTCCACCACGGTCTCCGTGATGGGCATGTCGACGTCGTGCCGGCGGGCCAGATCCAGCACCGACTCGCAGGACTTGACGCCCTCGGCGGTCTGCTTGGTGACCGCGATGGTCTCGGCCAGGGTCATCCCGCGGCCGAGGTTGGTGCCGAAGGTGTGGTTCCGGGAGAGCGGCGAGGAGCACGTCGCGACGAGGTCGCCCATGCCCGCGAGACCGGCGAAGGTGTGCGCGTCGGCGCCCATCGCGAGGCCCAGCCGGGTCGTCTCGGCGAGCCCGCGGGTGATGAGGGACGCCTTGGCGTTGTCGCCCAGGCCCATGCCGTCGGCGATGCCGACGGCGAGCGCGATGACGTTCTTCACGGCGCCGCCCAGCTCGCAGCCGACGACGTCGGTGTTGGTGTACGGGCGGAAGTAAGGGGTGTGGCAGGCGGCCTGGAGGCGCTTGGCCACCGACTCGTCCCGGCAGGCGACGACGGCGGCGGCGGGCTGCCGGTCGGCGATCTCCTTGGCGAGGTTGGGGCCGGTGAGCACGGCGACCCGGTCCGGGGAGACCTTGGCGACCTCCTCGATGACCTCGCTCATCCGCTTGGCGGTGCCCAGCTCGACGCCCTTCATCAGGGAGACCAGCACGGTGTCGGAGGGCAGCAGCGGCGCCCACTCCGAGAGATTGCCGCGCAGCGTCTGGGAGGGCACGGCGAGCACGGCGAACGCCGCTCCCTCGGCCGCCTCGGCGGGGTCGGTGGTGGCCCGCACGGCCGCCGGGAGCTCGATGCCCGGGAGGTAGTCGGGGTTGACCCGGGTGGTGTTGATCGCGTCCACGAGGGCCGCCCGGCGGCCCCACATGGTCACCTCGCAGCCGGCGTCGGCCAGGATCATCGCGAAGGCGGTGCCCCAGGAGCCGGTGCCGTACACGGCGCACTTCGTCACTTGTCGTTCCCCTCTTCCCGCCCCGCCGGCTGTCCGACCTCCGCCGCCCGCTTCTCCTCGCGGGCCCGGCGGCGGGCCTCGGCCAGCGCCTTCCGCGGGTTGTAGGGCTCGGCGGGCGCGGGCTCGCCGCGGAGTTCGGCGAGCAGAGCGGTGATGGCGGACATGATGTCCTCGGTGGCCCCGCGCAGCACCTCGGCCGTCGGCTCCTTGCCGTAGTACGCGGAGAGGTCGACGGGCGGGCCCGCCACCACCCTGAGCGTCTTGCGGGGGAACAGCCGGAGCTTGTTCTCCTTGGCGTACGGCGGCATGGCCTCGTTGGCGCCCCACTGGGCGACGGGGATGACGGGCGCCTTGGTGAGCAGGGCGACCCGGGCGGCCCCGGTCTTGCCCTCCATGGGCCACATCTCCGGGTCCCGGGTGAGGGTGCCCTCGGGGTAGAAGGCCACGCACTCGCCCCGGTTGATGGCGTCGACCGCGGACCGGAAGGCGGTGGCGGCGTCGGTGGACTCGCGGTAGACGGGGATCTGGCCCGTGCCGCGCAGGATCGTGCCGACGAAGCCACCCTTGAACAGGGCGGCCTTGGCGAGGAAGCGCGGGACGCGCCCGGTGTTGTACTGGAAGTGGGCGTACGACAGCGGGTCGAGATAGGAGTTGTGGTTGACCGCGGTGATGAAACCGCCGTCGGCCGGAATGTGCTCCATTCCTCGCCAGTCCCGCTTGAACAGAACCACGAGCGGCGGTTTTGCCAACACCGCCGTAAAGCGGTACCAGAAGCCGATTCTGTGGCGGGACACTCGGACACCCTTCTCTTGGGACCTGGGGGCTGTATGAACCCGGGGGCCGCACAAGTGTCGCCCCAGGTACCCGGTCTGTCGAGAACACCGTAACCCCGCGCTCCCCGGGCGGCTGCGGCAGCGGGTGACAATGTGGCTGATGCGAAGAGAGGGGGCGGATGTGGTCTGGACCCTGGTGGTGCCGCTGAAGCCGCTGGCACTGGCCAAGAGCCGACTCGCCACGGGGACCGGGCGGGCACCACGGCCCACGCTCGCGCTGGCGTTCGCGCTGGACACGGTGGCCGCGGCACTGGCCTGTCGGGCCGTGGGGGATGTGGTGGTCGTCACTGACGACCCGGTGGCGGGGGCCCGGCTCGGAGCGCTCGGCGCCCGGATCCTGCCCGAGCCGCCCGGCACGGGAGGGCTGAACGGCGCCCTCGCGCACGGTGCGCGCACGGTGCGGGAACGGGCCCCGCGGGCGGCGGTGGCGACACTCAACGCGGATCTGCCGGCGCTTCGCCCGGGGGAACTCGGCCGGGTGCTCGATTCGGCCACGGAATTCCCCCGGGCATTTCTCGCCGACGCGGCGGGAATCGGGACGACGCTGCTGGCGGCGGCCCCGGGAATGGAATTGGCTCCGGCGTTCGAGGGACGTTCGCGCGCCCGTCACCGCGCTTCGGGGGCCCGTGAGATCGAGCTGGCCGGCGTGGATTCGGTGCGCCGGGACGTGGACACGGCGGAGGATTTGCGGGCGGCCCTGGCACTGGGCGTGGGGCCGCGCACGGCGGCCGCGGCCGACGGCCTGCTGACCCCCGGTGTCATAGGGGCCGACTAGGCTGCCCGTATGCAGGCCACCGCGTACACCTACGACCCTCAGACCCGCTCCGGGAGCGTCCTCCTGGACGACGGCACCCCGGTGCCCTTCGACGCGGCGGCCTTCGACGCGGGCGGACTGCGGCTGCTGCGGCCCGGCCAGCGGGTCCGGATCGTCGTCGAGGACGCCCCGGAGGGCCGCCGGGTGACGCTGGTGACGCTCCAGACCTTCTGAGGGCCGGGGCCCGGGACCCGGCGGGGCTCCCCCCGGGGGAGGCCGCCCGGGGTGTCCCGGACACGCCGGGGTCCCGCCCCGGCCCTGTCAGGGACCGCGCGGGAGCCCACGGCCGGCACACACCGCGGGCCGGGCTCCCCGAGGGGAGCCCGGCCCGGCGCGTGACGCCGTCCGCTGCCTTACTTCTTGGCGGCGGCCTTCTTGGCGGTGGTCTTGCGCGCGGTGGTCTTGCGCGCCGGAGCCTTGGTCGCCGTGGCCTTCTTGGCGGCGGGCGCCGTCTTCTTGGCGGTCGCCTTCTTCGCCGTGGCCGTGGTCTTCTTGGCCGGCGTGGCCTTCTTGGCGGCGGCGGCCTTGGTGGCGGCGGCCGTCGTCTTCTTGGCCGGCGTGGCCTTCTTCGCCGCGGCCTTCTTGGTGGTGGCGGTGGCCTTCTTCGCGGCCGCCGTCGTGGTCTTCTTGACCGCGGTCTTCGCCGTGGTCTTCTTGGCGGTGGTGGCCGTGGTGGCCTTCTTCGCCGTGGCCTTCTTGGCGGTGGCCTTCTTGGCCGCGGCCTTGGCGGTGGTCTTGGTGCCGCCCGAAAGGCTGCCCTTGGGCGCCTTCTTCACCGCGACGTCGTTCTTCGGCAGCTTCTTCGAGCCGCTCACCAGGTCCTTGAAGCCCTGACCCGCGCGGAAGCGCGGCACCGAGGTCTTCTTGACCCGCACGCGCTCACCCGTCTGCGGGTTGCGGGCGTAACGGGCCGGGCGGTCGACCTTCTCGAACGAGCCGAAGCCGGTGACCGAGACCCGGTCGCCGGCGACAACCGCACGGACGATCGCGTCGAGCACCGCGTCGACGGCGTCTGCGGCCTGCTGACGGCCGCCGAGCTTGTCGGCAATCGCTTCAACGAGCTGCGCCTTGTTCACGTCTTCCCCTTCGGAGACATTGCTGGAACGAATGCGTTCCAGCCTTTTCGCACGTTAGGCAGATATATACCGCAAATCAAACACGAAACGGTCTAATCACCCTTGTGCCGCAACGAACTCGACCATCACGGAGTTCCGTCACGGTCGGGCTCTTCGGGGAAACGGCCCTCGTCGAGGTCGTTCATCAGCCGGTCCAGACGCATTGCCGCGCCTGAGAGATCGTGCTTTGCCGCGGCCGTGATGGCCAGCAGCTTCCGGGACAGCGCCATCCGTACGCCCTCCGGGACTTGCAGTGTGCGCACCCTTGTGTGCGCTTCCTTGAGTCGGTCGGCGACGAGCCGGTAAAGCTCGAGTTGGCTGTCGCGTTCCATGCACCGATTGTGCCATCTGAGGCGAGTTGTCGCTTCACAGGGCCTCAACAGAGCGATGCGCCCCCTGTCCGAAGACAGGGGGCGCATCATGTCAAACCCTGGGTGAGCAGCGAAAATCCGGGTCCCCGGCCGGTTGCCCGGACCTCCCCGAAACTGCCGGAAATCCGTGTCAGACCTGGGCCCTGACGGGCGTGGTGGAGGGCTTGAAGGGGGGTCGGCGGGCCTCGTAGGCGGTGATGTCGGCGGCGTGCCGCAGGGTCAGGCCGATGTCGTCCAGTCCCTCCAGCAGGCGCCACCGGGCGTTCTCGTCAAGGGCGAAATCGGCCGTGATGCCCTCGGCCCGGACCTGCCGCCCGACGAGGTCCACGGTCACCTCGGCGGCCGGGTCGGCCTCGGTCAGCCGCCAGAGGGCCTCGATGGTCTCCTGGGGCAGGACGACGGTCAGCAGTCCGTTCTTGAGCGAGTTGCCCCGGAAGATGTCGGCGAAGCGGGAGGAGACCACGGCCCGGAAGCCGTAGTTCTGGAGCGCCCACACCGCGTGCTCGCGGGAGGAGCCGGTGCCGAAGTCGGGTCCGGCGACCAGGACCGAGGCCCCGGCGCGCTCCGGACGGTTCAGGACGAACTCCGGGTCCTTGCGCCAGGCCTCGAAGAGGCCGTCCTCGAAGCCGTCGCGGGTGACCTTCTTCAGCCAGTGCGCCGGGATGATCTGGTCGGTGTCGACATTGCTGCGGCGCAGCGGTACGGCACGGCCGGTGTGCGTGGTGAATGCTTCCATGACTGCTCAGGCCTCCACGGGGGTGCGGACGTCGGACGCGCCGGCCCGGCCGGCGAGGTCGGCCGGGGAGGCCAGATGGCCCAGTACGGCGGTGGCGGCGGCGACCTGCGGCGAGACCAGATGGGTCCGGCCGCCCTTCCCCTGCCTGCCCTCGAAGTTGCGGTTGGAGGTCGACGCGCACCTCTCCCCCGGCGCGAGTTGGTCGGGGTTCATGCCCAGGCACATCGAGCAGCCCGCGTGCCGCCACTCGGCGCCGGCCGCGGTGAACACCTTGTCCAGCCCCTCCGCGACGGCCTGGAGCCCCACCCGCACGGAGCCGGGGACCACCAGCATCCGGACTCCGCCGGCGATCCGGCGGCCGTCGAGGACGGCCGCGGCGGCGCGCAGGTCCTCGATGCGGCCGTTGGTGCAGGAGCCCACGAAAACGGTGTCCACGGTGATGTCGCGCAGCGCCTGACCTGCCGTCAACCCCATGTATTCCAGGGCCTTTTCGGCGGCGAAGCGGTCCGACGGGTCGGGGTACGAGGCGGGGTCGGGGACGGCCGCCGACAGCGGTGCGCCCTGGCCCGGATTGGTGCCCCAGGTGACGAACGGGGAGAGCCCGGCGGCGTCGATGACCACCTCGTGGTCGAAGACGGCGTCGTCGTCGGTGCGCAGGGTGCGCCAGTAGGCGACCGCGGCGTCCCAGTCGTCGCCCGCGGGGGCGTGGGGGCGGTCCTTCAGGTAGGCGAAGGTGGTCTCGTCGGGGGCGATCATGCCGGCCCGGGCGCCCGCCTCGATGGACATGTTGCAGACGGTCATCCGGGCCTCCATCGAGAGCTTCTCGATGGCGGAGCCGCGGTACTCGATGACGTAACCCTGGCCGCCGCCGGTGCCGATCCGGGCGATGACGGCGAGGATCAGGTCCTTGGCGGTGACGCCCTCGGGCAGTTCACCCTCCACGGTGACGGCCATGGTCCTGAAGGGGGCCAGCGGCAGCGTCTGGGTGGCGAGCACGTGCTCGACCTGGCTGGTGCCGATGCCGAAGGCCAGCGCGCCGAACGCGCCGTGCGTGGAGGTGTGGCTGTCGCCGCAGACCACGGTGGTGCCGGGCTGGGTCAGTCCCAGCTGCGGTCCCACCACGTGGACAACGCCCTGCTCGACGTCGCCCAGCGGGTGCAGCCGCACGCCGAACTCGGCGCAGTTGCGGCGGAGGGTCTCCAGCTGGGTGCGGGAGACGGGGTCCGCGATGGGCTTGTCGATGTCGAGGGTGGGGGTGTTGTGGTCCTCGGTGGCGATGGTGAGGTCCAGGCGGCGCACCGCGCGGCCGGCCTTGCGCAGGCCGTCGAAGGCCTGCGGGCTGGTCACCTCGTGGAGCAGGTGCAGGTCGATGAAGAGGAGGTCGGGCTCGCCTTCGGCGCGCGTGACGACGTGGTCGTCCCAGACCTTCTCCGCGAGTGTCCGTCCCATCGCTGTCCCTCCGGCCGGCGCCGTCGCCGGACCAAGTAGTCGTGCCTGTGGGGTCCTGTGCGTTCCAGGTTGGCGCGTCTCCGGAGAATTTGAACTTGCGTTTCACAGTGTGAGACGCAAGTATCGTTTCATGGACAACTCTGGTGGCGCCTCGAGCGGTGTGGGCGTTCTCGACAAGGCGGCTCTGGTTCTCAGCGCTCTGGAGTCCGGTCCGGCCACGCTGGCCGGGCTGGTCACGGCGACCGGGCTGGCGCGCCCGACGGCGCACCGGCTCGCGGTCGCGCTGGAGCACCACCGGATGGTGGCGCGGGACATGCAGGGCCGTTTCATCCTCGGCCCGCGGCTGAGCGAGCTGGCCGCGGCGGCCGGCGAGGACCGGCTGCTGGCCACGGCGGGCCCGGTGCTCACGCACCTGCGGGACGTCACGGGCGAGAGCGCGCAGCTCTACCGCCGGCAGGGCGACATGCGCATCTGCGTGGCCGCGGCGGAGCGGCTGTCCGGCCTGCGGGACACCGTGCCGGTCGGCTCCACGCTGCCGATGAAGGCCGGCTCGGCGGCACAGGTGCTGATGGCCTGGGAGGAGCCGGAGCGACTGCACCGCGGCCTCCAGGGCGCGCGCTTCACCGCGACCGCGCTCTCGGGCGTACGGCGCCGCGGCTGGGCGCAGTCGATCGGCGAGCGGGAGCCGGGCGTGGCCTCGGTCTCGGCGCCCGTGCGCGGCCCGTCCAACCGGGTCGTGGCCGCCGTCTCGGTCTCCGGACCGATCGAGCGGCTGACCCGCCACCCGGGCCGGATGCACGCCCAGGCGGTCATCGACGCGGCCGTGCGGCTCAGCGAGGCGCTGCGCCGCAACGGCTGACCGCCGCGGCGGTGGGCCCCCGGCTACCCCGGGACAGGCTCACCCTCGGTCCTTACGGCGGCGGCGCGCTCGCCGCGCCGCCCCAGGGGCTCGGTGCCGAACGCCTCACCGAGGCCCGCCACCGGCATTCCGGAGTAGAGGGACTCGACGGAGCCGGCCGGGACGACGAACGTCTCGTGCCAGATGCCCACCATGCCCCTGGCGCCCCGCGCGCGGCGGTTGAACGCCGCCCACGCGGGGCGGTGCTGCTTGCCGGCGGCCGAGGCGTACGCGAGCAGCTTCTCGCGCGACTCCCAGTACTGGACCATCGTGAAGACCCGTGGCCCCTCGTTGAGCCGCCGGCTGGCCAGCAGCCCGCTGTCCTTGTCGCCGGACAGTTCCTCGACCATGCGCGGCATGGCGAGGAGGGCGGGCAGCCAGTGCCGGACCGCCCGCCACCGGTTGATCCGCATCCCGACGAGGAAGACGACCACACCGTCCTCGCCCTTGGCCGTGACCCGCTCGGCGATGACTTCGGTACCACTCATGGGATTCCCCCGATCCACATTGGATAGCGTCGCTATCCATGCTTGGATAGTGCCACTACCTAACAAGGGGATGCAAGAGGATGCGACTGGCGGAGCTGAGCGAACGCAGCGGGGTGTCCACCGCGACGATCAAGTACTACCTGCGGGAAGGCCTCCTCCAGCCCGGCCGCAGGATCTCCGCCACCCAGTCCGAGTACGGCGAGGACCATCTGCGGCGGCTGCGGCTGGCGCGGGCGCTGATCCAGATCGGCAAGGTGCCGGTGGCCACCGCCCGCGAGGTGATCTCCGCCGCCGAGGACGAGGCGCTGGACCACCACGAGCGCCTCGGCGCGGCGACGCTGGCCCTGCCGCTCGGCCCCGACCTCGCCGAGGACGATCCGGCCACGGAGACCGCCCGCCGTTCGGTGGCGGAGCTGCTGCGGCGGCTCGACTGGCCGTTCGAGTCCGGTCTGGAGGAGCCCTCCCCCGCCCACCGCACGCTGATCGCCGCCGTCGCCGCGCTCGTCCGCCTCGGTTACCCCGCCGACGTGGAGCAGCTGCTGCCCTACGGGCTGCTGGCGGAGCGGCTGGCCGTCAGCGACCTCGACCTCGTGGAGCGGGAGCGGACCCGGACGGAGCAGATCGAGGCGGCCGTCGTGCTGACCGTGCTCTACGAGCCGGTGCTGCTGAGCCTGCGCCGGCTGGCCCACGCGGAGGAGTCCGCCCGCCGCTTCCTCTGACGGACTGCGTACGGGCGCCGCCCGTGGAAGCCGTGGAGAGCGGCCCGGCCCCGCGCGGAAATCCCGGCGCTCACCGGCTCCGGGGGCTCACAGCCACTCGGCGTCCCGCGGGCCCGCGACGCGCAGCGTGATCAGCGTGGCCGGGCCCGCCGTCCGCACGTCCAGCCACTCGCTGAGGCTGCGGGCGAGCCAGAGGCCGTCCTCGGCGCCCGGGGCGTCGCCGGGCGGCCGGAAGCCGGCGAAGGGCGGCACGGGGGCGCCCGACGGCTCCGGGCGCGTCAGCTCGTAGAGCACGGCCCCCGGCTCCTCCCAGGCCCGCAGGGCCAGGCGCGCGCCCCCGGCGCCCAGCAGGTGGTTCGCGGCCTCGCAGACGGCCAGCTCGGCCAGGGCCAGGCGCTCGCCGGCCAGGCCCGCGGCGGCGGCCCGCTCCCGGGCGAACCGGCGCACGTCCGCGACCCGGTCGGCCGGGCCGGCCACGGCGGCCGTGGGCGGCGCGGCGACCGGCGCGGGGCGGACGGCCTCGGCGTAGACCCCGGGGTCCGTGTAGGACGCGCAAGGCGTCAGCCGTTCGCCCTTTAGACACGCCGGGTGGGTCGCGCAGGCGGCCTCGGCCACGGCCGGGGACACGACGCGGGTGTCGTACGGGCAGATCATCCACACCGGCAGCGCGGCCAGCAGGACGTTGAGCCCGGACTCCATCCGCTGCCACTCGGCGATCTGGCGGTCGGACCGGCCGCCCCACACCGGCTCGGCGATCATCCGCATCCGGCGGCCCGGCCGGGCGCGCCGGTCGTGGTAGCGCAGGAAGGCGGAGACCCGCTCGACGGGACGGCGGCCGAAGTAGGCGGTCTCGGCGGTGTCGAGGGCGTACGCGCGCTCCCCCAGGGCCCGCCGGAGCAGGTCGATGTTGGCGGGTGTGGTCGCGGCCAGGACGGGCTCCTCCGCCGCCAGCCCGGCCCGGACGAACGGCAGCGCCATCGCGAGGAAGTCCTCGTCGCTGCCGTAGAGACAGGCGTGGTGGACGAAGCCCCGGGCGCGTCCTGGTGCGGGCGCGGGCCCGTCGGCGTGGTCAGCAGGCATGCGCGGCCCCCAGCCGGAGGCCCGGGGTGCGGTCCCAGCCGATGAGGGTGATGACGTGCAGGAGGTGGGGCGGCAGCCCGGTCAGCTCGACGGTGCAGTGGCGGGCGGCGCGGGCCCGGGCGAAGGTCATCAGCAGCCGCAGGCCCGCGAGGTCCAGGAACTCCACCCGGGACATCTCCAGGCGGAGGTCACCGCGGACGGAGGCGACGGAGCGCAGGGCGTCCCGGACGCGGCGGTGGGAGTCGGCGTCGACCACGCCCTCGATGCGCAGGCCCGGCGGGCTCCAGGTGCGGACGACGGTCAGTTCGGCCGTGCGGACGAGCGGGTCCACTTCCACACTCCTGAGGTGGGCCGAGGTGAAGGCGTCCAGGGCGGTGGGGTCGCAGCGGCGGATGTCGTACTGGCACACCGCGAGCGTCCGGCCCGAGCTGAACTCGGTGGCCAGCAGGGTCTCGTAGCGCAGCAGCCGGGAGAGGTCGGACCCGTCGCGCAGGACGGCGCACAGATCGCCGGTCACCCGCAGGGCGCGGTAGCCCTCGCTCCGGGAGCGGTCGGCGGCGTCCCGCAGCCGGCCGAGTAACGCGGCGGGGTCCAACTCGCCCTGCCCCGAGCCGAGCTCGGCGGGCCCGAGGACCTCCAGCTGGCCGGCCAGGCCGCCGGGGAGTCCGGCGAGCCGGCACTGCTCCAGGAGTGCCTGGGGCCCCGGTGGCCCGTCCGCGCCCGCGAGATAAAGGATCTTGTGTTCGGCGTCGAGGCCCCCGAGGACGAAGCCGCGCAGGATCGAGGTCCGCTCCTCGTCCGACGCGAACAGCAGGCACGCGTGGTCGCCGGGCCGGAGATCACCGACGTGGACCCGGCGGTGCACGCCGTGAGGAGGGACCATGCGTGGATTATCGGGGCAGGCACGGGCGGGCGGAAGGCCGCATGAAAAAATGCCCCCCGCTGTTGCGGAAGGCATTTCTTCGCTTGTACCCCCGACCGGATTCGAACCGGCGCTACCGCCTTGAGAGGGCGGCGTGCTAGGCCGCTACACAACGGGGGCTAGCTTGCTTGCAGAGCTATTGCTCTCTGCGCTGGGATACCAGGACTCGAACCTAGACTAAGGGAACCAGAAACCCTCGTGCTGCCAATTACACCATATCCCATGGTGATTACCAGTACCCCCGACCGGATTCGAACCGGCGCTACCGCCTTGAGAGGGCGGCGTGCTAGGCCGCTACACAACGGGGGCCCTAGCGATCCATTCGTCGTCGCCTCCAGTGACTACCTGGATGGTGACGGATTCAGGATCTGTACCCCCGACCGGATTCGAACCGGCGCTACCGCCTTGAGAGGGCGGCGTGCTAGGCCGCTACACAACGGGGGCTCGCACTGCGCTTTACTGCTTGTTACTGCGTTTCCTACTTTATCAAAAGAAATCCGAGTGAATTTCTTTTGCTGGGGTACCAGGACTCGAACCTAGACTAAGGGAACCAGAAACCCTCGTGCTGCCAATTACACCATACCCCACCAGAACTCGACCCTTTTGAAGGGGTCTTGCTCGGGCTTGCTCCGTCCGTTCCGGCCTCTCGGCCCTCTCGGGCGGCGCAGGAAGAACATTACCCGAAGGTGGTCGGGGCTCCAAAACCGATAACCCGCCACCGCCGCCCGGGCACCTCCGGTGGCCGTTCGAACGGCCCGGGACGGCCCCTGAACAGCCGCTGAGCGTCCGCCGTACGGCCCGCGCCGCGCGGCTCGGCGCAGGGCCGCGGATACGCGTGGGGCCCGGCGGCCTGGAGAGGCTGCCGGGCCCACGGGGGCGTCAAGGGCCGGGCGTCAGGCCGTGAGCTTCGCCAGGGCGGCGTCCACGCGCGCCAGGGTGCGCTCGCGCCCCAGGATCTCCAGGGACTCGAACAGCGGCAGACCGACCGTACGGCCGGTGACGGCCACCCGGACCGGGGCCTGGGCCTTGCCCAGCTTCAGGCCGTGCTCCTCGCCCGCCTCGACGACGGCCGCCTTGACGGCGTCGGCGTTCCAGTCGGCGGCCGCCAGCTTGGCCCGCGCGGTGCGCAGCAGCGCGTCCGAGCCCTCCTTCATCGCCTTCGCCCAGGACGCCTCGTCCTCCACCGGCTCGTCGAGGAAGAGGAAGTCGACGTTGGCGGTGATGTCGGAGAGGACCGTGACACGGGTCTGGGCGTACGGGGCGATCGCCTCCCAGGCGGCCTGGTCGAAGGCCTCGGGCGCCCAGTTGGCGTGCGGGGCCTTGAGCCAGGGCGCGCAGGCCTCGGCGAAGGCCTTCGCGTCCAGCAGGCGGATGTGGTCGGCGTTGATCGACTCGGCCTTCTTCAGGTCGAAGCGGGCCGGGTTGGCGTTCACGTCCGCGAGGTCGAACTTCGCGACCATCTCGGGGATGGTGAAGACGTCCTGGTCGGCGGAGAAGGACCAGCCGAGCAGGGAGAGGTAGTTGAGCAGGCCCTCCGGGAGGAAGCCGCGCTCGCGGTAGAGGTTCAGCGACGCCTGCGGGTCACGCTTGGAGAGCTTCTTGTTGCCCTCGCCCATGACGTACGGGAGGTGGCCGAAGGCCGGGGTCTCCTTGGCGATGCCCAGCTCGGTCAGTGCCTTGTAGAGCGCGATCTGGCGCGGTGTGGAGGACAGCAGGTCCTCGCCGCGCAGCACGTGCGTGATCTCCATCAGGGCGTCGTCGACGGGGTTGACGAGCGTGTAGAGGGGCGCGCCGTTGGCCCGGACGATGCCGTAGTCCGGAACGTTCTCCGGGGTGAAGGTCAGCTCACCGCGGACCAGGTCCGTGAAGGTGATCGTCTCGTCGGGCATCCGGAAGCGGACGATCGAGGGGCGGCCCTCGGCCTCGTAGGCCGCCTTCTGCTCGGGCGTCACGACCCGGCACTTGCCGTCGTAGCCGGACGGCTTGCCGGCGGCGCGGGCGGCGTCACGGCGCTCCTCGAGCTCCGCGGCGGTGCAGTAGCAGTGGTAGGCGTGGCCGGCGTCCAGCAGCTTCCGCGCGACATCGCGGTAGATGTCCATGCGCTGCGACTGGCGGTACGGGGCGTGCGGGCCGCCGATCTCGGGGCCCTCGTCCCAGTCGAAGCCCAGCCAGCGCATGGAGTCCAGCAGCTGCTCGTACGACTCCTCGGAGTCGCGGGCCGCGTCGGTGTCCTCGATGCGGAAGACCAGGGTGCCGCCGTGGTGGCGGGCGAACGCCCAGTTGAACAGGGCGGTGCGGACCAGACCCACATGAGGGTTGCCGGTCGGCGAGGGACAGAACCGTACGCGGGGGGTACCCCCTGCTCGAGCGAAGTCGAGAGCTTGGGGGAGTTCGCGTTAGCCACGCTTGATCACCTTATTGGTGAGAGTGCCGATGCCTTCGATGGTGACGGCGACCTCGTCGCCGACGTTCAGGGGTCCGACGCCGGCCGGGGTGCCGGTGAGGACGACGTCGCCGGGGAGCAGCGTCATCGCCTCGGTGATGTGGACGATCAGGTCCTCGATGGAGCGCACCATGTCGCTGGTGCGGCCCAGCTGGCGCTGTTCGCCGTTGACCGTGCACATGATCCCGAGGTCGCTCGGGTCGAGCTCGGTCTCCACCCAGGGGCCGAGGGGGCAGGAGCTGTCGAAGCCCTTGGCGCGGGCCCACTGCTGCTCGCTGCGCTGGACGTCACGCGCGGTGATGTCGTTGGCGCAGGTGTAGCCGAGGATGACGTCCTTCACCCGCTCGCGGGGGACCTCACGGCACATCCGTCCGATGACCACGGCCAGCTCGGCCTCGTGGTGCACCTCTTCGGAGAAGGAGGGGTACGCGATGGGGTCGCCGGGGCCGATGACCGCGGTGGACGGCTTGAAGAAGGTGACGGGGGCCGCGGGGACCTCGTTGCCCAGCTCCGCGGCGTGCTCGGCGTAGTTGCGGCCGATGGCGACGACCTTGTTGGGCAGGACGGGCGGCAGCAGCCGCACCTTGCTCAGAGGGATCTTCTGCCCCGAGCGCTCGAATTCGGCGAAGGGGTGACCCTTGATGATGTCGAGGAGGGGGCCGCCTTCTGTGGAAGCGTCCCCTTCCACGACGCCGAAGGCGACGTTGCCGTCGATGGAGAACCTGGCGATGCGCACGGGAAGCTTTTGCCCCTATCTGATCCGGCCGGAGTCTGACACCTCAGGCTATCGCGGGGGGCGTGCGCGGCCCGTGCGCGGCGGTTTTCGGCCGGATCCGGAGGCGGACGGCGTTACGAGCGGCCTTACGGACGCCGCTCACGGCCGCTCGTACCGCCGGGGCGGGTGAAACCGGCCGGCTCCGGAGCGGAGCCGGCCGGGCCGGAGCTAGTCGAGCGGGGTGACCACGGGGGCGGTCATCAGCACGGTGCGCCGCGGGTTGGCGGTGACCTGGGGCAGCTCCGTGGCGTGCTCCCGGGCGGCGGGGCGCAGCGCCTCCGCGTCCTTGAGGTGCGCGAGCGTCGTACGGCGCGGGTTGGCGGTCTTGCGGAGCGCCTTCGCCTTGATCTTCGCCGTCTTCGTCGTCTTCGTGGTCTGCACTTGCTGCCTCGCGGTGTCGGGGTGCGCGCTGTCGTTCTCGCGTCTTGTGTAAAGGACCAGGCTAGGCGCGCCTATCCCCAGCCGTCCGCGAGAGAAGTCATGAGTTGCTTGTGAGTTTGCTCACGAGCGGGCCGAAAAAAGCCGCATAGCGGTCGGCCTCCGGGGCCCCGCGAATCGGACATCGCAGGACTGAATCAGATATTCCGCTCCTGATCATGAGGACTGGGACACCGGACCGACGACCGGCTTACCCAGGAGGTTCATCCACGTAAGTCCCATATAAGGGCTCCGGTCCTCTACGCCCAGTGACCACCCCCGGCACTGAGCGTCACCCCCTCCCCAGGGGTATGCACCGGCCTTGTTGGGAGATCCGGCACTGTGCTGGAATTCCACGGACCGCCAGGGGGCAACCGCGGTCCCCCCACGACTCGACACCGTCCCGCCGCTCAGCCGGTGGGACGCCTGGTCCAGAGGTTGCGACGCTAGTGCAGGGACGTTTCAAGAGGGATGGCAGCGCTGCGGCGGAGCCGGAGCCGCGCGGTGCGACCGACCGCGGCACGTCCGCCGACGCGCCGACCGGCGGCGAGTCCGCCGAACGGTCGAAGTCCAAGTCCAAGGTGAGCAGGACGAAAAGTCCTGGCGGGCCGGGTGCGCGAATAGCCCTGCGCAACTGGCGCATCTCCACGCGACTGGTCTCCCTGCTGGCACTGCCCGTCGTCGCGGCGACGACGCTGGGTGCCCTGCGTATCGACAGCTCGCTCGACAACATCGACCAGCTCGACCACATGAAGCTCCTCACGGAGATGACCGGTCGGGCCACCGCGCTCGCCAGCGCCCTCCAGGAGGAGCGCGACCGCTCGGCCGGTCCGCTGGCCGCCGGCTCCGGCGCCTCGGACGACCGTGTCGTGGCGACCCGGCAGAAGTCCGACCGGGAGATCAAGGCCTTCACCGAGGCCACGAAGGGCGTCAAGCCCACCGACACCACGATGGTCGGTGTGCAGACCACGCTCGTCGACATCTCCCGCCAGCTGCGGAAGATCGACGACGTCCGCAAGAACGCCTACAGGGACCGCGACTACATCGCGCAGACCGTCAACAACTACGACGGCCTCATCAACTCGCTGCTCTCGCTCTCGCAGGACATGGCCCAGGCCACCAGCAACAGCGAGATGATCACCAGCACCCGCGCGCTGGCCACGTTCTCCGCCGCCAAGGAGTACGCGTCCATCCAGCGCGCCGTGATCACCGCGGCCCTCGCCGCGAAGGGCGGCGCCCGGCTCTCCCCCAACGACAGCCAGTACGGCCAGGAGGCGCTGGGCGCGGAGGTCGAAGCGATCAAGCGCTTCACCGCCATCCGCTCCGGCGACGCCAAGCAGCTGCTGCTCTCGCTCAACGGCGGCATCTCCGACATCACCGCGGCGAACACCTTCGCCGACCGTGTCTTCACCAAGTCCGACGGTCTCAAGAACGACGCGCCGTCGTGGATGGACTGGTCCGACCAGTCGACCGTCAAGCTCAACGAGATGTCGAAGATCGAGCAGACCCTGCTCAGCCAGATGGACCAGAAGGCCCGCGAGCTGCGTGACGAGGCGCAGCAGGAAGCGATCCTCAACGGTGTCCTGATCATCCTGGTCCTCGGCATCTCCCTCATCGGCGCCTTCGTCGTGGCCCGCTCCATGGTGCGCTCGCTGCACCGCCTCCAGCGGACCGCCCAGCGCGTCGCCCAGGAACGCCTGCCCGAGCTCGTCAAGCAGCTGTCCGAGACCGACCCGCAGGACGTCGACACCACGGTCGAGTCCGTCGGTGTGCACAGCCGTGACGAGATCGGCAAGGTGGCCGCGGCCTTCGACGACGTGCACCGCGAGGCGGTCCGCCTCGCCGCCGAGCAGGCGTTGCTGCGAGGCAACGTCAACGCGATGTTCACCAACCTCTCGCGCCGCAGCCAGGGCCTCATCCAGCGCCAGCTCTCGCTCATCTCCGAGCTCGAGAGCCGCGAGGCCGACCCCGACCAGCTCTCCTCGCTCTTCCGTCTCGACCACCTCGCGACCCGCATGCGCCGTAACGGCGAGAACCTCCTCGTCCTCGCGGGCGAGGAGCCCGGTCGCCGGTGGACCCGCCCCGTGCCGCTCGTCGACGTGCTCCGCGCCGCCGCGTCCGAGGTGGAACAGTACGAGCGCATCGAGCTGTCCGGCGTGCCGCCGACAGAGGTCGCCGGCCGCGTGGTCAACGACCTCGTGCACCTCCTCGCCGAGCTGCTGGAGAACGCGACCTCGTTCTCCTCCCCCCAGACCAAGGTCAAGGTCACCGGCCACGCGCTGCCCGACGGGCGGGTGCTGGTCGAGATCCACGACACCGGTATCGGCCTCTCGCCGGAGGACCTCGCGGCGATCAACGAACGGCTCGCGAGCCCGCCGACCGTGGACGTCTCGGTCTCGCGCCGCATGGGCCTCTTCGTGGTCGGCCGCCTGTCCCTGCGACACGGCATCCGCATCCAGCTCCGCCCGTCCGACTCGGGCGGTACGACCGCGCTCGTCATGCTTCCGGTCGACGTCGCCCAGGGCGGCAAGCGGCCGATGCCCGGTGCGGCGGGCGCGCCCGCGATGGGCGGCTCGGCGCCGCAGGGCGGTATGCCCGGTGCCGGCATGTCCAGCGGTATGCCCGGCGCCATGCCGTCCGGCCCGGCCGGCGGCCCCGGTCTCATGGGCGGCGGCTCCACGCCGCGCCGTCCGGCGGCGCCCGCCTCCGGTCCGCGCCCCGCGCTGCCCGGCCGCCCGGGCATGACCGAGGCCGGTCTGCCGACGCGTCCGGCCAAGGGCTCCCGGCCCGAGCCGGGCACGGGTTCCGGCGGCAGCCTCTTCGACGCGCCGCCGCGCGGTGCCGCGGACGCCAAGGGCGCCCCGGGTGCCGACGGCCGTCCCTCGCTGCCGACGCGCGGCGCCGGCGGTCCGGCCGCCGTGCCGCCGCCGTCCGAGGGCGTCCGCCGCCCGAAGATGCCCAAGCGCCGTGGCAACGGCCCCGCCTCCGAGATGGCCGGCCGCCCGGCCGCGAGCTGGGGCAACCAGCAGCCTCCGGCGGCCCCGAAGGCTCCGGCCGACGACTGGCCGGCGGCCGACCCGGCGCCGCGCGCCGCGCAGGACACCCCGCGCGGTCACGAGGACCCCGAGACCACCGGCGGCTTCGCCCGGCCGGCCGAGGCGCCGCGGGGCGGTGGCGACACCGCCCAGTTCCCCGCGCTCCCGGCCTCGTCCGAGCCCGAGCCGCGCGGCAGCACGTCCGGCGAGTACGCCCGCCCGGACGGCCCCGGCAGCACCGGCCAGTTCGAGCTGCCCGGCGGCTCGACGGGTCAGTTCGCGCGCCCCGACGGTCCGGGCGACACCGGCCAGTTCGGACAGCCGAACAGCACCACGGGCCAGTTCACCCGCCCCGACGGCCCCGGCGACACCGGCCAGTTCGCGCAGCCCAACAGCACCACGGGCCAGTTCGCCCGCCCGGACGGCCCCGGCGACACGGGTCAGTTCGCGCAGCCCGACGCCGCCGAGACGACCGGCCGCTTCGCCCTCCCGAGCGGCGACACCGGTCAGTTCGCCCGGCCGGACGGCCCGGGTGACACGGGTCAGTTCGCACGCCCCGACGGCCCGGGTGACACCGGCCAGTTCGCGCGGCCGGCGGCCCCGCAGGCCCCGGCCGACGACTGGCCGACGGCCGACGCCGCCCCGCGCGAGCCGCGTCAGACCCGCACCGGCACCGGCCGGTTCGCGCTGCCGGAGAGCGGCTCGGGCCACGACGCCCCGAACGGCCGGCACGGTGAGCAGGCTCCGGCCCAGCTGCCGTCGGCCGGCGCCGGCGACGGGCGGACGCCGCTCTTCGACGAGATGGAGTCCCACTGGTTCCGGGGCGCGGCGGGCGAAGGCCAGGCCGCGGCTCCGGAGCAGTCGGCCGGCATGCCGCAGCGGCTGCCGCGCCGGGAGTCCCGCCAGCCCCTGGGTAACATCCAGGCCCCGCAGACCCCCGAGGCCGCCCCGGCCCCGCAGGGCGCGCAGGACACCTGGCGCGACACCACCAATGACGAGCGCTGGCGCCGGGCCGAGCAGGTCCGGGAGCCGGCGGCAGGCGGTACCACCCCGTCCGGTCTGCCGCGGCGGGTGCCGCGTGCGAACCTGGTCGACGGCACCGCCGAGCAGCAGCAGTCCACCCCGGTCGGTCCGCAGGTCTCGCGCGCGCCCGACGACGTACGCGGTCGCCTGACCAACCTGCGCCGGGGTATCCAGCAGGGACGCCAGGCCGGCAACACCTCGACCGGTAATCACAACCTTGGTCCCACTTACCAGCAGGAGCGTTAGTTGAGTCCGATGAGCCAGGCGGCGCAGAATCTGAACTGGTTGATCACCAACTTCGTGGCGAACACCCCGGGGGTGTCCCACACCGTGGTGGTCTCCGCCGACGGACTTCTTCTGGCGATGTCCGAAGGCTTTCCGCGGGACCGTGCCGACCAGCTGGCGGCGGTCGCCTCCGGCCTGACCTCGCTGACGGCCGGTGCCTCCCGGATCTTCGAGGGCGGCGCCGTCAACCAGACCGTGGTGGAGATGGAGCGCGGCTTCCTCTTCATCATGTCCGTCTCCGACGGATCCTCGCTGGCCGTGCTGGCGCACCCCGAGTGCGACATCGGCCTCGTGGGCTACGAGATGGCCCTCCTGGTCGACCGGGCGGGCACCGTGCTGACGCCCGATCTCCGCGCCGAGCTCCAGGGCAGCCTGCTGAACTGACCGATGTATCCCGCTGATCCCGTCCGACCGTACGGCCGAAAACCCCCCACCGGCCCGCGCTCGACGGCATTATTGCCAGTCCTGCTGTCCCGTCCGGAGGATTCATGACCCCGCCCGCCTCGCCCGGCCCGTACGGCGCCTCTCATCACGCGCCGTACGGGAGTGAAGGCGAAGAGCCGCTGATCCGCCCCTACGCCATGACGGGTGGCCGCACCCGGCCCCGCTACCAGCTCGCCATCGAGGCGCTGGTCAGCTCCACGGCCGACCCGGCCCACCTGGCGGGGCTGCTCCCCGAGCACCAGCGGATCTGCCACCTGTGCCGGGAGGTCAAGTCGGTCGCGGAGGTCTCTGCGCTGCTGAACATGCCGCTGGGCGTGGCGCGCATCCTCGTCGCGGACCTGGCGGAGGCCGGCATGGTGGCCATCCACCAGCCGGGTGGCGGCGGAGAGTCCGGCGGGACGCCGGATGTGACACTGCTCGAAAGGGTGCTCAGTGGACTTCGGAACCTCTAGCGGAGGCGTGGGCCGTTCCACCACGTCCGCGAAGATCGTGGTGGCCGGCGGCTTCGGCGTCGGCAAGACCACGTTCGTGGGCGCGGTCTCGGAGATCAGCCCGCTGCGTACCGAGGCCGTGATGACGTCCGCGTCGGCCGGGATCGATGATCTGAGCCATGTCCAGGACAAGACCACGACCACCGTGGCGATGGATTTCGGCCGTATCACTCTCGACGACGATCTGATCCTGTATCTGTTCGGTACGCCCGGTCAGGACCGTTTCTGGTTCATGTGGGACGACCTGGTGCGCGGCGCCATCGGCGCCGTCGTGCTCGTGGACACCCGCAGACTCGCGGACTGCTTCCCGGCCGTCGACTACTTCGAGAACAGCGGCCTGCCCTTCGTCATCGCCCTCAACGGCTTCAACGGGCAGCAGCCCTACGGGCCGGAGGAGGTGCGCGAGGCGCTCCAGATCGGACCGGACACGCCGATCATCACGACGGACGCCCGGCACCGCAATGAGACCAAGAGCGCGCTGATCACGCTTGTGGAGCACGCTCTGATGGCCCGACTGAAATAACGTTGCGCACACCACCCAGGCATGACAAATGGGTTGTGGCATTGGCCACGGCACGGCACATGCTTCATAACGTTTCGACAGAGAATCGGCCGGACGCGACCACTCGGTGCGTTCGGCCGACTTCACTGTGCGCACATTTGCCCCGGCATTTGGCGCCGCTCGCTCTTAATGCCCGTTTTATGTCGGGCAAATCGCTTCGCCCGGCCGTCATGTCCAGTGTTTGGAATGCACACGGCTGACGTGCTGGAATTCCAGGAACTGAGCAGTAACGGCTCAGCCGAAAAACGGCACACAACGCAGGTGCCGACGCCGAGAGGTTGTTGGTCGAGTGACGCGCAGAAAGACGGGCGCCGCACAGCAGGCGCGGGACGAACGGGGCAACTTCACCCCGCCGTCGCGCACAGCGGTGCCGCCTTCCGACGTCCCCGAAACTCCCGCACCGCCCGCCGGCCGCGGTGGACGGCTCTCGCCGCGCAACTGGCGGGTGCCCGTCCGGCTGAACGCGATCCTGATGATCCCGGTGCTCGTGGCGCTGGTCTTCGGCGGTCTCGACGTGAAGAGCTCCGTCGACACCTGGACCGAGGCGAAGGACGCCGCGAACACCGCGCGGCTGGTCCGTGCCGCGGCCACCTACGCGCACGCCGTCATCGACGAGCGCGACATCATCGCCGAGCCGATGCTGAAGGGTGAGCGCGAGAACGCCACGATCAAGAAGGCGCAGGGCGCGACGGACGCCGCCCGCGAGGAGTTCGACAACGCCGTCAAGCAGGCCCCGGACACCCTGAGCCTGCGCCGCCGCGTCAAGCTCTTCCGCGAGGCCGAGCAGACGCTGCCCAAGCTGCGCAAGATCGCCTACACCTCCGACCTGGGCGGAGTGAAGACCGAGGACGGCTACGGCGCCATCCAGCGTCCGCTCATGGCGTTCGCCAACGAGCTGGGCCTGGGCACCGGCAGCAACTCCTACGGCCGTATGGTCTACGCGATCGAGCTGGCCAAGGCCGCCGAGTCGCTCCAGCGGTCCATCGGCACCCACCTGCTGGTCAAGCCCGGCGCCTCGGCGTCCAAGACCAACCCGGCCGCCGGTGCGGCCGGCTCGGCGGGCTCCGCCGAGGCCGCGACCGGCTCGGAGCACGAGGTGCAGGTCACCGCGTTCTCCTCCTACAACTTCCTGGAGTACATCGCCCGCGGCGAGTACGACGCCGCCGGTGGCGAGGACGACATCAGCCGGCTCAACGACATCATGGCCACGAAGGCCAAGATCTCCGAGCAGGACAAGATGTTCGCCGCGATCTCCTCGGGCAAGACGCCCAAGCAGCTCGCGGAGGCGGGTGTCACCCCGGACGCGTGGTTCACCGCCGCGACGGCGAAGTTCGACGCCTACCGCGAGGTCGAGAAGGAGCTCGCCGACAAGGCCGTGGACGAGGCCGAGCTGATCTCCTCCAACGCCCAGCGCGACGCCATCCTGCACTCCTCCATCATGATCGTCGCCCTGCTCATCGCGTTCTTCGTGGCCGGGATGATGGCGCGCTCGATGAGCCGCAACATGCGCCACCTGCGACGCGCGGCGTTCGATGTCGCCGAGCAGCGGCTGCCGGCCCTGGTCGACCAGCTCTCGCGCACCGACCCCGGCCGTGTCGACACCCGCATCCAGCCCATTCCGATCACCACCCGGGACGAGATCGGCGAGGTCGCCCGCGCCTTCGACCAGGTCCACCGGGAAGCGGTCCGGCTGGCCGCCGAGCAGGCACTGCTGCGAGGCAACGTCAACGCGATCTTCACCAACCTCTCGCGCCGCAACCAGTCCCTGATCGAGGGCCAGCTGACCCTGATCACGGAGCTGGAGGAGCACGAGGCCGACCCGGACCAGCTGGAGAACCTCTTCCGCCTGGATCACCTGGCCACCCGTATGCGCCGCAACGGCGAGAACCTCCTGGTCCTCGCCGGCGAGGAGCCGGGCCGCCGCTGGGACCAGCCGGTCCCGCTGGTCGACGTGCTGCGCGCCGCCTCCTCCGAGGTGGAGGCCTACGAGCGCATCGAGCTGTCCGGCGTCCCGGACGCCGAGATCCACGGCCTGGCCGTGACCGACCTCGTGCACCTGCTCGCCGAGCTGCTGGAGAACGCGACCACGTTCTCCTCCCCGCACACCAAGGTCCGGGTGACCGCGACCCGGCTGCCCGACGGCCGCGTCATGGTCGAGATCCACGACAAGGGCATCGGCCTCACCGCCGAGGACTTCGCGGACATCAACCACCGCCTGGCCAACCCGCCGAGCGTGGACGTCGCGATCGCGCAGCGCATGGGCCTCTTCGTGGTCGGCCGGCTGGCCACCCGGCACGGCATCCGCGTCCAGCTCCGCCCGTCGGGCGAGCAGGCCGGCACCACCTCGCTGGTCATGCTGCCGGACGCGATCACGCACGGTGGCGGTGGCGAGGACGAGCTGTCCGGCGACGACTTCACGGTCTCCCGGATGGTGCCCGAGCAGCAGACCGCCCCGGTGAGCCGGCAGCGCACCGCCGCCGAGCTCGGCTTCGACGACTCCCGCTACGAGGCCGGCCAGGAGGCGCCCTCCGGTGCCCCCTCGCTGGACCCGGTCGGCCGTTCGCGGCTCCGTGAGGAGCGGCGCGCCGCTCTGGAGGCGCAGCAGCAGGCCGCCGACAACCGTCCGCTGTTCCGGGACGAGGTCCCGCAGCAGCAGTCGTACGACCAGCAGTCCTTCGGCCAGCAGTACGAGCAGCCCCAGCAGGCGCAGCCGTACGAGCAGCGGCCCGACCAGGACACCGGCCAGCACGCGCAGCAGCACACCGGCCAGCACGCGGTTCCGCAGGCCGACCCGCAGGGCTACGACCAGGGTTACGACCGGTCCCACCACCAGCAGCACGGCTATCCGGACGCGGGTTATCCGGAACAGGGTTACGCGGAGGCCGGTTACCCGGAGGCGCAGCAGCCCTTCGGCGGCCCCGAGACCCCGGCGCAGCAGGCCGGCTGGCAGGACTCCGGTCCGTACCAGGACGCCGGCCGGCAGGGTTACGGAGCGGATTCGGAATCCCTGCCGCCCGCTGACACGGCGCAGCCCGAGCGCGTAGAGTTCGACCGTCCGGGCCCCGCTTCGAGCGGCTCCCACTCGCTGACCGGGGCCGGTCTGCCGCGCCGCGCGAAGCAGTGGCAGGAGCCCGAGTCAGTCGAGGAGGCCACGGGGGCCGGTGTACCGGAGCCGCCCCAGCAGGACGTCCCACAGCAGCCCCAGGAGGGTGAACAGCCCGACTGGCGATCGACGAACGACGAGCGCTGGCACCGTGCCGAGCAGCTCCGTGAGCCGAAAGCCGGCGGCATCACCTCCTCCGGTCTGCCTCGCCGAGTGCCCAAGGCCAATCTGGTCGAGGGCAAGGCAGCGCAGACCCCCCAGGACGGGCCCCAGATCTCCCGTGCCCCGGAGGACGTACGCGGCAGGCTGAGCAATCTCCGCCGCGGTGTCCAGCAGGGGCGCAGCGCGGGTAACGACACCACCGCGCACGAGCAGCATGAGCAACACGGCCAGGGCTTCGGCCCCGGCGGTACCTACGATCAGGAGCGTTAGTGTGAGCCCGATGAGCCAGGCGGCGCAGAACCTGAACTGGTTGATCACCAGCTTCGTGGAGAACACCCCCGGGGTGTCCCACACCGTCGTGGTCTCCGCCGACGGACTTCTTCTGGCGATGTCCGAAGGGTTCCCGCGGGACCGTGCCGACCAGCTGGCGGCGGTCGCCTCCGGCCTGACCTCGCTGACGGCCGGTGCCTCCCGGATCTTCGAGGGCGGCGCCGTCAACCAGACCGTGGTGGAGATGGAGCGCGGCTTCCTCTTCATCATGTCCGTCTCCGACGGATCCTCGCTGGCCGTGCTGGCGCACCCCGAGTGCGACATCGGCCTCGTGGGCTACGAGATGGCCCTCCTGGTCGACCGGGCGGGCAGTGTGCTGACGCCCGATCTCCGTGCCGAACTGCAGGGGAGCCTTCTCAACTAATAAAGAGGCAGTGCGTTTCGCGCCACCGCGCCATAGGGTGCGGTGGCGCGACCAGCAGCAGACAGGCAAGTCGGAGGAGGAGACGTGGCAACGCCCCCAGGCGGTTACCCGTACGGAAATGACCAGCAGGCTCAACCCCCGTTGAACCGCTTCAACTTCCCCTCCGCGCCAAGCCACCAAGCGCCCGCGGGACCTCCGCGGCAGCCTCATGCCCCGGCGCAGCCGCCCCAGCAGCACCGGCGCGCCTCGGGCTCCCCCTCGGGGGGCAAGTCCGGGGGCAAGCACAATCCGCTGGTCCGCCCGTACGCCATGACGGGTGGCCGGACCAGGCCGCGGTACCAGCTCGCCATCGAGGCACTGGTGCACACCACGGCACAGCAGTCCCAGCTTCAAGGGCAGTTGCCTGAACACCAGCGCATCTGCCATCTGTGCCGTGAGATCAAGTCGGTCGCCGAGATCTCGGCACTTCTCTCCATTCCCCTCGGCGTCGCCCGAATCCTCGTCGCCGACTTGGCGGAGGCCGGGCTCGTCGCCATCCATCAGCCCGGCGGCGACGAGTCCGCCGGCGGCCAGCCTGACGTGACACTGCTCGAAAGGGTGCTCAGTGGACTTCGGAACCTCTAGCGGCGAGGCGGTCCGCTCCACCACCTCCGCGAAGATCGTGGTGGCGGGTGGATTCGGCGTGGGCAAGACCACGTTCGTCGGCGCGGTCTCGGAGATCAACCCGCTGCGCACCGAAGCCGTGATGACTTCCGCGTCGGCCGGGATCGACGACCTCACCCACGCGCCGGACAAGACCACGACGACCGTGGCGATGGACTTCGGCCGTATCACCCTGGACCAGGACCTGATCCTGTACCTCTTCGGTACGCCGGGTCAGGACCGTTTCTGGTTCATGTGGGACGACCTGGTGCGCGGCGCCATCGGCGCCGTCGTGCTCGTGGACACCCGCAGACTCGCGGACTGCTTCCCGGCCGTCGACTACTTCGAGAACAGCGGCCTGCCCTTCGTCATCGCCCTCAACGGCTTCGACGGCCACCAGCCGTACACGCCGGACGAGGTCCGTGAGGCGCTCCAAATCGGCCCGGACGCACCGATCATCATCACGGACGCCCGGCACCGGAACGAGGCGAAGAGCGCGCTGATCACGCTGGTCGAGCATGCCCTCATGGCGCGCCTGCGGTGAGCCGTCGGCCGCGCCGACGCAAAAAGGTCCCCACACTCACGAGGAGTGCGGGGACCTTCTGCGTAGCCGGGTGGTGGCGCCTCGGCCGGAGGTGACCCCGGCGGGGCCCGGTGGGCCCCGGTGCGGGTCGCGGACCGGCGGTGCTCAGCCCTGCCAGCTGTGCGGCGCCCGGAAGCCGGAGCTGCGCTCCAGGCGGCGCCAGCCGGCGGCGGTGCGGCGCGGGCGGGCCGGGGCCGAGTGGTGGCCGACGGCGGCGGCGCGGGCCAGGAGGACGGCCGTCACGGCCGCCACTTCCTCGGCGTCGGCGGTGCCCTTCTCTACGCGTACGAGCGTGTTGTCCATTGCGGGTACTCCCTTACTGGGGCGGATTGCCGTGCTTGCGGGAGGGCAGGTCGGCGTGCTTGGTGGCAAGCATCGCCAGCGACTTGATCAGCACCGACCGGGTCTCGACCGGGTCGATCACGTCGTCGACCAGACCGCGCTCGGCGGCGTAGTACGGGTGCATCAGCTCGGCCTTGTACTCCTTGACCATCCGCGCCCGCATCGCCTCGGGGTCGTCCGCCTCGGCGATCTGCTTGCGGAAGATCACGTTGGCCGCGCCCTCGGCGCCCATGACGGCGATCTCGTTGGTCGGCCAGGCGTAGGTGAGGTCGGCACCGATGGACTGGGAGTCCATGACGATGTAGGCGCCGCCGTAGGCCTTGCGCAGGATGACCGAGATCCGGGGCACGGTGGCGTTGCAGTAGGCGTAGAGCAGCTTGGCGCCGTGCCGGATGATCCCACCGTGCTCCTGGTCGACGCCCGGGAGGAAGCCCGGTACGTCCAGAAGGGTGATGATCGGGATGTTGAAGGCATCGCACATCTGGATGAATCGGGCGGCCTTCTCGCTGGCCTCGATGTCCAGGACCCCGGCGAGGGACTGCGGCTGGTTGGCGATGATGCCGACCACCTGGCCGTCCAGCCGGGACAGCGCGCAGATGATGTTGGTGGCCCAGCGCTCGTGGACCTCCAGGTAGTCGCCGTCGTCGACGAGCTCCTCGATGACCTTGCGCATGTCGTACGGGCGGTTGCCGTCGGCGGGCACCAGGTCGAGGAGGGCCTCGCCGGTCCGGTCGGCCGGGTCCTCGCTCGCCACGCGGGGCGGGTTCTCCCGGTTGTTCTGCGGGAGCAGCGAGAGGAGATAGCGGACCTCTTCGAGGCAGGTCTCCTCGTCGTCGTACGCGAAGTGCGCGACGCCCGAGGTCTCGGCGTGCACATCGGCGCCGCCGAGGCCGTTCTGGCTGATCTCCTCACCGGTGACGGCGCGGACGACGTCGGGGCCGGTGATGAACATCTGGGAGGTCTCGCGGACCATGAAGACGAAGTCGGTCAGCGCCGGGCTGTAGGCCGCGCCACCCGCGCAGGGGCCGAGCATCACGGAGATCTGCGGGATGACACCCGAGGCCTTGGTGTTGCGCTGGAAGATACCGCCGTAACCGGCGAGCGCCGAGACGCCCTCCTGGATACGGGCGCCGGCACCGTCGTTCAGGGAGACCAGCGGCGCCCCGGCCGAGATGGCCATGTCCATGATCTTGTGGATCTTGGTGGCGTGGGCCTCGCCCAGCGCGCCGCCGAAGATCCGGAAGTCATGGGCGTAGACGAACACGGTCCGGCCGTGGACCGTGCCCCAGCCGGTGATCACACCGTCGGTGTAGGGCTTCTTGCTCTCCAGGCCGAACCCCGTGGCACGGTGCCGGCGGAGCGGCTCCACCTCGGAGAAGGAACCCTCGTCCAGGAGCAGGTCGATCCGCTCCCGGGCCGTCAGCTTCCCCTTGGCCTTCTGGGCCTGGGTCGCCCGCTCGCTCGGACCCCGCCGAACCTGCTCGCGGATGGCGTGCAGCTCGGCGACGCGCCCACGGACGTCACTCGCCTCTACGGGCGCACCTTCGAGATTGCTCATGCATAGACGGTACGTGGCCGGGGGGCCCGAACCTCATGTCGGTTCCATACAACGTCATGTGCGATTTGGTGGGCAGGCGGAACAGAACTACACAGGCGCCTCCCCCTACGCCACCCCCGATCGGGGGTGGCCGCTGTCCACACCCCACAAAACTCTTCAGTAGGAGCCGTAGGCTGCGCAGCTTGACGCGCCTCCGCGCGCCCGGCGGCTCCGCAGCCGTCACCCCTGGTCGCCCAGGGTCACCGTGCAGCGATGCGTCGCGCACGCCGTACCCGGGGTGACGCGCAGCCGCAGGGCCGCGCCTGTGGACAGCACCCGCACCGAGGGGTCTTGTGCGATCACCCGGCGCACTGGCCGGGACCAGACGATCTCCAGGGGTACGCCGGTGCGTGGGGGCTCACCCAGGCAGAGCGTGGCCGTGCGCCCGCGCGCCCGGACGAGCACGGCGACCGGGGCGGTCACGGCGAGCGCGCCCACGGCCCCGGGGGCCCAGAAGGCGGCGGCGGTGAGGCCGAGCGAGGGCAGGGCGACGGCCTGCCGGTCCCGGGTGTTGCCGAGGATCCTGAGCCAGCCCGGGTCCGCGGCCCGGGCGGCGAGGGCGCGCGGCCCGGCGCCGGGCATCAGGAGGTAGGCGTACGAGGCGTCGACGGGGTCGGTGCCGTGCGGGTGCCGGAGGGTGATGTAGCGGCGGGTGAGCGGATCGGGGGCGCCGCCGGCGTTGATGTCCCGCCAGGCTCCGGTGCGGGCCTCGCGCAGGGCCTCCAGGGGCGCGCCGCCGGGGAAGACGTAGCCGCCGTGTCCTTCGAGGTGGGCCCAGTGGGCGCGGGGGAAGGAGCGCGACCAGCCGGTGTCGCGCGGCTGGGCCTCCCCGTCCACGGTGAGCAGGGGCGCCCCGCGCTCGCCGAGGTTGCGGTTGTCCACGACCGTCTCCACGGGGGTGCCGTCGCGGGCGGTGATGCCCGCGCCCAGGCAGACGACCGTATCGGCCACGCAGAACCAGGACTTGCGGGCCTCCAGCGTGGACGACAGCCCCTTGAGGTGCTGCCCGACGACCGCGAACTCGCCGTCGGTCACCCCGCCGACCCAGCGCACGGCGGGTTTGGGCATGCCCCAGCCGCCGCCTTCGTTGTCGGCGAGCCGCTTGGCGGAGACGGTGGTCCCGGGCATCCGGTAGGGGTCGACGGTGGGCCAGAAGGCGTCGCCGTACTGGTCCGTGGTGGCCGGCGGTCCCCACCAGCTGAGCATGCCGGCGCCGGTGTGCCAGCCGCGGGGGTTCTCGCCGTTGCCGTTCTCGTAGTAGGTGATGCGGTCTGAGGCCATGGCGATCGACGCGGTCCAGCCGGGGCGGCGGTGCACGGCGCGGTCCATGGCGGCGAACAGGCGGTGGCCCAGCGGCTCGGGCGCGGCGAGGCCGGGGGCGTCGAGGACGGCGGCGAGGCGCGCGAGGTCGGCGGTGCCGAACTGCGGGTCGGCGCGCAGCGAGCAGGTGGTGTCGCGCGCGGCCCAGCCCTTGATCATGGCGTGCCAGCGGGCCCGCTCGGCGGCGCTCGCGCTGTCGCCGAGCAGGGCGACGGCGGCGATGACGGCGCGCCCCCGCTGGTGGTCGCTCTGCGCGAGCCGGCGCGGATCGGTGCTCTGCGCACCGCGGCTGACGGCGCGCCCGGAGACGCTGTCCATCATCAGGCCGTCGTGGATCAGGGGTGCGTAGGCGTGCTCCACGCTGTCGTGGATGACCTGCCGGGCGGGGTCGGTGACCTCCCAGGGGGAGCCGCGCAGCAGGGCGAACAGCCGCCCGAGCCCGTCGAGCAGCACCTGGCCGTACGTACCGGAGTAGGCGACCCAGGTGTGCTGGACGAACGAGCCGTCGGCGTAGAGGCCGTCGCCCTTCGTCACATGGGGGAAGACGGGTGACAGGGCGTCACGGGCGAGGGCGGTCCGCGCGGGGTCGGTGCCGAGGATGCCGCGCAGGGCCACCACGCGGCAGAGGTCGACGCGGTTGGCACCGGTGCTCGTGCCGCTGTAGTCGGCGAGGACCGTGTCGGGGACGAAGTGGCCGACGGCGGCGAGGGACTCGGCCCGGCGGCCGGGGCCGGCCTCGTCGTGGAGCAGGGTGAGGGTGTCCAGGAGCAGCCGGGGGCTGCCGATCTGCCACTCCCACCAATTGCCGTAGCGGGTGGTGCCGGGGTGGTAGACGTGCTCGTGGAGGTGGTCGATCCCGGCGAGGACGTCCGCGGCGAGGCCGCCGTCCCCGGTGAGGCCGGTACCGGGCTGGACGTAGGCCTGGGCCATGGTGTGCAGCCGGGAGTAGCTGCGGGTGATCCCGGAGGGCGGGTCGAAGGGGGCGTCGGGCCAGAGGGAGGCGGGCGCGGGTCGCATGCTGCCGCGGTGGGCGCGGGCGAGGTCGCCGGTGCGGCGCAGGACCGAGGCGTAGGGCTCGGCGGAGCTGTCGAAGCCGTCTCCGAGCATGAGCGCGCGCCACCGCCGCCGGAGGACGGCGAAGTCGTCCGGGGTGGCGGCGCGCGCGGGCCGGGCGCGGGCGAGGCCGAGCGGGCCGGCGGCGGAGGCGGCGAGAAATCCACGGCGGGTCCAGGCCGGGGCAGACGGCACGGCGAAGCCTTCCCTGGTGGGCGGAGGTGCGACGGCGTACGGGGCGCGGGCGCGGGGAACCGGTGCGGGAGGCACCGTCGCACGGCCGCGACACGGCCGCAATGGCCGTGACGCGTGTGTCGCGATCCGGTTCCTCCGGTTCCCCCGGTTACCCGGGCCGGGCTCCCGCGGCGCCGCGGGAGACCTTGCGCATCCCCTCGCGAGACCCCTCACGAGCCTCTTCGCGAGTGCCGCCGCGCGCACCGCCACGGAGCCCTTCCCGAGCCGTCCCACGACCCACCCTCCCAGATGTTGAAACTTGAACCAGATCGCGCTACCGTCGTTCTCGTTGAACATTCAACGACATCGATTCCCCCAAGGAGCAGTCATGGGTCTCTTCACCCGCAAGCGCGCCGCCGCCACCGCCGCACCGGCCGGCACCCCGACCGGCACGGCCGCCCCCGTCGACCCGGCGCTCGCCGCGCTGACCGGCGACTACACCATCGACCCGGCGCACAGCAGCATCGGCTTCACCGTCCGCCACGCCATGGTCACCAACGTCAAGGGCTCCTTCGCCGAGCACGAGGGCAGCCTCCGCCTCGACGGCTCCGACCCCGCCCGCTCCACCGCCTCCCTGGACGTCAGGATCGAGAGCGTGGACACCGGCATCAAGGACCGCGACGCCCACCTGCGCGGCGAGGACTTCTTCGACGCCGCCCGCTTCCCCCTGATGACCTTCCGCTCCACCTCCGCCGAGCAGCTCGGCGGCGACCGCTACCGCGTCACCGGCGACCTCACCATCAAGGACGTCACCCGCCCGCTCGCCATCGACCTGGAGTTCAACGGCTCGGCCACCGACGTCTACGGCAACGAGCGCGTCGGCTTCGAGGGCGGTGCCGAGATCCTGCGCTCCGACTGGGGCCTGACCTGGAACGCGGCCCTGGAGACCGGCGGCGTGATGGTCAGCGACAAGGTGAAGCTCACCTTCGACATCTCCGCCGTCAAGTCCGCCCCCCAGGCCTGACCCCGTGCGGTGTCAGCGGCCGAGGCGCCCGAGACGGTCCACGACCTCGGCGCCCCGGTCCGCCGCCGCGCTCATCGCGATGTGGTTGTCCGGCCGTATCAGCACCAGGCCGCTCCGCCCGGTCTCCCCTCCGTACGCCGCGCGGGCGTGCCCCTCGGAATCCACCAGCTCCAGATGGCCGGCACCGGCCGCCGCCGCGCCGGCCACGTCCGCCGCTCCCCCGCGCCCGTCGACGAGGCAGGTGCGCACCAGGTCCCCGCACGCCCGCGACACCTCCGCCAGGGCGGCCGCACTGTCGGCCCCGAAGCCCAGCAGGGTGAAGTGCGGGCCCGAGAAGACCTCGAAGAGCCGGACCGGCCGCCCCGTCCCCGCCTCGGTACAGGGAGCGTCGGGAGCCCGCTCGCCCGCCGTCTTCCCGCCCCAGGCCAGTGAGGACCAGCCGTAGCCGACGCCCAGGGTGGTGATGTCGTCGGTGACGACCGCCTCCGTGCCGACGCCCGCCGTCATGACGCCCTCGCGCACCGCCCGCAGCCGCTCGTCGGTCAGCTTCAGCGTCCACGCGGCGACCGGCAGCCGCTCCTCCTCATAGGTGGCCAGCAGACCGGGGCCCGCCACGCCCCGCGCGACGAGCGCGAGCTTCCAGCCCAGGTTGAAGGCGTCCTGGATCCCGGTGTTCATCCCCAGGCCGCCGGCTATCGAGTGGACGTGCGCCGCGTCGCCGGCGAGGAAGACCCTGCCCACCCGGAACCGGTCGGCCATCCGGACGTTGATGCGGTAGCTCGACAGCCAGGTGGGGTTCGCGGGCCGCATCCCCGGGACCCGCACATGCCGGTCGAAGAGCCGCTGGAAGGACGCGAGCGAGGGCTCGGCCAGGCGCCCCTCGGCGTCCCGCTCGGCCGCGCCCTGCAACTGCCAGTGCCGGCTGCCCCGGAAGGGGCAGAGCATCACGGCGCCGTCCTCGTCGAACCACTGGTGCCAGAAGCCCGGGTCGAGGCCGTCGACCTCCACGTCCCCGATGACCATGCACTCCTCGGCCTCGGTCGCCCCTTCGAAGCCGACACCGAGCGCCTTGCGCACCGGGCTGTGGCCGCCGTCGCAGCCGACCAGATAGCCGGCCTCGACGCGCCGGCCGTCGGCCAGCGTCGCCGTCACCCCCCGCTCGTCCTGGGTGAACCCCGTCATCTCGCAGCCCGGCTCGACCTCCACGCCGTACGAGGCGAGCCGGCCGCGGAGGATCTCCTCGGTGCGCCACTGCGGGATGACCAGCCCGCTCGCGTACGGAGCGTCGGGCGTGGGGGCGCGGTCCCCGAACGCCACGTGGTCGGCGACCGCCACGCCGTCGCGGTATTTGCGCAGCACGATGTGCTCGATCCCCGACTCCGCGGCCTCCTCCGCGACGCCCAGGTCCGCCAGCAGCTCCAGGCTGCGCTGATTGAGCCCCTTGCCCCGCGAGGCCCGGTGGAACTCCGGGGATTTGTCGATGATCCGGACCGGCACTCCGGCCCGGGCGAGCACGCATCCGAGGGTGAGCCCGGTCGGCCCGGCGCCCACGATCAGCACTGAGGTGGTCATGCGGTTGTCCCTCCGTCGTTCGGTTCCTCCATGAAAGACCGGCGGAGCAGAAAACGCAACCGAGTAACAAAAGATTCCGAGTAACGACCACCTGATAGGGTGAGGGCGTGAACGAGGAGACGGGACTGCGGGAGCGCAAGAAGCAGCGCACCCGGGAGCTGTTGTCCAGGACCGCCATCGAGCTCTTCCTGGAGCGCGGCTTCGACCGGGTGTCGGTCGCCGAGGTGGCGGCGGCGGCGGAGGTGTCGAAGCCGACGCTCTTCCGCTACTTCCCCGCCAAGGAGGACCTGGTCCTGCACGGCATCGCCGACCACCAGGGCGAGGCGGCGCGCGTCGTGCGCGGCCGGGCCCCCGGCGAGCGGGCCCTGGCAGCGCTGCGCGCCCATTTCCACGAGCGGCTCGACGCGCACGACCCGATCACGGGTCTGTGCGACGTCCCGGCCGTGCTGGCCTACCGGGACCTTCTGTACGGCACGCCCAGCCTGCTGGCGCGACTGACGCTCTACGCGCTGGAGGACGAGCGGGAGCTGGCGGCCGCCCTGGGAGAGGTGGGCGCGGACGGGATGACGGCGCGGCTGGGGGCGGCGCAGATCATCACCGTGCACCAGGTGCTGGCCCGGGGGAACTGGGAGCGGCTGGCCGGCGGCGCCTCCGCGGCGGAGGTTCTGGGCGACGCGCACGCGGACGCGGACCGGGCGTACGAGCTGCTCGGGGACGGGCTGGGGGCGCGGGGGCTCTGACCTTGCCCCCGGCGGATTGTCCCCAGCCCCGCCCCTTCCCGGAACCGGGGGCTCCGCCGCCGGACCCCCGGTCCTCGAACTCCCCCGGCTACCGCCGGGAGGTGCCCCCGGACGGGCTGCCGGCGCTCACTCCTGCGGTTCCACCCCCGCCCGCCGCAGCCCGTACGCGTACGCGTCGTCCAGCGCCTGCCACGACGCCGCGATGACGTTCTCCGCCACACCCACCGTCGACCACTCGTTCCGTCCGTCGCTCGTCGACACCAGGACCCTCGTGATCGAGCCGGTGCCCAGCCTGCCCTCCAGGATGCGGACCTTGTAGTCGACCAGTTCCAGCTCGGCCAGCTGCGGGTAGATGCGCTCCAGCGCCACCCGCAGCGCGCGGTCCAGCGCGTTGACCGGGCCGTTCCCCTCCGCCGTGGCGACGATCCGCTCGCCCTTGGCCCAGAGCTTCACCGTCGCCTCGTTGGCGTGGGTGCCGTCCGGGCGGTCCTCGACGATCGCGCGCCAGGACTCCACCCGGTAGTAGCGGCGGGCCCGCCCCTCGACCTCCTGGCGCAGCAGCAGTTCGAAGGAGGCGTCCGCCGCCTCGTACGTATAGCCCGCGAGCTCGCGCTCCTTGACCCGCTCGACGACCCGGCCGACCAGTTCGCGGTCGTCGCCCAGCTCGACGCCCAGCTCCTTGCCCTTGAGCTCGATGGACGCGCGGCCCGCCATGTCCGACACGAGCATCCGCATGGTGTTGCCGACCCGCTCGGGGTCGATGTGCTGGTAGAGGTCCGGGTCGACCTTGATCGCGGAGGCGTGCAGCCCGGCCTTGTGGGCGAAGGCGGAGACTCCCACGTACGGCTGATGGGTGGAGGGCGTGAGGTTGACGACCTCGGCGATCGCGTGCGAGATCCGGGTCATCTCCGCGAGCGCGCCCGCGGGCAGCACCGTACGGCCGTACTTCAGCTCCAGGGCGGCGACCACCGGGAACAGGTTGGCGTTGCCGACCCGTTCGCCGTAGCCGTTGGCCGTGCACTGCACATGGGTGGCGCCGCCGTCCACGGCGGCCAGGGTGTTGGCCACCGCGCAGCCCGTGTCGTCCTGCGCGTGGATGCCCAGTCGGGCGCCGGTGCCGTCGAGAACGGCCCGGACCACGGCTTCGACCTGGGCCGGGAGCATCCCGCCGTTGGTGTCGCAGAGGACGACGACATCGGCGCCGGCCTCGTGCGCGGCGCGGACGACCCGCAGCGCGTAGCCGGGGTTGGCGCGGTAGCCGTCGAAGAAGTGCTCGCAGTCGACGAAGACCCGGCGGCCCCGCTCCCGCAGGTACGCGACGGTGTCGCGGACCATCGCGAGGTTCTCGTCCAGCGTGGTGCGGAGGGCGAGTTCGACGTGCCGGTCGTGGGACTTGGCGACCAGGGTGATCACCGGGGCCCCGGAGTCGAGCAGGGCGGCGACCTGCGGATCGTCCTCGGCGCGTACGCCCGCCTTGCGGGTGGCGCCGAACGCGACGAGCTGTGCGTGCCGGAAGTCGATCTCCTCGGCGGCGCGCTGGAAGAACTCGGTGTCACGGGGGTTGGCGCCGGGCCAGCCCCCCTCGATGAAGCCGACGCCGAAGTCGTCCAGGTGCCGGGCGATGGTCAGCTTGTCCGCGACGGTGAGGTTGATGCCCTCGCGCTGCGCGCCGTCGCGCAGCGTCGTGTCGAACACATGGAAGCTGTCGTCCACGTGACGGCCTCCATCGGGCCGAGGGCTGTCGTCGGTTGCGTCCGTCATGCTGCTCTGACTCCTGTCGGGATCTCGGTCTACCGGAATGACCGGCTCCACCATCCCCTGATGGTCCCGCATGCGCTCCGCCCCCGGCTGAAGGTGGGCCGGGAAACGAAAAGACCTCTCGCGGGTGCGAGAGGTCTGCGCGCGGGTCTGGGACGACGGCGACCGCGACGTACGGGTGGTACGAGGCGGTCACTGCGGACCGGCGCGCCTGCTGCCAATAATCATGGCGAACGAGAGCACGGGCGCCATCCTGGCAGGGATTCCGTTTTCGCGCGGGCGGGTCTCACGATGCGGGCACCCGCACCGTGGGACCCGCCGTCCCGTGCGGTCAGCCGGACGGCGCGGGCGCGGACGGGTTCACCGGCGAACCGGTGTCCGCCGGAGCGGTCTCCGACGCCGGGCCGGCCTGGCCCTCCGGTCCGCCCGGCCCCTCCTCCCCCACCCTCTTCAGGTCGATGTCGCGCGTCTCCCGCATCGTCAGATAGACGACCAGCGACACCGCCGCGCAACCCGCCACGTACCAGGAGAAGCCGGACTCCATGCCGCTGTTCTTGAACCACAGCGCCACGTACTCCGCCGTGCCGCCGAAGAGGGCGTTGGCGATCGCGTACGGCAGGGCGACGCCCAGCGACCGCACGCCCGTGGGGAACAGTTCGGCCTTCACGCACGCGTTGATCGACGTGTAGCCCGTGATGACGACCAGCGCGACCAGGGACAGGCCCAGCGCCGGCCAGAAGGACCCGGCGTGCTTGAGCAGCGACATGATCGGCACGGTCAGGAAGGTGGCGCCCACCGCGAAGGTGATCAGCAGCGGCCGGCGGCCGATCCGGTCCGACAGCGCGCCGGCCAGCGGCTGGAGGCAGGCGAAGACCAGCAGGGCGCAGAAGCTGACGAGGGTGGCGGTCTGCTTGGGCAGGCCCACGCTGTTGGAGAGGTACTTCGTCAGATAGGTGGTGTACGTGTAGTACGCGAGGGTGCCGCCCATGGTCAGCGCGATCACCAGGAACGCCTCGCGCTTGTGCCGCAGCAGCGCCCGCATCGTGCCGCGTTCCCGCTCCGGGGTGTCGTCGGCCGCGTCGTACACCTCCGTCTCCAGCATGTTGCGCCGCAGGTAGAAGATGACGGCCGCGCCGAGCGCGCCCACGACGAAGGGGATGCGCCAGCCCCAGCTGTGCAGTTCGCCGCTGGTGAGCGTGCGCTGGAGGATGATCTGGATGCCCAGGCCGAGGATCTGGCCCGCGGTCATGGACACGTACTGGAAGCTGGAGGCGAAGCCGCGCCGGCCGGGCGCGGACGCCTCGGTGAGGTAGGTGGCGCTGGCCGCGTACTCACCGCCGACGGACAGGCCCTGGAGCAGCCGGGCGACGAGCAGGACGGCGACGCCGCCGTAGCCCGCGACCGCGTAGGTGGGGGCGACGGCGATCAGGACGGCGGACGCGGACATCAGGGTGACGGTCAGCGTGAGCGCGGCCTTCCGCCCGCGGCGGTCGCCGACCCGGCCCAGCAGCCAGCCGCCGACCGGCCGCATGAAGAAGCCGACGGCGAAGATGCCGGCGGTGTTCATGAGCTTGGCGGTGTCGTTCCCCTCGGGGAAGAAGGACCCCGCGAAATAGGTGGCGAAACTGGCGTAGACGAACCAGTCGAACCACTCGACCATGTTGCCGGCCGAGCCGACCCAGATCTTCTTCCAGTGCCGCGCGTCCGGCGCCTCGTCCCGCGCCCGTGTCTGTTCCTGTCCCATGAACGATCACGGTGGCGGACGGAGCCGGGTTGGGAAAGGGTCCGGGCAGCAACGATCACGCGTACTTGCGTGCGTTGCGTTCATGGCGCACGCACGCGAGTACGCGTGAGTCGGTACGGACGGAAGATGTGGAAGGTACGGAAAGAAAGCCCCTTGCCCAGGGAGAGCCCAGAGGCAGCCCAGGGGCCGGCCCGGGGATCAGCCCAGGGGGTGCATCCAGCCGTGGGTGTCCTCGGCGGCACCGGTCTGGATGTCGAGCAGCGCCTTGCGGAGCTTCATCGTGACCTCGCCCGGGGTCCCGTCGCCCTGCGTCCAGTCGGCGCCCGCCGACTTGACCGAGCCGACCGGGGTGATGACCGCGGCCGTACCGCAGGCGAAGACCTCGGTGAGCGTGCCGTTCTCGGTGTCGCGCTTCCAGTCGGCGGTGGAGATGCGGCCCTCCGCGGACTCGTAACCGAGGTCCTTGGCGACCGTGAGCAGCGAGTCACGGGTGATGCCGGCGAGGAGGGAGCCGGTGAGCTCGGGGGTGACGATCACGGGCTTCTCATTGGCCTCGGACCCGTACACGAAGTACAGGTTCATGCCGCCCATCTCCTCGACCCACTTGTGCTCCAGGGCGTCCAGCCAGACGACCTGGTCGCAGCCCTTCTCGGCCGCCTCGGCCTGGGCCAGCAGGGAGGCCGCGTAATTGCCGCCGGTCTTGGCGAAGCCCATGCCGCCGGGGACGGCGCGGACGTAGTTCTCGGACAGCCAGACGGAGACCGGCTTCACGCCGCCGGAGAAGTAGGCGCCGGCGGGCGAGGCGATCACGATGAAGAGGTATTCGTTGGCCGGCTTGACGCCCAGGCCGACCTCCGTGGCGATCATGAAGGGACGCAGGTAAAGGGACGCCTCGCCGCCGTGCGCCGGCACCCACGCCTTGTCCTGCTGGACGAGCGCGTCGCACGCGGCGATGAAGGTCTCGACCGGCAGCTCGGGCATGGCCAGGCGGCGGGCGGACTTCTGGAAGCGCTCGGCGTTGGCCTCGGGGCGGAAGGTGGCGACCGAGCCGTCGGGGCCGCGGTAGGCCTTCAGACCCTCGAAGATCTCCTGCGCGTAGTGCAGGGTCATGTTCGCCGGGTCGATCGACAGGGGCGCGTACGGAACGAGCTGGGCGTCGTGCCAGCCGCGGCCCTCGGTCCACTTGATGGTGACCATGTGGTCGGTGAAGTGGCGGCCGAAACCGGGGTCGGCGAGGATCTGCTCGCGCTCTGCGTCGGACAGCGGGTGCGCGGAGGGCTTGAGCTCGATCGTGGGCGTCGTCATGGATGCGTGTCCTTCACATTTGTGTGTGGCGGACCGCGCTCACTCCGTCCAGGTGGCTCCAGGACGTCCGAGCTTCCTCTCATGCCGCGGCCCCACGTTCGATTATCGCTCGCGTGGGGCCGGGTACGGAAACGTGTGCGCGGCCCGGGGTCGATGGTCGCACCCAACCGCGCGCTAGCACAGCGGCTGGGCTAGCCGGTTACTCGCCCCGCCAGGGCGTCGCCGACCTGGTCCGTCGTCCTCGGCGAGCCGTCGCGGGCGGCGAGGTCCGCCTCGACGGCGGCCTCGATCCGGGCCGCCTCCGGCTCGTGTCCGAGGTGGCGGAGGAGCAGCGCGACGGAGAGGACGGTGGCCGTCGGGTCGGCCTTCCCGGTGCCCGCGATGTCCGGGGCGGAGCCGTGCACCGGCTCGAACATCGAGGGGAAGGCCCCGGCGGGGTTGATGTTGCCGGAGGCGGCGAGGCCGATGCCGCCGGTGACGGCGGCCGCGAGGTCGGTGAGGATGTCGCCGAAGAGGTTGTCGGTGACGATCACGTCGAAGCGCTCGGGCTGGGTGACGAAGAAGATCGTCGCGGCGTCGACGTGCAGATAGTCGGTGGTGACCTCGGGGTACTCACGGCCGACACGGTCGAAGATGTTCTTCCACAGGTGGCCCGCGTGGACGAGGACGTTGTTCTTGTGGACGAGGGTCAGCTTCTTGCGCGGGCGGGCCTGGGCGCGCTCGTAGGCGTCGCGCACCACGCGCTCCACGCCGTACGCGGTGTTGAGGCTGACCTCGGTGGCGACCTCGGCCGGGGTCCCGGTGCGCAGGCTGCCGCCGTTGCCCACGTACGGGCCCTCGGTGCCCTCCCGGACGACGACGAAGTCGATCTCGGGGCGGCCGGCGAGCGGGGTGGCCGTGCCGGGGAAGAGCCGCGAGGGGCGCAGGTTCACATAGTGGTCGAAGGCGAAGCGCAGCTTGAGCAGCAGCCCTCGCTCCAGGACGCCGGAGGGCACGGAGGGGTCGCCGATCGCGCCGAGGAGGATCGCGTCGTGGTCCTTGAGGGACGCGAGCTCGGCGTCCGGCAGGGTCTCACCGGTGGCGTGCCAGCGGCGGGCACCCAGGTCGTACTCCCGGGTCTCCAGCTTGACGTCCGAAGGGAGGGCGGCCGCGAGGACCTTGAGGCCCTGGGCCACGACCTCAGGGCCGATACCGTCACCGGGGATCACTGCGAGGCGAATGCTGCGAGACATACGCGGACCGTACTCTCCTGTCCCGCTGGTTGACACACTCCGTCCACCATGCGGACGCATTGCGATCCGGAAAGGTCATGTTCACCCGAACTCCATGCCGGAGCCGTCGGTTCCTGACACGTTCTGCCGCATGGACACACCACGGGTAGGCATCCCGGAGCACCTCGCGAGCCGTATGACCATGCCGGAGCAGCACGAGTACCTCCGCGCGCGGCTGACCCGGCGGGGCGCGCTCCGCGCCGGGGCGGTGGCGGCGGGGGCCGTCGCGGGCACGGGCCTGCTGGGCGGCGCCCCCGACGCGTACGCCCGGCAGCACGCCCCCGTCGTGAACGGCGCGCTCACCTCGCCCGGCCTGCTGACCCGGCCCGCCACCGGCCGGGTGGACGGCAGGCACGTCGCGCCCTTCGGCCGGCACCTCGCCTTCGGTGCCGACCCGCGGACCCGGATGCGGATCTCCTGGCAGGTGCCGTCCGCCGTCCGGAAGCCGTTCGTCCGGGTGGGGGCCGAGCCCTGGGACCTCGGACAGCGGATCGAGGCCGAGGTGCGGGACCTGCACACGCCGGCCCTGTCCGGGAAGCTACCGGCCGTCGACCAGGTCTATCTGCACGCCGCCCTGGACAACCTCCGTCCCGGCCGGACGTACTACTACGGCGTCGGCCACGACGGCCACGACCCGGCCGACCCGCGCCACTTCCGGACCATCGGCACCTTCCGCACCGCCCCGGCGCGCGCGGAGAAGTTCACCTTCACGGCCTTCGGCGACCAGGGCGTCAGCTATCACGCACTCGCCAACGACCAGCTGATCCTGGGCCAGAACCCGGCCTTCCACCTGCACGCCGGCGACATCTGCTACGCGGACGACAGCGGCGCCGGAAAGCCGGCGGACGTCTACGACGCGCGGGTGTGGGACCAGTTCCTCGCCCAGACCGAGTCGGTGGCCGGGTCCGTCCCCTGGATGGTGACCACGGGCAACCACGACATGGAGGCCTGGTACTCGCCCAACGGCTACGGCGGGCAGAGCGCCCGCTGGACGCTGCCGGCCAACGGCGTCGACCCGCGGACCGCGCCCGGCGTCTATTCCTTCGTCTACGGCAACACCGGCGTCGTCGCGCTCGACGCCAACGACATCTCGTACGAGATCACGGCCAACACCGGCTACACCGGCGGCCGGCAGACCCGCTGGCTCGACCGGCGCCTCGGCGAGCTGCGCGGGTGCCGGGACATCGACTTCCTCGTGGGCTTCTTCCACCACTGCGCCTTCTCCACGACGAAGGCGCACGCCTCGGACGGCGCCGTGCGCGAACAGTGGCTGCCGCTGTTCGAGAAGCACCAGGTCGATCTGGTCATCAACGGCCACAACCACGTCTACGAACGGACCGACGCGATCCGGGGCGGGCGGGTCACCAAGGCGGTGCCCCTCGGGACGACCGTCGACTCCCCGCGCGACGGCATCGTGTACGTCACCGCCGGGGGCGCCGGGAAGTCGCTGTACGACTTCCCCGTGCCGGACAGCTACGAGGGCCACGTCAAGGACCTGGACGGCGTCGCCAGTTACTCCTGGGGCAAGGGCGGGGTGAAGCGGCCGGAGACGGTGGAGTGGTCGCGGGTGCGCTACACCGGCTACTCCTTCCTCGTGGTCGAGGTGGAACCGGCCGCTCCGGGCGGCCGGCCACGGCTGCGGGTGACGGCCCTGGCGGAGAACGGCGAGCGGATCGACCACTTCGACATCGTCCGGCCGGGGCGCTGAACCCGGCCGGACGACGCGCAGAGCCGCCGGCGTCCGGGCCCGGGGTGCGTCAGTGCCCGGTGACGCCGCCGTTGTCGCGGCGGTCGAGCGCCCGCTGGAGCGCGGCGGCGGCGTTCACGCGGTCGGCCGCGCGCTCGGTGCTGTCTGCGCGGCGGGCGGAGCGGCGGGTCCTGCGGACGGCGGTGTCGGCCATGGGGTCACGTCTCCTCTGCGTGGGGGCGCGCGGGCGAGGCGCGCGGCGTCGGGTTCGGCTGCCTGTCTCCGGCCCGCCGTTCCCGGCACGGCGGCGGAAGGTTCGAAGAGCGCCGGGGCCGGGGCGTGGTGGGCCGGAGAGCCGGAAGGAACGCGGGGGCCGGGGTGCCGCAGGGATCACCTGCGCTCGCGCACGGGGCCACAACCGCTGATCGCTCGATGGAGCGGGACGTTCGGCTTCTTCCACGCTAGGACAGCCCGCGCTCGCTGTCTGCACAATTACTCGGTCTTCCTACTATCTGAGACGGAGGCTCGGCCGTCCGGGCGAAGAGCCCCTCCTCGCCGGTGGGACGGGGGCCTCCGGACGGCCGCCTACTCAGCGCGCGCCGGACCGGCCTGAGTAGCGGTCCTGAGTACCCGCGCCGATCCGGGCGGCGGACCGGTCGGCGAAAGTAAGGCCCATGAACGGCCTGTACGCACTCAAGCCCTGGTACGCGGCCCGCCTCGGCGGGCTGCGCGCCGCGCTCGCCCGGCACGGGGTGTCCCCGGACACCCTGACCGCCGCCGGCGTGCTCAGCGCGGCCGGCGCGGGGGCGGCGCTCGCGCTGCTGCCCGCGCCCCTGGCAGCCGCCCCCGTCGCGTTCCTCCTCGCCGCGCGCCTCGCCTTCGCCAACCTCGACGGCGCGCTCGCCCGCGACACCGGGCGCACCACGCGCCGGGGCGCGGTGCTCAACGAGCTCGGGGACCGGGCGGCCGATCTGCTCGTCCTCGCCGGCTTCCTGCCGCTCGCGCCGCTGTGGCTGGTGGCGGTGGCAGCGCTCGCCGCGACGCTGCCGTCCTGGGTGTCGCTCGCGGGTGCGGCGGCGGGTGCCGCCCGGCGCAACGGCGGCCCGGTGGGCAAGACGGAACGCTGTCTGCTGGCGGTCGTGGCGGCGGCGACGGGCTGGGCCGTGCCGGTGCTCGTCGTGGTCGCGGTGGGCTCGGCGCTGACGGCGCTGTTCCGGCTGGGGTGGCTGTGGCGCGAGCTGGGTGCGAGCCGGTGAACGCCTACATAGCCAACGAGGACGTGCTCACCCGCGTCGTACCCGTCGTCGCCGGCGCGCTGGCCGTGGGCGGGGTGGCCGTGGCGGCGCTCCCCGCGCGCGTGGGGATGCGCCGTGAGCTGCGCCGCCGCTGGTGCACCTGGGCCGTGGCGGCACCGCTGTTCCTCGGCGCGCTGTGCATGGGCCCGTTCGGCGGGGCGCTGCTGGCCGTGATGCTGGGCCTGGTCGCGGTCGCCGAGTACGCCCGGATGGTGCGTCTGGGGCGGGGCGAGCGGGTGGTGCTGAGCACCGCCGCCGTGCTGGTCCCGCTGCTGGGGATTCTCTCGGACGTGGCGCCGCGCGTCTTCGACCTGCGGCTCGTCGCCCTGCTGCTCGTGGCGGGCGCGCTGCCCGCGCTGCTGTCCGGCGACACCCGCCCGGGGCGGTGAGCGGGCCGCGCGCACGGTCTTCGGACTGCTGTGGATCCCGGTCGCCCTGACCGGGCTCGTGCTGCTGGACGACACCGTGGTCGCCATCGGTGTGGCCGTCGCCTTCGGCGACATCGGCGCCTGGTGCGGGGGCATGCTGCTGGCCCGGATGGGTGGCGGGCTCGCCCGGCCGCTGTCGCGGCTCTCGCCCGGCAAGACCTGGGCGGGGGTGCTCGGCGCGGGCATGGGCGTGGCCGCGGGCCTGGACGTCGCCGGCGCGTTCACCGTCACCCTGTGGGCGGCGGTGCTGGCCGGCTGCGTCTTCGGCGACCTCCTCGAATCCATGATCAAGCGCGAGGCCGGCGTCAAGGACGCGGGCACCTGGCTGCCGGGCTTCGGCGGTCTCCTCGACCGGATCGACTCGCTGCTGGTGGCGCTGCTGCTCGCGATGGTGGTGACGCTGTGAGGACGGTTTCTGCTCACGGAGACGGGACCGCGACGGCCGCGGTCCGGCCGCGCCGGCGCCACGGCACACCCGGCGGTGGCACACGCCGTGTCGCCGGGCGGGCGCGCGTACGAGCCCTCGCGCCCCGTCGGCGCGGCCCGCGGGGCACGGCGCTCCGGGGCCGGCTGGGCAGGGTCGTACGCGGTCCCGCCCGGCACCGGACGGTGGTGGCCGGGCGCCCGAGGGGCGCTGTGCGTGCCGCGCATCCGGGTGGGCTCGCCACCGAGCTGTACGCCGCGCGCGGTTCCCTCCTCACCGGACGACGCGCCCGGCGGAGGGCCGGAGCCCTGGGGCGTACGGGCCGCGGCGCCGCCCCGCCCACCGGTCCGCGTGACGGCCGGCCCGCCCGCCGCGCCGTCGCCGCCGCGTGGTTGCGGCGCGCCCTGTGGACGGTCGCGCTGACCCTCACGGGCGGGGTCTCCCGGAGCGGCCGGCTGCCCCGCGGCGGGTGCGTCGTCGTCGCCAACCACTCCTCGCACGCCGACACGGCCGCCCTCCTCGCCGCGCTGGACGCGCGGCACGCGCCGCTGATCGGCGCCGCCGCCGACTACTGGTTCGCCACGCCGTGGCGGCGCCGCGTCTGCCGACGGCTCGCGGCGGGCTTCCCGGTACGGCGCACCGGGGGCGGGCTGACGGACCTGCTGGCGACGGCCGGCGAACTGCGCGCGGGCCGGGCCGTGGTGCTCTTCCCCGAGGGCACCCGCCGCGGCGACGGGGAGGACGGCGAGGTCGGCGCGTTCCACCGGGGCGCGCTGCTGCTCGCGGAGCGGGCCGGGGTGCCGGTGGTACCGGTGGGGATCGCGGGTACGGACCGGCTGCTGCCCAAGCACGGCAGGCTGCGCCGGTCGGCCGTACGGGTCCGCATCGGCGAGCCGCTGTACGGCGCGGTCTCCCCCGACCGGGCCCGTACGGCCGTCGCGGCCCTCACCGCCCGGGCGGGGGGAACGGGCCGGGGCGGTCGCCCACCAGCCGTGGAACGGGGTGCCGTTCAAGATCTACGCGGCCGCGGCGGGCCGGGCGGAGGTCCCGGCCGGTGACTTCCTCGCCGCCGCGGCGAAGGCCCGGTCGGCGCGCACCGTGGGCGTGGGGCTCGCGTTCGCGGCCCTGGGCGTCGCGGCCCTGGGCGTCGCGGCCCTGGGCGTCGCGGCCCTGGGCGTCGCGGCCCTGGGCGTCGCGGCCCTGGGCGTCGCGGCCCGCCGGCTGCGCCGGCTCCATCCGCTCTACCTCGTCCTGCTGGGCGGCGGCTTCACCGCCGGCCTGGCACTGATCGTGGCGGGCCGGCGCCGACGCGCCGGGAGTCGTGGCAGGGGCGTGACAACGTCTCCACAGGACCTCCATGCTCCGCCGCCTATGGTGATCGCCGCGGCAACGCCGCGATCTTGTCCGGAACACCGCTTGACCGAACCACCGGAGGACGCTTCCGTGCGCCGAATATCCCTTGTGTCCCTCACGCTCACCACGGCCGCGCTCATCGGCGGCACCGCCGTGATCGCCGCCCCGGCGCAGGCCGCCGCCAAGGTGTGCAACGCCGACAACGCCATGATCTACACCGACGGCACCCGGCTGCGCGCCAAGGCCGGCTCGTCCGGCGCCGTCAAGGGCCAGCTCTACTTCAAGGACCCGATCCGGATCACCGGCAAGTCGGGCGGCTGGGACCGCGTCGTCCTGAAGGCCAAGAGCCGCGGCGGCCTGCCCAAGGGCACCACCGGCTGGGTGGCCCACTCCCACATCATCCCGCCCTACTGCGGCGGCCTGTGACAGCTGTGCCGGGCCCTCGGCCGGGCCCGGCACGACACCGCCCCCGTCCGGCTGGGGGGCCGGACGGGGGCGGGGCTCAGCAGCGGGCCGGGATCAGCCCATGTGCGGGTAGCGGTAGTCGGTCGGCGGGACCAGGGTCTCCTTGATGGAGCGGGTCGACGTCCAGCGCATCAGGTTGGACGCGGCGCCGGCCTTGTCGTTCGTGCCCGAGGCACGGCCGCCGCCGAAGGGCTGCTGGCCGACGACGGCGCCGGTCGACTTGTCGTTGATGTAGAAGTTGCCCGCGGCGAAGCGGAGCTTCTCCATCGCGTCGGCCGCGGCGTAGCGGTCCTGGGCGATGACCGAGCCGGTCAGCGCGTACGCCGAGACGGACTCCATCTGGGCCAGCATCGCGTCGAAGTCGGCGTCCTCGTAGACGTGCACGGCCAGGATCGGGCCGAAGTACTCGGTCGTGAAGACCTCGTTCGCCGGGTCGGTGCACTCGATGACCGTCGGGCGGACGAAGTAGCCGACCGAGTCGTCGTACGTGCCGCCGGCCACGATGGTGCAGGTCGGGTCGGACTTGGCGCGGTCGATCGCGGCCTTGTTCTTGGCGAAGGAGCGCTCGTCGATGACGGCGCCGATGAAGTGGGCCAGGTTGGTGACGTCACCCATGGTGATGCCGTCGACCTCGGCCGCGAACTCCTCCTTGAAGCCGTTCTCCCAGATGGAGCGCGGGATGTAGGCGCGGGAGGAGGCCGAACACTTCTGGCCCTGGAACTCGAAGGAGCCGCGGGTCAGCGCGGTCTTGAGGATCTCGCGGTCGGCGCTCGGGTGGGCGACGACGAAGTCCTTGCCGCCGGTCTCGCCGACCAGGCGCGGGTAGGACTTGTACTTCTCGATGTTGTTGCCGACCGTCTTCCAGAGGTACTGGAAGGTCTTGGTCGAGCCGGTGAAGTGGATGCCGGCCAGCTCGGGGTGGTTCAGGGCCACCTCGGAGACGGCGATGCCGTCGCCCGTCACCAGGTTGATGACGCCCTTGGGCAGGCCCGCCTCCTCCAGGAGCTCCATCAGGAGCACGGCGGAGTGCGTCTGGGTCGGGGACGGCTTCCACACGACCACGTTGCCCATGAGGGCGGGGGCGGTCGGCAGGTTGCCGGCGATCGCGGTGAAGTTGAACGGCGTGATCGCGTAGACGAAGCCCTCGAGCGGGCGGTGGTCGCTGCGGTTCCACACGCCGGCGGAGTTGGCGACCGGCTGCTCGGCGAGGATCTGGCGCGCGAAGTGCACGTTGAAGCGCCAGAAGTCGACGAGCTCGCACGGGGTGTCGATCTCGGCCTGCTGGGCGGTCTTCGACTGGCCCAGCATGGTGGAGGCGGCCAGCGTCTCGCGCCAGGGGCCCGCCAGCAGCTCGGCGGCGCGCAGGATGATCGCGGCGCGGTCGTCGAAGGACATGGCGCGCCAGGCCGGGGCGGCGGCCAGGGCGGCGTCGACCGCGTCCTGGGCGTCCTGGGTGGTGGCGTTGCGGAAGGTGCCGATGCGGGCCGAGTGGTTGTGCGGCTGCACGACGTCGAACGGCTCGCCGCCGCCCATGCGCTTCTCACCGTTGATGGTCATCGGGAGGTCGATGGGGTTGCCCGCCAGCTCCTTGAGCTTGGCCTCGAGGCGGGCACGCTCCGGGCTGCCGGGCGCGTAGCTGTGCACCGGCTCGTTGACCGGGGCGGGGACCTGGGTCACTGCGTCCATGAGTTCCGTGTCTCCTTGGGGGCTATGGGGGGAAGGGGGGTGGGGCTCAGCCCTTGGTGAGGATGGAGCGGCCGAAGAACAGCAGGTTCGCCGGCTTCTCGGCGAGACGTCGCATGAAGTAGCCGTACCAGTCGGTGCCGTACGCCGTGTAGACGCGCATCCGGTGGCCCTCGGCGGCCAGGCGGACGTGCTCGTCGCTGCGGATGCCGTACAGCATCTGGAATTCGTACTCGTCCAGTTTGCGCCCCGCCTGCCGGGCCAGCTCCTGGGTGATGGTGATCAGGCGCGGGTCGTGCGACCCGATCATCGGGTAGCCCTCGCCCGCCATCAGGATCTTCACGATGCGGACGAACGCCTTGTCGACCTCGGCCTTGTCCTGGTAGGCGACGGAGGCCGGCTCCTTGTACGCACCCTTCACGATACGCACGCGGCTGCCGGCGGCGGCCAGGCGGCGGGCGTCGTCCTCGGTGCGGAAGAGGTACGCCTGGATGACGCAGCCGGTCTGCGGGAAGTCCTTCCGCAGTTCCTCGTGGATGGCGAACATGGAGTCGAGGGTGGTGTGGTCCTCGGCGTCCAGCGTGACCGTGGTGCCGATGGCGGCGGCGGCCTCGACGACCGGGCGGACGTTGGCGAGCGCCAGCTCGTGGCCGCCCTCCAGCGCCTGGCCGAACATGGACAGCTTGACGGACATCTCGGCGCGGGTGCCGAGGCCGAGCTCCTTCAGACGGCCGACCAGCTCCAGGTACGCGTCGCGCGCGGCGTACGACTGCTCGACGGTGGTGATGTCCTCGCCCACCACGTCCAGGGTGACCTCAAGGCCCTTGTCCGCGGCGTCCCGCACGATCGGGACGACCTGGTCGACGGTCTCGCCGGCGATGAACCGGTCGACGACCTGCTTGGTGCCCGGGGCTGCCGACACGAAGCGGCGCATCTTGTCGCTGCGCGACGCAGCGAGAATCACGGGACCCAGCACGGGCACCTCCACGATGACGGCCGCCCCCACCTGGGGAGACGGCATAAGTAACTCAACGTGAAACGTAGAGTTCGCACCACCGCGCCACCATCGACAGCTGTCACGCATCCGTGGCCGGGATCTCAGACAGATGTATGACAATAGGAGAACCGACATAGGGAACATCCGAGGAAAGGAGCGGGGGGCTCGCATGCGGGGCGACTATCAGCAGCTCGTGGACGACATCTCGGCGGCGCTCGGCGCGCCCGCGACGCTGGAGGACCGCGACTTCGTGCTGATCGCGTTCGGCGCGCACGGCGACGACGACGTCGAGCTGACGATGGACCCGGTGCGCACCCGCTCGATCCTCCAGCGGCGGTCGACGGCGGCCGTACGGGCGTGGTTCGAGGCGTTCGGCATCGCGCGGGCCCAGGCGCCGCTGCGGATCCCGCCGGACCCGGCGGCCGGGGTCTTCAAGGGCCGCATCTGCCTGCCCGTACGCCATCGGGGCGTGGTCCACGGCTATGTGTGGCTGCTGGACGACGAGCAGCTGGCCGGCCTGGACCTGAGCGGTCCACCGGCCGACCCGCGGCTCGCCCAGGCGATGGAGACCGCCGCCCGGATCGGGGCGCTGCTGGCCGCCGAGGCCCGCGCGGAGGCCGAGCTGGGCGAGCTCCTGCGGGAACTGCTGATCGGCCGGCCGGCGGGGCGGGACGCGGCGCGGGCCGCGCTGCGGGAGGCGCTCGGCCCCTCGGGCGACGGGCCGCTGGTGCTGATGGCCGTGACCCCGTGGCGGGCGGCGGGCGACGCCGAGGGCGAGGAGGCGGAGGGCGCCGGCTCGGCACTGGCGGCGCAGTCGGGCGTGGCGGCGCTGTGCGCGGTGCCGGACAGCCTGCCGGACGGCTCGCCGGCCCTGGCCGCGCTGATCCGGCTGCGGGCCATGGCCTCCCCGGCACCCGCGCGGACGGCCGCCGACCGGCTGCTGCGCTCGCCGCGCGCGGGCGGCCCGCCGGCGGCGGGCGTCGCGCCCGTGTCCGCGACGGCCGGGCTCGCCGCGCCGCGCCGCGGCCTCGCCGAGCTGTCGGCCGCCTGGGTGGAGGCGCTGTCCGCGGCCCGCGCGGCGGCGGCCGAGCCCCGGCTGGGCCCGGTCGCGGAGTGGGCGGACATCGGCCCGTACCGCGCGCTGGCCGCGCTGCCCCCGGAGGCCGGCGCGGACCCCTCCGTACGCCCGCTGCTGGCCGCGGCCCACGCCGAACTGGCCCGCACCGCGGAGGCCTTCCTCGACTGCGCCGGCCAGGCCGGCCGCACGGCCGCGGCCCTCGGCATCCACCGCCAGACCCTCTACTACCGCCTGGCCCGCGTGGAACAGCTCACGGGCCTCGACCTGGACGAGGGCGAGGACCGGCTGCTGCTCCACATGGGTCTGAAGGCGGCGCGGCTCTGACGGCGGCGGGCGCCCGGCCGGCCCCGGGGACGCGGGTCGCGCCGCGCCGCGCGCCGACCGTCACGAAAGATTGACCGACAGTAATTTCGGATGGTTTCCGGTGGCCGGTCTTCGTCGTTGGTTCGGTCATGTTGATCAACACTGCCCCCGTGACCGACTCCTCGCCCGCTCTCGACATCTCCGGGCTCACCCAACTCCTGTTCCACGACGGCCCCGAGGGCACCGATGCCCACGGCCGCTGGCGCAAGGCGATCTCGACCGAACTCTTCCGCCACCCCGGTGACACCCGCACCGAGGAGAGATGGCGGCTCTCCTACGCCCGCCTGCGGGCCCTGAACGAAGAGCTGCCCTCCCCCGGACACCTGGCCGGCGATCCGCGCGGGCTGGCGGCCCTGCACGAGTGGACGTCGGTGGTGGACGGCGCCACGGCGACCGTGGCCGGCATCCACTACAACCTCTTCCTCGGGAGCCTGCTCGACGACGTGATCTCGCCGTCACGCGACGTGAGCGAGTTCACCGCCATGTCCCGTACCGGCACCTTCCTGTGCACCGAGCACGGGCACGGCAACGACGCGGCCGCGCTGGAGACCACCGCCCGGTACGACCGCGAGCGCGACGAGTTCGTGCTGCACACCCCGCACGAGGGCGCGCGGAAGTTCATGCCCAACACCAGCCCGGCGGGCGGCCCGAAGAGCGCGGTGGTGGCGGCCCGGCTGCTGATCGACGATCAGGACCAGGGCGTCTTCCTCTTCCTCACCCCGCTGAGCGACCACCGGGGAACCCTGCCGGGCGTCACCGTGACGATGCTCCCGGAACGGATCGGCAGCCCGGTGGACCACTGCGTCACCGCCTTCGACCACGTCCGTCTGCCCCGGACCGCGCTCGTCCAGGGCGCGCACGGGCGGCTGTCGCCGGACGGCACGTTCAGCAGCGCCGTGGGCAGTCCGCGCAAGCGGTTCCTGCACGCCATCGCCCGGGTGACGGTCGGGAAGCTGTGCATGAGCGCGAGCACGCTCGGCGGCTGCCGGGCGGCGCTGGCGATCGCCGTCCGCTACGCGCACGCCCGGCGGATCTCCGGCCCGGTGGCGGGGCGGCGCGTACCGCTGGCCGCCCACCGCAGCCACCACGGCCGGCTGCTCGAACGGGTGGCCACCGCCTACGCCATGACCTTCCTCCACCGGGCGGTCACCGAGCACTGGGTCACCCACCGGCCCGGGGAGCGGGCCGAGGCCGAGCGTCTCGTGGCGGTCGCGAAGGGCTGGATCACCTGGCGGGCCCGGGAGATCACGATCGAGAGCCGGGAGCGCTGCGGCGCCAGGGCGCTGTTCCCGGTGAACGGGCTGGCCGAGTTCGCCGCGAACGCGGACGGGGCGATCACCGCGGAGGGGGACAACCTGGCGATCTGGTGCAAGGCGGGAGCCGAGATGATCTTCGGTCACACGCTCGCCCCGGAGCCGCCGAAGGCCACCGGCCTGGAGGACCCCGCCGACCCCGGCTTCCTCCGGCGGGCCGTCGCCGCCGTCGAGCGCCACTGGCACACCACCGCCCGGAGCGACCTGCGCGGCGGCGGGGCGGGGGACGCGCTCGGACGCTGGAACAACGCCTCCACCGCCGCCCTGGATCTGGTCGAGGCGTACACGGTGGGCAAGGCCGCCGACGCCTTCGCCGCGGCCCGCGACCGCGCCGCCGACCCGGCCGCACGCGCGGTCCTGGCCGACCTGAACGCGCTGTTCCTGCTGGACCAGGTGGACTCCCGGAGCGGCCTGCTGCTGACCGAGGGGGCGCTGACCGCGGATCAGGTCCGTTCGCTCCCCCGGGTCCGGCAGGAGCTGACCGCCCGGCTCGCCCCGCATCTGGCGGCGCTGACGGAGGCCTTCGACGTCCCGGAGGAGCACCTGTCCTCCCTGCCGATGCTGACGGCCCCCTGACGAGGCCGCCCGCACGTCCTCCGGTCAGTCCTCCTCAAGTGCGATCGCCTGGACCGGGCAGGCCCGTACCGCCTCCCGGACCAGCGGATCGCCGGCGCCGTCCTCGCGGCCGGGCAGGACCATGCCGAACCCGTCGTCGTCCTGGGTGAAGACGCTGGAGGCGGTCAGGGCGCACTGGCCGGAGCCGATGCAGTTGTCGGAGTCGATACTGACGCGGATGCTGCTCATGGCGCGGTTCCGTTCTCTCTTGTCTCTTGATCTGTTCGCTGCTGATCTCTTCGTGGCTGATCTCTTTGCCGCTGCGGGTAGTTCACCAGGTGACGGGCAGCTCGAAAAGCCCCTGGAGGGTGTCGCCGGGTTTGACCGGCACCTCGCCGGCCGGCACGGCCAGCCGCAGCGTCGGGATGCGGCGGACGAGCGTGGTGAGGGCTATCTCCAGCTCCGCGCGGGCCAGGTTCTGGCCCAGGCACTGGTGGACGCCGTACCCGAAGGCGACGTGGTGACGGGCCGAACGGTGCACGTCGAGGGCCTCGGGGCGCTCGTAGGCGGCGGCGTCGCGGTTGACCACCGAGGTGCTGATCATGATGCCGTCGCCGGCCCGCACCGTCCGCCCGCCGAGGTCGAGGTCCTCGACGGCGACGCGCACCAGACCGTCGGCTATGGACAGGAAGCGCAGCAGCTCCTCGACGGCGCCCGGCATCAGCGCCGGGTCGGCGCGCAGCGCGGCGAGCTCCTCGGGGTGCTCCAGGAGGGTGAACGTGCCGAGGGAGATCATGTTGGACGTCGTCTCGTGGCCGGCCACGAGCAACAGCACGGCCATCATGACCAGTTCCTCGCGGTCGACCTCCCCTTCGGCGAGCCGCTCGGCGATGAGCTCGTCCAGCAGCCCCTCCCCCGGCTCGGCCTCCTTGCGGGCGATCAGGCCTCTGAGGTAGTCGCGCAGTTCGTCGAGGGCGGCCGTGGACCCGACCGCGGTCCGCGCCAGGAACAGCTGCCGCGACCTGGACTCGAAGAAGTCGTGGTCGGCGTAGGGGACGCCGAGCAGGGAGCAGATGACCGTCGAGGGGACGGGCAGGCTGTAGGCGGCGACGAGGTCCGCGCCGGGCCCGGCGGCGAGCATGGCGTCGAGGAGCCGGTCCACGACCGCCTGGATCTGCGGGCGCATCTCGTTGACGCGCTTGAGGCCGAAGCGGGGGATCAGCATCCGGCGCTGGCGGGCGTGTTCGGGGTCGTCGACGCCGAGCAGTGGCAGGACGACGGTGCTCTGCGACTCGGTGCGCGGCGCGACCATGGGGAAGTCCGGGTTCTGCCTGCTGGTGGAGACCCTGGGGTCGGTGAGCAGGGCACGCGCCTCCGCGTGCCCGGTCACCAGCCACACCACGCGCCCGTTGTACAGCGCGACGCGGGTGACGGGTCCGTCGGCGGCCAGCGCGCCGTAGCTCTCCGGCGGCCGGTACGGACACGTACGGTCGCGGGGGAAGGAGGGGGCCGGCGGAACTGACGGAACGGTGGCGTGGACTCGGCCGGCGTCGGTCATGGGCAACCTCCAGGCGTTCGGAACGATGTCCTCTACATCCAGTAAGTCCAGTCCAGGCTTCTTGACCGCTGTCCGCCACGCATAGTTCAGCCATATCCCGCAGAACGGCCGAATATGTCTCACGACCCCCCTCTTCGGGCCTCTTCGGGCCCTTCCCGAGCCCCCTCGGCCTTTCAGGCCCCTTCGGGACGCACGCCTTACGCGGCCGCCCCCTTCCCGGTGGCCGCCGGGGAGAACGTCTCGACCAGGCTGACGACGCTCTCCCCCGCCCGCCCCTGCTCCACGGCGCGCCGCATGAAGTCCCGGACGGTGGCGGGCAGCGTGGTGTCGACGCCCGCGTCCGCCGTGGTGTGGAGGATGTGCTCGACGCTGGCCAGCCCCATGGCGAGGTTGTCGACGTCGCCCTCGTACCGGCCGGCGTCGATGCGCGGGGTGTAGAAGGCGAGGAAGCCCGGGATCGACGCCGCCGTGGAGGAGGCGTACGGCAGGAACTCCTCGGCCGTGATGCCGTTGCGGCGGGCGACGGCGACGGCGTGCAGGTAGCTGACCATCGTGGTCCAGAAGATGTCCATCTGGAGCTGGTAGAACAGCGCGGCCAGGCCCGGGTCGGCGCCGCGGTAGTCGGCGCCGGTGAGGACCTCCAGGGTGGGCCGGTGGGCCTCGAAGACGTCCTCCGGACCGCTGTAGAAGGTCGACGACTCCGGGTTGCCGATGCCCGAAGGGGGCACCTGCACCCCGCCGGTGAGGTGGACGGCGCCGTGGCGCGCGGCCCACGCGGCGGCCTCGCGGGCCCGCGCGGGGGTGTCGGAGCTGAGGTTGACCAGGACACGGCCGGCCAGGGAGTCGGCGGCCGGGCCGAGGATCGCGTACAGCGCGTCGTAGTCGGTGAGGCTGAGGATCACCAGCTCGTTCGCGGCCAGCGCCTCCTCGACGGTGGCGGCGCGCTCGGCGCCCCGGGCCACCAGCTCGTCGGCCTTGGCGGCGGTGCGGTTCCAGACGGTGACGCGGTGGCCGCTGTCCAGGAAGGCACCGGCCATCGCGCGGCCCATGGGGCCGAGGCCGATGACGGTGACGGAGGGCGCGGAGGCAGACATGGAAGACATGGAAGACACAGAAGGATCCCCTCTAGAACGAACGCTCTATCTAGGGAGGAACGTAGCACGCTCTAGAACGAACGCTCTATCCGATATTCTTGGGGCGTGAACACGACCACGGAGGCAGGACGCGACGCGGACGCCGCCCTCGGCACGCGCGAGCGCATCGTGCGGGCGGCCTCACGGCTGATGCAGCGCCAGGGCTACGAGGGCACCGGCATCAAGCAGATCTCCCGGGAGGCCGGGGCCACGCTCGGCTCGGTCTACCACTTCTTCCCCGGCGGCAAGCAGGAGCTGGCCGCGGAGGCGATCCGCCACGGCGACCAGGAGTTCACGGACATCCTGCGGGCCGCGCTGGACGGCACGGACGACCCCGCCGAGGCGGTCGACGCCTGCGCCCGGACGGTCGCCGGGGCCCTGCGCGCCTCCGACTGGATCGACGGCTGCCCGGTCACGGCCACCAGCATCGGCACCGCCGAGCGGGCGCCCGACATCCAGCGGGCGGCGGCCGAGGCGTTCGCGCGCTGGCGGGGCCTGGTCGAGGAGAAGCTCCTCGACCGCGGCTTCGGCGCGGAGAGCGCGCACGAGCTCGCGCACACCGTGATCAGCACCCTGGAGGGCGCCGAGCTCGCGGCCCAGCTCGCGCGGGACGAGGCGCCGCTGCTGATCGCGGGGCGGCATCTGGCGCGGCTGATCGACTCCTACCGCTGACGGGGCGTACGAGCGCCGCGCGTACGCCCCGCGCGCCCTACGCGTCCGGACCGGGAGCGCTCCCCGCGAGGAGCGGACCCATGCCGTCCAGCAGCCTGGCCAGCCCGAACGTGAACATCGAGTCGAGGTCGAAGGCGATGTCCCGCCGCGCCGCGATCCGTGCGTACACCGGATAGCCGCCGTCCTGGAGGATCTCCTCCAGGCGCCCCTGCCGGCTCTCCAGCCACTGCGCGCTCGTGACGCCCGTGTCCTGCTCGGCCTCCGCCTCGTCCTCGAGGTTCACGGCGACGCCGCGCACGTAGCCGGCCACGGTGACCGCGATGTGGAGCAACTCCGAGGCATCGGCGACGCGTTCGCGCACCGGGGCCATCATCCACTCCATCAGGGCGAGGGCGTTCCGGGAGAGCAGCGGGCGGGTGAAGGACATCGCCCCGGCCAGCCAGGGGTGACGTCGGTAGAGGGCCCACTGGAGCCGGGCGGCGGCCTCCAGCCGTCCGCGCCAGTCCGCGGGGGCCCCGGCCGGCAGCTCGACCTCACCGAAGACGGCGTCGGCCATCAGGACGACGAGCTCGTCCTTGCCGGGCACATAGCGGTACAGCACCATCGTGGAGACGCCGAGCCGGGCGGCGATGGCGCGCATGGACAGCGCCGCGGCGCCCTGGGCGTCGGCGATGCCGATCGCGGCCCGCACGACGCGCTCCCGGGTGAGCGCGGATTCACCGTCGCGCGCGCCGTGCCGCGTTCCGTTGCGGGCGCCGTTGCGCCGGGGCGCACGGGCCGGGTGGTCCGGCCCGTTGCCGGGGGCCTCCACCACGGTGCCGACGCCGGGCACGGCCCGTACGAGCCCTTCCCGCCGGAGGACCGCCAGGACCTTGGTGGCGGTGGCCATGGCGACGCCCCACTCCTGAGCGATCCGCCGGGTGGAGGGGATCCGCTCGCCCGCGCGCAGCTCGCCGGAGGCGATGCGGTCGCGGAGCTCCGCGGCGATCCGGAGGTAGGGGCCGGGGCGGTGGCCGCCGACCGTTCTGGTGCGCCCATGCGGGCAGATTACTCGCGCGCCGAAGTCGCCCCGAGGTGACGCTGGATGAGTTCGTACGAGCGGACGCGGTCGCGCAGGTCGTGGACGGGGGTCGTCAGCATGAGCTCGTCCGCCCCGGTCTCGTCGGCCAGCCGGGCGAGCCGTTCCACGACGGCCTCGGGCGTGCCGACGGCCTGCTGCGCGCGGAAGCCGTCCAGCGCGCGGCGCTCCTCCGCCGTGAAGGAGTGGGCGGCCGCCTCCTCGGGCGTCGGGAAGGGGAAGTCGCTCCGGCCCTTGAGGAGCCCGGCCTTGACGACCTCCATCGGCCCGAGCCGCCACGCGGCCTCCTCCTCCGTCCCGGCGCACACGGCCTCCACGCACACCAGCACCCGGGGTTCCGCGCACCAGCGGGACGGGGTGAACGCCGCCCGGTAACGCTCCACCGCCGCCAGGGTGTTCTCCGGCCGGATGTGGTGCGCGAGGGCGATCGGCAGCCCGAGCTCCGCGGCCAGGGCGGCACCCGCGGTGCTGGACGCCAGCAGCCACGGCTCGGGCAGCGGCCCGAGCGCGACCTCGTCGACGAGGAAGGAAAGGATCGCGGCGACATCACCCCGGTACTCCTCGTCCGTCGCCGGCCCGGCCCCTCGGCGCAGCGCCCGCGCGATGCCCTCGTCGAAGGTCCCGGGGCCACGGCCGATCCCCAGGTCGACGCGGTCCTCGTGCAGGGCGGCCAGCGTCCCGAACTGCTCGGCCAGCGTGAGGGGCGCGTGGTTGGGCGCCAGCACACCGCCCGAACCGAGCCGGATGGACGAGGTCGAGGCGGCGGCGTGCGCGGTCAGCACGACCGGCGGGAACGCGCCGATCGCGGGCGAGTGGTGGTGCTCGGCGTACCAGATCCGGCGGTAGCCCAGCCGTTCGAGTTCCTGAGCGAAGGCCGCGGTGTCGCGCAGGGTGTCGACGGCGCGGGTGCCCGTCTGGACCATCGCGACTTCCAGCGCCGAAAGAGGTATGCGGATCATGGCGCCAGCATAGAGATCGGGAACGCGGCGACGGGGTCCGGCCTCGCCCGTCCGCCTCGGGGGCGATCATCGGGCTCCGTGACCGGAGAGTTACTCTCTGCGGAGATACTTATACGCGACAAAGGACAGTAAAGCCCTTGAAGGCGATACAGAAGACCTTCCTGGCGGCCACAGGGGCCGTCCTCGCCCTGACCCTCACCGCGTGCGGCGGCGGTGGGAGTGAACACGGCGGCGGGACCGCCGAGAACGGCGCCAAGGCCGACACCCGTGACCCCTACGCCGTGCTCAAGGCGGCCCGGCAGAAGGTCGCGCAGCAGAACTCGTACAAGACGAAGCGGCTGTCCAAGGATTCGGAGGGCCAGGAGCGCGTCGAGTACGCCTTCTCGCGGAAACCCGACCTCACCGACAAGAAGAGCTGGGACCAGCCCCGCAAGCCCAAGGACAACGGGCTCGACAACTACGACCAGATGGTCGGCACCGAGGACGCGCTCTTCACCAGGAACGCCGGGCTGGCCGGCGGCCGTTGGCTGCGGACCGACGTGAAGGACAAGGCCGCGGAGAAGGAAGCCACCCGGAAGGGCGAGATCCAGAAGCGGGCCGAGGGCGAGCTGCCCAACTGGCTCGGGGTCCTGGGCTCGTCCAAGGGCGTCACCAAGGCCGGCGAGGAGACGGTCGGCGGGAAGCCCGCCACGCACTTCAAGGGCACCGTCGTCCTCGACGAACTGGAGAGGTACAAGGGCGACGCGATGCGGGACTGGCTGCGCGAGGCCTTCGTGGAGGAACGCCGGAAGCGCGGGCTCGCCAAGGTCGACATCGACGTCTGGATCGGCCGCGACGACCTCCCCGTCAAGGGCCAGGAGTCCGGCAAGGATTCCAAGGGCACGCGCGACATGACGGAGGAGTACACGGACTACGGGGTCGACCCGAAGATCCAGGTGCCCGTGCTCAAGGACTCCATCACGCTCGACCAGTTCGCACAGGAGGCCTACGACAAGGGGGCCTCGGGGGCCGGCACCAAGGGCTGAACCCCGGCCGGCGGCCCGGCCCTGTAATCAAGGGGTTACTCTCTGCGGAAAGATCCGAGCGAGGCAGAGGACAGCAGACCCCCTTGAACGGCATACAGAAGTGCGTCGTGGCGGCCGCCGGTGCCGCCCTCACCTTAGGACTGACGGCCTGCGGCGGCGGCGAGGAGCGTGACCCGCACGCCGCGCTCAAGGCGGCCCGGCAGAAGACCGCGCAGCAGAACTCGTACAAGACGAAGCAACTGACCAAGGACGCCGGCGGCGAGAAGCGCGAGGAGCACGCCTTCTCGCGCGAGCCCGACCTCTCGTCGACGAAGAGCTGGGGTCCCCGGGGCAAGGCCCCGGGCCGGGGCTCCGAGGTCTCCATAGAGATGATCAGCACCGAGAAGACGCTGTTCGCCAGGGCCCCCCGGATGTCCCGTGACCGGTGGCTGCGGACCGATCGCGACGGCCCGGTTCCCGGGAAGAAGGACCCCGGTCCGCGGGAGGCCCAGGGCGAGCTGCCCGACTGGCTCGCGGCCCTCGGCGCGTCGAAGGGCGTCACCAAGGTGGGCGAGGAGACCGTCGGCGGGAAGCCCGCCACGCACTTCAAGGGCACCGTCGTCCTCGACGAACTCGACGAGTACAAGGGCGACGCGATACAGGACGACCAGCGCGAGCACTTCACGCGGCCGCGCCGGATCTCCGGGCTCCACGAGGTCGACATCGACATCTGGGTAGGCCGGGACGATCTCCCCCTCAAGGCCCGGGAGTCGGGCAAGGGTTCCAAGGGCCCGGTCGACACCACCGAGGAGTACACGGACTACGGGGTCGACCCGAAGATCCAGGTGCCCGCGGCCAAGGACACCATGAGCATCGAGGAGTACACGAGCGGGAAGTACGACGGGGAGGACGCGGGGCAGCGGCGCCCCTGAGCTGCCCGCCGGTACGGGCGGAGGCCCGGCCGCCCCGTCGTAAGGGGACGGCCGGGCCTCCGGTCGTACGGGGCGTCAGTCCGTGAGGTTCACCGCGCGCGCCGACACCGCGCCGATCTCCTCCGCGATCTCCGCGAGGACCGGGGCCGGGATCGACTCGTCGACCGTGAGGGCGACCAGGGCCTCGCCGCCCTCCGTGGCGCGGGAGACCTGCATGCCGGCGATGTTGATGCCGGCCTCGCCGAGGATGCGGCCCACCGTGCCGACGACGCCGGGGCGGTCGCCGTAGCGGAGGAAGGCCATGTGGTCGGCGAGGGCCAGGTCCACGTCGTGGTCGCCGACGGCGACGATCTTCTGGAGGTGCTTCGGGCCGGCGAGGGTGCCGGAGATGGACACCTCGTCGCCGCCGGAGAGCGTGCCGCGCACCGTGACCACATTGCGGTGCTCGGTGGACTCGGAGCTGGTGGTCAGCCGGACCTCGACGCCGCGCTCCTGGGCGAACAGCGGGGCGTTGACGTACGAGACCGTCTCGTCGACGACGTCCTCGAAGACGCCCTTCAGGGCGGAGAGTTCGAGGACCTTCACGTCGTGCTGGGTGAGCTCGCCGTAGACCTCGACGTCGAGGCGGACCGCGACCTCACCCGCGAGCGCGGTGAAGATCCGGCCGAGCTTCTCGGCCAGCGGCAGGCCCGGCTTGACGTCCTCGGCGATGACGCCGCCCTGGACGTTGACCGCGTCCGGCACCAGCTCGCCGGCGAGCGCGAGGCGCACCGACTTGGCGACGGCGATGCCCGCCTTCTCCTGGGCCTCGCCCGTCGAGGCGCCCAGGTGCGGGGTGGCCACGACGCTGTCGAACTCGAAGAGCGGGGAGTCGGTGCAGGGCTCGGAGGCGTAGACGTCCAGGCCCGCGCCGGCGACCCGGCCCTCCTTGAGGGCGGTGGCCAGCGCGGCCTCGTCCACGATCCCGCCGCGCGCGGCGTTGACGATGCGGACGCTCGGCTTGACCTTGTGCAGCGCCTCGTCACCGATGAGACCGAGGGTCTCGGGGGTCTTGGGCAGGTGCACCGTGATGAAGTCGGCGGTCTCCAGCAGCTCGTCGAGCGTGAGGAGCTTGACGCCCATCTGCGCGGCCCGCGCGGGCTGCACATAGGGGTCGTAGGCGACGATCTTCATGCCGAAGGCGGACATCCGCTGGGCGACGAGCACGCCGATGCGGCCGAGGCCGACGACGCCGAGGGTCTTCTCGGACAACTCGACGCCGGTGTACTTGGAGCGCTTCCACTCGCCGTTCTTCAGCGCGGAGTTGGCCTGCGGGATGTTGCGGGCGGTCGCGATCAGCAGGCCGCAGGCGAGCTCGGCGGCGGTGACGATGTTGGAGGTCGGGGCGTTCACGACCATCACGCCGGCCTTGGTGGCGGCGGCGACGTCCACGTTGTCGAGGCCGACGCCGGCGCGGGCGACGACCCGCAGCCGCTTCGCGGCCGCGACGGCCTCGGCGTCGATCTTGGTGGCGCTGCGGACGAGGACGGCGTCCACGTCGGCGATCGCGGGCAGCAGCGCGGCACGGTCCGCGCCGTTGCAGTGGCGGATCTCGAAGTCGGGGCCCAGGGCGTCGACGGTCGCGGGGGACAGCTCTTCCGCGATGAGTACGACGGGTTTGCGGGGCGAAGCAGTGCTCACGTGGTCCTCAGTCCTCACTAGTCCTCTGCGGACGGCCGTCCCGACGGCCGAAGGCGGTGAAGGGCAGCCGCGTGTGACGCACGACGCTGTGAGCCTGACGCGTTTGTGCTCCGCAGTGTATCGGGGGTTACGAGGCCGCCCGGTGCCGATCCGTAAACGTCACCCACGAGAGGTGGACACCATGGACAAGGGGGCGACGGGGCCCCCGGGAGGCGTGTTCGCGCACGCCCCCGGAGGCCCCGTCCGCCGCGCACCGGGCGCCGGGGCCGCGACTACTCCTTGTCGTCGACCCAGCTCATCAGCTTGCGGAGCTTCTTGCCGGTGGTCTCCAGCAGGTGGTCCTCGTCGGCCTTCTTGTACTCGTTGTACTTGGGCAGGCCGGCCTGGTACTCCTTCATCCAGTTGTTGGCGAAGGTGCCGTCCTGGATCTCGCCGAGGACCTTCTTCATCTCGGCCTTGGTCTGGTCGGTGACGATCCGCGGGCCGGTGACGTAGTCGCCCCACTCGGCGGTCTCGGAGACCGACCAGCGCATCTTCTCCAGGCCGCCCTCGTACATCAGGTCCACGATCAGCTTCAGCTCGTGGAGGCACTCGAAGTACGCGATCTCCGGCTGGTAGCCCGCCTCGACCAGGGTCTCGAAGCCGGCCTTGACGAGCGCGGAGGCGCCGCCGCAGAGCACGGCCTGCTCGCCGAACAGGTCGGTCTCGGTCTCCTCGGTGAAGGTCGTCTTGATGACGCCGGCGCGGGTGCCGCCGATGGCCTTGGCGTAGGAGAGGGCCAGCGCGAAGGCCTTGCCCGTGGCGTCCTGCTCGACGGCCGCGATGCACGGCACGCCGCGGCCCTCCTCGTACTGACGGCGGACCAGGTGGCCCGGGCCCTTGGGGGCGACCATGCAGACGTCGACGCCGGCCGGGGGCTTGATGAAGCCGAAGCGGATGTTGAAGCCGTGGCCGAAGAAGAGGGCGTCGCCGTCCTTGAGGTGGTCCTTGACGGACTCCTCGTAGACCTTGGCCTGGATCGGGTCCGGCACCAGGATCATGATGACGTCGGCCTCGGCCGCGGCCTCGGCGGGGGTGACGACGCGCAGGCCCTGCTCCTCGGCCTTCACCTTGGACTTGGAGCCCTCGTGCAGGCCCACCCGGACATCGACGCCGGAGTCGCGCAGCGACAGCGCGTGGGCGTGGCCCTGGCTGCCGTAGCCCAGAACCGCGACCTTGCGGCCCTGGATGATGGACAGGTCGGCGTCGTTGTCGTAGAACAGCTCGGCAGCCACGTGAGGTATCTCCTTGTTTCCGGGTTTCCGGTTGTACGTCCCACCGTATGACGGGTGGGCGGGGGTCGAGGCGGAAGGGGTGTACGGGCCGGGTCGCGGTGCGCCGGTCCCGTCGGGTTCCGGCCGTTCGGCTCAGGCCGAGCGGTCCAGGGCGCGCAGGCTCCGGTCCGTGATGGAACGGGCGCCACGCCCTATGGCGATGGTGCCGGACTGCACCAGCTCCTTGATGCCGAACGGCTCCAGCATCTTGAGCATCGCGCCGAGCTTGTCGCTGCCGCCGGTGGCCTCGATGGTGACGGCCTCCGGGGAGACGTCCACGGTCTTGGCGCGGAACAGCTGGACGATCTCGACGATCTGGGAGCGGGTCTCGTTGTCGGCGCGGACCTTCACCAGCACCAACTCGCGCTGGATGGCGGCGCTGTCCTCCAGCTCCACGATCTTCAGGACGTTGACGAGCTTGTTGAGCTGCTTGGTGACCTGCTCCAGCGGCAGCGACTCGACGTTGACCACGATGGTGATGCGGGAGATGTCGGGGTGCTCGGTGACGCCGACGGCGAGGGAGTCGATGTTGAAGCCGCGGCGGGAGAAGAGCGCGGCGATCCTGGCCAGGATGCCGGGGGTGTTCTCCACCAGGACGGAGAGCGTGTGCTTGGTCATCTGCTTGTTCTCTCTCTTCTCGCGGACTCTCAGTCGTCCTCGGTGTCGCCGAAGTCCGGGCGGACGCCCTGGGCCGCGAGGATCTCGTCGTTGGAGGTGCCGGCGGCGACCATCGGCCAGACCATGGCGTCCTGGTGGACGATGAAGTCCACGACGACGGGCCGGTCGTTGATGGCGTTGGCCTTCTCGATGACCGCGTCCAGGTCCTCCGGGCGCTCGCAGCGCAGACCCACGCAGCCCATGGCGTCCGCGAGCTTCACGAAGTCCGGGACCCGGGTGCCCGCGTGCGACTCGGTGCCGTCCGAGCCGGGGCCCGAGTGGAGCACGGTGTTGGAGTAACGCTCGTTGTAGAACAGGGTCTGCCACTGGCGGACCATGCCCAGCGCGCCGTTGTTGATGACCGCGACCTTGATCGGGATGTTGTTCAGCGCGCAGGTGACCAGCTCCTGATTGGTCATCTGGAAGCAGCCGTCGCCGTCGATCGCCCACACCGTGCGCTCCGGCGCGCCGGCCTTGGCGCCCATCGCCGCCGGGACCGCGTAGCCCATGGTCCCCGCGCCGCCGGAGTTCAGCCAGGTGCGCGGCTGTTCGTAGTCGATGAAGTGCGAGGCCCACATCTGGTGCTGGCCGACGCCCGCGGCGTAGATCGTGTCCTTCGGGGCGAGCTGCCCGATGCGCTGGATGACCTGCTGCGGCGAGAGGCTGCCGTCCTCCGGCAGGGTGTAGCCCAGCGGGTACGTCTCGCGCCACCGGTTCAGGTCGCTCCACCAGGCGCTGTAGTCGGCGGTGTGGCCGTCGGCGTGCTCGGCCTGGATCGCGACGATCAGGTCCGCGATGACCTCACGGGCATCCCCGACGATCGGCACGTCCGCCGCCCGGTTCTTCCCGATCTCCGCCGGGTCGATGTCCGCGTGGACGATCTTGGCGTACGGGGCGAAGGAGTCGAGCTTGCCGGTCACCCGGTCGTCGAACCGCGCGCCGAGGGCGACGATCAGGTCGGACTTCTGGAGCGCGGTCACCGCGGCGACGGAGCCGTGCATCCCCGGCATCCCCAGGTGCTGGGGGTGGCTGTCGGGGAACGAGCCGAGCGCCATCAGCGTCGTCGTGACGGGGGCGCCGGTCAGTTCGGCCAGCACCTTCAGCTCGGCCGTGGCCCGCGCCTTCATCACGCCGCCGCCCACGTACAGCACCGGGCGCCGCGCCTGCGTGATCAGCTTCGCGGCCTCGCGGATCTGCTTGGCGTGCGGCTTGGTCACCGGCCGGTACCCCGGCAGGTCCGTGTGCGGCGGCCAGCTGAAGGTGGTGCGCGCCTGGAGGGCGTCCTTGGCGATGTCGACGAGCACCGGGCCGGGCCGGCCGGTGGAGGCGACGTGGAAGGCCTCGGCGATCGTCCGCGGGATCTCCGCCGGGTCGGTGACCAGCCAGTTGTGCTTGGTGATCGGCATCGTGATGCCGCAGATGTCCGCCTCCTGGAAGGCGTCCGTACCGATCGCCTTGGACGCCACCTGGCCCGTGATCGCCACCAGCGGCACCGAGTCCATGTGTGCGTCCGCGATCGGCGTCACCAGGTTCGTCGCCCCCGGGCCCGAGGTCGCCATGCAGACGCCCACCCTGCCGGTGGCCTGCGCGTAACCGGTCGCGGCGTGCCCCGCGCCCTGCTCGTGACGGACCAGGACGTGGCGCACCTTCGACGAGTCCATCATCGGGTCGTACGCCGGAAGGATCGCCCCACCCGGGATACCGAAGACGATCTCCGCCCCTACCTCCTCCAGCGAACGGATGAGGGACTGCGCACCCGTGACGTGCTCGACGGTGGCGGGCTGCTGCTGCGCGGCGCCGCTACGGGCCCGCGGCTGCGGATGGTGGGCCCCGGTGGCCTGCTCGGTCATCGACATTCTCTTCTCGAAGGATTCGACGGATGAGTTTGGGTGGGTCTGCGTAGTTCCGCGTGGTTCCGGTGCAACAAAAAACCCCTCGTGCCATGAGGCAAGCGAGGGGAGCGCGCCGGGGTGGTCAGCAGGGCTTCTGGAAGGCCTGCTTCAGCCGACGCGCTTTCCAAGTACGAGAATTCGGGTGCGCATGTGGTTGACCCTCCACCCGGCGCATGTGAAGTGTCAAGTGGGTGGGACGGGCGTCTCATTATTTGAACGCAATGGAGCATGGGCAAGGGATCCGGCGCCGCCCGCGGCCCCCGATCGGACGGCCGACGGAAGGGCCGCGTTGACGGCGTTCAGCGGGACGTTGACCGGGGCGTTCACCGGGAGGTGGGCCGGGATGCCGATCGGGAGGTGCCCGCCGGCATGGCCCGCCGCGCCGCCGACGAGGACGTTCCCACCGTCCACGGCGGCGCCCGGTACCGGATAGGCACCGCGGTCGAGGGCGTGCCGCAGCCGGTGCTCGTCGAGCGGGCCGGCGAAGGCCGCGCCCAGACCGTGGGTGCACCCCATGACCCGGAGGGCGAGCGCCTGCTCGGGGACGTCGACGCCGTCGGCGACTGATTGCATGCCGAGGTCGGTGGCGATCCTCAGCAGCCCTGCGGTGATCTTGTGCAGCCGCGCGGACTCGACCACTCCGTCGACCAGTCCGCGATCGAGCTTGAGTGTATCGATGGGAAGCCGGCGCAGGGCGCTGATCGCGGCGTATCCGCTGCCGAAGCCGTCCAGGGCGATCCGCACGCCCAGCCGGCGCAGCGCGACGAGCCGCCGCTCCAGCTCGTCCAGGGGCACCCGGGGATCACTTCCGGACAGCTCCAGGACGAGCGCGCCGGAGGGCAGGCCGTGCCGGATCAGCAGCCCTTCGAGGTACTTGGGCGGCAGCGACTTGTCCATCAGCCGGCCGGCCGTGAGCCGGACGTACACGGGCACGGCGTGGCCCGCGCGGCAGCGCTGGGCGGCCTGCTCGACGGCCTTCTCGACCGTCCAGCGGCCCAGCTCGGCGGCGCGCGCGCCCTCGTCGCCCCGCTCGGTCTCGGCCACCCGGAGGTACTCGGCGGGGGTGAAGAGGACGCCCTGGGCGGAGCGCCAGCGGGGCTGCGCGGAGACGGCCGTGACCCGGCCCGTGCCGAGCTCCACGATCGGCTGGTGGAGCAGGGCGAACTCGCCTTCGTGCAGCGCGGTGCGCAGCCGGGTGGCGAGCTCGGCGCGGCGCACCACGTCGGCCTGCATCTGGGGGGCGTAGAGCTCGACGCGGCCCTTGCCAGCCTGCTTGGCGCGGTACATCGCGAGGTCGGCGTTGCGCATCAGCGCGCCGGGGGTGATGCCCGGCTCGGCGAAGGCGACGCCGATGCTGGCGGCGACGCGGACCTCGGTGCCTCCTTCCACGCGGTAGGGCTGGGAGAGGGTGAGCCGCAGCCGGTCGGCGATCTCGTGGATGCGGTACTCGCGGGCCTCGGGGTCGCGGGTGCCGTCGCCGATGATCAGCGCGGCGAACTCGTCGCCCCCGAAGCGGGCGGTGCTGTCGCCCGCGCGCACGGAGTCCTGGAGCCTGCGGGCCGCCTGGACCAGGAGCTCGTCGCCCGCCTGGTGGCCGACGGTGTCGTTGACCGCCTTGAAGCCGTCCAGGTCGATGAAGAGCACGGCCGTGCCGGCGTCGGTCGCTCTGCGGCCGGTGAGGGCCTGCTGGACCCGCTTGGTGAACAGGGCGCGGTTGGGCAGGTCGGTGAGCGGGTCGTGCTCGGCGGTGTGCTGGAGCTGGGCCTGGAGCCGGACGCGCTCGGTGACGTCACGGCTGTTGAAGATCAGGCCGCCGTGGTGGCGGTTGACGGTGGACTCGACGTTGAGCCAGTCGCCGCCGCCGGAGCGGAAGCGGCACTCGATGCGGGTGGTGGGCTCCTCGGCGGGTGGCGCGGCGAGGAAGCGGCGCACCTCGTGGACGACCCTGCCGAGGTCCTCCGGGTGGATCAGCGAGGCCAGCTCGGAGCCGACGAGCTCCTCGGCGTCCCGGCCGTAGACACCCGCGGCGGCGGGGCTGACGTAGCGCAGTATGCCGGTGGGCGCGGCGATCATGATGACGTCGCTGGAGCCCTGCACCAGGGAGCGGAAGTGGTTCTCCTTCTGGGCCAGTTCCTGGGTGAGGGAGATGTTGTCCAGCAGCATGATGCCCTGGCGGATGACCAGGGCGAGGACGACCGTACAGCCCGTGAAGATGACGACGCGGTCGGCGTGGTGGCCGTTGAGGAAGGTGTAGAGGATCCCCAGCGTGCAGACCGCGGCGGCCAGGTACGGGGTGAGGGCGGCGAGGGAGCCGGCGATGGGGCGGCTCGGGGTGTGCGCGGCGCGGCGCCCGGCGGCACCGGTGTCGTCGCCCTTCTCGCGGGCCACCCAGGGGGCGTACGCCATCAGCATGTAGCCCGCGAACCAGCCGGCGTCGAGGATCTGGCCGGAGCGGTAGTGCGAGCGCAGCAGGGGCGAGGTGAACAGGGCGTCGCACAGGACGGTCAGGGCGAGGGCGGCGATGGCGGTGTTGATGGCGGAGCGGTTGGCCGTGGAGCGCCGGAAGTGGAGCGCCAGGACCATGGAGACCAGGGCGATGTCGAGCAGCGGATAGGCCAGCGAGAGGGCGGCGTGGGCGACGTTCTCACCCTGGAACTGGGCGGTGTGCGCGAGGGCCAGGCTCCAGGAGAGGGTCAGCAGCGAGCCGCCCGTCAGCCAGGCGTCGAGGGCCAGGCAGACCCAGCCGGCGCGGGTGACGGGGCGGCGGGCGAGGACCAGGAGGCCGATGATCGCGGGCGGCGCGAAGAGCAGGAAGCAGAAGTCGGCCGGGGACGGCGCGGGCACGTCCTGGTCGAGGACGACCTCGTACCAGCCCCAGATGAGGTTGCCGAGGCCGGCCATGGCGGAGGAGGCCGCGAAGAGGAGCCAGGCGAGGCGGAACCGGGTCTTGTGCGTCCGGCCGTACCAGAAGCAGGAGACGGCGGCGAGCGCCGCCGCGCCGCCCAGGCCGAAGTCGCCCATGGCCGAGGCGAGCTCCTCGGACCCCCAGCCGAAGAGGGCGCCCGTGGCGTAGCCGCCGCAGACGAGGGCGAGGAGCAGCGGCGAGGCCGGCCCGGAGCCGCCGCCGGTGCGGCGGGGCAGCGCCGCTCCGGAGGCGCTCACCGCGCCGCCGTCCCGCGCGAGGGCCCGCACCGGGGGCGGGGACGAGGGCCTGTCCGAGGGCCGGGCGGTGGCGCCGCGCAGCGGTGCCGTGGTCGGTACGTGAGCCGCGTCGGGTTGATCGTCCATTGGCCGTGCATCGCCCGTCGCCCCCCTCGAGTTCCGGTACTTCGCTGCGGCCGTACGGTGCCCGGCGCAGCCCCCGGTCGGGACGATACACCAGACTCGTCACTCAGGGACATAGCTCATATACATAGCGTAATCGGCAGCGGCGTTATGGACACTCAGTGCAGTCGAACGGTACCTCTACGTGGTATCTAGGGTGCGGTGACTACGACATTTTGCAGTGGCGCGTCCAGGGCGAATCTGGCCAGCTGATCACGCAGCATCCTCTTGGCGCGCGGCAGAAAGGCCGAAGAAGGTCCACCCACATGGGGGGTGATGAGCACGCCGGGGGCGCTCCACAGCGGATGGCCGGAAGGCAGCGGTTCGGGGTCGGTGACGTCCAGGGCCGCGCGCAGCCTGCCGCTCTCCACCTCGGTGAGCAGGGCCTTGGTGTCGACGACGGGCCCCCGCGCGATGTTCACCAGCAGGGCGCCGTCCTTCATCAGCGCGAGGAAGTCCGCGTCCACCAGGCCGCGGGTCTCCTCGGTGAGCGGGGTCGCGAGGATGACGACGTCGGCGTCGGGGAGCAGGCCGGGCAGCTCGGTGATCGCGTGTACGTGCCCGAGCTCGGACTCGCGCGGGGAGCGCGCGACGCGCACGACCCGCGCGCACTCGAAGGGCAGGAGCCGGTCCTCGATGGCGCGGCCGATCGAGCCGTAGCCGACGATGAGCACGGACCGGTCCGCGAGCGCGGGCCGGAAGCCCTGCCGCCACTCCCCCGCGTCCTGCGCCCGGACGAAGCCCGGGATGTCCCGGAGGGAGGCGAGGGTGAGGGTGAGCGCCAGCTCGGCGGTGCTGGTGTCGTGCAGGCCACGGGCGTTGCACAGCAGGGCGCCCGACGGCAGCAGGTGCGCGGACGGCAGGATGTGGTCGAGGCCCGCGGTCAGCGTCTGCACGACGCGCAGGCCGGTCATCGCGGGCAGGGGGCGGACGCAGACGTCACCGCTCGTCACGTACGGCGGGACGTAGAAGGCGCACCGGGCGGGATCGGTGGGGTAGTCGGGCTCGCCGTTCCAGTGGGCGTACTCCAGGCCCGCCGGGAGCCCCTCGATCTCCTCGGGCGGGATGGGCAGCCAGGCGAGGGGGCGGGCGGAACCGCTGTCATCTGCACTCATGCCTGGAGGCTATGCGAAGAGTCACCGCCCGCAGAGGTTAGTTTTGAGGGCGAGGAACGGGAGGGGAACGGCCGGTGGAGCGCAGGACAATCGGCGCGTCGGCGCTCGAGGTGGGGGCGATCGGCCTGGGCTGCATGCCCATGCACTGGGCGTACACGGCCTCCCAGCGGAGCGGCGAGGGCGCGCTGCGCGCGGTGCACGCGGCGCTCGACGCCGGCACGACGCTGCTGGACACCGCCGACATGTACGGGCCGTTCACCAATGAGCTCCTGGTGGGGCGGGCGTTGCGGGAGCGGCGCTCGGAGGCGTTCATATCGACCAAGTGCGGCCTGCTGGTGGGTGAGCAGCACGTGGTCGCCAACGGCCGGCCGGGCTATGTGAAGCGGGCCTGCGACGCGTCGCTGCGCCGGCTCCAGACCGATGTCATCGACGTCTACCAGCTGCACCGGCCCGACCCCGAGGTGCCGGTCGAGGAGACCTGGGGCGCGATGGCGGAGCTGGTCTCCGCGGGGAAGGTGCGCGCCCTGGGCTGGTGCGCGATCGGCGCCCGGACGCACCGCAGGTCGCGGGCCGGGCTGTACGACGCCACGATCCGGCAGCTGGAACGGGTGCAGCAGGTCTTCCCGGTGAGCTGTGTGCAGGCGGAGCTGTCCGTGTGGTCGCGCGAGGCGCTCGACGCCCTGATCCCGTGGTGCGCCTCGCGGGGCGTCGGCGTGCTCGCGGCGATGCCCCTGGGGAATGGTTTCCTCAGCGGCACGCTCACCCCGGGCCAGGGCTTCGAACCGGAGGACGTCCGGGCCCGCCACCCGCGCTTCACGGCCGAGATGATGGCCTCCAACCAGCCGGTGGTGGCCGGTCTGCGGCGGGTCGCGCGCCGGCACGGCGCGACGGCGGCGCAGGTCGCGCTGGCGTGGGTGCTGGCGCAGGGGCGGCACGTGGTGCCGGTGCCGGGGACGAAGAAGGAACGCTGGGCGGTGGAGAACGCGGGGGCCGCCGGGGTGCGGCTGGGGCCGGAGGACCTGGCGGAGATAGGGGCGTTGCCGCGGGCGATGGGGTCGTGGGACTGAAGGACCCGGTCTGCCCGGCTCCCCGGGGTATCCAGCCCGTCCGGGGGCACCTCCCAGCGGTAGCCGGGGGAGTTCGAGGACCGGGGTCCGGGGCGGAGCCCCACCCGCGGCGGAGCCGCGCATAGGAGGCGGCGGGAAGGGGCGGGGCCGGGGAAAGCCCGCGCGGCGACGGCACGTTCGTACACGCGGCCGACCGTGTATAAGGAACAGCAGTCGCACCCGCCACGGCGAGAGGACCACCCCATGCGCCGCGCCACCCGCCCCCTGCTGGCCCTCGCCGCCCTCCTGACGCTCGCCGGCTGCTCCGACGACGGCGCCGGCCTCCCCGGCCGCGACCTCCCCGGCACACCCTCCGGCGCCAAGTCGCCGGGACCGGGCGGCCCTTCGGGTTCCGCGGCCACCGAGCCGCCGGCCGCCCCCGCCAAGGGCTCCGTGAAGGTCGTCCGTACGCTCACCGCCAAGCTGGGGTCGCCCTGGGGGCTGGCCGCGCTGCCCGGCGGGGACCTGCTGGTGGGATCCCGCGACACGGGGAAGATCGTCCGGGTCTCGGCGAAGGACGGCGCGCAGAGCGAGCTCGGCACGGTGCCGGGGGTGGCCGCGGGCGGCGAGGGCGGGCTGCTGGGCCTGGCCGTCTCCCCCGACTACGCCACCGACCACCTGGTGTACGCGTACTTCACCACCGAGTCGGACAACCGGATCGCCCGGATGCGCTACGACGACGCGAAGCCCGCGGCGCGGCGGCTGGGGGCACCGGACACGGTCTTCCGGGGCATTCCCAAGGGGACGGTCCACAACGGCGGGCGGATCGCGTTCGGCCCCGACCGGATGCTCTACGCGGGCACCGGTGAGAGCGGCGAGAGGGGCCTCGCCCAGGACCCGGAGTCCTTCGGCGGGAAGATCCTGCGGATGACGCCCGACGGCCGGCCCGCGCCCCGCAACCCGCGGGTGGACTCGGTGGTCTACTCCTCGGGCCACCGCAATGTGCAGGGCCTGGCCTGGGACGCGGACAAGCGGCTGTGGGCCTCGGAGTTCGGCCAGAACACCTGGGACGAGCTCAATCTCGTCGAACCGGGCGGGAACTACGGCTGGCCGGCGGTGGAGGGCAAGGCCGGGAAGGCGGGGTTCAAGGACCCCGTGGCGCAGTGGGGCACGGCCGACGCGTCGCCCAGCGGCCTCGCCTACGCCAAGGGCTCCCTGTGGACGGCGGGCCTGCGGGGCGAGCGGCTGTGGCGGATCCCGCTGCGCGGCGCGAAGCCGGTGGCGGAGCCGCAGGCGTTCCTCAAGGGCGAGTACGGCCGGCTCCGCACGGTGGTCGCCACGGACGACGGCGGGCTGTGGCTGACGACGAGCAACACGGACGGCCGGGGCCGGCCTGGCGACGAGGACGACCGCGTCCTGCGGCTGGAAGTGAGCTGACGGCTTCCGCGCCCGATTCCCATGGCCCGTACAACCGTCTGCGTACACTGGAGTGACGGTGCCGCGACGGGAGTTGACATGTTCAACCTGATGGAAGAGCTCTTCGTACCGGGTCGCAAGCACACCGAGGAGGAGCGCAACCGCCTTGAGCTGGTACGGGAGGACGCGGGGGACGCGGATCCGGGGAAGGGCCCGGTGGACCTCGACTCGGGCCATGTGGTCATACGGCCCCGGCGAGGCTGACCAGCCGCAGCCGGTGGGCCGTGGCGGCGGCCTCGCCACGGCTGGAGACCCCCAGTTTCGCGATGATGCGGGAGACGTGGACGCTCGCCGTCTTCGGTGAGATGAAGAGCTCCTCGGCTATCTGCCGGTTGCCGCGGCCCGCGGCGACCAGCCGCAGGACGTCGCGCTCGCGCGGGGTCAGGCCGAGCGCCTCGGCCGGGTCGGGCTCCGGTGCCGCCGCGCGGGCCGGCGCGGCGTCCCCGCCCAGCGGCAGGCGGGCGCGCCGGGCCAGCAGCGCGACGGCGTCCCGCAGCGGTACGGCACCGAGCCGGCCGGCCTCCTCGTGGGCCCGCGCCAGCGGTCCGGCGGCGCTCCGGGCGTCACCGGCGGCGAGCAGCGCGTCGGCCCACCGGTACCGCGCCCTGGCCAGCTCGTAAGGGCGGTCGAGCGGCTCGAAGGCGGCGACGGCCGCGGCCCACCGGCCGGCGTCGTCCCGTCCCTCCGCGCGTGGCAGTTCGGCCTCCAGGAACAGCCCGTACGCCTCCCAGACGGGGGCGTGGCGGGCCAGTCCTCCGGCCGCGGCGCGGATGCCGTCGAGCACGGCGGCGCGGCCGGGCTCGGCCGCCGGAAGGCCGCGGGCGTCGGCCTCGGCGGTGGCGGCGGCCACGAGGAGCGGCCATCCGTAACGCTGCACGGCGGAGGTCAGGCCCCTGGCGAGCGGGCCCGCGAGCGCCTCCCGCGCCTCCAGGATCCGGCCGCGCGCGGCGGCCAGCTCCAGGGTGAGCCGGGCGAGCGGGACGGTGTACTGCGGCTGCTCGTCGTGGGTGCCGTAGTACTCCCGGGCGGCGGCGAGCTCGCGCTCGGCGGCGTCGTGGTCGCCGCGCGCGAGGGCGAGCTCGGCGAGGCGCAGGGAGGCGGTGCCGCGCGGCTTGCGGCCCTGGGCGAGGCGCAGGGAGTCGCACGCGGCCCGGTCCGCCTCCTCCCAGCGGCCGAGGGAGAACAGCGACTCGGCCAGGTTCCCGTACACCCAGCCGCGGGCGTCCCGCAGGCCGAAGCGGTCGAGGGTGCCGGCGCCGGCGGCGGCGACCTCGGCGGCCTCCGCCGAGCGGCCCACGCCCTCCAGGGCGGACGCGAGGTTCACATGGCTGCGGGTCAGCACCAGGAGGTGGCCCTCCTCGGCCACGCGCGCGCAGACGGCGCGCATCTCGGCGAGGCCCGCCTCCACCTCACCCGAGTCGATCATGAGGCCGCCCCGGGTGAGCCGGGCGCTGAGCTCGGTGCCCTCGGCACCGACCAGCCGGGCCAGCCCGACCGCCCGCTCGGCCGTCTCGAAGGCCCCGGCCCCCGGGGCGTGGGTCGCCTGCCAGCCCGCGGCGTGCGTCACCACCTCGGCGTGCACGGGGGACGCCGGCAGCCCGCTCACCAGCCGCTGCGCGCGCTCGATCTCGGCCCAGCCGTCACCGCGCGCCAGGCCGACCATCAGCTTGCCGCGCTGGGTCCAGAACCAGGCGGACCGCAGCGGGTCCTCGGTCTCGTCGAGCAGCCGCAGGCCGCGCTTGGTGAGGGCGAGCGCCCGCTCCCGGTCGCCCGCCATCTGGGCGGCGACGGCGGTCTCGGCCAGCAGGTCGACCTCGCTGAGGGCGCCCCCGGCGCCGCACGACGGATAGACCTCGGGGTGGTCGGCCGGGCGCTGGCGGGGGTGGAGGCCTTGGGCGGGGGCGGGTGCGGGGTGGGTGGGGCCTTAGCCGTGCCGGCGGCTTTTTCCCCGGCCTCGCCCCTTCCCGCTGCATCCGATGTGCGGCTCCGCCGCGTGCGGGGCTCCGCCCCGGACCCCGGTCCTCAAGCGCCGGACGGGCTGAAAATCAGCCCGTCCGGCGCTTGAGGACACCGCGCGGAGTGCGGAAAGGGGGCCTGGGGGGCGGAGCCCCCAGTTCCGGGAAGGGGCGGGGTGGGGAAGAGGCCCCGCGCAGCGGCAACCGCACCCACCCCGCCACCTACACCGGCACCCGCTCCCGAGCCCCCTCCTCCGTCACCACCCGCGCCGGCACCACAGCCACCACCGGCACCTTCTCCCGCTCCGGCGGCTCGATGCTGATGCGGGGCAGCCGGCGGTCCAGCCACCCCGGCAGCCACCAGTTCGCGCCGCCCAGCATGTGCATCAGGGCCGGCACCAGCAGCGTCCGGAGGACGAAGGCGTCCAGGGCCACCGCCGCGGCGAGGCCGATGCCGAACATCGCGATGACGCGGTCACCGCTCAGGACGAACGCGAGGAAGACCGAGATCATGATGACCGCCGCGGAGTTGATCACGCGGCTGGTCTCCGCGAGGCCGACCCGGACCGCGCGGCGGTTGTCCCGGGTGGCCAGCCACTCCTCGTACATCCGGCTGACCAGGAAGACCTGGTAGTCCATGGAGAGCCCGAAGAGCACCGAGACCATGACGACCGGCAGGAACGGCTCGATCGGGCCCGCCCCGCCGAGGCCGAGCAGCTCGCTGCCCCAGCCCCACTGGAAGATCGCGACGATCAGGCCGAAGGAGGAGGCGACGGCGGCGATGTTCATCACCGCGGCCTTCAGGGGGATGCCGATGCTGCGGAAGGCCAGCAGCAGGAGCAGGCAGCCCAGGCCCACGACCGTGCCGACGAAGAGCGGCAGCTTGCCGAGGATGACGCCGGCGAAGTCGTCGTAGCTCGCGGTGAGGCCGCCGACGTGGACGTCGACGCCGGTGTGGTCCATGGCCTTGGGCAGGACCGTGCCGCGCAGCCGCTCGACGAGGTCGCTGGTGTCGCGGGACTGGGGCGAGGTGGTGGGGACGACGGTGATGACGCCGGTGTCGCCGCTGCTGCTCAGGACCGACGGGCTCGCGGACGCGACGCCCTCGGTGTGGCGCAGGGTGTCGGGCAGGCGGTTGAAGGCGAGCCGGTCGGCGGCGCCGTCGAGGTCGGCGACCAGGGTGAGCGGGCCGTTGACGCCGGGGCCGAAGCCGTCGCCGAGCATGTCGTAGGCCTGGCGGGTGGTGCTGGTGGCCGGGTTGTTGCCCTGGTCGGAGGTGCCGAGGTGGAGGGAGAGCGTCGGCAGGGCGATGACGAGCATGACGGCCGCCGCCAGCGTGCCCAGCAGCTTGGGGTGGCGCTCGACGAAGGCGGACCAGCGGGCGGCGAGCCCGGTGAGCGCCTCGGTGCGCGGGCCGCGCTCGGCGAGGTGGCGGCGCTCGCGGCGGCTGAGGGCCCGGTGGCCGATCAGGCCGAGCAGCGCGGGCAGCAGGGTGACGGAGGCGGCGACGGTGAGGACGACCGTGAGCGAGGCGGCTATCGCGACGCCGTTGAGGAAGCTGAGCCGCAGGATGAGCATGCCGAGCAGCGCCACGCAGACGGTGCCGCCGGCGAAGACGACGGCCCGCCCGGTGGTGGCGACGGCCCGCTCGGCCGCCTCGGCCACGGACAGACCGGCCCGCAGGCCCTTGCGGTGCCGGGTGACGATGAACAGGGCGTAGTCGATGCCGACGCCGAGCCCGATGAGCGTGCCGAGCATCGGCGCGAAGTCGGCGACCTTCATCAGGTGGCCGAGCAGGACGGTGCCCATGGCGGCCGTGCCGACGCCGACCAGCGCCGTGGCGATGGGCAGCAGGCTGGCGGCGAGGGAGCCGAAGACGACGAACAGCACGACCGCCGCCACCAGCACGCCGATGATCTCGCTGAGGTGGCCGCTCTTGGCTTCGGTCGTCGCGATCGAGCTGCCGCCCAGCGCGACCTGGAGATCGTCCGTGGCCGCGCCGCGGGCGGTGTCGACGACCTTCTGGACCAGCTTCTTGTCCGGCCCCCCGGCGTCGGCGGTGAAGGTCAGGGAGGCGTAGGCGGTGTGCCCGTCGGGGCTGACGCGGGCGGCGCCGTCGGCGCCGTACGGGCCGCTGACGTCGGTGACCCCCGGGAGCTCCGCGATCTCGCGCAGCGCGGTGGCCATGCGCTGCTCGACGCCGGCGGCGCGCACGGTGCCCGTGTCGGTGTGCCAGACGACGGTGTCGTCGCCGGTGCCGTCGGGGAACGCCTTCTGGAGCAGCGCGGTGGCCTGAGCGGACTCGGTGCCGGGCACGCCGTAGTCGTTGGAGTAGCTGGAGCCGGCGAACGTCGCCGCGGCGCCGGTGCCCAGCAGGGCGACGAGCCAGAGGACGATGACGGCGAAGCGGCGGCGCAGGCACCACCGGGCAAGTGAGGTCATTCCCTGCTCTTCCCGGGTATCGCGTCGATCTCGCCGGGCAATGACCCGTGGTGCCGAGCGCTGGGGCTTCTGGAGCGAACGGCCCCGCCGGCGTCCGAACCAGCGGATCAGCGGTTCGGGAGGGGGGCTCTGTCGCCACTGTGGCAGGGGAAAAAGATCCTTTGTCCCCTTTGTGGGTTACCCCACACAGGGGACGGAGGGGTGCGCGCCGGAGAGCGGAAGTGTCAGCCGGTGACCGATTCCTCCCCGTTCTCGATGTGTCCCATCAGGCGTCGCCTGAACGAGGGGTCTTCCGCCGCGGTGAGGACGAGGTCGTACCAGCCGCCGGCCGGGCCCGCGGCGTGCGGCAGGGTCCGCGTCGCCCCCGGCGCGAGCGTGACGGTGCGGGGCGCGCCGCCGCCGTAGCCGTCGGCGCCCAGGGTGAGCGTGAGGGGCTTGCCGCCCTTCGCCCCCTGGTGGGTGAGGGTGAGGTGGAGCTCGCGCCGGGCCGCGTCGAGGCGGGTGGCCAGGCGCAGCCGGCCGGCCGCGCCGCGCGCCGTGCCCTCGTACTCGCGCCGGAAGCCGTTCGGCCCGGTCACCGTGAAGCGGTACGCGCCCTTCTTCAGCGGTACGGACAGGGAGGCGGTGCCCCGGACGTCGCGGTGCAGCGGCGCCGCGTACTCACCGGCGTACGGGTACAGCGCGAAGTGCGCGCTGGCGGTGCCGCTGTTCCGCAGCTCCAGAGCGAAGGCGGAGCCGTCGGCGGCCGGCGCGCCGTCCGCGTCGGGCTGGTACGGGAGCGCCCGCGCCGGGCGGGTGCCGGGCTCCTGGCGCGGCAGGCGCTGCTCGGCGGGCGGCTTGGGGCTCCAGCGGCCGGTGAAGGGCGGTACCGGCCCGGGCGCCGTCACGGCGGGCAGCGGGCGGCCCCGGGTGAAGTCGAAGGCGCTGGTCAGGTCGCCGCAGACGGTCCGCCGCCAGGCGCTGATGTTGGGCTCCCGGACGCCCGTCCAGCGCTCCAGGAAGCGGACGACCGAGGTGTGGTCGAAGACCTCGGAGCAGGCGTAGCCGCCGAGCGACCAGGGGGACACGACGAGCATGGGCACCCGGATGCCGAGGCCGACCGGTCGGCCCTGCCAGAACTCCCCGGGGGTGCCGGCCGGGGGCACCGGCGGCGGCACGTGGTCGAAGAAGCCGTCGTTCTCGTCGTAGGTGAGGAAGAGCGCCGTGTGCCGCCAGACCTCCGGGTTGCGGCCGAGCGCGTCGAGCACCTGGTAGACGATCGAGGCGCTGGCGACGGGCGAGGACGAGCCGGGGTGCTCGGAGTCGGCGGCGGAGGGGACGAGGTAGGAGACGCTCGGCAGCGTCCCGGCGGCCACGTCGGCGGCGAAGGCGGTGGCCAGGGAACCGGGCTCGCCGCGGTGCAGGGCGCGCCGGAAGAGGGTGCGGTCGGCGGGGTCCAGGGCGGCGACGCCCTCGTCGAGGAGGGCCAGCAGCCGCTTGCGGCCGGCCTCGTCGGCGGCCGCCGCCTTCTCGTAGAAGGCGGTCATGGTGCGCACGCCGCCGGCCTTGGCGAGGGCCTTGCGCGCGACGGCCTTGAAGCTCGCGAAGAACTCCAGGTTGTTGTCGGTGAAGTTGTCCCACTCCTGGTAGACCTGCCAGCCGACGCCCGCCTTCTGGAGGCGCTCGGCGTAGGTGGTCCAGGAGTAGCCGGGGTGGGTGTCCTCGGCGTAGGCGTCGTTGCCGACGGCGCGGGCGCCGCCCGGCTCGAAGCCGGTCCAGCCGCTGACCAGGTGGTTGCGGTTGGGGCTGGTGGAGGAGTGGATCGAGGAGTGGTACGCGTCGCAGACGGTGAAGGTGTCGGCGAGCTCGTGGTGCAGCGGGATGTCGGCGCGGTCGTAGTGGGCCATGGTCGCGGCGGACTTCGCGCCGACCCAGCCGTCCGTCCAGCCGTCGCGCCAGGCCTTGGCCCCGCCGTTCCAGCTGTGGTCGAGGGCGCCGATGTACTGGAGGTCCTTGCGCTGCGCCGCGGCGGCCTCCCGGACCGGGAAGGGCAGGACACGGCCTGCGGGGCCGGGCTGCTCGAAGACGCTCGCGCCGTCGGGCAACCGGACGGCGTTGCGGTCGGCGTAGCCGCGTACGCCGCGGAGCGTGCCGAAGTAGTGATCGAAGGAACGGTTCTCCTGCATCAGCACGACGACGTGCCGGATGTCGGCGAGGCCGCCGTCCCGCCCCTTGCCCGCGGTGGCGGGCCGGGCCGCGATCGCCTCCCGGAGCGAGGGCGGCAGCAGCGAGCCCGCGGCGGCGAGGCCGACGGCGCCGGCGCCCAGCGCGAGGGCGCGTCTGCGCGGGATGCCGGGGCCGGGCAGCGGGCTTCCGTCTCCGTACGACACGTGTGTCCTCCCCTTCGGCGGCCGACGGGCCGGGCCCGGTGGGTCCGGGGCGGCGTGGGCTACCGGCGGGGACGGTAGTGGGGCGGGGTGGCGGAGGGAAGGCGGGGGGTGGGAGCGGGGGTGAACGGCGGGGGTTTGGTGGTGGTGGCGGGGGCGTGGGCGGACGGGGTGCGGGGCCGCTGCGCGGGGCTTTTCCCCAGCCCCGCCCCTTCCCGTAACCGGGGAGATCCCCGGACCCCCGGCCGCGCTGACGCGCGGTGTCCTCAAGCGCCGGACGGGCTGAAATCAGCCCGTCTGGGGGCACCTCCCAGCGGTAGCTGGGGGGGGAGCTTGAGGACCGGGGTCCGGGGCGGAGCCCCGGTTCGGGAAGGGGCGGGGCTGGGGAAAAGCCCGCCGCAGGCGCCCCGCCTAACGACCCACGTTCCACCCGTGCGCCACATCCACCACCACCCGGTCCCCCCACTGGAACACCCGGAACGGCAGCCGCGCCCGCACCCCCAGACCGATCTGCGTGTCCCCCTCGAAGCTGCTCGCGTAGCGCGTGTCGCGGAACGTGCGGTAGCCGGAGACGTCCACGCCGCGGAGGGGCTGGCCGACGCGGCCGGGGTAGGTCTGCTTGCCCGAGAGCGGGTCGTAGCTCGGCGCGGCCACCCGGATCTCCAGGACGGCGCCGCCGCCGACCTGGACGGGCTCGCCCGAGCCGTCCTGGAACAGCTTGTCGACGTAGGCCACGCGGTAGCCGACCGGGCGGCCGTCCGCGGTCGGGACGTCGAAGACCAGCCGGTCGTAGCACTCGTGCTGCCCGGCCCTGATGTCCGTCAGCGGCTTGTACGACGTGTCCTTGCTCGCCTTGGTGAGGCTTCCCCAGGCCACGTCGCAGTGCGCCGTGGCCGCCGGGTCCCGCTCGGCCGCGGTGGCCGAAACCGTCGTGGCAGTGATCCCCGCACCCGCCAGCACGAGCGCCGTCAGCGCTCTGCTCCACCGTCGCATAACTACCCCCAGGCATCGATCGCGGACACGTTGTGGGCCCGCACCTCGCGATCATGCCGGACCGTTTCGACGGGCGTGGGACACACCGTTCAATTCCGGCCAACTATGGCTGATCGCAGCCGATTTCGGTTATACGACAGTGTGAACGCCGATGGCCGCCCCCACCAGTGGTGGGGGCGGCCATCGGCGGACCGGGCGGCCGGCGGGCGGATCAGCCCTCGACGCCCAGCTTCTCCAGGATCAGCTCGCGCACCCGCGCCGCGTCGGCCTGGCCACGGGTGGCCTTCATGACCGCGCCGACGAGCGCGCCCGCCGCCGCGACCTTGCCGGAGCGGATCTTGTCGGCGATGCCGGCGTTGGCCGCGATGGCCTCGTCCACGGCGGTGCCCAGCGCGCCCTCGTCGGAGACGACCGCGAGACCGCGGCCGGCGACGACCGCGTCCGGGTCGCCCTCGCCCGCGAGCACGCCCTCGATCACCTGGCGGGCCAGCTTGTCGTTGAGCGAGCCCTCGGCGACCAGGGCGCACACCCGCGCGACCTGCTCCGGGGTGATCTCCAGCGCCGCGAGGTCCGTACCGGCCTCGTTGGCCCGGCGGGCCAGCTCGCCCATCCACCACTTACGGGCGGAGGCCGCGTCGGCACCCGCGTCGATCGTGGCGACGATCAGGTCGACGGCGCCGGCGTTGAGGATCGACTGCATGTCGTGCTCGGAGACGCCCCACTCCTCGCGCAGCCGGTTGCGGCGCACGCGCGGCAGCTCGGGCAGCCCCTTGCGGAGCTCCTCCACCCACTCCCGGGCGGGAGCGACCGGCACCAGGTCCGGCTCGGGGAAGTAGCGGTAGTCCTCGGCGTTGTCCTTGATGCGGCCCGCCGTGGTCGACCCGTCCTCCTCGTGGAAGTGCCGGGTCTCCTGCACGATCGTGCCGCCGGAGGACAGCACCGCCGCGTGCCGCTGGATCTCGAAGCGCGCCGCGCGCTCGACCGAGCGCAGGGAGTTGACGTTCTTCGTCTCCGAGCGGGTGCCGAACTTCTCGGTGCCGTTCGGGCGCAGCGAGAGGTTCACGTCGCAGCGCATCTGGCCCTGCTCCATACGGGCCTCGGAGACGCCGAGCGCCTTGATGAGCTCGCGCAGCTCGGCGACGTACGCCTTGGCGACCTCGGGGGCCCGCTCGCCCGCGCCCTCGATCGGCTTGGTGACGATCTCGATGAGCGGGATGCCCGCGCGGTTGTAGTCCAGCAGCGAGTGCGAGGCGCCGTGGATGCGGCCGGTCGCGCCACCCACGTGGGTGGACTTGCCGGTGTCCTCCTCCATGTGGGCGCGCTCGATCTCCACGCGGAAGACCTCGCCGTCCTCCAGCTGGACGTCCAGGTAGCCGTTGAAGGCGATGGGCTCGTCGTACTGGGAGGTCTGGAAGTTCTTCGGCATGTCCGGATAGAAGTAGTTCTTCCGGGCGAAGCGGCACCACTCGGCGATCTCGCAGTGCAGCGCGAGACCGATCTTCACGGCCGACTCGACGCCGATCGCGTTGACGACCGGCAGCGAGCCGGGCAGGCCGAGGCAGGTGGGGCAGGTCTGCGAGTTGGGCTCGGCGCCCAGCTCCGTGGAGCACCCGCAGAACATCTTGGTCTTGGTGCCGAGCTCGACATGGACCTCAAGGCCCATGACGGGGTCGTAGGAAGCCAGCGCGTCCTCGTACGACACCAGTTCAGTGACGGTCACGGAAAATAACCCTTCAGTCCGCGAGGACGTCGTCGCTGCTCATCCGGCGCAGCTCACGCACGAGCAGGGCGACACCGGTGGCGATGGCGGCGGCGGAGACGACGGCGTCCACGAGCTGGAGCGTGTCGCTCTCGCCGCGGGCCTTCTTCGCCTGCTTGATGACGCTCACCGCGCCGAACAGCGTGGTGCCGATGGACAGGTAGGTACCGGGCTTGGACTTCTTGAAGCCCTTGGCCTTCTCGAGCTTGCTCACAGTACGGGTGCCTCCTCCAGCAGTCGGTGTCCCCAGCGGGCGTCGAACGCGGCCTCGACCGCGGCGCCCACCCGGTAGAGCCGGTCGTCGGCCATGGCGGGCGCGATGATCTGAAGACCCACCGGCATGCCGTCCTCGGGCGCCAGGCCGCAGGGCAGCGACATGGCGGCGTTGCCGGCCAGGTTGGTCGGGATGGTGCACAGGTCGGCGAGGTACATCGCCATCGGGTCGTCCGCGCGCTCGCCGATCGGGAACGCGGTGGTGGGCGTGGTCGGCGAGATCAGCACGTCGACACCGCCCTCGCCGAACGCCTTCTCGAAGTCCCGCGTGATGAGGGTGCGGACCTTCTGCGCGGAGCCGTAGTACGCGTCGTAGTAGCCGGAGCTCAGGGCGTACGTACCGAGGATCACGCGGCGCTTGACCTCGTCGCCGAAGCCGGCCTCGCGGGTGAGCGCGGTGACCTCCTCGGCGGACTTCGTGCCGTCGTCGCCGACCCGCAGGCCGTAGCGCATGGCGTCGAAGCGGGCCAGGTTGGAGGAGCACTCGGACGGCGCGATCAGGTAGTACGCGGCCAGGGCCAGGTCGAAGGAGGGGCAGTCCACCTCGACGACCTCGGCACCGAGCTCCTTGAGCAGCTCGACGGACTCGTCGAAGCGCTGGAGGACACCGGCCTGGTAGCCCTCGCCGCGGAACTGCTTGACGACGCCGACGCGCATGCCCTTGACGTCGCCGTTCCGGGCCGCCTCGACGACCGGCGGGACGGGGGCGTCGATGGAGGTGGAGTCCAGCGGGTCGTGGCCGGCGATGACCTCGTGCAGCAGGGCCGCGTCCAGGACCGTACGGGCGCAGGGACCGCCCTGGTCGAGGGAGGAGGAGAAGGCGACCATGCCGTAGCGGGACACCGCGCCGTAGGTCGGCTTGACGCCGACGGTGCCGGTGACGGCGGCGGGCTGGCGGATGGAACCGCCGGTGTCCGTGCCGATGGCCAGGGGGGCCTCGTACGACGCCAGGGCGGCGGAGGAACCGCCGCCGGAACCGCCGGGGATCTTGGTCAGGTCCCAGGGGTTGCCGGTGGGGCCGAAGGCGCTGTTCTCGGTCGAGGACCCCATGGCGAACTCGTCCATGTTGGTCTTGCCGAGGATGACGACGTCGGCGTCCTTGAGCCGGCGGGTCAGCGTCGCGTCGTACGGCGGGATCCAGCCTTCGAGGATCTTGGAACCGACAGTGGTCGGGATCCCCTTGGTGGTGAAGATGTCCTTGAGCGCGAGCGGGACGCCGGCCAGCGGGCCGAGCTTCTCGCCGCGGGCGCGCTTCTCGTCGACGGCGCGGGCCTGCGCGAGGGCGCCCTCACGGTCGACGTGCAGGAAGGCGTTGACCTTCTCGTCGACGGCCTCGATGCGGGCCAGGTGGGCCTCGGTCACCTGGACGGCGGTGACCTCGCCCGAGGCGATCTTCGCGGCGATCTCGGCCGCGGTCAGCTTGATCAGGTCAGTCATGGTCAGTCCTCCCCCAGGATCTGCGGCACCTTGAAACGCTGCTGCTCCTGGGCCGGGGCGCCGGAGAGCGCCTCCTGCGGGGTCAGCGACGGACGGATCTCGTCCGGGCGCATGACGTTGGTCAGCGGCAGCGGGTGGGACGTCGGCGGTACGTCCTGGTCGGCGACCTCGGAGACGCGGGCGACCGCGCCGATGATGTCGTCGAGCTGTCCGGCGAAGTGGTCGAGCTCTTCGTCCTTGAGCTCCAGACGTGCCAGCCGGGCGAGGTGGGCGACCTCCTCGCGCGTGATGCCAGGCATGCGGCGATCCTCAGGGTTCGTGACGGTTTCTGGGCGGGTTGTGCGCCCAATCCTATGGCGCCGTGGCATGTGCCCGCGAAACGCTTTCCCCGCGGGGGGTCCGGCGGGTGGGGGCGGGGGTGGGCGTGCGGGGTGCGGGGCCGCTGCGCGGGGCTTTTCCCCACCCCGCCCCTTCCCGCTGTATCCGATGTGCGGCTCCGCCGCGTGCGGGGCTCCGCCCGGACCCCGGTCCTCAAGCGCCGGACGGGCTGAAATTCAGCCCGTCCGGCGCTTGAGGACACCGCGCGGAGCGCGGAAAAGGGGGCCCGGGGGCGGAGCCCCCGGTTACGGGAAGGGGCGGGGCAGGGGAAAGAACCGCCGGACGAGGTCACGTCACCGGCTGGTCCGCCTCCTCCTCCGACGGCTGGAGGGCCGGCCGGTCCACCGGCTGCGCGGCCGGGACGCGGTCGGCCTCGCGGTGCCAGCCGCTCTCCCCGCGGAGGCGGAGCCACGCCGTCGTCTCGTCCGGCGGCATCGCGGCGGCGACCAGCCAGCCCTGGACGGCGTCGCAGCCTAGGTCGCGCAGGCGCTCCCAGGTCTCGTCGTCCTCGACGCCCTCGGCGACGACGAGCAGGCCCAGCGAGTGGGCGAGGTCGAGCGTGCAGCGGACGATCTCCGCGTCCTCGTTGTCGATGGCGAGGCGGGCCACGAAGGAACGGTCGATCTTCAGCTCGCTCACCGGGAGGCGGCGCAGGTGGACCAGGGAGGAGTAGCCCGTGCCGAAGTCGTCCAGGGACATCTTCACGCCGTGCCCGGTCAGGCCGGCGAGCGTGTCGGCGGCGCGCTGCGGGTCCTCCAGGAGGACGTGCTCGGTTATCTCCAGCTGAAGGGCCCCCGGCGGGACCCCGTGGCGGGCGAGCCGCGCCGCGACCGAACCCGCGAACCCGGGGGTGTGAACGTCGCGGGGGGAGACGTTGACGGCCACCGGCACCTCCAGGCCCATCGCCCGCCACTTCGCGACCTGGCCGAGCGCGGTCTCCAGCACGTACTCGGTCAGCCGCGGCATCAGCCCGGAGGACTCGGCTATCGCGATGAACTCGTCCGGCGAGACCCGGCCCCGCTCCGGGTGCACCCAGCGGACCAGCGCCTCCAGGCCCTCCACATGGCCGTCGAAGCCGACCTTCGGCTGGTAGTGCAGCTCCACGTCGCCCGCGTCGAGCGCGCGGCGCAGGTCGCCCAACAGGCCCAGCCGGTCGGGGGTGTTGCCGTCGCGGCGGGCCTCGTAGACCTCGACGCCGCTGCGGTCGCGCTTGGCCTGGTACATCGCCACGTCCGCGCGGCGGAGCAGGCCCTCCGCGTCGAGCGCGTGGTCGGGGTAGACGGCCACGCCGGCGCTGGCCTCCAGGACGAGGGTGAGGCCGTCCAGGTCGAGGGGGGAGCCGAGGGCGGCGACGAGCGAACGCGCCACGCGCTGGGCGCTGGTGAGGGAGTCGGCGACGGGGAGCAGCACCGCGAACTCGTCGCCGCCGAGCCGGGCGGCCTCCGCGTCGCGCGGCAGGGCGAGGCGGAGGCGTTCGGCTATCTGGAGGAGCAGCCGGTCCCCGGCGAGGTGGCCGAGGGTGTCGTTGACGGACCGGAAGCGGTCGAGGTCTATCAGGACGAGCGCGGACCGGGACCCGGCCCGCTCCGCCTCGTCGAGCGCGGTCCAGGTGCGCTCCAGCAGCCACTGGCGGTTGGGCAGGCCGGTGAGCGGGTCGCGGAGCTGCTCCTCGGCGCGGGCGCGGGCGATCCACAGCGTGGAGTCGAGGGCGATCAGCGGGACGGCGAAGAGCGGCAGCAGCAGCGGCGCGTGGTCGGCGACGACGGCGATCAGCGGGGCGATGCCGAGCAGGGCGCCGCCGACCAGGGCCTGCCGGACGAGCGCGGTGCGGGCGATGCTGGTGAGGCCCGTGCGCGGGGCCATGGAGTACCAGAGCAGGGCCCGGGTGACGGCCAGGTACATGAACGCGGCCAGGGCGATCTTGGGGACGGCGGTGAGCGGCCAGGTGTCGGGCAGCCAGGGGTGCTCGACGGAGGCGACGACCCCGCAGGCGGCGAGGGACAGGCCGGCGGCCCCGATGCCGAGGATGTCGACGGCGCCGTGGAGTAACGCCTGCCGCCATCGGTGGCGGCGCGCGGTCGCGACGAGCAGCACGACGGCGATGCTGATCAGGACGGCGGGCAGCCAGCCGTAGAGCAGCAGGACGGCGAGGGTGAGCGCGGCACCGGAGCCCGTGCCGCCCCACCAGCGGTCCCGGCCGAGGGCGACGAGGTGGGCGACGATCAGGGCGGTGAGGGTGGCGAGGGCCCAGCCGACGGTGTGCCGGGGGAACATCGCGTGGCCGGCGCCGAGGACACGGCAGATGCCGGTCGCCAGGGCGACCGCGGCCACGGTGACGCAGACGGTCGGCAGCGCGGGCGGAGGGACCCGGCGCAGCCGAGATACCGGTTCGGCGCTGTCGGTGGGTTTCATGCCCGTCCCTCTCACAGCCGGCGGTGCCCGCGCCACGGCAGGCGCACATCTCAACAGTAGGCCGCAGAAGGCTACGACGGGCAGCGATCGGCAGCGGTTGCCCGATTGGGATACGGCCTCTTGTAGCCATCTGGTAGGCGCTGTAGGGGTAATGCCCACTGACTATGCGGGCATTACTCCGGCGGGGTGGCGACCTGGGTTCGAGTGGCGCCGGCGGGCCGGGCCGGTGCGGGGGCTGCGGGGGAGCCGGGAGGGGACGAGGGGGCGCCCCGGCGGGGAGCTCCCCCGAAGGAGCTCACCGCGCCCATCCCCCGCGAGCCCCGGACCTCCCCCGTTCTCCCCCGCTCTCTCCCGTTCTCCCGCGCCCCCTTCGCCCGTCCGGGTCCCGCGGGGGTCGCCGGAAGGGCCCGGCGCCTCCCCCGCCGCGCGCCGCTCACCTCACGGCTGTGCCACGGCCGCCTCGCGCGCCGCCTCGGGCCCCTCCGTGAGGAGCACGGCGAAGCCGTCCTCCTCCAGGACCGGGACCTTCAGCGCCATCGCCTTGTCGAACTTCGAGCCGGGGTTGTCGCCGACGACCACGAAGTCCGTCTTCTTGGACACCGAGCCGGTCACCTTGGCGCCCTGGCTCTGGAGGGCCTCCTTGGCGCCGTCGCGGGTGTGCGAGGCGAGCGTGCCGGTGACGACGACGGTGAGGCCGGCGAGGGGGCGCGGGCCCTCGTCCGCCGCGGCCTCCTCCTCCATCCGGACGCCGGCGGCGCGCCACTTCTCGATGATCTCGCGGTGCCAGTCCTCGGCGAACCACTCCTTGACGGCGGCCGCGACGATCGGGCCGACGCCTTCGACGGCGGCCAGCTCCTCCTCGCTCGCCTCGGCGATGCGGTCGACGGAGCGGAACTCGCGGGCGAGGACGGCGGCCGACACCGGGCCCACGTGCCGGATGGACAGACCGTTGATGATCCGGGCGAGGGGACGCCGCCTGGCCGCCTGGATGTTCTCCAGCATGGCCAGGGCGTTCTTCTTCGGCTCACCCTTCTGGTTGGCGAAGAAGGTGACGACCTTCTCCTCCCCCGTCTTCGGGTCGCGCTTGGGCAGGCCGGAGTCCGGGTCCACGACGTGGGACTTGATGGGCAGCAGCTGTTCGATGGTCATGCCGAACAGGTCGCCCTCGTCCCGCAGGGGCGGCTCGGCGGGCTCCAGCGGCTGGGTGAGCGCCGTGGCGGCCACGTATCCGAGGTTCTCGATGTCGAGGCACTGGCGGCCGGCGAGGTAGAAGAGGCGCTCGCGGATCTGGGCGGGGCAGGCGCGGGCGTTGGGGCAGCGGAGGTCGATGTCGCCCTCCTTCATGGGCCGCAGGGCCTCGCCGCACTCGGGGCACTCGGCGGGCATCACGAACTCCCGCTCGGTGCCGTCGCGCAGCTCGGCCACCGGGCCCAGGATCTCGGGGATGACGTCGCCCGCCTTGCGCAGCACGACGGTGTCCCCGATGAAGACGCCCTTGGCCTTGACGACCTCCTGGTTGTGCAGGGTGGCGAACTCGACCTCGGAGCCCGCGACCGTGACCGGCTCCACCACCGCGTACGGCGTGACGCGACCGGTGCGGCCGACACCCACACGGATGTCGACCAGCTTGGTGTTGACCTCCTCCGGGGCGTACTTCCAGGCGATGGCCCAGCGGGGGGCGCGGGAGGTGGAGCCGAGGCGCCCCTGGAGGGGGATCTCGTCGAGCTTGACGACGACGCCGTCGATCTCGTGCTCCATGGAGTGCCGGACCTCGGGGTCGCCGTAGTGGGCGATGAACTCCCGCACCTCCGCCAGGGAGGCCACGACGCGGTTGTGCGCGGCGGTCGGCAGGCCCCACTCGCGGAGCAGGTCGTAGGCCTGCGACTGGCGCTCGATGGCGAAGCCCTCGCGGGCGCCGACGCCGTGCACCACCATGTGCAGGGGGCGGGTGGCGGTGACCCTGGGGTCCTTCTGGCGGAGCGAACCGGCCGCCGCGTTCCGCGGGTTGGCGAAGGGGGGCTTGCCGGCCTCCACCAGGGAGGCGTTGAGCGCCTCGAACTTCTCCATCGGGAAGTAGACCTCGCCGCGGATCTCGACGAGCTCCGGGATCCGGTCGCCCTGGAGCCGGTCCGGGATCTCGGCGATCGTCCGGACGTTGGGCGTGATGTCCTCGCCGGTGCGGCCGTCGCCCCGGGTGGCGGCGCGGGTGAGCCGGCCGTGCTCGTAGGTCAGGTTGACGGCGAGGCCGTCGACCTTCAGCTCGCACAGGAAGTGGTACGCGGAGCCCTCGCCGACGTCCTTGGCGACGCGCTCGGCCCAGGCGGTGAGCTCCTCGTCGTCGAAGGCGTTGTCGAGGGAGAGCATGCGCTCGCGGTGCTCGACCGCCGTGAACTCCGTCTCGTACGCCCCCGCGACCTTCTGGGTGGGCGAGTCCGGGGTGCGCAGCTGCGGGTACTCCTCCTCCAGCGCCTCCAGGGAGCGCAGCAGCTGGTCGAACTCGGCGTCGCTGACGACCGGGGCGTCCTTGACGTAGTACCGGAAGCGGTGCTCCTCGATCTGCTCGGCGAGCCGCGCGTGCTGCTCCCGCACCTCCGCGGGTGCTCCGGCAAGCGCGGCCTCCGCCGCGAGCTTCTCGTCGCCGTGCTGTCCGCCAGCCACCGTCTCGTCCTCCCGTTGTTCCATGGGCGGGCCCTTGAGCACCGTCACTCAGGGTTGTCCGCGAGCGATCTCGCCGCCCGGGCGCAGTGGGCGAGGGCCGCACGGGCATATGCGGGCGAAGCACCCGCGAGCCCGCACGCGGGGGTGATCACCACGGACTCCGCGAGGGTCCCCGGCGACAGCCCCAGCCTGCGCCACAGCGTCCTGACACCCATGACGCTACCGGCAGGGTCTGACAATGGGCCGTCCACACCGGGCACCACACCGACGAAGAGCTTGGTGCCCGCCTCCACGGCCTCACCGACCGCCTCTTCCTCACGCTCGGTGAACAGCGAGAAGTCGAAGGAGACGCCCTCGACCCCGGCGCGGCGCAGCAGCGCGAAAGGCACGCCGGGGGCGCACGAGTGCACGACGGGGGACGCACCGGTGGCCGCGCGCGCCACGTCCGCCAGGTCGCGCAGGGCGCCCTCGACGACGGCGCGGTCGACAGCCCGGTAGGTGCGGTAGCCGCTGGCGGTGCGCACCCGGCCGGACAGCACGGCGGTCAGCGACGGCTCGTCCAGCTGGAGCACCACCTTGGCGCCGGGCACCCGGCGCCCGACCTCGGCGAGGTGCTCGCGCAGCCCTTCGGCGAGCGAGGCGGCCAGGTCCCGGCAGGCCCCGGGGTCACCGAGCGCCGCCTCGCCGCCGCGCAGCTCCAGGGCGGCGGCCAGCGTCCAGGGGCCGACGGCCGAGACCTTGAGCGTGCCGTCGTACCCCTGGGTGAACTCCTCCAGGGCGTCGAGGTCCTCCCCCAGCCAGGAGCGGGCCCGCTTGGTGTCGCGGCCCGGGTGGTCGCCGATCCGCCAGCCGCTGGGCTCGACGCGGGCGAAGACGTCCACCAGCATCCCGGCGGTCCGTCCGATCATGTCCGCGCCGGGCCCGCGCGCGGGCAGCTCCGGGAGGTACGGCAGGGCCTCCAGCGACCCCGTGACGGTCTTCACGGCCTCGCGGGCGTCACCACCGGGCATCGAACCGATCCCGGTGGCGGCCCCCGCGCCCCAGCTCACGTTGCTCTTCTCGCTCACCCAGGAAGAGTACGAGACGACGGCCCCGCTCTCCCTCCCACGGCCTCAGCGGCCGGGGCGGACCGTCAGGTCGTTGATCTCCGCGTCGCGCGGCAGGTCGAGCGAGAGCAGGATGGTCTTCGCGACCGACTCCGGGTCGATCCACTTCGAGGCGTCGTACTCCTTGCCCTCCTGCTGGTGCACCTTCTCCTGCATCGCCGTGGCCGTGCGGCCCGGGTAGACGCTGGTGACGCGGACGCCGTTCTCGTGCTCCTCGGCGCGCAGCGAGTCCGCGACGGCCTTCAGGCCGTGCTTGCTGGCCGCGTAGACACCCCAGTTGGCGTGGGCGTGCATGCCGGCGCCGGAGTTGACGAAGACGACGTGCCCGTGGGCGACCCGCAGCTGCGGCAGGAAGAGGCGCGTCAGCTCGGCGGGGGCGATGAGGTTGGCCGCGAGCGTGTGGTTCCAGGCGCGGGTGGACAGCTCGCCGATCTGGCCGAGGTCGCACACGCCCGCGATGTGCAGCAGCGAGTCGACGTGGTCGGGCAGGGTCTGCTGGGCGAGGGCCCAGGCGATCCGGTCGGGGTTGCCGAGGTCGGCGACGAGCGTACGGGCACCGGGGAACCGCGCGGCGAGCTCCTTGGCCCGGCCGGCGTCCCGCGCGAAGAGGTACAGCTCGTCGCCGCGCGCGAGCAGGTGGTTCGCGACGGCCTCGCCGATGCCCGAGCCGGCGCCGGTGATCAGGTGTGTTGCCATACCCCCACCATGCCCTACCGCACTCCGGCCGACTCCTCCAGGTAGGCCAGCGCGCCCACCCCGTCCTCGGCGAAGAACACCAGGTCGGTGAGGGGAAGCGGCAGGAAGCCCTCGGCCTCCATGCGCTGGAACTGCTGCTTGAGCCCGTCGTAGAAGCCCGCCGTGTTCAGCAGGACCACGGGCTTGCCGTGCATGCCGTGCTTCTTCAGCTCCAGGATCTCCGTCGCCTCGTCCAGCGTGCCCGTGCCGCCGACCATGATGACGACGGCGTCGCCGCGCGCGAGCAACCGCGCCTTGCGCTCGGCGAGATCCCTGGTGATCACCATCTCGTCGGCGCCCTTCCGGGCCTTCGCCGCGAGGAACTCGACCGACACCCCGACCAGCCGGCCGCCGCCGTCCTGCACGCCGTCGGCCATCACCTTCATCAGCCCGGACTCGGAACCTCCCCAGACCATGGTGTGCCCGCCCCGGCCGATGAGCGCGGCGAACTCGCGGGCGGGGGTGGTGTAACGGTCGTCGAGGTCGGCGGCGGAGCAGAAGACGGTGATGTTCATACGGGCCACCGTACGCCGTCGGACCCACCGCCCCCATCTGGCCTGATTTGGGTGTTCTGCTGTCAGGGTTAGGGCCCCGTTCGGTTGCGGGTTCGTCACAGACAGCGGCCTGGTTTGGCGGCTTGTAAAGCCGTTGTTAGCCTGACGTGCGCTCGTCAAGCGAGCATGAATTCAAGCCACTTCTCGGGGGAGTTCTTCAGCGTGAAGCTTCGTCATGTCCGCGCCGCCGCGGTATTCGCCATTGCAGTAGTCGCTCTCACCGGTGCGCGCGGCAGCCACGGCGGCAGCTGCGGCGGCGGTGGTTCCAGCCACAGCAGCAGCTCGTCCTCCTCCGGCGGCAGCACGTCCGGGGGCACCAGCGGTGACAGCACCGGCGGCACCTTCGGCGGCTCGACCACGAGCGGCGGCACGACGAGCTCGGGCACGACCAGCGGCACAACCTCCGGCACCACCGGTGACTCCACGACCTCCGGCGGCTCCTCCACGCTGGGCTCGTCCGGCGGCAGCCGCAACAGCGCGATGCGGGACATCAAGATCGTCGACTGCGCGTACACCGACCGCCTCGGCATCACGGCGAAGCTGAGCGCCACCAACAGCAGCTCGACGACGACCTACGACTACCGCCTCACGGTGAAGTTCACCGGCCCGGACGGCGCGCTCCTGTCCACCCGCAACCCGTCGATCATGTGGGTCGGCCCGGGCAAGACCAGCAACCTCGACGTGTCGACCCCGTACGTCCCCAAGCCGGGCGGCCCGACCAGCGGCGGCAAGTGCGAGGTCACGAACGTCACCCGGACCGTCAACGGGCGCTGACGACCGCGCCGCGCGCCACGCGCCCCGAGAGACGACGCACCCGCCGGGCAGGCCGCCCGGCGGGTGCGGTGCGTCCGGGGCGGCCCGCCGACGGACGAGCGGGGGGAATGTGCCGCTCAGCGGGCAGCACCCCGCCAGAGGAGCGGTTCCACCTCCGCGAACCACCGCTCACGCCGGTCGGCGTCCGGGAGGGCAAGGCGCACCTGCCGACGGAATGCCGCGCCATGGCCGGGCACCCGCAGGTGGCAGAGCTCATGGATGAGGACCAGGTCCACGAGGGCGGGCGGGAGCTGCATCACCGCCCAGTGCACCAGGATCACCCCGTCCGGGCCGAGAGCACCCCACCGGTGGCCGAGATCGCGCGTCATCACCGCCTTCGGCGCCACTCCGACCCGCAGCGCGAGCGGCGGCATGCGCGCCGCCAGCCAGCGGTCCCCGAGACCGCTGTACCAGGCTGCGAGCCGCTGGGCGCCGACATCGGCTGTGGCAGGGTCGGGCAGCTCAAGCCAGCCCTGATAGAGCCGGACCTTACGAGCCTGCGCACCACAGACCAGCTTCAGCCGATGGTTGCGCCCGAGGTAGGGGAAACCGGTCCCACCGACCAGTTCCTTGACCGGTTCCGCGGGACGGCGTAGCCGACGTCTGACCTCCTCGGCCAGACGTGGCAGCCTGGCCCGTACGGCGTCGGCCACGGCCCGCGGGTCGGCGTCCGCCGGCACGGCGAAGACCACCCCGCCGTCCGGTGAGATCTCGATGCCCAGCGTGCGCCGCCGCGGGCGGACAGCGACGCTCCACGTCCACTCCCCGGGTACGGGGAGTGACGCGATCGCCTGCTGGACCGAAGTACTCACCGGTCATTCCTAGCACCCGGGTACGACACCCGGGTGCCAGGCTCAGCGGCCTGTCTGCCGGCCGTATCGCACAAACTCCGGGTGCCGCTCCACCGCCAGCTCCACCAGGAGGCTCGACAGCGGACCAGTGTGATCCCAGTCCATTGCCAGCTGGTCCTCCAGATAGTTCCGCAGCTCCCGGCCCACCCGGGTCCGGGTGTCGCTCAGCCTGACGAAGTCGGGGGACCGCACCAGCCCGGCCATCTCCACGGTGAGCTCACGGGCCGCCTGGATCAGGTCGACGCCCGGAGGGAGATCCGGCCCACCGGTCCGCTCGAACTCGGCACGGAGCAGCCCGTGGACCGGCTGTTCCGTCCAGGGGTCGAGGCCGGCGTCCCCACCCTCCCCTGCCCCGGCGGCGGTGACATCGCTCACCAGGTCGGCCATCTCGGCGGCCGCCCGCTCGAAGTCCTCACCCATCTGCCGGACGATCTCCTCCAGCCGGTCGCTGAACCTCTGGTACCGGGGACGGTCCGAGGCCAGGCTGGCGGTGATGCGCATCCGGAGCGAGCTGGTCATGTACGAGACCCTGGCCCGGGGATCCCGGTTGGCGTTGACGCGCTCCATGAAGTCCGAGTCGGTCAGTTCCACGGACGGAACCCGCTCGTGGATCTCCGTCACCAGCAGATGCCGCGAGATCAGCTGCCGCACCTTCGCCCCGTAACGACGCGGGCTGAACTCGTCCCGGCCGTCCAGGTAGCGGCGCCGAGCCAGGTACTGCGTCTCGCCGAGGAGACGCGCGATGTCCTCGTAGGCAAGTGCGGTGGGCAGTGGCAGCACCGCGTTGAGGGCGGTCAGGAAGTCCCGTACGAGTTCGTCGAACTCACCACGGAGGAGCGGGTCGGCGAGGGCCTCCAGCAGATCCTCGCGCCGGGCCTCGTCACTGAGGGAGGCGATGCCCTGTGCGCGCAGGAACGCGGTGACCTGGCGGTGCAGGTCGGTCAGCAGCGCTTCGGCGGCGGCGTCCGCCTGGAGCAGCATCCGGTCCCTGGTGGGCTGGGTGCCCTTGTGGTCCGGGTCCAGGTGGTCGAAGGACACGTCGTATCCATAGACCGCGCGCAGGTCGGCCTGGTCGTACTCAGCGAGGGACCGCGCGAGCTCGGGACCGATGCCGATGTAGTCGACGACCTGGCCCCACTCCTTGTTGGTGTACGGGCGGTTGGTGCGGGCGATCGCCTGCAGCAGCCCGGCGCCGTAGAGCGGGCGGTCGAGGTACAGGGTCTGTTCGACCGGGGCGTCGAATCCGGTGAGCAGCATGGACTGGACGACGAGGAACGCGATCGGCTCGCCGTCTTCTTCCGCTCCATCCATTTCTTCCGTACCAGCGTCCGGGGTCGTCGGTGCGTCTTGCTCCCAGGGGTCACCCGCCGAGTCTCCGTACACACCTGCCGCCGGCGCCCCGTGGGTCACCGCCTCCCACGCCGGATCGACCGCCGCCGCGATGAGGGGGTCGCCCAGCCCTTGCTTGAAGCGCTCTATGTGGGTGTCCTGGCGGGTCTTCTGCGTCCAGGGCTGCCAGTCATCGGGGTCCTTGCGTTTGCCGGGCTGGGCCTTGGAGATCACAACGGCCGCGTCGATCGACGCGAGGACGTGCCGGTGGCCCAGCAGGAAGAGGAGCTCACGCTCCGCAGGGGTGGCGTTCTCCTCGGCCATGGGGTCATGCCTCAGATCGGCCTCGATCGCGTCCAGGTCTTCCAGCAGCCGGTCGCGGGCCTCGAGCAGGGCCACACGATAGTCGACCGCCGCACGCCGCGACACCGCGACCACCTGGGCGCCGAACCGGTCCGGAAGCCCCGTCCTCGCCCAGTGCCGCAGCATGTGATCGGCCTTCGCGGCTATGACGGCGGGCGCCTCCAGGACCTCCTTACGGCGGGCGAATTTCCGCAGCACCCGGCTCCGCTGTTCGGGGTCCTCAGGGACCTCTTCGTCGAACTTGGCGTCAAGCGCGGCCTTCTCGATCACTTCCAGGGGCACGTTGTGCGCTTCGTAGCGCACGGGGACGACCGCACCGTCCCGCTCCGCGTCGCGCAGGGTGTAGGTGTCGGCGAAGGAACCGAAGATCTCCTCAGTGGTCTTCCTGTCTCCGCTGAGGATCGGGGTGCCGGTGAAGCCGATGAAGATGGCGCTCGGCAGCATGGCACGCAGCCGCGTGTGCTGCCAGGTGGCATGCGACCGGTGGGCCTCGTCGATCAGCAGCACGATGTCGGAGCTGTCGTTCACCACCAGGTTGTGGACGTGGAGCTCCTCGCCCGGCCGGTGCCCGAGCGACTCCTCACGGCCGTCGTCGGCCGTGTCGTCCTTGCGCGCCTTCTGGATCATCACCAGGACGACGTCCGGGACGTCCACGGCCAGCTGCTTACGCGCGCCCGTGACCGTACGGGCACGGTGCACTGTCTCACCGGTGGCGGCGAGGCTCTCCCGGATCTGCTTCTCCAGGTCCAGCCGGTCGGTGACGACGACGACCTTCTGCCCGGACAGCTTCCGGTGGGTGCGCAGGTAGCGCACCAGGAACGCCATGGTCAGGCTCTTGCCCGAACCCTGGGTGTGCCAGATGACGCCACCCCGGTGCCCGGGGTCCTCACCGGCGGCGAGAGCCTCACGCCGGTCGAGGATGTTGCGCGCGAGCACGTGCACGGCACGGAACTGCTGGTACCGGCCGACCACCTTCACCGTGCGGGAGCCCCGACCGGTCTCGGTGGTGAAATCCCGGACCAGGGTGAGGAGGTGGGACGGCCGCAGTACGCCGGCGACGAGGATCTGCTGGGCGGTGAGTTCCCGGCCCTCGGGTACCCCGATCTCCTTCCGGACCCAGTCCTCCCCGGTGGGCACCACCGTGCGCCACGGTGCGAACCTGAACTCATCCTCACCGGAAGGTGCCACGGTGCGCCACGGCGCGAAGTGCTTCGGCTCGGCTGTGATCGTACCGATCTCGGCGTGGTCACGGTCGGTGGCCACAAGCACCTGCGCGAACCGCGTGAACTCGGCAACCGCGAACGGGGACTCGACGCCCGCGTAATCCAGCACCTGCCCGACCGCGCCGTCGAGCGCGCTCCGGCTGTCCCTCCCCTTGGTCACCGGCGCCTTGCACTCGATGATCACCCAGGGCAGACCGTTGACGAACAGCACGATGTCCGGGGTCGCGGGCTCGCGCTTGCTTCGCTCCACCCGGAACTGGGAGACGGCGAGCAGGTCGTTCCCTACGGCGAAGTCGCCGTCCCAGTCGACCAGCCGGATGTACTCCGGATCGCCCTTCGTCCAGCCGGGGACGGTGCGAGCGTTGATCCCATCGCGCAGCATGCGGGTCACTTCGAGGTTCCCGGCCACGCCGTGCCCGGTCGGCCCCTGACCATGGACCCGTCCGTGGAGGAGGGCGAGCAGGTGGTCCAGCTGCGCGTCGGTGAGCCAGGTGCCGTGGCCGCTCGGGCCCGGGTTGATACGGGCCACGGCGGTGCGGAAGCGCTTCGCGTAGACCACTTCGGTGAAGTAAGCACGCTCGGAGTCGGCCGCGTGGTTGGCGGGAGCACCCGGCGAGGCACCTTGAAGGTGCTCCCAGCCCATCGCGACCAGCTGTTCGATCAGCGGTCGCTCGACCTTGTCATACTCCGGCTGCGCCATCACCGGTCTCCCCACCCATAGCTGTCCGGCCCCCGCCCGCACCCTCCAGGAGGGCGCAGAGGAACTTTACCTGCGGGTGAGAAGAGACCAGGGTGACGGACGTACGGGGTTACCCTGCCATGGCTGTCGGCACCCCCGGCGGCGGCGCGGCGTCCAGGGACAGCTCGAACCAGATGGTCTTACCGGTGGGCGTCAGCAGGAGGTCGCCCAGGAGACAGCCACCCCACGCGTCGGCGACCCGGTCGAGAATCCGGAGCCCCCGGCCCCGGTGCGCGTCGGCGGCGGGCATGGGGAACAACGCGTACACCGGGAACTTCGGGCTGACGTCGGAGACGCCGACCCTCAGCACGGGGTGCGTCCAGCGAAGGCAGACCGTGGCGGGACCCTTCGCGTACCGGACGGAGTTGGTGGCGAGCTCCGAGGTCAACAGCACGGCGGACTCGATGAGTTCACCCAGGCCGTGCGCGTCGAGGATCGCCCGCAGGGTGATCCTCACGATGCCGGGCCCACGGGGGTCGCGGGGGAGGGTGAGCTCGTACTGCCAGGGGTCGGTGAAGGGGATGGGGGTGGGTGTGGAGCGCGGCGGGTGGGAGTGGGGGGTCCGTTCCAGCAGCGGGTTCAGGTTCACGCGGGCACCTCCATGTGCGGCGGCGTGAGGGGTGGGTGTGTCGGATGCGGTGCGGCCACGCGTCCGGCGCCGGACGGTGTCGTTGCCGGTCCGAGCCGTACGGGTGGGTACGGGCGGACGGGTGCGCTTCCGCAGGCGGATGCCAGGCGAGTGGCTTGGGTCACACCGTAGGGCATTGCAACTCACACGTGAGTCAACTTTCACGAATTAGTGAACAACTGACGGACTCACTAGACCCGTTGCGCAGGCCACTGCCAGACTGTACGCGCGCACAAGAGAGGACCCATGGCCCCACGGAACGCCCCCACCGGTCGCCAACGACGTTTGGCGGCCGAGATGCGCCGCCTGCGTGAACAGGCCGGCGTCTCCATCCAGGAAGCGGCCGCAATGCTCGGCGCGGACCGCACGATGATCTCCAACATCGAGGCAGGCCGGACCGGACTGAGTGGAGACCGCGTCCGCCAACTGGCTTGTCACTACAAGTGCCCGGACACCGCGTTGATCGATGCCCTCGCGGCAATGGCGGGCAGCCGCAGGACGCGGCCATGGTGGGACGAGTACCGGGGGAAGCTGCCTGATGGACACCTCGACGTCTCGGAGATCGAGCACTACGCCGCCCGGATCCGAACCGCCCAAACTGTGCACGTACCCGGCCTATTCCAAACGGAAGATCACGCGCGGGCCATCTTCGAGTTCACTGTGCCGAAGCTTCCACGCCTTGAAGTGGAACTGCGAGTCGCGCACCGTATGAGTCGCCAAACCGTCATTACGGGCGACAATCCCACGCCGTACACCGGCATCATCCATGAGGCAGCACTTCGATTGGAGTTCGGCGGGCGAGACGTGGCCCGAAAGCAGCTGAACTATCTGGCAGAGGCAGCAGATCGAACCAACGTCACGCTCCGGGTCATCCCCTTCAGCGCAGGAGGGTTTCCCGGCGCAGATCAATCAATCCTCTATACCGAGGGCCCCGTTCCTCAGATTGACACTGTGCATTTGGACACCGCGTTGGGTGCCCAATTCATTAACGCCCCGACACCACTTGCCAACTACCGTGCACTCTTGGACCTGATGGAAAGTTCCGCACTGCCGCCCGACGCATCGCAGAGTTTCATCCGGTCCATCGCACTCAACTTGTGAGAGGACCGAGAAAATGGCCGAGTGTGGCTGGCAGCGATCGACATTCAGTGGGGGTGGCGGAAACAACTGCGTCGAAATCGCGGCGGCGGGCAGCGGGATAGTCATCCGCGAAAGCGAGGCCCCGGACCAGAACATCACGACTGACCGGGGCATGCTCAGTACCCTACTCATAGGCATAAAAGCGGGCAGGTTCAGAGGACCGGCGACATGACGTCATCCATCCTGGATCATCCTTGAGGGACGCGGGCCCGACCACTGAGAAGGTCGTCAAGGAGACCTTGTCGCACTGCTCGCAACTTAGCGATCTGCCGCCGCACGCTATCCATGCGCATCCGGCTGGATGCAACCGCCGCAGTCACCCGCTGCTGTTCCTGGATAGCGACGTTTGGCACAAGCAATCGCCGGATCGCAGCCTGACTGATGTTCTTCATACTGCCGCTCGTACCCGTTGCCTCTGCCTTGATTTGATTTCGCACACCTGGACTCGCCAGGGCCATCTGAATGAAGGAAGACTCGGCCATCGACTCGTTGGTCACAAGCCTCAGAGTCTTATCGCTGAGCATGAGGCGCGGCGGTGCCGACTGCACGACACATGCCAGACCAACCAGGTCCTCGGTGTTGGCTCGCGTCATGAGCAGATCGCCCGTTTGGACCTCGTAATGAGGGTTGATCAGCCCAGCATCACGAACAACCTTGTTCTCGCGAGCCTCAAACCAGCCACTCTGCACCGCGCTGACCTTAAGAACTCCCCATTCGCCCTCTCCTGCCGGGACATTCTCGGCCGCTGGACTCTTGCCGGTCTCGATGCGATACAGCCAGCTCTCCAAGGGCACACAGTCCTGTGCCCCGGCCAGCGACTGCTCAACGAGGGCAACCTCGACTGTCCGAAGCTTGGTGCTCACCCGTTCCAACGCAGTGATCCGCCGCTCGATCGCGGCATGGGCGGCCACTACCCGATGCTGCGCGACCAGTGGAATGTACGGAACTTTGAGTCTCTTGACTTCCGATTGCGGCAACTGGAACTGACCACTCGTACCACGCATAGCGCCATGAATCTGCCGCCGCACACCCTCTGATCCGAGCAACAAACCAAGGAAATTTGGGTTAAGCCTTGCACGATCTGGCACGAGTCGGAACATAAGGTCGGACAGAATAAGTCGAGGTCGCACATGCTTCACAACATGCGCTGCACCCACCAAGGACTTCGCTCCATTGACTCGCACCATGAGTACATCGTTGGCACTTACTTCCAATTTCGCATACCCAGCGCCCCATGACGGCAACCGCTTAGCCTGCTCAGGAACAAACCGCCCTGTGGTTAGGGCACCCAGACGTAGAACGCCCCACTCGTCATTTGTCGGCGATTGCGCTTGCGCTGGCACAGCTGTACCAACTTCGATGTACTGCAAGAGCTCACCGAGCTGCACCTCACCGCTCATAGCCGAGCTCCCTCAGCTGCTTACCAAAGTCGCTGACCGCCCCCGCGCTCTCCCTCTCCAGCTCCTCCAAGGACACCGCGTACTTCTCCGCCCAACGACGGAACACCGCCACCAGCTCCCGCCGCCCCGACGCAACGGCCGCGTCCAGACGGCCGGACAGGTCATCGTCCAGAACGGTCAGAACGACGCGCTCCGCGCCGCCCTCCTCCGCCTTCGTCACGTCCGCCGCGGCGAGCAGGTCCTTCAGGAACCGCTCGTCCAGAGCCTTCCGCTTCTTCGAGGCAGCCGTGCGCTCCTTCTTGCGCGCGGCTACCGCCTTCTCAAGGCGCGCGAGCTCTTCGGGAGTGACCGGCGTGCGCTCCACGGCCTCGCCCTCACCCTCGTCCTCATCGGCATCCGCATCCGCATCCGCATCCGCATCCGCGCCGTCCCCCACGCCCTGCGCCGTCCCCAAAGCCTCCACCGCCGACTTGTACGCGGCGTCCGCCAGCCCAAGCGCCTCGTCAGCCCGGGCCACTTCCTTCAGGAACTCCGGAATCAGCACCCGCACCACCGGCTGGTCCATCGCACGCCGCCGGTCCGCACCCGTGACACTCGTCTTCTTGCGCCCCTTGACGGTGGTGCCGTCGTCCTGCGGGACCGCCGGCTCGACCATCGCCTCCACCGAGTCGACCCAGCCGTCGAGCACCCGCTCGTAGCCGCCCGCCGCCAGTGCCTTGAGGTCGTACCGCGCTTCCGTCCACCAGTCGGCGACGATGCCGGCCGTCGTGTACTCGTCCAGGACGTTCACCGCTCCGACGGCGTCCTTGAAGCCTTCGAGGAGGCGACCGCGCAGCACCATCAGCCGCCCGTTCTCCGCCAGCGCGGCGAAGAGATCGGCCTGCCCGGCCCACCACTTCTCGTACGCGGCACGCAGCTCCGCTTCCTTGGCCGCAGCAAGGGCCGGGATGCGCTCGGCGGTGACCTCCGGGCCCTCCGGGAGGAAGTCGACGTAGTCGGCGTCCCCGTCCCGCTCCGCGAACAGCTCCGCCGGGTCCACCCCGTACGCGCCGAACAGAGCCGCCCGGGCCGTCACCTCGGCCTTCGGCACACCGCCGTACAGGTGCGCCCGTACGTCCTGCGGCTCTGCAGGCGGCGAGTTGTCGACCCAGCGGCGGATATTGAGGTTCGCGTCGGCGGCCAGGAGGACGTCCCTGTCCACCACCCGCGAGTAGCCGGGCTCCGCGCGCCACCCCTGATACACGGTGACGATCTTCTCGATGTGCTCCGGGCCGAGCTGGTTCTGATTGCTGGCCGCCCGGTAGTCGCGGTCGGCGTTGATGAAGAGGACCTGCTTCTCGCGGTCCTTCGACTTCCGGCCCGGGCGCCGGAGCACCAGGATGCAGCCGGGGATGCCGGTGCCGTAGAAGAGGTTCGGGCCGAGGCCGATCACAGCCTCGATGCAGTCGTCGGCGAGCAGCCGACGGCGGATGTCCCGCTCCTTGCCGGCGCGGAAGAGCACACCGTGCGGCATGACGGTCGCGGCGACGCCGCGTTCCTCCAGCACCGCGATCATGTGCTGGACGAACATCAGGTCGGCCTTCTTGCCGCCCTCCGGTGTCCACTCCTTCATCCGGGTCCCGTGGCGCTGGTCCGCGTCGGCGACCTGCTCCGCGTCGTAGTTGAGGGAGAACGGAGGGTTCGACAGCACCTTGGTGAACGTACGCAGCCGCCCGCCCGCCGTCAGGTGCAGCGGCTCGGCGAGTGTGTCGCCGTGCTGGAGGTCGAACTCCCGGATGCCGTGCAGCACCATGTTCATGCTCGCCATGGACCAGGAGGGGCCGTTCTTGTCCTGGCCGTTGACCGAGAGCTCCCGCGGATCACCGCCGTGCTCCTCCACGTGCTCCTTGGCGGCGATCAGCATGCCGCCGGAGCCCGAGCACGGGTCGTAGACCGTGTCTCCCGGCTGGGGATCGACGAGGCGGACCATCATCCGCACCACCTCGCGCGGGGTGTAGAACTCACCACCACGCTGGCCGGCGGTGTCCGCGAACCGGCCGAGCAGGTACTCGTACGCCGCACCGAGCATGTCGGGGAACTCGAAGTCCTCGTTCCGCAGCCGGTAGAGGCTGAAGTGGCGGATGAGGGCACGCAGCTCGTTGTTGGTGAAACGAGGCTTGTTGCCGATGATCTCGTTGAAGGTGATGTGGGCGGCGACGCCTGTGAGCCGTTCGTTGGTCTCCTGGAGTGCCACCAGCGCCTGGTCGAGCCGCTCCCCCACCTTGTCGGTGAGCATGGAGATGCCGAGCGCGGGCTCACCCGGCTGCCCGGGGTCGGCGTGCGGACCCTTCCACCAGCGGGCCCGCGGCGGAACATAGAAGACCGAGGGGTACTTCTCGGGGTTGTTCGCGCGGGCGAGCGCCTTCTCCACGTCACCCGTGCTCTTGAGTGCCGCCTCGTACACCCGCTCCCACTCGGGCTGGAACTCGTCCGAGGAGCGCTTGAGGAACAGCATCCCGAAGATGAAGTCCCGGTACTCCGAGGCGTCCATCCGCCCGCGCAGGATGTCCGCGGCGGAGAAGAGATGCCGTTCCAGCTGGGGCAGTGTGATTCTGGCCACGCACCGGTCCTTCGTACGCCGTGGGGATTCGGAAAGTCTCCGGGCAGCGTAATCGGGTCACGGCCTCATACGGAAACCGATCGCCACGGTCAGTAGGAGTCTTCGGTGGCGATCTCCAGATCGGCAAGAAATCTCCATACGTCACTGGACGGGTCCCGCTTCAGCGGGTCGCAGTCGGCCGCGTGGCCGGTCCGTGTGCGCCATGTCTCGTACGACTCGGGTGCCGTCTCACCGGAGGACCCGGCATCGGCTCGCGCCGCCTTCGACGCGGCGAGAAGATCGTCCGCCCGCTTGGGCGAGCAATCACCATGCGGACAGGAGGTAACGAGTTTCCGCGCGTTGCGCACGGCGTTGCGTATCGGCGCCTGCTCCCTCCCCCTCGCTTCCCTCATCAGAGCTTCACCCCTGCCACCACCGAGCCCCTTGCCCCGGTCACCGGACGCCTTGTCGTACTCCTTGAAGCCGTCGGCCTTCGGGTGGTTGCGTAGCTGTTTGATCACCTCGGCGTCCCGCCCGTTCTCCTGACTCGTGAACGGCCGGAAGTGCAGCAGCAACCATATTTCGAACGAGGGATGGGACAGCGCCACATGTACGCCGTTTTCGGACGCCTTGCGCATGGCTCGGGGGATTTCCGTGTCCCTGTTGTCCTCCGCGTCGCGGTCGAAGAAGGCCCACTTCTCGCAGTCCTGGTCCCCCTTCTTCTCCGCTTCGGACAGTACGAGATCGACCACGGCCTCGGGCCGCAGCCCATTAGGATTACTGGGCTCGCACACCTTGAGGTGGAACTTCTCCCGACCCGGTCGGTCTCCGAAGGTCTTGTTGATCAGGCGGAAGTACTCAGGCTCGGTTCTCGCGCCCTCGCCGGCCACGTAGATCACCCGGACCGACTGATCACCGTACGAGTCAACAGTGCGGCGCAGCTGCCCGCCGCCCGTCGGGCGTCCACGACGACGACGGCCGCCGGCCTGCTCCTGGTCCCGGTTTCCCCTGCTCACGCCGTCGCCTTCAGCTCTTCTTCGAGCAGGGCGATCCCCCGCGCGATGTCACCCGCGTCCAAGCGAGGTGTACCGCCGTAGTGACCGTGCAGATAGCGGCGTTCCAGATTGTCGTCCTTACGGGCCTTCCTGGCGGCCGTCAGCGGGTAGAGGGCCGTCTCGCCGGTGCTGTTCTTGAGCGTGAGCCACACCTGGTCCCTGTCCAACGGGCGCTCGGCCACCGAGGGGCCGAGAAGGGTGGCGTCGTGGGTCGTGAAGACAAGCTGGGCGCTCTTCGGGTTCGCCACCCGGTCCTGGAACAACCGGATGACCTCCGCCGCGAGGAGCGGATGCAGGCTCGAATCAAGCTCGTCGGCGAGGAGCACGCCGCCGTTCTTCAGAGCGGTGAGGAGCGGACCCAGGAAGGCGAACCACGCGTGCGTGCCGAGTGACTCCTGGCGCAGGAAATCCAACGGCCGCTCGGAGCCGTCCGGGGACCGGTGCAAGAGCTGGAGCTCACCGGTGTCCGGGTCGGTCGTCACTTCGCTGATACCGAGGTCCGCGGCCTTGAGGAGAGTGTTGAACCGTTCACGCAGCTCGTCGTCGGTCCGCTTGGGGTCGGCCAGGAGGTCCCGGGTCCATTCCGTACGGGCCGGGACGTCGGCTCCGGAGGTGACCAGCCAGAGGTTGTCGAGGAACCAGCGGTGCACCGCCGAGAGCTGCGGATGGTTCATAGCCGCGGCGACCGTGAGGAAGAGAGCATTGGGCCGGGTGAGGGAGACGAAGGTGTCCTTGGGGCCGCGCAGCCCCGTGCCCTTGAAGTGGAATTCCCCCCCTCGTCGTCCGACCGGCCGGCTTCCCGGTCGAACCACACCTGGCGGCGCCCGGAGGGATACGCATGGAGCCACTCCGCCTCGACGCGCTCGTCCGAGAGCTCGAAGCCGTAGGTGAAACGGGTGGGGTTGCGGACTCCCAGCAGCAGTTCGACCTCGAAGAGGCTGGTCTCCTCGCGGGCGGCGGGATCTAGCGCGTAAGGCTCGCGCTCCGCCACGCCGGAGTCCTTGCTCCACTCCGCGAAGGACTCCCGGACGGCCTTCCGCATGAATCGAAGCGCCGACAGCACATTTGACTTGCCCGAAGCGTTGGCTCCAAAGATGCCAATTGCGGGGAGCACCGAGACAGTCTTGCCGTCCGAACGAAGATCCGTCTCGCGACCCGTCTTCCCATTGAACTCTGTCGCCACCAGCGACAGCTCTTGTTCTTCACGGATCGACCGGTGATTGGCCACGCGGAAGCTGAGCAGCACGGCTGAACCTCCCTACGAGGCGGAGCCTCGATAGCCGCCTAACGCTCTTACGTACGGGTAACCCTCACCAGACACCCTATGGCGTGGTTCAGCGATGCGCCAGACACGCGTCAACCAGAGGTGACCACTCCGGCAACCGCCCGCTCCGTGGTCGCGATCGTCGCCGAGCCGACCACGCGGGTGCCGTCGTAGAGCACGATCGCCTGGCCCGGGGCCACGCCGCGGACCGGCTCGGTGAAGCTCACCCGCAGCTCGCCGCCGACCAGCTCGGCCGAGACCTCCGTCTCGCCGCCGTGCGCGCGCAGCTGGGCGGTGTACGTGCCGGGGCCGGCTGGGGCGACGCCGCACCAGCGGGGCTTGATCGCGGTGAGGGCGGTGACGTCCAGCGCCTCCACCGGGCCGACCGTCACGGTGTTGTTCACCGGGGAGATGTCCAGGACGTAGCGCGGCTTGCCGTCCGGGGCCGGGTGCCCGATGCGCAGGCCCTTGCGCTGGCCGATGGTGAAGCCGTACGCGCCCTCGTGCGTGCCCACCTTGGCGCCGGACTCGTCGACGATGTCGCCCTCGGCGGTGCCGAGGTGCTTCGCCAGGAAGCCCTGGGTGTCGCCGTCGGCGATGAAGCAGATGTCGTGGCTGTCCGGCTTCTTGGCGACGGCCAGGCCGCGCCGCTCCGCCTCCGCCCGGATCTCCTCCTTGGTGGTGAGCGTGTCACCCAGGGGGAACATCGCGTGGGCGAGCTGCTTCTCGTCCAGCACGCCGAGGACGTAGCTCTGGTCCTTGGCCATGTCGCTCGCGCGGTGCAGCTCACGGCTGCCGTCGTCCTTCAGGACGACCGTCGCGTAGTGCCCCGTGCAGACCGCGTCGAAGCCCAGCGCGAGCGCCTTGTCCAGCAGCGCCGCGAACTTGATCTTCTCGTTGCAGCGGAGGCACGGGTTGGGGGTGCGGCCCGCCTCGTACTCCGCGATGAAGTCGTCGACGACGTCCTCGCGGAAGCGCTCGGCGAGGTCCCAGACATAGAAGGGGATCCCGATCACGTCGGCGGCGCGGCGGGCGTCGCGCGAGTCCTCGATGGTGCAGCAGCCGCGGGCGCCCGTACGGAAGGACTGCGGGTTCGCGGAGAGCGCGAGGTGCACGCCCGTCACGTCGTGCCCGGCTTCGGCGGCGCGGGCGGCGGCGACGGCGGAGTCGACGCCGCCGGACATGGCGGCGAGCACGCGCAGTCCCTTGCGGGGGGCCGTGGGGTCGGGGGCACCGGGGAAGCCGAGGGATTCAGTCATAGCGTTACCAGGGTACGGGGTGGCCGGCGGCGGGGGTGCTGGCCGGTGCGGGGGCCTGCCGGCGGGGGCCGGACGGCGGTGCGGGGCCGGGTGGGCCCTGCGGGCGGCTTTGTCCCCGCCCCGCCCCTTCCCGAACCGGGGGCAAGCCCCCGGGCCCCCGGTTCCGCGCTCCGCGCGGCGGCCTCAAACGCCGGCCGGGCTGGATCGCGTACAGGTCGTCCTTTAGCCGAAGGCCCGGGGCCGCGCCCCAGGAAAGCGGAGCGGCCGCGTGCCGCCCCGCCCTCTAGCTCAGCCCCGCCGTGCGCGCCCGCTCGACCACCGGGCCGATCGCGTCGGCCACCGCCCGTACGTCCGCCCGCGAGGACGTGTGTCCGAAGGAGAACCGCAGGGTGCCCCGGGCCAGGGCCGGGTCCGTGCCCGTGGCGAGGACGACGTGGCTGGGCTGGGCCACCCCCGCCGTGCAGGCGGAACCCGTGGAGCATTCGATGCCCCGCGCGTCCAGGAGGAGCAGCAGGGAGTCGCCCTCGCAGCCGGGGAAGGAGAAGTGGGCGTTGGCGGGGAGCCGGCCGGCCGGGTCGGGGTCGCCGCCGAGGACGGCGTCCGGGACGGCCGCGAGGACCGCCTCGATCAGCTCGTCGCGCAGGGCGCCGGCCTCCCGGGCGTGCGCCTCGCGGCGCTCGGCGGCGAGGGTGCCCGCGACGGCGAACGCGGCGACGGCCGGCACGTCGAGCGTCCCGGAGCGCACGTGCCGCTCCTGCCCGCCGCCGTGCTGCACGGGAACGGGCGTGTACTGGCGGCCCAGCAGCAGGGCGCCGATGCCGTAGGGGCCGCCGACCTTGTGGCCGCTGACGGTCATGGCGGCGAGGCCCGAGGCCGCGAAGTCGACGTCGAGCTGGCCGAAGGCCTGCACCGCGTCGGCGTGCACGGGTATGCCGAACTCCGCCGCCACCCCGGCCAGTTCACGGACCGGCATGATCGTGCCGATCTCGTTGTTCGCCCACATCACCGTGACGAGGGCGACGTCGTCGGGGTTGCGGGCGATGGCCTCGCGCAGGGCGTCGGCGTGCACCCGGCCGTAGGGGTCGACCGGGAGGTACTCGACGGTCGCCCCCTCGTGCTCGCCGAGCCAGTGCACGGCGTCGAGGACGGCGTGGTGCTCCACGGGGGAGGTGAGGACGCGCGTACGTGCCGGGTCGGCGTCCCGGCGGGCCCAGAACAGGCCCTTGACGGCGAGGTTGTCGGCTTCGGTGCCGCCCGAGGTGAACACCACTTCGCTGGGCCGGGCGCCGAGCGCCGCCGCGAGCGACTCGCGCGACTCCTCGACGGTACGGCGGGCACGGCGGCCCGCGGCGTGCAGCGACGAGGCGTTTCCGGTGAGGGCGAGCTGGGCGGTCATCGCCTGCACCGCCTCCGGGAGCATCGGGGTGGTGGCGGCGTGGTCGAGGTAGGCCATGGTGCGCACGATTCTACGAGCTGGGGGGCGGGAGCGTACCGGGCGTTCCCGGTCTGCCGGGGACACGGCCTCCGGCGGCTCTTTCCCCTGCCCGCCCCTTCCCGAATGTCCTCAAACTCCCCCAGCTACCGCTGGGAGGTGCCCCCGGACGGGCTGATCTCAGCCCGTCCGGCGTTTGAGGACACCGCGCGTCAGCGCGGCCGGGGTCCGGGGGCCTGCCCCCGGTTCGGGAAGGGGCGGGGCGGGGACAAGCCCGCCGCAGGCGCACCCGCCCGCTCAGACCTCCCGCCCCCGCCGTACAGCTCCACCGTCCGCGCCGCCACCGCCGCGAGATCCTCCCGCACCTCCTCCGGCGCGAGGACCTCCACGTCCGGGCCGAAGGACAGCAGCTGCCGCGCCGCGCGGGCCTCCGGCAGGAGAAGCTCGACGGTGGCCGGGTCGCCGTCGGAGGGCGGGCCGGCGAGCTGGTAGCCGGCGATGCGCAGGAACATGTCGAGCCGGGCCCGCCGCACCGTCGCCGTCACCCGGAACTCCGCCGGGCGCCGCTCGACCCGGCGGCGCAGTTCCTCCCACGCGTCCGCCAGTTCCACGCCGGGCCGGTGGCGCACGGGCCGGTCGGTGACCGTCACGGCGGCCACCCGGTCGGCGCGGAAGAGCCGCGGCCGTGCGCGCCGGTCGGCGACCAGGTACCAGACACCGGCCTTGGCCACGAGCCCGTACGGATCGACGGTGTAGGTCCTCGGTTCGCTCTCGCCGCCGTGGCGGTAGCGCAGCCGCAGCCGCCGGTCGGCGAAGACCGCGGCGTTCAGCTCGTCCAGCCGGACCTCGGCGGCCGGGCCGGTCAGCCAGCGGACGGGGTCGACGAGGATGCGCCGGCTGGTGGCCTCGGCGGCCGGGCGGTGCGGGGCGGGCAAGGCGGCCATGACCTTGCGCAGCGCGGAGCCGAGGGCCCCGTCGAGGCCCAGGTCGGCGTGGGCGCTCCGGGAGGCGAGGACGAACAGGGCCCGCGCCTCGTCGGCCGTCAGGCCGGTGACGTCCGTGCGGAAGCCAGGGAGCAGCGCGACGCCGCCGTGCCGGCCCCGCTCGGCGTAGACCGGCACGCCGGCCGTGGAGAGGGAGTCGATGTCGCGGTAGATGGTGCGGACGGAGACGTCGAGGCGCTCGGCGAGCTCGGCGGCGGTGACCCGGCCCCGGGTCTGGAGCAGCAGCAGTATCGACAGCAGACGGTCGGATTTCACCCGCCAAGGATGGCCCGGAAAACCTGACGGCCGTTGTCAGGTTATGGCGGGATGCTCGGCACACGCCGGAAGCGGGGGCGACTCCCGCTCCCGTTCCGTCCCGCACCCTCACCTGGAGATCCGCCATGAGCGCCACGCCCGACGTCACCGCCGACCCCCGTCGCCTCCTCGACCGCGCCGTCGCCCAGCTGGCCGGGCTCGTCGCGGTCGTGCCCGCGGACCGGCTCGGCGACCCGACCCCCTGTACCGAGTTCGACGTCCGCGCCCTGCTCGGCCACCTCGTGGCGGGGGCGCACGACGGCGCGGAGCTGGGCGAGACGGGCACGGTCGAGTGGAGCGGGCCGCCGGAGGGTGTGGCGGACGACGGCTGGTCCGCCGCCTACGAGGAGGCCCGCGCGCGGCTGGTCGCGGCGTGGGCGGACGACGCGAAGCTCGCGCGGACGGTGAAGGTGGAGTGGGGCGAGTTCCCGGGCGCGGTCTATCTGACGTCGGGGATGGTGCTGGAGACGGTCGCCCACACCTGGGACCTCTCCCGGGCCCTGGGTCACCCGCTGCCGCTGGACCCGGAGCTCGCGGAGCTGGTGCTGGGCTGGGCGGAGCGGTTCCTGCCGGCGGGGCGGCGGGGTGAGGGGGTGCCGTTCGGGGAGGTACGGGCGGTGCCCGCGGGGGCGGACGCGTATGGGCGACTGGCGGGGTGGCTGGGGCGCGAGGTCTGAGCGGGGGGTGCGTGCCGGGGAGCGCCTGCGGCGGGCCCATTCCCCACCCCGCCCCTTCCCGAACCGGGGCTCCGCCCCGGACCCCGGTCCTCAAACGCCGGACGGGCTGGATTTGCCCGGTTCCGGGCGACAATTCAGCCCGTCCGGCGCTTGAGGACACCGCGCGTCAGCGCGGCCGGGGGCCCGGGGCGAAGCCCCCGGTTACGGGAAGGGGCGGGGCTGGGGACAACGCCCCGCGCAGCGGCACCGCCCGCACCCGCCGCCACTACCCCCGCGGCGTCACCGCCAACTGCCGAGCCTGCGCCACCAGCCGATCCTCCGCGTCCCAGACCTCCACGTCCTCCTCCAGATACCCGCCCGCCAGATTCCGCGTCGTGACCGTCACCCGCAGCGGCCCCGCCGCCGGCCGGCGGCGGATGTGCGCCGTGAGCTCGACCGTCGGGACCCACCCCGGCAGGCCCATCTCGAAGGTGGTCGGCGGGAGCGCGTCGACGGCGAGCAGGAGGGACAGCGCGTCGGCGGGGCGGCCGTCGGCGAGGGCGAACCAGCCGCGGGTCTCGCCGCGGCCGCTGGGCTCGCCCTCGATCCAGTTCGCCGTGGCGGGGTCGAGGCGGAGGTCGAGGCGGCCGGTCAGCTCGCTGACCAGGTGGGGCGGGACGGAGTCGGAGCCGAGGCAGTGCTCCAGGGGCGGCATGGCGGGCGGCTTGGCCGTGGTGCGGACGTCGTCCGTCAGCGCGCCGAGGTCGCCGTAGGTCGCGAGGACCCGGATCCGCTCGACCTCGGTGCCGTCCTCGGCGAACTGGAACAGGCCGGCCTGGCCCGTCGAGAGCCTGCGGCCGGTGCGGACCATCTGGGTGCGGACGACGGCGGGCCCGGACCGGGAGGTGGTCAGGTAGTGCGCGGTGATCGTGAACGGGTCCGGGTGCGGCAGGGCGGCGCCCAGGGCGCGGCCCAGCACGGACAGGAGGTAGCCGCCGTTGACGGCGCCGAGGATGGTCCATCCCTCGGAGAGCTCCACGTCGTACGCGGCGGTGCCGGGGGCACCGCCGTCCCCCTCGCCGGGGACCCGCGGCCGGATGGCCGTGTCCCGGTCGAACTCGCTGTTACCGATGGTTGCCTGTGCCATGATCCGACGCTACACCCGAAAGTTACTCGCGGGTAGTATCTTTGAGGGATTCCGTATGAAGATTCAACAGGCCCTCAGACCTCCTCCGTCGCCGCACTCCTCCGGTGCCACGCCCGCGGCGCCCGCCAGTGGAACTTCATCGCCATCAGCCGCAGCACGAACGCCGTGAGCACCGGGGCCACGATCGTCGTCCCGTTGAGCGACCCGAAGCGGATCAGCAGCGCGGCCATCGCCGCGCCCACCATCGCGGGCACCGCGTAGAGGTCGCGGTCCCAGCGCAGCAGCGACGGCACCTCGTGGGCGAGGATGTCGCGCAGCACACCGCCGCCGACCGCCGTGGCCAGGCCCAGCGTGGCGGCGAAGGTGAGGCCGAGCCCGTGCTCGTACGCCTTGACCGTGCCGGCCACGCAGAACAGCCCGAGCCCGGCCGCGTCGAAGACCCCCACCGCCTTGGTGATCCGCTCGACCTCCGGGTGCAGGAAGAAGACGATCAGCGTGGCGAACAGCGGGGTCAGGAAGTAGCCGAGGTCGGTGAAGGCGGCGGGCGGCACCGCACCGATGATCAGGTCCCGCAGGAGACCTCCGCCCAGCGCCGTGACCTCCGCCAGCACCGCCATGCCGAAGACGTCGAAATTCTTGCGGACGGCGAGCAGGGCGCCGGAGATCGCGAAGACGAAGATCCCGGCGAGATCCAGCGAGTGCTGGACGGAGGGACTGAACAGATCGGTGAGCACGCGACATTCTTACTCGTCCCGCACACACACTCGGACAAGCGCTCAGACCGTGGACGCGGCGGCCGCCGGCTCCGGCACGGACTCCGGGTGGTGGCAGGCCACCTGGTGCCCCGGCTCCAGTGCCACCAGCGCCGGTTCCTGCGTCCCGCACACCTCCGTCGCCTTCCAGCACCGGGTGTGGAAGCGGCACCCGGACGGCGGGGAGATCGGCGAGGGCACGTCGCCCTTGAGGAGGATGCGCTCCCGCTTCGTCCGCCTTCCCGGGTCCGGCACCGGCACCGCGGACAGCAGCGCCTTGGTGTACGGGTGCATGGGCCGGGCGTAGAGGGACGAACGGTCGGCCAGTTCCACCAGTTTGCCCAGGTACATCACCGCGATCCGGTCCGAGACGTGGCGGATGACCGACAGGTCGTGGGCGATGATCACGTAGGTCAGGCCCAGTTCGGTCTGGAGGTCGTCCAGCAGGTTGACCACCTGCGCCTGGATCGACACGTCGAGCGCCGACACGGGCTCGTCCGCGACCACCAGCTTCGGATTGAGGGCGAGCGCCCGCGCGATGCCGATGCGCTGCCGCTGGCCGCCGGAGAACTCGTGCGGGTAGCGGTTGTAGTGCTCCGGGTTCAGGCCGACCAGCCCCAGCAGCCGCTGGACCTCCTTCTTCACCCCGCCCTCGGGCGTGATCCGCTGGAGCCGGAAGGGCGCGCCGACGATGGTGCCGACGGTGTGCCGGGGGTTCAGCGAGGAGTACGGGTCCTGGAAGATCATCTGGACGTCGCGGCGCATCGGGCGCATGCCCGCGACCCCGAGGTGGGTGATGTCCTTGCCCTGGAACTCCACCGTGCCGCCGGTGGGCTCCAGCAGCCGGGTGATCAGCCGGCCCATGGTGGACTTCCCGCAGCCGGACTCCCCCACCACGCCCAGGGTCTCCCCCGCGAGGACGTCGAAGGTCAGGCCGTCCACGGCCTGCACCGCGCCGATCTGCCGGCGCAGCAGCCCCTTGGTGATCGGGAAGTGCTTGACCAGGCCCTTCACCCTGAGGATCGGCTCCGGCCCGCCGGGCGCCTGCTGTTCGGGGATGCTCATCTCGTGGTCCTTCACAGCTTGGGCGCGATCTCTTCGGTCCAGATGCGGGTCCGCTCCTCCTGGGACATGTGGCAGGCGGAGTGGTGCCGGCCGCCCTCGGCGCCGGCGACGGGCCGCAGCTCGGGGCGCTCGGTGCGGGTGATGCCGTCCGCCGGGACGTCGGCGTAGGGGCAGCGCGGGTTGAAGGCGCAGCCGGCCGGCACGTTGATCAGGCTGGGCGGGGACCCCTTGACCGGGATCAGCCGCTCGGTCTGCTCCCGGTCGATCCGGGGCATCGAGCCGAGCAGCCCCCAGGTGTAGGGGTGCTGCGGGGTGTGGAAGACCTGCTCCGCCGGGCCGCGTTCGACGCACCGGCCGCCGTACATCACCAGGATGTCGTCGGCGAGCTCGGCGACGACCCCCAGGTCGTGGGTGATCACGATGACCGCCGAGCCGAACTCCTTCTGGAGGTCGCGGATCAGGTCGAGGATCTGCGCCTGCACGGTGACGTCCAGGGCGGTGGTCGGCTCGTCCGCGATGAGCAGGTCGGGGTTGTTGACCAGCGCCATCGCGATCATCGCGCGCTGGCGCATGCCGCCGGAGAACTGGTGCGGGTAGTCGTCCACGCGCCGGTCGGGCTGGGGGATGCCGACCCGGTCCAGGAGCTCGACGGCGCGCTTGCGGGCGGTCTTCTTGTCGACGTCGTTGTGGACCCGGTAGGCCTCGACGATCTGGTGGCCGACGGTGAAGTAGGGGTGCATGGCCGACAGCGGGTCCTGGAAGATCATCGCCATCTCGCGGCCGCGCAGCCGCCGCACCTCGTCCGGGTCGGCGGTCATCAGCTCCTTGCCGTCCAGCCAGATCTCCCCGGAGATCCGGGCCTTGCCGCGCCCGTACTGGCCGACGGTGTGCAGGCCCATGATGCCGAGCGAGGTGACCGACTTCCCGGAGCCGGACTCCCCGACGATGCCGAGGGTCCTGCCCCGCTCCAGCCGGAAGGACAGCCCGTCGACGGACTTCACCAGGCCGTCGTCGGTGGGGAAGTGGATGCGCAGGTCGCGCACGTCGAGATAGGCGGCGGGCGGCGCGGTGTCCGGGCGTACGGGCTCGCCGACGGCCCCCGTCCTGTGCAGGTCGGTCATGAGAGCCTCACTCGCGGGTCGATCACGGCGTACAGCAGGTCCACGACGACGTTGGCGAACACGACGGCGGAGGCCGTGATCAGGGTGACGCCCAGGATCATCGGCAGGTCCCGCTCGTTGATCGCGGTGACCGCCGCCGCGCCGAGACCCTTGATGCTGAAGGCGGTCTCGGTGAGGATCGCGCCGCCGACCAGCGCGCCCAGGTCCATGCCGAGGATGGTGAGGATCGGGGTCATGGTGGAGCGCATCGCGTGCTTGCCGATGACCACCGGTTCCCGCAGGCCCTTGGCGCGGGCGGTGCGGATGTAGTCCTCCCCGAGGACCTCCAGCATGGTGGCCCGGGTGAGGCGGGCGTACATCGCCGCGTAGAGGAAGGCGAGGGTGACCCAGGGCAGGATCATGCCCCGGAACCAGCCCGCCGGGTCGTCGGCGAACGCGGTGCCGGCGCTCTCGGCCCAGCCGAGCTGGTACTTGAAGACGGCGAGGGAGAGCAGCGCCGTGAAGTAGATCGGCAGCGAGACGCCGGCCAGCGCCACGGTCATCGCGGTGCGGTCCCACAGGGTGCCGCGCTTGAGGGCGGAGACGACGCCGGTGAGGACGCCGCCGGTGACCCACAGCACGCAGGCGCCGCCCGCGAGCGTCAGGGTGACGGGCAGCTTCTCCTTCAGCTCGGGCCAGATGGGCAGGTCGTGCTTGAAGGAGTAGCCGAAGCAGGGGGCCGGGCAGTGGGCGCTCGTGCCGCCGCCGCTGTAGTCACGGCCGGCGAAGAGCCCGGTGACGAAGTCCCAGAACTGTTCGAGGATGGGTTTGCCGAGGCCCAGCTTCTGCCGGATGCCCTCGATGGCCTCCGGGTCCGCCTGTTTGCCGACGTACATCAGCGCGGGGTCGGTCCCGGTGAACTTCGGGATCGCGAAGAAGATGCCGAAGGTCACGAGGATGACGACGAGCAGCATCACGATGGCGGCGAACAGTCGCCTGACGATATATGCGAACACAGCGGTCGGCCCGGCGGCGGCCGGGGAGCCCGCTGGGGGCTCCCCGGCCGCCGCGCTCGGCCATCACCTGCCCTTCGGGCCTAGCGGCGGGCGCGCCGGCGGAGCGGACGGACGGTCACTTGACGACACCCAGCGAGGCGTAGTCGTAACGGCCGTTCCAGGCGTCGGCCGTGTAGACGTTGGTCAGCCGCGAGCTGCGCCAGATGATGTTCTTCTCGTAGGTGAAGGGCAGGTACCAGGCGCCCTCCATGACCTTCTTGTTGGCCTCCTGGTAGATCTTTCCGGCCTTGGCCGGGTCGATCTCGGCGATGCCGTCGTCGAAGAGCTTGTTGACCGCGGGGTCGTTGAGCTCGGGGTAGTTCTGGTTGCCGCTCTGCTGGATGAAGCGGCCGTCCGTGATCGGCTGGAGGAAGCCCTGGCCGCTGGCGAAGTCGGCGCCCCAGCCCATGATGATGATCCCGTAGTTCTTGGCCTTGACGTTCTGCGGCGAGCCGATGATGCCGGTGGACTGGGCGCCGTCGTACTTGTCGATCTGCGCCTCGATGCCGATGGCCTTCAGGGACGCCTGGAGGGACTCGGCGGTGGCGACCTCGGCGAGCTTGTTGTTGCGGACCGCGATGGTGGTCGAGAAGCCGTTGGGCTTGCCGCAGGCCTTCAGCTCCTCCTTGGCCTTGGCGACGTCGGGCTTGCCCTGCTTGAGGTTGTACGGGTCGTAGGACTCGTCGAAGCCCACGACGGCCGGCGGCAGCATGCTGACGCCGATGTCCCCGCCCGCCTGGGGCCCGCCGCGCGCGGTCTGGAGCGAGGTGTGGTCGGCGCCGTAGATGACCGCCTTGCGGCAGTGCTCGTTGTCGAACGGCGCGACGGTCTTGGGGAAGGCCGCGTAGCGGATGAAGCCGGTCTGCGGGTTGTCGACGTTGCCCTTGTGGGCCTTGAGGGCCTTCTGGCGGCCCGCCGAGCCCATGCCCGTCGCGTTGATGTCGAGGTCGTAGTCGCCGGCGAGCAGCCGGTTGTCCATGTCCTCGGCGTTGGTGATCAGGGTGACGGAGATCTTGTCCGGCAGGGCCTTGCGGACCGGGTCGGAGGCCTTGTCCCACTTCTCGTTGCGGACCAGCTCCAGGCCCTTGTTCGGGCCGTACGAGACGAACCGGTAGGGGCCGCTGGAGAACGGCTTGAGGCCGTAGCGCTCCGCGGTGTCCTTGTCCGGGCGCACCGGGGCGGCCGCGGGCAGCGCCAGCATCTGGAGGAAGTCACCGTTGGGCTTGGGCAGTTTGAAGATGATCGTCTTCTCGTCGGGCGTCTCGATCGCCTTCAGGCCCAGCTTGTCCTTGCTCTGGTCCTTGTACGGGCCCTTGTACTCCTTGTCCGGGTCCAGGACCTGCATCAGCCAGGTGGGGCCGCCGGAGATCTTGTCCGTGGCCCAGGTGCGCTCGATGCCGTACTTGATGTGCCGGGAGGTGATCGGCTGCCCGTCCTCCCAGGTGAGTCCGGGGCGCAGGGTGAAGGTGTAGGTCTTCTTGTCGTCCGAGATCTTGCCCGTGTCGGTGGCCATGTCCGGCACCACCGTGGTGCTCTCCGGGCCGGGGGCGGCCTTGGGGGTGACCAGGGTGCGGGTGTAGTAGCGGGCGAAGTCCCACATGAACCCGTAGTAGCCGCGCTGCGGGTCCCAGGAGTCGGCGTCCTGCGTGCCGATGAACTTCAGCTCGCCGCCCTTCTTGTCCGAGGCCGAGGCCACCTTGCCGATGCCCGCGTTGAAGCCCGCGGCCTTGCCGTCGCCGCCGTCGTCGTCCTTGCCGCCGCCACCGCCGCAGGCCGCGGTGGAGACCAGGGCCGCGACCACGAGGGCCGCCCCTGCGGCCGCCCTCCGCCTCGAAGTTCTCTGGGTTGTCACGATGCAGCGACCTCCGTGATCGACGCCGCCCGGGTAACGGGCCGGCGGTTCGGTGGAACGGCCTCCTGACGGATCGACAGGGGCACTCACATGCGGGGGAGTTCAGAGCTGTTACGGGCGTGACTAACGCGAACCCTTGGGGTCCAGCGCGTCCCGCACCCCGTCACCGAAGAGGTTGAACGCCAGGACGGTGACGAAAATGGCGAGACCCGGGATGATCATGAACAGTGGGTCGGCCTCGTAGTGGTCGACGGCCCGGGAGAGCATGTCGCCCCAGGAGGCGGTGGGCGGCTTGACGCCCGTACCGAGGAAGCTGAGGGCGGCCTCGGTGAGCACATTGGTGGGGATCATCAGGGTGGTGTAGACGGTGATCGGCGCGACCAGGTTGGGCAGCAGCTCCCGGAGCAGGATGTAGCCCCGGCCGGCGCCCAGGCTGCGCGCCGCCTCCACGTACTCCCGCTCCCGGAGCGAGAGCGTCTGGCCGCGCACGATGCGCCCGATGTAGGGCCAGCCGAAGAAGCCGATCACCACGATCAGCACCCCCATGCGGACGCCCGAACCCGTGAGCCCCCAGAGGGAGTCGGGGACCACGGAGACCAGCGCGATGATGAACAGCAGCTGGGGGAAGGCCAGCAGCAGGTCCATGAGGCGGCTGACGACCGTGTCCACCCAGCCCCCGAAGAAGCCGGCGACGATCCCGAACAGCGTGCCCAGGACGACCGCGACGACCGCCGCGAGGAAGGCGACGAGCAGCGAGACCCGCGCGCCGTAGACGATGCGGCTGAACACGTCGCGCCCGTTGCGCGGCTCGACGCCCAGGAGGAAGTCCGAGTTGATGCCGCCCCAGGAGCCCTTGGGGACGCTGAACAGCGGGTCGATCTCCTCCTCGTGGAACTCGTTCGGCGGGTGCCCGAGGACGCTCACGATCAGCGGCGCGAAGACCGCGACCAGGATCAGCAGCAGGACGACGATCCCGCCGGCCAGCGCCAGCTTGTCGCGCTTGAGGCGGATCCAGGCGATGCGCCAGGGAGAGCGGCCCTCGATGGCCTTGGCCGGGACGCCGGCGGTGACATCGACGGCCGCGGTCTCCGCGCCCGTGTCGTGCAGTGGTGCCGTCATCGTCTGGAGGACCCCTCTCGGCCGGTGCTGGCCGGCCCAACGCCCAGCGCGTATGCGGCTGGTTCACATCACTGGTGCGAAAGGTGCGATGGTGCGGTGCGTACACGCGGAGCAGGTCGTACACAGGACCGGAAGTCCTTGTGGGCGGGAGTCTTCAACGCCCCCGCGATCACCCGCCAGCCCTCATTCGCAAAGGATGCGCAACCGTGATGTGCGCAGGGGGCTTCCGTTATACGGGCAGCGCGGAGACGTCAGCGGACCCGCCGGCGGGGTCACCGCGGGCCCCTGGCGTCCTGTGGACGCGGGGTGGACGGCGGGTACGCGCCGGTCAGTACGCGCCGGTGCGGCCGCCGCCCTGGGGCGGGTAGCCGTAGCCGGCCGCCGGGGCGGGCGCGCCGCCGCCGTAGGCGTCGCGGTCGAAGAAGGGCCGGGTGTTGGCGTGCATCCACATCGCGACGGGGTCGTGCTCGTCGGACATCGCGACCGTGGAGACCGGCAGCCCCTCGGGCACCGCGCCGACCGACTGCTGCATCATCGACCGCACCGATTCCACGGCGGCCGGGGAGGTGTCGTAGAGGTCGAGGCCGATCGCCAGGTACGGGCTGCCCAGGGAGGGCTGCACCCAGGCGCGGCGCAGCGCCCGGACCGCGGGCGTGCGGTGGGCGTTCTGCCCGAGCAGGGCGTAGAACTGCGGGATCTCTATGGCGGGCTCGCTCAGCAGGAGCGGGCCGGCCGGCAGCCGGTCCATGCCGGCGGCGATCCGCCGCAGGTCGAGCCAGGGCACGCCGACGCCGCCGCCGGGGGCGTGCGGGTTGAGCCACAGGCCCCAGCGGCCGGGGTAGAGGGAGGTGGCGACGGCGTGGCCGGAGATCACCTCATGGGCGCGGTTCCAGCCGCTGGCGGCGAGCTCCTGCGCGGAGGTCACGCACGGGGCGTAGCCGAGGCCGTCGACCTCCATGTTGCCGTACTGGGCGTCGGGCGCCCCGGACTGCCCGTGCCAGAGCAGCATCCAGACGGTGCCCTCGGCGAGGGCCCTCAGCAGGCCCTCGTACGCGTCGTACCGACCGGGCGCCACCTGGCGCAGCATCTGCTCCACGCCGCTCTCCGCGCCCGCGCTCACCTGGGTCCGCCTCTTCTCTCGGCCGTCTCTCCACCGCACCGGGGCACGCCGACGCACCCCCTGCGGTCATCCAACCAGCTTACGAGCCCGCGGCGGCGAGCAGGAGAGGAGTCACAGGTCACGGTCGTAGAACGGGCGGACCCGGGAGCGCATCCAGTCGACGACCGGGTCCTGCGCCACGTCGAGGAAGACGAGCTGGACGGGCCAGGGCACGGGCACGGCGCCGAGGGCGCGGCCGAGGGCGTCCATGACGGTGCCTCGGCTGCCCGGGTCGGGCAGGTCGAGCTCGACGCCGACGAAGAGGGCCGGGGCGCCGCCCTCGACGGCGGCGAGGGCGCGGCGGGCGGTCCGGACGACCTGCGCGCCGGCGAACTCCAGGCCGGCGGCGGCGAGGAAGGCGGTGGGCTCGTCCTGCCAGTCGGGCTCGAAGAGGCGCACCCGGCCGCCGGTGGCCTCCCCGTCGAGGGCGGTGCGCCCGGCCCGGCAGAGCGCGGCGACCGCGGGCGGCGGGAGGGGCACGCCGACGGCGCCCTCGGGGTTGACGACGATGCCGACCTGCGGGGGCAGGCCGCGGGCGAACTCGACGGCGGGGGCCACGGTGAAGGACATCCGGTCGCCCGCGACCCGCAGGAACTCACCCTCGGAGCTGAAGACCGGGACGAACGCCGCGCCCTCGATCTCCACGGTCGGCACGTCCAGGTCGGGGCTGCCGGGACCGCCGCCGTTCGGCAGCGGGACCCATACGTGGCTGCGGCCGAGCACCTCGACGATGCGGGGCCCGGCGCCGGGGACGCCGAGGGAAGCGGCGAGCACCGCTTCGAGCTCGTTGGCGGGCCACCCGGGGTGGACTCCGCCGGCCGGGGTGCCGGCCGGGGCGGCACCTGGGGTGCCGTCGTACTGCTGGGGGATGCTCATCTCTTCCAACGCCGTTCAACCACCGTCTCGCCACGTCTTGTGCGGGCCGCAACCGCACTTTAACGGGAGTGCCGTTGCCGCCGCCGCCGCGGGCGAGGACGTACACGGGGCGTGATCGGTTGCGCACCGCCGCCGGGCGCCGCGCGGCGGGCCGTCCCGGGCCGCTGGGCTCAGCCCTTCCCGGGCCGGCCCTCCTCGAACGCGACCCGCCGCAGCACGTCCACCGCGGCACGGTCGAGCACCACCGCCGACGCCGTCCCCCATGGCAGCCGGCCCGTCGTCGCCTCCGTCACCAGGCGGGTCATCGCCTTCCGGTGGCGGCCGAAGGCGCGCGGGGAGACATGCCGGCCGCGGGCGGCCTGGCCGGCGAGGGCCGTGCCGGGGGCGACGTCCAGCAGCAGGAGATGGACGTCGCGGCCGCGCCGCCGCGCGTCCCGGGCCAGCCAGCGGCGCACCCAGCCGCGCTCCCCGCAGTCGTGGACGACGGCGCTGGAGCCGGAGCGGAGGGCACGGCGCAGGGTCGCGTAGTGGGCGAGGCGGGCGAAGGGGCGGTAGAGGCCGTACGGCAGCCGGGCGGGCAGCCGGCGCTCCAGCCGCTCGCGGGAGTCCTGGGAGTCGACGCACCACACGAGGCCGGCGCGGCCGTCGAGCGGCGGCACCACGCGCCGGATCAGCGTGGACTTCCCGCTGCCCGGCAGGCCGGAGACGATCAGCAGGTCGCCCGGCGGGAAGCGCAGCTCCGGCCGGCCCGCGCCGTCGCGCAGGTCGAGCACCCGGGCCCGGCCGCCGGGCGCGGCGGGGTCGTGTCCGTCCGGGCCGTCCGGCCCGCCGCGCACCGGGCAGCCCCGTGGTGCGGGCTCGGCCCGTCTCACTCCAGCGCCCCGCGTCCCCATGGTGTTCGCCCTCCCCCGGTTCCGGTCCCTGCCCCCCTACCCACGAAATGTAAAGAAAAGGTAATGCAATTAAGAGGGCCGTGGGCAGTCTTTCGCGGGCCGGTCCATGCAATGATGTGCGCGCCAAGCGCATACCCAACTGCATACCGGCCGCTCGAATCCGCGCGGGAGAGTTCCAGCCGTCCCGTGCTGGACGCCGAAGGAGCAAGTTCCTCCCTTGAATCTCTCAGGCCCCGTACCGCGCGGGTGAGGCAGATCTGAAAAGCGGGCCGCCGTGTGCGGTCCCACCCAAGGTGCAAGCCGGGGCCCCGCGTGTCGACGCGGCTCCGGTGAACCTCTCAGGTTCCGATGACAGATGGGGAGGACGTCCTCACCGCCATGCCTGGGAGCCCACACCATGACCGATGCCCCTCGCCGTACGGCCCTCGACGCGCTGCATCGCACGCTCGGCGCCACCATGACCGACTTCGCCGGCTGGGACATGCCCCTGCGGTACGGCAGCGAGCGTGACGAGCACGTCGCGGTCCGCACCCGCGCCGGCCTCTTCGACCTCTCCCACATGGGCGAGATCACCCTCACCGGCCCGCAGGCGGGCCAGGCCCTCGACTTCGCGCTCGTCGGCAACCTCTCCGCGCTCGCGGTCGGCCGCGCCCGCTACACCATGATCTGCGAGGCCGGCGGCGGCATCCTGGACGACCTGATCGTCTACCGGCTGGCCGAGCAGGAGTACATGGTCGTCGCCAACGCCTCCAACGCCCAGGTGGTGCTGGACGCCCTGACCGAGCGCGCGGCGGGCTTCGAGACCGAGGTGCGCGACGACCGGGAGAACTACGCGCTGCTCGCCGTCCAGGGCCCCGAGGCCCCGGGCATCCTGAAGTCCCTCACCGACGCCGACCTGGACGGACTGAAGTACTACGCGGGCCTGCCGGGCACCGTCGCGGGCGTCCCGGCGCTGATCGCCCGTACGGGCTACACCGGCGAGGACGGCTTCGAGCTGTTCGTGGCGCCGGGCGACGCCGAGCGGCTGTGGCGGGCGCTGACCGACGCGGGCACCGACGCCGGTCTGGTGCCCTGCGGCCTCTCCTGCCGCGACACGCTGCGCCTGGAGGCGGGCATGCCGCTGTACGGGCACGAGCTGACGACCGCGACCACGCCCTTCGACGCGGGCCTGGGCCGGGTGGTGAAGTTCGACAAGACCACGAACGACGGTGACTTCACCGGCCGCGAGGCTCTCACGGCCGCCGCCGAGCGCGCCGCGACGAACCCGCCGCGCAAGCTGGTCGGGCTGATCGCCGAGGGCCGCCGGGTGCCGCGCGCCGGGTTCTCCGTGGTCGCCGACGGCGCGGTGGTGGGCGAGGTCACGTCCGGCGCCCCCTCCCCCACCCTCGGCAAGCCGATCGCCATCGCGTACGTCGACGCCGCGCACGCCGCACCCGGTACAAAGGGTGTGTCCGTGGACATTCGCGGCAGCCATGAGCCCTACGAGGTCGTCGCCCTGCCCTTCTACAAGCGCGAGCGCTGACCCCTCTCACCTCATTCCCGTCCCACCTGTCAAGACCCGTTGCACAAGCACCCACGCGCATCCAGGAGAATCAAGCCATGAGCAACCCCCAGCAGCTGCGCTACAGCAAGGAGCACGAGTGGCTGTCGGCCGCCGAGGACGGCGTGGCGACGGTCGGTATCACCGAGTTCGCGGCGAGCTCGCTCGGTGACGTGGTCTACGCCCAGCTCCCGGCGGTCGGCGACACGGTCACCGCGGGCGAGTCCTGTGGCGAGCTGGAGTCGACCAAGTCGGTCAGCGACCTGTACGCCCCGGTGACCGGTGAGGTCGTCGAGGCCAACCAGGACGTCGTGGACGACCCCTCGCTGGTGAACTCCGCCCCCTTCGAGGGCGGCTGGCTGTTCAAGGTGAAGATCACGGACGAGCCGGACGAGCTGCTGTCGGCCGACGAGTACACCGCCTTCACCGCAGGCTGATCCCGCCCTCCTCCGCCCAGGAAGTCCAGGAAGAACTCATGTCGCTTCTGAACAGCTCCCTCCATGAGCTCGACCCCGACGTCGCCGCCGCTGTCGACGCCGAACTCCACCGCCAGCAGTCCACCCTCGAAATGATCGCGTCGGAGAACTTCGCTCCGGTCGCCGTCATGGAGGCCCAGGGCTCGGTCCTCACCAACAAGTACGCCGAGGGCTACCCGGGCCGCCGCTACTACGGTGGCTGCGAGCACGTCGACGTCGTCGAGCAGATCGCCATCGACCGGATCAAGGCGCTCTTCGGCGCCGAGGCGGCGAACGTCCAGCCGCACTCCGGCGCGCAGGCCAACGCCGCCGCGATGTTCGCGCTGATCAAGCCCGGCGACACCATCCTGGGCCTGAACCTCGCGCACGGCGGTCACCTGACCCACGGCATGAAGATCAACTTCTCCGGGAAGCTCTACAACGTGGTCGCGTACCACGTCGACGAGCAGACCAACGTGGTCGACATGGACGAGGTCGAGCGCCTCGCCAAGGAGCACCGCCCGAAGCTGATCATCGCCGGCTGGTCGGCGTACCCGCGGCAGCTGGACTTCGCGGCCTTCCGCCGGATCGCGGACGAGGTCGGCGCGTACCTCATGGTCGACATGGCCCACTTCGCGGGCCTGGTCGCCGCGGGTCTGCACCCCAACCCGGTGCCGCACGCCCACGTCGTCACCACGACCACCCACAAGACGCTGGGCGGCCCGCGCGGTGGTGTGATCCTCTCCACTGCGGAGCTCGCCAAGAAGATCAACTCTGCCGTCTTCCCCGGTCAGCAGGGTGGTCCGCTGGAGCACGTGATCGCCGCCAAGGCCGTTTCCTTCAAGGTCGCGGCCAGCGAGGAGTTCAAGGAGCGCCAGCAGCGTACGCTGGAGGGCGCCAGGCTCCTCGCGGAGCGCCTGGTGCAGCCGGACGTGGCCGAGGCGGGCGTCTCCGTCCTCTCCGGCGGCACGGACGTGCACCTGGTCCTCGTGGACCTGCGCAACTCCGAGCTGGACGGCCAGCAGGCCGAGGACCGCCTCCACGAGGTCGGCATCACGGTCAACCGCAACGCCATCCCGAACGACCCGCGGCCGCCGATGGTCACCTCGGGTCTGCGGATCGGCACGCCGGCGCTGGCCACCCGCGGCTTCCAGGCCGAGGACTTCCGCGAGGTCGCGGACATCATCGCCGAGGCGCTGAAGCCGTCCTACGACGTGGCGGCGCTGCGCGGCCGCGTCACCGCCCTGGCGGACAAGCACCCGCTGTACGCCGGTCTGAAGTAACAGAGCGGCACCGGATTCACCCGTTGGTTCGGGGCACTGGGCACACTGGAAGGTGAGCCCGGTGCCCCGCGCCACGTCAGCACCGCAGCACGACCCGCGTCACGCGCACCACCCACGTACCACCGACCAGAGGGAGCAGCCACCGTGGCCATCTCCGTATTCGATCTCTTCTCGATCGGCATAGGCCCGTCCAGCTCCCACACGGTCGGTCCCATGCGGGCCGCGCTGATGTTCACGCGCCGCCTGAAGAACGAGGGCCTCCTGGCCCACACCACCTCCGTGCGCGCCGAGCTCTTCGGCTCCCTCGGCGCCACCGGCCACGGCCACGGCACGCCCAAGGCCGTGCTGCTCGGCCTGGAGGGCCACTCCCCGCGCACCGTCGACGTGGAGACCGCGGACGACGAGGTCGAGCGGATCCGCGCCACGAAGCGGCTGCGGCTGCTCGGCGCCGAGATCGGCTCCACCCACGAGATCGACTTCGACGAGTCGACCCAGCTGATCCTGCACCGCCGCCGCTCCCTGCCGTACCACGCCAACGGCATGACCCTCTTCGCCTACGACGAGGACGGCGCGCCCCTGCTGGAGAAGACGTACTACTCGGTCGGCGGCGGCTTCGTCGTCGACGAGGACGCGGTGGGCGAGGACCGGATCGTCCTCGACGACACCGTGCTGAAGTACCCCTTCCGCACCGGTGACGAGCTGCTGCGCCTCTCCCGCGAGACGGGCCTGTCGATCTCGGCCCTGATGCTGGAGAACGAGAAGGCCTGGCGCACCGAGACGGAGATCCGCGAGGGCCTCCTGGAGATCTGGCGCGTCATGCAGGCCTGCGTCTCGCGCGGCCTGTCCCGCGAGGGCATCCTGCCGGGCGGCCTCAAGGTCCGCCGCCGCGCCGCGAACACCGCCCGCCAGCTGCGCGCCGAGGGCGACCCGCAGGCCCGCGCGATGGAGTGGATCACGATCTACGCCATGGCGGTCAACGAGGAGAACGCCGCGGGCGGCCGCGTCGTGACGGCCCCGACCAACGGCGCCGCGGGCATCATCCCGGCCGTGCTGCACTACTACATGAACTTCGTGCCCGGCGCGGACGAGGACGGCATCGTCCGCTTCCTCCTCGCCGCGGGCGCGATCGGCATGCTCTTCAAGGAGAACGCCTCCATCTCCGGCGCCGAGGTCGGCTGCCAGGGCGAGGTCGGCTCCGCCTGCTCGATGGCCTCCGGCGGCCTCGCCGAGGTCCTCGGCGGCTCCCCGGAGCAGGTCGAGAACGCCGCCGAGATCGGCATGGAGCACAACCTGGGCCTCACCTGCGACCCGGTCGGCGGCCTGGTGCAGATCCCGTGCATCGAGCGCAACGGCATGGCCGCCGCCAAGGCCGTCACCGCGGCCCGGATGGCGCTGCGCGGCGACGGCCGCCACCACGTCTCCCTGGACAAGGTCATCAAGACCATGAAGGAGACGGGCGCGGACATGAAGGTCAAGTACAAGGAGACGGCGCGGGGCGGTCTCGCGGTCAACGTCATCGAGTGCTGAGCGCGCGCTGATCCGCTGACGCGGGAGGGCGGGTGCCGGGTCCCGGCACCCGCCCTCCCGTGCGTGCGTAGGGGCCCGCTACTTGGCCTTCTTCATCTGGGCCTCCATGGCCTCCTTCTCGGTCGCGGTCTCCGCGGCCGGCGGCGGCTGGATCTTCAGGTCGGCGCCGAAGTCGCTGTACTCGTCGGCCTTGAGGTAGTCGCCCTTGGAGCGCTTGCCGGCCTCCTGGGTCTTGGCGATCACGCCGTCCCCGTCCACCCAGACGTCGAGGGTGACCTTCTCCAGGCCGTCACCCTTCCAGCCCTTCGCGGTGAAGTCGCGGTCGTTCTCCTTCATCGCGTCGCCCTTGTACCCGGCGAGCTCCGACACGACGACGGTGCCCTGGTAGTGGGCCACGCGGCGGCCGCCGACCGTCTCGACACCGGCGTTCTTGAGGTCCTTGGCGGTGCTGAGGGCGGACGCCATCCGGACGAAGGGCTCCGACGGGTCGGTGTCCTTCGCGCCGCCGACGCCGAAGGTCCACCACTTCTTGCCCGGGACCATGGGCGAGTCGAAGTACATCTTGTCGCCCACCGCGATGACACGGGTGACTCCGTCGGGCGCCTCGGCCGTCTTCGGGCCGGTCTCCTTCATCTCGGAGGCGTGCGGCTTCACCTGGAAGGCGCCCTCGGTGACGGAATCGCCCCGCTCGTCCTTCAGCTTCCCCTTGGCGCGGTAGGTGTTCTGCCGCGCGCCCTTGGCCGCGGCCGCCTTGAGGGCGGTCACCGGGTCCGCCGCCTTGAGCGCCTTGTCGGCGCCGTCGTTCTTCTCCGCCGCGCTCTTACCGGCAGCCGAGCCGTCCGACGTGTCCCCACTGTCACCGCCGCCGCACGCGGCCAGGCTCAGCGCGAGCGCGACTCCGGTGGCCGCCACGACGGTCTTACGTATCGCCTTCAAGGCTCTTACCGTCCCTTATTCATATTTCGTAAGGTTTTGGTGAGGATATCCCGACCGACCAGCGGTTCCGTCTCCGGATGACCATGACCGGAAACAGCGTGTCAGCACCCTGATGCCGTCAGTAATGTCAGCGCCCTCGCAGTTCCTCGACCTCCCCCTTCGATCCGAGGAGTTCCCGCCATGCGCCGTCCGCTCCGCTCCACCGCCGCGTTCCTCGGCACCGCCGTCGCCGCCCTCGGTCTCGCCTCCCCCGCCATGGCCGACGCCCCCGCCCCGGCGTCCGCCGTACGGATCCACAGCGCCGCGTACGGCGGCTGCCTCACGGCCGAGGGCTCGGCGTACCGCGACCCGCGCGGCACGCTCCGCCCCTGGCTCGTGGCACTCCAGCCCTGCGAGACCGGCGCCGCGTACCGCCAGTCCTGGCGCTACAGCCCCGACACCCACCAGTACCAGTCGGTCGCCGAGCCCTACCGGTGCGTCGAGCGGCGGGGCGGTCTGCTGGTGACGTCGCTGTGCGACGCGGACGCGGCGGACCAGCGCTTCCGGGCGGAGCGGGTGGGTGGGGGCGATACCCGGGTGAGAGTGGTGTCGGAGGCGGACGGGCGGGTGTGGGAGCAGGTGGAGCGGCGGAGCGGGGCGCGGGGGGAGGGGGTGCGGGACGTTCGTGACGGGGGGTCGGCGGCGCAGAGGTGGCGGGTCGGGGCGGCCTGAGTGCGGGCGGGGGCGGGGTGCCGCTGCGCGGGGCCTTGTCCCTTACCCGCCCCTTCCCGTAACCGGGGGCAAGCCCCCGGGCCCCCGGTTACGGGCGACAATTCAGCCCGTCTGGGGGCACCTCCCAGCGGTAGCTGGGGGAGTTTGAGGACCGGGGTCCGGGGCGGAGCCCGGTCACGGGAAGGGGCGAGGCTGGGGAAAAAGCCGCCCGCAGGGCCTACCCCCGCGCCCCCACCCCCGTCTCCGTCCGCAACCACGCCAGATACTCGTCACTCCCCGCCGTGATCGGCGTAGCGATGATCTCCGGCGTCGCGTACACCTGCGCACCCTTGATGTGCGCCTCCAGCTCCGCGTACCGCTCCCCCGTCGTCTTGTACAGCACCCGCCACTCCGTATCGCACTCGACCTTGCCCCGCCAGTGGTAGTGGCTGGTGACCGGTCCGTCGATCTGCGCGCAGGCCGCGAGGCGGCGCTCGATGGCGGTGGTGGCGAGGAGCCGGGCGCGCTCCTCGCTGTCGGTCGTCGTCATCACGGCGAGGTACGCGGCGTCGGGCATGGCGCCGACCGTACACCGGCGGGGGGCGGCGTTGTCAGTGCCGGCGGTTACGCTCACGAGCATGAGTTACGCAGACCTGCGCGAACTCCAGAGCGCGCTCAACACCGCCTCGGACATCGCCTTCGCTCTCGACGCCGCACCGGCGGCCCATGAGGCCGATCAGCTCGCCGACGCCCTGCGCCGGGCGCTGGCCGCGGCCAATGCCCTGGGGGCCGGCGCGACGGCCACCGGGTGCGCCGAGCACCCCAAGGGTGCCGTCGACCCGCTCTACGGCGACACGGAGGACCCGCTGCCGCCGGGCTGGGGCCGGTGCCTGCTGTGCAACGACCGGCGGCGCCGGGCCGGCGCGCAGCGTCGGGGCTGGCGCTGACCCGGTCGCCGCGCCGGGCCCGGGTCAGCCGTTGAGGGACGACCAGAACTCGTCGAAGGACAGCACGCCGTCGCCGTTGCCGTCCTTGTTCTTGATGATGGCCTGGGCCACCGTCTCGGTGACGTGGAAGTCGCCGAGCTGAGCCATCACGCTCTTGTATTCGGCGGCCGTGATCAGGCCGTCCCCGTCCACGTCGAACCGCTCGAAAGCCTTTCGCGCCTCGGCCTTGCGCGCCTCGATGTCGGCGATGTCGGCCATGTGGGCCTCCCCTTGTGTGCTGGTGTGACCGGCACAGATTAGCGGCCGTCGGTCACCAGCTTGAGATAGCGGTCCCAGTCCCAGTGCGGACCGGGGTCGGTATGGGTGGATCCGGGGACTTCGTCATGCCCGATGATGTGTGTGCGGTCCTTGGGGATGCCGTAGCGGTCGCAGACGGCGGCGGTCAGCCGCGCCGAGGAGCGGTAGAGGGCGTCCGTGAGGTACTCGGGCCGGTCGATCCAGCCCTCGTGTTCGATGCCGATGCTGCGGGTGTTGCGGTTCCAGTTCCCGGCGTGCCAGGCGATGTCCTTCTCGCGGACGAACTGGCCGATGTAGCCGTCGGCGGAGGCGACCATGTAGTGCGCGGAGACCTTGGCCGCGGGGTCCTGGAAGATCCGCATCGCGTCGGGGAACGTCTCCTGGGTCAGGTGGATCACCACGAGGTCGACCGGGTACGCGCCCGGGCGGGCGGAGACCGTGTAGTTGGCGCCGGCCGCCGGTATCCAGTGGGTGGGCGGGTACGCGGCGACGGGGTTCTCTTCCAAGACGGCCCTCCAGGGTGGTCCGGGACATGACACTCCAGAATGCCCACGCCCGCGAGCACCGACACGGACTCCGGATAAAAATAGGAGTTACTGCTGGTTCATTCATGGTTTACAAGGCGGGTGTCCCATCTCACCTTGGATTATCGAGGACGCTTTTCCGGATTGCCCGAATATGACGTGATAGCCGCTTTGGCTGGAACGAGGCCGTCTGTCATAGTCGACGCGTCGACCCTCCCTTGACCCGGGCCAGGTCGCGCATCCCGCCGTGGAACACACCCCAATTCTCCGCGGCGAACACGAAGAGGCCCCCGGCCCGTCGCACTCCGACGGATGGGGGCCTCTTCGTTTTCCCCTGGGTTCTCCCCCGGGCCGCCCGGCACCGCCGCGGTCAGCGGTCCGCGACCCGCATCTCGAACCAGGTCGTCTTGCCCCGCGCCAGCAGGTCCACGCCCCACCGGTCCGAGAGCTTGTCCACCAGGAACAGGCCGCGCCCGCTGGTGTCCATCTCGTGCACGGGCATCAGGCACGGCAGCCCGCGGGAGGGGTCCCGGACCTCCATCCGGAGCCAGCCGCGGCGGCGCAGCATCCGCAGGCCGAAGAACCGGGCCCCGGTGTGCCGCACGGCGTTGCCCACGAGCTCGGAGACCAGCAGGACGGCGTGCTCGGTGAGTTGGGCGGAGAGGCCCCACTGCCGCAGCACCACCGCCTGGGTCAGCCGGCGCGCGGCCACCGCGGACTGCGGCCGCGAGGGCAGCCGGACCTCGCCGAGCGCGGGGTTGCCGAACAGGTCGAACGATTTGAGCGCCGGTTCGCCGTCGACGACCGGCGACCACCGCACCGCGGCCGCCCCGCCCCGCTGCCGCGGCTGCTCCGTTCCTTCCAGGCCCGCCATGCCACCCATCATGGCCGCCGTAAAGACGTCATGGGCTGGAACGGGGGGATTCGATGTACCGGAATCCGCCCCTCCAAGGGGTCGGCACGACATATGCCATGGGCAGGCAGTTGCCCGAAAAATCGATACTGACCTGCGGCGACCGCCCCCGTAGGAATGATCGCCCGGAGCCGCCCCGGAGCCCTGCGCAGACGGGCCCGCTCGTCCCGGAATTCCCCCACAAGGGGCAACCCCGGGCGGGTGTGCCCCGGCCCGGACCCCGCCGGGCCGGGGGCGGGGTCCGTCAACCGGCGGACGGCCGGACGAACTTGGCCTTGCCCGGCCCGTCCTCGACGAAGCTCCGCATGCCGATCTCCCGGTCCTCGGTCGCGAACAGCCCCGCGAACCAGTTGCGTTCGATGGCGAGCCCGGTGTCGATGTCGGTCTCCAGGCCGGTGTCCACCGCCTCCTTGGCGGCGCGCAGGGCCAGCGCGGGCCCGGCGGCGAGCCGGGTCGCCCACTCCAGCGCGCGCTCGTAGACCTCCGCGGCCGGCACGACCCGGTCGACGAGGCCGAGGGTCAGCGCCTCGTCCGCCCTGACCTGACGTCCGGTGAAGATGAGGTCCTTGGCCTTGGACGGGCCGATGAGCCGGGCCAGCCGCTGGGTGCCGCCCGCGCCCGGGATCAGGCCCAGCAGGATCTCCGGCTGGCCGAGCTTGGCGTTGTCGGCGGCGATCCGGAAGTCGGCGCAGAGCGCGAGCTCGCACCCGCCGCCCAGGGCGTAGCCGGTGACGGCGGCGACGACGGGCTTGGGGATCCGGGCGACGGCGGTGAAGGAGTCCTGGAGACCGCGGGACCGCGCCACCATGGCGGCGTGGTCCATGTCCCGCATCTCCTTGATGTCCGCGCCGGCCGCGAAGACCTTCTCGCCGCCCCAGAGCACGACGGCGCGGACGTCCTCGCGGTGGGTCGCCTCCTCGGCGAGCTCGCGGATCCGGTCCTGCGTGGAGATGTCGAGCGCGTTCATCGGCGGCCGGTCCAGACGGATGGTGCCGACGCCCTCGGAAACCTCAAGATGCACAGTCATGACAACAGGTTAATCCCGGTTAACGGAACGCGGCCCGGTGCACTCGGTCACAAGTGCTCCGGGCCGCGGGGCCGTGCCGGAAGGGCCGTCAGCCGGCGGTGGGCTTGCTCTTGCCCCACTCGGACCACGGCATGTTCCAGCCGTTGAGGCCGTTCTCCGGCTGGATCGTCTTGTCGTCGGAGTTCTTGACGACCACGACGTCACCGACGAGGGAGTTGGTGTAGAACCAGGCGGCCGGGGTGTTCGGGTCGCCACCGCCGCGCTGGTCCTCCAGGCCCACGCAGCCGTGGCTGGCGTTCTCCGAGCCGAAGGTGGACGAACCGGACCAGTAGTTGCCGTGCAGGAAGGTGCCGGAGGTGGAGAGGCGCATCGCGTGCGGCACGTCCGGGATGTCGTACTCGCCCTTGCCGTCGCCCTTGGTGAAGCCGACGGTGGCGCCGTTCATGCGCGTCACGTCGTGCTTCTCGCTGATGACCATCTGGCCGTTGTAGGTGGGGTTGGCGGGGGCGCCGGCGGAGATCGGGATGGTCCGGATGACCTTGCCGTCCCGCTCGACCGTCATCTGGTGCGACTTGGCGTCGACCGTGCTGACCTGGCTGCGGCCGACCGTGAACTTCACGGTCTTCGTCTGCGAGCCGTACACGCCCTCGCGGCCCTGGACGCCGTCGAGGTTCAGGTCGACCTTCACCTTCGTACCGGCCGCCCAGTACTTCTCGGGGCGGATGTCGACGCGGTCGTTGCCGAACCAGTGCGCCTTGACCGGGACGGCCGGTTCGGCGGTCACCTTGATGGCCCGCTCGACGGCCTTGGGGTCCGTGATGCCACGGCTGAAAGTGATCGATACGGGCATTCCGACGCCGACGGTCTCGCCGTCCTCCGGCGTGAAGTAGCCGACGAAGGTGTTCTGCGGGGTGAGCGTCGTGAACGACGCGTGCTTGGCCGACGTGCGGCCGTCCTCGTCCTTGGCCAGCGCGTCCACCGTGTACTTGGCGGAGGCGGCGAGATGGGCGGTCGGCTCCCAGGCCGAACCGCCCCCGGTTATTTTGCCCTCGACGGTCCTGCCCTTGGCGTCGGCGACCTTGACGGACGTCAGCTTGCCCTGGGCCGCGGTGACCTTGAGCGCGCCGCTCGTCGCGACGTCCTTCGCGCCGTCCTTCGGGGCGATCTCCACGACGGCCTTCGAGGGCTTGCCGTCATCGGCCTTCTCACCCTTCTTCTTGCCTTCGTCATCGCCACCACAGGCGCTGACCAGCAGCAACACCATTCCGAGCAGCAGCGCCAACAGGCCCTTGCGGCCCGCGCGCCCTCTCGATGTCGGCTGCACGTTCACTACGGTCGTCTCCCCTCGCACGGCCCGCGGCCAGGCGGAGCCCCCAGAGCGCGGCACGCGCTTCGGCGATAGATAACCACATGCCACGGACAGCACGTCCCTTGGGGAATGTCACCGTTCGGTCCCAAATGAGATGGTCCTGAGAACGGCGATGCGCGCTGTGCGCATGAGGCGCGGCCGGTGGCCGGAGTGAGGCATCTTATTCCGGCCAACCACGGGCGCGACACCGGGGGGTCGGGTCGGCGGGAGCGGCCCGCGCGCCCGCGCGGCGGGCCCGATCACACGGGTGAGCGCGCCCGTGGATGTGGGCAGAACTGGGGGAAGGACAGGACCGCCGACGCCCGGTACGGGAAGCCGGGTGCCCGGCGCGCTGGTCGAGAGCCGCCGGAGGCGAAGACGTGTCGAGCGCACCCGAGCAAGAGGCGGAACAGGACGACAGGTTCGGGCGCGCCCCGGAGCGGTCCCGTACGGCCGCCGGCGCCACCGCGGGACCGGCCGTGACGGCCGCGGCCAACGGCCGGCCCCGGGCGCCCCGGGCCGGTCCGCCGCCCGCCGCGGTGTGGCCGGGCAGCTCCGAGCCGCTCGGCGCCCGCTTCAAGGCGGGCGGCGCCGACGGGGTGGCCGGGACGAACTTCGCGCTGTGGGCCGGCGGCGCCGAGGCCGTGGAGCTCTGCCTCTTCGACGACGACGGCGGTGACGACGGCCCGGACGGCCCGGGCGGCGCCGGCGGCGGACCGGACGGCGCCGGCGGCGAGGGCGGCCCCCGCCGCCGGGAGCGCGAGACCCGCCACCTCCTCACCGAGCTGACCCACGAGATATGGCACGGCTTCGTCCCCGGCGTCCGCCCCGGCCGCCGCTACGGCTACCGCGTCCACGGCCGCTGGGACCCGTGGACCGGCGCCCGCTGGAACCCCTCCAAGCTGCTCCTGGACCCCTACGCCCGCGCGGTCGACGGCGACTTCACCCTGCCGCCCGAGGTGTACGGCCACGTCCGCGACTGGCCGCAGCAGCACATCGCCGACACCGTGCGCGACGAGCGCGACTCCGCGCCGTACGTCCCCAAGGGCGTGGTCGTCGCGGACGGCGACGACTGGTCGGACGACCGCCGCCCCAAGACCCCCTGGGCCGACTCGGTCATCTACGAACTGCACGTCCGCGGCTTCACCATGCGCCACCCCGGCATACCGGAACGCCTGCGCGGCACCTACGCCGGGCTCGCGCACCCGGCGGCCGTCGAGCACCTGACGCGGCTGGGCGTGACGGCCGTCGAACTGCTGCCGGTCCATCAGTTCGCCCACGAGGACCACCTGCTGAGGCGCGGCCTGCGCAACTACTGGGGCTACAACTCCATCGGCTACTTCGCCCCGCACGCCGGCTACGCCGCCTCGGGCACCCGGGGCCCGCAGGTCGGCGAGTTCAAGCGGATGGTCCGGGCCCTGCACGCGGCCGGCATCGAGGTCATCCTCGACGTCGTCTACAACCACACGGCGGAGGGCGGCGAACTGGGCCCCACGCTCTCGCTGCGCGGCGTCGACAACCGCCGCTACTACCGCCTCCAGGGCGACGCCCGCCGCTACGCCGACTACACCGGCTGCGGCAACACCCTCCACGTGGTGCAGCCGAACGTCCTGCGGCTGATCACCGACTCGCTGCGCTACTGGGTGACGGAGATGGGCGTCGACGGCTTCCGCTTCGACCTCGCGGCGGCGCTGGCCCGCTCGATGCACGACGTCGACATGCTCTCGCCGTTCCTCGCGGTCATCGCCCAGGACCCGGTGCTGCGCCGGGTCAAGCTCATCGCCGAGCCGTGGGACGTGGGCTCGGGCGGCTACCAGGTGGGCGCCTTCCCCCCGCTCTGGACGGAGTGGAACGACCGCTACCGCGACGCGGTACGGGACTTCTGGCGCGGCGCCCTGCCGGACGTACGGGACCTCGGCTACCGCCTCTCGGGCTCCAGCGACCTCTACGCCTGGGGCGGCCGCCGCCCCTACGCCTCCGTCAACTTCGTCACCGCGCACGACGGCTTCACCCTGCGCGACCTGGTGAGCTACGAGCAGAAGCACAACGAGGCCAACGGCGAGGGCAACCGCGACGGCACGGGCGACAACCGCTCCTGGAACTGCGGCGCGGAGGGCCCGACGGACGACCCCGGCGTGCTGGCCCTGCGGCGCCGGCAGCTGCGGAACCTGCTGACCACCCTGCTGCTGTCGACGGGCGTGCCGATGCTGGTCGCGGGCGACGAGATGGGCCGCACCCAGGGCGGCAACAACAACGCCTACTGCCAGGACAACGCGACCAGCTGGGTCGACTGGTCCCTGCTGGAGGACCCGGGCTGGCGGGCGCTGCGGGACCTGGCCGGCCGGCTGCTCGCGCTGCGCCGCGCCCACCCCGTGCTGCGCAGCCGGGCCTTCTTCTCCGGCCGTCCGCAGGGCGCGGACGGCCTGCGGGACCTGGCGTGGTTCACGGCGGAGGGCACGGAGATGACCCGGGCGGACTGGTACGCCCCCAAGGCCACCCTCGGGATGTACCTCTCCGGCCGTGACATCAGCGAGCGCGGGCCCGAGGGCGAGCCCGTGACGGACGACAGCTTCCTCGCGGTGCTGCACGCCGGCGAGGGGCCGGTGCGCTTCACGCTCCCCGGGCCGCCGTGGGCGGACAGCTACGAACTCCTCGTCAACACCGCCCTGGAGAAGCAGGACGCGGCACCGGGCGGCCTGCGGCGCGCGGGCTCGCCGGTCGCCGTCCGGCCCCGCTCGGTCCTCCTGCTGCGGGCCCGGGCCCAGGGACCGACGGCCCCTCCACCGGAGGTCCTGGGTCCAAAAAACTAGTGAGCGGTGTCAGTGGTGAACCGTAATCTCACTCCTGATGACTGAGACCCGAGGAGACCCCGCCCGGCCCCGACGCCGCTCGGCCACCCGTTCGCTGCTCCGTCTGTGGCCGTACGTCCGGCCGGTGCGGGGCCGCTTGCTGGCGGCGGCCCTGATGGCGGTCCTGGGGTCCTTGACGTCCCTGGTCATCCCGCTGGCCCTCAAGTGGATGGTGGACGGCCCGGTCGCCGGCCGCGACCCCTCCGGGGTGTGGCTGGGCGGCCTGGTGCTGCTGGTGCTCGGGAGCGCGGAGGCGTCCCTGTTCTGGGCGCGCCGGGCGCTGACCGCGCGGCCGCTGGCGCGCGTCGAGGCGGACATGCGGGCGTCGCTCTACCGCCACCTCCAGCGGCTGCCCGTCTCCTTCCACGACCGCTGGCCCTCGGGCCAGCTGCTGTCCCGGGCCACGACGGACCTGATGCTGCTGCGCATCTTCCTCGCGTTCCCGCTGACCTTCCTGCTGGTCAACAGCGTGACCATCGTGGCCGGTTTCCTGATCCTGCTGACGCAGCAGTGGACGCTGGGCCTGGTCCTGCTGGCCCCGGTGGTGCCGCTGATCGTGCTCTGCCGGCACTTCGAGGAGCGCTACTCCCGGGCCGCGCGCTCGGCGCAGGACCGGACCGGCGACCTGACGACGGTCGTCGAGGAGAGCGTCCTCGGCATCCGCGTCGTCAAGGGCTTCGGCCGCCACCGCGGCCAGGAGCGGGCGTTCGGGGAGCTGGCCGGCGAGGTGCGCGGCCTCGAACTGCGCAAGGCGGGCCTGCTGGGGTCGCTCTGGGCGATGATCATGGTCCTGCCGGAGCTGGCCCTCGGCGCGGCGCTGGTGCTGGGCGTGGTGCAGGTCGCCGACGGCGAGCTGTCGGCGGGCACGCTGGTGGCGTTCCTGTCGACGGCGCTGGCACTGCGGTGGCCGGTGGAGTCGATGGGCTTCCTGATCGCGATCACCAATGAGTCGGCGACGGCGGCGGACCGCTTCTTCGAGGTGCTGGACTCCCCGCCGCCCGCCGAGGAGACGGCGTCGATCCCGGCGCAGCGGACGGGCACCGGGAAGGCCGGGCAGGCCGGCGCGAGGTCCGGCACGGCCGGCGGCGGGAGCGGCGCGGGCGAGGAGGGATCGGCGGGGCTGCGCCTGGAGGGCGTGGAGTTCCGCTATCCCGACGCCCCGGCGGACGCGCCGCCCGTGCTGCGGGGCGTCGACCTGCACATCCGACCCGGCGAGACCATGGCCCTCGTCGGCACCACGGGCAGCGGCAAGACCACGCTCACCGCGCTCATCCCCCGGCTCCACGAGGCGACGGCCGGCCGGATCACGCTGGACGGCCAGGACATCGCCGCGCTGCCCCGCGAACGGCTGCGGCAGCTCGTCTCGGTCGCCTTCGAGGACCCCACGCTCTTCTCCGCCAGCGTCGCCGAGAACGTCCTGATGGGGGCCGAGGGGGCCGGCGAGCCCGAGCTCGTACGGGCGCTGTCCGTCGCCCAGGCCGACTTCGCGCACGACCTCCCCGACGGGACGGCGACCCAGGTCGGGGAGCAGGGACTCAGCCTGTCGGGCGGTCAGCGGCAGCGGCTGGCGCTGGCCCGCGCCGTCGTCGGCGAACCCCGCTTCCTGATCCTCGACGACCCGCTGTCCGCCCTGGACGTGCACACCGAGGCGCTGGTGGAGGCGGCGCTGCGGAAGGTGCTGGCGACCACCACCGCGCTGGTCGTCGCCCACCGCCCGTCCACGGTCCTGCTGGCCGACCGGGTGGCCCTGCTCTCCGAGGGGCGCGTCACCGCCGTCGGCACCCACCACGAACTGCTCCAGGAGAACCGCGAGTACGCCGCCCTGATGTCCGGCGACCCCCACGGCGAGGAAGAGCGGCCCCGATGACCACCAGCACCCCCGACCGGCGGACCTCCTCCGGCCCGTCCGACACCCCTCACTCCGCGGAACCCACAGCTCCCACAGCTCCCACTGACCCCTCCGACTCCTCCGATTCCTCCGGTCCCGCCGATCCTTTCGACAAGGACGTGCTGCCCGCGCCGAAGGGCGCCTCCCTCACCCTGTTGCGCTCGCTCCTCGCGCCCGCCCGGTGGCCGGTGCGGGTCGCCGTCGTGGTGCTGCTGCTCCAGCAGGCCGCCGTGCAGGCCGGGCCGCTGCTCGTCGCGTTCGCCATCGACCGCGGTGTGCCCGCCCTCCGCCGGGGCGACCACGGCCCGCTGACCCTGATCGGCGCCGCCTATCTGGTCTCCGCGCTGGCCTCCGGGCTGCTCCAGTTCGCCTTCATCCGGATCACCGCGCGCGTCGGCCAGGACGTCCTGCTGGACCTGCGCGGCCGGATCTTCCGCCACGCCCAGTCACTCAGCGTCGACTTCCACGACCGCTACACCTCGGGCCGGCTGATCTCCCGGGCGACCACGGACGTCGAGTCGATCCGCGAGCTGCTGAACGAGGGCCTCCAGGAGCTGATCGGCGTCGCCCTGTCGGTGGTCTACGTCTCCGCGGTGCTGCTGTACCTGGACTGGGGCACCGGCGCCGCGGCCGTGCTCTCCTTCGCGCCGCTGTATCTGCTCGTGCGCTCCTACCGGCGCCGCTCGATGCGCGTCTACGGGGAGCGGTCCACGGCGGTCGCGCGGGTGATCGTGAAGTTCACCGAGACGATGAACGGCATCCGGCCGGTCCAGGCGTTCCGCCGCGAGCGCGCCAACGAGAAGGACTTCGACGCGCTCAACGCCCGGCACCTGAAGGCCAACGGCGAGGCGATGCTGGAGATGGCCCGCTATGTGGTGACCTCACGGCTGGTGGCCAACACCGCGCTGGCGGGGATCGTGCTCTGGGGTGCCTACCGGGTGGCGGACGGCGCGCTCGCGCTGGGCGCGCTGGCGGCCTCGGTGCTGTATCTGCGCCGGCTGTACGACCCGATCGACCGGCTCGCGATGTTCCTCAACTCCTACCAGTCCGCGGCCGCGTCCCTGGAGAAGATCGCGGGCCTGCTGGCCCAGCGGCCGTCGGTCCCCGAGCCGGCGGAGCCGCGGCCGCTGCCGGAGCGGACGTCCGGCGGGCCGGGCCGCGAGGTGGTCTTCGACGGGGTGCGGTTCGCGTACCGCACGGGCGGCGAGGTGCTGCCCCGCTTCGACCTGACGCTGCCCGCCGGCCGGACGGTGGCCGTGGTGGGCTCGACGGGCGCGGGCAAGTCCACGCTCGCCAAGCTCCTCGCGCGCTTCTACGACCCGACGGAGGGCGAGGTCCGGCTGGACGGCGTCCCGCTGCGCGAGCTGGCCGGGCCGGAGCTGCGGCGCGGGGTGGTGATGGTGACGCAGGAGTCGTTCCTCTTCTCCGGCACGGTCGCCGACAACATCGCCATCGGCCGCCCCGGCGCCACCCGCGAGGAGATCGAGCGGGCGGCCCGGGCGATCGGGGCGCACGACTTCATCACGGCCCTGCCGGACGGCTACGACACGGACGTCCGCAAGCGCGGCGGGCGGATCTCGGCGGGGCAGCGGCAGCTCGTCGGCTTCGCGCGGGCCCTGCTCGCCGACCCGGCGGTGCTCATCCTCGACGAGGCCACGTCCTCGCTGGACGTCCCGGGCGAACGGGCGGTGCAGCGGGCCATGGGCACGGTGCTGCGCGGGCGCACGGCCGTGGTGATCGCCCACCGGCTGTCGACCGTGGAGATCGCGGACCGGGTGCTGGTGATGGCGGACGGCCGGATCGTGGAGGACGGCACCCCCGCCGAGCTGATCGCGGGCACGGGCCGCTTCGCGGAGCTGCACCGCGCCTGGCGGGACAGCCTGGTCTGATCTCCGGGGAGCTCCGGGGCCCCGGGAGGCCGGGCCCCGGAGATCACGGTGTCAGGACCGCCCGGGGACCTTGCCGCAGAACTCCGCCTCCATCACGTCGAAGTAGAGCGAGGTGTCCTGGAGCCAGTCGCCGTTGATGTTGAAGGTGAGCTGGTGCCGGCCGTCCACGGTGCCGACCGTCGCGGACATCGAGCCGTTGGTGCGGCCGTCCTTGCCGACGACGGTCACCCCGCAGGTGAGCTCCGCGGACTGCACCCCGAGGCCGTAGCGCATCCCGCCCTGCCCGGGCACCCCGTCGAGCATCTCCGCGAGCCGGTCCGGGGGCAGCAGGTCGCCCCGGAACAGGGCGCGGTGGAAGCGGTCGAGGTCGCCGGCGGTGGATATCAGGTCGCCGGCCGCGCCCAGCCAGGTCATGTTCTGCTCGGTGGCGTCGTGGACCGGGGCGTCGGGCGCGTCGTCGTGGAACCGGGAGTAGCCGACGGGGTGCGGCGCGGGCATCCGGGCGCCGGTGCCGGGGAACGAGGTCCCGCGCAGCCCCAGCGGCTCGATGACGCGGCGCGTGACCTCCTCGGCGTACGTCCGTCCCGTGGCCTTCTCGATGACCAGGCCGGCGAGCACGTAGTTGGTGTTGGAGTACACCGGCTTCTCCCCCGGGGCGGACCGCGGCGGGTACGTCATCGCGAGGGCGACCAGCGACTCGGGCGTATGGGTGTCGTAGCGGTGTTCCGGGAAGCCCTTGCCGGAGGAGTTGTGCTGGAAGGCGGGGTCCTCGGTGTGGTTGGGGATGCCGCTGGTGTGGTTGAGGAGCTGGCGCAGCGTGACCCGGCGGCCGTCGTTGCCGTTGCCCCGGACCAGGCCCGGCAGCCACTTCTCGACGGTGTCGTCCATGCCCAGCCTCCCCTCCGCCGCCAGCTGGAGGAGCACGGTGGCGATGAAGACCTTGGTGATGCTCGCCGCCCGGAAGCGGTCGTCCGCCGTGCGCTTCGCGCCCGTGCCGGTGTCCGCGACGCCGGCCGAGCCGAACCAGGTCCCCCGGCCGTCCCTGGCCACGGCGGCCGCGCCGGGGAGCCGGCCCTCCTCCACCAGCCTCCGCAGCGCGGCCCGGGTCGCCTCGTGGCCGGAGCCCCGTTCCCGGCCGGGAGCGGTGGCCGTGGTGGCGGTGGCCGGCCCGGCCGCGTACGCCGGGGCGAGGGCGGTGCCCGCGGTGGTGGCGCCCAGCACGGCGGTCACGGCCAGGGAGAGCAGTGCGGTGCGTACGGCTCGCTGCCTCATCGGTGCTGCCTCCGTCACTCCTGGGGCCGGACCGGCCCCTCGTGAACGGAGTGACGCCGCGCCCCGCACCCGGGTTGCCCGCCGGTCCGCGCCCCGTCCCCCGGTGGCCCACCGCACCCGTCGCCCCCCGTGGGCCCGTCATTGGACCACACCATTTCCGGTCGACCAGCGATCCCGGACGCACCACCGCCCGGCGCGCGAAGGGGACTTCCGCGTTCCCGGCGCGACCGGGGGTACGCGCTGGCGGCGGCGACCGTGACCGCCCCGAGGGGCCGTGCACCGCTATGCGGACCACGTTCTTTCGTCAACGGACGGAATTTGGCCAACTTGCCGCCGCACTCCTGACACGTACATGCCCGCGGTGGCACTCTTCCCTCCACCGACGCACGGCTTCCCCACGGCACCACCGCCGGGCGCCGGCTACCTCCATATCCCCTTATCGGCTTCGCCGGTCCGGCTCCGCCGCGCTGTCTCGGCTCCGCCGCCCCGGCCCGTACCCGGCCCCCACACCCCCCGCTCCCGTTGGCCCCTCCCGAGTGCCCGACAGCGCCGGGCGGCCCACCGTGTCCGGGGACGTTCCACGTGTTCTGCCTCGCTCTGCCCGGACGGCCAGTTCGCCGTCCGGCCGCCTCAGGCCACGCCCACCGTGGTCACCGCAGAAGGAGTCAGCGTGAGACCCACCCCCCATCGGCGCGCAGTCGCCACCGGCGCGCTGGTCGCCGTGACGGCGATGCTGGCCGTCGGCGTGCAGACCGGTTCCGCCACCGCCCGCACCGACGCCACGGACGCCGGCCGCACCCTCGTCGCCAAGGCGGACCCGGGCGCCATGCCCGTCAAGCTCACCCCCTCGCAGCGCGCCGAGCTGATACGCGACGCGAACGCCACCAAGGCGCAGACCGCGAAGACCCTGGGCCTCGGCGCCAAGGAGCAGCTGGTCGTCCGTGACATCAGCAAGGACGCCAACGGCACGCTGCACACCCGCTACGAGCGCACCTACGACGGTCTGCCGGTCCTCGGCGGCGACCTCGTCGTCGACGCCACCAAGGGCGGCACCCCCAAGACCGTCGCCAAGGCGACCAAGGCGCGCCTCGCGGTCCCGACGACCAGCGCCTCGTTCGCCGCCGGCACCGCCGAGAAGGACGCGGTCAAGGCCGCGCAGGCACAGGGCTCGAAGGCCACCAAGGCGGAGCGGGCGCCCCGCAAGGTGATCTGGGCGGCCGACGGCACGCCCGTCCTCGCCTACGAGACCGTGGTCGGCGGCCTCCAGCACGACGGCACCCCGAACGAGCTGCACGTCATCACGGACGCGCGGACCGGCAAGAAGCTCTTCGAGTTCCAGGGCGTCAAGCAGGGCGTGGGCAACAGCCAGTACAGCGGCAAGGTCACCATCGGCACCTCGGGGTCCGCCCCGTCGTTCCAGCTCAACGACCCCACGCGCGGCGGCCACAAGACCTACAACCTCAACCGCGGCACGTCCGGCACCGGCACGCTCTTCACGGACGCGGACGACACCTGGGGCAACGGCACCAGCAGTGACCCGGCCACGGCGGGCGTCGACGCCCACTACGGCGCGCAGCTCACCTGGGACTACTACAAGAACGTCCACGGGCGCAGCGGCATCAAGGGCGACGGCAAGGGCGCGTACAGCCGGGTCCACTACGGCAACGCCTATGTGAACGCCTTCTGGCAGGACACCTGCTTCTGCATGACGTACGGCGACGGCAGCGGCAACGCCAAGCCGCTGACCTCGATCGACGTGGCCGCGCACGAGATGACGCACGGCGTCACCTCGGCCACCGCGAACCTCACCTACAGCGGCGAGTCCGGCGGTCTGAACGAGGCCACCTCGGACATCTTCGCGGCCGCCGTGGAGTTCTGGGCCGAGAACCCCACCGACAAGGGCGACTACCTGGTCGGCGAGAAGATCGACATCAACAGCAACGGCACCCCGCTGCGCTACATGGACAAGCCCAGCAAGGACAGCCGTTCCAAGGACGCCTGGTACTCGGGCATCGGCTCCATCGACGTGCACTACTCGTCGGGCCCGGCCAACCACTGGTTCTACCTGGCCTCCGAGGGCAGCGGCCAGAAGGTCGTCAACGGCGTCTCCTACGACTCCCCGACCTCCGACGGCAAGCCCGTCACCGGCATCGGCCGGGACAACGCCGCCAAGATCTGGTTCAAGGCGCTGACCCAGCGGATGCAGTCCAACACCAACTACGCGGGCGCGCGCGACGCGACGCTGTGGGCCGCCGGTGAGCTCTTCGGCGTCGGCAGCGAGACGTACAACAACGCCGCCAACGCGTGGGCCGCGATCAACGTCGGCAGCCGGGCCACCACCGGTGTCTCGGTCACCGCGCCCGGCGACCAGACCAGCATCGTGAACACCGCCGTACAGCTCCAGATCAAGGCGTCGAGCTCCTCCTCCGGCGCCCTGACCTACTCGGCCACGGGCCTGCCCGCCGGCCTGTCGATCAACTCCTCGACGGGTCTGATCTCCGGCACCCCGACGGCCACCGGCACCAGCAACGTCACGGTGACGGTGAAGGACTCGGCCGGCCAGACCGGCACGTCCTCCTTCAAGTGGACCGTGAACACCACCGGTGGCGGCAGCGTCTTCGAGAACACCACCCCGGTGGCGATCCCGGACGCCAGCAGCGCCGTCACCTCGCCGATCGTCGTGACCCGCAGCGGCAACGGCTCCTCGACGCTGAAGGTGGACGTGAACATCACGCACACCTACCGCGGTGACCTCAAGATCGACCTGGTCGCCCCGGACGGCAAGTCCTGGCAGCTCAAGGGCTCCGACCCGTGGGACTCCGCCGAGGACGTCAAGGAGACCTACACCGTCGACGCCTCCGGCGCCTCCGCGAGCGGCACCTGGAAGCTCCAGGTCCAGGACGTCTACTCCGGTGACGACGGCACGGTCAACAGCTGGAAGCTGAGCTTCTGAGCGACCCGCGGGGTGCGCACGACGTGGACGACCACGCCGCCCTGCACCCCGGTCCCGTCCGGTACCCCCACTGACCGGACACCGCACGGCACCGCATGAACCAGGCGCCGTCCGGGGTGAGTTCGCCTCCCCCGGACGGCGCCTCACTACGTCAGCGCAACAACACCCCCGACGCCCGGTCCGCCGCCTCCGACGGCAGCGTCACCAGCCCCAGCTCCGCGCCGCTGGCCAGCAGCCGGTGCGCGGGCAGGATCCGGACGGTGTAGCCGAAGGGACCGGTGCGGTCGAGGGTGAGCGGGCCCTCGTAGATCCGGCGGCCGTCGGTGCCCGGGCCCGCGGTGGGCTTGAGCGGGAAGGTGCTGGTGCGGCTGAGGTGGTCGGAGGGGTCGACCCGGCCGGCCACGGCCTGGACCTCGACGTCCGCCGGGTCCAGGGCGCCGAGCGTCACGCTCACCCGCAGCGAGACCGTGGAGCCCAGCTCGGCCGTGCCGTTCAGGGCCGTGTCCGCCACCGCCTCCACATGGTCCACGGCCACCCCCGGCCAGGCGTCCCGCACCCGGGCCTTCCAGGTGGCGAGCTCCCGGGCCGCGTCCGGGTTCAGCGCCCGCTGGGCCTCGGCGGCCGGGGTGTAGAGCCGGTCCACGTACTCGCGCACCATCCGCCCGGCGAGCACCTTGGGCCCCAGGGTGGCGAGGGTCCGGCGGACCATCTCGATCCAGCGGCCGGGCAGCCCGCCCGCCCCGCGGTCGTAGAAGCGCGGGGCGACCCGCTCGGCCAGCAGGTCGTAGAGCGCCGCGGCCTCCAGGTCGTCCCGGCGGTTCTCGTCGGTGGCCGTGCCGTCGGCGGTGGGGATCGCCCAGCCGAAGTCGGGCTCGAACCACTCGTCCCACCAGCCGTCGAGCACGGAGAGGTTGAGACAGCCGTTCAGCGCGGCCTTCATGCCCGAGGTGCCGCACGCCTCCAGCGGGCGCAGCGGGTTGTTGAGCCAGACGTCGCAGCCCGGGTAGAGCTTCTGCGCCATGGCCATGCCGTAGTCGGGCAGGAAGACGACGCGGTGGCGTACACGCGGGTCGTCGGCGAACCGCACGAGCTCCTGCACCAGGCGCTTGCCGCTGTCGTCCGCCGGGTGGGCCTTGCCCGCGACGACGATCTGGATCGGCCGCTCGGGGTGCAGCAGCAGCTCCATCAGCCGGTCGCGGTCGCGGAGCATCAGGGTGAGGCGTTTGTAGGACGGGACGCGGCGGGCGAAGCCGATGGTGAGCACGTCGGGGTCGAGGACCCCGTCGATCCAGCCGAGCTCGGCGGTGCCGGCGCCGCGCTCCCGCCAGGAGGCGCGCAGCCGCTCGCGGACCTCCTCGACCAGCTGCTCGCGCAGGGTGCGGCGGAGCTCCCAGATGTCGGCGTCGGAGATGTCGGCGACGGCGTCCCAGCGCTGGGAGCCGCCGACGGTCAGGGCGTCCTCGGCCCGGCCGGCGCCGATCTGCCGGGCGCCGAGCCGGAGCACCTCGGGGGCGACCCAGGTGGGGGCGTGCACCCCGTTGGTGACGGAGGTGATCGGCACCTCCTCGGGGTCGAAGCCCGGCCAGAGGCCGGCGAACATCTGCCGGCTGACCTGGCCGTGCAGGGTGGAGACGCCGTTGGCCCGCTGGGCCAGGCGCAGGCCCATCACGGCCATGTTGAAGAGGTTGGGCTCGCCGCCGGGGTAGGTCTCCAGGCCGAGTTCGAGCACCCGCTCGACGTCGATGCCGGGCAGTTCCGCGCCGTGGCCGAAGTGCCGGGCGACGAGCTCGCGGTCGAAGCGGTCGATGCCGGCGGGCACGGGGGTGTGCGTGGTGAAGACGGCGCCGGCCCGCACGCACTCCAGTGCGCCGTCGAAGTCCGCCCCGCGCTCCACGAGTTCGCGGATGCGCTCCAGGCCGAGGAAGCCGGCGTGGCCCTCGTTGGTGTGGAACACCTCGGGTTCGGGGTGGCCGGTGAGCCGGCAGTACGTGCGCACGGCACGCACCCCGCCGATGCCCAGGAGCATCTCCTGGAGCAGCCGGTGCTCGCCGCCGCCGCCGTAGAGCCGGTCGGTGACCTCGCGCTCGCCGGGGGCGTTCTCCTCGACGTCGGAGTCGAGGAGCAGCAGCGGCACCCGGCCGACGCGGGCCTGCCAGATGTAGGCGAGCAGCGAGCGGCCGCCGGGGAGGTCGAGGCTGACGCGGCTGGGGGTGCCGTCGGGCTCGCGGAGCATGGTGAGCGGGAGCTCGTTGGGGTCGAGCAGGGGGTAGTGCTCCTGCTGCCAGCCCTCGCGGGAGAGGGACTGGCGGAAGTAGCCGTGGCGGTAGAGCAGCCCGACGCCGATGAGGGGGACGCCGAGGTCGCTCGCGGACTTCAGGTGGTCGCCGGCGAGGATGCCGAGGCCGCCGCTGTACTGCGGGAGGGCGGCGGTGATGCCGAACTCGGGCGAGAAGTAGGCGACGGCGGCGGGCAGCCCCTCCGGCTGCTCCTGGTACCAGCGCCGGCCGGTCAGATAGTCGTGCAGGTCGTCGGCCGCCGCGGCGAGCCGCCGCCGGAAGCGGCGGTCCTCGGCGAGGGCGGCCAGGCGGGTGGCGGGCACGGCGCCCAGCAGCCGCAGCGGGTCACCGGCGGCGGCCCGCCAGCCCTCGGGGTCGACGGCCTGGAAGAGCTCACGGGTCTCGGGGTGCCAGGACCAGCGCAGATTGCGCGCCAGCTCGCTGAGCGGTCGTAGGGGCTCCGGAAGGACGGGGCGCACACTGAATCGACGAATGGCCTTCACCCTCACGAAGGTAGCGGCGCGGCGGCTCCGGTTTCCGCGTGTTGGGCGCAACTGCCTGACCCTGGCAGGGGCAGGCGGACGCCGCGCCCCCTGATGTTGACTGGGGCACATGGACACACCTGCGGAGTTGGGAGATTTCCTCCGTACGCGCCGGGCCCGCCTCCAGCCGGAGGACGTGGGCCTGGTGGCGTACGGGAAGAGCCGGCGCGTGCCGGGGCTGCGGCGCGAGGAGCTCGCGCAGCTGGCCGGGGTGAGCGTGGCGTACTACACCAGGCTGGAGCAGGGGCAGTCGGGGAACGCCTCGGACGGGGTGCTGGACGCCCTGGCGCGGGCGCTGCGGCTGACCCCGGACGAGCACGCGCACCTGCGGAACCTGGCCCGGCCGGGCCGGACGGGGCGGCGGGCCGCGGCGCGGCCGCAGAGCGCGGGGGCCGGGGTGCGGCAGCTGGTGGCGGCGATGGGCACGCCGGCGGTGGTGCTGGACCTGCGCCACGACGTGCTGGCCTGGAACCCGCTGGGTCACGCCCTGCTGGCGGGCCATGTCGACGCCGCGGGGCCCGGCCGGCCGGAGGAGCGGCCCAACACCCAGCGGATCCTGTTCCTGGACAGCCACGCGCGGGAGCTGTACCCGCGGTGGGAGGAGGAGGCCAGGCGGGCGGTCGCCGCGCTGCGGCTGGCGGCGGGCGCCCATCCGGAGGACCGCCGGCTGGCCGAGCTGATCGGTGAACTCTGCATGCGCAGCGAGGAGTTCGCGGCACTGTGGGCGCGGCATCCGGTGCGGGCCTGCACCTCGGGCACGAAGGTCTTCCACCATCCGCTGGTGGGGGCGATGTCCCTCCAGTTCGAGATGATGGGGCTGCCGGACACGGACGGCCAGCGGCTGCTGGCGTTCAGCGCGGAGCCGGGCTCCCCGTCGGAGGCGGCGCTGCGGCTGCTGGCCTCGTCGGTCTCGGAGGCGGGCATTCCAGGTCCGCATGGTGGACCGTACGCGGCCGGTGACCGCTCGGCGCGGATCACCGGCTGATGCAGGGGGGTGACCCGGAAATACGCCGCGCGTACGCACGGGTCACGGGCGGCCGGGCGGCACTACGGCCTCCCGCGGCGGATCCGGGTGGGCGTTACCCCGTCCGGCCGCCACTTACCCCCTTTTCGCTCATTGCACACGATCGGCTCAACGAGGAGACTTCATACGGGTGACGGAGTGCCGTCCGTCCTCCCCACACGGTGCCAGGGGAACTACGCACCGGTAGTTCATCCGAGGCGGGCATGCCCGGCCGGGACCGGTGGGAAAGCTCCATCGGTATGCAGGGAAGTCACGCGTCAGCCGTACCGCCCCCTCCTCCATCGCCTCCGTCGCACGGTCCCGTCGTCTCCGCACTTCTTCCGCACCCACCCGAGTGAACGCGGACAGGAGCAGTCATGCGCGCACCCGGCCGACTGCCGGCGGAGCAGATAGAAAGAACCGAACCCTCCAGACCGCCCGATTCCGTCGAACCTCCAGGTGATCCCATGATCGGTCGCATCCCCGTCCTGGACCTCGGCCCGCTCGTGGACTGCGGTCGCAGGCCCGTCAAAGCGGTGGCCGGTGAGACCTTCCAGGTCACCGCCACCGTGTTCCGCGAGGGCCATGACGCGCTGGGCGCCAATGTCGTCCTGCGCGATGCGGCGGGCCGGTGCGGCCCCTGGACGCCGATGCGGGAGCTCGCGCCGGGCACCGACCGCTGGGGCGCGGAGGTGACGCCCGACGCCGAGGGGCGCTGGACGTACGCGGTGGAGGCGTGGAGCGATCCGGTGGCGAGCTGGCGGCACCAGGCGGGCATCAAGATCCCGGCCGGCATCGACACCGAACTGGTCCTGGAGGAGGGCGCCCTGCTCCACGAGCGGGCCGCCGCCGGGGTGCCCAAGAACGAGGGCCGGGAGGTGGTGCTGGCGGCGGTCGACGCGCTGCGGGACGCCGGCCGCCCGGCCGCGGCCCGGCTCTCGGCGGCCCTCGCGCCCGCCGTCTCGGCCGCGCTGGCCGCGCATCCGCTGCGCGAGCTGGTCACCACCAGCCGCGCGGTGCCGGTGCTGGTGGAGCGCGAGCGGGCCCTCTTCGGCTCCTGGTACGAGCTGTTCCCCCGCTCCGAGGGCGCGCTGCTGCCGCCGGACGGCCCGCCCGTCAGCGGCACGTTCCGCACGGCGGCCAAGCGGCTGCCGGCGGTCGCGGCGATGGGCTTCGACGTCGTCTACCTGCCCCCGGTGCACCCCATCGGCACCGCCTTCCGCAAGGGTCCCAACAACTCCCTGACGGCGGGCCCGTACGACGTGGGCAGCCCCTGGGCGATCGGCTCGGCGGACGGCGGTCACGACGCGCTCCATCCGGACCTCGGCACCTTCGAGGACTTCGACCACTTCGTGGCGCGGGCGCGCGAGCTGCGGATGGAGGTGGCGCTGGACCTCGCGCTCCAGTGTTCCCCCGAGCACCCTTGGGTGCACAAGCACCCCGAGTGGTTCCACCACCGCGCCGACGGCACCATCGCCCACGCCGAGAACCCGCCGAAGAAGTACCAGGACATCTATCCCCTGGCCTTCGACGAGGACTTCGACGGCATCGTCCGGGAGACGCTGCGCGTCATGCGGTTCTGGATGGAGCACGGCGTCCGGATCTTCCGGGTCGACAACCCGCACACCAAGCCGGTGGTCTTCTGGGAGAAGGTCATCGCCGAGCTGGGCCGCACCGACCCGGACGTCGTCCTGCTCGCCGAGGCCTTCACCCGGCCCGCGATGATGCGCGCCCTCGGCGCGGTCGGCTTCCAGCAGTCCTACACCTACTTCACCTGGCGCAACGGCAAGCACGAACTCACCGACTACCTCACCGAGCTGTCGGGCGAGGCGGCCGCCTTCATGCGCCCCAACCTCTTCGTCAACACCCCTGACATCCTGCACGCCTACCTCCAGGACGGCGGCCGGGCGGCCTTCGAGATCCGGGCCGTGCTCGCCGCCACGCTCTCCCCCTCCTGGGGCGTCTACGCCGGCTACGAGCTGTGCGAGAACACCCCGGTGCGGCCGGGCAGCGAGGAGTACCTGGACTCCGAGAAGTACCAGCTGCGCCCGAGGGACTGGGCGGCGGCCGAGCGGGCGGGCACCGGCCTCGCTCCGCTGCTGACCCTCCTGAACCGGCTTCGGCGGCGCCAGCCCGCGCTGCGCCGGCTGCGCAACCTGCGCTTCCACGACGCCGACAACGACGCCGTCATCGCCTACTCCAAGCGGGCCGGCGGCTCGTGCGTCCTCACGGTCGTCAACCTCGACCCCCACCACACCCAGGAGGCCACGGTCTCGTTGAACATGCCGGAACTCGGCCTCGATTGGCACGAGTCCGTCCCGGTGCGCGACGAGCTCACCGGAGAGACCTATCACTGGGGCAGGGACAACTATGTGCGCCTGGAGCCGGGCCGTTCCATCGCGCCCGCGCACGTGTTCTCGCTGCGACCGTCCTCACCGATCGGAGGGTCACCCACACCATGATCGTCAATGAGCCCGTCCACGACACGTTCGAGGACACCCCCGCCAAGGACCTGGATCCCGACTGGTTCAAGCGCGCCGTCTTCTACGAGGTGCTCGTGCGGTCCTTCCAGGACAGCGACGGCGACGGCATCGGCGACCTCAAGGGTCTGACGGCCAAGCTGGACTACCTTCAGTGGCTGGGCGTCGACTGCCTCTGGCTGCCGCCGTTCTTCCAGTCCCCGCTGCGCGACGGCGGCTACGACGTCTCCGACTACACCGCGGTGCTCCCGGAGTTCGGCGACCTCGCCGACTTCGTGGAGTTCGTGGACGCGGCGCACCAGCGGGGCATGCGCGTCATCATCGACTTTGTCATGAACCATACGAGCGATCAGCACGAGTGGTTCCAGCAGTCCCGCACGGACCCCGAAGGCCCGTACGGCGACTACTACGTCTGGGCCGACGACGACAAGCAGTACCAGGACGCGCGGATCATCTTCGTGGACACCGAGTCCTCGAACTGGACCTTCGACCCGGTGCGCAAGCAGTACTACTGGCACCGCTTCTTCTCCCACCAGCCGGACCTGAACTACGAGAACCCGGCCGTACAGGAGGAGATCCTGGCCGCCCTCCGGTTCTGGCTGGACCTCGGCATCGACGGCTTCCGGCTCGACGCGGTGCCGTACCTCTTCGCCGAGGAGGGCACCAACTGCGAGAACCTCCCGCGCAGCCACGAGTTCCTCAAGCGGGTCCGGGCCGAGATCGACGCCCACTACCCGGACACGGTGCTGCTGGCGGAGGCCAACCAGTGGCCCGAGGACGTCGTCGACTACTTCGGCGACTACGCCGCGGGCGGCGACGAATGCCATATGGCGTTCCACTTCCCCGTGATGCCGCGCATCTTCATGGCCGTCCGGCGGGAATCCCGCTATCCGGTCTCGGAGATCCTGGCCAAGACCCCGGCCATCCCCTCCGGCTGCCAGTGGGGCGTCTTCCTGCGCAACCACGACGAGCTCACGCTCGAAATGGTCACGGACGAAGAGCGCGACTACATGTACGCGGAGTACGCCAAGGACCCGCGGATGCGCGCCAACATCGGCATCCGGCGCCGGCTGGCCCCGCTGCTCGACAACGACCGCAATCAGATCGAGCTGTTCACCGCGCTCCTGCTGTCGCTGCCCGGCTCGCCGATCCTCTACTACGGCGACGAGATCGGGATGGGCGACAACATCTGGCTCGGCGACCGCGACGGGGTGCGCACCCCGATGCAGTGGACGCCCGACCGGAACGCCGGCTTCTCCTCCTGCGACCCCGGGCGGCTGTACCTGCCGACCATCATGGACCCGGTCTACGGCTATCAGGTCACCAACGTCGAAGCCGCCATGAGCAGCCCCTCCTCGCTGCTGCACTGGACGCGCCGCATGATCGAGATCCGGAAGCAGAACCCCGCCTTCGGACTCGGCTCGTACACCGAGCTGGCCTCCAGCAACCCCGCCGTGCTCGCCTTCCTCCGGGAGGTCCGGGTGCCGGGGCAGCGGGACGACGACCTGGTCCTGTGCGTGAACAATTTCTCCCGTTTCGCACAGCCGACCGAACTCGACCTCCAGATGTTCAGCGGCCGCCACCCGGTCGAGCTCATCGGTGGAGTGCGCTTCCCGGCCATCGGCGAGCTGCCGTACCTGCTCACCCTGGCCGGCCACGGCTTCTACTGGTTCCGGCTGCGCCACGGCGCGCCGCCGCCGGCCGGACACTGAGAGCGGATCCCCGTGCGCGTCCCGATCGGCCGCGCACGGGCGGTTTTCCCTTCCGAACCCTGGGAACCCTCACTACTACGCACGGGCCGGGCCGACCGGATCGCCACCGCTCGAATCCGCCGCGGCGGCCGCACAGACCGCCACCCGCACGCACCGCTAGCACCGCACGCATCGCACGCACCGCATGCAGAGGCCGCTGGGGCTGACCGTACGGACGATCCTCGCCCGACACGTCCCGCACCGCGCACCGGTCAAAGCCGCAATCCGGGACACTTTGCCCTACCTGTCGTGTGCCCGGGGAAAGGACGCGACGCCATGTCGGACGCTGCACCGTCCCGCCGGGGGACCACCCGCCGGGGGACGCCCCCCGGACCGCTGCTGTCCTCGGTCCGCGCCGGGTCGGCCACGGCCGTCCCGCGGCCGGACGCCGACGGGCCGGGGCTGCTCGGCTCGCTGGTGCCGCTGCTCTCCGAGTGGCTGCCCTGTCAGCGGTGGTTCGCGGGGAAGGGCCGCCCGATCACCGGCTTCACGCTCGTCGCGGCCACCGAGCTGCTCCCCCACACCGCCGGGGGCACCGCACCGGGCCTGCTCCACGTCCTCGTCCGGGCCCAGCAGCCCGGCTCCCCCACCGGCCACCCGGGAGCCACGGCGGCCGGCGGCCCCGCCGTGCACGCCGGCACCGACGACTGCTACCAGCTGCTCCTCGGCGTCCATGACGTCCTGCCGCCGCACCTGGCCCCCGCCCTCATCGGCCGGCCCGCCGGCGGCCCGCTGCACGGCCGCGCCGTCTACGAGGGCCTCGCCGACCCCCGGCTGGCCGCCCTGCTCCTGGAGCGGCTGCGGGTGCCCGGCCGGCTCGGGCCGCTGCGCTTCACCCGCGAGGAGGGCGCCGTCATCGCCGCCGGACTGACGCCGAGGATGCTCGGCGCCGAGCAGTCCAACTCCTCCGTCGTCTACGGCGAAACGTATATCCTCAAGCTCTTCCGCCGCGTCTGCCCCGGCACCAACCCCGATCTGGAACTGCCCCTCGCCCTCGCCGGCACCCCCTGCGACCGGGTGCCACCGCCCGCCGCCTGGTTCGAGGCCGAGCTGCCCGGCACCGACGCGGGCCCCATGACCCTCGGCGTGCTCCAGCCCTATCTGCCGGGCTCCGCCGACGGCTGGCAGCTGGCCCTCAGCGCCCTGGCCGTACGGGCCGACTTCACCGCCTCCGCCCGCGCCCTCGGCCACGCCACCGCCGAGGTGCACGGCGCGCTCGCCGAGGCGCTGCCCACGGTCGTCCTGCGCCGCCCCCAGCTCGAACACCTGGCCGCCTCGATGACCCGGCGGCTGGACGCCGCCGCCGACGCCGTCCCCGCCCTGCGCCCCTACCGGGCCGCGCTGCGCGGCGCCTACGACGAGCTGGCGGCGCTCGGCCGGGCCGGCCGCACCTGGCACGCCCAGCGCATCCACGGCGACCTGCACCTGGGACAGGCGCTGCGCACGGCCCAGGACGGCCGGTGGGCGCTCATCGACTTCGAGGGCGAGCCCGCCCGCCCGCTGGCCGAGCGCTGCCGCCCGCAGCCCGCGGCCCGGGACGTCGCCGGCATGCTGCGCTCCTTCGACTACGCCGCCGCGGTCGGCCGCGCGACCGCCACCACCTGGTCGGCCCGCGCCCGCGCCGCGTTCTGCGAGGGCTACGCCGGAGTGCGCGAGGACCCCCGCGAGGACCCCCAGCTGCTGCGCGCCCACGAGACCGACAAGGCCGTCTACGAGGTCCTCTACGAGGCCCGGCACCGCCCCGACTGGCTCCCGGTCCCCATGTCCGCGATCCGCCGGCTGGCGGACCCGCGGGAGCGGGACGAGGCGGACGCGCCGGGGCCACCGCCCGCCGTCCGGAAGCCCGCCGCGGCTTCCGCCGCGCGGGCGGCCACCGTGACGTACCGGCACGGACCGGGGGCGGACGGCGCGGCCCACCCCGGCGGTGCCCCCGGACCCCCGGGCCGGCCGGACCCCGAGGAACCCACGTGAACCGCCGACCCGCATCAGCGACGACCCCCCGGTCACCGGCCGGGGCCGCGAGGAGGACCGCCCCGTGACCGCTCGACCCCCGTCCAGCCGACCGCCGTACGAGCCCGGCGCCGCACCTCCCGACGGCCTGGCCGGGGTCCCCGCGACCTTCCTCCCGGACGGCTCGCGGGCCCGGCCCACCACGCCGGAGACGGAACCCGGGGGCGACGGCGCGGCACGGGAGCCCGCCGCCGCGGCCACCGGGCCCCGGACGGCGGACGACCCCGCGCCCGCCGCCCGGCGCGGCGTGCGGCCCGCCGAGCCGCTCGGCGACGAGGAGCGCGGGCGGCTGCTGCGCGGCGCCCACCACGACCCGCACGCGCTGCTCGGAGCGCACCCCGTCCCCGGCGGGGTGGCGTTCCGGGCCCTGCGCCCGTTCGCCCGCGCGGTGGCGGTCACCGGCGCCGGCCTGCGGGCGGAGCTGTACGACGAGGGGGACGGCCTCTTCGCCGGGGTGCTCCCACTGCGGGAGATCCCCGACTACCGGCTCCTGGTGACGTACGACGACGCGGAGCTGGAGCTCCAGGACCCGTACCGCTTCCTGCCCGCCCTCGGCGACCTGGACCTGCACCTCGTCCGCGAGGGCCGGCACGAGGAGCTGTGGCGGGCGCTCGGCGCGGTGCCCATGACGCACGGCGGCGTGCCCGGCACCCGCTTCACGGTCTGGGCGCCCAACGCCCAGGGCGTGCGCGTGGCGGGCGACTTCAACTACTGGGACGCCACGGGCCACCCGATGCGGTCCCTGGGCGCGTCCGGGGTGTGGGAGGTGTTCCTGCCCGGCATCGGCGAGGGCACCCTGTACAAGTTCCAGATCACCCGCCCCGACGGCTCGTACACCCTGCGCGCCGACCCGATGGCCCGCCGCACCGAGGCGCCCCCGGCGACCGCGTCGGTCGTGGACGTCTCGCACCACGTCTGGCGGGACCAGGAGTGGATGGCGCGCCGGGCGGCCACGCCCGTGCACGAGGCGCCCTTCTCCGTCTACGAGGTGCACCTGCCGTCCTGGCGCCCCGGCCTCACCTACCGGCAGCTCGCCGACCAGCTCCCCGCGTACGTCAAGGACCTGGGCTTCACCCACGTCGAGCTGATGCCGGTCGCCGAGCACCCCTTCGGCGGCTCGTGGGGCTACCAGGTCACCGGCTTCTACGCGCCGACCGCGCGCCTCGGCACGCCCGACGACTTCCGGTACCTGGTCGACGCGCTGCACGCGGCCGGCATCGGGGTGCTGATGGACTGGGTGCCGGCGCACTTCCCCCGGGACGACTGGGCGCTGGCGGAGTTCGACGGCCGGCCGCTGTACGAGCCGGGGGACCCGCAGCGGGCCGCCCACCCGGACTGGGGGACGCTGGAGTTCGACTACGGCCGCACGGAGGTCCGTAACTTCCTGGTGGCGAACGCCGTCCACTGGTGCCAGGAGTTCCACATCGACGGGCTGCGGGTGGACGCCGTGGCGTCGATGCTCTATCTCGACTACTCCCGCGAGGCGGGCCAGTGGACGCCGAACGTCCACGGCGGCCGGGAGAACCTCGACGCGGTGGCGTTCCTCCAGGAGATGAACGCCACGGTCTACCGCCGCTGCCCCGGCGTCGTCACCATCGCCGAGGAGTCCACCGCCTGGGACGGCGTCACCCGCGCCACCCACCACGTGGGACCCGGCGGCTTCGGCGGCCTGGGCTTCGGCCTGAAGTGGAACATGGGCTGGATGCACGACTCGCTGGTCTACGTCTCCAAGGAGCCGGTCCACCGGAAGTACCACCACGGTGAGATGACCTTCTCCATGATCTACGCGTACAGCGAGAACTACGTGCTGCCGATCTCGCACGACGAGGTGGTGCACGGCAAGCGCTCCCTGGTCTCCAAGATGCCGGGCGACTGGTGGCAGCAGCGCGCCACCCACCGCGCGTACCTGGGCTTCATGTGGGCACACCCGGGTAAGCAACTGCTCTTCATGGGGCAGGAGTTCGCGCAGGGGGCGGAGTGGTCCGAGAGCCACGGCCCCGACTGGTGGCTGCTGGACCCCTCGTACTCCGCCGAGGCCGACCACCGGGGCGTGCGCGACCTGGTCCGCGACCTCAACGCGGCCTACCGCGCCGAGCCCGCCCTGTGGCAGCGGGACACCGTGCCCGAGGGCTTCGAGTGGGTGGACGGCGACGCGAGCGAGGACAACGTCTTCGCCTTCCTGCGCTACGACGCGGACGGCTCGCCGCTGCTCGCGGTCAGCAACTTCTCGCCCGTCGTCCGGCACGGGTACACGCTGGGGGTGCCGGCGCGGTACACCGCGTGGGGCGAGTACCTGAACACGGACGCCGAGCGGTACGGCGGCGGCGGTGTCACCCACCCGGACCCGGTGAAGACGGAGGCGGTGCGCAGCCACGGCCGCCCGGCGAGCGTCACGGTGACGCTGCCGCCGCTGGCGACGGTGTGGTTCCGGCCGGTGTGAGAGCGGTCAGGGCGTGACGGCATACCGACGCGCGCCCTGACACACCACCGTGCGCCGGGGCGGGGGCGATCGGGTGCGCGGTGACGCACCGGGGGCCTGTCCACCGGGCAGGCGGCGGGTGACACGGCGGCTGTGCGGCAGGGGCGGGCGGGCGGCCGCGCGGTCACGCCCGGGGCCCCGTCCGCTTCCCGCGTGCCCCGCGGCGCCCGTTCCGCTCCTGGTGACGCCGGCGTGACGGGCCGGTGACGCCGGTTTCACTAACGTCGGCCGGGCCCAGTGATCCGGCGGCAGCCGTGGGGTCAGGGGTGTCGGAGGTAACCCGGTGGCCGAGGTCGTGGTCCAGCTTCGTACGCCGTCGCGCCCTCCCCCGGCCGACGGCGCGGCGCCCGGCGGCCCCGAGGGGGCCGGGGGCGGCGTCGACGGCTGTCTGCGACGGCGGTTCGGGCTGCTCTCGCGCCCCCTGCACCCCGGCGCGGACGACCCGGAGGCCCTCGCGTGGCGCACGGTCGACGTGCCCGCCGGGGTGGACGCCGAGTCGGTCGCCGAGGCACTGCGCGCCCGTCCGGACGTCGCGGCCGCCTATGTGAAACCCCAGGCGGGCCCGCCGTGACGCGCCTTCCCTTCACGCGGTGAGGAGAGTGCCGTGCCCCAGCCCTCAGGTGCGGAGAATTCCGGCGGCTCGCCGCCACCGCCCGAATCGCTCTTCGGGCGGCCCGAGTTGGTGTGTGTGACCCGCCCCGGCGCCGGGGTGCGGATCACCGCCACCGGCGCGACCGCGGACGCGGGCGTCGCGGTGGGCGCCCTCGACGCGGTCGCGGCCGAGTCCGACGTGCTGATCACGCCGCTCTTCGGCGTGGACCGGCGGGCGGCGCGCGCCTCCGCGGACGGCGGCGCGGACGGTCCGGCGGGGCCGGACGGAACGGTCGCGGCGGGCGGGCCCGCCGGCGACGACGCGGCCCGGTGGACCCTCGACACGATGGCGCGCTTCCACCACGTGGACGCCCCGGCGGACCGGCTGGAGGAGCTGGCCGAGCGGCTCCGCTCCTCGGACGCGGTCGAGGCCGCGTACGTCAAGCCCGGGGTGGACCTGGCGGTCCAGCGGACGGAGCGGAGGACGGTCCCCGCGCAGGCCGCGAAGACGGCGAAGAAGGCGGTGAAGAAGGCCGTACGGAAGCCCGGCGGCACGGCCGCCCGCCGGACCGGGGCCGACGGCGCCGAGGGGCCCGGCGCCCTCAACGCCATGGTCCCGGACACCGCCGACGCCCCGCCCGTCACCCCGGACTTCACCGCCCGCCAGGGCTATCTCGACGCCGCGCCGGGCGGGATCGACGCCCGCTACGCCTGGACGCTGCCGGGCGGCCGGGGCGCCGGCGTCCGGGTGATCGACTGCGAGTGGGGCTGGCGCTTCACCCACGAGGACCTGCTGCGGAACCAGGGCGGGATCGTCTCGGGCACCGGCAGCACGGACACCGGTTTCGTGAACCACGGCACCGCGGTGCTCGGGGAGATCGGCGGTGACGTCAACGCCTTCGGCGTCACCGGGATCTCCCCGGACGCGGTGACGAGCGCCTCGGCGTTCTCGATCCCTACGGCGACCGCGATCCGCAACGCGGCCGACCGGCTCGGCCCGGGCGACATCATCCTGCTGGAGATCCACCGGCCGGGCCCCCGGGCCACGGGCGCCGGCCAGCAGGGCTTCATCGCCGTCGAGTGGTGGCCGGACGACTACCTGGCGATCCGGTACGCCGTCGACCGGGGCATCACGGTCGTCGAGGCCGCGGGCAACGGCGCGGAGAACCTGGACGACCCGGTCTACGACACCCCGCAGCCCGGCTTCCCCGCCTGGTGGCGCAACCCCTTCCGGCGTACCGCGCTGGACGCCGGCGCCGTGGTCGTCGGCGCGGGGGCGCCGCCGCCGGGGACCCACGGCGCGGACCACGGGCCGGACCGGTCCCGGCTCGACTTCTCCAACTTCGGGGCCTGCGTGGACGCCCAGGGCTGGGGCCGCGAGGTGACCACCACCGGCTACGGCGACCTCCAGGGCGGCACCGGCCAGGATCTCTGGTACACCGACCGGTTCAGCGGCACGTCCAGCGCCTCCCCCATCGTCGTGGGAGCCCTGGCGGCCACCCAGGGCGTGCTGCGGGCTAACGGCAGGATCCCGCTGTCGCCCGCGCGCTCACGGCAGTTGCTCCGGGCCACGGGCTCACCCCAGCAGGACGCCCCGGGCCGCCCGGCCACCCAGCGCATCGGTAACCGGCCCAACCTCCGGCAGCTGATCCCCGCGGCGCTCCAGACGGCCACCTGGGTGGGCGTGCAGTTCCGCGGCACCCTGGCCGGCGGCCGCACCGGGCGCTGGTTCACGCACAGCTGGCCGGCCCACTGGCACGTGGTGTGGACGGTCGTGCCGACCAGCCCGCGCCCCGGCGCCCCGCAGGTCCGCTGGAAGGTACGGGTCGAGCGGGCGAGCGACGGCTTCGCGACGTACTGGATCGACGTGACCAACCTCGTGACCGACCCGGTCGACTTCGAGGCCCGGTTCGCGGTCCTCGGCTGGTGAGAGGAGACAGGCATGCGCGTAGGCACGCAGTTCACCGGAACCCTGGCCCCGGGCCAGACCGGCCGCTGGTTCACCCACAGCTGGCCGCAGGAATGGCACGTCATCTGGTACTTCATGCCCACGAGCCCGCAGCCGGGGGCACCGCAGCTCGAATGGGAGACCCAGGTCGAGCGGGCCTCGGGGACGCATGTGACGTACTGGCTGACGGTACGCAACCTGAGCAGCGCCCAGTTGCAGTTCGAAGGCCGCTTCGCGGTCCTCAATTAGGGAGTCGGGCATGAAGGTCACGATCACGGTCGCGGACGGCGAGGCGGCGGTCGCGGTCACGGCCCCCACCGGGGCCGGACCGGACCCGGTGCCGGACGGGGACGCGGGGACACCGGCCGGCGGCACACCGGCGGACCCGGGCGCGGCGGTCGACGGCGGGGGGCCGCCGGAATGGCTGACGGAGGCGGTGGGGCTCGCACGGGCGCGCGGCACGGCGGAAGGGGACGACGGGACGGCGGCGCGGGACGCGGGCGGGGCGGCGGTGGGGGGCTGAGGGCTGGGGCCTTCCCCCTGCCTGCCCCCTTCCCGGTCGGGGCCCCGCCCCGGACCCCGGTACTCGGACGCCGGACAGGCTGAAGGACAGCCCGTCCGGCGGATCTCCAGGGACAGGGCCGGTCCCCGGCCCCCGCCCGTTACGCCGCCGTCACCGGCTCCCGCCGCTCCGGCGCCGCCTCGTGCCCGTCGCCCGACAGCGTCGTCTCGTCGAACGGCAGCCGGCCGCTGAGGACCTCGGCCACGCGGGGCTTGTCGATCTCCTTCGTCCAGGTGCCGACCAGGACCGTCGCCACCGCGTTGCCCGCGAAGTTGGTCAGGGCGCGGGCCTCGCTCATGAAGCGGTCGATGCCGACGATCAGGCCGACGCCGTCGACCAGTTCGGGGCGGTGCGACTGGAGGCCGCCGGCGAGGGTCGCGAGGCCCGCGCCGGTGACGCCCGCCGCGCCCTTGGAGGCGATGATCATGAAGAGCAGGAGGGAGATCTGCTGGCTCAGCGAGAGCGGGTCGCCCATCGCCTCCGCGACGAAGAGCGAGGACATCGTCAGGTAGATGGCCGTGCCGTCGAGGTTGAAGGAGTAGCCGGTCGGGACGGTGATGCCGACGACCGGGCGGCTCACGCCCAGGTGCTCCATCTTCGCGATCAGGCGCGGCAGCGCCGACTCCGACGACGAGGTGGACAGGATCAGCAGGAACTCCCGCCCCAGGTACTTCAGCAGCGCGAAGACGCTCACGCCCGCCACCAGCCGCAGCAGGGTCCCCAGCACCACGATCACGAAGAGCAGGCAGGTGACATAGAAGCCGATCATGATGACGGCGAGCGACTTGAGGGCGTCCACGCCCGTCGCGCCGACCACCGCGGCCATCGCGCCGAACGCGCCCACCGGCGCCGCCCACATGATCATGGACAGGATGCGGAAGACGAGCCGCTGGATGTGCCCGACGCCGCGCAGCACCGGCTCACCGGCGGATCCCATGGCCTGGAGCGCGAAGCCCGCGAGCAGCGCCACCAGCAGGGTCTGGAGGACCTCGCCGCCGGTGAACGCGGAGACCATCGTGGTGGGGATGATGCCGAGGACGAAGTCGGCCGTCGACTCGTGCGCGCCCTTGGCCTGGGCCTCGCCGGCGTGCCGCAGCGACTCGGTCAGGTGCAGCCCGCTGCCGGGCTCCAGCAGATTGCCGACCACCAGGCCGATGGCCAGGGCCACCGTCGACATCACCATGAAGTAGCCGAGGGCCAGCCCGCCGACCGCGCCGACCTTGGCGGCCTTGCGGACGGAACCCACGCCCAGCACGATCGTGCAGAAGATGATCGGCGAGATCATCATCTTGATCAGGTTCACGAACCCGGTGCCGAGCGGCTTGAGCTCGACGGCCACCCCGGGCGCGGCGAAGCCGACCACGACGCCGGCCACCACCGCGGCGATCACCGCGAGGTAGAGGTAGTGCGTACGGTCCCGGCGGGCGCGGGGCTGCCCGTCCTCGCCCGGCGGTGACGGCGCTGTCACGGATGTCACGGAGGTCTCCTCGTCGACGCGGCTCCTGCACGGCCCCGCTCTCCCGACGAGAGGGGCTCCGGTGACTATGCACGGGTCTGTGACCGTGGTCACCCTTGCGTGCATTACGTTCACCACGGCACCCCGGTGCAGACTGTCCGCCATGCGCAGACCCCGCGTACCCCGCCCCCGCAGCCTGGCCGGCCAGCTCTTCGCGATGCAGACCGTGCTGGTCGCCGCCGTGGTGACCGGCTGCGCGGCCTTCGCGTACGTCTCGGACCGGGGTCAGGCCGAGGACGCCGCGCGCCGCCAGGTCACCACCGCCGCGGCCGCCGTCGCCGCCGCACCGGTCGTACGGGGAGCGGTCCACGGGGTCGACCCGGCCGCCACCCTCCAGCCGTACGCGGAGCGGGTCCGCCACGACACCGGCGTCGACTTCGTGACGATCATGAACCCGTCCGGCATCCGCTGGACCCACCCCGACCCCGCCCGCATCGGCGAGCCCTTCCTCGGCCACACCGGCCCCGCCCTGCGCGGCCGCACCTTCTCCGAGACCTACACCGGCACCCTCGGGCCCTCCGTCCGGGCCGTCGCGCCCGTCATGGACGGGGACCGCACCGTCGCGCTCGTCAGCGCGGGCATCACCGTCGAGGTGATCAGCGCCGAGGTGCGGCGGCAGCTCATCGGCCTGCTCGGCGTGGCCCTGGGCGCCCTCGCCCTCGGCGGCGTCGGCACGTACCTCCTCAACGCCCGGCTGCGCCGCCACACGCACGGCATGAACGCCACCGAGCTCAGCCGGATGCACGACTACCACCAGGCCACCCTGCACGCGGTACGCGAGGGCCTGCTGATGCTCGACGGGCAGCGGCGGATCGCGCTGCTCAACGACGGCGGGCGGGAACTCCTGGGCCTGGACGGCGCGTCGATCGGCCGGCCCGTCGCGGACCTCGGCCTGCCGCGCGCCCTCACCCGGGCGCTGCTGGCCACCGAGCCCCGGGTGGACGAGGTGCACCTGACCGCCGACCGGATCGTCGTCGTCAACACCTCCCCGGTCTCGGGCGGCGAGCGCTGCGGCACCGTCGTCACCCTTCGCGACCACACCGAACTCCAGGCGCTCTCCGGCGAGCTGGACTCCGTGCGCGGCCTCGCGGAGGCCCTGCGCTCGCAGGCGCACGAGGCGGCGAACCGGCTGCACGCCGTCGTCTCCCTGATCGAGCTGGGCCGCGCCGACGAGGCCGTCGACTTCGTGACCTCCGAGCTCGAACTCGCCCAGGCCCTCACCGACCAGGTCGTCGCCGCCGTCGCCGAACCCGTCCTCGCCGCCCTCCTGCTCGGCAAGGCCGCCCAGGCCAACGAGCACGGCGTGGAGCTCCTCCTGGCCCCCGACACCCGTGTCGACGACGGGCTGCTGCCGCCCGGCCTCCCGGCCCGTGACCTGGTGACCATCCTGGGCAACCTCATCGACAACGGCGTCGACGCCGCCGCCGAGGAGGCGAACCGGGCGCCGCGCACCGGCACCCGGCGCGCCCACGTCACCGTCACCGTCCGGGCCGACGGACAGGAGGACGGGGACGGCGAGCTGCTCCTGCGCGTCGCCGACAACGGCGCCGGCGTCGCCCCCGAGGTCATGGACGAGGTCTTCCGGCGCGGCTGGTCCACCAAGTCGCCCGGCACCGCCCCGCACGGCCGGGGGCTCGGGCTCGCGCTCGTACGGCAGGCCGCGCGGCGCAACGGCGGTACGGTCACCGTCGCCGAGGCGCCGGGCGGCGGCGCCGAGTTCACCGTCCGGCTGCCCCTGCGGGCACCGGCCGGGGAGCGCTCCCCGGCGGGAGCGCCGTCATGACCGTGCCCCAGGCGCTGCCGCGCCCGATCCGCGTGCTCGTGGTCGAGGACGACCCGCTCGCCGCCGCCGCGCACGCCCTGTACGTACGGCGGGTGGCCGGGTTCACCGTGGCCGGGGTGGTGCACAGCCGGGGCGACGCCGCGCAGTTCCTCAAGCGCACGCCCGTCGACCTGCTGCTGCTCGACCTGTTCCTGCCGGACGGGCACGGCCTCCAGCTCCTGCGCTCCCTGCGCTCGGCCGGGCACACGGCCGACGTCATCGCCGTGACGTCCGCGCGCGACCTGGCGGTCGTCCGCGAGGGCGTCTCGCTCGGCGTCGTCCAGTACGTGCTCAAGCCCTTCACCTTCACCACCCTCCGCGACCGCCTCACCCGTTACGCGGAGTTCCGCGCGGTCGTCGGGGAGGCCAGCGGCCAGGAGGAGGTGGACGCGGCCCTCGCGGCCCTGCGCGCCCCCCAGCCCGCCGCGCTCCCCAAGGGCCTGAGCCTGGACACCCTCCAGACGATCACGGCGGCGCTGCGCGAGGCGGGCCCCGACGGCATCTCCTCGGCCGCGGCGGCCGGTTGCCTCGGCATCTCCCGGATCACGGCCCGCCGCTACCTGGAACACCTGGTCACCACGGGCCGGGCCACCCGCGCCCCGCGCTACGGCCAGGTCGGCCGGCCGGAGCTGCGCTACCGCTGGCTGAGCCTCTGACACAGCAGTCACCCCCAGCCCTGGCAGCCGGCCGGCCCTGTTTATGCTCACGCCCATGGCACTCGAATGGGAAGCCTCTGGTCATGGGGCGGCCATCGCGCAACTGCCTGGTCGAAGCCGTCCGCAAGGTCGGGTTCGGCGCCGGCTGTCAGCGATGCCGCGTTCATTTCCTGCGCAACACGTTCGCGGTGATCCCCAAGGACTCCGGCGAGTTGGTCGCACGGGACGTGCCCCTGACCCGCCGCACCCCTGACCGACGCGTGCGGCGGCGCCAAGGAGGGAACGTCACTCCTCACATAGGGCCGACGCTCGTAGGAGGTCGTAGCCGTGCGTTCCACCACCACCTCTCTGCTCCTCGCCGCCGCCACGCTCGCCGCGGCGGTCCCGCTCAGCGCCTGCGGAGGCGGCTCGGGCGGTGACCCGGGCACCGTGAAGATCGCCTACCAGCGCAGCACGGACAACAAGGTCCGGATCATGGACGACTATCTGGCCGGCATCAAGAAGGAGTTCGAGCGCGCGCACAAGGGCAAGAAGCTCAAGCTGGTCCCGGTGCAGGCGTCGCAGGCGGACTACTACAGCAAGGTGCAGCAGATGATGCGGTCGCCGAAGACCGCGCCGGACGTCGTCCGTGAGGACACCTTCCTCATCAACTCCGACATCAAGGCCGGGTATCTGAGACCCCTGGACGACAAGCTGGCCGGCTGGCGGGACTGGGAGCGCTTCACCCCCACGGCGAAGGCCGCGGCGCGCGGGGAGGACGGGAAGACGTACGGGGTGCCGGACGGCACCGACACCCGGGGCCTGTGGTTCAACAAGGAGCTGTTCGCCAAGGCCGGGCTGCCCGCCGACTGGCACCCGCGGACCTGGCGGGACGTCCTCGCGGCCGCCCGCGCGGTGAAGGAGAAGGTCCCCGGCGTCACTCCGCTCAACGTCTACACCGGCAAGGGGCCGGGCGAGGCCGCCACCATGCAGGGCTTCGAGATGCTGTTGTACGGCACGGGGAAGGACCCGCTGTACGACCCGGCGGCGAAGAAGTGGGTCGCGGGCGGCAAGGGCTTCCGGGACGCGCTGGAGTTCGTCCGCACCGTCTACGCCCAGAAGCTCGGCCCGGACCCCTCCGACGCCCTCGACCCGCACGTCGACGCCCGCGTCGCCACCGACTGGCTCCCGTCGGGCAGGCTCGCCATCGCCCTGGACGGCAACTGGCTAGGCAAGAACTGGGTGCCGTCCGGCGACAAGCCGTGGCCGGCGTGGACGAAGGTGATGGGACGGACCCCGTTCCCGACGCAGGACGGCGCGGCACCCGGGGCGGTCAGCATGTCGGGCGGCTGGACGTGGTCGGTCAGCGCCAAGTCCCGCAAGGCCGACCTCGCCTGGCAGGTGATCGAGACGCTCCAGACGGAGAGGAACGCGACGGAGTGGACCGTGCGGGACGGGCAGATCGCCGTACGGGACGACGTGGCGAAGGCGCCGAAGTACCTGTCCTCGACGCCGGGCATCGACTTCTTCACGGGCCTGGTGAAGTACACCCACTACCGGCCCGCGCTGCCGGTCTATCCGCAGGTGTCGAGCGCGATCCAGGAGGCGATGGAGTCGGTGACGACGGGCGACGCGTCCGTGGCGCGGGCCGCCGGGCGCTACGACGACGAGCTCAAGTCGATCGCGGGCGCCGACGGTGTGACCGCAAGGGAGCGGTGAGGTGCCCGGCGCCCGGGCGCTCGCCCCGCCCGGCACGGGCCGGAGGGGCGGCACCGGACCGGGTGGCCGTGGTGCGGCGCGGCGGGCGGCCCGCTGGCTGCCGCTCGCCCCGGCGACGGTCCTGCTGCTCGTCTTCCTCGCCGGCCCCATCGCGTACTGCGTCTACCTGGCCTTCACCGACACCCAGCTGACCGGGCAGGAGTCCGCGTCCTTCGTCGGCCTGGCCAACTTCCGGCGGGCCTTCGCGGACGAGGACTTCCGCCACGCGGTGGTGCTGACGCTGCTCTTCACGGTCCTGTCGTCGATCGTCGGCCAGAACACGCTGGGCTTCGCCCTGGCGGCCCTGATGCGCCGGGCCTCACGGCCCGTACGGGCGCTGACGGGGGCGGTCGTGATCGCGGCGTGGGTGGTGCCCGAGATCGTGGCGGGCTTCCTGCTCTACACCTTCTTCAACCGGCGCGGGACCCTGAACGCCGTCCTGGAGCAGCTGCATCTGCCCGCCCAGAACTGGCTGTTCACGCTGCCGATCCTGGCTGTCTCCTTCGCCAACGTCTGGCGGGGCACGGCGTTCTCCATGCTCGTCTACTCCGCCGCGCTCTCCGGGATCCCGCGCGAGGTGACGGAGGCGGCGGAGGTCGACGGCGCGAGCGGGCCGCGCCGCTTCTGGCACATCACGCTGCCCATGATCCGCCGTTCGATCGCCACCAACCTGATGCTCAACACCCTTCAGACGCTGTCGGTCTTCGGCCTCATCTGGGCCATGACCCGCGGCGGCCCCGGCAACCGCAGCCAGACGCTGCCGGTGTTCATGTACGACCGGGCGTTCCTGAAGTCGCTGATCGGGTACGGCACGGCGGTGGCGTTGCTTCTGCTGCTGGTGGGGGCGGTGTTCTCGGTGGTCTATCTGCGGCTGATGCGGGAGGAGGTCTGAGCGTCCGAGACCCAGCGCCTCCTCCCGCCGGGAGCCCGGCTCAGCCGAGCTTCTTCACCTGGGCGTCGACGACGGCCTTCGGCTGCTGGGCCTGGCCGGTGAGGCTCAGGGCGTAGAACGTGGCGACCGTGCTGCCCTTGCGGACCGCGACCAGGTGCGTGGGGGCGGTCTGGCCGCCCTCCACGTCCAGGCCGAGGGTGAACGCGACGGCCTCGTCGCCCGCGGTGTAGTCGGCGGGCGCCACCTTCGTCATCTTGGTCTTCTCGCCGTCGGCGATCACGGTGAAGCCGCCGGCGCAGGCCGCGCCGGCCTTCTTCAGCCCGGCGAGGGCCTCGCCGGCCGCCTTCTCGTCGCTGTGCGCGCCCAGCGTGTCGGCGGTGATCGTGGCGCCGAGGGCACCGAGGGCGGCCTTCGCCTTGTCCTCGGGCGAGGCGTCCGGGGCCGTGGACGGCTTCTGGGGCAGCGCGACGACCTTGCGGGTCACGGTCGCGGACGGCGCGCCGGCGCCGTGCAGGTTCATGGCCTCCACCAGCGGCTTGCACTCGGCCTTGTCGGTGGACACGGCCTTGGCCGTGGCGAGGTCCGCCGCGGTCGCGGGGGTGACCTTGTGACCCGGGACGTCGGCCTCGGTCACCATGAGCTTCTCCAGCTCGGCCTGCGAGAGGGCCTTGCCGCCGCCGGCGGCCGGGGCGCTCTGCGAGGCCTTGCCCTTGGGCTCGTCCTTGGCGTCGGACTTCTTGTCCGAGCCGCAGGCGCTCACGAGCAGGGCCAGCGAGACCGCGGAGGCGGCGACAGCGGTACGGCGGACGGTGGTGCGGCGCATGAAACGTGTTCCTCTGCTGGATCGGTGAGAGGCCAACTTATAGTCATGCATAGGTAAAGAGATCAATATGTTTTCGTCGTGCCTGAATCGTGATGAGAGGTGCTGGGCTCCATGGAAGGCACGTACCGCGTGCGCAACGTCGGCAGTGGCCTGCTCCTGGAGGTCGAGGGCGGCCGCAAGGGCAGCGGTGCCAATGTGCGCCAAGGCGTGGAGGACGGCGGCGCCGCGCAGTTGTGGCACGTGAGCCCCGTCCACGAGGGTGCCGGGCTGTACCACCTGGTGAACGCCGCCAGCGGCAAGCGGCTGGACGTCGCCGGAGCCTCCACCGAGAACGGCGCCAACGTCCAGCAGTGGAAGGCCAACAACTACGGTGCCCAGGAGTGGCTCGTCGAGCGGCACCTGGACGCGCCGGGCACCGTCACGCTGATCGCGCACATCAGCGGGCTGCTGCTGGAGGTCGAGGACGGGTCGGCGGAGCCGGGCGCGAACGTCCGGCAGTGGGAGGACACGGACAGTCCGGGCCAGTGGTGGCGCATGGAAGAGGCGCCGGCGCCCGAGGGGACGCCGGCCGGTCCGGCCGCCTGACGCCTCTTACCGGAGGCCGTCAGTCCGTTCCCGCGTCCGGCAGCCCGGCCACCAGTTCCACCGCCTCCGCCGCCGGGATGCCCGCGGCGGTGAGCGTCGTCACCGCGGCCGAGCGGCCCGCCGTCGCGGGGTCCAGGACGCCGTCGTTGACCGCCTGGATCAGGCCGAAGAGGACCTGCTCGCGGACGTAGGCCAGGGCGATCGCCGGCAGCGGGGAGGCGAAGCGGCCCTCGTCCAGGCCCCGCTGGAGCATCGCCGCGCACTCCAGGCGCACCGGCTCCAGGCGGCGGTGGATGCCCTCGACCGTGACGCTGCGCTGGGCGAGGGAGATCAGCAGGCGGTAGCCGTCGGCGATGTCCCACGCGGCGAGCATGGAGCGGGCCAGGGCCTCGGCGGGGTCGCCGACGTCGTGCAGGGCCTTCGCCTGGGCGATCTCCACCGCGCTCGCGGCGTCGTCGACGAGCGCGCTCATCAGCGCGTCCCGGCTGGGGAAGTGGCCGTAGACCGTGCGCCGGACGACGCCGGCGGCGCGGGCGATCTGGTCCATGCTCGCGTCCGGGTCGCGCAGCAGCTCGGCGAGCGCGACATCCATGATGCGGCGCCGGTTGGCGTCCGCTCTGCCGGCCATGGGGACTCTTCTCGGTCGGTCGATCGGGGAGACGGTGCTGCGGACGCGGCCGTTGGCCGACATCGTGCCCCTCATTTTGCACGTGGCCGTGCAGTCCCGTAACTTGCACACTGCTGTGTAATTGCACAGCAGTGTGCAAGTTATGGAAGGGGTGGCCCGATGGGCCTCGCGATGTCGACCCCGGTCGACGAGATGGACGGTCCGTACAAGAGGCGCTGGCTGGCGCTGGTGGTCCTCTGCCTCAGCCTGCTGATCATCGTCATGGCGAACACGTCCCTGACGGTGGCGGCCCCCGACATGGTCAAGGACCTCGGCCTCGGCAGCTCGGACCTCCAGTGGGTCATCGACGGCTACACCGTCCCGTACGCCGCGCTGATGCTGATCCTCGGCGCCGTCGGCGACAAGTACAGCCGCCGGGGCGCGCTCGTCCTCGGCCTCTTCGTCTTCGGCGCGGCCTCCGTCGCCGGCTCGCTCGTCGACAGCTCGACCGGGGTCATCGCCTCCCGCGCCGTCATGGGCGTCGGCGCGGCCATGATCATGCCCGCCACCCTGTCGCTGCTCGCCGCGACCTTCCCGCGCGAGGAGCGCGCGAAGGCCATCACCATCTGGACCGCCACGGCCGGCCTCGCCATCGCCGTCGGCCCGCTGGTGGCCGGCGCGCTGCTGGAGGACCACGGCTGGGCCTCCACCTTCCTGATCAACGTGCCGATCGCGGCGCTCGGCATCGTCGGCGCCCTGCTGCTCGTCCCGCCGTCCAAGGCGTCCGGCGTCGACAGCATCGACTACGTCGGCGGCGCGCTCTCCGTCGTCTGGGTCGGCTCCCTGATCTTCATGATCATCGAGGGTCCGCACTTCGGCTGGGGCGCCAAGGCGATCACCGCGGCCGTGCTGGCCGGCGTCGGCCTCGTCCTCTTCGTCCTCTGGGAGCTGCGTCACCCGCGGCCCGTCCTGGACGTCCGCCGCTTCGCCCAGCGCGCCTTCGCGGGCTCCACGCTGGCCGTCGCGCTGTTCTTCCTCGCCGTCTTCGGCGCCTTCTACTACCTCACCCAGCACCTCCAGTTCGTGCTCGGCTACTCGCCGCTCGACACCGGTGTCCGGATGCTGCCGCTGGCCGGCGCCGTCTTCGTCGGCGGCGCGCTGACCGCCTTCCTCACCCCGAAGTTCGGCATGAAGGTCACCGTCGCGCTGGGCATGACGGTCGGCACGGTCGCCATCGCGCTGCTCACCCGCGTCGACGCGGGCTCCACGTACGACGACTTCCTCGTGCCGCTGATGATCCTGGGCCTGGCCATCGGCCTGTCCCTGTCGCCCTGCACCAACGCCATCATGGGCTCCTTCCCCGAGACCCAGCTCGGTGTCGGCGGCGCGGTCAACAGCACCTCGATCGAGCTCGGCGGCTCACTCGGCATCGCCATCCTGGGCACGGTGCTCGCCAAGACCTACTCCTCCAACCTCGCCGACGCGGCCGCGAAGGTCGCCGCGGGCGGCGGCCCGAAGCTGCCGGAGAAGGCGCTCGGCGCCGCGCAGGACTCCGTCGGCGCCGGGCTGTACGTCGCCGAGGAGGTCGGCAAGCAGGTCGCGGCCGGTGCCGCGCCCAAGATCGGGGCCGAGAAGGCCGCGCAGCTTGGCGCCCAGCAGGCCCAGACCGTCGTCGAGGCCGTGCACAAGGCGTTCGCCGACTCCGTCGCCCACACCAGCGTGGTCGGCGCCGTCGTCCTCGGCGTGGGCACGGTCGTGGTGGCGCTCCTGCTGCCGCGCCGCGGCGCGCAGGCGGCGGCCGGCGGCTCGGCCGTCGCCGCCAAGGGCGAGGCGAAGCAGGCCGACGCGGAGGAGAAGGCCGGCTCCCGCGCCTGAACCGTCCGTCCGTGACTGTGCCCCGCACCCCTTCGAGGGGTGCGGGGCACGGTCGTACGCTCAGGGGGCCGGCGTCCCCGTCCTCAGGGGCGCCACCGATCGCGGGGTCGTAGGTTCACCGGGCCGGGGGCGCGGTCGTACGGGTGCGGGGGCCGCCGCGGAAGGCCGTGGCGGTCCACACGAGGTGCCCACGGCCCGCGTCGTCCGCGAACAGTCCGCTCGTCGCCCGGGAAGGCCCCACCCCCAGCTCGCGCCGGAGGATCTCCACACACGCCTCGTACGCGCGCACGGCCTCGCCGACGTTGCCCTCCGCGAGATGGGCGCGCACCAGCGCGCGGTGGGCGCTCTCCCGCAGGACGTCGGCGCGCACCACCCGCAGCGCGATCTCGATGGCGAGCCCGAACCGGCCCTCCTCGCAGAGGCTCTCGACCATCCGCTCCATGACGTGCAGCCGCATCTGGTGCAGCCGCTCGCGGTCGTCCGTCAGCCACTCGTCCGTCCAGTCCGGCAACAGGTCCGCGCCCACGCCCTCCGAGGACCAGGCCGCGGCCGGGTCGGCCTCCCCGCCCCGGAACACCCGCAGCGCGTGGTCGACGAGCACGGACACGTCCACGTCCGCGCGGGCGTCCAGGGCGACCTGGGCGCCGGTGCCGGACACCAGCCCCGGCGCCGCCCGGTTGACCCGCCAGATCGTTGTGCGCAGCCGCGCCAGGGCCCGGTGCTGCTCCGTCTCCGGCCACAGGGTGCCCGCGAGGCGGCTGCGGCCGAGCCGGCCGCGTAGCGCGAGCACGGCGACGAGGCGCTGCGCGCCGGCGGGGAGTGTCACGTCGTGGCCGTCCCGGGTGAGCCGGAAGCCGCCCAGGAGGCGGAGGGTGAGGTGGGGACGGTCGGGTGGGGTGGGTGGGTTGGTTCGTGCGGGTCGTTCGGGCTGTTCGGGTCGTTCGGATCGTTCCGGCGGGGACTCGCGTGGTGCCGGGATGTGCGCCGTATCGCCTCTGATGCCGGACATGGTTCCCCCCAACCGGGCGCGTTCGCGCGTGTGCGGCGCCCTTCTTGAGGATGCCCGGTTTGTCGAGGGATGCCAAGGGATAGGTGGGGACGCCCGGTTCGGGGGCGCACGGCTGGAATCCCGTCGCGCGCCGAGGCTCGATCCGGCGAACCAAGCACGGGCAACCCTCACCTGCCCCGCAGCGCGAACCAGACCTCCTTCCCCATGAGGTCGGGCACACAGACGCGGGCGTCATCGACTAGGCGGGCGACCGCCGTTGCCGCCTCGTCGCTCGCCCAGTTCCGCGGCCGCGTACAGGCGCCCTTCCCGGGCAGCCTCCACCACCCCCGTCCGCTCAGACGCGGACGGCTTCAGCGGCATGCCGCCGAAGGGGCCGAGTGCTCCGGGGCCCCGTACGCACCGCAAGGCGTCTTTGCGGCATGTTGCAGGCTTCTGCGCTCCCCGTGTCGGCGCGTATCAGGACTTTGTCCTTCCTGTGAAGCACCAAGCCCTAAATCGAAATAAGGGGTCGAAATCGCCAATATGTCATATGACATGCGTGCGATGGGCTGAGAGTGTCCCCTCAACCGTCCCTCCCCTCCCTGGACGGACAGGCGGCGAAAACCGCCCCACTCCCTATAACTCTCCGGAGAAACCGCATGTCTTCACTCTTCCCCGCCGGCGACAGGGCCCGTCGTCTCGCTCTCACATCCGGCGTCTTCGTCCTCACCGGCGCCCTGCTCGCCGCCGGTGCCGCCACCGCATCGGCGGGTGCCGCTGCGGAACACCCTGACGGCACGTCCGTCGCGGCCACCGCCCAGGCGCTCGGCCTCGGCGCGCAGGAGGAGTTGGTCGTCAAGGACGTCATCAAGGATGCCAACGGGACGGTCCACACGCGCTACGAGCGCACCTACGCCGGACTTCCGGTCGTCGGCGGCGACCTCGTCGTCCACCGCGCCGCCGACGGCACCATCAAGGACGTCACCAAGGCCGTCAGGACCCCCATCAGAATCGGCTCACTCGACCCGAAGCTGACCCCGGCTGCCGCCACGTCCGCCGCGGTCAAGACGGCCAAGGCCGCGAAGACCACGGGTGCGGCCACCGGCGACGCCCCCCGCAAGGTCGTCTGGGCCGTCGGCGGCAAGCCCGTCCTCGCCTATGAAAGCATCGTCACCGGCACCCAGCACGACGGTGTCACGCCGAGCAAACTGCGTGTCATCACCGACGCCGAAACCGGCAGGAAGCTGTACGAGATCCAGCTGATCAACGACATAGCCGAGGGCGTCACGCCCGACGACGGCTCCGGGGCGGCCGCACCGGACCGCTCACAGGTCCCCGCCACCGGCTCCGGCGCCAGCCAGTACAGCGGCACCGTCGCACTGAACACCACCAAGTCGTCCACGGGTTACTCCCTCATCGACGGCGTGCGCGGTGGTTCCAGCACCGTCGACCTCAAGCACCGCACGAAGGGGAAGGGCACCGTCTTCACCGACGCGGACAACAAGTGGGGCACCGGCAGCCCCGCCGACAACCAGACCGCCGCCGTGGACGCCGCCTACGGCGCCGCCCAGACCTGGGACTTCTACAAGAACGTCCTGCACCGCAACGGCATCAGGAACGACGGCCGGGCTCCCGTCTCCCGCGTCCACTACGGCGACGCCTACCAGAACGCCTTCTGGGACGACGACTCCTTCACCATGACCTACGGCGACGGCAGGAACAACCAGCACCCGCTCACCCAGCTCGACGTGGTCGGCCACGAGTTCAGCCACGGCGTCACCTCCGCCACCGCGGACCTGCAGTACTCCGGCGAATCCGGCGGCCTGAACGAGGCCACCTCGGACATCTTCGGCACCGCGGTGGAGTGGTACGCGAACAACGCGGAGGACAAGGGCGACTACCTGCTCCTCGAGAAGAACGACTACTTCGGCAACGGCAAGCCCGGGCGCTACCAGGACAAGCCGAGCAGGGACGGCCATTCGGCCGACTACTGGAGCCCCGGCATCGGTGATCTCAACGTGCACCACTCATCCGGTGTCGCCAACCACTTCTTCTACCTGCTGTCCGAGGGAAGCGGCGCGAAGGACATCAATGGTGTGCACTACGACAGCCCGACCGTGGACGGCTCCACGGTCACGGGCATCGGCCGCGACAAAGCAGTGCAGATCTGGTACAGGGCACTGACCACTTACTTCACCTCCACCACCGACTACCACGGCGCCCGCGAGGGCACCTTGAAGGCGGCCGCTGACCTCTACGGCGCGAACAGTGCCGAAGCCAAGGCCGTGGACGCCGCCTGGGCCGGTGTGAACGTCAAGGCATAACCCGTGAACGCCGCAGTGCCTCACCGGTCGCGGAACCGACGCGGCACTGCGGCGACCCCCGGGCCGTGACCGGCGGACCAAAGAGTGGACCCGGAATCACCGCCCCTCGGGGCGAACCCCATCACCCCTCTCATAAAGCGCCTTCCCCACAGGCGAGTTCTCCCCCGCCACATGCGCGCGGATCGACGCCAGATAGTCGTCCCGGCCCACCCGCCCGTCCCCGTCCGCGTCCAACGCCTCGAAGGCCGCCGCGATGTTGCGCGGCGGGTTCCCCAGAGCCGTCCGCAGCATCAGGAACTCCGGGAGGGTCAGCGCGCCGTCCCCGTCGCCGTCGGCCAGGTCGAAGAGGCCGGCCAGGACCGGCTCGCAGACCGTGTCGAACGCCTCGGCGCCCGCCCACGCCTCGCACTCCTCGAAGGTCACCCCTCCGTCGCCGTTCGCGTCCATCGCGTTCCAGGCCCGCTCACCGGCCGCGCGGGCGGCGGCGACCATGGGGTCGTCCAGGGTGCGGCCCGAGGCCAGGGCCACCCGCTCGGCCCTCGCGGCGTATTCGGCCTTCGAGACGATGCCGTCGCCGTCCGTGTCCAGCATCGCGAAGACGAGCCGCTTCGCTTCGGTTCCGCTCATCGAGACACCTTTCATCGGATTCATTGCGCAATGCCCTTATCTGTTCCCCGTCCACGGTTCCTCCCCCCCCGGCGGCTCGCACAGCCACGCCGCGAGGCACGCGAGGTGCGACCCGCGCACGGGCGGGGTCGCGCGCGGGGCGACTGCTGCGAAGGCCGGGGTGGCCGGAGGCATCACCGGGGTAGCCAGGGGCGGTAGCGGATCCGGAGACCTGGAGGGCGCATGATCGGCAGACGTGGTACGGCGGTGGCGTTGAGCTCGCTGGTCCTGGTGGGGGCGTCCTAAGGCTGGGGGCCGGCCGGTCAGGCCCATGAGGACGGGCGGCACACAGAGGCCGTCGTGTGCGTCGGCGACAGCGACAGCACATACGACCCACCCCTCACCCTCCAGCCCCGCGAGACCCGCGTCCACGCGGAGGCCCGGTACACCTGCGGCATCGGCCCCGGCCGCACCGTGGCGGCCACCGGCACCCTGGACGGGGTCTCCCCCGCCGCGTCCTGCGTCACCCTGGCCGGCGGCTCCCATGTCGCCGAGACCGTGCGGTACGCCGACGGCGAGCGCTCGGAGATCGCCTACACCCACGGCGCCACCGGCCGCGCCGCCGGGCTTCTCACCCTCAGGCTGTCGGGGCACGTCACGGCGGGGCGGGGCAAGGGACAAGAGGCCCACCGGACCGTTGCCGCGCTGCCCGGCCAGTTGCCCACCCAGTGCCTCACCTCCGGTCTCACCGGCAGCCACGGCCGGGCCCAGTTGGAGATCCGCCCATGACCGCGAACCCCGCGGGAATCCCCACCGAGCCCATCGGCAGCGTCCCCCGGCCGCCCGAACTGCTCGCGGCCATGACGGCCCACGCCGAAGGCCGGATCGGCGACGGCGAACTCGCCGCCGCCCAGGACGACGCCGTCCGCGACACCGTCCGCCGCCTGGAGGAGATCGGTTCGCCGGTCGTCACCGACGGCGAGCAGTCCAAGCCCAGCTTCGCCACCTACCCGCTCACCGGGCTGGACGGCCTCGGGCCCTACGGCGTCGTGATCCCCTTCGACGACGGCCACCAGCGGCAGCTGCCCCGTCTCGTCTCGGGCCCGCTGCGCTACGCCGTGCACGCCGACCGCTATCTGCGGGCCGCCCAGCGGCACGCGACGGTCCCCGTCAAGCAGGCGGTCATCGCCCCCTCGGCGCTCAGCCTGCTCTACCCGCCGGAGGGCATCGACGGCTATTCCCGCGACGCCTTCCTCGACGATCTCAGCGCCGAGGCCGACATCCGCGGCTGCCTGGACGCGGGCGCGCACGTCGTCCAGCTCGACTTCACCGAGGCCCGCCTCGCGCTCAAGCTGGACCCCGGCGGCGGTCTGCTGGATCAGTTCGTCGCGCTCAACAACCGTGTGCTCGAACGTTTCTCCGCCGCCGAACAGGCCCGGATCGGCGTGCACACCTGCCCTGGTGGCGACCAGGACTCCACCCACAGCCTCGACGTGGAGTACCCCGCCCTCCTGCCCGCGCTGCTGCGGCTCAAGGCCGGCGTCTTCTACGTCCAGCTGGCGAGCGAGCCGGACCCGGACAAGGCGCTCGGCGTACTCGCCGACCATCTGCCCGCGCACGCCCGCGTGTTCGTCGGCGTCACCGATCCGATCGACCCGCGCGTCGAGACCCCCGAGGAGGTCCGCGACCGGGTCCTCGCCGCCGCCCGCCACCTGCCCGTCGACCGGCTGGGCACCTGCGACGACTGCGGCTTCGCGCCCTTCGCCGACGACACCTCCACCTCTCGCGAGACCGCCTTCGCCAAGATCCGCTCCCGGGTGGAGGGCGCCGCCCTGGCCGCCCGCGAACTGACCGGCTGACCCGTACCCGCGCCCTCACACGGACCCGGCCCCGTACCGGCGCGGCGGCCCACGGGCGCCGCGCCGGCGGTACGGCCCCTCGGCGCCCACGCCCCAGGAGTCGGTTATCGGTCACAACAGGCCCGCCAGACCCGGTGGCTTCCCACTCCGCGAGACCCACGGCATCCTCAGGCGTGCGTGACATCCGTGCACACGTCCCCGAGGGGAAAGACATGGAACTGACGTACCGCTCGGTGCGGTTGCTGGCGGCCGCCGGGCTCGTGATCGGCGGCGTTCTCGGCACCTCGTCGGCGTCCGCCGACGCCACCCGGGAAGAGCGGGCCGAGCCGAAGGCGGCCGGCGTCCAGATCATCTCCAACGACAACAACAGATGCCTCAACGTCGCCCACCTGAACCCCGGCGACGGCGTCTCCGTGCAGATGTACGACTGCGACGGCTCCCCCAGCCGGCGCTGGACCCCCAACGGCAACCAGTACCGCAGCGATCTGGGCGGCAAGTGCCTGGAACCCGCGCTCGACAACGGCGACAACGGCGCCGCCGTACAGGTCTACAGCTGCTCCGGGCCGGCCCGCCAGGGCTGGCACTGGAACGGCACCGAGCTGCACACGGACCTCAACCACCGGTGCCTGACCATCACCGACGCGAACTGGTGGGCCGGTGCCTCGGTCACGATCCGGGACTGCGTCGCCGGTGCCGGGCACCAGCAGTGGCACGCCGGATAGGGCCGCCGCCGGGCCGCCGCTGAGCGCCCCGGCCCCGCCGCGTGGGTACGTATCCCGGCAGCGACCCCCGCTCCGTACGGAGGTGCCATGCCCACGCTCCCCAGACCCTCCCGCCGCACCCGTCGCCGGCTCGCCGCCGACGCCGCCCTCCTCGTCGTCGCCGCCTCCTTCGCGCTGCCGCTGCTCTGGCTGCTGCTGGCATCGGTGGACGCCGGGGCGGGGCTGCGGGTGAAGGCGCCCGACGGGCCGACGGCCGAGAACTTCTCGGCGGTGCTGACGGACGAGATCACCTTCACCCCGATGCTCAACAGCCTCCTGCTGTGCGGCGGCGCCACCGCCCTCACCGTCGGTTGCGCCGCCCTCGCCGCCTATCCCCTGTCCCGCTACCGTTCCCGGTTCAACCGCCCGTATCTCCTGACGATCCTCTTCTCGACCTGTCTGCCGATCACCGCCGTCATGGTCCCGGTCTACGGCCTGTTCGTCCGGATCGACCTGATCGACACGGTGTACGGGACGGCCCTGTTCATGGCCACCGCCCAACTCCCCTTCGCCATCTGGCTGATGAAGAACTTCATGGACGGGGTGCCGAAGACGCTCGAAGAGGCCGCGTGGACCGACGGCGCGGGGTGGCTCCAGACGCTCACCCGCGTGGTGCTGCCCCTGATGGGGCCCGGTGTCGGCGTCGTCGCGATCTACTGCTTCGTGCTGATGTGGGGCAACTTCTTCGTGCCTTTCCTGCTCCTGCTCTCCCCCGAGCAACTGCCCGCCGCTGTCACGGTCTTCACCTTCTTCGGCGACTACGGGCAGGTCACGTACGGGCAGTTGGCCGCCTTCTCGATCCTGTACTCCACGCCCGTGGTCCTGCTCTACGCGCTGATCTCGCGGAGGCTCGGCGGCGGCTTCACCCTGGGCGGCGCGGTCAAGGGCTGACGCACGTACGTGCCCTGTTCGCGTCCGGGCGCGAAGAAACCCCGCCGTCTGTCCGCGGACGGCGGGGCACCCCTCCGTTGAACGGCCCTGGATGTCCCCCGTGTATCCAGGGCCGTGACCGCACGGCCGGGGCTGTCCCGAAAGCGTTGTGGGGAGAACCCCTGCCTTGACTGCGGCCAAGCAGAACGGTACTAACGGGGCCATCTGTCGGCTACTCGCCAAACGCGGCTCCTGGCCGGAGAACGCGGGCACCCGAGGAAAGCCTCATGACTGAACCCGGCGTGGGGCCCAACGCCCCAGGCAACATGCACACGCTCGTCCTCAGCAATGATCTCGACGAGACGCGGGAGATCATCAGTACCGCCTACAGCCCGTACCGGCTCAGCGTGCTCGGCGACCCCAAGGAGTTCTCCGCCTGGTACGCGGAGGGCAGCTTCCCCGGGGTGACGGTCTCCGGGCTCCAGTACGGGGCCGAGACGCTGGTGGTGCCGCAGCCGCTGGACTCGTACCTCCTGGTGTGCCAGCTGGTGCGCGGGCGGGTGAAGGTCATCTCCCCCGGGCGGGAGGAGCGCGTCGTGGGGCCCGGCGAGACGTACGTCCTCGATCCGTACCGCAAGTTCCAGGTGCACTGGGCCCCCGGCGCCCGGATGACCACGGTCCGGCTGGCGCGCGAGACCATCGAGCAGGCGGCGGCCGACCTGCTCGGCGTCGAAGGCCCGTTACGGGCCCGGTTCACCCTCAGCGGGGCGATCTCCCCGAGCGCCGCGCGCAGCTGGGCCGGCATCTCGGCCGCCGTGCACCGCGAGGTGCTCGGCGAGGGCGTCGCCCGGAGCAGCCCGCTCGTGGCCTCGCAGCTGACGCAGACGACGGCCGCGATGCTGATGGAGACGCATCAGCTGGTCACCGACGGGGTGGACGCGCAGCGGCCCGGCGTGGTCGCGCACCCCGCCGTGCGCCGGGCGATGGCGGCCGCCGAGGAACGGGCCGACCAGCCGCTGACCCTCGCCGACCTGGCCGCGGCGGGCCGTGTCAGCCCCCGCGCCCTCCAGGAGGCCTTCCGCCGCCACCTGGGCACGACACCGCTCGGCTACCTGCGCGAGGTACGTCTGGGCCGGGCCCACCAGGAGCTGCTCGCCGCGCGGGGGCGGGCGGACGTGACGGTGGCGGAGGTCGCGTACCGGTGGGGGTTCGGGAATCTGGGGCGGTTCGCGGGCGAGTACCGGCGGGTGTACGGGCACGCGCCGTCGCGGACCCTGCGGGGCTGACGGCGGGAACGGTGACGGCGGCGGGGCGGCGGGGCCGGTAGCGACGGCGGGCCGACGGAGACGGCGGTCGGCCCGTGCCCGTGCCCGTGCCCGGGAGATCTTCCCCAGCCCCGCCCCTTCCCGTAACCGGGGGCAAGCCCCCGGGCCCCCCTTTTCCGCGCTCCGCGCGGTGTCCTCAAACGCCGGACGGGCTGATTTCAGCCCGTCCGGCGTTTGAGGACATTCGGGAAGGGGCGGGGTGGGGAAAAAGCCCCGCGCAGCGGCACCCCCATGCCCCCTGAGAACGACCCCGTCCCCCTCAAGTACTACGGACGCACCCCCTCTCGGACTTACGGCCGACCCCCCGATTCAGACCGTACGGCTGAGGCCCCCCACCCCCCGCCCCGACAGAATTGGAGGAGTCGATTCCGGCCATTGCGCCCGTCCCCGGGCCCCCGCCGGACACGTCTGTCACACCCCACGTCCCATCCCACCCCTCCGGAGGAGACCCGTGTCCCACGCGGCCGCTTTCCCGCTCGCCCAGGCCCCCACCGGCGCCGTCGCCGCCCGCGCCACCGATCTGAGCAAGGTCTACGGGCAGGGCGAGACCCGGGTCACCGCCCTGGACTCGGTCTCCGTCGAGTTCCGCCGGGGGGAGTTCACGGCGATCATGGGACCGTCCGGTTCCGGCAAGTCGACGCTGATGCACTGCCTGGCCGGGCTGGACTCCGTCTCCTCCGGGTCCGCCCGGATCGGGGACGTCGAGCTGGCCTCGCTCGGCGACCGGCAGCTGACCCGGCTCCGCCGGGACCGGATCGGCTTCGTCTTCCAGGCGTTCAACCTGCTCCCGACGCTGACCGCGCTGGAGAACATCACACTGCCCATGGACATCGCGGGCCGCAAGCCCGACCAGCAGTGGCTGGACATGGTCGTCGGCACCGTCGGCCTCTCCGGGCGCCTCGCGCACCGCCCGAGCCAGCTCTCCGGCGGCCAGCAGCAGCGCGTCGCCGTGGCCCGCGCGCTCGCCGCCCGGCCCGAGATCATCTTCGCGGACGAGCCGACCGGCAACCTCGACTCCCGCTCCGGCGCCGAGCTCCTGGGCTTCCTGCACGAGTCCGTACGGGCCCTCCAGCAGACGATCGTCATGGTCACCCACGACCCGGTCGCCGCCTCCTACGCCGACCGCGTGATCTTCCTGGCCGACGGACGCGTCGTCGACGAGATGCGCGAGCCCACCGCGGACGCGGTGCTGGACCGGATGAAGCGCTTCGACGCCAAGGGCCGTACGAGCTGAGGCACCCGCGCGCGGCCTCGCGCGCGTCCTTCGCGCACCGCCCCGCGCACGGCCCCGCGGCCGTCCCGCCACCGCCCGGCTCGCCCCCACGAACCCTGGACAAGACCACACCCATGTTCCGTACCGCCTTGCGCAACCTCCTCGCGCACAAGACCCGGCTGATGATGACCGCGCTCGCGGTCCTCCTCGGCACGGCCTTCGTCTCCGGCACCCTCGTCTTCAGCGACTCCGTCGGCAGCGCCTACCGCAACAAGATGGCCAAGAGCCTCGACGACGTCGCCGTCTCCGTCACCACCGGCCGGTCCGCCCTCAAGGAGAAGGACGTCCTCGACACCCGCGTGGTCGAGTCCGTGCGCTCCCTGCCCGGCGTGGCCTCCGTACGCCCGTCCGTGAGCGGCACCGTCATGGTCGCCGACAAGGAGAACAACCCGGCGGGCAGCGAGTGGGGCAGCTCCGGCGCCAACTTCGTGCCCGGCGCGAACGGCAAGGACAGCCGCTACCCGATCGTCAAGGGCCGGGGCCCCGCCGCCGAGGGCGAGATCGTCCTCGACGCGAAGACCGCCGCGAAGACGGGCGCCAAGGTGGGCGACACCGTCCGGCTGGCCATCGACGGGCCCGTCATGACCAAGAAGCTCGTCGGCATCGCCGAGACCGACGACCCGAAGGTGAGCGCGGGCGGCAGCCTCGCGCTCTTCGACACCGCGACCGCGCAGAAACTCCTCGGCACCCCGGGGCAGTTCAGCGAGCTCATCGTCGTCGCGAAGCCCGGCACCGACCAGCAGAAGCTGACCGCCGAGGTCCGCCGGGCGCTGCCGAAGGACGCCTTCCGGACGCAGAGCGGAAAGGAGCTGGCGGCCGAGGAGTCCAAGGCGATCGACAAGGAGACCAGCTCGATCCGCAACACCTTCCTGGCGTTCGCGGGCATCGCCCTGTTCGTCGGCGTCTTCATCATCGCCAACACCTTCACCATGCTCATCGCCCAGCGCAGCCGGGAGATCGCCCTGCTCCGCGCGGTGGGCGCGTCCCGCCGCCAGGTGGTCCGCTCGGTGCTGATCGAGGCCGGGCTGCTCGGCCTCGTCGCCTCCGCCGCCGGCTTCGTCCTGGGCCTCGGCGTCGCCACCGGCCTGCGCGCGGTGCTGAACTCGGCCGGGGCGAGCCTGCCCGACGGTCCGCTGGTGATCGAGCCGGTGTCCGCGCTCAGCGCCCTCGCCGTCGGCGTCGTGGTGACCGTCCTGGCCGCCTGGCTGCCCTCCCGTAAGGCCGCGAAGATCGCCCCCGTGGAGGCGCTGGCCGCCGCGGAGCAGCCGCCGGCCCCCCGCGGCCTGCTGGTGCGCAACTCCCTCGGGGCCCTGCTGACCGCCGCCGGTGTCGCGATCATGCTGTACATCACCACGCTCAAGGACAGCGGCGGCCTGGAGATCGCCATGGCCGGCGCGGCCCTGACGATGGCGGGCGTCATCGTCCTGGCCCCGCTGCTCTCGCGACCGTTCGTCCACCTCTTCGCCAAGGCGACGGGCCGGCTGACCGGCATCAGCGGCAAGCTCGCCAAGGAGAACGCGCTGCGCAACCCGCGCCGCACCGCCGCGACCGCCTCCGCCCTGATGATCGGCCTCTCCCTGATCACCGGGCTGACCGTGGTCGCCGTCTCCGCCGACCACGGCGTCGCGAAGATGGGCCAGCAGGACCTGACGGCCGACTACAAGGTCACGTCGGCGAACTTCGGCGGCCTGTCCACGGACATCGCCAAGACCCTCGCCAAGGAGCCCGGCGTCACCGCCGCGGTCCCGCTGCGCTCGGTCGGCTTCCAGTCCTCGAACGACCCCGCGCTCGCCTACGCCGCGGACCTCACGGCGCTCCGTAAGGTGGCGGACATCCGGTTCGTCAGCGGCTCCCCCGCCGACGTGCGGAAGGGCACCGTCGCGGTGTCCGACCAATACGCCAAGGACCGCGGCCTGAAGGTCGGTTCCCCTCTGCCGATGGACTTCTACGACGGCGAGAAGGCCACCCCGAAGGTCGCCGCGGTCTACGCCAAGAACGACGTCGTCTCCGCCGTCCTCGCCACCCCCTCGCTGGTGGACCCGCACCTGGAGAAGGTGCGTGACGACGAGGTGCTGGTGAAGGCCGCCCCCGGCAAGGCCGGCGAGCTCCGCGCCAAGATCAAGGAGACCCTCGGCGGCAACCCGCTCATCAAGGTGCAGAGCCAGGAGGACCTGCGCCGCTCGGAGGCCGGGAACATCGACGACATCCTCTACCTGATGTACGGGCTGCTGGGCATGGCCGTCGTGATCGCGGTCGTCGGCGTCGTCAACACCCTCGCCATGTCGGTCTTCGAGCGGACCCGGGAGATCGGGATGCTGCGCGCGATCGGCCTGGCCCGCACGGGCGTCAAGCAGATGGTGCGGCTGGAGTCGGTGATGATCGCGATGTTCGGCGCGGTGCTGGGCGTCGGGGTCGGCATCTTCCTGGCCTGGTCCGGCGGGCACCTGGTGCGGTCGTCGTTCCCGCAGTACTCGATGATCGTGCCGTGGGGCCGGATCGCCGTGTTCCTGCTGATCGCGCTCGCGGTGGGCGTGCTGGCCGCGGTCTGGCCGGCCCGCCGGGCGGCGAAGCTCAACATGCTGGAGTCGATCGGGGCGCAGTAGCCACGGAGGACGCACGACAGACGGCGGTGGGCCGGGACCCCTTGCGGAAGGGGTCCCGGCCCACCGCCGTTCCGTGTGCCCGGCCCCGGCACCCACCCCGGGGTAAGCACCCACTTTTTTGTGCGTACTTGGCGCGGCGCGCGGCGTCGCGCAGTCTGATGAGGGCGCGCCGAACCCCTCCGACGATCACGATCACCGCACTTCAGGAGCACGTACATGAGCAGCAACTCCCCCGTCTCCGTCCTGGGCCTCGGCGCCATGGGAAAGGCCCTGGCCACCGCCTTCCTGACCGGCGGGCACCCGACGACCGTGTGGAACCGCACGCCCGGCAAGGCCGACCCGCTCGTCGCCCTCGGCGCGGCCCGCGCCGCCGACGTCACGGCGGCCGTCACCGCGAGCGAGCTGGTGGTCGTCTGCCTCCTGGACGACGCCTCCGTCCACGAGACGCTGGACCCGGTCGCGGCGGAGCTCGCCGGGCGCACCCTCGTCAACCTCACCAACGGCACCCCGGCACAGGCGCGCGCGACGGCCGGGTGGGCGGCCGCGCACGGCATCGCCTACGTCGACGGCGGGATCATGGCCGTACCGCCGGGCATCGGCACCGACCAGGCGTTCGTCCTCTACAGCGGCGCGGAGGACGCCTTCGCGGCCCACCGGCCGGCGCTGGAGCGGCTCGGCGCGGCGCGCTTCGTCGGCGCGGACGCGGGGCTGGCCGCGCTCTACGACATCGCGCTGCTGAGCGGGATGTACGGGATGTTCGCGGGCGTCTTCCACGCCCTGGCCCTGGTCGGCACGGAGCAGGTGCCGGCGGCGGAGTTCGCGCCGCTGCTGACGGGCTGGATCGGCGCGATGGCGACCGCGATCCCGCACATGGCCGAGCAGGCCGAGTCGGGCGACTACACGGACGGCGTCGTCTCCAACGCGGCGATGCAGGCGGCGGCTTTCGGCAACCTCCTGCGGACGGCGGAGGACCAGGGGGTCAGCGGGGAGCTGATCGCGCCGCTGCGGCCGCTGCTGGACCGGCTGGTCGCGGAGGGCGGCGGGGCGGGTGACGTGACGGGGATCGTGGGGCTCCTGACGAAGCCGGCGTGACCCCGTCGTACGCATTCGTTGTACGAACCCGCCGCGCCGGTCCGCCGCGAGAACCCGTCCCGCGGTTCCACCACGCGAGCGGCCCGTACCCCCCGGCCGTACGGAGCGGCCCGTACGCCCCCGCCGCACGGACCACCCCGCACCGCCACTTCCCCCGGGCATGCGTCCGGGGGGCGAGGCCGCCCCCTCCTGCGGCCTCGCCCCCCGGAACCCTTCGACCGGTCCCCCGGTCAGTACCCCACGGTGAAGCGCGCGCGCCGGTGCGCGGGCGTCTCCACCTCGTCCAGCAGCGCGACGGCGTAGTCCTCGCCCGAGATGCGGGACGCGCCCTCGGTGTCGGTCAGCAGGTCGTCGCCGCCGAGCCGGAACGTCCCCGTGCGCTCGCCGGGCAGGAACAGCGCCGACGGGCTCAGGAAGGTCCAGTCCACGCCCTCGGGCAGGGCGCGCAGCGCGTCCAGCAGCTCGACGTGCGCGGACGCCTCGGGCTTCCACTCGTCGCGGAAGCCGGGCTGGTCGATGACGCGCTCGCCGTTCGGAAGGCGCAGGCTGCCGGCGCCGCCGACGAAGACCAGGCGGGTGCCGCCCGCCGCGGTGACGAGCTCGGGCAGCAGCGGCAGCACGGTCCGGGCCGGGAGCGCGCTGACGACGACGTCCGCGCCGTCCAGCAGCTCCGGGGCCGGCACGGCGCCGGCGACGTCGGCGGACACCCGGCGCAGGCCGTCCCGGGCCGGGGCCTGCTCGTCGTGGCTGCGGGCGACGGCGGTCACGGCGTGGCCGCGGGTGAGCGCCTCGGCCACGATGCGGCTGCCCGCCATGCCGGTGGCGCCGAGGACCGTGAGCTTGACGGAGGTGGTCATGCGGGGTTTCTCCAAGTCGTACGGGTCGGGAGTGGTCACGGCCGGCGGCCGGCCGGACGGGGTCAGAGCTGGATGTCGAAGGTGACCTTCGCCTGTTCCACCGTCTCCTGGAGCACGCGCACCTGGCCGCGGGCGTTCTTGTACTTGCCGGTGCCGCCGGTGATGGCGAACTGCTCGTCGAAGACCGGGCCCTTGGCGTTCAGCTTCGCGGTGCCCGACGTGGTGATCTTGTTGCCGTCGCCCAGGTCGTAGACGAAGGTCAGCATCTCGGACGTACGCGGCTCGGCGTCGGTGGAGATGCCCTGGAAGCTGCTGGTCCCGAGGGTGCGGCCGTCGGTGCCGACGAGGTCGCCGGTGCCGATCAGCTGGTCGCCGAGTGCCGAGTCGGCCGGGGCGACGTCGACCATGTTGATCGAGGTGCCGCGCTCGACGGCCTCGATCGTGACCGTGCGCGGGCCGGTGTACGCGGGGCTCGCGGCGCCCGCGGTGGCCGGGCTCAGGGCGAGGGCGGCACCGGCGATACCGGCGGCGGCGACGGTGAGACCCAGGGCGGGAAGCGCGCGCTTGCGCATGATCGGACTCCAAACCTTGCGAAAAGAAATATCTGCTTCGGCAGACAATATGTCTGCCGAAGCAGATACTGCAAGGGAAGGTTCTGCCGTCGGGTGGCTTTCTGCGACCCTGGTGGGGTGAAGGAGCGCATGCTGAATGACGACGACGTGACGCTGTACGGCCTGTTCGTGGAGGCCTTCAGCCGACTGAAACCGCTGGTCCACGAGGATCTCGGGGTACCGGACACCTGGTTCGAGGTACTGCTGCGCCTGGGCCGGACCCCCGGCCACGCCCTGCGGATGAGCGACCTGGCGACCGCGGTGGCCTTCAGCTCGGGCGGCTTCACCCGGCTCGCGGACCGCATGGAGGAGGCGGAGCTGATCCGCCGCGAACCGGACCCGGACGACCGGCGGGCCGCGCTGGCGGTGCTGACACCGGCGGGCGAGAAGGCCCTGGACCGGGCGCTGTCACGGCATCTCGCGCACCTGCGCACGCACGTGAGCGGCCGGCTGTCGGAGGAGGACCGGCGCGCGTTCGAACGGGTGCTGCGGCTGCTGCGGGACGGCGACGCGTAGGCGCGTGGGCGTGTGCGCACACAGACACGCGGGCACGCGGGCGACATCGGGCCCCCGCCCCGGACCCGGGCACCCGGGAAAAACAGCGGTGCGCCGCACCGCTTCCGCGGTACGGCGCACCCGAAGCCCCCCCTCGGGCCCCGGCCACCGACTACACGTCGGTGTCGTACTTGTAGAACTTCTTGTGGTCGATGAGGTCGGCCGGGACGACCCGCTTGCCCTGCTCGATCCACGGCTTCATCGGCTGGTTCAGGGCGACGATGTCCTTGACCGGCTCGACCGGCAGGTACGCGGGCACCTTCGGGTGGCGCTTCTGCCAGTCCGCCCACAGCTTGTCGATGAAGCAGTGGAGCAGCCAGAAGACGGGGTCGTTGGGCGACATCCCCGTGTTCATGTGGCCGCCGATCCAGCGGTGGACGGCGTTGTGCGGGCCGGTGTTGCCGTTGGCCCAGCCCTCGACGAGGTTACGGAAACCGGCCTTGGAGGTGGAGTTCCAGGGCGCCTCGTCGTAGTACGGGGCGGCCAGCGCGGCCTCGACCGTGGCGGCCGTGGGCAGCTGCGGCGTCCCCTTGTTCTTGCCGATCTCGCGCATCAGGAAGGGGCGCTCGTCGGCCTTGAAGTAGATCGGCCAGCGGCCGCCGCTGTAGGCGAACGGACCGTCCATGACCTGGGCGTCCCGCTCCCGGCCGGTGCCGCCCAGGAAGTCGGGGGCGAAGATCGGGTCGGACAGCGAGCGGTTGACCGTGAAGTCCCAGTACGGCAGCGTGACCGCCGGGTTGACGGACTGGAGGTCCCGCTCGAAGTCGAGCAGGAACTGGCGGTGCCAGGGGAGGAACGACGGGGAGACGTGGCCCGTGCGCTCCTGGTCGTCCAGGTCGCTCATCACGAAGCGGTCGTGGATCTCGACGTACTTGTCGTAACCGCCGCGGCGCTTGAGCTCCAGCAGGGCCTCGACGAAGTCGCGCCGCTCGGCCTTGCTCAGCTTTGCCTGGTTCTTGCGAACTGCCATAAAAATTCAGACCTTTACCGTGTCACGAACGAAGGGACGAGCTCAGACGAGGTTGACGCCACGCAGCGCGCGCACGGCGGCGCGCGTCACCTCGTACGGCGAGTCGAAGACCTCGTAGTGGTTCATGACGCTGATCCAGCCGTTGCCGCGCGGCATGATGTGCAGCGGGCGCCCGTCGACGAACACGGCGATGCCGAAGTCGTGGTGGCCGCCGCCGGCGGTGAGCCGGCCCTCGATGCGACGGCCCTCGTAGACCTCGTCGAACGGCTGGTGGCCGCCACCGGTGTGGTGGTCGTGCTCGTGCCCGGCGGCGGACGTGGCGCCGTCCGCGGCCATGGCCTGCGCGGCCGGTGCCACCAGTGCGAATCCTGCGGCCACCGCGGCCGTACGGCCCAGCATGCGGCGGCGGGTGAGGTCGGACACCCGGTTCCCCCTTGTGTTCACGCTCTGAGGACCCCCCTCAGAAGAAACGTTTCTTCCGGCCGGGCGGAGAGGGTGCGCAAGGCGTGCGCGGCATGCTTCGGCACCTGGGCCGTGACCGCCGATCCCCCCGATCCCCCCGATCGGCGCGTGCGGCGGACCCGGTGGGCGCGCCGCAGATGATCAAGAACGTAACAGACCTGAGGGAAGAGCCGGACATGTGGCGAGATAAAGCCAATATGAGGGTGTATTAAACAAAAACACTCTGCATAAATAACCTGCGGTAAGGCATGCAGCGGAGCGGAAGATCTCTTTCTCTCCGCCTTGAATTCGGTATATTTTCCTGCCGTATCGACGAAACGTGGCATGCCTCACGAAATGACGAAGCCCCCGCCGACCTGGTCGGCGGGGGCCTGTCGAAGACCTGCGGGCGGGCTAGAAGACCGACTCGGCCTCGTCCATCCGGTTCTCCGGGACCCGCTTGAGCTCGGTGACGGCGTCCGCGAGCGGCACCATCTTGATGTCGGTGCCCTTCAGCGCCGTCATCTTGCCGAAGTCGCCCCGGTGGGCGGCCTCGACGGCGTGCCAGCCGAAGCGGGTGGCGAGCACGCGGTCGTACGCGGTGGGGGTGCCGCCGCGCTGGACGTGGCCGAGGATGACCGGGCGGGCCTCCTTACCCAGGCGGCGCTCCAGCTCGGTCGCGAGCTTGGTGCCGATGCCGGCGAAGCGCTCGTGACCGAACTGGTCTATGGCGCCCTTGGCGTAGTCCATGGAGCCCTCGGCCGGGTGGGCGCCCTCGGCGACGCAGATGACGGCGAACTTCTTGCCGCGGGCGAAGCGCTCCTCCACCATCTTGACCAGGTCCGCCGGGTCGAAGGCGCGCTCGGGCAGGCAGATGCCGTGGGCGCCGCCGGCCATGCCGGACTCCAGCGCGATCCAGCCGGCGTGCCGGCCCATGACCTCGACGACCATGACGCGCTGGTGCGACTCGGCGGTGGTCTTGAGGCGGTCGATGGCCTCGGTGGCGACACCGACGGCCGTGTCGAAACCGAAGGTGCGGTCCGTGGAGGAGATGTCGTTGTCGATGGTCTTCGGGACGCCGACCACCGGCAGGCCCGCGTCGGAGAGCATCTTGGACGCGGTGAGCGTGCCCTCGCCGCCGATCGGGATCAGCACGTCGATGCCCAGGTCGCGGGCGAGCTCCTTGGAGCTCTCGCAGGCCTCGCGGAGCCGGGCGCGCTCCAGGCGCGAGGAGCCGAGGATGGTGCCGCCGCGGGCCAGGATGCCGCTGACGGCCTCCAGGTCCAGCTTGCGGTGCCGGCCGTCGAGCAGGCCCTTGAAGCCGTCCTCGAAGCCGATGACCTCATCACCGTGGCCGACGACCGCACGGTGCACGACCGAGCGGATGACAGCGTTCAGGCCGGGGCAGTCGCCGCCTGCGGTGAGAACTCCGATGCGCATCTGGCTGTGTCTCCTGCTCGCTACTGGTACATGTGAGCCGAACCGATTGTTTCACGGGCCGGGGGGTAGTGGCGCAACCCCCGGTAATCCTGCCTCAGGCCGGACCCCGGCCGGCCCCGCGCCGGGGGGCTGGAGGCGTCCGGCCCGGGCCCGGCCCACAGCCGGCACGGAACCGAACCGGCCGTGGCTTCCGTCAGAGAAAGTCCCTGACCAGGCACGGAGCCGCTGCGGAGGATCCGGGGCGCCCCGTCGAGGGCACTGACGCGCGCCTTAACCAGCGGCGCAGGTATTGTCAAGAGGGCAAGCCCACCATAACGGGTAATTTTTGAACCGCATGAACACGGCGATGGAGCAAGGAGAGCACGCGTGACGCGCAGCGTGTACGTGACCGGGACCGACCGGGGTGACGGCCGCCAGGTCATCGAGCTGGGAGTCATGGAGCTCCTCACCCGCCATGTGGACCGGGTGGGCGTCTTCCGCCCGCTCGTCCACGGCGACGGCCCGGACCGGCTTTTCGACCTGCTGCGGTCCCGCTACCGGCTCGGCCAGTCACCGGAGACCGTGTACGGCCTGAGCTACGGCGAGGCGTCCGCCCTCCAGGCCGAGCGCGGCACGGACGAGCTGGTCTCGGCCCTGGTGGAGCGCTTCCTGGCGGTGGCCCGGGAGTACGAGTACGTGCTGGTGCTGGGCACCGACTACGCCGACACCAGCGTCCCGGACGAGCTGGCGCTCAACGCGCGGCTGGCGAACGAGTTCGGCGCCTCGGTGATCACCGTGGTCAGCGGTCAGGACCAGGAGGCCGAGGCCGTCCGCGCCGAGGCCCGCAACGCCTACCGCGCCTACGAGGCGCTGGGCTGCGACGTCGTCGCGCTCGTCGTCAACCGAGTGGCCCCGGCCGACCGCGAGGCCGTCGCCGAGCTCGCCACCAGCCTGCCGGTGCCCTGCTACGCGCTGCCCGAGGACGCCTCGCTCTCCGCGCCGACCGTGGGCCAGATCGTCCGCAAGCTGGGCGCCGAGGTGCTGCTCGGCGACGACGCCGGGCTCGCCCGCGACGTGAAGGACTTCGTCTTCGGCGGCGCGATGCTCCCGGTCTTCCTGCCAGCCCTGACCGACGGCTGCCTGGTCGTGACCCCCGGCGACCGCACCGATCTGATCATCGGCGCGCTGGCCGCGCACAGCGCGGGCGCACCGCCGATAGCCGGTGTGCTGCTCACCCTGGACGAGCGGCCGACGGCGGACATCCTGGCGCTGGCGGGCCGGCTCGCCCCCGGCACCCCGGTGATCTCCGTGCCGGGCAAGTCCTTCCCGACCGCCACCGAGCTCTTCGCGGTCGAGGGCAAGCTCAACGCCGCCTCGCCGCGCAAGGCGGAGACGGCCCTCGGCCTCTTCGAGCGGCACGTGGACACGGCGGAGCTGACGAACCGCATCTCCGTGGCCCGCTCCGGCCGCGTCACCCCGATGATGTTCGAGCACGAGCTGATCGAGCGCTCCCGCTCCGCCCGCCGCCGGGTGGTGCTGCCCGAGGGCACCGAGGAGCGCGTGCTGCGCGCCGCCGACGTGCTGCTGCGCCGTGACGTCTGCGACCTCACCCTGCTGGGCGAGGAGGAGGCGATCCGCAAGCGCGCCGGGGAGCTGGGCATCGACCTGGCCGAGGCGCAGCTGATCGACCCGCACACCTCGCCGCTGCGCGAGCGCTTCGCGGAGCTCTACGCGAAGGCGCGCGCCCACAAGGGCATGACCGTCGAGCTGGCGCACGACGTCGTCGCCGACGTGTCGTACTTCGGCACGCTGATGGTCCAGGAGGGCCTGGCCGACGGCATGGTCTCCGGCGCGGTGCACTCCACCGCGGCGACCATCCGCCCGGCCTTCGAGGTCATCAAGACCGCGCCGGGCGCGCAGATCGTCTCCTCGGTCTTCTTCATGTGCCTGGCCGACCGGGTCCTCGTCTACGGCGACTGCGCCGTCAACCCGGACCCGAACGCCGAGCAGCTCGCGGACATCGCCATCCAGTCCGCCGCGACCGCCGCCCAGTTCGGGGTGGAGCCGCGGATCGCGATGCTGTCGTACTCCACCGGCACCTCCGGGTCCGGCGCGGACGTCGACAAGGTCCGCCGGGCCACCGAGCTCGTCCGGGAGCGCCGTCCCGACCTCAAGGTCGAGGGCCCGATCCAGTACGACGCCGCCGTCGACGCCGCCGTCGCGGCGACCAAGCTGCCGGGCTCCGAGGTCGCCGGAAAGGCCACCGTGCTGGTCTTCCCGGACCTCAACACCGGGAACAACACCTACAAGGCCGTGCAGCGCTCGGCGGGCGCCGTCGCGGTCGGCCCGGTCCTCCAGGGTCTGCGCAAGCCGGTGAACGACCTGTCGCGCGGCGCCCTGGTCCAGGACATCGTGAACACCGTGGCCATCACGGCCATCCAGGCGCAGGGTGAGCAGCGCGCCTGACACCCGTACGGTCGTACGGGGGCTGCCCGGCCCCCGTACGACCGGCCCCGGGGCCGCGGTGACCGCCGTGGCCCCGGGGCCGGCAGTGACCGCCACCGCCCCCACGCCCCACATCCCCCACAACCGACCCGGAAAGCCCTTCATGACTGCCAACCCCACCCGCGTCCTCGTCCTCAACTCCGGCTCCTCGTCCGTCAAGTACCAGCTGCTCGACATGGCCGACGGCGCCCGGCTGGCCGTCGGTCTGGTGGAGCGCATCGGTGAGGAGACCTCCCGCCTCGCGCACACCCCGCTCGCCACGGGCGGCGACAAGCGCGAGAAGGAGGCGCCGATCGCCGACCACGAGGCCGCGCTGAAGGCCGTCGCCCAGGAGCTGGCCGCGGACGGGCTGGGCCTGGACTCGCCGGAGCTCGCCGCGATCGGGCACCGGGTCGTGCACGGCGGCCAGAAGTTCACCGCCCCGACCGTGATCACGGACGAGGTCGTCGCGGAGATCGAGCGGCTGATCCCGGTGGCGCCGCTGCACAACCCCGCCAACATCACGGGCATCCGCACCGCCCAGGCGCTCCGCCCCGACCTCCCGCAGGTCGCGGTCTTCGACACCGCCTTCCACACGACGATGCCGGAGTCGGCCGCCCGCTACGCGATCGACGTGGAGACCGCGGACGCCCACCGCATCCGCCGCTACGGCTTCCACGGCACCTCGCACGCCTACGTCTCCCGCGAGACCGCCAAGCTGCTGGGCAAGGACCCCTCCGAGGTCAACGTGATCGTTCTGCACCTGGGCAACGGCGCCTCGGCCTCGGCCGTGCGCGGCGGCCGCTGCGTGGACACCTCCATGGGCCTCACCCCGCTGGAGGGCCTGGTCATGGGCACCCGCTCGGGTGACATCGACCCGGCGGTCATCTTCCACCTGGCCCGCAACGGCGGGATGTCCGTCGACGAGATCGACTCGCTCCTGAACAAGAAGAGCGGTCTGATCGGTCTGTGCGGCGACAACGACATGCGCGAGATCCGCCGGCGCATCGACGAGGGCGACGAGCGCGCGGCGCTGGCCTTCGACGTCTACGTGCACCGGCTGAAGAAGTACATCGGCGCCTACTACGCGGTGCTCGGCAAGGTCGACGCCGTGGCCTTCACCGCCGGTGTGGGCGAGAACGCCGCCCCGGTGCGCGAGGCCGCCGTCGCGGGCCTGGAGGAGCTGGGCCTGGCCGTGGACGCCGGTCTCAACGCCGTGCGGGCCGACGAGCCGCGGCTGATCTCGCCCGAGTACGCCCGGGTCGCCGTCGCCGTGGTGCCCACCGACGAGGAGCTGGAGATCGCCACCCAGGCTTACGCCCTGGTCAGCGCTTGATCACCGGCCGACTCTCGGTCTTTCCCACAGCTCGAATATTCCGCTCCGAAACAAACCGATAGGATCTGCCCCATGCGCCGTTCCAAAATCGTCTGCACCCTGGGCCCCGCCGTCGACTCCTTCGAGCAGCTGAAGACGCTGATCGAGGCCGGTATGAACGTGGCCCGCTTCAACATGAGCCACGGGACCCACTCGGAGCACGAGGAGCGGTACCACCGTCTCCGTAAGGCCGTCGAGGAGACCGGCCGCGCGGTCGGCGTCCTCGCCGACCTCCAGGGCCCGAAGATCCGTCTGGAGACCTTCGCGGACGGCCCCGTGGAGCTGGTGCGCGGTGACGAGTTCACCATCACCACCGAGGACGTCGCGGGCGACAGGACGATCTGCGGCACCACCTACAAGGGCCTGCCCGGCGACGTCTCCAAGGGCGACCAGATCCTGATCAACGACGGCAACGTCGAGCTCCGGGTCACCGAGGTCGAGGGTCCGCGGGTGCGCACCATCGTCATCGAGGGCGGTGTCATCTCCGACCACAAGGGCATCAACCTGCCCGGCGCGGCGGTGAACGTCCCGGCGCTGTCCGAGAAGGACATCGAGGACCTGAAGTTCGCCCTGGCGATGGGCTGCGACATGGTCGCGCTGTCCTTCGTCCGCGACGCCAAGGACGTCCTGGACGTCCACCGCGTCATGGACGAGGTCGGCCGCCGGGTGCCGGTCATCGCCAAGGTCGAGAAGCCCCAGGCCGTCGCCAACATGCAGGACGTCGTCATGGCGTTCGACGGTGTGATGGTGGCCCGTGGTGACCTCGCGGTGGAGTATCCGCTGGAGAAGGTCCCGATGGTGCAGAAGCGCCTCATCGAGCTCTGCCGCCGCAACGCCAAGCCGGTGATCGTCGCGACCCAGATGATGGAGTCGATGATCACCAACTCGCGGCCGACCCGCGCCGAGGCGTCCGACGTCGCCAACGCCATCCTCGACGGCGCCGACGCGGTCATGCTCTCCGCCGAGTCCAGCGTGGGCGCGTACCCGATCGAGACGGTCAAGACGATGTCCAAGATCGTCCAGGCCGCCGAGGAGGAGCTGCTCTCCAAGGGTCTCCAGCCGCTGGTCCCGGGCAAGAAGCCGCGCACGCAGGGCGGCTCCGTCGCCCGCGCGGCCTGCGAGATCGCGGACTTCCTGGGCGGTAAGGCGCTGGTCGCCTTCACCAAGTCCGGTGACACCGCCCGCCGTCTGTCCCGCTACCGCACGGCCCAGCCGATCCTGGCCTTCACCACGGACGCCTCGACCCGCAACCAGCTCGCGCTGAGCTGGGGCGTCGAGACCTTCGTCGTGCCGCACGTGGACAACACGGACGCCATGGTCGACCTGGTCGACGCCGAGCTGCTGAAGCTCAAGCGCTACAGCGAGGGCGACACCATGATCATCACGGCGGGCTCCCCGCCCGGTGTCCCCGGCACCACCAACATGGTGCGGGTGCACCACCTGGGCGAGAGCCGCTAGTCCGCGCGCCCCGGTACGTACGACGGCCGTGGCCGCCATCCCCTCGCGGGGGTGGCGGCCACGGCCGTTCCCGTCCGGCCCGGCCGGAATCCGCTGCTCACTGTTGCGGATACGTTCCCTCGGTGACGTACAGGTGCAGGTTGGGGATGTGCAGCGTCCCGCCGTACTGACCGCCCTGACGGATCTTCACTCCGGTGAAGAAGATCGGGACGGGCAGCTTCATGCCGGGGATCATGGGCGGCGGGCTGGTGGCGCTGTAGTCCGCCGGAAGCAGCCCGAGGAGCTTGCCCTTCAGCGACTCGGTGTACATGGTCACCTTGCCGCCCGTGATCGTGGACGTGGTGCCGCGCCCGGCCACGTGGTACTGCTTGGCCCGGTCGTTGACGATCTGGTGCAGGTCGCCGATGGACACCGAGTCCGCGGTGAACTTCAGGACGGACTTCTCCTTCCCGTCCACCATCGTGATCTTCTTGATCCCCTCGTAGGTCAGACCGCCGAGGGTGAGCTTGTCGGACTCCAGGAACCAGGGGTTGACCGGGAAGGCGTGCCCCTCGTTCCCGTCCACGACCTTGGGCGCCGGACAGGGCGGCAGGCCGTCCTTCGCCGAGGCGGAGGGGGACGGGGAGCCGGAGGGTGACGCGGAGGCCGACCCTGACGGGGACCCGGAAGGAGTCGCCGCCGGGGAGGACGGGGAACGCGAGGCGGACGCGCCGCCGGAGCCCGAGGGCCGGGCGGCGGGGCGGCCGGTCTTGCCGCCCTCACCCTGGCCGTCGCCGGTGGCCGGCGCGGAGGAACGCGGGGCGGAAGGGGACGGTGAGGGGCCAGGGGACGGCGGTTTCGCACCGGACTTGGAGCCCCCGGTGAAGATGTCCTTGAGCGCGTCGCCGAGCCCCAGGGGGTCGAGGGGGTTGACCGACTTGGAGGACGAGGGCGACGGGGAGGGCGAGGACGGCGCGGCGGGCGGCGGCGCGGGCAGCCGGCCGCCCTTGCCGGTGCCGTCACCGGCCTCGTCACCCGTACCGGCCTTGCCGCCGGTGCCGTTCCCACCGCCGGTGCCGGCCTTGTCGCCCGTACCGGATGTGCCGCCCCTACCCGCCTTGTCCGTACCGGCTTTGTCCGTACCGGCCTTGCCGGATTCTCCGGCCTTCCCGGTGCCGTCGGCCTTCCCGGCCGCGCGGGCCGCGTCCTCGGCGGAGGCCTTGTCGCGGGCCTCGCCGTCCCGGCCCTCGTCCTTCGCGCCCTCCTCGTTCCCGGCCTCGCCCTTCCCGGCGTCCGGCTCCGGCGTCCGGTCCGGCACCGTCGCGCACGCACCCTCGAAGGGGTTCGCCGGCGTCGGCTCGGCCCGCGCCAGCTGGGGCGTGAGGCCCATGCCCATCAGCACCGCGGACGGCATCGCCGCCAGGGCCACCGCCTTGCCCGCCGGCATGTGCAGCCTGGCCAGCAGGTGCTTCCGGGGCGCGGCGTGCCGGGGACCCGTTCTCACCCGTCCGTTCTCGCGCTCCTCGTCAGTCGGCACGGTGCCTCCCGTTCGTCTCCTTCGTCAGGGACAGCGGGGACCGGTCGTCCTCAGGGCCCTCGTCGCCCTTCCCGTCAGGCCCGTCCGGAACATCCGGCGCGTCCGGCACGTCCGATCCGTCCCGCCCGGCCGCGGCGACCGGCTTCCCCGGCACCCAGGAGACGCCGAGCGCGCCGCCGATGAGGGCGAGCAGGAACCCGATCAGGAACGCCCCGAAGTTGGACACCACCAGGGACACGAGCGCGAGCAGGATCGCCGCGACACCGGCGAAGATCCGCGACTGCCGCTGGAACCAGAGCGTCAGGCCGAGGACGACCAGCAGCACGCCGATGATCAGCGAGCCCGCGCCGGCGGTGGTGGCCAGGCGGATGTGCAGATCGCCCAAGGTCATGGTCTGGTACGGGATGTACATGATCGGAATGCCGGCCAGCAGAGTCCACAGCCCGCCCCAGAACGGACGTCGCCCCCGCCATTCCCGGAACGAGGTGCGGGCACTGCCGGATGCGTCTGCCTGCCGGGGTCGCGTGTCGGCGCTCATGTCGTACAGCTCCTCGGGACTGGCGAATTCGGTGGTACGTGCGCCCGGCGCCGCGCTCCCGGCTGCTGCGGAGCGCGGCGCGGCACGGGCACGGAAGCGTATGGAGGCACCCCGCACCCGCGCGGGCGGACTCAGTTGTCCTTGCAGTCGGCGGCGCCCATGCTGACGCCCATGTTGAGACCGGGCAGCGTGAACGAGCCCGCGGAGGTCGCCCAGGCGCGCTGGCTGACGTTCGTGAACACCACCGACTCGGCCTGCTGTGCGAACGAACCGGGCACATAGCCGCCTCGCTCGCCGTGCTCGCCACCGGGCTTGGACGGCCCGGGACCCTGGGTGGTGGAGTCGACCGCCACACCGATGTCGACGTTGGTGAACACCGCGTTGGCGTTCATCTCGTCGGCGTCGATGTACAGCTTCGTCGCCTTGACCTTGTCCTTCCCGCCACCGGCCTTCAGCTTCATCGAGACCTTGCCGAACGGCGTCGGGATGGTCACCGCCTGGCAGAGCTTGGTGATCGTCGCGTCGCTGATGCCGACCACGGCGACGGGCTTGTTGCCCGTCTTGGTCACGTCGTTGGCTCCGTACTGGACGAAGCCCGTGCCCTCCAGCCGCTCCGCGGCGACCTCGAACTGCTGGCCCGAAACGCTGAACGACGCCGCGAGGGCGCCCTGCGCCATCGCCACCCCGATCGCGGCCGTCGCCGCGACGCTGGGCACCATGACGACGGCGAACCGCCGCCATCTGGTCCCACCACGAGTCTGGGACTCCATGACTTGCCTCCTTCTCGGACGTGCATCTCCGGTGCGGGAGCCGCGGGAGCGGACCCGGACCCGGGGATGGGAGACGTGCTACGTCCTCGGAGGAAGAGCGCCGCCGCACCCGGTGGCGCGGAACGCCCCGACAGCACCGGCGATCACCCCCGAGCGACAACCACAAGGCCGCGCGTGTGCGCGACCACGGGGACAGGCACCGCCGCCGGGGCGGAGACCCCCCTGTCCCTGGGCCGCCCGAAGGGGGCGGGCCCACCCGGTGGGGACCCATGCCCCTGACACCGACCGGCTGCCGCGACGGGGGAATGGACCGAGCTCGGCCGATCGTGGTCCATTCGCGGCCGGGGCACAAGAGGTTCATTACTAGCGAGTAACGAGCCGATAACCAAGGGGTGATGGGTGCGCATCGGCCGACCGTGAGGGATCGCCGCAACGTGTTCGGAGAGATCTGGAGATAAAAGAAAAACCCGGGCGAATGCCCGGGTCCTTCTTACGCACGGTAACAGCCCCCGCGATTACCAAGTTTTGGTAAAGCGCGGTGCTGGTGCCGCTCAGGGTGCCGCCTGGGGCACCGGTGGGCGGGAGCGGAGCCCCCGGCCCGTCAGAACAGCGCGCGGGACAGCGCCGTACGCGCCGCGGCCACCCGCGGGTCGTCGCCCCCGATCACCTCGAAGAGCTCCAGGAGCCGCACCCGCGCGGCGTCGCGGTCCTCGCCCGCGGTCCGCTTGACGGCGTCGAGCAGCCGGCCGAAGGCGTCCTCGACATGCCCGCCGACCAGGTCCAGATCGGCCGCGGCGATCTGCGCCGGGACGTCCGCGGCGTTCTCCGCGGCGGCCTTGCGGACCTGCTGCGGGTCCATGTCCTGGACCCGCAGGAGCAGTTCGGCCTGGGCCAGGCCCAGCTTCGCCTCGGCGTTGCCCGGGTCGTCGGACAGGACGTTCTTGTACGCCCGGACGGCACCGCCCAGGTCACCGGCGTCCAGCGCGTCATGGGCCAGGCCCAGCGCCGCGTCGTGCGGGCTCATCGGGGCGGGCTGCGGAGCGGCGGGCGCCTCGGCGCCGGCCGCGGCCGGGTCGACCGGCGCGCCCACGATGCCGAAGCGCTGCTCGGCCACCGCGACGAGCTGGTCCAGCACCTCGCGGATCTGCGCCTCCGGCGCGGCGCCCTGGAACAGCGGCAGGGCCTGCCCGGCCACCACGGCGAAGACCGCCGGGATGGACTGCACGCCGAACTGCTGGAAGAGCATCTGATTGGCTTCGACGTCGACCTTCGCGAGGACGAAGCGGCCGGCGTACTCCGCCGCGAGCCGCTCCAGCAGCGGGCCGAGCTGCTTGCACGGCTCGCACCAGTCGGCCCAGAAGTCGATGACGACGGGCACCTCGGCGGAGCGCTGGAGGACCTCCGGCTCGAAGCCTGCCTCGTCGACGTCGAAGACGAGACGCTGCGCGCCGGCGGGCGGCGTGCCGCCCTGGCGGGCCTGCTCGGCCCGTGCCTGCTCCGCCTTCTGCTTGGCTTCCCCGGCCGCCTTCACCGCGGCGAGGTCGACCACTCCACTCATGGACATGTTCCGTGGCTGCATGGCCCTATCCTCCCCCCTCCGCGCGGCGATCGGAAAAGCGCGCCGTCGAGGGCGCCCGTAGCAAGGAGTCCGGCACCGGGTCCCCACCCGGCACCTGTGGTTGTCGCTCTTACGCTACGCCTCGTAGCGTAACTGCAACTCCCGTGCCTCCGGGAGCTCCCCGGCGAGCTTTTCCGTGATCTGGCTCATATGCGAGGGGCTACCCGGCGGTAAGGTCGCGGCATGACTCACGCCCCTCCCCCAGGGCGCCCCGGGCAGCGCGGCCAGGGGCGTACGGGCCGGCCGCGCAGCGCCGAGGCCGACCGCGCGATCCTCGGCGCCACGCGCGAGGCCCTGGTCGAGCTGGGCTGGGGGAAGCTGACGCTGAGCGACGTCGCGGCCCGCGCGGGGGTCGCGAAGACCACCCTCTACCGGCGCTGGGCGGGCAAGAGCGAGCTGGTCGTGGACGCGGTCGCGGCCCTCTTCGACGAGCACCTCGACCTGCCCGACCTGGGCAGCCTCCAGGCCGACATCCAGGGCGTGGTCCTGCGGTTCGCGTCGCTGCTGGAGCGCCCGGAGACGAAGACGGCCCTGATGGCCGTCGTCGCCGAGTCCACCCGCGACGACGCGCTGCGGGCGCGGATCCGCTCCGCGATCGTGGACCGGCAGAAGCAGCTGGTGCTGATCGGCCGCGAGCGGGCGCAGAAGCGCGGTGAACTCCCGTACGAGGAGAGCCCCGCGGCCGCGGCCCGCCACGCGGACCTGATCTTCGACGTGATCGCCGGGGCGGTCGTCCACCGCGCCCTGGTGAGCGCCGAGCCGGTCGACGAGGAGTGGACGCGCTCCTTCACGGACCTGCTGGTCGGCGGGCTGGCGGGCCGCCCGGCCTGACCGGGACGGCCGCCGGCGGACGCGCCGGACGGCCGCGTGACGGGCGGCTGTGCGGCGGACGGGACCGCGTGCCGGGAGACAGCGCGTGGCGAGGCCCCCCGGCGGCTGCCGGAGGCCCTCACCACGCCCTGGCCCGGGGGCCGCTCAGAAGCCCACCGGCTCCGTGTACGTCCCCCACTCCTCGCGCAGGACGTCGCAGATCTCGCCCAGCGTCGCCTCCGCCCGCACCGCCTCCAGCATCGGCCCGATCATGTTCGAGCCGTCGCGGGCGGCGGCCAGCATCGCGGCCAGCGCGCCGGAGACCTTCGCGTCGTCGCGGGCCGCCTTACGGGCGTCCAGGACCCGGACCTGCTCCCGCTCGACCTCGTGGCTGACCCGGAGGATCTCCAGGTCGCCCGTGACCGAGCCGTGGTGGCAGTTGACGCCGACGACCCGCTTGTCGCCCTTCTCCAGCGACTGCTGGTAGCGGAAGGCGCTCTCGGCGATCTCGCCCGTGAACCAGCCGTCCTCGATGCCGCGCAGGATGCCCGAGGTGATGGGCCCGATGGGGTGCCGGCCGTCGGGCACGGCCCGGGTGCCGCGCTCCCTGATCTGCTCGAAGATCTTCTCCGCGTCGGCCTCGATGCGGTCGGTGAGCTGCTCGACGTACCAGGAACCGCCCAGCGGGTCCGCCACATTGGCGACGCCGGTCTCCTCCATCAGCACCTGCTGCGTGCGCAGGGCGATCTCGGCGGCCTGCTCGCTGGGCAGGGCCAGCGTCTCGTCCAGGGCGTTGGTGTGCAGGGAGTTCGTGCCGCCGAGGACGGCCGAGAGGGCCTCCACGGCCGTCCGCACCACGTTGTTGTACGGCTGCTGGGCGGTGAGCGAGACGCCGGCCGTCTGGGTGTGGAAGCGCAGCCACTGGGCCTTGTCGGTCTTCGCGCCGTAGACCTCCTTCATCCAGCGGGCCCAGATCCGGCGGGCGGCCCGGAACTTGGCGATCTCCTCGAAGAAGTCGAGGTGGGCGTCGAAGAAGAAGGAGAGCCCGGGTGCGAAGGTGTCGACGTCCAGCCCGCGGCTGAGGCCCAGCTCCACATAGCCGAAGCCGTCGGCCAGGGTGTAGGCGAGCTCCTGCGCGGCCGTCGCCCCGGCCTCGCGGATGTGGTAGCCGGAGACGGAGAGCGGCTTGTAGGCGGGGATGCCCCCGGTGCAGTGCTCCATCAGATCGCCTATCAGGCGGAGGTGGGGCTCGGGCGGGAAGAGCCACTCCTTCTGGGCGATGTACTCCTTGAAGATGTCCGTCTGGAGCGTGCCGTTGAGCACGGCCGGGTCGACGCCCTGGCGCTCGGCCGCGACCAGGTACATGCAGAAGACGGGGACGGCGGGCCCGCTGATCGTCATGGAGGTCGTGACGTCGCCGAGCGGGATGTCCTTGAAGAGGACCTCCATATCGGCGGCGGAGTCGATGGCGACGCCGCAGTGCCCCACCTCGCCGAGCGAGCGCGGGTCGTCGGAGTCGCGCCCCATCAGCGTCGGCATGTCGAACGCGACGGAGAGGCCGCCGCCGCCGGCGGCGAGGATCATCTTGTACCGCTCGTTGGTCTGCTCGGCGTTGCCGAAGCCGGCGAACTGGCGGATGGTCCAGGTGCGGCCGCGGTAGCCGGTCGCGTGGAGGCCCCGGGTGAAGGGGTACTCACCGGGCCAGCCGATCCGCTCGAAGCCCTCGTAGGCGTCACCGGGGCGGGGGCCGTAGACGGGCGCGACCTCGTCACCGGAGAGGGTGGTGAAGTCCGCCTCGCGCTTGCGCGCCGCGTCGTACCGGGCCTGCCAGCGGCTGCGCCCCGCCTCGATCGCGCTTGCGTCCATGATCTGTCGTCCGCCTCTCCGCGCCCCGGCGCGAGTGGTAGTGATCGGCGGCTGGCGCCGCGCGGGCCGCCTCTCGGGGCCGATTTACTAGGACGTCCTAGTAAATCGTCGCGCAAGAACGCCCCGAACACAAGGGGTGTCCGGGGCGTGTGTCGCGAGCCGCGGGGCTCAGGCGGTGGCGCGGGAGGCGTCGTCGACGATCAGGGGCTCCAGCTCCTTGACCGCCTTGCGCTCCACGAAGAAGGCCGCCGTGGGGATGGTGCCGGCCACCAGGACCCACGCCAGCCTGCCGAACGACCACTTGGCCTTGGAGCCCATGTCGAAGGCGAAGACCAGGTACAGGATGAAGAGCCAGCCGTGGGCGATGGCGATCAGCCGGACGGCGCCCGAGACATCCATGTCGAGCAGGTACTTGGCGATCATCCCGATCACCAGCAGGACCAGCAGCACGCCCGTGACGTACGCGAGGACGCGGTAGCGGGTCAGCACGCTTCTTTTCATGCCTACGAGCGTAACCGCACGTTCCGGGGCGATCTTCGCCGCCCCTTCCCCGCCGCGGCGCGTGTCCTCGCGGCGGCGGGCGCCCCGGCCTACGCGCCCCGCGCGCCCTCGAAGTCCGCGCCTTCCTCGGCGCTCCCCGGCTCCGCGTCCTCGAAGTCCTCCGCCGCCACCCGCAGGGGCCGCAGCAGCGAGAAGATCTCCGCGCAGCCCTCCGCGTCGTACACCCCCAGGCCGAAATCCATGGCCATCAGGTCGCGGGTGGCCGCGTCGACGACCTCGCGGCCCTTGTCGGTGATCGAGGCGAGGGTGCCCCGGCCGTCGTTGGGGTTGGGGCGCTTGGCCACCAGGCCCGAGACGACCAGCCGGTCCACCGTGTTGGTGACCGAGGTGGGGTGCACCATCAGCCGCTCGCCGATCTTGGACATCGGCAGCTCGCCGGCCTTGCTGAACGTCAGCAGCACCAGCGCCTCGTAGCGGGCGAAGGTCAGCCCGTACGGTTTGACGACCGCGTCGACCTGGCCCAGCAGGATCTGGTGGGCCCGCATGATCGAAGTGATCGCGGCCATCGACGGCACGGACCCCCAGCGCTGCTTCCAGAGCTCGTCTGCGCGGGCGATGGGATCGAAGGGGAGGCTGAGCGGCTTCGGCACGGGACGAGCCTACCGCCCGGCCACATGGTGACCGCCGGTATCTCAAATTCCGGACGGCACAGGGGAAGGACTAGGCGTTTCCCTCGTCACGCGGCGGTCTCCCGTGCCTCACGCACCAGCTGCACGGCGTCCGCGAGGCGCAGCCGCGGCTCCGCCTTGCGGACGGCCCGGATGGCGTGGAGCTCCTGGGCGACGGGGTCGACGCCGGCCTCGGCGCAGACGCCGCGCACCCACTCGGCCCGCACCTCGCGCTCCGGGCGGGCGGCCCGCTCGGCGATCAGCGCGGCGGCGCGCTCCAGGCCGGGCCGCTCCGCGTCGCTCGCCGAGGCCAGCGCCTCGGCGACGGCGTCGGCCACGGCGGCCGAGTCGCGGAGCACGACCACGGCGTCGAGGCCGGGCGCGGACTTCTCGTCGCCGTTACCGTTCTTGAGCAGCTTGAACACGGCTGACTCCCCCTGTCGGTCCTGCTGTCGATCTTGCCGCCGCCGAGCGTACGACACCCCGCACCACGATCCCCACCACCAGTGTGCCGCTCACCCCGGTTCCGGCCACCACGTCTTCGGCGCTGCCGTCGTCGTGGCCTACATGAGCGCGGCCGATGAGGCCCTCGACCCTCCGTACGGCGCCCTGCTCGATCTCGCCCGCGACATGGACGCCAACCGTGCGGACGCCTACGACGCGGCCGACCGCATCCGGTCCTGGCGCGTCCGACCGGTTCACGGCGGTTCGCCGCCCGGTCCCACGCGAAAGCGGCCGCCCGGAACGGACCGTGGGGTCCGTTCCGGGCGGCCGCTCGAAGAAGGCGCGGGCCGGGTCGGGTCAGCCTTCCGACAGGTGGCGTTCGACCGTTTCGACCTTCGACGTCAGACCGTTCGTGACGCCGGGGCGGATGTCCGCCTTCAGGACGAGGGAGACGCGGCCGCAGCGGGCCTCCACCGCGGCGACGGCGCGCTTGACGACGTCCATGACCTCGTCCCATTCGCCCTCGACCGACGTGAACATCGCGTCCGTGCGGTTGGGCAGGCCGGACTCGCGGACCACACGGACGGCGTCGGCCACGTACTCGCCGACGTCCTCGCCGACGCCCAGGGGCGAGACGGAGAAGGCGACGATCATGCGTTGACCACGCCTTCCTTGCGGGCGCGGGCGGCGATGACGCTCGCCTCGGCCTCGCGGCGCAGCTTGCGCTCGGCGAAGAAGCCGCCGAAGGGGAGGACGGAGAGGATGAAGTACAGGGCGGCGGTCTTCAGCTGCCACTTGGTCTTGTTCCAGGCGTCCAGCCAGAACAGGACGTAGATGACGAAGAGGATGCCGTGGATGGCGCCCATCACCGGCACGGCGTTGAAGTCGGTCGTGCGCTTGAGCACCGAGCAGACCATCAGCAGCAGGAAGGAAACGGCCTCCGGGGCGGAGACCAGGCGGAGCCGGCGCAGGGCGGAGGCGGTCTTGATGTCCACGGGGGCACCTTCGGAGTGTGAGTGGCGGAACGACTACCGCTTGTGAGGGTATTCACAAGCCGGTCCATTGTCTCAGCCCGGCGGACGATCACGGGATGGGGGTCCGGTCCGGGACATTCCGGGACGGTTCCGGGTCGCTTCCGGGGCCACAACGACAAACAGGGCCTGTTCGAGCGGTATGTCCTGCCGCTAGCGTCGTCCCGTGGCTCAGTTTCGGCTCCAAGGGAGCAAAGTTCTCGCCGTCGACCTCTCCGGCGACGCGGTCAAGGCCAAGAACGGCGCGATGGTCGCGTACGAGGGCGAGATGTCGTTCAAGAAGATGACCGGCGGCGGCGACGGCCTGCGCGGCATGGTCACGCGCCGGCTCACCGGCGAACAGATGGAAGTGATGGAGGTGAAGGGGCGCGGCACCTGCTACTTCGCCGACCGCGCCACCGAGATAAACCTGGTCACACTGCGCGGCGAGACGCTCTACGTCGAGTCCAGCAATCTGCTGTGCACCGACGCCGCCCTGCGCACCGGCACCTCCTTCACCGGTCTGCGCGGCGCCTCCCAGGGCACCGGGCTGTTCACGACGACCGTCGAGGGTTCCGGCCAGGCGGCGATCATGTCGGACGGCCAGGCGGTCGTGCTGCGGGTGACGCCGTCGACGCCGCTCCAGGTGGACCCGGGCGCGTACATCGCGCACACCGGCAAGCTGAAGCAGCACTTCCAGTCCGGGGTGAACTTCCGGACCTTCATCGGCGAGGGCTCCGGCGAGGCCTTCCAGATCCGTTTCGAGGGCGAGGGCCTGGTGTACGTACAGCCCAGCGAGCGCAACACGATCGGCGGTGACGTCTGATGCCCTTCCGGCTCCTGAACTCCCGCATGGTCGAGGCGAAGCTCGTCCCCGGCCAGCGGCTCTTCAGCCAGCGCGGCGCCATGCTCGCCTACAAGGGCGACGTGTCCTTCACGCCCAGCATCACGGGCGGCCAGGGCGGCGTGATGGGCATGATCGGCCGCCGGGTGGCCAACGAGGCGACGCCCCTGATGACCGTGGAGGGCGCCGGCACGGTGATGTTCGGCCACGGCGGGCACCACGTGCATGTGATCGAGCTGTCCGGCGAGACGCTCTACGTGGAGGCCGACCGCCTCCTCGCCTTCGACGGCTCCCTCCAGCAGGGCACGATGTTCATGGGCTCGCAGGGCGGCGTCATGGGCATGGTCCGCGGCCAGGTCACGGGCCAGGGCCTGTTCACCACGACGCTCAAGGGGCACGGCGCCGTCGCGGTGATGGCGCACGGCGGCTTCATCGAGCTGCCGATCACCCCGCGGCGGCCCGTGCACGTCGACCCGCAGGCGTACGTCGCGCACCGCGGCGAGGTCCGCAACAAACTCTCGGCCGCGCTCGGCTGGCGCGAGATGGTCGGCCGCGGTTCCGGTGAGGCGTTCCAGCTCGAACTGTCCGGCAGCGGCACGGTGTACGTACAGGCCTCGGAGGAGAAGCTGTGAACGGCCCGGTGATCCATGACGCGCACACGCTGCCGGTCGACGACAACGTCAATCCGTACGCCTTCAGCGTGGACCTCGACGGCCAGTGGTTCCTCCAGAAGGGGAAGATGATCGCCTATTACGGGCGTATCGACTTCCACGGCATCGGCCACGGCCGCCTCGACCGTCTCATCGCCCGCAGTTTCCACTCCCCGCTGCACGCCGCGGACTGGGTGGTGGCCGAGGGCCAGGGCAAGATGCTGCTCGCCGACCGCTCCTTCGACGTGAACTCCTTCGACCTGGAGGACGGCAACCTCACGGTGCGCTCGGGGAATCTGCTGGCCTTCCAGCCGTCCCTGTCCCTCAAGCAGTCGATCGTCCCCGGCTTCCTCACGCTGATCGGCACCGGCAAGTTCGTCGCGGCCTCCAACGGCCCGGTCGTCTTCGCCGAGCCGCCGATCCGGGTCGACCCGCAGGCGCTCGTCGGCTGGGCGGACTGCCCCTCGCCGTGCCACCACTACGACCACCAGTACCTGACCGGGGTCCTCGGCGGGGTACGGGCGTTCACCGGGATCGGCGGCACCTCGGGCGAGGAGCATCAGTTCGAGTTCGTCGGTGCCGGTACGGTACTGCTTCAGTCCACGGAGCAGCTGATGGCGGAGATCTCGACGGGCAGCGTGCCGCAGCAGGCCGGTGTCCCGGGCGCAACCCCGCCGAATCAGCCATCTATGCCACGCATGCCGGGCCAGCTGGGAGACCTCCAGCGCCGCTTCGGGCTGTGAGCGGTACCCTGCGGAGGGTGACGTCGAACGCGTGACCTCGTCACCCGCACCCACACTGGTTAATTTTTCAACTTTCTTAGGTAGAATTCCTCTATGTCTATGGACACCGAGAACGGCACCCGCTGGCTCAGCGAAGAGGAACAGCGCGCCTGGCGCGCCCATCTGGACGTCAGCCGCCTGTTGATGCACCAGCTCGAACGGGACCTCCAGCCGTTCGGCCTCACCAACAACGACTACGAGATCCTCGTCAATCTCTCGGAGTCCGAGGACCACCGGATGCGGATGAGCGACCTCGCCACCGCCACCCTCCAGTCCAAGAGCCGGCTCTCCCACCAGATCACCCGCATGGAGAACGCCGGTCTCGTCCGCCGCGAGAACTGCGAGTCCGACCGGCGTGGCCTGTATGCCGTCCTCACCGAGCAGGGCTGGGAGATGATGCGGGAGGTCGCCCCGCACCATGTCGCCTCCGTCCGCGAGCACTTCATCGACCTGCTGGGCGAGGCGGACCTCAAGGCGCTCTACGCCTCCCTCGCCCCGGTGGCCCAGCACCTGCGGACCACGCGCGGGCGGGTCTGAGTCCCGGCCCCACCGGCCGGGGCGCCTCGCGCGGGCGCCCCGGCACTCCTCAGGACCGCGCGGCGCGCGTGTAGTCGGCCCAGACGCGGGCCGGGAAGACATTGCCGCGCCGCCCGTCCTCGCCGCCGACCTCCGACACCGGCAGCAGCTGCGGCTCCCCCGGCTTCGTACGGAACAGGGTCACGGCCGTGGACAGCTCCTCGGTGTAGCCCACGAACCACGCCGACCGCAGCCGGTCCTGGTCCCCGGTCCGGGCCGCCGCGAAGGGGCCGGTCCCCTTCGCCCCGTCGGTCACGGCCTCGTCCACGCCCTTGGCGCCCGTCTCCCGGAGCACCTCCGTGACGCCGTCGGCCACGCCCTTGTCCATGGCCCGCCGCGCCTTCGCCCGGTCCTCGAAGCCGCCGACGGACACCCGGTCCTTGAGCAGCTTCGTCACCGAGTACGGGTCGTTCTGCATCCCGTGGTTGGCGAAGGTGCCGTACGCGCCCGCCATCCGGATGGCGCTGGGCGTCGAGGTCCCGATGGGGAACGTCCGCTCCAGCTCGGCCATGCTGCCCTTGAGCAGGCCCGCGCGCACGGCCGTGTCCCGCACCTCCTCCAGGCCCACGTCCCGGCCGAGCTGGGTGAAGGTGGCGTTGCCGCCGGTCGTGAGCGCCTGGCGCAGGGTGGGGTGCGAGTCGTCCGGGCCGGGGCCGTCGGCCGACGGCGCGAGCAGGGTGCCGTCCTTGCCGTAGTAGCTGTCGGGGTCGTCGCCGCGCTTGAGGGCGGCGGCGAGGACGAACGGCTTGAACGCGGAGCCCGCGGGGACGCCGGACGTGTCCGCGTTGTTGGCGAAGTGCTTGGTGGCGTCGGGGCCGCCGTAGAGGGCGAGGACGGCGCCGTCCGAGGGCCGCACCGAGGCGGCGCCGACCTGGACGCCCTCGTCGGCCGGGCGCTTCTTCGGGTCGACGTCCCGGCCGAGCACGCCTTCCACAGCCTTCGACAGCTGCCGCATCCGGTTCCTGTCGAAGGTGGTGTGGATCTTGTAGCCGCCGCGCGCGAGGTCCTGGTCGGTGAGCATCGTGCGCTGCTTGATGTATTTGTTGGCGACGTCGACGAGATAGCCGGTCTGGCCGCCCAGGCTCGTGGACATCGACTGCTTGAGCGGCTCCGGGAAGGTCCGGTACTTCTCGCGCTCCTCCTCGGCGAGCAGCCCCGCCTTGACCTGCCGGTCGAGGATCCACTTCCAGCGGTCGACCGCGCGGGCGTGGTTGGCCGCGCTGGTGGCGGGGTCGTAGAGCTCCGCCCCCTTCAACAGGGAGGCCAGCATGGCGCTCTGACCCGGGTTCAGCTTCTTGGCGGGGATGCCGTAGTACGCCTGGGCCGCGGCCTCGATCCCGTAGGCGCCGCGGCCGAACCAGCTGGTGTTCAGATAGCCCTGGAGGACTTCGTCCTTGCTCTTCGTCCGGTCCACCTTGAGCGAGATGACGAACTCCTTGACCTTCCGCGTGACGGTCTGCTCCTGCGAGAGGTAGGTGTTCTTCACGTACTGCTGGGTGATCGTGGAACCGCCCTGGGTCTCCCCGCCCTGGGCGGTACTGGCGAACGCCCGCAGGATGCCCTTGAACGACACCCCGCGGTCGCTGTAGAAGCTCTCGTTCTCCGCGGCGATCACGGCGGTCCGGGCGGACTCCGGCACCTCCGACAGGCGGACGATGTTCCGGTTGACCTGCCCGAGGCTCACCATCTGGCTGCCGTCCGACCAGTAGTACGTATTGGCCTCCTGGAAGGCCGCGGCGTTCTCGTCGGGGATGTCCACGCTCGCGTAGACCCAGGCGAACAGCCCGGCCAGGGTGCCGACGCACACCGTGAGCACGCCCAGGAGCTGCCGCCAGGACGGGAGCCAGCGCCGGACGCCGCGTCTGCCGTGGCGCGGGTAGTCGACGAGTCTCCTGCCGGCCGGCTTCTCCTTCCCCTTGCGGCGGGGGCGCGGCTTGTCACGGTGCTTGCTCAAGGGCCGGTCACTCCTGGACGAGGCATCTCCGTACGGATTCCTGCGGAACTCGGTGTTGACGGCTGAGACGGTCCCGGGCGAGCGCTGGTTCGATAATTTGTATGAGCGTTCTGTGACATGTGTGGTTGCTGTGACGAACGAGGCGGTGAACAAGGCGTCCGGGGCCGGTTTTTCCGGCGTGGCGCCCGACCGTCCATGACACGCCGACCGTTCCGCTATGCCCCTTACCTCCCAGGGGCTGCTGCTACTTCTGACGCATGCTCACCTCACGTGCTCGGCGGTCCACCGCCGTCACCCTCGCGCTCGCCGCCGCCGCGGTCCTCGGCTCCCCCAGCGCCACCACACCGGCCGTCGCCGTGCCCGCCCGGATGCCCGAGCCGTCCCCCGCGGACACCGCCCGCAACGAGCTCGCCGATCTGGCCGTCGAGGCACCGCACCCCATGACCGGCTACTCGCGGGCGAAGTTCCCCCACTGGATCCAGCAGGGCGACGACTGCGACACCCGCGAGACCGTCCTCAAGCGGGACGGCCAGAACGTCACCCAGGACGCCAAGTGCCGGGCCACGAGCGGCACCTGGCACAGCCTGTACGACGGCAAGGACTTCACCTCGGCGTCGCAGCTGGACATCGACCACATGGTGCCGCTGGCCAACGCCTGGCGGTCCGGGGCCGATCACTGGGAGACGCCTCGGCGCAAGCAGTTCGCGAACGACCTGACGCACTCGCAGCTCATCGCCGTCTCCGCCGCCTCGAACCGCAGCAAGGGCGACCAGTCCCCCGACCAGTGGAGCCCGCCGGACCGCACGTACTGGTGCACGTACTCCCGCGCCTGGGTGGACGTGAAGTACCTGTACGACCTGTCGGTGACCGAGGCGGAGGCGAACCAGCTGGTCGCGATGCTCAACACGTGCGACTGACGGCCGGCGGCCGTGGTCATGAACCGCGCTGATCCGGTCGGCCCGGGACAAGACCGAACGGCCTGATCCCTCGCTGAAGAACTACGTGCGCACGGGCACGGGCAGCCCCGCCCCGGACGTCTTCCTCAAGGAATGGCGCGACAGCGCCGGTACGGACGGGAAGCGGCCGGGAGACGACGGCTTCGACGGGCGGGAAGGGGCGGGGTCGGGGGACAAGCCCGCCGCGGGCTCAGGCCCGCGGCCGCTTGAACCACCCCACCCCGTCCTTCTTCACGCAATTCACCAGCACCAGCGCCCCCAACGCGATCCCCGGCCCGCCCACCACCGCCCCCGACGCCAGGCTGACCAGCGCGTTGAGCAGCACCACCCCCGACACCACCAGCGCCCCCACCCGGACCCCGTTCCCGCCCGTGCGGAACTTCGCCGCGAGGACCAGTGAGGCGACCCCGAGGACCAGGGACAGGACGGCGATCCCGGCCAGTCCGGCCCTGGAGAACTCCGAGTCGCCGCGCTCCGCGAAGGCGGCCACGGCGGTGAAGATCAGACCGCCGAGGGTGCTGAGACCGCCGAGCACCCACAGGCACACGCGTGCGGTCCTGACGCCGCCGGGCATCTCCATCGGCACCGGCGGATACGGGGCCGGCACGGTCGGGCCGGTGTACGGGGAGCCGGGGGCAGGGGTGTTCACGAGTTCGCTCCAACGGTCGCGTGGGTCGTACCGCGCGGACGGCCGGGACGGGCGGCCGGCCGCCCGTCACCGGGGCGGCGGCACCGGACCGCCGGCGGGCGCCGTCACCGGCCGCCAGGGGCCGCGCCGGCGCCGGACGGCCGCCGGGCCGCCCTTGCCGGGCCCCGGCAGACCTCTCCGCGCCCTCACATGATCATCTCGGTGGAGCCCGGCCCGCACTGCCGGAACCCGGCAGTCTTCGCCCGCCGGCGGTGCCGGTTCCCGCCGGCCGGGACGCCTACGCGCCCGCCCCCTCCGTGATCCCCGCGACCAGCTCGTCCGCCGCCCGGTAGGGGTCCAGCGCGCCGGCCACGATGCGCTCCGCCAGGGCGCCCAGACGGCGGTCGCCGTGCAGGTCGCCGATGCGCTCACGCAGCGCCGTGACCGCGATGGTCTCGACCTCGCGGGCCGCGCGGGCGGCCCGGCGGTCCGCGAGGACGCCCCGCTCCTCCATCCAGGCCCGGTGCTTCTCCAGGGCCTCGACGACCTCGTCGGTGCCCTCGCCCCGGGCGGCGACCGTCTTGACGATGGGCGGCCGCCAGTCGCCGGGGCCGCGGGCCTCGCCGAGGCCCAGCATGTGGTTGAGCTCGCGGGCCGTGGCGTCGGCACCGTCGCGGTCGGCCTTGTTGACGACGTAGACGTCGCCGATCTCCAGGATCCCGGCCTTCGCGGCCTGGATGCCGTCGCCCATGCCGGGGGCCAGCAGCACCACGGAGGTGTCGGCCTGGGAGGCGATCTCGACCTCCGACTGGCCGACGCCGACCGTCTCGACCAGGATCACGTCGCAGCCCGCGCCGTCGAGGACGCGGATGGCCTGCGGGGCGGCCCAGGCCAGGCCGCCGAGGTGGCCGCGGGTGGCCATGGAGCGGATGTACACACCGGGGTCGGAGGCGTGGTCGGACATCCGGACCCGGTCGCCCAGCAGGGCGCCCCCGGAGAACGGCGAGGACGGGTCGACGGCGAGGACGCCGACCCGCTTGCCCATCCGGCGGTACGCGCTGACCAGGGCCGAGGTGGACGTCGACTTGCCGACGCCCGGCGAGCCCGTGAGGCCGACGACGTAGGCGTTGCCGGTCAGTGGGGCCAGCGCGGCCATGACCTCGCGCAGCTGCGGGGACGCCCCCTCCACCAGGGAGATCAGCCGGGCCACCGCGCGCGGCCGGCCCTCCCTTGCCTGCTCGACCAGTGCGGGGACGTCCACCATGACCTGCTCCGTTCCGAACGTGCGTGACTCAGGGCCGCTCTCCGGGACCCGTGCCGGGCCCCCGGTTCACTTCCCCGGCACGTGGATGATCAGGGCGTCGCCCTGACCACCGCCGCCGCACAGGGCCGCCGCGCCCGTACCGCCGCCGCGCCGCTTGAGCTCCAGGGCGAGGTGCAGCACCGTACGGGCGCCGGACATGCCGATGGGGTGGCCGAGCGCGATGGCGCCACCGTTGACGTTCACCTTTTCCGGTGAGACGCCCAGGTCCTTGATTGACTGCACGAGGACGGCGGCGAACGCCTCGTTGATCTCGATGAGGTCGAGGTCGTCGACGGTCAGGCCCGCGCGGTCCAGCGCGTGCTTGATCGCGTTGGACGGCTGGGAGTGCAGGGAGTTGTCGGGACCCGCGACATTGCCGTGGGCGCCGATCTCGGCGATCCACTCAAGGCCCAGCTCCTCGGCCTTGGCCTTGCTCATCACGACCACGGCGGCGGCGCCGTCGGAGATCTGCGAGGAGGTGCCGGCGGTGATCGTGCCGTCCTTGTGGAAGGACGGGCGCAGCTTGCCGAGCACCTCGACGGTGGTGTCGGGGCGAACGCCCTCGTCCTTGCTGAAGACGACCGGCTCGCCCTTGCGCTGCGGGATCTCCACGGGGGTGATCTCGGCCTCGAAGACGCCGTTCTTCTGGGCGGCGGCGGCGCGCTGGTGGGAGCGGGCGCCGATCTCGTCCTGGGCGGCGCGGCCGATGCCGAGGCGGGTGTTGTGGTTCTCCGTCGACGCGCCCATGGCGATGGACTCGAAGGAGTCGGTGAGGCCGTCGTGGTCCATCGAGTCGAGCATCTCGATCGCGCCGTACTTGTAGCCCTCGCGGGACTTGGGCAGCAGGTGCGGGGCGTTGGTCATCGACTCCATGCCGCCGGCGACGACGACGTCGAACTCACCCGCGCGGATGAGCTGGTCGGCGAGGGCGATGGCGTCGAGGCCGGAGAGGCAGACCTTGTTGATGGTCAGGGCCGGCACGCTCATGGGGACGCCGCCCTTGACGGCGGCCTGGCGGGCCGGGATCTGGCCGGCGCCCGCCTGGAGCACCTGACCCATGATCACGTACTGCACCTGGTCGCCGCCGATGCCGGCCCGGTCCAGGGCCGCCTTGATGGCGATGCCGCCGAGGTCGGCCGCGGAGAAGGTCCGCAGGGACCCGAGGAGCTTGCCCATGGGTGTGCGGGCGCCCGCGACGATCACGGAGGTGTTGCCGGTCGAACCGTTCGTACCAGACATGAGGCGCGGCCCCTTCGAGCGGAGAGGTTAACGAGGGTTTCCGTCAATGTACTGAGCGGTACGCGCCCGGTCACCGGGCGGCGGGTGTGATCGCGCGCACGTTGCGTAACCGCTCGCGCGGGGGGTGCACTGGTTCCATGCTGACGCGCATCGACCACATCGGGATCGCCTGCTTCGACCTCGACCGGACTGTCGAGTTCTACCGTGCCACCTACGGCTTCGAGGTGTTCCACTCCGAGGTCAACGAGGAGCAGGGCGTGCGTGAGGCCATGCTCAAGATCAATGAGACCTCGGACGGCGGCGCCTCGTACCTCCAGCTGCTGGAGCCCATCCGGGAGGACTCGGCGGTCGGGAAGTGGCTCGCGAAGAACGGGGAGGGCGTTCACCACATCGCGTTCGGTACGCCGGATGTGGACGCCGACGCGGACGCGATCCGTAAGAAGGACGTACGCGTCCTCTATGACGAGCCCCGTAAGGGATCCATGGGGTCCCGCATCACCTTTCTGCACCCCAAGGACTGCCACGGCGTACTGACCGAACTGGTCACCTCGGCACCCCCCGCCGACCCGGAGCACTGACCCGCACCTCCCCCGGCCGGTAGAGTGCAGGTCCGGCCGGGGTCAGGGGTGGGGGCCCGGCCCAGGCTGTACCGATGATCTGACACCATTTCTTCGGAAGGGCGGGCTCCGGGTTCCACCGGTTACGCGGGACGGGGCCGGCCGCCAACGCGACCAGGGGACGGATGGGACCGCGCAGTGCGGGGCAACGACCGCTACGAGGCTGACGACCACCTCTCGCAATTCGAAGCCGAGATGGAGCGGCTGAAGAAGGAGCGGGAGAAGGCGGTCCAGCACGCCGACGACCTCGGATATCAGGTCGAGGTGTTGCGCGCCAAGCTCCACGAGGCGCGCCGCAACCTCGCCCACCGTCCGGCGTACGACACCGCCGACATCGGGTACCAGGCGGAGCAGTTGCTCCGTAATGCCCAGATTCAGGCCGAACAGCTGCGCACCGACGCCGAGCGCGAGCTGCGGGAGGCGCGCGCCCAGACGCAGCGTCTGCTCCAGGAGCAGGCGGAGCGTCAGGCGCGGATGGAGGCGGAGCTCCACGCGGAGGCCGTCGCCCGCCGCCAGCGGCTGGACGAGGAGCTCAACGAGCGCCGCCAGACCGTCGAGTCGCACGTCAACGAGAACGTGGCCTGGGCCGAGCAGCTCAGGGCCCGTACGGAGTCGCAGGCCAGACGGCTGCTGGAGGAGTCCCGGGCGGAGGCCGAGCAGTCGCTCGGCGCGGCCCGCGCGGAGGCCCAGCGGCTGACGGAGCAGGCCCGCGGCCGGCTCAGCGCCGCCGCCGAGGAGGCCCGTGCCGAGGCCGAGGCGCTGCTGCGGCGCGCCCGCGCCGACGCGGAGCGGCTGCTGACGGCCGCCTCCGCGCAGGCGCAGGAGGCCACCGACCACGCCGAGCAGCTGCGCACCGTGACCAGCGCGGAGTCCGACCAGGCCCGCGCGGCCTCGGCGGAGCTGACGCGTACGGCGGAGGCGCGCGTCCAGGAGGCCGACACGACCCTGCGCGAGGCGCGGGCGGAGGCCGAGAAGCTCCTCACGGAGGCCAAGGAGTCGGCGGAGCGCCGGCTGTCCTCGGCCGAGTCGGAGAACGAGCAGCGGGCCCGCACGGCCAAGGCGGAGATCGCCCGGGTGGTCGGCGAGGCCACCAAGGAGGCCGAGGCCCTGCGGGCCGAGGCGGAGCAGCTGCGCGACGACGCGCGGGCGGAGGCGGAGCGGCTGCTGGCCGAGGCCGCCGAGAAGGCGCGCAGCGCCGCCGCGGAGGACTCCGCGGCGCAGCTCGCCAAGGCCGCCCGGACCGCCGAGGAGGTGCTGACCAAGGCGTCGGAGGACGCCCAGGCCACCACGAAGGCCGCCGCCGCGGAGGCGGAGCGGATCCGCCGTGAGGCCGAGGCGGAGGCCGAGCGGCTGCGCGAGCAGGCCGCGGACACCGCCGAGCAGCTCAAGGGCGAGGCGAAGGACGACACCAAGGAGTACCGCGCCCGGACCGTCGAGCTCCAGGAGGAGGCGCGGCGGCTGCGCGGCGAGGCCGAGCAGCTGCGGGCCGACGCCGTCGCCGAGGGCGAGCGGCTGCGGAGCGAGGCCCGGCGGGAGGCGCTCCAGCAGATCGAGGAGGCGGCCAGCACCGCCGAGGAGCTGCTGGCGAAGGCCAAGGCCGACGCCGAGGAGACCCGGTCCGGCGCGAGCGCGGAGAGCGAGCGGGTGCGCGGGGAGGCGGCCGAGCGGGCCGCGACCCTGCGCAAGCAGGCCGAGGAGGCCCTGGAGCGGGCCCGTGCCGAGGCCGAGGAGATGGCCGAGGAGGCCGAGGACCACGCCGAGCGCACCCGTACGGAGGCCGCCGAGGCCGCCAAGCGGCTGCGTGAGGAGGCCGAGCGGGCCGCGGAGGCGCGGCGCGCGGAGGCCGAGGCCGAGCTGACCCGGCTGCACACCGAGGCCGAGCAGCGGGTGGAGGCCGCCGAGGAGGCGCTGCGCGACGCCCGCGCGGAGGCCGAGCGGCTGCGCCGGGAGGCCGGCGAGGAGACCGAGCGGCAGCGGTCGGAGGCCGCGGAGCGGGTGCGCGCGCTGCGTGAGCAGGCCGAGTCCGAGGCCGAGGAGCTGCGGGCCGAGGCCGCCGAGGAGGCGGCCGCCGCCCGTACCGAGGGCGAGTCGGTGGCCGCGCGGCTGCGGGCCGAGGCGAACGCCGAGGCGGAGCGGCTGCGCTCGGAGGCACAGGAGACCGCCGACCGGGTGCGGGCCGAGGCGAACGCCGCCGCGGAGCGTACGGCCGCCGAGGCGGCCGAGGCGCTGGCCGCCGCGCAGGAGGAGGCCGCCCGGCGCCGCCGGGAGGCCGAGGAGCTGCTGGGCGACGCCCGGACCGAGGCGCAGGCGGAGCGGGAGGCGGCGCGCGAGCAGAGCGAGGAGCTGCTGGCTTCGGCGCGCAAGCGGGTCGCGGAGGCGCAGGAGGAGGCGCGGCGCCTGGTCGAGGAGGCCGAGGCGCGGGCCGCCGAGCTGGTGTCCGCCGCCGAGCAGACGGCGCAGCAGGTGCGGGACTCCGTCGCCGGGCTGCACGAGCAGGCCGAGGAGGAGATCGCCGGGCTGCGCTCGGCCGCGGAGCACAACGCGGAGCGCACGGTCACGGACGCGCAGGTGGAGGCGGACCGGGTCCGTGCCGACGCCTACGCCGAGCGGGAGCGGGCCGGCGAGGACGCGGCCCGTACCCGGGCGGAGGCCCAGGCGGCGTCCGAGGCGGCCAAGTCGCTCGCGGAGCGTACGGTCGCGGAGGCGATCGCCGAGGGTCAGCGGCTGGAGGCGGAGGCCGCCCGCACACTGGACGAGGCCCGGGAGGCGGCGGGTGCCCGCCGTACGGAGGCGGCCGAGCAGGCCGACGAGCTGCTGGCCGAGGCGATGTCCGAGGCCGAGCGGCTGATCACCGAGGCCGAGGCCGCGGTGGAGAAGGCGCAGCGGGACGCGGCGCGGACGGCCGACGAGGCGCGCGCGGCGGCGGACGCCCGCCGCGCGGAGGCCGCGGAGCAGGCGGACGCCCTGATGGCCGAGGCCACGGCGGAGGCGGAGCGGCTGGTCGCCGAGGCCGCCAGGACCGTCGACGAGGCCCGCGAGGCCGCCGACGCCCGCCGGGCGAAGGCCGCGGAGCAGGCGGACGCCCTGATGGCCGAAGCGACGGCGGAGGCGGAGCGGCTGGTCGCCGAGGCCGCCAGGACCGTCGACGACGCCCGGGAGGCCGCCGAGGCGCATCGCGCGGAGGCCGCCGAGGAGGCGGACCGGGTGCGGGCCGAGGCCGCGCGGACGCTGGAGGAGGCCCGCGAGGACGCCGGCACCCTCACGGCGGAGGCGACGGCGGAGGCCGAGCGCCTGGTGTCCGTGGCCGAGCGGACGGTGGACGAGGCACGGGAGACCGCGAACGCCCACCGCACCGAGGCGGCCGAGCACGCCGACGCGCTGATCGCCAAGGCGACGGCCGAGGCGGAGCGGATGGTGTCCGACGCCTCGGCGAAGGCCCAGCAGATGCGTACGGACGCGTCCGACGCGCTGGCCTCAGCCGAACAGGACGCGGCGCGGGCGCGGGCCGAGGCCCGCGAGGACGCGAACAAGATGCGGACGGAGGGGCACGCCGAGGCGGAGCGGATCGTCAACACCGCGGCCGAGCTGACCTCTTCCGCGCAGGACGACGCGGACAAGATCGTCGACGAGGCGCGGGAGGCGGCGAACGCCCACCGCACCGAGGCGGCCGAGCAGGCGGACGCCCTGATCGCCGAGGCCACGGCCGAGGCGGAGCGGATGGCGGCCGAGGCCGCGGCTGCGCTGGAGAAGGCCCGGGAGGCCGCCGAGGCCCGCCGGGCGGAGGCCGCCGAGCAGGCCGAGCGGACCCGGGCCGAGGCGACCGCGCAGGCGGACCGGCTGCGGGCGGACGGGGCCGAGGCCCTGGAGCGCGCGCAGCGCGAGGCCGAGCGGATGGTGGACGAGGCCCGCGAGGCGTCGAACACCCGTCGTGCGGAGGCGGCGGCGCAGGCGGACAAGCTCGTCGCGGAGGCCACGGCCGAGGCGGAGCGGATGGCCGCCGAGGCCGCGGAGGCGCTGAGCTCCGCGCAGGAGAACGCCAACAGCACGCGCGCGGACTCCGCGAAGCTCAAGGCCGACGCAGTCCTGGAGGCGGAGCGGCTGGTCGCCGAGGCGCGCGCCGAGGGCGACCGCACTGCGGACGAGGCGCGGGAGGCCGCGGCGCAGCGGCTGGCCGAGGCCGCCGAGAAGGCGGACGCGCTGGTCGCGAAGGCCCAGGAGGAGGCCCTGCGGGCCGCGGCCGCGGCCGAGGAGCAGGCCGACACCATGGTGGGCGCCGCCCGCCGGGAGGCCGAGCGGATCGTCACGGAGGCCACCGGCGAGGGCAACACGCTGGTGGAGCAGGCCCGTACGGACGCCAACACCCTGCTCGCGGAGGCGCGCGGGGACGCGACGGCCATAAGGGAGCGCGCGGACGAGCTGCGCACCCGGGTGGACAGCGAGGTCGAGGAGCTGCACGGCCGGGCGCGCCGGGAGGCCGCCGAGGCCATGCAGTCGGCGGGCGAGCGGTGCGACAAGCTCGTGGCCGCGGCGACCGAACAGCTCGCGGAGGCCGAGGAGAAGGCGAAGACGCTCGTCTCCGACGCCAGCAACGAGGCGAGCAAGGTCCGCCTCGCCGCGGTGCGCAAGGCGGAGGGCCTGCTCAAGGAGGCGGAGCAGAAGAAGGCCGCCGTGGTGCGGGAGTCCCAGGCGCTGCTGAAGGAGGCCCAGGACAAGAAGGCGGCGGCTGTACGCGAGGCGGAGCGCCTGCGCACCGAGGGTGCGGAGGAGGCCAAGCGGCTCGTGGACGAGGGGAAGCGGGAGTTGGAGGTGCTGGTGCGCCGCCGCGAGGACATCAATGCCGAGATTTCCCGTGTCCAGGACGTGTTGGAAGCGTTGGAATCTTTTGAAGCCCCGGGGGCGGGAAGCGCCAAAGAGGGCGGGGTGAAGGCGGCAGCGGGTGCGGGTGCAACTCGATCGGGTGGTAAGCAGTCCCAGAAGTAGCCACTCAAACGAGGGGACATTCTCCAGGTTTGCCGACCTTCCACTCGATGCCACGCCGCTCGCACCCCTAGGATTCCCTCTATCACCTCACCGGTCTCTTATGACAGGAACCCCATGAGTGACACTTCCTCCCCCTTCGGCTTCGAGCTCGTGCGGCGTGGATACGACCGCGGCCAGGTGGACGACCGCATTACCAAGCTCGTCGCCGACCGTGACAGCGCACTGGCCCGAATCACCTCTCTGGAAAAGCGCATCGAGGAGCTCCACCTCGAAACGCAGAATGCTCAGGCCCAGGTCAACGACGCGGAACCGTCCTACGCGGGGCTGGGGGCCCGGGTCGAGAAGATCCTTCGGCTGGCCGAGGAAGAGGCCAAGGATCTGCGTGAGGAGGCCCGTCGCGCGGCCGAACAGCACCGCGAGCTGGCCGAGTCGGCCGCCCAGCAGGTGCGCAACGACGCCGAGTCGTTCGCCGCCGACCGCAAGGCCAAGGCGGAGGACGAGGGCGCCCGGATCGTCGAGAAGGCGAAGGGCGACGCCGCGACCCTGCGTGCCGAGGCGCAGAAGGACGCGCAGTCCAAGCGTGAGGAGGCGGACGCCCTCTTCGAGGAGACCCGCGCCAAGGCCGCCCAGGCCGCCGCGGACTTCGAGACCAACCTGGCCAAGCGCCGCGAGCAGTCCGAGCGCGACCTGGCGTCGCGTCAGGCGAAGGCCGAGAAGCGGCTGGCGGAGATCGAGCACCGCGCCGAGCAGCTGCGCCTGGAGGCGGAGAAGCTCCGGACGGACGCCGAGCGCCGGGCCCGCCAGACGGTGGAGACCGCGCAGCGCCAGGCCGAGGACATCGTGGCCGACGCCAACGCCAAGGCGGACCGCATCCGCAGCGAGTCCGAGCGCGAGCTGGCGGCGCTCACCAACCGCCGCGACTCCATCAACGCCCAGCTGACCAACGTCCGCGAGATGCTGGCCACGCTGACCGGCGCGGCCGTGGCCGCGGCCGGTGTCCCCGGTGACGACGAGCCGATCTCCCGCGGCGTCCCGGCCCAGCAGAGCCGCTGACCCGGCGCCCGCGAGGACGAGCGGAGAGCAGCACCCACCCCCGTACGACGATGCCCCGTGTGCCGCCCGAAGGCGGCGCCCGGGGCATCGTCGCGTGCCGGGGCGCACGCCGGGGGCGTCCCGGCACGGCGCGGTCCCCGGCCGCCATCCGGATGGTCCGCCACCGGTGGCGGGCGGCCTGGAGGGCCCTTACCGTGGCTGAATGATCGAGCTCCAGGGTCTGACCAAGCGCTACGGCGACAAACTCGCCGTGGACGGCCTCACCTGCACGGTGCGGCCCGGGATCGTCACCGGCTTCCTGGGTCCCAACGGCGCGGGCAAGTCCACGACCATGCGGATGATGCTCGATCTCGACAATCCGACGGCCGGCACGGTCCTGATCGACGGCAAGCACTACCGCCAGCTGCGGGATCCGCTGCGGGCCGTGGGCGCCCTGCTGGACGCCAAGGCGATGCACGGCGGCCGGAGCGCCTACAACCACCTGCTGTGCCTGGCGCAGAGCAACGGAATCCCACGCTCCAGGGTGCGGGAGGTTCTGGACACGGTCGGCCTGACCTCGGTGGCGAAAAAGCGCTCCAAGGGCTTCTCGCTCGGCATGGGGCAGCGCCTGGGCATCGCGGGCGCCCTGCTGGGCGACCCGCGCATCCTGATGTTCGACGAGCCGGTCAACGGCCTGGATCCCGAGGGCATCCACTGGATCCGCAATCTGATGAAGAACCTGGCCGCCCAGGGGCGCACGGTCTTCGTCTCCTCGCACCTGATGAGCGAGATGGCGCTGACCGCCGACCACCTGGTGGTCATCGGCCAGGGCCGGCTGCTCGCGGACACCTCGATGGCCGACTTCATCGCGCAGAACTCCCGCTCGTACGTCCGGCTGCGCTCGCCCGACCACGAGCGGCTGCTGGACGCGCTGGCCGGCGCCGGGGTCACCCCGGTGACCACCGTGGACGGCACGCTGGAGGTCGACGGCACGGACGCCGCGCGGCTGGGCGAGCTCGCGGCGCGCCATCAGATCGTGCTGCACGAGCTGAGCCCGCAGCAGGCTTCCCTGGAGGAGGCGTTCATGCAGCTCACCGCCGAGTCGGTGGAGTACCACGCGCACAGCGCGCCGGGCGTGGGACCGGCACCGGAAGCCGGGGGCCGGGCCGCCGGCCAGGGGCCGGGTGATCCGCCGCCGGGTGCGGGCTGGGGCGCCGGCTGGCGCGGGAAGGGATCCTGAGACGATGGCGGTGGCGAGCCAGGTCCTCCAGTCGGAATGGACAAAGATCAAATCCGTGCGCTCCACGGTGTGGACGCTCGGCCTCGCGGTCGTGGTGACGGTCGCTCTCGGCGCGCTGATCAGCGCATTGTCCAAAAACGACTTCAACAAATTGTCAGCCGAGGATCGGATCCAATTCGATCCGACGTTCACGAGTTTCGCGGGCATGGGGCTCGGTCAGCTCGCAATGATCGTTTTTGGTGTGCTGGTGGTTTCGAACGAATACAGCACGGGAATGATCAGGACTTCACTCGCCGCCGTTCCCCAGCGCGGCACTTTCCTGTTCAGCAAGATCACCGTGGCCACGCTGCTCGCGCTGGCCATCGGGATGATCACCAGTTTCGTCTCCTTCTTCGTCGGCCAGTCGATGCTCGGCGAGCACAAGGCGTCGCTCGGCGATCCCGGCGTCCTGCGCGCCGTCATCGGCGGCGGGCTCTACATGACCCTGATCACGGTCTTCTCGATGGGCGTCGCCACGATGCTGCGCAGCCCCATGCTGTCGCTGGGCATCCTGATGCCGTTCTTCTTCCTCGTCTCCAGCATCCTGGGGAACGTCAGCGCCACGAAGAAGGTCGGCCAGTACCTCCCCGACCAGGCGGGCCATAAGGTCATGCAGGTGGTGACCGTCGACGACGACGCCCCGTACGGCCCCTGGGGCGGTTTCACGATCATGGTGCTGTGGGTGGTCGCGGCCCTGATCGGGGCGTACGCCCTGCTCAAGAAGCGCGACGCGTAGCCGCCCGGAGGGACCGGAGCGGGGGGACGGGCGGGCACGCCCGGGAAGGACGGGCGCCGGTGACGGACCGCAGCCTGGCAGCCCTCGGCCTCGGCGGCGCGCCCGCCGAGCTGCCGCTGACCTACCCCGGCCGCCCGGTCACCGAGCCCGCGCTGCTCACCGGTGACCAGTTGCTGCCGCTGTGCGCGGCCGAGGGGCGGCGGCTCGGCGACTGGCGGGTGGTGACCGACGAGGCCGGGCCGCCGGATTCCGGGCCACGGCTCGACGCCGCCCTGACCGCGCTCGGCCGGCCCACGGCGGGCCGGCGCCACCCCGTGATCGCCGTCGGGTCCAACGCCTCCCCCGCCCAGCTCCTCCACAAGCTCACCGGGCACGGCCTGTCCACGGCCGTGCCGATGGTCCCGGTGCGGGTGCGCGGCGTCGGGGTGGGCTGCTCGGGCCACATCGGGCGGCACGGCTATGTGGCGGCGGCCCCGTACGCCGATCCGGCGGCGGACCGCGTGCTGGTGATCAGCTGGCTGGACACCGAGCAGCTCGCGGCCGTCGACGCCACCGAGTTCAACTACCGGCGCGCCCTGCTGCCCGGGCCCGGCTTCCCCATGGCGATGCCGTCCGGCGAGCGGCTCGGCGGGGCGTATCTCTACGTCAGCGTGCACGGCGTCCTCGTCGACGAGGCCACCGGCCTGCCGCTGCCGGGCGGCGGCGACCAGCACGCCCTGCTCAGCGGGCTGCTCGCCGCCTCGGCGGAGCTGCGGGCCCTGCTCGGCCCGGACCCGGCCAGCTGGGTCGCCCGGGCGCGGGCCGACGAGGCGGTCCGGACGGAGGGCCGCCGGATCCTCCGCGGCCGGGGCCCGCTGCTGACGGCGAGCGGCCTGCCCGCGCCGGAGGAGACCGGTGCCGCCCCGCGCCGCTACGACGAGCTGCCCCCGGCTCCCCCGCTCCGGCCACGGTCCGCACCGTCCCACCTACCGCGCGCTTAACTCTCACAAAACGGGAACCGTCAGCTTCTCGTTATCCTCCTAAGCCTTACGGGGGCTTGCGCCCCGACGAAAGCTCGCGAGGGGCGGAGAATGATCGAGGCAGTCGGTCTGACGAAGCGCTACGGCGCCAAGACGGCCGTGCACAATCTGTCGTTCCAGGTCAGGCCTGGTGCGGTGACCGGCTTCCTGGGCCCCAACGGGTCCGGCAAGTCCACGACGATGCGCATGATCCTTGGCCTGGACATGCCCACGTCCGGCCATGTCACCATCGGCGGCCACCCCTTCCGCAAGCTGCCCAACGCCCCCCGCCAGGTCGGCGCCCTCCTCGACGCCAAGGCCGTGCACGGCGGGCGCAGCGCCCGTCTGCACCTGCTCTCGCTCGCCCAGCTCGCCGGCATCCCGGCCCGCCGGGTGGACGAGGTGCTCGGCGTCGTCGGCCTCCAGGACGTCGCCAAGCGGCGCTCCAAGGGCTTCTCGCTCGGCATGGGCCAGCGTCTGGGCATCGCCGCCGCCCTGCTCGGCGACCCCCAGGTGCTGCTCTTCGACGAGCCCGTCAACGGTCTCGACCCCGAGGGCATCCTCTGGGTCCGCAACCTGATGAAGCAGCTCGCCGCCGAGGGCCGCACGGTCTTCGTCTCCTCGCACCTGATGAGCGAGATGGCGCTGACCGCCGACCACCTCATCGTCATCGGGCGCGGCCAGCTGCTCGCCGACATGAGCGTGCAGGACTTCATCTCCGCGAACTCCGCCGACTTCGCGCGCGTGCGGACGCCCGACACCGCGCCGGAGGGCCGCGAGAAGCTCACGGCCGCGCTGGTCGAGGCGGGCGGCCAGGTGCTGCCCGAGCCGGACGGCGCGCTGCGCGTCACGGGCGTGCCGCTGCCCCGGATCAGCGACCTCGCGCACGACGCCGACGTCCGCCTCTGGGAGCTCTCCCCGCACCGGGCCTCCCTGGAGGAGGCGTACATGCGGATGACGCAGGGCGCGGTCGACTACCGCTCGACCGCCGACCCGCGGGCCCACCTCCAGCCCGCCGACCCGTACGGCTACGGGCCCGGCGCCCCCGCCCCGCAGGGCTGGGCCGCCGCCCCGGCGGGCAACCCCTACCCGGCGCTCACGGGCGAGCAGCCCAACCCGTACGCCCAGCCGATGCCGCCGCAGACCGCGCCCCAGGCGCCGCCGCAGCCTCAGGCCACTCCGGTGCCCCAGGCGCCGCCGGCCCCGCCCGTCGCGCCCGCGGCCCCCGCCGCCCCCTCGACGCCTCCCCTGGTGCCGCACCCTCCGGCCCCGCCGACCTGACCAAGCGTGACAGCGAGGACGCCCGATGACCGCCCCCCAGCCCCCGCAGCAGCCGGCCTTCGCGCAGGCCCCGCAGCCCGGTCAGCCGGGCATGCCCCCGCAGCAGCAGTGGACCGGCGCGGCGGCGCCCTTCGTCTACGTCTCGCCGATCCCGGTGCGCAAGGCGAACCTCGGCGACGCCCTCAAGTCCGAGTGGACCAAGATCAGGTCCGTCCGCTCCACGCTGTGGACGCTCGGCGTGATGCTCGTCCTCATCCTCGGCATCGGCCTGCTCGCCGCCGGCCTGGTGAACGGCACGGGCAACGAGCTCGGCAAGGAGTCCTCGCCGCTCGCCTTCGGCTTCTTCGGGGTGCTGCTCAGCACCATCTGCGTGATGACGCTCGGGGTGCTGACGATCTCCTCGGAGTTCGGCACCGGGCTCATCCGGACGACGCTGACCGCGTGCCCGGACCGCGCCCGGGTGCTGACGGCCAAGGCGGTCGTCTTCTTCCTGCTGACCTTCGTGCTCACCCTCGTCGCCACCACGCTGGTGGCCATGTTCGACTCCGCGCTGCTGGCCGACCAGTGGGACGGCGAGCTCTCCGGTGCCGCGTACTTCAAGGCGACGGTCGGCGTGAGCCTGTTCATCGCGTCCCTGGGCCTGGTCGCACTCGCCATGGGCGCGCTGCTGCGCCACTCGGCCGGGGCGATCACGCTGATGCTGGGCGTCGTCCTGCTGCCGCTGGTCGTCGCGATGTTCATGTTCTCGGAGAGCCTGGAGAGCGTCCGCAAGGCCCTCTTCGAGTACTCGATCCCCAACCAGCTCGCGGCCTTCTACGAGACGGGCGCCGCCGAGGCGTCCTCCGGGCCCACCGGCTGGGAGCCGCTGTGGATCGTCCTCGTCGTGGCGGGCGTCGCCCTGGGCGGCGCGTACACGTCGCTGGTCAGCCGCGACGCGTGACGGACGGGGCGCGCGCCGCGCCCCCGGTCAGTACCTCGGCGCGTTACGGGACCGCTGGAGCCGCGCGCTCCGGCGGTCCTTCGCGTTCCAGCAGGCCTTGTGCCAGTGGCGCCGGTCCTCGACCCCGCCGCCGTACTGCGGCCAGGCCACCAGGTGCGGGACGCCCGGCGGGATCTCCTGGTCGCACCCGGGGCAGCGGTAGTGCTTCGCCGCCGAGCCGCCGCTGACGGTGCGCACGGCCCACTCCTCCCCCTGCCAGCTCTCCGCCCGCTCCAGTCCGTAGCGATCGCCGCCGCCACCGCCCTCGCGCGGGGCGTCGGCTGCTCTTTCTGGACCGCCTCGCGGGCGGTTTCGGCGCGGGGACACGGGGCACCTCGGAGGTCTGGGGAGCTACGGGCCGTGACCAGGTTACGCGTCACGGTCACCGCCTCGGGCGGGCGTCCTCGCGCCACCACCCGGACCGCTCTCCGATCATCATGAAAACTTAACGCCGGGCCGTGCCCATGGCACGTGTCAGGCGTTATTTCGGGTGGGGGGATGCCGCGTCGGTCGCTAGGAGGAGTAAGAGCGATGCGCGTTGGAGCATTCGTCCTGGCAGCGCAGTTCCCCGGGCAGGGGCACGGGGAAGCGCTGCACCGCGCCGTGCGGTCCGCGGTGGTCGCCGAGGAGGCCGGGCTGGACGCGGTCTGGCTCGCCGAGCACCACTTCGTGCCGTACGGCGTCTGCCCGTCCGCCGTGACGCTGGCCGCCCTGCTGCTGGGCCGCACCCGCCGGATCCAGGTGGGCACGGCGGTCAGCGTGCTGCCCACCGTGCATCCGGTCGCGCTGGGTGAGCAGACGGCGCTGCTGCACCTGGTCTCCGAAGGAAGGTTCACCCTCGGGGTGGGCCGCGGCGGCCCCTGGGTGGACCTGGAGGTCTTCGGCTCCGGCCTCGGCGCCTACGAGGAGGGGTTCCCCGAATCGCTCGATCTGCTGATGCGCTGGCTGCGCGAACCCCGGGTCGGCGCCGCCGGACCGCGGTTCCGGTTCCGCGCGGTGCCGGTCGTACCGCGCCCGGACGAACTGGAGGATCGTTCCGGCCCGCCCGTGATCGTGGCCTGCACCTCGCCCGCGAGCGTGCGGCTCGCGGCCGGGCACGGGCTGCCGATGCTGCTCGGCATGCACAGCGGGGACGAGGAGAAGGCCGAGATGGTCGCCCTGTGGCGCAAGTGCGCGCTGGAGGCGGGGCGTTCGCCCGAGGAGGTCGCGGCGGCCGGTCATGTGTCGGCCGGGGTCGTCCAGATCGGTGACCGCCGGCAGGAGGCCGCGGAGACGCTCACCAAGGCCATGCCGGGCTGGCTGCACCAGGGCCTCTCGGCCCATGTGACCGTCGACGGCAGACTGCGGCGGATGCGCGATCCGCTGGAGTACACCCAACTGCTCTGCGAGCTCCACCCGGTGGGCCCGCCCCGGCTCTGCGCCGACCGGCTCGCCGCCACCGCCGAGCGGACGGGCATCACCCGCTTCGCCCTGCTGGCCGAGGGCTCCGGCGATCTCGCCGCCACCGAGGACAACCTCCGGCGGCTGGGCGGCGAGGTCCTTCCCCTGCTCGCCTGACACCGGCACGGCCCCCGTCCGTCCCGCCGCCGGCGCCGAGCACGCCCGCGCCGCACCGCGGTCCCCCGGAGCTGCCGCCCGCACCGATCACGTCGTACGCGTGCGGAACGGCAGCACACCCGCGTCAGCAGTCCCTGAGTTCCGGGGACTGGTTCAGCAGCTGGCCCCGGATCGAGGTGAAGCGGGTCAGGCGGTCGTCGGCGGACGCGTCGAGCGGGAAGACCGCCACGCGGTGGCAGTTCTGGAACGCCAGGCGCACACCGAAGTGCCGCTCCAGCGCACCGCGGATCGCGTCACTCGCCAGGGCGCGCAGCAGCTGCCCACGGGCCCGCTCATCCGGCGGAGGCGTCTGGTTGTCGGCGAACTCGCCACCGTCGATCCTGAGCCGGGCCACCAGGGAGCTGATCATTTCCCACGCGTACGGCAGGGAGGTCCGGACGCAGTCGACGAATTCCGCTTCGTCGACCTCGCCTCGCTCGGCCTGTTCAAGGAGGGCCGGTGAGACGTCGAGCGACATGAGTTCTCCTCTCGCGACCCCGCGAGCGGGGTCTCAGGGATGGGCGAGCGGACGACGACGCCCTGTGCCCGTACGACGACCGCCCGCATCAACGGTAATTCGGCCACTGCGGGGGCACCAGGAGAACGCACCAACAACCGGCCACGGCGGGCGCACGAAAAGAGGCGAATCGCGTCGAGGGGCAGGTGTCGAGTAGCGTGACTCACCATGCGTCTCGTCATTGCCCGTTGCTCCGTGGACTACGCGGGCCGGCTCACCGCCCACCTCCCCTCCGCCCCGCGACTGATCCTCGTCAAGGCGGACGGCAGCGTCTCGATCCACGCGGACGACCGGGCCTACAAACCCCTCAACTGGATGTCCCCGCCCTGCACCCTCAAGGAGGGCGACGGATCGGTCTGGACGGTTGTCAACAAGGCGGGCGAGAAGTTGATCATCACCATGGAGGAGGTGCTGCACGACTCCTCGCACGAGCTCGGGGTGGACCCCGGCCTCATCAAGGACGGCGTGGAAGCACACCTCCAGGAGCTCCTCGCGGACCGCATCGAGATCCTCGGCGAGGGCTACACCCTGATCCGCCGCGAGTACCAGACGGCCATCGGCCCGGTCGACATCCTCTGCCGCGACGCCGACGGCGCGACCGTGGCCGTGGAGCTCAAGCGCCGCGGTGACATCGACGGCGTCGAGCAGCTCACCCGCTACCTCGAACTCCTCAACCGCGACCCGCACCTGGCCCCGGTCCGCGGCATCTTCGCCGCGCAGGAGATCAAGCCGCAGGCGCGGGTCCTGGCGACGGACCGGGGCATCGGCTGCGTGGTGCTGGACTACGACGCGATGCGTGGCATCGAGGACGACAAGCTGCGGCTGTTCTGACCGCAGGGGGTTTCCCCGGCCCCGCCCCTTCCCGAACCGGGGCTCCGCCCCGGTCCTCGGGCTCATTTCGGCCCGGCCGGCGTTCGAGGCCACCGCGCGGAGCGCGGAACCGGGGGCCCGGGGGCTTGCCCCCGCCACGCGGCGGAGCCGCACATCGGATGCAGCGGGAAGGGGCGGGGCCGGGGAAAAAGCCCCGCGCGGCGGCACCCCGCCCCCGCCCCACCCGCACCGAGGGCCCGTACAGCCCGTGCCGCAAGGCACGACCCGTACGGGCCCTCAGTCACACTCCGAGACGCTCCTCGGGCCGCACAGGCCCCGTCACGCCACCGGCGTCCCGGACGACGGCTCCCCGCCGCCCGACCCGTCCGCCGGCCGACCCCCCGACGGCTGCCCCGCCGCCGACTGGCTGGCCGCCGAGGAGCCGCCGCCCGACGCGGGCTGGGACGGGCTGCTGGGCTCCGGCTCCGGGGAGTGCGACGGGGACTGCCCGCCGCCGCTCTGGCTGGGCGAGGGCTTCTCCGACGGCTTCGAGGAGCCGCCGCCCGGCGACTGCGAGGGGCTGTGGGAGGGCCTGCCCGAGGAGGACGAGGAGGAGGACGGCGAGGGCTCGCCGCTGCCGCTCGGGGAGCCGCTCGGCGAGGCGCTGCCGGAGGCGCCCGGCGACGGGCTGCCCGAGGCGTCCGGACCGCCCGACTGGCCGGGCTTCCCGTGCTTGCCCGGCACCTGGGCGTGGCCGGGGCCGCCCTGGGCCGGCTGGTCGGCGTTCATGGGGTTGTCGCCGTCCTGCTGGGACGCGGAGCGGTCGGGCTTCACACCGCTGTCCGAGGAGTCGCCGTCCTGGCCGCCGGAGGTGATCCCCAGCGTGACGACGGTGCCGAGCACGGCGGCGAGCAGGGTGCCCGCGCCGGCCGCGGCGAGATTGCGGCGGGCGCCGGCCACCATCAGCTTCCGCGCCCACGGCTGCCGCGGGGCCGCACCGGCCGGGGCGGCGGCGCCACCCTTACCGAAAGCACCGCCCTGGCCCGGAGCACCCGGAGCACCGCTCTGCCCGAAGGTGCCGCCCTGGCCCGCGAAGGGCGCCGCGCCGGCGCCCACGATCCGGGTGACGGCCGTCGTCGAGCCGGCGTCGCGGCCCGGCGGGACCAGCGCCGAGGGCGGGGTCGCCGACTCCTCGCTGCGCGCGGCCGGCACCTCCTCGCCCGCGGGCGTACGGCCGGGGGCCGGCTCACGCGGCGGGACCGGCGGGCCGGCGGGCGCCTTGGTCAGGCCCGGGGGCACGGGGCCCGGCCGGCCCGGCTCGTTCCGGGGCACGGCCATCGGCACCGCGGCGGCGCCCATCGACAGGCCGGAGCGGTCCGCGACCAGCGCGAGCGCCCGGCGGCCCGCTATGGCGCCGCGCTTGTCCGCGAGGACGCCGCGCATCCCGACGGACGCCTCCAGCTCCGCACGGGCCCGGTCGAGGTTGCCCGTGCACAGCGCCAGCACGCCCAACTCATGGTGGAAATACGCTTCTTCACCGACCTCGCCCGAGTGCCGGGCGGCTTCCTGGCCGTGCCGGAGGCTGCGCTCCCAGGCGCTCCAGTGCAGCGCCGCGGCGAAGGCGGGCGCGGCCGTACGGGCCAGCAGCACGGCGGCGGCCGGGTGCCCGGCCGTTCCGTCGGCGGCCAGCACGGCCATCGTGGCGAGGATCGCGTCGGCCTCGGCGGCGGCCCGCTCGGGGGCCACCGACGGGTGGCCGGCCCACCAGGAGTAGTGCTGGGCGGCGGAGTGCGCGCGGTCGGCGGCCTCCGCGCCGTAGCCCTCGGCCAGCAGCGCCTCGGTGACGCCGGCGGCCAGCCGGTAGTGCGACCCGGTGGCGGTGATCAGGCCGGAGGCGAGCAGCTCGCCGACGGCGGCGTCCGCGTGGGTGTCGCCGACGAGGGCGGGCAGGTGGGCCTGGTGCGGGACCTCGCCGCCGAGCGCGACGGCGAACTCCAGGGTGGTGCGGGCGGCGTCGCCGAGCCGGGAGGCGAGCAGCGGCACCGGCGCCGTGACCTCGGCGAGGGCGGGCAGCGGCACGCCCTCGGGGCCCGGAGCGGCCTCGGCCTCGGCGGCCACGTAGGGCCGCTCGGCGAAGACGCCGAACTCGTCGACGGCGGGGTCGGCGGCCATCTCGTCGCGCTGCCGCAGCAGGGCGCCGGCCTGGACGAACCGCAGCGGGAGCCCCTCGGAGGCGAACCACAGGTCCGCCGCCCAGTCGGCCTCCTCGTCCGTGAGGGGCCGGTCCACGGCGTGCTCCAGCAGCTCCAGGCAGCCGGTGCGGTCGAGCCCGCCGAGGAACACCTCTTCCAGGTGGGAGTCCGCGGACGGCGCGGCGACCTCGGGCGTGGCCGCGAGGAGGAAGGCGCACTCGGGGGTGGCGTCGAGCAGCTCGTCGAGCGCGGCGCCGCCGAACTCCAGGTCGTCGAGGACGACGACCGCGCCGATCTCATGGACGGCGGTGAGCAGCTCGGCTCTGTCCGGGCGGTAGCGCGGCGCGTCGTGGACGGCGGCGTACAGCTCGTACAGGAGGTCGGAGGTGGTGCGGTGGTGGCCGCTGAGGCGGACGACGCCGTCGGGGGCGAGGTCCGCGCAGTCCGCGGCGACGGCGTCCAGGAGCTTGGTGCGGCCGGAGCCGGAGGGGCCGGTGAGGCGCACGGAGCGGCCGCGGGAGAGCAGGCGGGACAGCCGCTCGCGCTCCTCCTGGCGGTCCAGCAGGGGCAGCTCGGGACCCACCTGGCGGGCGGGGGCCGGCGGGACGGAGGCCCGGTCCAGCTCGGCCCGGTCGGCGGGGCCGCGCCGCCCGGGGCGGTCGGGCCGCCGGCCGGGCAGGCAGGGCTCGATCTCACTGCCGTCGACGGGGTTGACGGTGAGGACGTACTCGGCCGCGACGAGCTGGACGACGCGCACCGGTCCGGCGCCCGCGCCCGGGGTGTCGTGGGCCGCCGCCGGCCGCTCGGAGCCGCTGTCCGCGGACTCCGGGCCGCGGTCGTCGAACTCGTCGGATCGGTTCGTCGGGTCCATGGTCAAAGCCCCCCAGATGCGTGGCGTGCCGTCGTGCCCTCCCGGCCTGTCCGCACTCCCTCAACCCTCGGCCGGGACGTACCCGGCCGGCGCTTCGCGTCCGGTGCCCGCCGTGGGCGTGCTGTTGCGGCCTTATGCGGCGGGAAAACCGAACCTCAGACCTTCGCACAGTATCCATGAATGCGAGGGGGCTCTGCCGCCCGGGGGACGTCACGGTCTCGTCAGGATGGGTCGATGGGTGGCACCGGCATCCCACCGGCCCCTCCCGGCACACCGTACCGGCTGTCGGCGCAGGGGATCGCGCGCCCGGCGGCGGGGGCTGATCGCGCCCGGAGCGGACCGCAATCAGGCCCGAATCCGACCTTTGTCAGGCCGGTTCATGACGGTTCGGGCCCAGATCCGACCGCGGCGGGCCCGGATCCGGAGCCCGGGGCGGCCCGGTTCCGCGGCCCGGATCCCGCCCGGGCCTCAGACCCGCGGCAGGCACTCGGCCGCGATGCCGCCCTCGATGGCGAGGATGCGGTGCAGCCGGGTGGCGACCAGCAGCCGCTGCATCCGGTCGGGCACGCCGCGCAGGACCAGCCGGCGGCCGGTGCGCCCCGCGCGGCGGTGCGCGCCCATGATGACGCCGAGCCCCGTGGCGTCCCAGGAGTCCAGCTCGGTGAGGTCGAGCACCAGGTCACCGCGGCCGGAGTCGAGGGCGGAGTGCAGCACCGTACGGGCGTCCGCCGCGCTGCGGACGTCGAGGCGCCCCCCGACGACCAGTTCGGCGTGGTCGCCCCTGATGTGCATATGCGCTCCCGGGAGTGGTGCCTGGTATGGGTGAGGTTCTAAAGAACTGACTGCCTCTCACACGACAAAGTTGCCGCCGACCGGCGAACCAATGCCTAATTCACCCCAGAGGGTGAATCAGCTGGCGGCCTTGTCGTCAGTGCTGGTAAAAGCCCTGTCCACTCTTGCGGCCGAGGTCCCCGGCGTCGACCATGCGGCGCATGATCTCCGGCGGCGCGAACTTCTCGTCCTGGCACTCCGTGTAGATGTTGCCCGTGGCGTGCAGCAGGATGTCGACACCCGTCAGGTCGGCGGTGGCCAGCGGGCCCATCGCGTGCCCGAAGCCCAGCTTGCAGGCGATGTCGATGTCCTCGGCGGTGGCCACCCCGGACTCGTACAGCTTGGCGGCCTCGACGACGAGCGCCGAGATCAGCCGGGTGGTGACGAAGCCCGCGACGTCGCGGTTGACGACGATGCAGGTCTTGCCGACGCCCTCGGCGAACTCACGGGCCTTGGCCAGCGTTTCGTCGCTGGTCTTGTGGCCGCGGACCAGCTCGCAGAGCTGCATCATCGGGACCGGCGAGAAGAAGTGGGCGCCGACGACGCGCTCCGGCCGCCGCGTGGCCGCCGCGATCTTGGTGATCGGGATGGCGGAGGTGTTGGAGGCGAGGACCGTCTCGTCCTTCACCAGACCGTCCAGGGTGCGGAAGATGTCCCGCTTGGTGTCGATGTCCTCGAAGACGGCCTCGACGACGATGTCCGCGTCGGCCGCGGCGTCGAGGTCGGTGGTGGTGGTGATCCGGCCGAGCGCCTCCTCGGCGGCGGCCGCCTCCAGCTTCCCCTTGGAGACGAACTTGTCGTACGAGGCCTTGATGCCGTCCGTGCCGCGCTTCAGCGCCGCGTCGGTGACGTCCCGCAGGACGACCTCCCACCCGGCCTGCGCGGAGACCTGGGCGATGCCCGAGCCCATCAGTCCGGCCCCGATCACGGCGAGCTTCTTGGCCACGGCTGTCCCCTTACTCCCTGTGCACATAGCTGTTCCAGAACGCACTCTCCCGGCGGACATTAGCGGTCATGGAGGCGCCATTGGGCGGTAAGAGATGCGCGTCACGTCCCACATGACGGACATCACATCGAGACGGCCATCAGCCTGATCCCACGCCTCAGTTGAGCCCCTTCAGCCCCAGGGGTCACAGGTGCGGGGCCGGGGACACGGCCACCCGTGGCCCCTCCCGCCGGGCCGCCGCGTGACTACGCTCGTCCCATGGTCAATCTGACGCGCATCTACACCCGCACCGGTGACAGCGGCACGACCGCCCTCGGCGACATGAGCCGCACCGTGAAGACGGACACCCGCATCGCCGCCTACGCCGACGCCAACGAGGCCAACGCCGCCATCGGGGTGGCCATCGCGCTCGGGCAGCTGCCCGAGGAGATCGTGAAGGTGCTCGTCCGCATCCAGAACGATCTCTTCGACGTGGGCGCCGACCTGGCGACGCCCGTCGCCGAGAACCCCAAGTACCCGCCGCTGCGGGTCGAACAGCCGTACATCGACAAGCTGGAGGCGGACTGCGACCGCTTCCTGGAGGACCTGGAGAAGCTCCGCAGCTTCATCCTGCCCGGCGGCGCCCCCGGCGCGGCCCTGCTGCACCAGGCCTGCACGGTGGTCCGGCGGGCGGAGCGCTCCACGTGGGCGGCCCTGGAACTGCACGCCGACATCATGAACCCGCTGACGGCCACCTACCTCAACCGGCTCTCGGACCTGCTGTTCATCCTGGCGCGGGCGGCCAACAAGGAGGTGGGGGACGTCCTGTGGGTCCCGGGCGGGGAGCGGTGAGGGACACGCCGGCGCCCGGTCCGGAACCCCGCCCGACGGGGTGTCAGCGCTTCTCGTGGACCCGGGGGCGCTCGGCCTCGGCCCCGGCCTCGGCCGCGGCGGTCCCGGGCTTCGGCTGCTTGGGCCAGAGGGTGTAGCTCAGCGCGATGACCAGGTTGATGCCGACCACGAAGAGCATCCTGGTCTGCCAGCCGCGCAGCGAGCTGGTGTCACCCGCGTCGCCGACGTACCAGGTCGCGGCCTGGAGCAGGCCGATGGCGACGGCGGCCGCCAGGATCCAGCGCGCGGCCGTCTTCCACTCGTGGACGGCGCGGGCCATGCCGTACCTCGGGGGCTTGACCGGCGGCGGGCCGCCCGCGAAGCGGTGCGCGAAGCGCTGGTCGGCCCACTTGATCGTGGAGTGCCCGAGGCCCACCGAGAAGCCGATGTAGACGGCGGCCAGGCCGTGCTTCCAGTCTGCCTGCGCGCCGTTCTTCAGGTCGACCGCCGTGGCGATCAGCAGGACGAGCTCCAGCACGGGCTCCAGCAGCAGCACGGCGGCCCCGGTGCGTGGCATCCGGGCCAGGTAGCGCAGGCTCAGCCCGCCGGCCAGCAGGACCCAGAAGCCCACCTCGCACACGATGATCAACGTGACGATCACGGATCTCTCCTTCCCTCGCCTCCAGCCTCCCGGCGCGGGACGGGCTTTTCCTCGTCGCGCCTGACGATCCCGGACTGCATCGTTCGATGTAGCGCGCGCCGGGGCGAAGCGCCCGGCAGAGGACGACCGCACCCGCTCCCACGTGCTGTGATGGACGCATGCCGGCCAGCGTCCTCCGTCTCCCCCGCCGCCCCGAGCGCGACGATGTGATCATCGCGGTCGCCGGGCTGCTCGGCGGCCTCCTCCTGTGGTTCCTCGGCCTGCGCAACAACCCGGCGATGTTCGGGCTGCCGAAGTGGCTGAGCCTGGTCGCGCTGGTCGTGATGTGCGGGACGGAACTGCTGCGGCGCAGCGCCCCGCTGACGGGCCTCGCGATCGCCACGGTCACGCTCGCCGTGGACATCTGCTCGGGCTCGCTCGTCGCGACCATCGCCATGTACACGGATGTCGTCTACGCGGCGGTGCTCTACGGGCGGCCGTCGGTCGCCTGGCGGATCCCCCGGGTCTGCGAGGTGCTCACGCTGCTGGCCACGCTGCTGGCGGTGGGGCTGACGCGGGAGCCGGAGGCGCTGCTGATCGGGTTCGGCGTGGGCGTGATCCTGGTGGCGCCCGCCTGGACCGGGGTGGGCATCCGCCGGCACCGGGACGCGGCGCGCGCGGCCCGGCTGGAGGCGGAGCGTACGGCGCTGCTGGCCGAGCTGGACCGGCGGCAGGCGGTGGGCGCGGAGCGCGCCCGGATGGCACGGGAGCTGCACGACATGGTGGCGAACCACCTGTCGGCGATCGCGATCCACTCCTCGGCGGCGCTGTCGATAAACGAGCCGGGCACGTCCCGCGAGGCGCTCGGGGTCATCCGGGAGAACAGCGTGCAGGGGCTGGCCGAGATGCGCCGGCTCATCGGGCTGCTGCGCCAGGCGGGCGCCGAGAGCGAGCCGGCGGCCACGCCCCGGCTGGACGGGGTGGACGCACTGCTGGACCACGCCCGCAAGGCCGTGGTGGACGACGGGTTCACGTTCGTGCTGCGGGACGAGCGGGGCCCCGGCCCGCTGCCGGCGCCGGTGGAGCTGGCGGCGTACCGCATCGTGCAGGAGTCGCTGACGAACGCGGTGAAGCACGCGGCGCCGGGCGAGGTCGCCGTGCGGCTGGCGGGGGCGGGCGGGGCGCTGCTGACGGAGGTGACCAGCCCGTTCGGGTCCGCGCCGGTGCCCCGGGCGCCGGGTTCGGGGGCGGGCCTGGTCGGCATGGGTGAGCGGGTGGCGCTGCTGGACGGGACGTTCGAGGCGGGCCCGGCGCAGGAGCCCGGCGGCAAGGTGTGGCGGGTACGGGCGCTGCTGCCGCTGACCGGGGCGGCGGTGCCGGAGAAACAAGAGAAGCAAGAGAAGACCGAGAGGTCCGAGAAGCCTGAGAAGGGGATCCGATGACGGAGCGACGTGGTGGGGCGCCGGAGGCGGCGGGTACGGCCGGGGGTGCCGGGGAGCCGGTCCGGGTCGTGGTCGCCGAGGACCAGGCGGCCGTGCGTTCCGGGCTGGTCCTCATCCTGCGTTCGGCGCCCGGCATCGAGGTCGTCGGGGAGGCGGCGGACGGCGAGGAGGCCGTCCGGCTGGCCCGCGAGCTGCGGCCGGACCTGGTGCTGATGGATGTGCAGATGCCGCGCCTGGACGGGGTGTCGGCCACCCGGCTGGTGACCGGGGAGGGGCTGGCCGACGTCCTGGTGCTCACCACCTTCGACCTGGACGAGTACGTGTTCGGGGCGCTGCGCGCGGGGGCCTCCGGCTTCCTGCTGAAGGACAGCGAGGCCGCCGATCTGGTCGCGGCGGTGCGGACCGTGGCGCGCGGCGAGGGCCTGATCTCCCCCGCCGTGACCCGCCGCCTGATCGCGGAGTTCGCGCACCCCGCGCCCGTACGCCCGCCGGGCGCGCCGGACCCCTCGGTGCTGGACTCCCTCACGCGCCGGGAGCGCGAGGTGCTGGTCTGTCTGGGCGAGGGGCTGTCGAACGCGGAGGTCGCGGCGCGGCTGCACATGGCGGAGGCGACGGTGAAGACGCACGTCAGCCGGTTGCTGGCCAAGCTGGAGCTGCGCAGCCGGGTGCAAGCGGCGGTGCTGGCACAGGAGTTGGGGTTGGTCCAGACCTCTTGACCATTGGTACGGACCTTTCTAACCTCCCTTCACAGTCGTGGTGAGGATGACCGGATAGCGCACACTCACCCGACGGCGCACCGGCCAGCAGAACGGCCCCCCACCAGCCGGCCCACTCTCGAGGAGCACCCTTGAGCACAGGCATCTCACCACGCAGCAGACGCCCCTTATCCAGAGCGGTGGCGCTGTTCTCCGCGCTACTGCTTCCGGCCGCCGCCCTCGTCGGCCTCTCCACGGCATCCCAGGCGGCATCCCAGGCACCGCCCCGAGCAGCACCCCAAGCGGCAGCGGCCACCGCCGGCTTCGCCAAGACCTCCGACTGGGGCACCGGCTACCAGGCCGAGTGGACCATCCGTAACACCGGCACCACCACCATCAACTCCTGGACCGTCGAGTGGGACTTCCCCTCCGGCACCAGCGTCGGCGCCTACTGGGACGCGCTGATCACCAGCTCGGGCACCCACCACACCGCCAAGAACCGCGAGTACAACGGCACCATCGCCCCCGGCGCGAGCGTCACCTTCGGCTTCGTCGCCGCGGGCAACGGCGACCCCACCGGCTGCAAGCTCGACGGCGGCCCCTGCGAGGGCTCCCCCGCCGACACCCCGCCCAGCGCCCCGGGACAGCCCTCCTCCACCGGCGTCACGGCGAGCAGCATCGCCCTGACCTGGGCCGCCGCCACGGACGACAAGGGCGTGAAGAACTACGACGTCTACCGCGGTGAGACCGTCGTCGGCACGGTCTCCACCACGGCGTTCACCGACACGGGCCTCAGCGCCGACACCGACTACACCTACAAGGTCGTCGCCCGGGACACCGCCGGCCAGACCGGCCCCGCGAGCCCCTCCGCCACCCTGCGCACCGGCTCCGGCGGCGGCACCGACAAGCCGCCCTCCGCGCCCGGCACCCCGGCCGCGACGGCGGTCACCGACACGACCGTCACCCTGAAGTGGCCCGCCGCCACCGACGACAAGGGCGTCAAGGACTACGACGTCTACCGCGGCACCACGAAGGTCGCCACGGTGACCAAGCTGACCCACAAGGACACCGGCCTCACCGCGGGCACCGACTACACCTACACCGTCGTGGCCCGCGACAGCGCCGACCAGACCGGCAAGGCCAGCGCCCCGCTGACCGTACGGACCACCGGGGGCGGCACCCAGCCACCGGTCGACCGCGCCAAGGTGGGCTACTTCGTCCAGTGGGGCATCTACGGGCGCGGCTACACGGTGAAGTCGCTGGAGACCACCGGCGCCGCCGCCAAGCTCACCCACATCAACTACTCGTTCTCCAACATCCACCCCACCAACCTCACCTGCCTCAATGGCGTCACCAAGGCCACCACGCCCAACCCCCAGGACCCCAGCCAGGGGGACGGCGCGGGCGACTCCTGGGCCGACTACGAGAAGGGCTTCTCGGCCGGGGAGTCGATCGACGGCGTGGGCGACACCTGGGACCAGAAGCTGGCCGGCAACTTCAACCAGCTGAGGAAGCTCAAGGCCAAACACCCCAACCTCAAGATCAATATGTCGCTCGGCGGCTGGACCTACAGCAAGTACTTCTCGGACGTCGCCAAGACGGACGCCTCCCGGCAGAAGTTCGTGAAGTCCTGCATCGACATGTACATCAAGGGTGACCTGCCGGCCGTCAACGGGCGGGGCGGGGCCGGCGTCGCCGCCGGGATCTTCGACGGCTTCGACATCGACTGGGAGTGGCCGGGCTCCGAGGGCCACGCCGGCAACCACGTCTCCAAGGACGACAAGGCCAACAACACCCTGCTCTTCGCGGAATTCCGCCGCCAGCTCGACGCCCTGAGCACCACCACGGGCAAGAAGTACCTGGTCACGGCCTTCACCCCGGCCGACCCGGGCAAGATCGAGGCGGGCTGGGACATCACCACCAAGGACGGCACGCCCAGCGTCTTCGACTACATGGACTTCGCCAACGTCCAGGGCTACGACTTCCACGGCTCCGGCAGCGACAACAGCTGGGAGCCGAACCGGACCGGCCACCAGGGCAACCTCTACACCGACGCCCAGGACCCGTACACCACGAAGTTCAGCGTCGAGTCGACCGTCCAGGCCTATCTCGACGCCGGCGTCGACCCCCGCAAGATCGTCCTGGGCCTGGCCTTCTACGGTCGCGGCTGGCAGCAGGTCGCCGACGGCGGCGCGCGCGGCGAGTGGCAGACGGCGAACGGCGCGGCCCCCGGCCAGTTCCCCGAGGAGGCCGGTACGCGCGGCTACGACAACCTCCTGGCGTCCGTGCCGAACCTGACCGTCCACCACGACGAGCAGTCCGTGGCCACGTACGGCTACACCGGCGCCAACGGTCAGTGGTGGACCTTCGACGACGTCTGGTCGATCGGCAAGAAGACGGCCTGGCTGAAGACGAAGGGGCTGGGTGGCGTCATGATCTGGGAGATGTCCGGGGACAGCGGCACACTGATGACCGCCGTCGACAACGGGCTCCGATAGCGAGAATCGTCGGCCGGGTGGGACAGATGTCCCGCCCGGCCGACGATCGATGCCACGGAAACCTACGCCACGTTCACGCGCTGGCCCGGCGGCGCCGCCTCCAGCCAGGCCAGGAAGCCCGTCAGGGCGTCCTCGCTCATCGCCAGCTCCAGGCGCGTGCCCCGGTGCGAACAGATCAGCACGACCGCGTCGGACAGCAGGGCCAGCTCCTCGTCGCCGAGCGGCGGCCGCCGCTCCAGCACCTCGATCGACGCGCGCTCCAGCAGCCGGCGCGGCCGGTACGCGTACGAGAAGACCCGGAACCACTCGATCCGGTCACTGTTGTAGCGGGCGACGCCGTACACCCACCCCTTGCCGTCCGGGGCCGGGTCCGTCTCGGGCACGTTCCACCGCAGGCTACAGTCGAAGGTGCCGCCGGACCGCTGGATCAGCCGTCTGCGCAGCCCGAAGACGAACAGCCCCAACAGCACCAGCAAGACGACGATGCCGCTCACGAGCAGAGCGAGGACCATCTCCACCGACCTCCTCGCATCATCTAGAGCAACCGCACCTGTATTGCCTCAGCCGCGAACCGCCCTGGAATGTTCCAGTGCGGTCCGCGGCTGAGGGACGATCTCTGTGGGTCGCGGGCTAGTGAACGCCCGTGACCGCACGCAGCCGGACATCCGCGCGACGCTCGGCGGCCGCGTCGGCCTCCGACTTCGCACGCTCCAGCGCGCGCTCGGCGCGCTGGACATCGATCTCGTCGGCCAGCTCGGCGACCTCGGCGACGAGCGACAGCTTGTCGTCCGCGAACGAGATGAAACCACCGTGCACCGCGGCGACGACATTGCCGTCGGCGGTCTTGATGGTCACCGGGCCGGACTCCAGCACACCGAGCAGCGGCTGGTGGCCGGGCATGACGCCGATGTCACCCGATGTGGTACGCGCGATGACCAGAGTGGCCTCGCCGGACCAGACGCTTCGGTCCGCCGCGACCAGCTCGACGTGCAGCTCAGCAGCCAACGTGGCTCCTCGGGTCTCCACCTGCCGGGTGCGGCAGGTGTTGGGTCAAAGAATAGGGGACGTGACGACCGGGGGCGGGAGCGCCCCGCCCCCGGTCGAAAGGCACGGGGCCTTAGGAGACGCCCAGCTCCTTGGCGTTGGCCTTGAGGTCCTCGATGCCACCGCACATGAAGAACGCCTGCTCGGGGAAGTGGTCGTACTCACCGTCGCAGATCGCGTTGAACGCGGCGATCGACTCGTCGAGCGGCACGTCCGAACCGTCCACGCCGGTGAACTGCTTCGCCACGTGGGTGTTCTGCGACAGGAAGCGCTCGACGCGACGGGCGCGGTGGACGACCAGCTTGTCCTCTTCGCCCAGCTCGTCGATACCGAGGATCGCGATGATGTCCTGGAGGTCCTTGTACTTCTGGAGGACCGTCTTGACACGCGAGGCGCACTCGTAGTGGTCCTGCGCGATGTAGCGCGGGTCCAGGATGCGGGACGTCGAGTCCAGCGGGTCGACCGCCGGGTAGATGCCCTTCTCCGAGATCGGACGCGACAGCACGGTCGTCGCGTCGAGGTGCGCGAAGGTCGTGGCCGGGGCCGGGTCGGTCAGGTCGTCCGCGGGGACGTAGATCGCCTGCATCGAGGTGATCGAGTGACCACGCGTCGAGGTGATGCGCTCCTGGAGCAGACCCATCTCGTCCGCCAGGTTCGGCTGGTAACCCACCGCGGACGGCATACGGCCGAGCAGGGTGGACACCTCGGAACCGGCCTGGGTGTAACGGAAGATGTTGTCGATGAAGAAGAGCACGTCCTGCTTCTGCACATCGCGGAAGTACTCCGCCATGGTCAGACCGGCCAGGGCGACGCGCAGACGGGTGCCCGGGGGCTCGTCCATCTGGCCGAAGACGAGCGCCGTCTTGTCGATGACGCCCGAGTCGGTCATTTCCTCGATGAGGTCGTTGCCCTCACGGGTGCGCTCACCGACACCGGCGAACACCGACACACCGTCGTGGTTGTTGGCCACGCGGTAGATCATTTCCTGGATCAGCACGGTCTTGCCGACACCGGCACCACCGAACAGACCGATCTTTCCACCCTTGACGTACGGGGTGAGAAGGTCGATGACCTTGACGCCGGTCTCGAACATCTCGGTCTTCGACTCGAGCTGGTCGAAGCTCGGCGCCTTGCGGTGGATCGCCCAGCGCTCGGTGACCTCGGACTCGGCCTCCGGCTTGTTCAGGATCTCACCGAGGGTGTTGAACACCTTGCCCTTGGTGACGTCGCCGACGGGGACGGTGATGCCCGCGCCCGTGTCGGTGACGGCGGCCTGGCGGACCAGACCGTCGGTGGGCTGCATCGAGATGGCGCGGACCAGGCCCTCGCCCAGGTGCTGCGCGACCTCGAGGGTCAGCGTCTTGAGCTTGCCGTCCTCGGCCGGGTCGGCGACCTGGACGTGCAGCGCGTTGTAGATCTCCGGCATCGCGTCGACGGGGAACTCCACGTCGACGACCGGGCCGATGACCCGCGCGACGCGGCCGGTGGCCGTGGCGGTTTCAACAGTCGTGGTCATAGTGGTCAGTCACTCCCCGCGTTAGCGTCGGCCAGGGCACTGGAGCCACCGACGATCTCGCTGATTTCCTGGGTGATTTCGGCCTGGCGGGCCGCGTTCGCAAGCCGCGACAGCGACTTGATGAGTTCGCCGGCGTTGTCGGTCGCCGACTTCATCGCACGGCGGCGGGCGGCGTGCTCGGAAGCGGCCGACTGCAGCAGGGCGTTGTAGATACGGCTCTCGACGTACCGCGGCAGCAGCGCGTCGAGGACGTCCTCCGCCGAGGGCTCGAAGTCGAAGAGCGGAAGGATCTTGCCCTTCGCGGCCTCCTCGTCCTCCTCCGACTTGTCGAGGGTCAGCGGCAGCAGCCGCTTCTCGACCGGCGACTGCGTCATCATCGAGACGAACTCGGTGAAGACGATGTGCAGCTCGTCGACGCCGCCCTCGGCCGTGTCCAGCTGGACGGCCTCGATCAGCGGGCCCGCGACCTTCTTGGCGTCCGCGTAGGTCGGGCTGTCGGTGAAACCGGTCCACGACTCGACGACCGGGCGCTCCCGGAAGCCGTAGTACGCCACGCCCTTGCGGCCGATGATGTACGTGACGACGTCCTTGCCCTCCGAGCGCAGGCGCTCGGTGAGGCGGTCCGCGGCCTTGATGGCGTTGGAGGAGTAGCCGCCGGCCAGACCGCGGTCGCTCGTGACGAGCAGCACCGCGGCCCGGACCGGGTTCTCGACCTCGGTGGTCAGGGCGTGCTTGGTGTTCGAGCCGGTCGCCACTGCCGTCACCGCGCGAGTGAGCTCACTCGCGTACGGCGTCGATGCCGCCACCTGGCGCTGCGCCTTGACGATGCGCGAGGCGGCGATCATCTCCATCGCCTTGGTGATCTTCTTGGTCGCGGTGACGGAGCGGATGCGACGCTTGTAGACCCGGAGCTGGGCTCCCATGGATCAGGTCCCTTCCGTCGTGGTCACTTCGCGGAGCCGGCCGTGGCGTCGTCACCGAGAAGCTTGCCGTCCGAGGTCTCGAACTGCTTCTTGAAGGTGGCGATGGCGTCGGCGAGCGCCTGGAGGGTGTCGTCGGACATCTTGCCGCCCTCGACGATGCTGGTCATCAGGCCCTTGTGCTCGCGGCCCAGGTAGTCGAGCATCTCGCGCTCGAAGCGCTGGATGTCCTCGACCGGCACGTCGTCCATCTTGCCGGTGGTGCCGGCCCAGACGGAGACGACCTGGTCCTCGACGGAGTACGGGGCGTACTGGCCCTGCTTCAGCAGCTCGACCATGCGCTTGCCGCGCTCCAGCTGCGACTTCGAGGCCGCGTCCAGGTCGGAACCGAAGGCGGCGAACGCCTCCAGCTCGCGGTACTGGGCGAGGTCGACACGGAGTCGGCCGGAGACCTGCTTCATGGCCTTGTGCTGGGCGGAGCCACCGACGCGGGAGACCGAGATACCGACGTTCAGCGCCGGGCGCTGGCCCGCGTTGAACAGGTCGGACTCCAGGAAGCACTGGCCGTCGGTGATGGAGATGACGTTGGTCGGGATGAACGCCGAGACGTCGTTGGCCTTGGTCTCGACGATCGGCAGACCGGTCATCGAACCGGCACCCATCTCGTCGGAGAGCTTGGCGCAGCGCTCCAGCAGACGCGAGTGCAGGTAGAAGACGTCACCCGGGTAGGCCTCACGGCCCGGCGGGCGGCGCAGCAGCAGGGACACGGCGCGGTAGGCGTCGGCCTGCTTCGAGAGGTCGTCGAAGACGATCAGGACGTGCTTGCCCTGGTACATCCAGTGCTGGCCGATGGCCGAGCCGGTGTACGGGGCGAGGTACTTGAAGCCGGCCGGGTCGGACGCGGGAGCGGCGACGATCGTCGTGTACTCCAGGGCGCCGGCCTCCTCCAGGGCGCCGCGCACGGACGCGATGGTGGAGCCCTTCTGGCCGATGGCGACGTAGATGCAGCGGACCTGCTTCTTCGGGTCGCCCGAGCGCCAGTTGTCGCGCTGGTTGATGATCGTGTCGACGGCCAGCGCGGTCTTGCCGGTCTGACGGTCACCGATGATCAGCTGACGCTGGCCACGGCCGATCGGCACCATGGCGTCGACGGCCTTGAGACCGGTCTGCATCGGCTCGTGGACCGACTTACGGACCATGACGCCGGGAGCCTGAAGCTCCAGGGCGCGGCGTCCTTCGGTCGCGATCTCGCCGAGGCCGTCGATCGGGTTGCCCAGCGGGTCGACGACGCGGCCGAGGTAGCCCTCGCCCACCGCGACGGAGAGCACCTCACCGGTGCGCTGCACCGGCTGGCCCTCCTCGATGCCGCTGAACTCGCCGAGGACGACCGCACCGATCTCGCGCTCCTCGAGGTTGAGGGCGAGACCGAGGGTTCCGTCCTCGAACCGCAGCAGCTCGTTCGCCATGGCCGAGGGAAGACCCTCGACCTTCGCGATGCCGTCGCCGGCAACGCTGACCGTACCGACCTCCTCGCGCGAGGCCGCGTCCGGCTTGTACGCCTGGACAAAGTTCTCCAGCGCGTCCCGGATCTCCTCCGGCCGGATCGTGAGCTCCGCCATCTGGGTTCCCTGCTCTCCTTGTTGGGCCCGAAGTATTTCTTCTCCGGGGTGTGGTGCCCACAGCGGTCGCGCTGCGGGCCCCCGGAGGACACCGTCGGCCCAACCCGGGCCGTCAGTCATGCTCTTGAATTGGTGGCTGGTCAGCCGGCCATCCGCCGGTCCGCCTCGGCGAGACGGTCCGCGATGCTGCCGTTGATGACCTCGTCGCCGATCCGCACCTGGACACCACCGAGGATCTCGGGGTCCACGTCCAGGTTGAGGTGGACACGACGGCCGTACAGCTTGGCCAGGACGTCACCGAGGCGCTGCTTCTGGGCATCGCTCATCGGCACCGCGGAGGTGACCTCCGCGACCATCCGGTCCCGGCGGTCGGCGGCCTGCTTGGAGAGGGCGTTCAGCCCTGACTCCAGGCTACGACCACGCGGCGCGGTCACCAATCGGGCCACGAGCCGCTCGGTGACCGGGTTGGCCCGGCCGCCCAGGAGCTCACGGACCAGCCCGGCCTTGGCCGTGCGGTCCGCGACCTTGTCCGTCAGCGCGGAGCGGAGCTCGCTGCTGGAGCTCACGATCCGGCCGAAGCGGAACAGCTCGTCCTCGACGTCGTCCAGGACACCCGCGCGCTCGGCGGCGATGAGGTCGGCACCGGAGGCGAGCTCCTCGGCCGCGTCCACCAGGTCACGCGAGCGCGACCAGCGGGAGCGGACCATGCCGGCCAGCAGGTCCGCGGTCTCGCCGCCGACCTGTCCGCCGATCAGACGCCGGGCCAGCTCGGCCTTGGCCTCGCCGCCCTGCGCCGGGTCGGTGAGGACCCGACGCAGCGAGACCTCGCGGTCGAGCAGCCCGGTGACCGCGGCGAGCTCGTCGGCGAGCTTCGCCGCGTCCACGGACGTGTTGTCCGCGAGTGCGTCGAGGCTCTCGCGTGCGGAGGCCAGTGCCTCCCGGCTCGCTCCGCTCATCGGGTGGCCTCGGCCTTCTTCTGGTCGGCCGCCTTGGCCTCGAGGTCATCGAGGAAGCGGTCGACGGTACGGCTCTGCCGGGACGCGTCCCCGAGGGACTCGCCGACGATCCGGCCGGCCAGGTCGCCGGCGAGCTTGCCCACGTCCTGGCGGAGCGAGGCCGCGGCGGCCTTGCGGTCGGCCTCGATCTGGGCGTGACCGGCAGCGATGATCTCCTCGCGCTGGCGCTGGCCCTCGGACCGCATGTCGGCGATCAGCGCGACACCCTGTTCCTGGGCTTCCTGGCGCAGCCGGGAGGCCTCGTGGCGGGCATCGGCGAGCTGCGCCCGGTAGTCCTCGAGCACCTGCTGAGCCTCGGCCTGGGCGGCCTCGGCCTTCTCCATGCCGCCTTCGATGGCCTCGCGACGCTCGTCCAGAGACTTGTTGATCGTCGGGAGGAGCTTCTTGGCGAGGAAGAAGAAGACGATGGCGAAGGCGATCAGGCCGATGACGAGCTCTGGGAGCGGCGGGAGGAGGGGGGGTTCCATTTCCCCCTCCGACGCCAACATCAGGGCGTTCACATCAATGCCTTCCGTCGAAAACAGTGGTCGTCAGGCTGCGATCAGGCAGACGGGTAGACGAACGGCATGACCAGACCGATCAGGGCGAGCGCCTCACAGAAGGCGAAGCCGAGGATCTGGTTGGCGCGGATCAGGCCGGCGGCCTCGGGCTGGCGGGCCAGCGCCTGGGTGCCGTTACCGAAGACGATGCCGACGCCGACGCCGGGGCCGATCGCGGCGAGGCCGTAGCCGATCGAGCCCAGGTTGCCCTTGATCTCGACACCAGCGGCGATGGTCTGGAGAGCAGCAGACATGCTCGTTCTTCCTTCTCTTTCACGGACCGGTGGGGGTTGGCCACCGGACGATTGCGTGGACGGGGGTCCGGGTGGGGCTCAGTGATGCTCGGCGAGAGCGCCCTGGACGTAGTTGGTGGCCAGCAGCACGAAGACGTACGCCTGGACGGCCTGGATGAAGAGCTCGAAGGCGGTCATCACGATGGTCATCACGAAGGACACACCGGCGTAGGCGATCCCGATGCCGTTCAGCAGGTACCAGCTGGCGACCGTGAACATCAGGATCAGCAGGTGGCCGGCGAACATGTTGGCGAAGAGTCGGACCGCGTGGGTGAACGGGCGGATGATCACGTTCGAGAAGAACTCGAGGACCACTGCCAGCGGGAGGATCGGTCCCAGCGCCTTGTCGTAGCCCGTGATGTTCTTCAGGCCGCCGATGAAGCCGTGCTTCTTGAACGTCAGGTACATCCAGAGGACGTAGACGATCAGGGCGAGCGCCGCCGGGAAGGCGATGATCGAGGTCACGGGGAACTGGGCGACCGGAATGATCGACCAGAGATTCATGATCCAGACAAAGAAGAACAGCGAGACCATCAGGGGGACGTACTTCTCGCCCTCCTTCTTGCCGAGCGCCTCATAGACGATGCCGCGGCGCACGAAGTCGTAGCCCGCCTCACCGACCATCTGCAACTTGCCCGGGACCACCTTGGCCCGGCCGAACGCCGCCCAGAAGAAACCGATGATCACGACCGTGCTCAGCACGGCCAGCAGCATCGGCTTGTTGAAGTCGAAGCCGCCAATGCTGAAGATCGGTTCGAACAGGAACGAGTGAAGCCCTGGGGCCGGGAAGCCGCACCCATCGAAGATGTGGCAATCGGTCTCGAAGGCGAGCATCTGGTCAGCACTCACCGCGAGCTCCTTCAGCGTGGCGCATAGGTACGGCAACCTCGTTGTGTCGGCACGGCGCGCAGCCGCGGAACGGCACTGGACTGGTCATGCGGATGGGGGGCGTGATCGGCGCGGGGCCGGTCGGGGTATTCGGCATCAGCTGCATGGACCGCCGATTCCGTCCCGGAAAACTCGGGAGTTCAGCCGCCTGCGCCCACTGTGCCTCAGATGGCACCGGACGATAGCAGGTGAGCGCCGGCACCTTTATTCCGGCCCTACCGGTCACGTCGGAGACCCGGCGGGCGTGGTGTTCTTCGCCTCGGCGGATTCCGGATCCACATAGAGGATCTTGGCCTTCAGATACGCCCGCGTCTGGGCGGCGGTCCACACGAGGACCGCGGCGAGCAGGGAGAACGCGAAGGCCCGGGTGTTGAAGAGCGACGTGTCCCGGAAGACCGCGAGCACGACGGCCGCGATCAGGAACTGCGTCACATAGAGAACCAGGCCCATGGCCTGGAACAAGTGCGGGAAGGACTTGGCCGTGCGCTGGAGAACGTAGAGCCCCATGGCCATGACGCCGCCCGCGACCAGCGTGCCGACGGCACCGCCGATCGCGCCCTTGCCCCCGGCCAGCGCTCCGCTGACGGCGACTGCGACAACACCGGCGGCGGCGGTCGGGACGGCGCACTGAAGGAGTGTTCGGGCGTCGTTGGACTGCATGAAGGGTTTCTCCGGCGATCGGAAGCAACGATTCGTCGTGAACGAGCGTATCCCCGGGAGTGAGACATGGACTCGCGACGAAGGGCCGCCGCACTACGGTCCTTCGGCTTCAGCACCGGGTTTCGTGAACGGTATCACAAACTATTTGATGAGGTCTTTACCTACATCGTGTGCTCGACGTCACACGCAGGAGTGAAGTGGCTGGTCATAGCGCTGACGAGACCCTGATTCCTCTGCTAGAGGCCCGTCCTCCGTTTGGCCTCCTGTGACCTCTCCGTGACCGATCGGCTCCGGCCCGCTCCTGACCGGTTCGGACCGCTTCGGGCTGGTTCGGCCCGAAGCAGGCCTCGCCGCCGTCCGGGAGTCCCCGCCTCAGCGGGGGCTGCTGATCTTCCGTGCGTGGCTGAACCGCGAGCGGTCGCCGATGGCCGTCGCGCCGTGCAGTCCGGCCGGGACGGGCTCCCGCTCCCCGGCGGTCGCGGCCCCCGCGTCGGCCTCCGCACCCACCGCGGTGGCGCCGTGCAGACCCGCCGCGTCGGCGGCGGCCGCGGCCTCGGCCGGGCTCAGGGCACCGGCGGGGGCGGCCACCGCCCGGCGGCGGTAGCGCGGCGGCACGAAGGACTCGGCCCAGCGGGGCGCGCGCGGCTTGAAGCGCGGCAGCAGCAGGAGGACCAGACCGACCGCGCTCAGGGCGACGATCAGCAGCACGATCCAGACACTCGCCGAGTGCACGGAGTAGGCCACCGTGCCGAAGCCGATGAGCGCCGACCAGAAGTACATGATCAGGACGGCCCGGCTGTGCGAGTGCCCGAGCTCCAGCAGCCGGTGGTGCAGATGGCCGCGGTCCGCGGCGAACGGCGACTGGCCGTTCCAGGTCCGCCGGACGATCGCCAGCAGCAGGTCCGCGACCGGCACCGCGATGACCGTCAGCGGCAGCAGCAGCGGGATGTAGACCGGCACCATCGTCTGCACGGCGTTCCGCTCGCCGCCGACCTGCTGGTAGAGCAGGTCGGGGTCGACCTGGCCGGTGATGGAGATGGCGCCCGCGGCCAGCACCAGCCCGATGAGCATCGAGCCGGAGTCGCCCATGAAGATGCGCGCGGGGTGCATGTTGTGCGGCAGGAAGCCCAGGCACATGCCCATCAGGACGGCGGCGAACAGCGTCGCGGGCGCGGCCGCCTCCACGTTGTGGCCGAACCACAGGCGGTACGCGTAGAGGAAGAACGCCGCGGCGGCGATGCAGACCATGCCCGAGGCGAGGCCGTCCAGGCCGTCGACGAAATTGACCGCGTTGATGGTGATCACGACCAGCGCGACGGTGAGCAGCGTGCCCTGCATCGAGGTCAGGGAGACGGTGCCGACGCCGGGCACCGGGATCCACAGGATGGTCAGGCCCTGGAGCACCATCACACCGGCGGCGATCATCTGGCCGCCCAGCTTCACCAGGGCGTCGACGCCCCACTTGTCGTCCAGGACGCCCAGGATCCAGATCAGGCCGGCGCCGGAGAGCAGCGCCCGGGGTTCGCTGCCGAGCTCGAAGACCTTGCCGAGGTTCGACAGGTGCGCGGCGACCAGCAGCCCCGCGCACAGCCCGCCGAACATCGCGATACCGCCGAGGCGTGGCGTCGGTTCGCGGTGCACGTCGCGCGCGCGGATCTCCGGCATGGCCCCGGCCACGATCGCGAACTTCCGCACCGGCCCCGTCAGCAGATAGGTGACCGCGGCGGTGACGCACAACGTCAGCAGGTATTCACGCACGGGCTGCCCCAGAGATCTCGCTGGACATCACAGCCCCACACCATATTCGCGTCCGACCCCGATCCGTGAATACAGCTCAAGACGAGCGGCCATCCCGCGATGGTTGCAGCTCCCGGATGTGATCCGGGTAAGGAGGGTAGGGCGGGAAGGTGGTCACCAGCTCGGCGACCGCCGCGCGGGTCCCCCGGGTGTCCCTGGTCTCTCCCGCACCGGCTCCCCCGGGGCCCTCGCCCCGCAGCGCGGCCCCCATGAGCACCGCGATCCGGGCCATCTCGGGCTCGCGCATGCCCTGGGTGGTGACCGCCGCGGCGCCCAGCCGCAGACCGGGGGCGCTCCCGTGCGGCAGCCCGCAGGTGTCCAGGACGATGCCGCAGGCCGCGAGCCTGCCGCGGGCCGTGACGGCGTCCAGGGCGAGCCCGGAGACGTCGACGGTCATCATGTGCGTGTCGGTGCCTCCCGTGGTCACCGTGAGGCCCTCAGCGGCCAGGGCGGCGGCAAGCGTGCGGGCGTTGGCCACGACCTGATGGGCGTACGCGGTGAAGGCGGGTGCGGTGGCCTCGCCGAAGGCGACGGCCTTGGCCGCGACGGTGTGCATCTGGCCGCCGCCCTGGGTGAAGGGGAAGACCGCCCGGTCGATCCTGCTCGCGAGGCCGGCCCGGCACAGCAGCAGCCCGCCGCGCGGGCCGCGCAGCACCTTGTGGGTGGTGGCGCAGACCACGTCCGCGTACGGGACGGGGCTGGGCGCCGCTCCCCCGGCGATCAGCCCGATCGGGTGGGCGGCGTCCGCGACGAGGTAGGCGCCCACCTCGTCGGCGATGTCGCGGAAGGCGGCGTAGTCGGGGTGGCGGGGGTAGGAGATCGAGCCGCAGACGAGGGCCTTGGGCCGGTGCTCGCGGGCGAGGGCGCGCACCTGGTCGTAGTCGATCAGGCCGGTGTCACGGCGGACGCCGTAGCCGACGAAGTCGAACCAGCGGCCGGAGAAGTTCGCCGGGGAGCCGTGGGTGAGGTGGCCGCCCTGCGGCAGGGCCATGGCGAGCACGGTGTCCCCGGGGCACAGCAGCGCGGCGTAGGCGGCGAGGACGGCGGACGAGCCGGAGTGCGGCTGGACGTTGGCGTGCTCGGCGCCGAAGAGGGCCTTGGCCCGGTCGACGGCGATCCGCTCGGCGAGGTCGACCAGCTCGCAGCCGCCGTGGTGCCGGGCGCCCGGATAGCCCTCCGCGTACTTGTTGGCCAGCGGGGAGCCGAGGGTGGCGAGGACGGCGGGCGAGGTGAAGTTCTCGGCCGCGATGAGCTGGAGGCCGTCGGCCTGGCGGCGGGCCTCGCCGGCGAGGATCCCGGCGAGCTCGGGGTCCTGCCGCAGCAGGGCCTCGAAGCCGCCCTCCCAGACGGGGCGCGGCGCGGCCGCGGCCTCGGCGGCGGCGGGGGGCGCGCCGGGGTCACGGGTCGAAGCTCGGGTGGCGGGCATCGCTGCCTCCGGCCTGTGCGGCGCGATGGTCTTGGCACCAATGTAGGCCCACGCCGGGGCATATGCCCGGTAGCTGCCCGGCGAATGTCCGGCGTTCACCGCCGTGCCCGCTCCCGGCCGGGAGCGGTGGCCCCGCCCGTCGGTGGTCACCGGCCGTCCCGGCCCGGTGGACGGGTGGTCAGGGCCGGCCGGCGACCCCGGTGAGCGCGGTGAGGACCGGGTCGAGCGCCTGGTTGATCTCGTCGCCGATGGAACGGAAGAAGGTGATGGGAGCGCCGTACGGGTCGTGGACCTCGTCCGCCTCCGCGTTCGGGGCCAGCAGCCAGCCGCGCAGCGCGGCGGCGGCCTGGACCAGGGCGCGGGCGCGGTCGACCACCCCGCCGGCCCGGGCCGGGTCGGGGAGGGTCGCGGGGTCTATGGCCCGTACGAGCCGGGTGAACTCCTTGAGCGTGAAAGTACGCAGGCCCGCCGAGTGGCCCATGGAGATGACCTGGGCGCGGTGGTCGCGGGTGGCGGTGAGCACCAGGTCCGCGCGGATCACGTGCTCGTCGAGCAGCTCACGGCCGATGAAGCCGTGCGGGTCGGCGCCGAGGTCGGCCAGGACGGTGGCGGCGTGCGCCTCCATCGGGGCGCCCTCGTGGCCCCAGGTGCCCGCGCTCTCCACCACCAGGCCGCCGGCGAAGGGGTCGCCGAGGCGGTCGGCGAGGGCATGCCGGGACAGCCGCTCGGTGATGGGCGAGCGGCAGACGTTGCCGGTGCTGACGTGGAGGATGCGGAAGGTGTCGGTGGTGCTGTCCGTGCCCGGTCCCGCTATGCCACGCCCCTGCGGGGCGATCAATTCGCCACCTCGAGGTCGGGTACTACCTCGCGCAGCTGCTCGGCGCTGATGGCACCGGCGCGCAGCAGGACGGGGACCTTGCCGGTGACGTCCACGATGGAGGACGGCACGTCGGCGGGGGTGGGGCCGCCGTCGAGGTAGACGGAGACGGAGTCGCCGAGCATCTCCTGGGCGGCGTCGCAGTCCTGCGGCGCCGGGTGCCCGGTGAGGTTGGCGCTGGAGACGGCCATCGGGCCGAACTCGGTCAGCAGCTCGATGGCGACGGGGTGCAGCGGCATCCGGACCGCCACCGTGCCGTGGGTCTCCCCGAGGTCCCAGGTGAGCGACGGCTGGTGGTTGGCGACGAGGGTCAGCGCACCGGGCCAGAAGGCGTCGACGAGCTCCCAGGCCTGCTCGGAGAAGTCCGTGACGAGGCCGTGCAGGGTGTTCGGGGAGCCGACCAGGACGGGCGAGGGCATGCCCCGGCCGCGGCCCTTGGCCTCCAGGAGGCCGCCCACGGCGTCCCCGCTGAAGGCGTCCGCGCCGATCCCGTACACGGTGTCGGTGGGCAGCACGACCAGCTCACCGCGGCGGACCGCGGCCACCGCCTCACGCAGACCGGTCTTACGGTCGGTCGCGTCGCTGCAGTCGTATCGCCGTGCCATTTAACGGACCTCCTCGTACGGGGCGAACAGGGCAGATGTCTGGGGAGCCGCGGTCACGGCATCGCCTTCCGCGCGGTCGCGAAGCGCGGGCGGTTGTTGAGGTCGGGGTGATCGGCGGCGTCCGCCCATCCCGACTCCTCAGCGAAGATCCACGGCACCTGGCCGCCCTGGGTGTCGGCGTGCTCGATCACGACGACGCCGCCGGGGCGCAGCAGCCGGTGGGCGGTGCGCTCGATGCCGCGGATGGTGTCGAGGCCGTCCTCGCCGGAGAAGAGCGCCAGCTCGGGGTCGTGGTCGCGGGCCTCGGGGGCGACGTACTCCCACTCGGTGAGCGGGATGTACGGCGGGTTGCTGACGACCAGGTCGACCTGGCCGTCGAGCTCGGGCAGCGCCGTGAGGGCGTTGCCGTGGTGGAGGGTGACGCGGGAGCCCTCGACGTTCTTGCGGGCCCAGCCGAGCGCGGTCTCGTCCAGCTCCACGGCGTGCACCCGGGAGCGGGGCACCTCCTGGGCCAGGGCGAGCGCGATGGCGCCGGAGCCGGTGCACAGGTCGACGATCAGGGGCTCGACGACGTCCATGGCGCGCACGGCGTCTATGGCCCAGCCGACGACCGACTCGGTCTCGGGGCGGGGCACGAAGACGCCGGGGCCGACCTGGAGCTCCAGGTAGCGGAAGAAGGCGCGGCCGGTGATGTGCTGGAGGGGCTCACGGGCCTCGCGGCGGGCGACGGCCTCCCAGTAGCGGGCGTCGAAGTCGGCGTCCGCGACGTTGTGCAGCTCACCCCGCTTGACGCCGTGCACGAAGGCGGCGAGCTCCTCCGCGTCGAAGCGCGGCGAAGGTACGCCGGCGTCGGCCAGCCGCTGGGTGGCTTGCGCCACCTCGGCGAGCAGCAGGTTCACGGTGGTCCTCTCGCGCGTTCGTACGGTGTCGTCGGTCTCCCCCGGCTCACGCCGGGAGGTGCCCCCGGCCGGGCCGGGGGCGTCGGGCCCGCCCGGCGGGCGGGACGGGCCTGACGTGGCCGGTCAGCCGGCGGCGGCCAGCTTCGCGGCGGAGTCGGCGTCGACGCAGGCCTGGATCACCGCGTCCAGGTCGCCGTCGAGCACCTGGTCCAAGTTGTACGCCTTGAAGCCGACCCGGTGGTCCGAGATGCGGTTTTCCGGGAAGTTGTACGTCCGGATCTTCTCGGAGCGGTCGACGGTGCGGACCTGGCTGCGGCGCGCGTCGGCGGCCTCGGCCTCGGCCTTCTCCTGGGCGGCGGCGAGCAGTCGCGAGCGCAGGATGCGCAGGGCCTGCTCCTTGTTCTGGAGCTGGCTCTTCTCGTTCTGGCAGGAGGCGACGACGCCGGTCGGCAGGTGGGTGATGCGGACGGCGGAGTCCGTGGTGTTGACGGACTGGCCGCCGGGGCCGGAGGAGCGGTAGACGTCGATGCGCAGATCGTTCATGTTGATCTCGACGTCGACCTCCTCGGCCTCGGGCGTGACGAGCACGCCGGCGGCGGAGGTGTGGATGCGGCCCTGGGACTCGGTGGCCGGCACGCGCTGGACGCGGTGCACGCCGCCCTCGTACTTCAGCCGGGCCCAGACGCCCTGGCCGGGCTCGGTGGCGCCGTTGCCGCCCTTGGTCTTCACCGCGACCTGGACGTCCTTGTAGCCGCCGAGCTCGGACTCGGTGGAGTCGATGATCTCGGTCTTCCAGCCGACGCGCTCGGCGTAGCGCAGGTACATGCGCAGCAGGTCGCCGGCGAAGAGCGCCGACTCGTCGCCGCCGGCGCCGGCCTTGACCTCGAGGATGACGTCCTTGTCGTCACTGGGGTCGCGGGGCACCAGCAGCAGGCGCAGCTTCTCGGTGAGGGCCTCGCGCTGCTTGTCCAGCTCCTTGACCTCGGCGGCGAAGTCGGGGTCGACCTGGGCCAGCTCGCGCGCGGTCTCGATGTCGTCGCCGGCCTGCTTCCAGGAACGGTAGGTCGCGACGATCGGCGTCAGCTCGGCGTAGCGCTTGTTGAGCTTGCGGGCGTTGGCCTGGTCCGCGTGTACGGCGGGGTCGGCGAGCCGCTTCTCGAGGTCGGCGTGCTCACCGATCAGTTCCTCGACTGCCTCGAACATCAAGTTTCCCTAGCTGGAAGTGACGGGCCTGCTGGACGACAAAGCGCCGGTCCGGTCACCCCTCGCGCGCGAAGGGCGACCGGGAACCGGCGCCTGCGGGTCGCTACTTCTTGGCAGCGGCGGCCTTGCCGAAGCGGGCCTCGAACCGCGCCACGCGGCCACCGGTGTCGAGGATCTTCTGCTTGCCCGTGTAGAACGGGTGGCACTCGGAGCAGACGTCGGCACGGATGGTGCCGTCGGCGACGGTGCTACGGGTGGTGAACGACGCGCCACAGGTGCAGCTGACCTGGGTCTCGACGTAATCCGGGTGGATGTCGCGCTTCAAGGGATCTCCTAGGTTCGGGAGGGCGCCGGGTCGCAGGGCGGGATTGCCTTACGTGAACCGGGGCCGACGTACCAGTTTGCCAGGACTGGCCGTATCCCCCAAAACGAGAGGTGGCGGCCGGTTATTCCACCGGCCGTTTCCCCTGGTGCCCCGGGGGACGGCGGGCTATTTGACGACGCCCTCGGCCCCGGTCCTGGCGCCCGCGGCCTCCTTGAGCACGGACTCCGGGATCTCCCGGTCGCCGCGCAGCGCCGTCCAGAGCGGCTCGGTGGCCTCGGCCACCGGGACCACCCGGTTGTGGTCCAGGGGGTCGTCCGCGACCGGCAGGGTCACCATCTGCATGTCGTCGGAGCCGATGCCCTTGAGGCCGTTGGCGAACGAGTACAGCTTGTCGACGGAGGCCAGCTCGCGGTCGGTGGTGAGCGCCTTGGTGGCGGTGTCGGCGATCCCGTAGAGCTTGGTGGGGCTGGTGAACAGGCCGACGTGCTTGATCTGGTCCAGCAGCGCCTTGATGAACGCCTGCTGGAGCTTGATCCGGCCGAGGTCGCCGCCGTCGCCCACGCCGTGCCGGGTGCGGACCAGGCCGAGGGACTGCTCGCCGTTGAGGGTGTGGGTGCCCGCCGCCAGGTCGAGGTGGCTCCACTTGTCCTTGATCGGCTTGGTGGTGGTGACCTCGACGCCGCCGAGCTTGTCGATCAGCTTCTGGAAGCCGGCGAAGTCGACCTCCAGGTAGTGATCCATCCGGATGTTGGTCATCTTCTCGACGGTCGCGACCGCGCAGCTCGCGCCGCCCACCGAGTACGCCTCGTTGAACTGGGCGCGCTTGACGGCCGGGGACTTCTTCCCGTCGGGCGTCCGGCACTCCGGGCGGGGCACGATGGTGTCCCGGGGGATGCTGACGACGCTGGCCTTCTTGTGACCCGCGTAGACGTGGACGATCATCGCCGTGTCGGAGCGGGAGCTGCCCTCGTCCTTGCCGTAGGCGCTGTTGGCGCCGGCCCGGGAGTCGGAGCCGAGGACGAGGATGTCCTGGGAGCCGTTGTCGACGTTCTCGGGGCGGTTCTTGCCCAGGGCCGCGTTGATGTCGACGCTGTGCAGGTTGCCGTTGAACTTGAAGTACAGGACGCCGGCGCCCGCGCCGGCCACGAGGACGAGCCCGCCGGCCGTCCACAGGGCTATTCGGCCCTTGCGGCGGGTGCGGACCTTGCGACGGCGGCCGCCGGACCCGCGGGCACGGCGGCGGTGCGCTCCCGCCCTCGTGCTCTTGCTGTCGTCAGCCATCGTCGTGTCCCTCTGTTCTCCGCTGGTTCTCGGCTACCCCCGCCGATCCGGCCACCCGGGGTGGCCGGGGTCCGCCGTCATCTCTCATGACGGGGAAGCCTGCGTCAGGGTTGCACAGCGGTTTCTGAGGACCTTCTTAGAAAACGGGTGGCGGCGGGGGTGCGAATGGATCTTTCACCCCCATCGCGACCTGCGCTTTCGGCCAATGCGGGGATATCGGTTCCGGCCATCTCGGGGGTCCGGCCCTGTGGTGCATCTCTCAAAAGGTCACGGGGAGGTCACGGCGGGGTTTTCCCCGGTCCCGCCCCTTCCCGTAACCGGGGGCTGACGCCCCCGGGCCCCCGGCCGCGCTGACGCGCGGTGGCCTCAAACGCCAACCGGGCTGATTTCGCCCCTGCCCGCGGCCGGCTCTCCCCTGCGCCAGGGCTTTCCGGCCCGGTTCCGGGCGAGAACTCAGCCCGTCCGGGGGTACCTCCCAGTGGTAGCTGGGGGAGTTTCAGGACCGGGGTCCGGGGCGGAGCCCCGGTTCGGGAAGGGGCGGGGTGGGGGCAAAGCCCCGCGCAGCGGCACCCGCACCCGCCCAGGCATACGCGCGGGGCCTCCCCGCCACAGACATGGCGGGGAGGCCCCGGTGGTGCGCTACAGCGCCGCGAACCGCGCTCAGTCGTTGCCGTTGGACGGCGTCGTCTTCGCGATCTGCATCAGGAACTCGGCGTTGGACTTCGTCTGCTTCATCTTGTCGAGAAGCAGCTCGATGGCCTGCTGCGAGTCGAGCGCGTGCAGCACCCGCCGCAGCTTCCAGACGATCGCCAGCTCGTCGGCGCCCAGGAGGATCTCCTCCTTGCGGGTGCCGGACGGGTCGACGTCGACCGCCGGGAAGATGCGCTTGTCGGCGAGCTTCCGGTCGAGCTTGAGCTCCATGTTGCCGGTGCCCTTGAACTCCTCGAAGATCACCTCGTCCATGCGCGAGCCGGTCTCGACCAGCGCGGTGGCCAGGATGGTCAGCGAGCCGCCGTCCTCGATGTTGCGCGCGGCGCCGAAGAACTTCTTCGGCGGGTAGAGCGCGGTCGAGTCGACACCACCGGACAGGATGCGGCCCGAGGCCGGGGCGGCCAGGTTGTAGGCGCGGCCCAGACGGGTGATCGAGTCCAGCAGGACGACCACGTCGTGACCCAGCTCCACGAGGCGCTTGGCGCGCTCGATGGCCAGCTCGGCGACGGTGGTGTGGTCCTCGGCCGGGCGGTCGAAGGTCGAGGAGATGACCTCGCCCTTGACCGACCGCTGCATGTCGGTGACCTCTTCCGGACGCTCGTCGACCAGGACGACCATCAGGTGGCACTCGGGGTTGTTGGTGGTGATCGCGTTGGCGATCGCCTGCATGATCATGGTCTTACCGGTCTTCGGCGGGGCCACGATCAGACCGCGCTGGCCCTTGCCGATGGGGGCGACCAGATCGATGATCCGGGTCGTCAGCACACCGGGGTCCGTCTCCAACCGCAGGCGGTCCTGCGGGTAGAGCGGGGTGAGCTTGTTGAACTCCGGGCGGCCACGGCCGGATTCGGCCGACATGCCGTTGGCCGAGTCAAGGCGGACAAGGGCGTTGAACTTCTCGCGCCGCTCGCCGTCCTTGGGCTGCCGCACCGCGCCGGTGACGTGGTCACCCTTGCGCAGGCCGTTCTTACGGACCTGGGCGAGGGAGACGTAGACGTCGTTCGGACCCGGGAGGTAGCCGGACGTCCGGATGAAGGCGTAGTTGTCGAGGATGTCCAGGATGCCCGCGACGGGGATCAGGACGTCGTCGTCGGAGACCTGCGGCTCGTTGCCGAAGCCCTCGTCGCGGCCACGGCGGCCACGGCGGTCGCGGTAGCGGCCGCGACGGCCACGGCGGCCGCCCTCGAAGTCGTCGTCGTCCTGCGGGCCGGCCTGGCCCGCGCCGCCCTGCGGCGCGCCACGGTTGTCGCGCTGCTGGCGGCCGGCGCCCTGACCGGCGTCCTCGCCGCGGTTGCCACGGCGGTCGCGGTCACGGTCGCCGCGCTGGCCGCGCTCGCCCCGCTCCCCACGCTCACCGCGCTCGCCACGGTCCTGGCGGTCGCGGCGGTCGCCCTTCTGGCCGCGCTCGGCGCGGTCCTGGCGGTCGGCGCCCTTGGCGCCCTTGCCCTCGGCGCTGTCCAGCGCCGTCTCGGCCTTGTCGGCCGCCCGGTCCTCGGTCCGCGCCTCGGCCTTGGCCTCGGCGGCGGGCTCGGGGCTGCCGGAGGGCGCGGTGGCCCGACGGCGGCGGCGCTCGCCGGCCGGCGCCTCGTCACTGCTCGGCTGGCCCGGGATCTCGATCTGCTGCTGGGCAGCGGCCTTCTCGGCGGGCTTGTCGGCCTTCTCGGCGGCCGCCTCGCCCGTACGGGCCTTGGAGGTGGCGCGGCGCTTCGGCTTGGTCTCGGCGGCCTGGTCGGAGGCCGTCTCGCCGGCCTTGGCGGGCGCGGCGGAGCCGCCGGCCTGCCGTTCCTTGATGACCTCGATCAGCTGGCCTTTACGCATCCGCGCGGTGCCCTTGATGCCGAGGCTGGAGGCGAGCTGCTGGAGCTCGGCCAGGACCATGGCGTCGAGGCCCGTGCCCGAGCGTCGCCGCTTGGGGGCGGTGGCAGCACCGGTGGCAGGCGCGGCGGGAGCGTCCGTGGCGGGCGCGGAGGCATTGCCGGCGGCACTGCTGGCAGTGCCGGAGGCGGTCACGCCCATCAGATCGGTGGTGTCGCTCACGAAGGGGTCCTTCCCTGGAGCGGGCGTCGGCCTGTCTGGCTCGGCGACCGGTTGTGCTGTCCGGCTGCGGTCTGGCTGTGCGGACCGGGCCGGGGCGGTGGTCCGCCGGTACGGCGGAAGAATCAGTTCATTGGTTCCGGCGTGAAGAAATGAGGTGAAGACATGACGCAAGAACTTCACTCATGTCACCCACGCCGATTCCGGAGCGTGCTCGAATCTGCTCAGGCAGGCTGCTCAGGCAGTTTGGGAGGCTCCCGGAAGAAAAGCGGTCCCTGATCGGGACACAGAGCACCGAGCCGATGTGGCTTCGAGTGCAGACTTGAGGTTAACACTACCGGATCCCACAAACATTCCCCCTCTCCAAGACCGGCAACCGCTATTTTTCGCGGGTCCCGGGTCGCCCCGGGTCCCGCGGTGTTCAGGCGAGCGGCAGCACGCTCGTCCCCCCGGCGTCGAGGGCCAGCCGGTTGGCCGCCCATCCCTCTCCCGCCAGCTGTGCGACCTTGTCGGCCGCACCGTTCTCGACCAGTGCGAGGACCGTGGGGCCCGCACCGGAGATGACCGCGGGGACGCCGTCCGCGCGCAGTCGGTTGACCAGGGCACCGCTCTCCGGCATCGCCGGGGCCCGGTAGTCCTGGTGGAGGCGGTCCTCGGTGGCCGGCAGCAGCAGCTCGGGGCGCCTGGTCATGGCCTCCACGAGCAGTGCCGCGCGACCCGCGTTGGCCGCCGCGTCCACATGGGGGACGCTGCGCGGCAGCAGCCCCCGGGCGGTCTCGGTCAGGACCGCGGTCGCGGGGACGAAGACCACCGGAACGATGGAATCCGCGGGGTTCATCCGAATGGCCCGCGCCACTCCGGACTCCATCCACGACAGGGTGAAGCCGCCGAGCAGACAGGCCGCGACGTTGTCCGGGTGCCCCTCGATCTCCGTGGCGAGCTCCAGCAGCGCCGCGTCGTCGAGCTTCTCGGCCCCGCCTATGGTCACGGCGCGGGCGGCGACTATCCCCGCGCAGATCGCGGCGGACGAGGAACCGAGGCCCCGGCCGTGCGGAATGCGGTTGGCGCAGACGACCTCGAGGCCGCGCGGCTGGCCGCCGAGCAGGTCGAAGGCGGTGCGCAGGGAGCGTACGAGCAGGTGGCTCTCGTCGCGCGGCAGGGTCTCGGCACCCTCGCCCGCGATGTCGATGTGCAGGCCGGATTCGGCCACCCGGACCACGATGTCGTCGTAGAGGCCCAGGGACAGGCCGAAGGCGTCGAAGCCCGGGCCGAGGTTCGCGCTGGTGGCGGGGGTGCGCACGCGGACAGCGGCGGCGCGGAAGGCGGGACCGGCCATCGCTCGATGACTCTCCTTGGTGTGGCCTCGGTGGGGCGTGCAACGTCCGCAAGGGGCCGCGACGGCGATGCCGCGTGGGGGCGGCAGGGGTCTGCGACGGGGCGGAGTGAGTACAGCCTATCGAAGGAAGGTTCTGCGGCGACATAGGGCGCACAGGAGGCGCACGATGCGTGTCGCCTGCGGCGCGCCCGTTTCGGCGGCGCCGTGGACGGTTTTCCGGGCCCGGACGGGCCCTTGCCGTGCCCCCGGGCGCCGGGCGGGCCGGAATGCGGCCCGCCCGGCGCCCGACGGCCGGGTCCGGGGCGCGGCCCCGGGGTGGAACGTGAAGGTCAGGCCAGGCCCAGCCGCTCGGCGGCCACCGCGGCGTCCACCGGCACGGTGATCGGCTGCGGGGCGCCCGCGACGGCCCAGTCGGGGTCCTTCAGGCCGTTGCCCGTGACCGTGCAGACGATGCGCTGGCCGGGGTCGACCAGGCCCGCCTCCGCGGCCTTGAGCAGGCCGGCCACGCTGGCGGCCGAGGCGGGCTCGACGAAGACGCCCTCCTGGGAGGCCAACAGGCGGTAGGCGGCGAGGATCTGTCGGTCGGTCACCTCGTCGATGAGGCCGCCGGACTCGTCCCGCGCCTCCTCGGCGAACTTCCAGGAGGCGGGGTTGCCGATGCGGATCGCGGTGGCGATGGTGTGCGGGTCGAGGACCGGCGCGCCGCGCACGATGGGCGCCGACCCGGCCGCCTGGAAGCCCCACATCCGGGGGGTGCGGGTGGCGAGGGCGTCCGCGGCGTACTCGCGGTAGCCCCGCCAGTAGGCGGTGATGTTGCCGGCGTTGCCGACCGGGAGCACATGGATGTCGGGCGCGTCGCCGAGCGCGTCGACGATCTCGAAGGCGGCGGTCTTCTGGCCCTCGATGCGCACCGGGTTGACGGAGTTGACCAGGGCGACCGGGTACTTCTCGGAGAGTCCGCGGGCCAGGGTCAGGCAGTCGTCGAAGTTGCCGTCGACCTGGAGGATGCGCGCGCCGTGGACCAGCGCCTGGCCCATCTTGCCGAGCGCGATCTTGCCCTGGGGCACCAGGACGGCGCAGACCATCCCGGCGCGTACGGCGTAGGCCGCGGCGGAGGCGGAGGTGTTGCCGGTGGAGGCGCAGATGACGGCCTTGGCGCCCTCCTCCTTGGCCCGCGTGATGGCCATGGTCATGCCGCGGTCCTTGAAGGAACCGGTGGGGTTGGCGCCCTCGACCTTGAGGTGCACCTCGCAGCCGGTGCGCTCGGAGAGCACCTGGGCGGGGACGAGCGGCGTGCCACCCTCGCGCAGGGTGACCACGGGCGTGTCGGCCGTGACCGGCAGCCGGTCGCGGTACTCCTCGATGATGCCGCGCCACTGGTGCGTGGTCCCGGATGCCTGACGGCTGTTGATGGCAGACATTGCTTTCGTAACTCCCCTTATTCGCCTTCGACGCGCATGATGCTCGCGACACCGCGGACCGTGTCGAGCTTGCGCAGCGCCTCGACGGTCGCCGACAGGGCGGCGTCGGCGGCACGGTGGGTGACCACGACGAGGGACGCCTCGCCGTCCTTGCCCGTCTGGCGGACCGTGTCGATGGACACGCCGTGGGCGGCGAAGACGGTGGCGACCTGGGCGAGGACACCCGGCTTGTCGGCGACGTCGAGGCTGATGTGGTAGCGCGTGACCACCTCACCCATCGGGCTCACCGGCAGGCGGGTGTAGGCCGACTCGCCGGGCCCGGTGGACTCGGCGAGCTTGTTGCGGCAGACGGCGACGAGGTCGCCGAGGACCGCGGAGGCGGTCGGCGAGCCGCCGGCGCCCGGCCCGTAGAACATCAGCTGGCCGGCCGCCTCGGCCTCGACGAAGACGGCGTTGTACGCCTCGCGGACGGAGGCCAGCGGGTGGCTGAGCGGGATCATCGCCGGGTGCACGCGGGCGGTGACCGACCGGCCGTCCGCGGCCCGCTCGCAGATCGCGAGGAGCTTGATGGTGCAGCCCATCTGCTTCGCCGAAGCGAAGTCCGAGGCGGTGACCTCCGTCATGCCCTCGCGATAGACGTCGTCGAGGCGCACACGGGTGTGGAAGGCGATGCCGGCGAGGATCGCGGCCTTCGCGGCGGCGTCGAAGCCCTCGACATCGGCGGTCGGGTCGGCCTCGGCGTAGCCCAGGGCGGTGGCCTCGTCGAGCGCCTCGGAGTAGCCCGCGCCGCTGGAGTCCATCTTGTCGAGGATGAAGTTGGTGGTGCCGTTGACGATGCCGAGCACCCGGTTGACCTTGTCGCCGGCGAGGGACTCGCGCAGCGGCCGGACGAGCGGGATGGCGCCGGCGACGGCGGCCTCGTAGTAGAGGTCGGCGCCGTGCTGCTCGGCGGCGGCGTGCAGGGCCGCGCCGTCACCGGCGAGCAGCGCCTTGTTGGCCGAGACGACGCTGGCACCCTGCTCGAAGGCGGCGGTGATCAGGGTGCGGGCCGGCTCGATGCCACCGATGACCTCGACGACCACGTCGATGTCGCCCCGTTTGACGAGGGCGGTGGCGTCTGTGGTGATCAGCTCCTCGGGCACGCCGGCGCGCACCCGGCCGGGGCGGCGCACGGCGATGCCCGCGAGCTCGACCGGCGCCCCGATGCGGGCCGCGAGGTCGTCGGCGTGCGTCGTCATGATGCGCGCCACCTCTGAGCCGACCACTCCACAGCCCAGCAGCGCCACCTTCAGCGGACGCGTACGCATCATCCGACCTCGTTTCTCATACATCTTGGCTAGTGCACCAGTCTCACTCACCGGACGGACGTTTCCCAACCCGTCCAGTATCCGAGATCTTTATTACCGTCAGCCGACATCGAGGCGAAAAAGATCTTCTTCGGTCTCGCGCCGGACGATCACTCGTGCCGCGCCGTCCTTGACCGCCACCACGGGCGGGCGCAGCGCGTGGTTGTAGTTGCTGGCCATGGAGCGGCAGTACGCGCCGGTCGCGGGCACGGCGAGCAGGTCGCCGGGGGCCACGTCGGCGGGCAGGAAGGCGTCACGCACGACGATGTCACCGGATTCGCAGTGCTTGCCGACGACGCGCGAGAGCATCGGCTCGGCGGTGGAGGTCCGGGAGACCAGCGCGACGCTGTACTCCGCGTCGTAGAGCGCGGTGCGGATGTTGTCGGACATGCCGCCGTCGACGCTGACGTATGTGCGCAGACCGGGCAGTTCCTTGATGGTGCCGACCTCGTAGAGGGTGAAGGCGGTCGGGCCGACGATGGCGCGGCCGGGCTCGACGGAGAGCCGGGGCACGGCGAGGCCGGCCGCCGCGCACTCGCGGGTGACGATCTCGCCCAGGGCCCGGGCGATCTCGTGCGGCTCGCGGGGGTCGTCGTCGGAGGTGTAGGCGATGCCGAGGCCGCCACCGAGGTCGATCTCGGGCAGTTCGACGCCGTGCTCGTCGCGGATCTCCTTGAGCAGGCCGACGACGCGGTGCGCGGCGACCTCGAAGCCGGAGGTGTCGAAGATCTGCGAGCCGATGTGGGAGTGGATGCCGATGAGCTCCAGCCCGTCGAGCTTCAGGGCGCGGCGGACGGCCTCGGCGGCCTGGCCGCCGACGAGCGCGAGGCCGAACTTCTGGTCCTCGTGCGCGGTGGCGATGAACTCGTGGGTGTGCGCCTCGACGCCGACGGTGACCCGGATCTGCACGCGCTGGCGCTTGCCGAGCCGCTCGGCGACGTGCGCGACGCGGACGATCTCCTGGAAGGAGTCGAGGACGATCCGCCCGACGCCCGCCTCGACGGCGCGGGTGATCTCCTCGACGGACTTGTTGTTGCCGTGCAGGGCGATGCGCTCGGCGGGCATGCCGGCGTCGAGCGCGGTGGCGAGCTCGCCGGCCGAGCAGACGTCGAGGTTGAGGCCCTCCTCGTGCAGCCAGCGCACGACGGCGCGGGAGAGGAAGGCCTTGCCGGCGTAGAAGACGTCGGCCTCGGTGCCGAAGGCGTCGCGCCAGGCGCGGCAGCGGGCCCGGAAGTCGTCCTCGTCGAGGAAGTAGGCGGGGGTCCCGAACTCCTCGGCGAGCCGGGTGACGTCGATCCCGCCGACGGTGACGACGCCGTTCCCGTCGCGGCCGACCGTGCGGGACCACACGCGGGGGTCGAGGGCGTTGAGGTCGGCCGGCGGGGCGGTGTAGTGCCCCTCGGGCAGGACGTCGGCGTAGCGGGGCCCGGCGGGGTGGGCGGAGCGGCTCATGGCTCTGATCTCCTCGGATCTTCAGAGATGGGCGGGTGCGGTGATGCCGAGCTGGTGAAGGCCGTCGGCCAGCACGGTGCCCGCGGCCTGGGCGAGGGCCAGGCGGGCACGGTGGACGGCCAAGGGTTTCTCGTCACCGCGGGGCAGGACGGGGCACTCCGTCTGCCATCTCAGAAAGGCGTCGGCGAGCCGCTCCAGGTGCCGGGCGAGGCGCTCGGGGCTGCGGGCGGCGGTGACCCGGGGGTGGTCGGTGAGCAGGGCCAGGAGGGCGGGGAGCGCCGACTGGGCCGAGTGTGCCGAGGGAGCCGGGGAAGAGGGGTGCGCCGTGGCGTCGCCGAGCTCTCCCGGCTCGGGGGCGAATCCCAGGTCGTGGGCGTTGCGGAGGAGCGCCCGGCTGCGCGCGTGGGCGTAGCGGACGCGGAAGAGGGGGTTGCTCTCGCGCTGGACGAGCAGTCCGGCCCGGTCGACGCCGGGCGGGCTGACCTGGCTCCAGCGGGCGGCGTCGGGCCCGAGGCGGCGCAGGAGCGCGGGGTCCGGCGCGGGAAGGGGCAGCGGGGCGGGGGTCCCGGCCTCCTGCCGGGCGTGGCGGAGGACGTCGCGGACGATCCGGAGGGAGGGGTCCCCGACGAGCGTGACATTGAGGAAGCCGGGTCCGGCGATGTCGACGCGGGCGATCCCCGGCTCGGCGGCCAGTCTCCGGCGCAGCACCTCGGCGACCTCGGCGGCGGGCCGTCCGGTGCCCTGGGCGACGCGGAGGGCGACGTTGGTGGCGTAGTCCCCGCAGCCCGGCCGGGAGGGGACCCGCACGGTGACCCGGTCCGGCACGACGGCGGGCAGCTCGTCCGCGTCGACGGCGCTGCGCACGGTGTGCAGCACGGTGCGGGTGAGATCGGCGGGGGTCACAGCCCCAAGCCTAGGGGAGAGGGGGGGAGGCTAGGCCAACAGGTTTCGATGGGTGGGACGGTCCCCGGGGGCCGGGGCCCCCGGCAACGGGTCATCGCCCCCTCCCTTACGGCGCCGCATCAGCCGCCGGACGAGCCGGACCATCTCGGTCGGCTCGAAGGGCTTGGCCAGGAACGCGTCGACCCCGGCCGAGCGGCCGCTGTCGACCTCCAGCTGGGTGCACGCGCTGATGATCGCGATCGGTATGTCGCGGGTCCGCGCGTCGGCCCGCAGGCGCGCGGCCGTATGCAGCCCGTCGAGCCGGGGCATGACGACATCCAGAGTCACCACGTCGGGCCGGACGCGGTGCACGATCTCCAGGCATTCGGCACCATCGGCCGCGGTCACGACCTCGAAGCCTTCAAGTTCGAGGTTGACCCTGATCAGCTGCCGGATGACCTTGTTGTCGTCGACGACAAGGACCCGGCCGGACAAGCCAGGCACACCCCGAGAGTAAGCGCGCCCGCCACGCTGCGTCCGGGTTTTCCCCACTTCCACCCCGTGCGGGCGAGCTTTCCCCGACCACCACCGGAGCCCCCACCCCATGCGCTACCCCGCCACGCCACCCTGAGGCCCCTCTTCCCGGCCCTCCCCGCGCCTTCCCGAATCTTTCTCCAGCCCTCCCGGACCACCCCCGGGCCGCCCCTCGAACCACGTTGCGGGGCACCCTTCCGGAGCTGGTAGTGTTCTACTCGTCACCGCGACAAGCGAGCGACAAGCAAGCCCCCGTAGCTCAGGGGATAGAGCAACGGCCTCCGGAGCCGTGTGCGCAGGTTCGAATCCTGCCGGGGGCACTTCGCTTCAGTCGGCGCCGTAAGGTTGCCGACCTGCCGAAGTGTCAGACATCGAGAGCCGGACCCCATGGGTCCGGCTCTTTGTCGTTTCCAGGGGTGCTTCCAGGGCCGTCTCCAGGTCCGTTCGTCAGGGGCGTTTCCGGAGTCGCTTCCTGGGGCGCTTCCCGGCTCACCGCCTCCCCGGTTCCCCTGTCGAAAATTCAATCTCGTCCGCCCCAGTCGTTCGACGCCATCCCTCCGCCCCGAGGGGTAGGGTGCCGCCCCGGGGGGCATCACGTGACGGCCGGGTCCGGCAAGTCGCCTGTCGCCCTGCCTTCTTGATGGCTCATCAGGAGGAAGTCCGCATGAGATTGCGGCGAGGCGACGGACGGCGGCCGGGGCCGGTGGTGGACCGGCATCCCGCGCGGGACGACCTGCCGTTGCGGGGGGTGCTGGAGGACGCGGCCATGGGGCGCTGGGAGGGGCCCCGGGATCTGCTGGCCGCGAGCGGGCGGGACTGGGACCGGCGGATCTTCCGGCTCCAGGTGCTGGCACGGGCCGGGGCGCGCTTCCGGTTCGCCGACACCTGGGTGCGGGCCGAGCCGCGCTCCGCGGACGCGCTGGCGCTGCTGGCCCATGTGCGGGCGCTGCGGTCGATCATCAGCGGCGTGGCCGAGGGGCGCGCGGAGATGGAGGGGGCCTGGGCCACCTGCCTCGCCGCCGCCGAGGCCGGGCCCGCCGATCCGTCGCCCTGGGTGGTGATGCTGGCCCTCATCCGGGTGCACGCCCCGGGCCGTGACATGCTGCGGCAGGTCTGGGCGGAGGTCGAGGCGCGGGACCCGTACAACCGCGAGGCCCACCACGAGGTGCTCACCTATTTCTTCGGCCGTCACCACGGCTCGGGCGCCGAGATGTTCCACTGGGCGCAGGAGCGGGCCGACACCGCGCCCAAGGGCCTGCCGCTGGCCACGCTCCCGCTGGTGGCGCTCGCCGAGTCGCACCGGCACCGGATGGAGACCGAGGCCGGCAGCTACGGCCTGAGCATCCACCCCTGGGTCGACTGCCCGCACATCGACCATGTGCTGGAGCACTGGTGGCGGCACCGGCCGCCGCTCCCCCACGCGCAGTTCATGGACGACGCCAACTACCTCGCGCACGCCCTGGCGTTCGCGGGCCGGCACGCCGAGGCGTACGAGGTGTTCCGCGCCATCGGTCCGTTCGCCTCCGAGGTCCCCTGGTCCTACTGCGGCGACGCCGAGGAGCTCTTCCTGCGCCACCGGGAGTGGGCTCTGCGCGCCATCCGGCCGCCCCGTTCGCCGTAAGGCCGTAAGCCACCAGCCGTAAGCCGTAAGGCCGTAAGAAGTCACACGCTCCGCTGAGTACCGCGCACCGCACATTCCTTGACCGTGTCCACGAGAAAGAGAATCGCGTGCCACTCGACGTCCCCAGCGCCTCCGACGAAGAGCGCCTCCAGCAGCTCGGCTACACCCAGGTCCTCGCCCGCCGGATGTCCGGCTTCGCCAACTTCGCCGTCTCGTTCACCATCATCTCCGTCCTCTCCGGCTGCCTGACCATGTACGGGTTCGGGATGCGCACCGGCGGCCCCGCCATGCTCACCTGGGGCTGGGTCGTCGTCGGCGCCATGACCCTGGTCGTCGGGCTGGCGATGGCCGAGGTGTGCTCGTCGTACCCGACCTCCGCCGGGCTGTACTTCTGGGCGCACCGGATGGCGCCCGAGCGGTCGCGGGCCGCGTGGGCGTGGTTCACCGGGTGGTTCAACGTCCTGGGGCAGGTCGCGGTGACCGCCGGGATCGACTTCGGCGCCGCGTCCTTCCTCAACGCCTACCTGGACCTCCAGTTCGGCTTCGCCGCCACCCCCGGCCACACCATCGCGCTGTTCGGCGCCGTGCTCCTGCTGCACGCCGTGCTGAACACCTTCGGTGTGCGGCTGGTGGCGTTCCTCAACTCCGTGAGCGTGTGGTGGCACCTGGTCGGCGTGGTGGTCATCGTCGGCGCGCTGGCTCTCGTGCCCGACCACCACCGGTCGACGTCGTTCGTCTTCACCCACTTCGTCAACGAGACGGGCTGGAGCTCCGGCCTGTACGTGGGGCTGATCTCGCTGCTGGTCGCGCAGTACACCTTCACCGGCTACGACGCGTCCGCGCACATGACCGAGGAGACGAACGACGCCGCCGTGGCCGGCCCGCGCGGGATCGTACGGTCGATCTGGGTGTCGTGGATCGCCGGATTCGTGCTGCTGGCCGGGCTGACCTACGCCGTCCAGGACTGGCGGGGCACGGTCGACACCGCGACGGGCGTGCCGCCGGCCCAGATCTTCCTGGACGCGCTCGGCGCCTCGGCCGGGAAGCTGCTGCTGCTCGTGGTGATCGTGGCGCAGCTGTTCTGCGGGATGGCCTCCGTGACGGCGAACTCCCGGATGATCTACGCCTTCTCGCGGGACGGCGCCCTGCCGTTCTCGCGCGTGTGGCACCGGATCAACCCGCAGACGCGCACGCCCACGAACGCCGTGTGGCTGGCCGCCGGCGGCGCCTTCGTCCTCGGGCTGCCGTATCTGATCAACTCCACGGCGTACGCGGCCGTGACCTCGATCGCCACCATCGGCCTCTACCTGGCCTACGCCGTGCCGACGCTGCTGCGGCTGCGCCAGGGCGACGCGTTCGAGCGCGGGCCCTGGCACCTGGGCCGCTGGTCGCGGCCGGTCGGGGTGGTGGCGATCTCCTGGGTCGCGCTGATCACGGTGCTGTTCATGCTGCCGCAGTCGGGCCCGGTCACGGTCGACACGTTCAACTACGCGCCGATCGCCGTGGCGGCGGTGCTGGGCTTCGCCGGGATCTGGTGGCTGGTCTCGGCCCGCCGGTGGTTCCTGAATCCCGCGCATCCCCGCAACGCCGCACCGCTGCGGGGACCGGCGTCCGCCCCGCCGGCCGGGATCTCGGACGCGTTCCGCTGGTAGCCGGGCGGCGGCCGCCGTCCGGCGAAAGGTTTCTCGGCTACCGGATCCTCGGGTAGCCGAAGGCGTAGCCCTGTTCCTTGAGCCAGGGCAGCAGCTGTTCGAGGGCCGCCACGGTCTGGCCGCGGTTCCCGCCGCCGTCGTGGAAGAGGATCGTGGGGCCCTCGCGCAGATCGCGCTTCACGGTGGCGACGATCCTGTCGGTACCGGGGTTCTTCCAGTCGTGGGTGTCGACGTTCCAGCCGAGGGGCCGCATGCCGTGGGAGGCGGCGACCTCCCGGCTGTACGGGGTGAAGGCGCCGCCGGGGGCGCGGTAGTAGAGGACCCTGGCGCCGCCGCCCGCGGCGTCCTCGATCATCTTCCGGGCGTCGAGGACCTGCTGCCGCTGGTAGTCCTCGGAGCGCTTGTCCATGGCCACGTTGTGGTCGACGGAGTGGTCGCAGAGGCGGTGTCCGGCCGCCACGACCTTCTTGACGAGGGCGGGGTACTCCTTCGCCCGGGAGCCGACGATGCAGAAGGTGGCCGTGGCGCCGTTCTTCCGCAGCACGTCGAGCACCTTCACCGTCCAGCCCGGCTCGGGACCGTCGTCGATGGTGAGGTTGACCGCCTTCCCCAGGCTCTCGCTGCCGCGCGTGAGCTCGGCGGAGACCCGCTCCGGCGGTGACGGCGTGGCGGACGCCACGGGCTTCCCGTCCGTCCCGGTGCTCCCGGCCGTCCCGCTGCCGGACGGGCTCTTCCCTTGGGTCTGTTCAGGTTTTCCCGAGTCCTCCGTGGCCATGGCCACGCAGCCCGGTATCGTCGCGGCGAGCACCAGGACCGATACCGCCGCCATCGTGAGGTGACGCCTCCGAGCGGTCAGTCGTGCCATGCACTTCCCCTCCCTCGGTGTGTGCTCCGGATCCCCGCGTGGCTATGCGCGCGTGCTCATGCGCACGCACTCGTAGCCGTTGGTGCACCCGAAGACGTCGCTACCGAAAAGAAGGTTCCAAGAAGGCACGAGTCGTTCGGCGATGTGTTAACGGACTGGTCACGACCGGGGTTTCGGGGATTTGATCACTTCATTCCCGCCCCTCGGAAACCTCTGCCACCTCCGGTTCCGGGGTCTCCGCGCCCGCCGCGATCACGGCCGCCACCTCCTTGCGGCGCGCCTCCTCCTCCGCCTCGAAGCGCTGCGCGTCGAGCCGCTCGGCCAGCTCCTCGTCCTGGGCCATGAGCAGGTCCAGGCTGGAGTCGCCCATCTCCAGGACGCCCATGTCGACGTAGGCGCGCTGGAGCCGTTCGCCCCACAGGCCGATGTCCTTCACACAGGGCACGATGCGGCTGAAGAGCAACTTCCGGAACATCCGCAGGTAGTCCGAGCGCTCGCTCAGTTCGGCGGCGTCGGCGGCGGGCAGCCCGAAGTCCGTGAGGACCACCTCTCCGCGCAGCCGGTCGCGCATCAAGTAGCAGCCCTCGATCACGAATTCCTCCCGCTCGCGCAGCTCCTTCTCCGTGAGCTGCGCGTAGTGGTCGCGCAGCGCCATCCGGCCGAAGGCGACGTGGCGGGCCTCGTCCTGCATGACGTAGGCCAGGATCTGCCGGATCAGCGGCTTGTCGGTGCTGTCGCGGAGCAGGCCGAAGGCGGCGAGGGCGAGCCCCTCGATCAGGACCTGCATGCCGAGGTAGGGCATGTCCCACCGGGAGTCGCGCAGGGTGTCGCCCAGCAGGGCCTGGAGGTTGTCGTCGATCGGATAGACCAGGCCGACCTTCTCGTGCAGGAAGCGGCTGAAGATCTCGGCGTGGCGGGCCTCGTCCATGGTCTGGGTGGCGGAGTAGAACTTCGCGTCCAGGTCCGGCACGGACTCCACGATGCGGGCCGCGCAGACCATCGCGCCCTGCTCACCGTGGAGGAACTGGCTGACCTGCCAGGAGGCGAAGAGCCGCCGCAGCTCGTCCCGGTCCTTCCTGGTCATCCGGTCCCAGTAGGGCGTGTTGTGGACCGGCAGGTTCTCGTCGGGGATGCCCACCGGGTCGTACGGGTCCACCGGCAGGTCCCAGTCGATGCGGGTGGTGGCGTCCCACTGCTTGTCCTTGCCCTTCTGGTACAGGGACAGCAGCCGTTCGCGGCCGTCCTGGTAGTCCCAGCTGAAGCGGGCGGCCCCGGAGGCGGGCACCTCCCACAGGCGTCCGGCCGGCTCGTGTGTGTGGAACCCTCGCGTCGTCATCGACGCCTCCTGTCCCTCGGTGTCCAGGTTGTCCCTCGCGCGCCTGACTGGTTCGCAGGCTCACACGCCGGTTACCGCCGGGTCAATGACCGGTCGCCGGGTGTTCCCGGGGGATTGACGTCCTTGCTGACAAGCAGTCTCATAAAGTGTGACCGCGGGTAACTCACACGGGTAACTCACAGATGAGGTGTCCTCAGCCATGACCGCCGTGACTCCCCAGACCGCGTCCCAGGCCGCGTCCCCGCAGCCGCTCCGGGACGCGCTCGGCCTGCTCAAGGACCGTGAGAAGGTCGCCGAGCGGCTGCTCGAGTCCTCCGCCCGGCACTCCTTCGACCCGGACACCGAACTGGACTGGGACGCGCCGCTCGTGGCGGGCAAGTGGTTCTGGCCACCGGAGCTGCTCTCCCTCTACGGCACCCCGCTGTGGCGGAGGATGTCCGAGGAGCAGCGCATGGAGCTGTCCCGGCACGAGGCCGCGGCGCTCGCCTCCCTCGGCATCTGGTTCGAGGTGATCCTGATGCAGCTGCTGGTGCGCCATCTCTACGACAAGCCGCTGACCAGCGCGCACGTCCGGTACGCGCTCACCGAGATCGCCGACGAGTGCCGGCATTCGAAGATGTTCGCCCGCATGGTCGAGAAGGCCGGCGCCCCGGAGTACCCGGTGTCCCGGCTGCACCACGGCCTCGCCCGCGTCCTCAAGACGGTGTCCACCACCCCCGGTTCGTTCGCCTGCACCCTCCTCGGCGAGGAGATACTCGACCACATGCAGCGGCTGACCTTCCCCGACGAGCGCGTCCAGCCGCTCGTCCGGGGCGTCACCCGCATCCACGTGGTCGAGGAGGCGCGCCATGTGCGGTACGCGCGGGAGGAGTTGCGCCGCCAGATGGTGCGCTGCCCGCGCTGGGAGGCCGGGCTGACCCGGCTGAGCGCCGGTGAGGCCGCCCGCGTCTTCTCCCTCGCCTTCGTCAACCCCGCCGTCTACACGAACGTGGGCCTCGATCCCCACGAGGCCGTGGCCCAGGTGCGGGCGAGCGGGCACCGGCGCGAGGTGATGCAGGCGGGCGCGAAGCGGCTCACGGACTTCCTGGACGACATCGGGCTGATGCGCGGGACGGGCCGGCGGCTGTGGCGCAGCTCGGGGCTGCTCGCCTGAACGGACGGCCCGCAACCACGGTTCCGCGCTCCGGCGCGGCGGTTACGCTGCGGAGCATGAACGGCAGCGGAACCGCCCCGGCAGCACCGACTCCCGCCCCCCGCGCCGCCTACCGCAGGCTCAGCGTCGAGGAGCGCCGCACCCAGCTGATCGCCGCCGCGCTCACGCTCTTCGCGCACCGCGCGCCCGAAGAGGTGTCCCTGGACGACGTGGCGGCCGTCGCCAGGGTGTCGAGGCCCCTGGTGTACCGCTACTTCCCCGGCGGCAAGCCGCAGCTCTACGAGGCCGCGCTGCGCAGCGCGGCCGACGACCTCCAGCTGTGCTTCGCCGAGCCGCAGACCGGCCCGCTCAGCGAGCGGCTCGCCGCCGCCCTCGACCGCTACCTGGGCTTCGTCGACGAGCACGACGCCGGGTTCAGCGCCCTGCTCCAGGGCGGCAGCGTCGCCGAGACGTCCCGTACGGGCGCGATCGTCGACGGGGTGCGGCGGGCGGCGGCCGGGCACATCCTCACCCACCTGGCCGTGGGCTCGCCGGGTCCCCGGCTGCGGATGATGGTCCGCACCTGGATCGCCGCCGTGGAGGCGGCGTCGCTGATCTGGCTGGACGAGGGGAAGCTGCCGGCGGCCCCGGAGGTGCGCGACTGGCTCGTCGACCACTTCGTGGCGCTGCTGGTCGCGACGGCGGCGAGCGACAGCCAGGCGGCGGCGGTCACCCGGACGGCGCTGGAGCTGGAGGCGGCGGACGGACCGGTGGGGCGGCTGGCCCGGGGCGTGGCGGGGGTCGTGACGGACTCCGGGCACCTGCTGGAGCCCGGCGCCACGGGCGGGAACCACGAGGACGACGAGGACCACCAGGGTCACGAAGCCCACGAGGGCGCCGCCGGGCCGGAGGCCGTTCCCCCTCCCCCGCGGACGGCCCGTAGCGCGGCGCCCGCCGGGCCCGGGTGACCCGGCGGCGTATCCCCGCCTCCCCGCGCCGCGCCGGGTGCCCGGCTGACCCGTCCGGCCCCGCTACGTCCGGGGGCCCGTCCTCCGTCTGACGGAGACTGGTGGCGTGAAAAGCGAAAATACGCCCTTCGAGGGCGGGCCCCTGGACGGGCGCGTACTGCCGGTACTGCTGGGCGTCACCGGGCATCCGCCGAAGATCTATGAGGTACCGGTGCCGGCCGAGGACGGCGGGGCCCCGGCCGTGTACGTGTACCGCAGGGAGACGGCGGCCACGACGCGACGGCTCGGTCTGCCGAAGGGGTGGAAGTACGTGTACGACCCCGAGGGCCTCCCGGCCGGCGGGCTCAAGTGGCCATGGACGCGTCCCGGGAAGTGACGGCCCCGGAGGTGGCGCGCGCCGGGAATCGCGCGCCCCTCCGTGTGGGTGATGTGGGGGCACCGCAGGAGTGAGCGGGTTAGGCGGATTCGCCCATGCCCACTGCCGTAAGTACGACCGGCCGTGCCACGATCCTCCGTGGGCAAACGATCACGCCCAGTAACGGAGGTGAGCCCGTGTCAGGACGGTTCGTGCGCTCTGTGTGCACCGCGGCGCTGATGGCCGGCGCCGCGTCGCTCGCGTTGCAGGCGCCCCCGGCGTCCGCGGCGCCGGCCGACCCGCCCGACCAGTCCGTAAGCGCCCTGCTCGCCCGGCTCCAGGCCCTCTACCGCAAGGCGGAGGCGGCCACGGAGATCTACAACGCCACCGAGGAGAAGCTCAAGGAGCAGCGCGCGGAGACCACCCGGCTGGGCACCGACCTCACCCGCGCCCGGAGCGCCCTCACCGACAGCCGGGACGACGCCGGCCGCATCGCCCGGGAGCAGTACCGCGCCGTCGGCGGCGCCTTCTCCCCCTTCCTCGGCTTCCTGCTCAGCCCCGACCCCCGGCACGCCTTCGACCGCAGCCACCAGATCACCCGCGCCGCGAGCAACCGCGCCGCGACGGTGCACCGGCTCACCCACGACGAGAGACGGGCGGAGGAGCTCGCGGTCAGGGCCCGCAAGGCCCTCGACGCACAGCAGAAGCTGGCCGCCCGGCAGAAGAAGCAGCGCGACACCATAAACCGCGGTCTGGCCGAGGTGGAGAAGCTGCTGGCCTCCCTCTCCGCCGAACAGCTCGCCGACCTCCGCGGCCTGGAGCGGCGCACCATAGGGAAGGCCCAGCGCACCCTCCTCTCCTCCGGCCGGCTGAGCGGCGCGCGGGCGCCGTCCCGGGCCGGCGGCAGGGCCCTGGCGTACGCGTACGCGCAGCTCGGCAAGCCCTATGTGTGGGGCTCCGAGGGCCCCGACTCCTTCGACTGCTCCGGCCTCACCTCGCAGGCCTGGGCACACGCGGGCGACGTCATCCCCCGGACGAGCCAGGAGCAGTGGCGGACGCTGCCGAGGGTCTCGCTCGACCACCTGCGCCCCGGCGATCTGGTGATCTACTTCGAGGACGCCACGCATGTCGCGCTGTACATCGGCGACGGCCTCGTCATACAGGCCCCGCGGCCGGGCACGGCCGTGAAGATCTCGCCGATCGCCTCGAACCCGCTGCTGGGGGCCGTCCGCCCGGACGCGGGAGAGGCCCCGCTGCGCGACTACGTACCGCCGGTGCCGCGGCCGTCCGGGGCCTCGGCGCTGCCCGCGGCGGTGGCGGCGGCCCTGGACTCCGCCACCACCCCGGCGACATAGGCCGCCGTCCGCTCGGGGTCGTAGAGGTAGTCCTCGAAGTCGGCCGGGTCGTCGAAGCCGCGCGCGATGCGGTCCGCGACGGGCGGCAGCCCGGCCGCCGCCCCCAGCAGCTCCATGACGTGCGCGGCCGGCGGCGCGAGCATGGCGTTGGTGCACCGGGTGGCGTGCCGGGCCCGCTCCCAGTGGCGGGCGAAGGCGCCGGTCATCCACTCCTCGTCGAAGGGCAGGGCGCCACGCTCGGTGATCGACTCCAGGTAGGAGGCCGCGCATTTGGCCGCCGCGTTGGCGCCCTGGCCCGCCACGGGGTCGTCGGCGACGACGGCGTCGGCCACGCCGAGGACCAGCCCGCCCGACGGCAGCCGCCCGACGGGGTGGCGGACGGTGGGGACGTAGCGGCCGGCCAGCGTGGCGCCCCCGTCCGTCAGCTCGACGGCGGTGGCCCGCGCGTACTCCCACGGGGTGAAGCGCTCCAGCAGCTCCAGGGTCCGGGCCAGGTGCTCGCCGGGGCTCGGGAGGTCCTGGAAGACATCGAGCGGGCCGCCGGGCACCCCCGACCAGAACAGGACGTCGGCCCGGCCGGAGAGGGTGAGCGTGGGGACGACGAGGAGCTCGCCGACACCGGGCACCAGATTGCGGCGGACCGCCTCGAACCCCGGGTGCTCGGGGCGCGGGCCGAGCCCGTGCACACAGGCGAGGGCGAGCGCCCGCTGCGGGACGGTGTGCGGGGAGCGGCCGGCGTCCCGGCCGAACAGCTCCGCGAGCTCGCCCTTGCCCGCGGCGACGAGCACGAGGTCGTAGCGGCGCACCAGGAAGTCCAGGTCGGAGACGGTGGCGCCGTGGATGACGAGCCGGCCGCCGCGGTCGGCGAAGGTGTCCAGCCAGTCGGCCGTCTTCAGCCGCGGGTCGACGGACTGGGCGCAGCCGTCGAACCGGCCCACCCAGTCGAGCACCCGGCGGTGCCCGCCGCCCGGGAGGTCGGCGGGGCCGGCCACGGAGACGCCCAGGCCCTCGATGCGCGGGGCGCGGTCGGCCCAGAAGTCCAGGCCCAGCTCGCGCTCATGGCGCAGCGCCGTGGGGAAGAGGCACTGGGTGGACGGCACCCGGCCGGAGCGCGTCTCCTCGGGCGTGCGGTCCGACATCAGGGTGATGTCGTAGCCCCGGGCCTGGAGCGCGAGTGCCAGCTGGAGTCCGGACTGGCCGGCTCCGACGATGAGGATGCTCCGCACGGGTCCGCTCCCCCTCCCGCGGGGCCCGTAGGTCCCGTAGATCCCATGGACCCTGCGGGCCCCGCGGGGCCCGTGGGTCTCTCATCCGGGTGTGGCGTCGAGTGCCCTGCCGACGAGGATCAGCAGGGTGTCGACGACGGCGATCCGCTGCCGGGCGTCCATGGTCACGAGGGGCACCTGGCGCGGGAGGGCGAGGGCCTCGCGCACCGCCTCGGGCTCGTGGCGGGCCGAGCCCTCGAAGTGGTTGAGCGCGACGATGTAGGGCAGCCCGGAGGTCTCGAAGTAGTCGAGCGCGGGGAAGCACTCGGCCAGCCGCCGGGTGTCGGCCATCACGACCGCGCCGATCGCGCCCCGGACCAGGTCGTCCCACATGAACCAGAATCGTTTCTGGCCCGGCGTGCCGAAGAGGTACAGCACCAGGTCGGCGTCGAGGGTGATCCGGCCGAAGTCCATGGCGACCGTGGTGGTGGTCTTCCGGGGCGTGGCGGTGAGGTCGTCGAGGGTCTCGGCGGCGGCCGTCATCGCGGCCTCGGTGCGCAGCGGGGTGATCTCGGAGACGGAGCCGACGAAGGTCGTCTTGCCGACGCCGAAGCCGCCCGCCACGACGATCTTGGTGGCGTGGGGGGCGCGGGTGCGGTCGGTCTGCCAGCCGCGCTCCACGGGGTGCGGCGCGGGGGCCTCCCGGACGGCGAGGGCGGCGCCGGCGGTACCGGGCGCACCGGGGGTCCGGGCCCGGGCGGCCCCGCCCGTCCTGGGCACCAGGCCGCCCCCGGCGTCCCCCGGGCCCTTGACGCCCGCGCCCCCATGGGCGGCCCGGGCGTCCCCGGCCCCTTTGGCGGCCTTACCGGCCCCGGCGCCCCAGGCGTCCCCGCTCCCGGCGCTCCCGTCTCCCCGGACCCCAGCGCCTCCGGCCGTCTCGCCGGCCTCGGCCCCCGCGGCCCTGCCGGCGCCCTTGGCGGCGGAGGCGCCTCCGCCGCCCCTCCTGACGTCCCCCGGGTCAGAGTCGGTGAAGTCCACCCCGCACCCTTTCCAGCAGTGCCCGGTCGGGCCGGCCGGTGCCGTGGTCGCTGTCGAAGACGCGGATCCTGCCCTCGTCGGCCAGTTCGAGGAGCAGCACCCGCACCACGCCCAGCGGCATCCTCAGCAGCGCGGCGATCTCCGCGACCGTACGGAGCCGGCGGCACAGCTCCACCACGGCGCGCGCCTCGGGCACCCCGCGCGGGCAGGGGCCGCCGCCGGGCGGCCCGGACGGGGCACCGGCCCGGTAGTCGGCCGGGGCGTCGGGGTCGTCGCTGGCCGCGACGAAGGTCTCGACGAGCAGCGGCCGGCACCGGTGCGGCGGGCTCCCGGCGAGCGAGTACGGGCGGACCCGGGCCGGGCTGCGGCGGAGCGCGGCGGCCCGGCTCATTCGACCGCCTCCACCGACTGGCGCAGCTCCCTGCGCAGGGCGGGGGTGAGGACGTGGCCGGCCCGGCCCACGAAGAGCGCCATGTGGTACGCCACGGCGCTCATGTCGCAGTCGGGCGAGGTGTGCACGCCCAGCAGGGAGCCGTCGCTGATGGTCATGACGAAGAGGCTGCCCTCGTCCATCGCGACCATGGTCTGTTTGACGGCGCCGCCGTCCATCAGGCAGGCGGCGCCCGTGGTGAGGCTGCCCAGGCCGGCGACGATCGTGGCGAGGTCGCCGGTGGAGCCGCGCGGCCCCTCCGGCCGGCCGGTGCCGGGGTAGGCCGGCCGGTCCGGGTCGGAGGAGAGCAGCAGCAGGCCGTCGGAGGAGACCACGGCGACCGAGCGGACGCCGGGCACCTCCTCCACCAGGCCGGCCAGCAGCCAGCGCAGATTACGGGCCTCGTGGCTCAGCCCGAAGGCGACGGGGCCGACTGGGGTGACGGGGGTCGCCCCCCGGGAAATTGCGGTCAACCGCGTGCCTCCTCGACAGTGCCGCCCTCGGCGGGCGACCCCGCTGCGTTCCGATCGGTGGTGCGCCCGGCCCACTCCGCCTCGGCGTCCCGCCGGCCGGCGGTCGCGCCCCGCTGGAAGCCGGACAGCTTGCGCCGCAGTGCCTCCGCGTCGACGCTGCCGCGCGCCGGCGGCGGTGCGGGCTGCTGCGGGACGGCCTTGGGCGTGCGCTTGGGCAGGCCGTTGCCGACGGCGGGGTCGGCGGGGGCCGGCAGACGGGCGTGCCGGCCGGTGGCGACGGCCGGTGCGACGGACAGGCCCGTGACCCGTATCGGGCTGCCCGGGGGCAGGGCCGGCGGGTCGGCGGGGTGTACGGGCGCGGGCAGCGGTACGGGCGTGACGTGCCCGGCTGCGGCTCCCGGTCCGGTGCCCTGGCCGGTGACGGCCCGCTGCGGGCGGCCGGGCAGGGTGTGGGAGCCGGCCTCGGCGAGGGTGCCGGGGAGGTGGACCCTCGGGGCCGCCGCGGCGCCCGGCACGGGCGGGACGTCGGCGAGCCCGGTGACGGTCGGCGAGCTCTCGGCCAGGACCGGCAGCGGCAGGACGACGACCGCCGCCGTGCCGCCGGTCATCTGCTCCCGCAGCTGGACGTGGACGCCGTGCCGGCCCGCGAGCCGGGCGACGACGTGCAGCCCGAGGCCCTGGCCCTGTTCGCCGTCGCCCCGCTCGCCGCGCGGCTCCGGGTGGCCCGCGCGGCCGCCCGGGGCGGGGGCCGGGGGCTCCGGGTCCGGGTCGGCGAGCAGGGCGTTGAGCTCGGCGAGCCGGCCGGGGGTGATGCCGATGCCCTCGTCCTGGACGGAGAGCACGACCTCGCCGGTCTCCAGGAGCCAGCCGGAGAGCTGCACATGGGCCTCGGAGGGGGAGAACTCCGTGGCGTTCTCCAGGAGTTCGGCCATGAGGTGGCTGATGTCCTCGGAGGCGAAGCCGGCGAGGCGGGCGTGCGGCGGCAGGGACTGGATCCGCACCCGCTGGTACCGCTCGATCTCACCGGCGGCGGCCCGCAGCACGTCGAGCAGGGGCACGGGCGCGGTGCGGCCGGTGCCGGTCTCGGCGCCGGCGAGGGCGAGGACGTTCTCGCTGTTGCGGCGCATGCGGGTGGCGAGGTGGTCGAGCGTGAAGAGGGTCTCCAGGCGCTCGGGGTCGGTCTCGTGGGCCTCCATGCCCTCGATGACGGCGAGCTGCCGCTCCACCAGCCGGAGGGTGCGCAGCGACAGGCCGACGTGCAGGCCGTGCGCGCGCTCCCGGGCGGGGTCCGCGGGCTGTTCGGCGAGCTGCTCGGAGAGCCGGTCGGTGAGCTCCTGGTGCTGGGCGCGCAGGGCCTCGCGCTCCTCGGCGAGCGTCCGGCGGGAGGCGACGAGCCGGGTGCGCTCGCCTTCCAGGACGGCGATGCGTTCCTGCATCCGGTGGGCGGTCTCGCGCAGGACGTTCACCGAGCGCACGGTCTCGGCGAATTCGTCGTCGCGGCCCTTGAAGGCGATGGGCCGCTCGGCGGCGGGGTCGGCGCAGACGCGGCGGGCGCCGAGGCGCAGGACGTCGAGCGGCCGGGTGACGGAGCGGCCGGCGCGGACGCCCGCGACGAGGGCGACGAGGAGGCAGAGGGCCGCGGCGGCGGCGCGCAGCTCCAGGTCGGTGAGGGCGTCGCCGCGCAGCCGCTGGAGGCGCCCGAGTTCTCCGGCGGCGAGGACGGACTCGACGCCGCGCATCCGGTCGAGGCGGACGGTGAGGGCGGTACGGACGGGGTCGGCGGGGCCTTCCGGTGCGGAGTCCCGCAGGAGACGGGTGAGATGGCCCTCGGCGACGGTGACCTCGGCGCCGCCGACGGTCCGGTCGTAGGTGTCGCGCGCGCCCGTCCCGGCGAGCCGGCGGAAGTCGGCGACGGCGTCCTGCTCGCGCTGGGCGGTGCGCCGGGCGGCCGCGGCGAAGGCGGGGCGGCCCGGCTGCGCGGGCTTCGCCGTGAGGGCGGCGAGGAGCAGGGCGCGGGTGGCCGAGGCCTCCTCGACGGCGCGGCCCAGCGGCAGCAGGGCGGCGGGCCCGCCGGTGCCGGCCGCGTCACCGGCGCGGTGCAGGGCCTGCACGGTGGTGGTGTAGGCGGTGTGGACGGTGAGGGCGTCGCCGCCGGAGAGCGCCTGCTCGCGGGTGGCGGAGAGACCGTCGAGGAGCCTGCGGACCGAGGCGGGCGCGGCCGGGAGGTACTCCTCGATCTGCCGGTCCACAAGGGCGCGTTGGTCCTCGGAGACGCCGGCCGTCGCGGCGTCGGCGCGGCCGGCCGCCACGAACTGGGTCATGGCGTCGCGTTCGTCCGCGAGGGAGTGCGCGAGGGCGAGGGCGGGGCCGGTGTCCTCGGCCCGGGTGACGAGCTTCCGGGCCTGGCCGAGTTCACGGGCGGCGTCGACGACGCCGAGGGCGCTGCCGCCGAGGACGGCGAGGGCGGTGACCGCGACGGAGGCGGTCAGCCGGTTACGCACCCGGGCGGTGCGCTCCCGCACCGCCGTGGACCGCTGCTCACGCTCGCCGCCCCGAAGCCGCTTCTTCCGCACCGGTGCTCTCAATCTTCTCTCGTCCCACCCCTGGTACTGATTTGACCCTTTCAGCACCTCTGAGGGGCAGGCGCCCTTCGACCGCCCGGCCACTCGAAGGAGTGAATATCAATTTGAAATTGACCATCGACATATGTCAGGGGGTCGCGCGGCGCGCACCGACACCCCCTGCGGTACGTCACTTCAAGAACGCTTCGGCGGCCGACAGGATGCGCGCCCGCAGACGTAGATTTCCGACATCCGGCACACTGACCTCATGCGCATCGAACTCGCCACCCACCCGGGGGAACCGCACCACCCGAACGAGGACTTCGCGTCCGTGACCCTGCCGGCCTCGGGTGACGGCGGGGCGCTGGTCCTGCTGGACGGGGTGACGCCACCGCCCGACGGGGACACGGGCTGCGCGCACGACGTGCCCTGGTTCACCGCCCGGCTGGGCGGCGCGCTGCTCGAACTCGCGGGATCCCGCCGGGACATGGCGCTCGCGTCGTGCCTCGCCGAGGCCGTCTCCCGCACGGCGGACGCCCATCGCGGCACCTGCGACCTCACGCACCGGCGCACCCCGCAGGCCACGGTCGTCGTGGCGCGCTGGGACGCGGAGCGGGTGGAGCACCTCGTACTCTCCGACTCCGCGTTGCTGCTGGCGGCCCCGGACGGCACGGTCACGTCCGTCCTGGACGACCGGATCGACCGGCTGAGCGCGCTGGGGCCGGTGACGGACGCGCAGCGCAACGCCGAGGGCGGCTTCTTCACGGCCGCCGCGGACCCGGCCGTCGTGACCCGCGCCGTGACGGGCGTACGGCCCCGCGCGGAGGTCAGCGCGCTGGCGGCGCTCACGGACGGCGCGGGCCGCTGGGTGGAGGTCTTCCGCGAGGGCGACTGGGCCGCCTGCTTCGGCGTGCTGGCGAAGGAGGGTCCGCAGGCCCTGATCGACCGGGTCCGCGAGGCGGAGCGCGCGGCCCCGGGGCGCCGCGGCAAGGCGCACGACGACGCGACGGCGCTCTACGCGGAGCTGTGACGGGCCGGGCGCGGCACGGCTCCCGGCCGCCGGGCCCCGGCTAGCTCTCGGCGCTGGTGTTCAGCTGGCGCAGGAGGCGGGCGAGTTCGGCGACCTCGCCGCGGTCCCAGTCGGCGAGCTTGCGCACGTACTGCGCCCGGCGGGCGTCGCGGACGCGGGTGAAGCGGGCGCGGCCCTCCTCGGTGATCCGCACCAGGGAGGCGCGGCCGTCGGCCGGGTCGGGTTCGCGGGTGACGAGGCCGAGGTCGCACAGGGCGCGCAGCTGGCGGCTCATCGTGGCCTTGCCGACGCCGAAGTAGCCGGCGAGGTCGGTGGCGCGCTGCTGCCCGGCGTCCTCCAGGCGGACCAGCAGGCCGTAGGCCGCGGGCTCCAGCTCGGGGTGGACGGCGCGGGCCATCTCGCCGGAGGAGGCACGGGCGCGGCGCAGGAAGACGGCCAGCTCCCGTTCCAGGGAGAGGTACGCCTGGTCCATACCACTGCCGTCCTCGGCGCGCGGTCGGCCGCCCTCGGCGGGCGGCTGTGTCGTCTGGTGCACGTCGGGCCCTCTCCGGCTTTTTCCGGCTGGTGAAAATTTCATCCAGCTGCGGGTCGTCACCGCAGCTACGTCAGTATTTCGCAGGAATAGACCAACGGCGGCACCGCGTCCCTCTATGCCTGGCGCGTCCGCACTCATAATTTTGGGTATGACATGGTCACACCAATGACGTCATTTCCGATTCGGCGTCCTTCCTCTGCCGTACGAGCTGCCCGGAGGCATCCATGCCCGAGCTCAGACCAGGCCCCGCCCACGGCGTCCGCCCGCACTCAACCGTCCGGCCCGCCCGGTTTCTCCTCTCCCTCCTCTCCTTCCTCGCCTCGCTGGCCCTGCTCCTCGTCCTCCCCGGGCCCGCCACCGCGGACACGGGGGCCGCCGCGGACGAAGCGCGCGGCAAGCCGCCGGCCCATCCCGAGCTGCACTGGATGGGCTCCACCATCCGGTCCCACGAGAAGCCGTCCACGCCGGACGGCCCCGGGCCGATCCCGCCCCTCGCCGCCGTCGAGGGCGTGGACGTCAGCAGCCACAACGGCAACGTCGCCTGGTCCACCCTGTGGGACAGCGGGGTCCGGTTCGCCTACACCAAGGCCACCGAGGGCACCAGCTACACCAACCCCTACTTCGCCCAGCAGTACAACGGCTCGTACAACGCCGGCATGATCCGCGGCGCGTACCACTTCGCGCAGCCCGCGAGCTCCAGCGGTGCCGCGCAGGCCGACTTCTTCGCCTCGCACGGCGGGGGCTGGTCGCGTGACGGCAAGACGCTGCCGGGCGTGCTCGACCTGGAGTGGAACCCCGAGGGTCAGGCCTGCTACGGCATGAGCGCGAGCCAGCTCGTCAACTGGGCCAAGGACTTCTTCGCCACTTACCGGGCCCGCACCGGCCGGGACGCGGTCATCTACACCTCGACGAGCTGGTGGAAGCAGTGCACCGGCAACTACGCGGGCTTCGGTGCCGTGAACCCGCTCTGGATCCCCCGGTACGGGGCCTCCGCGGGGGAGCTCCCGGCCGGCTGGGGCTTCCACACCTTCTGGCAGTACACGGACACCGGCCCGGTGGTCGGTGACCACAACCGCTTCAACGGCACGTACACCAGGCTCCAGGCACTCGCCAACGGCTGACGCGGGCCCTTCGCCCGTCGCACGGCCGTCCCCTCCGCCCGGCAGGACGCCGGGCCCCCGGCCTATCGGCGCCGGGGGCCCGGTCCTTCACTCACCCGGGGACCGGTGGTGCCTAGCCGCAGGCGCCCGCCGGGCGGGTGCGGGTCACCAGGTCGGTGTAGCCCGTGGTGCCGTCGATCCACAGCACCTGCTTGCCGCCGGCCGCGGCGGCCGAGGACTGCTCACCGCGGTTGCAGGAGACCCGGCCCTTGCCCGAGCCGTCCGCGGCGAACTGCCACAGCTTGGGCATCGACTCGTTGCGGAACCGCGTGTCCGGCAGCGCCGAGGTGACGGTCACCGCGCTGTCGGAGGCCGTGAGGTCGAAGGGGAAGAGGGCGCCCGCGCCCTTCTCGGCGCTGAGGTCCTTCACCCCGGTGCCGTCGAGGTTCGCCCGGCGCACGGCCAGCTGCCCCTCGTCCTGGACCTCGTCCGCGAGCCAGAAGACGTGGGTGCCGTTGATGCCCGTCTGGCCGATGGACTCCGGGTTCCCGGCCTGGCCCATCAGGGTCTTCTTGCCGGTCTTGAGGTCCAGCACCTCGGTGCCGATCCGGTAGGTGTCACCCTCCGGGTAGAGCTTCGCGTAGGCGATCCGGCCGCCGCTCAGCGACGGCAGGGCCGTACCCAGCTCGTAGCGCCCCTCGTCGACCCAGGTCGGCTCCTTGTCGCCGGTGCGGAGGTAACCGACGTGCCGGCCGCCGAAGTTGTCCATCGACTCCAGGACGACGACGCCGCCCTCGACCCGCAGACCGCTGACGCCGTTGGGGGTGCTGTAGAGCTTCTTGGCCAGGCCGCCCGAGATCGGGCGCGACAGGACGTCGACGCCGGTCTGGCCGTACGCCGCCCAGACCACCGTCTTGCCGTCGGTCGCCGGGTAGACGTGGAAGCGTCCGTCGTTGGGGCTGATCAGCTTGGGCGCGCCCTTGCCGTCCGCCCGGCCGGCCCACACCGAGTACGCCTCGGAGCCGTCGTCGTTGGACCTGGACGTCGCGTACCAGCCGCCGCCGGCGCCGAGGCCCGCGCCCGCGGTGTTGAGGCGGGGCAGCAGCAGGTCGGTGTCGACGCCGAGCGCCTGCTCCCAGTTGGGCACGATGCCGTGGGCGTTGAAGGAGCGCGTGACGACGTTCAGGTCCTTCGTGGAGACCTTGAGCGCCTTGGCGGCCGCGAGGACGGCGTTACGGCCCTCGGTGAAGCCGTCGAGCGGCGTCATGTACTCCGTCAGCGCCTTGTAGGCGATCTTGTCGGCGAGGGTGCGGCCGAGGTCCTCGCGGATGTCCCACAGGGCGCCCGAGAAGATCGTGGAGTTGAGGTGCACCCCGCCGTTGTCCGAGCCGAAGCTCACCCCCAGGAAGTTCTTGGAGGTGGTCGCGCCGTCGTTGAGGTCGCGGAAGGCGCACTCGCGCGGCGACTTGGTGCGGCACAGGCTCTCGCCGAGGAGGCCCGCGTTCGGGTCGTCCATGGCGAGGCCCGCGGCGTCCACGTCGATGGCGTTGCCGAAGTAGTCGGCGATCGCCTCGTTCAGGGCGCCGGACTGGCCCGCGTAGACGAGGTTGGCGGAGTTCTCCACGACGCCGTGGGTCATCTCGTGGCCGACGACGTCGAGGTCGGCGGAGAGCGTCTTGTACTCGCTGTCGCCGCCGCCGTACACCATCTTGGTGCCGTCCCAGAAGGCGTTGACGTACGCGTCGCCGAACTCGGTCACACCGACCAGGGAGTTGATGGTCATGCCCCGGCCGTCGAGGCTGTCCCGGCCGTGGGTCTTCTTGTAGTAGTCGTAGACCTTGCCCGCGGCCCAGTGCGCGTCGACCGCGCCGGCCTCGGTGGCGTCCTTGCCGAACTGCGGGCCGGGCGAGCCGAACTCCTTGATGCCGCCGGGCCAGCGGCCGGAGACCTCGCCGACGTCCGTGCCGCGCGCGTCCCAGGTGGTCAGCAGGTTCTTGCTGGTGTCCCACATCCGGGCGTGGTCGGTCATGACGTACTCGTTGCGGGCGGTGTCCTTGTACAGGCCCAGCTCGACGGTGGTGCCGTCGTACTTGACGCCGGAGCCCAGGACGCCGGGACTCACGCCGCCGTCGGCGGGCCCGGCGGACTTCGCCGCCTTCGCCGCGGCCCGCGAGGCGGCCTTCTCCCGGGCGCCGTCGGTGGCCCCGTCCTTGCCGAAGGTCTTGATCCCGCTGTACTGGAGCACCGGGAAGCCGGCCTTGGCGTCGATGTAGACCTCGCGCAGCACGGGCCGGCCGGTGGCCGGGTCGGTGCCGCGTACGGTCACGTGGTGGGTGAGGACGCCGGCGCCCTTGGGCAGCACGACCAGGCCGCGCGCGGTGCCGGTCAGCGACTCCGCCGCCTTGGACCGCGCCCCCTTCGAGGCGGTGACGTCCGTCCTGTCGAGCCGGTGGCCGCCGAGGTCGCGCAGGGTGGCGGTGACGGCCCGCTGGACCGCGAGGTCCTCGCCGATCTCCGCGGTCGTGCCCACCTTGAGGCCGGTGAAGTACTTGCCGGAGGTGCCGGTGACGACGCGCTTGCCGTCCTTCCGCTCCATCCGGACGACGTACTGGCCACCGAGGACCTCCACGCCCTGGTGCTTCTGCTGGAGCCGCACGGTCTCCGCCGCGCCGGCGCTCTGGGTCCGTACGGGCGCGAGGTCACGCGCCGGCCGGTCGATGCGGTAGCGGCTCTGCTTCTCGGCGAGGTGGCCGCGCGCGGCGTCGGCGGCGCTGCCGCTCGCCTTCACCGGCTCGCGGATGCCGTCCACCAGGGCGGGGGTCGCGGTGCCCGTCCCGGGGATCACCTCCGCCTTGTCCGGGGCGGGCGCGGCGGCCTGCGCGGGCATCGCGGACACGACGAGGGCGGCAGCGCCCAACAGCGCTGCCGCCCCTGCTATTCCGCTTTTCGTGGCCGGTCTTCCTGAACGTACTCTGGGCTTACGCAAGGTTTTCCCCCTCCGTAGTGCCGGAACGCCGGAACATCTGTGGTCGGGGGACATGCAACCGACGGGCCGCGGGGAGATCAACGGGGCGTGAGGGCCCAGGGGCGGCTTTCGGCCTCCGGTGCCGCGAAGCCCCGCCGTGTGGTGCGTCCGGCCGGGGACAGTCCCAGGTCAGCCCATCTTCTTCGCGGCGCTGCGGATCGCCTCGCGGATGCGGAAGTACGTGCCGCAGCGGCAGACGTTGGCGATCGCGTCGAGTTCGGCGTCGGTGGGGTTCTTCGTGCGCTTCAGGAGGGCGACGGCGGCCATGATCTGGCCGGGCTGGCAGTAGCCGCACTGGGCGACGTCCTGTTCGAGCCAGGCCTCCTGGACGGGGTGCAGCCGGTCACCGTCGGCGAGGCCCTCGATGGTGGTGACCTCGCGGCCGGCGGCGTCCGCGACCGGTACGACGCACGGCCGGACGGCCTCGCCGTCGAGGTGGCTGGTGCAGGCCTTGCAGACGTCGATGCCGCAGCCGTACTTCGGGCCGCGGACGCCGAGCAGGTCGCGCAGCGCCCAGAGCAGGGGCAGGTCGTCGGGGGCGTCCACGGTGACCGGACGGCCGTTGACGGTGAAGGAGTGGGAGGGCACGGGCGGGGCTCCTGGCGCTAGCGGGGGAAGGGGGTGAAGTCGACGTCGAAGTTGACCGGAAAGCGGCGGGGGCGGGTTCCGGTGGCGCGCGCGTAGGCGTTGCCGATGGCGCCGACCGCGGCCGGGACGCCCAGCTCCCCGGCGCCGCCCGGCTCGCCGGTGGCCGGCATGACGAAGATCCGCACGTCCGGGGGCGTGTCCTTCTGCCGCGCGTAGTGGAACTGCGAGTAACTGCCTTCCAGCGGCAACCCCTTGTCGATGTGGAGCCCGGCCGTGAGGGTGGTGGCGATCGCGTCGGTCAGCCCGCCGAGCAGCTGGGCCTCCAGGCCCCGGGGGTTGACGGCGCGGCCGACGTCGGCGGCGATCACGGCCTTGGTGACGCGCGGGTGCCGGGGGTCGGTCGCGTCGATCTCGGCGAGGACGGCCGTGCGGGACTTGTACTCCTCGTGGAAGCCGATGCCCTGCGCGTGCCCGGCGGGCATCGGGCGGCCCCAGGCGCCCTCGGCCGCGACCTTGTCGAGGACGGCCCGCTGGGCGCGGTTCCTGAGGAAGGACCGCCGGAACTCCACCGGGTCCTTGCCCATCTTCGCGGCGAGTTCGTCGATCAGCATCTCCTCCGCGCCCCGGGTGTTGGCCGAGTACACCGACCGCCAGGAGGCGGTGGGCATCCGCAGCGGCACCTCGGTGAGCTGCTGGCTGGTGACGCCGAAGTGGTACGGCGACTTCACGGTGAGGTGGAAGAGGCCCTGGGCGAACGCCGCGTTGCCCAGGCCGCCGGGGAGCTTGGTGCCGGTCGCGGTGAGGATCTCGCCGAGGCCGTGCCGCATGTCGGTCTCGACGGCCGCCACCCGGTGGTCGAGGCCCACGACCCGTCCCGCGGCGTAGGAGAGCCGGATCTTGTGGTGGGTGGCGGGCCGCATCCGCCCGTGCCGCATGTCGTCGACGCGCGACCACATCAGCCGCACGGGCCGCCCGCACCTCTTCGACACCTGGGCGGCCTCCAGCGCGGCGTCGAAGAACAGCCGCCGGCCGAAGGAGCCGCCCGCCTGCACCACATGGACGGTGACCTTGCCGACCGGCAGCCCCAGTTCCTTGGCGATGGTCTGCTGGGCGACGATCGGCGCCTTCAGGCCCGACCAGACCGTCGCCCGGTCGGCCCGGACGTCCGCGACCGCGGCGTTGGTCTCCATGGGCGCGTGGCTGACGGGCGCGAAGTCGAACTCGGCGTCGAGGTGTTCGGTGAGCGGCAGCGGGAGCAGCGGGAAGGAGACCGCCGACCGGAGCCGGGCGCGGATGCCGTCGTCGGAGTATCCGTCGACCGTGCCGGGTCCCCAGGTGACGTCGAGGGCGTTCTTGGCGTCGAGCGCCTGGCCGAAGGTCTCGGCGACGACGGCGACACCGGTGGGGATGACGGCCGTGTCGAGGACACCGGGCATGGCGCGGACGGCGGCCTCGTTGTTCACCGAGCGCACCGTGCCGTGGACCGTCGGCGGTCTGCGCACCATGCAGGGTTTGGCGCCGGGGACGTCGAGGTCCAGGGTGTACTGCTGCCGGCCGGTGACCATGGCCCGCGCGTCGACGCGGGGGGTGGGCGTGCCGACGAGGGTGTGCGCGGACTCCGGTTTGGGCCTGGCCGTGAGCGCCACGAGGTGCCGGGAGGCGGCGGCCGTGGTGAGGGAGCCGTAGGGAGCGGTGCGGCCGTCGGGTGCGACGACCGCGCCGTCGCGGGTGGTGAGCGCCCCGGGCTTCAGGTCCCACCGGTCGGCCGCGGCCGCCACCAGCCGGGCGCGCGCCGCGGCGGCGGCGTGCCGGACGGGGTCGTAGAGCGACCGGACCGAGTTGGAGCTCGCGGTGAACTGGTTGAACAGCAGCTCGGGCCGGGCGTCCTCCAGCTGGACGCGGACCCGCGCGAGCGGTACGTCCAGCTCCTCGGCGACCAGCATCGCGACCGCCGTCGTGATGCCCTGCCCGACCTCCTCCCGGGGCAGCCGGAAGGTGACGGTGCCGTCCTCCCCGACGGTGAGCACCAGCAGGTGTGCCGTGGGGGCGCCGGCGAGGATCAGGACGTCGCCGAGGTCGACGAGGTCGGCGGGGCCCGGGAGCGTGGGCACGACGCCGTCGGCGGCGGCCGGGGTGGCCCCCTCCGGGCCGAGGCCGGCGGCGACGGCGAGGGTCGGGCCGGCGAGGAGGTAGGTGAGGAAGCGGCGCCTGGTGCCGTGCGGCCGGGGCGCGGGGTCCGCCTCCCCCGGGACCGGTGCCGTCTCCTCCGCCGGTCCTCCAGGCTTCAGCTGTTCCGTCACGAGCGCTCCGATCCGGCCCCGGCCCGCCGCGGGCCGCCGGACACTCAGCAGATCATCACCACCGGGCCGCCGACGGGCAAGAGGCAGTCCTGGCTACGGGGTGACGGGGCGCCAGGCCGGGCCGTCGCCGCCCCGCTCCACCCGTCCGAAGACGACGTCGGCGAAGTGGAGCCCGAAGCCGGTGGTGTCCGGGCGGGCCATCTCCTCGACCAGGCGGTGGCGGAAGTCGGCGGACCGGACGGGGTCGTGGTCGACGACGGCGGACCACTCGGGGTGGTCGACCTGGATCGGCGAGTGCAGGGCGTCACCGAAGGCGATCACGCGCTGCCCGCCGTCGGTGATGACGTAGGCGGCGTGGCCCGCGGTGTGACCCGGCGTCAGCATGACGCGGACGCCCGGGAAGATCTCCTCCCCGTCGGCGACGGTGCGGACGCGGGGCTCCAGCGCCGTGAGCATCTCCTTCGACGTGCCGTGCTCCTCCGCGAGGTGGCGCTGGTCCCACTCGGGCTCGGCGAAGAGGTATTCGGCGGCGGTGAAGGCCGGGGCGTCGCTGCCCGGGGCCGGGTGCCAGGCCCAGCCGAGGTGGTCGAGGTGGAGGTGGGTGAAGGCCACGGCCTCGATGTCGCCGGGCGCGCGGCCCGCCTTCGCCAGGCTGTCCAGGAGCGCGCCGCCGTACATGGCGCCGTGGGCGTTGCCGGGTTCGGCGGGGGTCGCCCGGGGGCCGAGGCCGGCGTCGATGAGCAGCGCCCGGCCGTCGCGCTCGACCAGCAGGCCGCCCATGCTGGCGACGAGGTTGCCGGTCGCGTCCAGGTACTCGGGGTGCGCGGCCCAGGTCTCGTCGGTGGCGTCGGGCAGCCAGCCGGGCGTCAGCTGGCCGGCGCCGTCGGGCAGGTAGGTCAGCTTCGTACCGCCGAGCCGGAGTGTGTGCATGCCCGCCGGCCGCCGCAGTCGCTCGTCCATGTTCCCGCCCTTGTCTTCGTCTGTGTCGTCAGAGGTGTCGTGGGGACGGACCGACAATAAGCTTCCAGCTTGAATGATTCAAGTTGGAATGATGCTGACTTGAATAATGTCGGCTCGCATGATGTGAGCTTGATGCGCTGACTAGAATGGGAGCCATGACGACACCGGACGCACACCCGGACACACAGGGCCGGCCGACGGGCACCCAGGTGGACCCGGCGGACGCCCGGGAGGCGTTCGCGACGGCCGAGCGGCAGCTGTGCGGCCTGGTCACGGGCCTGGCCCGGCGGATCGCCGACCACGTCCGGGAGCGCGCGGCCCGGCTGGAGCTCACGGCCCCGCAGGCCACGGCGCTGCGGGAGCTGACCGGCCCGATGACCATGCGGGAGCTGGCCGACCGCATGGCCTGCGAGCCGTCGAACGCCACCTTCGTCATCGACAAGCTGGAGAGCCAGGGCCTCCTGGAGCGCCACCCGCACCCGACGGACCGCCGCGCCAAGCAGCTGATCCTCACCCCCGCGGGCACGGACCTGCGGGAGCGCCTCCTGACCCTGCTCAAGGAGGAGGGCCCGCTGGCGGGCCTGAGCCTGGAGGAGCAGAACGCGCTCCAGGCGCTGCTCCAGCGCGCGGTCACGGACTGACGCGCGCGGAGCGCACACACCTCGACGGAGCGCCCCCACCCGTTCACGGGTGGGGGCGCTCCGTCTCACCGCCGGATCAGGGCCGTTACGCCGCCACCGGCACCTCCACCGGCGCCCCCGCCGGCCGGAGGGCCAGGTCCAGGGCCTGGCGTACGTCCGAGACCGGGTGCACCGACAGCTTCGCCAGGACCTCCGCCGGCACGTCGTCCAGGTCCGCCTCGTTCCGCTTCGGGATGATCACGGTCGTGAGGCCGGCGCGGTGGGCGGCCAGGAGCTTCTGCTTGACGCCGCCGACCGGGAGGACGCGGCCGGTCAGGGAGACCTCGCCCGTCATCGCCACGTCCGGGCGGACCCGGCGGCCCGACAGCAGGGACGCCAGGGCCGTCGTCATCGTGACGCCCGCGCTCGGGCCGTCCTTCGGGACGGCGCCCGCGGGGACGTGCAGGTGGACGCCGCGCTCCTTGAAGTCGCCGACGGGCAGCTCCAGTTCCGCACCGTGGGAGCGGAGGAAGGACAGCGCGATCCGCGCCGACTCCTTCATCACGTCGCCCAGCTGGCCCGTGAGGGTCAGGCCCGCGCCGCCCGTCTCCGGGTCGGCCAGGGACGCCTCGACGAACAGGACGTCGCCGCCCGCGCCCGTCACCGCGAGGCCCGTCGCCACACCCGGCACCGACGTGCGGCGCTCGGCCGGGTCCTGGGCCGCCTCCGGGGTGTGGTGCGGGCGCCCGATCAGCGGGCGCAGTTGCTCCACGCCCACGGTGAACGGCAGCTCCTGCTCGCCCAGTTCGTGCTTCGCCGCGATCTTGCGCAGCAGCCGGGCCACCGCCCGCTCCAGGGTGCGGACGCCCGCCTCCCGGGTGTACTCGCCGGCGAGCTTGCGGAGGGCCTCGTCCTCCAGGACCACCTCGCCGCTCTCCAGCCCCGCGCGCTCCAGCTGCCTCGGCAGCAGGTGGTCGCGGGCGATGACGACCTTCTCGTCCTCGGTGTAGCCGTCGAGGCGGACCAGCTCCATGCGGTCCAGGAGCGCCTCCGGGATGGCGTCCAGGACATTCGCCGTGGCCAGGAAGACCACGTCGGACAGGTCCAGTTCCACCTCCAGGTAGTGGTCCCGGAAGGTGTGGTTCTGGGCCGGGTCGAGGACCTCCAGGAGGGCCGCCGCGGGGTCGCCGCGGAAGTCGGAGCCGACCTTGTCGATCTCGTCGAGCAGTACGACCGGGTTCATCGAGCCGGCCTCCTTCACCGCCCGGACGATCCGGCCGGGCAGCGCCCCCACGTACGTACGGCGGTGGCCGCGGATCTCGGCCTCGTCCCGTACGCCGCCCAGGGCGACCCGGACGAACTTCCGCCCCATCGCGCGGGCCACGGACTCGCCGAGCGAGGTCTTGCCCACGCCGGGCGGGCCGACCAGAGCGAGCACCGCGCCGCCGCGCCGGCCGCCGACGACGCCCAGGCCGCGGTCGGCCCGGCGCTTGCGGACGGCGAGGTATTCGGTGATGCGCTCCTTGACGTCCTCCAGGCCCGCGTGGTCCGCGTCGAGGACGGCCTTGGCGCCGGGGATGTCGTACGCGTCCTCGGTCCGCTCGTTCCACGGCATCTCCAGGACCGTGTCGAGCCAGGTGCGGATCCAGCCGCCCTCCGGGCTCTGGTCGGAGGCGCGCTCGAGCTTGTCGACCTCCTTGAGCGCGGCCTCGCGGACCTTCCCGGGCAGGTCGGCGGCCTCGACGCGGGCCCGGTAGTCGTCGGACTCGCTGTCCGGGTCGCCGTTGAGGTCGGCGAGTTCCTTGCGGACGGCCTCCAGCTGACGGCGGAGCAGGAACTCGCGCTGCTGCTTGTCGACGCCCTCCTGGACGTCCTTGGCGATGGACTCGGCGACGTCCTGCTCGGCCAGGTGCTCGCCGAGCCGGCGGACGGCGAGCTTCAGCCGGGCCACGGGGTCGGCGGTCTCCAGCAGCTCGACGCGCTGGGCGAGGTTGAGGAACGGGGAGTAGCCGGAGTTGTCGGCGAGCAGGCCGACGTCGTCGATCTGCTGGACGCGGTCCACGACCTGCCAGGCGCCGCGCTTGCGCAGCCAGCTGGTGGCCAGGGCCTTGTACTCCTTCACCAGGTCGGCCACCGCGCCCGGCAGCGGGTCCGGGGTGATCTCCTCGATCCGGGCGCCCTCGACCCACAGGGCCGCGCCCGGCCCGGTCGTCCCGGCCCCGATGCGCACGCGGGCGAGCCCCCGGATGAGCGCGCCGGGGTCGCCGTCGGAGAGCCGGCCGACCTGCTCGACGCGGCCGAGCGTGCCGGTGCCCACGTACGCGCCCTCGATCCGGGGAACAAGCAGCACCCGCGGCTTGTCGTCCCCGGTGGCGGCGGCCTGGGCGGCCTCCACCGCGGCCCGCACCTCGGCGTCGGAGAGGTCCAGGGGGACGACCATGCCGGGCAGCACGACCTCGTCGTCGAGGGGCAGGACGGGCAGGGTGAGCGGTGTGGACGTGAAAGCCATGATCTCCCCTTCGGCAGGCAAGTTGAGCTACATCGACTCAATGTGTAGGCGCCGCCGGATGTTCCCCCGGACGTGTTCGCTCTGAGCGATCAGCGCCCGGGGAGGAAGTCACCTACGCCGCGTTCGGGAACGCCCGCCGGTAGTCCGTCGGCGACACCCCCAGGTGCTGGGCGAAGTGCCGCCGCAGGTTCGTCCCCGTCCCCAGGCCGCTCCGCTCCCCGATCCGCTCGACCGACAGGTCCGTCGTCTCCAGCAGGACCCGCGCCCGGGCCAGCCGCTGGTTCAGCAGCCACTTCAGCGGCGTCGTGCCCGTCGCGGCGTGCAGCCGGCGGAAGAACGTGCGGGGGCTCATCCCGGCCCGGCGGGCGAGGTCGTCGACGGTCAGCGGGCGGTCGAGGTGCTCGGTGGCCCACTGGAGCACGGGCGCGAGGCCGTCGTCCCCGGCGGCCGGGACGGCCAGGTCGACGTACTGCGCCTGACCCCCGGGCCGGTGCGCGGGGACGACCAGGCGGCGGGCCAGCTGGTTGGCGACGTGCGCGCCCAGGTCGTGGCGGACCAGGTGCAGGCACAGGTCGAGCCCGGCGGTGACGCCGGCGCTGGTGAGGACGTCGCCGTCGTCCACGTAGAGCACCGAGTCGTCGACCTCCACCCGCGGATGGCGGCGGGCGAGCTCCTCGGTGTGCATCCAGTGGCAGGTGGCCCGGCGGCCGTCCAGGACGCCCGCCTCGGCGAGCGCGAAGGCCCCGGCGCACAGGGACACCATCCGGGCGCCCCGGGCGGCGGCCTCGCGCAGCGCGGCGATCAGCTCCGGGGGCAGCTCCCGGCCGCCCTCGACGCACGCCTCCGGCACGGAGGGGACGATCACGGTGTCGGCGCCGATCAGCCCCTCGGGCCCGTACGGGGTACGCAGCCCGAAGCCGTGGGCGGACGCGGCCTCGCCCCGGTCCGCGCCCACCGCGCACAGCCGGAGCTCGTACCAGGGGTCGGCCAGGTCCCGGTGCGGGATGCCGAAGACCGTGGTGACGACCCCCAGCTCGTACAGGTCCCAGAAGGGGACGTCGTCGTCGATCACGGCCACTGCCACGGTTCCGGCGCTCATGCCGGCAGCCTATTGGCAGGAATGGTTCGGCTGTCGGCAGTCCTGCCACTGTCGGGCCGTTCCGGCCGCTGCGAGGGTGGTTCTCGCTTGATCCACTTCGCACCGCACGGGGAGAGACCACCGATGAGTGTCACCGTTCTCGGCCTGGGACAGATGGGCACCGCCCTGGCCGACGCCTTCCTGGCCGCCGGCCACCCGACCACCGTCTGGAACCGCTCCGCCGGCCGGGCCGACGGCCCGGTCGCGCGCGGCGCCCGGCTCGCCGGCAGCCCCGCCGAGGCCGTCGCCGCCAGCCCGCTGGTCGTCGTCTGCCTCTCGACGTACGACGTCGTCCGGGAGGTCCTGGCCGGCAGCGCCGGGGTCCTGCGCGGCCGCACGCTCGTGAACCTCACCTCCGGCTCGCCCGAGCAGGCCCGCGAGACCGCCGCCTGGGCCGCTGAACACGGGATCGACTACCTCGACGGCGCGATCATGTCGACCCCGCCGGGCATCGGGAGCCCGGCGGTGATGCTGCTCCACAGCGGCTCGCCGGCCGCCTTCGCCGCGCACGAGGGCACCCTGCGGAGCCTGGGCGAGCCGGTCCACCTCGGCGAGGACGCGGGGACCGCCTCCCTCTACGACACCGCGCTGCTCGGCATGATGTGGGCGACGCTCGGCGGCTGGCTCCAGGGCGCGGCGCTGACCGGCGCGGACGGGATCGCGGCGACCGCGTTCACCCCGGTCGCGATCCGCTGGATGACGGCCGTCTGCGGCTTCATGAACACCTACGCGCCCCAGATCGACGCCGGCGCGTACCCGGGCGACGACGCCACCCTCGACGTGCATCTCGCGTCCGTCGAGCACCTCGTCCAGGCCAGCGCGGCGCGCGGGCTCGACGTGGAGGTGCCGGGCCTGTTCAAGGCGTTCATGGAGCGGGCGGTCGCGGCCGGCCACGGCGGCGACAGTTACGCGCGCCTGATCGACGTCGTCCGGAACGGGGGCCGGGCGTGAGCGTCACCCACCCGGAGAGCCCCGGCACGCGGACGGGCGCCCCGGCCCCCACCGCGGCCGGCTGGGCCGCGATGCTGACGGAGGCCGCCGACCGGTGCACCGCCGTCCTCGCGCGGGCGTCGCGCGAGGAGGACTGGGCGCGGCCCGCCCACGGGCTCGACTGGTCCTGCCGCGCCACCCTGGACCATCTGGCGCTCGGCCTCGTCGGCTACGCGGGGCTGCTCACCGCCCGGCCCACCGACCGCTACATCGCGCTGTTCGCCTCGCTCGACCCGGAGGCGCCGCTACCGGCCCGCCTGGAGGGCATCCGCATCGCCGCGGCGCTGCTGGCGGCCACCATCCGTGGCGCGGACCCCCGGGACCGGGCCTGGCACCCCTGGGGCCACTCCGACGCGGCCGGCTTCGCCGCCATGGGCCTGGTCGAGACGCTCGTGCACACCGACGACCTCGCGCGCGCCCTCGGCATCGGGTGGCGGCTGCCCGACGAGCTCTGCGCGCCCGTCCTCGCCCGGCTGTTCCCGGACGTCCCGGACGCCGCCGCCGGGCACTCCCCCGCCGCGACCCTGCTGTGGGCCACCGGCCGGGGCGCGCTGCCCGGGCACGACCGGCGCGCGGAGTGGGCCTGGGACGGCACGGTCCGCTGAGCGGGTGCCCCGCCCCTCCGTACCGGTCTCCCGGCCGTCGCGCAAAAGCGGACGGCAGGCCACGCCGGTGAGCAGGGCTATCGGGTGGCCCCAGCTGGCGAGGGGGTCGGCGAGCTCGACGAGGTCCTGGGCGCACGTCAGGGCGGCCAGGCCGAGGACGGTCCGGCCCGCCGTGCGGGGCAGCAGCACGGCCAGCGCGCCTATGCAGGCCATCACGCCGAAGCTGATGCCGTAGTCGAGGCGGTGCAGCGAGGCCTCCGGCAGCCGCCCGGCGGCCACCGCGCCCGCCACGGGCAGCTCGGTGGCGAGGGTGGCCAGCACATGGCCGAGGAGGAAGACCCCGGCGGCCCGGGCGGCGCCGACCCGGCGCTCCAGCGCGCTGACGACGAGGGCGAAGAGGATGCCGTACGCGGAGTACAGGCCGCCCGCGACCCACAGGGCGCTCGCGACGAGGACGACGAGCGGCCGGTCGGCGAGGTTCGCGGCGTCGGTGCTGGAGTCGCGCAGCAGCCGGTCGACGGTCGCCTCGTCGCCGAGGTCGGTGTAGAGCGCGGTGGCCAGGAGTATCAGGCCGTAGACGAAGCTGAAGGGCGTGCCGGTGGGCGTCGGGAGCACGCGCCACGGCCGCAGGCGCCGGCCCGCGCGCCGGGGCGGCCACCAGGCGCGGTGCGCTCGTACGGGCTCCTGGGCGCCGGAGGCGGTGGCGCGGTCCGCGGCGGGGGCGTCGCCGGCCGTGCGGCGGCCGCCGTCGAGCGAGGTGGCGCCGGAGACGTCAGCGGCGGGAGGGGCTCCGGGGGAGCCGTCACGCGCGGGCACACGGCCCGGCACGGAGGCGTCGGCGGAGGCGTCCCCCGGCTCCCGGGCGGCCTCGGACCGCACGTCGGCGGGGTCCACGACACTCACTCGGCCAGACCCCTCTCCCACGGTGCCCCACGGGTTCCCGGCGGGCGGCCCGCTCACTTCACGAGCGCCTCGCGCCGCACCGGTCAAACACGGGTGCGCCGCCCGCACCCGCAACATTAAAGTCCACGGAGGCCCGTCGAATCACCTTCTCCCGGTGACTCCCGTCACCTCCCTCAACCCCGGCTCCACCCCTTGCGTCCGTCGAGCGATCCGATCCCCCGGAGGCCCGCCCATGACCACTCAGGAAGCCCGGTTCAGCCGCCCGGATCCGGAGCCCCCGGTCACCCTGGACCGGCGCGACGGCCCGTACGGCGAGGTGGCGCTGCGCCGTCGGGGTGACGTCCACGAGATCATCGCCAACGGCTGCTTCCTGATGGACACCTCCGACGGCCGCTCCGAGCGGCTGCTGGTCGACGCCGCGCTCGCCGCCCTGCCGCCCGGCCGGGAGCGCCCGTCGGTGCTGATCGGCGGGCTCGGGGTCGGCTTCTCGCTGGCGCGGGCGGCGGCCGCCCCGCGCTGGGGGCGGATCACGGTCGTGGAGCGGGAGCCGGCGGTCGTCGACTGGCACCTGACCGGTCCGCTGGGCGCGGTCTCGGCGGCGGCGCTCGCCGATCCGCGCACGGAGATCCTCCGCGCGGACCTGGTCGCGCACCTGAGGACGGGCACGGCGGCGTACGACGCGCTGTGCCTGGACATCGACAACGGGCCGGGCTGGACGGTCACCGAGGACAACGGCGGCCTCTACTCCCCCGCCGGGCTCGCGGCGTGCCGGGAGCGGCTGACGCCCGGCGGGGTGCTGGCCGTGTGGTCCGCGCGGCCGTCGGAGGAGTTCGAGGAAGCCCTCCGGAATGCCGGGTTCGAAGGGGTAAGAACCGAAGAGATCACCGTTGCCCGGGGCGTCCCGGACGTCGTCCACCTCGCGCTCCGTGCCGCGTAGCCGTCCCCCGCCACCTGCCCGTACTCTGCTTGCCACAGTGGCAAGGGACTGGCCGGGAAGCAGAACGGGAAGACGCTAGGGGCGGGGCGCATGGAGCAGACACACATCAGCCCGAGCGGCGCCGCGGGCTCCGCGGGGGCCCAGCGCCGGGTCCTGGTCGTCGAGGACGACCGGACGATCGTCGACGCCATCGCGGCCCGCCTGCGGGCCGAGGGGTTCCAGGTGCGGACCGCCGGTGACGGGCCCGCGGCCGTGGACACCGCCGAGGCGTGGCAGCCGGACCTGCTGGTCCTGGACGTGATGCTGCCGGGCTTCGACGGCCTGGAGGTCTGCCGGCGCGTGCAGGCTCAGAGACCGGTGCCCGTGCTGATGCTCACGGCCCGGGACGACGAGACGGACATGCTCGTCGGGCTGGGCGTGGGCGCCGACGACTACATGACCAAGCCGTTCTCCATGCGGGAGCTGGCCGCGCGGGTGCACGTGCTGCTGCGGCGGGTGGAGCGGGCGGCGCTGGCCGCGCACACCCCGCGCAGCGGCATCCTGCGGCTGGGCGAGCTGGAGATCGACCACGCGCAGCGGCGGGTGCGGGTGCGCGGCGAGGACGTGCACCTCACGCCGACCGAGTTCGACCTGCTGGTCTGCCTGGCGAACACGCCGCGGGCCGTGCTCTCCCGCGAGCAGCTGCTCGCGGAGGTGTGGGACTGGGCCGACGCCTCCGGCACCCGCACCGTGGACAGCCACATCAAGGCGCTCCGGCGGAAGATCGGCGCGGAGCGGATCCGTACGGTCCACGGTGTCGGCTACGCGCTGGAGACCCCGGCGGCATGACCGGCGGCGGGGCCGAGCGCGGGCGCGACCGGCGGGGCGGGCAGGTCCCCCGCCCGGGACGGGACGGGGCCGGGGAGACCCGGGAGCGGGCGCGGGCCGGTGAGCGGCCTGCGGCCCCGGCGGGGCTGGGCGGCCGGGTCTGGGAGGCGCTGCGGCCCCTGGACCCCTACCGGTCGGTGAAGGCGGCGCTGGGCGCGCTGGTCATCGGCTCGGTGGTGATAACGACGTTCCTGGTGTTCGTGGCGATCCACTCGGCCACCGAGCTGCGGGTGATCACCGTCTTCTCGATCATCGCCTCGCTGCTGATAACGCAGTTCGTGGCGCACGGCCTGACCGCGCCGCTGGACGAGATGACCGAGGTCACCCGGGCGATGGCGCAGGGTGACTACACCCGCCGGGTGGGGGCCGGGCGGCGGGACGAGTTCGGGGACCTGGCCAACGCCTTCAACCGGATGGCGGCCGATCTGGAGGCGGTGGACACGCACCGCAAGGAGCTCGTCGCCAATGTCTCGCACGAGCTGCGCACCCCGATCGCGGGGCTGCGGGCGGTGCTGGAGAACGTGGTGGACGGCGTGTCGGCGGCCGATCCGGAGACCATGCGCACGGCACTGCGGCAGACCGAGCGCCTGGGGCGGCTGGTGGAGCAGCTCCTGGACCTGTCCCGGCTGGACAACGGGGTGGTGCCGCTGCACGCCCGGCGTTTCGAGGTGTGGCCGTATCTGGCCGGGGTGCTGAAGGAGACGAGCATGGCCAACGGCTCGGGCTCCTCCCCCAACGCGCGTAAGGACGTCCATCTGCACCTGGACGTGTCGCCGCCGGAGCTGACCGCGCACGCGGACGCGGAGCGGCTGCACCAGGTCGTGGCGAACCTCGTGGACAACGCCGTCAAGCACAGCCCTCCCCACGGGCGGGTGACGGTCCGGGCCCGCCGGGGCGAGGGGGCGCAGTCGCTGGCGCTGGAGGTGCTGGACGAGGGGCCGGGCATCCCGGAGGCGGAGCGGCACCGGGTCTTCGAGCGGTTCAACCGGGGCGGCTCGGGCCAGCAGGGGCCGGGCACGGACGGCGGTACGGGTCTCGGGCTGGCGATCGCCCGCTGGGCCGTGGATCTGCACGGCGGCAGCATCGGGGTGGCCGAATCCCCCCAGGGCTGTCGCATACAGGTCACTCTTCCGGGAAAGCCCCGTGATCAAAGTTGACGTAGGGTCGATGACGGAAGCACACATTCGAGGGAGTGTGGGGCCCGCTCCGGCGAACCCTGACACCCTCGGACGCACCGTGGACCGGTCCCAGGCCGATCTCAGCCCAAGCGGAACCCGGTGTGTTTCCCGCCAAGTCATGCCTCGAAACCCGTCGCGGAATGTGACTTGCGCGACTGCTGGCCCGGGTGGCCTGCATCAACCGGCCGGACAGGCGTAGCCTTTATTTCCGCTGTCCATCACCTTGTGAAGCGGAAGAGGGCGGTTGCCGCCGTGTCGCCACAGTCCCCCAACACCTCGAGCATCTCGACAGGCCAAGACGGGCAGGGCAAGAGCCCTGCGGATGTCTTCGGCTCCAATGAGTGGCTCGTCGACGAGATCTACCAGCAGTACCTCCAGGACCCGAACTCGGTCGACCGAGCCTGGTGGGACTTCTTCGCCGACTACAAGCCCGGCCAGGCCGCGGCCGCGCCGCCGACGGCGCTGACGGGGGCCACGCCCCCGCAGCCCGCCCGGCCCGCCGCCGCGCCCGTCGCGGCGCAGGCGGCTCCGGCCGCCGCTCCGGCTGCCCCCGCGCAGCCCGCCCCGGCCCAGGCCGCCCCGGCCGCGCCGGTCGCCAAGGCTCCGGCCGCCCCGCAGCAGGCTCCCGCCAAGCCGGCCGCGGCCGCGCCGGCGAAGCCCGCCGCGAAGGCACCCGAGAAGGCCGCTCCGGCCACCGAGGCGCCCGCCGGTCCCGAGTACGTGACGCTGCGCGGCCCCTCGGCCGCCGTCGCCAAGAACATGAACGCCTCCCTGGAGCTGCCGACGGCCACGTCCGTCCGCGCGGTCCCGGTGAAGCTGCTGTTCGACCAGCGCATCGTGATCAACAATCACCTCAAGCGCGCCCGCGGTGGCAAGGTCTCCTTCACGCACCTCATCGGCTACGCCATGGTGCAGGCGCTGAAGCTCATGCCGTCCATGAACCACTCCTTCACGGAGAAGGACGGCAAGCCGACCCTCGTCAAGCCCGAGCACGTCAACCTCGGCCTGGCGATCGACCTGGTCAAGCCCAACGGTGACCGCCAGCTCGTGGTCGCGGCCATCAAGAAGGCCGAGACGCTCAACTTCTTCGAGTTCTGGCAGGCGTACGAGGACATCGTCCGCCGCGCCCGCGTCGGCAAGCTGACGATGGACGACTTCACCGGCGTCACCGCCTCGCTGACCAACCCCGGCGGCATCGGCACCGTGCACTCCGTGCCGCGCCTGATGCCCGGCCAGGGTCTGATCCTCGGCGTCGGCGCGATGGACTACCCGGCCGAGTTCCAGGGCACCTCGCAGGACGCCCTGAACCGCATGGGCATCTCCAAGGTCATGACCCTGACCTCGACGTACGACCACCGCGTGATCCAGGGCGCCGCCTCCGGCGAGTTCCTGCGGATCATGGCCCAGCTGCTGCTCGGCGAGAACGACTTCTACGACGAGATCTTCAAGGCCCTGCGGATCCCGTACGAGCCGGTCCGCTGGCTGCGCGACATCGACGTCTCCCACGACGACGACGTCACCAAGGCCGCCCGGGTCTTCGAGCTGATCCACTCCTACCGGGTCCGCGGCCACGTCATGGCCGACACCGACCCGCTGGAGTACCGCCAGCGCAAGCACCCCGACCTGGACATCACCGAGCACGGCCTCACCCTGTGGGACCTGGAGCGCGAGTTCGCGGTCGGCGGCTTCGCCGGCAAGGCGATGATGAAGCTGCGCGACATCCTGGGCGTGCTGCGCGACTCGTACTGCCGCACCACCGGCATCGAGTTCATGCACATCCAGGACCCGAAGCAGCGCAAGTGGATCCAGGACCGGGTGGAGCGCGGCCACTCCAAGCCGGAGCGCGAGGAGCAGCTGCGCATCCTGCGCCGGCTGAACGCCGCCGAGGCCTTCGAGACCTTCCTCCAGACGAAGTACGTCGGCCAGAAGCGCTTCTCGCTGGAGGGCGGCGAGTCCGTCATCCCGCTGCTCGACGCGGTGCTGGACGCGGCCGCCGAGTCGCGCCTGGACGAGGTCGTCATCGGCATGGCCCACCGTGGCCGCCTCAACGTCCTCGCCAACATCGTCGGCAAGTCCTACGCGCAGATCTTCCGCGAGTTCGAGGGCAACCTCGACCCGAAGTCGATGCACGGCTCCGGCGACGTGAAGTACCACCTGGGCGCCGAGGGCACCTTCACGGGCCTGGACGGCGAGCAGATCAAGGTCTCGCTGGCCGCCAACCCGTCGCACCTGGAGACCGTCGACCCGGTCGTCGAGGGCATCGCCCGCGCCAAGCAGGACATCATCGGCAAGGCCGGCACGGACTTCACGGTCCTCCCCGTCCAGCTGCACGGCGACGCGGCCTTCGCGGGCCAGGGCGTCGTCGCGGAGACGCTGAACATGTCGCAGCTGCGCGGCTACCGCACCGGCGGCACCGTGCACATCGTCATCAACAACCAGGTCGGCTTCACCGCGCCGCCGGAGTCCTCGCGCTCGTCGATGTACTGCACCGACGTCGCCCGGATGATCGAGGCGCCGATCTTCCATGTGAACGGTGACGACCCGGAGGCCGTGGTCCGCGTCGCGCGGCTCGCCTTCGAGTTCCGCCAGGCGTTCAACAAGGACGTCGTCATCGACCTGATCTGCTACCGCCGCCGCGGCCACAACGAGTCCGACAACCCGGGCTTCACCCAGCCGCTGATGTACGACCTGATCGACAAGAAGCGCTCGGTGCGCAAGCTGTACACCGAGTCCCTCATCGGTCGTGGCGACATCACGCTGGAAGAGGCCGAGCAGGCGCTCCAGGACTACCAGGGGCAGCTGGAGAAGGTCTTCATCGAGGTCCGCCAGGCCGACACGGCCCCGGCCCCGCTGGAGGTCCCGGCCCCGCAGACCGGCTTCCCGGTCCAGGTGGACACCGCGATCTCCCAGGAGGTCGTCAAGCGGATCGCCGAGTCGCAGGTCACCCTGCCCGACGGCGTCACGGTGCACCCGCGCCTGCTGCCGCAGCTCCAGCGCCGCGCGGCCAGCGTCGAGGACGGCACGATCGACTGGGGCATGGGCGAGACCCTGGCCTTCGGTTCGCTGCTGATGGAGGGCACCCCGGTCCGGCTCGCCGGCCAGGACTCCCGCCGCGGCACCTTCGGCCAGCGGCACGCGGTGCTCGTCGACCGGGAGACCGGCGACGACTACACCCCGCTGCTGTACCTCTCCGAGGACCAGGCGCGTTACAACGTCTACGACTCGCTCCTCAGCGAGTACGCGGCGATGGGCTTCGAGTACGGCTACTCCCTGGCCCGCCCGGACGCGCTGGTGCTGTGGGAGGCCCAGTTCGGTGACTTCGTCAACGGCGCCCAGTCGATCATCGACGAGTTCATCTCCTCCTCCGAGCAGAAGTGGAACCAGACCTCTGGTGTCACCCTGCTGCTGCCGCACGGCTACGAGGGCCAGGGCCCGGACCACTCCTCGGCCCGTGTCGAGCGCTTCCTCCAGCTCTGCGCGCAGGACAACATGACGGTCGCCATGCCGACGTCGCCGTCGAACTACTTCCACCTGCTGCGCTGGCAGGTCCACAACCCGCACCACAAGCCGCTGATCGTCTTCACCCCGAAGTCGATGCTGCGTCTGAAGGCCGCGGCGTCGAAGGCGGAGGAGTTCACCACCGGTTCGTTCCGTCCGGTGATCGGTGACGACACCGTCGCCACGGCGGACGTCCGCAAGGTCGTCTTCTGCTCCGGCAAGGTCTACTACGACCTGATCGCCGAGCGGGACAAGCGCGGCGCGAACGACACGGCCATCGTCCGCATCGAGCGGCTGTACCCGCTGCCGGGTGCCGAGCTCCAGGCGGAGATCGCCAAGTACTCCGGCGCGGAGAAGTACATCTGGGCGCAGGAGGAGCCGGCGAACCAGGGTGCCTGGCCGTTCATCGCGCTCAACCTGATCGACCACCTGGACCTGGCCGTGGGTGCCGACATCCCGGCCCGGGAGCGACTGCGCCGGATCTCCCGGCCGCACTCCTCCTCCCCGGCGGTCGGCTCGGCCAAGCGCCACCAGGTGGAGCAGCAGGCTCTGGTCGCCGAGGTCTTCGACGCCTGACCTCACCCGAGGTGACCACGCGGTCGGCCCCCATCGCTCCGGCGGTGGGGGCCGGCCGCTTTCGCGGCGCGCGCTCGGGGCCCGCCTATCCTGGGCGGGTATGTCCCGCACCCTGCGAAACTGTCCCCGCACACCCTGACTACCCCTGACGGAGAGCACGTTGTACTTCACCGACCGCGGCATCGAGGAGCTGGAGAACCGGCGAGGCGAGGAGGAGGTCACGCTGGGCTGGGTGGCCGAGCAGCTGCGCACCTTCGTCGACCTGAACCCGGACTTCGAGGTGCCGGTGGAGCGGCTGGCGACGTGGCTGGCGCGGCTGGACGACGAGGACGACGACGACCTCTGAGCCGGAACCGGCAGACACGGTTGCGGCAGAAAGCGGCCGGTCCACCCCGCGGGGTGGACCGGCCGCTTTCGTGCGTTCACGGGAGCCCGCCGGGCCCCCGGCCGTCTCAGGTGCGCTCGCGCCACCAGTCGTAGGCGAGGGTCAGCGCGCCGTCCGCGGCGAGCACCGCGCCCACGGCCGCCCAGCCCCGGTGCCCGGCGCGGCGGGCGCCGAGGGCCAGCGCGAGGCCGGCCGCGATCTCGGCGGCGCCCAGGGCGCGGGCGCGGGGGCCGCGGGTCCACGCGCCGAGGGTGCCGCGTTCGGCGGCGTCGAGCCCGGCCCGGACGGCCTGCCGCCAGCCCGGCCAGTCGACGGCCTCGGCCTCGGGGAGCACCCCGGCCGCCGCGCGCAGCCGGGCGGCGCTCGCGCCGGGCGCGAGGCCGGGCGGCAGCGTCAGGCCGGTGCGGGAGAGGACGGCGATCAGGCCGAGCACCCGGGCGGCGGCCCCGGCGTCGGAGTCCGGGCGGGCCAGCCCGTCGAGGGCGGCGCCGTCGAGCACCGGGTCGAGACCGAGCCGTGAGCGCAGGGCGCCCATGGCGGCCTCCTCGCCGGCCGGGGTGCCGTCGGCGAGCCAGTGGTAGCCGACCGTACGGCGGAACCCCGCGGCCACCACGAACCCGGCGCCGTTCGCGTCCCACCACAGCCCGACGACGGGCCAGGACTCGGCCACGGCCAGGGCGTGCGCCCAGCCCGCGGTCGCCTCGGCCAGGGACGTGCCCTCGGAGCGCCAGGAGTCCTCACCGGGGATCAGCGCGCTCCATCCTTCGCCGGCCGGGACCAGGAGCAGGGGTTCGTTCAGGAGCTGCGCGGAGGGGCGTACGCGGTCGGGCTCGGCCCGGCAGAGCAGCAGGACCCCGGCCGCGCGGCTGTGGTCATTAGCGGAGGACATGCGTCCACGCTATGCCAAACGGGCGCCTCTTGACTTCACCCATCCGCGATATATCGTGTTTCCCGTAAGACGCGATAGGTTGCGTCGCGGGGAGCCGCCCCGGGCGTGCCACCCCTCAGGCGTCCCCGGGCGCCCATGACGAGCCCCTGACGGGCCCGGACGGGACCCGACAAGCGCTCACGAGCCCAGCACGAGCCCTGACGAGTACGAGCAAGGAGGCCCGGCATGCCGGTCCGGTCGGAGTGGTCACTGTCCACGCCAGAGCAGCTCACCTTCGAGGAGCCGGTCACGGCCCTCGCCGTACGGATCCTGGGCGGCGCGGTCAACGTCGTGGGCACGGACTCCGGCCCCGCGACCCTCCAGCTCTCCGCGATCGACGGCCCGCCGCTGTCCGTCGGCCTGGTGGACGGCACGCTGACCGTCGCCTACGAGGACCTGACCTGGAAGAAGCTCCTCGACCGGCCCCTCGGCGGCATGGCGGGCAAGCGCACGGCCACCGTGACGCTCACCGTCCCGGCCGCCACCCGCGCCGAGGTCGGCACCGTCACCGCGGACGCCGTCGTCTCCGGCCTCGCGGGCCGCGTGGAGATCCGGAGCGCCACCGGCGACGCCACGCTCGTCGGGCTGACCGGCGAGGTCCGCGCCGAGACCGTGGCCGGGCGGCTGGAGGCCCAGGGCCTCCGCGGCGACCTGCGCCTCAACTCCGTCTCCGGGGACATCACGCTCGTCGAGAGCGCGAGCGGTGCTGTCAGGGCCGACACGGTCACCGGCGCCGTCGTCGTCGACCTCTCCCCCGCGGCCGCCGCGAAGCGGCTCGACCTCTCCCTGGGCAGCGTCGCCGGTGAGGTCGCCGTCCGGCTGCCGGCCGGCGCCGGCGCGGAGGTACGGGCGAACACCGCGGGCGGCGCGGTCTCCTGCGCCTTCGACGAGCTGGCCGTCAGCGGCCGGTTCGGCGCCCGGAAGGTCACCGGCACGCTCGGCGCCGGCGGGGGGAAGCTCAAGGTCACCACCGTCACCGGCGCGATCGCGCTGCTGCGCCGCCCGGACGCCGCGGACCGGGCCGACGGCCCGTACGACGCCCCCACCGACGTCCCCGCCCAGGGAAAGGTCCTCTGATGCCCCCCGTCTTCGCCCACGGCCGGCTGCGGCTGTACCTGCTCAAGCTCCTCGACGAGGCCCCGCGCCACGGCTACGAGATCATCCGGCTGCTGGAGGAGCGCTTCCAGGGGCTCTACGCCCCCTCCGCCGGCACGGTCTACCCGCGGCTGGCCAAGCTGGAGGCCGAGGGCCTCGTCACGCACGCCACCGAGGGCGGCCGCAAGGTCTACTCGATCACCGACGCCGGCCGCACCGAACTCGCCGGCCGCCAGGGCGAGCTGGCCGAGCTCGAACTGGACATCCGCGAGTCCGTCTCCGCGCTCGCCTCCGACATCCGCGAGGACGTCCGGGGCGCCGCGGGCGATCTCCGCCGCGACATGCGCGAGGACGCGCGCCGGACGCGCGCGGAGCCGCCCGCGGGCGACCCCTTCCAGAGCGCGAAGGAGGAGTTCAGACGCGCCAAGGAGCAGTGGAAGGAGCAGGCCCGGCGGGCGAAGGAGGAGAGCCGCCGCGCCCGCCAGGACGCCCAGCAGGCCCGCCGCCAGGCGAAGCAGGCGCACGAGGAGGCCTACGAGGAGGTCCTGCGGATCGCCGACCGCGTCCAGCGGGAGGTCGGCGAGCACGTCCGCCAGGAGGGCTGGCCGTCCGGCATCGCGGAGGGCTTCGGTCTCCTGACCCGGGAACTGGGCGACCTCGGCCAGCGCCTGGCGGAGGGCAAGGACGCCCCGGGCCGCGGGCCGCGCGGGGCTGGCGCGTCCGGCTCCGGGCGCCCGCGTCCGGACGGACCCGCCCCGTACTGGGCCACGGACCCGTCCGAGCCCTCCGAGGACCCGGCCCGCGACCTGGACCGCCTGCTGGACCGCTTCCGCGACGGCATCCGCGACACGGCCCGGGACCACGGGGTCACCCCCGCCCAGCTCGCCGAGTCCCGCCGCCACCTGGCGGAGGCGGCGGCCCGCATCGACGCGGCACTGCGCGACCCGGACGACTGACGCGGAGACGCCCGGACGGGGCGGCCTTGGCCGAGGCGCCGCACGCCGTCCGGCGCCGGGCCCGGGAACGCTCCGGGCGGGGCACCGGCGACGCGCCGCACCCGCCCGGCTCCCCGAGGGCCGTCCGGCCGCCGGGGCGTCCGCTCCACCGGCACAAGCGGCCGGCTTCCACCACGGCATGCGGGCGAGGGAGCGAGCCGGAGCCTCACCCTGCCGGGGCGCGTGCCGAGGACCCCGGGGCCCGAACGGGCCCCGCCGCTCAGCCCCGCCCCGGCACCGCCGTCACCCTGACCTCGCCCCGCCCCCTCCCCGGCACCGCCACCACCCGCACCGAGCCGCGCTCCCCCGGCCCCACCGCCGTCGTGTCGGCGCGGGCCGGGCCCTCGGTCGTCAGGCGCCAGCCGCGGGACGTGGGCGGCAGGGCCAGCTCCGTCGTGCCGGGGCCGGCCGGGGCGTACCGCAGGCGGTAGACGGCCGTTCGCGCGTCGTACGACGCCTCCCGCACCGCTCCCGCCACGGCGGGGGCGTACGGCTCCGCCGTGCGGGCCTTGTTGGGCTGGTAGCGGCCCCGCGCGTCGAGGGCGCAGTAGCCGCCGCCGTAGCACCACTGCCAGCTCGCCCAGCCGCTCGCGTAGCGGGACATGGAGGTGAGGGCGTCCTCGTAGAAGCGGCCCATGTTCGGCAGGGAGCTGTTCATCGGCCCCCACTCGCCGACGACGACCGGGACGCGCATCGCGCGCGGGTAGTGGACGACGGCCGCCTCGTACGCCCGCAGCCAGCCCGCCGCCGGGTCGTAGTCGCGCCCGGCCTCCATGGCCGCGTTGTAGAAGTGCGGGGCGTAGACGACCTTGGGGTCGTGGACGCGGCCGAGGCCCGTGGGGATGCCCTCGCCGGCGGCCGGGGTGGGCTCGACGAACAGCCAGTGGCGGCGGTCGACGCGCCGGATCGCGTCGGCGAGGCGGTTGTACATGGGAGTGATCCGCGTGGCCTCGATGCGGCGGGCCGCGTCCGGGATGCTCTCGCCCTCGCGCATCCGCCCCATCGGCTCGTTGATCAGGTCGTACCCGAACACGGCGGGATGGTCCGCGAGCCGCCCCGCGAGGACCTGCCACATCCGGGCCTGGGCGCGGCGCAGGTCCTCGTCCTGGTAGAGGTGTTCGAACGCGGCCTGGACGGCGGGCTCGAAGTACTCGGCGAACCAGTCGTCGGGGTGCGGCCGGTAGGGCAGGCCGTCGGTGCGGGTGGCCCAGGCGGGGATGCCGCGGTGGGTGCCGAACGCGGGCCCGTAGACGTCCTGGTGGGCGTCGATCACCACGCGGACGCGGTACTTGTGCGCCCAGTCCAGCACCCGTTCGATCTTCCGGAGGTAGCGCTCGCTGTACTGTCCCGGCCGCGGCTCCAGGTCGTCCCAGAAGACCGCGAGCCGGGCGAGGTCGAAGCCCCGCCCGGCCATGTCGCGCAGCGAGCGCTCGGTGATGTCCGCGAGGGCTTCGTCGCCGCGGTGCTCCTTGTCCGCGAGGTTCCAGCCGCGGACGGTGAGCACGCGGCCCCGGTCGTCGGTGAGGGGCGGGATGTCCGCTTCCGTACGGGCCGCCGCCGGAACCCCCGGTGCCAGGAGTGCCAGGACCGCGGCTACGGCGAGCAGCGCCGCCTTGCGCAAGCGTCTTGGAGGCATCCGCCGTTCATACCGTCAGCACGACCTTGCCGAACAGGTCGCCACCGGCCATCTTCTCGAAGCCCTCGCGCGCCCGGTCGAGCGGCAGGACGGAGTCGATCACCGGTCGCAGGCCGGTGGCGGCGCAGAAGGAGAGCAGGTCCGCGAGCTCGTCCTTGGTGCCCATGGTCGAGCCGACGACCTTCAGCTCCAGGAAGAAGATGCGGTTGAGTTCGGCGGCGGGCGGGTTGGGGCCGCTGGTGGCCCCGGAGATCACCAGGGTGCCGCCGGGCTTGAGGGACTTGACCGAGTGCGACCAGGTGGCGGCGCCCACGGTCTCGATCACGGCGTCGACGCGGTGCGGCAGCCGCGCCCCCGGCTCGTAGGCCCCCTCGGCGCCGAGCTCCACGGCACGCCGGCGCTTGGCCTCGTCCCGGCTGGTCGCGAAGACCCGCAGCCCGGCCGCGGCGCCCAGGGCGATCGCCGCGGTGGCGACCCCGCCGCCGGCGCCCTGGACGAGGACGCTCTGGCCGGGGCGGACGCCGGCGTTGGTGAACAGCATCCGGTACGCGGTCAGCCAGGCGGTCGGCAGACAGGCCGCCTCCGCGAAGGACAGCTCCTTCGGCTTCGGCAGCACGTTCCACGCGGGGACGGCGACGCGCTCGGCGAAGGTGCCCTGGTAGCGCTCGGTGAGGATGGAGCGCTGCTCGCGCGGGCCCACGCCGTGGCCGCTCTGGCCGATGACGGAGTGGACGACGACCTCGTTGCCGTCCTCGTCGAGGCCCGCCGCGTCACAGCCGAGGATCATCGGGAGCACCTCGTCGGAGAGGCCGACACCGCGCAGCGACCACAGGTCGTGGTGGTTGAGGGACGCCGCCTTGACGTTGACGACCGTCCATCCCGGCGGCGCCTCGGGCTCGGGGCGCTGGCCCAACTCAAGTCCTTCGAGGGGCTGGTCACGGTCGGTGCGTACGGCATAGGCGGCGAACATGATCCGAACCTAGACCCGCGACGCGCGGGGCGGAACCAGGCGCCGGTGTGACACGCGCCGCGTCGGCCACGGGGGTGTCCACAGGCCGCTCCGGCAACGGCCGTATCCACGGTGGAGGGTGTGCTTTCCCGTTGACCGGGCGCCCCGGAGGCGGGTTGGCTTTGCGGGCCCGCGCATGTACCGCACAGGTGTCGTACGGGCTCGTTCCCGAGGGGGGAATTCTCATGCGTCGCTCCGGACGCGTCACCGTCGTGGTGGCGCTCTTGGGAAGCTGTGCCGCGGCCCTGCCCGCCACGGCGGCCGCGGGTGAGGCGCGCCCGGCGCGCACGGCCGTGGTGAGCGCGGCCGCCGACGGGACGTGGGCGGACGGCGAGTCGCTCAACGCGAGCGTCAGCGCCGACGGCCGGTTCGCGGTGTTCGAGTCGCGGGCCACCAACCTGGTGCCGGGGAAGCCGGACCTCCGCAACGTCTATGTCAAGGACCTGCGTTCGGGCGCCCTGGAGCAGGTGAGCGTCGCCACCGGCGGCGGCCGGGCCGACGGGCCCTCGTACAACGCCTCGATCAGCGGGGACGGCCGGTACGTCGTCTTCACCTCGGAGGCCGGGAACCTCGCGCCGGGCCAGAACCCGGCGGGCGGCCTCGACGTCTTCGTCCGCGACCGCCGGACGGGCCGGACGGAGGCCCTGCTGACCAACGCGTCGGGGACGCCGGCCGGCAACCGCGATCCCTCGATCAGCGCCGACGGCCGGTTCGTCGCCTTCGCGTCCACCCGGAGCGACCTGGTGCCGGGCGACACCAACGAGGTCGCGGACGTCTTCGTCCAGGACCGGGTGCGGGGCACCGTCCGGCGGGTGAGCGTCGCCGAGGACGGCTCCCAGGCGAACGGCTTCTCCGCCTCCCCGGTGATCAGCGCGGACGGCGGCACGGTCGGCTTCAGGAGCGCGGCCGTCCTGGTCCCCGACCCGGAGGGCGGCACGGAGCTCCTGGCGCCGCACCCGAGGGCTCGCGCGTTCTACGTCCACGACCTGCGCACCGGCCGCACCCAGCGGGGCGCCCAGGCCCTCGACGGCGGCCCCGTGGCGGCCACGGGGAGCATCGCGCTCAGCCCCGACGGGCGGTACGCGCTCTACTCCTCGGTCTCGGCCTCGATCGTGCCGGACGACACCAACGGCCGGACGGACGCCTTCGCCAAGGACCTGCGCACCGGTCGTACCCAGCGGCTCAGCGTCGCCCCCGACGGCTCACAGGCGAACGACGGCTCCTACGACGGCGCGGTCCTGAGCGCCGACGGCCGGACGGCGTACTTCACGTCCACGGCGACGAACCTGGTGCCCGGCGACACCAACGGCCACCAGGACCTGTTCGCCCGCGACCTGCGCACGGGGGCCGTGGAGCGGGTCGATCTGGCGCCGGACGGGGGGCAGGACGACGGGGACGCGAGTGGGGTGTCGGTGGATCTGGTGGGGCGGGTCGTGGTGTTCGGGAGTTCGGGGAGCAATTTGGTGGCGGGTGATGTGAACGGGGTGCATGACGTGTTTCAGCGGCGGGTGGGGTAGGGGGCGGCGGGTGCGGGTACGGGGGTGCCGCTGCGCGGGGCCTTTCCCCAGCCCCGCCCCTTCCCGAAACCGGGGAGATCCCCGGGCCCCCGGCCGCGCTGACGCGCGGCGTCCTCAAGCGCCGGACGGGCTGATTTCAGCCCGTCCGGCGCTTGAGGACCGGGGTCCGGGGCGGAGCCCCGGTCGGGAAGGGGCGGGGCTGGGGAAAGAGCCCCGCGCAGCGGCACCCCGAACGCCGCAGGGCCCGCCCGGACGACGAAACGTCCCGGCGGACCCCAAGGGCTCCACGCGCCGCTACAGACCTAGCGCCGCGCCACCCCCTCCGCACGGGCCGCCGCCGCGACAGCCGCCGTCACCGCCGGAGCCACCCGCTCGTCGAACGGCGACGGAATCACGCAGTCCGCGCTCAGCTCGTCCGCGACCACCGCCGCCAGCGCCTCCGCGGCCGCCAGCTTCATGCCCTCGGTGATCCGCGACGCCCGCACCTGGAGGGCGCCCGCGAAGATGCCCGGGAAGGCCAGGACGTTGTTGATCTGGTTCGGGTAGTCGCTGCGGCCCGTGGCGACGACGGCCGCGTACTTGTGGGCGACGTCCGGGTGGATCTCCGGCGTCGGGTTGGCCATCGCGAAGATCAGCGCGTCCTTCGCCATGGTGGCCACGGCCTCCTCCGGGACGGTGCCGCCGGAGACGCCGATGAAGACGTCCGCGCCGTCGAGCGCCTTCTCCAACGGGCCGCTGAGACCGGCCTTGTTGGTGAACCCGGCGACCTCGCGCTTGACCGGGTTGAGGTCCTCGCGGCCCACGGACACGATGCCCTTGCGGTCGCAGACCGCCACGTCACCGATGCCGGCCTCCACCAGGATCTTGGCGATGGCCACACCGGCCGCGCCCGCGCCGGAGATCACGGCGCGCAGCTGGCCCAGCGAGCGGCCGGTGAGCTTCGCGGCGTTGCGAAGCGCGGCCAGGGTGACCACGGCCGTGCCGTGCTGGTCGTCGTGGAAGACCGGGATGTCCAGCCGCTCCTGGAGCCGGCGCTCGACCTCGAAGCAGCGCGGCGCGGAGATGTCCTCCAGGTTGACGCCGCCGAAGGACGGCGCGAGACGGGCGACGGTGTCGACGATGTCGTCGACCTCCCGGCAGTCGAGCGCGATCGGCACCGCGTCCACGCCGCCGAACTGCTTGAAGAGGATGGCCTTGCCCTCCATCACGGGCAAGGACGCCTCGGGACCGATGTCCCCGAGGCCGAGCACCGCGCTGCCGTCCGTCACGACCGCCACGACCTGGGACTTCCAGGTGTAGTCGTGCACCAGCTCCGGCTGCTCCGCGATGGCGCTGCACACCTTGGCGACGCCCGGCGTGTACGCGAGGGACAGGTCGTCCCGGTCGCGCACGGGCACCGTCGCCTCGATCGCCATCTTGCCGCCCCGGTGCAGCGCGAAGGCCGGGTCGAAGAGCTCGTCCCGAGCCTCGTCCGCACCACGTTCGCTGCGAGGATTCACAATCTCCGCTGCCACTTCATTGACCCCTTTGTCGATTTCCGTCGAGGGTAGCCGCCCGAGGTAGCGGGCCGCCGGGCACAAGCGCACAAGTGCCCTGGTCCCCGGGGTGCGGGGTGTAACTGGTCTTTCTACCGGATGAGCGCTACGGCCGACGAGTGAGATACGCCGCCGCAGGTCACGACACCCACACATGCACGTCAAAAGCGTGTCAACTGGTGCCGGAAGTCCATGGAGTGAGACAAGAGGTGCGTGACTTGTGTCTCGTACCGGAGAGGCGCGCCGAAGTTCCGTAGTACGAAGCGGGCCGGTACGGCACGGGGATCACCCGTTATCCGATTTTGACATAGACAGCCCCCCGAACGGTGCAGTCCAGATGGCAAGATGCCCCAATCACACGAGGTCGCGGCGCCCGCCGATGTGTGCTCGTGACCTCGTGTGAGCTGTGTGAATTGCAGTCCGATCCCGTCGGCCACCCCCTCGATCGCAGGAGGAACCAGCAATGACCGCAAGCACCACCCCTCGCACGGCTGCCGCCAGGAGTCGTGTGGCCGCCGCCGGCGCGATCGCGGTCGCCGGCGCCCTGCTGCTGTCCGGCTGTGGCGATATGCGCGACAAGCCCGGCACCGGCGACGAGTCCGCCGGTGCCCCGCAGGGCGCGAACGCCCCGCTCTTCGACAAGCTCCCCAAGCGGATCCAGGCCTCGAAGGTCATCAAGGTCGGATCCGACATCGCCTACCCGCCCATCGAATTCAAGAAGAACGGCAAGAACGTCGGCGTCGACCTCGACCTGGGTGCCGCGCTCGGCAAGGAACTCGGCGTGAAGCTGGAGTTCAACAACAGCGTCTTCGACGCCCTGCTGACCGGAATGCGATCGAAGCGTTACGACATCGCGATGTCGGCGATGACGGACACCAAGGAGCGCCAGGAGGGCATCGACCCGAAGACGGGCAAGAAGGCGAGCGAGGGCGTCGATTTCATCGACTACTTCTCGGCCGGCGCGTCGCTCTACACCAAGAAGGGCGACACCAAGGGGATCAAGGGCTGGGAGGACCTCTGCGGAAAGAAGATCGGCGTCCAGCGCGGCACCGTCTCGGACAACTTCGCCAAGGGCGAGAGCAAGAAGTGCGAGGAGTCCGACAAGGACCCGATCTCCATCGAGGCCTACGACAACGACCTGGAGGCCCAGACCCGGCTGAAGGCCGGCGGTGTGGACGCCGTCTCCAGCGATTTCCCGTCCGCGGTGTACGCGGTCGCCACCTCCGGCGGCGGCAAGGACTTCGAGATCATCGGTGACCAGGTGGCGGCGAACCCCTACGGCATCGCCGTCAGCAAGGACGACGCCCAGCTGAGGGACGCCCTCAAGGCCGCCCTTGAGGCGATCATCAAGAACGGTGCGTACGAAAAGGTCCTCAAGACCTGGGGCGTCGAGGCCGGCGCCGTCAAGGAAGTCAAGATCAACGGCGGTCAGTGACCCCGCCTCCGGCCCACTCCCTTTCCTCGTAGGCAACGCTGAAAGGCACTACCCGTGACTGCTTCACTCGAAAAGTCGGGGCCCGCCGACACCCCTCCGCCCGGCCCCGAGCCGGAGGCGATCAAGGCCATCCCCGTCCGGCACTACGGCCGGTGGGTCGCCGCCGTCGTCGTGCTCGCCCTGCTGGGACTGCTGGTCAACGCGTTCGCCACCGCGAACATCAATTACGACGCCATCCCGGACTTCATGTTCGACTCCAGCGTCCTGACCGGCCTCGGCAAGACCGTGCTGATCTCGGTGCTGGCGATGGCGCTCGGTCTGGTGCTCGGCGTGGTCCTGGCCGTGATGCGGCTGTCGAAGAACCCCGTGACCTCCGCGGTCTCCTGGGCCTACATCTGGTTCTTCCGCGGCACCCCGGTCTACGTCCAGCTGCTGCTGTGGTTCAACCTCGCGCTGATCTTCCCGTACATCAACCTCGGCCCGATCTACCGGGACGAGATGAGCGACTTCATGACGCCGTTCATGGCGGCGCTGCTGGGCCTCGGGCTCAACGAGGCGGCGTACATGTCGGAGATCGTCCGGTCGGGCATCCAGTCCGTCGACGAGGGGCAGACCGAGGCCGCGCACGCGCTGGGCATGAACCAGGGCCGCACGCTGCGGCGAATCGTTCTGCCGCAGGCGATGCGGGTGATCGTGCCGCCCACCGGCAACGAGTTCATCAACATGCTGAAGACCTCGTCGCTGGCGGCCGCCGCCTGTCAGTACCTGGAGCTGCTGCGCTCCACCACGGACATCGGTCAGTCCACCGGTGCCACGGTCGAGATGCTCTTCCTCGCCGCCACCTGGTACCTGATCCTCACCAGCATCTTCAGCATCGGTCAGTTCTACCTGGAGCGGCACTACGCCCGTGGCTCGCTGCGCTCCCTGCCGCTCACCCCGTGGCAGAAGATCAAGGCGAACCTGACCTCCTTCAGCAACCGCCAGTCCGGAGGTGTCCGCGCATGAACGCGATGGTGAAGGCCGAGGGCGTCCACAAGTCCTACGGTGCCGTGCAGGTCCTCAAGGGCATCGACCTGGAGGTCGCCCCGCGCGAGGTGTTCTGTCTCATCGGCCCCTCCGGGTCCGGCAAGTCCACCTTCCTGCGGTGCATCAACCACCTGGAGAAGGTCAACGCCGGCCGGCTGTACGTCGACGGCGAGCTGGTCGGCTACCGCCAGAAGGGCGACCGGCTGTACGAGCTCAAGGACAGCGAAGTGGCCCGGAACCGCCGGGACATCGGCATGGTGTTCCAGCGCTTCAACCTCTTCCCGCACATGACGGCGCTGGGCAATGTCATGGAGGCGCCGGTCCAGGTCAAGGGCGAGACCAAGGCGGTCGCCCGGGAGCGGGCCATGAAGCTGCTGGACCGGGTGGGCCTCGCCGACAAGGCGGGCAACTACCCCTCCCAGCTCTCCGGCGGCCAGCAGCAGCGCGTCGCGATCGCCCGCGCGCTCGCCATGGAGCCGAAGCTGATGCTCTTCGACGAGCCGACGTCGGCGCTCGACCCCGAACTGGTGGGCGACGTCCTCGACGTCATGCGGGGCCTGGCCGAGGACGGCATGACGATGATCGTCGTCACCCATGAGATGGGCTTCGCCCGGGAGGTCGGCGACTCCGTGGTCTTCATGGACCAGGGAGTGGTGGTCGAGTCGGGCAACCCGCGCGATGTGCTGACCAACCCGCAGCACGACCGGACGAAGGCGTTCCTGTCGAAGGTGCTGTAGGAGCGAGGGCATGGACGCGGCGGGGCGGCGGTACGGGTGGGTCCGTACCGCCGCCCCGCCGCGCTCCCGGCCGTTGCGGGAGCGCGCCGCACGAAGGCCCGGCATGTAATACCCTCGATGGCTTGTCGGCCATTACCTCCGGCCGCCATGGACCGACGCCCCCCTGACCGCCTGCGTAAGGACCCCAAGTGGAACTCGCCTACTACTCGGACTTCGCCGTGCGCCTGGTCAACAGCGAGGAGCCCCTCCGCGGCACCGACACGCTCACCTCCGTGGAGGCCGTCCGCGAGCTCTTCGGCGCCGGGGCGCAGGCCGCCCGGCGCGCCACGGACACGGACGTCACCCGTCTGCGGTCCGTACGGGCCCGGCTGCGCGGGGTGTTCGAGGCCGCGGCCGAGCACGACGAGGTCCGCGCGGTGGACCTGCTGAACGCGCTGCTGATGGAGTTCCCCGTCAGCCCGCAGATCTCCGGGCACGAGTTCCGCGACGACGACGGCCGCCCCAAGTGGCACATGCACATCGCCGACCACGCCGCGAGCGCGAGCGCCTCGTACACCGCGACCGCGTGCATGGGCCTGGCCGTCCATCTGACGGAGTACGGCGTCGACCGCCTCGGCATCTGCCAGGCCGCCCCCTGTCGCAACGCCTATCTGGACACCTCGACCAACCGCTCCCGCCGCTACTGCTCCGACCGCTGCGCCACCCGGGCGAACGTGGCCGCCTACCGCGCCCGCAAGCGCCTGGAGAGCCGGGCCGCCGAGGCGGCCGGCACGGCCCGCACCGGCCTGAGCGCCGAGCCCAGCCAGGACAGCAGCGCGCCCGCCGAGCGCTGACCCGCGCCGGGCGGCCGGCGCACCCGCAGCCAGGCACGGGCCACCACCAACTCGTCGGGCACCGTGCCGAACTCCCGGCTGTCGTTCTCCACCAGGGGGTTGTCCCCCATCACCCACCAGCCGCCCTCGCGCCGCTCGACGGCCCGCTTGACGATGAGCAGGTCCTGCCGGAACGGGTGGCGCACCACCACGACGTCACCCGGACGGACCACCGCCCCGTACTGGACGACCAGTTGGTCACCCGGGTTCAGCGTCGGCACCATCGACGGGTTGTGGACCTCGGCGAGCCCGATCCGCAGCAGTCCGCGACGCTCGCGGTCCAGCTCCTGCCCGCGCTCGTCCACTTGCTCCTGCACCACGGCACCTCCCGGTCCGTCTTCCTCCGCCTGTCCCACCGGTGCCGCGACGGCACCGGACCACTACCGGACTTTTGCCCCCGGGCCCCTTCCAGCACCCGGGAAAAGCCTTCCCACACCGAGTAATCTCGCACCTGAGAAGACGATCACGAGGAAGGACAGCTCTATGCTTTCCCGCCTGTTCGCCGCCAAAGTCCAGGTCAGCGCCCACTGCGACCTGCCCTGCGGTGTATACGACCCGGCCCAGGCCCGTATCGAGGCCGAGTCGGTCAAGGCAGTCCAGGAGAAGTACCAGGCCAACCAGGACCCGGACTTCCGTACCCGCGCCCTTGTCATCAAGGAACAGCGGGCGGAGCTGGCCAAGCACCATGTCTCGGTGCTGTGGAGCGACTACTTCAAGCCCCCGCACTTCGAGAAGTACCCCGAACTGCACCAGCTGGTCAACGACACGCTCAAGGCGCTGAGCGCGGCCAAGGCGTCGAACGACCCGAAGACGGGCGAGAAGGCGCTGGAGCTCATCGCCGAGATCGACAGGATCTTCCGGGAGACCAAGAAGGCCTGACGCGCGGAGCGAAGTCACAGAGAGGCCCGGCCGGTTCTCCGGCCGGGCCTCTTTCTTCGCACCCGTCCGGCCCCGAGAGGTCCGGACAGAGTCCTGTTCAAGGATTTGTTTCGAAGGTTCGTTCAATTCGAAGATTCGTTCAATACGACGCGGGCCGCGGGCACGCGTCAAAGGGGGGACATGTTCGACTTCTTCTTCCTCGCGCTGCCGGGGCTGATGGCGGCCGGCGGGATCGCGGGGATGGTCTGGGCGATCGTCCGGATGCGGCGGCTCAGGGCGGCGTGGCGCAGCGGCATCGAAGTGCCGGGCCGCTGCCTGCGGCTGTACGCGCGGACGGTCACCCGGCGGCGGGGCGCCCACTCCTCGTCCTCGACCGCCCTGCACCACGTGTACGAGTTCACGACGGCGGAGGGCGAGGTGCGGCGGTTCGAGGAGGCCGGCGGCTCCGCTACGGTGGTGGAGGGGGACGCCGTCGTCGTCCGCTACCCGGCGGGCCGGCCGGAGCGGGCCACCGCGCTGCCGCCCGGGGACGTCCGGACCCGGATCGGCATGGTCCTCCTGCTGGGCTTCCTGGCGGTGTTCGTCGCGGCCTGCGTCGGCTTCGGGGCGTTCTACCTGGGCGTGTTCAAGCCCGCGAAGGAGAAGGTCACGGAGCGGATCGAGGAGATACCCCGGACGACGGCGCCGCCGCGGCCGGCCGGGCCGCCGGATCCGGCAAACCCCGGGAAGGGGGCTCCGGAGGGCTTCCCGGCGGACATGCCCACAGGGCCGCCGGACGGCTTCCCCACGGGTGCTCCCTCCGGTTTCCCCACCGGCTTCCCCACCGGCGTTCCCTCCGGCTTCCCTTCGGACTTCCCTTCCGCCTTTCCTTCCACGGTCCCTTCCGGCTTCCCCGGACCGGCCCGCTGAGGCGGCCGTGGCGCACGGTCACCTCACGGTGGCGGCCACCACCCGGGCGAAGGCCCGTACCCGCTCGGTCCCGCCGTCCCGGTGCCGGATCAGGCCGAGGGCCGACTCGGGCAGGCCCGTGACGGGGACGAAGGTGATGTCGCGGCGGCCGTGGTACTCGGCGGTCGGCCCGCACAGCAGCATCCCGGCGCGGTTGGCCGCCGTCAGGGTGAGGCCCTCCTGGAGGGTGGTGACGGCGGGGCCCGGCGGGACCGGCCGACCGGCCGGCGTGACCGTCGGTGCCTGCGCCTCGCGCCAGTAGGCGGGCGCGGGGCCGGCCGGGGCGACGAGCGGGCAGCCGGCGAGGTCCTCCGCGGAGAGCTCGGCCCGCCCGGCCAGCGGGTGGCGCACCGAGAGGGCGAGGGCCTGCCGCTGCCGGGAGAAGACCGGGCCCACGACCAGCGCGGGCTCCGCCACCGGCAGCAGCACGACGGCCGTGTCGACCTCGCCCCGGCGCACCGCGCCGAACGGGTCCGAGAACGGGATCTCCACGATCTCCACCGCGCAGGCCGGATAGCGGTCCTGGAAGGCCGCGATCGCCTCCATGACCCCGCCGTCCGCGGTGCCCTGGAACCCCACCCGGAGCACCCCCTCGACGCCCCGGGCGGCGGCGCGGGCGTCCTCCACCGTGGCGCGGAGCCCGTCGTAGGCCGGGCGCAGGGCGGCGCGGAAGCTCTCGCCCAGCGGGGTGAGGGCGACCCGGCGGCTGGTGCGCTCGACGAGGCGGGCGCCGATCCGGCCCTCCAGGGAACGCAGCAGCTGGCTGACGCGGCTCTGCGACACGTACAGCCGCTCGCCGGCGCGGCCGAAGTGCAGTTCCTCGGCGAGGACGAGGAAACACTCCAGCTCCCGCAGGTCCATGCCGCTCACGGGCGCCCCTCCCCTGTCCGTTCCCGATCGATGAGTCTCCCTCATGGAAGGGTGAGGGATCGGGCGTTGTTCCCGGGGGCCCCGCTCCGGAGGCTGGGGCGCATGGTGAACGTGCGACAGAAGACGAGGGTGGCGGGGGGCCGGCCCGCCGTGGCGGCGGTGGCGGCCGGGACGTTCTCGGTGGTGACGACCGAGATGCTGCCGGTGGGGCTGCTCACCCCGATCGGGGAGGACCTGGGGGTGTCCGCCGGGACGGCGGGGCTGACGATGACGGTGCCCGGGCTGGTGGCGGCCGTGGCCGCCCCCGCGGTGACGCGCCTCGCGGGGCGGCTGGACCGGCGCCTGCTGCTGGTGGGGCTGATGGGGCTGCTGACGGTGGCGAACCTGCTGTCGGCCGCCGCCACGGGCATCGCGGTGCTGGTGGCGCTGCGGGTACTGGTGGGGGTGTGCATCGGCGGGGTCTGGGCGATCGCGGCCGGGCTGGCCGGCCGGCTCGTCCCCGAGCGGCAGGTGGGTCCGGCCACCTCCCTGATCTTCAGCGGGATAGCCGTGGCCTCGGTGCTCGGGGTGCCCGCGGGCACGGTGGTGGGCGCGGCGGGCGGCTGGCGGGCGGCCTTCCTGGCCATGGGCGCGGTGGCGCTGGCGGTGACGGCCGCCCTCGCGGTACTGCTGCCGCCGCTGCCGGCCCCGGAACCGGCCGGCGGCACGGCAAAGGCCCTGGGCCCGCTGCGCGCCGCGCCGGTACGGGTGGGGCTGCTGCTGGTCCTGCTGCTGGTGACGGGCCACTTCGCGGGCTACACGTTCGTACGCCCGCTCCTGGAGCGGGTCCCGGGGACGGACGCCGGGCTGATCGGCGGCCTCCTGGTGGCGTACGGCGTCGCGGGCGTGGCCGGCAACTTCCTCGCGGGCTCCACGATGACCCGCCGGCCGCGCGCCACCCTCCTGCTGATCGCCGCCGCCCTGGCGGTCGTGATGCCCGCGCTGGCGGTGGCCGGCGGCGGGGTCCTGGGCGCCACGGTGCTCGTGGTGCTGTGGGGGCTGGCGTACGGCGGGGTGTCGGTGGCGACGCAGAACCGCCTGATGGTGAGCGCGCCGCCGGGGACAGGAGAAGGAGTCTCGGCGCTGTTCGTGTCGGTCTTCAACCTGGCGATCTCGCTGGGGGCGCTGGTGGGCGGCCGGGTGGTGGACGCGGGGTCGGCGGCGGGGGCCGCGTGGGTCGGTGGGGCGCTGGCGCTGCTGGCGGTGGGGGTTGTGGGGGTGGGACGGGTGGGGCGGTAGCGGCTGGGGTGAGTGTGTGCGGCGGGCGGTGCGTGGGGGTGGGGTGCCGCTGCGCGGGGCCTTTTCCCCGGCCCCGCCCCTTCCCGCTGCATCCGATGTGCGGCTCCGCCTCGTGGCGGGGCTCCGCCCCCGGGCCCCCGTTCCGCGCTGACGCGCGGTGGCCTCAAACGCCGGCCGGGCTGAAAACCGGGCTGAATCCCGCCGGGGCCGGATCGTCGCGTGGGGTATCCCATGGACCGATTCGTCATGGGACGGCGATCCCTGGGTATGCGGCCGGTGGAGAACGAGAAGGAGCCGCACGATGGTCGTCATCGAATCCCCTTACGGGGACGCCGCCGGTGCCCGCCACGCGACGGCGGAGTTCCTGGCCCGCCACTGTCCCTGGGCCGATCCCGAGGCCGTCGTCCTGGTCGTGTCGGAGCTGGTCGCCAACGCCATCCGGCACACCGGTGGCTGGTGGCGGCTGTGCGTACGGGCCGTCCAGGGCCGCCTGGTGGTGGAGATCGCCGACGCCAGCCCGGAGCCGCCGGTACCGCGCGCCCCGGACCTGACCGGGGGCGGCGGGCTGGGCTGGCACATGGTCGAGAAGCTGGCCACGCACCTGGAAGTGGTGCGGCAGGGCGACGGCAAGGGCAAGACGGTACGGGCGACGTGGCTGCGGCCGGTGCTACCGCTGGCGGTCTGAGCGGTCACGGCTCGCGGCTCGGGGCTCCCCGCTCGCTCGGGGGCCCACCCGGACTCGGGGGCCCATTCGGAGGGGGCTCCGCTGCTCCGGTCGGGTCCGGGCTGCTCCGGACCGGAGCAGCAACCCGCTCAGCCCATTCGGTCCATTCGGTCCATTCGGTCCATTCGGTCCACTCGGTCCACTCGGTCCACTCGGTCCACTCGGTCCAGCCTCGCAGCTCGGCTTCGGCGGATCAACGACCGGCCCCGGCAACCTCCAGCCCGGCCGGCGTTTGAGGCCACCGCGCGTCAGCGCGGAACGGGGGCCCGGGGCGGAGCCCCCGGTTCGGGAAGGGGCGGGGCTGGGGAAAAGGCCCCGCGCAGCGGCACCCCCACGCACCCGCACCCGCACCCGCACCCGCACCCGCACCACCCGACCCACAAGCCAAGCGCCAGCGCTACCGAGCTCCCAGCAACCCCACCCGCAACCGCCCCAGAATCCGCGTCAGCAGCCGCGACACATGCATCTGCGAGATCCCCAGCTCCGCCCCGATCTCCGACTGCGTCATCTCCCCGCCGAACCGCATCCGCAGGATCTGCCGGTCCCGGTCGTCGAGCTCGGCGACCAGCGGTTTGAGTGCTTGCAGGTTCTCGACGCCCTCCAGGGCGGGGTCGACGTCGCCGAGCCGGTCGGCGAAGCTGTTGCCGACCTGGTCGGAGCCCTCGTCCACGGGCACGTCGATCGAGCCGGCGGTGTAGCCGTTGCTGGCCACGATGCCCTCGACGACCTCCTCGCGGCTCAGCCCGAGGTGCGCGGCGAGCTCGTCGGGGGTCGGCGAGTGGTCCAGTTCCTGGGAGAGCTCGCCGGTGGCCTTGGCCAGCTCGACCCGGAGTTCCTGGAGGCGCCGGGGCACGTGCACGGACCAGCTCGTGTCACGGAAGTGGCGCTTGATCTCACCGACGATGTACGGCACGGCGAAGGTGGTGAACTCCACCTCCCGCGACAGGTCGAAGCGGTCGATCGCCTTGATCAGGCCGATCGTGCCGACCTGGATGATGTCCTCCATCTGGTCGCCCCGGCTGCGGAAGCGGGAGGCGGCGAAGCGCACCAGCGAGAGGTTGATCTCGATCAGGGTGTTACGGGCGTACTGGTAGGCGTGGGTCCCCTCCTCCAGCTCGGCGAGCCGGTCGAAGAAGAGCCGCGACAGTTCGCGGGCGTCCCGTGGCGCCACCGTGGTCGCGTCCTCGATGTACGGCAGCCCCCCGACCGATGCCTCGAACCGCTGCGAGGCAGCCGTCGAACGCTCCGTCGCAACCGTGGATGCCGTGATGGTCACGTCGTCCTCCCCAGATCCGTTGGTGACGTCCCGCCGCCTACCCGGTGCCCTGGCGGGCATGCCTGCGGTTTTTCGCCGCGCGGAAGGGACGCGCGCGGAAACGGAAGCGCGGGGCTGCCGTCGCCGGCCGGTCACCAGGACTTTCCGCACCGGTCATCGGCGGGCGTGAGCATGCCGTCCATGACCGAAACGATCTCCCGCGCCACCGCCCGAAGCACTGCCGTTGCCCTGGCCACGGCCGCTCTGGCCATGGGCGCGACCACCGCCGGCGCGAGCACCGCGAGCGCGGCCGGCACCCCGGCGCCCGCGCCGGCCGAGAGCGCCGCACGGACATCCGGAACCGCCGGGCTGAAGGGCGTCGACTACGCGGCCTGGCAGCGTGAGGTGAGGTCCGTCATCGACGGGGCACGGCCGTACGTCGTGGAGCGCACGGCGAACGCGCAGCGGGAGAAGCAGGCCGTCGTGCTCGACATCGACAACAGCTCCCTGGAGACGGACTTCCACTGGAAGTACCCGACTCCGGCGATCGAACCGGTCCTGGAGCTGACGCGGTACGCGCACGCCCGGGGCGCCGCCGTCTTCTTCGTCACCGCGCGGCCCGGCCTGCTGGACGCGGCGACCGAGTACAACCTCCGGCGGGTCGGCTATCCGGTCAGCGGCCTGTACGTACGTCACCTCCCGGACCTCTTCCGGGACGTGAGCACGTACAAGACCGCCAAGCGGGCGGAGATCGAGGCCCAGGGCTACAAGATCATCGCCAATATCGGCAACAACACCACGGATCTGGCCGGCGGGCACGCCGAGCGGACCTTCAAGCTGCCGGACTACGGCGGCAAGCTCTCCTGACCGCGGCCCGGCGGGTCCGCCGGCCGTCCTCCCGACCGCGGTCCAGGCCGGCCGGGCCGCTCCCGCGCCTCAGTGGCGGCGCCTCGCCTTCGCACAGTCGAGGAAGGCCACGCCCAGGGCCGCCAGACCGATCTGGATCAGCCACTTGATCCAGTCGATCCCCTTGGTGTCGCCCACGCCCAGCGCGTGGGCGATGAGCGCGCCCACGAGGGCCGCGAGGATACCGACCGCGATCGTCCACAGCACACCGATGTGCTGGCGTCCCGGCACCACCAGGCGCCCCAGCACACCGATGATCAGGCCGATGACTATCGCACTGAAAATTCCCGAGATTTCCACGACGCCCCCTATCGAGCCCTTTCCGGCCCATCCGGCCCGTTTCCTCTGGTGACATCTGCCCAGCCGACGGGCGGCGCATGTCTGGCTTCCGTCGCTCGGAGCCGCCGCCGCGCGCCGTGCCTAGACTGGTCGTGCCGGGCACAGGACGCCCGACAGGGACGGGAGAGCGACAGTGGCCGCAGGTGTCGGGAGCGTCGAGGGCTTCCCCGGGGGCGTGGGCGGGGACTTCGACGACCCCTCGGCGGAGGTGCTCTCCGAGGCCGCCGCCGCGTTCGGACTGCTCGCCTCCTCGGCCCGGCTCCACCTGGTCTGGGCGCTGGCGCAGGGCGAGAGCGACGTGAGCGGGCTGGCCGAGCGGGTGGGCGGCGCCCTCCCCGCGATCAGCCAGCACCTGGCGAAGCTGAAGCTGGCCGGGCTGGTGCGCTCGCGCCGCGAGGGCCGTCGCGTGGTCTACCTCGTCGACGACCCCGACGTCGTCACGATCGTCCGGCTGATGGTCGGTCAGCTCGCCGACCGCAAGGCCGGTGCCGGTGCCGTCCCCGGGGCCCACACCGGGCGCCTCCGTGGGCTGGGCGCCTGACGGCGCGGGCGCGGCCGGCACCACCCTGGAGGCCCTGCGCGCGCTGGGCAGCGGACCGCGCGGGCTCGTCGAACAGCAGGCGGAGGAACGGCTCGCCGCGCACGGTGAGAACGTCTTCCCCGGCCGCCGCCCCGCGTCCTGGCCGCGCCGGCTCGCCCGCGGCCTCCGCGACCCCTTCACCGCCGTCCTGCTCGGCCTGGGCCTGGTCTCGGCCGCGGTGGCGTCCTGGGGCACGGCCTGTGTGATCGCGGTGCTGGTGACGGTCAGCTCCGTCCTGCGCGCCACCGGCGAGCACCGCGCCGACCGCGCCGCCGCCACCCTGCGCGATCTGATCGCCACCACGGCCACGGTGCGCAGGCGCGCGACGGAGACCTCGCCGCCCGGCACCCGCGAACTGCCGGTGGACCAGCTCGTACCGGGCGACGTGGTCCTGCTCGCCCCCGGCGACGTGGTCCCGGCGGACCTGCGTCTGCTCCGCGCCACGGGCCTGACCCTGCACGAGGCCGCCCTGACGGGCGAGTCGGCACCGGTCGGCAAGCGGGTGCCCGCGGCGGGCGGCGGCGCCTCGGCCCACGAGGGTTCCCCGGCGGCGCCGGGCCCGGCGCCCGGCGGCACGCGGCACCCCGGCGCGCGCGGCGGACCGGGCTCGCCCTCCCCGGGCCGCCCCGTCCTGGTCACCGCCCCGCAACGCCCTCCGGCCGACCGGGAACGGTCACCCGGCGAAGCGCACGGCACCGGCCCGCGGCCCGCGGACGCCCCCGCACCCCTCGATCTCCTCTCCCGCCCCGACCTCTGTCTCCAGGGGAGCAGCGTCGTCTCCGGCAGCGGAGTCGGCGTCGTGATCGCCACCGGGGCGGACACCGTCCTCTCCGGGGCGCTCCCGCGCGGCCCGGAGCGTTCGCGCGTGCCGCGCCCGTTCGACCGGTCCGTGAACGGCATCGCCTGGACGCTCGTACGGTTCATGCTGCTCACCGCCCCGGTCGTGCTGATCGCCGGTGCGCTGCTGCGCGGGCGCGGGCTGGAGACCCTGCCGTTCGCCGTCGCGGTGGCGGTCGGGCTGACGCCCGAGATGCTGCCGGTCGTCGTCACGACCGCGCTGGCGCGCGGCGCCGCGCTGCTCGCGCGCGGCGGCGAGGTCGTCGTCCGCCGCCTCCCGGCCCTGCACGACCTCGGCGCCGTCGACGTGCTGTGCGTGGACAAGACGGGCACGCTCACCCAGGACCGCCCCGTCGTGGCCCGCTCCGTCGGCGCCGACGGCCGGGACGACCCCGCCGTGCTGCGCTGGGCCGCCGTCAACGCCCTGTGGACGCTCCACCTCGCGGAGCTGCCCGCGCCGGACGCCCTGGACGAGGCGATCCTCGACGCCGACGAGGAGGCGGCCGCGTCGGGGGCGTACGGGCCAGGGGCGTACGAGACGGGGACGGACCGGACAGAGGCGTACGAACGGGAGGGCGCCCACCCCGCCGCCGCCCCGGGGCTCCCCGTGCCCCCGGCCGACCGGATCGCCGGCGGGATCACCGACCGGACCGGCGACGACATCGCCCCCGCCGGAGACGCCCCCGCACCGGCCGACCGGCCGGACACCCCCGCCCGGCACCTCCGCGCCGTCCCCTCCCCCACCACCCCCGCCTCCGCTTCCGAGGACCTCGAAGGCGTCGCCGCCCTCCCCTACGGGCCCGGCCGCCGCATCGCCACCGCCGTCGTCCGCGGATCCGGGCCGGTGGACGGGCGCGTGCACACCCTCGTCGTCAAGGGCGCCCCCGAGGACGTGCTGGAGCGCTGCGCCCTCGACGACGGGGAGCGCGCCCGGCTGGCCCGCCACGCGGACGAGCTGGCGGCGGACGGGCTGCGGGTGCTGGCCGTGGCCGTCGCCGAGCGGCCCGCCCGGGCCCGCCCGTACACCCCGGCCGACGAACGCGGCCTGACGCTCCTCGGCTTCGTCGGGCTGCGCGACGCCCTCGCGCCCACCGCCGCCGAGGCGCTCGCGGCGCTCTCCCGGCGCGGCGTGACGGTCAAGGTCCTCACCGGCGACCACCCCGGCACGGCCGCCCGCGCCTGCCGGGAGCTGGGCCTGGAGCCCGGCGAGGTCGTCACCGGCGACCGCGTCGACGCGCTGACCGGGCCGGAGCTGGCCGTGCTGGCCGACCGGAGCACGGTCTTCGCCCGGTGCGCGCCCGAGCACAAGGCGCGGATCGTCGGGGCCCTGCGGGAGGCGGGCCGCACCACGGGGTTCCTCGGCGACGGGGTCAACGACCTGGCCGCGCTGCGCTCCGCCGACGTCGGGATCTGCCCCCGCGAGGGGGTGGACGTGGCGCGGGAGGCCGCCGACGTGGTGCTCGCGTCGAAGGACCTGACCGCCCTGGAGCGGGCGATCGTCACCGGCCGGCGCAGCACCGGGAACATCGCCGCCTACCTGCGGATCACGCTCTCCTCGAACCTCGGCAACGTCATCGCGATGCTGGTGGCGGGCCTGATGCTGCCGTTCCTGCCGATGCTGCCCGCGCAGGTGCTCGTGCAGAACCTGTGCTTCGACGCCGCCCAGCTCGCCCTCGCCTTCGACCGCCCGGGCCCGGACGCCCACCGGCGGCCGGCGGTGCTGCGCCCCCGCGACCTGCTGCGCTTCATGACCGGCTTCGGGCTGCTCAACGCCGTCGCGGACCTCGCCACGTTCGGGGTGCTGGCGCTGGCCGTGCGGTCGCTGGGCGAGGAGGAGGGGCAGGCGGCGTTCCACGCCGGGTGGTTCACGGAGAACCTGCTGACGCAGGCGCTGGTGATGCTGCTGCTGCGGTCGGGGCGGCACGCGGCGGAGGGCCGGGTGCCGGGCCCGATCCGGGCCGCGACGTCGGCGCTGGCGGTGGTGGGCCTGCTGCTGCCGCTGTCCCCGGTGGGCCCGGCCCTGGGGATGTCGGCGCTGCCGCCGCTGTACTACGGGCTGATGGCGGTCGTGCTGGCGCTGTACGGGCTGGGGCTCGCGGCGGCGCGGAAGCGCTTCGGGGCGCGGCCCCCGGCTCCGGACCCCGGACGCCGTACGGGCTGAGGGCGGGCCCGTACGACGTTCAGGGATGTCGGAGGGGATGCGGGAAGGGGCGGGGGCGGGAGCCCCGCCGCCCGCACCGCCGCGAGCCACCGCCCCCACTGGCGGGAGCCGATCCCGAGCCACCGCCCCACTGGCGGGAGCCGATCCCGAGCCACCGCCCCCACTGGCGGGAGCCGATCCCGAGCCACCGCCCCCACTGGCGGGAGCCGATCCCGAGCCGCCGCCGTCCTGGGCGGACGGCCGTTCCTGGGCGGGTGTCAGCCCTGGACAGGTGCCAGTCCCGGCAGACACCGGCCCCGAGCCACCGCCGGTCCTGGGCGGACGCCGACCCCGAGCAGGCCAGCTCCCTACCGCCCTCACCAGTCGCCGCCTCCGAACCCTCCGCCCCCGCCGTCGCCGAAGCCTCCGCCGTCCCCCCAGCCGCCCCCGCCGAAGTCGTCCGAGTTGAAGTCCGACCCCGTGTAGTCCCCGCCCTCCGGCCCGCCCGCCTCGGGCGAGGCCGCGTAGGCCGGGCCGGTGAGCATGCCGCCCAGCATCGTGCCGACGAGCAGGCCGGGCAGCAGGCCGCCGCCGAAGTAGCCGCCGGCCCAGGGGGCGTAGGCGGGCCCGGCGTTCCAGTACGGCTGCGGGCCGTCCGGGGTGCGGACCGTGCGGGACGCCGGCTCCTGGCCGTCGGCCACCAGGGCCGCGTCGGCCGCGCACGCCGGCACGGTCCGGACCGCGCCGCCCGGGGGCGCCCACTCCACGTCCTTGACGGACGGGCCGTGGCGCGGGTCGAAGAAGCACGGCACGCGGCGCTCGGGCAGCGGGGCGCCGGTGCGGCGGGCGGCGAGGGTGGCGAGGGCGAAGCGGCCCTTGTCCAGCGTCTCGGTCACGGCCGTCACATCGGCCGGGACCTTCGCGGCGGCCATCTTGGATTTGGCCTCCTCGTAGGCGTCGAGGCCCGTCTCGTAGTCCTTGCGCATGGTGTCGTCGGCGCCGGGCTCGGAGGGGGAGAAGTCGAGCCGGTCGAGCTCCTCGCCGAAGGCGGTGATGTCCTCGTCGACGACGACGCGGAGGGCGTCGAGCTCGGCGCGCTCGCGCTCCTCCCGGCGCTTGCGGTTGCGCCGGTAGAGGGCGTACGCGCCCGCGCCGCCGGCGACGACGATCGCGCCGCCGGTGATCAGTCCGGTCGCCGAGACCCCGGAGTCGGAGTCGCCCCACGAGCTGGGCTCACGGCCCTTGGCCTGCCGGTCGGCCTGGTCGACGAAGCTGTTGAGCTGGGCCTTCGCGTCGCCGCCGGACCGCTGGACGGAACCGGTGAGGTTCCGGACGGCGGCCACCGGCATCACCTTGCGGTCGGCGTGGGCGTTGAACTCGGTGCCGCGGTGGATGACGTAGACGCCGGCGATGCCGACCTTGGTGCGCAGGTCCTGGAAGACCGTCGCCTTGGGGTAGTCGTCGGTGGCGGGCAGGACGGCCACGAAGACCGGCTTCCCCGCGTCCCTGATCTTCTTCGCCAGCGCCTCGGCGTCGGCCGCCGGGAGCTGTGCGGCGGCCCGGGGGTCGACGTAGACGGGCCCCTTCTTGAGCACCTCGGCCGCGGCGTCGAGGCCGGTGGCGGTGGTGCTGGGGTCGGCGTGTGCGGCGGGGGCGGAGAACGCCGCGCCGGCCAACGCGATCAAGGCGGCGATCAGGACCAGCAGCGGCCTGGGCAGCGCCCGGTGGGTGGCGGACATGGCGTTGCTCCTCGGAGAAGGACTGCTCGACGAACGGATCAACGGATCTCTCACTCTGCGTTTACCACGAAAACGGATCAAACAGGCACGGTGTTCCCCTGCCCGGCCGGGACGCGCCCATGTCCCCGGCCGTGCTCCCCTGCCGTACGGCGGCGCGCGCTCAGCCGTACGAGAGGTCGGCGCAGGGGTCGTCGTCCGCCGACCGGGCCTGCTCCTTCGTCTCCGGGGAGGGGGTCCCGGAGGCGGCCGCGGAGGGCTCCGCGACCGGGGCGGGCGAGGCGGCGGACGTGGTGGCGTAGTCCCGCCCGAGGGTGACGGAGATGCCGTCCGCCGCGTCGCCCCGGACGTAGGCGCCGGGGAACATCCGGGTGAGGGCGCGGGCGCGGCCCGCCTGCCCGGGGCCGAAGGTGATCACGGTGGTCGCCTGGTCGCGGTCGGGCGCGGTGCTGGTGCCCGTGACGGTGAAGCCGCGCTCCTGGAGGGCCGCGGCGGCGCGGGCGGCGAGGCCGGTGACGGTGGTGCCGTTGGCCACGGAGATCCGGGTCCCGTCGCCCGTGACCGGCGCGGCGGCGTCCGCCTGGGCCGCCCCGCCCGCGGCCCCGCCGGTGCCGCCGCCGGGTTCGCGCCCCTTCTCCGTGGCGTCCTGGCCGTCGATCGTGCGGTCGGCCTTGAGGGAGGCCCACAGCGCGTCGGCGTCGGGCTGGACGATGTCGACGCGGTCCCCCGCGTAACGCCAGGGGACGGTGATGAACTTGATGTCGTGCAGGTCGATGTTCTTGAGGGACATCGCGAAGGAGATCAGCTTGTCGGCCGTGCCCAGGCCGGGGTCGACGGTCATCGACTTGGTGGCCGCGTCGGCCAGCGGCAGCAGGGTCGTCGGGTTGAGGCCCTGCGACCGCACCTTCTTGATCATGCCGGCGACGAAGGCCTGCTGCCGCCGGATGCGGCCGATGTCGGAGCCGTCGCCGATGCCGTGGCGCACGCGCACGTAGTCCAGCGCCTTCTGCCCCGAGACGCTCTGCTTGCCCTTGCGGAACAAAAGGTCGCCCCGGGCACCGAGGTTGGGGTTCAGATCGCCCGCGTAGACGTCCTTGGGGACGCACACGGGGACGCCGCCGACGGCGGAGGTCATGGCGGAGAAGCCCTCGAAGTCGACGACGACCGTGTGGTCCACCCGCAGGCCGGTGAGCTTCTCGACGGTGTTCTGGGTGCAGGCCGGGTTGCCCTTGGCCGACTCCCCGACGGAGAAGGCGGAGTTGAACATCGCCCGGGTGCGCGGGGCCGTCCAGGTGCCGTCGGGCCGCCGGCAGGGCGGGATGTCCACGAGGGTGTCGCGGGGGATGGAGACGCCGACGGCGTGCTTGCGGTCGCCGTAGACGTGCAGCAGGAGGGCGGTGTCCGAGCGGCCCACGTCCCCCTCGCCACCGCCCAGCCCGCTGTTCCCGCCGGAGCGCGAGTCCGAGCCGATGACCAGGACGTTCTGCCCGGCGGCCCCGGCGCCGGGCCGGTCGTCGGAGAGGCCGCCCGCGTCGAAGGTGCTGATGTTGCCGTTGAGCTTGAGGTAGACCCAGCCGACTCCGGCGGTCAGCAGCGCCAGCAACGACACCAAGACCACGGCCGGGATCCGCATCCGCCCGGAGCCGCGCTTCCCTCGGGTGCCAGTCATCTACGAGCCCTCATCCACTCCCCCGGTGCTACCCGGCGCTCCCCCGGCACGTGCCCTGTCGACCGCATAGACGGCCGGGAGGCCACTTTGGTTGTCCAGTTGCGCAATCTGGCAAGTATGGTGAACGGGAACCACGCCGCCGTCCGGCGGCACCACCCGACACCGCTGAACCGAAGAGAGGTGCGGCCCCCATGCTGCGCAACGCCCTGGAGCCCTGGCACATCCTCGTGGTCGTACTCGTCCTGGTCGTCCTGTTCGGGTCCAAGAAGCTGCCGGACACCGCCCGGTCGCTGGGCAAGTCGATGCGCATCCTCAAGAGCGAGGCCAAGGCGCTGAAGGCGGACGACGCCGCGGCGCCGGCGGCGGAGGCCCCCACCACGGCGCCGGCCTCCGCCGCGACCCCCGCCGACAGCCCGCGGTGACCTGGGCGTCACCTGGACGTCCCCCGCGGTACACCCACCCCTGGTGAGCTTCGTGCGGCCGGGCATCCCGCCCGGGCTCTGAGGAGGAAACACCATGGGTTCTCGTCCGTACCGGCGCCGTCTCGCCTGGGGTGCCGCCGCGCTGCTCGCCGCCGGGGTCGCGGTACCGGCCGCGTACGCCGCGTCGGACTCGGGCGACGCGTCCGGGCAGGGGACGCCCGCCGCGCTGAGCGCGGGCCACGGCGCCAAGAAGGCCAAGAACGTCATCCTGCTCATCGGCGACGGCATGGGCGACTCGGAGATCACCCTGGCCCGTGACTACACCGTGGGCGCGGCGGGCCGCCTGAACATGGACAAGTTCCCGCTCACCGGCTCGTACACCACGTACTCCGTCGACAAGAACGGCAAGCCGGACTACGTCACCGACTCCGCGGCCAGCGGCACCGGCTGGGCGACCGGGCAGAAGACCGTCAACGGCCGGATATCCAAGACGCCCGGCACCGACAAGCCGATGACGACGATCCTGGAGCTGGCCCAGCGCAACGGCCTGGCGACCGGCAGCGTCACCACCGCCGAGCTCACCGACGCCACCCCGGCCGTGCTCGCCTCGCACGCCACCGACCGCAGCTGCGCGGGCCCGGCCGACATGAAGGCGTGCCCGGCCGACACGGTCGCCAAGGGCGGCCCTGGCTCCATCGCCGAGCAGAGCGTGAACCACAAGGTGGACGTGCTGCTGGGCGGCGGCAAGGCCCGCTTCGACCAGAAGATCACCGAGGGCCGCTTCAAGGGCGGCACCGTCACCCAGCAGGCCGAGAAGCTCGGCTACCAGGTGGTCACCGACGACAAGGGCCTGAAGAAGGCCCGGCCCGGCAAGCCCGTCCTCGGCCTCTTCGCCGACGGCAACGTGCCCGTCGAGTGGACCGGCAAGGCCGCCGCGCAGGGCGGCACCGAGCCGCAGCGCTGCGTGACGAGCAACCCGGAGCGCAAGGCCGGCACGCCGGCCCTGGACGACCAGACCCGCAAGGCGCTCCAGCTGCTGGAGGCCAAGCAGAAGGGCTCCAAGAAGGGCTTCTTCCTCCAGGTCGAGGGCGCCTCGATCGACAAGCGGGACCACGCCGCCGACCCCTGCGGCCAGATCGGCGAGACCGCGGCCCTGGACCGGGCGGTGAAGGTGGCCCGCGCGTACGCCGCCGCCCACCCCGACACGCTCGTGATCACCACCGCCGACCACGCCCACACCAGCCAGATCGTCCCGCTGGAGGCGACCCCGCCCGGCCTGTCCTCCACCCTCGTGACGAACGAGGGCGGGCGGCTGAAGGTGAACTACTCCACCAACACCCCGGGCAAGGCCCAGGAGCACACCGGCACCCAGGTGCGCATCGCGGCGCAGGGCCCGCAGGCGGAGCGCGTCCTCGGCGTCACCGACCAGACGCAGCTCTTCACCACGATCCGCTCGGCGCTCACCCTGCGCTGAGTCCGGGCCGGGGAGCACCCCGGACCACGGCCCGAGGGGGGCCGGCAGGACGGGGCCCGGCCGTGTGACGCGGCCGGGCCCTGAGGTTTGTGCCAGTTATCGGGCCTGAACATTGGCGGATCACATACCCCGTACGACACGAGTACCGTCGAGACTGTTGGTTCCCGTACCAGCTTGCCCGCCCGCGCAGGAGGAACCGCCGATGACCGGGTCCCGCGTACTCGCCCTCGGCCACTACCAGCCCGCCAGAGTGCTGACCAACGACGAGCTGGCCGCCATGGTGGACACCAGCGACGAGTGGATCCGCTCCCGCGTCGGCATCCGCACCCGCCGCGTCGCCGAGCCGGATGAGACGGTCGCCTCGATGGCCACCGAGGCCGCCGGCAAGGCGCTCGCGAACAGTGGCCTGGCGGCGGACGCCATCGACCTCGTCCTCGTCGCCACCTGCACCGCGGACGACCGCAGCCCGAACACGGCCGCGCGGGTCGCCGCCGCGCTGGGGCTGGGCGCGCCCGCCACGATGGACGTCAACGTCGTCTGCTCCGGCTTCACCCACGCGCTGGCCTCCGCCGACCACGCGATCCGGGCCGGCGCCGCGCGGAACGCGCTGGTCATCGGCGTGGAGAAGTTCACCTCGGTCGCCGACTGGACCGACCGCACCACCTGTGTCCTGGTCGGTGACGGCGCCGGCGCCGCCGTCGTCACGGCCTCGGACGAGCCCGGCATCGGCCCGGTCGTGTGGGGCTCGGTGCCCGGCATGGGCCACGCCGTCCGGATCGAGGGCACCCCGTCCCGCTTCGCCCAGGAGGGCCAGTCCGTCTACCGCTGGGCCACGACCCAGCTCCCGCCGATCGCCCGCCAGGTCTGCGAGCGGGCCGGCGTCGCGCCGGAGGAGCTCGCGGCGGTCGTCCTGCACCAGGCGAACCTGCGGATCATCGAGCCGGTGGCGCGGAAGCTGGGCGCGGTGAACGCGATCGTCGCCACGGACGTGACGGAGTCGGGCAACACGTCGGCGGCGAGCATCCCGCTGGCCCTGTCGAAGCTGGTCGCCCGCGGTGAGATCCCGCACGGCGCGCCGGTCCTGCTGTTCGGCTTCGGCGGCAACCTGTCGTACGCGGGCCAGGTCATCCGCTGCCCGTAGGGGGCGGCCCTGCGGGGCTTTGTTCCCCGGCCCCGCCCTTGTTCAGCCCGGCCGGCGTTTGAGGCCACCGCGCGTCAGCGCGGAAGGGGGCCCGGGGATCTCCCCGGTATCGGGAAGGGGTGGGTAGGGGAAAGATCCGCCCCTACGGCGACTCCCGCAGGAACAGCGCCCCGCACGAATGGCAGATCGGCACCCCACCCTTCCCCCAGTCGTCCGCGGACCGCGTCGCCGCCCCCGGCGAAAGCTCCCGCCCGCACATCCCGGTCGTCCCCTCCTGCCGGACGACATGCCACGTCTTGACGACCGCGTCCGCGTCCTCCGGCGAGAACCCGTCCGCGTACTCCGCGCGAAGCTCGTGCTCCATGGCTCGGCACCTCCTCGTCCACGATGAGGGACGGGGCCGCGCCCCGCCACCGCACCGGGCGGGTCAGAACACCGACCAGCCCGTCAGGGTCGTGAAGTGGTCCAGCGCGGCCACACCCGCCACCGAGTTCCCCCGCGTGTCCAGGCCGGGGCTCCACACGCACAGCGTGCAGCGGCCCGGTATGACGGCGACGATGCCGCCGCCCACCCCGCTCTTGCCCGGCAGGCCGACCCGGTAGGCGAAGTCGCCGGCGGCGTCGTACGTGCCGCAGGTGAGCATGACCGCGTTGATCTGCTTGGCCTCGCGGCGCGGCAGCAGCCGGGTGCCGTCGGCGCGCAGGCCGTGGCGGGCCAGGAACCCGCCGGCCAGGGCGAGGTCGCGGCAGCTCATCTCGATGGAGCACTGCCAGAAGTAGTGCTCCAGGACCGTGGGGACGGGGTTGTCGAGGTTGCCGTAGCTGGCCATGAAGTGGGCCAGGGCGGCGTTGCGGTCGCCGTGCTCGGTCTCGGAGGCCGCGACGGCCGCGTCGAAGGAGACGTCCGGGTTGCCGCTCTCCGCGCGCAGGAACTCCAGCATGGTGGTGCTGGCGTCGCCGGTCAGGGTCTGGAGCCGGTCGGTGACGACGAGGGCGCCCGCGTTGATGAAGGGGTTACGGGGGATGCCGTTCTCGTATTCGAGTTGCACCAGGGAGTTGAAGGGATTTCCGGACGGTTCTGTTCCGACCCGCTCCCAGATCCGCCCGCCCCCCTCCGCGAGGACGAGCGCGAGGCTGAACGCCTTGGAGATCGACTGCACGGAGAACGGGTGTTCCCAGTCGCCCACGCCGTACACCCCGCCGTCGATGTCGACGACGGCCATCCCGAAGCGTCCCGTGTCCACCCCGGCCAGCGCGGGGATGTAATCGGCCACCTGGCCACGGCCCACCAGTGGGCGCGCGAACGCGGCGACCTCTTCGAGAACGGCCTGGTAGTCCACTGTCCGAGTCTCGCGCTTCCGTGTCGACGATGGGATTTTCGGCCGGAGGCCGGATCGGCTCGCACGATATCCGAACGCCCGGCCCACCTGCGAACTTTTGGGTAGAAGGGGGTCATTCGGCTTACGCGTCCGGCGTACGTCATACGCATTCCCAAGGAGGGCGGCATGGCCCCACCCATGTCCGCGAACGAGTTCCTCGCCGCGCTCAGACGCGAGGGAGCCACCGTCGTCGAGGTCGACGGATGGCGCAATCACCACCGCGCGGGCCACGGCCCCTGGGGCCCGGTGAACGGCGTCATGATCCACCACACGGCCTCCTCGGGCACCGACAGCACCGTCCGCCTCTGCTGGAACGGCTACGACCGGCTGCCCGGCCCGCTCTGCCACGGCGTGATCGCCAAGGACGGCAGGATCCACCTGGTCGGCTGCGGGCGCACCAACCACGCGGGGGCGGGCGACAGCGACGTTCTCCGCGCGGTGATCGCCGAGAAGCGGCTGCCACCCGTCCGCTGGGCGGACACCGACGGCAACGTCCACTTCTACGGCTTCGAGTGCGTCAACCTCGGGAACGGCGAGGACCCGTGGCCGGCCGAGCAGCTGCTGGCCGCCGAGCAGGTGGCGGCCGCGATCTGCCGGCACCACGGCTGGACCGAGCGGTCCGTGATCGGCCATCTGGAATGGCGGCCGGGGAAGAGCGACCCGGTCGGCTTCTCCATGGAACGGCTGCGCGAACGGGTCCGTGAGCGACTCAAGTGACAATAGGCGGATGACCAGCGACCTCCCCGCCGAGCGCGAGCCTGATGCCGTCGGTGCCGCCGGTGGCGCCGGTACCGCCGACGCCGGCGGCGCGTCCGGGCTCGCCGCGCTGCGGCCGCGGCTGCCGTCCCCGCTCGTGGAGCTGGCGGACGAGCGGTTCGCGCGGCGCGGCGTACGGCTGCTGCTCAAGCGGGACGACCTGATACATCCGGACCTGCCGGGCAACAAATGGCGCAAGCTGGCGCCGAACCTGCGGGCCGCGGCGGCGTCCGGTCACCGCACGCTGCTGACCTTCGGCGGCGCGTACTCCAACCACCTGCGGGCCACCGCCGCCGCCGGCCGGCTGCTCGGCTTCGCGACCGTCGGCGTCGTGCGCGGCGACGAGCTCGCGGACCGGCCGCTCAACCCCTCGCTGGCGCGCTGCGCGGCGGACGGCATGCGGCTGGTCTTCGTCAGCCGCGCGACGTACCGGCGCAAGACGGAACCGGAGGTGCTGGCCGCCCTGCTCGCGGAGGCCGGCGGCCCCTGCTTCGTCGTGCCCGAGGGCGGTTCCAACGCCGCCGCCGCGCAGGGCTGCGCCGAGCTCGGCCTCGAACTGCGCGGGATGGCGGACGTCGTGGGCGTGGCCTGCGGCACCGGCGGCACGCTCGCCGGACTCGCGGCCGGGCTGGGCGAGGGCCAGCGGGCACTCGGCTTCCCCGTGCTCAAGGGCGGCTTCCTCGGCCAGGAGGTCGAACGCCTCCAGACCGAGGCGTTCGGCGGCCGGCGCGGCGACTGGCGGCTGGACGAGCGCTTCCACGCGGGCGGCTACGCCCGGACCACGCCCGAGCTGGACGCCTTCGCGGACGACTTCACGGCCCGGCACGGGTTGCCGCTGGAGCGGCTGTACGTGGCGAAGGCGCTGCACGGCCTGACGACGCTGACGGAGGCGGGGGCGTTCGCGAGGGGTACGACGGTGGCGGCGGTGGTGACGGGGGCGGCGGAGCCGGCGGAGCCGCCGGGGCGGACGCCCGCGGCGGGCTCTTCCCCCACCCCGCCCCTTCCCTGAACCGGGGGCAAGCCCCCGGGCCCCCGGCCGCGCTGACGCGCGGTGGCCTCAAACGCCGGCCGGGCTGAATTTCAGCCCGTCTGGGGGCACCTCCCAGCGGTAGCCGGGGGAGTTCGAGGACCGGGGTCCGGGGCGGAGCCCCGGTTCGGGAAGGGGCGGGGCTGGGGAAAGGCCCCGCGCAGCGGCACCCCCACCCGCACCCGCACCCGCACCCGCACCCACCCTCACTCCTCCTCCCGGTACGCCGCCGCCTCCTCCAGATCCAGCCGCCGCAACAACGTCCGCAGCATCTCGTCGTCGATCCGCCGCGCGTCCCGCAGCGACACGAACACCTCCCGCTCCGCCCCGATCATCTCCCTCGCCAGCCGCCGGTACGTGTCGTCCGCCGACTCCCCCGTCGTCTCGTCGACCGCCCCGAGCCGCTCCCACACCGCGTTGCGGCGCCGTTCCATGACCGTGCGGAGGCGGTCGGCCAGGGGCTGCGGCAGGGACGCGCTCCCGTCGGCGAGGAGTTCGTCGAGGCGGCGCTCGGCGGCGACGGACGCCTCGCTCTGGGCCTGCGCCTCGGCGAGGGTCTCGGCGGCCCGGTCGCGGGCGGGCAGCCGCAGCCGGCGGATCAGCGGCGGCAGGGTGAGCCCCTGGACGACCAGCGTGCCGATCACGGTGCTGAAGGTGAGGAAGAGGACCAGGTTGCGCGCGGGGAACGGCTCGCCGCTGTGCGTGGTGACGGGGATGGAGAAGGCGATGGCGAGCGAGACGACACCGCGCATGCCCGCCCAGCCAACGACGAACACGCCCTGCCACGTCGTGTCGGTCTCCCGCTCACGGATCCGCGGCGAGAACACGCGCGGCAGGAAGGTCGCGGGATAGACCCAGACGAAACGGGCGGCCACGACGGCGGCGAAGACCGCGGAGGCGTACCAGAGGGCGGTCTCCCCCAGCCCGTACTGGCCCAGGCCCCGCAGCACCACCGGCAGTTGCAGCCCGATGAGCGCGAAGACCGCGGATTCCAGGACGAAGGCGACCATCCGCCACACGGCCGCCTCCTGGAGCCGGGTGGCGAAGTCGACCTGCCAGGCGTGGTGCCCGAGGAAGAGGCCGACGACCACGACGGCGAGCACGCCGGAGGCCTCGACCTGCTCGGCGGCGGCGTAGGCGAAGAAGGGGATGAGGAGCGAGAGGGTGTTCTGGAGGAGCGGCTCGCGCAGCCGCTTGCGCAGCCAGTGCAGCGGCACCATGAGGACCAGCCCGACGGCGATCCCGCCGACCGAGGCGACCGCGAACTCCCGCAGGCCCTCGCCCCAGGTCGCGCCCTCGCCCACGGCCGCGGCGAGCGCGACCTTGAAGGCGGTGATGGCGGTCGCGTCGTTCACCAGCGACTCGCCCTGGAGGATCGTGGTGATCCGGGAGGGCAGCCCGAGGCGGCGCGCGATGGCCGTGGCGGCGACGGCGTCCGGCGGCGCGACCACGGCGCCGAGCACCAGCGCGGCGGTCAGCGGCAGGCCGGGCACCACCAGATAGGCGACATAGCCGACGGCGAGCGTCGCGAAGAGGACGTAGCCGACGGAGAGCAGGGCGACCGGCCGGAGGTTGGCCCGGAGGTCGAGGTACGAGCTGTCGAGCGCGGCCGTGTGCAGCAGGGGCGGCAGCAGCAGGGGGAGCACGATGGCCGGGTCGAGGGTGTAGTCCGGCACCCCCGGCACGTAGGAGGCGACGAGCCCGGCGGCGACCAGCAGCAGGGGCGCGGGCACGGGGGTGCGCCGCGCCGCGCCGGCGATCGCGGCACTGACCGCGACCAGCATCAGCAGTGGCATTACGTCCATGGGTCCCCACCCGTCTCGGTTCAGTTCTAATCTGGCAATCATGAGCGAATGCCCCCACGTTCCCGAGCTGCCGCGCCCCGAGCCGGTGGCGCTGCACGCCACCTGCCCCGAGTGCGAGGCGGCGGGCAGCCACCCGGTGCAGCTGCGGCTGTGCCTGGTGTGCGGGCACGTGGGGTGCTGCGACTCCTCGCCCTTCCGGCACGCCACGGGGCACTTCGAGGAGTCGGGGCACGCGGTGATGCGCAGCTACGAGCCGGGGCAGAGCTGGCGCTGGTGCTACGTGGACCGGCGGATCGTCTGAGCGGCCGCCCGACCGGCCGCCTGACCTGCCGTCGGACCGGTCGCCCGGCCGGCGCCCGGACGCCCGGCCCGGCGGCGGGGGTGGCCCCTCGGCCGCCGGGGTACTGTCACCGGTGACCGCTAGCATGCAGACATGATCCGACCCGCCACGCCCGACGACGTCCCCGAGATCCATGTGATGATCCGCGAACTGGCGGACTACGAACGGGCGCTGGAGGACGTGCGGACGACCGAGGAGCAGCTGCGCGAAGCGCTGTTCGGCGAGCACCCGGCGATCTTCGCCCTGATAGCGGAGAGTGACGGATCCGCCGGTGACGGCGGTGCGGCGGCGGGTGAACCACTCGGCTTCGCGCTCTGGTTCCGCAACTTCTCCACCTGGACGGGTACGCACGGTATCTATCTGGAGGACCTCTACGTCCGGCCGCGGGCCCGCGGCACCGGGCTCGGCAAGGCGCTCCTCGCCGAGCTCGCCAGGATCTGCGTCGACCGTGGCTATCAGCGTTTCGAATGGTCAGTGCTGGACTGGAACGCCCCCTCGATCGCGTTCTACAAGTCGCTCGGTGCCGAGCCGATGAACGAATGGACGGTGCAACGGATGTCCGGAGAACCGCTCCGCACTCTTGCGGCGCTCGCGCAGAGTGACGAAAATCCCAACAGGGCGACCGCTCTTTCGAATTGAGACCGCAAGGCCCTAGGCACTGTCCGTGCTCATGGGTTTACCATGAGTGACAGTGGCGGTGCTGCTCCACGGAACCTCGGATCGCGATAGCGTCGCAGCCGAACCATGTGCCGCACCGGACCGCGCCGCCCTCCGCCGGAGGGCACCCAGAAGCACGGTGCCGGTGCTCGTAACAGCTCAAGAAGCTTGTGCCACCTTGGAGGTGAGGGTGTCCCCAATCGCAGGCGAGCCCGGGACCCAGGACTTCGTGGAAGTCCGGCTGCCCGCTGCGGGTGCCTACCTGTCGGTGCTGCGGACGGCGACTGCCGGCCTCGCGGCCCGCTTGGACTTCACCCTCGACGAGATCGAGGACTTGCGCATCGCCGTGGACGAGGCGTGCGCGATCCTTCTGCAACAGGCCGTGCCCGGCTCCGTCCTCAGCTGCGTCTTCCGCCTGGTGGGCGACGCGCTCCGGGTGACCGTCTCGGCGCCCACCACGGACGGCCGCGCACCCGAGCGCGACACCTTCGCCTGGACGGTGCTCTCCGCCCTGGCCGGTGAGGTCGACTCGACCGTCGCGGACGACCGCACGGTCAGCATCAGCCTGCACAAGAAGCGCGGCGCCGGCCCCGGACAGCCGTGACGGAAGAGGGGGCTCCGTGAGTACTGCATCGTCGCGGGGAGTGCGTACCCCGGCCATCCCGCAGCAGCCTGCCCGGCCGCGCCCGGAGGATCCGGGTGATCCGGTGAACCCGGAGCCGGGCGAGGCGAGCGACCCACCAGAGCGGGCGGACCACATGGATCAGCACCAGCAACAACAGTGGCACCAGCACCCCCATGCGAACGACCGCAGTGGTGCCCGGGCCCTGTTCATCGAGCTGCGGACGCTTCCGGACGGCTCGCCCGAGCGCGCCGAGCTGCGCAACCACCTGGTGCGGATGCACCTGCCCCTGGTGGAGCACCTCGCGCGCCGCTTCCGCAACCGCGGTGAGCCGCTGGACGACCTCACCCAGGTCGCCACCATCGGCCTGATCAAGTCGGTGGACCGGTTCGACCCGGACCGCGGCGTGGAGTTCTCCACCTACGCCACGCCGACGGTGGTCGGGGAGATCAAGCGGCACTTCCGCGACAAGGGCTGGGCGGTGCGGGTGCCGCGCCGCCTCCAGGAGCTGCGGCTGGCGCTGACCACGGCCACCGCCGAGCTCTCCCAGCGGCACGGCCGGGCGCCCACCGTCCATGAGCTGGCCGAGCAGCTGGGGATCTCGGAGGAGGAGGTCCTGGAGGGCCTGGAGTCCGCCAACGCCTACAGCACCCTCTCGCTGGACGTGCCCGACACGGACGACGAGTCCCCCGCCGTCGCGGACACCCTCGGCGCCGAGGACGAGGCGCTGGAGGGCGTGGAGTACCGCGAGTCCCTCAAGCCTCTGCTGGAGGACCTCCCGCCGCGCGAGAAGAAGATCCTGCTGCTCCGCTTCTTCGGCAACATGACCCAGTCGCAGATCGCCCAGGAGGTCGGCATCTCCCAGATGCACGTCTCCCGGCTGCTCGCCCGCACCCTCGCCCAGCTGCGGGACCGGCTGCTCATCGAGGAGTGACCGCGGGGGCGCGTACGGATCCCGCGGTGCGTACGGTCCCCGGCGCGGGAGCATCCCGCGACGCCCCGCGTCGCGGGGCCGCGCGGCCCCGGCTCCCGCGGAGGTGTGCCGCGGCCCCGCCCGGCAGGGGCGCCGCGGGGTCAGACGTCGCGCGGTGTGATGCCGAGCGCCTCGGTCGCCGTCGGGTTCACCACCAGCGCCAGGGCGCCCATGGCCACCAGCGCGAGCGTCACACCCGCCGTGATCATCAGCGCGCCCCCGGCGTTGGCCAGCGTCCAGGCGACCGGCAGCGCCATGATCTGGGTGACCATCGCGGGCCCTCGGCTCCAGCGCCGCCGCAGCCACAGGCCGCGCGCCGCCACCAGCGGCAGCACGGCCAGCGCCAGCACGGTCAGGCCGCCCGTCTCCGCCTGCTGCGGGCTGTCGGGCTTCCCCAGCAGCCCCATCACCAGCAGGTAGATCCCGGATGCGACGAGCGCCACACCCTCCAGGCCGGACAGCGCCGCCGCCACCGTCAGCCGGGTGGGGCGCGGGCCCTCGGGCCCGGCCTGCCCGGCGGGCGCGCCCTGGCCCGCGGGGCGGCCGGTGCCTGCGCCGGCACCCTTCCGGGCGGCGCTCTTACGGGGGGTCTTCGACGCGGACTGCTTGCTGCTCACCCCAGCAGGGTAGCCGCAGGGGGAACGCCGGGGGCCGGTCGCGAGAGGCCCGGCGGGCGTCGGCGGCCCCTCGGCGGGGGCCGGGGAAGGCGGCGGGAAGGCGGGCCGGGGATGGGTCGTGTACCGACAGGTAGGTAGGCTGGCGCGCATGCGTGCGCTTCTCGTGGTCAATCCTTCGGCCACCACCACCAGTGCCCGTACCCGTGATGTCCTGGCGCACGCCCTCGCCAGCGACCTGAAGCTGGAGGTCGCCACCACCGAGTACCGGGGTCACGCCCGGGACATCGCCCGGCGGGCGGCCGAGGACGGCAACACCGAGCTCGTGGTCGCGCTCGGCGGGGACGGCACCGTCAACGAGGTCGTCAACGGCCTGCTGCACGCCGGCCCCGATCCGGAGGGCCTGCCCCGGCTGGCCGTGGTGCCCGGCGGCTCCACCAATGTCTTCGCCCGCGCCCTGGGCCTGCCCAACGATGTGGTGGAGGCCACGGGCGCGCTGCTCGACGCGCTGCGCGACGGCACCGAGCGCACGGTGGGCCTCGGGCTCGCCGCCGGCTCGCCCGGCACGGAGGACGAGGGCGTTCCGTCCCGCTGGTTCACGTTCTGCGCGGGCTTCGGATTCGACGCGAGCGTGATCGGCCGGGTGGAGCAGCAGCGCGAGCGCGGCAAGCGTTCGACGCACGCTCTGTATGTGCGACAGGTGATGCGCCAATTCTTCAAGGAATCGCACCGCCGGCACGGCACGATCACCCTCGAACGACCGGGCGACGAGCCACTCGAGAATCTCGTCATGTCGATAATCTGCAACACCGCGCCGTGGACGTACCTGGGCAACCGCCCGGTCTACGCCTCACCGCAGGCATCCTTCGACACCGCCCTTGACGTGCTGGGATTCACCAAGCTGTCCACGGCGACGGCGAGCCGGCACGTCACCCAGCTGTTGACGTCCACACCCGAGCGCGGACCCCGTGGAAAGCACGTCGTGTCGCTGCACGACCAGACTGCCTTCACCTTGCATTCGCAGGCTCCTTTGCCCTTCCAGATGGACGGCGACCACCTCGGGCTGCGTACGAGCGTGACGTTCACAGGCGTACGCCGTGCACTGCGTGTGATTGTGTGAGTGGTAGGGGCTAAAGTCCTTCCACTCGAACGTTTAGACTGGGTTGCACCCCCTGGAAGTACGGCTGTGACCTAGCCGACACCGAGGAATCAAAAAAAACTTTCCAGAAGGGGTTGTATCCGCAGCCGAGGTTTGCGAGTCTCTTCATGGCGATCGGGACGGCCGCCTATCCGGCCCACCGACTCAGCCCGAACCCCCTCCCTTTTTCTCTGGACCGCACCAGTTTCCTGACTGGGCGTCGGCCCTTCCCTTGCGGGGGGATTCGTGAAAGCGTTCACATTCACAAGCAACGTAGCCGCAATAACGAGGAGATGGAGCAGCCATGGACTGGCGTCACAACGCCGTTTGCCGCGAGGAAGACCCCGAGCTGTTCTTCCCCATCGGCAACACCGGTCCTGCGCTGCTGCAGATCGAGGAAGCCAAGGCCGTCTGCCGTCGCTGCCCCGTGATGGAGCAGTGCCTGCAGTGGGCGCTCGAGTCCGGCCAGGACTCCGGCGTCTGGGGTGGCCTCAGCGAGGACGAGCGCCGCGCCATGAAGCGCCGCGCCGCTCGCAACCGGGCGCGCAACGCCAGCGCCTGATCGACGCCCCTCGGCCCCCGAGCCGCAGCGCGCAGTACCCCCGGACGCGCTCCCAGGTCACACTGGGTTGTGCCCCATACATGCTTTGAGCCCCGGATCCGGATGGGTCCGGGGCTCAGTGCGTCCGGGGGTGACGGTGGGGGCTTTTTCCCCAGCCCCGCCCCTTCCCTCTGCATCCGATGTACGGCTCCGCCGCGTGGCGGGGGCAAGCCCCCGGTTCCGCGCTGACGCGCGGTGGCCTCACACTCCCCCAGCTACCGCTGGGAGGTGCCCCCAGCCGGGCTGGATTGCCCCTGCCCGAGGCCGGCTTTCCGCTGTGCCGGGGCGGCTTTCTTGCCCGGTTCCGGGCAACCACTCAGCCCGTCCGGCGTTTGAGGACCGGGGTCCGGGGCGGAGCCCCGGTTCGGGAAGGGGCGGGGTGGGGAAAGGCCCGCCGCAGGCGCACCACCGCACCCGCACCCGCACCCGCACCCACCCCGAACCTCACCCCTTCTCCGCCCGCACCGGGATGTCCAACACCACCCGCGTACCCCGCCCAGCCGCCGGCACCATGTCGAACGTCCCGCCCATCTCCCCCTCCACCAACGTCCGGACGATCTGAAGCCCCAGATTGCCCGCACGCTGCGGGTCGAAGCCCTCCGGCAGCCCGCGGCCGTCGTCCTGCACGGAGATCAGCAGCCGGGACTCGGCCCGGGTGCCGCTGCGCACCGCGGTGACCTCGACCGTGCCCTGCTCCCCCGGGCCGAAGCCGTGTTCCATGGCGTTCTGGAGCAGCTCGGTCAGGACCATCGACAGCGGTGTCGCCACCTCGGCGTCCAGGATGCCGAAGCGGCCCGTACGCCGGCCGGCCACCCGGCCGGGGGAGATCTCGGCGACCATGGCGAGCACCCGGTCGGCGATCTCGTCGAATTCGACCCGCTCGTCCAGATTCTGCGAGAGCGTCTCATGGACGATCGCGATCGAGCCGACCCGGCGGACCGCCTCCTCCAGCGCCTCGCGGCCCTCGGCCGAACCGATCCTGCGGGCCTGGAGGCGCAGCAGGGCGGCCACCGTCTGGAGATTGTTCTTCACCCGGTGGTGGATCTCCCGGATGGTGGCGTCCTTGGTGATCAACTCTCGCTCGCGGCGACGCAGTTCGGTGACGTCGCGCAGCAGTACGAGCGAACCGATGTGGTTTCCCTTGGGTTTGAGGGGAATCGCCCGGAGCTGGATGACCCCGTCACTGGCCTCGACCTCGAACTCCCGGGGCGCCCAGCCGCTGGCGAGCTTGGCCAGCGACTCGTCCACGGGTCCGCGCGAGGGCGCCAACTGAGCGGTGGTCTCGCCCAGATGATGCCCGACGAGGTCGGCGGCGAGGCCGAGACGGTGGTAGGCCGAGAGCGCGTTGGGGCTGGCGTACTGGACGATGCCGTCCGCGTCGAGCCTGATCAGGCCGTCGCCGGCGCGCGGCGACGCGTCCATGTCGACTTGTTGACCGGGGAACGGGAAGGCGCCGTTGGCGATCATCTGGGCGAGGTCGGAGGCGCTCTGGAGGTAGGTGAGCTCCAGCCGGCTGGGCGTCCGGACGGTCAGCAGGTTGGTGTTGCGGGCGATCACGCCGAGCACCCGGCCCTCCCGGCGCACGGGGATCGACTCCACCCTGACCGGGACCTCCTCCCGCCACTCGGGGTCGCCCTCCCGGACGATCCGGCCCTCGTCGAGGGCGGCGTCGAGCATCGGCCGGCGGCCGCGCGGCACGAGGTGGCCGACCATGTCGTCCTGATAGGACGTCGGGCCCGTGTTCGGACGCATCTGGGCGACCGAGACATAGCGGGTGCCGTCGAGGGTGGGCACCCACAGGACGAGGTCGGCGAAGGACAGGTCGGAGAGCAACTGCCACTCCGAGACCAGCAGGTGCAGCCACTCCAGGTCGGAGTCGCCCAGGGCGGTGTGCTGGCGTACGAGGTCGTTCATGGAGGGCACGCTGTGAGCCTACCCGTGGCCGCCGGCCGGGCGACGGCGGCATTTCGTCCACCTGCCGGCCGCACAGGCATGGACAGAGCCAAATGGTCTAGTCCACAATGAAAGAGCAAAGCGTCCGCCTTCCCCGCACAGGAGGGCGGAGCGGGGCCCGGCGCTCTCTGCCCTGATCGCGCCCGGCCTCAGGTCGGCCTCTCCGGCCGCGGGGTCCGCACACCCCACGGTCCCGGCGGGCCGATGGCGGCTCCGGGCTGCGGTGCCGAACCGGGTCGAGGGTCCCGGGTCTGGCGCCGCGGCCCGAAGTGGCCGCGCGCTTCGGGCCGGCTTCGAGTTGCCCTTCTCTCCCTGATCGGGGCTCCGCCCCGGACCCCGGTCCTCAATCTCCCCCAGCTATCGCTGGGAGGTGCCCCCAGACGGGCTGAGTTGTCGCCCGGAACCGGGCAGGAAAACCCGACCATGGGCAAGGGACGCGGTCTCCGGCGCAGCGGAAAGCCGGCCTCGGACAGGGGCAAGATCCAGCCCGGCTGGGGGCACCTCCCAGCGGTAGCTGGGGGGAGCTTGAGACCACCGCGCGGCAGCACGGAAAAGGGGGCCGGGGGCCCGCCCCCGCCACGCGGCGGAGCCGCACATCGGATGCAGTGGGAAGGGGCGGGCAGGGGACAAAGCCCCGCGCACCGGCACCCGCACCGCACCCGCACCGTCACCGCGTCTCCGTCACCTTCGCCAGAGCCCGCGGCGCGTCCGGATCCTGCCCCCGCGCGATCGCGACCTCGTACGCCAGCATCTGGAGCGGCAGGATCTCCAGCACCGGCTGGAGATCCTCCGGCACCCCCGCCGTCGGCAGCGCGAACCCCGCCGACGCCCCCGCCACCTCCCCCTCGCTCCCCACCACGCAGAGATCCGCGCCCCGGCCGCGCAGCCGTTCCAGCACCGGCTGGAGCGCCTCCCCGCCGCGCCCGTCGGGGACGATCGCGATGACGGGCGAGATGTTGTCGACCATGGCGAGCGGCCCGTGCAGCAGGTCCGCGCCGGAGTAGGAGAGGGCGGGGATGTAGCTCGTCTCCATCAGCTTCAGCGCCGCCTCCTGGGCCGTCGGGAAGCCGTAGCCGCGCGAGGTGAGGACCATGCGCTCGGCGAAGCGGTAGCGCGCGGCGAGCCGCTTGACCTCGGCGCCGCGCGCGAGGATCCGTTCGGCGAGGCCGGGCAGCTCGCGCGCCTCGGCGCCGTCGCCTCCGGCCAGCCCCATGACGAAGAGGTGGAGGGTCAGCAGCGAGGCGGTGTACGTCTTGGTCGCCGGGAGCGCCTTCTCCGGGCCGGCGAGCATGTCGATGTGGTGCTCGGCGACCGCCGCGAGCGGGGAGTCCGCGTTGTTGGTGACCGCGACGGTGATCGCGCCGGCCTCGCGGGCGGCCCGGGTGGAGGCGACCAGGTCGGGCGAGCCGCCGGACTGGCTGACGGTGATCGCCAGCACGTCGGTGAGGTCCGGCCGGGCCCCGTAGGCGGTGATGGTGGACATGGACGCCATGCCGCAGGGCTTGCCGAGCCGCACTTCCAGGAGGTATTTGGCGTAGAGGGCGGCGTTGTCGGAGCTGCCCCGGGCGGTCAGCAGGACGAAGCGGGGGTGCCGCGCGGCGATCCGTCCGGCGGTCCGGCGGACCGCCGGGGCGCCCTCGTCGAGGATCCGGCGCAGCACGGCGGGCTGCTCGGCCATCTCGCCGGACATCATCCGGCCCGGCTTCTCGCGAGTCATCCTGCGTGCCTCCCGCCGGCGGGTCTCGCGGAACGGGCCGGGCGGCGCCCGTCCCCGGCCGCGTGGAGCCCTTTCAGTCGACCACGGGTTCCCGCGGGCCCGCCAGCCGGCGGCCCGCCGTGCCCGCGGCGCCCCCTCTGCTAGATTGGTCTATACCACCCATAAGAGTTTCCTCCACTCTCCAGATCGGCAGGCCCGTCGTGGAAGTTGTCATCGTCCCGGACGCCAAGGCAGGCGGCGAGCTCATCGCGGAGGCCATGGCCGCCTTGCTGCGCCGCAAGCCCGACGCCCTGCTGGGCGTGGCCACCGGCTCTACCCCGCTGCCCATCTACGAGGCGCTGACCGCCAAGGTCCGCGCGGGCGCCGTGGACGCCTCGCGCGCCCGCATCTGCCAGCTCGACGAGTACGTCGGCCTGCCCGCCGACCACCCGGAGTCCTACCGCTCGGTGGTGCTGCGCGAGGTCGTCGAGCCGCTCGGCCTGACCGAGTCCTCCTTCATGGGCCCCGACGGCACCGCCGAGGACGTCCAGGCCGCGTGCGAGGCGTACGACCGCGCGCTGCCGGAGGCCGGCGGCGTGGACCTCCAGCTGCTGGGCATCGGCACCGACGGGCACATCGGCTTCAACGAGCCGTGCTCCTCGCTCGCCTCCCGCACCCGGATCAAGACGCTGACCGAGCAGACCCGCGTCGACAACGCCCGCTTCTTCGAGGGCGACATCGACCAGGTGCCGCACCACGTCATCACCCAGGGCATCGGCACCATCCTGGAGGCCCGCCACCTGGTGCTGCTGGCCACCGGCGAGGGCAAGGCCGACGCCGTGGCGCAGACGGTCGAGGGCCCGGTCTCCGCGCTGGTGCCCGCGTCGGCGCTCCAGCTCCACCCGCACGCGACGGTCGTGGTGGACGAGGCGGCGGCGTCCAAGCTGAAGCTGGCGGACTACTTCCGCCACACCTACGCGAACAAGCCGGCCTGGCAGGGGCTGTAGGCGCCCGCTGCCAGGAGTTCGTCGCTCCCCGGGCGCGGGCCGGTTCGCCGCCTGCGGCGGGAGCGCCCTCCGGGCGCGTCCTCGAACGCCGGACGGGCTGGATCTTCCAGCCCGTCCGGCGTTCGCGTACCCAAGGGGAAACTACGCCCCCGCTATGACCTCCGCCGCGGCCACGCCGCAAACCCGGGCCGCCCCATGGGTAGCCACATGCAGCGCCCCCGCCGGAGGCGCGACGTTCAGGCCCATCTCGACCACCACCGTGTCCGGCCGGGCGGCCAGCAGCGCGTCGAGCGCCTTGGCCATCCACGGGTGGCGGTGCGCGTCGCGGACGACCGCGACGACCCGGCGGTCCGCCGCGTCCCGGAGCACCCGCTCGGCGCCGGCCTCGTCGCTGCCGTACGTACCGGTCGTGGTGCCCGGCAGCAGCCGGGCCAGCTCGGCCCCGACGCCCCACGGGGTCTCGTCGCCGACGGCGATGTTGGCGACGGGCGTGAAGGCGGCCACGTGCACGGGGCGCGTGGGCGGCTCGTAGGGCACGGCGGCCGTGATCCGCAGGGCTCGGCGGGCCGCGGCGAGTCCCACCTCGGGGGCGGGCGCGGTCCCCTCCTGCGCCGCGCCCGCCTCCGAGGTCCAGCGCGCCAGGGCGCGCACCCGCTCGGCCGCGTCGGCGAGCCGCTCCTCGGCGAGCTCGCCCGCGCGGACGGCGGAGACCAGTGCGTCCCGCAGCCCCAGCACGGTCTCCGCGTCGGCCAGTCCGCCGCCGACGCAGATGGCGTCGGCGCCCGCGGCCAGGGCCATGACGCTGCCGCGCTCGATCCCGTAGGTGCCCGCGATGGCCCGCATCTCCATGCCGTCGGTGACGATCAGGCCGTCGAAGCCGAGGCCGCCCTCGGTGACGGGGGCGCGCAGCAGCCCGTGCAGGGCGGTCGGGCTGAGGGTCGCGGGCAGGGCCGGGTCCAGGGCGGGCAGCAGGATGTGCGCGCTCATCACGGCCCGGGTGCCGGCCGCCACGGCGGCGCGGAAGGGCACCAGCTCGCGGGCGTGCAGCGTGGCGAGGTCCGCGTCGATGCGCGGCATGTCGTGGTGGGAGTCGACGGCGGTGTCGCCGTGCCCGGGGAAGTGCTTGGTGCAGGCGGCGACGCCGGCGGACTGGAGGCCCTCGACATAGGCGGCGGTGTGCCGGGCGACCAGGCGCGGGTCGGCGCCGAAGGACCGTACGCCGATGACCGGGTTGTCCGGGTCGGAGTTGACGTCGGCGGAGGGCGCCCAGTTGAGGTTGACGCCGCAGGCGGCGAGGCGGCGGCCGAGCTCCCGGGCGACGGCGCGGGTCAGCTCGGTGTCGTCGACCGTGCCGAGGGCGAGGTTGCCGGGGAAGGAGGAGCCGGTGCGGACCTCCAGGCGGGTGACGTCACCGCCCTCCTCGTCGATGGCCACGAGGACGTCCGGCCGCTCGGCGCGCAGCCGCGCCGTGAGCGCGGCGAGCTGCTCGGGTGAGGCGATGTTCCGGCCGAAGAGGCCGACGGAGGCGAGCCCTTCGCCGACCCTCCTCAGCAGCCAGTCGGGGGCGTCGGTGCCCTCGAAGCCGGGCTGGAGGACCGTCAGGGCGTCCCGGGTGAGCGTGTCCATGGAGTATTAGCCCTTCACCGCGCCGGACGTGAGACCGCCGACCGCCTTGCGCTGGAGGATGACGAAGAGGATCAGGATGGGCACGGCGAAGAGCGAGGAGGCGGCCATCGTGGCGCCCCAGTCGTCGCCGAAGGTGGTGCGGAAGCTGGTGAGCCAGAGCGGCAGCGTCTGCGAGGCGGGGTCCTTGTTGAGGATCAGGACCATCGGGAACTCGTTCCAGACGGTGATGAAGCCGAAGAGCGAGGTGGCCATCAGGCCGGGCGCCAGCAGCGGGAAGATCACCTTGATGAAGGCCTGGGTGCGGGTGCACCCGTCGACCATCGCGGACTCCTCCAGCTCCTTCGGCACGGCGGCGACGTAGCCGCGCAGCGTCAGGACGGTGAAGGGCAGCACCATCACGGTGTAGATGGCGATGAGCGGCAGGAGGCTGTTCAGCATCTCGGCGTCGCGCACGATCATGTAGTACGCGATGACCATGACCTCCCAGGGGGCCATCTGGGCCATCATCATCACGAGGATGAAGCTCTTGCGGCCCTTGAAGCGCATGCGGGCGACGGCGAAGGACGCGAGGAGCGCGATGACGAGCGACAGGGCGACGGCGACCAGCGTGACGGTGAGGGAGTTGCCCACCAGGGTCCAGAAGCCGTCGGCGTCCACGGCCTTGGAGAAGTGCTCGAAGGTGGGGCTCGTGGGGAACCAGGTGGGGGTGTCGCTGACGATGTCCTTGTTGGCCTTGAAGGCCGTGGCGAACATCCAGTAGACGGGGAAGGCGAAGACGGCGAAGAGAACGACCGCGGCCGTTCCGGGCCAGGCACGGCCGAGCAAGGAGCGCTTCACAGCTCGTCCTCCTCTTGCTTGAGGACAAGGCGCAGGTAGTACGCCGTCAGGGCCAGCAGGATGACAATGGTGAGGATGGAGATCGCGGCGCCCATGCCGAAGTGCTGGTTGCCCATGCCCTCGACGAACGCGTAGACGGGCAGCGTCTCGGTGAGCCGGTCGGGCCCGCCCTCGTTGATCGCGAAGACCTGGGTGAACGACTTGAAGACCCAGATGACTTCGAGGAACGTCGTGGCGAGGAAGAACGGCTTGAGGAAGGGGAAGGTCACCGAGGTGAACTGCTTCCAGGGGCCGGCGCCGTCCAGCGAGGCGGCCTCGTAGAGCTCCTTGGGGATCGTGGTCGTGGCCGCGTAGAGGTTGATCGCCACGAAGGGGACCGACTGCCACACGATCAGCACGGTGATCACGAAGAAGGTGGAGAACTGCCCGCTGGTCCAGTTGTAGTCGGCCATCGAGTGCCAGCCGAGCGAGTCCAGCAGGTAGTTGACGACGCCGAACCGCTGGGCGAAGAGCCACTGGAAGACAGTGGTCGCGGCGACGACGGGCATGGCCCAGGCGAGGACGAGGCCGAGCAGGAGCAGCAGCCGCGTCTTGCTGCCGAGACGGGCGAGCAGCAGGCCGATCAGACAGCCGGCCGTCATGATCAGGACGACGTTGGCGGCGGTGAAGACGACCGACCGGCCGGCGACGCTCCAGAAGTCGGAACTGCCGAGCGCCTCGGTGTAGTTGTCGACGCCGTTCCACTCGGTGACGTGCTGGATCAGCTGGCGCGGGTTGAGGTTCTGGAACGACAGCATGCCGTTCTTCACCAGCGTCCAGCCGAGCAGCAGCACCGTGGCCGCGGCGGCGGGGAGGATCAGGAGGTACGGAACGCCCTGGGAGACCCGCCCCTTGGCGTCGCGGGGCGGCGGGGCGCCGCCTTTGCCGATCCGGGGGGCGGGATCCGCCGCCACCTCTTCGATCTGCGCTGACATCGTCGTCCGCCTTCTCCCCTGTCGAACGGTATTGCTGTGGTACGCGGTGGTGCGCGGTGGTGACGCGCCGAGCGACGGGGCCGGGTCGTACGGCCCCGTCGGTCACCGATCGGTCACCGGTGGGCTGTCACCGGTGGGTTCACTGCTTCTGGCTGAGGCGCTTGTTCATGTCGCCCTCGACCTGCTTGGCGGCTTCCTCCGGGGACTTCCCGTTGAGGACGGCCGTCATGTACGCCTTGATCGGGTTCGGCGCGTTCTCGACCGGGGCCCACTCGGGGATCAGCGGCGTGGTGCCACCGCCCTTGGCGGCCGGGGCCGCGGCCTCGGCGGCCGGGTTGCCCTTGACGCTGGCGAGCAGGGACTCCTTGTTGGGCAGCGAGCCGACCTCCTTGGCCAGCGCGCTCTCGTTCTTGTCGGACAGCGCGATCTTCAGGAACTCCTTGGCGAGTTCCTGCTTCTTGCTGCCCGTCGCGACGGCGAGGTTGGAGCCGCCGAGGAAGACACCCTCGGGCTTGCCGGCGGTCTCACCGGGGATGGTGAAGTAGCCGATCTCCTTCTCGATGGCCGGGTTCGCCTTGATCGCGGTGGCGGCCTCCCAGCCCATGCCGATGAAGGCGCCGGTCTTGCCCTTGGCGAAGACGTCGGCCTGCTGCGGGGTGGCCTCGTCCTTGTCCTTGGGCGCCTTGCTGAAGGCCTGGTACTGCTTGTAGATGTCCATGGCCTTGGCGACCTTGGGGTCGGCGAGGTTGGAGACGTACTTCTTGCCGTCCTTCTTCACCAGGTCGGCACCGGTGCCGATGGTGAGTCCGTCGAAGAAGTACCAGTTCTGGCCGGGCAGGTAGAGCGGCTCGGCCTCGCCCTTCTTCTCGATGGCCTCAAGGGCCTTGAAGAATTCGGCGCGGGTCTTGGGCGTCTCCTTGACGCCGGCGTCCGCCCAGACCTTCTTGTTGTAGATGACGACGCGGCTGGCGGCGTACCAGGGGGCGGCGTACTGCTTGCTCTCGAAGACGGCCGGCTTGTTGAGGGATTCGGTCCAGTCCCCGCCGATCTCCTTCTTGAGGTCGCCGAGCTCGGCGAGGCCGCCGGTCTGGGCGTAGGAGGGGGTCTGGGTGTTGCCGACCTCGATGACGTCCGGCGGGTTGGACTCGGAAAGCGCGGTGGTGAGCTTCTGCTGAATTCCGTCCCATTTCTGGACCTGGATATTCAGCTTCGCGCCGGTCTTCTGTTCGAACTCGGCCTGCACCGATTTCGTCCAGCCCGCCGGGTTCGAGCCGTCCATGAACCAGACCGTGAGGCTCTTGGCCTTGTCGCCGGAGTCGCCCGATCCCTTGTCACTGTCGCTGGACCCACAGGCAGCAACACTCACCAACATGGCCGCGACACCCGTCGCCGCTATGAGCCCTCGCTTCACAGCACTCTCCTCAAGGACCGAATGTGGTCTTTAATGGTTTAGACCAGTGCCCGCAGCTTGGCCTAGACCTTTTGGGGTGTCAAGGGTGTATAAGAGTCGCTGTCGGCTCCGTTACCGGACCGACACCTCAAGCTCGACCTGGGCATCTCCGGGCCCCTCGGGCTCTGCCCGTGCCACCATGTGACCGCGACAGACGGAGGAGCCGGTGACAGCAGCAGGATCGGAGTCGGGAAGGCACACCATGGTGACCGAGGGCGGTACGGCGGAGAGCGGCAGCGCGTCGGGCGGCGCGCGGACCGCGCGTGTTCCCAAGTACTACCGCCTCAAACGCCACTTGCTGGACATGACCGAAACCATGCCTCCCGGCACCCCCGTGCCACCGGAGCGCACCCTCGCCGCGGAGTTCGACACCTCTCGCACGACTGTTCGTCAGGCCCTTCAGGAGCTGGTGGTCGAGGGACGTCTGGAGCGTATCCAGGGCAAGGGGACATTCGTCGCGAAACCCAAGGTCTCGCAGGCGCTGCAACTGACCTCCTACACGGAGGACATGCGGGCCCAGGGCCTGGAGCCGACCTCCCAGCTCCTCGACATCGGCTACGTCACGGCCGACGACCGGCTCTCCTCGCTCCTCGACATCGCGGCGGGCGGCCGGGTCCTGCGCATCGAGCGCCTCCGGCTCGCGAGCGGCGAGCCGATGGCGATCGAGACGACCCACCTGTCGGCGAAGCGCTTCCCGGCCCTGCGCCGCAGCCTGGTCAAGTACACCTCGCTCTACACCGCCCTGGCCGAGGTCTACGACGTCCGCCTGGCCGAGGCCGAGGAGACCATCGAGACGTCCCTGGCCACCCCCCGCGAGGCCGGCCTCCTGGGCACGGACGTGGGGCTGCCGATGCTGATGCTCTCCCGCCACTCCCTGGACGCGCAGGGGGAGCCGGTGGAATGGGTGCGTTCGGTGTACCGGGGGGACCGGTACAAGTTCGTGGCGCGGCTCAGGCGGCCGGCGGAGTGACGTAACCGCGCTGCGCGCGGTGTCCTCGATCACCGGCAGGACCCCGCACGTCCGGCGTCCGAAAGCCGGGCCCGGGTCAGGAACGGGCGGGCAGGAGAGAAGCGCCCGCCCCTTCCCACCCCCATAGGGGACAATCGTCCGATGCCCGACGAAACACCCCGCACGGCCGCTACGACCAGCACTCTCACCCTCCGCCTCCTCGTCCCCGACCGGAACGACCCCCGCTTCAGGGACCACCCCAAGGAGGTCCGCCCGCTGATCGACGGCCAGGACGTGCTGGAGCGGGTGTTCCCGGACGGCTTCGCGGGCAGCCCCCGCGCATGGCTGGACACCGAGGGCCCGCTGACGGCCACGGAGGTGCCGCGTGAGGTCCGTCTGGCCGAGCCCGAGTGCGGGGCACCCTGCTGCGGTGCCGTCACCGTGACCGTCCGGCGCGAGGGGGACCAGGTGGTCTGGGCGGACTGGCGGAACACCGGTGACGGCGGCGAGACCGTTCCGGACATCCGCTTCGACGCCGCACAGTACGACGCGGAACTCGCCCGTGCGGCGGCCGACCGCAGCTGGGAAAGCCGGTCCGAGGCGGTGGCGCGACTCCTGGAGAAGGAGCTCAGGAGTCACCCCGACTGGTTCGACCGCTGGGACTGCGACCTGGACCGGGTGACCCTCACGCCGGACACGCGTGACGAGTTGTGCGTGTACTTCTACCACCCGCGCCGCGCCCGGGTCGACGGTGACTATTTCTGGCTCCAGCACGGGGACGAGCCGTGGCTCCAGTTCACCATGCCGTTGCACATCTCCCTGGAACCGTCCCCGGAGGAGGCCCCGGAGCGGCAGGCCGAGCGGCTCACGGCGCAGGTCATGTCGGGGGATCCGCGGGAACGGGCGGAGGTGTGCGGCGGGGCGGCGGAGTTCGCGAGGAAGCTGGGCTACCCGTGGCTGAGGGATGAGGGCAAGGACGCCCGGAGCCGACAAGAACGTCCGGACCGGACGTGGGCCGGAGCCGGTCACCCCTGCCCTCGAAGACCGTGTTTCCATGCCCGGATGACCGAAGAGAACGCCCGCGTCCGTGTCCGCCCCCGCCTCGCCTCCGATCTCGACGGCTGCGTGGACGCGCTCGCCCGGGTCCACGCGCGGGACGCCTATCCCCTGGACTGGCCGGCCGACCCGGCGGCCTGGCTGTCCCCTTCCTCCCTGTTCGCGGCCTGGGTGGCCGAGCTGGACGGGCGGGTCTCCGGACACATCGGCCTGTCCCGCGCCGAGGCCGGGGACACCGCCGCGGCGGTGTGGAGCGCGCGCCGGGGCGTCGCCCCCGGGGCGGCCGCGGTGGTCGGCCGGCTGTTCGTGGCCCCGGCGGCCCGGGGCCACGGCGCGGGCGCCCTTCTCCTGGCCGCGGCCACGGAGGAGGCCCGGCGGCGGGCCCTGCACCCGGTCCTCGACGTCGCCGCGTCCGACACGGCGGCGACGGCGCTGTACGAACGCGCGGGCTGGACCCGCCTCACCACGGCCGAGCAGCGCTGGAGCCCGGACCGGACGGTGACCGTCCACTGCTACGCGGCGGGGGCGTGACGCGGGGCGGCCGCGGGGCTCACCGCACGACGACGGTCACCTTCCAGGGAAGGATGACGGCGGGGCAGAACCAGTCCGGTGCCGGGTAGCACTGCTGGGTGGAGTTGATCTCGGCGGTCCCGTTGTCCTGGGCCAGGAAGGTGCCCGAGGCGTTGCCGTTCCCGTCCTTGCCGCGGCCGGTGTGTCTGAGGACCTGGAAGTCGGAGGAGACCGGGTAGTCCCAGGCCCAGACGCCCCCGGCCGACCGGGAACCCTTCAGCTCGACCTGGATCACGTCCCCGCTCCGCACGGCGACCGTGCGGTTGTGGTCCTGGTTGCCCAGGACGATCTCGGCGGGGGCGGCGCTCCGCTGGTGCGTACGGGGTGCGGTGGCCGCCGAGGCGGGGGCGACGGCCGCGGCCGTCAGCGCCAGGCCGACGGCGAGGGGGACGGCGAGCGATGTCGTGGTCTTCATCATCACCTCGGTACGGGGTGGAATGGATGCGTCGGGCATCCGTCTACACCCGCGTGGGTCGCCGCGTCCCCCTCGATTCACGCCACGTGGCGCCGGAGCCGGCCGGCCGGCCGCCGATACGGCGGTGAAGCTCCGCGCACGGGACCGAGTGATACCCAGCAGGTTCTGACGCGCCGCTTCCGCAATCCGCCTGAAACGTAGGGTATGGGCGTGCAAACGATCGAATTTCGTGCCGTGTCCCGCCGGTGGCAGTGGTTGGCCTTCGCCCTCTTTCTCCTCAGCGGCGTGCTCTTCCCGTGCTTCATCACCTTCGGCATGGGCTGGGACGAGTTCGGCCGGCGCTGCGCGGAGTCACCGCGCGGCGGGGGAACGCGCTTCTGGTCCATCGGGGTCTTCATGATCGCGGCCCTCTCCCTGGCCGGGTGCTACTACTACTCCGGGCGCACGTTCGTCGAGGCCGACGGCATACGCACCAGGACCCCGCTGAGGCGCCGGTTCATCCCCTGGGACGACATCAAGTACGTCGACGTGGACAAGGGGATCGACGAGCTCCTCGGCCGCAAGGCAGGCCCTCTGTACCGGATCAGGCTGGACCTGGTGAACGGTAAGAGCCTCTGCCTGCCCGCACCGATGAACCATGAGTTCGACTCCGCCATGGAGGCGGCCAAGACCGCGATCAAGCGTCGCCGGAAGGCCTGGGCCGAACGGTCCGAGCCCGCGAGTTGACGCGTCGGAGCGTGCCGCCCCTCGTAGGCCGGCCCGCTGAAGGCCCGGACTCCGAGAAGAGGCGGCACTCGACTCCACCGTGGCCGCTCAGGCGTCCAGGGGTTGGCGGCGACGCGCGCGGCGATCCCGTTGCGCACCGCGGCCGCCGCGGAGCTGTCCGGCTTGCGCTCGGCCTGGCTCTCGAAGCACGCGACGAACTCGTCCTTGAGGCCGAGCCGCGGATAGCGGTCCAGCACCTCCGCGCGGAGGCCGGCGGGGATGGCGTCGATACCGCGCCCGGAGATGTCCACGGAGGTGGAGTACTCCAGTAGGTGCCCCTCCGGGTCCTCCGCCACGTCCACCCGGCTCCACATGTGCCGCACGATCACCTCGGCCACCCGCACCCGCCGCTCCACGGGCCACCCGGCCCCCGCCGCGAACACCCAGGCCACATGCCCGCCCGCCTCGTCGAAGGACACGCTGTGGCTGTCGAACTCCTTCACCAGGCCTATGTCGTGCAGCAGCGCCGCCACGTAGAGGAGTTCCGCGTCGAAGGCGATGCCGGCTTCCTTCGCGTGCGCGGCGGCCCACAGGTAGGACCGGATCGAATGGTTCAGCAGCGCGGGCGAGCAGTAGGCGGTGGCCACTTCGCGCGCGGCGACACAGGCGGCGGTCTCGGGGATCACAAGGTCGTCGATCTTCATGCCGGTGATTCTCGCCCACGTCCCGGGACGTTCCGGAAGTGGCCGGGAAACACCGCCGCGGCCCAGGCCGACAGGGCATCCGGCTCCCCTCCCGCACCACCGGCTGAGACCCTGTTCCTCATGAGCACACCACCAGACGGATTGCCCGTCTACCGGGTCATGACCGGCTCCGACGACGCCGCGTTCTGCCGACGCGTGAGCGAAGCGATCGAGCTCGGCTACGAGCTGCACGGAGGCCCCGCCCTCACGTTCAATGGTGAGAACGTCATCGTCGCCCAGGCGTTGATCTGGCGGGGACGGCCGTAGCGGCCTTCGGATCGGCGGTGGCCCGCCACGGCCGGGCCGTGACGCGAGAAGGCACAGAACCCCGATCCGTCGGACGCCCCGCCCCGCTGATGGTCGCACTGCCCGACGTCTCGGTGGCTGGCACTTCGGTCGACGACTGGCGAGCGGTGTTCGACCTGGTCCGGTCGCGCGGATGGGCGCGGGGTCCCAGCACGGCTCAAGCCCTCAAGGTTCGCAGCATTGTGGCGTACACGGGAGCGTCCGGAAACGGGCGCTGGTCCCCGATGTCCTCGTATCCCCAGCGCTCGTACAGCGCCTTGACCTTGACGTGCGTGGGTTCGACCAATAGGGTCACCCGCTCTTCCGGGCGTCCGGTCAGCAGCTCCTCGTGAATGCGCTGTGCGACGCCGGTACCGCGCCAGGGGTGCCGCACCATGAGTTCGAACAGGGCCAGGGTCCGCGCACCGTCCTCGGCTCTGTCCTCCTCAGGGAGCGGGTTAAGCATTCCGGCCCACCAGCGTGTGCCTTGCGGAAGAGGGGAAGCATAGGCATAACCGACAGGCTCACCGTCGACATAACCGACGACCGCTTCCCACCCCGGGCGTGACGCATGACCCGCCAGTCGCTTCTCGAATCGTTCCACCGAGTGGAAGGGGATGGCCAACTGGTCTGCGTATACCTCGGCATAAACTGCCACCAACGTTGACTGGACGGCTGGAAGGTCCGCCAATCCGTGACGGAACAGCTTCACAGCGTCGGCATTCGCGGACATATCGATCTCCCTCGGTAGTCAGATAGTGCGAGCACGCTCGTTCCATTCGTTGGCAACCGCCGAACCGGCAGCTCTCATGTTGAGCCCAGTGGTGAACACTTGGAGCAAATGCGGGGTGCGGCCGGTCCCGACGGAACCACGGGGTGGAACAGCGGCCGCGGCGGTCGTACACGCCTGTTCAAGGTCCCCTTGCTCCAGCTGCGCCAGCGCCATATGCGCCATGTAGTAGGCCCGGTTGCGATGCTGGTCCGGACGGAGGGCTGTCAGACAGCGATGCATGTAGCACTCAGCCTGGTCCGGCTGTCGGAGGCGTAGATACGTGATGCCTGTCAGCCCGCTAAGTTCGCCTCGGGTGAAGAAGCCCATGGAGGCGGGGCGGCTTTCAAAGCCATCCGCACGGCTGAACGCATCGGCAGCCCGATCAAGTGCCCGGAGTGCGCGGCGGTGGTCGCCGGTACCGGGAAGCGACAGGGCCAGTCGCGCATGGCTGAGACTCGCATAAAGAGCATCGCGCCGATGCGCGCCCGTGGACATCGCCGCCTCGGCAGCAGCCAAGGCATCCGCCGGGCGCCCTCGCTGATCCGCGAGCATTGCCGCGTAGCGCCACGTCTGATGCTGTACCTGCCCATCGCCCGAAAGGCCGGCCAACGTGATGGCCGACTCCATGTGCCGCTGGGCTCGATCGAGCCGACGGGAGTCCACAGCCGCCCACATCGCCGTCGCGGTGAAAGCGGCGGCCAATCCGTAGAGGCGGCCGCGGACGCGCTGGGTCGCGCTTCCGTTGCGCTGCAAACTCATGGCCTGCTCGCTCAAGGTCAAGGCACGTCCCTCAAGCGCCGGGCCGCCGCCCTCCTGGTCGTCCAGCAGCCACAGGGCGTCCAGCTCGCCGCGCAGCCGTCGCACGTCCGCGGTACCGACCGTCGGCAGCGCCATACCGGCCAGAGCGGTTCCGGTGGTTGCGGCGATGAAGGTGCGGCGGTGCACGGGCTCCTCCTGCGGATGCTGCGCGTCTGACGCGACGATCGCCCCACCCTGCGCCCTCTTCGCCCGGGGCGTAAACCCCAGCTCCTCCGCAGTGCACCCGAATACGGCTTCCAAGGCCACACGTTGGCGGGACTGCGGCCAACGTGTCTCCCCGCTGACATAGCGGCGCACCGTCCTGTCCGACGCATCGCCGCGTCGCCCCGTGAGCTGCTCCACCGCATCATTGATCTGCTCGGCCAGCTCGGTCTGGGACATGTCGCGTGCCTGCATCCGCGTGACCAGCCGGACATTTTCCCGCATGGACTCACCGTAGGCGTACGCATCGGGTCCGTAACAGCACGCAAGTAATGCGCAGGCAATTTCGTCCGGTGGAGAACAGGATGCCCACAGCCTTTTCGGCCTCCCTCCCACCGCCTCACGCTCGGTTACTTGAGTCGTAGGGACACCACGACGAAGAGGACTCCCACAGATGGACCAGCACACCACCCGGCGCCCATCCCGCCTCACCACCCTGATGACGGGCGACCTCCCACCCCTCGATCTCGTCACCGTCCGCGCCACCGCTCACCGCGCCTGCCGGGAACGGCTCAACCGCCCCGCCAATGCCGAGATCGAAGAACTCATCCGCACGCTCCGGGGACAGCTGAACCTGTTGCTCATCCACGCACAGCTGGAAGTCGACCGGCTCGACCGGGGAACCGTGGAGTGGGACCGCTGGCAAGCGCTCATCGATCAAGTCCGGGCCGATCTCAAGCACGGGAGCGCCGAGGGGCCTGCGGCGGAGGCCGCGTACATGGAAGTTCTCGGCCGGGGGGCGCGGTTCCTCGCGGAGTGTCTCGAACGGTAGGCGGCGAGGAGGACCTCAACTCCGCCGATTCACCGGGTGATTCGCCCCTGCGGGTGACGGCTCGTGCGGTCAGTTCACGGTACCGTGACCGGGATTCCCTCGCTTCGCGCCTCCGGCGGACGAAGCGACCCCCAACGCCGGCTGCAACCGGCGAAGGGGGTCTACACCCACCAGGAGAACAGGCCCTCCCTAGGATGCTCCGGCATGTTATCGCCCCTGCGCGCTTCTTCTCGCAGGTGCCCAACGACCTCGTCCGTCACCCCCGGTTGTCCGCCAACGCCGTCCGCCTCCTCATCTGGCAGCTCTCGCTGCCCGACGGCGCGGCCTCGCAGCCGCTCTCCGTCACCGGGGAACGGGCCGGTATCAAGAACGCCGCCTTCACCCGTGCCAAGCGGGAGCTCGCCGCCGAGGGCTATCTGCACGAGTGGCGGTCGCAGGGCGAGGGCGGTCGCTGGGCCACGCGGCAGCTCGTCTCGAACGTACCGCTGACCGCCGGGGACGCCTTACGCGTACGGGACGGCGGACAGCCAATCGGCTCGGACGCCCCCGAGCACCCCGCACCGACTCCACGAAAACCGGCCGTCGGTGAGCCGACCCCCCGGTCCGTCGGTCGTCCCCATAAGAAGACAGGGGAGAACACCTCCCACCCTCCCCACCCGCTCGCCGAGCGCGGCGCCCGGGCCCTCGCCGCCGTGTCTCACGCCGAGCGGCGGCTGCGGCTGTCCGGGCGGGACGTCGCGCGGCTCGCCCCGCTGGCGGCGGAATGGCTGCTGCGCGGCGCGACGTCGGCCGATCTCCGGGAGGCGCTCACCCATGGCCTGCCCGAGCGGGTGCACTCCCCCGCCGGGATCGCCCGCGACCGGCTGCTGCGGAAGATGCCCGATCCGGTGGCCGTCACCCCGTCCGCGCCCCCGCCCCGCCCCTTGCGGCTCTGCACCGGCGGGTGCGGCCGCATGATGCGGCCGGTGTCCGACGAGACCCGCTGCCGGGACTGCCGTACGCACACGGCCGCCACCCCCGACGGCGCCGTCGCCGCCACCCTGCGCGGTGTCGCCGCCGTACGCGAGTCCTTGCGCGGCCGTCATGCCTTACCGCCCCACCCCTCATCCGGAACGGTAACCGCCGGTTACTGAAACCCCCTCCCCCGAACTCACCGTCCGTGCACGGCACTTCCCGGCCAGATGACATTGCCATACCGATATACGGACAGGGGGTGACTCCCACCGGGACGTCGCCTAGATTTCCTGCGCATCACGCAGTGATCACACAGGGGGGAGTCACCAGCATGACGGAACCACCGACAGGGACACCGGAGGACGGTGGCCGGAAGGCCACCGCCGCCGTGACCGTCCCGATGATCGTGGCGGGCATATGCCTGGCCATACCCTTCGTCGCGATGCTGTGGGTCGACTCCTACTCCCGGCTCACGCCCGCCTTCATCGGCATCCCGTTCTTCTACTGGTACCAGATGCTGTGGGTGCTGATCTCGACCCTGCTGACGGTCGTCGCGTACACCATCGTCCGGCGCCACGAGCGGCTCGCGCGGGCGCGCAAGGCGGGTGAGCGGGCATGAAGGACGGCGTGAACGGCGTGGCACTCGCCGTCTTCATCTTCTTCTTCCTCGTCGTCACCGTCATGGGCTTCGTCGCCTCGAAGTGGCGCCGCGCCGAGAACGCGGACAGCCTCGACGAGTGGGGGCTCGGCGGCCGGTCCTTCGGGACGTGGGTGACCTGGTTCCTGCTGGGCGGCGACCTCTATACCGCGTATACGTTCGTGGCCGTCCCGGCCGCCATCTACGCGGGCGGCGCGGCCGGCTTCTTCGCGGTGCCGTACACGATCCTGTGTTACCCGCTCGTCTTCACCTTCCTGCCCCGGCTCTGGTCGGTCTCGCACAAGCACGGCTACGTGACCTCCTCGGACTTCGTCCGCGGCCGGTTCGGGTCCAAGGGCCTGTCGCTGGCGCTCGCGCTCACCGGCATCCTCGCGACGATGCCCTACATCGCCCTCCAGCTCGTCGGCATCCAGGCGGTGCTGGACGTCCTCGGCGTGGGCGGCGGCTCGAACTGGTTCATGAAGGACCTGCCGCTGCTGATCGCGTTCGGTGTGCTCGCGGCGTACACCTACTCCTCCGGGCTGCGGGCCCCGGCGCTGATCGCGTTCGTCAAGGACGCCCTCATCTACATCGTGATCATCGTCGCGATCATCTACATCCCGATCCGGCTGGGCGGCTTCGACCACATCTTCAGCGCGGCGGGCGACGCCTTCGCCGTCAAGAACCCGGAGACGGGCAAGCCGCGCGGCTCCCTGGTGAGCGGGCCGGACGCGCAGTGGGCGTACGCGACGCTCGCGCTGGGCTCCGCGATGGCGCTCTTCCTCTATCCCCACTCGGTGACGGCGGTTCTCTCCAGCAAAGGCCGCAACGTCATCCGCCGGAACACCACGATCCTGCCGCTGTACTCGCTGATGCTCGGGCTGCTGGCGATGCTCGGCTTCATGGCGATCGCCGCCGGGATCAAGGTCAAGAACGGGCAGCTCGCCATCCCCCAGCTGTTCGAGGACATGTTCCCGGACTGGTTCACGGGCGTGGCCTTCGCCGCCATCGGCATCGGCGCCCTGGTGCCGGCCGCGATCATGTCCATCGCGGCGGCGAACCTTTTCACCCGCAACATCTACAAGGACTTCATCAAGCCGGACGCCTCGCCCGAGCACGAGGCGAAGGTCTCCAAGCTCGCCTCGCTCCTGGTGAAGGTCGGCGCGCTGGTGTTCGTCCTGACCATGGACAAGACGGTCGCGATCAATTTCCAGCTGCTGGGTGGCATCTGGATCCTCCAGACCGTGCCCGCCCTCGTGGGCGGCCTCTTCACCCGCTGGTTCCACCGCTGGGCGCTGCTCGGCGGCTGGGTGGCCGGCATGGCCTACGGCACCTGGCGGGCGTACGACACGCCGAGCGCCACCCAGGATCATTTCGGCAATACCAACCTCATCCCCCTTATCGGGGAAAAGGGCTATATCGGGCTGACCGCCTTCGTGCTCAATGTGATCGTGGTCATCGTCCTGACCTTCGCCCTCAGGGCCCTCGGCGCGCCCGACGGCGTGGACGAGACCAAGGCCGCGGACTACACCGCGGACGCCGGCGACCCGGGCGTCCGGCAGGAGCTCCCGCCGGCCACCGCGGGTGCCCCGGGCGGCCACTAGGAGCCCCCAGGAAGGCCCGCCCGGACCAGGCCGGTCCGGCGCCCCCGGCCGGGGCCCGCAGGGCCGCCGCACCCCCTCGCAGGGGCGCGGCGGCCCTCTCTCGTGCCCGGCGCCAAGGCCCGGAATCCTGGGCCCTGTTAGCACATTCCGACCCGCGCGATTACCGCGTGACACAAGATGTGGTGGTGCGTGCGACGGCCAGCACTAGATGTATGCTCGTCCTCGCTGTCGTCGCAGGGGAATCCGGTGGAAATCCGGAACTGTCCCGCAACGGTGCATGTATGCCGTAATGACGCATGCAGGAGTCCGAGTACCTGCCGACAGCACGCCCACCGCCGAGCCCCCGCTCGTCACCGGGCGTTTTGCATTCGTCCGGGCCTCGCGGGTTGGGTCGATGGACGCTTACGAGCATGCCCTGGTGCTGTCAGGCATGCCCGTACGCGCCCGTCGCGCGCCACCCGCCCGGCCCCCTGCCGAGCGAGGGAGAGCCTCAGTGACCATCGCGCCCGCCGATCCGGTCTCAGCGTCCGCGGAAGCGACCGGCGGCCCCGGGACCGCGCTGCTGCGCACCCTGACCGACCTCACCGCCGATCTGCCCGCCACCGACCCCGGAAAGGTCGCCGCCGCCGCGCTGCGCGGCCGCCACCCGGGTTCGGACGAGGCCGAGCTGCGGTCCCTGGCCACCGAGGCCGCGGCCGGCCTGATCTCCGAGGAGCCCCAGTACTCCCGGCTCGCCGCCCGGCTGCTCACCCGCGCGATCGCCGACGAGGCGGCCGGGCAGGGCGCGACCTCCTTCTCCGCCTCCGTCGAGGTGGGTCACCGCGAGGGCCTGATCGCCGACGAGACGGCCGCCTTCGTGCGCGCCCACGCCGCGCGCCTGGACGCCCTCGTCGAGCGGGCGATGGCCGACGGCGCGGACGACCGCTTCGGCTACTTCGGCCTGCGCACCCTGCACAGCCGCTACCTGCTGCGCCACCCGATCACCCGGCAGGTCGTCGAGACCCCGCAGCACTTCCTGCTGCGCGTGGCCTGCGGCCTGGCCGAGGACCACTCGGAGCGCGCCCTGGACGACGTGGCCGAGCTGTACGGGCTGACCAGCACCCTCTCGTACCTCCCCTCCTCCCCCACGCTCTTCAACTCCGGCACCCGCCACCCGCAGATGTCGTCCTGCTACCTGCTGGACTCCCCGCTGGACGAGCTGGACTCGATCTACGACCGCTACCACCAGGTGGCCCGGCTGTCGAAGCACGCCGGCGGCATCGGCCTGTCGTACTCGCGCATCCGCTCCCGCGGCTCGCTGATCCGCGGCACCAACGGCCACTCCAACGGCATCGTGCCGTTCCTGCGCACGCTCGACGCCTCCGTCGCCGCGGTCAACCAGGGCGGCCGGCGCAAGGGCGCGGCCTGCGTCTACCTGGAGACCTGGCACGCGGACATCGAGGAGTTCCTGGAGCTCCGCGACAACACCGGTGAGGAGGCCCGCCGCACGCACAACCTCAACACCGCGCACTGGATCCCGGACGAGTTCATGCGCCGCGTCGAGGCCGACGCCGACTGGTCGCTGTTCTCCCCGGCCGACACGCCCGAGCTGGTCGACCTGTGGGGCGACGAGTTCGACGCCGCTTACCGCAAGGCCGAGGCCGACGGCAAGGCCGTCAAGACCATCCCGGCCCGCGTGCTGTACTCCCGGATGATGCGCACCCTCGCGCAGACCGGCAACGGCTGGATGACCTTCAAGGACGCGTCCAACCGCACCGCGAACCAGACGGCCGAGCCCGGCAAGGTCGTACACTCCTCGAACCTCTGCACCGAGATCCTGGAGGTCACCGACGACGGCGAGACCGCCGTCTGCAACCTCGGCTCGGTCAACCTCGCCGCCCACCTGGGCACCGACGGCGACATGGACTGGGAGAAGCTCGACCGTACGGTCCGTACGGCCGTGACGTTCCTCGACCGCGTCGTGGACATCAACTTCTACCCGACCGAGCAGGCCGGCAACTCCAACAGCCGCTGGCGCCCGGTGGGCCTGGGCCTCATGGGTCTCCAGGACGTCTTCTTCCGGCTGCGCCTGCCCTTCGACTCCGCCGAGGCGAAGGAGCTGTCCACCCGGATCTCCGAGCGCATCATGCTCGCGGCGTACGAGGCCTCCGCCGACCTCGCCGAGCGGCACGGCCCGCACCCGGCCTGGTCCGCGACCCGCACCGCGCGCGGCGTGCTGCACCCGGACCACTACCCGAACGCCGAGCAGCGCTGGGCCGACCGCTGGGGCGCCCTGCGCGCCCGCATCGCCCAGGTCGGCATGCGCAACTCGCTGCTGCTGGCCATCGCGCCGACGGCCACCATCGCCTCCATCGCGGGCGTGTACGAGTGCATCGAGCCGCAGGTCTCCAACCTCTTCAAGCGCGAGACCCTCAGCGGTGAGTTCCTCCAGGTCAACACCTACCTGGTGGAGGACCTGAAGAAGCTCGGCGTCTGGGACCGCACCACGCGGGACGCGATGACCGACGCCAACGGCTCGATCCAGGACATGAACTGGATCCCGCAGGAGGTGCGCGACCTCTACCGCACCGCCTGGGAGATCCCGCAGCGCGCCCTGATCGACATGGCCGCGGCCCGTACGCCGTACCTGGACCAGAGCCAGTCGCTGAACCTCTTCATGGCCTCGCCGACCATCGGCAAGCTCAGCTCGATGTACGCGTACGCCTGGAAGCAGGGCATCAAGACGACGTACTACCTGCGCTCGCGCCCGGCGACCCGGATCGCCCGCTCGGCCTCGGCCGCCGCCACCATCCCCGTCCAGCAGGTCACCCCGGACGCCGACGCCGTCGCCTGCTCCCTTGAGAACCCCGAGTCCTGCGAGGCCTGCCAGTAATGTCGTCCGAACAGAAGAACCTGCTCGACCCGGGCTTCGAGCTGACGCTGCGCCCGATGCGGTACCCGGACTTCTACGACCGCTACCGCGACGCGATCAAGAACACCTGGACCGTCGAGGAGGTCGACCTCCACTCGGACGTCGCCGACCTCGCCAAGCTGTCCCCGGGTGAGCAGCACATGATCGGCCGTCTCGTCGCGTTCTTCGCGACCGGCGACTCGATCGTGGCGAACAACCTCGTGCTGACGCTGTACAAGCACATCAACTCCCCCGAGGCGCGGCTGTACCTGTCGCGGCAGCTGTTCGAGGAGGCCGTGCACGTCCAGTTCTATCTGACGCTGCTCGACACCTACCTCCCCGACCCGGAGGACCGCGCCGCCGCCTTCGACGCGGTCGAGAACATCCCCTCGATCCGCGAGAAGGCCCAGTTCTGCTTCAAGTGGATCAACGAGGTCGAGAAGCTGGAGCGGCTGGAGACGAAGGCCGACCGCCGTCGCTTCCTGCTCAACCTGATCTGCTTCGCGGCCTGCATCGAGGGCCTGTTCTTCTACGGCGCCTTCGCCTACGTGTACTGGTTCCGCAGCCGCGGCCTGCTGCACGGCCTGGCGACCGGCACCAACTGGGTCTTCCGCGACGAGTCCATGCACATGGACTTCGCGTTCTCCGTCGTGGACACCGTCCGCGAGGAGGAGCCGGACCTGTTCGACGACGAGCTCCAGCAGCAGGTCACCGACATGCTCAAGGAGGCCGTCGAGTGCGAGCTCCAGTTCGCCCGCGACCTGTGCGGTGAGGGCCTGCCGGGCATGAACACCGACTCCATGCGCGAGTACCTCCAGTGCGTCGCCGACCAGCGTCTCCAGCGCCTGGGCATCGCCCCGGTGTTCGGCTCGGAGAACCCTTTCTCCTTCATGGAGCTCCAGAACGTCCAGGAGCTGACCAACTTCTTCGAGCGCCGCGCGTCCGCGTACCAGGTGGCGGTCGAGGGTTCGGTGGGCTTCGACGAGGAGTTCTAGACCTCGCGAGCCCCGGTACCGAGGCCCGTCCCCTTCCCAGGGGGCGGGCCTCGGCCCGTTTCTCCCGCTCCGGTCAGCGGCCGAGCCTGGCGAGGGCCGTGGCCGTCGTCTTCTTGAAGGCGGGGACGGGCGCGTCGGCCCAGCGGCCCATCCGGCCCCAGTGGACCAGGGTGACCTTCGTCCCGGAGCGGCCCACGGCGAAGAGGTTGATGTCCCACGACGACTGCGGGTGGACCGACTGCATCCCGAGGACGCGGCCGCCGTCCCCGGCGTTCACCGCCCCGAAGTCCCGCATCTCGGCCTTGGCCCGCGGCTCCTGCTGGACGACCCGGGCCGCGCAGCCCCTGAGGGACCTCTCGGCCGCGCGGACCAGCGCGGCGGCCTGCGCCTCGCCGGCCGCGGTGAGCGTCACCTGGTCCGCGCCGGTGTCCAGGTCGGTGAAGAACCGGCGGTGCGCGGCCCGGTCCTCCTGGCCGTCGAGGACGGCGGCCACGACACAGGGCACCCCGCCCTCGGGCAGCCCCGGCTCGACCGGCCCGGCCCGCCATCCTCCGGGGTGCGGCGGCAGCTCCGACGGCTCCAGGAAGGCCGGCGCTGCGGCCCGTACGCCCTCTGCCCCGGCGGTGCCGGCGGTCGTCACGGCCAGGGTGACGGCGACGGCGGCGGCCAGGGCACCGGCGGCGGGTCTGGTGAGGCGGGTGCGGGTGGTACGAGCGGACATCGGTCCTCCCCTGTCGAACGGGTGATCACGGGAACGGGCTGGACGGCGCGGAAGACGCTGCTCCCACACTGTTCCACCGCCCTCACGCCCACGTCCCGGAAAGCCGTTCACCCGCTCTGCCCATCCGACGGCGGCCCGTTCGACGCATAGATGAAGAGTGAGGGCCCGGCCACGGGTCCGTGCGGAACGAACGGGAGGTCCGTCATGGCGCGGTTCATGATGATCGTGAAGGCGAGCGAGGAGTCCGAGGCCGGAGTGATGCCGGCCAAGGAGGAGATCGCCGAGATGGGGAGGTTCAACGAACGGATGGCGGCGGCCGGGGCGATGCTGGCGGGCGAGGGCCTGCGGGAGTCCGCCGCGGGGGCCAGGGTGACGTTCTCGGGCGGCAGGCCGGTCGTGACCGAGGGGCCGTTCGCCGGGGCGCGCCAGCTGATCGCCGGCTACTGGGTGATCCGGGCCGCGGACCTGGACGAGGCCCTGGAGTGGGCCCGGCAGGTGCCCTTCAAGGAAGGGGAGATCGAGGTCCGCCAGATCTTCGAGACCTCGGACTTCCCCGCCGACGTCCTCCCGCCGGAGGAGGCGGCCCGCGAGGAGGCCCTGCGCGAGGAGCTCCGGAAGAGGGCGGGGGGCTGACCCGGCCCCCGGGGAGCTGACCCGCCCCCGGCCCCGGATACGCGTGAGCGCGCGCTCCAGCGGGGAGCGCGCGCTCGTACGGGCCCGGGCGGGCGGGGCCGGTCAGTCGTTGGCGACGACGGGGTAGCGGGGCGTGCCCTCGGCCATCTGCTTCAGGGCGTCCTTGCGGTCGCGCTTGGAGAGGCGGTCGATGTAGAGCCGGCCGTAGAGGTGGTCGGTCTCGTGCTGGAGGCAGCGGGCGAAGTAGCCGGTGCCCTCGACGCGGATGGGGTTGCCCTCGATGTCCTGGCCGCGCACGACGGCGTAGTCGGGGCGGGCCAGGGAGGCGTAGGCGGTCGGGACCGAGAGGCAGCCCTCGTTGGAGTCGTCGAGCAGGCGGTACTCGGCCGGCAGCTCCTCCAGGACGGGGTTGCAGACGGTGCCGACGTGGCGGACGCCCTCGTCGTCCATGCAGTCGTAGACGAAGACCTTCAGGTCGACGCCGATCTGGTTGGCCGCGAGGCCGACGCCCTCCGCCGTGCGCTGGCTGGCGAACATGTCGTCGACCAGCTGCGCCAGCTCGTCGTCGAAGGAGGTGACGTCCTTGCACTCCCGGTGCAGCACCGGGTTGCCCACGACGGTGATCGGGCGGGACGTGCCGCGCTCGCGGTGCGCGAGCTCGCGCTCCTCGCAGTCCTCGGTGTCCACGGTGAACTCGTCGTTCACCGGCTGGTCGGTCTCGTGCTGCGCCATGTCCGCCGTTATGCCTCTCTCAAAACCCAAAAGGATGCCTATACAGGGTAAGGGCGGCAGCCTCGGACCGTCAGCAGACCTCTTCGAGATCGCGCCACTCGCGCGTATCGGGGCTGTCCGCGACCCAGCCGTCCAGCAGGCCCCGGACCAGCCCGGCGGGCGCCGCGATGCCGCACTCGCGCTCGGGCACCCACAGCGAGCCGGAGCCGGCCGTGCGGTGGCCCAGCGGGCCGGGGTGGCCGGGCTCGCTGTGGTCGTGCGGGTCCAGGTGCTCGCCGTCGCCCTCGTCGCTGGGCATCCGGCTCTCGGAGCACGTGCGGCACAGCAGCCGCACGGACGAGGACCAGTCCTCGGCGGCGAAGCCGGCGTCGGCCGCGAGCCGCTCCAGGGCGTCCCGGTCCGCCTCGGTCGCCGCCTCCAGCAGGACGACCCAGGTGGGGACGGGTGACGGGGCCCACAGCTCGATCTCGTCGAAGACGGGGTAGGACGGCCCGGCGGCCGTGACCCGCTCGCCGTGCGGGACGCCGTCGTGCAGCACGACCTCGCCCCAGCGGCGCCCGGAGGACGGCAGCGGGATGGACAGCACCTCCATCCGCGCCGGGTCCAGCCTGCGGCCCCAGACGACCTCCGCCTCGCCCTCCGGGGAGAGCCGGACCGCGGCGCTGCCGAGCTCCATGCCCACCGGCTCGCCGGCCGGGCCGCCCTCGCCGGGCACCCGCAGCCCGTACGCCTGCCAGGCGCGGCGGGCCAGCGGCCAGTCCTGGAGCGCGGTGGCGGCGATGCCGACGTTCCACCAGTCCGGGGCGCCGGCCTCGCGGTCCAGCAGGGCCACGGCGCGCAGCCCGGCGGCGCGCGCCTGCTCCCAGTCGTGCCGGAACTTGTGCAGCAGAGCGAGGTTGAACCACGACTCCGACAGCCATGGCTCCATGTCGGCCGCCCTGGTCAGCAGCGCGCCCGCGTCCTCGTACCGGCCGTCGCCGATCAAAGTGAAAGCGCGGTCGGTGGCCTGCCGCCACGAGGCGGAAGGCCGATGCCGTACCTTGCCGAAGATCCTCACGATTCCCGCCTGCCGGTTTCTGCGTGCGACCACGCCGGATGTCCCAGGTGACGGCCGCCGTCCTCCCTGACGGACAACCTGCCACATCTCACTCGCTCCGGGAAGCTGCGCCTACCGTTCCTCCTTGCCGACGGTCGCGCGCCCGACACCCCCCGAAGACCGCGTTCTGCGTTCTGCATGCCGTTTTCTTCGTGCTCTTCGCATCCAACCATGCCCCTTTGGACGCCCGCTCATTACCCGTGGGTTCAGCCCCCTACTCCGGTTTTGACCGGGCTCTTACGGGCGGGGCGGCGGGCCGGGCTCAGGCGTCCGGGCCACGGGCCAGGACCCGGCCGAGGGCCTCCACCACCTGCGGATCGTGGTCGTGGGCGGTGGCCAGGCGCAGCCGCTCCAGGGCGAGCAGCGGGCCGATCGCCCGGTCGCCGGTCAGGTCGTCGAAGGCGTTGACGGTGCGGACGATACGGGCGGCGAGCGGCTGCTCACGGTACGGATCGGCCTGACGCTCCACGACGACCGCGACCTCGGCGGGCACCCCGGTCTGGCGGACCACGGCGCCGCCCAGCAGCGCGATCCGGCGGCGCTCCGCGGGCGGCAGCGGCTCTGTGGCCCCGGCGGGCACCGGGTCGACGAGCGAGAGCTGGCCGATGTCGTGCATGAGGGCCGCGTACTCCAGAACGGTGAGGTCGGGCGCGCGCAGGCCCAGCTCGCGCCCGGTGGCCCGGCTCAGGACGGCGACCCGGCGGGCGTGGCCGGGCGGGGTGTGCCCGGCGATCTCGGTGGAGCGGGCCAGCGAGGCGATCGTCTGGTGGCAGGTGGCGCGCACGGCGGACCAGCGGCGGAAGGACAGCTGGGTGAGCAGCAGCGGCAGGCAGAAGACGGGCAGGGCCCAGAGGCCGGCGACGGCCACGGCGAGGGCCATCACGGCGCCGGTGGCGCAGATGGCGCTGCCGATGCCGGGCAGGGCGCGCAGCTCGTCGCGGAGGGCCGGGCCGTAGGGGCCGCCGGTGCGGGCGCGGCCGAGGGCGGCGGCGAGGACGGCGTCGCAGAGGGCGGTGAGGGCGAGCAGGAGCAGCAGGAACGGGGCGTAGTAGGGGCCGTGGCCGACCCACCGGTCGAGGGCGCCGGAGTGGTGCAGGGGCTGGAAGCAGACGGCGGCGAAGCCGGTGGTCAGCAGGCGGCGGGCGAGGTGGTCGCGGGCGGGCGGGCGGCCGAGGGCGCCGGTGAGGGTGGCGGCGAGGACGACCGCGACGACCTGGGCGGCGCCGTGTGCGGTGGGCGCCCCGGCGACGTCGCCCAGCAGGGCGTAGGCGAGGCCGCCGGCGGCCCCGACGGGCGCGGTGTCGCGGGCCTCGACGGTGGTGGGGTGGCGGCGCCGGGCCGCCTCGCCGAGGGCGATCAGCGCCCCGAAGGCGAGGGCGACGCGGGGCTGGGCGAGGCCGTGCCAGGCGGTCCAGCCGAGGCCGGTCAGGGCGACGGCCGCGGCGGCGGCGTGCAGCCGGCGGGCGGTGCGGACGCCGGCGTCCGGGCGGTGCGCCGCGGGGCCGCGCACGCCGGCCGTGGCCCTCGGGTACGGGGCGGAGGTCATGCGTCACCGCCGTGGCGGGTCGCTCCGGTGACCGGGTCCCGGGTAGAAGGGACGTTTCCGCTGGGCAGAATTATGCATTCCGTGAACGTCGAGCCCGTGCCGCTCTCGGCGGTGACGGAGGGGTGCCAGCCGTGCCGGTCGAGCGCCTCCGCGAGCGCCTCGACCATGCGGGGGTCGAACTGGGTGCCGGCGCAGCGGTCGAGCTCGGCGAGGGCGGCCGGGACCGGGCGGGCCCGGCTGTAACTGCGGGTGGAGGTCATGGCGTCGAAGGCGTCGGCGACGGCCACGATCCGGGCGAACAACGGGATCTGACGCCCTTTCAGACCGTAGGGATAGCCGCTGCCGTCCAGCCGTTCGTGGTGGTGCAGGATGGCCGCGCGCGCCTCGTCCAGGAAGCCGATGCCGCGTACCATCTCGTGCCCGTACTCGGGATGGAGCTGGATCACGCGCCGCTCCTCCGGGGTGAGCGGGCCCTCCTTGCGCAACAGCCGGGTGGGCACGCCGAGTTTGCCGACGTCGTGCAGGATCCCCGCGAACCGCAGCGCCTCCAGCCGCTCGCCGGCCATGCCGAGCTCGCGGGCGATCAGCACGGACGCGCGGCCCACGCGCTCGCTGTGGCCGCGGGTGTAGCGGTCCTTGAGGTCGACGGCCTGCACCAGGGCGCGGATGGTGGCCTGGTGGGCGGCGCGCTCGCGTTCGTAGCGCTCCAGGAACCAGGAGGAGACGGAGATCGGCAGCAGCACGAGGAGCGCGGCGGGCGGCCCGTAGGCGCTGCGCCAGAGGACGGCCGTCATCAGCCCCGTCGGCCCGAAGACCAGCACCGGCAGCAGCGGGCCGGGCAGCAGGCCGCGCCAGGCGGCGCGCGGGGCACGGCGCTCGGCGGTGACGCGGATCGCGCCGTCGAGTGCGGCCGAGACGAGCGAGAAGGCGAGCGCGGCGGCGAGGGCCGGCGGCAGCGCGCCGGGGAAGCCGCCGGGGCGGCCGGGGCCGGGCGCGGCGAGGCCGAAGACGTACGAGGCGGCGCAGGCGGCGAGGGAGAGCTGGGCGGCGTGCCACAGCCGGCGCGCGCCCGCCGGGCGCTGCTCGACCCGCCCGGCGAGCGCGCCGGGCACGGCGACGAGGCCCGCGGCGGCGGGCGGCAGCAGGAACGCCCCGGCGAGCAGCACGGGGAGCGTCAGGGTGCGGCGCGGCAGCCGCTCGCAGGCCGCGCAGACGGCGGCGAGCAGGACGACCGCGGACCAGGGGACGTCCGCCGCGGGCGGTGCCGCGGGGGCCACGCAGAGGGCGGCGGCCAGAGCGGCGCACGCGATACAGGCGCGCGCCGACGCCGGAAGTGCCCACATGGCGCGACCTCCCCGTCCCGTCGGGTGCCGACAAGCTTGCCGTCAGGATGGGGAGAATAGGCTCAGGAAAGGCCCGGGAACGGCGCATTCGGGTATTACCCCGCCCGAGACGTGCGGATGCACACCTTCGGGTGATGTTCCTCGGGGAGGGTGTTTGGCGGGCTCCCGCGGGGCGCCCCGGGGGCCCGCCCCGGGCGCGGGTTCAGTCCTGGACGACCGGCGAACCGGCGGCCTTCTCCGCCGCCCGCGCCTCGGCCACCACGTCCTGCTCGGGCACCGACTGGCCGGACCGGATCAGCTCGATCCGGCCCATGACCTTGGAGCGGAGGTCGGCGGGCACGTCGTCATGGCCGCAGCAGCGCTTGACGAGCTTCTTCACCGCCTGTTCCAGCCCGTACTTCTCCAGGCACGGGGAGCACTCGTCGATGTGCACCTCGAACTTGGCGCAGTCGCCGTCGGGCATCTCGTGGTCGAGGAACTCGTAAAGATGATCGAGGACTTCAGAGCAGTCCGTGTCGTGCGGCTCTCCGCAGCTCATGAGTCCGAGCCTTTCCGATTGTGCGACCCGTCGGAACCATGCGGCACGGGTGCCGTACCGGCCGGGACCAGACCGCGCTCGCGGGCGTAGTCCTCCAGCATGCCGCGCAGCTGGCGGCGGCCACGGTGCAGCCGGGACATGACCGTGCCGATGGGGGTACCCATGATGTCCGCGATCTCCTTGTAGGCAAAGCCCTCCACATCCGCGAGATAGACCGCTATGCGGAATTCCTCGGGGATGGCCTGAAGGGCCTCCTTGACATCGGAGTCGGGCAGGTGGTCCAGAGCCTGGGACTCGGCGGAGCGCAGACCGGTCGACATGTGCGACTCGGCGCGCGCCAGCTGCCAGTCCTCGATCTCCTCCGACGCGCTGCGCAGCGGCTCGCGCTGCTTCTTGCGGTAGGAGTTGATGAAGGTGTTGGTCAGGATGCGGTACAGCCACGCCTTGAGGTTGGTGCCGTCGCGGAACTGGTGGAAGGACGCGTACGCCTTGGCGTAGGTCTCCTGCACCAGGTCCTCGGCGTCGGCGGGATTGCGCGTCATCCGCAGGGCGGCCGAGTACATCTGGTCGAGGAAGGTGAGCGCGTCCCGCTCGAAACGGGCGTTGCGCTCGGCGGCGCTCTCGGCACCGGCGGCGCTGTCCTTGGTCCCCTCGTCGGTCCCGGTGACCGGACCCACCTCCTCCAACACCCTGGCGGAACCGGAAACGGATCCGCTCGAATCGGAGAATAGACGACGATCCCGCCCGTCCGCCGCTCCAGCAGGGGCGGGCTGCGCCACATGCAGCGCGGACCATCCCAGGTCAGCCTGCTGCGGGCGGGACAGGCATGCGATCGAACCCATGCGGCGAGCTCCCATTCCTCTGTCGTGCCGTTGCGCTCCGGCGGGACGCCGGTATCCAGCGGGTCTGTCGTGACGATGTACACAACAGCCGGGGACCACGACGCATTCCCGGGTGATCGCAACCGGCCGAACGGGTGCCGGGGGGAATTACCGGAGGGGTTCCTTCCGGAGTTCGTCGAGCCAGCCGACGACGGCCCGCGTGATCACTTCCAGCGCCTCCTTCTGTCCGGTGACGGCCTTCTTGGGCACCGCGAAGCCGTGGTCCGCGTCGGGTACGGGCACGAGCGCGGTGCCCGCCGGGAACTCCCCGGGCCGGCCGAAGGGGTCCTTGGCGCCCTGCACGACGAGCGTGGGCAGGCCGGTGCCGGTCAGCTCGTCCGCCCGCGACTTCTCCGGCTTGCCCGGCGGGTGCAGCGGGAAGCTCAGCGCGAGGACGGCGGCGGCGCCGAGCTCCGCCGAGGTCCGGCAGGCGACCCGGGCCCCGGCGCTGCGGCCGCCCGCGATCACCGGCAGACCGGGCGCGGCCAGCGCGGGCCACAGGGCGGTCCAGGCGGTGTCCAGCGTCTTCGGCGCGGGGGCGACCTTGCGGCCGGCGACGCGCCAGGGCTGTTCGACGAGGGCGACGGTGACGTGGTGGGCGGGCAGCGCGGCGGCGAGGGCCTGGAGGTCCCGGGCCTCGACGCCGCCGCCGGCGCCGTGGCCGAGGGCGAGGACGTGGCGGGGGCGGGGGGCTTTGTGCCAGTGGATACGGGCGTCGCCGGCGGGGGTGGGAACGATGTCGATCACGGGTGCCAGCTTTCCCCACCCCGCCCCTTCCCGTAACCGGGGCTCCGCCCCGGACCCCGGTCCTCAAGCGCCGGACGGGCTGAGTTGCCGCCCGGAACCGGGCAGGGAAAGCCGGCCTCGGACAGGGGCGAAATTCAGCCCGTCCGGCGCTTGAGGACACCGCGCGTCAGCGCGGAACGGGGGTCCGGGGGCTTGCCCCCGGACACGGGAAGGGGCGGGGCCGGGGAAAGTCAGAACAGCGTCCCCTCCTCCGGTGCCTCCAGCTCCGTCAGAAGCTCCGGCCCGTTCCTACGGACATCGCTGACCGCCGTCGCCACCGGATACGCCCGCACCGACACCGCGGGCGGCGGCGTCATCAAGGACCGCACGACACCCCCCGGCGTCGACGGATCCAGCCACTCCCCCCACCGCTCCGCCGGCAGCACCAGCGGCATCCGCGGGTGGATCTCCGCCAGGGACCGCGGCGCCCCCTCCAGGCCCCCGCCGGAGGCGAACGGCTCCCGTTCCGCCTCCGTGGTGATCACCGAGCACGTCACCCACCACGCCCGGGGGTCGTCGCCCGGCAGCGTAGGGTCGCGCCAGAACTCGTACAGCCCCGCCATCGCCATGACCGAGCCGTCCACCGGAGTGACGAAGTACGGCTGCTTACGGGCGCGCTTGCGCCGGCCCTGTTCCTCCAGTTCGCGCTCCGCCGCGCCGGTGACCCACTCGTAGTAGCCGTCGGCGGGTATCAGGCAGCGGCGCGACTCGAACGCGCTACGGAAGGACGGCTTCTCGTGGACCGTCTCGGCCCGGGCGTTGATCATCTTCGCCGCACCCTCGGACGATTTCGCCCACGAGGGAACCAATCCCCATCTCAGCGAGCGCAGCTGGCGAACCGGACCCCGGTCCCTGGCGTCTTTCAGAGGACGCTCGAGGACGACGTGGACACTCTTCGTGGGTGCCACATTCCAGTCGGGAGCGAGCGTCTCCGTCGGTTCCCACTTCTCGACCCCGAAGAACCCCACGAGATCCTCGGGACTCCGGCCCGCCGCATATCGACCACACATGATCGCCACCCTGCCACGGACCCACCAGGAGCCGCGCACAAATGGACAGCACCCACTCCACCGACCTCTGGGACCGCGTCTTCGCGACCCAGCCCGACCCCGCCCTGTGGCTGGTGGTCGTCACGGGGGTCGTGGCCCTGGCGGCGGTCGTCCCGCGCGGTGTCTGGCTGATCACCCGTAACGCCATCACCATCGCCCACGAGGGCGGCCACGGTCTGACGGCCCTGCTGAGCGGGCGCCGGCTGGACGGCATCCGGCTGCACTCCGACACCTCCGGGCTGACCGTCTCCCGGGGTAAACCGACCGGTATCGGGATGGTCCTCACGGCCGCGGCCGGCTATCCCGCCGCGTCGCTGCTGGGGCTCGCCGGGGCCTGGCTGCTCGCGGCGGGCCACATCACGGCGCTGCTGTGGGGGGCGACGGGGCTGCTCGCCGCGCTCCTGGTGATGGTCCGCAACGCCTTCGGCGTCCTGACGGTCGTGGTCACCGGGGCCGCGTTCGTGCTGGTCTCCTGGCTGACCGGCCCGGCCGTGCAGGCGCTGTTCGCCTACGGCGTCGTCTGGTTCCTGCTGCTGGGCGGGGTCCGGCCGGCCTTCGAGCTCCAGCGCAGGCGGCGGCTGGGCGGGGCGGCGGACTCCGACGCCGACCAGCTCGCCCGGCTCACCCATCTGCCCGCCGTGGTCTGGCTGGGCTTCTTCCACCTCGTCTCGCTGTGCGCGCTGACCGGAGGCGGGCGCTGGCTGCTCGGTCTGTGACCCGGTACGAGCCACTAAGGTGAAGGCATGACCGAGAGCAGCACGCACACCGATCTCTGGCCCGCCCCCCTCGCCACGGGGGCGGTCGACGCGACCGTCACCGTGCCCGGTTCGAAATCGGTCACCAACCGCGCCCTCGTCCTGGCCGCCCTCGCCGCCGAGCCGGGCTGGGTGCGCCGGCCGCTGCGCTCCCGCGACACGCTGCTGATGGCCGAGGCGCTGCGCGCCATGGGCGTCGGCATCGAGGAGACGGTGTCCTCCAGCAGCGCGGCGGGCGCCGGCGAGGGCGAGGCCTGGCGGGTCATCCCGGCCCGGCTGCGCGGCCCGGCCACCGTGGACGTCGGCAACGCCGGCACGGTCATGCGCTTCCTGCCGCCCGTCGCCGCCCTGGCCGACGGCCCCATCCGCTTCGACGGCGACCCGCGCAGCTACGAGCGCCCGCTGCACGGCGTGATCGACGCGCTGCGCGCCCTGGGCGCCCGGATCGACGACAACGAGCGCGGGGCGCTGCCGCTGACCGTGCACGGCGGCGGGGCGCTGGAGGGCGGCACGGTCTCGATCGACGCCTCGTCCTCGTCCCAGTTCGTCAGCGCGTTGCTGCTCTCCGGCCCGCGCTTCAACCAGGGCGTCGAGGTCCGGCACGTCGGTGCCGTCCTGCCGTCGATGCCGCACATCCGGATGACCGTGGACATGCTGCGGATGGCCGGGGCGCAGGTCGACACCCCGGAGTCCGGCGGCGAGCCGAACGTCTGGCGGGTCTCCCCCAGCGCCCTGCTCGGCCGCGACATCGTCGTGGAGCCCGACCTGTCCAACGCCGCGCCGTTCCTGGCGGCGGCCCTGGTCACCGGCGGCCGGGTCACCATCCCGGACTGGCCCGAGCACACCACGCAGCCCGGTGACGCGCTGCGCGACATCTTCACCGCCATGGGCGGCAGCTGCGAGCTGTCCGAGGCGGGCCTGACCTTCACCGGCACCGGCCGGATCACCGGCATCGACGCCGATCTGCACGAGGTCGGCGAGCTCACCCCGGTGATCGCCGCGGTGGCCGCGCTCGCCGACTCCGAGTCCGTCCTGCGCGGCATCGCCCACCTGCGGCTGCACGAGACGGACCGGCTGGCCGCGCTGGCCAAGGAGATCAACGAGCTGGGCGGCGACGTCGTCGAGACCGAGGACGGGCTGCGCATCCGCCCGCGCGCCCTGCACGGCGGGGTCTTCCACACCTACGAGGACCACCGGCTGGCCACCGCCGCCGCGGTCATCGGCCTGGCTGTCGACGGCGTCCAGGTGGAGAACGTCGCCACCACCGCCAAGACCCTGCCCGACTTCCCGGAGCTGTGGACCGGGATGCTGGGGCCCGTCGCGGGGGCGACGACGGTGTCGAGAGCCTGAGAGAACGAAGAGCACCATGCGCCGCTACGGCAAGAACCCCGACGAGGACGACGTCCGCGTCCGCCCCAACCGCAAGGGCAACCGCCCCCGCACCAACATCCGCCCCAAGCACGAGGACGCCGCCGAGGGCTTCGTCCTCACCGTCGACCGCGGCCGGCTGCACGTCCTCGTCGAGGACCGCACCATCGTGGCGATGAAGGCGCGCGAGCTGGGCCGCAAGGGCGCCGTCGTCGGTGACCGGGTCGCCGTCGTGGGCGACCTGAGCGGTGCCAAGGACACCCTGGCGCGGATCGTCCGGGTCGAGGGGCGCTCCTCCGTGCTGCGCCGTACGGCCGACGACGACGACCCCTACGAGCGGGTCGTCGTCGCCAACGCCGACCAGCTGGCGATCGTCACCGCGCTGGCCGACCCCGAGCCGCGCCCCCGGCTGATCGACCGCTGCCTGGTCGCGGCCTACGACGCCGGCCTGGAGCCGCTGCTCGTGCTGACCAAGTCCGACCTGGCCTCGGCGGACAAGCTCCTGGAGTCCTACGGGACGCTCGGGGTCCGCCATGTGGTGACCAGCCGGGAGGAGCTGGCGGACGGCGGGGCCGCGGAGCGGGTCCGCGAGCAGCTGACGGGCCGGGTCACCGCCTTCGTCGGCCACTCCGGCGTCGGCAAGACCACCCTCGTCAACGCCCTCGTCGAGCGGCAGCGGGCGACCGGGCACGTCAACGCGGTCACCGGCCGGGGCCGGCACACCACGACCTCGGCGCTGGCCCTGCCGCTGCCGGACGGCTCGGGCTGGGTCATCGACACCCCGGGCGTGCGCTCCTTCGGGCTGCACCACATCGACCCCTCGCGCGTCATCAACGCCTTCCCCGACCTGGAGCCGGGCACCGAGGGCTGCCCGCGCGCGTGCAGCCACGACGAGCAGGACTGCGCGCTGGACCAGTGGGTGGCGGACGGCCACGCCGATCCGCAGCGGCTCTACTCGCTGCGCCGGCTGCTCGCGACCAGGGAGCGGCGCGAAGGCGATTGATCGCCTACGTTTGCGGGTGACCGTCAGTGGCAAGGGCATCAGCACCGGGACGGACGGCGGTCACCGAGCAACGGGAGGCAATCTGATGGCGTGGCTGCTGGTCGTGGTCGCCGGTCTGCTGGAAACCGGCTTCGCCGTCTGTCTCAAGCTCTCGCACGGCTTCACCCGGCTCTGGCCGACCATCGCCTTCGCCTGCTTCGCGCTGGGCAGCTTCGGTCTGCTGACGCTCTCCCTGAAGAAGCTCGACGTCGGCCCGGCCTACGCGGTGTGGACGGGCATCGGCGCGGCCGGCACCGCCGTCTACGGCATGGTCTTCCTCGGCGACCTGGTCTCCACCCTCAAGCTCGTCTCGATCGGTCTGGTGATCCTGGGGGTCATGGGGTTGCAGCTGTCGGGTTCGGCGCACTGACGCGCTCCGCGAAGTGGCAGGCCGCCGTCTGGTCCGGCCCGAACGACCGCTCCGCGGGCCGCTCCCGCTCGCAGCGCGCCCGCTCGTCCGCGGCCAGCCCCGCGTAGACCGGGCACCGGCCGCGGAAGCGGCAGCCGGGCTCCCGCAGCACCGGGCTCGGCGGGTCGCCGGCGAGGAGGATCCGCTCCCGGTGCCGCTCCCGGGCGGGGTCGGGCACGGGCACGGCCGAGAGCAGGGCCCGGGTGTAGGGGTGGCGGGGGCGGGAGAAGACCTCCTCGACCGAGCCCGACTCCACGGTCCGGCCGAGGTACATCACGCTGACGCGGTCGGCGATGTGCCGTACGACGGCGAGGTCGTGGGAGACGAAGAGGTAGGCGAGGCCCAGCTCGTCCTTGAGCCGCCGCAGCAGATTGAGCACGCCGGCCTGTACGGACACGTCGAGCGCGGACACCGGCTCGTCCAGGACCAGCAGCTCCGGCTCGACGGCGAGGGCCCGGGCGATCCCGATGCGCTGCCGCTGGCCGCCGGAGAACTCGTGCGGGAAGCGGCCCGCGTGGGCGGCCTCCAGGCCCACCAGGCGCAGCAGTTCCGGTGTCCGCCGGGCCACGGCGGCGCGGCTCGTGCCCTGCGCGCGCAGCGGTTCGGCGACGATCTCGCCGACGGGCATCCTGGGGTCGAGGCTGGCCATGGGGTCCTGGAAGACGAGCTGCACGGAGCCGCGCAGGGCGTGCGCTTGACGCTTCGTCATGTCTCGGGTGGGGCGGCCGAGGAGTTCTACCTCGCCGGCCTCGGGGGCGGCCAGCCGCAGGATCTCCATGAGCGTGGTCGACTTGCCGGAGCCGGACTCCCCGACCAGGCCGAGGGTCTCGCCGCGCCGGATGTCGAGGTCCACGCCGTCGACGGCGTACACGCTGCCGACGCGGCGGCCGAAGGCGCCGCCCTTGCGGACGGGGAAGGTCCGGGCCAGGTCCCGCACCCGGAGCACGGAGGCCAGTCCGTCGCGGGGTACGGCCTCCCGCGCGGGGGTGTGGTCGGGTACGGGGTACAGGGCGGCGGGGTCGGCGGCGGGCGGCTTGAGGCAGGCCGCGAGGTGGTCCCCGGCGCCGGTGAGGGCGGGTTCGGCGGCGGCGCAGGCGTCGTCGGCGAGGGGGCAGCGCGGGGCGAAGGCGCAGCCCCGGGGCAGCAGGCGGAGCTCGGGCGGTGCGCCCGGTATCGGGGTGAGGGGGCGGTCCGCGGTGTCGGGGCGGGGCACGGCGCCGAGGAGTCCGATGGTGTAGGGCATGCGGGGCGTGGCGAAGAGTTCGGTGGCGGGGGCGCTCTCGACGACCCGGCCGGCGTACATCACGGCGACCCGGTCGGCCATGCCGGCGATCACCCCGAGGTCGTGGCTGACGAGCAGCAGGGCGGCACCGGTCTCACGCTGCGCGGTGCGCAGCACGTCGAGGACCTGGGCCTGCACAGTGACGTCGAGGGCCGTGGTGGGTTCGTCGGCGAGGAGCACGTCGGGGTCGTTGGCGACGGCCATGGCGATCATGGCGCGCTGGCGCATGCCGCCGGAGAACTCGTGGGGGTAGGCGTCGGCGCGGCGGCCGGGTTCGGGGATGCCGACGAGGTCGAGGAGTTCGACGGCGCGGCGGCGGGCGTGGGCGCGGGAGACGTCCTGGTGGGCGCGGACGGCCTCGGCGATCTGGTCGCCGACGCGGTGGACGGGCGTGAGCGCGGAGAGCGGGTCCTGGAAGACCATGGCGATCCGCCGGCCGCGGATCCTGGACAAGGCCCGGTCGCCGAGGCCGAGCAGCTCGGTGCCGGCGGCGCGTACGGAGCCGTGGACGCGGGCGGTGCGGGGCAGCAGGCCCATGGCGGCGAGGGCGACGGTGGACTTCCCGGAGCCCGACTCACCGACCAGGCCGAGGACTTCGCCGCGGCGCAGGGTGAGGTCGACGCCCCGGACGGCGGGCACGGGTCCGGCCGGCCCGTCGAAGTCGACCCTCAGGTCGCGGATGTCGAGCACCGGCGGGTCTCCGGCGGGGGTGCCGGTGGGGGTGGCGGCGGTGAGCGGGGCGCTCATGGGCGCTCTCCCTTCCGGCGCGCGCGGCGCCTTTTCTTTCCGGACCCCTGGCCCGAGGTGGGGTCCAGGGCGTCGCGGAGGCCGTCGCCGAGGAAGTTCACGGCGAGGACGAAGAGCACGAGCAGCCCGGCGGCGAAGAAGAACATCCACGGGTAGGTGAGGGCGGCGTCGGAGCCGTCGGCGATGAGCGTGCCGAGGGAGACGTCGGGCGGCCGCACGCCGAACCCGAAGTACGACAGGCCGGTCTCGCTCATCACGGCGCCGCCGACGGCGATGGTGGCGTCGACGATGAGGAAGGAGGAGACGTTGGGCAGGATGTGCCGGAAGACGATGCGCAGCGGGTGTACGCCCATGAGTTCGGCGGCGCGGACGAAGTCGCGCTCCTTCAGGGAGCGGGTCATCGAGCGGACCACCCGGGCCGTGATCATCCAGCCGAAGACGGCGAGCAGGCCGACGAGGGCGAGCCAGCCGGTGTCGCGCAGCCGGGGCGAGACGATGGCGATGATCAGGAAGGCGGGGAAGACGAGCAGCAGGTCGATGAAGAAGGTGACGAGCCGGTCGGCCCAGCCGCCGAAGTAGCCCGCGCAGGCGCCGACGACGGAGGCCAGGACGGTGGCGAACAGGGCGACGAGCAGCCCGATGAGCAGGGATTTCCGCAGCCCGTGCAGGACTTGGGCGTAGACGTCCTGGCCGATGCGGGTGGTGCCCCACCAGTGGTCGGCGGAGGGGCCCTCGCGCAGGGCGGTGTAGTCGATGTCCGTGTGGTTCCACGGTGTCAGGTACGGGCCGGCGAAGGCGAGCAGGAACAGCAGGAGCAGGACGCCGGCGCCGACGACGGCGTTGGCGTTGCCGGCGAAGCGGCGCAGGGCGACGCGGGCGCGGCCGGGCGGGGCGGCGGGCCCGGGGAGGTCGTCCCGTCCCGGGGTGTGCTCGGGTACGGCCGAGGGCTGGGTGGCGGTGGTGGTCATGGTGGGGGCCTCACTCGGTCAAGGCTCAGCTGGTGCGGACGCGCGGGTCGAGCGCGGCGTGGAGGACGTCGGCCAGGAAGCCCGAGAGCAGCACCATCACGGCGGCGAACACATTGACCGCGACGACGGAGTTGATGTCGCTCTTGCCGATGGAGTCGATGAACCAGGAGCCCATGCCGTGCCAGCCGAAGATCTTCTCGGTGAACGCGGCGCCGGTGAACAGCGCCAGGAATCCGTAGGCGAAGAAGGTGGACATGGGCACGAGCGCGGTCCGCAGCCCATGGGTGAGGACGGCCCTGCGGTAGGTGAGGCCCTTGGCCCGCGCGGTGCGCAGGAAGTCGGAGCCGAGCACGTCGAGCATGGTGCCGCGCTGGTAGCGGCTGTACGCGGCGGCGGTGCCCAGCCCGATGGACAGGGTGGGCAGCAGCAGGTGGACGGCGCGGTCGCCGAGCAACGTGCCTACGGAACCGGTGAGTCCGGGGGTCTTCTCGCCGGTGAAGGAGATGATCTCGGTGCCCGCGCTCTGGTTCACCTTCATCGCGCCGACCTTGAGGAGCACGGCGAGCAGGAAGGTCGGCGTGGAGAGGAGCAGGAACGCGAAGACGGTGACCGCCCGGTCGGAGAATCGATACTGCCGGAGCGCTCCCCAGGCGCCGGCCAGGATCCCGACGACCGTGCCGAGCACCGTGCCCGCCACCAGCAGCCGCAGGCTGACGCCGATCCGGCGGCCGAACTCCTCACCCACGCTCCCGCTGTCGATGGTGCGGCCGAAGTCGCCGCGCGCGGCGTGCGAGAGCCAGGTGGCGAAGCGGTCGAGCAGCGGGGTGTGGTCGTTGATCCCGAGCGCGGTCAGCTGCGCCTCCACCGAGTCGGCGGGCGGCGGGGGTTGGCGGCCCTCGAAGTAGCCGCGCGGGGACAGCGCGAGCGACGAGAGCACGTAGGACACGAAGACGGCCACGGCCAGGAGCACGGCGTAGTACCCGAGCCGTTTGGTCAGATAGGCGAGCACGGTGGGTGACGCTATCCGCTGGATGAAGCGGACTGGTTTCTTCATGTTTCATAGATGTTTCAGGCGTGATAAATGCTTCGAACGCCCATTCAACTGACCTGTTGTGACTGGTGTTACGTGCATACGGTGACCGGGCCGTACGTACGCCAGTCGAGAGGAACTCCGCCCATGATCAGCGCCGTCAGAGCCGCTGCCGTCGTCGCCGCGACCGTCTCCGCCGCGCTGGTACTCACCGCCTGCGGCGGCGGAGGGAGCGGCTCCGCCGACGACGACGCGCAGGGCAAGGCCGCACCGGCGGCGGGCACCCAGGACCTCAACCCGCACCCGGCCGGCGACCTCAAGCAGGGCGGCGTGTACAAGGTGTCGATCCAGCAGTGGATCAACCAGTACAACCCCAACCAGACGGACGGCACACAGGGCGACGCCTCCGCCATCACGGAGCTGGTGGAGCCGGACCTGTTCACCTTCGACGCCAAGGGCGTCCCGCACTCCAACCCGGACTTCCTCGCCTCCGCGAAGGTCGTCTCCACCGACCCGCAGGTCGTGTCGTACGAGCTGAACCCGAAGGCCAAGTGGTCGGACGGCAAGCCGCTGGGCGTCGCCGACTTCGAGGCCCAGTGGAAGGCCCTCAGCGGCAAGGACAAGGGCTACCAGGTCGCGACCACCAGCGGCTACGACCAGATAGCCAAGGTCGAGCAGGGCAAGGACGAGCACGAGGTCCGGGTCACCTTCGCCACCCCGTTCGCCGACTGGCAGCGGCTCTTCGACCCGCTGCTCCCGGCGTCCCTCAACGCCACCCCGGACAGCTTCAACAAGAGCTGGGCCGGGACCGTCCCCGTGACGTCGAACGCCTGGAAGGTCGGGCAGTACGACAAGACCGCGAAGACGATCACCCTGGTGCCGGACCCGGCCTGGTGGGGCGAGAAGCCGAAGCTGGACAAGTACATCTTCTGGGCCATGGACAGCACGGCCCGGACCGACGCGTACCTCAACAAGGAGATCCACGAGACCCCCGCGGTCACCCCCGAGGCGTACAAGCGGCTGAAGGAGGACAAGGACACCGACTTCCGCGTCGGCGCCCGCTGGGACCAGGTGACGCTCAGCCTCAACGGCGGGCGGGGTCCGCTCCAGGACGTCAGGGTCCGGCAGGCGGTGACGCTGGGCGTGGACCGCGAGGCGCTGGTGAAGGTGGCCGGAAAGGACCTCCCCTTCCAGCCCAAGGTGGTGAACAACCACTTCTTCATGCCCAACCAGGAGGGCTACCGGGACAACGCGGGGGCCTTCGCCAAGCGCGACGTCGCCCGGGCGAAGAAGCTGCTGGACGAGGCGGGCTGGAAGGACGAGGGCGCGGGCAAGCCGCGCACCAAGGACGGCAAGCCGCTGACCCTGGAGTACGTGATGCCCTCCGACGCCGCCGGGCTCGCGGAGGACCAGGCCAAGCTCACCCAGCAGATGCTCGGCGAGATCGGCGTCAAGACCGAGCTGCGCAAGGTGCCGGGCGACGACTACTTCGACCGGTACGTCCACCGGAGCAACTACGACCTCACCCAGTTCCGCCAGGTCGACCGCGTCTACCGCTCCGACTCCTACCAGGACTACCGGCAGCCGGACGGCGACAACTCCTTCGGCAACTACGGCCGCGTCTCCTCGCCCGAGGTCGACAAGCTGATGGTGGAGGCGTCCCGGACCACGGACCCGCAGAAGCAGATCGCGCTCTACAACGAGGCCGACGCCAAGGTCTGGGAGCTCGGCCACTCCCTGCCGCTCTACCAGCGCCCGCAGATCCTGGCCGTCCGCAAGGGCCTCGCCAACACCGGCGCCCCGGGGCTCGGCAGCGAGACGAGCGTCCGCATCGGCTGGCTCAAGTGAACCCGCCGCCGCGGCCGTCGCCCACAAGAGCGCGGACCAGACGGGCGACATCCGCGGCGGCCTCCTCGTCCGGGCCGACCGGCGCGACCACGTAGGAGAGCGTCAGCCGGACGGCCATCTCACAGGCCCACGGCACCCCGCCCACCGGCCGGCCGGCGTCCCCGGCCGGCCCCGCCACGCGGTCCCCGGCGTCTCCCGCCGGACCCTCCGCACCCGCCGTCCCGGCCGTGACCGCCTCGACGACACGGTCCCGGACGCCGTCGGCCAGACCTCCCGGCGTCGGGGTGGCGCGGGCCGCGGCGGAGCCGGGCGCGGCCCGCCGCGCCGGGTCGGCGGGGGCCGCCGCCGCGGGGACCCGGTCGCCCCGGCAACCGGTCAGCGCGGCCCGCACGAGGGGGTTGACACGGGCCGTACGCAGGATCCATACGGCTCCGGCGGCACAGCGGGCCCCCGCGTCCGCGCCGGGACCGGGCCCGGCGAGGGCCCGTACGACACCCGCGAGGAAGGCCTCCGTCTCGCGCCGCACCAGGGCGCGCGCCAGACCGTCCTTGCTGCCGAATTCGTTGTAGAGCGTCTGCCGGGAGACCCCGGCGGCGGCCGCGACGTCGACCATCCGGACCCCGCTCCAGGGCCGGCTGCCGAGCGCCGCGAAGGCCGCGTCCAGCAAAAGCTCTCGTGCCGCGGGCATCGTCGCCTCCCCGGCCGTGCGGCCGCACGGCGGTCGTGCGCACAGAATTGACGTACCGCCATACGGTGTCAAGAGTCCTGGCGGGCCTCGGCCGACCGAAGGGCACCCACAGGTACTGTTCAGCCATGTCCGACTACCACGATGATCTGCGCCTGGCCCATGTCCTGGCGGACGCCGCCGACGCGGCGACCATGGACCGGTTCAAGGCTCTCGACCTCAAGGTCGAGACCAAACCGGACATGACTCCGGTGAGCGAGGCGGACAAGGCCGCCGAGGAGCTGATCCGCGGCCATCTCCAGCGGGCCCGTCCGCGCGACGCCGTCCTGGGCGAGGAGTTCGGCAGCGACGGCACCGGGCCGCGCCGCTGGGTCATCGACCCGATCGACGGCACGAAGAACTACGTCCGCGGGGTGCCGGTCTGGGCCACGCTGATCTCGCTGATGGTGCAGGGCGAGGGCGGCTACCAGCCGGTCGTCGGTGTGGTCTCGGCGCCGGCCCTGGGCCGCCGCTGGTGGGCCGCCAGGGACTCGGGCGCCTACACCGGCCGCAGCCTGACCTCGGCCACCCGGCTCCAGGTCTCGCGGGTCGGCCGGATCTCGGACGCGTCCTTCGCCTACTCCTCGCTGAGCGGCTGGGAGGAGCGCGGGATGCTGCCGGGCTTCCTGGACCTGACCCGCGACTGCTGGCGGACGCGCGGCTACGGCGACTTCTGGCCGTACATGATGGTCGCCGAGGGATCGGTGGACATCTGCGCCGAGCCGGAGCTGTCCCTGTGGGACATGGCGGCCAACGTCGTCATCGTCGAGGAGGCGGGCGGCCGCTTCACCGGCCTGGACGGGGTGCCCGGCCCGCACAGCGGCAACGCCGCCGCCTCGAACGGCCTGCTCCACGACGAGCTGCTGGGCTACCTCCAGTCGTAGGTACCCGGGGCCCGGTCGCGGGCCCCGACGCGCGCCCCCGCTCCGGGGCGTCTCCCCCCGGAGCGCACGGCAGGGATATTCCGGCCCCGCGCGCCCCTTGTTGTCCCCCCGGGACCGTGTGACGATGAGAACTCCACGCTTGTGAACTTGTGAATTCCTTCTCGGAGTTCACGGTCCGCCAAGGAGGTGGCTCCAGCCATGCTCGTCCGCGACGCCATGAGCACGGTGGTCCTCACCATCGGTCCCGCACACACCCTCCGACAGGCAGCACGGCTGATGTCCGCGCGCAGGATAGGCGCCGCGGTCGTCCTGGACCCCGATACGTGCGGGCTCGGCATCCTCACCGAGCGCGACATCCTCAACTCGGTCGGCGCCGGCCAGGACCCCGACCGGGAGACGGCCCACGCCCACACCACCACCGACGTGGTCTTCGCGGCCCCCGAGTGGACCCTCGACGAGGCCGCGAACGCCATGTCGCGCGGCGGCTTCCGGCATCTCGTCGTCCTGGACGGCCAGGGGCCGGTGGGCGTGGTGTCGGTGCGCGACATCATCCGCTCCTGGGTGTCCCAGCGGGCACGGGAGGACGCGCTGTCGGCCTGAGGGCCGGACGCTCCGGACAGGGGTGCCCGCGGGCAGCCGGAGAGGCCGGAGCCCATTGGCGTCCGGCCTCTCCGTTCTTACGGCAAGCGGCTGGTGGGACAGCCCCCGCGGCGGTTCACCCGCCGCGGGGCGCTCAGCCGCGCAGGGCCTGGACCGCGGCTTCGAGCCGCTTGCCGTAGTCGGGGTCCGCCTGGCGGAAGTTGTTGATCGCGCGCTCGGCGATGTCGTCGCGCGACACCTTGGCGATGAAGCCGGCGAGGTTGGCGATCAGGCGCTCCTTCTCCTCCTCCGACATCAGCCGGTAGAGGTTGCCCGCCTGGACGAAGTCGTTGTCCTCGGCGTGCGAGGGGGCGGCGGTGTTGCCCGTCGCACCGGTCACGGGGACCGGCTGCCACAGCGGGCGGCCGGTCTGGGCCGGGCCGCCGAAGCTGTTGGGCTCGTAGTTCTTGGCGCGGCCGTGGCGGCCGTCGTAGGCGTAGCCGTCGCGGCTGTTCGTCCGGGCCTCGGTGGCGTGCGGACGGTTCACCGGCAGGTGGTCGGCGTTGATGCCGACGCGGTAGCGGTGGGCGTCGCCGTAGGCGAAGAGCCGGCCCTGGAGCATCTTGTCCGGGGAGGGGCCGATGCCCGGCACGAAGTGCGCCGGCGAGAAGATCGACTGCTCGACCTCGGCGAAGACGTTCTCCGGGTTGCGGTTGAGCTCCAGCTTGCCGATCTCGATCGGCGGGTAGTCCTCGTGCGGCCACACCTTGGTGAGGTCGAACGGGTTGAAGCGGTACGTGGCCGCGTCGGCCGCCGGCATGATCTGCACCTGGACGGTCCAGCTCGGGAAGTCGCCGCGCTCGATGGACTCGCGCAGGTCGCGCTGGTGGGAGTCCGGGTCCTCACCGGCGAGCTTGTTGGCCTCGTCCTGGGTGAGGTTCTCGATGCCCTGGTCGGTCTTGAAGTGGTACTTGACCCAGAAGACCTCGCCGGCCTCGTTGTTCCACTGGTAGGTGTGCGAGCCGTAGCCGTTCATGTGGCGCAGCGTCGCCGGGATGCCGCGGTCACCGAACAGCCAGGTCACCTGGTGGGTGGACTCCGGCGAGAGACCCCAGAAGTCCCAGACGTTGTCCGCCTCCTGCGAGCCGGTGTACGGGTCGCGCTTCTGGGTGTGGATGAAGTCGGGGAACTTGATGGCGTCCTTGATGAAGAACACCGGGGTGTTGTTGCCGACGAGGTCGTAGTTCCCCTCTTCGGTGTAGAACTTCAGCGCGAATCCGCGAGGGTCACGGACGGCGTCGGCCGAACCGAGGTTGCCGGCGACGGTGGAGAAGCGGAGGAAGGTCTCCGTCTGCTTGCCGACCTCGGAGAGGAAGGCGGCGCGGGTCCACCGGGTGACGTCCGCGGTCACGGTGAAGGTGCCGTAGGCGCCGGCGCCGCGGGCGTGCACCACGCGCTCCGGGATGCGCTCCCGGTTGAAGTGCGCGAGCTTCTCCATCAGGAGCTGGTCCTGGACCAGGACGGGGCCACCGATGCCCGCGGTCTCGCTGTTCTGGTTGTCCGCGACCGGAGCTCCGGACTCCGTGGTCAGCGGACCCGTCTGCGTCACGGCCTCGCTCTGAACCGACACGTCTGCCTCCGTCGTCATCTCGCCCTGCCACCTTGGCCTGAACCGAGCTCGATCCTACATTGGACTTTGTCTAAGTCAAGAAGAGGGAGAGATAAACATCAGGTCCAGTGATGGACAGGGCCCGCTGCTACGCTGGTCCCATCTGACTGATAGGTGAATGGCATGAGTGACCTGCTGGAACGGCTCCGGGGACGCGGCTGGCGGCTGACCGCGCAGCGACGCGTCGTCGCCGAGGTCCTCGACGGGGACCATGTGCACTACACCGCGGACGAGGTGCACGCCCGGGCGGCGCATCTGCTGCCGGAGATCTCACGCGCCACGGTGTACAACACCCTCGGGGAGCTGGTCTCCCTGGGCGAGATCATGGAGGTGAGCACGGACGGACGCGCCAAGCGCTACGACCCGAACGCGCACCACGCCCACCAGCACCTGGTGTGCTCCCAGTGCGGCACGATCCGTGATGTCCACCCGTCGGGCGATCTCCTGGCGGAGCTGCCGCCGGAGGAGCGCTTCGGCTTCCAGGTCGCGGCGGTCGAGGTGACCTACCGGGGTCTGTGCCCCAACTGCGCGGCGGGCTGACGGCGGGCGGCCTCGCGCCGCCCGCTTTTGCACGCGGCCGTCCTACGCACATACGATGAAGGCCCGGATCCTCAGGATCCGGGCCTTCGTCCGCAAGTAGCGGGGACAGGATTTGAACCTGCGACCTCTGGGTTATGAGCCCAGCGAGCTACCGAGCTGCTCCACCCCGCGTCGGTAACGCCACTCTAACCCGCCGACGACGACCATGGCAAACGGGTGAGGCCCCCGGGGCCCGGGAGCCTGCTCCCGGGCCCCGGCGATCAGGCCGTCAGCTCCTGCTGCAAGGCGTCGCGCAAGCGCGCCGCCCGCTCCGAGACCTCCGCCGGGCCCAGCTCCACGGCGCAGTCGCACCAGTGCCTGCCCTCCGTGAGATCACCGCGCCGGGCCGCCAGCAGGGCCAGCCGCAGGGCGGCGCGGCCGTGGCCCGCCTCGGCCGCGCGGGCCCACCACAAGGCCGCCTCCGGCTCGCTGCCCTCGCGGGCCAGGAGCAGGCCGAGGTTGAAGGCGCCGTTACGGCTGCCCGCCTCCGCGGCCTCGCGGTACCAGTGCGCGGCCTCCACCACGTCGCCCCGCTCGGCGACGAGCATGCCGAGCCGGACCTGGGCGCGCCGGTGGCCCTGCCGGGCCGCCTTGCCGTACCACTCCTCGCACTCCTCGCGCGCGTCGTCGTCGCGGTCGAGGAGGGCGCCCAGCCGGAAGGCGGCCTCGGCGTTGCCGCCGCGCACGGCGACCCGCAGATGGCGCTCGGCGGCCTCCTCGTCGCCGTCCCGCATCAAGGCCATGGCGACCTGGAGGGCGGCGTCGGTGTGACCCGCGGTGGCGGCGCGCTCGTACCACTGGAAGGCCTGCTGGTCCTCGTCCCGGCCGGCGTAGAGGATGCCCAGGTTGAAGGCGGCGTCGACGCTGCCGGCCTCCGCGGCCTTGGAGAACCACGGCTCGGCGCCGGCGGCGTCACCGCCCTGGAGCAGCAGCACGGCCAGGGCGTTGGCCGCCTCCTTGTGCCCGGCGTAGGCCGCGCGGCGGTACCACTGCTCGGCCTGGGCCGTGCGGCCCTGCTCCGCGCAGAGCAGGCCGAGGTTGTAGGCGCCGTTGATGTCACCGGCGTCCAGGGCCGCGCGGTACCAGCGCTCGGCCTCGCCGGACTCGCCGCGGTCGGCGTGCAGGGCGCCCAGGGCGTTGGCGGCGTTGCCGTCGCCGTCCTGGGCGGCGCGGCGCCACCAGACGGCGGCGCTGTCGGTGTCACCGGCGTCGCGCAGCAGGAAGCCGAGCGCGCAGGCGGCCCGCGCCTCGCCGTCCTTGGCGGACGTCAGATACCAGCGGGCGGCCTCCTGGATCTCGCCGCGGCCCTCCAGGAGCGTGCCCAGGTGCAGGGCGGCGCGGCGGTGGCCGCGGGCGGCCGCCTGCCGGTACCACTGCTCGGCCTCGCCGGCCGGCCCGCCGTCCCGGCTGTCGGCCGCGGCGGCCCGCAGCTCGCGGACGGAGGTCTCCACGCCGCCGGGGCCGAGGCCGCCGGAGCGGGCGCGCGGCGCGCGGCCGCCCAGGATGCGTGCCAGGCGGTACGCCGCCTCGCGGTGGCCCCGCTCGGCGGCGGCCCGGAACCAGCGCTCGGCGCCGACGTCGCTGCGGTGCTCCAGCAGGTCGGCGAGGGCGTACGCGCCGAGGGCGTGCCCGGACTCCGCCGACTGGCGCAGCCAGTACTCGGCGGCGGGCTCGTCGCCGCGCTCGCGGTGGTAGCGGCCGAGGGCGTGCGCGGCGGCGGCGGAACCGGCGACGGCGGCGATGCGCCACCAGCCGGCGGCCTCGTCGGCGTAGCCCCGCTGGTGCAGCAGGACGCCCAGGTTGTTGGCGGCCGAGCGGTCGCCGTCGGCGGTCGCGGCCCTCAGGTGACGCTCGGCCCCGTCGAGGTCGCCACGGCGCAGCAGCAGGGCGCCGAGCATGCTCAGGGCGGCGGGGTCACCGGTCTCCGCGGCACGGCGGCGGGCAGTCTCCAGCTCGAGGTCGGCGGGGTCGCCCGCGTCGGCCGAATCCGCCGTCCGGGCGTACGGCACTTCCTGTTCGCTCCCGTCACCGGGAGCTTCTACAAGCCGACCTGTCTCCCACAGCCTCGTCCTGTCCCCCATAAGCTCCATCGTCGCACCACCCGCAACCCGCGTACACCTGGTATGCCGCAGCCAGTGAGGTCACTTCAGCGTTTTGTCGACTTCCCGACTTCCCGACACGACGGGGCTCCAAACTCTCCACAGAAGCCCCGCACACAACCCGCACAGTCCGCGCCTCCCGGACACCTCGCGGTCCGGGCACCTCGCGGTCCGGGCCGCCCGGGTCCGGGCACACGACAAGGCCCGGAGTCCGAGGACTCCGGGCCTTGTCTTTGAGTAGCGGGGACAGGATTTGAACCTGCGACCTCTGGGTTATGAGCCCAGCGAGCTACCGAGCTGCTCCACCCCGCGCCGTTGTGGAACAACCGTACCACGGCGCGGAGTGGGGCCTTACCGGCCGCCCGTCAGCTGTTGGGCTTGTCGCCCTTGTCCTGACCCCCGGAACCCCCGGTGCCGCCGGCCTCGGCCTTGGCGATCCGGTCCAGGGCGTCCTTGAGGTCCTTCTGGGCCTTGCCGTAGGCCGTCCAGTCCTTGGCCTCCAGCGCCTTCTCCCCGGCCTCGTACGCCGTCTGGGCGTCCTTCACGGCCTGCTTGACCGTGGGACTCTCCGCGGGCGGCTGCGGCGTGCCCTCGGGCGGCTTGGTGCCCTCCGGGGGCTTGGTGCCGCTGTCGGCCTTGCCGCCGAAGATCTCGGCGAGCGCCTCGTCCAGGGTGTTCTTGAAGGCCGTCCGGTCGCCGTAGGTGACCAGCACCTTCTTCAGCAGCGGGTAGTTCGTGCGGTTGCCGCGCACGTACACCGGCTCCACGTACAGCAGTCCGCCGTCCAGGGGAACGGTCAGCAGATTGCCGTACTCGATCTCCGAGTCACCCTTCTTCAGGATGTTGATCTCGTTGGCGATCTCCGTCTCGCTGTTGAACTTGCTCTGGACCTGCTGGGGACCCAGCACCGGATTCTCGGTCGGCAGTTTCAGAATTCTGATCCTGCCGTAGTCCTTGCTCTTCGCGTCGGCGTCGATCGCCATGAAGGCGCCCAGGTTCTCCCTGCTCTTGGGGGTGAACGTGGTCGTCAGCGAGAAGGCCTGCTGCGACTGGCCCGGCATCTTCATGCTCAGGTAGTACGGCGGGACCGCGTTGCCCTTGCTCTTGGTCGGGTCGTCCGGGACCTGCCAGCGCTCACTGCCGGTGTAGAAGGTGCCCGGGTCGGTGACGTGGTAGCGGGTGAGCAGCTCGCGCTGGACCTTGAAGAGATCCTGCGGGTAGCGCAGGTGGTCCATCAGCGTGCCGCTGATCTCGCTCTTCGCCTTGACCGTCCCCGGGAAGGCCTTCATCCAGGTCTTGAGGACCGGGTCCTTGGTGTCCCACTGGTAGAGCTTCACGGTGCCGTCGTAGGCGTCCACGGTCGCCTTGACGGAATTGCGGATGTAATTGACCTGGTTCTGCTGGGCCACCACGGCCCGCTGCCCCGTGGTCAGGGAATCCGCGGTGGTGTCACCGAGGGTGGTGCGGGAGGCGTACGGATATCCGTTGCTCGTGGTGTAGGCGTCCACGATCCACTGGATGCGGCCGTCGACCACGGCCGGGTAGGCGTCGCCGTCGATGGTCAGCCAGGGGGCGACGGATTCGACGCGCTCCTTGGGCGTGCGGTTGTACAGGATCCGCGAGCCCTCGCCGATGGCGCCGGAGTAGAGGATCTGGGGCTCGCCGAAGGCCACCGCGTACGCGGCGCGGTTGACCGGGTTGGAGAGGCTCACGCCGCTCTTGCCCTGGTACGAATAGCTCTTCTCACCGCTGTCGCTGGAGTAGTCCAGCTCCTTCTGCGGGCCGCCGACGATGGAGTACTGCGTGGTCTTCTCGCCGTAGTAGACCCGCTGCTCGTACTTCTTGAGCATGCCCTCGGTGGGCAGGTTCTTGTCGGTGAAGTCCGGGGCGCCGGCGCCGTCGGTCGTTGTGCCCTTGGCGGTGATGGCGCCGTAGCCGTGGGTGTACTTGAAGTGGTCGTTGATCCAATTGCGCTCGGGAATGCCCTTGATGTTCAGCTCGCGCAGACCGATGACCGTGTCCTGCTCCTTGCCGTCGATCTTGTAGCGGTCGACGTCGAGGGTGGACGGGAATTGGTAGTAGCCACGGATCTGCTGTTGCTGCTGGAACGTCGGCGAGACGATGTTCGGGTCGAGCAGCCGCAGGCTGGCCGTGGAGTTCGCCGCGGCGCGCAGCTTCTCCGCGTCCTTGCCCTTGACGTCGCTCGTGCCCTTGTAGTCCTTCACATCGGAGCCGTCGATGTCATAGGCCTCGCGCGTGGCCGTGATGTTCTTCTTGATGTACGGCGCTTCCTTGGCCTGCTCGTTCGGCTGGACCTGGAATTTCTGCACGATCGCCGGGTAGAGCCCGCCGATCAGCACCGCCGAGAGCACCATCAGACCGAAACCGATCACCGGCAGCTGCCAGGTGCGGCGCCAGAGCGTGGCGAAGAACAGCACCGCGCAGATCAGCGCGATGATGAAGAGGATCGTCTTGGCCGGCAGATAGGCGTTGGCGTCCACATAGCGCAGACCCGTCCAGCCGTCCGTCGACTTCAGCCCGCTGGACTTCACCGCCAGGCCGTACCGGTCCAGCCAGTACGCGATGGCCTTGAGCGTCACGAAGAGGCCGAGCAGGACCGAGAGGTGCCCGGTGGCCGCCGCGGTGGCCCGCCCGCCGGGGCTGGTCAGCCGCAGGCCGCCGTAGAGGTAGTGCACCAGGGCGGCGGCGATCAGCGACAGGACCGCCGCCGCGAAGCCGAAGCTCAGCAGGAAGCGGTACCAGGGCAGGTCGAAGGTGTAGAAGGAGATGTCCTTGTGGAACTGCGGGTCCTTCTGCTGGAAGGAGACGCCGTTGATCCACATGAGCCAGGTGCGCCACTGCCCGGCCGCGGAGGCGCCCGCGACCAGCCCGACGAGCGCGGAGACCGCGAGCAGCACCCACTTCTTGTACGGGGCGATGCTCATGCGGTAGCGGTCGAGGCTCTGCTGCTCCATCGACATCGCGCTCAGCGGCGGCCGCAGCCGGTGGGCCAGCCAGATGTTGACGCCCACCACGACGGCCATCAGCAGCCCGAAGACGGCGAACAGGCCGACCTTGGTACCGAGGGTGGTGGTGAACACCGAGGAGTACTTGACCGAGCGGTACCAGAGCCAGTCCGTCCAGAACCCGGCGAACATGACGAAGAGCATGGCCAGTGCGGCCAGCACGCCCAATGTCATCAGCAGGGTCCGGATCCGCCGGGACGGGCGGCCAACTCTGATCCGTGGCCCTGACGGGCCTCCGCCGCGGTCCGGCATCTGGAAAGCCAAGGTGCGCACCTCGAAGTTCGCTGTGAATGGAGCTGTCGATCAGGGCCCAGTGATCCTAGGGCCCACGATGGCAACTTACCGAGGCTTTACTCAGTTCCCGTTTTTGGTCACTCTCAGGGCACGATATTGAGCATGTCCAGCACTTCCAGCCTTCCCGACCCCCACGACGCCTCCGACGCCGCCGTGCCGAACACCCCCATGGCGGCCAGCCCGCTGACCCGCGCCGTCCTCGAGATCGACGAGTACGCCTCCACCCTCGGCTGGGACCAGCCGGCCCGGCTGTTCGCCCTCGTCGACACCGCCAAGCTGCGCGCCCAGGAGCCCGGCCTCGCCGCCCAGCTCGGCCTCGACGCCGACGCCAAGGCCGGCTCGTACACCCCGATCGAGCAGGACGAGGTGCCCGCCGGCACGCCGCTGGACAAGTTCCTCGGCACGATCGCCTGGCCCGACGCGGTGACCGGGTGCGCCCTGACCGTGGAGCGCCTGATGCTGCCGCCGTCCGCCGAGGGCACCGTGCCCAACGGCCTGAACGAGAAGCAGCTCGCCAAGTGGGTCGCCGCCCACCCGGACCGCCAGGAGGTCCGGATGACGGTGGCGGTGCTGCGCGACGGCGCCCGCGAGTCCGCGGTACGGCTGCGCGAGAAGGACACCCCGACCGAGGTGCTGACCGGCGCCGATCTGGTGCCGGGGCTGGCCGAGGCGCTGTCGGCCACGTTCGCCGACTGAGCCCGGGCGGGTCCGACACCTACCGATTCGTCCTTGAAATGCGCCGGGCGGGCTGGATCTTCCGGCCCGCCCGGCGTTTTGGCGCATACCGAGCGGTCAGCGCCGAGGGGGTCAGCTCCGGGAGCACTGCGGCAGGCCCGCCGCGTCGCCCTTGCGGATCTTCTCCAGTGACTTCATCGCGTCGTCGATGGTGTCGACCTTGACCAGGGTCAGCCCCGACGGGACGTCCTTCGCGGCCGCGGCGCAGTTGGCCTTGGGCGTCAGGAAGTACCGGGCGCCCTTGGAGCGCGCGCCGACCGTCTTCATCTCGATGCCGCCGATCGGCCCGACCTTGCCGTTCTCGTCGATCGTGCCCGTACCGGCGACGAACTTGCCGCCCGTGAGGTCGTCCGGCGTGAGCTTGTCGACTATCCCGAGGGCGAACATCAGGCCCGCGCTCGGGCCGCCGACGTCCGTCAGCTTGATGTTGATGGTGAACGGGAAGGTGTGGTCGGTGCCCGCCTGGATCCCGACGATCGCCCGCTTGTCGTCGGGCGCCTTGCCGGTGGTCAGGGTGACGGTCTGCTCGCCCTTGGGCTCCCGCCTCTCCTTCTCCGCCGCGGCCGCCTCCTTGGCGGGCACGATCACGAACGTCACGTTCTCGCCCGGCTTGTGCCCGGTGACCAGCTTGGCGACGTCGCCCGGCTGCTTGATCTCCTTGCCGTCGACGGACTTGATCACGTCGCCCGCGTGCAGCTTGCCCTCGGCGGGGCTGCCCTTGACGACGGACGCCACGACGATGCGGGTGCCCACCGGGATGTCCAGCTGCTTGAGCGCCGCGACCTTGGCGCTCTCCTGGGACTGGCTGAACTCCTCCGCCGTCTCCTGGTTCAGCTGGTCCGGGGTCTTGTCGTCCGGGTAGAGCGTGCTGTGCGGGACGACGAGATTGTCGTGGCCGATCCAGCCGGCGATCGCCTCGACCAGGTTCATCCGGTACTGGGACCCGGTGACGCGGACGGTCGTCATGTTGAGGTGGCCGGAGGTCGGATACGTCTTACGGCCCGAGATCTGGAGCACCGGCTCGCCGTCGTGCTCACCCAGCGTGTTGTACGTCGGCCCCGGCGACATCTCCGAATACGGCACGGGGATCAGCACCCCGGCGCAGAGCAGCGCGATCAGCGTCAGGAGGGAGGCGAGCATCGTCGCGGTGCGGCGGGGCATGGAACGACAGTACGGGACCGGTCGGACAGTCCACCCTCGGGGCGGTCCGTCCGGGGAAGCGGGGGGCGCGCGGTCTCACGCGGGGCGCCCAGGACGGGCCCGGCGCCGCTCCGGACGGCGCTCAGGAGACTCCGCTGCCCGTGTCCGAGCGCTCCATCGCCTCCCGGAAGCGCGCGTAGCCGGCGAGCTCCGAGACGTCCCCGGTCTTCCGGTTGCGGGACGCGTACGCAGCCCAGGTGCCCCACAGCGCCGCGACGACAGCCGCGGCGACCGGAATCAGCAACCACACGAGCGCTGTCATGCCACCCTCCCGACCCTCGCGCCACCATGACTGACTGATGAGCAGATTAATCTTCCGCCCCCTCAACGCTCACGTCAGGGGGCCGGTTACGCAAGCGGAACGCACCCGTCAGGGGTGAAGGTGGCTTGGGGTGATGGTTTACGCGCCTCGGAGGGACCGATTCAGGCCCCTACCCTCCCCCAGCTACCGCTGAGAGGTGCCCCCAATTTCCCTGCTCGAGGGCGCTACGCGCCCACCCTCCCCCAGCTACCGCTGGGAGGTGCCCCCAATTTCCCTGCTCGAGGGCGCTACGCGCCCACCCACTCTTCTGTCCCGTCCGAGAACCTCTGGTGCTTCCAGATCGGCACCTCGCTCTTGAGGTCGTCGATCAGTCTGCGGCAGGCCTCGAACGCCTCCGCCCGGTGCGGGCAGGAGACGGCCACCACCACGGCCAGGTCACCGATGGCCAGGTCGCCCACCCGGTGGACGGCCGCCAGCGCGCGTACCGGGAAGTCCGCCGCGACCTTCTCCGCGACCCGGCGCAGCTCCGCCTCGGCCGAGGGGTGCGCGGAATAGCCGAGCCCGTCGACGCCCGAGCCGCCGTCGTGGTCACGGACCGTGCCCACGAAGAGGGCGGTGCCGCCCGCCGAGGACTCGCCGACCGCCGCGAAGACCTCGTCCACGGACAGCGGGGTGTCGCGGATCGCGAGGAGGCGGACGGGGTCCGGGGCGGCGAGCTCGCCGGGGTGGTCATGTGTGCGGGCCATGCGGTCCATCGTGCCGCACTCCGGAGCGCGGCGGACCGGGGGCGGGCGGTCGGCTGTGCGAGCGCCCGTGCGTGCGGCCCCCGAGGGGGCCGCGCGCCCGGCGTCGTCAGAGCCTGCGGCGCGCCTTACGGGCGCGACGGACCAGGGCGGCGGTGCCGAGCAGTGCCACGGTCGCCCCCGCGGCGCCCGCGGCGGTGGCGTCCTTGCGCCCGAGGCGGCGGCCCGCGACCGTGTGCCGGCCGGCGACCTCCGCCAGCAGCTCCGCGAGGACCTCCTCGTTGGTCCAGCGGGGCCGCCAGCCGGCGGCGTGCAGCCTGCTGCCGCTGACCACCCAGGGGTGCATCGTGTATTCCAGGTCGCCCGCGGGCGAGGGGGTCAGGCCCAGGCGGTGCAGCCGGGAGGCGGCGCCGAGCGCGACGGCGGAGGGCAGCTCCATGCGCCGGATGCCGGTGAGCTCCTCGACCTCCTCCTGCTCCAGCCAGCCGTCGCAGCCGACCGCGAGCTCCCCCTCGGCCTTCTCCAGGGCGGCGAACTCCAGGGCGCTCACCAGGTCGTCCACGTGGCAGAACTGCCAGGTGGGCCGGGACCCGGCGACGACCAGGAGGCGCGGTGACTCGAAGTAACGGGTCAGTGCCGTGTCGGTGCCGCCGACGAGGACGGCCGGGCGCAGCACGGTGACGTTCAGGCCGGGGTGCGCGCGGGGCGCACGCCTGGCGAGCCGCTCTATCTCAAGGAGGTCGCCCACTCCCGTCGCCTCGGCGGTGGCGCGGAGCTCGGCGTCCTCGGCGAGGGGCACGTCGTTGTCCGGGAGGGCGCCGTAGACCATGGCGGAGGTGCAGAGCACCACCCGGTGCACCCCGGCGGCCGCGGCGGCCGTGAGCACGGTCTGGGTGCCCCGGACGTTGTAGGCGGTGCGGGCGGCGGCGTCGGTCTCCAGGTCCAGGTCGAGGGCGAGGTGCACCACGACGTCGGCGCCGCGCAGCTTCTCGGCGATGGCGGGGTCGCGCACGTCCAGCACATGCCACTGCGCCTCGGCCACGTCGCCGCGCCGCTCGTCGATGGCCACGACCCGCCTGACCTCCTCGGAGGCGGCGAGGCGCTGCGTGAGCAGCGCGCCGACGCCGCGGGCGGCGCCGGTGACCGCGACGACGGGTCGCCGGGCATGCGGGCGCGTGGTGTCTCGCGCGGAACCGTTTCGCGCTGCGCGAACTTCTCGGTCGGGGGAACTCACCGGGCGTCTCCAGCGGTTGTCTTCAGTACGTACGCGAGATGACGCGTACGGACCAGGTGACGTCCATCCTGCCGCAGGCCCCGGGTCGGCGAAGCACCAAGCCCGGATACCGGCGAGGTGTCTACGCTGGGTGGTGTTGTCGGGCATTCGCCGCCGGTCCTGAAAGCCGGCGGCCCTACGAGCCGAGGAAACCCGTGAGTGACACCCCATTCGGATTCGGTCTTCCGCCGGAGGAGCCGGAGAACGGCGGCGACGGCAAGAAGACCCCCGGTGGCCAGGGCGGCCAGGGCCCCGCGAATCCGTTCGGGTTCGGCGGGCCCGGCGGCGGGGACAACCCCTTCGCCGCGATGTTCGGGTCCTCGATGAACCCGGGCGACCTGGGCGCCGCCTTCCAGCAGCTGGGCCAGATGCTCTCCTACGAGGGCGGCCCGGTGAACTGGGACATGGCCAAGGACATCGCGCGCCAGACCGTCGCGCAGGGCACCGCCGACGGCACCAAGGACGCCAGCGTCACCGCCGGTGAGCGCTCCGCGGTCGAGGAGGCCGTCCGCCTGGCCGACCTGTGGCTGGACGGCGTGACGTCGCTGCCGTCGGGCTCGGGCACCGCCGTGGCCTGGAGCCGCGCCGAGTGGGTCGAGGCGACCCTCCCGGTGTGGAAGGACCTGGTGGACCCGGTCGCCGAGCGCGTCGGCGCGGCCATGGGCGATGTGCTGCCCGAGGAGATGCAGGCCATGGCGGGCCCGCTGATCGGCATGATGCGGTCCATGGGCGGCGCCATGTTCGGCACCCAGATCGGCCAGGCCGTCGGCGTGCTGGCGGGCGAGGTCGTGGGCTCCACGGACATCGGCCTGCCGCTCGGTCCGGCCGGCAAGGCCGCGCTGCTGCCGGTGAACATCGCGGCCCTCGGCTCGGGCCTCGGTGTCCCGCAGGACGAGGTCCGGCTGTACCTGGCCCTGCGCGAGGCCGCCCACCAGCGGCTCTTCGCCCACGTGCCGTGGCTGCGCTCGCACCTCTTCGGTGCGGTCGAGGGCTACGCCCGGGGCATCAAGGTCGACACCTCCAAGCTGGAGGACGTCGTCGGCCAGCTGGACCCGACGCACCCGGAGCAGCTCCAGGAGGCTCTCCAGCAGGGCATGTTCCAGCCGGAGGACACCCCGGCGCAGAAGGCCGCGCTGGCCCGCCTGGAGACCGCCCTGGCGCTCGTCGAGGGCTGGGTGGACGCGGTCGTGCACGCCGCCGCGGCCCCGCACCTGCCGTCGGCCGACGCGCTGCGCGAGACGCTGCGCCGCCGCCGCGCCTCGGGCGGCCCGGCGGAGCAGACCTTCGCCACCCTGATCGGCCTGGAGCTGCGCCCGCGCCGCCTGCGGGACGCCTCCCGGCTGTGGGCGTCGCTGACGGACGCGCGCGGCCTGGAGGGCCGGGACGCCCTCTGGGAGCACCCGGACATGCTGCCGACCGCCGGTGACCTCGACGACCCGGACGGCTTCGTCCACCGCGAGCACCTGGACTTCTCCGAGATCGACAAGATGCTCGGCGAGGCGGCGAGCGGCGGCGCGGCCGGGCCGGACCTGTCGAAGGGCAGCGGTGAGGGCACCGGCGACGCCGGCCCGGCCGGTGACGACAAGGACGGCGACGACAAGAAGTGAGCCTGCACGACGACGCGGTCCGGGTGCTCGGCGCGTACCCGGACCAGGAAGAGCTGCGCGGGCTCTATCTGGAGCACCTGGCGGCCCACCCGGACGGCATGTGGAAGCCCTGCGAGGCCGGGCATGTCACGGCGAGCGCGCTGGTGATCGATCCGGCGCGCGGGAAGGTGCTGCTCACGCTCCACCGCAAGCTGCGGATGTGGCTCCAGATGGGCGGCCACTGCGAGGCCGGTGACGCCACGGTGGAGGCCGCGGCGCTGCGGGAGGCGACGGAGGAGTCCGGCATCGCCGGTCTGACGCTGCTGCCGGGCGGCCCGGTGCGCCTGGACCGGCATCCGATCCCCGCGCCCTGCAACTGGCACCTGGACGTGCAGTACGCCGCGCTGGTGCCGCCGGGCGCCGCGGAGGCCATCAGCGACGAGTCGCTGGAGCTGCGCTGGTTCGCGTACGACAAGGTCGGCGAGGTCGCGGACGACTCCGTGGTCCAGCTGGTGAAGCGGACGCTGGAGCGCCTGTAGGGGTCCGCGCACGGGCAGCGGTAAGGGGCGGTCACCCATGGTGACCGCCCCTTACGCATGCCCTGGACGCGTTGCCCTGGACGCGTCCTTCGGGCCGGTGTCTCAGTTGGACCAGATGTTGCCCTGGTTGCGGCCGTGGGCGCCCTGCTGGCCGACGCCGTACTGGGCCATGAGGCCCTGGCCGATCTGCGCGCCCTGGGGCGGCAGCAGCTCGCTGGGCTGGACGAGCGCGTGGCCGTGGCCGGCGAAGCTCAGCTCCCAGCCCTCGCCCGTGCTGCCGCGCCGCCGCCACACACCGGACGAGGACGTCTGCGCCTGCATGTTGACGCGCAGCGACGTCGACCAGGCGATGACGGCGTCCGCGTCGGCGCTGACGACCTTGTCCGGGGTGACCTGGAGCATCAGCGGCTGGCCGGAGGTCATCAGGGCGACCTTGCCCTGTCCGGTGATGTTGAGCTGGTGGGCGCCGGTGCCGGAGATCGCCTCGTGGCTGTCGACGGCGATGGTCTCCCAGTGCAGCGTGGAGTCCAGTGCGAGGACGTAGGCGCCGTCGACGGTCAGCCCGTCGCGGTCGACGTCCAGCACGTGGACGTACTGCGCGAGGTTGGCGAAGTAGACCGTCCCCTGGCCCGAGCAGCGCATCATGTCCAGGCCCTCGCCGGTGCGGGCGCGCGAGTCGCGCTGGCCGCGCGTCTGGTACTCGCCGTCGAACTCGATGAGGCCCTGGTAGGCGACCATCGAGCCCTTACGGGCGAGGACGTCGTCGTGTCCGGTGAGCGAGACCCGCAGCAACTGCGGGTTCTGGAGGGCGTAGCGGTCCTGGGTCTGGGCCTCGGTGAAGCCGAAAAGCGGGCTCTGCATGGTGTCTTCGCTTCCCCTCAGCCCCGCGCCCGGAGCCGGTCTGTGCTGTCCTCGCTGGGCTGTACGACCACGAATCCCTCGCCGGAGAAGCCGAGTTGGTAGGCCTCTCCGCTGCCCCGGCCGATGAGCGAGGATGCCTTGAAGCTGCGCTTGCCCTTCATCCGGAGGTTGCTGGACCAGGCGACGAGCGCGTCGGGGTCGACGTAGGTCTCGTCCTCGCCGCGCCCGCAGTCCACGACGATCGGGGTGCCTCGGGAGGTCAGGGCCACCCATCCGGTGCCGCTGATACCGACGTTGAACAGGCCCTGCCCGGCGAACTTCGCCATGCCCTTGACGCGTTCCACGCCCCACTGGAGGTGGGAGTCGAAGGCGAGGATGTTGGTGCCGTTGACGGAGAGGGAGTCGCCGTTGAGCTGGAGGCAGACGACGTCGGCGCCGTAGTCGGCGAGGTAGAGCAGGCCGTCGCCGTGGCAGCGCATCAGCGGCAGGCCCTCGCCGGTGATCCACTGGGAGGCCATCTGCCGGACGGCCGGCGGGTTGGGGTCGTACTGGACGTAGCCCTCGTAGGCGACCATCGAGCCGGTGCGCGCGAAGACGTCGTGACCCGTCTGGAGGGCGACCTTCAGCATGCTGCTGCCGTGGTTCTCCATGCGGGCGGTCACCGGGGTCGGGGCGTAGCCCTGGATCGGAGTCTGGTTCATGGTCATTGCGGGCTCCCTCAGACCTCGTAGGGCTGGACGACGACGAAATTGCCGGGGGCGCCACGGAACTGGAGGTTGACGGCCTCCCCGCTGTGGCCCGGGTAGGAGCTGCGACGCAGCCGCACCTGGCTGGAGACGATCACCTGGGCGCCGGCGGACCAGGCGACGACGGCGTTGCTGTCCGCGAAGGTGGTCGGGGTGACCGGCAGCACCACGGGGATGCCGTGGGTCTTGACCACGACGGTGCCGTGGCCCTGGAACTGCATGGTGAACAGCGCGCCGCCGGGGATGCCGTGGCCCTCGATCCGGCGGACCTCGTGCTGGAGGGACTCGTCGAAGGCGAGCACGGACTCGGCGGAGACGCAGAGGGCGTCGCCCTGGAGCTCGATGGGGTGGACGTGCGCGGAGTTCTCCGCCAGGAAGACCTGTCCGCGGCCGGTGCAGCGCATCAGCTGCATCTCCTGGCCGGTGGCGTTGCCGACGATGCGGCCGGCGAAGCCCGCGCCCTTGTAGCCGAAGTCGACCTTGCCCTGGTAGAGCACCATGCTGCCCTGGCGGGCGAGCACGGGCTGCTGGTCGACGCCGAGGTCGACGCGGATGAGCTTGGGGTTCTGCGGCGTCCAGCGCTGCCCGGTGGGGACCTCGCGGTACTTCTCCAGGCCGGCCTGGACCCCGGCGCCGCCCGGAGCGCCCTGGCCGGCGACCGGCCGGCCGTACGAGGGCGCGGCCTGCCCCGGGAAGGGCTGCGGTACCGGCTGTCCGTAAGGCTGAGAGGCGGCCTGCTGGGGCGCGTGCGGGGGCTGTCCGTAGGGCTGCTGCTGTCCGTAAGGAGGCTGCTGGCCGTACGCACCCGGCTGCTGCTGGCCGTACGGGGCGGGCTGGCCGGGCACGCCAGGGGGGCCGGGGGGCGGCGGGAGCTGGCCGCCGGCGGGCGCCGTCTGGTCGGCGAAGTAGCCGGGTGGTGCGATGGGCGCGGCGAGGGTGGGCGCCACGTGCATCTGCGGCGGGGCGGCCGGGGGCGGGGTGCTGCCGGGCGGGGGCGGGAAGCCCTGGTGCGGCGGCGGGGTGGGGGCCTGGAAGGCGGGCGCGGGGGCCGGCGGCGGCGTCTGGAAGGCGGGCGCCGGTTCCGGGGCGGGCGGCGGCACGGGGGCGGCCGGGGCCGCGAAGGCCGGGGGCGGGCCCGACTGCGCCGGGGGCGCGAACGCGGGGGCGGCCTGAGCGTGCTCCGGAGGGGCCTGGAAGGCGGGGGTCTCCGGCTCCTCCTCCAGCACCTCGCCGCCGAAGTTCCTGAGCAGCGCCTCCAGACCGCCGTCGAATCCCTGTCCGACCGCGGCGAACCGCCAGACGTCCTTCAGGTAGAAGTCGCCGAGCATCACGGCGCGTTCCGTGCTGAATTCGGTGCCGGTGAAGGAGTAGCGGGCGACTTCCTCGCCGCCCGCGACGATCCGCAGATGGCCGGGGCCGACCTGGGACATCTGGCCCGCGCCGTCGACCGTCGCCGTGAAGCTGAGCTTCTGCACCTGGGCGGGGATCCGGTCCAGCGTGACGCGGAAGGACTCGGTGTCGCCGGCCTGCGCGCCGAGCTGCTGGATGGCGCCCTCGGGCGACTTGGGCTGGTTGAAGAAGATGAAGTACCGGTCGTCGGAGAGCCGCTCCTGGGCGTCGAGGCCGAAGCAGCTGATGTCGAAGGTCAGGCCGGGGCCGGCGATCTGCACACCCACGTACAGATCGGTCCCCGCCGTCAGATCACTGATCTTGGCCTTGTGGCCGCGCTGGAATTCCCTGGCCATGCGTAACGACCGTCCCCCATCCGAACATGTGATGAATGCGTTGCGTCAGGCTAACGGTTACGCCTGTGCTTCTCGCATTCGTTCGGGGTCGTGACGGACCGCGCCCGGGCCTCGCGGAGTCATTCGCTCCGCGCGGCGGGGAGATGCGGCAGCCGGTCGGAGGCCACCACCCCTTCGAGGTAGCCACGGGCGCGCTCGGTGCGCGGATAGGCGTCGAGCAGCCGCCAGAAGTCCGGGCCGTGACCGGGCACGAGCAGGTGGGCCAGCTCGTGGAGGAGGACGTAGTCGACGACGTACTCGGGCATGCCCTGGAGGCGGTGGGAGAGCCGGATGCTGCCCTCGGCGGGGGTGCACGAGCCCCAGCGGGTGTTCTGGTTGGTGACCCAGCGGACCGTCGCGGGGCGGGCCCGGCCGCCGAGGTACTGCTCCGAGAGCCGCCCGGCCCGCTCGGCCAGCTCGGTGTCGCCCAGCATCCGCCGGCTCTCCTGGGCCGCGAGCTTGTCGAGCATCACCCGCACCCAGCGCTGCTCCTCGGCCTCCGACATCCGGGCCGGGATGAGCACGACCGTGCGGTCGGCCTCGCGGTAGGCGGAGACCGTCCTGCGGCGCCGCGCGCTCCGTCTGACCTCCACCGCACCGGTGCCCGTGCCGCTGGTGAGCGGGCTCGGGGCGCTGCGCGGTGATCGTGCGGCACTGTGCAGAGGGTCGACGGGCACGGCCCCGACGTTACCCGCTGGCGAGGCGTGAAGTCCCGCCCATCGGTCGTTGTCGGGACGAAAGAGCCGGAGAGCACCTGGCTTGTACGACTATCACGCCGGACCTGTGGACAACTTCACGCGGCGTCGCGCCGGAAGGCCCATGCTGGGGCCGGAACGACAGGGGAACGCACGGCGGGGAACCGACGGGGAACCACAGGGAACGACGGGGGGACTTCTCATGCATCCGATGCTCAAGCCCGCGCTGCGGCGCGCCTGGCACAGCCGTGACACCGTGCAGTTCGGCGTGGCCCCGGCCCACGCGACGCGGGTGGGCCCGGTCGACACCGCGACCAGCAGCTTCCTCACGCTGCTCGACGGCACCCGGGGGCTGCCGCTGCTCCGCGAGGAAGGGAGAGCCGTCGGGCTGACCGAGGCTCGGGTGGACGGTCTGGTGGAGCGGCTCACGCGGGCCGGGCTGCTCGACGATCCGCACGGGGGCGGCGAGCGCGCGGCGGCCGTGCGGGACCGGGGGCCGGCGGTGGAGCGGCTGCGGCCGGATCTGGCGTCCCTGTCCGTGCTGCACGCCGGCGCGGGGGCGGCGATGGAGCTGATGGGCGCCCGGCAGGCGATGCGGGTGCAGGTGCGGGGCGCGGGCCGGGTGGGGGCCGCGGTGGCGGCGCTGCTGTCGGCCTCGGGCGTGGGCCGGGTCGATGTGCTGGACGGTGGCTGTGTCGAGCCGTGGGACGTGGCGCCGGCCGGGGTGGGCGCCGAGCGGATCGGCGAGCGGCGGGACGCCGCGGCCCGCCGGGTGGTGCGGGAGGCGGCGCCGGGGCCCCGCCCCCGGACCCGCGGGGGCGGGAGCGGGGAGGCGGAGCCGCCGCTGTCGCTGGTGGTGTGGGCGCCCCGGGACGGACTCGCCGCCTATGCCCCGGACCCGGAAGCGGCCCGTGAGCTGATCGCCGCGGGTGTGCCCCATCTGTACGCGGGCGTGCTGGAGGCCACCGGCCTGGTGGGCCCGCTGGTGCTGCCGGGCGGGTCGGCCTGTGCCGGGTGCGTCGAGCTGGGGCGGGCCGAGCGGGACCCGGCCTGGCCCCGGATGCTCGCCCAGTGGCGGTCCGGCCGCGGGCCGGGGGTACCGTCTTGCGACATGGCACTGGCCACGGTGGTGGCGGGGCTCACCGTGGCGCGGGCGCTGGCCTTTCTCGACGGCGGGTCCCCGGCGGGCGCGGGGGTGCGACTGGAGCTGGCGCTGCCGGGTCCGGCCTGGTCCCCGCGGCCCGTCGAGCCGCATCCGCGGTGCCCGTGCGGCGCGGTGGGATCTTCCGATCCGGTATACGCCTCGGCCGCGGGGGCGCCGCACGGGACAATGAGCAGGTAACCGCCGTCCGCGGCGTGGCTGTTCAGCTAGTTGGAGGGGCGCATGTCTGATCTACCCCGCAAGGCGGTCACTCGTACCGCCAAGTTGGCCGCGCTGCCCTTGGGCTTCGCGGGGCGCACGGCGCTCGGCCTGGGGAAGCGCATCGGCGGCCGGTCGGCGGAGCTGATCGCGGCGGAGCTTCAGCAGCGCACGGCGGAGCAGCTCTTCGCGACCTTGGGGCAGCTCAAGGGCGGTGCGATGAAGCTCGGCCAGGCGCTGTCGGTCTTCGAGTCGGCGCTCCCGGAGCAGGTCGCCGGGCCCTATCGGGCGGCGCTGACCAAGCTTCAGGAGGCGGCGCCGCCGATGCCGGTGAAGTCGGTGCACGCGGCGCTGGCGGAGCGGCTCGGCGAGGACTGGCGGGATCTCTTCGAGGAGTTCGACGACCAGCCGGCGGCGGCCGCGTCGATCGGTCAGGTGCACCGGGCGGTCTGGCACGACGGGCGCCCGGTCGCGGTCAAGGTGCAGTATCCGGGGGCGGGTGAGGCCCTGCTGTCGGACCTCACCCAATTGAGCCGGTTCGCCCGGCTGCTGGGGCCGCTGGTCCCGGGGATGGACATCAAGCCGCTGATCTCGGAGCTGCGGGACCGCGTCTCCGAGGAGCTGGACTACGGCCTGGAGGCCCGGGCCCAGAGCGCGCACGCCCGGGAGTTCGCGGGCGACCCCGATGTGACGGTGCCGGACGTGGTGCACCAGGGCGAGCAGGTGCTGGTCACGGAGTGGCTGGAGGGCGTGCCGCTGTCCGAGGTGATAGCGGAGGGCACGCAGGAGCAGCGGGACCGGGCCGGGCAGCTACTGGCGCGCTTCCTCTTCTCGGGCGCGGCGCGCACGGGGCTGCTGCACGCCGACCCGCACCCGGGCAACTTCCGGCTGCTGACGGGGGACGCCCCCGACGGGCCGCCGGAGAAGTGGCGGCTGGGCGTGCTGGACTTCGGCACGGTGGACCGCCTGCCGCAGGGCCTGCCGAAGGAGATCGGCACCGCGCTGCGGATGACCCTGGACGGCGCGGCGGAGGAGGTCCACGAACTGCTCCGGGAGGAGGGGTTCGTCAAGCCGGGCATCGAGCTGGACCCGGGTGCGGTGCTGGACTACCTCCTGCCGATCATCGAGCCGGCGCAGGTGGCGGAGTTCACCTTCACCCGGGGCTGGATGCGCGCCCAGGCGACGCGCATCGCCGACCCCCGCTCCCCCGCGTACCAGCTGGCGCGGCAGCTCAATCTGCCGCCGGCGTATCTGCTGATACACCGCGTGACGACCAGCACCATCGGGGTGCTGTGCCAGCTGGGCGCGACCGTGCGGCTGCGGGAGGAGATGGAGGCGTGGGTGCCCGGGTTCGCGGCGGCCGATGAGAGTCAGGAGACACCGGCCTGACGGCCCGCGGGGCCGCCCTCACCACCAGGACGAATCGAGTCGGCCCTCGATGGCTCTGATGTTGGCTCGGGCGCAGTCGTCGCAGAAGTAGCGGCGGCTGCCGTTCTCGACGGAGCAGGTCCAGGTCGGCGGCGTACCGTCGGCGGCGGTGCCACAGCGAGCGCACGTGATGGGCGTGGCGGTCTCGGTGGCCTCAGGGTCCAACTGCACTGATTCATGCGTCTTCTGGTCCACTCCCAGACGATATCCCCGCGAACGGGCCGGGAGTGCACAGACGCACCCAACGGCCCGTGGGGCCGGTCCGTTCGGACCGGCCCCACGGGTTTTTGTTCGGTGGCGGAGACCGGCGGGCCCTGGTGGGGCCCGGCGGGGTCTCAGTGCATGACCGCCATGGCCAGGGCGCGGCGGGCGCGCAGCGAGGCGCGCTCGGCGCGGCGCTGCATCCGGCGCGCGGCGGCCAGGCGGACGGCCCTTCGTTCGGACTCGGCCTCCCGGAGGCGCTCGTGCATATGCGCACGGGCCAGGGCTTCTGGGATGAGTTGCATGTCACGGTTCCTGTTCTGGCGTGCCGTGGGCACACCCGAGGTGTTGCGGGAGAGGACTTCGGAGCCGAATGGCTCGGTGGCGGGGCGGTGCATCGTCGGATCCTGCTTCTTGGGGTCGTGCGTGGTGGGGCGGTCGATGGTGCCTAGGACGTTCATGCGGCGACCGGGTTCTTGCGCGGACGGCCACGGGGCCGCTTGCGGGCGACCACCACGCCCTGGACGAACAGCTCGCCGCCCCAGACGCCCCACGGCTCGCGGCGGTCCAGCGCGCCGGCCAGGCAGGCCTCGCGGAGCGGGCAGGTGCGGCACAGCGACTTGGCGTACTCGACGTCGGCCGGGGTCTCGGCGAAGAAGACCTCGGGGTCATAGCTGCGGCAGGGGACGGGCGTGCCCAGGTTCTCGATGGCGTCGTCGAGATCGGTGAGCGCGGTGAGGGGGGTCAAGGGGTCCTCCGTGGGGACAGGCGGCGGGATCAGGTCGGTCGCTACTGACGGGGTGTGTGCCTTGAGCTGCACGGTTGTCTTTTCCTCGTCTGTTGTGCCGGCTTGTGGCCGGGCTTTACGCCCCTCGTCCTGGCGAGGGGCAAACAAAAGGGCCGCGGATCCCGGTGTGGGTTCCGCGGCCCTGGAAGGTGCCGACCTGATCATGCCGATCAGGCTGGATCTCTCCAGGGTTCGAGCCCACGGAAGGCCCACATCGTGCTGTGCTGCTGCTGCGCGGATCCGGCGCCGGCGGTCGTCCTCGCTTCAAGGGCATAGGCGTGTGCCTGTGCCTTTGCTGCTGCCGTTACCTTGGGCGCCTTGGTCGGTCGCTCATTGATCAGGGCAATACCGGCGTTGGACAGACCGGTGCCCTGGGACGAGAGCGCGAGAGAGCCGAAGGGGAAGCCGAGGGAACGGGTGGCGACGACCGGGCGATCGGTCATTTTGCAGATGGTGTTGAAGCTGATCATTGGTCTTCGCCTCCTCTCGGCGTCTTGGGGACCGGTCGAAACCAGTCCGGGTCGGCTCAGTACAGCACGGATCCACCGGAACTCGGAAGTACCGCTGTTCTCCGTGTTCGGAAGGCTATGGGTATGCCGTCCGCGTGCGCAAACTATTTTTCCGGAGATTCTTCCGAAGGGTCCTCGCCGGCGCACAGGGCCAGGACGTCGGCCCCGAACGCGGCGAGCTTCCGTCCTCCCACACCTGAGATGCACGAGAGCTCCGGTTCGGTTCCCGGCACCGCCTCGGCGATCGCGAGGAGCGTCTTGTCGGTGAAGACGCAGTAGGCGGGCTGGCCGAGCCGCTCCGCCTGCCCGGCGCGCCAGTCGCGCAGCCGTTCGTAGAGCGCCTCGTCGAGGTCGGAGGGGCAGTCCTCGCAGCGCATCAGCTTGATCTCGCCCGCGTCGGTCAGCGTCCGCCCGCAGACCCGGCAGCGGGCGGGCCCGCGCCGCTTGCGGACGCCCCGCTCGGCGCCGGAGACGCCTCCCGCGGCGCCCGCGACGGCCGTGCCGGACCGGAGGCCGCCGGCCGCGCGGGCGGCGGCGGAGCCCGGCCGCAGGCCGTTCAGGAAGCGGCTGGGGCGGCGGACGGCCCGGCCGCCCGGGGCGCGGGAGAGCGACCACGACAGGAAGAGGTGGGAGCGGGCCCGGGTCACGCCCACATAGAGCAGCCGGCGCTCCTCCTCGATCTGCTCGTCGGTCTTGGCGTAAGTGATCGGCATCATGCCCTCGGTGAGGCCGACGAGGAAGACGGCGTCCCATTCGAGGCCCTTGGCCGCGTGAAGTGAGGCGAGAGTCACACCCTCGACGGTCGGCGCGTGCTGGGCGCTCGCCCGCTCGTCGAGTTCGGCGACCAGATCGGCGAGGGTGGCGCCGGGCCGGGCCCGGACGAAGTCCTCGGCGAGCCGCACCAGGGCCGCCAGGGACTCCCAGCGGTCCCGGACCGCGCCCGAGCCGACGGGCGGCTCGGGCTTCCAGCCCCGGGTGCCGAGCACGGCCCGCACCTGGGAGGGGACGTCGTCGGCGTCGGCGAGCTGGGGGTCGGTGTGGCCGCCGGCGCGGGCGGCGCCGCGCAGCAGCAGCCCGGCCTCGCGGACCTCCGGGCGCTCGAAGAACCGCTCGGCGCCGCGGAGCTGATACGGCACGCCGAGGTCGGCGAGGGCCTGTTCGTAGACCTCCGACTGGGCGTTGATGCGGTAGAGGATCGCGATCTCGCTGGCGGGCACCCCGGAGTCGATGAGGTCGCGGACCCGGCGGGCGGTGCCCTCGGCCTCGGCCGGCTCGTCGGCGCACTCGGCCCAGCCGGGCTCGGGGCCCGGGTCGCGCTGCGAGATCAGCTCCAGGCGGTGCTCGGCGGCCCGGCCGCGGGCCTGGGAGAGCAGGCCGTTGGCCAGGTGCACGACCTGGGGCGTGGAGCGGTAGTCCCGGACGAGCTTGACGACCGTCGCGCGCGGGTGGCGGGTGCGGAAGTTCAGCAGGTGGTCGGGGGTGGCGCCGGTGAAGGAATAGATGGTCTGGCTGGCGTCGCCGACCACGCAGAGATTGTCCCGGTCGCCGAGCCACAGCTCCAGGAGCCGCTGCTGGAGCGGGCTGACGTCCTGGTACTCGTCGACCACGAAGTGCTGGTACTGGCGGCGGACGGTCTCGGCGATGTCGTGCCGGTCCTGGAGGACGCCGACGGTGAGCAGCAGGACGTCCTCGAAGTCGATCACGCCGCGGTCGCGCTTGAGCTGCTCGTACATCGCGTAGATCCGGCCGATCTCGGCGGGGTCGCGGGGGGCCTCCCGGCCGGCCTTGGCGGCGGCGGGGGCGTAGTCCTCGGGGACGGTCTGGGTGACCTTGGACCATTCGATCTCGCCCGTGACGTCCCGCAGCTCATTGCGGTCGAGGCGGACCCGGCAGCGGGCCGCGGCCTCCGCGACCAGCTGGACCTTCCGCTCGACCAGGCGCGGCACCTCGCCGCCGACGGCCTTGGGCCAGAAGTACTGGAGCTGGCGCAGGGCGGCGGAGTGGAACGTCCGCGCCTGGACGCCGCCCGCGCCGAGCTGGCGGAGCCGGCCGCGCATCTCGCCCGCCGCGCGGTTGGTGAAAGTGACGGCGAGCACACTGGAGGGCTGGAGCACCCCGGAGCGGACGCCGTAGGCGATGCGGTGGGTGATCGCGCGGGTCTTGCCCGTGCCGGCTCCGGCCAGCACGCACACCGGGCCGCTCAGGGCCGTCGCCACCGCGCGCTGCTCGGGGTCGAGCCCGGCGAGCACCGCGTCCGGGGAGTCCGGAACCGGCGGGAAGAGGGAGGAGTGCGTTGCTGCTGTCACTCCGCCATGCTGCCAGGTTCGCGGGGACGACCGGGAATGTCGTCCACAGGCGGGACGAGCCGGTCGTACTAATACGGGAATGGCTGGGGACGGGTGCGCGTTCTACCAGCGGATCGACACCCATCACCGAGGAGAGCGAGGGCGCATGTCGGGCACCGTGACGATGTACAGCACGACCTGGTGCGGTTACTGCCGGCGGCTGAAGAGCCAGCTGGACCGCGAGGGGATCGCGTACAACGAGATCAACATCGAGCACGACGCCGAGTCGGCGGCCTTCGTCGAGAAGGCGAACGACGGCAACCAGACGGTCCCGACGGTCCTGGTGACCCCGGTGGGCGGCGGCGCCTCGGTCACGATGACCAACCCGTCCCTGGCCCAGGTCAAGCAGGCGCTCGCGTCCTGACGCGCGCCACGGCCCTCAGGTGACCGCGGGGGCGCCGACTCCACGGAGTCGGCGCCCCCGCCGTCGTGTCAGCTCCAGGTCGGGCTCTGCGGCAGCGGCTCGCCGTACCAGAGCTCCAGCAGCCGGGCCGCGATGGAGATGCCCGTCGGCGGCAGCACCTCGCCCGAGGCGAAGGCCGTGCGCAGGTCGTCCCGCGAGAACCAGCGGGCCTCGTGGATCTCCTCGCCGTCCACCTGGATGTCGGAGGACGTGGCCCGCGCCATGAAGCCCAGCATCAGGCTGGACGGGAAGGGCCAGGGCTGGCTGGCGACGTACTCCACCTCGCCGACGACCACGCCCGCCTCCTCGGCGACCTCCCGGCGGACCGCCTGCTCGATGGACTCGCCCGGCTCCACGAAGCCCGCGAGCGTCGAGAAGCGGCCCTCCGGCCAGTGCATCTGCCGGCCGAGCAGCGCCCGGTCGGCGTCGTCCGTGACCAGCATGATCACGGCCGGGTCGGTGCGCGGGTAGTGCTCGGCGCCACAGGCCGGGCAGCGGCGGATGTGGCCCGCTGCGGCCACCACCGTGCGCTCGCCGCAGCGCGAGCAGAAGCGGTGGAGCCGCTGCCAGTTCTCCAGCGCCACCGCGTGGACGAGCAGGCCGGCGTCGCGCGGCGAGAGCAGCAGCCCCGCCTCGCGCAGCCCGGCGGCGCGCGCCGACTGGTCCATGCGGCCCGGCAGCGCGTCCTTCTGGAGCGCGAAATAGGCGATGCCGTCCTCGTCCTCGCCCAGGAAGTAGCGGTGCGTCTCCGTCACCGGCGCCTCGAAGGCGGGGGTCATGACGAGCTCGGTGCGGCCGTCGGGGGTGTCGTCGATCAGCGCCTGCCCCCCGGAGACCACGAACACCCGCGTGGAGGGGTGGCTCCAGGCGGCGGCCAGCCACGCCTCGTCCAGGCGGTGGTGCGCGGCGCGGTCGATGCCGCTGTCGCCGCTGAGCGTGATGGGCCGGGCGGCGGCGAGATCGGTCCAGGTGGTCACGGCTGCTTCCAACTCCCCCTGCGAATGGTGGTGGTACGTCAAGGGCGGTGACGCGCTAACGGGCGCGCCCGGTCTCCGCGAGGTCGGTCCAGAGGTGGGCGGCGGTCTCGACGCCCTTCATGAGCAGGTCCAGCTCGACCTTCTCGTTGGGCGCGTGCCAGCCGTCCGAGGGCACCGAGATGCCCAGGAACAGCACCGGGACGCCGAGCACGTCCTGGAGGTCCGCGGCCGGGCCCGCGCCGCCCTCACGGGTGAAGAGGATCTCCTGCTCGAAGGCGCGCCCCATCGCCCGTACGACGGACTGGAGGTACGGGTGGTCGAGCGGGGTCAGGCAGGGGCGGGTGGCGCCCCAGAAGGTGATCTCGTGGCGGATGCCCGCCGGCAGGCGGTCGGCCACCCACTGGCGGACGGCCCGCTGTACGGCGTCGGCGTCCTGGCCCGCGACGAGCCGGAAGGACAGCTTCAGCTGGGCGGTGGACGGCACGATCGTCTTGCCGCCGGGGCCCTGGTAGCCGCCGCTGATGCCGTTGACCTCGGCGGTGGGGCGGGCCCAGATCCGCTCCAGGACGGTGCTCCCGGCCTCGCCGAGCGCGGCGTGCGAGTGGGCGGTGCGCAGCCAGCGCTTCTCGTCGAAGGGCAGCTGGGCGAAGAGCTCGCGCTCGTGGCCGGTCAGCTCGACGACGCCGTCGTAGAAGCCCGGGATCGCGACCCGGCGGTCCTCGTCGTGCAGGCCGGCGACCAGCCGGGCGGCCTCGGTGGCCGGGTTGGGCACGGCGCCGCCGAAGGTGCCGGAGTGGATGTCCTGGTCCGGCCCGTAGAGGTCGATCTGGCAGTCGGTGAGGCCGCGCATGCCCGTGCAGACGGTCGGGGTGTCCTCGGACCACATGCCGGTGTCGGAGACGATCACGGTGTCGCAGCCGAGCCGGCCGGCGTTCGCGCGGACGAGGTCGGCGAAGTGGGCCGAGCCCGACTCCTCCTCGCCCTCGATGAGCATCTTGAGGTTGACCTCGGGGGCCGTGCGGCCGGTGACGGCCAGGTGGGCGCGGACACCCAGCGTGTGGAAGAGGACCTGGCCCTTGTCGTCGGCCGCGCCGCGGCCGTACATCCGGCCGTCCTTGATCACGGGCTCGAAGGGCTCGGTGTGCCAGCCGTCCTCGCGGGCGGCGGGCTGGACGTCGTGGTGACCGTAGACGAGCACGGTCGGGGCGTCGGGGTCACCCGAGGGCCACTCCGCGAACACCGCCGGGGCGCCACCGGTCTCCCAGATCTCGGCGGTCGGGAAACCGGTCTCCGCCAGCTTGGCGACCAGCCACTCCGCGCTGCGGCGGACGTCACCGGCGCGCGCGGGCTCGGCCGAGACCGACGGGATGCGGAGCCATTCGGCGAGGTCGTCGAGGAAGGCGGCGCGGTGGCCCTCTATAAACGCGCGGACGGCGCTGTCCGGTGAGTCGCTCATGCCGTCGAGCCTATCCGGACACGCGGCGTGACCATGACCGGGCTTGCTCAACGCCGCTCCCCGAGCAGGAGTTCCTCCAGGCCCGCCCGGTCGGGCAGGCCGGCGGGGTGGACGGTCTCGCCGTCGCGCACGTAGACGAAGGCGGCGGTGACCGACGACAGGGGCAGGCCGTGGAGTTCGGCCCAGGCGACGCGGTAGATCGCGAGCTGGAGGGGGTCCGCGTCCTGGGTGCGGCCGGTCTTCCAGTCGACGATCTCGAAGGTGTCGCCCTCGGGGCCGCGCTCGCGGTAGACGGCGTCAATGCGGCCGCGGATCACTCGGCCCGAGAGGGTGAGCTGGAAGGGCACCTCCACGCGGTAAGGGGTGCGGCGGGCGTACGGGGTGCGCTCGAAGGCCTCCTTGAGCGCGGCGAGGTCCCGCTCGTCGGTGATCTCCTGGCCGGGCCCGTCGTACGCGTCGTCGTCGGCGCCCGGCAGTTCGTCGGGGCCGAGCAGGGGCAGCGGCAGCGCCTCGAAGCGGGACTCGACCCAGGCGTGGAAGCGGGTGCCGCGGCGCGCGGCGGGCTGCGGCGGCCGGGGCATGGGCCGGGCCAGCTCCCGCGCGAAGCCGTCCGGGTCGGCGGCGAGGCGGACGAGCTGGGTGGCGCTGAGGGACGACGGCAGGGCCACGTCGCGCACGCGCGCGCGTGCCCTGCGCAGCTCGCCCGCGAGGGCGTCCAGATCGCGGTCCCAGGAGCCGGCCAGCCGGGCCTCCTCGGGCGTCAGGGAGCTCCCCGCCGGCGGGCGGGGCGGCTGGGGCGGGGCCTGCCGGGGGGCGGGCAGCACGACGTCCGGGGCGGTGGCCGGGGTGCCGGCGGGCCGGACGGTCGCCAGGGCGTCCCAGTCGGCGGGCTCCGGCTCCTCCTCGAAAGGCTCGAAGGGGCCGTACTCCTCACCCTCCGGGTCGTCCTCGGGCGGGGGCGGCCAGTCGGGGTCGTGGGCGGGCCGCGTCTCCCCCGCCGCGTCGAGGGGCTCCTCCGCCAGGCGGTCGAGGTGCGCCCGGACGGCGGCCGCGGCCTCGGTACGGCGCGCGAAGGACGCCGGGTCCAGGGGCAGCGGCCAGGAGCGGTCCGTGTCCTGCTCGTCCAGGGCGGGGTTCTCGGCGCCCTCCTCCGGGGCGCCGGCCCAGACCTCGATCTCGCCGTGGCCCGCCTCGCAGTGCGCGCGCAGGGCCTCCAGGAAGGCGGACGGGCCGCGGGGCTTCTTCTGGCTGGGGCCCCACCAGTGGCCGGAGCCCAGCAGCAGCGACCGGGGACGGGTGAAGGTGACGTAGCCGAGGCGGAGCTCCTCGATCCGCTGGTGTTCCTTCATGGCGGCCTTGAAGGCGGCCATGCCCTTGGCGTCCCAGCCGCCCTCCCCGGCCTCGGGCAGGGTGTCGGCGTCGCCGCGCAGGGCGTGCGGGAGGACCTTGGCCTGGGCCGTCCAGGACTCGCGGGCCTGCTCGCTGGGGAACGTCCTGGTGACGAGGCCGGGGACGGCGACCACGTCCCACTCCAGGCCCTTGGACTTGTGGGCGGTGAGGACCTTGACGGTGTTCTCGCCGCCGGGCAGGGAGCTGTCGAGTCCCTTCTCGTACTGCGCGGCGGTGCGCAGGAAGCCGAGGAAGGCCAGGAGCGTGGCCTCGCCGTCGACGGCGGCGAAGCCCGCGGCGATGTCCAGGAACTGCGCGAGGGTCTCGCGCCGGCGGGCGGCCAGGGCGTGCGGCGACGCCGAGAGCTCGACCTCCAGGCCGGTGGTGGCGAGCACCCGGTGGAGGACGTCCATGAGTGGGTCGGCCAGCGCGCGCCGCAGGTCGCGCAGCTCCGCCGCGAGGCGGGCGAAGCGGACGCGGGCGTCGGCCGAGAACGGCAGGCCGTCGTCGGCGCCCTCGGCCAGCAGGAAGGTGTCGAGGGCGTCGGCGAGGGAGATCACCTCGGCGGGGTCGACGCCTTCCACGGCCTCGGCGAGCCTGCGGTCGGGATCGGATCCCGTGCTGCCGTAAGGCACGAGCGTACGGGCGCGGCGGCCCAGCAGGGCGAGGTCGCGGGCGCCGATCCGCCAGCGCGGGCCGATCAGGAGCCGGACGAGCGCGGCGTTGGCCGTGGGGTCCTGGAGCACCTCGCAGACGGCGACGAGGTCGGCGATCTCGGGCAGGTGCAGCAGGCCGGAGAGGCCGACGACCTCCACGGGCAGGTCGCGCTCCACGAGCGCGGCCTGGATCTCCGCGAAGTCCGTGGCGGTGCGGCACAGGACTGCGATGTCGCCGGGGCGGGTGCCCGTGCGCACCAGGTGGGCGAGGGATTCCGCGAGCCAGTCCAGCTCCTCGGCGTGGGTGGGCAGCAGGGCGCAGCGCACCACCCCCTCCCGCTCGGCGCCGGGGGCCGGCCGCAGCGCCTCGACGCCCTCGTGGCGGGCGCGGAGCTCGGCGGCCAGGCCGTTGGCCAGGCCGAGGAGGCGGCCGCCGCTGCGGCGGTTCTCGCTGAGCGCGAACCGCTGGGCGGGGCGGCCGTCGGCGTACGGGAAGTGGAGCGGGAAGTCGTCGAGGTTGGCCACGGAGGCGCCGCGCCAGCCGTAGATGGCCTGGCAGGGGTCGCCGACGGCGGTGACGGCGTGGCCCGTGCCGCCGCCGAAGAGGCCGGACAGCAGGAGCCGCTGGGCGACGGAGGTGTCCTGGTACTCGTCGAGGAGGACGACGGCGAACTGCTCGCGCAGGATGCGGCCGACCTCGGGGCGGGTGAGGGCGAGCTCGGCGGAGCGGGCGATCTGGTCGCCGAAGTCCAGGAGATCCCGGCGGGCCTTCTCGCGGCGGTAGGCCTCGACCAGCTCCAGGAGTTCGAGGCGGGCGCGGGCGGCCTCGGGGATCTTGCGCAGGTCGGCGTTGGAGAGCCGGGCGCCCTCCAGGGCGGCCAGCAGCGCGGTGTCGTGGGCGCGGAGCTCCTCGGGCCGTACGAGGTGCTCGGCGAGCTCTCCGTCGAGCGCGAGGAGATCGGGGACGAGGTCGCCGAAGGAGCGGGTGAGCGCCGGGTAGGGGCCGGGCGAGGTGCGCAGGACCCGGGCGGCGAGCTGGAAGCGGGTGGCGTCGGCGAGCAGCCGGGTGCCGGGCTCCAGGCCGATGCGCAGGCCGTGCTCCTTGAGGAGGCGCCCGGCGAAGGCGTGGTAGGTGGAGATCTGGGGGTCGCCGGGGGCCTGGTCGGGGTCGGCGGGGACCTCGGCGGAGCCGGTGACGCCCGCCTCGGCGAGGGCCTTGCGCACCCGCTCGGACAGCTCGCCGGCCGCCTTGTTGGTGAACGTCAGGCCGAGGACCTGCTCGGGCGCGACCTGTCCGGTGCCGACCAGCCAGACCACCCGGGCGGCCATCACCGTGGTCTTGCCGGACCCGGCGCCGGCCACGATGACCTGCGGGGCGGGCGGCGCGGTGATGCAGGCCGTCTGCTCCGGGGTGAACGGGATGCCGAGGAGCTCCTTGAGCTGCTCGGGGTCGGTCAGGCGCGGGGTCACGGCATCCACGCTAACGGGCCCCACCGACAGCGGGTCGTCGCGCGTCATTCGACGATCTGCCTGCCCTCGGGGCGGGCGGAGCAGGACGCGCGGAAGGAGCAGTGGGCGCAGTGCTGGCCGGGGCGCGGGGAGAAACGCTCCTCCAGGACCCGCCCGGCGGCCTCGGCGAGCAGCTCGCCGATCCACTCCCCGTCGCCGACCGGCTCCTGCGCCTGCACCTTGGGGACGGTGTCCCCGCCGTCCCGCTTCGCGGCGCCCTGCCGGAGCTGGACGAGCTCGGCGCCGCCCGCAGCGGGGCGGGCGCCGCCGAAGAGGCCGTCGACGGCGCCGTGCTCGACTGCCAGCTGGTAGACGGCCAGCTGCGGGTGGCGTTCGACGTCGCCCGCGGAGACCGGGCTCTTGCCGGTCTTGAAGTCGACGACGTAGGCGCGGCCGTGCCGGTCGGCCTCCACGCGGTCCATGGAGCCCCGGATGCGCACCAGGTGATCGGCGGCCTTGAGGGTCACGTCGAAGTCGTGCTCGGTCGCGACGGCCGACCGGCCGCCGCGCTCCATGACGTGCCAGCGCAGGAAGCGCTCCAGGGCCGCGCGGGCGTTCTCCTTCTCCTGCGTGGACTTCCAGGGGGCGTCGAAGGCGAGCGCGTCCCAGACGGAGTCGAGGCGCTCCATGAGGACGGCGAGGTCGGCCGGGGTGCGGCCGGAGGCGACCTCGTCGGCGAGGACGTGCACGACGTTGCCGAACCCCTGGGCGGCCGTGGCCGGGGCGTCCGCCTTCACCTCGCGGCCGAGGAACCACTGGAGCGAGCAGGAGCCGGAGCCGCCCGCCAGCTGGCCGAGCGCCGAGCCGGAGAGCGCGAGGGGGTGGTCGCGGTCGCGCAGCGGCACCTCGCTGTGCGTGGGCGCGTGCAGGCCCCACCAGCGGTCGGGGTGGGCGGCCGGTACGAGCGGCTGGCCCTCCTCGTCGCGCAGCGCGGCCAGCCGGGCGAGCCGTTCGGCGGCGGCGGCGCGCAGGGCGTCCGAGGCGGCGGGGTCGACGGTGGTGGCCCGCAGCTCGGCCACCAGGGCCGCCACGGCCAGCGGGCGGCGCGGGCGCTGGGTGACGTCGACGGGCTCGGTGCCGAGCTCGGCGAGGAACCGCGACGGCTGGTCGCCGTCCTCGGCCGCCGCCTTGACGGCGGTGACGACCAGGCGGTCGCGGGCGCGGGTGGCGGCCACGTAGAACAGGCGGCGCTCCTCGGCGAGGAGCGCGCCGGGGCTGAGCGGTTCGGCGAGGCCGTCCCGTCCGATGCGGTCGGCCTCCAGGAGCGAGCCACGGCGCCGCAGGTCGGGCCAGAGGCCCTCCTGGACGCCCGCGACGACGACGAGCCGCCACTCCAGGCCCTTGGAGCGGTGTGCGGTCATCAGCCTTACGGCGTCGGGGCGCACGGCTTTGCGCGTAAGGACGTCGGCCGCTATGTCCTGGGCCTCCAGTTCGTCCAGGAAGTTCAGGGCGCCGCGGCCGCCGGTGCGGTCCTCCGCGCGCGCGGCGGTCTCGAACAGCGCGCACACGGCGTCCAGGTCGCGGTCGGCGTTGCGGCCGGCGGCACCGCCGCGGTGCGCGGAGCGCTGGAGGCGGTCCGGCCAGGAGGTGCCGTTCCAGAGCGCCCAGAGGGCCTCCTCGGCCGTTCCGCCCGCCGCGAGGATCTCGCGGACGCGCCGCAGGAGCTTGCCGAGGACCTGGGCGCCCCGCGCGTACGAGCGGGCGTGCGCCGTGAGTCGCTCGGGCTCCGCGAGAGCCTCGGCGATGAGGGCGTCGGACGGCCGGGGCACGTCGGCGCCGGCGGCCCGCTCCTCGTCCCGGAGCGCGCGCCCGAGCCGCCGCAGGTCGGCGCCGTCCATCCCGCCGAGGGGGGAGGTGAGCAGGGTGAGGGCGGTCTCGGCGTCGAGCCAGGGCGTCCCGGCGTCCTCCGCCGGGCCGCCTTCCGCGGAGGAGACATGGGCGGGGTCGGGGCGGTCGGCGACGTCCGGGGCGTCCGGGGCGTCCGGGGCGTCCGGGGCGTCCGGGGCGTCCGGGGCGTCCGGGGCGTCCGGGGCGTCCGGGGCCGGTCTACCACCAGCGCCGTCCGTGCCGCGGGAAGGCACCTCAGAGGCGTCGGCGTCGTCGGAGGTGCCGGCGTCGTCGGAGGTCTCGGACGCGTCGCCGACGCCCCGGGTGCCGGAATCGCTGTCGGCCGGATCCGCCTCCCCATGGGCGCGGGTGGTCACGGCCGCAGCCTCGCCCGCTCCACCGCCGACGGGCCCCGCCACGTGCCCCGCGTCCGCCGGGCGACCGGCTTCCGGTCGGCTGTGCGCGGCCGTCCCGGCAGGGGGCGTGCCGGCCGAGCCCTCCGTACGAGCACCCGGAACCGCCCCTTCGGGCGCCCTTACGGGCGCACCCGCCTCCGCGACCGCCCTCAAGGCCGTCAGCAGGGGGGCCACCGCCGGTTCGTGGCGCAGGGGGATGTCGTCGCCGTCCGTCTCGACGGGGACGCCCGCCGAGGTCAGGGCGCGGCGGAGAGCGGGCAGGGAGCGGGCGCCGGCGCGGACGAGGACCGCCATGTCGTGCCAGGGGACGCCGTCCTCCAGGTGCGCGCGGCGCAGGATGTCGGCGATGTTGTCGACCTCGGCGCCGGCCGTCGGGTAGGTGTACGCCTCCACCCGGCCGCCCTCGCGCACGGCGGCGAGCTCCCGGTGGGCGCGTACGGCCCGGGCGGGGAGGCGGGTGAGCGGCATCCGGCCGGTGAGCAGCCGGGTGGCGGCGAGGACGTGCGCGGCGGAGCGGCGCGAGGTGGTCAGCACCTCGACGGGCGCGGGGGTGCCGTCCCGGCGCGGGAACGCGTCGGGGAACTCCAGGATGCCGTTGACGTCGGCACCGCGGAAGGCGTAGATCGACTGGTCCGGGTCGCCGAAGGCGACCAGCGTCCGGCCGCCGCCCGCGAGCGCGCGCAGCAGCCGCGCCTGGGCGGCGTCGGTGTCCTGGTACTCGTCGACGAAGACGGCGTCGTACCGCAGCGCCAGGTCCGCGGCGACCTCGGGACGCTCGGCGAGCAGCACGGCGCGGTGGACGAGCTCGGCGTAGTCGAGCACACCCCGGGCGTCGAGGACGTCGAGGTACTCCGCGAGGAAGGAGGCGGCGGCGGCCCAGTCGGGCCGGCCGGTGCGGTGGGCGAAGTCACCGAGGGCGCCGGGGCCGAGTCCGAGCTCGCGGCTGCGGGCGAGGACGGCGCGGACCTCGTCGGCGAACCCCCGGGTGGTCAGGCAGGCCCGCAGCTCGTCGGGCCAGGTCACATGGGCGCGCCCGGCCCGTTCCAGCTCGGCCTGGCCGGCGAGCAGCTCGCGGACGACGGTGTCCTGCTCGGGGCCGGACAGCAGGCGCAGCGGGTCGATGAAGAGGTCCACGTCCTGGTGGGCGCGGACCAGGGCGTAGCAGTACGAGTGGAAGGTCGTGGCCCGCGGCCCCTGGATCCCGCCCAGGCGGCCAAGGCGATCAGCCATGCGGTCGCGCAGCTCGACGGCGGCCTTACGGCTGAAGGTCAGCACGAGGATCCGCTCCGGGTCGGTGCCCCGCCGCACCCGCTCCGCGACCGCCTCGACCAGCGTCGTGGTCTTCCCCGTGCCCGGTCCCGCGAGGACCAGCAGCGGCCCGTGCCCGTGGTCAACCACCGCGCGCTGGCGTGCGTCCAGCTCAGGAGGGGCCGAGGGGCCCGGCCGGGTGCGGACGAGCCGGTACGTACCCGTGGGGTGCGACGGGCGGGTCGCGCCGGGCGGAAGGGAGGAGCTCACGTGGGTTGCCGGTCCTGGTGGGGGTGCGGGGGGTCGTGCGTCGGTGGGTGCCGGAGGTCCGGGCGGGGGACCTGGGAGTGACGGCGGCTACCGACGCTACGCCAGCCGGCCACCGGGGCGCAGGGTGTCCGGGGAGCCGGGACACGGCTGTCGGGGCCTCACCCGTTCGGGTCGGCCCTTGGGAGGAGCGGCCACGGAGTGGTCCCGCGACACCCCGGCGGCGGATCCTGTCAGGTGTGAGGAGTCACATCGGGGTCGCCGTCCCAGCGGGCCCGCGCCATGGCGAGCCGGGGCAGGTGTCCTTCGGCGGACCGCGCGGCTTCCCGCAGCGGAGTGCCCTCCTCGCGGTAGTGGGCGAGGGCGCGCAGCTCGTGCCCCGGCAGCAGGGCGCCGTCGGCCCGCACCACCCGCCACCACGGCACCGCTCCCCCGTAGAGCGCCATGACCCGGCCCACCTGACGGGGCCCTCCTTCACCCAGCCACTCGGCGACGTCCCCGTAGGTCATCACCCGGCCGGGCGGAATCAGCTCGGCGACGGCCAGCACGCGCTCCGCGTACTCGGGCAGCTCGCCGGGCGCTCCGGAAGCGCTGTCGCCCGCTCGTACGTCCTCGCTCATCCGGCCCATACTGCCGCACGGCACGGACAGCGCACGGTCCACGGGCCCTTGCGGAGACCCTTGAAGATCACCCAGAGTGCGTCTTCGCACTACAGGGCGTACGATCCGGAGTCCGCGCCCCCGAAATGCACCCTGATGCCCCCTCGCCCGGCGGGGCCATGCCACCATCTTCCGGGCGGTGACTGGTGATACGAGACCAAGAAGAGAAGACGGACCGGCAGCAGGGCGCGGGACCTCGGGAAGAGGCCGGCGCCCCCGGAGAGCTGCCCGCGTCCGGCGACGGCCCCGGAGCGGATCCTTCCGGCACCGGGAAGCCGGCCGGTGACGACGCGTACGCCTGCGAGGGCGGCGAGGCGCACATCGACCGGGTCTCCGGCGACGAGCCGCTGCTGCCCGCCCGCGTGCACCGCCCCGTCGACCTGGTGCGGCTGTTCCTCGGCATCGTCGGCATCGCCCTCGTCCTCGCGCTCGCGGCCTTCGCCCACGGCACCACCACGGGCCTGGAAGAGGACATCAAGGACAGCACGGGCCGGGCCCCGCAGCTGCTCGCGAACTTCGCCGGGCTCGCCGCCAACATCGCGATCTTCATCGTCCCGGTGGCCTTCGCCATCGAGCGGCTGATCAAGCGGGACGGACTGCGGATCGCCGACGGCGTGCTCGCCGCGGTCCTGGCGCACGGCGTCTCGCTCGCCACCGACCTGTGGGTGGCGAGAGCGGCGCCCGACTCCATCCGCGACGCCCTCACCCAGCCCGCGCCCACGGGCGGGCTCACCGACCCGGTGCACGGCTACCTGGCCCCCGTGATCGCCTATATGACGGCCGTCGGGATGTCCCGGCGCCCGCGCTGGCGGGTCGCGATGTGGGCCGTCCTGCTCCTGGACGCCTTCGCCGTGCTGGTCAACGGCTACACCACGCCGTTCTCGATCGTCACCACCGTGCTGATCGGCTGGACCGTCGCCTACGGCACCCTCTACGCCGTCGGCTCCCCGAACGTCCGGCCCACGGGCCGGCACCTCCTCGCCGGGCTGCGCCGCGTCGGCTTCAAGCCGGTCACCGCGCTGCGCGCCGAGGACAGCACCGACGCGGTGGGCGGCGAGCAGCCCCACGACCGCGGCCGGCGGTACATCGTCACCCTGGAGGACGGCCCGCCCCTGGACGTCACGGTCGTCGACCGCGAACAGCAGGCGCAGGGCTTCTTCTACCGGGTCTGGCAGCGTCTCGCGCTGCGCGGCATCACCCAGCGGCGCAGCCTCCAGTCCCTGCGCCAGGCCCTCGAACAGGAGGCGCTGCTCGCCTACGCGGCCATCGCCGCCGGCGCCAACGCCCCCAAGCTCATCGCCACCTCCGAGCTGGGCCCGGACGCCGTCATGCTCGTCTACGAGCACATCGGCGGCCGCGCCCTGGGCACCGTGCCCACCGAGGAGATCACCGACGAGCTCATGGCGGGCGCCTGGCGGCAGGTGCAGGCCCTCCAGTCGCGCCGGATCGCCCACCGCAGGCTGGACGGCGACGCCCTCCTGGTGGATCGTTCCGGCAATGTCGTCCTGACGGACCTGCGCGGCGGCGAGATCGCCGCGGGCGACCTGGTGCTGCGCATGGACGTGGCACAGCTGCTCGTCACCCTGGGCCTGCGGGTCGGGGCGGAACGGGCGGTGGCCACCGGCGTGGAGGTCCTCGGCCCCGACGCGATCGCCGACAGCCTCCCGCTGCTCCAGCCGCTGGCGCTGACCCGCGTCAGCCGGGCGACGCTCCGGCAGCTGGCCCGGGAGCGGGCCCAGCGGGAGCGGGAGACGGTCCTGGAGGCCGCGCGCCTGGCCAAGGAGGCCAAGGCCGCGCAGACCGACTCCGGCACGGCACCGGCCGCCGAGGCGGTCAGCGACCGCAAGGCGCTCAAGGCCGAGCGGCAGGCCGAGAAGAAGGCCATCGACGAGGCCCTGGAGGAGGCCCGCGAGGAGGACCTCCTCGCGCAGATCCGCCGCCAGGTCCTGCTGATCCGCCCGCAGGCGCCGATAGAGCCGGTCCGCCTGGAGCGGATCAAGCCCCGCACGCTGATCAGCTTCGTGGCCGGCGCCTTCGCCGCGTACTTCCTGCTCTCCCAGCTGACGCACGTGCGGTTCGGCGACCTCGTCGACAAGGCCAACTGGGCCTGGGTCGCGGTGGCGGTGGCCTTCCAGGCCCTCACCTACGTGGCGGCGGCGCTGAGCCTGCTCGGCTTCGTGCCCGAGAAGGTGACCTTCGGCCGCACGGTCCTGGCCCAGGTCGCGGGCTCCTTCGTCAAGCTGGTGGCCCCGGCGGCGGTCGGCGGCGTCGCGCTCAACACCCGCTTCCTCCAGCGCGCGGGCGTCCGCCCCGGCCTCGCGGTGGCGAGCGTCGGCGCGTCCCAGCTCTTCGGCCTGGCCTGCCACATCATGCTGCTGCTGTCCTTCGGCTACGTCACCGGCACGGAGCGCAGCTCGTCGATCGGCCCGTCCCGGACGGTGATCGGCGGCCTGCTGACCGCGGCGGTGCTGGTCCTCGTCGTGGCCGCCATCCCGGTCCTGCGGAAGTTCGTCTCGACCCGGGTGCGGTCGCTGTTCGCCGGCGTCGTGCCGCGCATGCTGGACGTCCTCCAGCGGCCGCAGAAGCTCTTCGCCGGCATCGGCGGGATGCTCCTGCTGACGGCCGCGAACGTGATGTGCCTCGACGCCGCGATCCGCGCGTTCGGCGGGGAGCTGAGCTACGCCAGCATCGCCGTCGTCTATCTGACGGCCAACGCGCTGGGGTCGGCGGCGCCGACGCCGGGCGGTGTCGGCGCGGTGGAGTTCGCCCTGACGGGTGCCCTGACGTTCGCGGGGCTGCCGGCGGAGCAGGCGGCGCCGGCGGTGCTGTTGTTCCGGTTGATGACGTTGTGGTTGCCGGTGCTGCCGGGGTGGATCTCGTTCACGCATCTGACGCGCAAGGGAGCGATCTAGGCAGGCTGCTGCCCCTGCGGGGTGGGGTGGGGCGGGTGAGGGTGCCGCTGCGCGGGGCCTTTCCCCTACCCGCCCCTTCCCGGAACCGGGGGCTTCGCCCCCGGGCCCCCTTTCCGCGCTCCGCGCGGTGTCCTCAAACGCCGGACGGGCTGAAATCAGCCCGTCCGGCGTTTTGAGGACCGGGGTCCGGGGCGGGGTCCCCGGTATCGGGAAGGGGCGGGGCTGGGGAAAGGCCCCGCGCAGCGGCGCCCCGCACCGGCCCGCCACGCGCCACCCCACCCCGCCCCGCCACCACCCGCACATGCAACCCCACCCTCACCCCCCTCCTTGCATCTGCTGGCCGCATGGCCATAACGTGCCGCACATGCAAGCCTCCTACCCCATCGGCCGAGCCGCCCGTCTCCTCGGCGTCAGCCCCGACACCGTGCGCCGCTGGGCCGACGCCGGGCGGATACCCACGCGGCGGGACGAAGCGGGGAAGCGGCTGATCGACGGGACCGATCTCGCCGCGTTCTCCGTGGCGCTCGCGGCCGAGGGGAGCGGTGAGGAGGCCGCGTACACCTCCGCGCGGAACGCCTTTCCGGGGATCATCACGGCCGTGAAGCTCGGCGACGTCGCCGCGCAGGTCGAGATCCAGGCCGGTCCCCACCGGCTCGTCTCGCTCCTCACCCGGGAGGCCGTGGAGGAGCTGGGGCTGGCCGTCGGGATGGAGGCCGTGGCCCGGGTGAAGGCCACCAACGTGCACATCGACCGCGCCTGAACCGGAGAACCCGATGCCCCGCACCCGCCACCTCGCCCTGCCCGCCCTCGCGACGGCCGCCGCCCTGTCCCTGGCAGGCTGCGGCAGCGACGGCGACGACAAGAAGAACGACGCCGACGGGTCCTCCCGGAGCAGGACGACCCTGACCGTCCTCGCCGCCGCGTCCCTCACCGACGTCTTCAAGCAGGCCGGAGCCGCGTACGAGAAGGCGCACCCCGGCACCACCGTGAAGTTCTCCTTCGCCGGGTCGCAGGAGCTCGCCTCCCAGGTCCGCCAGGGCGTGCCCGCCGACGCCCTCGTCACCGCGGACACCAAGACCATGGACGGGCTGCGGTCGGAGACCGGCGCGCCCACGGTCATCGCGAAGAACCGGCTGACCATCGCCACCGCCAAGGACAACCCCAAGGGCGTCAAGGGCCTCTCCGACCTCTCCCGCGAGGAGCTCAAGGTCGTACTCGCCGCGCCCGAGGTGCCGGTGGGCCGGTACAGCAAGAAGGTCCTCGACCAGCAGCACGTCACCGTCAAGCCGGTCTCCCAGGAGCCGAACGTCCGCGCCGTCCTCAGCAAGGTCTCGCTGGGCGAGGCCGACGCCGGGATCGTCTACCTCACCGACGCCGCCGCGGCCAAGGGCAAGGTCTCCACGGTGACCGTGCCCGACACGCAGAACGCCGTCGCCTCCTACCCGGCCGCCACCCTCAAGGGCTCGGCGCACACCGAGGAGGCCGGCGACTTCGTGAAGTGGCTGAGCACGGACGAGGCGCAGAAGCTGCTCCGCGCCGCCGGATTCCAGCAGCCGTGAGGAGCGGCCCGCGCCAGGGGCGCACTCCCCTGGCGCTCGGGCTGCCGGCCGTCCTGGCCGTCGCCTTCCTGTTCCTCCCCCTGCTCGGCATCCTCGCCCGCACCCCCTGGGCCACCCTCCCCTCCCGCCTCGGCTCGCACGAGGTCACCGAGGCACTGGGGCTGTCCCTCCTCGTTTCCGGCTGGGCCCTCCTGCTGGCCCTCCTCCTCGGCGTCCCCCTGGCGTGGGTGCTGGCCCGCAGGGACTTCCCCGGCAAGGCGCTGGTGCGCAGCCTGGTGATGCTCCCGATGGTCCTGCCGCCGACCGTGGCGGGCGTGGCGCTGCTCCAGGCCTTCGGCAGGCGCGGCGTGCTGGGCCCCTGGCTGGAGTCCTGGTGCGGCGTCACCCTGCCGTTCTCGACGGCCGGGGCGGTCGTGGCGTCGGCGTTCGTGTCCATGCCGTTCCTGGTCATCAGCCTGGAAGGGGCGCTGGCGGGCCTCCACCCGCGCTACGAGGAGACGGCCACCACCCTGGGCGCGACGCCGCTCCGGGTGTTCCGGACCGTCACCCTCCCGATGATCGCCCCTGGCCTGCTGGCCGGGGCGGCGCTCAGCTGGGCCCGGGCCCTGGGCGAGTTCGGGGCGACGATCACCTTCGCGGGCAACCTCCCGGGCACCACCCAGACCCTCCCCCTCCAGGTCTACCTGCTCCTCCAGGACGACCCGGAAGGAGCGACGGCGGTGTCGCTGCTGCTCCTGGCGATAGCGACGGCGGTACTGCTGGCGCTACGCGGCAGATGGCTGGGCAGCGGCGGAAGGGGGCGGGACGGGGAGGGCTCCGGAGAGGGCGTAAAGCGTGATTTGCGGCAGGGTTCCGGGTTCTCAACCCGTGTGACAGGGGCCGTAAATCATGCGGCCCCGGAGGACCCTCCCCGTCCCGCCCCCGACCCCACCCCGTACCCCCTCCGCACCACGGTAGAAGGATCGACCACCACCCGCATCGAAGCCGAACCCGGCACCACCATCGCCGTAGTGGGCCCCAACGGAGCGGGAAAGACCACCCTCCTCAGAGCGCTCCTGGGCCTCACCGACCGTGCGAGCGCCCAAGAAATCCTCCTGGGGGGCACCGACGCCGCCCACACACCCCCACACACCCGCCGCATCTCCTGGGTCCCCCAGGACGGCGCCCTCTTCCCCCACCTGAGCGCGCTCGCCAACACCGCCTACGGACTCCGCGCCCAGGGCGTCCCCCGCGCCGAGGCCCACCGCGAGGCCCGGCGCTGGCTCGACCGGCTCGGCGTGGGCGGCCTGGCACTCCGCCGCCCCGGCAGCCTCAGCGGCGGCCAGGCCAGCGTGTGGCCCTGGCCCGCGCCCTCGCCGCCCGCCCCCGGCTGCTGCTCCTGGACGAGCCGCTGGCCGCGCTCGACCAGTCGACCCGGGCGCACGTCCGGCACACCCTGCGCACCCACCTCGCGGACTTCCCGGGCGTCTGCCTGCTCGTCACCCACGACCCCGTGGAGGCCGTGTCGCTCGCCGACCGCGTCCTCGTCCTGGAGGACGGCCGCACGGTGCAGTACGCGACGCCCGCCGAGCTGACCCGGCACCCCCGCTCCCCCTGGGTGGCCCGGATGCTGGGCAGGAACGCGTGGCCGGGGAAGTCCACGGAGGAGGGCACGGTCGCGCTGAACGAGGGCACGAGCCTCGCCACGGCGGACCCGGGCCCCGAGCACCCGGGCCCCGGCCTGGCGGTCGTAGGCCCGGAAGCGGTGTCCCTGCACACCGCCCGCCCCACGGACGGCAGCCCCCGGAACGTCTGGCCCGGCACCATCCGCGAGATCACCACGCAGGGCGCCCGGCTGCGCGTCCTCGTGGCCGGCGAGCCCGACGTGGTCGCGGAGGTCACCCCGTCGGCGGCGGCCGACCTGGGGCTGGCGGAGGGCGTACGGGTCTGGGTGAGCGTGAAGGCGACAGAGGTCACGTTCGTACCGCTGTAAGGCGAGAGGCCATGTTCATGCAGCCGTAAGGGCAAAAACCGAACCTCAACGCCCCGGATCGTCCCAGCGTGACCCGAACGCCCCACCCCGCGCGCACCCCCGCTCCCCGCCCCGCAAGATGGCAGTCGGCCCCTTTCTCCGGCCCCTCAGCCCTCGACCCCGGGAGCGCCGTTGTCCAGTTCCGTAAGGGCCGGGGGCCTGTTGTGCGCCGCGCTGCTGACGCTCTCCGCCGTCAGCTGCGCGGGCGGCGGGGAGAACGGCGGCTCGGCGTCGGCGGCGGCGCCGGCCGACGCGCCGGACCGCCAGCGGCTGACATGGAAGGCCTGCCCGGCCCCGAGCGGCAGCGAGAGCGGGTCGACGGACAAGGCGCCGGGCACCGAATGGGAGTGCTCGACGATGCGGGCGCCCCTGGACTACGGCAACCCCGGGAGCGGCAGCGTCGGCATCGCGCTGATCCGGGCGAAGGCCACGGACCCGGCCCGCCGGATCGGCTCGCTGGTCTTCAACTTCGGCGGCCCCGGCGGCTCGGGGATCACCACGCTGCCGGCGTTCGCGGACGACTACACCAAACTGCGCACGCGCTACGACCTGGTGAGCTTCGACCCGCGAGGCGTCGGCCGCAGCAGCGGGGTCACCTGTCTGAGCGACAAGGAACTGGACGCCTATTACGCGGCGGACGCGGCCCCCGACACCAAGGAGGAGGCGAAGGACCTGGTCGAGCGGGTGGGCAAGTACGCGCAGGCGTGCGAGAAGCGGGCGGGGAAGGTCCTGCCGCACGTGGGGACGTCGAACGCGGCCCGCGACATGGACCTGATGCGGCGGGTGCTGGGCGACGACAAGCTGCACTACTTCGGCGTCTCGTACGGCACCGAACTGGGCGGGGTCTACGCCCACTTGTTCCCGGACAAGGTGGGCCGGGCCCTCTTCGACGGCGTCGTGGACCCGACCAGCGACCCCGTGCGGGGCTCCCTGGGCCAGGCGAAGGGGTTCCAGCTCGCGCTGGGCAACTACATGGACGCCTGCGTGAAGAACTCCGACAACTGCCCGACGGAGCGGCAGATCGGCGAGCTGCTGCGGCGGCTGGACGAGAAGCCCGTCCCGGGCGCGGGCGGCCGGCAGCTGACCCGCTCTCTCGCCACGGCCGGCATCGCGCAGGCCCTGTACTCGCAGGACTTCTGGGACTACCTCACGGAGGGCGTCGAGGACGCGGAGAACGGCGACGGCAAGCTGCTGCTCGCTCTCGCGGACTCCCTGAACGGCAGGGGCCAGGACGGGCGTTACAGCACGCTCCAGGCGTCGCTCAACGCCATCACGTGCGCGGACTTCGCGCAGCGCTACACGGCCGCCGAGATCGAGTCGAAGGTGCCGGAGTTCCGCAAGGCCTCCCCCGTTTTCGGGGACTTCATGGCCTGGAGCCTCACCCAGTGCACCGGCTGGCCGGTCAAGGGCGAGTGGCAGACGCCGGACGTGAGCGCCAAGGGCGCGCCGCCGATCCTCGTCGTCGGCAACACCGGTGACCCGGCTACCCCTTACGAGGGGGCGCGCGCGATGGCGCGCGAGCTGGGTCCGGGCGTCGGAGTGGAGCTCACGTACCGGGGACAAGGGCACGGCGCGTACGACGGCGGCAACGCGTGCGTCAAGGAAGTGGTGGACGCGTACCTGTTGGACGGTACGGTGCCCCAACCGGGCAAGATCTGCTCATAGTACTGTTCAACGTACACACAGCACATAACACATATCATCGGTGGCGCGAACCGACGCGTCGAATGTCTGTGGCTCGCACTACGATCTCCCGCACAGCAGTTCCGTGACGGACGGTCGGGGGGAATGCGATGTCGTACAGCCCGCCGCGGCCCACCGGGCAGGCCGAGCGCAAGGTGCGCGTGCTCACCGGCTTCCTGGCGGTCGCCGCCCTCGTGGCCGCCCTGGTCGCGCTCTGGCAGACGCAGTCCACGCCGCTGGCCCGCCGGACGTACTGCTGGGGCGCCTGGACGGAGGGGTCGGGACCGTTCCGGGACGGCGGCCGGGAGCGCGCCGCGGAGGAGAGCGTCCCCACCCGGGAGCGGCCGCGCGGCCATTGCGTCCTCAGCTGGCGGGGCGGCCGCGGCGCGGGGGCGTACGAGCAGCGGATCGAGGTCCGGCTCGGCACGGGCCCGAGGGACGCCGCGGGGCGGCGGGACTGGGTCGGCGGGCTGTTCGCGGGCGGCGACCGGGCGCTGCCGGGGCTGCTGCCCGGGTTCACGGCCGACGGTTCGGGCGCGCTGGTGCTGCCGGAGAGCTGTGACGTGGGAGGCCGCCCTTCGGTGGTGACGCTCACCAGCTCGTTCACGGACGCCGCCGACCGGGGCAGCCATCCCGGCTTCCCGGACGACTCCTCGCCCTCACGCACGGGGGAGTTACTCGTCCGGGTGGCCAACCGCGCGACGGAGGCGACGCGTTGCTCCTCGGCGCCGGCCCTGCGGCTGCGTGCCGAACCGCCCTTGTCGTCCCCGTCGCCGTCCCCGGACGCGCCGGCGGGGCGGTGCGCGATCCCGGGGCTGGGCGAGGACGCGGCCGGGGAGCGTCTGACCGACACGGTGGGCGGCGGGGCCGGTGACGACCTCCAGTCCTGCGCGGTGTCCGGGGGCGACGACGGCCGCCCCGCGGCGCGCTTCACGATGGTCGGGCGGCCCAGGATCGTCGCCCTCTTCGACGGCCTGACGGGCGACTCGCCGCCGGCGCCGGGCTGGCGGGGGCGGGGCCGGATCGACGCGGCGGGGGCGCTGGTGCGGGCGGAGTGCGAGGGGAGACCGACGGTCTTCACGATGCGGGTGGGTCCGGGGCGTACGCATACGCGGCTGGACGACCCGCGGCACGCGTTCCCGGCGTTCGTGGACGCGATGGCGGCCCGGATAGGCTGCGCGCCGCTGCGGGAGCGGTAGCGGGCAGGCAGCCCCGAAAAGGGCGGCAAGGCATCCGCCCGGCCCGGGGCAAGGCACCCGACGGGTCAAGAAACCCCCACGCCAGGCACGGAACGCGCGCGGGACGGGCCGGAAGCCCGGCCCGTCCCGCGCGCGAACACAGACCCCGCCTAGTACACCGGCTTCTCGGGCTCGATCTGGTTGACCCAGCCGATCACGCCACCGCCGACGTGCACCGCGTCCGCGAACCCGGCGGACTTCAGGACCGCCAGGACCTCCGCGGAGCGGACACCCGTCTTGCAGTGCAGGACGATCTTCTTGTCCTGCGGCAGGTCCTGGAGGGCGTTGCCCATCAGGAACTCGTTCTTCGGGATCAGCCGGGCGCCCGGGATCGAGACGATCTCGTACTCGTTGGGCTCGCGGACGTCGATGATGTCGATCTTCTCGTCCGCGTCGATCCACTCCTTGAGCTGCCGGGGAGTGATCGTGGAACCCGCGGCGGCCTCCTGGGCCTCCTCCGAGACCACGCCGCAGAACGCCTCGTAGTCGATCAGCTCGGTGACCGTGGGGTTCTCGCCGCAGACCGCGCAGCCGGGGTCCTTGCGGACCTTGACCTGGCGGTAGGTCATCTCCAGGGCGTCGTAGATCATCAGACGGCCGACCAGCGGCTCACCGATGCCCGCGAGCAGCTTGATCGCCTCGTTGACCTGGATCGAGCCGATGGAGGCGCACAGCACGCCCAGCACGCCGCCCTCGGCGCAGGAGGGCACCATGCCCGGCGGCGGGGGCTCGGGGTAGAGGCAGCGGTAGCAGGGGCCGTGCTCGCTCCAGAAGACGGACGCCTGACCGTCGAAGCGGTAGATGGAGCCCCAGACGTACGGCTTGTTCAGCAGCACGCAGGCGTCGTTGACCAGGTAGCGGGTGGCGAAGTTGTCCGTGCCGTCCACGATCAGGTCGTACTGGGAGAAGATCTCCTTGACGTTCTCCGCCTCCAGGCGCTCCTGGTGGAGGACGACGTTCACGTACGGGTTGATGCCCAGCACGGAGTCACGGGCGGACTCGGCCTTGGAGCGGCCGATGTCGGCCTGGCTGTGGATGATCTGCCGCTGAAGATTCGATTCGTCGACCTCGTCGAACTCCACGATGCCGAGGGTGCCGACGCCGGCCGCGGCGAGGTACATCAGGGCGGGGGAACCGAGGCCGCCGGCACCCACGCAGAGCACCTTCGCGTTCTTCAGGCGCTTCTGCCCGTCCATCCCGACGTCCGGGATGATCAGGTGGCGGGAGTACCGACGAACCTCGTCAACGGTGAGCTCGGCGGCCGGCTCGACCAAGGGTGGCAGCGACACGGGGTCTCCAGGAGAGGCATCCCCGCTCGCGCGGGGAACATACAGGCGGCGTTCGGTTCTTCCCCTGTAACCCTGCCACGCCCCGTCTCATTCCGAGACACCAGGTCCGATGCGCGAGACGATCTCGTCCCAGTAGCCGGGCATCACCTCCCAGGGGTCCGCTTCGTCCCGGTCCGTCCGGTCGGTGAAGTAGATGGTGCCGGCGCCCTGCCAGCGGGCGATGCGCAGCGCCTCGTCCAGGTGGGCCCGGGGGACGCCGTGCACGAGGTGGCAGAAGCGCTCGGGCGGGTGGTCGGCGGTCCACTCGGCCACCTGCGACCAGCGGTAGGCGGACCACGGGCCGCAGAAGGTCACCAGCTGGTCGGCGAGTTCGGCGTACCCGGCGCAGGGGTGGGCGCCGTGGACCAGGACGATCCGGGCGCGCTCGCGCAGCGTGCGCAGGGCGCTCACGGTGCGGCGGACGACGGGGAGCGCGGCCGGGCCCGTGGGGCAGGCGTCGAGCGAGAAGCCGTCCACCTTGTACCAGTTGAGGTAGCGCTGCGCCTCGCCGAGGAGCTCCTCGAAGGGGCGCTCGCCGAACTTCAGGTCCAGGTGGCCGAGGAGCCGGACGCCCGCGTCCCGCAGCCGGGCGACGGCGGGCAGGCAGTACGGGTCCGGGCGGGCGCCCGGACCGCCCGAGGCGCCGGGCGCGGCCATGGCGCCGCTGCCGAGCACGACCCAGTCCACGGGCACGTCGGTGCGCAGGAGTTCGCCCCATTCGGCGGGGGCGAGCAGCGGGTGGGCGATGCCGGGGACGCCGAACCGCAGCGGGGCGTCGGTCTCGGGTGAGGCCCGGCGGCCGGAGGGGATCAGATACGACACGCCGCCTCCATCCAGATGTCGGCCAGCGACTCCTCCAGGCCGATCCGGGGCCGCCAGCCGAGCCGGTCGCGCGCGGTGCGCACGTCGGCCTGCTGCCAGCTGCCGCAGCCGTCCGGGTAGGGGTAGGCGGGCGGGGTGCCGAGGTGCGGGTCGTCCAGCTCGTGGAGGGCGCCGCCGAAGCCCGCGACGCGGGCGAGCAGGGAGGCGGCGTCGCGGAGCCTGACCGCGCGGCCGGTGCCGATGTTGACGGCGCCCTGGGCGGCGGAGAGGGAGGCGGCGTGGACGGCGCGGGCCACGTCGCGGACGTCGACGAAGTCGCGCTGCACCCCGAGGCCGCTGAGCTTGAGCTCGCTGTCGCCGCTCTGCATGGCGCGGCGCATGGCGTCGGCGAGCCGGCCCAGCGGGGAGCCGGCGGGGGTGCCGGGCCCGACGGGTGAGAAGACGCGCAGCACGATGGCGTCCAGGCCGGAGCCGAGGACGAGCTCGGTGGCGGCGAGCTTGCTGACGCCGTACGGGCCGCCGGGGCGCGGGACGGCGTCCTCGGCCGTGGAGGAGCCGGGCTGCGAGGGTCCGTACTCGGAGGAGCAGCCGAGCTGGACCAGGCGGGCGCCGCAGCCGCTGCGCCGGAGGGACTCGCAGACGGTGGCGACGGCGACGGTGTTGTGCCGGGTGAGGTCGCGGGCGCCGCCGCGGGTGGCGCCCGCGCAGTTGATCACCACGCCGGGGTGCACGGCGTTGAGGAAGCGGGTGAGCGCCCCGGGGCTGCCGGTGGCCAGGTCGAAGCGGACGTCCGCGTCGTCGCCGCGGCCGAGGGCGGTGAGCTGGACGGCGGGGTCGGCGAGCAGCCGGTCGGCCACGTACCGGCCGAGGTAGCCGTTGGCACCGAGCAGAAGGACCCTCATCGGTCGCGCCCTCCCTCTCGCCCGGCGGTACGGATGGGGTGAACGGTCATCTTGCTTGCTCCTCTGACAGGGGTGTGCGGCTCGCCGGGGGCGGCGGGGTCTGCGGGTGCGGCGGACACGTGAGGTGCGGCGGGGGTGCCGACCGCGGCGGCGGCCACCCCGCTCCGGTGGGCGGAGGCCCGGGTCAGCGCGGGAAGGGCGCAGGCCAGCAGGGCGACCGCGGGCGCGGTACAGGCCACCAGGGGAACGGCGGCGGGGCCGTGGGCCGCGGCGAGGGCGGTGAGCGGCCGCAGCGGCCCGTCGTCCGGGGCGAGCAGGGCGCCGAGCAGGGCCGTGGCCTCCGCCGCGCCGGCGGCGAGCGCGGCGACGGCGGCCGCCCGGCCCAGGCCGCGGGAGGCCGCCAGGCGGGCGACGAAGAGCAGCCCGCCGAGGGCGGTGACCGCGGTGAGCGGCCCCGGGTGCACGGTGCCCCGCAGCGCCGCGTGCCCGGCGGCCAGGAGGGCGGCCAGGGCGGCGAGGTGGAACGCGGTGGCGAGGACGGGCACGGGCCGCACGCGGGCCCGGAACTCCGCGAGGGTGCGGCTGCCGAGGAGCGCGCGGCGCACCCGGACCGTGAACCAGCGCGCGCTCCAGGCCGCGGACGCGGCGGCGCAGGCCAGGGCGAGTGCGGTCGGCACGGCGGCGGACAGGACGCCGGACAGCCCGGCGGACCCCGCGAGCTCCCGCACCGGCCGCCCGGCGAGCAGGGCCGCGAGGAGACGATCGCCCACGAGCCCGTACGCGACCAGCCAGAGCCCGGCGAGCCACCGCGCCGCCCGCCACCGGTAGGTGCCGGGCGGGTGGCACGGCGGCGAGGGCGGACAGAGGGGCTGCGGCAGGCCGGGGCCGGGCCGACGGGCGCCCGGGCCGGCCGGCGTGTCATCGCGGCGGGGCGGCAGGCCGTGCGGCGAGCGGTCGTGCGGCGGTACACCGCGCCACGACCCGCCGTACGGCGGCACACCGTCCCACGACCCTCCGTGCGCCGGTCCGCCGTCCGACGACCCACCGTGGGACAGTCCTCCATCCCACGACCCACCGTGGGACAGTCCTCCATCCCACGACCCACCATGCGGCACTTCCCCGTCCCACGACTCCCCGTACGACGCTGCACCGTGCGGCCGCACACCGCGCCACGACCCACCCTGCGGCGGTCCGCCGTCCCACGCTTCGCCGCGCCCCGGCCGCCCGTACGGCAGGCCCCCGGCCGCCCCGTCCTGGAACGGCGTCGCGGCTTCCGGCTCCGCCGCCGGCCGCGGTGGGGAGAGCTGCTCGCCGGCACCCCGCGGGGCACCGCCGTGCGGTGGGTCACCGAGCAGGAGCCCACCCCGCAGGAGGCCACCGCGCAGCAAGCTCCCCAGCGGCGAACCGCCGCTCCGCGGCGCCCCGCGGAGCGCGCTCCCGGTGCCCGCCGGACCCGTGGGCGCCGTCTCCACGGCGCGCCCGCGCGCGTACAACTCCTCGGCCAGGGAGAACAGATCGCGGTGGCGGCACGCGGCCGCCGTGTGGTCCACGGCGCCCCGCGCCTCCAGGACGGCGGCGATCTCCAGGGGGTCCACGGCGCGCGCGCAGAGCTCGCGGTGGTGCTGGAGGAGCGCCTTCACCGGGTCGGCGGGGGCCGTCGGGACGGGTATGCCCGTGGGGTTCGGCGGGCTGCCGGCCCGCAGTGACGTGCTCATGGGCGGCCCGCCCAGGTCGGGGAGGCGGCGCGCGGGGACCAGGTGAGCGGCGGATGCTCGCCGGCGGCGCGGCCGAAGGGGACGGACGGATCGGATCCGTCCTGCCGGACGGGGGCGCGCGAGATCAGTTCGAGGTAGATGCCGCGAAAGGCCGTCACATGCCGCTCCACGGTGAAGAGTTCGAGGGCGCGCTCCCGCGCCGCCGCGCCGAGCCGGGCGCGGCGGCCGGGGTCGCGCAGCAGGTCGAGGCAGGCGGTGGCCAGCGCCCCGGCGTCGCCCGGCGGGACGACCAGGCCCGTGCCGCCGACGGCCTCCCGGACGGCGCAGGCGTCGGGCGCGACCGTGGCCCGGCCGCAGAACATCGCCTCGACCAGCGGCAGCGGGAAGGCGTCCGCGGCCCCGGCGAGGACGACGCTGCCCGCCGCGTACGTCTCCGGGCGCACCGTCTCCTCGTACGTCACCCCGTCGGGCGGCTCGGCGCCCGGTTCCGGGGCGCCGACGACCCTGAGCGCCGTGCCCGGTTCGGCGGCCCGCACGGAGGCGAAGGCGTCCCACAGGTGGGGCTCGGGGCGGCCGAGCCACAGCAGCGTGCGGCCGTCGTCCAGGGGCGCGCCGGACGGCCCCCGCGGGTCCTCGGCGCCCTCGCCGACCGCTTCGTAGGGGCGCTCGTCCACGCCCGGGTGGACCGTGCGCAGCCGCTCCCGGGCGGCCCCGCAGCGCTCCTGCCAGCGCCGCACCCGGGCGTCGCCGGGGGTGATCAGGTCGGCCCGGCCGTAGACCTCGGCGGACAGCAGCCGGTGGAAGGAGGAGATCAACGTCCTTACGGCGAGCGGCAGTCCGGCGGAGCCCGCGGCGCTGTTGAGGTAGTAGGCGCGCAGCCGCACCTCGTACTCGGTGACGAGGAGCGGGGTACCGAAGAAGCGTTTGGCCAGCAGGCCCGGCAGTGCGGCGGGCCCGGCGGAGGTGGCGTGGCAGAGGTCGACGGCGGCGAGGCCCCGGTCGTGGTCGCCGGCGGCGCCGTACCAGTCCAGGGAGAGGGGCCGCAGCGCCCGCTCCAGGAAGGCGGAGACGGCGAGGAGGTCGGCGACGCGGATGCCGGACGCCGCGGGGTGCGCGCCGGGCGCGCGGCACGCCGCCTCCAGGGTGCGCAGGGCCTGCTCCGAGCGGAGCGCGGCACCGAGGCCGCCGGCCTCCCGGGCGAGGTCGGCGAGGCCGTGCAGGCCTTCGGCGAAACGGTACGCCTGGCCCTCGGCGGAGGGGGCCGCCCCCTCGGCGCCCCCCGTACCGGCCGCATCCGCCGCACCGGAGTCATCCGGTGCACCAGCCGCACCAGACGCCTCCGCCGCGCCTTCGGACCCTCCGGCTCCGGCAGGCCCCCCGGCCCCCCCGGCCCCACCCGCGTCCGTGGCGCAGATCGCCGCGGCCAGTTCCCCGAAGTGCTCCTCGAACCGCTGCCGTTCGCGCCGTCCGTACGCGCCGTACGCGCGCCCCGTGTCCCCTTCCGGCGGGTCACCCCAGAGCGGTGCCGTCCGTACCCGCCGCACCTGTTTGGGGAGGCCGTACCACCCGCCGCGCTCCTGGCGGGCGCCCCGGCTCAGGGCATAGACCTCGAAGTCGTGCTGGTCGAGCCCCCTGACGAGCTGGTCGCACCACTCGCCGCCCTCACCCGCGGCATACGGATATCCACCCTCCGTGAGGAGTCCCACGCGCACGCACGCACCCCCGTCTGTCCACTGTGGCCTCGGCAGCCGCCGAACGGCAGCGGGAGCACGCTATGCGCGGGGCCGTGCGGCGCGACGGACGGTTGTCCGTCGCGCCACCGGAAGGGGTGAACAGAAGTGACTTTCCCGAAGATGGGACGTTGCTTCGCGCTATGCGGCGGCTTCCGCCTTTTCGAGCCGCGGGACGGCCGCCAGCAGGCCCTGGGTGTAGGCGTGGCGGGGGCGCTCGTAGACGGAGTCGGCGTCGCCCTCCTCCACGATCCGGCCGCCCCGCATCACGACGAGCCGGTCGCTGACCTGCCGTACGACGGCGAGGTCGTGGGCGATGAAGACCAGCGCGAGCCCGAGGTCGCGCTGGAGCTCGCCGAGGAGTCGCACCACCTGCGCCTGCGTGGTGACGTCCAGGGCGGAGACCGGCTCGTCGCAGACGATGAGCTTGGGCTCGGGCGCGAGCGCCCGCGCGATGCCGACCCGCTGCCGCTGGCCACCGCTGAACTCATGGGGGTAGCGGTGGTACGCGCCGGGGTCGAGCCCCACCCGCTCCAGCAGTTCCCGCACCCGGGCGACGATCTCCGCGTCGCCGAGCCGCCCGGCGGCGCGCAGCGGGTCGGCGATGGACTCGCCGATGCTGCGCCGGGGGTTGAGGGAGGAGACCGGGTCCTGGAAGACCATCTGGAGCTCGCTGCGGAACGCCCGCAGCTCGCGGTCCTTCAGGCCGCCGATGTCGCGCCCCTGGTAACGGAGCGCGCCGCCGGTCGGCTCCAGGAGCCGTACGAGCATCCGCCCGAGCGTCGTCTTGCCGCTGCCGGACTCGCCGACCACGCCGACGGTCTCGCCGGCGCGGACGGTCAGCGAGACCTCCTCGACGGCGGTGACGGCCTTACGGCCGCTCCCGAACGTCCGGGTGAGGCCGTCCGCCTCCAGCAGCACGTCCGTACCGGGCCCCTGGGCGGCCGCGGCCGGCCGCTTCGCCCCGGCCGTGCGGCGGACGTTTACGCGGGGCACGGCCGCCAGCAGGTCGCGCGTGTAGGTCTCGCGCGGCGCGTCGAGCACGGTGCGCACCGGTGCGTGCTCCACCGCGCGGCCGTCCTTCATCACCAGCAGCTCGTCGACGGTGCCGGCCGCCACCCCGAGGTCGTGGGTGACGAGGATCAGGCCCATGCCCGTCTCCGCGCGCAGGTCGCGCAGCAGGTCGAGGATCTGGGCCTGGACGGTGACGTCGAGGGCCGTGGTGGGTTCGTCGGCGACGAGCAGCCGGGGCTCGCAGGCGAGCGCCATGGCGATCAGGGCCCGCTGGCGCATGCCGCCGCTGAACTCGTGCGGCCGGGACCGGGCGCGGCGGGCCGCGTCCGGGATGCCGACCCGGTCGAGGACCTCGGTGGCCCGCTCCCGGGCGGCGCGCCGGGAGGCGCCCTTACGGTGCACGCGGTAGACCTCGGCGATCTGGTCGCCGATGGCCTGGTAGGGGTCGAGCGAGGAGAGCGGGTCCTGGAAGACCATGGCCGCCGCCCCGCCGCGCAGCCCGCGCAGTTCGGCGTCCCCGGCGGCGAGCACGTCGTGCCCGGCGACGGTCACCGCTCCGGAGACCTCGGCGCCGGTGCCCTTGTGCAGGCCGAGCAGGGCGTACGCGGCGGTGCTCTTGCCGGAGCCGGACTCGCCGACGATACCGAGGGCGCCGCCGGGGGCGAGGGTGAAGGAGAGTCCGTCGACGGCCCGGACGGTGCCCTCCCCGGTGGGGAAGGCGATGGACAGGTCCGTCACGGAGACCAGGGACGCGGTGCCGGCGGTCATCGCAGGGCCACCCTTCGGTCGGCGACGGCGTAGAGCACGTCCGCCACGATGTTGGCGATCACGACGGCGGTACCGGTGATCACCACGACGGCCACGACGACCGGGAGGTCGATCTTCCGCGTGGAGTCCACCAGCAGCTGGCCGATGCCGGGCAGGCCGAACATCTTCTCGGTCAGCACCGCGCCGCCGAAGATCGATCCGAAGTCGGCGGCGGTCAGGGCGATGACCGGGGCCAGCGCGCCCCGCAGGGCGTGCCGGACGACCAGCGACCGCTCGGACACACCGTAGGCGCGGAAGGTGCGGATGTGGTCCTCGGCCAGCGTCTCCAGCGTGGAGCTGCGGGTGAGGCGGGCGTACTTGGCGGATTCGAGCAGGCCGAGCGCCACCCAGGGCAGCAGCATGTTCCAGGCCCACTGCTCGGGGTCCTCGGTCAGCGGCACGTAGGTCGGGAACGGCAGCCATTCCAGGTACGCGCAGAAGAGCATCAGCAACAGCAGCCCGCTGATGAAGACCGGGGTGGCGGTGCCGGCGAGCGTGAGCCAGGTGAGGACGCGTTCGGTGATGCCACCGCGCCGCAGCGCGGACATCAGACCGGTGCCGATGCCGACCGTGAGCCAGACGACCATGGCGCCGACGGCCAGCGAGGCCGTGGCGGGCAGCCGCTCGACGAGCATGTCGGTGACCTGCTGGTTGTTCTGGTACGAGAGCCCGAAGCAGGGCGCGTCGCAGTGCAGCACGGCGGTGCCGGTGGAGTAGTCCTGGCCGACGAACACGCCCTGGATGAAGTGCCAGTACTGCGTCAGGAGGGGGTCGTCGAGCGAGAGCTGCTCGCGGACCTGCCGGATCTGCTCGGGGTTGCAGCGCGGGCCGCACGCCAGGCGCGCGGGGTCGCCGGGCGCGACGTAGAACGTCACGTAGACGACGGCCGAGAGCACGAGGACGACGGCGACCGCGCCCAGCGCGCGGCGCAGGAAGTAGAGGGTCACGCCGTGCCTCCCGGACGGGACTTGCGGGACGTGCGGCCGCCCCGGCCGACGCGCAGCCGGGACGCCTCACGCGGGTCGAGCGCGACGCGCACCCCGTCGGCGAGCACGGTGAACGCGAGCGTGGTGACGAACAGCAGGAGGGCCGGCAGCAGGACGTACGTGGGGTCCGCGCGGAACCACGTGGTGGCCGTCGAGAGCATCTGCCCCCAGGAGGGCGTCGGCGGCTTCACGCCCACGCCGAGGAAGGACAGGCTCGCCTCGACGACGATGTTGCTCGGCAGCAGGATCGCCGCATAGGTGATCACGGGCGCGGCCAGCGCGGGCAGCAGCTCGCGCCGGGCGACCCGCCAGGAGGAACCGCCGGTCAGCCGGGCGGCCGAGACGTAGTCGAGCTTCTTCAGGCTCAGCGTCTGGCCGCGCACGAGCCGCGCCATGGGGCCCCAGGCGAGCAGGCCGATGGAGAAGACGAGCAGCAGCGGGCGCGGGAAGTCCGCGGGCACGACGGCCATCAGGGCGATGGCGAAGACGAGCAGCGGCATCGCGACCATCACGTCGGTGAGGTGGCTGAACACGCTGTCGGCGAACCGGTTGCCGAGGGCCGCGGCCAGGCCCACGGCGAGGCCGATGAGCACCTGGACGACGGTCGCGCCGAGGGCGACGAGGAGGGAGACCCGGGCGCCGTAGAGCAGCCGGACGAACATGTCGCGGCCGGTGCCCGGTTCGACGCCGAGCCAGTGCTCGGCGCTGATGCCGCCGAAGTCACCGAGCGGCACGCCGCCGCGCGCGGAGTCGACGAGGGCGTCGTGGTAGGTGTTCGGGTCCTGTCCCTCCAGCGCGGCCAGCAGGGGCGCGAAGAGGGCGAGGAGGACGAGCAGACCCAGCACGGCGGCGGCCGCGAGCGCGGACTTGCGCGCCCTCAGCCGCCGCCAGACCTGCCGGGCCCCGGAGGCGGGGGCGAGCCCCGCCTCCGGTTCCGGGGTGGTGAGGAGGTCCGTCACTTGACCGCGACCTGCGAGACGTCGAGGACACCGGTCCAGTCGCTGATGACGACGTTCTTGACGTCCTTGCCGTAGAGGCGCTTGTAGACCGGGTGGAACAGCGGCACGGTCAGCGCCTGCTCGCCGATCCTGCGGTCGAGCGCGCCCCAGCGCTTGGCGGCGGCGTCATGGTCGGTGATCTTGTTGATCTCGTCGATCTCGTCGTTGATCTTGGAGTCGTCGAGGCGGGAGGCGTTGTAGTTGCCCGCGCCCTCCTTGACGATCTGCCGGCCGTCGAAGATCGGGGCGAGGAAGGGGCCGCCGGAGGGCCAGTCGGCACCCCAGTGGGCGAGGAAGAGGCCCGGCTGCTTGTCGAGGCTGTGGGTCTTCTCGTCGTAGTCGTTGATCTCCAGGCCCTCCAGCTTGACCTTGATCCCGGCCTCCTTGAGCGCGGCCTGGACAGCCGTCGCGATCTCGGGGCTGGTCTCGAAGTCCTGGGCGGTGGAGTGGGTGAGGGTGATCTCCAGGTTCTCCTGGCCGGCTTCCTTCAGCAGCTCCTTGGCCTTGGCCGCGTCGCCCTTGTCGCCCGCCGCGAAGTGGTCGTAGGGCGTGAAGCCGAAGGACTTCTGGTTGGGCAGGAAGGTCGTGGCCGGCTCGGCCAGCGAGGAGCCGCCCGCGGCGTTCACCACGCTGGTGCGGTTGACGGCGTAGGAGATCGCCTGGCGCACCTTCGGGTCGTCGAAGGGCTTCACCGTGGGGTTGAAGGCGAGGTAGTTGGTGTAGCCGAAGTGGCCGGTGCCGACCCGGTCCGCGAGCTTCTTGTCGCCGGTGACCTGGGCCAGCTCGGCGGGGCCGAGGTTGGTGTCGGTGGTGACGGCGGCGGCGTCCGCGCCCTGGCCGGAGGAGAGCCGCTGGTTGATGACGGCGGAGGAGAGGCCGGACTTCACCTCGATCCGGTCGGGGTAGGCGTGCCGCTCCTTGTCGGTCGCCTCCGACCAGTTCTCGTTGCGCTCCAGCACCATGTGCTCGCCGTCGTTGGCGTTCTTGACGACCTTGTACGGGCCGGAGGAGACCGGGTGCTCGGCGTACTTGGCGCCGGTGTCCTTGGCCTTGGGCACGGGGGCGAACTGGGTGGAGGTCGCGAGGTAGGGGAAGTCACCCTCGGACTTGCGCAGATGGAAGACGATGGTCTTCTCGTCGGGCGTCTCGATCGAGTCGAGGCCCTTCTTCTCCTTGTACGGCCCCTGGTACGTGTCGCCGCCGACCAGCCAGTCGCGCAGGTACGGGGCGCCGCCGGAGAGCTCGGCGGCGAAGGAGCGCTCGATGCCGTACTTGATGTCGGCGGTGGTGATGGGCGAGCCGTCCTCGTACTTCAGCCCGTCCTTCAGCTTGTACGTCCACGTCTTGGCGTCGTCGCTGGCCTTGCCGATGTCGGTGGCCAGGTCGGGCACGACCTTGGTGCCCTCGGCGCCGCTCTCCCGGTTACGGGTGGTGAGCGTGCGGTAGACGAGCGAGGGGATGTTGCCGCCGCCGGAGGTGTAGAGGCGCGCGGGGTCGAACTGCTTCTGCGGCTGTCTGTTGAGGACGGTCAGGGTGCCGCCCTTCTCCGCGGCACCGTCGGCGCCGCCCTTGGCGTCACCGCCGCTCTTCTCCGGGCCGCACGCCGCCGCGCCTCCGAGCAGGACCACACTGACTGCGGCCGCGGCCACGCGGCGGGATATGGCGGGAAGTTGACGCATGACGAGGTCAGCCTTTCGCGGGAAAGCGATCGTAAGGAGAGTGCAAGCACCCACGGAAGGCGGCTGAGGAAGATCGCGCAAGGGCGCGGGGACCGCCCCCGACGGACGCGATGCCGTTGCGCGTTGGCGCGGCGCGGAATACGCGCGGGGGGAAGGGCGGTCTCAGCGACAGAGGATGTCGGCGACTGCGTGCGCGGCCACGCCGATCAGCGCCAGCTCGAAGCCGGCGATCTCGGGGGCGTGGTGGTGCGACATGCGCAGAACACTGAACGAATTTTCGCCAGGTGGCAAAGATGTCTCATATCCAGAGATGAGACATCTCGCGGAGCAGGACGATCGATCAAGCTCCGCAGGCCGGGCGGATACGGATGGCATACGTCCGGATCATGCGCTTCCCGCCCGGCGCCGGGCCCCTCCCGGTCACTCCCCCGGGAACGGCCAGGGGTTCGGGCGGCAGGTGGCGCCGTCCGTCGTCAGGAACTTCGTCTGCTGCATCATCACCGGCGCGAGCGCGCCCTCCTTGGCGCAGGTCTCGTGGTCGTGGCCGAGCCGGTGGCCGACCTCGTGGTTGATCAGCATCTGCCGGTAGGCGTGCATCCGGTCGCCGTAGGTCTGCGCGCCCTGCGCCCAGCGGTAGGCGTTGATCATGACGCGGTCGGTGGCCGCGGAGTCGCAGGAGACGTTGTCCTGCGTGGTGTCCAGGCCCGACTTGGCGCACCAGGTGGCCGTGGTGCCGGGGCTGGCCAGGGTGATCACGAAGTCGGCGGAGCCGGTCGAGACGCGCTCGAAGGTGCGGTCACCGCCGTGGCCCCAGCTGCGCTCGTCGTTCAGGGTCCGCTGCACGGCGGTGGCGAACAGCCCGCCGTCGAGCGGCAGCCCCTTCTCCACGTCCACGCGGTAGCGCAGCACCTCGCCCTTGCCGGGGGCCTTGTCGTGGCCGCCCACGGTCTCGAAGTCGCCGGTGCCCCGCGCGTCGGGGGCGAGCGGGTACTTCTTCGCCATCTTCTGCTCGTACGTGGCCGGGACCACCGCGCCGCCGTTGGGCGTGGGCCGGCTGTCGGAGCGCGAGGCGGCGTCCGGGCCGGTGCGCTCGACGTCCGCGGAGCGGGCCTGCGCCTTACTGTCCGCGCCCTCCTCGACCTGACCGGCGACGATCACCGCGAGCACGGCCGTCACCAGGGCGGCGGCCACGCCGGTGGCGGTGCGCGCGAGCCCCTGACCGGTACGGAAGGGGCCGGTACCGCGGGGCGCGCGACGGCTGCCGGGTCTCGCGATCGTCACACGGGGGGTGCCGTCACCACCGGCGGAGGGACCCTCGGCGGGCGCGGCGGCGGGGGCCGGGGCCGGGGCCGGGGTGAAAACGGAACCCGGAGCGGAAGCGGCGGCGGGAGCGGGGACGGGCGGGAACACCTCGTCGACGAACGGAAGAACGGGCTGGTGGGCCGCGTCCGGCCCGGCCGGATGGTCCGTCACATAGAGGGACCCGTAGGTGTGGTGCTCGTAGCCGCCGGCCGGGCCCGCGGCCTGGCCGCGCTGGACGCCGATGACGCCCCAGCCGACACCCGGCTCCGGCTGGTGCTCGCCCGGGCGCCCGTCGCGGCCCGCGGCGGCTCCGGGCCACTCGGGGTCGAACAGCGGGTCGGGCCAGCTGCCCGGGGGCGGCGGCTCCACGGCCTCGGGGCCGGCGGCCTCCTCGGCGGCCGAGGCGCGCCGGCGGCCCGTACCGGGCGCCGCGCCGGCCTCGGTGGCGAAATCCGCGCCGAACGCCGGGCCGAACTCCGCGCCGAAAGCGGAACCCGGGCCGCCCAGTGGTCCGGCCTCCTCGCCGGTGCTCCCGGCGACGTCACCGGCGGGGCCCCCGGCGGCGGGCGCCGCGGGCCTGGGGGAAGCGTGGGAGGCACGTGCACTGTGTTTACCCACGAGGCGTAGCGCTCCGTTCTGCGGTGGCGGCGGTGTCCGCGAGCAGGTCGCGGAAGGCACGTGCCACCGCGTCCGGGTCCTCCATCATGGCGACATGTCCTGATTCCAGAAGCGTCAACAGCCGCGAGTCGCGGAAAGTCTTGCCGGCTCGCGCTGCCATACGGTACGAGACCAGCTGGTCGCGCTTTCCGTAGACGAGCAGCGTAGGGGCAAGCACCTTCTCCGCCTGACGCCACAGCGAATGCTGGCCACCGAGGGTGTAGGCGTCCACGATGCCGCGCGCGGAGCGGGCCATCACGTCCCAGAAGTAGGGGAGCTCCAGCCTCCGCTCGTACTCCGCGACGGCCTCCGCGAACCCTTCGGGTGTCACCCGTCCGGGGTCCCCGTAACAGAGCGCGAGGACCTCGCGGGTACGCCTCTCGGGTGTCCAGTCCTTCGTCATCCGCGCGAAGAGGGAGACGACGCCGGGCACCGCGAGCAGCCCGGTGGGCACCGCCGTGCGCTGCGGGCGCAGCTCCGGCAGGGCGGGCGAGACGAGCGTCAGGGTGCGCACGAGGTCGGGGCGGACCGCGGCGACGCGGGTGACGACCGCGCCGCCCAGGGAGTTGCCGACCAGGTGGACGGGGCCGCGCCCGGCGGCGTCGAGGTGGCGGATGACGACACGCGCGAAGCCGGTGAGGGAGTAGTCGCCGTCGTCCGGCGGCGGGGAGTCGCCGAAACCGGGCAGGTCGAGCGCCTCGCCGTCGACGTCGCCCGCCAGCCGGTCCATCAGGGCGGACCAGTTCTGCGAGGAGCCGCCGAGGCCGTGCACGAAGAGCGCGGCCGGCAGGTCCGGCGCGAGCGGGCGCCGGGAGCGCACGGCCAGCGTGGCCCCCGGCAGGGTCACCGTGCGGACCTCCTCGCCCCGGCTCACCCGCGACGGCCGCCCCGGGGGCACCACGGGGACGGCACGGGCATCCGGCGACTCGGTCGAAGACATGCGGGCAATGTTACGAGACGATCACGCCGGGGCTGTTGTGGCGGCGGTCACAGATCGCCTGGCGTCGAGGGGCCGCTCTCCTAGGCTCGTACCCAGGAGTACGAGGACGTCCTCCCCGGGAAGGGGTACCGCATGACCGTTGACCCGTCCGATCCCGAGACGTTCGAGGAGGATCCCGATGTCACGGAGATCGACGTGGAGGCCCCCGAGGCCGACGCCGCCGAACAGCACGCGGACGTCTCGCCCCACCGCGACGACCCGCTGACCGGGATCGACCCCGACAGCGCCAACGAGGCGGACGTCGCCGAGCAGGCCCGGGTCGTGGAGCTCGACGAGGACGACTACCGCTGATCCGGGGCGTTCCGGGCGTTCCGGAGGTGGCCGCCATGGGCCAGGGGCACCTTGCGCCCAATTGTCGGTAATTTGTCGACTTCCCACAGCGTCCGGTACGTGAAATTCTCCGCTCCGACCACGCACGGCCCGGTTACCCAAAAGTACGATGGCGGGCGCGGTGCACACCGTGCAGGGAACGATCATGGGAGGCGGCGTGACAGCCATCGAGCAGACCGAGGCGCGGCCGCGAGGCACGCGTCTGCCGCGCCGGGCCCGACGCAATCAGCTGCTGGGCGCGGCCCAGGAAGTCTTTGTCGCACAGGGTTACCACGCGGCGGCGATGGACGACATCGCCGAGCGCGCCGGCGTCAGCAAGCCGGTCCTCTACCAGCACTTCCCCGGCAAGCTGGACCTCTACCTGGCCCTGCTGGACCAGCACTGCGAGGCCCTGCTGCACGCGGTCCGCACCGCGCTCGCCTCCACCTCCGACAACAAGCTGCGGGTGGCGGCCACCATGGACGCCTACTTCGCGTACGTGGAGGACGAGGGCGGCGCCTTCCGCCTGGTCTTCGAGTCCGACCTCACCAACGAACCGGCCGTGCGCGAGCGCGTCGACCGGGTCTCCCTGGAGTGCGCGCGGGAGATCAGCGACGTCATCGCCGAGGACACCGGCCTGTCCAAGGACGAGGCCATGCTGCTGGCCGTGGGCCTCGGCGGCGTCTCCCAGGTCGTCGCCCGCTACTGGCTCTCCAGCGAGTCCTCCGTGCCGCGCGACACCGCCGTCCAGCTGCTCACCTCGCTGGCCTGGCGCGGCATCGCCGGCTTCCCGAAGAACGGGCCCGAGGCGGCCTGAGCACCCGGGCGCCGCGCGGGGCCGTCGTTCCTGTTCGCTGCCAGCGTGCAGGCACCGGCTCGGCGCGGGGCCGTACCGGGCTAGTGTGTGGAACGTACGGCGCGGCTGTCCGCGCACCCCTCCCCTGGGCTTCGCCACGGGGGAACCCCATACCTTCGGAGGGACATAAGCCGTGGAGGTCAAGATCGGCGTGCAGCACGCGCCCCGCGAGATCGTTCTCGAGAGCGGGCAGTCTGCCGAAGAGGTCGAGCGTGCGGTGGCCGACGCGCTCGGCGGCAAGGCTCCGCTCCTGAGCCTGGTGGACGACCGCGGCCGCAAGGTCCTGGTCCCGTCCGACCGCCTGGCGTACGTGGAGATCGGCGAGCCGACCGTCCGCAAGGTCGGTTTCAGCGCGACGCTCTGAGCCACATCGGCCGAGTGACAACGGCGGGGCCCCGGTGAGGAATTCACCGGGGCCCCGCCGTTGTCGTACGAAGGGAGGGGCGCCGCGCGCGGCGCGGGCCCGGGGCGACCTGACGGAGCCCCGGCGGCCCGGCCGGGCCGCGCCGGACGAAGCCGCCGCCGAGGGTTGCCCGGCCCCACCCGGGGGTAGTACGGCTTCGACCGTTTTGCCCCCACCCCTCGACCCCGGTACGGGAGGGAAGTGACCATGATCCTCTGGGAAGCGCTCGGCTCGGTCCTCATCGGACTCGCCGTCTCGCTCGCGGCCCTGCGCTGGCTGCCGGCGCGCTTCGGGCGGTTCCGCCCCCGCAGCCTGGCGCTGGCCACCGGCCCGACCGCCGCGCTCTTCGGGGCCCTGCTCGCCCACTCCGTGCTGGGTCCGGGCCATCTGCCGGCGACCCTGGCCGTCTCGCTCGGGGTGGCCGTGGCGCTGCTGTCACTGCTGCTGCGCCAGGGAGACGGCGCCCGCCGCTCAGCGACGGCCTGAAGCGGGCCCGCCCGGCACCGGGGGACGGCCGTGCGCCGCCACCCGATCCGGTCCCTTCCGGACGGCCCGCGAAAGGCGGGGTCAGGCGGCGAGACCCAGCGCGGCCATGCGCTTGGTGTGCGCCTCGGTGATCCGGGAGAACATCTTCCCCACCTCGGCGAGGTCGAAGCCGTCGGCCACGCCGCCCACCAGCATCGTCGACAGGGCGTCCCGGTCGGCGACCACGCGCTGCGCCTGCGAGAGCGCCTCGCCCATCAGCCGCCGGGCCCACAGCGCGAGCCGGCCGCCGACGCGCGGCTCGGCCTCGATGGCGGCGCGCACCTTCTCGACCGCGAAGCTCGCGTGGCCCGTGTCGTCGAGCACGGTGAGCACCAGGGCGCGGGTGTCGGAGTCCAGGCGGGCGGCGACCTCACGGTAGAAGTCACTGGCGATCGAGTCGCCCACGTACGCCTTGACCAGGCCCTCCAGCCAGTCCGACGGCGCCGTCTGGCGGTGGAACTCGTCGAGCGCGGCGGCGAAGGGCTGCATCGCGCCGGTGGGCTCCACGTCGATGGCGGCGAGGCGGTCGCGCAGCCGCTGGAAGTGCTGGAACTCGGCGGCGGCCATCTTGGCCAGCTCCGCCTTGTCGTCCAGGGTGGGCGCCAGCTTGGCGTCCTCGGCGAGCCGCTCGAAGGCGGCCAGCTCGCCGTAGGCGAGGGCACCCAGCAGGTCGACGACCGCCGCGCGGTACTGCGGGTCGGCGGAGGCTTGGTCCCAGTCCTGGGCGGCGATTCCGGTGAGGGCCTCGGCGGGCTCGGTGGTGTTCTCGGCGTTGTCGGACGTCTGCATGAAGCGCACAATAGCCCGCTCCGCAAGCCGGGGAAGGGCCTGGTCAGCCAGTTCCTCCCCATCTGTCCGAAGGATTGTCCGGACACGCATGCGCCTTTCCGGGGTACAGTGGTAATGCGCCTGTCGAGTATTCGGCGGGCTGTCCCATGCTGTGCCTTCCGGGAGCGTCACTCATCCGGCCCTCGGAACTTCAGCGGATGCCCGGTCGGTGGCCCGATCGGCTTCCAAAACCGACCGCCCTCCGCGCGGCGCGTACGAGGCGTACGCACCTGGAGGGATCCGCTCGCGGCACGTGTGCGAGAGCGAAGGCAGTGGTCCCGCGTCATCCGGCTTCCCCAGGCCGGACCAGTACCCGGCGCGGTACGTACGACCCCCTTCGCCGCCTCACGCCGCGTCTCACAGAAGAGGCAAGATCCTGTCCACTCTCTCCACTTTCCGAGAAATCGGGATCCTTCCCGAGACCGCCGAAGCCCTTGAGGCCGTCGGCATCGTCCACCCCTTCCCCATCCAGGAGATGACGCTTCCGGTAGCCCTCTCCGGCTCCGACGTCATCGGCCAGGCCAAGACCGGCACCGGCAAGACGCTGGGCTTCGGCCTCCCCCTGCTGGAGCGCGTCGTCGTCCCCGCGGACGTCGAGGCCGGCCGGGCAAAGCCCGAGCAGCTGACCGACGCCCCGCAGGCGCTCGTGGTCGTCCCCACCCGCGAGCTCTGCCAGCAGGTCACCAACGACCTCCTCACCGCCGGCAAGGTCCGTAACGTCCGCGTCCAGGCCATCTACGGCGGCCGGGCCTACGAGCCGCAGGTCGAGGCGCTCAAGAAGGGCGTCGACGTGATCGTCGGCACCCCGGGCCGCCTGCTCGACCTCGCCGGCCAGAAGAAGCTCAGCCTCGCGCACGTCAAGGCCCTCGTCCTGGACGAGGCCGACGAGATGCTGGACCTGGGCTTCCTCCCCGACGTCGAGCGCATCATCACGATGCTGCCGGCCAAGCGCCAGACGATGCTCTTCTCGGCCACCATGCCGGGCGCCGTCATCAACCTCGCGCGCCGCTACATGTCGCAGCCCACGCACATCCGCGCCACCGCGCCGGACGACGAGGGCCAGACCGTCGCCAACATCAAGCAGCACATCTTCCGCGCCCACAACATGGACAAGCCGGAGATGGTGGCCCGGATCCTCCAGGCGGAGGGCCGCAACCGCGCGATGATCTTCTGCCGCACCAAGCGCACCGCCGCCGACATCGCCGACCAGCTGGCCCGCCGCGGCTTCGCCTCCGGCGCGGTCCACGGCGACCTGGGCCAGGGCGCCCGCGAGCAGGCGCTGCGCGCGTTCCGCAACGGCAAGGTCGACGTCCTGGTCTGCACCGACGTCGCCGCCCGCGGCATCGACGTGGACGACGTCACGCACGTGATCAATTACCAGTCCCCCGAGGACGAGAAGACCTACCTGCACCGCATCGGCCGCACCGGCCGCGCGGGCAAGTCGGGCACGGCCGTCACACTGGTCGACTGGGACGACATCCCGCGCTGGAAGCTGATCAACAAGGCGCTGGAGCTCGCGTTCGACGAGCCGGAGGAGACGTACTCCACCTCCCCGCACCTCTACGAGGCGCTGGGCATCCCGGCCGGTACGAAGGGCATACTGCCGCGCTCCGAGCGGACCCTTGCCGGGCTCGCGGCGGAGGAGATCGAGGACCTGGGCGAGACCGGTGGCCGTGGTGGCCGTGGCGGCCGCGGTCCGAAGGCCGCGCCGGTGGCGGAGGAGCGCCCCGCGCGCACCCGCACCCCGCGCCAGCGCCGCCGTACCCGTGGTGGTTCGGCCGCGGGTGCCGAGGCCCCCGTGGCGACGCCGGCCCCGGCCGTCGCGGAGCCGTCGGCTCCGGAGCAGTCCGCGCCGGAGACCCCGTCGAAGCCGCGCCGTCGCCGCCGTACCCGTACGGGTGGCGGTTCGGGTGCCGGTGCCGCCGGCCGTTCCGGTGCCACGCAGCCGGCCGCCGTGTCGGCTCCGGCCGCCGCGGCGCCCGTGACGGCTCCCGCCCCGGCGCGGGCCGAGAAGGCCCCGGCCGCCGCCGAGCAGGCCGCGTCGCGTCAGCCGCGCCGTCGCCGCCCCCGGGTCCGCCCGGAGGCCGAGGCCGGTTTCGGTTTCCAGACCGTCGAGACCGCCGCCGCGGCGCTGGCGGCGGCCACGGCCGCCACCATCCCGGCCCAGGCCAAGGAGACCGCTCCGGCCGAGCCGAAGCGGACGCGCACCCGGAAGCCCGCCGCGGCCGCCCCGGCCGTCGTCGAGCCGGTCGCGACCGTCGTGGACGCCCCGGCCGAGCCGAAGCGCGCGCGCACGGCCAAGAAGGCCGTCGCGGCCGTCGAGACCGTCGCGGCGCCCGAGGCTGTCCAGGCCGTCGAGGTCGCGGAGGCCGCCCCGGCCAAGCCGAAGCGCGCCTCGCGCGCCAAGAAGGCCGTCGTCGCCGAGGCGGAGACCATCGTGGCCGAGGCCGCGGCGGAGACCGCCGAGGCCGTGAAGCCCAAGCGCACCCGCACCACCAAGAAGGCCGCCGCGGCCCCCGAGACCACCGAGGTCACGGAAGCCGAGGCCAAGCCCAAGCGCGCCACCCGCGCCAAGAAGGCCGTCGCCGCCGAGGCGGAGACCATCGTGGCCGAGGCCGCCGAGGTCAAGCCGAAGCGCACGCGTACGGCCAAGAAGGCCGTCGTCGCCGAGGCCGAGACCATCGTGGCCGAGGCCGCGGCGGAGACCGCCGAGGCCGTGAAGCCCAAGCGCACCCGCACCACCAAGAAGGCCGCCGCGGCCCCCGAGACCACCGAGGTCACGGAAGCCGAGGCCAAGCCGAAGCGCACCCGCACCGCCAAGAAGGCCGTCGCGGCCGTCGACGGCGCCGAGGTGGCCGAGGTCAAGCCCAAGCGCACGCGTACGGCCAAGAAGGCCGTCGCCGCGGTGGACGGCGCCGAGGCCGTGGAGGCCGAGGCCAAGCCCAAGCGCACCCGCACCGCCAAGAAGGCCGTCGCGGCCGTCGACGGCGCCGAGGTGGCCGAGGTCAAGCCCAAGCGCACGCGTACGGCCAAGAAGGCCGTCGCCGCCGAGGCCACCGCCGAGGTCTGAGCCCGCCGCTCGGGCCGCTGAGCACAGCACCGTCCTACGGCCGGTCACCCCGCGAGGGGTGGCCGGCCGTAGGCGTGTCCGGCCGCGCTAGCCTCGGGGGATGAGCAGGCCGCCGTTCCTCACCTTGCCCGCGTGCGCCCGCGCGTACCGCCTCGCCACCTCACGCGGCGGGTTCGCCGTGCACGAGGCCCGGCCCTCCGGGACGCCGCGCGGCACCGCGCTGCTCGTCCCGGGGTTCACCGGCAGCAAGGAGGACTTCATCGCCCTCCTGGAGCCGCTGGCGGCCGCCGGCTACCGCGCCGTGGCCGTCGACGGCCGCGGTCAGCACGAGACCGAGGGGCCGCGCGGGACGACAGGGGCGTACGAGCAGACCGAGCTGGCCCGGGACGTCCACGCGCAGGCGGTGGCGCTCGGCGGTGACGTGCACCTGCTCGGGCACTCGCTCGGCGGCCTGATCGCGCGCGCCGCGGTGCTGGCCGACGCGTCGCCGTACCGCTCGCTCACCCTGATGGGCTCCGGCCCCGCCGCGATCTCCGCACCGCAGCAGGCCCGTACGCGCATGCTCATCGACGCGCTGGGCGCCCTGGACATGGACTCGGTCTGGCAGGAGATGCGACGCCTGGACGGGAAGGCCACGGAGGTCGCGGAGAGCGCGCCCACCGAGCCCGTCGACCCGGGGCTGGGCGCGTTCCTGTACCGCCGGTGGATGGCCACCACGCCCGAGCAGCTCATGACCACCGGCGCGCAGCTGATCGCCGAGCCCGACCGCACGGCGGAGCTGGCGGCCGTGCCGCTGCCCAAGCACGTCGTCTCGGGCGTCCGGGACTACGCCTGGCCGGTGCCGACGATCGACGCGATGGCCAAGGAGCTCTCCGCCGCGCGGACGGTGATCGACGGCGCCGAGCACTCCCCCAACGCGGAGCGCCCGGCCGCGACGGCCGGGGCGCTCGCGCGCTTCTGGGACCTGAGCTGAGCGAGCGCCGGCTCAGCCGGTGCTCGCGGTCACGGTGAAGAGCCCGCCCTCGGGGTCGCGGAGCGTCGCCTCCCGGCCCTGGCGGTACTCCCCGACCCGGGTGTCGTCCGGCTCCGCCGCGACCGTGCCGCCCGCCGCGAGGGCCGTCTCGACGGCCTTCTCGACGTCGTCGACGCAGAAGTAGACGTGCCAGCGCGGCCGGATCCGCGGGTCGGGCGCCGCCTCGACGGCCCCGCCGCGCAGACAGGCCACCGTGTGCCCGGCCGAGCGGACCATCACGGCCTCGTCCTCGTAGCGGACCTCGCAGCGGTCCGGGCGGCCGGTGGCCCATTCGAAGACCTCGCCGTAGAAGATGGCGGCGGCGAAGGCGTCCCGGGTGCGCAGCTCCAGCCAGGCGGGCGCGCCGGCGTGGCCGATGTTCCACTCGCGCAGGGTCTCGCCCTCCCAGAAGCCGAAGACGGCCCCGGCCGGGTCGGCGGCCAGCGCGGCCCGCCCGCGGCCCACGGCGAGCGGGCCGACGGCGACCGTCGCGCCGCGCTCGCGGATGCGCGAGGCCACCGTGTCGGCGTCCTCGACGGCGAAGTAGGACGTCCAGGAGACGGCGACGCCCATGGCGCGGGCGACGTTGCCGATGCCGGCCACCGGTCTGCCGTCGTCCAGGGCGACGGAGAAGTCCTCGCCCAGCGAGCCGGGCCGGAAGGTCCAGCCCATCACCGCGCCGTAGAAGTCCTGCGCCGCGGCGAGGTCGGAGGTCAGCAGGGTCACCCAGCACGGCGCGCCCGGCACGGCGCGGTGAGGGGAGGGAGAGGCCATGGGCGGTCGCCTCGATTTCTGTTTCCGGACGGCGGACGGGCGGAAGGCTGGTCCCGCGCTTGACGGGTGGCCGCGCTCTCGGGGCCACGGCCACCCGGTGCCAGGGTTCCACTCACCACCCCGGCGCGCATGACGGCGCGCGCACACGTCCGGCTGGTTCAGTACTGGGTGCGCAGGTGGTCCCAGAAGCCGTCCCGCAGCGCCCGGCGCAGATCGGCGTGGCCGCGCAGCGACAGACCGAGCAGCGCCTCGGCCTCGACCAGCAGTTCCTGGTCGACGGAGCCGGGCAGATAGGGGTGGCCGGGGAGCAGTTCGGCGAGGGAGTCCCGGCCGCGCGCGCCGAGCCACTGGGCGGCGACCTGGGCGCCGACGAAGCGGACGTCGTCCCGGCCGGGGGGCGCGGCCTGGTGCGCGGTGCCCTCACCGGCGGGGCCGTACGACTCGTAGGCGCCGGTCCGCCGGGTGACGTACGGCTTGCAGAAGTCGAGGTCGAAGGTGCGCTGACTGTCGACCTCCCAGAGCAGCGGTTCGGCCTGGTTGCGGCCGCCGCCGGCCTCGATGCCCCAGAGGTGGACGCGGGCGCCGTAGCCCTGGGCGGCCTCGACGGCCGAGACGAGGTCCTCGTCGCCGCCGATGAGGGCCGCGTCGCTGATGGCGCGGTGGCGGGCGAGGGACTCCAGGTCGGTGCGGATGAGGGAGTCGACGCCCTTCTGCTGGTTGTTGGCGTTGAGGTTGCCGAGGCGGACCTTGACGTCGGGGAGCTCGGCGATGGTCTGCTGCTCGGCGGTGTGGATGCGGCGGCGGGCCCCGTCGTACCAGTAGACGCGCAGCAGTCTGCTGTCCGGGAAGATCATGCGGGCCTTGTCGATGAAGGCGTCGATCAGCCCTTCGGCGTCGAGGTCGAAGGACCGCCGGTCCTCGGTGCCGACGACGAGACGCCCCGCGGCGGCGTAGACATAGCCCGCGTCCACGAAGATCGCGTGGGTCGACGGGGTGGTGGCGACCTCGGCGAGGACACGGGTGAGCAGCTCGTTGGTGCGCTCGACGCCCGCGGCGATCGCCGCGAGGTCGGGGTCTTCGTGGGAGGGGTGACCGGGCGATGAGTGAGTCATGTGGGAGGTCTCATTGTCAGGCGTTCGTCACGCAGAGGACATGTTCCGGTGCGCTACTCGTCAGTAATTAGTCATGTTAAAAATTTCCTTAGCGTAGGGAATGTTTGCAGGGGTCACCTCGTTGGACACGTATGGAAGCGCGTCGCACTGTCGCGACGCGCGCCACTTTTCATTGAGTTCTCCTCAGGAGGATCACGACGAAGGGAGAAGCCTTGCGCTTCGAAATCATGCGTCTGGACGACGTCGACGGCACCGCCCTCGACAGCACCGTCGTGGACGCCGCCTCCGTCAACCGGATCGTGCAGCAGGCCGCCTCGATCGGCCAGCGCATCTATATCCGCCCGGCCACCACCGCGGCCCGGTAGTGCTTACGCAGCTCCACGTGCACGACACCCCCGTACGGACCGTACGGGGGTGTCGTGCGTCAGGGGCGGCGCCGCGCCGGTCGCGGCCACCGGCGGCGGCGCTTCCGTGACGTCCTTCCGTGACGTCAGTGGCTGTTGATGACCTGTGTGATGCCGTTGATGATCTGCTGGACGGCCAGCGCCGAGAGCATCATGCCCGCGAGCCGGGTCACCAGGACCACGCCGCCGTCCTTGATCAGACGGATGATCAGCAGCGAGTAGCGCATCACCAGCCACAGCACGATGTGCATCGCGGCGATGGCCGCCCACACCGACACCTGCGCGGCCACGCCGTCCGCGTGCTGCACCGCGAGGATCACCGAGACGATGGCGCCGGGGCCGGCGAGCAGCGGCATGCCCAGCGGTACGAGCGCGACGTTGACGTCCTTGGTCTGGGTCGGCTCCTCGGACTTGCCGGTCAGCAGGTCCAGCGCGATCAGCAGCAGCAGGAGACCGCCCGCGATCATCAGCGCGGGGGTCGTGATGTGCAGATAGTCGAGGATCTGCTGGCCGCAGAGGCCGAAGACGGTGATGACGCCGAAGGCGACCGCGGCGGCCTGCCAGGCCATGCGGCGCTGGACCTTGGCCGGGCGGCCGGAGGTGAGCGCCAGGAAGATGGGCGTGATCCCGGGCGGGTCCATGATCACGAAGAGGGTGAGGAAGAGGGAGCCGAAGACAGCGATGTCGAACACAGTGAGGGCCTAGCGGGAGTGGTGCGAGCAGGACGAGCGGAACGCCCGTCGGGCGCGTACGGGCGTACGGGCGGCGAGGGGCAGGGCGTGGGGAAGCGCGGTAGGGCGCCGGGGCGCGCGCACCCGGCGGTCACGGGGACGGCACGAGTGCGGGCGGGAAGGGGTGCCCGGAGGGAGGGGTGGGGTCAGCCGCCGGCGCCGGGGACGGGGAACGCGCCCGTGGCCCGGCGGGTGATCTCGCCGTAGATCTCCGGATCGGTCGTGTACTCGCCGAGCCGGCAGGTCTTGCGGCTGCCGTGGTAGTCGCTGGAACCGGTGGTCAGCAGGGAGAGGTCGGCGGCGAGGCCGCGGAGCCGGGCGCGGGTGGCGTCGTCGTGGTCCATGTGGTCCACCTCGACGCCGTCCAGACCGGCCGAGGCCAGCTCGGCTATCGCGCTCTCCGAGACGCGGTTGCCGCGCTTGAGCGCGAGCGGGTGCGCGAGGACGGTGACCCCGCCCGCCGCCTTGACCAGGCGGATCGCGTCGAAGGGGTCGAGCTCGTGCTTCTCGACGTAGGCCCGGCCGTCACCGGCGAGCCACTCGGACGTGAACGCATCGGAGACCGTGTCGATCACGCCCAGCTCGACCATGGCCGAGGCCACGTGCGGGCGGCCCACGGCGCCGTCGCCGGCGATCTCCGCGACGCGCTGCCAGGTGACCGGCACGCCGAGCTCGTTGAGCTTGGCGACCATGCCCTGGGCGCGGGGGGTGCGGTCGTCGCGGACGAGCTCGCGCTCGCGCGCGAGCTCCGGCTCCAGCGGGTCGAAGAGGTAGGCCAGCATGTGCACGCTGAAGCCGTCGGGTCCGCCCAGCCGGCAGGACAGCTCGGCGCCCGTGACGAGGGTGAGCCCGGCGGGGAGCGCCGCGACGGCCTCGGCGTGGCCGCCGACGCCGTCGTGATCGGTGAGCGCCACGACGTCCAGCCCGGCCGCGGCGGCGTTGCGCACCAGCTCGGCGGGGGTGTCCGTGCCGTCCGACGCCGTGGAGTGGGTGTGCAGATCGATGCGCACGACAGCCTCCAGGGTGTGGTCGGGACGGGTGAGGACCGGTTCAGGATAACCGGCGTGCGGGGCCCTTGAGCGGGGGCAGCGGTTCCGGGTGGCTCGGGGGGCAACGCCTGGGGGGGCGGCACCCGGGAGGCAACCCCCGGAAATTCAGCTCGCTTCCGGTGACAGCAGGCGCGGCGACAGCGCCCCGCAGGGCAGCAGATCGACCTCGGCCCCCGCGTCCCGCAGATCCGTGAGGACCAGCTCGTCGTACATCAGCAGTCCCGACCGCTCCGGCCACACCACCGCCCACAGCCACAGCCCGCGCGCCTCGCCCGCGAAGACCGCCCGGTCCTCGGGCGCGCCGTCGACGTGCCACAGCGCGGTGGGGCGGCCCGCGGCGTGCACCTTGGCGTGCGGCGGGCGCTCGACGGAGATGTAGGGGCCGGGGTCGGGTCCGTCGACGCCGGCGTAGCGCGCGCCGAGGCCGACGCCCAGTTCCTCGGCGACGAGCAGCAGCTCGCCGGGGCCGCCGAGCGGGCTCGGGCCCGAGCAGGCGACGGCGGTGGCCCGGCCGCCGCTGCGGTCGTCGCCCGCGCACACCACGCCCGTGAAGAGCCAGCCGACCGGCAGCGGCCAGGGCATCCACACCGGGACCCGGGCGCGGTTGACCACGACGGCCAGTGCCTCGACGCTCGGCGGGACGACCGGCTGCAAGGGGTGCACAGTGCCGTGCACGGAGCACTGCCAGGAGTCGGCGAAGAGACCGGGCGCTCGCACCCGGCCACCGCACTTCGGGCAACTGGGTTCGCCCCTCATAAGGCCCAACGGTCCTCCGCGACCGGCGTCGCGTCAAGGACGATCACCCGTCCGGACGCCGACACCGCCGGCCGTCATCCCAGGGGCACCCCTGGCCTCAGCGGATCGCGGAGATCGGTGCCGTGCCGCAGCCACCGCTCCTCCAGCGCCGCCGCGCCCTGGACCCGTTTCCAGGCCGCCTCGTTCGGCGTCATCGGCAGCAGCGGAAGGAAGCGGACGGGGTCCATCGGCTCGTCCAGTTCGAGGTCCGGCACCAGGCCGCCGGACTCCGCGACGAGGACGGAGGTGAAGGGCGCGCCGGGCCACAGCGGCTCGCCGGTGTCCAGCGACGCGCCGGGCGCCACGACGAGCCCCTCCACCTGGGGGGAGGCGGCGAGCACGGCGAGCGGGCGGAGCACCTTGTCGGTGTCGGCGCGGCCGGCCCGGACGCTGAGGACGAGTTCGGCCCGGGGGCCGCGGAGGGGGTCGGCGACGACGGCCGTGGGGTCGGCCATGGGCTGGGCCGACATACCGAGGGTGGCGTAGCGCACGACGTCTCCGTCGAGGAAGCGGAGGACCTCCACGCGGTCCGTCCCGAGGAAGGTGACCGCGGCGCGCGCGTCCGGTTCGCCCAGGGCTGTCCGCAACCGGGCCTCGACAAGAGCGAGAACGTCTGACATGTGGCGAGCATAGAACGCGTATCGAACGGGCAAAGGAGGGTATTGACGCGTCAAGTGGCTGCTAGCCTTGACCTCTGGTCAGGGAGTTACGTTCGTCCCCCAGCGGGGACCGGCCGGAGGAGGTGGGGCGTCGGTGGATCCTAGTCGACCGTGCAGTACCGGCAGTTCTCCCGTCCCTCCGCTCCGGACGCGTTTTCCGTGATCTGACGTCTTCCGTTCGCGGCCATGTCATCGGCCGAGCCCCGGAAGCCTTTTCGCGCCCGCAGTGCCTGACGGAAGAGCGCCTTCTTCTCGCTTTGTTCCGTGTTCTCTGCGACGTTCTCCGTGAACCGCCGTCAGTCCCCGCACGCCGCGCGAAGCGCCGCCCGATTCGCGGACGTCCCCCTCTTGCCAGGCGCCACGTCCACGTTCCGGGCAGCGTTGAGTTCGCCCCCGTGACTGACGGCCGGCCCGTGAAGGAGCCAGCCATGTCGATGATCCGTGACCTGCGCGCCGCCGTCCGCCCCGCCCTGCGGCGGAGCGCCACCCCTTACCCGTACGACCCCACCCGCGACCGCTCGAACAGCAGCGCGGTGGTGGACTGCGCGGTCTACCGCGACGGGAAGCGGGTCAACGACCAGGTGGGGCCGGCCGAGGCGATGCGCCGGGTGCGGGCCGAGGGCGGCTTCGCGTGGATCGGGCTGCACGAGCCGACGGAGCGTGAGTTCTCCGGCATCGCCAAGGAGTTCGGGCTGCACCCGCTCGCCGTGGAGGACGCCGTCCACGCCCACCAGCGGCCCAAGCTGGAGCGTTACGACGACACGCTGTTCACCGTCTTCAAGACCATCCACTACGTGGAGCACGCCGAACTCACCGCCACCAGCGAGGTGGTGGAGACCGGCGAGGTGATGTGCTTCACCGGACCGGACTTCGTCATCACCGTCCGGCACGGCGGCCAGGGCTCGCTGCGCGCGCTGCGCCACCGCCTCCAGGACGACCCGGAGCTGCTGGCCAAGGGCCCCTCGGCGGTGCTGCACGCGATCGCCGACCAGGTCGTCGACGGCTACATCGCGGTCGCCGACGCCGTGCAGGACGACATCGACGAGGTGGAGATCGATGTCTTCTCGGCGCCCAGCAGGGGCTCCTCGCGCGGGGGCGACGCGGGCCGGATCTACCAGCTCAAGCGGGAGGTGCTGGAGTTCAAGCGGGCGGTGACGCCGCTGATCCGGCCGATGCAGCTGCTGAGCGAGCGGCCGATGCGGCTGGTGGACCCGGACATCCAGAAGTACTTCCGCGACGTCGCCGACCACCTCGCGCGCGTCCACGAGCAGGTGGTCTCCTTCGACGACCTGCTCAACTCCATCCTCCAGGCCAACCTCGCGCAGGCGTCGGTCGCCCAGAACGAGGACATGCGCAAGATCACCTCATGGGCGGCCATCTTCGCGGTGCCGACGATGATCGCCGGGATCTACGGCATGAACTTCGACTACATGCCGGAGCTCAAGTGGAAGTACGGCTACCCGGCGGTCATGATCGTCACGGTCGGGATCTGTGTGGCGATCCACCGCGGCTTCAAGCGGAACGGCTGGCTCTGATCCGCTTCCGCGGCCGGTCGGCCATGATCACCAGGGCCAGGCCGGCCAGGATGACCACGAGCGCCGGATAGGCGGCCGCCGCCGGCATCTGGCCCAGCCACAGCGCCGCGATGAGGGCGGCACCGGGCGTCTCCAGCAGGATCGCCGTCGAGGTGACGGACGGGCCGAGGCCCTTCACCACCCGGTTGAACAGCCCGTGGCCGAGCAGCTGCGCCGTGACCGTCAGCACCGCCAGCTTCCACCACGTCGCGCCGCTGTACCCGCCGAGGGGCGTCCCGGCGAACAGGCAGGCCGCGAGCAGCAGGACGGTCGTCGTGAGGTAGCAGACGTAGGTGTACGCGACGGTGCCCACGGTCCGGCGTACCTCCGCGCCCAGCAGGACGTAACCGGCCGCCGCCATGCCCGCCGCGAGGGCGAGCCCGTCCCCGGCGAGGGCGCGCGGCGACACCGAGAGGTCGACGCCGGTGAGGATCACGACACCGAGGACGGCGAGCCCGGTGCCCGCCCAGACCAGCGCGGGCGGGCGGTGGCCGCGCAGCCGCAGCAGCAGCGTCGTCCAGATCGGGGTGGTGGTCACCAGCGCGGTGGAGGAGGCGACCGAGGTCATGCGCAGGCTCGGCAGCCACAGCGCGAAGTGCAGGGCGAGCAGCGCGCCCGCGCCGGCGGAGAGCAGCAGGGCCCGGCGGCCCATGCCGCGCAGCCCGGCGCGGTGCCGCAGCAGGACCAGCGGGGTGAGCGCGCCGATCGCCATGGCGTTGCGCCAGAAGGCTATGGCGAGGGCCGGGGCGGCTATGGACGCGATGAGCGGGGCGGACAGCGACACACCGGCGATCGCGATCCCGAGCAGCACGAGATCCGTCCGGACCCCGGGCCGGGCGGTGATCCCCTCGGCGGCGGGCGCCGGGGACACGGGGGCGGGGCTCTGCGGCCGGGTGTCTCGGGGACTACGGGCGGTGGTCACCCGCCCAGCCTAGTCAGCGGCATAAAGTAAGCCGCATGACGCTGACGCAGGCACTGATCGAAGAGGCCACGAAGAAGTCCGGCCTGATCTGGGTGCAGGGCCCGACGGGGCCCAGCCGCGCGCTGTGGCACGTATGGCACGAGGGCGCCGCGCACGTCGTCGGCGGCCCCGGCGAGCAGCCGCTGGAGGACCTCGGCCTCACGGACGGCGGCCGGGCCACGGTGACCGTGCGCAGCAAGGACAAGGGCGGCCGGCTGGTCACCTGGACCGCCGAGGTCGGCGAGCCGGCGGCGGGCGGCGAGGAGTGGCGGGCCGCGGTCGCCGAGCTGAAGGGCAAGCGGCTGAACGCGCCGGACGCGGAGCGGATCGAGGAGCGGTGGGCCCGGGAGTGCCGGGTCCTGCGCCTGGCGCCGACCGGCGGCACGGCGGAGCTGCCGGCCGGGTCCCTGGCGGCGGTGCCGCTCGCCTCGCCGGCGACGACGCGGGAGCCGATGCCGGCGGCGCTGCCGCGGCTGCTGCGCGGGCGGCGCAAGCGCGGCTAGCGGGGGACGGCCGGCACGTCAGCTCCCCGCGGGGATCGCCTTGCCGTAGTCCACGGTGTCGCCCTTCGGCGGCACGGTCAGCGCGAAGTCCTGCCCCCAGTCCGCCAGCTCCAACTGCCCCGCGCCCCCCGCCCGCTGGACCCGCAGCGGGTACGGCGTCCCGGTGAGGGAGACGTCGAGGGTGCCGCCGGAGCCGCCCGCGCCGGTGACGCGGATCGTGCGGGTGCCCCCCACGGTGCCGTGCTCGCCGCGGGTGAGCTTGCCGTGCAGGCCGAGGAGGCCGTCCAGCAGGACGTCCTTGTCGGTGAAGCCCTTGAGCTTCTGGTACGAGGGGTCGCCGGAGGGCACCTTCACGTACTTCTTCTCCAGCTTGAGGGCGGCCTCCGCGCTGTCCGCCTTGCCCGACGTGCCGCCCGGGCCCTTGCCCGTGGTGCCCGCGGAGGTGCCGGGTGCCGCGCCCTGCGGCGCCGCCGCCCCGCCCTCGCCGTGCGACCAGAACGCCGCGGGGGCCTTCAGGAACAGCGCGTCACCCACCCGCAGCAGCTCGAACGAGTCCGCCCCGGAGGTGACCCGTCCGGCGCCCCCGTCCCGCTTCAGCCGCACGTCCAGCTTGTACGTACGGCCCTGGCTGACGACGTTGCCGGAGAGGTGGACCGCCGCCGCGCCGCGCGCGGCCGACTGCGCCTTGTCCTGGATCCTCGCGGGCTCCAGCTTGCCGACGCCGTTGGTGCCCGCGTCGGGGTCCTCGCCGCCCCCGCCGCAGGCGGTGAGCGCCGCGGACAGGCCGACGCACAGCGCTCCCACGAGGGCCGCCTTCCGGGTACGCACGTGTGCTCCTGCCTCCTGTCACGGGTGGAGAACCGCAGCGTACCCGGGCGCCCCAGGAGCGGAAGCCAGCAGTCCGTACGGGCGTCTCTCCCGCGCCGGGCACAAGCCGGTCACGTTAGCCTGAACCGGACAGAGCATCGGCGGAGGAGGCGCGGCCATGGCAGCAGGCGCCCACCGGGTGTTCGTCTCCCACCTCTCCGGCGTGGCCGTCTTCGACCCCAACGGGGACCAGGTGGGCCGGGTGCAGGACGTCGTCGCGATGCTGCGCGTCGGCGGGCGCCCGCCCCGCGTCCTCGGCCTGGTCGTGGAGGTGGTCAGCCGCCGCCGGATCTTCCTGCCCATGACCCGGGTGACGGGCGTGGAGTCCGGCCAGGTGATCACCACCGGCGTGATCAACATGCGGCGCTTCGAGCAGCGGGCCACCGAGACCCTGGTCCTCGGCGAGCTGCTCGACCGACGCGTACGTCTGGTCGAGGGGGGCGAGGAGGTCACCGTCCTCGATGTATCGATCATGCAGCTGCCGGCCCGCCGCGACTGGGAGATCGACAAGGTCTTCGTCCGGCGCGGCAAGGGCGGGGCGCTCCGCCGTAAGGGTGAGACCCTCACCGTCGAGTGGTCCGCGGTCACCGGCTTCTCGGTCGACGAGCACGGGCAGGGCGCGGAGAGCCTGCTGGCGACCTTCGAGCGGCTGCGCCCGGCCGACCTCGCGAGCGTCCTGCACCACCTGACGCCCAAGCGGCGCGCCGAGGTGGCCGCCGCCCTGGACGACGACCGGCTGGCGGACGTCCTGGAGGAGCTGCCGGAGGACGACCAGATCGAGATCCTCGGCAAGCTCAAGGAGGAGCGCGCCGCCGACGTCCTGGAGGCGATGGACCCGGACGACGCGGCCGACCTGCTGTCGGAGCTGCCGGAGGACGACAAGGAGCGGCTGCTCACCCTGATGCAGCCGGACGACGCCGCCGACGTGCGCCGGCTGCTGGCGTACGAGGACCGGACGGCGGGCGGCCTGATGACCACCGAGCCGATCGTGCTGCGGCCGGACGCCACGGTCGCCGACGCCCTCGCCCGGGTGCGCAACCCCGACCTCTCCCCCGCGCTCGCCGCGCAGGTGTACGTCTGCCGGCCGCCGGACGAGACGCCGACGGGCAAGTACCTGGGCACGGTGCACTTCCAGCGGCTGCTGCGCGACCCGCCGTTCACGCTGGTCGGACGGCTGACCGACACCGATCTGCGGCCGCTGCCGCCGCACGCCCCGCTGCCGGCCGTCACCAGCTACCTGGCCACGTACAACATGGTGGCCGCGCCCGTGGTGGACGAGAGCGGCTCGCTGCTGGGCGCCGTGACCGTCGACGACGTCCTGGACCACCTGCTGCCCGACGACTGGCGGGAGACCGAGCTGCACCACGGTGCGCCGGGGATGAGCGAACTGCCGGAGGCCACCGATGGGCGCTGACCGCCGTGAGGACCGGGACCGGCAGGTCCAGCCCGTCCGGGTGCGGCTGGACCTGCCGAAGCTGAAGCGGCGCAGCTGGCTGCCGACGTACGACCCGGAGGCGTTCGGGCACGCGTCGGAGCGGATCGCGCGGTTCCTGGGCACCGGCCGGTTCATCGTGTGGATGACGGTCGTCATCATCCTGTGGGTGGTGTGGAACACCACGGCCCCCGGGCACCTGCGGTTCGACACCTATCCGTTCATCTTCCTCACCCTGATGCTCTCGCTCCAGGCCTCCTACGCGGCGCCGCTGATCCTGCTCGCGCAGAACCGGCAGGACGACCGGGACCGGGTCAACCTGGAGCAGGACCGGCGGCAGAACGAGCGGTCCATCGCGGACACGGAGTACCTGACGCGGGAGGTGGCGGCGTTGCGCATGGGGCTGGGCGAGGTCGCGACCAGGGACTGGATCCGCTCGGAGGTCCAGGACCTGGTCAAGGAGCTGGAACAGCGTCGCCTATTCCCGGTGGAGAGTGAGGAACGCGACCGCTGACAGCCCTTTCCGGCAGCCCGGTCCGGCGCCGTAACATCGAGTCATGGCTACCGACACTCCCGCAGGATCCGCTCCGTCCGAGGACGCGATCCGCGCCGCCCTGGCGACGGTGAACGACCCCGAGATCCACCGCCCGATCACCGAACTGGGCATGGTGAAATCCGTGGAGATCGCGGCGGACGGCACGGTCGCGGTGGCCGTCTATCTGACGGTCTCGGGCTGCCCGATGCGCGAGACGATCACCACCAACGTGCGGAACGCCGTGGCCGGCGTCGCGGGCGTGACCGGTGTGACCGTCGAGCTGGACGTGATGAGCGACGAGCAGCGCAAGGAGCTCGCGGCGGCGCTGCGCGGCGGCCAGACCGAGCGCGAGGTGCCCTTCGCCCGCCCCGGCTCGCTGACCCGGGTCTACGCGGTCGCCTCCGGCAAGGGCGGGGTCGGCAAGTCCTCCGTCACGGTCAACCTCGCGGCGGCGATGGCGGCCGACGGCCTGAAGGTCGGCGTCGTCGACGCGGACATCTACGGCCACTCGGTGCCGCGCATGCTGGGCGCCGACGGCAAGCCCACCCAGGTCGAGAACATGATCATGCCGCCGTCGGCGCACGGCGTGAAGGTCATCTCGATCGGGATGTTCACACCGGGCAACGCCCCGGTGGTGTGGCGCGGCCCGATGCTGCACCGCGCGCTCCAGCAGTTCCTCGCCGACGTCTACTGGGGCGACCTGGACGTCCTGCTGCTCGACCTGCCGCCGGGCACCGGCGACATCGCGATCTCCGTCGCGCAGCTCGTGCCGAACGCCGAGATCCTGGTGGTGACGACGCCTCAGCAGGCCGCCGCCGAGGTCGCCGAGCGCGCCGGCTCGATCGCCGTGCAGACCCACCAGAAGATCGTCGGCGTCGTGGAGAACATGGCCGGGCTGCCCTGCCCGCACTGCGACGAGATGGTCGACGTCTTCGGCTCGGGCGGCGGCCAGAAGGTCGCCGACGGCCTCACCCGGACCACGGGCGCCACGGTGCCGGTGCTGGGCTCGATCCCGATCGACGTCCGGCTGCGCGAGGGCGGCGACGACGGCAGGCCCGTCGTGCTGAGCGACCCCGACTCCCCGGCCGGCAGCGCGCTGCGCGCCATCGCGGGCAAGCTCGGCGGCCGGCAGCGCGGTCTGTCGGGCATGTCGCTGGGCATCACGCCGCGCAACAAGTTCTGAGGCTCCGGGCCACATCTGGGTAAGGGGCGCGTCCCCAGGGAGGCAGCCCCTTACCGTCGGCTCCGCCGGCCCCTGCGGCACGGCGGCCGCGGGCCCGCGGTCAGGGCCGGTCCTGCTCCAGGTCCTTCACCGGCGCGGTGGGGGCGTGCGCCTTCACGGACTGGATGCCCTTCTCGCAGGCCGCCTTGGTGTTGTAGGCCTCGCCGACGGCGATGATCTCGCCGTTCCCGGCCTTCAGCCGGAAGCGGTGCTTACCGGCCCTGTCCTCGTAGATCTCGAACTTGCCCGCCATGACGCCTCACCTCTGTCGAGTGCTCGCCCTGCTGCTCCCCCTGCCAGGAATTGAAGTCCCGGCGGGGGACGGACGCAGCCCGGGCGGCCCTGAAGGGGTGAGTCAGACCGTGTAGCCGGCGATGTCCTTGATCACGGAGAAGCCCATGCCGTACGCGCTCATGCCGCGCCCGTACGCGCCCAGGTGGACGCCCTCGGCGGAGCCCGCGAGGACCCAGCCGTACTCGGACTCGCGGTAGCGGAACTCGGTCGGGGCGCCGTCCACCGGGAGCGACAGCGTCGACCAGGCGGGCTCGTCCAGATGGTCGGCGAGCTCCCAGGCCAGGGCGGTCTGCTGGTCGAGCCAGTCCTGCCGCAGGGCGCGCTCCATCTGGGCGGGCCAGGTGCAGGAGAGCAGCCCCGAGCCGGCCAGCCAGGCCGCCGAGGAGACCGAGGTGGCCTCCAGCACGCCGGTGCCGTCGGCACTGCGCCGCACCGGGCGGCTCGCGACGGTCACCACGACCGCGAAGCGCCGCTTCTCGGCCCCGAGGTCGACGCGCTCACCGCGCAGCGTCGGCTCCTCGCCGTGCCCGGTCGAGCCGTGCTCCACGGTCCCGTCGGCGGCGGCGCCGACCTGCATCAGCCAGCGCGGCCCGCTGTAGGCCTCGTCCAGGCCGTACCACGGGAACGAGGCCAGCAGATAGCCGTCGACCGACCGCCGGGACCCGGGCCCGCTCTGTGCCGTGTCCGGGGACACTTCGGCCGCGCCGGCCCCTTGCGCCCCAACCCGACTCGTCGTCTCCATCTGCGCGGCGCCTCCTTGTTGCCCGATGCCCTGGGCGAGCCCGCCCCCCTCGGACGACTTCACCCCAAACAAAGGGAGGATAGCCACCCCCGTCAACAGCGCACGGGATGCGCGGGCTCAGGTGGCGTCGGAGTCAAACGGCGGGCGCTCGCCGGGTGCCGGGCTCTGGCGCTTTTTGAGCAGGTCAGGGCCGCTGCCGGTGGCCGGGGCGGTGGAACCGGCCGCGGGGGGCGCCTCCGCGCCACGCCCGTGCACCGCGTCGGCCACCTCGCTCATCTCCGACTTGAGGTCGAAGCCGTTGCGGATCTCCTTGAGGCCCAGCTCGTCCTTGTCCAGCACGTGCTTGCGCACGAAGGTCTTGGGGTTGAGGTCCTCGAACTCGAAGTCCTTGAACTCGGGGCCCAGCTCGGAGCGGATGTCCTCCTTGGCGCTCTCCGAGAACTGCCGGATCTTGCGCAACGTCCGCGACACGTCCTGGATCATCTTCGGCAGCTTGTCCGGGCCGAAGATGAGCACAGCGAGCACCACGAGCGCGACCAGCTCGAGGGGTCCTATGTCGAGCACGTTGCAGCTCCTTGATGCGTCAGTGGCCGACGGTCGAGGCCACCCCTCACGGTACCTGGCCCAACGGGCCCGAAGGGAGACACCTCGGCCAACATCAGGCCAAAGCTCACGGCGAACCCGCCGATCCGAGGGTCAGCCGCACGGCCTCCTCCCGGCCGTCGCGCTCCACGGTGAGGGTGAGCCGGTCCCCCGGACGGTGGCTGCGGATCTTGACGATCAGCTCCTGGCCGCTGCGCACGGGGACCCCGTCGACCTTCTTGATCACATCGCGGGGGCGGATGCCCGCGGCGTCACCGGGGCCGCCCGGGGTCACGGCCGGGCCCTTGGCGCCCTTGGTGTTCACCCGGGCGCCGTCGCCCGTGTACTCCATGTCGAGGGTCACGCCGATCACCGGGTGGGTGGCCTTGCCGGTGTTGATGAGCTCCTCGGCGACCCGCTTGGCCTGGTTGATCGGTATCGCGAAGCCGAGGCCGATGCTGCCGCCCTGGCCGCCGCCGAGGTCGGAGCCGTCGCCCGCGGAGCGGATGGCGCTGTTGATGCCGATGACGCGGGCCTCGGAGTCCATCAGCGGCCCGCCGGAGTTGCCCGGGTTTATCGGGGCGTCCGTCTGAAGGGCGTCGACATAGCTGACGTCGCTGCCGTCCTGCTTGTGGCCGCCCGCAGTGATGGGGCGCTCCTTGGCGCTGATGATGCCGGTGGTGACGGTGCCCGCGAGGTCGAAGGGGGCTCCGATGGCGATCACGGAGTCGCCGACGCGGACGGAGTCGGAGTTGCCGAGGGCCAGCGGGGTCAGGCCGGACACCCCGGACACCTTGATCACGGCGAGGTCGTAGCTGCTGTCGCGGCCGACGACGGTGGCCTTGGCGGTCTGGCCGCCGTTGAAGGTCACCGATATCTCGCCGCCGGACCCCGCGGGTTCCACGACGTGGTTGTTGGTGAGGATCCGGCCTTCCTTGTCCAGGACGAAGCCGGTGCCGGTGCCCTGGTCGTCGCCGCCGCGCACATGGATGGTGACGACGCCCGGCAGCGCGCGGGCGGCGATCCCGGCGATGCTGCCGGGGGCGCGGGCGGTCCGGTCGGCCGCCGCCTGCGGCAGCTCCACACGGTGGTGGCCGAGGCGCCCGTCACGCTCCAGGTACGCCCCGATGCCGCCGCCGACGCCACCGGCGACCAGCGCGACGACCACGGCCCCGGCGACGAGCCGGCCCCGCCCGGTCCGGCCCGGCGCGGCCACACCCCCGGCCGGGGGCCGCTGCCCGGCGGCCCAGGGGTCGTACTGCCACGGCCCGCGCGGCGGCCCGGCGGGGGCCGCGGCGGCGGGGAAGGGGGTCCCTGCGGGCGGGGTCGTGCCGGAGGGCGGCAGCGGGGTGCCACCGGGCGGGGTGACGCCGGAGGCGGGGTGCGGGGTGCCGTAAGGCGGCGTCATGCCGGACGCGGGCACGCCGGTGCCACCGGGCGGGGTGGCGCCCTGGGCCGGAGCCTGCGTCCCTTGGGCCGGAGCCGGATGCGGCGTCCCGTAAGCCGGTGTCATACCGGACGCGGGGACGCCCGTGCCGCCCGGCGGGGTCGCGCCCGGGGCCGAGGACGGCATCCCGTGGGCCGGGGTCGCGCCGGAGGCCGGGTGCGGCGTGCCGTAAGGCGGCGTCATACCGGACACGGGGACCCCCGTACCGTACGCGGGGGACGCGCTCCCGTCCGGTGCGGCCGGTCCGAACGGTGCGGCCGTGTCCGGCGGGGGGAACTGGGCGCCCGCCGGGACGTGGGTGCCGTGGGCCGGGGTCACCGGGCGCTGGACCGGCGGGGCCGGGGCCCAGGGGCCCGGGCGGCCGTACGGCGGCGTGCCGTACGGGTCGGGGGCGTGCAGCGGCGCCGTGGCGGATCCGGGGGCGTGCGGCCGGCCTCCGTCGTCGGGGGCGGGGCCGCCCGTCGTCGTGTCCGCCGCCTCCGCCGCTTCCCGCGAAGGGGCGGGCCGGCTCCACCAGTGCGGCCTGGGCCCGTGGGCCCCCGCCTTCCCCTCGTCCATCTTCTCCCCACCGTTCGCCCGGAGGGCGCACGGCATCGCCCGAGGGATCCGCGGCCCACCTGGAATTCAACCAGGTCCCCGCGGGCGGTGTCAGCGCGCGCTGTCGCCCGTGGGCCCGCCGGAGCCGGGGAGGGCCGCGCGGGCCAGTGGCGGCAGCGGTGCGGCGGTGGAGGGGCGTAGCAGCGGGGCGCCGGGGGGCGTGGGGGCACCGGGCGCGGCCGGCGCGGGCCGGGTCGCGGCGGTGAAGCCCAGCGGCAGGAGCCGGCCGTCGTCGCGGACGCCGCCGGTGGTGCGGGCGAGCGGGGTGGCGGTGGCACGGGGGTCCTCGGCGCGCGCGCCGGGGGCCTCGGCGACGGAGGCCAGCGGCTGCGCGCCGCCGAGCGCGAACGCGGCGAGCGAGACCGCGCCGGCCGCCGCGAAGGCGAAGCGGCGGCTCCGGGAGCCGCGCGAGGCGTCCGGGACCGCGTGGACACGGAAGCCGCGGTCGCGGTGGGAGCGGTCACGGTGGGGCGCGACGGCGGCCGGGATCAAGGAGAAGGACTCGCCGAAGGCGTTCCCTCCCGGCCTTCCGGGACCCCTTGAGGCGTCCCACCGCCCGTCCGCGTCCACCGCGCCGGTGCGGCCCTCGGGGTCGCCCTCCAGGCCGGTGCCGGGCAGGCTCTGGAGCCGGGCGAGGAACCCCTCGGAGAGCGGTGGGGGCGCCGCCTCGGCGAACACGCTTTTGAGCCGGCGCTGAGCGTCGGCTTCCGCTTTGCACTTACAACAGGTCGCCAGGTGCGCCAGCACCCGCTCCCGAGTGTCGTGTCCCAACTCCCCGTCGACCAGGGCCGCGAGGCGGTCGCCGAGATGCAGCTCGGCGGGGGACTGACCGCCTGAACCGGTCACGCGATCCCTACCTCCCCACCCAGCGGGACACCGGAACCCACCCCGGCCACCGCACGCTGCTCGGCCCGGGCGGCGGGCGAGCGGTGCTGGAGCGCCTTGCGCAGGTGGGAGCGGCCCCGGTGGATCCGGCTGCGCACGGTGCCCAGCTTCACGCCGAGCGTCGCGGCGATCTCCTCGTAGGAGAGGCCCTCGATGTCGCACAGGACCACGGCGGCGCGGAACTCCGGGGCGAGCGTGTCCAGCGCCTGCTGGACGTCCGCGTCGAAGTGGGTGTCGTTGAAGTGCTGCTGGGGAGAGGGCTCACGGCTGGGGAGCCGCTCGGCGGCGTCCTCGCCCAGGGCGTCGAAGCGGATGCGCTGGCGGCGCCGGACCATGTCCAGGAAGAGATTGGTGGTGATGCGGTGCAGCCACCCCTCGAAGGTCCCCGGGGTGTACGTGGACAGCGAGCGGAAGACGCGCACGAACACCTCCTGCGTGAGGTCCTCGGCGTCGTGCTGATTGCCGGTGAGGCGGTAAGCCAGTCGGTAGACCCGTGCACTGTGCGTGCTGACGATCTCCTCCCAGGTGGGAGGGGTCCACGCCTGCGAATCCGCATGGGTGGCGAAAGTCGCGGTCTGTGCGGAGTCGGCGGTGCGGGAACGGTCAGCGGTCTTGGTCACGGATTTCGGCTCGCCGGGGGACCTGCGAAAGCGCCTGTGCACTCTCCGACGGTCTCCGGCCGCAGCCGCACCTCCCCTGTCGGCTCTGGTGGTGTCCAGTAGAGCCCCTACCATATCCATCCCGCCCGTTAGCTCCGGATAAGGAATTTTGACCTGCATTTGGTCTTGGCCACCCTTCGATGACCTCCCCGGCCGCCCCGGCCCTCCCTCCGATCCCCCGGCGTCGCGCACGGCCGCTCCGCCGTCGCCCTTCGTCACTCCTCCAACGCGCGGTCCCATCTGCGGGTTCCCGTGATCAGCGGATACAGTCACGGTTGCGGACCACGGGGACAGGAGAGGGCCATTACCGGCAACCGGCAGACGAGCTGGGCGTTCGCCGACGCGTTCGTCGCCGAGGACGAGGCGCTGCGGTGGGCCCGGGACCGGGCCCACGAGGCGGGGCTGCGCTCGGTGGCGTCCGGCACCGGCGCTGCGCTGCGCCTGCTCGCCGCGGCGGTGGGCGCGAAGGCGGTCGCCGAGATCGGCACCGGCACCGGCGTCTCCGGCATCCACCTCCTGCACGGCATGCGCCCCGACGGCGTGCTGACCACGGTGGACAGCGACCCGGAGTGCCAGCAGTTCGCCCGGCAGGCGTTCCGCGCCGCGGGCTTCGCGGGTAACCGGGCGCGCTTCATCCCCGGCCGCGCCCTGGAGGTGCTGCCGCGCCTCGCCGACGGCGGATACGACCTGGTGTTCTGCGACGGCGACCGGCTGGAGTCCCTGGACTATCTAGCCGAATCGTTGCGCCTGCTGCGGCCGGGCGGACTCGTCTGCTTCGAGGGCGTCTTCGCGGACGGCCGGACGGTGGACTCCGCCGTGCAGCCCGCCGAGGTGCAGCGGGTGCGCGAGCTGCTGCGCGCGGTCCGGGAGTCCACGGTGCTGGTGCCCTCGCTGCTGCCGGTCGGCGACGGGCTGCTGTGCGCGGCCCGGCGCGGCTGACCCGCGGCCGCGGGAGCGCCCGGAACCGGGAGCGGAACCGGCGCCGGACACGACTCTGCCCCGGAGCCGGCGGCGGCCGGCTGCCGGGGCAGCGAAAGAATTGCGGGCCGGTGCGTCAGCCGACAACCTTCTTCAGGGCGTCTCCGAGGGCCTCGGCCTCATCGGGTGTCAGCTCGACGACGAGACGACCGCCGCCCTCGAGCGGAACCCGCATGACGATGCCCCGCCCCTCCTTGGTCACCTCGAGCGGGCCATCGCCCGTCCGCGGCTTCATGGCCGCCATGCTCGTTCCCCTTCCTGAAACCAGCTCATCGTCAGCCGACGGTTCCCTGGCAGGGCTCCGCGTCACCGGCATCGAACACATTGCTTCCAGGCCATTATCCCGCATCGCGTGACCCGATGACCAACATCGGTCCGCATCCCTTCGGCAAGGCGATCACACAAAACCACCCAATTCGGCGATCGGGCTGCGATACTGCGCCACCCCCGCACCAGCGCGGGGGCGGAATTCTTTGACGCAGGTCACATATCGGCGACGGATGATCTCCGGCATGCTGAGCGACGGCAGCCGCCGGTCCAGCGCCGGCGCACCACCGGGCCCCGACGGGCGCGCGGTCGCAGGCGACGGCACGCGGCGGGCGGGGCCGGTGACGGTACCGAGAGGGAGGGAACAGCACCCATGGCCGACGCCGTGCTGTACGACATCACCGACGGGCTCGCGACGATCACGCTCAACCGCCCCGACGCGATGAACGCGCTGAACATCGAGGCGAAGGTCGCCCTCCGCGACGCCCTCCGGGAGGCGGGCGCCGACCCGGCCGTCCGCGCCGTCCTGCTGACCGCGACCGGCCGCGCCTTCTGCGTCGGGCAGGACCTCAAGGAGCACGTGGGGCTGCTGGCGGCCGGCGATGTGATGAGCACCGTGGAGGAGCACTACAACCCGATCGTCACGGCGATCACCGAGATGCCGAAGCCGGTCGTCGCCGGGGTCAACGGCGTCGCGGCGGGCGCCGGCGCGGGCTTCGCCTTCGCGGCGGACTACCGCGTGGTCGCCGAGGACGCGGCCTTCAACACCTCGTTCGCCGGGGTGGCGCTCACCGCCGACTCGGGCGTCTCCTGGACCCTCCCCCGGCTCATCGGCCGCAGCCGCGCCTCGGACCTGCTGCTGTTCCCGCGCAACGTGAGCGCGCGGGAGGCGTTCGAGCTGGGCATCGCCAACAAGCTCGTCCCGGCGGAGGAACTGGCCGCCGAGGCCGCGGCCGTGGCCCGCAAGCTGGCCGAGGGCCCCACGGCCGCCTACGCGGCGATCAAGGAGTCGCTGTCCTACGCGGCGGACCACTCGCTCCCCGAGGCCCTGGCCAAGGAGAACGAACTCCAGTCGCGGGCCGGCGCCTCGGAGGACCACCGCATCGCGGTGGACGCCTTCCTGAAGAAGGAGCGGCCGCGGTACGTGGGCCGCTGACCGGCCCCGTGAGCGGGCGCGGCCGGCCACGGCCGCGCCCGGCCGCTACCGCGCGTGGCAGTCCGCCAGGTGGTCGTTCACCAGGCCGCAGGCCTGCATCAGCGCGTAGGCCGTGGTGGGACCGACGAAGCGGAAGCCGCGCTTCTTGAGGTCCTTGGCCAACGCTATGGACTCCGGGGTCGTCGCCGGGACGTCCGCCGCCGTGCGCGGGGCGCGGCGCCCGGCCGGGTCCGGGGCGTAGGACCAGATGAGGGCGTCCAGCTCGCCGGGGGCCCACTCCGCGGCCACCCGGGCGTTGCCGATCGCGGCGGTGATCTTCGCGCGGTTGCGGATGATGCCCGAGTCGGCCAGCAGCCGCTCGGCGTCCGCCTCCGTGAAGGCCGCCACCTTGGCCACGGAGAAGCCCGCGAACGCGGCGCGGAACCCCTCGCGGCGGCGCAGGATCGTCAGCCACGACAGGCCCGACTGGAACGCCTCCAGGCACATCCGCTCGTACAGCGCGTCGTCGCCGTGCACCGGGCGGCCCCACTCCGTGTCGTGGTAGACGCGGTAGTCCTCCCGGGACTCCGCCTCCAGGCCCCAGGGGCAGCGCGCCAGTCCGTCCGGCCCGGGTACCGCTCCGCCGCTCACGCGTCCGCTCCCTTGTCCCGCTCGCCCTGCTCCCCGTCGGCCGGGCGCTCGCCCGCCGTCCACTCCCCGACCGCCCGGCCACCGGTCGCCCGCTCACCGGGTGCGCGCTTGAGCAGCTCCGGGCCGCTCAGGGCCGCGGCCTGCGCGCCGGCGAGCGCCGCCTCCAGCTCGGCGATCCGGGCGTCGCGCTCGGCGAGCTCGGCGCCCAGCCGGTCCAGGGCGTCGTCGGTCTCGGCCATGCGGTAGCCCCGCAGCGCGACGGGCAGCCGCAGCGCGTCGACGTCGGCGCGGCCCATGGGCCGGTCGGCGGGCAGCGGCCAGACGATCCGGTCCGGCGCGGCCTCGGTCAGCGGGGCCCCGCCCCCGCCGCCCGCGACGAAGAGCGTGACCGCGGCGACCACCACGACCAGCGCGATGAGCAAGAACCAGAACACGACCAACTCCCAGGTGCGTCCGCCGCCCGCTGCGCCGGACTTCCGTCGGTGAGCGGACTGCCAATCCGTCCTCCCCGATCGTGCCATGCCGCACTGACGGTTAAGGTCGCTGGCGGACCACGGAGAAGGAGTACGGAAATGCTGCGGCTGGGACGACGCGAGTTCGACGAGCACGAACCGGTGATCATGGCGATCGTCAACCGGACGCCGGACTCCTTCTACGACCAGGGGTCGACCTTCCGGGACGAGCCCGCGCTGGCCCGGGTGGAGCAGGCCGTGGCGGAGGGCGCCGCCATCATCGACATCGGCGGGGTGAAGGCCGGCCCCGGCGAGGAGGTCACGGCCGAGGAGGAGGCGCGGCGCACGGTCGGCTTCGTGGCCGAGGTCCGCCGCCGCCACCCGGACGTGGTGATCAGCGTCGACACCTGGCGGCACGACGTGGGCGAGGCCGTCTGCGAGGCGGGCGCCGACGTCCTCAACGACGCGTGGGGCGGGGTCGACCCCAAGCTGGCGGAGGTCGCGGCCCGTTACGACGTGGGCCTGGTGTGCACCCACGCGGGCGGCGTCGAGCCGCGCACCCGGCCGCACCGGACCGAGTACGACGACGTGATGGCGGACATCCTGCGGGTGACGCTCGGGCTGGCCGAGCGGGCCGCCGCGCTCGGCGTCCGGCGCGACCGGATCATGATCGACCCCGGCCACGACTTCGGGAAGAACACCCGGCACTCGCTGGAGGCCACCCGGCGCCTCGGTGAGATGGCGGCGACGGGCTGGCCCGTCCTGGTCTCGCTGTCGAACAAGGACTTCGTCGGCGAGACGCTCGACAAGCCGGTGAAGGAGCGGGTGCTGGGCACCCTCGCGACGACGGCCGTCTCGGCGTGGCTGGGCGCGCGGGTGTACCGGGTGCACGAGGTCGCGGAGACGAAGCAGGTGCTGGACATGGTGGCGTCGATCGCCGGCCACCGGGCACCCGCGGTGGCCCGCCGGGGGCTCGCCTAGACCCGTCGGGGCTCCGCCCCGGGCGCCCCGCTCCCCGCGCGGTGTCCTCAATCGCCGGACGGGCCGGATTCCCGTCGCGTCGGGCCGAGAGCGCGCCCGTCCGGTGGTTGAGGTCCTCGGCCCGGGCGCCCTTACGCCCCGGCCTCCTTCGTCACCAGGCCGATCGCCTCGTCGACGTCGTCCGTGATGTGGAAGAGGTGCAGGTCGTGCGGGCCCGCCTTGCCCTCGGCGATCAGGGTGTCCCGCACCCAGTCGACCAGGCCCCGCCAGTACGCGCTGCCGAACAGCACGATCGGGAAGCGGGTGACCTTCTTGGTCTGGACGAGCGTCAGCGCCTCGAACAGCTCGTCCAGCGTGCCGAGTCCGCCCGGCAGCACCACGAACCCGCTCGCGTACTTCACGAACATCGTCTTCCGCACGAAGAAGTAGCGGAAGTCCACACCGAGATTGACGTACGGGTTGAGCCCCTGTTCGAAGGGCAGCTCGATGCCGAGGCCGACCGAGACGCCGCCCGCCTCCATCGCGCCGCGGTTCGCGGCCTCCATCGCGCCGGGCCCGCCGCCGGTGATGACGGCGAAGCCGGCCTCCACCAGGCCGCGCCCGATGGCCACGCCGGCCTCGTACTCCGCCGAGTCCCGGGGCGTGCGGGCCGAGCCGAAGACGCTGATGGCGGGCGGCAGTTCGGCGAGCGCGCCGAAGCCCTCGACGAACTCCGACTGGATGCGCATCACCCGGAAGGGGTCCTCGTGCACCCAGTCCGCGGTCCCTCTGGTGTCCAGCAGATGCTGGTCGGTGGTGCCCTGCTGCATCTGGCCGTGCCGGCGGACGACCGGGCCCCGCCGCTGCTCCCGCTGCGTGCGGGTCCCTCGGGATTTGCCATTCCGCGCTCCCTCCGCTGAGATCGTTGCTGTTCAGCGTAGGCCCACCGAACGGCCTGTCGGGGCTGGTCAGCCGGTGAGCCAGGTGCGCAGGCGCTCCTCACAGTCGGTGATCAGCGAGGCGCGCACGCGTTCGTCGCGCTTGTGGGCGAGCAGCGGGTCGCCCGGCCCGTAGTTGACCGCAGGGACGCCGAGGGCGCTGAAGCGCGAGACGTCCGTCCAGCCGAACTTCGGCTTCGGGACGGCGCCGACGGCCTCGATGAAGGCGGCCGCGGCCGGGTGGGAGAGGCCGGGCAGCGCGCCGGGCGAGTGGTCGTCGACGACGAACTCGGCCACCCCGCAGTCCGCGAAGACCTCCTGGACGTGGGCCAGCGCCTCCGCCTCGGTGCGGTCCGGCGCGTAGCGGAAGTTCACGGTGACGGTGCAGGCGTCGGGGATGACGTTGCCCGCGACGCCGCCCTCGATCCGGACGGCGTTGAGCCCCTCGTGGTACTCCAGGCCGTCGATGACGGGCCGGCGCGGCTCGTAGGCGGCGAGCTTCGCGAGGACCGGCGCGACGCCGTGGATCGCGTTGCTGCCCATCCAGGAGCGTGCCGAGTGGGCGCGCTCGCCCTCGGTGCGCAGCAGCACCCGCAGGGTGCCCTGGCAGCCGCCCTCGACCTGGGCGTCGGTGGGTTCGAGCAGGACGGCGAAGTCCGCGGTGAGCCAGTCGGGGTGGGCGTCGGCGACGTGGCCGAGGCCGTTGAGGTGGGCGGCGACCTCTTCGTTGTCGTAGAAGACGAAGGTCAGGTCGCGGTTGGGGGCGGGCACGGTCGCGGCGACGCGCAGCTGCACGGCGACGCCGGACTTCATGTCGCTGGTGCCGCAGCCCCAGAGGAAACCGTCCTCGTCCAGCCGGGAGGGGACGTTGCCGGCGATGGGGACGGTGTCGATGTGGCCCGCGAGGACGACGCGCTCGGCGCGGCCCAGGTTCGTCCGGGCCACGACGTTGTTGCCGTGGCGGTCGACCGTCAGGTGCGGGAGGGCGCGCAGGGCGCGCTCGATGGCGTCGGCGAGCGGCTTCTCGTTCCCGCTCTCGGACGGGAAGTCGACGAGCCGGGCGGTGAGTGCGGCGGCGTCGAGGGACAGGTCGAGTGCGGCGTCATCCATAGCGGCGACTCTAACCCGGCGGGGCGGACACGGGCCGGGCCGGACGGAGGCGGGGCCTCCGCGAGCGGGCGCGGGCGCGCGTACGGGCGTGGGCGGGAGCGGGCAGCGCGCCGGGTCGGCCCCCGTTGATCGGCCCGTCTCTCCAGTAACGTGGGCCCCATGTCCGGGATCTCCGTCACTCGCCGTGGCCGTCTGCTGCGCATCGTGGCCGCCTGTGCCGTGCTGCTGGCGCTGATCGGTTACGGGGTGGCCCAGCTGGTGACGGGCGGCCCCGGGGCGCCGCGCTGCACGGTGCGGGCCAACGGTGAGTCGTACTCCCTCTCCCCCGAGCAGGCGGTGAACGCCGCCACGATCTCGGCCGTGGGATCGGCGCGCGGGCTGCCCGAGCGGGCGGTGACGATCGCGCTGGCCACGGCCATGCAGGAGTCGGGGCTGCGCAACATCCACCACGGCGACCGCGATTCGCTCGGCCTGTTCCAGCAGCGGCCGACGCAGGGCTGGGGCAGCGCGGCACAGATCACCGATCCGGTGTACGCGGCGGGGAAGTTCTACGACCACCTGGTGGAGGTGCCGGGCTATTCGCGGCTGCCGCTGACGGTGGCGGCGCAGAAGGTGCAGCGCAGCGGCTTCCCGCAGGCGTACGCGAAGCACGAGCCGGACGCGTCGCTGCTGGCGTCGGGGCTGACCGGCCGGGCGACGGCCGCGTTCAGCTGCACGACGAGCCCGGGTGACGGCAAGCCGGGCGATCCCTCGGCGGTCCGGGCGAAGCTGCGGCGCGAGTTCGGCGACACGGTCACCCCGACGGTGGCCGACGGCCGGGGCGGCGCGGGCGCGGGCGCGACGGCCGGTGCCGCGGCGCGGACCGTGACCGTGCCGGCGCGGGGGACGGGGACGGACGGCGGCCCGGAGCGGCAGGGCTGGCAGCTGGCGTCCTGGGCGGTGGCGCACGCGGCCGAACTGCGGATCTCGCGCGTCTCCTTCGACGGCCGGGTGTGGACCGCGGCGGACTCCGGGGACGGCTGGCGGCGGTCCGAGGACGCGCCGGACGGGCCCGGAGGGACTGCGGACCGGGTGTCCGTCACCACTGTTCAGTAGTGCGAGGTTCCCCCCGAAAGAGGTATGCGGACCGCGTGCATGGGCCGCGGCGGAGAGGGAATACGCCACGTCCGGGCGGTGTCGGCACACAGCCCCGGATCCCTTGCGAATAAAGGCTTGTAAGCCTTTCAAAGCCTTCTTGCGGTTGTCGTATTTGCCCAGGTTTTCGGGAAACCGATAATGCGACGCATTGCCAACTCTTTACCTTGGCCCACCGCAACCTTCACGGGGCTCACGCGGTAGTCACTGCGTCCGATCGCCGGACAGCCAACGTCCTCAACTCCGCTGAAGGAGCATCATGTCCCTCCCCCTTTCGCGTCGGATCGCCCGCGTCGCGCTGCTGGTAGCCGCTGGTGCGGGCTCCGTCGCCGGCGCGGCCGGCGCCGCGAACGCCGCGGACCTGAAGGCCCCCGAGCTGGCCAACGGGATCACCGCGGTCGACGGAGCGAACCTGGGCAAGAACATCGACGCCGCTTCGCACCAGGCCGGGACCGTGACGACCCACGTCGGCCACGCCGCCATCGACACCACCGTGCCCGCCGCCACGGACACCGTGGGCAAGGCCGCCAAGACCGGCGCCCCGGCCGCCCAGAAGGTCGCGGGCGACCTCGGCGGCTCCACGGCCGGCCTCGTCGGCACCGCGGCGCAGACCGCGACCAAGGGCGGCGGCGTCACCAAGAACCTGCCGGTCGGCAACCTGCCGATCGGCGGCTGAGCGAGGCCGTCCGACGGTCTCACGCAGCCCAGCGCGAGAGGGCCCGGGAGTTCATCTCCCGGGCCCTCTCGCGTGTCCCGCCGGCGGCGTACGGCTACTCGGCCAGACGGCGGACCGCGGCCTCCACACGCTCGTCGGTCGCGGTGAAGGCGATGCGGACGAACCGCTCCCCCGCCACGCCGTAGAAGTCCCCCGGCGCGACGAGGATGCCGCGCTTCGACAGATCGGCGACGGTGTCCCAGCAGGGCTCGTCGCGCGTGGCCCAGAGGTACAGCGACGCCTCGCTGTGCTCGATCCGGAAGCCCGCGCCCTCGAACGCGGCACGCAGCGCGGCCCGGCGGCGGGCGTAGCGCTCCCGCTGCTCGGCGACGTGCGCGGTGTCCCCGAGGGCCGCGACGGTGGCGGCCTGCACGGGCGCGGCGACCATCATGCCGCCGTGCTTGCGGATCTGGAGCAGCTCACCGAGGACGGCGGCGTCACCGGCGAGGAAGGCGGCGCGGTAGCCGGCCAGGTTGGAGCGCTTGGAGAGCGAGTGGACGGCGACGATGCCCTCGTACGAGCCGCCGCAGACGTCCGGGTGCAGGACGGAGACGGGCTCGGCCTCCCAGCCCAGCTCCAGGTAGCACTCGTCGCTGAAGACCAGCACGCCGTGGGCGCGGGCCCACTCGACCGCGCGCCGCAGCTCGTCCTTGCCGAGCACCCGGCCGGTCGGGTTGGACGGGGAGTTGAGCCAGAGCAGCTTGAGGCCGGTGGGGTCGAGCTCGGTCGGGTCGTCGTAGACGACGGGCTCGGCGCCCGCGAGCCGCGCGCCGACCTCGTAGGTCGGGTAGGCGAGGCGAGGGTAGGCGACCTTGTCGCCGGCACCCAGGCCGAGCTGGGTCGGCAGCCAGGCCACCAGCTCCTTGGAGCCGACGATCGGCAGCACGTTGGTGTGCGCCAGGTCCCGGGCGCCCAGCCGGCGCTCCGCCCAGCCGGTCAGCGCGTCGCGCAGCGCGGCCGTGCCCCACACCGTGGGGTAGCCGGGGGTGTCGGCGGCGTCGGTGAGCGCCCGCTGGATCAGCGCGGGCACCGGGTCGACGGGGGTGCCGACCGAAAGGTCCACGATGCCGTCGGGGTGGGCCGCGGCCGTCGCCTTGTACGGGTCGAGTCGGTCCCAGGGGAAGGCGGGGAGACGGGAGGAGACTGCGCCCACGGTGCTCTCTCTTACTCGGTCGGTAGGTACGCGGTGGGTGCCCGGCGGTTCGGCGGTGACGAGCCGCCGGGCGGGGAAACGGCCGCGGCCCCGGACGGCTGGGACGCCGTACGGGGCCGCGGCGAAGCTGCGCCGGAGGTCAGTGCTCGCCCTCGGCCTGCGGCGGCAGCGCTGCGATGAAGGGGTGATCGCGCTCGATCAGGCCGAGCTTGGAGGCACCACCGGGCGAACCGAGCTCGTCGAAGAACTCGACGTTCGCCTTGTAGTAGTCCTTCCACTCCTCGGGGGTGTCGTCCTCGTAGAAGATGGCCTCGACCGGGCAGACCGGCTCACAGGCACCACAGTCGACGCATTCGTCCGGGTGGATGTACAAGGACCGGGAGCCCTCGTAGATGCAGTCGACGGGGCACTCCTCGATGCACGCCTTGTCCTTCACGTCGACACAAGGCTGCGCGATGACGTAGGTCACGCTGTCGTTCCTCCTCGGTAGGGCTCATCTCGCGCGGGAGCGCGGCGTCGTCGATGCCCACACCTAGTATCTCCGTTCCTGGGCACTTGACGAACAAGAGGAGCGAGGAGAGCTGTGGAATTCACCACGGGCGGACAGCTTGAAATCCGGATCAGTACCGCTGATGTGGGAAAAAGGGTATCCGTACGGCGCTTGACCGCTCCCGGGACGGCCTCCGAGCGCTTCACGGACACCGTCGGACTGCTCGACTCCTGGGAGGACGGTGTGCTCCGGATCACACGCCGTACTGGGGAAACCATCAGGATCGACGAGGCGACGCTGGTCGCCGGCAAGGTGGTCCCGGCCGCCCCCGCCCGGCGCCGGGGGCCCGCGACGAGCGCGCGCGAGCTCCAGGAGGTCGCGGCGCGCGGCTGGCCCGCCCGGGAGACCGGGCGGCTGGGCGACTGGACGCTGCGCGCGTCGGGCGGCTTCACCGCCCGCGCCAATTCCGTGCTGCCCCTCGGCGCCACCGGGATGCCGCTCTCGGCGGCCCTCGACCGGGTCCGCGAGTGGTACGGCGCGCGCGGCCTGCCCGCCCTGGTCCAGGTCGCCACCGGTGACCCGGACCAGGACGCGCGGCTGGACGCGGCGCTGGCGGAGCGCGGCTGGACCGACGAGCGCCACGCCCTGATACGGACCGCCGCCCTGGCCCCGCTCGCCGACACCGGCGCCGACACCGCCGGGGTGCTGCTCTCGCGGGAGCCGGACGAGGCGTGGCTGCGCGCGTACGGGCGGACGTCCGCCTCCGTCGCCGACGCCGTGGGCGTGCTGACGGGCGGGCCGTCGGTGTGGTTCGCGACCGTGCCGGGCGACGCGGACGGGGCGGAGCCGGCGGCCGTGGGCCGGTGCGTGGTCGACGGCCGGTGGGCGGGTTTCGCGGCCCTGGCCGTCGACCCCGGCGCGCGCAGGCGGGGGCTGGCCACCAAGGTCATGGCCCGGCTGGCGGAGCGGGCGCTCGACGAGGGGGCCTCGGCGGCGTACCTCCAGGTGGAGACGGACAACGGCGGTGCCGCGTCGCTCTACGACGGCCTGGGCTTCACCACTCACCACGCGTACCACTACCGTCGCGAGCCCCAGCCGTAGCCGCGGCCGTACGGTCCGCGGCCACGGTGGCGGCCGCATGATGGAAACCGGCGGTGGGCTTCCCCCAGCGCCCCGAGCGGGTACGAGGCACCTATGTACGACACCACTGGCCGGCGTCGGCGGTTCGCCGAGGCGGCCCGGGAGGAACGGCCCGACCTCGCGCTGCTCTGTCTGCTGATCGCGGCCGAGGCGGAGCCGGAGTCCGGCGAGGAGGCGGTCGACACCGCCCAGATCGAGCTGGACCGGCTCGCGGGGCTGCTGCCCGCGCTCGGCCGGCACGCCGGGCCGGGGCGGTGGGCGGAGGCGCTCGCCGAACTGCTCGGCGAGCGGTGCGGCTTCCACGGCTCCCCGGCCGACTACCGGCGGCTGGAGTCCTCGCTCCTGGGCGAGGTGCTGCGGCACCGGCGCGGGCTGCCGATCCTGCTGTCCGTGGTGTGGATGGAGGTCGCCCGGCGGGCCGGCGCGCCGGTGTACGGGGTGGCGCTGCCCGGCCACTTCGTCGTCGGCTTCGGCGACCCCCGTGGCGAGCACGTCCTCGCCGACCCCTTCGACGGCGGCCGGACGCTGTCCTACGAGGACGCCGGGCTGCTGGTCGCGGGGGCCACCGGGGCGCCCCTGTCACCGTCGATGTTCTCGCCCGCCGAGCCGCTGGAGATCGTGCTGCGGCTGCTGAACAACATCCGCGCCTGGGCGGCGGCCCGGCCCGAGCGCAGCGACGTCCAGCTGTGGGCCGTCGAGCTCTCGCTGCTGCTGCCCAGCCACCCGGCGCGGCTGCGCTACGAGCGCGCCGAGCTGCTCGTGGAGCGCGGTGACTTCGCGGGCGGCGCCCACGAGCTGGAGGCGTACGCGGAGGTCATCGACACTGTGGAGCCGGCCGCCGCCGAGTCCGTACGGCGGCAGGCGCGGGCGGCCCGGGCGATGCTGAACTGAGCGGTCCGGCCGTCGGCCGGGGCTCAGTCGCCCGCCACGGCGGCCGGCTGGGCGGGCAGGGTCCCGGGGCGGCCGCCGCAGGAGGCGACGTTCCGGACGATCAGGACGGCGGCGTCGTCCTTCAGCTCGCCGTCCGTGTAGCGCTCCAGGTCCGCGCGGAGCGCCTGGGCGAGCGCGCCGGGCCGCAGATGGGTCCGCCGGGCGAGGCGCTCGCGCAGGGGGTAGAAGCGGCCCTCGGCGTCGCGGGCCTCCGTGACGCCGTCCGTGCACAGCACGACCCACTCGTGCGGGTCGGGCGGCAGGTCGACGCCCCGGCGGGGCTCGCCGGTCAGCCCGCCGAGGCCCAGCGGCAGCCCGGAGCTGCCGGGGAGCCGCTCCTCGACGGCGCCGCCGCGCACCACGTAGTACGGGATGTGGCCGCAGGAGAGCACCCGGGTGCCGGCGGACGGTCCGCCGACCTCCAGCAGCAGCGCGGTGACGAAGCGCTCGTCGGTGCCGGTGAGGGACAGGGCGCGGTTGTGCCGGAGCAGCGCGCCCTCCATGTGCTCGGCGACGGCCTCCAGGCGGGCCTCGTGGTAGGCCGCCTCCCGGAAGGAGGTGAGCACGGCGTGCCCGGCGCCGATGGCGGGCATGCCCTTGCCCTGGACGTCGCCGATGAGGACGCGCTGGCCGTAGGGGCTCTCCACGACCTCGTAGATGTCACCGCCGACCCGGGCGCCCTCCTGGGCGGAGATGTAGAACCCGGCGACCCGCAGCGGCCCGGCGGTGATGGGCAGCTCGCGCAGCATGGTCCGCTGCACGGCGTCGGCGACCATCCGGGTGCGGTCGTACGCCGCCTCGCGCTCCAGCAGGGCCGCGCACAGGGCGACGGAGAAGCCGCCGACGAGCAGCGCGCCGAGGACGGCGACGAGGGCGCCGGCCGTGTCCCAGCCCGGGACGACCGTGCAGTGGACCGTCACCTGGGCGACGGCGAAGGCCGCCGCGACGACGACGGTCCGGCGGAAGGAGCAGAGCCGGGCGGCGATCAGCGGCATCACGCTCGCGACGAGGGCGAGGCGCAGCCGGACGCCCGTCAGGCAGTCGAGGGCGGCCAGCGCGGCGAGCGCGACGAGGAGGAGGACGGTGAGGAGACGGCCGCCGTCGGGCACACGTCCGACTTTCATGGCGGGGCTCCTTCCTGCCTCCGGGGGTGCACGGGTGGGACGTAGGGACCATACGACGGCCGTATGACGGCTGTGCGACAACCCACCGGATTCCATGATCGCGATTACCGCCGGCCGGCGGGCCTCGCCCCTCCCGGCACCCCGGCTCCCTTCCGGCCCCCGCGCGGTGTCCCCGGCGGACGTGCGGTCAGAGCCAGCCCTTGTCGCGGGCGATCCGCACCGCTTCCGCGCGGTTCCGCGCGCCCGTCTTCTGGATGGCCGTCGAGAGGTAGTTCCGCACGGTCCCGTGCGACAGGTGCAGGGCCGCCGCCAGCTCCGCGTTCGTCGACCCGTCGGCCGAGGCGGTGAGCACGGCCCGCTCCCGGTCCGTCAGCGGGTTGGCGCCTTCCGCGAGCGCGGCCGCGGCGAGCGTGGGGTCGATGACCCGCTCGCCGCGCAGCACCCGCCGCAGCGCGTCGGCGAGCTGGGCGGCGGGGGCGTCCTTGACCAGGAAGGCCTCCGCGCCCGACTCCATCGCCCGGCGCATGTAGCCCGGCCGCCCGAAGGTCGTCAGGATCACCAGCTTGAGCTCCGGCAGCTCCCGGCGGACCAGGGCGGCCGCGTCGAGCCCGGTCATGCCCGGCATCTCGATGTCGAGCAGCACGACGTCGACGTCGTGCGCGCGGGCCGCGGCCAGCACCTCGTCGCCCCGGGCGACCTGGGCGACGACCTCGATGTCGGGCTCCAGCCCGAGCAGGGCCGCCAGCGCCTCCCGGACCATGGACTGGTCCTCGGCGAGCAGGACGTTGATGGCACGTCGGCCGGCGGTGGGCGCGGAGCTGGGCTGATCGGTCACAGCGACAGCGTAGGCGGCGGGACGGGCCGGAGGCGCGGGCCGGTGGCACCGGGCCAGGAGGCGCCGGACCGGCAGCACGGAGCCGGCGGGGCGCGCCGGCAGCACGGAGCCGGCGGGGCGCGCCGGAAGTGCGGGCCGGTGGTGCCGGGCCGGTGGTGCCGGGCCGGTGGTGCCAGGCCGGTTCCGGCCGCCGGGGACCCCCGTCCCCCGGCGGCCGGAGCTCATGGGGCGCCGAGCGGCGCCGCCGGTCCGTCCTCGGGCACCCGCCGCCGCACCAGCGGTACGTACGCCCGCAGCCGGAAGCCGCCCCGCGGGCCCGGGCCCGTCTCCAGCCGGCCGTCGGCCAGGGCCAGCCGCTCGGCCAGGCCCGTCAGGCCGTTGCCGTGCGGGCGGGCGGGGCCGTGGCCGTCGTCGGTGACGGTCAGGCAGAGCTCGTCCCCCGCCTCGGAGAGCGACACCTCGCAGCGGCGCGCCCCGCTGTGCCGGACGACGTTCGTCACCGCCTCCCGCAGCGCCCACGCCAACGCGCCCTCCGCGTCGGGCGTCAGGCCGGCGAGCGGGGAGTCGCCCCCGTCGTCCTCGCCGGGGGCGCCGACGGCGACCCGGTCGAGGTCCGCGGTGACACCGGCGGCGGCCAGGGCCGTACGGGCCCCGGCGATCTCGGCGTCCAGGGTGGGACGGCGGAAGCCGCTCACCGCCTCCCGCACATCGACCAGGGCCTGCCGGCTGACCTGCTCGATGTCCGCGATCTGCCGGGCGGCCGCCTCGGGGCTGCCCGGCAGCATCCGCCCCGCCAGCTCGCTCTTGAGAGTGATCAGGGACAGCGAGTGGCCGAGGAGGTCGTGCAGATCGCGGGCGAGCCGCAGCCGTTCCTCGTTGGCGGCGAGGTGGGCGACCGTGGCCCGGGCCTCGCGCAGCGCGCGGGTCGTCCGCGCCATCTGACGCACCCCGACCATCGCGAAACCGCCCAGCAGCGACGGGAGCATCAGGGCCCACAGGAAGCTCCCCGCGCCCACGTTCACCCCGATGAGCACCAGGATCCCGGTGACCACCAGGATCAGGATCCGGGCCAGCCGCATCGGCAGGACCGCGCCGATCGCGACGCACACATAGACGAGCAGCACGAGCCAGGCGGAGCCCAGCGCCAGCGAGAGCACCGTCGCCGTCGTCAGCAGCGTGCCCAGGACGGCGAACACCCGCCGCCGCTCCAGCGGCCGCGAGGTGTGCCGGAAGACGAGGGCGAGGTAGACGCCCACGAAGGCCACCAGACCGAATCCGCCGAAGACGTCGACGCCGGCCGTGTGGTGGTCACCGAGGACGTCCTCGACCGGCGCGGCCAGGTAGGCGAACCAGATCCCGATCCACATCAGCTTGATCAGCTTGTGCCGGCGGGTCTCGGGCGGCTCCCCGATACGGACGCTGTCCGTGTCCAGGTCGTCGTCGGCCACGAGGGCGGCGTGCCACACCCCGCGGATGCGGTCACCTACGGACATCGTGCTCTCTCTCCTCCGGAATCCCCCTTCGCCCCTCGGGCCTCGGGTCTCGGGCCTCGCGCGGGCGCGGTCCCGCCGCCCCCGGCTCACGCCTTGCGCGTGTCCTTGCGGTACAGCCAGGCGGCCGCGCCCCCGAAGATCACAAGATAGGCGACCAGGACGGCCACGTCCTTCACGTCCGGGGCGTCGCCCAGCTCGATGGACCGGCCGAGCGCGGCGTAGGCGTGGGTGGGCACCCACTCCGCGATGTCCTGGAGCCACGCCGGGAAGGTGTTGACCGGCATCCAGAGGCCGCCCAGGATCGACAGGCCGAAGTAGATGATGAAGGTGATCGGACGCACGGCGTCACCGGTGGCGAGATAGCCGACCGCCACGCCCAGCGCGGCGAAGACGATGCTGCCCGCCCATATCGCGCCCGTCAGCGCGAACCACTGCCACGCCGCGTCGAACCGGACGTCCTTCACGAGGGCGGCGACCCCGAACACCACCAGGATCGACGGCAGTGACACCACGGCGGCCGAGGCGACCTTCGCCGTCACATAGCCGCGGCCGGGCAGGGCCGTGAGCCGAAGCTGGCGCACCCAGCCCTTCTCGCGCTCCTTGGCGATGCGCTCGCTGTTGCCGACGAGGACGGCGGTGAGGGCGCCGAAGGAGGCCATGGAGACCATCATCAGCAGCGGCACGGTCAGCCCGGTGCCCTCGACGACCTCCGTGCTGCTCGCGCCGCCGGCGATCAGCAGATACAGGCCCGCCGGGTAGAGCACGGAGAAGAACATGAACTTCTTGTTGCGCAGGGTGCGCTGAATTTCAAGCTTGATCAGGGTGTTCACTGGGCCGCCTCCTCAGCGGTCGCCGCGTCGGTGAGGGCGATGAAGGCCTGCTCCAGGCCGAGGCCCGCGACCTCCAGATTGCGGGGGTAGAGCCCCAGGCCGTAGAGCGCGTGGACGGTGGCGTCGGCGTCGTGCGACTGGATGCGCACCGTGCGGCCCGATATCTCCAGGGAGGACAGGAACGGCAGTTCGCGCAGCGCGCCCTCGCCGATGTGCCCGTCCAGGTCGAACACGATCCGGCGGGCGCCGGCCTTCGCCTTGATCTCGGCGGCCGAGCCGTCCGCGATCACCCTGCCGCGGTGCAGCACGATCACCCGGTCGGCGATCGCGTCGGCCTCCTCCAGATAGTGCGTGGCGAAGAGGATCGTCCGGCCGGCGCGGGCCTGGGCGCGCATCACGCCCCAGAACGCCTGCCGGGCCGAGACGTCCATGCCGGTGGTCGGTTCGTCCAGCACGACGAGCTCGTTGGCACCGGCGGTGGCGAGCGCGAACCGCACCCGCTGCTCCTGGCCGCCGGAGAGCTTGTTGACCATGCGGTCCGCGATGTCGCGCAGATCCGCGTGCTCCAGCACCTGCTCCACCGGATAGGCCCGGGGGTGCAGGTCGCACGCGAGCCGCACGAGCTCACGGACCTTCACGTCCTCCATCAGGCCGCCGCTCTGGAGCATCGCGCCGACCTTGCCCCGCGCGATGGCCTGCCGCGGGGTGGTGCCGAAGACCTCGACGCGCCCCGCGTCGGGGTCACGCAGGCCCAGCAGGAGGTCGAGCGTGGAGGACTTGCCCGCGCCGTTCGGACCGAGGAGGGCGACGGTCTCGCCGGGGTGGAGCCGGAGGTCCAGCTCCGAGACGGCCCGCACCTGGCCGAAGCTCTTGCTGACGTTCGAGAAGCTGACCACGGGTGGTGCGGTGCGGTGCCGGTCCCCCGTGAGCGTACGTGCTGTGGTGGTCATGTACTCCATGATCCGGGCCCTGGGCGCGCGGGGGCAGTGTCGGGCGTCGTGTGCTGACGATGACAGATGTCATGACTCCCTTGACCCCTGTGACATGCGAAAACCCCCGTGCCGGGTGAGGCACGGGGGCTCGTCGCGGGCCGGGCGGGGCCGGTCAGCTGCCGTTGACCGGGATCACCCCGACGCGCTCGGCGGGCGTCTTGCCGAGCAGCGCCTTGCGGAGGGCGACGACGACGTCCTGCGGCTGGACGGACGTCTTGCTGCCGTTACCGCGCTGGATGGTGACGCCGTTGAACTTGGTGCCGTAGAGCTCCTTGAGCGCTTCGAGGTTGTAGTGCTCTTCGAGCTTTCCGTTGACTTCCTTGACCGCCAGGATCTTCGGCAGCGAGCGGTCCGGACCGAACTGGATGCTGTGGGCCGGGTCGGTCTGGATGGTGACGAGGCCCGACATCGCGGGCTTCGCGAAGGCGTTCATCACCCGGTCGACCTCGGCCTTGTCGACCTTCGGCTGCTGCTGGGCGCTGGGCAGCTCGACGGTCTTGTTCTCACCCGTGGCGGCGCGGTCGCGGTACGCCTGGGCGACGGCGGCCACGGCCTTGTCGGTGTCCAGGCCGACGTACGGCTTGCCGTAGACGGGCACGGCCTTGCCGGGCTCGAAGACGATCGTGCCGTCCTTGGCGCCACCGGACTCGCCGGCCAGGGTCTTCAGCGCCGCCGCGATCTTCTCCTCGTCGGCGCCGATGGTCGCCTCGGCCTTGCGGGTGCCGCCGATGAGCGAGGGGATGACCGTCAGCGGGTTGTAGTCCCGGCCGGCCGCCGCGCGGACGGTGGCCTGGGTGTCGATCGACAGACCGGCCACCGACGGCTTGAGCTCCGCCTCCTTGCCCCCGATGGAGACCTTCAGCGGGTCCGTGGCGCGGCCGCCGAGCGCGGAGTCGAGCTTCTGCACGGCCTGCTCCTTGGAGCTGCCGCCGATGCCGACGCCGAGCACGGTGGTGCCGTTGGGCACGTCCGCGTGGTCGAGGAGCAGACCCGCGCCGTAGGCCACGCCGGCCAGCGCCACGACGGCGCCGCCCAGCAGGACGACCTTGGAGCGGCCCTTCTTCTTCGCGGCCTTCTTGGGCGCGCTCTTGGGCGCGCTCGCGGCCGGGGCCGGGGCGCCACCGGGGGCGGGCACCTTGGGCTTGGGCACGGCCACGCGGGGCGCGCCGCTGTCGACCGGGCCGGCCTTCTTGCCAGGGCCCGGCGGCGGGACGACGGGCACACCACTGACGAGCGTCTCGGACGTCCCGCCGGGCGCGGCGGGCGCCTTCTGGCCGCCCTTCTTGCCACCCTTGCCGCCGTTCTTGGGCGCCTTGGGTGCCTTCGTCTGCTGCTGGCCGTTCCCGGGCGCCTGGGTGCCCTGCGGGCCCTTGGGGCCGCGCGGGGCGGACTGGGCACCGGTGGACGGCGCGGGGACGCGCGGGACGCCCTCGCGCGGAGTGTCCGTACGCCCGGGGGCGAAGGCGGCGCCGCCGGGGAACGCGTTCCCCTGGCCCGCGGTGGGCGCGGGGAACTGCTGCGTGCTGTCCGGGGCGCCGGTCCACGGCGCGGCGCCGGCCGAGGCGCCGGGGCCCGGCGGCGGCACGGCGGGCGTGGCCTGCGGGGTGCCCGCGACGACGGGATTGGTGCCCGTGGCCATGGGGTCGCCGGCCCACGGGGCGGGCGTGGTGCCCGTCGTGGACGCGTCGGCGGGGCCGCCCGGCCACGGCGTCGTGCCGGTGGTCCCGGAAACGGAGGCACCGCCCGGCCAGTCGTCGGTCTGCGCACCCCGGGCGCCGCGCGCCGTGGAGGTGTCGGCCTGCCAGGGGGTGGTGCCGGTGGTGCCCGAGGCGGAGCCACCGGGCCAGTCGTCGACCGGCTTCGGGGCACCCTGGGCGTCCGAGGGCATGCCGGAGGGCGCGCCCTGCCACGGCGTCGCCCCCGTCGTCGAGCCCGAGGGGCCCGAAGCGGCCGGGGAACCGGAGGGGCCGACCGGCCAGTCGTCCACCGGGGCGGCCGGGGCCGCGGCGGCGCCGTCGGCGGGCCACGGCGTCGCGGCCGTCGTCGAGGAACCGCCCGGCCAGTCGTCCACGTGACCGGCGGGGGTCTCCGCCTGCCAGGGAGTGGCGCCGGTGGTCCCTGAGGCGGAGGCGCCGGGCCAGTCGTCGACCGGGCCGGTGGGCCGCTGTTCGCCCGTGCCGGCCACGCCCTCGGCGGGCCACGGCGTCGCGCTCGTCGTCGAGGAGCCGCCCGGCCAGTCGTCGGCCTGCGCGGCGGAGGTGTCCGGCTGCCAGGGGGTGGTGCCGGTGGTGCCCGAGGCGGAGCCACCGGGCCAGTCGTCGACCGGCTTCGGGGCACCCTGGGCGTCCGAGGGCATGCCGGAGGAGGCGCCCTGCCACGACGGCGTCCCCGTGACAGGAGGGGCGGGAGGGGCCGGAGTGGCCTGGGAAGCCGTCGGGCCGACCGGCCAGTCGTCCACCGGGGCGGCCGGGGCCGCGGGCGGCGGGCCCTGCTTCTGACGCTGCGGGAGCGGCGGCACCGAGCCACCGCCGGACGCCTGCGGGCGGCGGCCGGCACCGGCCGGCGGCGTACCCGGGGAGGACTTGCGCGGGGCGAACCAGTCGCTCGTCTTGTCCTTCGACGCCGGCCGCTCCGCCTCCTGGCGCGCCGGGGCCGCGGACGGCTCCGGGCGGCGGGGCAGGGCGGGCTTGCCGTCGGCACTCTGGCGGGCGGCGGGCGCGCCGGAGCCGGGCGCCGGGGTGTTCTTGGCGGCCGCGGGCGGTGCCGGGACGGCGGCGGGGCCCGAGGCGGCGCCCGCCTCGTCGCCGACGGGCGTGCGCATGATGACCGGCGGGATGGGCCGCGAACCCGGGATGTTGATGCGGATCCGCGTCGTCAGCGTGGTCTCGGTCTTCTGCTCTTCCGGCTTCGGCGCCATGGCCTGCTCCTCGCTGACGCCACCGTCGGCGGACGGCTGGCGGCTTCCGTACGGCGGGGTCCCCGAGGGGTACGCGGCGCCACCGCGGCCCTGGGGCCCGGAGGACGAACTGTCAGATTCACGGCTCAAAGCAGGTTCTCCCGGTTAGCTCCGCCGCCCGTCATGACCTCGTTCGGGCGGCTCGGCGGCGCGCACCACCATACTGGGCACCACGGACGCGTACTTGACGGCTGCCGGATCGACCCGGCGGCGAGGCGCACGAGGCGGGTGCGCGCGCCTTTGACCGGTCAGGCGGAAATCGTCACGTCACTTGCCAAGTCGGACTGCGGAGCCGTCCGGTTGCGGCAGTTTCGGGAGCGTGGCGCACATCACAGCCACGGCCATCCCGCCCAGCAGGAAGGCGTACGAGCCCAGTCCGGCGCCGAAGAGGAAGTCGCCCTCCGGCCGGCTGTCGGTCAGCAGCAGCACCGCGACGAGCCAGCCGGCGCCGGGCGCCGCCCCGCCGAGCCGGGTGCCGGACGCGACGAGCCCGCCGTAGCAGAGGCCCGCGAGGGCGAGCAGGGCGAGCGTCAACCCGCCGGGGAACCAGCCCGCTTGCACCAGGCCGCCCGCGACCCCCACCAGCGCGCCGAGGACGGCGAGGACGGCGTAGAGGGCGATGCGCCCGGCACTCAGGGGTGCCGCCATGCCGGTCACACGCCCACCCCGGCGAACAGGTCGTCCTCGCGGGGCGCGGCGGCGCGGCCGCGGACGAGCTTGTAGTACTCGTCCGGGAAGAGGGGCTGGCCCAGGTCGTTGGAGAGCGCGAAGAACGGCCCGTCGACGGCGACCTGGGTGGCGTGGGCGCGCATCGCGGCGGCCTTCGCGCCGACGTACGCGGCGCCGGCGACGACCGCCGTCACCTCCTCGTCGGGGACGACCCCGGGGACGTCGGAGGCGGACGCGATGCCGGGGAAGGGGTCACCCTCGCCGCGCTCGCGCAGCTGTGCGAAGCCCGCCTCCACGACGGAGAGCGGCACGCAGTTCCAGTAGACCTTGGCGATCTCGTGCGGTTCGCCCAGGTCGCGCCGGAAGGCGGACTCGCCCGCCAGGTCGGCCGCGCGCATCGCGACGCGATGCGCCTGGATGTGGTCGGGGTGGCCGTAGCCGCCCTCGGGGTCGTAGGTGACCAGGACCTGCGGCCGGACCTCGCGAATCACCTCTACGAGGGATGCGGCGGCCTCGTCCACGTCCGCCCGCCAGAAGGACCCGGGGCGGTCGTTCTGCGGGGCGCCCGTCATGCCGGAGTCGCGGTAGCGCCCGGCACCGCCGAGGAAGCGGTGGTCGGTGACGCCCAGCTCCCTCATCGCGGCGGCCAGTTCACCGACGCGGTAGGGGCCGAGGGTGTCGTCCCGGTCGGCGGTGAGGTGCGCGAGGCCGGCCGGGATCACCTCGCCCTCTTCACCGAGGGTGCAGGTCACGAGGGTGACGTGGGCCCCTTCGGCGGCGTACTTGGCCATGGTCGCGCCGTTGTTGATCGATTCGTCGTCCGGGTGCGCGTGCACCAGGAGCAGCCGGCGGCCTGGCAGGGCGGAGCGGTCGGTCATGGGGACAGCCTACGAGCACACCGGGCGGTGCGGGGAGCCACCGGGCGCCGCCCCGCACGGACCGGCCGGAGGACCCCGCCGGGGCCCTCCGCCGGACCGTCAGAACTTGATGTTGCTGATCATCCCGGTCACGCTCGACGTGAGACTGTGCAGCGTCGGGGCGATCGACGAACTCGCCAGATAGAACCCCAGCAGCACACAGACCGCGGCGTGGCCCGCCTTCAGTCCGGACTTCCGGACCAGCAGGAAGACGATGATCGCCAGCAGCACCACCGCCGAAATCGAGAGTGCCACAGCGGTTCACCTCCAGGAACGCGCGGTCGGACGGACGACGAACGAGCGGCACACGGATGCCGCTCGGGGCTTATCACCTATGCGTCAGTGATCATAACTTTCCGGTGCCCGGACATCACTCGGTGCACAGGAGCAAATCCGGGGCGCACGGCGACTTCTCGCCGCCCCGCAATAGGCTCCACGCATGACCGGACAGCTCTCGTTTCCTCGGCAGCAAGCCCGTACACAACGTTTTTCCCTCGGCGCGCCGCGCGCGTTCACGGTGTCGCCGGACGGCGCGCGTGTCGCGTTCCTGCGCTCCCGCTCCGGCACCGACCGGGCGGGGGTGCTGTGGGTGCTCGACCTCGACGACGGACGGGAGCGTGTGGCGGCCGATCCCGCCCTGCTGCTGGGCGGCGCCGACGAGGAGCTCTCCGCGGAGGAGCGGGCGCGCCGCGAGCGCAGCCGCGAAGGCTCGGCCGGCGTCGTCGGGTACGCGGTGGACAGCGCCGTGGAGTGGGCGGCGTTCGCCCTGTCGGGGCGCCTGTTCGTGGCCGAACTGCGCGGCGGCACCGCCCGTGAACTGGTCGTCCCCGGCCCGGTGGTCGACCCGCGGCCCTCGCCCGACGGCCGCCGGGTGGCCTATGTGACGCGCGGCGCGCTGCGCGTGGTCGAGGCGGACGGCGGCGGCGACCGCGCCCTGGCCGAGCCCGGGGCGGAGACCGTGACCTGGGGGCTGGCGGAGTTCGCCGCCGCCGAGGAGATGGACCGCTCGCGGGGCTTCTGGTGGGCTCCGGACGGGACGTCGCTGCTGGTGGCACGGGTGGACGAGGCGCCGGTGAGCAGCTGGTGGATCGCCGATCCCGCCCATCCGGACCGGGTGCCCGCGCAGATCCGCTACCCGGTGGCCGGCACCGCCAACGCGGAGGTGTCGCTGGCCCTGGTGGGTCTGGACGGCAGCCGTAAGGACGTCGAGTGGGACCGCGAGCGCTATCCCTACCTGGCGCGTGTGCACTGGTCGGCGGCCGGTCCCCCGCTGCTGCTGGTGCAGGCGCGCGACCAGCGCAGCCAGGTGTACCTCACCGTGGACACCGCGACGGGCGGCACGCGCGTGCTGCGCGTGGAGGAGGACGCAAACTGGCTGGATCTTTTCCCCGGGGTGCCCGTGTGGAACCCGGACGGGCGACTCGTACGCATCGCCGACGAGGGTGACGCGCGGGTCCTGGCGGTGGACGACCGGGTGCTGACCGGGCCGCGGTTGCACGTGCGGGCCGTGCTGGACGCCGGGGCGGAGGACGTGCTGGTCTCGGCGTCGGCCGGTCCGGAGGCGGCGGATCCGGAGACCGGCGAGACCCACGTCTACCGCGTCGGCGAGCGCGGGGTGGAGCGTCTCTCCGAGGGCCCGGGGTGGCACTCGGCGGTGCGCTGCGGGGCGGTGACGGTCCTGGTCTCCACGTCACCGGAGCGCAGCGGTGCCCTCGTTCGGGTCCTGCGCGACGGCGTGCGGGCGGCCACGATTCCCTCGTACGCGCAGACGCCCGTGCTGACCGCCCGCGCGCGCCTGACGGAGGCGGGCGCACGCCGTATCCCGTGCGCCGTGCTGCTGCCGACGGGTTACGCGGAGGGCGACGGGCCGCTGCCGGTGCTGATGGACCCCTACGGCGGGCCGCACGGGCCGCGGGTGGTCGCCGCGCAGAACGCCCACCTGACCTCCCAGTGGTTCGCCGACCAGGGCTTCGCGGTGGTCGTGGCCGACGGGCGCGGCACGCCGCACCGCTCACCCGGCTGGGAGAAGGCCGTCCGGGACGACTTCGCGGGCGTCACCCTGGACGACCAGGTCGAGGCGGTACAGGCGCTGGCCGGGCGCTTCCCGCTGGACCTCGGCCGGGTGGCGATCCGCGGCTGGTCGTACGGCGGCTACCTCGCGGCGCTGGCGGTGCTGCGCCGCCCGGACGTCTTCCACGCGGGGATCGCGGGCGCGCCGGTCACGGACTGGCGGCTGTACGACACGCACTACACGGAGCGCTATCTGGGTGACCCGGAGCGGCAGCCGGCGGTGTACGCGCGCAATTCGCTGGTCACCGACGAGGGGCTGTCGGGGGCCGCGGCGGAGAACCGGCCGCTGATGGTGATCCACGGGCTCGCGGACGACAACGTGGTCGCGGCGCACACGCTGCGGCTGTCCTCGGCGCTGCTCGCGGCGGGCCGTCCGCACGAGGTGCTGCCGCTGTCGGGGGTGACGCACATGACCCCGCAGGAGCAGGTCGCGGAGAATCTGCTGCTGCTCCAAGTCGATTTCCTCAAGCGGTCGCTGGGGATCTCCTGACCGCCCCGGAGTGACGCGCGCGCGGCGTGCCCGGCAGACCTGTCAAGCACGCCGCGTCGTCGATCCGCTCAACCTTCGCTCAAGATGGCGGGCGGTGCCGCCTCTTCCGCGCAGCCCTCTTGACTGGGCCGTGAATCCATTGCGAAAGTCCGCTCAACCCATCGCGCGACCGGCGTCCGCGAGAGGCCGCGAAGACGACAGTGCGGGGGATTTACGCGATGACGAGTCCTTCCCAGTTACCGGTGGCGCAAACAGAGTTGGCGGGCCGTTCACCCGGACAGCTGATGTGGCGCCGCTTCAAGCGTGACCGTTCCGGGGTAGTTTCCGCGTACATCGTGGCGTTCTTCTTTCTCGTCGCCGTGACGGCTCCGCTCCTCTCGAAGGTCTACGGGAAGAATCCGACGGAGACCTACGGGCTGGACGAGCCGGGTCTGCTCAATGAGTTCGGTTACCCGGTGGCGCCGAACGGCGGCATTTCCGGGCGTTTCTGGTTCGGAATCGAGCCCACCCTGGGCCGGGACGTGCTGACCCAGCTGGTGTACGGAATCCGTACGTCCCTGCTCATCGCGACCGCCGCTACGGTCCTGTGCGTCGTGACCGGCATCCTGATCGGTGTGACGGCCGGATACATCGGCGGCCGCACCGATTATCTGCTCGGCAGGTTCATCGACCTCCTGCTGGCCTTCCCCTCCCAGCTGTCGTTCATCGCCTTCACGCCGGTGGTCTATTCCCTCTTCGTCAGCCCGGGGAAGGAGACCCCGACCTATCTGCGGGTACTCACCCTGATCCTGGTGCTCTGGGTGCTGGGCTGGATGGGGATGGCGCGGCTGCTGCGCGGGCAGGTGCTGAGCCTGCGGGAGCGGGAGTTCGTCGAGGCCGCGAAGGTCACCGGGGCGTCGCCCTGGCGGATCATCCGCAAGGAGCTGCTGCCCAATCTGTGGACGCCGATCCTGGTGCAGTCGACGCTGATGCTGCCGTCGATCGTGACCGTCGAGGCGGGCCTGTCCTTCATCGGCGTCGGCATCCTGGAGCCCACCCCCGACTGGGGGCGGATGTTCGCGAACGGCGCCCATTACTACGAGAGCGACATCACCTACATCTTCTTCCCCGGCCTCGCGATGATCATTTTCGTGGTCGCCTTCAACCTGCTCGGGGATTCCGTCCGGGACGCCTTCGACCCCCGGACCACCCGCTGAGCACGGCGCACGGCCGGCAGAGCAGAACTGGACACCGACGGGACAGGCAGGTGCATCGACCCATGACGAAGGCACTGAGGCGCAGACGCCGGCACTCCGCGGCCGTGGCACTGGCGGCCGGGGCCCTGGTCCTCTCCGCGTGCAGCAGCGGGGGCGGAGGCGGCGACGGGGGCGGGAAGAGCGAGGGGCCCGGCGAGGACAAGACGAAGGCGTCCAACTACTCCCTGGGCACCAAGGAGGACTCCACCGGGCCCGCGCCCGAGGTACGGGGCGCGAAGAAGGGCGGCACGGTCAACGTCCTCCAGCGCGACGCCTTCAACCACCTGGACCCCGGCCAGATCTACTTCGCCGACGTGCTCGCCGCGCAGATGCTCTACAACCGCTCGCTCACCTCCTACAAGGTGGACGACCAGGGCCGGGTGAAGGTCGTCGGCGACCTGGCCACGGACACCGGCACGGCCTCCGACGGCGGCCGGACCTGGAAGTTCACCCTCAAGGACGGGCTGAAGTTCGAGGACGGCTCGCCGATCACCGCCCAGGACGTCCGCTGGGGCATCGAGCGGCTCTACGCCCCCTTCGAGACCGACGGGCCGCTCTACATCCCGCAGTGGCTCTCGGGCGAGGGCAGCACCTTCCGCAAGGCGCTGCCGGACGGCCCGTACGAGGGCAAGCACCTGCCGTCGTCCGTGCTGGACACCCCGGACGACAAGACGATCGTCTTCCACTTCCTTCAGCCGCACGCCGACACGCCCTTCGCCACCGCCATGCCCAACGTCGGCGCGGTCAAGGCGGCGAAGGACACCAAGCAGAAGTACGACAACGCCCCCTTCGCCTCCGGCCCGTACAGGGTCGGCGAGTACAAGGTCGGCAAGTCGCTGAAGCTGGTACGCAACGAGCACTGGGACCCGAGGACGGACCCCATCCGGCACCAGTACGCCGACGGGTTCGAGATCAGCTTCGGCCACCAGTACGCGGACTCCACCCGCCGCTACCTCGCCGACCAGGGCGGCGACAAGAACGCCCTGTCGTTCTCCAACGCCGTCGCGCCGGAGATGACCGAGAAGGTGCTGAAGCAGGCGGACACCAAGTCCCGCCGCTTCGTCGAGGTCCAGCCGTACGTCGACTACATGAGCATCAACGTCGACCGCGTGAAGGACGTCCGGGTCCGCAGGGCCATCGCCCACGCCATGCCGAACGGGCAGATCCTCCAGCAGAACGGCGGCGCGACCGCCGGGCTGCTCGCCACCAACTACCTCTCGCCCGCCATGGACGGCTACCGGCCCACCGACCCCCTGGGCAAGAAGGCCAAGCCCTCCGGCGACCCCGAGAAGGCCAGGGCGCTGCTGAAGGAGGCCGGCAAGGAGGGCATGGAGATCGTCTACGCCTACGCCAACACCGACGTCCAGCAGAAGGTGTCCGTCGTGGTCACCCAGGCGCTGGAGCGGGCGGGCTTCAAGGTGCAGAAGAAGGAGGTCGACGCCAACATCTGGCGGACCGCGGTCGCCGAGGTGAAGAACAAGTTCGACGTCTACCGCAACTCCTGGGGAGCGGACTGGCCCGTCTCCTCGACGGTCGTCCCGCTGCTGTTCGACAGCCGCCAGATCGCCGACGGCAGCCAGAACTACAGCCATCTGAACAACCCCGCGGTCGACGCCGAGGTGGACCGGATCAGCAAGATCCCGGATGTGAAGCAGGCCGGGCCCGAGTGGCAGAAGCTCGCCGACAAGATCCTCACCGAGGACGTGCCCGCGGTGCCGGCCTTCTACAACCGGCAGTTCTCCCTGTGGGGTTCGAACCTCGGCGGCGTGCGGTACCAGCCCGTCTACGGCACCGTCGACCCGACCGGCGTGTACGTGAAGTAGCCCCCGGCGCCGGCCGGGCCCGTCCCCCGCCCGGCCGGCGCCCCGCCCTGACGGAAGTCCGCGGAGCCATGCTGAGATTCCTCGCCCGCCGCGTCCTCGGCGCACTCGTCATCATCGTGCTGATCAGCGCGATCACCTTCTTCCTGTTCTTCGCGCTGCCCTCCGAGCCCGCCCTGATGTCCTGCGGCAAGAACTGCACACCGGACGCCCTCGCGCTCATCAACAAGAACCTGGGCCTGGACGAGCCGGTGCCCGTCCAGTACTGGCACTACATGGCGGGCATCTTCACCGGCCGCGACTTCAGCGTCGGCCACTGCCCGGCCCCCTGCTTCGGCTACTCCTTCTCCAACCAGCAGCCGGTCTGGGGCACCATCGTGGACCGCTTCCCGACCACCCTGTCCATCACGGTCGGCGGCGCCGTGGTCTTCCTCGTCGTCGGCGTCGGCATCGGCATGCTCGCCGCCGCCTTCCGGGGCACCTGGGTCGACAAGTTCTTCAGCTCCCTGTCGCTGATCGGCAACTCCCTCCAGATCTACTTCGTGGGCGTCATCGCGCTCGCCGTCCTCGTCAGCGGGCTGCACTGGATGGACAACCCCGCCTACCACCCGATCACCGAGAACCCCGGGAAGTGGTTCATGGGGATGCTCATCCCCTGGCTGGTGCTGTCCATCATCTTCATCGCCAACTACAGCCGGATGACGCGCTCCCAGATGATCGAGCAGCTGGGCGAGGACCATGTGCGCACGGCGCGCGCCAAGGGCCTCAGCCGCCGGACGGTCTTCTTCCGCTACGCCTGGAGGGGAGCGCTCGCACCCGTCGTCACCATCTTCGGCATCGACCTCGGCTCGCTCTTCGGCGGCGCGATCATCACCGAGTTCACCTTCAGCCTGCACGGGCTCGGCCGGCTGGCCGTCTCCTCGGTCGGCGAGACCGACCTGCCCACCCTGATGGCCGTGATGCTCGTCGGCTGCACGGCGATCGTCATCGCCAACATCGTCGTGGACGCCGCCTACGCCCTCATCGACCCGCGCGTGCGCCTCGCCTGACCGCCAGGAGAACGACTGCCGTGACCGCGACCTCACCCGACACGACTCCCCCACCCGCACCGTCAGCCACACCCTTTCTCTCCGTACGGGACCTCTACGTGCGTTTCACCACCGAGGACGGCGTCGTGAAGGCCGTCGACGGGCTCTCCTTCGACCTGGCGCGCGGGCAGACCCTCGGCATCGTGGGCGAGTCGGGCTCGGGCAAGTCCGTCACCAACCTCGCCGTCCTCGGCCTGCACGAGCGGCGCGGCACCAAGATCAGCGGCCGGATCACGCTGGACGGGCGGGAGCTGACCGGTGCCCCCGAGTCCGCGCTGGAGAAGCTGCGCGGCGACAAGATGGCCATGATCTTCCAGGACTCGCTCACCGCGCTCTCCCCCTACTACACGGTGGGCCGGCAGATCGCCGAGCCCTACCGCAAGCACACCGGCGCCTCCCGGCGCGACGCCCGCCGGCGCGCGGTCGAGATGCTGGACAAGGTCGGCATCCCCAACGCCGCGCGGCGCGTCGACGACTACCCGCACCAGTTCTCCGGCGGCATGCGCCAGCGCGCCATGATCGCCATGGCGCTGGTCTGCGACCCCGAGCTGCTGATCGCCGACGAGCCGACGACCGCGCTGGACGTCACCGTCCAGGCCCAGATCCTCGACCTGCTCAAGGACCTCCAGCGGCAGACCGGTTCGGCGATCGTGCTCGTCACCCACGACCTCGGCGTCGTCGCCCACACGGTGGACGACCTGCTGGTGATGTACGCGGGCCGGGCCGTCGAGCGCGGCCCGGTCCGCGAGGTGCTGAGCGCGCCGGGCCACCCGTACACCTGGGGGCTGCTGGGCTCCATGCCCCGGCTGACCTCGGACGTCGACGAGCCGCTCGTACCCATCCCCGGCACCCCGCCCAGCCTGCTGGCGCCCCCGCCCGGCTGCCCGTTCCACCCGCGCTGCGCCTACGCCGCCCAGGTGGCCGGCGACCGGTGCCGGACGGAGCGCCCGGAGCTGCCGGCGGGCCACGGCGCCGCCTGCCACCTCACCCCCGGGCAGCGGCGCACGGCCCTCGCCGCGCGGCTCGCGCCCCGACCGGGCCGAGGAGGCACCCGATGACCGAACTCCTCGTCGCGGAGGGCCTGACCAAGCACTTCCCGATCATGGGCGGCTTCCCCGTCAAGCGGAAGGTCGGGGCGGTCCAGGCGGTGGACGGCATCGACCTGACCGTACGCGCGGGCGAGAGCTTCGGGCTGGTCGGCGAGTCCGGCTGCGGCAAGTCCACGACCGGGCGGCTGCTGACCCGGCTCCTGGAGCCGACCGCCGGCCGGATCACCTATCAGGGGGTGGACATCACCCACGCCCGGCGCCGGGAGCTCGCCCCGGTCCGCCGCGAGATCCAGATGATCTTCCAGGACCCGTACTCCTCGCTCAACCCCCGGCAGACCGTGGGGAAGATCGTCTCCGGGCCGATGGAGATCCACGGCGTCGAGCCCGCGGGCGGCCGGGAGGCCCGCGTCCGGGAGCTCCTGGACATCGTGGGCCTCAACCCCGAGCACTACAACCGCTTCCCGCACGAGTTCTCCGGCGGCCAGCGGCAGCGGGTCGGGGTGGCCCGCGCGCTCGCCCTGGACCCGAAGATCGTCGTGGCGGACGAGCCGGTGTCCGCGCTGGACGTCTCCATCCAGGCCCAGGTGGTCAACCTGCTCCAGCGGCTCCAGCGGGAGCTCGGCATCGCGTTCCTGTTCATCGCCCACGACCTGGCCGTCGTACGGCACTTCTCGCAGCGGGTGGCGGTGATGTACCTCGGGAAGATCGTCGAGGTGGGCGGGCGGGAGGACATCTACGAGCGGCCCCGGCACCCGTACACGCACGCGCTGCTGTCGGCGGTGCCGGAGGCGTCGGACCTCATGGGCGGGCCGGAGGGGGTGCGGCGGGAACGGATCCGGCTGGCCGGGGACGTGCCGTCGCCGATCCTGCCGCCGTCGGGGTGCCGGTTCCGGACGCGGTGCTGGAAGGCGCGGGAGGTGTGCGGCGTGGAGGTGCCGGAGCTGGTACGGCTGGAGGGGAGTGCGGAGGGGCATCTGTCGGCGTGCCACTTCCCGGAGCCGGTGCCGGTTCCTTCCCCTGCCCCGCCCCTTGCCGGAGCCGGGGACTGACGCCCCCGGGCCCCCTTCCGCGGTGTCCTCAATCGCCGGACGGGCTGAAACTCAGCCCGTCCGGCGATTGAGGACCGGGCCGGGACCGGAGGGAATTCACTCCTCCTCCGGCGGGACCACCGCCCGCTCCTCCGCGAAGTGGCACGCCGAAGGGTGTGCCGCCGGGCGCGCGCCCTCCTTGAACCACTCCGGTACCTCCAGCGGCGGCACCACCCGCGCACACTTCTCCTGCGCCTTCCAGCAGCGCGTGCGGAAGCGGCAGCCGGACGGCGGGTTCGCCGGGGAGGGCACGTCGCCCGCCAGCAGGATGCGCTCACGCCGCTCGCGCGCGCCGGGGTCCGGCACGGGGACCGCCGAGAGCAGGGCCTGGGTGTAGGGGTGCGTCGGGTGCTCGTAGATCTGGAGGTCCGTGCCGATCTCGGCGAGCCGGCCGAGGTACATCACGGCGACCCGGTCGGAGATGTGCCGCACGACGGAGAGGTCGTGCGCGATGAAGACGTAGCTCAGGTCGAACTCGTTCTGGAGCCGCTCCAGCAGGTTGACGACCTGGGCCTGCACGGAGACGTCCAGCGCCGAGACCGGCTCGTCCGCGACGATCACCTCGGGGCGCAGCGCCAGGCCGCGGGCGATGCCGATGCGCTGCCGCTGGCCCCCGGAGAACTGGTGCGGGTAGCGGTTGATGTACTCGGGGTTGAGGCCCACGACGTCGAGGAGTTCGCGCACCTTCTGCCGCCGGCTGCCCTTGGGCGCGACCTCGGGGTGGATCTCGTACGGCTCGCCGATGATGTCACCGACGGTCATCCGGGGGTTGAGCGAGGTGTACGGGTCCTGGAAGACCATCTGGATGTTGCGGCGTACGGCCTTCAGCGCGCGCCCGGACAGCCGGGTGATGTCCTCGCCCTTGTAGCGGATCTCCCCCGCGGTCGGGCGCTCCAGGTTGACCAGCAGCTTGGCGACCGTGGACTTGCCGCAGCCGGACTCGCCGACGATGCCGAGGGTCTCGCCGCGCCGCAGGTCGAAGGAGACGCCGTCGACCGCCCGGACGGCGCCGACCTGCTTCTTGAAGAGGACGCCCTGGGTCAGCGGGTAGTGCTTGACGAGGTCCCGCACCTCCAGAATCGCCTCGCCGTCAGCGCTCATCGAGGGTTTCCTTCCAGAAGTGGCAGGCGCTGGCGCGGCCGTGGGACACGGCGAAGAGCGGCGGCCGGTCGGTGCGGCAGATGTCCTGGGCCATGGGGCAGCGCGGGTTGAAGGGGCAGCCGGGCGGGATGGCGGTCAGGTTGGGCGGCAGGCCCTTGATGGCGTAGAGCTGCCGGCCCTTCTGGTCCAGGCGCGGGATGGAGTCGAGGAGGCCGCGGGTGTAGGGGTGGGCGGGCGCGGCGTAGAGGTCGTGGACCGGGGCGGTCTCGACGATCCGGCCCGCGTACATCACGGCGATCTTGTCGGCGACGTCCGCGACGACACCCAGGTCGTGGGTGATGAGGATGAGGCCCATGTTGTACTCGCGCTGGAGCTCGGCCAGCAGGTCCATCACCTGGGCCTGCACCGTCACGTCGAGCGCGGTGGTCGGCTCGTCCGCGATGACGAGGGCGGGTTCGAGGGCCAGCGCCATCGCGATCATGATGCGCTGGCGCATGCCGCCGGAGAACTGGTGCGGGTAGTCGCCCACCCGCTCCTTGGCGGCGGGGATGCGCACCCGGTCCATCAGCTGGACCGCCTTGGCCCGGGAGTCCTTGCGGGTCATCCCCTCGTGGACCTCGTACATCTCGGCGAGCTGGGCGCCGACGCTCATCACGGGGTTGAGCGCGGACAGCGCGTCCTGGAAGATCATCGACATCTTGGCGCCGCGGATCCTGCGCCGGGTCTCGGCGCCCATGGTCAGCAGGTCCTCGCCGCGGAAGAGGACCTGGCCGCCGGTGATCCGGCCCGGTGGCGAGTCGAGGATGCCCATGATCGCCTGAGCGGTCACGGACTTGCCCGAGCCGGACTCCCCCAGCACGGCGAGCGTCTCGCCCGGGTCCACGCAGTAGTTGACGCCGTTGACGGCCTTGGCGACGCCGTCCCGGGTGTGGAACTCCACCTGGAGGTCGCGTACGTCCAGCAGGGTCACCGGCTGGTCTCTCTGGTGCTCCATCGCCCGCTCCTCAGCGCAGCTTGGGGTCGAGGGCGTCGCGCACCGCGTCGCCGAGCATGATGAACGCCAGCACCGTGATGCTCAGCGCTCCCGCGGGCCACAGGAGCATGTGCGGGGCGTTGCGGATCTGGACGGAGGCGTTGGAGATGTCGATGCCCCAGGAGACGGTGGGCGGTTTGAGGCCCACGCCCACGAAGGACAGCGTCGCCTCCAGCGCGATGTAGGTGCCGAGGGCGATGGTGGCCACGACGATGACCGGGGCCACCGCGTTGGGCGCGATGTGCCGGAGCAGCATCCGCCGGTTGCCCGCGCCGAGCGCCCGCGCGGCCTGGACGTAGTCGTTCTGCTTGGCGGTGACGACGGAGCCGCGGGCGATGCGGGAGATCTGCGGCCAGCCGAGCAGCACGATGAAGCCGACGACGGGCCAGACCGAGCCACTGGTGACGACGGAGAGGAAGACCAGTCCGCCGAGGATGATGGGGATGCCGAAGAAGATGTCGGCGATCCGGGAGAGCAGCGCGTCCCACCAGCCGCCGAAGAACCCGGCCAGCCCGCCGAGGACGCTGCCGAACAGGGTGGCCCCGGCGGTGGCGCAGATGCCGACGGCGATGGAGGCCCGCGCCCCGTGCACCGTACGGGTGTAGACGTCGCAGCCCTGGGTGTCGAAGCCGAAGGGGTGGCCCGGCTGGGAGCCCTCCTGGGCCTTGGCGAGGTCGCACTGGAGGGGGTTGCCGCTCGCGATCAGGCCCGGCCAGATCGCGATCAGCACCAGGAAGACGATGACCAGCGCGGAGACCAGGAAGACGGGGTTGCGCCGCAGGTCGTGCCAGGCGTCGGACCACAGGCTGCGGGACTTGCCGCTGCCGGGGCCGCCGGGCAGCGGTCCCTCGTCCAGACTGCGGGCGTCCCCGGTGGCCAGGGTCATCGCGCCGCCGTCGCCGGGCGTGATGGCGTCCATCGCGGGCTGGGGGTCCGCGGCGCGCGGGTCCCCGTAGGGCTCGGGCTCAGGCATAGCGGATCCTCGGGTCGAGCACGGCGTAGAGGAGGTCGACGAGCAGGTTCGCCAGCAGGAAGACGATGACGAGGATGGTCACGAAGCCGACGACGGTGGGCGAGTTCTGCCGCAGGATGCCCTGGTAGAGCTGGTAGCCGACGCCGTGGATGTTGAAGATCCGCTCGGTGACGATGGCGCCGCCCATCAGGGCGCCGACGTCGGTGCCGATGAAGGTGACGACGGGGATGAGGGAGTTGCGCAGCAGGTGCCGGGTGACGACCCGGTGGCGCGGCAGCCCCTTGGCGACGGCCGTGCGGATGTAGTCGGCGCGGGAGTTCTCCGCGATGGTGGTGCGGGTCAGCCGGGTGACGTAGGCGAGCGAGGTCAGGGCGAGCACGACGCCCGGCAGGATCAGCTCGTCGAAGGGCGCGTAGGGCGAGACGGCCGGGGTGACGACGCCCCACTTCACGCCGATGAGGAACTGGAGCACGTAGCCGCTGACGAAGGTCGGGATGGAGACCACGATCAGGGTGAGCAGCAGGACGGTGGTGTCCACCGAGCGCCCGCGCCGCAGCCCGCTGAAGACGCCGAGGACGATGCCCGCGACGACCTCGAAGAGGAGGGCGACGAGGGTGAGGCGCAGGGTCACCGGGAAGGCGCTCGCCATCAGCTCGGTGACCTTCTGCCCGTTGAAGGCGGTGCCGAAGTCACCGGTGAGGATCTGCCCCATGTAGTGCAGGTACTGCTTCCACAGCGGCTCGTCGAGGTAGAGGTCCTTGCGGATCCGCGCGGCGGTCGCGGGGTCGGGCGCCTTGTCGCCGAAGAGCGCGGCGATCGGGTCGCCCAGGGCGTAGACCATGAAGAAGATCAGGAAGGTGCTGCCGATGAACACCGGGATCATCTGGAGCAGCCGCCGGATCACATACCGTCCCATGGGGGCTCCGGGGGGTTTCGCGGGGACTCGGCGGGGAGGCGGCCGGCGCGGCGTTCGGCTCCCCGGGTCCGTTGACGGGTCAGCCGACCGTGATCTGCTCGTAGACCGGGACGCTGAAGGGATTGAGCGTGACGTCGGAGATCCGGCTGGAGTAGCCGGCGCTGCCGTTCTGGTACCAGAGCGGGATGGCGGGCATCTGCGCGGCGAGGATCCGCTCCGCCTCCTGGAACTTCGCGTTCGCCTTGTCCTGCGAGTTCTCGGCGTTGGCCTCGTCGACGAGCTTGTCGAACTGGGTGTCGCTGAACTTCCCGTAGTTGGAGGAGGCGTCGGTGTAGTAGAGGGGCTGGAGGAAGTTCTGGATCAGCGGGTAGTCCATCTGCCAGCCGGAGCGGAAGGGGCCGGTCAGCCGCTGGTTGGACAACTGGTTGCGGAAGTCCGCGAAGGTGCCGATGGGGTTGACGGTGCAGGCCTTGTCGTCGCCGAGGGCGTTGTTGACGCTGTTGCAGACGGCGTCCATCCAGACCCGGTGGGAGCCGGTGTCGACGTTGGAGGTGAGGGTGACCCGGCCGCCGGGCAGGCCGCCGCCCTCCTCGATCAGCCGCTTCGCGGCGGCGGCGTCGTAGCGGCAGGCGTCGCCGCACAGACCGCCCTTGTAGCCGCCCTTGTCGCCGAGGGCCGGTGAGGTCCAGTCGGTGGCGGGGGTGCGGGTCCTGCGGTAGATCTGGTCGGTGATCTGTTCGCGGTTGATCGCCATGGACAGGCCCCTGCGGACCTTCTCCATGCCGTCGCCGGCCCACTTCCCGTCGTACATCGGGAAGGCCAGGGTCTGGATGATGCCGGCCGGCTGGTTGATGTAGCGGTCGCCGAGGTCCTTCCTGACGTTCTTCAGCTGGGCGCTCGGGATGTCGTCGACGAGATCGAGGTTGCCGGCCTGGAGGTCGGTGTACGCGGTGTTGTTGTCGGTGTAGACACGCAGTTCCACGCCCTCGTTGCGGGCCTTGTCCTCGCCCGGGTAGCCGTCCCACTTGCGCAGCCGCATCGACGAGCCCCTGTTGTAGGACTCGATGCTGTACGGGCCGTTGCCGACGGGCTTCTTCAGCCAGGCCTCGTGGTCGTCGAAGAAGGCCCTGGGGAGGGGGACGTAGGCGGTGTAGCCGAGGGTGTCGGGCCAGGTGGAGAACTTGGTCCGCAGCTTGGCGGTGAAAGTGCGGTCGTCCTTGACGGTGAGGCCGGAGAGGGTCTTGGCGGTCGGGGAGCCGTCGTCGGGGTGGACCTTGTCGTAGCCGTCGATGTACTCGAAGAAGGAGGCGTTCTTCTGTTTGTTGTCGACGAGCGCGGCGTAGTTCCAGGCGTCCACGAAGGACCGGGAGGTGATCTTCTCGCCGTTGCTGAAGGTCCAGCCGTCCTTGAGGGTGACGGTGAAGGTCTGCTGGTCGGTGGAGTCGATCTTCTCGGCGAGCATGTTCTCGGCGGCGCCGGTCCGGGGGTCGTAGCGCTTGAGGCCCCGGAAGACCATGGAGAGCACCTTGCCGCCCTGGACCTCATTGGTGTTGGCGGGCTCCAGCTGGTTCTGCGGGTCCCCCCAGGAGGCGCGCACCACCCCGGCCTCGTCGCCGCCCCCGCCACCGCAGCCCGCCACGGCCGCGACCAGGGCGGCGGACAGCGCGCACGCGGCCCACCTGGCCCGCACGGCTCCGCGCATGGAGTGCCTCCTCAAGGTCCCAAGTCCCACTTAGGCCCAAATAACACCCCATTCGGTGACACTCTGCATCTTTATGGCCGCTGTTTGTGCGCGTTCGAAGGCAGAAACCGCCCGGATGCCTGAGCGCGAAGGAGCGCCGGTCTCGCGCCCGGAACGCCGAAGGGGCGCCCGGACCGAACGGCCCGGACACCCCTTCCCACGCTCGTACGCGTGTACGTTCACACGCGCCCGTCATGTCATGCCGCGTGCACCACGTCCCGCTCCTCGGCGAAGTGGCACGCCGAATCGTGGGCCGCGAGCGTCTTCTTGCCCGCGAAGACCTCGGGCACGGCCAGCAGCGGCACCTCTTCGGCGCACTTGTCCTGCGCCTTCCAGCAGCGGGTGCGGAAGCGGCAGCCGGACGGCGGGTTGGCCGGGGAGGGCACGTCACCGGTGAGGATGATGCGGTCGCGGCCCTCGCGGGCGGCCGGGTCGGGGACCGGGACGGCCGACAGCAGCGCCTGGGTGTAGGGGTGCGTCGGGTGGTCGTAGATCTCCGAGTCCGTGCCGATCTCGGCCATCTTGCCCAGGTACATCACGCCGACCCGGTCGGAGATGTGCCGGACGATGGACAGGTCGTGCGCGATGAAGACGTAGGAGAGCTCGAACTCGTCCTGGAGCTTCTCCATCAGGTTGATGACCTGCGCCTGCACCGAGACGTCCAGCGCCGAGACCGGCTCGTCGCAGATGATGACCTCGGGGTTGAGCGCCAGGCCGCGGGCGATGCCGATGCGCTGCCGCTGACCGCCCGAGAACTGGTGCGGGTAGCGGTTGATGTACTCCGGGTTCAGGCCGACGACGTCCAGCAGCTCCTGGACGCGCTTGCGCCGGTCGCCCTTGGGCGCCACCTCGGGGTGGATGTCGAAGGGCTCGCCGATGATGTCGCCGACGGTCATCCGGGGGTTGAGCGAGGTGTACGGGTCCTGGAAGACCATCTGGATGTTGCGGCGTACGGCCTTCAGGGCGCGCCCGGACAGCTTGGTGATGTCCTGGCCCTTGTAGAAGACCTCGCCGGACGTCGCCGTCTCCAGCGTCATCAGCAGCTTGGCGACCGTGGACTTGCCGCAGCCGGACTCGCCGACGATGCCGAGGGTCTCACCCTTGTAGAGGTCGAAGGAGATCCCGTCGACGGCCTTGACCGCGCCGATCTGCTTCTTGATGAGGACACCCTGCGTCAGCGGGAAGTGCTTGACGAGGTTGCGGACCTGGAGGATCGGCTCACCGCGGTCGACGGGCGCGTCGAGCACGGCCTCGACCTCGGCGGTCGTCTCGGCCGTCGACAGGACCACGCCGGAGACCTCTTCGTTCTTGGCGGTCTCAGCCATGGATCGTCTCCTTCCAGAAGTGGCAGGCGCTCCCGCGCCCGGCCAGCTCCGCGCCGTCCCGCTCGGTGACCGACGCCAGGGCCGGCGTCTCGGTGCGGCAGATGTCCTGAGCCTTGGGGCAACGCGGGTTGAAGGCGCAGCCCGTCGGGATGTTCAGCAGGTTGGGCGGCAGACCCTTGATCGCGTAGAGCTCCTGGCCCTTCTGGTCCAGGCGCGGGATCGAGTCCAGCAGACCGCGGGTGTACGGGTGCGCGGGGCGCTTGTACAGCTCGTCCACGGGGGCGGTCTCGACGATCCGGCCCGCGTACATCACGGCGATCTTGTCGGCGACGTCCGCGACGACTCCCAGGTCGTGGGTGATGAGGATGAGGCCCATGTTGTACTCGCGCTGGAGCTCGGCCAGCAGGTCCATCACCTGGGCCTGCACCGTCACGTCGAGCGCGGTGGTCGGCTCGTCCGCGATGATCAGGTCCGGCTCCAGGGCCAGCGCCATCGCGATCATGATGCGCTGGCGCATACCGCCCGAGAACTGGTGCGGGTAGTCGTTCACCCGCTCCTTGGCGGCCGGGATGCGCACCCGGTCCATCAGCTCGATCGCCTTGGCCTTGGCCTCCTTCTTGGAGAGGCCCTGGTGGACGCGGTACATCTCGCCCAGCTGGTAGCCGACGCTGAGCACCGGGTTCAGCGAGGACAGCGCGTCCTGGAAGATCATGGCGATCTTGCTGCCCCGGAGCTTCCGGCGCTCCTCGGCGGACATCTTCAGCATGTCCTGGCCGCGGAACAGGATCTCGCCCTGCGGGATCTTCCCGGGCGGCATGTCGAGGATGCCCATGATCGCCTGAGCGGTCACGGACTTGCCGGAGCCGGACTCGCCGAGCACGGCGAGGGTCTCGCCGGCGTTCACCGAGTAGTTGACGCCGTTGACGGCCTTGGCGACGCCGTCCCGGGTGTGGAACTCCACGTGCAGGTCACGGACTTGCAGCAGCGGGGTGCCGCCGCCGTCCGCCGCCCGGGGTTCGGGGACGTTCGCGGTCTTCTCCATGGTGGTCACGTACGCCTCCCTCAGCGCAGCTTGGGGTCGAGGGCGTCGCGCACCGCGTCGCCGAGCAGGATGAACGCGAGCACGGTGAGGCTCAGGAAACTGGCCGGGACCAGCAGGACGTGGGGGGCGTCACGCAGCTGCGACTGAGCGGCCGAGATGTCCACACCCCAGGAGACCACGGGGTCCTGGAGACCGATACCGAGGTACGACAGGGTCGCCTCGGTGGAGATGTAGCCGCCGAGCGCGATGGTGGCGACGACGATCACCGGGCCGATGACGTTGGGCAGGATGTGCCGGAAGAGGATCCGGCCGGTGCCCGCGCCCAGCGCCCGCGCCGCGGTCACGAAGTCCGCCTGCTTCTGCGTGATGACGGCACCGCGCATGACGCGCGCGATCTGCATCCAGCCGAAGGTGGCCAGACCGAGCGACACCGTCCACGCGGTGCGGTGCGTGAACGCCTGGAGCAGGGTCAGCGCACCGAGCAGCAGCGGGATGCCGAAGAAGATGTCCGTCAGGCGCGAGAGCAGGGCGTCGACCCAGCCGCCGAAGTAGCCCGCCAGCATGCCGACGAGGCCGCCGACAATGGTGACCGCGAGGGTCACACAGACACCGACGATGATCGACGCGCGGGCACCGTGGACGGTACGCGCGTAGACGCTCTGGCCCTGTCCGTTGTAACCGAACCAGTCCGCCTCGAAGAAGTGGGACCAGTTCGGCGGGGCCAGGTAGTGGCCGCGGAGGTCGGCCTGACGGGGGTCGACGCCGGTGAAGAGCGTCGGGAAGGCCGCCATGATGATGAACAGGATCAGCAGCACACCGGAGGCCCAGAACAGCCAGCTGCCCCGCAGCTCCCGCCAGGCGTCCTGGCCGAGGCTGCGCGGCTTGCCGGCGCCGGACTTCATGGCCGTGGACACCGCCTCGGGGACGGTGGTCTCGTGAGGAAGCGTCTTCTCAGGCATAGCGGATCCTCGGGTCCAGGACGGCGTACAGCAGGTCGACGAGGAGGCTGGTCAGGAGGTAGACGAGCACCAGCACGGTCACGATGCCGACGACGGTGGGGCCTTCACTGGTCTGGATGGCCTTGAAGAGCGTGAAGCCCACACCCTGGATGTTGAAGATGCCCTCGGTGACGATGGCGCCGCCCATGAGCAGACCGAGGTCGGTGCCGAGGAACGTGACGACAGGGATGAGGGAGTTGCGCATCAGGTGCACCCCGACCACGCGCTTGCGCGGCAGACCCTTCGCCACGGCGGTGCGGATGTAGTCGGCGCGGAGGTTCTCCCCCACGGTGGTGCGCGTCAGCCGGATCACGTACGCCAGCGAGAGCGCGGCCAGCACGATGGCCGGGATCATCAACTGCCCGAGGTTCTCGGAGTCCTGGACCGTCGGGGTGATGACCTTCCACTTCAGTCCCAGCAGGAACTGCGTGACGTAGCCGATGACGAACACCGGGATCGAGATGACGATCAGGGTGAGCACCAGGACGAACTGGTCCAGGAACTTCCCTCGCCGCATGCCCGTGAGGACGCCGAGGGCGATGCCCACGATCACCTCGAAGCCGAAGGCGAGGAGCGCCAGCCGAATGGTCACCGGGAACGCCTCGGACATCAGGTCGGCGACGGGCCGCCCGGTGAAGCTCTGCCCGAAGTCACCCTGGAACAGGCCGGAGATGTAGTTCCAGTACTGCTCGAGCAACGGCTTGTCGAGGCCGTACTCGTGGCGAAGTCTCGCGACTGTCGCCGGGTCGGCCGCCTTGGGGCCGAAGAGCGATTTGATGGGGTCGCCCGGCAGCGAATACACCATCAGAAAGATGAGCAAAGTGGTCCCGATGAACACCGGGATCATCTGGAGCAGTCGCCTCGCGACAAAGCGCCCCATGGTTCCTCCTGTCGCCGACGGGCCCGGAGGCCGCTCCCAGGTCCTTGTGGGGGAGAGCGGCCGCCGGGCCTACGTCACTGCAAGCCTGTCCCGGTTACTTCTTGACCTCGACGTCGGTCCAGATCGCCTGGCGGAAGGAGTCGAACTTCACGTTCTGCACCTTCTTGGAGTAGCCGGCGAGCGTGTGGTCGAAGAAGAGCGGGATGGAGGGCATGTGCTCCTGGATGATCTTCTTCTCGGCCTCGGCGTAGAGCTTGTTCGACTCCTCGATGGTCTTCGAGGCGTCGGCCTTGTCCATCAGCTCGTCGATGGCCTTGTCGCTGAACTCCATGTCGTTCGCACCGGCCTTGGTCCGGTACTGCGCGGAGATGAAGTTCTGGATGTTCGGGAAGTCCTGCACCCAGGCCATACGGAAGGCGCTCTTCATGCGGCGCTCCGTGATGTCGGCGCGCGCCTGCTGGAAGGTCGGCTTGGGGTCGGTGACGCACTCGACGCCGCCGTTCTGGCGGATGTCGTTGCAGACCGCGTCCGCCCACTCCTTGTTGGCGCCGTCGGCGTTGTAGGTGAGGGTGACCTTGTTGCCGGGGACACCGCCGCCGGCCTTGATCAGCTCCTTGGCCTTGGCCGGGTCGAACTTGCAGAACTCGCCGCAGGCGCCGCCCTGGTAGCCCTCGACGACCTTCGGGGTGTACCCGTCGGCCGCGTCCTTGCTGCCCTTGAGCGCGGTCTTGGCGATGGTCTCGCGGTCGATCGCCATGGAGAGGCCCTGACGGACCTTCACCTTCTCCGGCTTGTTCCACTCGGCCTCGTACAGCGGGAACGAGATGTTGGTGTTGCCACCGAACATCTGGCTGATCGCGCGCTTGCCGAGGTCGTTCTGGTACTGGCCCGCCATGGAGTTGGGGACCTGGTACATGATGTCGAGCTTGTCGGAGACGAGGTCGTTGTAGGCCGCGTCGTCCTTGTTGTAGAACTTGAAGACGACGCCGCCGTTCTTCGGCTTGTCGTCACCCTTGTAGTCGGCGAACTTCTTGGTCTTGAACTCGACCTTGTGCTGCCAGTCGCCGTCCTGCTGGTACGGGCCGTTGCCGATCGGGTGCTCGCCGAACGCCTTGGTGTCCTTGTAGAACGCCTTGGGCAGCGGGGAGAACACGTCGTAGAAGAGCTGCTCCTTGAAGGTGGAGACCGGCTTCTTCAGCTCGATGGTGAACTCGAGGTCACTGGTGACCTTGAGACCCTCCATCTTCTCGGCCTTCGGGTCGCCCTCGGCCGGGTGGACCTCGTCGTAGCCCTTGATGGGCTCGAACCACGAGGCGTTCAGCTGCTTGTTCTTGGCGTTGGCGGCCCAGTTCCACGCGTCCACGAAGGAGGCGGCGGTCTGGTCCTCGCCGTTGTGGAACTTCCAGCCCGGCTTCAGCTTGACCTTGAAGGTCTGGTTGTCCGCGGTGTCGATGCTCTCGGCCGCCACCAGGCGCAGCTTGGACTTCTCGTCGAAGTCGACGAGGCCGCGGAAGAGGTTCTTGACGATGTAACCGCCGCCGACCTCATTGGTGTTGCTCGGGATGATCGGGTTCTGCGGTTCCACGTTGTAGTACGTGTAGGTGCCGTCGGGATTGACAGCCGCGTTGTCATCACTGTCGTTTCCACCGCCACCACAGGCCGTAGCTGTCAACGCAACGGCTATCGCACCTGCGACCCAGGTAGCGCTCTTGGCACCGCGCATGGGTATGCCCTCCTCAGGAGTCCACTATCACTACAAGAGAGGCGCCGGCCCCACGCTGACACCCCTGACAGCGGAGACGGAACCGGCACCTCGAGTGTGCTCGTGAGTCGGCGCTCCCCACAGCGCGTGACCCGTTGACCCGAGCTCAGTGAACCCAACTATTAAGTACGTCCGCCTTGTAAACCACACTTAAAGGGTCTCGCTTTGGTCACATCGACCGGCGAGAGATGTCCGAAATCCGGACAAAGGGAGTGCAGACAGACACCCGCGAAACGGACTGTTAACACAACAACAGACGCCCTCTGTCCGCTATACGGACAGAGGGCGACGAAAACTGACGGATAATCCGTTGACGGGCCCGTAACACGGGCCGCACCGCAGAGCATGCCAGAGGCCCGGAGCCCACCGCTATGGAAGCGGGGATTCCGGGCCTCTTCGGCTACCGAGGGCGCACTCTCGCGGGAGTACGCCCCTCAGCGCTCGCGGTCTTTAGCGCTTGGCGCGGGACGCGGTGCGGCCGCGCTCCTTCTGGTCCAGGACGACCTTGCGGATGCGCACGGCCTCCGGGGTCACCTCGACGCACTCGTCGTCGCGGCAGAACTCCAGGGACTGCTCCAGCGACAGCTTGCGCGGCGGGACGATCGCCTCGAAGGAGTCGGCGGAGGAGGAGCGCATGTTGGTGAGCTTCTTCTCCTTGGTGATGTTGACGTCCATGTCGTCGGCGCGGGAGTTCTCGCCGACGATCATGCCCTCGTACACCTCGGTGCCCGGGTCGGTGAAGAGCACGCCGCGCTCCTGGAGGTTCGTCATCGCGAAGGCGGTGACGGCACCGGCGCGGTCGGCGACCAGGGAGCCGTTGTTACGGGTCTTCAGCTCGCCGAACCACGGCTCGTGGCCCTCGTGGATGGAGTGGGCGATACCGGTGCCGCGGGTGTTCGTCAGGAACTCCGTGCGGAAGCCGATCAGACCGCGGGACGGGACGACGAACTCCATGCGGACCCAGCCGGAGCCGTGGTTGGACATGTTGTCCATGCGGCCCTTGCGGGTGCCCATGAGCTGCGTGACCGCGCCCATGTGCTCCTCGGGCACGTCGACCGTGAGGCGCTCGACCGGCTCGTGGGTCTTGCCGTCGACCTGCTTGGTGACGACCTGCGGCTTGCCGATGGTCATCTCGAAGCCCTCGCGGCGCATCTGCTCGACCAGGATGGCCAGCGCCAGCTCACCGCGGCCCTGCACCTCCCAGGCGTCGGGGCGCTCGGTGTCCAGGACGCGCAGCGAGACGTTACCGACCAGCTCGCGGTCCAGACGGTCCTTGACCTGGCGGGCGGTGACCTTGCGGTCCTTGACGGCGGACTTGGCGTCCGCGCCCTTGCCCGTGCCACCGCGGCCGACCAGCGGCGAGGTGTTGGTGCCGATGGTCATGGAGATCGCCGGCTCGTCGACCGTGATCAGCGGCAGCGCGACCGGGTTCTCCGGGTCGGCCAGGGTCTCACCGATCATGATGTCGGGGATACCGGCGACGGCGCAGATGTCACCGGGGCCGGCCACCTCGGCGGGCTTGCGGGTGAGGGCCTCGGTCATCATCAGCTCGGTGATGCGGACGTTGGAGATGGTGCCGTCACGCTTGATCCACGCGACCGTCTGGCCCTTGCGCAGCTCGCCCTGCTCGACGCGGAGCAGCGCGATGCGGCCGAGGAAGTTGTCGGCGTCGAGGTTGGTGACGTGGGCCTGGAGCGGCGCGTCGTCCTCGAACGTCGGGGCCGGGACGTGCGCCAGGATCGTGGAGAAGAACGGCTCCAGGTTGGTGCTGTCCGCGGGGACGGTGCCGTCCTCCGGCTTGGTCAGCGAGGCGATGCCGTCACGGCCGCAGGCGTAGACGATCGGGAACTCGATCTGGTCCTCGTCCGCGTCCAGGTCCAGGAAGAGGTCGTACGTCTCGTTGACGACCTCGTCGATGCGGGAGTCCGGGCGGTCCGTCTTGTTGATGCAGAGGATGACCGGCTTCCGCTGCTGGAGCGCCTTACGGAGCACGAAGCGGGTCTGCGGCAGCGGGCCCTCGGAGGCGTCGACGAGCAGCACGACCGCGTCCACCATCGACAGACCGCGCTCGACCTCGCCACCGAAGTCGGCGTGGCCGGGGGTGTCGATGATGTTGATCGTGATCGGGTCCCCGCCGTCCTTGGGGTGATACTTCACCGCCGTGTTCTTGGCGAGGATCGTGATGCCCTTCTCACGCTCCAGGTCGTTCGAGTCCATGACGCGGTCGTCGACGGACTCGAGCTGGTGGGCGGCGAAGGCGCCGGCCTGCTTGAGCATGGCGTCGACGATGGTCGTCTTGCCGTGGTCGACGTGGGCGACGATGGCGACGTTTCGAATGTCGTGGCGCGTGGGCACTTGCGGCGCTTCTCCCGGAATCGTGGATGGCAGCGCGTACGGTCCGGTACGCGCGCCTGCCGGGCAGGACACGCCACGGCCTATCCACTCCATGGTACGGGGCCGCGCCGACTTCGGCCGCCCCAGGCTGTGGGCGCAGCCTCTGACCTGCGATTACTTCCGGAAATGAGGGTGCTGCCCGGTGCCGCTCCGGGAGACTCAGCGCCGGAACCCCAGGTCCTGGTAGCGCGGCGTCGCCAGGCCGAACGCCCCGGCGTTCACGACCGTGCTCCTGGCCGCCACGAGCTCGGGGCGCTGGTAGAGCGGGATCGAGCCGGCCGCCGCCCAGATCCGGGCGTCCGCGCGGCCGACCAGGTCGCGGGAGACCTCGGTGTCCAGCTCCGTGGACGCCTGCTCGAAGAGCTGGTCGATCTGGTCCGTGCCCACCCGGGTGTAGTTCTGCTCGACCAGCAGCGAGCCGTCGGCGGCGGGCTGCGGCTTGGCGAAGACGGGGCGGGCGTCCGTCGAGGGGTAGGCGGTGGCGGGCCAGGAGTAGAGGGCGAGGTCGTAGGTGCCGGCGGCGATGTGGTCCTTGAAGTAGCCCGCGTCCGCGACCTTGGTGATCTCGGTGTGGATGCCGACGGCGTCGAGCTGGCGGGCGATGCGGTCGCCGACGGACCGCAGCGGCTCGGCGCCGGAGCCCTCCGGCAGGACGAAGCGGAGCGTGAGCCTCTTGCCGTCCTTCATCCGCACCGGCGGCGCGGCGGCCGCCCGCTTGCCGTCCGTGCCCCGCGCGGGCCCGCGCTCCCGCCAGCCCGCGTCCGCCAGGAGCTGCCCGGCCGTCTTGGGGTCGGTGCCGCCGATGGCGTCGCTGTTGTCCTCGTAGCCCTGCTGGCCGGCCATGAAGAGGTGGCTGCCTTGCGGTGCCACGGGCAGGCCCAGCGGGCGCAGAACCGATTCAGCGAGGGTCTTGCGGTCGAGGGCGCGGGCCACCGCGCGGCGCACCCGCTCGTCGGCGAGGGCGCCCGTGGAGCCGTTGAGGGCGAGCTGGGTGTAGGCGGGCTCCAGGGAGCGGCGGACGGACAGCCCGCGCAGCGGCCCGGCGGGCGGCGCGGCGCGCTTCTCCCCCTTCTTCCTGCGGGGCGTGTTCGCGGCCGTGATGCGGTCGGCGTCGGCGGTGCGCACGTCGGCGAGGTCGAGGCGGCCGGCGGCCAGCGCGGCGGCCCGCTCCTCGCGGGGCACGGCCCGCAGCACCAGCTGGTCGAGCTTGGCCCGGTCGCCCCACCACTTCGGGTCGCGGACGAGCGTGAGGGTGCCCTGGCCGTTGTCGCGCGGCCCGACCCGGAAGGGGCCGGCGGAGACCTTGAGCTCGTTGCGGGCGCTGTCGTTGAAGGCGTTGGCGTCGCCCATCACGGACTTCGGGTAGAGGGGGGTGAAGAGGGCGGCCCAGTCGGCGTAGGGGCGGGCGAAGGTGACCTTGACCTCGTGGGCGTCCGCGCCCGGCTCGACCCGGTCGATCCGGTCGTAGCCGGCGTTGCGGGCCGTCCAATAGCCGCTGTCCCGGCCGCGCAGCGCCTGCCACTGGGCCTGGAAGTCGGCGGCCGAGAGGGCCTTGCCGTCATTCCAGGCGGCCCGGGGGTTGAGCTTGTAGACCACGACCTGCCGGGGGGCGCGCTGGACGACCTCGGCGGACGCCAGGTAGTCGGGGTCGCGGCGCGGGCGGCCGTGGTCGTCCAGGGTGAAGAGGGCGGGCAGGGCGGCCGCGGCGACGCGCCGGGTGGCGGCGTCGGCGTCCGCCTGGAAGGTGTTGAGGGTGGCGGGCAGGGCGTCCACGGCCCAGCGCAGGGTGCCCTTGTCGGCGACCTTCTCGCGGGGCAGGGCGTTGATGTCCGGCGGGGTGATCGCGCCCTCGTCGGCCTCGTCCCCGGTGAGGCCGCAGCCGGCCAGCACCGGCAGCGGCAGGAGCATCCCGGCGGCCAGCAGGGCGGCGGAGCGACGGAGCCGGGTGCGGGTCGAGAGGGGGGCCATGGGATACCTCCGCCGGGACGGGACGGCTGCCGGATCGCGCGCGTCCGGCGCAATGCGCCGCTGATCGCATCTACTGCTCACCACTGAATGTGACAGTCCGCTCGAACGCCCGGCGACACGGCGCCCCGCGGGGACACGCCACCCACGTGGACGAACGTTCGGCGGCCCCCGGGCGCGGAGCGAATGCGCTCCCGCGAAGCCGCGATCGTGACCGCTATCTTCCGCTGGAGGGGTGTGACGCGCGACACTCTCTGTCGCATGAACGTCGCCACCCGCAACCGCCGACCGCGGAAGTGAGGGCAAGACATGTCCCTGAACGACGAAGTGACGGCAGTTCAGCGCTGCCTGGACGAGCTCGGCCGGGCGCTGACCCGCCTTGAGGGCCATCTGGGCAACCGCGACCTGGAGCTGCGACGCGTCCGCACCGATGCCGCACATCTGCGCGAGAGCGTCACTCTCCTGCGGGACGTCCACCCCGCGGAGCGCCCACGCCCCGAGACCGTGCCGATCCCCGACACCCCGTACGACGCCTCCCTGTGGACGGACGCCGACGAGGAAGGTCTCGGGGCCCGCGACCGGCGCGCCCCCTGACGGCACCGGGCACCGCGGCAGCCAGGCACCGACCATCCCCGCTCCTCACCGGAGTCCCCTTTGGCCACTGGTACCGACCCCCAAGCAGGCACCGCCCCCGCCGCCGGCGGAGCCGCCCCCGCGCGCGGCGGCGTCCACCACCCCTCGCGCGCCGCGATCGGCGCCCGTCACCTGCGCCCGGACCGCTGGTGGCTGGCGCCCGCGGTCACCGCCGCCGGACTGTTCGCGTTCGTCGTCTACTCCACGTGGCGGGCCTTCGCGAACGACGCCTACTACGCCGCGCCCTACGTCTCGCCCTTCTACTCCCCCTGCCTCGCCGAGAACTGCGTCCCCATGAAGGGCGGCGCGGACTGGGAGCTCTTCGGCGCCTGGTGGGGCCTGTCGCCCGCGCTGCTGATCCTGATCTTCCCGCTGGGCTTCCGGCTGACCTGCTACTACTACCGCAAGGCGTACTACCGCGGCTTCTGGGCCTCGCCCCCGGCCTGCGCCGTCGCCGAGCCGCACGCGAAGTACACCGGGGAGACCCGCTTCCCGCTGATCCTCCAGAACGTGCACCGCTACTTCTTCTACTTCGCGGTGATCGTCGCGGGCATCCTCACCTATGACACGGCCCTGGGCTTCCGCGACGAGCGGGGCGAGTGGGGCCACATGGGGCTCGGCACCCTCGTCCTCCTCGCGAACATCGCGCTGATCTGGGCGTACACCCTCTCCTGCCACTCCTGCCGGCACATCGTCGGCGGCCGGATCCGCACCTTCTCCAAGCACCCGGTGCGCTACCGCATGTGGGGCTGGGTCAGCGCGCTCAACGCCCGGCACATGCTGCTCGCGTGGGCCTCCCTGATCAGCGTGGCGGCCGCGGACTTCTACGTGTACCTGGTCGCCAGTGGCGCCTTCGACGATCCGCGCTTTTTCTAGGAGGGGCTACTGATGTCGCGTACGGCACGACAGGACTGGGACGTGGTCGTGGTCGGCGCCGGCGGCGCGGGGCTGCGGGCCGCCATCGAGGCCCGGGAGCAGGGCCTGCGCTGCGCCGTCATCTGCAAGTCGCTCTTCGGCAAGGCGCACACGGTCATGGCCGAGGGCGGCATCGCCGCCAGCATGGGCAACGTCAACGAGGGCGACAACTGGCAGGTGCACTTCAGAGACACCATGCGCGGGGGCAAATTCCTCAACCACTGGCGGATGGCGGAGCTGCACGCCAGGGAGGCCCCCGACCGGGTCTGGGAGCTGGAGACCTGGGGCGCGGTCTTCGACCGCACCAAGGACGGGAAGATCTCGCAGCGCAACTTCGGCGGGCACGAGTACCCCCGCCTGGCACACGTCGGCGACCGCACCGGCCTGGAGCTGATCCGCACCCTCCAGCAGAAGATCGTCGCCCTCCAGCAGGAGGACCTGCGCGAGCACGGCGACTACGAGGCCCGGCTGAAGGTCTTCCAGGAGTGCACCGTCACCCGCCTGCTGAAGGACGGGAACCGGATCTCGGGGGTCTTCGGCTACGAGCGGGAGTCCGGGCGCTTCTTCGTCATCGAGTCCCCCGCCGTGGTGCTGGCCACCGGCGGCATCGGCAAGTCCTTCAAGGTGACGTCGAACTCCTGGGAGTACACCGGCGACGGCCACGCGCTGGCGCTGCTCGCCGGCGCCCAGCTGATCAACATGGAGTTCGTGCAGTTCCACCCGACGGGCATGGTCTGGCCGCCGTCCGTCAAGGGCATCCTCGTCACCGAGTCCGTCCGCGGCGACGGCGGGGTGCTGCGCAACAGCGACGGCAAGCGGTTCATGTTCGACTACGTCCCGGACGTCTTCAAGGAGAAGTACGCGGAGTCCGAGGCCGAGGGCGACCGCTGGTACAAGGACCCCGACAACAACCGCCGGCCGCCCGAGCTGCTCCCCCGCGACGAGGTGGCCCGCGCCATCAACTCCGAGGTCAAGGCCGGTCGCGGCAGCCCGCACGGCGGGGTCTTCCTGGACATCTCCAGCCGGCTGCCGGCCGAGGAGGTCCGCCGCAGGCTGCCGTCCATGCACCACCAGTTCAAGGAGCTGGCGGACGTGGACATCACGGCGGAGCCGATGGAGGTGGGCCCCACCTGCCACTACGTGATGGGCGGCGTGGACGTCGACCCGGACACGGCGGCGGCGACCGGCGTGCCCGGCCTCTTCGCGGCCGGCGAGGTCGCGGGCGGGATGCACGGCTCCAACCGGCTGGGCGGCAACTCCCTCTCCGACCTGCTGGTCTTCGGCCGCCGCGCCGGGCTGCACGCCGCCCGGTACGCGGCCGGCCTCACCGGGCCCGGCCGGCCCGCCGTCGCCGACGCCGACGTCGAGGCGGCGGAGGCCGAGGCGCTGCGCCCGTTCAGCGCCGAAGGCGGCGGGGCAGGAGGGGCCGACGGGACCCCGGGCCCGGCCGAGAACCCGTACACCCTGCACCAAGAGCTCCAGCAGTCCATGAACGACCTGGTGGGCATCATCCGCAAGGGTCCCGAGATGGCGGAGGCGCTGCGCCGGCTGGCACTGCTGCGCGGCCGGTCCCGGCGGGCCGGCGTGGAGGGGCACCGGCAGTTCAACCCCGGCTGGCACCTGGCCATCGACCTGCGCAACATGCTGCTGGTCAGCGAGTGCGTGGCGCGCGCGGCCCTGGAGCGCACCGAGAGCCGGGGCGGGCACACGCGCGACGACCACCCGGCGATGGACCGGAGCTGGCGTCAGGTCAACCTCGTCTGCCGGCTGCTGGCGGAGAGCGGCGAGGCCGATCCGCTGCTGGGGCTGATCGGGGTGGAGCGGCGCGCGATGCCGCCGATCCGGGGCGACCTGCTGGCGCTCTTCGAGAAGGACGAGCTGATGAAGTACCTGACCGACGAGGAGCTGACCGCACCGTGAGCTACGACGCCCACTTCCGGGTATGGCGGGGGGACGCGGCCGGCGGGGAGCTCGCCGACTACACCGTCGCCGTCAACGACGGCGAGGTCGTCCTCGACGTCATCCACCGGCTCCAGGCCACCGAGGCCACCGACCTGGCCGTCCGCTGGAACTGCAAGGCGGGCAAGTGCGGTTCCTGTAGCGCGGAGATCAACGGCAGGCCGCGGCTGATGTGCATGACCCGGATGTCGTCCCTTCCGCCCGGGCAGACCGTGACCGTCACGCCGATGCGCGCCTTCCCGGTCGTCCGGGACCTGGTGACGGACGTGTCGTTCAACTACGCAAAGGCGCGCGAGGTCCCGGCGTTCGTCCCGCCGCCCGGTCTGGCGCCCGGGGAGTACCGGATGCGGCAGGAGGACGTCGGCCGCTCCCAGGAGTTCCGCAAGTGCATCGAGTGCTTCCTGTGCCAGGACACCTGCCATGTGGTGCGCGACCACGAGGAGAACAAGGCCGCGTTCGCCGGGCCCCGCTTCCTGATGCGCGTCGCCGAGCTGGACATGCACCCGCTGGACGCGGCGGCCGAGGCCGGGCTGGACCGCAAGCGGGCCGCGCAGGAGGAGCACGGACTGGGCTACTGCAACATCACCAAGTGCTGCACGGAGGTCTGCCCCGAGAACATCAAGATCACCGACAACGCCCTGATCCCGCTCAAGGAGCGCGCCGTCGACCGCAAGTACGACCCGCTGGTCTGGCTCGGCGCCAGGATCCGCCGGCGGGGGGCGTGAGCGGGGGCGCGACAAGGGGCGCGAGCAGGCGCGAACACGGACCGTGGATGGCCCCGAGCTCCCGGTAGCGGGCCGGACACTACCGCCATACGCTCACAAATGTGACGCGGCTTTCGAGGCGGTACCGTCCGGCGCCGGGCGGGGCCAGGGTCAGGGCCCTCCTCGCCCTCCTCACGCTGTGCGCGTTGCTGCTGCCGGGCCCGCCCGCCCGTGCCGACACCCCCCTCGACCTGGACACCGGGGGCCGGATCACCGACACCGTGGGCGCGCTCGGCCGCCGCCGGGCCCAGGTGACGTCCGCGCTCGACAAGCTGCACACCACGCACCGCATCCAGCTGTACGTCACCTACGTACGGGACTTCTCCGGCCGCTCCGGGCACGACTGGGCCGACGCCACGGCCGACCGCAACGGCCTCGGCCCGCGCGACGTCCTGCTCGCCGTCGCCACGCACCGGCAGCAGTACGCCGTCTCGGCCGCCGGGGACTCCGGCTTCCGCCGCGCGCAGCTGGACGCCGTCGCGGCCACCGCGATCGCGCCCGCCGTGGCCCAGCACGACTGGGCCGGCGCGGCCATCGGCGCGGCCGACGGCTACGGCTCCGTACTCCGGGGCGAGCCGGTCCGGCCACCCGCGATCTCGCCCGGCGACAGCGACCCGGGCGGCGGGCTGGTGCCCCGTCACCGCGCCGTGTGGCTGCCCGTGGCCCTCGCCGCCGCGGTCTGCCTGACGGTCCTGTGCCTGTGCTCCCGGCGGGCGGCACGGCGGCGGGCGGCCCGGCGGGCCCGCAGGGCGGCACGGGCGGCGCGGGCGGTCCGCCCGGACAGCGCGGTGCGGGCCTCCGTCGTCGGCACGTCGACCGAACCCGGCCTCGCCCGGATGGTCCAGCCGCTGACGCCGCTGCCCGCCCTGGACGCCGAGGCCGCCCGCGCGCTCGTGGAGACGGACGACGCCGTGCGCACCAGCGCGGAGGAGCTGCTCTTCGCCACCGCCCAGCTGGGCGGCGCGGCGACCCGGCCCTTCGCCGAGGCCGTCGCGTACGCGAAGGGCGAGCTCGCGGACGCCTTCCGGCTGCGGCAGCGGCTCGACGACGCGCCGTACGAGGACGAGGAGCTGCGCCGCCGCGCGCTGGACGAGATCTGCTCCCACTGCACCAGCGCCAACCGCCGGCTGGACGCCGAGTCCGAGGCGTTCGACCGGCTGCGCGGGCTGCGGGCCAACGCGGCGGGCATCCTCGCGCACGCCGAGGCCGCGGCCCAGGCGCTGGCGCCCCGCATCGACACCGCCGATGCGGCGCTCACCGCCCTGACCGGCTGCTGCGCGGGCACGGCGCTCAGCGCCTTCGTCCGGCACCCCGCGGAGGCCCGGGACCGGCTGGCCTTCGCCACGGCGGGCCTGGCCGAGGCCCGCCGGACCCTGGCGGCGGGTGACGCGGACGGCGCGGCCGTCTCCCTGCGCGCCGCCGAGGCCGCGCTGTCCCAGGCCCGCACGCTGACCACGGCGGCCCTGCGGCGGGCCCACGAGCTGACGGGCACGGCGGCCCGGCTGCGGGCCGCCGTGCTGGACGCCGAGGCGGGGCTGGCGGCCGCCCGGAGCGGCCCGGTCTCGGCGGAGGGCGCCCGGCGCGCGGCCACCGCCGCGCGGGTGCTGACCGAGGTGCGGCGCGACATGGCGTGCGGCCGGTACGACCCGCGGGCGGTGCTGCGGCGCGTCGAGGAGGCGGCGGCGTCGCTCGACGCGGAGGCCGCGGGTACGGGCGGCGGCAGCCGGGCGGACGAGCGGCGGGCCCGGCGCCGGGTGGAGCGGGCGGTGCTGGCCGCGCGCGGCGAGGTGGCGGCGGCCCGGGACTTCGTCAGCACCCACCGGGGTGCCGTCGGCTGCCGGGCCCGCACCCGGCTCGCCGAGGCGGAGCGCCATCTCGCGCGAGCCCGCGGCCTGCCGGCCGACCAGGGCCGGGAGATCCTGTCGGCGACCGGCCACGCCGACTCGCTGGCCCGCCAGGCCCGCGCGCTGGCCGAGCACGACGTCACCGACTATCTGACCGGGCCCGGCACCGGGAGGCCGGCCGCCTATGACCCGGAGGCGCCCCGGCCCGCCCGCGCCCTGGGCGGCGCGCTGCTGGGCGGCGTCATCATGGCGGGCCTGCTGCCGGCCACCTTCGGCGGCGGGGCGACGCGGGGGCGGCTGGCGGGCGGCACGGAGGCGTGACGGAGACGGGCCGGAGACGGCGAGGCCCCGGAGGGCGGCCGGGGCCGCCGCCGTGTCCCCGGCGAGGCGCTCGCGCCGGCTCCGCGCGCCGTCCGCGCACGGCGGGCCGGTCACTCAGAGTGGTGACGCGGTGTATCGCGCCGTGCACCGCGCGCGCATAATTGCAGACGCGTCCTGGAAGGGTGCCGTCCGCATGTGCGTACGCCACCCCGATCACACGTCCCTGAACTGCAATTCACTACATCTAGTGAAACTCTGGCCAGAAGTTGCGCATCGCAACCCTGGGTTGCCAAGCTGTTGCGGACTGTCAACCCCTTGGGAGTGGACGTGGCCTTCGGTGACCAGCCCGCATACCTTCGAGTCGCCGGCGATCTTCGACAGAAAATCGTCGCAGGCGAGCTGCCGCCGCACACCCGCCTCCCCTCCCAGGCCCGCATCCGCGAGCAGTACGGCGTCTCCGACACCGTCGCCCTGGAGGCCCGCAAGGTCCTGATGGCCGAGGGGCTGGTCGAGGGGCGCTCCGGCTCCGGCACCTATGTGCGGGAGCAGCCCGTGCCGCGCGCCCTGGCCCGCACGGGCTACCGCACGGCCGGGGAGTCCACGCCCTTCCGTCAGGAGCAGGCCGACAGCCGGGTGAAGGGCACCTGGGAGTCCCGCAGCGAGCAGGTGGCGGTCGACACCCCGCTGGCCCGTCGGCTGCGGATCGCCACGGGCGACCGCGCCATGCGGACGGACTACCTCTTCCGGGCCGGCGGCGAGCCGGTGATGCTCTCGACCTCCTGGGAGCCCCTGGCCGTCACCGGGCGGACACCCGTGATGCTCCCCGAGGAGGGCCCGCTGGCCGGGCGCGGCGTCGTGGAGCGGATGGCCGCCATCGACCTGATCGTGGACAACGTCGCGGAGGAGGTCAGCGCCCGCCCCGGCCTCGCGGAGGAGGTGCTGGCCCTCGGCGGCGTCCCCGGTCACTACGTGGTGGTCGTCTCGCGCACGTATTTCGCCGGCGGCTGCCCCGTGGAGACGGCGGACATCGTCGTGCTCGCCGAGCGCTACCGCATCGCGTACCACCTTCCGGTGAAGTGATCGGCTACCACTTTCCGGTGAAGCACGTGTGACGCCGGCGTGAACCGGCCATGACGCACTACCCGCCGCTTCGTACCAGCGGGTAGGAAGTGCGCGCTATGTCCCGCTCTGCCCCGATAAGGCAGGGCGGGTCTTTGTGTTGCAAACCTCACATACGGCCAGGTCAGAGGCTTTTCGCGGAATGTGAGCGTCCAAATCACTCATACGATGGCGCGGTTTGTGTCCTGCCGTGAGGGAGAAGAAAGAAAAGGAGATCCGGGGCTTGAGTACCGAACAGGGTTCTAACTCCAACTACCGCCGGACGCTTGGGACGACGGCTCTGACCGCCGTCGGCCTCGGGTCGATCATCGGCTCCGGCTGGCTCTTCGGTGCCGAGCGCGCCGCCGCGCTGGCCGGCCCTGCCGCCATCCTCGCCTGGGTCATCGGCGCCGTCGTGGCGCTGACCATCGCCCTCACCTACACCGAGCTCGGCTCGATGTTCCCCAAGGCCGGCGGCATGGTGCGGTACGGCCAGTTCTCGCACGGCTCGCTGGCGGGGTACATGGCCGCCTGGGCCAACTGGATCGCGATCGTCTCCGTGATCCCCGGTGAGGCGACCGCGTCGATCCAGTACATGAGCTCCTGGGACTTCTCCTGGGCCGAGAACCTGTACGACGGCAAGGAGCTGACCGGATCCGGTCTCGCCCTCGCCAGCGTGCTGGTGGTCTTCTACTTCTTCCTGAACTGGTTCGCGATCACCCTGTTCGCCAAGACGAACAACGCGATCACCGTGTTCAAGGTCGTCGTGCCGGTGCTGACGGCGGGCGCGCTGATGTTCGCCCACTTCGACACCAGCAACATCACCGACCACGGCGGCTTCGCCCCGAACGGCTGGAGCGCGGTCTTCAGCGCGGTCGCGGTCGCGGGCATCGTCTGGGCCTTCAACGGCTTCCAGTCGCCGCTGAACATGGCCGCCGAGGCCCGTAACCCCGGCAAGTCGCTGCCGAAGGCCGTCATCGGCTCCATCCTGATCGCCCTGGTGATCTACATCGCCCTCCAGGTCGCGTTCCTGATGGCCGTCCCGGCCCAGGACCTGACCGCCAGCGGTGGCTGGAACGCGCTGGGCTACAAGTCCCCGCTCGCCGACCTCTCCATCGCCTGGGGCCTGAACTGGCTCGCGCTGCTGCTCTACGCGGACGCCTTCGTCTCCCCGTCCGGCACCGGCATGATCTACGCGGCCACCACCTCGCGCATGATCCACGGCGTCCAGGAGAACGGTCACCTGCCGAAGATCTTCGGCAAGGTCGACCCCAAGACCGGTGTGCCGAAGCCGGCCCTGCTGCTCAACCTGGTGATCTCCTTCATCTTCCTGGCCGTCTTCCGCGGCTGGGGCTCGATCGCCGAGATCGTCGGTGTGGCCACGGTCATCTCGTACATCACCGGCCCCGTCGCCGTGATGTCCCTGCGCCGCATCGCCCCCGGCATGAAGCGCCCGGTGAAGCTGAAGGCCATGCCGGTGATCGCGCCCATCGCGATGATCTTCGGCTCCCTGGTCATGTACTGGGCCCGCTGGCCGCTGACCGGCAAGGTCATCTTCATCATGGCCATCGGCCTGCCGATCTGGGCCTGGTACGAGCTGCGCAAGCCGTGGGCCGAGCTGAAGCCGCACCTGAAGGCCGGCGCCTGGATGGTCACCTACCTGCTCGTCATGGCCTTCGTCTCCTGGGCCGGCGGCGAGGAGTTCGGCGGCAAGGGCTACCTGGCCCCCGGCTGGGACATCGTGGTCGTCGCCCTGATCGCCCTCGTCTTCTACGCCTGGGGCGTGAAGAGCGCCTGGCGCAACCCGACGCTCGTCCAGGTCGAGAAGGAGATGACGGAGCTCGCGGAGTCGGAGGGCGGGTCGGACGAGACCGACGGGCGCTCCGAGCCCTCGCTGGCGAAGAAGTCCTGACGGCTGCCTGACAGCCTGACCGGCCTCCTGTAGCACGAAGGGGCGGTCCAGGGTCCGCAACGGGCCCCGGACCGCCCCTTCGTGCGTCCCCGGACCACCCTGATGGCCGAATGCGTACCTCTTCGTGAAAAACCGTATCCGCTGCGTAAAGGTCGGGCGTACGCTCGGGCATATGCGGACTGCGGTTTCTCGGGGAGACGCCGAAAGGTGTGCGCCGGTGCGCGCACCGGCGGAAGGGCAGGGGCGATGACGGACAGCGGACCGATCCTGCCCTGGCTGGTGATCCGCGAGGACGAAAGCGGCAACCGCTACCGCGTCGGCCGCTACGCCACCAAGACGGAGGCCGAGCAGGTGGCCGAGCGCCTGGACGCCCGCGCCCGCAGCGGGCTCTACATAGTCGAGCGGGTCGGCCGCGCGCTCTCCTGAGAGCGCGCCCGGCCGCTCCGGGCCCCTCCCCCGGCCGCCGGGCCGCGCCGACCCCCTAGGCTTGCCCCTCATGACGACGGTGCGTGTGGTGGTGGGCGGAGCGGTCTTCGACCAGGGCCGGCTGCTGGCGGCGCGGCGCAGTGCCCCGCCCGAGCTGGCGGGCCGCTGGGAGCTGCCCGGCGGCAAGCTCGAAGCGGGCGAGAGCGCCGAGCAGGCGCTGGTGCGGGAGCTGCGCGAGGAGCTCGGCGTGGAGGTCGAGCCGCTGGAGCGGATCGAGGGCGAGTGGCCGCTGCGGCCCCCGTACGTCCTCCAGGTCTGGACGGCCCGGCTGCGGAGCGGCGAGGCGCGCCCGCTCCAGGACCACGACGAGCTGCGCTGGCTGACCCCCGACCGCGTCGACGAGGTCGACTGGCTCGACCAGGACAGGCCTGCGGTGGCGGCCGCGGCGCGCCTGCTCGGCTCTTCCTGACCTGAGGCCCAGCCCCCGGCGGACCGGATTTCCGCACGGCGGCGCGGGAGAGGCCGGGGCACGAATCCCCCGGTCCGGAAGGGGCGGGGCCCGGGAAGTACGCCGCGCGGCGGCACCCGTCCCGCACCGCCGCGCCCGGCCGTCACCCGCCCCGCGTACCCCCCGCACGCGCGGGCCGGTTACGCCATCCGTGTCACAGCCGACGACCCCGGAGCGCCGAAGAAGATAGTCAGCCCGCCATATCGGGTATGTGCTGATTATTCTCCCCGTACCCGGTCATTCCCGGGCGGGGCCGCAGCGGGTCTGGGAAGTGATCGGCGTGAGCGAGAGCGCGAGGGCCCTGGCGTCGACGCCCGGCTTCGCCGAGTGGAGCTTCCCCGCCGAGCCCGGCGCCGTCCGGACCGCGCGCACCCTGGTGCGCGACACCCTGGAGGAGTGGGGCCTCGGCTCGGTCACGGATGTGACGGTGCTGCTGGTCAGCGAGCTGGTCACCAACTCCCTGCGGTACGCGAGCGGGCCCATCGGCGTCCGGATGTACTCCCACGCCGGGCCCACGCTGCTGGTCGAGGTGTCCGATCCACTGCCCGATCCGCCCACCGAGCGCGTCGCCCACCCCGACGACGAGGGCGGCCGCGGGCTGCAATTGGTGGCATGCGCCTCGCGACGCTGGGGAACCCGCCGGGGAAACACCGGCAAAACAGTGTGGTTCGAGCTCAGTCTGCCCGGTTAGGAACCCGGTGAGGAGACATAGCGGGTTGAGACCGTGCTGTGATCGTGAAGTCCGTGTTCCGAAGGGCCCCTGTGCTGGATACTCGGCCTTCTGATGCCGGTGCGAGCACATGAGCCGGAGGGGACGGGCACGTGAGCGAAAAGCCAGCGGGTACGGCGGACAGCACGCCGGAGGCACTCCACGCCGATGCGATGTGGCAGAACAGTCCGCCCGGATCCCTCTACGACTACATTCGCGTGGCCTCCTTCGCCCTGGGTTCCGACGGGCGGATCGAGCAGTGGAGCGAGCGGGCGGCCGAGCTGTTCGGCATAGCGGCGCGGCACGCCGTCGGGAAGGACCCCGCCGAGCTCTTCGCCGCCCCGGAGCCCGGGCGCCCGCTCGCCCCCTTCCTGGGCGAGGGCGGCCCGGACGGCCGGGAGTGGACCGGGATCGTCCCGTACCAGCGCGGTGGCCGGCGCGGCGGCCCGCACGACGGCCTCCAGGGGTCCGGCCTCGCCGAGATCTATGTAATGCCCACCGAGACCGACCGCGGGGAGCGCGCCGCGCTCTGTGTCGCCGTCGACGTCCGGGCGCTGCGCGGCATAGAGACCGACATCGCGGCGTCCGAAGCCGTTTTCGGCCAATCTCCCCTGGGTTTCTTCTTCTTCGGTACCGATCTCACCCTGTTGCGCGTCAACGAGAGCTTCGCCCAGACCTTCGGCCGGCCGGCCGCCTGGCACCGCGGCCGTACCCCGCACGACTTCCTGCCGCGCGGCGAGGCCGAGCGGCTGACCGCCGCCCTGCGCCAAGTCCTCGCCACCGGCAAGCCGGTGTCGGACATTCAGCTCGTCGGGCCCGTGCCGGGCCAGAGCGAGCGCCGCCGCTGGTCGGTCTCGCTCTACCGGCTGCACAGCGGCAGCGGGCGGCCGATCGGCGTGGCCGCCCTCGCCACCGACGTCACCGGCCGCCGCCGCGCCGAGCGGGAGGCCGCGGGCGTCCGCCGCAATCTGGCGCTGCTCAACGAGGCGGGCGCCCGGATCGGCAACAGCCTGGACCTGGAGACCACGGCGCGGGAGCTGCTGGCCGTCGCCGTGCCGCAGTTCTGCGACCTGGCCTCCGTGGACCTCTACCAGGGCCTGCTCGCCGGCGACGAGGCCCCGCCCGGCCTCGCGGACGGCAGCGGGGAGCTGCGCCGCGTCGCGTACGCCAGCGCGGTCTCGGGGGCGCCCGTCGACGGCGGCGACAAGCCCATCCAGGTCGGCGAGGTGCACCGCTACCCCTTCCACTCGCCCTGCGCCGGTGCGCTGCGCACCGCGCAGGCGCAGGTGGTGCCGCGCCGGGAGCGCGAGGAGGGGCCGGAGCTGGGCGCGGTGGTGCAGTCGACGCTGGCCGTGCCGATGGTCGCCCGGGACGTCGTGGTGGGGCTGGCCCAGTTCTCCCGTACGAAGGGCAGCGAGCCCTTCGGCGAGCGGGACACCGCCCTGGCCGTGGAGCTGGCGGCGCGCGCGGCGGTCTGCATCGACAACGCCCGCCTCTACCGCAGGGAGCACGAGCGCGCCCTGATCCTCCAGCGCAGCCTGCTGCCCCCGGGCGACCCCGAGGCCGCCGGGCTGGACATCGCCTGCCGCTATCTGCCCGCCAACGCGGCGACAGAGGTCGGCGGCGACTGGTTCGACGTGATCGAGCTCCCCGGCCACCGCACGGCCCTGGTCGTCGGCGATGTGATGGGCCGTGGGCTGCGGGCCGCCGTGGCCATGGGCGAGCTGCGCACGGCCGTCCGCACCCTGGCCATGCTGGACCTGGAGCCGGCCGAGGTGCTCTCCGCGCTCGACGAGATCGCCCACGGCCTGGGCAGGCCGGGCGGCAAGCAGTCCGCGTCGCGCGGGGTCCGCGGCGGGGTACGGGCGGCGGACCTCTCCGAGGTCTATCTGGCGACGTGCGTCTACGCCGTCTACGACCCCGTCACCCGCCGCTGCACGGTCGCCAACGCCGGGCACCTGCCGCCGGTGCTGGTCGAGGCGGGCCGGCCCGCGAAGCTGCTGGACGTGCCGCCGGGGATGCCGCTGGGCGTCGGGGGCGAGCCGTTCGAGGAGACGGAGATCGATCTGCCGGACGGCGCGCTCCTCGCCCTCTACACCGACGGCCTGGTGGAGTCCCGCGACCATCCGCTGGACGAGGGCCTGCACGCCTTCCGGGAGGCGCTGACGGACCCGGCGCGGCCGCTGGAGGAGGTCTGCGACCACGTCCTGGGCGCCCTGGACACCCACCACGGCGAGGACGACATCGCGCTGCTCATGGCACGGCTGCGCGGCCTGCCCGAGAGCCACGTCGGCGACTGGACGCTGCCGCCGGAGCCCCGCTCGGTCGCCCGCGCCCGGGAGATGGCCCGCGACCAGCTGCTGGCATGGGGCCTGGAGGACCTGGTCGACACCACGGAGCTGCTGGTCAGCGAGCTGGTCACCAACGCCCTGCGGTACGGCGAGGGGGAGATCCGGCTCCGGCTGCTGCTGGACCGGACGCTGGTGTGCGAGGTCTGGGACGGCGGCCTCGTACAGCCGCGCCGCCGCCGGGCCCGCGACACGGACGAGGGCGGCCGCGGCCTCCAGCTCGTCGGCCTGCTCAGCGCCGCCTGGGGCAGCCGGCGCACGCCGCACGGCAAGACCGTGTGGTTCGAACTGGCCCTGCCCGACGCGGACTCCCCGGCTCCGGACGCGGTGGAGGCGCTGCTGAGCCTTTACTGATCCTGTACCGAACCCCCTTCCGGCCGGGGTGGCCGAGCGGACTGGATCTTGTTATCGTCGCGGCAACCGGAGGGTTGGATATTCAAATCCACCACAGCCGGTAGCGGCCTCCGGCCGACGAAGGGGGAAGCGCATGTCGCCGAACGGGATCCAGACGCCGACGCCCGGCGGGCTGCTGGAGGACGCCGGTACCGGGGAGTCCCTCGACGCCCGGCTCGCGGCGTCCCTGGAGGGCTCCTTCAGCAGCGAGTACGCGGAGGTGAACGGCGTCCGCCTGCACTATGTGACGGGCGGCCGGGGCACGCCGCTGGTCCTGCTGCCCGGCTGGCCGGAGACCTGGTGGGAGTACCGCAAGGTCATGCCCGCCCTCGCGGCCCACCACCGCGTGATAGCCGTGGACTTCCGCGGCATGGGCGGCTCGGACAAGCCGGCGTCCGGCTTCGAGAAGAAGACGATGGCCGGCGACATCCGCGAACTGGCCCGCCACCTCGGCCACGACCGGATCAACATCGCGGGTCACGGCATCGGCGCGATGATCGCCTTCGCGTACGCCAACAACCACCCGGAGGCCACCGAGAAGGTGGCCGTCCTCAACACCACCCACATCGACGACAGCTACTACGACTTCCCCATGGTCCCCCGCCCCGGCGACAAGGGACCGCACCGCTGGTGGCTGGCCTTCAACCAGGTGCACGACCTCCCGGAGCAACTCCTGGAGGGCCGCTACCGCCATCTGATCGACTACATGTTCGGCCTCAGCCTGGTGAACCCGGACGCGATCACCCCGCACGACCGCGACGTCTACGCCCGCGCCTACTCCTCGGCGGAGGCGATCCGCGCCAGCAAGGCCTGGTTCCAGGCGTACCAGCGGGACATCGAGGACTTCAACGGCTACGGCCCGGTCACCGCCCCCATGCTGGGCCTGGCCTACGGCACCTTCTACGACTACATGCGCGAGGCCCTCCCGGCCCAGGGCACGGACGTCCGCGTCGTCGAGATCGAGAACACCCGCAACTACCTGGTCGAGGAACAGCCGGAGGCGGTGGCGCGGGAGCTGCTGGCGTTCTTCGGCTGAGGCGGGGGCGGGGCCGCCATGCCGACTTTCCCTCCCTGGATGTCCGGGGAGGGAAATCGGCATGCAGTAGCACGGCCGGAGCCCACGCGCGGAGCGTTCGCCCGAACCGGTCCGATCCATGACCGGAAGGGATCCAGGTCGCTACGGTGGAGGCATGACCGCCCTGCCCGACTGGATGCGCCCGCCTCGCGAGGAAGGCTGGCTGGCGGAGGATCTGGACAACCTCCCGGAGGCCCCTCGCCACACCGAGCTGATCGATGGAGCCCTCGTCTTCACGATGTCCCCACAGCGGTCCTGGCACGGCCGCGTCCTCGACGCCCTGACCTACACCATCAGGCAGCAGGCACCTGCGGGCTTCGAGGTGGAGCGTGAGATGACCGTCAGCCTCGACGAGCGCAACCGCCCCGAACCGGACCTCTTGGTGAGCACGGTCCCGTACGTCCCCGAACGGACGTGGTTCGCGCCGGAGAATGTCCAGCTCGTCCTCGAAGTGGTGTCCCCCGAGTACGCGCACCGCGACCGCACGGTCAAGCTCGGCAAGTACGCCCGGGCGGGGATCCCGCACTACTGGATCGTCGAGGACGAGGACGGCTCCCCCGTCGTCCACGTCTACGAGCTGGACAAACCGACCGGGGCCTACGCCCCGGCAGGCATCTTCCGCCACGCCCTCCAGCGCGACGTCCCCTTCGAAATCGGCCTCGACCTGGACAAGCTCACACCGCGGGCGAGCCGCTGAGCCGGACCGGGAACACCGAAGGGCCGCGCTCACCGGAGTGCGGCCCTTTCTCGCGTGCTGATCAGACGTTGAAGCGGAACTCCACCACGTCGCCGTCCGCCATCACATAGTCCTTGCCCTCCATGCGGGCCTTGCCCGCCGCGCGGGCGTCGGCCACCGAGCCCGTGGCGACGAGGTCCTCGAAGGAGATGACCTCGGCCTTGATGAAGCCCTTCTGGAAGTCGGTGTGGATGACACCGGCCGCCTCGGGGGCCGTGGCGCCCTTCTTGATGGTCCAGGCGCGGGTCTCCTTGGGGCCTGCCGTGAGGTAGGTCTGGAGGCCCAGGGTGTCGAAGCCGACGCGGCCGAGGGTGGCGAGGCCGGGCTCGTCCTGGCCCATGGACTGGAGGAGCTCCAGCGCCTCCTCGTCGTCCAGCTCGATCAGCTCGGACTCGATCTTGGCGTTGAGGAAGATGGCCTCGGCCGGGGCGACCAGGGCGCGCTGCTCGTTCTTGAAGTCCTCGTCGACCAGCTCGTCCTCGTCGACGTTGAAGACGTAGAGGAAGGGCTTGGTGGTGAGCAGGTGCAGCTCGTGCAGGAGGTCACCGCGCTCGGTGCCCTTGGTGATGCCCGCGGAGAACAGGGTCTGGCCGGACTCCAGGATCTCCTTGGCGGCCTCGACGGCGGCCAGGACGGCGACCTTCTCCTTCTGGAGGCGGGACTCCTTGGTCAGGCGCGGGACCGCCTTCTCGACCGACTGGAGGTCCGCGAGGATCAGCTCGGTGTTGATCGTCTCGATGTCGTCCTTCGGCGAGACCTTGCCGTCGACGTGGACGACGTTCTCGTCCTTGAAGGCACGGATGACCTGGCAGATCGCATCGGACTCACGGATGTTCGCCAGGAACTTGTTGCCCAGGCCCTCGCCCTCCGAGGCGCCCCGGACGATGCCGGCGATGTCGACGAAGTCGACCGTGGCCGGAAGGATCTTCTGCGAACCGAAGATCTCGGCCAGCTTCTGGAGCCGGGGGTCGGGGACGCCGACGACGCCCACGTTGGGCTCGATGGTGGCGAACGGGTAGTTGGCCGCCAGGACGTCGTTCTTGGTCAGGGCGTTGAACAGGGTCGACTTGCCGACATTCGGCAGACCGACGATTCCGATCGTGAGCGACACGTGGCGACTTCCCGTAGCGAGATGTGAAGGGTTCGCGGCCCGCTGCGGGGCCGGTCATCCAGTCTACGGGTCCCCGCCCGGAGGCGGCCCCGGACGGACTATCAGTCGAACGCACGGCCAAGGTGGCCCAAACGGCGTGTCCAACGTCGGATTCCTCCCACTTCTCGACCTAGTTTGGTCGGGTGGAGCAACCCAGCACACGTATCCCGCAGCGCAAGGTCCGCCGCGCGTCCCCGGTGCCCCGGCCCGCCGCCCCCGTGGGGCCGGGCGAGAGCCCCTTCCTCCTCCGCGGCCGGTCCGGACGGGCCTCTCCCCCGACGGGCGGTCCGGGGACCCGGCTGACCGGCCTCGGCAGCGGCCTGCTGACCATCCTGGCGATGCTCGGCGCGGGCTGGCTGGTCTCCGTCACGGCCGGCGGCTCGACCACCCTCTACGGGATGGCCTTCCTGGCCGGCGCCGCGGCCTGCGCCCTGTGGGTGCGCCCCGCGGACCTGGTCACCGCGCCCGTGACCGCCCCCATCGCCTTCACCGCGGGAGCCGTGCCCCTGACCGACGGCGACGGCGGCTTCGCAGGCCAGGCCATGGGCATGATCACCCTGCTGTCGCTGAACGCCGGGTGGCTCTACGCCGGCACCCTGCTGGCCGGCGTGCTCGCGCTCGTCCGCAGGATCATGCTGGTCAGGGCGCGTCGGAAGCAGCGGAACCGGCAGCGGAGGCGGCCATCGCGGCCCCCACGATCCCCGCGTCGTTCTGGAGCAGAGCAGGCACGATCTCGGCGCTGACCCCCTCGATCAGCGGCAGGAACTTCTCCGCCTTACGGCTCACCCCGCCGCCGATCACGAACAGCTCGGGCGAGAACAGCTTCTCCACATGGACGAGGTAGCGCTGCACCCGGCGGGCCCAGTGCTGCCAGTTCAGGCCTTCCTCTTCCTTCGCCCGGGTCGAGGCGCGGGTCTCCGCGTCATGGCCGTGCAGCTCCAGATGGCCCAGCTCCGTGTTGGGCACCAGCCTGCCGTCCGTGAAGACGGCGCTGCCGATGCCCGTGCCGAAGGTGAGCACGACGACCGTGCCGCGCCGCCCGCGCCCGGCGCCGTGCGTCATCTCGGCGAGCCCGGCCGCGTCCGCGTCGTTCAGCACGGTCACGGGGGCGCCGAGGCGCTCACCGAGCAGCGCGGCGGCGTCCCGCCCGATCCAGCCCTTGTCGACATTGGCGGCCGTCCGCGTCGTACCGCCGACGACCACGCCGGGGAAGGTCGCCCCCACCGGCCCGGACCAGCCGAAGTGGTCCGCCACCTCCCGGACACGGTCCGCGACCGCGTCCGGGGTCGCCGGGTGCGGGGTGAGGACCTTGAACCGCTCCTCGGCCAGCTCGCCCCGCGCCACGTCCACCGGCGCGCCCTTGATGCCCGATCCGCCGATGTCCACGCCGAATACGTTCATGGCCACCACGCTAAGGGGTCGGGTCCGGCGTCACCCCTTCTCGGCGCCGGATTCCGGACCCCCGGCCAGCGTGGCCGCCTCCGCGCGCAGGTCGCGGCGGAGCTCCTTGGGGAGCGAGAAGGTGATGGACTCCTTGGCGGCCGTGACGGTCTCGACGTCGTCGTAGCCGCGCTCGGCCAGCCAGTCCAGGACGCCCTCGACGAGGATCTCCGGCACCGAGGCGCCCGAGGTCACACCGACCGTCCGCACGCCCTCCAGCCACGCCTCGTCGATCTCCTCGGCGTAGTCCACCAGGTGGGCGTCCTTGGCGCCCGCGCCGAGGGCGACCTCGACCAGGCGGACGGAGTTCGAGGAGTTCTTGGAGCCGACGACGATCACCAGGTCGGCCTCCGCGCCCATCTGCTTGACCGCGATCTGGCGGTTCTGCGTGGCGTAGCAGATGTCGTCGCTCGGCGGGCTGATCAGCTGCGGGAAGCGGCCCTTCAGCGCGTCGACGGTCTCCATCGTCTCGTCGACGGAGAGCGTGGTCTGGGAGAGCCAGACGACCTTGGACTCGTCGCGGACGGTCACGTTCGACACGTCGTCGGGGCCGTCGACCAGCGTGATGTGGTCGGGCGCCTCGCCGCTCGTGCCGATGACCTCCTCGTGGCCCTCGTGACCGATGAGGAGGATGTCGTAGTCCTCCTTGGCGAACCGGACGGCTTCCTTGTGGACCTTGGTGACCAGCGGGCACGTCGCGTCGATCGTGGCGAGCTTGCCGCGCGCGGCCTCGTCGTGGACGACCGGGGCGACGCCGTGCGCCGAGAAGATGACGATGTTGCCCTCGGGCACCTCCTCCGTCTCCTCGACGAAGATGGCGCCCTTCTTCTCCAGGGTCTTGACCACGTACTTGTTGTGGACGATCTCATGGCGCACGTAGACGGGCGCGCCGTACTGCTCCAGAGCCTTTTCGACGGCGATCACGGCACGGTCCACACCCGCGCAGTAGCCACGGGGGGCGGCGAGAAGAACCTTGCGGGAGGTCGTTGCAGTCATGCCGTCCATCGTACGGGCCCGGGCCCCGCTCATTCCGCTTGACCGGCGTCCCGGCCGGAGCTGGGGCACGATGTCCGGAAGGCCGGAAGGGGCCGGACGGCACGGACCAGCGAGGGGCATTCCATGGCACAGCCCGCCGGCGAGCGCGGCAGCACCGAGCTCCACCGCACGCTCACCTTCCGGGACCTGGTCGTCTACGGCCTCCTCTTCATCGCCCCCATGGCGCCCGTCGGCGTCTTCGGCACCCTCGGCGCGAAGTCGCACGGCGCGGTCGCCCTCGTCTACGTGGTGGCCACGGTCGCCATGGCGTTCACCGCCTTCTCGTACGCGCAGATGGTCCGGGTGGCCCCGCAGGCCGGCTCGGTCTACACCTACGCGCGGGTGGGGCTCGGCGAGGGGCCGGGCTTCATCGCCGGCTGGATGGCGATGCTCGACTACCTGCTGATCCCGGCCGTCGCGTACCTCTTCTCCGGGATCGCGATGAACGCGCTGGTGCCCGAGGTCTCCCGGTGGGTGTGGACGGCGATCGCCGTGGTCGTCACGACCGGGCTGAACCTCTGGGGGGTGCGGGCCGCGGCGCTCGTCGGCTTCCTGGTGCTGGCCATGGAGATCGTGGTGCTGCTGGTCTTCCTGGCCTCGGCCGTCTTCGCGCTAGCCGAGAAGGGCGCCCGGCGCGACTGGCTGTCGCCCCTGACCGGCGAGGGCGGGCTCACCACGGGGGCGGTCTTCGCCGCGGTGTCCGTGGCGGTGCTGTCGTACCTGGGCTTCGACGCGATCGCCGCCTTCGCGGAGGAGTCCGCGGGCGGCTCGGCCCGGGTGGCCCGGGCCGTGATGACGTGCCTGGCGGTGGCGGGCGTGCTGTTCGTCGCCCAGACGTACCTGGCGGCGCTGCTCGCCCCCATGTCCGCCGCTGAGCTGGCCGCGGACCCGGCGGCCCAGGGCTCGGCGTTCTACGACACGGTGGACGCGTCGACGGGCGCGTGGCTGCACGACCTGGTGGCCGCGAGCAAGGCGATCGGCGCCGCGTTCGCCGCCCTGGCCGGGCAGGCGGCGGCGGGCCGGCTGCTGTTCGCGATGGCCCGCGACCGCCGGCTGCCGGCCCTGCTGGCCAAGGTCGACCGCGGCTCCGGCGTACCCCGCCCCGCCCTGCTGGGCGCGGCGGCGGTGACGCTGGTGGCGGCGGTCTGGGCGGCCCGCCGCGACGACGGCCTGGACCGGCTGGTCTCGGTCGTGGACGTGGGCGCGCTGGTCGCCTTCGCGCTGCTGCACCTGTCGGTGATCGGCTGGTTCGCGGTACGGAAGCGGGGCGGTCCGACGCATCCGGTACGGCATGTGGTGGTACCGCTGCTGGGACTGGCCGTGGTGATCGCGGTCGTGGTGAAGGCGGCGGCGACGGCCCAGATCGTGGGCGGGGTGTGGCTGGCGGTGGGCCTGGGGGTCCTGATCACCCAACGCCTCCGGCGCGGGTCGGCGGGCGTGGGGTGACGTGCCCGCGGTCCCGCGCGGACACCGACGGCGAAGGCCCGCGCTGAGACCCCCACACTGTCAGCGCACGCGACTACGCTCGCGCCATGGCTCTGAGCACGTCCCCCGACACCCCGATCCCCGTCGGCCAGGTGTCCCGGCTGATCGGCGGCTGGATCGACCGCCTGGGCGCCGTATGGGTCGAGGGGCAGATCACCCAGCTGTCCCGGCGGCCCGGCGCGGGCGTGGTGTTCCTGACGCTGCGCGACCCGTCGCACGACATCTCGCTGTCCGTGACCTGCTACCGCGCGGTCTTCGACCAGGTCGCCGACATCGTCTCGGAGGGCGCGCGCGTCGTCGTGCACGCCAAGCCGGAGTGGTACGCGCCGCGCGGCCAGCTGTCCCTGCGGGCCGCCGAGATCCGGCCGGTCGGCGTCGGCGAGCTGCTGGCACGGCTGGAGCAGCTGAAGAGGTCGCTGACTGCGGAGGGTCTGTTCGCCGCCGACCGCAAGCGGCCGCTGCCGTTCCTGCCGCAGCTGATCGGGCTGGTCTGCGGCCGCGCCTCCGCCGCCGAGCGGGACGTCCTGGAGAACGCCCGGCACCGCTGGCCGGCGGTCCGCTTCGAGGTGCGCAACGTCCCGGTGCAGGGCGTGCACGCCGTACCGGCGGTCATCGAGGCGGTCACGGAGCTGGACGGGAAGCCCGAGGTCGACGTGATCATCGTGGCGCGGGGCGGCGGCAGCGTGGAGGACCTGCTGCCGTTCTCGGACGAGCAGCTCGTACGGGCGGTCGCCGGGTGCCGTACGCCGGTGGTGTCGGCGATCGGGCACGAGCCGGACACCCCGCTCCTGGACCTCGTCGCCGACCTGCGGGCCTCCACGCCCACCGACGCCGCCAAGCGCGTGGTGCCGGACGTCGGCGAGGAGCTGGTCCGGGTGCGGCAGCTGCGGGACCGCGCGCTGCGCTGCGTCACCGGGTTCCTTGACCGCGAGGAGCGAGGGCTCGCGGCGGTCCGGGCGCGCCCGTGCGTCGAGCGGCCGCAGCGGATGGTGGACGAGCGGGAGGCGCAGGTCACGGCGCTGGCCGAGCGGTCGCGGCGCACGCTCGGGCACCTGCTGGACCGGGCGGAGTCCGAGCTGTCGCACACCCACGCGCGGGTGGTCGCGCTGTCCCCGGCGGCGACCCTGCGCCGTGGCTACGCCGTGCTCCAGCACGCGGACGGCTCGGTGGTGCGGGCCGCGGCCGAGGTGACGGCCGAGGAGGAGCTGCGGGCACGGGTCGCGGAGGGTGAGTTCGCGGTGCGGGTCACGTCCGCGGAGACGCCTACGGAACCGTCCGCGGAGCCGTCGGCGGACGTGCGGCCCGGTGTCACTCCCCCCGCTTAGGCTGGACGACATGGCGAAGACGGGTGCGACAGCCGAGGACAGCGGCTCCGGCGAGAGCGTGCTGGGGTACGAGCAGGCGCGGGACGAACTGATCGAGGTGGTGCGCCGCCTGGAGGCGGGCGGCACCACGCTGGAGGAGTCCCTGGCGCTGTGGGAGCGCGGCGAGGAGCTGTCGAAGGTGTGCCGGCACTGGCTGGAGGGGGCGCGGGCGCGGCTGGACGCGGCGCTGGCGGAGTCCGAGGACGTGTCGGCCGAAGGCTGACGGGCCGGGGGCGGGGCCTTTTCCCCAGCCCCGCCCCTTCCCGAAACCGGGGGCAAGCCCCCGGACCCCCTTCCGCGCTGACGCGCGGTGTCCTCAAGCGCCGGACGGGCTGAATTCACCCGGTTCCGGGCAACCACTCAGCCCGTCCGGCGCTTGAGGACCGGGGTCCGGGGCGGAGCCCCGGTATCGGGAAGGGGCGGGGCTGGGGAAAGGCCCCGCGCAGCGGCCCACAACCCACCGCACCCTCGGCACACCCCCACCCCCCCGTGACCCGCCCCACCCCCCCTTTGGTTGAACTTTCACCTATCTCGCGTACAGTGGACGACATCAGCACAGCCCTCTGCACGTAATAGAAGGTGTTTTTTCATGACTCTCGCCCTCGACCCCGCCGCCCAGGACCTCCTCTTCCGCGAGGCCCGCACCGCCAACACCTTCTCCGCCGAACCGGTGACCGACGAGCAGATCCAGGCCGTCTACGACCTGGTCAAGTACGCCCCGACCGCCTTCAACCAGTCGCCGCTGCGCGTCGTCCTGGTCCGCTCCGAGGAGGCCCGCGAGCGTCTGGTGGGTCACATGGCCGAGGGCAACCAGGCCAAGACCCGCACCGCGCCGCTGGTCGCCATCCTCGCCACGGACAACGAGTTCCACGAGGAGCTGCCGGCGCTGTTCCCGCACTTCCCGCAGGCCAAGGACGTGTTCTTCGCCGAGCGTCCGGCCCGTGAGCAGTCGGCCGCGCTCAACGGCGCGCTCCAGGCCGCGTACTTCATCGTGGGCGTCCGCGCCGCCGGCCTGGCCGCGGGCCCGATGACCGGCTTCGACTTCGCGGGCGTCCAGAAGGAGTTCCTGGACGACGACCACACCCCGCTGATGGTCGTGAACATCGGCAAGCCGGGCGAGGACGCCTGGTTCCCCCGCTCGCCGCGCCTCTCCTACGAGCAGGTCGTCACGACCGTCTGACCGGACGCGTCACCCGCGAAAGCGAACAGCGGAACGGCCCGTCCTCCCCGATGCCGGGGAGGACGGGCCGTTCCGCTGGACAGACGGGAACAGAAGCCGGTCAGGCCTTGCCCGCCCCTTCCGGCAGAGTCTTCTTCTCCGCCTTGAGCGACGCGGCCATCTCCCCGAGCCGCTCGTAGGAGGCCGTGCCGGTGACGACCGTGGTCACCCCGCGCTCCTCGCGCACCAGGGCGTTGTACTTCTCGCCCTCGTAGCGGCGCCAGGTGGCGTCGCCCACCTTCTGCGTCCCGCTCGTCCGCTCCGCCCGCCGGCTCACCTCGTCGATGAACTCGGCCGCCGGGCCGTCGCTCTGCTCGACCGCCACGTACTCCTTCTGCGGGTCGAGGAAGCCCAGGTGCCAGAGCGAGCCTTCCTTGCCGCCCGCCCGGTACGAGACGGAGGTCGCGCGCCAGCCCTCGGCCAGCCCCTCGGGTGCCGCGACGGCGTACGGCGCGGCGCGGCGCGCCGTGTCGAGCTCCACGCGGTAGCCGACCGTCTTCACGGGGTCGTTGCTTTCGTCGTGCGGAATGAAGACATAGCTCACGAACGCCACGGGGATCACCACCGCGAGCGAGAGCAGCATGTTCCGTACGGTCTGCGCCTTGCCATTCCTACCAGCCACCCCACCATCGTCCCCTATGGCCCGAACGATCTCGACGCCGGAGGGGGGGTGCGCCGCGCACGGGGCTCCCGGGCGCCGTGAACCTTGACGACGCTCATGCGTGGGGCGCCCTGCTCACTCTCGCAGTAAGCAGATAAAGTCATCAGCACCCTCACCCTCTGCCCCGCCAAGGGGACGAGGGGCCCCACGGCCGTCGCCGTACAGAAAGGTGCGCTCCGATGACCGATCATCATCTGCCGTCCCCGCTGGAAGTCAGCCCCGAGGCCCCCGACCGGAACCTCGCCCTGGAGCTCGTCCGGGTCACCGAGGCCGGCGCCATGGCGTCGGGCCGCTGGGTCGGTCGCGGCGACAAGAACGGCGCGGACGGCGCCGCGGTCAAGGCCATGCGCGCCCTCATCGGCACCGTCTCCATGAACGGTGTCGTCGTCATCGGCGAGGGCGAGAAGGACAACGCCCCCATGCTCTACAACGGTGAGCGCGTGGGCGACGGGACCGGCGCCGAGTGCGACGTCGCCGTGGACCCGGTGGACGGCACCACCCTCACCGCCAAGGGCATGGCCAACGCGGTCTCCGTGATGGCCGTCGCCGACCGCGGCTCCATGTTCGACCCGTCCGCGGTCTTCTACATGGACAAGCTGGTCACCGGCCCCGAGGCCGCCGACTACGTCGACATCAACGCCCCGGTGGCCGTCAACATCCGGCGCGTCGCGAAGGCCAAGCACTCCTCGCCCGAGGACGTCACGGTCGTCGTCCTGGACCGCCCCCGCCACGACGGGATCGTCAAGGAGATCCGCGAGGCCGGCGCCCGCATCAAGTTCATCTCCGACGGCGACGTGGCCGGCGCGATCATGGCGGTGCGCGAGGGCACGGGCATCGACCTGCTGCTCGGCGTCGGCGGTACGCCCGAGGGCATCATCGCGGCCTGCGCGATCAAGTGCCTCGGCGGCACCATCCAGGCGAAGCTGTGGCCCAAGGACGACGAGGAGCGCGAGCGCGCCCTGGCCGCCGGTCACGACCTCGACAAGGTCCTGCACACCGACGACCTCGTCCGCGGTGACAACGTCTTCTTCGTCGCCACCGGCATCACCGACGGCGAGCTGCTGCGCGGCGTGCGCTACCGCGCGGAGACCGCGACCACGCAGTCGCTCGTCATGCGGTCCAAGTCGGGCACGATCCGGCAGATCGACTCCACGCACCGGCTGTCCAAGCTGCGCGCGTACAGCAGGGTGGACTTCGAGCGCCCCAGCTGACGCCCGAAGGCGCCTCCCTCGGCCGCGGATCCCGCGACGACTTCCGACCGGCCGGCGCCGGTCACCGGACGGGCCGGGAGCGGCCGGCCTCGGCCGGTCCCGGCCCGTCCGGGTGCCGCGAGCGCGGACGGGTGCGCCCCGGACGGACCCGGGCCCGCACGCTCAGCCCGCTGCGGCGATGCGTGTCGTGCGCGCCAGCTCGGCCTCGCGGCGGCGCCGGCGGGCGAGCACCACGCGGCGCTCGGCCGCGGTGAGACCGCCCCACACCCCGTAGGGCTCCGGCTGGAGCAGGGCGTGCTCCCGGCATTCGACCATCACGGGGCAGCGGGCGCAGACCCGCTTCGCGGCCTCCTCACGGGAGAGCCGCGCGGCCGTGGGTTCCTTGGATGGTGCGAAGAAGAGCCCGGCTTCATCCCGGCGGCACACCGCCTCCGAATGCCAGGGGCCGGCCTGATCCCTGGCGGAAATCCGCTGGGACGGTACGGCGGCTTCCTGCAGGGGCTGATGCGGTAGCAGCACGGTCTACTCCTGACGACGGCTTTGCTGGGCCGATTGAGTCACCTTTGCCCGCCTCCACTGCGCACGGCCATTCGCACCGGCAGCCGTACGAGAGACGATGCACCAAGCTTTACCCGCTGTGCGCGTGCTTATTCACACCGTTGCCATGAGCGGAACGCCGTCAGCCGCCGCCGGGCGCGATCAGCCCGCCGCGCGGAGGTTCTTGAGCCGCTTTCCGCGCCGGGGTTTGGCCTCCACACCGCCGAAGAACGCGAAGCCGGTGACGGAGACGACCGGGGCGTCGGGGTCGGGCGCCTCCTGGGTCCGGACGTCGAAACCGCCGAAGACGCCGCCTCCCGTGGTGCGCAGCGTGACGTTCTCGGGGACCTTGATGTCGACGCCGCCGAACACCGCGACCGCGTTGATCACGATCTCCCGGCGCTCGAAGACCGCCTCCGTCAGATCGATCTCCACCCCGCCGAACAGCGCGAAGGCGTTGGTCCGCCGCGGCACCCGCCAGCGGCCCTTGCGGCCGGCCCCGCCGAAGACGGCGACCAGGTTCTCCGTGCTCTCGGAGCCCTCCGGACCCGCGCCACCGGGGCGCGCCACGTCGTGGTCGTACGGGCGCGGGTGGGCCGGGGCGGCCCGGCCGGCGTCCGGGGCGCCACCGCCCGCGCGGGGCAGGTCGCGGACGAGCGGCTCCAGCTCCCCGAGCGTCCGGGCCCCGTAGACGGCGCCGACCCGCTCGCCGTGCTCCTCCGCCGTGAGGCGCCCCTCGGCCAGGGCCTCGCGCAGGATGTCCGCGATCCGGTCGCGGTCGGCGTCGGAGGCGCGGATCCCGGGCGCACCGGGCAGACCGGACGGACCGGGCTCCGTCACGGCCACCGGCACGGGCTCGGGCGGGCTCTCGGACCCGCTCGGTCGGGGCCGCTTCTCGAACGATGGCTTGTCCACGACAGCAGCGTAGCGAAACGCGATAGATCGCGACCAGGGGAAAGTCGAGATGTACTGAGCCTTACCTCACAAGCCCGGACGCGCGGCGGCCGCCTACGCTTGAGCTGCGCTGCCGAAGGTGCCAGCCGAAGCCACTGTCGAGTGAGGAATCGCCGCAATGTCTGCCCCGTCTGAGTTCGCCTATACCGACCTCCTGCCCCTGGGCGAGGACCACACTCCGTACCGCCTGGTCACCTCCGAGGGCGTGTCCACCTTCGAGGCCGACGGCCGTACGTTCCTCAAGGTCGAGCCGGAGGCGCTGCGGAAGCTGGCCGCCGAGGCGATGCACGACATCTCGCACTACCTGCGGCCCGCGCACCTCGCGCAGCTGCGCCGCATCCTCGACGACCCCGAGGCGTCCGCGAACGACCGCTTCGTCGCCCTCGACCTGCTGAAGAACGCCAACATCGCCGCGGCCGGCGTGCTCCCGATGTGCCAGGACACCGGCACCGCCATCGTCATGGGCAAGCGCGGCCAGAACGTCCTCACCGAGGGCGAGGACGAGAAGGCGCTCTCGCACGGCATCTTCGACGCCTACACCGAGCTCAACCTGCGCTACTCGCAGATGGCGCCGCTGACCATGTGGGACGAGAAGAACACCGGCTCCAACCTGCCCGCGCAGATCGAGCTGTACGCGACCGACGGCGGCGCGTACAAGTTCCTCTTCATGGCCAAGGGCGGCGGCTCGGCCAACAAGTCCTTCCTCTACCAGGAGACGAAGGCGGTCCTCAACGAGGGCTCCATGATGAAGTTCCTGGAGCAGAAGATCCGCTCGCTGGGCACCGCCGCGTGCCCGCCGTACCACCTGGCGATCGTCGTCGGCGGCACCTCCGCCGAGTACGCTCTGAAGACCGCGAAGTACGCCTCCGCGCACTACCTCGACGAGCTGCCCGAGGAGGGCTCCCCGCTCGGCCACGGCTTCCGTGACAAGGAGCTGGAGGAGAAGGTCTTCGAGCTGACGCAGAAGATCGGCATCGGCGCCCAGTTCGGCGGCAAGTACTTCTGCCACGACGTGCGCGTGGTCCGCCTGCCGCGGCACGGCGCGTCCTGCCCGGTGGCCATCGCGGTCTCCTGCTCCGCCGACCGCCAGGCGCTCGCCAAGATCACGCCCGAGGGCGTCTTCCTGGAGCAGCTGGAGACGGACCCGGCGCGCTTCCTCCCGGACACCACCGAGGAGCAGCTGACCGAGGGCGCGGGCGCCGACCTGGACGCGGTCGCCATCGACCTGGACCGGCCGATGGACGAGATCCTCGCGGAGCTGACCAAGCACCCGGTCAAGACCCGGCTCTCGCTGACCGGCACGCTCGTCGTGGCCCGTGACATCGCACATGCGAAGATCAAGGAGCTGCTGGACTCGGGTGCGGAGATGCCCGAGTACCTCAAGAACCACCCGGTCTACTACGCGGGCCCGGCCAAGACCCCCGAGGGCTACGCCTCCGGCTCCTTCGGCCCGACGACGGCCGGCCGCATGGACTCCTACGTCGAGCAGTTCCAGGCCGCGGGCGGCTCCAAGGTGATGCTCGCCAAGGGCAACCGCTCCTCGCAGGTCACCAGCGCGTGCAAGGCACACGGCGGCTTCTACCTGGGCTCGATCGGCGGCCCGGCGGCGCGGCTGGCGCAGGACTGCATCAAGAAGGTCGAGGTCCTGGAGTACGAGGAGCTCGGCATGGAGGCGGTCTGGCGGATCGAGGTCGAGGACTTCCCGGCGTTCATCGTCGTGGACGACAAGGGCAACGACTTCTTCGTGGATCCGGCGCCGGCGCCGACGTTCACGAGCATTCCGGTGCGGCAGGGGTAGCCGGGCGGGGGCTTTTTCCCAGCCCCGCCCCTTCCCGAATGTCCTCAAGCGCCGGACGGGCTGAAAATCAGCCCGTCCGGCGTTCGAGGACCGGGGTCCGGGGCGGAGCCCCGGTTTCGGGAAGGGGCGGGGTGGGGGCTACGCGAAGCGCTGCGCCGCCGACCCGTCGCACTTCTGGAGCCGCACCGCGTCCTTCGCCGACGACAGCGTCAGGCACAGCCCGTCCGCGGCGGCGGGCCGGAACCCGGAACCGTTCCGGACGAACTTCTGGTTCCCCCCACCGTGGCAGTTCCACAGCACCACAGCCGCCCCCGCCGCGTACTTCCCCTCCGGGACGTCGACGCAGCGGTCGTGGGAGAGCGCCGTGCGCAGCGCGCCCGTGGCGGAGTCGTACGACCACTCCTGGTTCCGGTTCCCCGTGCAGTCCCAGCCGACGACCGCGGTGCCGTTGCGGCTGGCCGCCCCGTACGCGTCGACGCAGGTCCCCGTCGCCGCGCCCTTGAGCGGGCGGAAGGAGTCGTCCCAGGCGCCCTCGCGCAGCACCGGCGTCCCCGTGCTGCCGGGGTCGGCGCAGCCGGCCTCGCGGTAGCCCGCGCGGTAGAGCTGGCTGAGGCAGGACGCGAAGGCGCCGTGCCCGCGCTGGTTGGGGTGGAAGGACTGGCGGACGGAGTTGGAGTCCGGCGGGAACGGGTTGGTCACGTCGACGTAGAGGCCGCGGGCCCAGGTGTCCTCCATGCACACCTCGTGGCCGTGGAAGAGGCGGGAGTTGTCGAGGTAGGTCGCGCCGGTGCGGCGGGCCGCCTCGCGCATGCCGCGCTCGAAGGCGGGGACGGCGGTGTTGCGGCCCCAGGCGGCGTCGGAGGTGTAGCCGAGGCAGCCGCCGGGGAGCTTGCCCGGGAACTTGGGGTTGTCCTCGAAGTCGGGGCCGATCGGGCTGGGGTAGCCCATGACGACGAGCCGGTAGTCGCCGTCGGCGTAGCCCGCGCCGGTCATGACGGCGCGCAGGTCCCGTACGGTCTGCTCGACCTTGGGCACGAGGCCGTCGACGCGGGCCTGCCAGCCGGGTGCGTACTTGGGCTCGCAGGTGCCCTGGAGGGTGAGGTAGCGGGTGACGCAGTCGGTCATCACGGGCCCGAACTGGAGGTCGTCGTTGGCGCCGGCGACGAGCAGCACCAGCTTGACGCGGGTGTTGCGGGCCTTGACGGCGAGGTTGTCGCTCTGGACCAGCTCGTCCGCGTACTGCTTGCTGCCGCCGGCCCGGATGTTGTACGTGGCCGCGCCGGAACAGGCCACGTTGTAAGTGACGTCGGCCGGGATGGTGGTGCGGTGGATGGCGGCGTCGGGCGAGCGGTGGCACCAGTTGTCGGGCCCGTTGGTGCCCGGCTCGTAGGTGCCGACGCCCTCACCCGAGATCTCGCTGTCGCCGAGCGAGACGAGGGAGGTCTTGCGCTGGTCGAGGGGCCGTTCGGCGGCGTCGCCGTAGAGCTTGAGGGCCTCGGCGGCGCGGATCTTCTCCAGCTCCGGTGCGAGGGGGGTGGCGGCCGCGGCGCGGGGCAGGGCCTGGGCGGTGGGGCCGGTCGCGGCCATGCCGCCGAACGCCGCGGCGAGCGCGGCGACGGCGGCGAGGGTACAGCGCAGGGTGGGTCTGCGTGTCATCGTGTCTCCCCGGTTTCTGTTGTTACCCGCGGTATTTACTAGTCGGTAGGTACTTTTGGGAACACGTTGAACCGGACAAACGCTGTTCTTTGTCAGGAGGTAAGTGACGATGACCGACAGCGAGCAGTACCGGATCGAGCACGACTCGATGGGTGAGGTCCGGGTCCCGGCCCACGCCAAGTGGCGCGCGCAGACCCAGCGGGCCGTGGAGAACTTCCCGATCAGCGGCCAGCGGCTGGAGCGCGCGCACATCGCGGCGCTGGCCCGGATCAAGGGGGCGGCCGCCAAGGTCAACGCCGAGCTGGGCGTGGTGGACAAGGACATCGCGGAGGCCGTCGCCGCCGCGGCCGAGGAGGTCGCGGCGGGCCGCTGGGACGACCACTTCCCCGTCGACGTCTTCCAGACCGGCTCCGGCACGTCCTCGAACATGAACACCAACGAGGTCCTCGCCACCCTCGCCACCGAGCGCCTGGGCCGGGACGTGCACCCGAACGACCACGTCAACGCCTCGCAGAGCTCCAACGACGTGTTCCCGTCCAGCATCCACATCGCCGCCACCGCGGCCGTCACCGGCGATCTGATCCCGGCGCTGGAGCACCTGGCCGCGTCCCTGGAGCGCAAGGCCGAGGAGTTCTCACAGGTCGTCAAGTCCGGCCGTACGCACCTGATGGACGCCACCCCTGTGACGCTCGGTCAGGAATTCGGCGGCTACGCGGCCCAGGTGCGCTACGGCGTGGAGCGGCTGCGTTCCGCCCTGCCCCGGCTGGCCGAACTGCCCCTCGGCGGTACGGCCGTGGGCACCGGCATCAACACCCCGCCCGGCTTCTCCGGTGCCGTCATCGCCGAGGTGGCCCGCGCCACCGGGCTGCCGCTGACCGAGGCCCGCGACCACTTCGAGGCCCAGGGCGCCCGCGACGGCCTGGTGGAGACCAGCGGCCAGCTGCGGACGATCGCGGTGGGCCTCACCAAGATCGCCAACGATCTGCGCTGGATGTCCTCCGGTCCGCGCACCGGTCTGGCCGAGATCAATCTCCCCGACCTCCAGCCGGGCTCCTCGATCATGCCCGGCAAGGTCAATCCGGTCGTCCCCGAGGCCGTCCTGATGGTGGCCGCCCAGGTCACCGGGAACGACACGACCGTGGCCACGGCGGGCGCGGCCGGGAACTTCGAGCTCAATGTGATGCTCCCGGTGATGGCGAAGAACCTCCTCGAATCGGTGCGGCTGCTCGCCAACGCCTCCCGGCTGCTCGCCGACCGCACCGTCGACGGCATCACCGCCAACGTCGAGCGCGCCCGCGAGTACGCGGAGTCCTCGCCCTCGGTCGTCACCCCGCTCAACCGCTACATCGGCTACGAGGAGGCCGCCAAGGTGGCCAAGAAGTCCCTCGCCGAGCGCAGGACGATCCGCGAGGTCGTCCTGGAGTCGGGCTACGTCGACCGCGGGCTGCTGACGCGGGAGCAGCTCGACGAGGCACTGGACGTGCTGCGGATGACCCGCCCGTAATCCCTCCGGGCCCCGGGGGCGCGCCCCCGGGCGCCGGGTCCGGGCGGCGCCCTGGACCGTACCTTTGCGGCGCACGTCACGGCGCATCCCCGTGCCGGGCACCTAGGATCTGCGCATGACAGCGGACACGGTGGACACCACGGGCACGGCCGGCACCGCCCCCTGGGCGCCGGGGGACCATATCCTCTGGCGCTACCGGGGCAACGGCAGCGACCAGGTCCACATCTGCCGTCCCGTCACCGTCGTCCAGGACACCGACGAACTCCTGGCCGTGTGGATGGCCCCCGGCACGGACTGCGTCAAGCCGCTGCTGGCCGATGGCACCCCCATCCACAAGGAGCCGCTCGCCACCCGCTACACCCGTCCGCGCACGACCGTCGTCGACCGCTGGCACGGCACGGGCGTCCTCAAGCTCGCCCGGCCCGGCGAGGCCTGGTCGGTCTGGCTGTTCTGGGACGCGGGCTGGCGCTTCAAGAACTGGTACGTCAACCTCGAGGAGCCCCTCGCCCGCTGGGCCGGCGGGGTCGACTCCGAGGACCACTACCTCGACATCGCCGTCTACCCGGACCGCCGTTGGGAGTGGAAGGACGAGGACGAGTTCGCCCAGGCGCAGCGCGTCGGCCTGATGCCCGCCGAGCAGGCCGCGCGGGTGCGGGCCGCCGGGCACGACGCCGTCCGGCGGATCGAGGAATGGGCCGCTCCGTTCGCCGCGGGCTGGGAGGACTGGCGGCCGGATCCCGCCTGGGCCGTGCCGTCCCTGCCGGCCGACTGGGACCGGGTCCCGGTCCGGGTACGGAGCTGAACCTCCGGAACCGCTTGGCGGGCCCCCACGGGGCAACCGTAGGATCGGCCTCCGCGATACTGCACAGCAGCACGGCACGAACAGAGCACGGCATGTGACGCACGATCACAGCCGAAGGTCACAGAGAGGGCGGAGCCGTGAGCGGTGACGACCAGCGGGACTACGACGGCTACGCCCGCTTAGGGCTGGACCGCAGTGGTCAGGCCGAGGCCTTCGACAGCATCGGCGACCGCTACGACGAGGCGTTCCCGCACAAGGAGGGCCAGCTCGACGCCGGTGCCTGGCTCGCGGCCGAGCTGCCGCCCGGCTCCCGGATCCTCGACCTCGGCTGCGGTACGGGCCTGCCGACGGCCCGGCAGCTGAGCGACGCGGGCCATCAGGTCCTCGGCGTCGACATCTCGGCCGGCATGCTCGACCTGGCCCGCGGCAACGTCCCCAAGGCGGAGTTCCGCCTGGCGGACCTGGCCGACCTGCGGGACGGGCGGCTGGGCGCCTTCGACGGCGTCGCCGCGTTCTTCGCCCTGCTGATGCTGCCCCGCGCGGAGATCCCGCACGCGCTGCGGATGCTGCACGACCTGCTGAGACCCGGGGGGCTGCTGGCCCTGTCGATGGTCGAGGCCGACGTGGACGACTTCGCGATCCCGTTCCTGGGCAACACGATCCGGGTATCCGGATATCTGCGGGAGGAACTGCGCCAGGTCGTGTGCGAAGCGGGTTTCGAGATCGCCGGGGAGAACTCGCTGGCGTACGCCCCGGCGAGTACGGACGTACCACCCGAGATCCAGCTCTTCCTCAATCTGCGACGCGCCTGACCCACGGTGCGCCCTCTGCGACTGGGCGTACGGCCCCGACGGATGGAACCCCACGCGTGACGGAGCATCCCAACTCCCACGGACGACAGCGGACCGCGGCGGTGCGACAGCCCGCCCCGCCCGGCACCGTGCCCGGCGTGCCCGCGCCCGTGCCCGGCCCCGACGCCGCCACCGCCCGCCTGCCCCGGCAGCCCGGCGGGGGTGGCGGCTGCGCCGTGCCCGGCGCCGAGGCCCCGCGCGAGCGGAGCCGCGCCGAGGCGCACCCGGAACCGGCCGGGCGCCCGGGCGGCGACGCCCACGCGGCAGGCCCGGCACGCGGCGGCCCCGAGCGGACCGGCGGGCCGGACGGTCAGGCCGGCGTCAGCGGGGCCGTGGACGGGGCGGGTGCGGCCGACGGCGCGCCTGGGGCCCCCGAGGCACCCGCGGCCCCCGGGACCGCCGCAGCGGGCCGTACGCGGCCGGGCGCGGACGGCTCCGGCCCGGGCGGCGCCGACGGTGGCGGGGCAGCCCCCGCGTCTCCCACGCCCGCCGGGGCCACCGGCGGCGAGCGGCTGCGCTTCGTCGGCGCGGCCACCCGGCGGATCGCGCGCGGCATCGACCTGGACGAGATCGTGCTCGGCCTGTGCCGGGCCACCGTGCCCACCTTCGCCGACGCGATCCTGGTCTACCTCCGCGACCCGCTGCCGGTGGGCGACGAGCGGCCGGTGGGCCCCGTCGTGCTGCGGCTGCGCCGCACCGACCAGCTGCCCGAGCACGTGCGCGGCCTGGGCGAGCCGGTCGGCGGCTTCGCCGTGCCCGCGGAGCCGGTCCCCGACCGCACCGATCCGGCCACCGACCTGGCGGGGGCCGCGGCCGAGCGCTGCGAGGTGCGCATAGGAGGGCCGCTCGCGGAGGTGCTGCGAGGGGTCAGACCCGTCTTCGGCGACTCCTCCGCCGCGCGGGCGGCGCTCCCGGAACTGCTGGGCGAGGGCCGGTGCGTCCCGGACCGGCACCGGACGATCCTCGCGCCGCTGCGCGGCCGGCGCCGGGTGATCGGGGCCGCGGTCTTCATACGCCGCGCCGACCGGCCCGCCTTCGAGGGCGACGACCTGCTGGTCGCGGCGCAGCTGGCGACGCACACGGCCCTCGGCGTCGACAAGGCGGTGCTCTACGGCCGCGAGGTCTACATCGCGGACGAGCTCCAGCGCACGATGCTCCCCGACTCCCTCCCCCAGCCGACCGGCGTCCGGCTCGCCAGCCGCTATCTGCCGGCCGCCGAGACCGCCCGGGTGGGCGGTGACTGGTACGACGCCATCCCGCTGCCGGGCAACCGGGTCGCGCTCGTGGTCGGCGACGTCATGGGCCACTCCATGACCTCCGCCGCGATCATGGGCCAGCTGCGCACCACCGCGCAGACCCTCGCGGGCCTGGACCTGCCGCCGGCCGAGGTGCTGCACCACCTGGACGAGCAGGCCCAGCGGCTGGGCTCGGACCGCATGGCCACCTGCCTCTACGCGGTCTACGACCCGGTCGCGCACCGCATCGTGATCGCCAACGCCGGGCACCCGCCGCCCATCATGCTGCACCGCGGCGGCCGCGCCGAGGTGCTGCGCGTCCCGCCGGGCGCGCCGATCGGCGTGGGCGGGGTGGACTTCGAGGCGGTGGAGCTGGACGCGCCGGCCGGGGCGACCCTGCTGCTGTACACCGACGGCCTGGTGGAGTCGCGGATACGGGACGTGTGGACGGGCATAGAGCAGCTGCGCGAGCGGCTGATCGAGACGGCCCGGCTGACGGGCCCGAACCCGCCGCCGCTGGAGCCGCTGTGCGACGAGGTGCTCGGCATGCTCGGCCCGGGTGACCGGGACGACGACATCGCCCTGCTCGCGGCCCGCTTCGAGGGGATCGCCCCCAGCGACGTCGCGTACTGGTTCCTCGACCCCCGGCCGCAGACGGCCCGGCAGGCCCGCCGGCTGGCCCGCCGGGCGCTGACCCGCTGGGGTCTGGAGGAGCTGTCCGACAGCGTGGAGCTGCTGGTCAGCGAGGTGATCACCAATGCGGTGCGGTACGCCGAACGGCCGATAACGCTGCGGTTGCTCCGGACGGACGTACTGCGCTGCGAGGTCGGCGACGATGTGCCCCAGCTGCCCCGGCTGCGTCAGGCCCGGCCCTCGGACGAGGGCGGGCGGGGGCTGTATCTGGTGAACCGGCTGGCCAGGCGGTGGGGGGCGACCCGGCTCTCCACCGGGAAGGTGGTGTGGTTCGAGCTGGCGCTGCCCGCGCATGCCCGGTGAGGTCCGGGGCACCTGAGGAGGGTGTCCGGGACGACCCGTTCGCCCGTACGAGGTGAAATTCTGGACAGTGTCCAGACTCCTGTTGCCGACACGCTGTCGGCGGAGTTCACTGGCTCGGGTGAGGGCGGCACGGACGCGCCCTCACCCATCCCCCGTTCCGGGAGGCGTCCCATGACCGACTCGGCGCAGCAGACTCCTTACACCACGAACAACGCGGGAATCCCGGTGGAGAGCGACGAGCACTCGCTCACCATCGGTGACACCGGTCCCATCCTGCTCCAGGATCACTACCTGATCGAGAAGATGGCCCAGTTCAACCGGGAACGGGTCCCCGAGCGGGTGGTGCACGCCAAGGGCGGCGGCGCCTACGGCTTCTTCGAGGTCACCAACGACGTCAGCCAGTTCACCAAGGCGGACCTCTTCCAGCCCGGGAAGCGCTGCGAGATGCTGGCCCGCTTCTCGACGGTCGCGGGGGAACAGGGCAGCCCCGACACCTGGCGCGACCCGCGCGGCTTCGCCCTGAAGTTCTACACCGAACACGGCAACTACGACCTGGTCGGCAACAACACCCCGGTCTTCTTCGTCCGGGACCCGCAGAAGTTCCAGGACTTCATCCGCAGCCAGAAGCGCCACCCGCGGACCGGCCTGCGCAACAACGACATGCAGTGGGACTTCTGGACGCTGTCGCCGGAGTCGGCGCACCAGGTCACCTGGCTGATGGGCGACCGCGGCATCCCGAAGACCTGGCGCCACATGAACGGCTACAGCTCGCACACCTACATGTGGGTGAACGGCGGCGGTGAGCGGTTCTGGGTGAAGTACCACATCAAGACCGACCAGGGCATCGACTTCCTCACCCAGGCGGAGGCGGACGAGCTGGCGGGCTCGGACGCCGACAAGCACCGCCGGGACCTCTACGAGTCCATCGAGAGCGGGAACGCCCCCTCCTGGACGATGCACGTCCAGATCATGCCCTTCGAGGACGCGGCGGACTACCGCTTCAACCCCTTCGACCTGACGAAGGTGTGGCCGCACGGCGACTACCCGCTGATCGAGGTCGGCCGGATGACGCTGGACAGGAACCCCGAGGACTTCTTCATCCACATCGAGCAGGCCGCGTTCGAGCCGTCCAACCTGGTGCCGGGCATCGGGCCGTCCCCGGACAAGATGCTGCTCGGGCGGCTCTTCTCCTACCCGGACACCCACCGCTACCGCATCGGCCCGAACTACGCGCAGCTGCCGCCGAACCGGCCGCACTCCCCGGTGTACTCCTACGCCAAGGACGGCCCGATGCGCTACGAGCCGTCCCGTACGGGCGCGGTGTACGCCCCGAACTCCCACGGCGGTCCGGCCGCGGACTACGGGCGCTTCGGCGACCCGGCGGGCTGGGCGGCGGCGGGCGAGATGGTCCGCGAGGCGTACAAGCTGCACCGCGAGGACGACGACTGGGGCCAGCCGGGCACGCTGGTCCGCCAGGTCATGGACGACGCCGCGCGCGACCGGCTGGTGGGCAACGTCTCCGGCCATCTGAAGCAGGGCGTCAGCAGGCCCGTCCTCGACCGGGCGTTCCAGTACTGGCGCAACATCGACAAGAAGATCGGCGACCGGATCGCCACCGAGGTCAACGGCGGCTGAGCCCGGGACCGCGAAAGGACGGCCGCCCGCCGCGCTTCTCGCGCGGCGGGCGGCCGTCCTTCGGGTCCGGTGCGGGCCGGGTCAGTCCTTCGGGTCCACGCGCCCGCCGTTGGGCACCGTCCCGCCGTCGGCACCGCCGCCGCCCGTGCTGGGCGAGGGCTTGTTCGACGGGGTGGGCGGCTTCGGCGGCTTCGCGGACTGCGAGGCCGGCGGGGGCGACGGCTGCTGCGACGGCGGCTTGGAGGAACCGCCCGGGGACGGCGACTGCGACTGCCGCGAGGGCGTCGCCGACGGCGTGTGCGAGGGCTGCGTGGAGGGCTGCGAGGAGGCCGGCGGCGCGGGCGGCGGGGGCACCACGGCCGCCTCGTCCGTCTCCAGGTCGAACTCGGTGTCGCCGTCCGCGGCCTCACCCATGTAGTCGGCCCAGATCTCGGCCGGGTAGCCACCACCGTTGATACGGCCGTCGTGGCCGCCGGTGTTGGTCAACGGTACCTGCTTGCCGCCGGGGCCCTCACCGAACATGCCGACCGTGGTCACCAGACCGGGGGTGTAGCCCGCGAACCACGCCGACTTGTTGTCGTCGGAGGTGCCGGTCTTGCCCGCCACCGCGTACGTCGCGTTCTGCACGACCTTGGCCGTACCGTCGTTGACCACGCCCTTGAGGATCTGGGTCACGTTGTCGGCGTTGGTGCGGTCGAGGACCTGGCTGCCGATCGGGTCGGGCATGTCCAGCTTCTGGCCGCCGTTGCGGGTGACCGAGGCGACGAGGGTCGGGGTGACCTTCTTGCCGTGGTTGGCGAGGGTCGCGTAGGCACCGGCCATCCGGAGGGGGCTCGCGCCCATGGAGCCCAGCGACATGGCGGGCACCTCCTCGAAGTTGCCGGCCTTGCCGTTCATGCCCATGTCGACGGCGGTCTTCTTGACCTTGGCGAGGCCCACGTCGACGGCCATCTGCGCGAACGCGGAGTTGATGGACTTGTTCATCGACTCCTGGACCGTCACCGGGCCGTAGCTGACGTCGTCCTCGTTCTCCGGGGCGAAGGCCGTGTCACCGCCGCGGACGGGCCGCTTGCTGGTGCCGTCGTAGATCGTGCCGGCCGTGATGCGCTGGCCGTTCTCGTTCTTGGCCTCGTTCTGCAACGCGGAGGCGAAGATCAGCGGCTTGAAGGTGGAGGCCGGCTGGTAGTCCTCGCGGGTGGCGTTGTTGCTGAAGTGCTTGAGGTAGTCCTGGCCGCCGTAGAGGGCCACGACCCTGCCGGTCTTGCGGTCCACCGAGGCGGCGCCGACCTGGGCATAGGCGTCGACCTTGCGGGCCTGGGGATCCAGCTTGCGGGTCACCTGCTGGTGGACCGCCTTCTCCAGCTCCTTCTGCTTCGTCGGGTCGATGCTGAGCGTGATGGTCCAGCCGCCGGCCGCCAGGTCGCTCTCGCTGCGGCCCTGGGCGCGCAGCACCCGCTCGATCTCCTGCTCCGCCGCCTTGACGAGGTAGCCGTTCTGACCGCTCATGCCCTTCGGGGGCTTGGGGTCCTTCGGCACCTCGAACTTCATGTCCTTGCGCTTGTCCGCGGTGAGCCACTTCATCTCGACCATCTTGTCGAGGACGTAGTTCCAGCGGTTCTGGGCGTTCTTCTTGCCGTCGTCGGTCGCGACGGTCCAGTCGTACTGGCTCGGGGCCTGGAGCAACGCGGCCAGGTAGGCGCCCTCTTCGAGGGTGAGCTTGTCGACGTCCTTCTGGTAGTACGCGCGGGAGGCGGCCTGGATGCCGTAGGCGTTCCGGCCGTAGTAACTGGTGTTCAGGTACCCGGCGAGGATGTCCTTCTTGTCGAACTTCTGCTGCACCTTGAGCGAGATGATCAGTTCCTTCACCTTGCGGGTGACGGTCTGTTCCTGGCTCAGGTAGGAGTTCTTGACGTACTGCTGGGTGATGGTCGAGCCACCCTGCTTGCCGCGGCCCATCACGGTGTTGAGGATGCCTCGGGCGGTGCCCTTGACGTCGACACCGGGGTCGGTCCAGAAGTTCTTGTTCTCCGCCGCGACGACGGCGTTCTGGATGTTCTTGGGAATCTTGTCCAGCGGGACTTCCTCACGGTTGACCTGGCCCGTACGGGCCACCACCGTGCCGTTGCTGAGCTTGTAGATGTTGCTCTGCAACTTCGTCGCCGTCTTGCTGTCGGGGACGTCGACGTACAGATAGAGCGCCACGAAGGCGCCCGCACCGAGAGCGATCAGACCCACGAAGTAGGCGAGCAGCTTCTTCCACGTGAAGAAGCGGCGTATGCCTGTCTTCTTGGGCTTCTTGCCCTTCGTTGTGCGGGTGCTGTTCTGCGCCCGTCGCGCTTCCGCTCGGCCCATCTCTCCCGTAGCTCCACTCTGTCCGCCCCCAACCCAGCTCACGAAGCTAACACCGCAACTGTCACCAAACGCCCATCGATCAAGGCTTTGACGCACGTGACATACAGCACCCCGGATGGCGGGAACCGGGTACGGCGCAGCGCGGAAAACCGTACAGGGCGATAATGTGCTATCACTTTGCTAGACAGCCGAGGGGGCGCGCCGACCGACGCGCGGCCCGTCGGACACGCGTGAAATCAGCGAGGAACCAGGGGGATCGCCATGCCGGAGACCATCGGCACGACCGACGCCGTCACATCGGCGGACGTACCGGAGATGCCCGCGCCGCAGGTGCGGGAGAAGCCGGCCCACGACATCGGCGGCGGCCTCGCCCTGCTGCTGGGGCTGGCCGGGCTGCTGGCCGGCGGCGGCGCGATCGCCTGGGGCGTCAGCTTCGGCAGCGCCGGGCGGACGCTCCCGTGCGCGGTGCTCGTGGCCTGCGGGATCCTGCTCGGCCTCGCCTCCGTCACGGCGATGAGCGGGCTGAACACCGTCGCCCCGGGCGAGGCCCGCGTGGTCCAGCTCTTCGGCCGCTACCGCGGCACGATCCGCACCGAGGGCCTGCGTTGGGTGAACCCCTTCACCAGCCGCGAGAAGATCTCGACCCGGGTGCGCAACCACGAGACGGCCGTCCTGAAGGTCAACGACGCCTACGGCAACCCCATCGAGCTGGCCGCCGTGGTGGTCTGGCGGGTGGAGGACACCGCGCAGGCGCTGTTCGAGGTGGACGACTTCCTGGAGTTCGTCTCCACCCAGACCGAGGCGGCCGTGCGGCACATCGCCATCGAGTACCCCTATGACGCGCACGACGACGACGCCCTCTCGCTGCGCGGCAACGCCGAGGAGATCACCGAGAAACTCGCCGTCGAGCTGCACGCCCGCGTCGAGGCCGCCGGTGTGCACATCATCGAGTCGCGGTTCACGCACCTCGCCTACGCTCCGGAGATCGCCTCCGCGATGCTTCAGCGGCAGCAGGCGGGCGCGGTCGTCGCGGCCCGGAAGCTGATCGTCGAGGGCGCGGTCGGGATGGTGGAGGAGGCCCTGGAGCGGATCAGCGAGCAGGGCTTCGTGGAACTGGACGAGGAGCGGAAAGCGGCCATGGTGAGCAATCTGATGGTGGTGCTCTGCGGGGACCGCGCGGCGCAGCCGGTCCTCAACACGGGCACCCTCTACCAGTGACGGAGGACCTCCCGCCCGAGCGCGGGCCGCGGCGGCGCAAGCAGGTGCTGCTGCGGCTCGACCCGCTGGTCCACGACGCGCTCACGCGCTGGGCGGGCGAGGAGCTGCGCAGCGCCAACGCGCAGATCGAGTTCCTGCTGCGCAAGGCGCTCTCCGAGGCCGGGCGGCTGCCGAAGGGGACGGGCGCGCTGCCCCGGCGGGGCCGGCCGCCGAAGGGCGAGGGCCAGGACCGCGACACGGACTGAGGACGCGGAGGGCGGGGACCCTCCGGCCCCGGCCCCGGCACCCCTTTTATATTCGATTCTTGAGCGAATATTTTCAGACAACTCAACACCCCGTCTATACATGCCGTGTATACACACCGTGTACATTCCTCGGCATGTCGATCGGACCCACAGGAACCACCCCCCGGCCCGCCGGCCCCACCGGGGTCGCCGCCTGGCTGCGGGACCTCACCACGGGCGCCCGCTTCGCCCTGACGGGCGGCCGGGACAGCTGGCTGCGCACCGCGCTCACGGCGGTGGGCGTCGGCCTGGGGGTGACGCTGCTGCTGATCGCGGCCTCCGTCCCGGAGATGCTGTCCCAGCGGTCGCACCGGGAGAGCGCGCGAGCGGTGCCCCTGCCCGCCGAGACGCCCGCGCGGCTGGATCCCGCCCCTGGCACCCTGCTGGTCCGCGCCGTCGAGACGGACTTCCGGGACAAGCCCGTCCGCGGCACGCTGGTGCGGGCGGACGGGCCGGAGGCGCCCGTACCGCCCGGCCTGGACCGGCTCCCCGGTCCCGGCGAGATGGTGCTCTCCCCCGCCCTGGAACGGCTGCTGAAGTCCGACGAGGGCGCGCTGCTGCGGGACCGGTTCGCCCACCGGCTCGTCGGCACCATCTCCGACGCCGGACTCGCCGGCCCCAGCGAGCTCTACTACTACGTCGGCTCCGACCGGCTCGCCACGGACCCGCACGCCTCGCGCGTCGACCACTTCGGAGGCGACACGGACCTGCCACCACCGGATGCGGTCGCCCTCGTCCTGGGCGCCCTGGGCTGCGTCGTCCTGCTGATGCCGGTGGCCGTCTTCCTCGCCACCGCCGTGCGCTTCGGGGGCGAGCAGCGCGACCGGCGGCTCGCCGCGCTGCGGCTGGTCGGCGCGGACGTCAGGACGGTCCGGCGGATCGCCGCCGGTGAGGCGCTGTGCGGCGCGCTGGCCGGAATGGCCGTCGGCGCGTGCCTCTTCCTCTTCCTGCGCGGCTTCGCGACCGGTGTCACCATCCGGGAGGCCAGCGTCTTCCCCGCCGACCTCGCGCCGAGCGCGCCGCTCGCCGCGCTCGTCGCCCTCGCGGTGCCCGCTGCCGCCGTGCTCGTCACGCTCTTCGCGCTGCGCCGGGTCGCCGTGGAGCCGCTGGGCGTCACGCGCGACGGCGCGTCCCGGCGCCGCAGGCTGTGGTGGCGGCTGCTCGTCCCGGCCGTGGGCGTCGCGCTGCTGCTGCCGGGCCTCACGGACGCGAACGTGATGACCTACGGGATCTCGGCGGGCACCTACCGGATCGCCCTCGGCGCGGTGCTCGTCCTGGTCGGCGTCACCGCCCTGCTCCCCTGGCTCGTCGAGCGCTGCGTGGCCCGGCTGCGGGGCGGCCCGGTGGCGTGGCAGCTGGCCGTCCGCCGGCTCCAGCTCAACAGCGGCCCGGCGGCCCGCGCGGTCAGCGGCATCACCGTCGCCGTGGCCGGGGCGATCGCGATCCAGATGTTCCTCGCCGGCACCCAGAGCGGCCCCCCGAGGCCTGAGGAGCCGAGCCACTCGGCGCTGCACGGCCGGTTCCGCCCCGGCACGGCCGCCGAGGTACGCGGCTGGGTGGACCGGCTGAAGGCCACCGAGGGCGTCACGGGCGTCACCGGCTTCGTGGAGCGGTACGCCGACAAGGACAGCGGAGGGCCCTTCTCCGTCACCACGGTCACGGTCGGCGACTGCGCCACCCTGCGGGAGCTGGCCGAGCTGGGCTCGTGCCGGGAGGGCGACACCTTCGTCGCCCAGGAGCCCGACGGCGACGTCGACACGGCCGGCCGGTTCCCGCCCGGCACCCCGCTGACGATCAAGGAGTGGGCGGACGGGCCGTCCCCGCGTACGTACCGCTGGACGGTTCCCACGACGGCGCGTGTCGTGCCGACCCGTCCCGACGCGATCGGTGAGCACCGGTTCGGCGTGCTCGCCACCCCGTCGGCCATCGACGTGCCGAAGATCCCGGACGCGGAGACCACGTTCGCGGTGAAGGTACGGCCCGGCGACCTGGACGCCATCGAACGGGTCCGCAACACCGCGGCCGCCGTCGACCCCTCCTTCCGGGTCTGGCGGGCGGGCGGCGTGGTGAAGGACGACCACTACGCGGCCGTGCGGCAGGGCCTGCTCGCCGGCGCGGTCCTCATCCTGTTCCTCATCGGCGCGAGCATGCTCGTCGGCACGCTGGAGCAGCTGCGGGAGCGCAGGCGGCTGCTGTCCGCCCTGGTCGCCTCCGGCGTCCCCCGCGCCACCGTCGGCTGGTCCGTGCTCTGGCAGACCGCGATCCCCGTGATCCTGGGCCTGGCGCTCGCCGTCGCGGGCGGCCTGGGACTGGGCTGGGCGACGCTCGCCCTGGTCGGCCGGACCGTACGGGACTGGACGGCGTTCGTACCGCTGGTCGGCGCGGGCGCGAGCGTCATCGTGCTGGTGACGCTCGCCAGTCTGCCGCCCCTGTGGCGGCTGATGCGGCCGGACGGGCTCCACACGGAGTAGGCCCGGCGGCACGGTGACGGCGGGAAGTGCGGGGCGGTGCCACAGGGCGCCGCCCCGCGCCCGTACGCCCGGGACCGTAGCCCGCGCCCGTACCCCCGGAGCCGTACGCCCGTGCCCGTAACGCCCCTGACCTCGCGTCAGCCCCGGAGTGTCCGGACCGGCAGGCTTCGCATGGCGGCCCGCAGCGCCTCGGCGAACTGCTCGAACTCCTCCTGCCGGGCCGCGCCCGAGCGCATCGCCAAGGCGACCCGGCGCGAGGGCGCGGGGTCGGAGAAGTAGCCCGTGGCCAGTTCCTCGTTGCGGTCGGTCTCGACGCGCAGCGCCGTCCGCGGCAGCAGGGTCACGCCCATGCCGCCGCCCACCAGCTGGACCAGGGTCGACAGCCCGGCGGCGCTGGTCGTGACGGGCAGCCCGGCCGTGCGGCCCGCCTCCCGGCAGATGTCGAGCGCCTGGTCGCGCAGGCAGTGCCCCTCGTCCAGGAGCAGGAGGTCCAGCTCACGCAGCGCGGCGCGGGGGATGTCCCCCCGGCCGGCCAGCCAGTGGTCACTCGGAGTGACGAGCACGAAGTCCTCGTCGAAGAGCGGGAGCTCCGTCACACCGGGCGCGCCGAGGGGCACGGCGAGCAGCAGGAGGTCCAGCCGGCCCTGGGCCAGGCCGTCCAGCAGGGAGGCGGTCTGCTCCTCGTGCACCTGGAGGTCGAGGGCGGGATAGGCGTCGTGGACCAGCCGCAGGACCGTGGGCAGCAGATAGGGCGCCACAGTCGGGATCACCCCGAGCCGGAGCACCCCGGTGAAGGGCGCGCGGGCCGCGTCGGCCTCCTCCAGCAGGTCTCCGACGGCGTCGAGAACGGCGCGGGCGCGGACGGCCAGCCGCTCGCCGGCGGGGCTGAGCAGCACTTTTCTTGTCGTACGCTCAAGAAGCTGGACGTCGAGCACCTCCTCCAGGGCCGAGACGGCGCCGGAGAGCGCGGGCTGGCTCATCCCTATCGCGGACGCGGCGTCGCGGAAGTGCAGGTGCTCCGCGACGGCGGCGAAGGCCCGCAGCTGGGCGAGGCTGAGCTGGCGCGGCCGGGCCGGCGCGGCCTTCGCGGCGCCCCCCGCGGGCGTCTGGCCGGGGTCCTTCCCCGGGGCTATGGGAGACATGACTGATAACCACCTCCGATCAACTTCCACCAGTCTAGCTATTTCCGTTATCAATGAGACCTGTGGCAGGGTTGGTCTGTCCAACCCGAAGGAAGCTCCCGAAATGGGACGTTTCTCGTTACAAGGAGAGCGCGTGCTCACTGTCGGTGACAAGTTCCCCGAGTTCGACCTGACCGCCTGCGTTGATCTCGACGCGGACAAGGCCTTCGCGCAGATCGACCACAAGACCCACGAGGGCAAGTGGAAGGTCGTCTTCTTCTGGCCGAAGGACTTCACCTTCGTCTGCCCCACCGAGATCGCCGCTTTCGGCAAGCTGAACGACGAGTTCGCCGACCGTGACGCCCAGATCCTCGGTGTGTCCGGCGACTCCGAGTTCGTGCACCACGCCTGGCGCAAGGACCACGCCGACCTGCGTGACCTGCCCTTCCCGATGCTGGCCGACGCCAAGCACGAGCTGATGCAGGCCTGCGGCGTCGAGGGCGAGGACGGCTACGCCCAGCGCGCCGTCTTCATCGTGGACCCCAACAACGAGATCCAGTTCGTCATGGTGACCGCCGGTTCCGTCGGCCGTAACCCCAAGGAGGTCCTGCGGGTCCTCGACGCGCTCCAGACGGACGAGCTGTGCCCGTGCAACTGGAACAAGGGCGAGACGACCCTCGACCCGGTCGCGCTGCTCGCGGGCGAGTGACCCGATGGCCCTCGACGAGCTGAAGTCCGCCATACCGGACTACGCCAAGGACCTGAAGCTGAACCTCGGCTCGGTCATCGGCAACTCCGACCTTCCCCAGCAGCAGCTGTGGGGCACGGTCCTCTCCTGCGCGATCGCGACCCGTTCGCCGATCGTCCTGCGTGAGCTGGAGCCGGTGGCCAAGGAGAACCTCTCCCCCGAGGCGTACACCGCAGCCAAGTCCGCGGCGGCCATCATGGCGATGAACAACGTCTACTACCGCACCCGGCACCTGCTGTCGGACCCGGAGTACGGCAACCTGCGCGCGGGTCTGCGGATGAACGTCATCGGCAACCCCGGCGTGGAGAAGGTCGACTTCGAGCTGTGGTCCCTGGCCGTCTCCGCCATCAACGGCTGCGGCATGTGCCTCGACTCCCACGAGCAGGTGCTGCGCAAGGCCGGCGTGGAGCGCGAGACGATCCAGGAGGCGTTCAAGATCGCCTCGGTGCTCCAGGCCGTCGGCGCGACCCTCGACGCCGAGGCCGTGCTGAACGGCTGACGGACAGCACCGCTGCCCTGAGCCCATACGAAAGGTCCGCCGGCCATCAGGCCGGCGGACCTTTCGTATGTCCGCTCGCGCGCGTCAGGCCCGCGGGGGCTCCTCGCCCGGCGGCTCACCGGGTGGCGCCGCGCCCGCGGCCGCCGCACCCGCGGTCACCGCGACGGGCTCCTCCGGCGGCGGCCCGTCCGCCGCTGCCGCCCGCAAAGCGTTCTCCTTGGCGTGCGCGCGGAGATAGCCGACGACCGTGTTGGTGACGGCGGCCAGCGGGACCGCGACCACCGCGCCGCCGATGCCCGCGACCAGCGAGCCCGCGGCCACCGACAGGACCACCGCGAGCGGGTGGACCCGCACGGCCCGGCCCAGGATGAAGGGCTGGAGGACATGGCCCTCGATCTGCTGCACCGCGAGCACCACGACCAGCACCATCATCGCCGTGAACACATCGCGCGTCACCAGCGCCACGACCACCGCCAGCGCGCCGGAGACCACCGCGCCGACGAGGGGGATGAAGGCGAAGAGGAAGATGAACACGGCCAGCGGCACCGCCAGCGGCACATCGAGGAAGAACAGCCCTATGCCGATGAAGATCGCGTCGATCAGGGCCACTATCACCGTGCCGCGCACATAGGCCGTCAGCGTCGCCCACGCGCGCGGGCCCGCGCCCGCCACACCCTCACGGGCCGCCGCCGGGAACAGCTTGAGCAGCCACTCCCAGATCTTCGGGCCGTCGTAGAGCAGGAAGAGCGTGCTGAACATCGCCAGCAGGATGCCGGTGAGCACCTCGATGATGACCTGGACACCCTCTATGCCCGCCGTGGTGATGTCCTTGGTGTTGGTGCCGATCGCCTGACTGAGGTTGTCGGCGATGTTGTTGATCTGGTCCTCGGTGACGTGGAACGGGCTGTTGAGGAGCCAGTGCTTGAGGTCCTTGATGCCCTGCTGGACCTGCGTGGACAGGTCGTCGAGGTTCTCCGTCACCTGCCAGACCACGAACCAGCCGACCAGGCCCATGACGACGAACCCGGAGATGAAGGTCATCGCCGTGGCCAGGCCGCGGGGCACGCCGCGCCGCTTGAGCAGGGCGACGGTGGGCTGGAGCAGCGCCGTGATGAGCAGGGCCGCGGTGAAGGCGAGCACCACCAGCTGGACCGCGCTGATCACCCGCATCAGCACCCAGAGCGTGCCGGCGAGGATCAGCAGCCGCCAGGCCACCTCGGCCGCGACGCGCACGCCCCAGGGGACGGTGGCCACCGGGTCGGGGCGCGCGGCGACGGCCGGCGCATAGCCGGGCGGCGGCGGTACGTGTTCGGCCGGGGCCGTCGCGGACGGCGTGTCGGCGGCGCCGGCCGCCGGCCCGGGGGCCGCGACGGGCACGGGTTCGGGGCCGGAGGGCGGGCTCACCGCGGCCGGCGTCGCCGCCGCGCCCGGGTCCTCGCCCTTCCGGGCTTCGAGACGGTCGGCGAGGCGGGACAGGCCCGCTCCCACACCCCCGACCAATCTTGGCAATCTGGACATTTCTCTTCCTCTACCCCCACTCCCCCGCGGCCATGGTGACGACGTTACCTGTGCCCGCTGTCATCGATGCCGACAGGCGTCGTGGGGGAAGACACACGAAACCCCCGGCCGGTTGAGGCCGGGGGTCCCGCGAAAGGCATGGAAGTTACCGTAGGTACGGCCTAGGCGTGGGCTAGTACCACTGGTTGGCCTGCCAGAACGACCAGGCGCCGCACGGGCTGCCGTAGCGCTCGTTCATGTAGCCGAGGCCCCACTTGATCTGGGTGGCGGGGTTGGTCCGCCAGTCGGCGCCGGCCGACGACATCTTGGAGGCGGGCAGCGACTGCACCAGACCGTAGGCGCCGGAGGAGGCGTTGGTCGCGGTGTAGTCCCAGCTGCTCTCGTTGTTCACAATGTTGCTGAAGCACTGGAACTGGTCGCCGGGGACCATCTGCCGGGCCATCGCCTGGACCTCGGCGGTGGAGTAGGAGCTCTTGACCGCGAAGTCGGAGGCGTCGCGCGCGGCGGACCGGCTGCCGACCTCGTCCTTCTTCTCGCGCTCCTCGGCGTCCTTCTTCGCCTGCTCCTTCTCCTCCGCCTCCTTCTTCGCCGCGGCGTCCGCGGCGTCCTTCTTGGCGGTGGCGTCCTCGGCCGCCTGCTTGCGCGCGGCCTCCTCGGCGCCCTTCTTCGCGGCCGTGTCCGCCGCGTCGGACTGGGTGTCCGCCTGCTGCGTCAGGGAAGCGGTCTGCGCCTGGACGTTGTGTCCGACGGGGATCTCCGCGAGGAGCGTCGCGTCGGCTGCGGTGGCCTCGACCTGAGGGGTCGTGCCCTGGTCGCTGCCCGAGGCGACACCAACGACGGCGCCGACGGTGGTGACCGCGGTGGCGGACGCCACGGCGAATCCCCGGACCGAAATCCGGCTCACACGGTTTCCTTCCAGCATCGCCCGCATAGGTGACCTCGCGGACGCAATCGTGCCCCTGGCGCTGGCCTCCGTCGTGCCGGTCCCGTGTGGAGCGGAGGAACCGACTGGTCACAGAAGGCGCTGACCCGGTGGGGCCTCCCGCGAGGGAGGTCCGTGTGACGCTCGGGCGGCATACGGCGACGCTGTTCAGTTCTGTGGTGTCGCACCCCAAGGAGGTGCGGTGGTGCCGTATGCGGGGGCCTGACAGGACCCAGACTTTGCCCGACCGGGACGCCCCGAGGCAATTCCGCGTTGCGTGGGAAAGCTCACACGTCGTTTACGCCTGGGATTTCCCGGAAAGCCGGGCGCCGCACAACAGCGCGCGGCTAAGCTCCTTCGCTTTGCCGCGCGCTGTCGTCAAGCCGCCGTCCGTGCGGGATCCATGACGGATCCGCTCCGGTGCCACGGAAAACGACGGACAAGACGGATCCGTATCAGATACGGCCGTCCTCCAGCATTTCGGTCACCAGGGCCGCGATCGGGGAACGTTCCGAACGCGTCAGAGTGACATGCGAGAAGAGCGGATGGCCCTTCAGCTTCTCGACGACGGCGACCACTCCGTCGTAACGCCCCACGCGCAAGTTGTCGCGCTGCGCCACATCGTGGGTGAGAACCACCCGCGAATTGGCTCCGATCCGCGACAGAACGGTCAGCAGGACATTCCTTTCGAGCGACTGGGCCTCGTCCACGATCACGAATGCGTCGTGCAATGACCGGCCGCGGATATGGGTGAGCGGCAGCACCTCCAGCATGCCGCGCCCGACGACCTCCTCGATCACCTCGGCGCTGGTCACCGCCGAGAGGGTGTCGAAGACGGCCTGGGCCCACGGGCTCATCTTCTCGGCCTCGCTGCCGGGCAGATAGCCCAACTCCTGGCCGCCCACCGCGTACAGCGGCCGGAAGACCATCACCTTGCGGTGCTGCCGCCGCTCCAGGACGGCCTCCAGCCCGGCGCACAGCGCCAGCGCCGACTTGCCCGTGCCGGCCCGGCCGCCCATGGACACGATGCCGATGTCCGGGTCCAGGAGCATGTCCAGGGCCACCCGCTGCTCGGCGCTGCGGCCGTGGATGCCGAACGCCTCGCGGTCGCCCCGGACCAGCCGTACGGAGCCGTCCGCGGCCACCCGGCCGAGGGCCTTGCCGCGCTCGGACTGGAGCACCAGTCCCGTGTGCACCGGCAGTTCCGCCGCCTCGGGCACGTCGATGGCCTCGGTGGCGTACAGCTCGTCGACCTGCTCGGCGGTGACGGCGAGCTCCGCCATGCCCGTCCAGCCCGAGTCCGTGATGGCGAGCTCCGCGCGGTACTCCTCCGCCAGCAGGCCGACCGCGGACGCCTTGATGCGCAGGGGCAGGTCCTTGGACACGACCGTGACGTCGTATCCCTCCGCCTGGAGATTGCGGGCGACCGCGAGAATGCGCGAGTCGTTGTCACCGAGGCGGAACCCGGCGGGCAGTATGCCCGTATCCGAGTGGTTGAGCTCGACCCTGAGCGTCCCGCCCAACTCACCGATCGGAATCGGTGAGTCGAGGCGGCCGAATTGCACCCGGTATCCGTCCAGCAGGCGCAGCGCCTGCCGCGCGAAATAACCGAGCTCGGGGTGGTGCCTCTTGGCCTCCAGCTCCGTGACCACCACCACGGGCAGCACGACCTCGTGCTCCTCGAAGCGGGACATGGCGCCTGGGTCGGCCAGCAGGACGCTGGTGTCGAGGACATAGGTGCGCCGGTCGTTCTCACGGCGCTTCTTGCTGGTCACCACGGGTGGACGAACCCCCTCGGGGAGAGGTCGGGGCGCGACGGCGTCGCCGGGGAATGGGCCGGGTCGATGCCCTTCGAGGGCCGGACGCCGGCCCTCCGCGTCGTCCGCGCGACCTGTCGGGTCCGCACGGTCCGCACGGTCGTCGTCCGTGTGCAAAGGGCCTCCCGGGCGGGCGGCCCCATGCCGCCCGCTGGCAGAGCGACGGTCTTTGGACAGACCGTCGACCTGGAGGGGATATTCCCGCTGTACCGCTTGACCATGCAACGGCATATGCGACGACGAGGTGAACCCTTGTTCCGCCGACCTGTGGAGCAGCCGCTCCGGCCGCCGGATCCGACCTGTCAACCGGCTTGTCCGCCGCCCCCGGCGGACCGCCTTACGGGCCCTCGCGCGAGCCGCGCGTCAGCCGCCGTAACGGCGGTGCCGCGCCGCGTAATCCCGCAGCGCGCGAAGGAAGTCGACCTTCCGGAAAGCCGGCCAGAAGACTTCGCAGAAGTAGTACTCGGAGTGCGCGCTCTGCCAGAGCATGAAACCGGACAGACGCTGTTCGCCACTGGTGCGGATGACCAGATCCGGGTCGGGCTGGCCGCGCGTGTAGAGGTGCTTGGAGATGTGCTCGACGTCGACGGTCTCGGCCAGTTCCTCGAAAGAGGAGCCGTTCTCGGCGGCTTCGAGCACCAGCGAGCGCACCGCGTCCGCGATCTCCTGCCGGCCGCCGTAGCCGACGGCCACGTTGACCAGTATTCCGTCGACGCCGAGGGTGTCCTGCTCGGCCTCCTTCAGCACCGACTGGGTGCGCGCGGGCAGCAGGTCCATCGTGCCCACATGGTGCACGCGCCAGCGCCCGTCGGCGGCCAGGCCGCGGACCGTGTTCTCGATGATGCCGAGCAGCGGCTTCAGCTGGTCGGCCGGCCGGTCCAGGTTGTCGGTCGAGAGCATCCAGAGCGTCACGACCTCGACGTCGGTCTCGGCGCACCAGCCGAGCAGCTCCGAGATCTTGTCCGCGCCCGCCTGGTGCCCCTGCTCCAGCGTGCGGCCGTCGGCCCGCGCCCAGCGTCGGTTGCCGTCCAGGATGACGCCGATGTGCTTGGGCACCTGGGCGTGGTCGAGGCGGCCTTCCACCCGGCGTGCGTAGAGCCTGTACACCAGGTCGCGCAACTTCACGTCTTCCAGCCCCTCCATGCCACGGCGGTCGCCCCGAGGGCGCCACATTACTGCCCGCGTGTCACGAGCACCCAACTCGGCCTGTCACAGGTCCGTGATAGTCAGATACACATGACCGATTCCACTCATTCCGCGCACTATCGCGCGGCCGATTCCCGCTACGACTCGATGGAGTACCGGCGTACGGGGCGCAGTGGCCTCAAGCTGCCGGCCATCTCCCTCGGACTGTGGCACAACTTCGGGGACGACCGCTCCCTGGAGTCGCAGCGCGCCATCCTCCGCCGCGCCTTCGACCTGGGCGTCACCCACTTCGACCTGGCCAACAACTACGGGCCGCCGCCGGGCTCCGCCGAGCTGAACTTCGGCAAGATCTTCGCCCAGGACTTCCGGTCGTACCGTGACGAAATGGTGCTCTCCACCAAGGCCGGATATCTCATGCACCCCGGCCCGTACGGGGAGTGGGGTTCGCGGAAGTACCTGCTCTCCTCGCTCGACGCGTCGCTGGGCCGGATGGGTGTCGACTACGTCGACATCTTCTACTCGCACCGCTTCGACCCGGAGACCCCGCTGGAGGAGACGATGGGCGCCCTCGCGTCCGCCGTCCAGCAGGGCAAGGCGCTCTACGCGGGCGTGTCCTCGTACAACGCCGAGCAGACCCGCGAAGCGGCCCGGCTGCTGCGCGAGATGGGCGTCCCGGCCCTGATCCACCAGCCGTCCTACTCGATGATCAACCGCTGGACGGAGGACGACGGCCTGCTGGACACCCTGGAGGCGGAGGGCATGGGCTGCATCTCCTTCGCGCCGCTCGCCCAGGGCCTGCTGACCGACAAGTACCTGCACGGCATCCCGGAGGGCTCCCGCGCCTCGCAGGGCAAGTCGCTCGACCCGGAGCTGCTGACGGACGACGTCGTGGAGCGGCTGCGCGGGCTGAACGCCCTCGCGGAGCGCCGTGGGCAGTCCCTGGCCCAGCTGGCCCTGACGTGGGTGCTGCGCGACGCCCGGATGACCTCGGCGCTGATCGGCGCGTCCAGCGTGCGTCAGCTGGAGGCGAATATCGCCGCGCTCGGGACGTCGAAGCTGACCGATGAGGAGCTGTCCGAGATCGACTCCTTCGCGGTGAGCACCGAAGGTGTCAACATCTGGGCCCGACGCGGCTGAAACCCGACGGGTCTCCATTCCGTCACACACGGTGACGCCCGGGCAGAAAAACGGGCCGGTCCGTGGGGGGGATACGGACCGGCCCGAGGGGGGGTTTCCACCTTAACCGCTCGGAGCACGTGTTCCGCGCACCGGCGGGGGTGACGGCGCGCGCCATGCTGACACTGGGTGACGTTATTGATCTTGAACGGGCCGGTGCGGGCGGCCGCTTCGAGGCCCGCGAGGCCCGTCAGCACTGGCCCTACGGCGTAGAACCGGCCACGCCGGGGTCCATCGGAACGCCGCTCTCCGCCCTTTCTAAAAACGTCCTGAAAAGTCACCCTCGCTTGACGCGTTTGGCTCTTTTTGGCCTCACGCGTGGACACTTTCGGTAGCGAGCTCGGCGTTTTGCGCCAGATGTCCATTCCGGGTAGCCCGGCCGGGGAGCAGGGCGGGAACGAGGGTGGCGAGACCGATCAGGGCCAGCGCGGCGCCGAGCCAGAGCGGGGCCCGCAGACCGAACGGACCGATCACCACACCGCCCACCCATGACCCGATGGTGACGCCCAGGGTGATGAAGGAGGAGTGGACGGTGTTGACCAGCGGCCGGGCGTTGCCGACCCGCTGGACCCGGGTGGCCATGGCCGGGTTCATCGTGACGCCGACGAGCCCGATGCCCATCATGAGGACCACCGCCGGCACGGTGAGGTGGGCGAAGAGCGCGAAGCCGGCGAGGAACAGCAGATTCAGGGCCAGGCCGGCCACCTGGACGCCGACGGTGTGCCGGTCCGCGAGCCGGCCGACGACGTTGTTGCCGATCACGGTGGCCGCGCCGTAGCCGATGAGCAGCAGCGGGACGGTGCCGTCGGCGAAGCCGGTGACCTCGGTGAGGATCGGGTTGAAGTAGCTGAACGCGGCGAAGGTCGCCCCGATGATGAAGGTGCTGGTGGAGAGGGTCAGCCAGAGCTCGGGGTTCCGGAAGGCGCCCAGCTCCTGGCGGACGCTCCCGCCGCCCTCGGAGCGCTCCAGGCGCGGCACGCCGACGAGCGTGCAGAGCGCGGCGGCCACGGTCAGGGCGGCGATGACCCAGAAGGCGGCGCGCCAGCCCAGCCGCTCGCCGATCAGCGTGGCCAGGGGCATCCCGAGCAGGGTGCCGAGCATCAGCCCGTTCAGGGCGACAGCCATGGCCCGGCCGCGGACCTCCGGGCGGGTCAGCTGGGCACAGATCGAGAGGGCGACGCCGAAGAACGCCTGCGAGGCGACGCCGCCTATGACGCGCGCCACCAGCATGACCTCGTAGCCGGGCGCGGCGGCCGCCATGACGGTGCCGGTCAGGGAGACGGCGAACAGGAGGATCAGCGCCCGCTTCTGGCGCATCCTCAGCACGGCCACGGTCAGCAGCGGGCCGCCGACGGCCATGGCCACCGCGAAGGCGGTGATGAGGTAGCCGATCCGGGGGACGGTGGTGTCCAGCCCCTCGGCCATCTGCGGCATCAGTCCGGCGACGACGAACTCGCCGGTCACCAGGGCGAAGATGCCCGCGGCGAGGACGTATACGGCACGTGGCATGGCAGGTGCTCCTGTGCGGTGCAAGGTTTTGGATAGGTCAGTACAAAATCGGGGCAGGGGAAGGCGGGGAGGCGGCCCGGACGAGTGAGGGGAAAAGGGGTGGAGGAAAGGGGTGAGGGGAAAGGGGTGCGCTACGGGCGGGACGGAGACCGGTCGGCGGTCCGTGGGCGACCGCGGCGCCTGCGCCGCGGCCCTGGACTCAGAGCGCGTCGACCGTGGTGCGGGCGATGCCCTCCAGCGCCGCCCGCCCGATGCCGGCGCGCGCCGAGACACGCATGCCACCGATGGCGGCGGCCACGAAGTGCGCGAGCGTACGGGCGTCCTTGGCCGCGTCGATGTCGCCGTCGCGCTGCCCGGACTCCAGGGCGGCCGTCAGCACCTCCAGGCGGCGCCGGTAGTCGCGCTCCAGCTCACGCGCCACCTCGGCGTCGCGGGCCGCCAGCTCCACGGCGGTGTTGACGAACAGACAGCCACGGCCGTCCTCCGCGTGCGCGCACTCCTCCTCGACGACGCGCTCCAGCATCGTGCGGACCTTCTCCCGCGCCGGGAGGTCCGATTCGAGCAGCTCGGTCAGCGAGGCGGTCTTCGTCTCCAGATAGCGCCCCAGGGCCCGCTCGAAGAGGTCGTGCTTGCTCTTGAAGGCGTTGTAGATGCTGCTCCGGCCCAGGCCGGTGGCGTCGCAGAGATCCTGGGTGGAGGTGGCTTCGTACCCGGCGGTCCAGAACGCCTCCATCGCCGCGTCGACCGCCCGCTCCTCGTCGAACTTCCTCGGTCGGGCCATGGAACGACCGTAACATGTTTTGGATCACTTGGTCTAAAAGATCAGGCGGTGGCCGCCGCGCCGCCCAGCAGCACCCCCAGCCACGCCCCCACGATCATGAACGGGCCGAAGGCCAGCGCCGTACCGCGCGCGGCCCGGCGCGCCACCAGCAGCGCCGTGCCGTACAGCGAGCCGAGCAGCAGCCCCGCGAACGCGCCCGCGAAGACCACCGGCCAGCCGTACCAGCCGAGGGCGCAGCCCAGGCCGAGCGCGAGCTTCACGTCCCCGAACCCCATCCCGGCCGGATGGACCAGGAACAGCACCAGATAGCCGCCGCCCATCGCCAGGCCGCCCAGCAGGGCCCCGGCCCAGGAACCCGCGGCCCCGGGTATGAGCGCGGCGGCCCCCAGCAGGGCCGCCACCCCGGCGGCCAGCGGCAACGTCAGGACGTCGGGCAGCCGCCGCACCGAGCGGTCGACCGCCGCCAGCAGCACCACCACGGGCGCGGCCAGCAGCCACACCACCAGCTCGGGGCGCGCCCCCGCGGCGGCCGCGAGCCCCGCGCAACCCAGCGCCGTGAACGCCGCGGGCCACCACGCGCCCCCGCCGTACCCCGCCCCGCACACCCCGCAGCGGGACCGGCCCAGCCAGCCCGCGACGGCGTGCCCGCAGGGCCCGGCCGACCGCCAGGGCTCCTCCGGCCCGACGCTCAGCCGATACCGCGCCCGCGCCACGGCCGCCCCGGCCACCGCCCCGTACACCGCCGCGAGAAAGACCAACAGCGCATCCATGACCCGAGATTACGGACGATCGCCGATCTCCGCCGGGGCCTGTGGATAAAGTGCCGTGAGGCGCGGATCCGGCACCCGACGGCCGGGTCCCGGCGCCTTGTTGCGGCTCCCCGCACGGAAGGATCACGGCATGCCCCGATGGCGGGACGGCACCGGCCTGCTCCTCCTCCCGGACCTGCCCCCGGTCCCGCTGGAGATCGCCTCCTCCTACCGCGCCCGCACTCGGGGGCTCCTCGGCCGGGACGGCGTCGAGGGGGCACTGCTCCTCACGCCGGCGTCCTCCGTCCATACCTTCCGGATGCGGTTCGCGATCGATGTGGCCTATCTGGACCGGGAGTTGCGGGTACTGGCGGTGCGGACGATGGTGCCGGGGAGGCTGGGGTTGCCGCGGGTTCGGGGGCGGCATGTGGTGGAGGCTTCGGCGGGGGCGTTGGAGCGGTGGGGGGTGCGGGTGGGGGTGCGGGTCGGGGTGACGGGTGGGGGGTGAGGTGCGGGTCGGGGTGACGGGGGCCGGGACGGTGGGGGCCGCTGCGCGGGGCTTGTTCCCCACCCCGCCCCTTCCCGTAACCGGGGGCAAGCCCCCGGGCCCCCGTTCCGCGCTGACGCGCGGTGTCCTCACACGCCGGACGGGCTGAAGCCAGGACCGGGGTCCGGGGCGGAGCCCCGGTTACGGGAAGGGGCGGGACTGGGGAAAGCCCGCCGCAGGCGCCACTACCCGCGCCGCACCCGCAGCGTCCACACCCCCAGCCCCAACAGCAACCCCGACCCCACCCCCACCCCCGCATACCCGACCACCCGCAGCACCCCGCCCCCGCCCGAACCACCCGCGCCGGCGACCGCCGTCACCCGAGTGCCCCCGGCTTCCTTGCGCGGCGCCGCCGAGGACGCCCTCTCGACATCCACGTCGAGAGTGACCGGCACCGTGCCCGAACCACCCCGCCCCACCTTCGGGTTGAGACTCACCTGAAGGTAGTACCAGCCCGCGAAGCGCATCCCCCGCACCGCGTCCCCGCCCCGGCCGGGCCGCCCGCGGGAGGGGTGGCCAGGGAGAGCGTGGCGTCCCGCCCCTGATAGCCGGCCGTCTTGTTCATGACGTAGCCGCGGGCGGTGTTGCTCAGCCCCAGCCGCACCCCGCTGATCACGTACGGGGCGGCGCCGTCGTCCGCCGCGCCCGCGAACCGCGCGCTCGCGAAGAGCTGCCGGCCGGTGTCGACCGAGACCCGGTAGAAGCGCGTCTCGCCGGGGCGGAGCTGGTCTTTCCAGGATCCGGCGCGGATCTCCGCCGCGTCGTTGAAGCCGGAGCCGCCGACGATCTCCGTGGCCGCGCGGCGCGTCCTGGGCGGCGGCTGCGAGCTCCAGGAGCCGGAGGACGTCGCGGCGTCCCCGGGCCGGGCCGCCGGGCCCGTCTCGTACCGCAGCTCGACGGGCACCGCCGCCGTGTCACCGCCCGCCGCGTCGCCCCGCTCCACCGCGAAGCGGTACGTGCCCGCGGCCCCGCAGAGCGCGCCCGGCCGGACCACCCGCTCCGCGTAGTCGGCGACGGGGTAGGCACCGCCCGCCGACAGGAACGTACGGTGCCGCCCGGCGCCGCAGGGGGTGCCGGACGCGTCCTCCAGGACCACGTCGATGCCGTCCCGGGTGCCCATCGTGGCGCCGGGCCGGGGCACGGCCACCGCCGAGACGTACGCGCTGGAACCGGCGTCCAGCTCCACTCTGTAGTACTTGCGTTCGCCGGGCTTGACGCTGTCCGTGTAGGTCGCGGAGCCCGGCCTCAGTAACGGCCCGCCGGTGGCGCTCCCCGACCCGCGCACCTCTTGCGCACCCGGCGCCATGCGGTAGACCGGCACCGCGCCCGCTCCCCTGCCGCCCTGTCCGGCCGCCCCGGCGCTCCCGGCCGCCACCAGCACCCCCAGCGCGGCCGTTCCGACGAGCCAGCAGCCCCTCATCTCCCGCCTCCCTCACCAGTCCCCGGCCTCAGCGGTGCCCCATCCTGCCCTGCGCCGCGCGGCGGGCGCGAGGGTTCCGCACGGAGGCCGGCGAGGGCCGCCTCGATGGTGCGCACGGTCAGCCGCGGGCGGTGGAAGACGTCGTCGCGGGTGAAGCGGAGGAGCCGCCGGAGCTCCGGGCAGCCGGCCAGGTCGTTGAAGCGCGCCGTGTCGTTCTGGTGGGCGGCCCGGCTGCCGTGCCAGGTGAAGCCCTCGATCTCCACGCCCAGCCCTTCCGCCCGGAAGAGGAAGTCCAGCCGGGCCGTCCTGCCGCGCGCCGTGACCACCTCGGCCTGCGACTCGGGCCGGAGCCCGGCGCCGAGCATCTCCAGCCGCGCCTTGGACTCCGCCGGGGAGCCGCACCTGCCGTCGGTGAGCGCGAGGGCCCGCCGCGCCGCGCGCGTGCCGGGGCGGCGCGAGGAGGCGGCCAGGGCCGCCCCGATGCCGTCGGCGTCCACCGTGCCGCGGGCGAGGGCGGAGTCCGCGGCGATGACGCCCTCCTCCAGGGGGAGCGTCCGCAGCAGGTCGCAGACCGTCCGCACGGGTGTCGTGACGCGCACCCCGGCGACGACGGTGACCTCCTCCTCGGCCACCGGGATCCCGTGCAGCACGGCCCCCGCGGCCCGCCGCCCCCGGCCGGGGGCGGTCAGCTCCGCCCCGTACGGCCGCGTCAGCGCGATGCCGTGGGCGGCGGCGGCCGAGCCGTGGCTCGCCACCAGCTCGGGGTGGCGCAGCTGCCAGGCGCGCAGCCGCAGCGGCAGGTCGACCACCCGCCCGGGCTCGGCCCAGGCCCCCGGGTGCACCCGGCTCCAGCCCGCGCGCCGCAGCGACCGGGCCACCCCGTCCGCCCGCAGCCCGGCGCCGGCGGCCTGCGCGGCCAGCACGATCCCGCCCTGCGCGGCGGCCACTTCGCGCAGCCTCCGGTGATCCGCCCTCATCGCCCCAGGAGACCGCACCCGCCCGCTTCCGCGCGAGCCCTGTGGATAACCCCGGCCGGCCGCGCGGGCGGCGGGCGTTCAGCCGCGCCGCGGGAAGCTGACCTCCACCCGCCGGTTCTTCCGGCGGCCTTCCTCGGTGGCGTTGTCGGCGATCGGGAACAGCTCGCCGTAGCCCCGGATCTGGTAGCTGACGCCGGACGAGCCGACGTCCTTGGCCAGTTGCCGCTGTACGGCGTTGGCGCGCTCCTTGGACAGGGCGACGCCGTGGGTGGTGGAACCGAGGTTGTCGGTGAAGCCGAAGACCCTCAGCGTGGTGGCGCGCTGCCTGGTGACCTCCTCGGCGATGGAGCGGATCTTCGCGTGGGCGTCGGAGCCGAGGGACGAGCTGTCCTTGTCGAAGAGGACCTCGGCCTGGAGGGCGAAGGTGACGGCGATGTTGGTGTCCTCGCGGCGCTCGTCGCCGTCGCCTGTCTCGACCACGGACTTGATGTCGAGGACCCGGCCGGGCGCGAGTTCGGCGCCGGAGCGCATCTTCAGATCGGGGTCCTTACGGTCGATCCGCACCGGCGGGGACGTGTCGGCGGGGCTGCCGGGGCCGCTGTCCGCGCGGGCGGTGACGGCGGGCGCGGTGGCGGCCAGCAGGGCGGCGGTCACGGCCGCGGCGGCGGCAGCGCCGCGGCGGACCGCTCGGGGCGTCGGCACGGCCTGCCTCATCCCGAGATCCGCACACGGACGGAGGGCATGGTGGGGAGCTGGAAGTCGACGGCCGTGACGCTCTCCGGCGGGGCCGGGAACTGCGCGAAGACCGGCCGGCTCTCCTGCGGCTTGATGTTGGTCAGGCCCGTGCTGCACAGACACTCGCCGTCGGTGTCCCGGAGCACCAGATAGCGCTTCTTGCTGGAGCCGTCGACAAGTGAGGCGCCGGAGAGGGAGGAGCGGGACTTCATCTCCGTCTCCTTCGAGAGCCAGTGGATGGCGTTGAAGGGCTTCTGGCCGCGGTTGGTCAGCGTGCCGTCGACGGTCACGAAGCCGCCGTCGTCGCGCCGCGCGGCGGTGAGGGTGATGACGACGCCGTCCGGCCCCTTCATCTCACCTATCGCCCCGGCCTTCGGGGAGGAGTCGTCCGCGCCGTCCGATCCGCCCCCCTTCCCGGACTTCCCGGCCTCGCCCGCCTTGCCGCGCGGGGTGGCCGAGGCCGCGCCGGAGTCGTCCGACGCGTCGCCGCCCCCGCCGCAGCCGGTCGCGGTCAGGGCCAGGGCGGCCGCGAGCGCCGCCGCGGCCGCGCCTCTGCGGGCCTTCGTCGTGTGCCGCATGCTCATGGGTCGCGTTCCTTCGTTCGTCGCCGGGCGGGCGGGTTCGTCAACGTCAAGCGGTCGGGCCGGTCGGGCCGGTCGGACACGGCCGGGTGGCCAGGCGGAGGGGTCGGTGTCGGTGCGGTCCGCCTTCCGTCAGTCCGCCAGGCGGACCGCGAAGAGCGCCCGGGCCGCCCGCGCGAGGTCGCCGGGGCGCGCCGGGTCGATCGTCACCACCTCGCCGCCGCACACGATCTCGACGGGCGCCGGGCGCCCGGGTGACGGCGTGCCCGTCGGCCCGGGGGACGCCCCGCCCGAGGGCCGGGGCGACGGCTCGCCGGCGGGCCGGCCGGCGGCGCAGCGCGGTTCGACCACGGCCCGCGCGGTCGCCGTCGCGTGCGTGTCCTCGGTGCCCGGGACGACGGACCGGCCGACGGGATCGGTGGCCCTTACGGTGACGGTGAAGGCGGCGGGCAGGCCGCCGTCCGGCGGTACGCAGTCGCCCACCAGGCCGGCGCCGTTCAGGGTCGCGTACGAGGCGGCCGCACCGCAGGCGGCGTCGGGCGACCCGGCGCGGCCCGTCAGCCAGTCCGTCCAGGCGGCGCCCGCACCGCCGTCCGTGAGGCCGCCCAGGGCGGTCAGGAGGCCCGTGCGGAGCTGGTCGCGGTAGCTCTGGGCCGCGGCCAGGGCGGCGGCGTCGGCGGCGGTCTGCGCGCCGTTCTTGTCGGCTCCCGCCCTGCCCACGGCGAAGAACGCGAGCGCGAGGAAGAGCAGGCCCGCCACGGCCGTGAGGTAGATCGGGAACGCCTGTCCCGCGTCGCCCGCGGCCCGCCCGCGCGCCGGCCGGCCGGTCAGCCGCTGGTCACTTCGGTGATCTTGTCGGAGATGGCGCTCGCGATCGCGCTGCCGAAGTCGGTCCGGGTCAGCACGAGGACGATCGCCACCACGACGGCGATGATGCCCAGATACTCGATCGCGGTCTGGCCGCGGTCGTTTCCCAAGAAGCGCTTGCCCATCGTCTTCCCCTCCATCGGCGGCCGGTCCCGGCGGACCCGCTCGCTCCGTCCCCGTGACGCCGCTCGCGACACAAGAAAAGTACGCCGGAACAGCAGGAGCGGAACAGGGCACGTGACGCGATTCCTCACCCTTCAGGGGGAGTTGACACGCCGGACACCCGGCCGGCCCCCGCATCGCTACCCCCACACGCACCGCGCCACCCGCACACCACACCGGCTTCACCCCTCTCATTTCCCCGTGAGGGACCCGAAGTCCGTCCCCGACCCCAGGAAGAACCCCGCCACCAGCAGGATCATCGTCCCCGGCACCATGAACGTGGTGATCACGACAGTGGCCTTGGGGACGGCGCGCGCCGCGCGGCGGCGCGCCTGCTGCGCATCCGTGCGACGCATGTCGTCCGCGATGGCGATCAGGGTGTCGACGATCGGCGCGCCCAGCTCCTCGCCCTGCTGGAGGGCGGTGACGAACTGGGCGACCTGCTCGGAGTCGTTGCGCCGGCGCAGCTCCTCGAACGCCTGCCGGCGGCCGACGCCCATGTCCATCTGCCGGAGCGTGATGCGCAGTTCGTCCGCCCACGGCCCCTCGTACTTCTCCGAGACCCGGTCGAGGGCCTGCCGGAAGCTCAGCCCGGCGCTCACCACCACCGCGAGGACGTCCAGGAAGTCCGGCAGCGTCCGGTCGATCGCGTCCTTGCGCTCGCGCACCGCCGCCCAGATGCCGACCTCGATCCAGAACAGGCCGAAGGCGCCCAGCAGCAGCGCGAGGAGCACCTCGCCGTCCAGCAGCATCACCAGCGCGCCGCCGAAGCCGAGCGCGCCGTAGACCGCGCGCCGCGCCGCGTAGCGGTCGACGGTCAGGCCGCCCGGGTTCCCGGCCCGGTCGATGCGCCCGCGGACCTTCGACACCCGTTTCTCGCCCATCATCCGCAGCACCAGCGGCGCGTACCGCATACCCAGCCGGTCGACCGCGGACCCCACGGCCGTCGTCCGGGTCGCGCCGACCTCCAGGGCCAGCGCCAGGTCGGCCGGCAGCCGCGCCTCGCTGCGCCAGAGGGCGACCCCCGCGCAGAGCCCGGCCACGGCCAGCGCGGCCAGCAGTCCCAGCAGAAGTCCCATCTCCCCGCCCCTCAGACGTCGATCCTGGACAGCTTGCGGATGACGAGGAAGCCCACCCCGTAGAGGCAGAAGGCCGCGACCACGGCCGCCTGCCCGAGGAAGCCGGAGGTCATCCGGTCGATCGACCCGGGCGCGATCCGGTCCATCAGCAGCAGGGTGCCGATGCCCATCAGCGGGACGACGTAGGCGGTGACGGTCACCTGCGACAGCTGCGTACGGACCTCCCGGCGCGTCTCCTTCCGCTCCTCCAGAGTCCGGGTGAGGTTGCGCAGCGAGCTGACGACCGTGCCGCCCGCCCGGTTCGACAGCACCAGCGTCGTCACCAGCACCACCAGTTCCCGCGAGGGCAGCCGCTCGGCGAGCTCGCCGAGCGCGTCGTCCACGGAGTGCCCGACCGCGAGCTTGTCGGCGACCTTGGCGAGCTCCTCGCCCGCCGGCGCCTCCATCTCGTCCGCCGCCATGGCCAGCGCCGTGCGCAGGGCGAGGCCGGCCTGGGTGGCGTTGGCGAGGATCCGGGAGAGCTCGGGCAGCTGGTTGATGAACCGCTCGATCCGCTTGCGCCGCTGCCAGGTCAGCACCCCGGAGGCGGACCAGACCGCGACCCCGCCGGCCAGCGGCCCGAAGAACGGCGCGAGGGCGCCCGCCGCCACCAGCCACAGGCCGGCCGCCGCCGTGACCGTGCCGACCGTGAACTCGGCCGGCGTGACGTCCAGGCCGGTCGACGCGAGCCGCAGCTCCAGGCGCCGCCCCGCGCGCGTCGCCCGCAGCCGCCGGTCGAGGCCCGCGAAGTGCCGGGCCCGGCCGGCGGGCGGCAGCGCGGGGGTGTCGGACAGCCGGTCCACCAGCGCCCTGCGCTGCGCCCGGCCCGCCCCGTACACCAGCAGGCCCGCGACGCCGAGGGCGCAGGCCAGCAGGGTGGCTCCGACCGTAAGGGTGACGAGTCCGTCCATGGCGGCTACCTCTGCCTCGCCTCTCGGAGGGTGAGATCGGTGGGGAAGGCCGCGACGCCGAAGGCCTGCGGTACGGACTCGTCGGCCATCCGCAGCCGTTCCGCGACGCGCTCGGGGACCGGGAAGCAGGAGAACGCGCCGCGCACGATGCGGTCCGAGCCCATCGGCCGGGCGTCGAAGCGGCAGACGGTGGCCAGCCGGTAGTCCTCGCGGCCGTGCGAGTCGAGGAGGGCGATCTCGGCGACGCGCCGGCTGCCGTCGGCCTGCCGGGTGAGCTGGATCAGGCAGTCGACGGCGCTGTTGATCTGGTCCCGCAGCGCCTCGTAGGGGATCTTCACCTCGGACATGGACGCGAGCGTCTGGAGCCGCATCAGCGCGTCCTCGGCGCTGTTGGCGTGGACGGTGGCGAGCGAGCCGTCGTGGCCGGTGGACATGGCCTGGAGCATGTCGAGCGTCTCGCCGCCGCGCACCTCGCCGACGATGATGCGGTCGGGCCGCATGCGCAGGGAGTTGCGCACGAGGTCGCGGATGGTGATCCGGCCCTTCCCCTCCACGTTGGGCGGCCGCGATTCGAGGCGGATGACGTGCGCCTGTTGCAGCTGGAGCTCGGCGGCGTCCTCCACGGTGATGATGCGCTCGCCCTCGGGGATCAGCCCGGAGAGGGCGTTGAGCAGCGTGGTCTTGCCGGATCCGGTGGGCCCGGAGACCACCACGTTGAACTTCGCCCGGACGAGCGCGGAGAGCAGCAGCAGCATCCGCTCGTCCAGCGTGCCCATGCCGATGAGCTCGGGGAGGGTGTACGCGCGGGGGAAGCGGCGGATGGTGAGCGTCGCGCCGTTGAGCGCGAGCGGCGGGATGATGACATTGACGCGCTCGCCGCTGGGCAGCCGGGCGTCGACCATCGGATTGGACTCGTCCACCCGGCGGTTGACGGTGGAGACGATGCGCTCGATGGTCTGCATCAGCTGCTCGTTGGAGGCGAAGCGGACGGGGACGAGCTCGACCCGGCCGGCCCGCTCGACGAAGATCTGGTCGGGTCCGTTGACCATGATCTCGGTGATGGAGGGGTCCTCCAGCAGCGGTTCGAGGACGCCGAGGCCCAGCGCCTCGTCGACGACGCTGCGGATGAGCCGGTCGCGCTCGGCCGTGGAGAGCACCGGGCCCTCCCGGCTGATGATGTGCCCGAGGACGCGCTCCAGGCGGCTGCGGCGCTCGCCGGCCGCGAGCGCGGACATCTCGGCGAGGTCGATCTCCTCCAGCAGCTTGGCCCGGTAGACGGGCACCAGGTGGCCCGACTCCCGTCCGTCGGGCGGCGCTTCGGGGGCGACGATCCGGGCCCGCAGGCTCATGGCGCACTCCTCGGATTCGGACGCGGGTACGGGTACGGGTCCACGTCGGCGGGGCAGGCCATGGTGGCGCGCCGGGTCACGGCCGGGTCGCCGAGGAAGGGGAGGACGGCGGGGATCTCGACGGTGACGGTCGCGGTGGTCCTTCCGCCGCCGTCGCACGGGGCCGCCTCCGGGGGGCCGTCCGTCCGCAGCCACCCGCTGAGCGCGGCCCGGCCCGCGTCGCCCGGCGACATCCGGGGGTCGTCCAGCGTGGCCGTGCGCGCCGCCGCCCGCGCCGCGCTGCCGGCCTGCTGCGTGGCGTACGCGGCGAGCCCGAGCTGCACGGCCGCGAGCCCGACGAGCAGCAGCACGGGCAGGAAGCCGAGGAACTCGATGGAGGCGGTGCCCCGGTCCCGGGCGGTACGGCGGGGGGCGCGGGCCCCCGGGTCCGTACGGCTCCCCTCCCCGGCCGTCGGGCCGGGTGAGGAGCGCGAACCGGGGCGGACGGGCCGGGCACGACGGCGGGCACGGACCCCGCGCGCTGACGGCGCCCCGGCGGCCTCCCCCGCCTCACCCGGCTCCGCCCGCCGCCGGGCGAGGCACCGGCTCACCCGCCCCTTCGCGCCGCCCGCGTACCCCATCGCTCAGTCCTCCCTCGCCGCGCCGGCCGAGCCCTCGACCGTCCAGGGCCAGTCGACCGCCCCGGGGAAGAGCACCGGGACGGGCAGCGCCACCCGGGCGCGATAGACGCCGCCCTCGGCGCCGCAGCCGATGCCGCCGTCGCCCCACGCGCCCGGGACGTCCGCGCGGGCCGCGCTCACGCAGTCACCGCCGGCCGCGCCCGCCCGCGCCCCCTTGTCCGCCGCGTCCCCGGCGAGCGAGTAGGTGTAGCCGACGAGGACGCACTGCCAGACCACCGCGAGCGCCACCAGGATGAGCGGGAGCAGGCCGAGGAACTCGACGGCCACCTGCCCCCGGTCGCCGCCCCGGCGCCGGAAGCGGCTCGCCGGTACGGGCGCGAGCTGGTCGGGGCCGGTGCCGCCGGGGCCCAGCGCGGCGCGGCGGCGGCGCAGGCCGCCGGTGAGCGAGCGGTCGGCGTGGGCCGGGCCCCGGGAGCCGCCCGGGGCGGGGGCGGCGAGCCCGAGCTCGGCGGCCAGGGCCCACAGCGCCTGCCGGACGGGCGACCGGGCGTCGAGGTCCTGCATCCGGCCGGAGTCGACGGCGGGCTGGAGGTCCTTGTAGCCGGCCGGGACCGTCGTGCGGGCGGTCTTCGTGCCCGTGGTGCGCTCGACGAGGGGCGGCTGGATCTCGGCGCTCCGGGTGTGCCGGTTGACGACGGTCGTGGTCTCCTCGGCCTTGCGGATCTGGAGCCGCTCCCAGAGCCGGACCATGCGCTTGGCGCCCCTTACGGACACCACGTCGGGCGTCGTGACGAGCAGGGCGACGTCGGCCAGTTCGACCACGGCGGCCCCGGCGGCGGTGATCTGGGTGCCGCAGTCGACGACGACCAGTTCGTACCGGGCGCGCAGGGCGGTGGCGATCTGGCGGGCGGCGAGGTCGCCGACCTCCTCGCCGCGCTCGCCCTCGGCGGGGGCGAGCAGCAGGCCGGGGCCGGCCGGGTGGGGGAAGACGGCGTCCTGGAGGACGCGGGGGGAGATGTCGCTGATGCCGGCGAGGTCGGCGATGGAGCGGCGGAACTGGACGTCCAGGTAGGAGGCGACGTCGCCGGACTGGAGGTCCAGGTCGACGAGGGCGACGGCCCGCCCGGCGGCGCTCGCGGCGAGGGCGAGCTGGACGGCGGTGACGGTCGTGCCCACCCCGCCCTTGGCGCCGACGACCGCGACGAGCGAGCCGCCGGCCCCGCCCTCCGTAAGGGCCTCCGGGCCGCTGCCGAGGTGCTTGCGGACGCCGGTGGCCCAGTGGGCGGCGGCCTGCACACGGGCGCCCAGCTCCTCGTAGGAGAGCGGGAGCCCGGCGAGGCCGCGGGCGCCGGCGTCCATGGCGGCGGCGTAGAGCGCGGGGCTGGGGGTGGCGGTGACGAGGACGACCCCGGTGGCGGGGAAGCGGAGGGCCACCTCACGGATGAGTTCGAGGGCCGGTAAGGGCCCGAGGCGTTCGTGCACGAGGACGACCTCGGGGAGGTCCGCGACCGAGGCGGCGGCCAGGACGGCGAGGGTGTCCAGGAGCCGGGTCGCGTCCTCGGCCACGCGCAGCGGCTCGACGCCGGGGAGCTGGCCGAGGAGCCCGCCGATGGCGCGGGCGGCGTCCGGGTCACCGACGGCCGGGAGGATTCTGATCGTCACGGTGTCCCCTTACCGCTATTTGTCGCCGTCGAGCGTGTACGTGCGGTCGCCGCTGCTGATCTCGTCGTCGCCGCCGGGCGCGACGAGCGCGAGCCGCACATGGGAGGCGAACGACTCGGCGTACGCGACCCGCTGGGCGTCCTTGGTGTCCAGGGCGAAGGTGATCGGCACGGCCTCGCCGGCCCGCCGGGTGGTGGCCGCCGTGGTGCCGCCGTCCCGGTCGAGGGCCTTGAGCCGGCCCACGGCGATGACCCGGGCGTTGCTGACGATGACCTTGGACACGGGCTTGGTGCCCTGGTCCTTGCCGTCGAAGGTGGCGTAGATGTTGACCTTCGAACCGGCGTTGATCTTCCCGGCGACGCCGGTGGCCGCGTCGATCATGATGGCGATCTCCTGCTGGCCGGGGCCGACCTCCGGCCGGGAGACGATCATGTCCTCCTGGAGCAGGGAGCCCTTGTGCAGCGGGGTGACGGCGATCTTGCCCTTGAGGGCGGCGAGGTCGGTGACGGCGGTCGCCGGCAGCCAGCGCCTGGGCACCGAGATCTTCTCGAAGCTGCCCCGGGCCTCCTCCAGGTGCTGGTAGGCGGGGATGTCGGCGCGCAGCCGGTAGGCGGTGGTCTCGGGGCCGACCTTCGACTCGGCGTCGTGGACGACGGAGAAGACCCCGGCGAAGGCGCCGAGAGCGCAGAGGACCGACAGGAGCAGCAGGACGATCCCGCGGCGCTGACGTGAATTCATGGGGCGGCGAACCTCGTTCGGGACGTGGCCGGGACGCGGGGACGGAGGGGGCGGCCGGGCGGCCGGCGCGGCGCGGGCACGGGGGTCAGCGGCCGGCCAGGGCGGTGCGGGCGCGGCCGGGCGGCCCGGCCAGGGCGGTACGGGCGCCACCGGTCCGCCCCGCGCCCGGTCCGGCGGCCGGGCCGGCGGTGCCGTCGGCGCGCGGCAGCGGTCCGGCGCAGAACGCGCAGCGGTCACCGATGAGTTCGAGGCCGCACCAGTGGCACTGCTCCCTCCTTACGGACGACACGAGCTGGTAGAGCACGGTGGGATCGGGGATGGCGGCGGCGAACTCGACGACGCCCCGGCTCCCCCACCAGCGCCCGGATTCCGCGGGCAGCGGGGCCTCCTGGACGCCCTGGACGCGCCAGTGGGGGGCGAGGGTGCCGAGCACCCAGTCGTCGCCCTTGGCGGGTCTGGCGCGCGCGACGGTCATCCGGGTGCCGAAGCCGGGGCCGGTGGGCACCTCGCCGCCCCCGCCGATGCGGAAGAGCCGGCGCGCGGGGTTGACGAGGACGCCGAACCGGGAGCCGGGCACGAGCGAGGCCAGGTGGGCGCCGAGCCCGACGTCGACCCGGTCCAGCCCGCCCACACCCGGCAGTTGGGCGCCCGCGTAGACGTAGTGGGCGAGGAGCCGGGCCGCGGAGGCGAGGACGCCGGGGCTGAGGTCGGAGAGGGACAGCTGGCGCAGCTGGCGGGCCAGGACCGCGACGGCCAGCGGTGGCAGCGCGACGGGCAGCAGGGCCAGCCGGCCGGTCTCCAGCACGGACCGGATCGTGTGGAGGCGCCGGACGTACGGCGCGGGCAGCGAGTCCGGGTAGAGGGCGACGACATGGCCGCACCGCTCCAGCAGGACGGCCGTCTGTGTGACGGCGGTGTCCAGCGGCTGCTCCTCGGGCGGGCGGAACACGGCGGCGTCGGGTGCCTGCCCGTCGGGCGGTGAGATCACCAGGTCGAGGCTGGTGACTGCTATCGCAAGGGGCACGTAGGCTTCCCCGTTCACTCCGGACGCGGTGGGCTGCGGCGGACGCAGATCGATACTGCCCTGTGCTGATGCCCCCGCACTTTATCCACGAACGGGGCGGCTGAGAACCGGTCCTCGGGGTTTGCCCACGCGTGCCCGCGGTGGCCTGGCGGTCTTCCCGTGAACCTTGACGAACGTATTGACGGATGCATTGGCCTAGACCATCTTTACGCGCACAAGGCGGCGCCCGTCCCCACAGCTCCACCTCGGCCGCTCGCCCGCACCACCCTCGACTCCCTTCCCACCGGAGGCCCCTCATGGACCGTGCGCGGCACATCGGAAGAATCTTCAGAAGAGGACCCGGGCGAGGGTCCGGATCCGGCCGGGGCCTGGCGCGCCGGCTCGGCGGCGCCCTCGCCGCGGCCCTCCTCGCGGCCGGCGGGCTCGCCGGCCTGGACGCCGGGACCCCCGCCGCGGCGGCCGGCGCCGCGAACCTCGCCCGGAATCCCGGCTTCGAGTCGGGGCTCTCGTACTGGGCCTGTTCGGGTGACAGCGGCACCGTGGTTCCCTCCCCCGCCCGCAGCGGCACGGGCGCGCTCAAGGCCACCCCGGCCGGCGCCGACAACGCCCGCTGCGCGCAGACCGTGAGCGTGCTGCCCAACTCCTCGTACACACTGAGCGCGTGGGTCCGGGGCGCGTACGTGTACCTCGGCGCGAGCGGCACCGGGACGACGGACGTCTCGACGTGGACGCCGTCCGCGGCCGACTGGCAGCAGCTGGCCACCTCGTTCACGACCGGCCCGAGCACGACCTCGGTCACGGTCCACACGCACGGCTGGTACGGGCAGGCCGCCTACTACGCCGACGACGTCTCCCTGAGCGGCCCCGGCGGCGGCGACCCCGGTGAGCCGGTGCCCGGCGCCCCCGAGGGCCTCAAAGCCGGGACCGCCACGGCCACTTCCGTCGGCCTGTCCTGGAACCCCGTCCAGGGCGCGACGGGCTACCACGTCTACCAGGACGGCACGCGGACACAGTCCGTGGCGGGCGCCTCGGCCACCGTCACCGGGCTCACACCGGCCACCTCGTACCGCTTCCGGGTGACGGCCGTCAACGGAGCGGGCGAGTCACCGGGTTCGGCCGAGGTCACCGTCACCACGGCGGCCGGGAACGGCGACGGGCCCGCCGTGCCCAAGCACGCCGTCACGGGCTACTGGCAGAACTTCGACAACGGCGCCACCGTCCAGAGGATCAGCGACGTGCAGAGCCAGTACGACATCATCGCCGTGGCCTTCGCGGACGCCACGCCGACGCCCGGCGCCGTCACCTTCGCCCTCGACCCGGCGCTGAAGTACTCCGAGGCGCAGTTCAAGGCCGACATCGCGGCCAAGCGGGCGGCGGGCAAGGCGGTCGTCGTCTCGGTCGGCGGCGAGCGCGGCACGGTGACCGTCAACGACGCGGCGTCCGCCGAGAACTTCGCGAACAGCCTCTACACCCTGATGCAGACGTACGGCTTCGACGGGGTCGACATCGACCTGGAGAACGGGCTCAACCCGACCTACATGACGCAGGCGCTGCGCTCCCTGTCGGCGAAGGCGGGCAGCAAACTCGTCATCACCATGGCCCCGCAGACCATCGACATGCAGTCGACGTCGGCCGGCTACTTCAAGACCGCGCTGAACATCAAGGACATCCTTACGGTCGTCAACATGCAGTATTACAACAGCGGTTCGATGAACGGCTGCGACGGAAAGGTCTACTCGCAGGGCTCGGTCGACTTCCTCACTGCGCTGGCCTGCATCCAGCTGGAGGGCGGTCTGGCGCCGTCCCAGGTCGGGCTCGGCCTGCCCGCCTCGACGCGGGGCGCGGGCAGCGGCTACGTCGCGCCGTCCGTGGTGAACAACGCGCTCGACTGCCTGGCCAAGGGCACGGGCTGCGGCTCGTTCAAGCCCGCGAAGACGTACCCGGGGATCCGGGGCGCGATGACGTGGTCCACGAACTGGGACGCGAGCGCGGGCAACGCCTGGTCGAACGGGGTGGGCCCGCACGTCCACGGGCTGCCGTAGCCGCCCCCCTGCCGTAGCCGCTCCCCCCGGCGCCGGGCGGGCCCGCGGGCCCGCCCGGCGCTTCGCGCGCGAGACCCTTACGGCTTGGGGAGGGTGCACCCCGGGAGCCCGAGGTCGATCTTGTTGCCGGTGCCCACGCACTTGGTTATGCCGTACGTCTGCTGGGCGTAGTTGATGCCCTGGCGGACGGTGACCTGGCCGTTCTCGTCGACCTCGCACGGGTTGTTCATCGTGCAGCGCTCACCGCTCTCGTTGCCGGTGTTGTTGATCGCGACCACCTTGCCCGTGGTGGCGTCGACGACGGGCGAGCCGGACGTGCCGCCTATGACGTTGCACGACGAGGTGTAGCGGAGCGAATCCTTCCAGGTCCAGTCGCCCTCGCGGAGGCGGTAGGCGAACCCGTCGACGTTGCAGGAGTAGATCCGCTTCCAGTAGCCCGAGACGACCTTGATCGCCGTGCCGGCGGTCGGGTGGTCGGGCGAGAGGCTCAGCGCGCTGATGTTGTAGCGCTGCTTGATCTGCGCGTACGTGGTGTTCAGCTCGTACAGCGTGACGTCCGTGTCGGTCATCGTGGCGTACGAGATCTTGGTGGCGCGGAGCGTGGCGACCTTGCCCGCGGTGGAGTTGAGCAGGCTGAAGGTGCGGCTGGAGGCGCGGTCGGTGATGACCTCGCCGGCACCGGGCATGCCGGTCTCCAGGCAGTGGCCGTTGGTCATGACCAGCGCCGGGTCCGTGTCGGCGGAGCCGGGCATCCGGACGAGCGAGCCGGAACAGTTGCTGAGCGCGACGGTACCCGCGAAGTCGACGGCCTTGGGCTTGGCGGCGGGGGCGGCGGAGGCGGGCGCCACGCCGGTGCCGACGAGGGCCGCGCCGGCGAGCGTCAGCGCCGAGAGGGCGCCGAGGAGAGGTCGTCCGGCGAGGGGCTGGAGGGCCATGGGGGGTGTTCCTCTCTTGACCTGGGGTCCGAGTGACCTGTGATCCGGGTGATCCGTGATACGAGTGGCCGGGAGACGGGCGATCCGTGGCACGTGTGACCCGTGATCCGATCCCATCGGTTTTGACGTGTGCATTGTTGGTTCGGAGGAGAGCGTGCGCAATCAATCGGTCAGAAGTGAAAGGGAAGTTGGCCTGATTCGCTCACACGCGGACACTTGACCGGTTCATGCCATCTCTCGACACTGGCCACGGCTCATACCCCCCACCCGTCGCACGACCTCACCCCTGAGGAGACCGCATGCGACCGCGACCGCACGGCAGAGGACGGTGGGCCGCCGCCCTCGCCGCCGTGCTGACCATGGCCCTGGCCGTCCCCGCCGCCTCCCGCGACGAAGCGCGGACCTCGCACTCGTACGAGGTCACCGGACCGCGCACGGCCGCCCAGCGCACCGCCGTGGCCGCCACCGGCGCCGCCATCGACGCCGTCCGCCGGGACTCCGTCGTCATCACGGCGGACGCCGGGCAGGCCGAACGGATCCGTGGGCTCGGCTACCGGGTGCGCGCCCTGCCCGGCCCGCCGGACCGCTCGGGCGGCGGCGAGTCGACGCCCTTCGACTTCCCGCCCGCCGACGCCAAGTACCACAACTACGCCGAGGCCATGGCGGAGGTCGACGCCGGCGTCGCCGCCCACCCGGCCATCATGAGCAAGAAGGTCATCGGCAAGTCCTACGAGGGCCGGGACATCGTCGCCGTCAAGATCAGCAAGAACGTGGCCGCGGACGAGGACGAGCCCGAGGTCCTCTTCACCGCCCACCAGCACGCGCGCGAGCACCTCACCGTGGAGATGGCCCTCTACCTGCTCAAGGAGTTCGGCTCGAAGTACGGCACCGACCCGCGCGTCACCAAGATGGTCGACAGCCGGGAGATCTGGGTCGTGCCGGACGTCAACCCCGACGGCGGCGAATACGACATCGCGTCCGGTTCGTACCGCAGCTGGCGCAAGAACCGCCAGCCCAACGCCGGGTCGAGCAGCCGGGGCACGGACCTCAACCGCAACTGGGACTACAAGTGGGGCTGCTGCAACGGCTCCTCGGGCAGCACCGGCTCCGAGACCTACCGTGGCACGGCACCTGAATCCGCGCCCGAGGTGAAGGTCCTCGCCGACTTCGTCCGCGGCCGGGTCGTCGGCGGGAAGCAGCAGATCAGGACCGCCATCGACTTCCACACCTACAGCGAGCTGGTCCTCTGGCCTTACGGCTGGACGTACAACGACACCGCCCCCGGCCTCAGCCAGGACGACCACGACGCCTTCGCGGCCGTCGGCAAGACCATGGCGGCCAGCAACGGCTACACCCCCGAGCAGTCGAGCGACCTGTACATCACCGACGGGACCATCGACGACTGGCTGTGGGGCAGCCAGCGGATCTTCGCGTACACCTTCGAGATGTATCCGGGCGCGAACGGCACGGGCGGCGGCTTCTACCCGCCGGACGAGGTGATCGACCGGGAGACCGCGCGCAACCGTGACGCGGTGCTCAAGCTCCTGGAGACCTCGGACTGCGTGTACCGGGCGATCGGGAAGGAGCAGCAGTACTGCCCGAAGGCCTGACGGGCGACGAGCGCGCCGGCGCCGGGCTCGCGGGAACACCCGCGGGGAGATCGGCGTCGGCGTACTCTCGTTGCCGACGTAAGGCGGGCCAGGGAGGATGACCCATGTCGCTACCCCCGGAGAAGGACTGCCCCGACTGCTGCGGGTCGGGGAACGCCACGTGGGAGTCGCACGAAGGCGACGAGGTCACCACGCAGTGCAGCGGGTGCCTCGGGACGGGCACGGTGCTCGCGTGACCGCGGGTGAGCGCGACGTCCCCGTGAAGCGGGCCCAACGGACCCCGCTCGCGCCCGAACTCGTCGGCACGGCCCTGTGCGTCGTGTGCCACGAACGGACGATGAAGCTCCCCGGCCACAACGGCGGTGTGTGCATCGAGTGTTACGCCAGGGAGGCCAACGCGGATGTGCGGATCGCCCGGGCGTCGCACTCCTGGGTACCGGCGAACTTCGTCGGCCGCCCGTGCCTCGCCTGCGGCAGCGAGGACGTCGACGCCAACGGCTATCTCTTCTGGTGCGCCAACTGCCGCATGGTCACGCGCGTCGTCTGACGGCCCCTGCGGAGCCGTGCGCCGTGGCGGGCGGGCGGCCCCGCCCGCCACGGTGGGCGTCAGTCGAGCACGGCGAGCGCGTCTATCTCGACCAGCAGGCCGTCGGGCAGGCCCACGTAGACGGTCGTACGGGCCGCCGGGGCCTCCTTGAGGTCGGCGAGGAACTCGTCGTAGACCTCGTTCATCTCGGCGAAGTGCGCGGTGTCCGTGAGGTAGACGCGGAGCATGACCACGTCCTCCAGGCTCGCGCCGCCCGCCTCCAGGACGGCCTTGACGTTGGCGAGGGTCTGCCGGGTCTGTTCGCGCAGGGTCGGTCCGGCGACGACGGGCTCCTGGCCCGGCTCGACGGGCAGGAAGCCCACCTGTCCGGCGACCTGGAGGATGTTGCCCTTACGGACGCCGTGCGAGAACTTGGCGGGCGCGGCGGCGTGGCCCGCGGGGTGGACGGCGGTCTTCTGCGTCATGACTCTTCCTTAAGTTCGTCATTCGTAAGGGGGACGGTCGGGACGGTCTCCGGAGCTCACGGGAGGGGCCTCCCGGAGTACTCCGCGCTGATCGCCTCGGCGGTGCGGCGCAGCAGCGGGAGCAGCGCGAGGAGTTCCTCGGCGGTGACGACGACGTTGGGCGCCGAGATGGAGCAGGCGGCGACGACGCGGCCGTCCACGCCCCGCACGGGCGCCCCGACGCAGTTGATGGACTCCTCGTGGCCGCCGAGGTCGGTGGCCCAGCCCTGCTCGCGCACGGTCGCCAGCTCCTTGAGGAAGGCGGCGGCGTTCGGCGTCGACCGTGAGGTGTAGGCCGGGTAGTCGAGCCGCTCGGCGAGCGCGCGGCGCTCGGGCTCGGGGAGGTCGGCGAGGAGCAGCTTGGCGACGGCGGCGACGGTGATCGCGACCGGCTTCCCGATCCGGGAGTACATCCGTACGGGGTAGCGGCTCTCGACCTTGTCGATGTAGAGGACCTCGCCCTCCTCGTGCACCGCGAGGTGCACGGTGTGGCCGCACGCCTCGTTGAGGGCGACGAGGTGGGGGTGGGCGATCTCCCGCACGTCGAGGCTCTCGACGGCCTGCTGCGCGAGGGCGAACAGGCGGGCGCCGAGGCGGTAGCGCTGGTCCTGCTGGCGGTGGACGAAGCCGTGCTCGTGCAGGGTGCGCAGGAGGCGCAGCGCGGTGGACTTGTGGACGCCGAGGCGGGTCGCCACCTGTTCGAGGTTGGCGGGGCCCTCGGCGAGGAGCGGGAGGATGGTCAGCGCCCGGTCGACGGTCTGGCTCATGCGTCCGGCCCGCCGTTCCCGTGCGGGACGGTCGTGGCGCGCGGGCGCGCGGGGTCGTTCATGCGGTGCGGTCCTCCACCTCGGCGTACGGGGCCTCGGCCGCCGGCGGACGGTCCGTCCAGCCGGGGCCGAGTCGCAGTCTCCCCCAGGCGGCGTCGTCGAGCGCGGCCAGCCGGTCGGCGTCCGCCCGGCGCGGCGGCACGCCGAGGTCCCCGGCGGCGGTGAGCGCGGCGGCGGCCATGAGGTGCCCGTGCCGCAACCGCGCCCGGACGTCCAGCCCGCGCAGGACCCCGGAGAGGAACCCGGCGGCGAAGGCGTCACCGGCGCCGACGGGGGCGACGACGTCGACGCGGAGGGCGGGGACGGAGACGACGCGGTCGGTGGGGGCGGCGGGGGCCGGTGATCGACCGGTGCCGGGGGTACGAGGCGCGGGACCGCCCCGTTCCGCGGAGGTCCGCTCCTCGGAGACGGGCTCGCCGGGGGCGTCCGCCGCCGCGGGCCCCGCGCCCCGCTCCCGTACGTACGCCACCGCGCCCGCCGCGCCCCGTTTGACGACCAGGACGTCCGGTTCGGGGAGCGCGGCCCGGATCGCGGACGGGCCGTGGAGGCCCCACGCCGCCTCCGCCTCGTCCTCGCCGACGAAGACGAGGTCGCAGCGGCGCGCCAGCTCGGCGAGGACGGCGGGGCCCTCCGCGGTGTCCCGCCACAGGCCCACGCGGTAGTTGACGTCGAAGGAGAGCAGCGGGCGGCCGGGCAACGAGGGGGCGGTCAGCTCGCGGACGAGGGCGAGGCAGCCGGCGGAGAGCGCGGGGGTGATCCCGGTCAGGTGCAGCACCCGCCCGGCCCAGGCGGCCGCGCGGGGGACGAGCTCCGGGGACATGGCGGAGGCGGCGGACCCGGCGCGGTAGTAGGCGACTTCGGCGAGCCCGGCGGCGGAGCCGTCCGGTGCCGGATCGGCGGGCTCGGCGTCCGCGTGGGGGGACGCCGTCGCAGGGGCGTCCGGGCCGGCACCGGCCCGCGAACCCGCCGGCGCACCGCCTGAGCCGTCCTGTGCCGGATCGCCGGGCGCCGCGTCCGCGCGCACGACCACGGCGGCGTCCGGCACCCGCCCGCGTACGGCCGCGCGGGAACCCACCGCCGCAGGGTCCCCGGGGCCCGCGCCGGGGCCGACCGGTGGTGCCGGAGCGGAGGGCGGGACGGCCGCGCGAGGGCCCGCCGTCGCAGGGCCCTCCGGGCCCGCACCGGCCCGCGAACCCGCCGGTGCCCCACCGGGGCTCTCCGGCGGGGCCTCCGCGCGGGCGCCCGTCGGCGTCGGATAGTCCGGGGCGGTACCCGCCGGGCCGCCGGCCGCCGCCCGCCCCTCCGTCACCGCCCGTTCCCCCGCCGTCCGGAAGTAGACGCCCGTGGGCCGCAGCGGGTCGCGCTGGACCGCCGAGACGTCCACGCCGTACGCGGCGATCGCCGAGACCACGTAGTCGCCGAAGCCGTCCGCGCCCACCCGGCCGATCCAGCGCGTGTGGTGGCCCGCCGCCGCGAGCGCGCAGGCGACGTTCGCCTCCGCGCCGCCGACGCCCCGCGCGAAGGACGGCACGTCGCCGAGGCCGCCGGGGCGTGAGGGGCGGAAGGCGACCATGGCCTCGCCGAGGCACACCACCTCCGCGCGCGTCCCGTCACCGCCGCCGACAGCCACCCGTACCCCTCGTTCGCCGATCCGCCCGCCGCGCGGGCCATGTGACGGCGCCCCAGGTGTCCGGGGCGACCGTTGACCCTGCGCCTGCCGGGATGTTAGACAGCGGTGAGCGATATACGCAATGGATGTTGCACATACTGCAACTGATGTTCACGGGAGGCTCCATGGCCGGCGCCGGACCCTTCAGCGAGGCCGCCGTCGCGCGCCTCGCCGAGGAGCGCCTCGACCACCGCTTCAAGGGTCTGCCCCCGGACGCCGGGGGCCTGACCGTCGGCGCCCTGGCCGCCGAGCGCCGCCCGCTGTTCACCGGCGGCTTCACCACTCCCGTGCTCACCCTCTCCTCCGCCGCGCTCGACCACAACCTCGCCCTCATGGAGCGCTGGTCGGCCGACCGCGGCCTCAGCTTCGCCCCGCACGCCAAGACGGCCATGGCCCCGCAGCTCTTCGCGCGCCAGCTGGCCCGGGGCGCGTGGGGCCTCACCGCCGCGACCCCCGCCCAGGTCCGCGTCCACCGCGCCTTCGGCGTCCGGCGGATACTCCTCGCCAACGAGGTCGTGAACGCCGCCGCCCTGCGCATGCTCGCCGCCGAGCTCGCCGCCGACCCCGCGTTCCACCTGCTCACCTACGTCGACTCGGTGCGCGGCGTGGAGCTCATGGACACCGCCCTGCGCGCGGCCGGTGCCACGCGCCCCCTGGACGTCCTCGTCGAACTGGGCACCGACGGCGGCCGCACGGGGGCGCGCACCGAGGCGGAGTGCGCCGCCGTCGCCGACGCCGTGGCCGCCACGGACACCCTGCGCCTGGCCGGTGTCGCGGGCTACGAGGGCGAGATACCGGATGCCGACACCGGGCGCGTACGGGCGTGGCTGCGGCGGCTGACCGCGCTCGCCGTGGAGTTCGACGAGGCGGGCCGGTTCACGGACGTGGCGGAGATCGTGGTGAGCGCCGGCGGCAGCTCGTGGTTCGACGCGGTCGCCGACGTCCTCGGGGAGCTCCCGCCGCTGTCCGCCCCCGTGCGGAAGGTGCTGCGCGCCGGGGCCTACGTCGCCCACGACGACGGCTTCTACCGCCGCAGGACACCGTTCAACCGCCACCCGGACCAGGGCGGACTGCTCCCCGCGCTCCGGCTGTGGGCCCAGGTCGTCTCGCGCCCCGAGCCGGGCCGCGCGTACCTCGACGCGGGCAAGCGCGACGCCCCGTACGACCTCGACCTGCCCGAACCGCAGCTCGTGCGCTCCGCGCGCGACGGTTCCGTGCGGAGCGCCACGGGCCTGACGGTCGTCGCCCTCGCCGACCAGCACACGTTCGTGGAGCTGGCGGAGGGCGCGGAGCTGGAGGTCGGGGACTGGGTGGGGCTGGGGCTGTCGCACCCGTGCACGACCTTCGACAAGTGGCAGCTGATCCCGCTGGTCGAGGAGGACGGCACGGTCACGGAATACGTCCGCACGTTCTTCTGACCCACCGGCCCGGCCACCCGGGTGCGGGAGGCGGCGGGGCCGGGGCCAAGGAAAGGGCACACCACCATGGACACCGTCCTCCGCGACGTCCGCGTCATCGACGGCACCGCCGGCCCCTCCTACCGGGCCGACGTCGCCCTGCGGGACGGCCGTATCGCCGAGATCCGCAGAGAAGGACAGGGCCGCCGCCCCGGCGGCGGGCGCGTCCTCGACGCCCACGGCCTCGCCCTCTCCCCCGGCTTCATCGACATGCACGCCCACAGCGACCTCGCCCTCCTCCGCGACCCCGCCCACGAGGCCAAGGCCGCCCAGGGCGTGACCCTTGAGGTCCTCGGCCAGGACGGCCTGTCGTACGCGCCCGTGGACGACCGCACCCTCGCGGAGGTCCGCGCCCAGATCACCGGCTGGAACGGCGGCGGGCCCGGGGACACGAGCGTCGACTTCGACTGGCGGACCGTCGGCGAGTACCTGGACCGGCTCGACCGGCAGGGCACCGCCGTCAACGCCGCCTACCTCGTCCCGCAGGGCACCGTGCGGATGCTCGCGGTCGGCTGGGAGGACCGGGCGGCCACGCCCGCCGAGCTCGGCCGGATGAAGCGGCTGGTCGCCGAGGGCCTGGAGCAGGGCGCCGTCGGCATGTCCTCCGGCCTCACCTACACGCCCGGCATGTACGCCGGCGACGCCGAGCTCACGGAGCTGTGCCGGGTCGTCGCCGCCTACGACGGCTACTACTGCCCGCACCACCGCTCGTACGGGGCCGGGGCGCTCGGCGCGTACGCGGAGATGATCGCCCTCACCCGCGAGGCGGGCTGCGCCCTGCACCTCGCGCACGCGACCATGAACTTCGGGGTGAACGAGGGCCGCGCCCCCGAACTGCTGGCGCTGCTCGACGCCGCGCTCGCGGACGGCGCCGACATCTCCCTGGACACCTATCCGTACACCCCGGGCTGCACCACGCTCGTCGCGATGCTGCCGAGCTGGGCGGGCGAGGGCGGCCCGGAGGCGGTCCTGGCGCGGCTGCGGGACGACGCGACGGCCGAGCGCGTCCGGCACGCGATGGAGGTCGAGGGCGCGGACGGCTGCCACGGGGTGCCGATCGACTGGGACGCCATAGAGATCTCGGGGGTGGCGGACCCGGCGCTGGCCGGGTACGTCGGCCGGACGGTCGCCGCCCTCGCCCGCGCGCGCGGCGAGCGGCCCTGGGCCGTCGCCCGTGGGCTGCTGCTGGCCGACCGGCTGGGGTCGACGATCCTCCAGCACGTGGGGCACGAGGAGAACGTCCGGGCGATCATGCGCCATCGCGCGCACACCGGCGGCAGCGACGGGATCCTGCACGGCGCCAAGCCGCACCCCCGCGCGTACGGCACGTTCCCGCACTACCTGGGCCGCTACGCGCGGGAGCTCGGGGTGCTGCCGCTGGAGGAGTGCGTGGCGCATCTCACGTCGCGGCCCGCGGCCCGGCTGAGGCTGCCGGACCGGGGTCTCGTGCGCGAGGGATACCGCGCCGACCTGGTGCTCTTCGATCCGGAGACCGTGGCCGCCGGTGCCACTTTCGAAGCCCCGCGGACGCTTCCGACCGGCATTCCTTATGTCCTGATTGCCGGACGCTTTGTGATGGAAGACGGACGCCGGACGGACGTCCTGGCGGGGCGGACGGTCCGGCGGTCGCCGGGGCGCTGACCGGGGCCTCCGGGCGGCCCGGCCGGGGCATCCGGTGTGACGGGAATCCACGCGCGGGGGTCCCGGAGCCCCCGTATGGTGGCCGTCATGCAGGTGATCCAGTCAACGAAGCTCGCCAACGTCTGCTACGAGATCCGTGGCCCGGTGCTCGAGGAGGCGATGCGGCTGGAAGCGGCAGGTCACCGCATCCTCAAGCTCAACACGGGCAACCCAGCGACCTTCGGTTTCGAGTGCCCGCCGGAGATCCTCGAGGACATGCTCCGCAACGTCGGCAGCGCACACGGCTACGGCGACGCCAAGGGGCTGCTCTCCGCCCGCCGGGCGGTGGTGCAGCACTACGAGACCAAGGGCATCGAGCTGTCCGTCGAGGACGTCTACCTCGGCAACGGCGTCTCGGAGCTGATCCAGATGTCGATGCAGGCACTGCTCGACGACGGCGACGAGGTGCTCGTCCCCGCACCCGACTATCCGCTGTGGACGGCGTCCGTCTCGCTGGCCGGCGGCACGGCCGTGCACTACCGCTGCGACGAGCAGTCGGACTGGATGCCGGACCTCGCCGACGTGGAGCGGAAGGTCACCGACCGCACCAAGGCCATCGTCATCATCAACCCCAACAACCCCACGGGCGCGGTCTACGACGACGAGATGCTGCGCGGCCTGACGGAGATCGCCCGCCGCCACAACCTGATCGTCTGCTCCGACGAGATCTACGACAAGATCCTCTACGACGACGTCACCCACACGCCGACCGCGGCCATCGCCCCGGACCTGCTCACCCTGACCTTCAACGGCCTGTCGAAGTCCTACCGGGTCGCCGGCTACCGCAGCGGCTGGATGGCGGTCTGCGGCCCGAAGGCGCACGCCGACAGCTACATCGAGGGCCTGACGATCCTCGCCAACATGCGCCTGTGCGCGAACATGCCGGCGCAGCACGCGGTGGCCACGGCGCTCGGAGGCCGGCAGTCGATCAACGACCTGGTACTGCCCGGCGGCCGGCTGCGCGAGCAGCGGGACGTGGCGTACGAGCTGCTGACGCAGATCCCCGGTGTGACGTGCGTGAAGCCCAAGGGCGCGCTGTACGCCTTCCCCCGGCTCGACCCCAAGGTCTACAAGATCAAGGACGACCGGCAGATGGTCCTGGACCTGCTCCGGGCCGAGAAGATCATGGTCGTGCACGGCACCGGCTTCAACTGGCCGGAGCCCGACCACTTCCGCCTGGTCACGCTGCCGAACACCAAGGATCTGGCGGAAGCGGTGACCCGGATCGGCACCTTCCTGGACGGCTACAGCCAGCCCTGAGGAAGATCCCGTTCTGTAGGTAAAACAACTTTAGACGCCGTCTAAGTTAGGATGGCCTTCTGAGGTATTTCCAGGAGGCCATCCATGTACGAGCCAATCCGGACGCAGTCGGTCCACAGCCTGGCCGCACAGCACTGGAGCAAGCGCGAGCTGCGCCGCTCCCGCGAGGAGCAGCTGGACATCCGGCTCGCGGGGCACCTCACCGCGCTGCTGACGGTCACCGACGAGCTCCGCGCCCTCACGCCGTCCGGCGCGCTGGACGACGCCGCGGACCGGCTCGCCGATCTGATCACCCGGCTGCGCGGCAGCTCCCCGCTCCGCGCGGCCCCGTCCGCGGACCACGCCACCCCCGCCCGCGTCGACGCCCTGCACCAGCGGGCGCACCAGCTCGCCGGACAGGCGCTGGTCGTCGCCGTGTCGGCGAAGGACACGGCCGGCGAGGCCGTCGCCGGGGAGCGCCTGCGGGCGCACGCGGCGGCGCTGGGCATCCCCGCCTGACCGGCGGGGCCGTACGTCACTTCGCGCAGGTGCTGGAGGCCGGGCCTCCAGCACCCTCCCGGCCTCAGCCCAGGCGCCGCACCAGCGCCCGGTACTCGTCCCACAGCTCCTTCGGCGTGTGCTCGCCGAACGTGTTCAGGTGCTCGGGGATCAGCGAGGCCTCCTCACGCCAGACCTCCTTGTCGACGGTCAGCAGGAAGTCGAGGTCGTCCGCTCCCAGGTCGAGGCCGTCCGTGTCGAGGGCCTCCTTCGTGGGCAGCACGCCGATCGGCGTCCCGACGCCCTCCGCCGTGCCGTCCAGCCGCTCGACGATCCATTTGAGCACCCGGCTGTTCTCGCCGAAGCCCGGCCACACGAACCGGCCGGCCGCGTCCTTGCGGAACCAGTTCACGTAGTAGATCTTCGGCAGCTTGGCCTGGTCCTTCCCCTTGCCGACCTCCAGCCAGTGACCCATGTAGTCGCCCATGTTGTAGCCGCAGAACGGCAGCATGGCGAAGGGGTCGCGGCGCAGCTCACCGACCTTGCCCTCGGCGGCGGCGGTCTTCTCGGAGGCGACGTTGGCGCCGAGGAAGACGCCGTGCTGCCAGTCGAAGGACTCCGTCACCAGCGGCACGGCCGAGGCGCGGCGGCCGCCGAAGAGGATCGCCGAGATCGGCACGCCCTTGGGGTCCTCCCACTCGGGCGCGATGATCGGGCACTGCGCGGCGGGGACGGTGAAGCGGGCGTTGGGGTGGGCGGCGGGGGTGCCGCTCGCCGGCGTCCAGTCGTTGCCCTTCCAGTCCGTGAGGTGCGCGGGCGGCTCCTCCGTCATGCCCTCCCACCACACGTCGCCGTCGTCGGTGAGGGCGACGTTGGTGAAGACGGAGTTGCCCCACATGGTCTTCATGGCGTTGGCGTTGGTGTGCTCGCCGGTGCCGGGCGCGACGCCGAAGAAGCCGGCCTCGGGGTTGATGGCGTAGAGCCGGCCGTCCTCGCCGAAGCGCATCCAGGCGATGTCGTCGCCGATGGTCTCGACCGTCCAGCCGGGGACCGTGGGCTCCAGCATGGCGAGGTTGGTCTTGCCGCAGGCGGAGGGGAAGGCGGCGGCCACGTACTTCGCCTCGCCGCGCGGCGGGGTGAGCTTGAGGATGAGCATGTGCTCGGCGAGCCAGCCCTCGTCGCGGGCCATGACGGAGGCGATGCGCAGCGCGTAACACTTCTTGCCCAGCAGGGCGTTGCCGCCGTAGCCGGAGCCGTAGGACCAGATCTCGCGGTCCTCGGGGAAGTGCGAGATGTACTTGGTGGTGTTGCACGGCCACGGGACGTCGGCCTCGCCCTCGGCCAGCGGGGCGCCGAGGGTGTGGACGGCCTTGACGAAGAACCCGTCGGTGCCGAGCTCGTCGAGGACGGCCTGGCCCATCCGGGTCATGGTGCGCATGGAGACGGCGACGTAGGCCGAGTCGGTGATCTCGACACCGATCGCGGAGAGCGGGGAGCCGAGCGGGCCCATGCAGAAGGGCACGACGTACATCGTGCGGCCGCGCATGGAGCCGCGGAAGATGCCGCCCTGGTCGTCCTTGCCCCGGAAGATCTCCCGCATCTCGGCGGGGGCCTTCCAGTGGTTGGTCGGGCCGGCGTCCTCCTCCTTCTCGGAGCAGATGAACGTGCGGTCCTCGACGCGGGCCACGTCACTCGGGTCGGAGGCGGCGTAGTACGAGTGGGGGCGCTTGACGGGGTCGAGTTTGCGGAAGGTGCCCTTGGCGACGAGCTCCTCGCACAGGCGCTCGTACTCGGCCTCGGAACCGTCGCACCAGACCACCTGGTCCGGCTGGGTGAGGGCGGCGATCTCGTCGACCCAGGAGATCAGCTCCTGGTGGTTGGTGAGAGTGGTGGGAGCCGCATTGCTGCGCGCCACGATCGCTCCGTCCCGCCGGGGACCACACTGACCCCGGCGTCAGATTTGAGGGTTGACGGACCTCGCGCCCTGTCGCCCGCTCGGTCCGCTGCTGTGGAAGGTGCCCCTTGGGGGCTGCGACCCAGACGCTTCGTGACCGCTCATCCGGTGCCGCCCGCACTCATTTGATCATCCGACTCCGCCCCGCTTCTGTCCAGGGGGCGCCCCCGTGACCATCGCCACGTGGTACTGATCCGTAACTTACGGTGCCGTAGGTACCATGCCGCCATGACTTCCGCGCCCGACGCAGCGCTTCCCGCGCAGCCCGCCCCCGCCGGCGCCGCGGCCGCCGCCCCGCCCGGCCTCCCCCTGCCGAACGCCAAGCCGCGCCTGCGCGGCTGGCTGCACGCCGGCATGTTCCCCGCGGTCCTGATCGCCGGCGTGTTCCTGACCGCCCTCGCGGACAGCACCCGCGGCCGCATCGCCTGCGCGGTCTACGTGCTCTCCGCCTGCCTGCTCTTCGGTATCAGCGCCCTCTACCACCGGGGCGACTGGAGCCCCAGGGTCAACGCCGTGCTCCGCCGGCTCGACCACGCCAACATCTTCCTGATCATCGCCGGCACCTACACGCCGCTGACCATGCTGCTCCTCCCCGACGGCAAGGGCCAGGTGCTGCTCTGGGCGGTCTGGGCGGCCGCGGCGGCGGGCATCGCCTTCCGCATGTTCTGGGTCGGCGCGCCGCGCTGGCTCTACACCCCCTGCTACATCGCCATGGGCTGGGCCGCCGTCTTCTTCCTGCCGGACTTCCTGCGGAAGGGCGGCATCGCGGTGCTCGTCCTCGTGATCGTCGGCGGGCTGCTCTACAGCGTGGGCGGCGTCATCTACGGCATCAAGCGCCCCAACCCGTCCCCGCGCTGGTTCGGCTTCCACGAGGTCTTCCACTCGCTGACGCTGGCGGCGTTCATCGTGCATTACGTGGGCATCTCACTGGTCGCCTATACGCACGCCTGAGCCGGGCCCCTGCCCAGGGGCACCCACCACGCAGCCTCCAAGGCCGCGACCTCGACGAGGTCGCGGCCTTCGTCGCTCCCGGGGCGCGGCCTCCGCCGAGTGCGCCGCCCTCCGGCGCGCGCCCCCGCCGAACGCACCGAAGAGACCGGTCTCGATTGACAGTCTGCATCTTTTGAGAGTTACTTTCATTTGACGTCAACTCTCTTGGAGGTGTGTCTTGAGTACCCCGCTCGCACCCGAGGCCGAGGCCGGGCTCGACCCGCGCCGCTGGTGGGCCCTGGGCGCCCTGGTCGCCTGCATGCTGGTCCTCGGCTTCGACGGCACGATCCTCAACGTGGCCCTGCCGGTCATGGCCACCCAGCTCGGCGCCGACACCGGCGAACAGCAGTGGATCGCCAACTCCTACTTCGTCGTCTTCGCCGCCCTGATGCTCCCCGCGGGCCTGCTCGGCGACCGCTTCGGCCGCCGGCGGATGCTCCTGACCGGGCTCACGGTCTTCCTCGCGGGCTCGCTGCTCGGCGTCTTCGTCGACTCCCCGGGCCTGGTCATCGCGGCCCGCTCGGTCCTCGGCGTGGGCGGCGCGCTGATCATGCCGCTGGCCATGGCCGTACTGCCCACGCTGTTCCCGCCCGAGGAGCGCACCAAGGCCGTGGGCGCGGTCTCCGCCGCCTCCGCGCTGGGCATGCCGCTCGGCCCGATCGTCGGCGGCTGGCTGCTCGACCACTTCTGGTGGGGCTCGATCTTCCTGATCAACGTCCCGCTGGTGCTGCTCGGCATCGCCGCCTGCGTCTTCCTGCTCCCCGAGACCCGTGACCCGTCCTCCCCCAAGGTCGACGCCGTCTCCACCACCCTCACCGTCACCGGCCTCGGCGCCTTCGTCTTCGGGCTCAACGAGGGCCCCACCCGCGGCTGGAACTCCCCCTTCGTGCTCGGCGCGCTCGTCCTCGCCGTACTGCTGCTGACCGGCCTGGTCCTGCGCGAGCGGCGGCGCGCCCGGCCGATGCTCGACCTCGCCCTCCTGCGCCACGGCGGCTTCCTGTGGAGCACGATCGCGGCGTCCCTGGTCTCCTTCACCCTCATGGGCCTGCTGTTCGTGCTGCCCACCTACCTCCAGGCCGTGCTGGGTCTGGACGCCTTCGGCACCGGCCTGCGGATGATGCCGATGATGGGCGGCCTGCTGGTGGCGGCCCGCGCCGCCGGGCCGCTCGTCAAGAGGTTCGGGCCGCGCCCGGTCATCACCGGCGCCCTGTTCGTGATGGCCGTCGCCGGGCTGCTCGGCAGCCGTACGGACCTCCACGACGGCTACGGCTGGACCGCGCTGTGGCTGACCCTCGCCGGATTCGGCTTCGGCTTCGGGATCATCCCCGCCATGGACGGCGCCCTGGGCGCCTTGCCCCGCGACCGCACGGGCAACGGGTCCGGCCTGCTGATGACGCTCCGCCAGGTCGCCGGGGCCGTCGGCATCGCGGTCCTCGGCAGCCTGATCGCCGGGGCCTACACCTCGCGGCTCGACACCACCGGGCTGCCGCCCGCCGCGGCCGACGCGGCCTCGGACTCCCTCGGCCGCGCCCACCAGGTGGCCGCCGAGCTGGGCAGCAAGGCCCTGGCCCGCTCGGCGGACAGCGCCTATCTGCACGGCATGGACCTCGCGCTGCTGGTCTGCGCGATCGCCGGCATCGCCGCCGCGATGCTCACCGCCGCCTTCCTGCCCAACGGGCGCGACAAGGCGGCCACCGGGGACCACGGCGTGGTCGCCGAGAAGGTCGATGCCTGAGAATGCTGCCATGGCCTCCGCAGACACCTCCTCCGCCGCGACGCCCGGGCCCCGGCTCGGGCTGCGCGAGCGGAAGAAGATCCAGACCCGTCAGGCGATCCGCCGCGCCGCCTACCGGCTCTTCGAGAAGCAGGGGTACGACGCGACCCCGGTCGACCAGATCGCCGAGGCCGCGGACGTCTCCCCCAGCACGGTCTTCCGCTACTTCCCCACCAAGGACGACATCGTCCTGACCGACGAGTACGACCCGCTGCTGGAGGCGGCGATCCGGGCCCGGCCGATGAGCGAGTCACCGGTCGAGGCCATCCGGCAGGGGGTCCTCTCCTCGATGCGCCACGTCATCGACAGCGACGTCGTCGAGCTCAAGCAGCGGACCAGACTCGTCCGCGAGGTGCCCTCGCTGCGCGGCCGGCAGGCCGAGGGCATGGGCGAGTCGGCGCGGATGCTCTGCGGCGTGCTGGCCGAGCGCACCGGCCGCCCGGCCGACGACCTGGAGCTGCGGGTCGTCATCGCCGCCGTGCTCGCGGCGATGCACGAGGCCCTGATGCGCTGGGTCGAGCAGGGCCAGACCGAGGACCTGATCGCGCTCATCAGCCGCACGCTCGACGTCCTCGACCGGGGCCTCACCCTCTGAGCCCTCCGAGGCTTCTGAGTCCTCCGAGCCCTCCGGGCCGCCGGGCCCGGGACGGCCGCCGGAGCCCGCCGACCACCCAGGACCGGCCCCGGCCCGGGGTCACGTCCTCGCGGCCAGGCTCGCCGCCAGCACCGCCGGGTCGTCCGTCGGCCGCCGGCAGGTGAAGTCCCGGCAGACGTACGCGGCCGGCCTGCCGTCGAGCAGCGGCCGCCCGGAGAGCAGCGGCACCTCCTCCGAGCCGACCTCGCCCACGGCCACCGCCAGCCCGGGGGCCGTCGACAGCAGGGCGGTGCGGTGCAGGGCGAGCGTCGCCGGGTGATCCTGCGGGCCGACGACGGCGACCTCGCGAGGCCCGTCCAGCAGCGCCTCGGCGGCGGCGAGACCCCAGCTGATGAAGCGCGGCGCCTTCGGGCCGAGCGCCCGCACCACACCGAGCGCGCGCTCCGCCGCCTCCCGGTGCGGGGCGCTGCCCGTGTAGGCGGCGTACGTCAGCAGGGCGCCGCAGGCCGCCGTCCAGCCGGAGGGCGTCGCGGTGTCCGTCGGGTCCTGCGGGCGGCGGATCAGGGCCTCGGCGTCGTCGGCCGTGTCGAAGAAGCCGCCGTCCTCGCCCCGGAAGTGTGCCAGGACGGAGTCCAGCAGCAGCCCCGCGAAGTCCGTCCACACCCCCTCGCCCGTGACCGCGGTGAGCGTGAGGAAGCCCTCGGCCACGTCCGCGTAGTCCTCCAGGACGCCCGCGTGGGCGCCCGCCACGCCGTCCAGGGAGGTGCGGAACAGCCGCGCGTGCCAGTCCATGTGGGTGCGGACGAGCAGATCGGCGGCGTCCGTCGCGGCCTGCACGAGATCCGGGCGGTCGAAGTACGCGCCGGTCTCCGCCAGCGCGGCGATCGCCAGGCCGTTCCAGGCGGCCACGATCTTGTCGTCCCGGCCGGGACGGGGCCGGGTCTCCCGCGCCGCCAGCAGCTTGCGGCGCACGGCGGCGAGCCGCCCCGCCTCCAGCAGGACCTCGGTGTCCGGCAGCTGGAGGACCGAGGCGCCCTCCTCGAACGTGCCCTCCTTGGTCACCCCGAAGTGGGCGGCCGCCAGCTCGCCGTCCTCCTCGCCCAGGACCTCCTTCAGCTGCCCCGGCGTCCACACGTAGAAGGCGCCCTCGGCGTGCGCGCCGGTGCCTCCCCCAGCTACCGCTGGGAGGTGCCCCAATTCGTCTACGACTCCGCTGTCGGCGTCCAGCGCCGACGCGAAACCGCCCTGGTCGGTGCGCATCTCGCGGACCAGGAAGTCGGCCGTCTCCAGGGCGACACGGCGGGCGAGCCCCGATCCGGTGACCCGCCACAGGTGCGCGTACACCCGGCAGAGCAGGGCGTTGTCGTAGAGCATCTTCTCGAAGTGGGGCACCGTCCACGTGGCGTCCACCGCGTACCGCGCGAAGCCGCCGCCGAGCTGGTCGTAGATCCCGCCGCGGGCCATGGCCTCGCAGGTGGCCTCCACCATCTGGAGGGCGCCCTCGGAGCCCGTACGGGCGTGGTGGCGGAGCAGGAACTCCAGGGTCATGGACGGCGGGAACTTCGGGGCGCCGCCGAAGCCGCCGCGCACGGCGTCGAAGTCCCGGGTGAGCCCCATCAGGGCCTGGTGGAGGTGCTCGGGGCCGGGCGGCCGGGGCACGGAGCCGGCCCCTCCGTCCTCGCCGTCGGCGTCCTCCTCGGCGAGGCTCAGGGTGAGGGTGCGCTCCGACAGATCGCGCACGATCCGGCCGGCGACCTCGCCGACCTCCTCCCGGCGGTCGGCCCACGCGGCCCGGACGCCCTCCAGCACCTGCGGGAAGGACGCCGTGCCGTGCCGGGGCTCGGGCGGGAAGTACGTGCCGAAGTAGAACGGCTCGGCCCCGGGGGTGAGGAAGACCGTCATGGGCCAGCCGCCGTGGCCGGTGGCCGCCTGCACGGCCTCCATGTAGACCGCGTCGACGTCGGGGCGCTCCTCGCGGTCGACCTTGACCGGGACGAAGTGCTCGTTGAGGAACGCGGCCGTGTCGTCGTCCTCGAACGATTCGTGCGCCATCACATGGCACCAGTGACAGCTGGAGTACCCGACGCTCAGCAGCACGGGCACATCGCGCCGCCGGGCCTCCTCGAAGGCCTCGGGCGACCACGGCCACCAGTCCACCGGATTCTCGGCGTGCTGGAGGAGGTACGGGGACGTCTCATGCGCCAGGCGGTTCGGCATGACCCCATCCTTCCCCAACCCGGCCCGATCGGTGAGTTGTCCACAGGCTTGATCGGGACACGGCGCCCGGAAGGAGGACGGGGGCGCGAAGGGGTACGGCGGGGCGCGGCCGGGCGCGGGCACGCCCGAAGGCGACCGCGGCCCGGTGGGCCACGGCCGTGTCAGGGGCGGTCGCCCCCGGTCCGGACGCTCAGGCGCCGGTGCCGCTCGCGGCGGCGGTCCCCTTGGCGGCCGCCGGGGTCTCCTCCGGGGCCTCCTCGAAGTCCACCTTGTTCATGTGCTTGTTCATGCTCTTCATCAGCAGCCAGACGGCGCCGCCGATCAGCGCGAAGACAATGAAGCCGAGCACACCGGGAGTGACCTTGTTCTGGTCGAGCTCCGCGGCGAGCGGTACCAGATGCGTGAGCGCGGGGGAGGTCGTCATGGGGTCAATTGTTGCGGATGCCCGCGAAGAGGTCGTCCTCGGGGAGGGACGTGCCGACGAGGGACTTCGCCAGCTCGTACTCCTCGGTCGGCCAGACCTCCCGCTGAAGGTCCAGCGGCACCCGGAACCAGCCGCCGTCCGGGTCGATCTGGGTCGCGTGCGCGATCAGCGCCTTGTCCCGGATCTCGAAGAAGTCGCCGCACGGGACGTAGGTGGTCAGGGTCCGCTCGCGGCCGGCCGTCAGCCAGCGCTCCAGCCACTCGCCGTAAGGGGACTCCAGGCCGCGGGCCAGCAGCGCCTCGTGCAGGGCCAGGGTGCGCTCCCGGTTGAAGCCCTGGTTGTAGTAGAGCTTCTGCGGCTGCCAGGGCTCGCCGGCCTCGGGGTAGCGCTCGGGGTCGCCCGCCGCCTCGAAGGCCACCATCGTGATCTTGTGGGTCATGATGTGGTCGGGGTGCGGGTAGCCGCCGTTCTCGTCGTACGTGGTGATCACGTGCGGACGGAACTCGCGGATCAGCTTCACCAGCTCGCCCGCCGCCTCGTCGACGTCCTGGAGCGCGAAGCAGCCCTCGGGCAGCGGCGGCAGCGGGTCGCCCTCGGGCAGCCCGGAGTCGACGAATCCCAGCCACTCCTGCTTCACACCGAGAATGTCGCGCGCCTCCGCCATCTCCTTGGCGCGCACCTCGTGGATGTGCTCCTCGATGTAGGGGTCGCCCTGGAGCTTGGGGTTGAGGATGGAGCCACGCTCGCCACCCGTGCACGTCGCGACCAGCACGTCCACCCCCTCGGACACGTACTTGGCCATCGTGGCCGCGCCCTTGCTCGACTCGTCGTCGGGGTGGGCGTGCACGGCCATCAGTCGCAGCTGCTCAGTCAAGGCTCGATCCTCAGTCACTGGTCATGGCCCGTCTTATCGGTGTGTCGGGGCGCCTCCTATAGTGACCGAAGCGGGAGACGTTTCATTCCAGTTCTCCCCGCCGGTCCCCGACCAGGAGGAAAGATCATGGCTGCGGTACGCGAGGGCCTGCCCGAGGGTCGTTACGGCCGCTCGGCGGACGAGCGCGCCGACCGCAAGCTGAAGATCATCGGGGCGGTGCTGGGCGCCTGCCTGCTGGGCGTGATCGGCTGGTCGGCCGTGCACTACATCACGTCGTCGGACGTCACGGGACAGCTGATCCGCTCGAAGCCGGTCTCCGACACCACCGTCGAGGCCGTCCTGGAGGTCCGTAAGGACAAGGACGCCACGGCCATCTGCACCCTGCGCTCGCTGGGCGAGGACGGCGGCGAGGTCGCCCGTAAGGACGTCACGCTCGACCGCCGCGAGGGTCACTTCACGCAGCTGGTCACGCTGCACACCACCCGGCGCGCCTCGGCCACCGCGCTCGAGGGTTGCACCAGCTCGTCACGCGGCTGACCAGCGCTTACGCGCTTCTTGCGCGTTTTCTCCCGCTGACTTCTTCCCCCTTTACGGACGTAATTGTTAGGCTCGTGGTTTCGCCCACCTTTGAAGGCGCACCCTTCTGAGTAGGGCGTTCATTTGTATCCCGGCTGTGACCCCAGCCGTAACCCCAAGTTTTTCCCAGTACCGACGAGGAGCACCTGTGACCCAGACCAGCGACAACGTCACCTGGCTGACTCAGGAGGCGTACGACCAGCTCAAGGCCGAGCTGGAGTACCTGTCTGGTCCCGCTCGCACCGAGATCGCGATGAAGATCGCGGCGGCCCGCGAGGAGGGTGACCTGCGAGAGAACGGCGGGTACCACGCGGCCAAGGAGGAGCAGGGCAAGCAGGAGCTCCGTGTGCGCCAGCTCACGCAGCTGCTGGAGAACGCGAAGGTCGGCGAGGCCCCGGCCGCGACCGGCGTCGTCGCGCCCGGCACCGTCGTCACCATCGCCTTCGACGGCGACCCGGACGACACCATGACCTTCCTGCTCGCCTCCCGTGAGTACGCCAGCACGGACATCGAGACGTACTCCCCCCAGTCCCCGCTGGGCACGGGGGTCAACGGCAAGAAGATCGGCGAGGACGCCTCGTACGAGCTGCCGAACGGCAAGAAGGCCATGGTCCGCATCCTGGAGGCCAAGCCCTACACGGCCTGACCCCATGGAAGGGCCCGATCCGCACGGAGACGGCCCGAGGACGCGGCCCGGCGGAAGCCGGGCCTCCGAGGCGCGACGGAGCCCCGGACCCGTGCACCGGGTCCGGGGCTCCGTCGTCGCCGCGCCCGGCCGGTCACGGCGGGCGGGCCCGGCCTCAGGCCGTCGCCGACCGGTACTTCCGCACCGACAGGGTCCGGAAGACCACGATGATCACCACGGACCAGATCAGCGAGGCCCACACCGGGTGCTGCATGGGCCAGGCCGCGGGCACCGGATAGCCGTCCGGGAGATTGCCGAAGAGCTGCCGGGCCGCTTGCACCGTGGCACTGAAGGGGTTCCACTCGGCGATGTTGCGGAGCACCATCGGCATGTTGTCCGAGGGCACGAAGGCGTTCGAGATGAAGGTGAGCGGGAAGAGCCAGATCAGCCCGCCGGACGTGGCCGCCTCCGGGGTCCGCACCGACAGCCCGATCAGGGCGCCGATCCAGGAGAAGGCGTAGCCGAGCAGGAGCAGCAGCGCGAAGCCCGCCACCGCCTTGGGGATGCCCGCGTGGGTGCGCCATCCCACGATCACCGCGACGATCGCCAGCACCACCAGCGTCAGCGCCGTCTGCACGAGGTCGGCGAGGGTGCGGCCGGTGAGCACCGCCCCGCGCGCCATGGGCAGCGACCGGAAGCGGTCGATGAGCCCCTTGTGCATGTCGTCGGCGATGCCCGCGCCCGCGCCGGCCGTCGCGAAGGTGACGGTCTGCGCGAAGATGCCGGCCATCAGGAACTCGCGGTACGTCGAGGGGTCGGTGCTGCCGCCCACGGCGATGGAGCCGCCGAAGACGTAGCTGAACAGCACCACGAACATGATCGGCTGGATCAGCCCGAAGATGACCATCTCGGGGATCCGGGCCATCCGGATCAGATTGCGCTTGGCGACGACCAGGGAGTCGCGCACGGACTGGCCGACGCCGCCGTACGGACGCGGTCCCGTCGCGGCGGGAGCGCCGTCGAGGATGCTCACGAGCCCGCCTCCTTCCTGTCGTGCCGCTTGTGCCCCTGACGGGCCTCGGGCGCCGGGGAGCCGCCCTTGCCGCTCCCCCGCTCCTGCCCCTCGGCCTCCTCCGCCTCGGCCACATGCCCGGTGAGCGAGATGAAGACGTCGTCCAGCGTGGGGCGGCGCAGCCCGATGTCGTCGATCTCGATGCCCCGGGCGTCCAGCTCTCTGATCACCTCGGCGAGCAGCTTCGCGCCGCCGGACACCGGGACGGTGACCTTGCGGGTGTGCTCCTCGACCTTCGACTCGCCCTTGCCGAAGCCGCGCAGGACCTCGTCGGCGGGGGCGATCTGGTGGGCCTGGTGGACGACGACCTCGACGCGCTCCCCGCCGGTGCGCGCCTTGAGCTGGTCGGAGGTGCCACGGGCGATGACCTTGCCGTGGTCGACCACCGCGATGTCGTGCGCGAGGCGGTCGGCCTCCTCCAGGTACTGGGTGGTGAGCAGCAGGGTCGTGCCGCCCGCGACCAGTTCCTCGATGACCTCCCAGAGCTGCTGCCGGTTGCGCGGGTCGAGGCCGGTGGTCGGCTCGTCCATGAACATCACGGGCGGGCTGACGACCAGGGCGGCGGCGAGGTCGAGGCGGCGCCGCATGCCGCCGGAGTAGGTCTTGGCGGTGCGGTCGGCGGCGTCGGCGAGGTTGAAGCGGTCCAGCAGCCGGCCCGCGCGGACCTTCGCGTCGCGCGCGCTCATCTGGTAGAGCTGACCGACCATCTGGAGATTCTCACGACCCGTCAGATACTCGTCGACGGCGGCGAACTGGCCGGAGAGCCCGATCGAGCGCCGGACCTCGTGGGGCTTCTTCAGGACGTCGATGCCCGCCACGCGGGCCGTGCCGCTGTCGGGTTTGAGCAGGGTGGTGAGGACGCGCACTGCGGTGGTCTTGCCGGCGCCGTTGGGGCCGAGAAGTCCTAGAACGGTTCCTTCGGGTACGTCGAGATCGACGCCGTCCAGAGCCCTGACATCGCCGAAAGTCTTGACCAGGCCTTCGGCAAAAATGGCGCCTGGCATGGAGGTTCTCCCCGTTTGGGTGACGTATTACAGGATTTTACGTTCGCTGTCGTCCTCCCGCCCTGTGAATGGACTCCTCGGCACCCACGGCCGCCGTTACCCGCCCGCCGTCAGGGCATCACCAGATACCCCGCCTCGCGCAGGGCGGTCCCCACCACCACGCAGTGCTCCGGCCCCTTGGTCTCCAGATGCAGCTCGACCTCCGCCTCCGTGAGCCCGAGCCGCGGATCGGTGCGCACGTGACCCACGTCCAGGACGTTGGCGTCGACCTCAGAGAGCACCTCCAGGAGGGCGGCCAGCGCGCCCGGGCGGTCCGTGAGCCGCACCCGCAGCGACAGATAGCGGCCCGCCGCCGCCATGCCGTGCCGCAGGGTGCGCTGGAGCACCAGCGGGTCGACGTTGCCGCCGGACAGCACCGCGACGACGGGCCCTTCGAAGGAGCCCGGGTCCGCGAGCAGCGCCGCCACGGGGCTCGCCCCGGCCGGCTCGACCACCATCTTGGCCCGCTCCAGGCAGAGCAGGAGGGCGCTGGAGAGGTCGTCCTCGGAGACCGTGCGGACCTCGTCGACCAGTTCCTCGATGATCCGGAAGGGGATGTCGCCGGGGCGGCCCACCTTGATGCCGTCGGCCATCGTCGCCGGCGCGGGTATCGACACCGGCTCCCCGGCGGCCAGCGACGGCGGATAGGCGGCCGCGCCCGCCGCCTGCACGCCCACGATCCGCACATCGGGCCGCAGCACCTTCACGGCCACCGCGATACCGGCCACCAGACCGCCGCCGCCGATACCCACCACGATGGTGCGCACCTCGGGGCACTGCTCCAGGATCTCCAGGCCGATCGTGCCCTGACCGGCGATGACGTCCGGGTGGTCGAAGGGGTGGATGAACACCGCGCCGGTCTCCCGGGCGTGTTCCTGCGCGGCGCGCACCGCCTCGTCGACGATCTGTCCGTGCAGGCGCACCTCGGCGCCGTACTCCCGGGTGGCGGCCACCTTGGGCAGGGGCGCGCCCTCCGGCATGAACACCGTGGAGCGCACGCCCAGGAGCGAGGCCGCGAGGGCCACGCCCTGCGCGTGGTTGCCCGCGCTGGCGGCCACCACCCCCGCCGCGCGCTCCCGCGGGGACAGCCCGGCGATCCGGACGTATGCCCCGCGCACCTTGAAGGAGCCCGTGCGCTGGAGGTTCTCGCACTTCAGGTGGACCGGGGCGCCCACCAGTCCGGACAGGAAGCGGCTGCCCTCCATGAGGGTCGCGCGGGCGACGCCGGAGAGCATCTTCTGGGCTTCGCGCACCGCTTCGAGTGAGACATCAAGAGAAGAGCCGTGGGAATCGCCGTGGGAGACATCAAGGGATAACCCGGGCGCCGCGGGGGGAACTTTCCCGGACATCCCGGAGGGAAGAGGCAGCGGATCGTGGGCCGCCGGGTCCGCCTCCGGATCCGTCCCCGGGGCGGCGGACGACCCCGCGGGGCGGTCTGCGGACCGGCTTCCCGGCTGACCTGCGGACTGACCGGTTACGCGTCGGACCGTACCTTCGTCATCAACTCGTGCAGCCATGCCGCCAGTCTCGCAGCTCGCCTCCGCGACTACCGTCACAGGACGCGCACATCCGCGCATACCGGCGCGGAAGGGAGGCGGACGGGCGGCGGGCGCGCGGCGGCGCATACCGAGCGGTTTGCGCAGCACCCGTACGAGCGCCCGTCGGGCCGCGTACTCTGTCCCCCAATCCTCAGCGATTCCCTGCCCGCCGTACGAAGTGAGCCCCAGGCCATGCCCACCCCTCCGGACATGACGACCGACCTCGCCCCAGGCGTCCTCGACGCCCTCCAGCACCAGGTGGCCGTCTTCGCCCGTCGCGCCGAACAGACCCGGCTCGGCGGTGTAGGCCAGGTCCGCAACTCCATGGACCGCGCCGCCTATCTGCTGCTCAACCGCCTCGACCAGGAAGGTCCGATGGGCGTCAAGGCGCTCGCCGCGGGCATGGGGATCGACTCCTCGACCGTCACCCGCCAGGTGGCGCCGCTGGTCGACACCGGCCTCGTCAAGCGGACCTCGCACCCCGAGGACGGCCGGGCCGTCGTGCTCCAGCTGTCCCCGCGCGGCAAGGCCCGCCTCGACGAGGTGCGCGGCTCCCGGCGCGAGCTGATGGCCCTGGTGACCTCCGGCTGGACCGAGGAGGAGCGGGACGTCTTCACCACCCTGCTCACCCGCTTCAACTCCGCCCTCTCCGAGGTGCACAACGCCCTGCCCCCGGCCACGCCGGCCTCTTGACCCGGCGCCGCCGGCTGCCCTCTCCTGGTGCGTACGACACGCGTACGGACGCTGTCCGCGCGTGCGAGGCACGGACCGGGGGGCCGGGGACGGGGGCGGCGGGTGGGAGAACGGCGGACGGCCAGGGAGCGCCGCCGCGCCCATGAGTTCGAGGAGTTCGTCGCGGGTGCGGGCGGCAGGCTGCTGCACGTCGCCGCGCTGCTCACGGGCGAGGCGCCCGGCCGGACACCCGCCGGGGGCACATCCGGTGATCCCGCGGCCGGCCACGGCCCCGAGGCCGCCGCGCGGCTGCTGACGGCCGCGCTGGCCGCCACGTACGCCGCCTGGGACGGGCTGCGCGGCGAGGATCCGTACGACCGCGCCCGCCAGGAGCTGGTGACCCGCTACGCGCGCACCGCCCGCCGGCCCGGGAGCGCGGACCCCGGTGGGGTACTGGCCCCGCTCGCCCCGCAGGAGCGCCTGGTCCTCGTCCTGCGCCTGGCCGAGGGCCTCGCGGAGGAGCAGACGGCCGCGCTGCTCGGCCTGCCGGTGGAGCGCGTGCGCACGCTCTGCACGCGCGCGGTCGACACACTGCGCCGCGGTGCGCCCCGCGCGGGGCGGGCCGGAGCCGCGACCTGGCGGGCCGGGTGGTGGCGTACCCGGCCGTGGCGGGCCGGACCGTGAGCGGCCTCGACCGTAAGGAGGACGAGGTCCGCCGGATGCTGGACCTCCGCCACCCGCCGCTGCCCCGGGGACTCGCCGCGCGGGCCGCCGGACGCGGCCGCCGCGCGCTGCGCCGGCGCCGGGCGGTGCGGGCGGTGGGGTGGGTGCTGCTGGTGGCGGGGGTGCTGGTGTTCTCCGTGTGGGCGGCGCTGACGGAACCGTGGTCCGCGCGGCCGTGGTGGGAGGGCTAGACGGCCGCTCCCGGCCCGCGCGCGCCGTTCCGGACAGCTCCGGTCCGGCCACGGGAAAGGGCGGGCAGGGGAAGAACCCCGCCCGCCCCGGAACCCGCCGGTGACTAGCCCAGCGCCTGCGTCAGGTCCGCCAGCAGGTCGTCCACCGACTCGATGCCCACCGACAGGCGCACGAGGTCCGCCGGGACCTCCAGCGCCGAACCGGCCGTGGACGCGTGCGTCATCCGGCCCGGGTGCTCGATCAGCGACTCCACGCCACCGAGGGACTCACCGAGGGTGAACAGCTGGGCGCGGTTGCAGACCTCGACCGCCGCCTCCTCGCCGCCCGCGACGCGGAACGAGACCATGCCGCCGAAGTCCTTCATCTGCTTGGCCGCGACCTCGTGGAGCTCGTGCTCCGGCAGGCCCGGGTAGTAGACCTTGGTGACCTTGGGGTGCGAGGTGAGCAGCTCGGCGACGCGGGCCGCGTTGGCGCTGTGGCGGTCCATGCGGACGGCGAGCGTCTTGATGCCGCGCAGCGTCAGCCAGGAGTCGAAGGGGCCGGCGACGGCGCCCATCGCGTTCTGGTGGTAGACGAGCTCCTCGGCCAGCGTCGCGTCGGCCGTGACGAGCGCGCCGCCGACGACGTCGGAGTGGCCGCCCACGTACTTGGTGGTGGAGTGCACGACGACGTCGGCACCCAGGGAGAGCGGCTGCTGGAGGTAAGGGCTCGCGAAGGTGTTGTCGACGACCAGCCGCGCGCCCCCGGAGCGTGCCACCTCGGCGACGGCGGCGATGTCCGTGATGCCGAGCAGCGGGTTGGAGGGCGTCTCGACCCAGATCACCTTCGTGCGCGGCCGGAGGGCGTCGCGGACGGAGGCCGGGTCGGAGGTGTTCGCCACGGACCATTCGACGCCCCAGCGCTCGATGACCTTGGCGAAGAGGCGGAACGTTCCGCCGTAGGCGTCGTTCGGGATGACGACGTGGTCGCCCGGCGACAGCAGCGTACGCAGCAGGGTGTCCTCGGCGGCGAGGCCCGACGCGAAGGCGAGCCCGCGGCGGCCGCCTTCCAGCGCCGCCAGGTTCTCCTCCAGCGCGGTGCGCGTGGGGTTGGCGCTCCGGCTGTACTCGTAGCCACCCCGCAGGCCGCCGACGCCGTCCTGCTTGTAGGTGGAGACTTGGTAGATGGGCGGCACGACGGCGCCCGTCAGCGGGTCCGCCTCCTGCCCGGCGTGGATGGCGAGGGTTTCGAAAGAGTGCTGGTCGCTCATTTCTCCGAGGGTAGTACCCCGGATACCCGAACACTCCTGTTCACTTGTAACTGGCGGATGAACGATCCGCCGGGCTGCCGCGTTGTCCTGATGTCGGCCCCTACGCTCAGCTTCCCGGGACACCTCATGGAGTTTCTGTTCATCCTGCTCGCCATCGTGGTCGTCTGCGGTGTCCTGATCGGTCCCGCGATGCGTCGCAGGCGCGCCGGACAGGAGGTGACCGAGGGCGCCCGGACGGCCGTCGACCCCGCCGGGGCGTACGGCTTCCTGCCCGCCGAGCGGCTCGACGTCCGGCTGCCCGGCCCGGACGAGGAGCTGCTGGCGGCCGTGCAGGAGGCGCGTCGCACCCAGGACTGGAAGCCGGCCGCCGAGCTGCTGGCCCGTACGGACGCCACGTCGGCCGCGGAGCTGCGGTGGCAGCGGGTGCAGACGCTGGCGGGCGCGGCGGCGCAGGAGCTCGCGGAGACACCGGGCACGGGCGGCATGTGGCTGCGCCACTGGCGCGTGGTGGCGCCCAAGGACGCGGGCGGCGCGGCCGTGCAGGCCGAGTTCCTGGTCCAGCAGGCGCTGCGCGACCCGTCCTCGCAGGACTTCCGGATGATCCTTGAGGAGGCCCGCACGGTCTGCGCCGAAGCGGCCCTGCTGGCGCCGGGCGACCCGGTGCCGGCCATCGTCGAGCTGGGCGTGGCCCGGGGGCTCGGCGCGTCCGAGGCGGAGTTCCAGTCCCTGTGGGAGCGGGTGGTCGCGCGCGCCCCGCAGCACATGGGCGCACATCTGGTGGCGCTCCGCTACTGGAGCGCGAAGTGGCACGGCTCCCAGGAGCAGGCCGACGCCTTCGCGCAGCGCGCGGCCGCCGGCGCGGCCCCCGGCAGCCTGCTGCCGGCGCTGCCGCTGTTCGCCGTCCACGACCACCTGCCCGACGTGAACCTGGTCCCGGGCCTGTACCAGGGCGTGGTGGTGTCCCAGGCGATCGAGGCGGCCCGCTTCGCGGTCGCCGGCGCCCCGGCGGACCACCCGGTACTGCCGCACGTCCGCCACCTGCTGGTGTGGTTCCTGGTGCGCGCGGAGCGCTACCCGGAGGCGATGGAGCAGCTCCGCGCCGTCGACGGCCACATCGGCGCGGTCCCGTGGTCGTACGAGCAGGACCCGGTGGCGGCGTACCTGACGTACCGGGCGCTGGCGGTGGCGGGGTGGGAGCAGGGCGGGGGGCGTTAGGGGGCGGGGCCGGCGGGGTTGTGAGCGACGGCCGGAGCCGGGGCGCCGACCGCCGGGAGGACCGTGGCCGGGGCCCGGGAGGACCGCGGACCGGCCGGACCGCGGGCGGCGGCCGGCAGCCAAGAACGGCGCCGGGCGACCGGCGGACCACCGCCGCGGGGCGCCGACGCCCCGGAACAACCGCGCGAGCCGAAGGCCACCGAAGGCCGGGAGGCCGCGCCGCTGGGCAGGAAGACCGCCGCACGGGCGGAAAGCGCGCGTCCGGCGTCCGGGAATCGTCGGCCGCCCCCGCTCGTTGACGGAACAGCCCGTCCGTCCGGCCCTCCCCTGGAGCCGCAATGCTCTTCTCCCGCCATGAGACCCGCCTCCCCAGCCCCGAAGAGGCCCTGAAGGGCCGCCCGGAGCCGGAATTCGCCCTCCCTGAGCGCCACACGGTCCTGGGCACCCCCCTCGCGGCCCCCTACCCGGAGGGCCTCGTGGTGGCGGACTTCGGCCTGGGCTGCTTCTGGGGCGCCGAACGCAAGTTCTGGCAGGCCCCGGGCGTCTGGACGACCCTGGTCGGCTACCAGGGCGGCCACACCCCGAACCCGGCGTACGAGGAGGTGTGCAGCGGCCTCACGGGCCACACCGAGGCCGTCCGCGTCGTCTTCGACCCGTCCCTGACGTCGTACGAGGCGCTCCTGAAGCTCTTCTGGGAGTCCCACGACCCCACCCAGGGCTTCCGCCAGGGCAACGACCGGGGCACCCAGTACCGCTCCGCGGTCTACACCCACTCCCCGTCCCAGCAGGCGACGGCGGAGGCGTCCCGCGACGCCTACCAGTCCGTCCTCCGCGCGTCCGGCTACGGCCCGATCACCACGGAGATCCTCCCGGCGGGCCCGTTCTACCCGGCCGAGGCGGCCCACCAGCAGTACCTGGACAAGAACCCCGCGGGCTACTGCGGGATCGGCGGCACGGGCGTCGAGCTGGGTGACCCGTTCGAGACGAACTGGGGACGGTCCTGCCCCACCGGGGTCGCACCGGCCCCGGACGTCACGGAGGAGTAGCCCGCCCCACGGCAGCACACCGACCGACGACCACGTGGTGCCCGCAGGGTGAGTCCGGAAGGGCAGCCGTATCGCTTCTCCCTCACTCGTTCGAGCGGTGGAAATGCGCTCATGGCCGATACGCTGAGCCGTGGGGATCAGAATCACGCCCATGGGAGCAGCCATGACCACCTCCGCCGCTGGGCGACCACTCATCCCCGAGCCCCCGGCCACGGTTGCCGCCCTGCGGCAGGCCATCAGTCAGATCGCCCCTGCCGCGCTACCGGCCTTCACCCGGGAATTGGACCAGGCTGCCGACCAGTCCCGGCAGGGCTCCGATCTGGCGCCGCTCCAGCGGTTCATCGCCCAGTGGGCCGTCTATGTCCACATCCAGCGCCGACCTGACCTGGCAGCGGACCTGCGCCGGTGGGAGGACATGGCCGAGTCGGGCGACGCGTCCCAGGCTCGGCGGGCCGCCTCCGAGATCGGGCGGATCCTGGACGAAGCCCACGCGGCCACGGGCCTCGCCGCCCGGTGAGTCCGGACTGGCGATGGGAGTACGTCCCAGATCAAGATCACGTAGCGGGCGGTGCCCCCATTGCCGTGGTGGCGGAAGTAGAGCGTCTGGCCGGTCAGCTGGTCGAGCTCGCCGGTACGGGCGTCGATGTCAGCGACGTCGGCAACGGCCCCCGACCGGGCGGTCTACGCCGCATGGACGCCATCGGCGGCTGGTTCTACTTCCTGGTGACACCGCGCGACGCGCTGATCATCATCGTCCGCATCGTGCCCCCGTTCGACGTGCTGTAGCCCTCGTCGCTCCGAAGCGGCTCGGCGGTCACGGCCGTGGGACCGCCGGGCCGTGAGGGGCGTGTCCCGGACGGACCGCTACATCTGCGAGCCCACCGCGCCCGCGTACCGTAAGCGGTCCATTCGTAGACCGCGCGCCCCGCCCCGGGAGTTCACCCCGGCACGGCACGGTACAGCGGATCCGTGAGGTCCGTCCGGATGTGGTGGGCCAGGGACGGGCGGGGCAGGGTCGAGCGGGCGACGATCTCGCCGAAGGGGACCCGCATCTGGGGGAAGCCCCTGGAGACCAGGTACGCGATGGACGTGCCGTAGGCGACGCCTCGCACCTCCGACCAGACGAGGGCGCCCGCGCACATCGGGCACGGTTCGGCCGTGCTCACCACGACACAGGGGCGCAGGGGGACACCCGCCGCGACGGCCTTGCGCAGAAGGTTCACCTCCGCGTGCGCCGTGACGTCGCCGCCCTCCGCGCTGTTGCCCGCGCCCAGCACGACGGAGCCGTCGGCCGGGTCGACCAGGACCGCTCCGAAAGGCCAGCGCGCCGCGCGCGCGTGGCCCACGGCGGCGGTCATGGCGTCGGCGACCGCGGCCCGCAGCCGTGGCGGCCAGTCGCCGTCCCAGCACTCCTCCCTCGCGGGGGAGTTCGCGACGGACCGGGCGCGCGCGGGCGGTGCCGTACCGAGCGCGCCTCCCACGGCCGAGGGTGCGACCGCCAGGGCCGTACCGCGCAGGAAACGCCGACGCGAAGCACCCGGCGAAGCGGGCGAAGCCGGAGAAGACATACGGCCATTCCAGCAACGTGACCCCCAACCGCCCGGACGGGCGCGCCCGTCCGCCCGTGGGCAGATATGTACGAGCCCTGCCCCGCCCTCCCCGCCGCACCGGAGGCCCCCGCTCTGCTCTCGGCAGATCTGCTGCGGGCCGAGATCGCTCACGGCACGGCCCGCCCGGCCCGAAAGTGGAGGGACCCGCGGCGGACGGCAGCCGCACGACGACGAGGAGGGCCCCATGTCAGCGCTCATCACAGGACCGGACGCGTATCTGCGCCCCCGCGCCTCCGAAGGCGACACCCCGTCGACGCGGTTCGACGACCACCTGGCGGCGCAGCTCCTCACCCAGCGGATCGTCGTCCTCGGCACCCAGGTCGACGAGGTCTCCGCCAACCGGGTCTGCGCCCAGCTGCTCCTGCTGTCCGCGGAGGACCCGCGCACCGACATCAGCCTCTACATCAACAGCCCGGGCGGCTCGGTCACGGCGGGCCTCGCGATCTACGACACGATGCGGCTGATCCCGAACGACGTCTCGACGCTGGCCATGGGATTCGCCGCCAGCATGGGGCAGTTCCTCCTCACCGTCGGCACGGCGGGCAAGCGCTTCGCCCTGCCGAACGCGCGGATCATGATGCACCAGCCCTCGGCCGGCATCGGCGGGACCGCCGCCGACATCGCGATCCAGGCGGAGAACCTGGAGTTCACCAAGCGGGCCGTCGAGCGCATCACCGCCGAGCACACCGGCCAGACCCCGGAGACGATCTCCCGCGACGGCGACCGCGACCGGTGGTTCACGGCCCAGCAGGCCAAGGAATACGGCATGGTCGACCGCGTCGTCGAGTCCCTGGAGGACGTCCGGCCGGCCGGCACGAAGCGACGGATCGGACTCTGACGATGAGCCAGTACACCATTCCCACGGTCGTCGAGCGCACCCAGCAGGGCGAGCGGGCGTACGACGTCTTCAGCCGGCTGCTGTCGGAGCGGATCATCTTCCTCGGCACGGAGATCGACGACGGCGTCGCGAACGTCGTCATCGCGCAGCTGCTCCACCTGGAGTCGTCCAGCCCGGAGAGCGAGATCGCGATCTACATCAACTCGCCGGGCGGCTCGTTCACCTCGCTCATGGCGATCTACGACACGATGACCTTCGTCGGCTCGCCGATCTCGACGTTCTGCGTCGGCCAGGCGGCCTCGACGGCGGCGGTGCTCCTGGCGGGCGGGGACCCCGGCCGGCGGTTCGTCCTCGAACACTCGCGGGTGCTGCTGGGGCAGCCGTCGAGCGGCGGGCGGCAGGGGACGGTCTCCGACCTCACCCTCCAGGCGAAGGAGATGCTCCGGATCCGCTCGGAGGTCGAGGAGGTGCTGTCCCGGCACACCCCCCACGACGTCGCGACGCTCCGCGCGGACATGGACCGCGACAAGGTCTTCACCGCGCACGAGGCGGTGTCCTACGGGCTCGCCGACGCGGTGCTCAGCCGGCGGGACCTCGCCGCCCGCCGCTGACCGCGCCCTCGGGCGCGCGTGGGCGGCCGTCGCCCCACGGGGGAGGCGACGGCCGCCCGCGGTCATGCCGCGAGCCGCACCTCGCCCTGCCGCGAGACCGCCGACGCACCGCCGTAGCGGGCAGTCGGCGCGGAGCGGACCGAGCGGAGGGAGCGTGCCGGGGCGACCGGGGCGACGGCGGTACGGGTCCTGGCCGCGCGCGCCGCGCCGAGGCGGGCGAGCTCCTCCTGCGCGAGGGCGAGGAGATCGGCCAGCCCGAGGCCGAGGGCCTGCGCGGCGGCGGCGAGGACCTCGGACGAGGCCTCCTTACGGCCGCGCTCGACCTCGGAGAGGTAGGGCATCGAGATCCGGCCCGCGTCGGCGACGTCCTTGAGCGTGCGTTCCTGCGCGAGGCGTTCCCGGCGCAGCACGTCACCGACGACGTCCCGCCAGAGCGGCTCCTTGGCCGCGGGGGCCGGGTGCTCCGCGGCGGGGCACAGGGGGACGACGCGGGCTTGGTTCGGCGCGTGGGTGCTCACCCTCTCAGAGTAGGAGCGCCACGCCCGGCCGGGGGCCAACGGCGTTCTGCCCCCGGCGAAATCAGGGCGGGCGTCCCGCCGGCACCCGCCCGGCCGGCTACATCCGGTCGACCGCCTGCTTCGCCTCCTTCAGATCGGCGCCCGTGATCTCCCGGTAGGCCGCGATCGCCTGGATCTTCTTGCCGTCCCTCAGGAGCGCGCCCACGCGCTCCAGCTCGGGCGCCCGGCCGGCCTCCGCCTGGGCGATGCCCATGTGCCGCAGGATCAGGTCCGTCTTGCGGTCGAGCTCCCCGAGCCTGCGGTCCAGCCGCTTGAGCCGGCGCTCCTGGACCGAACTCAGCGCGGCGAAGAACGGGATGAGCACGAGGAGGGCCAGATACACGGCTATGTCCATGACACGCGATCGTAGCGAGGGCCGGGCGGACGGCACCCTGTCGTGTTCCCTGGCGCCCCGCCGTCTTTCCTGGCGCCCTCCTCTGTTCCCTTGCCGCCCTCATCTCCGGTAAGCGACGAAGCGGAAACTCCCCTTCCCGACGCTGACTTCACAGTCGTCGAAGCCCGCCGCCCGCAGCCGCCCCTCCAGCGTCTCCGGCGGTACGGGCACACAGGTGTCGCCGAGGTGGATCAGCCGGAAGCCCCAGTTGCTGAGGGCGTCGCACCCCGTGAAGAAGCCGCCGGGCCGCAGGACCCGGCGGGCCTCGGCGAAGAGCCGGTCCTGGGCGCGGGGCGACGGGACGTGGTGGAGCATGGTGAAGCAGGCGACGGAGTCGAACCGCCCGTCGGGCAGCGGCAGCGCGCTGCCGTCGGCGTGCCGGACGTCCGCCCGGTCACCGAACTCCCGCCGCAGCCGGGCCGCGTAGGAGGCGTCGGCCTCGGCGAGCGTCAGCCGGGAGACCTTGGGCAGCAGGACGCGTGTGGTGGCGCCGTAACCCGGCCCGATCTCCAGCGTGTCGGGGCCGAGCGTGACCCCTTCGAGGGCCCAGGGCAGCAGTTCGTCCTCGATCGCGCGCGCCCACTTGTCAGAGGCGCACAGACGGCGGTGAATGAAGTTCATCGGCATGCTTCGAGGCTAGGAAGATGGGCGGGTGTCGGATACGGGCCAGGGGGTCAACTGATGTCGCTGAACGGACACGTGGGGGACGGACGGGATGCGAGCGGCCGCCCCGGGGACGGGCGGACGACGCCGGGACGGGCGCCCGGCGCGCGGCCTCGCACCGGGCGGCTGACCGACGAGCCGGGGACGGGCGACCGGACAGCCGGCGAGGCGCCCGGCGCGGGCCGGGCCACCGACGAGTTGGGGACGGGCGGCCGGACGCCCTACGGGCCACAGCAGGCCGGACAGGTCACCGACGAACCACAGCCGGACAGCCCGACACCCCCCGGGCCGCCACGCGCCGTGCGCGGAGCCTCCGACGGACCGCCGCCACCCGCGCACTCCTCCCACGGCCACCTCGTCGCCCCTCTCGGCAGCGCCATCGCCGTCGGCAGCTTCCCCCTCGACGGCGGCGAGTGGTTCGCCCGTCACGAGCACGGCGCCCATCAGCTCGCCTGGGCGCCCCACGGCGTCCTCGCCGTGCAGGCCGCCGGACGCACCTGGGTGCTGCCCTCCACCGTCGCCCTCTGGATCCCGGCCGGGGTGCCGCACGCCACGGGGGCGACCTCCGCCGCCCTGCTCCGCAGCCTCTACTTCTGGCCGGACCGCTGCCCGGTCTCCTGGGACGAGCCCCAGGTCGTCGCCATGTCCGGACTGCTGCGCGAGCTCATCGGACACCTCGCGCAGGGCGCCGACCGTATCCCGGCCGACGCCCGGCTCCGCGCCGAGAGCGTCGTCCTCGACCTGCTGCGCCCGGTGTCCGTGACGACCGTCCGTGCCCCGGACCCCACGGACCCCCGCGCCCGCCGCGTCGCGGAGGCCCTCCGCGCCGACCCGTCCGACGGCCGGACGCTGACGGAGTGGGGAGCGGTCGTGGGCGCCAGCGCGCGGACGCTCGCCCGGGCGTTCGTCTCCGGCACGGGCCTGACCTACGGGCAGTGGCGCGCCCAGCTGCGCCTCCAGGCGGCGATGCCGCTGCTGGCGGCGGGGGCGACGGTGTCGTCGGTGGCGCGGCGGGTGGGGTACGGGTCGCCGAGCGCGTTCGTGGCGGCGTTCCGCCGGGGGGTGGGGGTGGCGCCGGGGACGTACTTCGCGCGGGCGGGTGGGGAGGGGGTGGGGCGGTGAGGGAGGGGTGCGGGGCGGGGCCGCTGCGCGGGGCCTTGTCCTCGTACCCGCCCCTTCCCGGAACCGGGGGCAAGCCCCCGGACCCCGGGTCCTCAAGCGCCGGACGGGCTGATTTCAGCCCGTCCGGGGGCACCTCCCAGCGGTAGCTGGGGGAGCTTGAGGACATTCGGGAAGGGGCGGGGTGGGGAAAAGGCCCCGCGCAGCGGCCCCGCCCACGCGCCCGTCACCGCAACCGCGCCGCGTCCGCCGCCGCTTCCCCCCGCGCCCACCCCTCCGCGTCGCGCCCCTTCAGCCGGTGCGACGTCGTCGTCGGGAACATCCGCTCCGCCGACTCCCCCACCGCCACGTCCCGCGCCGCCAGCACCGGCAGCACCTCCGCCGGAGCCGTGGCGGCACCGGCGCCGCCGCCCGCCGCCTCCGCCACGACGGCCGCCGCCGTCGCCGCGAGGCGGTCGCGGATGCGGGCCGCGTAGGCGATGAGGAAGGACTGGCGGAAGTCGCGTGTGCGGCGCGAGCGGCCGCGCGCGTGGTGGTCGTCGCCCGCGCGCCGCATCGCCGTCGTGGCCTGCACCAGCAGCGACGTGTACATCAGCTCCACCAGCTCCAGGTCCGCCTCGAAGCCGACGACCGTGGAGAAGTCGAACTCGCTCGACCACACCGACCGGCAGTGGTTCGCCTCCGCGACCGCGTCGAGGAGCAGGGCCTTCGCGGCCTCGTACGGGCCCTCGACGCCGATCCGCCAGGCCCCGGGGCCGTCCACGGGCTCCGTCGCGTGGGCGGCGAGCAGCGCCTCGTCCAGGGAGTAGCGGGCCATGAGCTCCTGGGCCTTCGCGGACAGCGCCTCGGCCTCCTCCGCGAACTCCGTCGACTCCGCCTTCGCCAGCAGCGCCCGGATCCGCGTGAGCATCCTCGGCTCCACGGCGACGGCGGGACGGCCCGTCCCCGCGCCGCCCACCGGGCGGGCCGCGCCCGGCAGCGGCCCCGCCGCGCCGATCCGCGGCAGCGAGCCGATCAGCCGGAGCGCGCCCAGGCCGCACGCGGCCGCCTCGAACCGGCTCAGCCGCTCACGCCCCGCGAAGCCCTCCAGGAACGCCTCGTCCGCCTCCCACCACACCCGGGCCTCCAGCTCGGCCAGCTGGGCCGCCCAGCGGCCGGAGAGCGTCTCCGGGGCGTAGCGCCACGCCTCCGCGGCCACGGCGTCCACGGTGAAGCGCAGCTCGGCGGCGGTCAGCTCCCGCCGTACGAGCCTGACGACGTCCGCGGGCTGCCAGCCGCCCTCCCAGGCGCGCCGTACGACCTTCTCCGCCGCGCGCAGCAGGGCACGGCTGACGGCCGCGGGCCCCGCCGGATCCGCCGTAAGGCCGGAGGCGGCGGCGTAGAGGGCGTCGTCGAGGTCGCCGGCGGGCCGGGCCCGCAGATCGGCCAGGGCCGCCTCCACGGCGGCCAGCGGGCCGGCGTCCTCGGGTCGCTGCCGGCTGCTGCGCTTGCCCACGGGTGTCTGTGCTCCTCGGGTGGTTCGGGGCCCGCGGTCGTCCGTGCGGGTGTTCCTATTGTCCCGGAGGGGGTGGGGGGCGGCGTGGTGGCTGTACGGGGTGGCCTGGCGGCCGTGCGTGGCGGGGGGCGGGATGCGCCTGCGGCGGGCCTGTTCCCCAGCCCCGCCCCTTCCCGTAACCGGGGGCTCCGCCCCCGGGCCCCCGTTCCGCGCTGACGCGCGGTGTCCTCAAACGCCGGACGGGCTGAATTTCAGCCCGTCCGGCGTTTGAGGACCGGGGTCCGGGGCGGAGCCCCGGTTCGGGAAGGGGCGGGGCTGGGGAAAAAGCCCCGCGCAGCGGCCACCCCGCACCCCCCACGTCACCCGGAAGAGCCTGCCCACCCCACCCCCACCGCCCCCTCCAGACGTACCCCCCCACCCTCCCGTTGACGCCCAAACACAAAGCGCAAGAACAACAACCCGAAAACGCCGAACGGCGACCCGCACACCCCGTGCGAGCCGCCACCCAGCGGAAAACCAGCGGAAAAGAAAGCTCAGGCTCAGGCGCCCGTCGCACTCCCCGCGACCCACGCGCTCCAGTCCATGTTCCAGCCGTTGAGGCCGTTCTCCGGAGCGATCGTCTTGTCGTTGGAGTTCTTGACCTCGACGACGTCACCCAGCTGGGTGTTGCTGAAGAACCAGGAGCCCGAGGTCGACGGGTCGTCCGCGCCCTGCTTGTCCTCCAGGCCGATGCAGCCGTGGCTGGTGTTGGCGCTGCCGAAGATGCCGCTGCCCCAGTAGTTGCCGTGGATGAACGTGCCCGACGTGGACAGGCGCATGGCGTGCGGCACGTCCTTGATGTCGTACTCGCCCTTGCCGTTGCCCTTGGTGAAGCCGACGGTCGAGCCGTCCATGCGGGTCTCCTTGAACTTCTCGGAGATCACCATCTTGCCGTTGTACGTCGGGTTCTCGGGGCTGCCGGCCGAGATCGGGATGGTCTTGATGGTCTTGCCGTCCCGGACGACCGTCATCTGGTGCGACTTCACGTCGACCGTGGAGACCTGGGCGTGACCGATCTTGAAGGAGACGGTCTTCTTCTGCACACCCTTGACGCCCGGGGCGCCCTCGACGCCGTCGAGGTCCAGCTTCAGGGTGACGTCGGAGTTCGCCTTCCAGTACTCCTGCGGGCGGAAGTCGATCCGCTGGTCGCCGAACCAGTGGCCGACGACCTTCTGGCCGCTGCTGGAGTTGACCGTGATGCCGGACTGGACGGCCTTGCGGTCCTTGATCGGCTTGTCGAAGTTGATCGACACGGGCATGCCGACGCCGACGGTCGAGCCGTCCTCCGGCGTGAAGGAGCCGATGAAGCTGTTGGTGGGCGAGACGGTGGCGAAGGAGGAGTTCTCCGTGGCCTTGCGGCCCTCGGAGTCCTTGGCCTCGACGACGACCTTGTACTTGGTGGACCGCTCCAGCTGCTTCGAGGGCTTCCACGAGGTCTTGTCGGGCGATATCGTGCCCTCGACCGGCGTGCCCTTGTCGGTCGTCATCTTGACGCTCGTGAGCTCGCCGTCACTGACGGTGACCTTGGCGGCGTCGGTGGTGATCCCGGCGTTGGTCGAGCCGTCCTTCTGCGCGATCTTGATCTGCGCCTTGGATGCTTCCTTGGCGGCAGCGGCGTCGACCTTGTTCTGGGACTTGCCGTTGCCGGAGGAGCCGCTCTTGCCGTCGTCGTCGCCACCGCCGCAGGCGGCGAGGGTCAGCACACCGCCGAGCACAGCGGCCGCGGCCACCAGGCCCTTGCGGCGCTTGCCGTCCGTCATCACACGCTTCTCCATTGCTCCTGGACCCCGAAATCCCCGAGCCGAATCGTGGGGCAGCACGTATCCCGGCTTCTGCATAAGGAACGCCTGCACCGATACGTCCGTTCCACACCTCAGGGAAATGTGGGGAAGACCACCCCAGTAAAGCCCCTCGCGGGGCCGACATGGTAGCCGGGGTGCTGGTAGTTGCCTGGTTTCCATGGTGCGGGCGGGGCTGTTGTTACGGCCAGGGTCGGGGTGCCCTTGACTTTCCGCGGCGTTCACCCGGGTTCGTCCCCGCGAGCCGGGCGCGGGCCGTACGCCTCGCCGCCTGTTCCTCGCCCGTTCCCCGGCGGCTTCCCGCCCTCTCCCCCGGCTTCCGCGCGCCCGTTCGTATCACTAACATCGAGTCAGCCGGGGCCGGGCGCACAGCGCGAGGGCCCCAAGGAACGCCACTTCAGGGGGAATTCGTCCCGTGACCGCGCATCGACCGCTGCTGACGGCCGTCGCCGCCGGTTCACTGCTGTGCGCGGTGTGGTTCGTGCCGAGCGCGCACGCCACGGCCGAGCCCGCCGGGCCCGGAAAGAGTGACACGGCGCGGAGCGCCACCGTCACCACAGAAACCCCCGCGGCACCCGCCCCCTCCGTCAGGAAACCCGCCAAGGCGCCCGTACTCGCCGACTCCGGCAGCGTCGACACCACCCCTTACGTCTTCGGCGGCGTCGCGTTCGTCGCGGCGGGCGGCGCGCTGGTCACCGCCGCCGTGCGCAGGTCGCGCACGGCGGCCCGGTAACCGCTGTCCGGCCGTATCCGGCAACAGCCTCAGGCGAGCGGGCCCGTCACCGGCTCGACGGCCGCGACCAGCTTCCCGGAGCGGACGAACTCCTCGGCCGCCGCGAGGTCGGGGGCCAGGAACCGGTCCTCGCCCGGGCCCTCGACGCCCGCCGCGCGCACCGCGCGCAGCACCTCCTGAGTGGCCGGCGCCGCCGTCAGGCCCGTACGCAGCTCGATGGCGCGGGTCGCGGCGACGAGCTCCACGGCGACGACCTTCGTGAGCGCCCCGACGGCCGTCCGCAGCTTGCGCGCGGCCGACCAGCCCATGGAGACGTGGTCCTCCTGCATCGCCGAGGACGGGATCGAGTCCACGGAGGCCGGTACGGCCAGCCGCTTCATCTCGCTGACCAGCGCGGCCTGCGTGTACTGAGCGATCATCAGGCCGGAGTCGACGCCCGGGTCCCCGGCCAGGAACGGCGGCAGCCCGTGCGAGCGGTTCTTGTCCAGCAGCCGGTCGGTGCGGCGCTCGGCGATGGAGGCGAGGTCCGCGGCGGCGATGGCCAGGAAGTCCAGGACGTACGCGACCGGGGCGCCGTGGAAGTTGCCGTTGGACTCGACCCGGCCGTCCGCGAGGACGACAGGGTTGTCGACGGCGGCGGCCAGCTCACGGTCGGCGACCAGCCGGGCGTGGGCGAGCGTGTCCCGGCCGGCGCCCGCGACCTGCGGGGCGCAGCGGATGGAGTACGCGTCCTGCACGCGCGGCGCGTCGTCCTGGTGATGCCCGGTCAGCCCGGAACCGGCCAGCACGCGGAGCATGTTGCCGGCGCTGGCGCCCTGGCCCGGGTGCGGGCGGATGGTGTGCAGCTCGGGGGCGAGGACCTTCTCGGAGCCGAGCAGGGCCTCCAGGGAGAGGGCCGCGGTGATGTCGGCGGAGGTGATCAGGCGGGCGAGGTCCGCGCAGGCCATCACCAGCATGCCGAGCATGCCGTCGGTGCCGTTGAGGAGCGCGAGCCCCTCCTTCTCGCGCAGCTCGACGGGGGCGATGCCGTGCGCGGCGAGGAGCTCGCCGGCCGGGCGCAGGGTGCCGTCGGGGCCCTCCGCCTCACCCTCTCCCATCAGGGTGAGCGCGCAGTGGGAGAGCGGCGCGAGGTCGCCGGAGCAGCCGAGTGAGCCGTACTCGTGCACGGCGGGGGTGATCCCGGCGTTGAGGATCGCGGCCATGGTCTCGACCACGAGGGGCCGGACGCCGGTGTGGCCGGAGGCGAGGGTCTTCAGCCGCAGGAACATCAGCGCGCGGACGACCTCGCGCTCCACGCGGGGGCCCATACCGGCGGCGTGCGAACGGACGATGTTGCGCTGGAGCTGGGCGCGCAGGTCGGGGCTGATGTGCCGGACGGCGAGGGCGCCGAAGCCCGTGGAGACGCCGTAGACCGGATCGGGCTTGGCGGCCAGGTCGTCGATGACCTGCCGCGCGGCGGCGACGGCGGCCAGCGCCTCGTCCGAGATCACGACGCGCGCACCGTCGCGTGCCACGGCGATCACATCTTCCGCGGTCGTCCCGGCCGTCCCCACCACCACAGTGTGCATATCCATATTCAGGCACCCTAGAGACTGAATCGCTGTCTGTACATAGTCTCCGCCAGCTCGTCCCGGGACCCCGCGCCACAGGCCGCGCCCCAACCTCCGCACCCTCCGATCCACCTCCGCCGGGCCCGTCGCTCCCTGTCGCTCTCCGTCGCCGTCAGTCGCCCGGCGTGCCCGAGTTCCGGCCCCGGAACCGCCGCCGCTCGGCGGCCGGCGCGGCCGGCGGATGGTCGGCGAGCCGGACGACCGGGTCCCGGCGCCCGCCGTCGCGCCCGGCGACCACCGGCTTCGCCGCCCGCGCGGCCTTGGCCCGGTACTGGGCCGCGTCCGCGAGCCGGAAGAGGCGGCGGGCCGTGCCCACGGCGCCGATCGGGTCGCCCGTGGAGGCGACCCCGCAGGCGACGCCCTCACCGAGCTCCAACCCGGCGGCCCTGCGGCACAGTTCGTCCGCGATCCGCACCACCTCGTCCGCCGACGGACCGACCGTCAGCAGACAGAACTCGTCGCCGCCCAGCCGGGCGGCCAGGGTGCCCGGCAGCATCGCCCCGCACAGCGAGAGCACCGAGCCGAACCGTTCCAGCAGCCGGTCGCCGACCGCGTGACCCAGGGTGTCGTTGACCTTCTTGAGGCCGTTGAGGTCGCAGACGACCAGGCTGACGACCACGCCGTCGGCCAGGTGCCGCTCCACCGCCTCGTCCAGCCGCGCGTCGACCGCGCGGCGGTTGCCCAGCCCGGTCAGGGGGTCGGTGAAGGCGAGCCGGCGCACCTCCTCCAGGCGCTCGGTCTGGGCGATGCCGGCCGCGGCCACGGCGGCCAGGACCGTCGCGAAGTCCGCGTCCGTGCGCCCGAAGGCGGCCACCCCGGGCGGCCGGGCCACGTACAGCTCGCCCCAGGCCCGCCCGTGCAGCACGATCGGCGCCACGACGCAGCTGCCCCGGCCGCGCCGCCGCAGCGCGGCCACCCGCTGGTGGCGGTACGCGCCGGCCGGGCTGTACGCGCCGGTGTCCGCGGCGCCCTCGGCGCCCTCCGCGCTCTCGACCCACGCGCGGGGCTCGGGCCCGCCGCCCACCCATTCCTCGTGCAGGATCTCGGCGATCTCGGGGAAGTCGTGCACGGGGTACGACTCGTCCTCCGGGTACCGCTCCTCACTCTCGGCCAGCTCACCGGCGTTCACCAGCACCCGCAGCCGGCCGTGCTCCCGCTCCCACGCCGAGACGGCGGCGAAGGTGCCCCCCAGCGCCCGCCGGGCCCGCTCCGCCGCGGCGGCCACCGACTCCAGCGGGGACTGCGCCGCGGCCATCGCCTGAGCGAGCTCCACGACGGCGCCCAGCCGGACGTCGCACTCCCCGCCGTCTGCCACCCGAGCCTCACATTCCGTCACCGCGCGCAGTACCTGCACTCCAGCGTATGAATGTTGCGGCCATTCCGCCCTATGACCGGCTTGGCGCCCCTCCCGCCACACCTGTACCAGGGGAATTACCAGCGTAGGTGGAAGGGATCGGAGCGGACCGGAGGGGGCGGGGCGGGGTGGGCCCGGCAAGGGGCGTAGAGCGTGATTTGCGGGCCCGAACGCGGGGCAACGATGACAACGGCGAGCAACGGGGCCCGTAAATCATGCAGCCCCGTAGGGCCCACCCCGCCCCGCCCCCGCCCCACGGACGGCCTCGGAACGCCGACCGCCCGCAGCCACTCACTCCCCCGGCCACTCCGGCACCCGCTTCTCGTTGAAGGCCGCCACACCCTCGGCACGGTCCCCGGAGAAGGCCACCGTGCGCCACGCCGCGTCCTCGACCTCCAGCCCCGTCCGCAGGTCCAGGCCGTGCCCGAGCCGCAGGGCGCGCTTGGCGGCGCGCAGGCCCACGGGCGAGTTGGCCGCCATGCGCGCGGCCAGCGCGAGCGCCTCCGTACGGTCCTCGCCCTCGGCGACGAGCTGGTCCACCAGGCCCAGCTCCCTCGCCTCCTCGGCGGGCACCCGCCGCGCGGTGAAGATCAGTTCGGCCGCGCGTGCGGCGCCGACCCGGCGCGGGAGCAGCTGGGTGCCGCCACCGCCGGGGATCACGCCGACCGACACCTCGGGCAGGCCGACGACGGCCGTGGTGTCCGCCACGATCACATCGCAGGACAGCGCCAGTTCGAAACCGCCACCGAGCGCGAAGCCGTGCACGGCGGCGACGGTCGGCATGGGCAGCTCCAGCACGCCGGTGTACGCGGCGCGGGCGTGCGGACGCTGCCGGCCGAGGTCGGCGTCGGTGAAGGAGTTGCGCTCCTTGAGGTCGGCGCCGACACAGAACGCGCGCTCGTGCGTGGAGGTGAGGACGACGACCCGCGCGGAGGCGTCGGCGGCGAGGGCGGCGGTGGCCTCCCCGATGCGGCGGCCCATCTCGGTGGAGACGGCGTTCATGGCCTTGGGCCGGTCCAGGACGAGTTCGGCGACGTGCCCGTGGCGCCTTACGGCGACCCATTCCCCGAAGCGGTGCTCACTCACGTGGTGTCTCCCGGTGACGTTAACGACCGTAAACTTCCGTCGCTGATCATCGCACCGGTCCCGGAGGTCCTCAATCGGCGGAAGGGCTCGAATTTCCGGCCCGGCGAACCCACCCCCGGCCACCCACCCTCAGGCGTTGTTCCTCCGGGTCAGCAACCACGGCTCGACGACACCCAGCCCACGCACCGGCCGCTGCCACATCGGCTGAAGGGCGAAGCGGTACTTCTCCGTGCCGTCGGCCGCCGCCGCGGCCTCCACCTCCGACTTGGGGGCGTCGCCGCTGCGGGCCAGCTCCTCCGCGAAGGCGCCGTCGACCAGGACCGCGTCCTTCGGCGCTATCGACGTCAGCCGGGAGGCCAGGTTCACCGTCGTACCGAAGACATCGCCCATGCGCGTCGTCACCGTGCCGAAGGCGAGGCCGACCCGGAGCTCCGGCATCGTCTCGTCGTGGGTCATGGTCTCGATGAGCCGCAGGCCGATCTCGGCCGCGGTGCCCGCGTCGTCCGCCGAGTAGAGCACCTCGTCGCCGAGCGTCTTGATGAGCCGTCCGCCGTGCGCCGCGACCAGGTCGGCGGCGGTCGTCTCGAAGGCCTCGACGAGCTCGCCGAGCTCCTCCTCCTCCAGACGGCGCGTCAGGCGGGTGAAGCCGACGAGGTCGGCGAAGCCGACGGCCAGCCGGCGGTCGACCATCTCCGCGTCGTCCTGGGCCTGGACGACGCGGCCGGTGGCGGCGGCCAGCTGCCGCCGCCAGACGTAGATGAGGAACTCCTCCAGCTCGGGGAGGAGCAGCTCGACCAGCGGGTAGGTGATCTCCGTCCGGGTCATGCCCGGCTCCTGAGGCTCGGTCAGGCCCTCCAGGAAGGAGTCGATCTGCCAGTCGGCGAGGCGGGCGGTGGTCTGCCCGGTGGAGCGGGCGACCTGGATGGCCATGGGCTCGCTCAGCAGCCCGGCCTCGACCAGACCGGCGAGCCGCCGCAGCGCCAGCACGTCGGCCTCGGTCAGCGCGCGGGCCTGGCCGATGTCGGCGAAGCCCATGGCGCGCCAGAAGCGGGAGGCGAGGTCCATGGAGACCCCGGCCGCGCGGGCGGCCTGGAAGGGGGTGTAGCGGCGCTCGGCGCCGAGGATCAGCGACTCCAGCCGCAGGGCGATCGGGTCGCCGCCGTCGTCCCCGTACTCCTCGACGCCTCTGGCGCCGCCCCGGCCGCCCGTACTCCGGCCCGCGCCGTCGGAGCCCTGCCGGTCGGCGTCGCCGCCGGTTCCCCCGGCGCTCCCGCTCGCGGCGCTGCCGCCGCCCGGGGTGCCGCCCGTGGCCTCAACGGCACGGGAGGTGCCCCCACCGTCGCCGGTCACCGCCCGCCCCCTGTCCGATCCGTGCGCACTGCCCTGCCGATCACTGCTCGCTTAGGTTCCGGGCACAACGATACGACAAGTGTGCCGTAGCTCACTCTTCCGACAGCGCGGGCCGTAGATGAACGATGTCGCCGGCGCCCACCGGCCGCTGCACCCCGTCGCCGGTGGCCAGCACCAGCCGGCCGTCGCCGTCGACGGCCACGGCCTCCCCGACCAGGTCTTTGCCGCCGGGCAGTTCGGCGCGCACGGTCCGGCCGAGGGTCGCGCACCCGGCGGCGTACGCCTCCTGGAGGCGGGACGCGCGCGGGTCGCCTCCGGCGCGTCGCCACTCCGTGTACCACTCCTCCAGCGACCGCAGGACGGCCCGCAGCAGCGGGTCGCGGTCCACGGCCACGGCTCCGGCCAGGGCGAGCGAGCCGGCCGTCGGCACCGGGAGCTCCTCGGCGCGGAGCGACACGTTCAGGCCGATGCCGACGACGACGCTGTCGCCGGAGCGCTCGGCGAGGATGCCGCCGGCCTTGCGCTCGGCGCCGCCGACCGTCACGAGCAGGTCGTTCGGCCACTTCAGGGCGGTGTCCACACCGGCGGCGCGGGACAGCGCGGTGGCCGTCGCGACGCCGGCGAGCAGCGGCAGCCAGCCCCAGAGCTCGACCGGGACGTCCGGGCCCGGGGTGAGCAGTACGGAGAAGAAGAGGCCGGAACGCGGCGGCGCGGTCCAGGCCCGGTCGAGCCGGCCGCGCCCGGCGGACTGCTCCTCGGCGACGAGGACCGCGCCCTCGGCCGCCTTCCCGGCGGCGGCCGCGGCAACGAGGTCCGAGTTGGTGGATCCGGTGCGCGCGACCACCTCGACGGAGCTCCACAGCCCGCCGGGGCGCAGGAGTCCGCGCCGGAGCGCGAGGGCGTTGAGCGGGGGCCGGTCGAGGTCGGACCAGCGGTTCACGGCGGAGCCTGAGGCGTCATCGGGCGTCATAAGAGCCACCTTAGGAGGCAATCGGCGGCAAAAAGGTGTGGCCGACGACGCACTGCCACGGCGCATCCGCGCGGATACGCTACGAACCGGTAGCCCAGTCAGCCCACCCCTCAGGACGAGCAGGAGCCGCATCCCGTGTCCGAGCCGGAATACGACATCCATACCACCGCGGGCAAGCTCGCCGACCTCCGCCGCAGGACCGAGGAGGCGACCCACGCGGGTTCGGCCCGCGCGGTGGAGAAGCAGCACGCGAAGGGCAAACTGACCGCCCGGGAACGTGTCGAACTGCTGCTGGACGAGGGTTCCTTCGTCGAACTGGACGAGTTCGCGCGGCACCGCTCGACCAACTTCGGCATCGAGAAGAACCGTCCTTACGGCGACGGCGTCGTCACCGGTTACGGCACCGTCGACGGCCGTACCGTCTGTGTCTACTCGCAGGACTTCACCGTCTTCGGCGGCTCGCTCGGCGAGGTGTACGGCGAGAAGATCGGCAAGGCCATGGACTTCGCGCTGAAGACCGGCTGCCCGATCATCGGCATCAACGACGGCGGTGGCGCCCGCATCCAGGAGGGCGTGGTCGCGCTCGGCCTGTTCGGGGAGATCTTCCGCCGCAATGTGCACGCCTCGGGCGTGATCCCGCAGATCTCGCTGATCGTCGGCCCGTGCGCGGGCGGCGCGGTGTACTCCCCCGCGATCACCGACTTCACGGTGATGGTCGACCAGACCTCGCACATGTTCATCACCGGCCCCGACGTCATCAAGACCGTCACCGGCGAGGACGTCGGCTTCGAGGAGCTGGGCGGCGCCCGTACGCACAACGCCACGTCGGGCGTGGCCCACCACATGGCGGGCGACGAGAAGGACGCCATCGAGTACGTCAAGGCGCTGCTGTCCTATCTCCCCTCCAACAACCTCTCCGAGCCGCCCGCCTTCCCGGAGGAGGCGGACCTGGAGGTGTCGGGCTCCGACCAGGAGCTGGACACCCTCATCCCGGACTCGGCCAACCAGCCCTACGACATGCACACCGTCATCGAGCACGTGCTGGACGACAGGGAGTTCCTGGAGACGCAGGCGCTGTTCGCGCCGAACATCATCACCGGCTTCGGCCGGGTCGAGGGCCGCCCGGTCGGCATCGTGGCCAACCAGCCGCTCCAGTTCGCCGGCTGCCTGGACATCGACGCGAGCGAGAAGGCCGCGCGGTTCGTGCGCACCTGCGACGCCTTCAACGTCCCGGTGCTCACGTTCGTGGACGTCCCGGGCTTCCTGCCGGGCACGGACCAGGAGTACAACGGCATCATCCGGCGCGGCGCCAAGCTGATCTACGCCTACGCCGAGGCCACGGTGCCGCTGATCACGGTGATCACCCGTAAGGCGTTCGGCGGGGCGTACGACGTCATGGGGTCCAAGCACCTCGGCGCCGACCTCAATGTGGCGTGGCCCACGGCGCAGATCGCGGTCATGGGCGCGCAGGGCGCGGTGAACATCCTGCACCGCCGTACGATCGCGGCCGCGGAGACCCCGGAGGAGCAGGAGGAGCTGCGCGCCAAGCTCATCGCGGACTACGAGGACACCCTGCTCAACCCCTACGCCGCGGCCGAGCGGGGCTACGTCGACGCGGTGATCATGCCGCACGAGACGCGCCGCCACATCGTGCGGGGGCTGCGGGTGCTGCGGGACAAGCGCGAGGCGCTGCCGCCGAAGAAGCACGGCAACATCCCGCTCTAGGAAGGGGCTGTCCGATGATCAAGGTAGTGCGAGGCAACCCCACGCCGGAGGAGCTGGCCGCCGCCCTGGCGGTGGTCCAGGCCCGCGCGGCGGCGCGGGGCGCTGCCGCGCGGGAGGCGGGTGAGGCGCGCCCGGAGTGGTCGGAGCCGGCGCGCCGGCTGGCGGCGGGCCGGATGCCGGCCGCGGGGCCGCGGGCGTGGCGCACGACGTACTGGCCGGCGTAGCGGGGCCGGCGCGGGCGGTCGGCAGGGCGGGTGCGCGGTCCGTCCGGGGCGGATCTTTCCCCACCCCGCCTCTTCCCGGAACCGGGGCTCCGCCCCGGACCCCGGTCCTCGAACTCCCCCGGCTACCGCTGGGAGGTGCCCCCAGACGGGCTGAGTTGTCGCCCGGAACCGGGCAAATTCAGCCTGTCCGGCGCTTGAGGACACCGCGCGAAGCGCGGAAAAGGGGGCCCGGGGGCGGAGCCCCCGGTCTCGGGAAGGGGCGGGTAGGGGAAAAGTCCCGCCCCGCCCTACCTTGAGTACGCGTACTCAGGCGCCGCCCACCCCGCCGCGCGAGCATGGAACCCATGCTGTGGTCGGATCCGCCCGAAGAGCCCCCCGAGGAGCTGCGCGAAGCGCAGGCCATGCTCCGCCGGGCCGGCCTCGTGCTGGCCGTCGGCATGGTGGTGCTGTTCGTCATCCTGGGCCTGCACTGACCCCTCCGCCCCCACCCCACGCGCATCTCACTGCAACCAAAATCTCCCCATTCGCATCATCACAAGAGAAATGCCCGCGAACCCGGGAGCGCGTCCCACCATGAACAAACCCGTACGGCACATATCCGTCTTCGTCGGGGTGCTCGTACTCGCCCTGCTGCTCCAGGCGACCTGGGTGCAGTTCGTGCGCGGCGACGAATTCGCGGAGCACAAGCAGAACAAGCGCGTCCGGATCGCCTCCTTCGCCCAGCCGCGCGGCAACATCATCGTGGGCGGCCAGCCGGTCACCGGCTCCTCGGAGACCTCCGGTGACTACAAGTACAAGCGGACGTTCAAGGACGCCGAGATGTACGCCCCGGTCACCGGCTACTCCTCGCAGATCTACGGCAACAGCCAGCTGGAGTTCGTCAACGACAAGCTGCTCAGCGGCACCGACGACCGGCTCTTCCTCCAGCGCACCACGGACATGCTCACGGGCAAGAAGCCGCGCGGCGGTGACGTGGTCACGACGATCAACCCGAAGGCGCAGAAGGCGGCCTTCGAGGGGCTCGGCAAGTACAAGGGCGCCGTCGTGGCGCTCGACCCGCGCACGGGCAAGGTGCTCGCCCTGGCCTCCACCCCCTCCTACGACCCCTCGGTCTTCGCGGGGAACACGTACAAGGACCAGAAGGCCTGGGACGCCCTCGCGGCCGACAAGAACAAGCCGACCCTGAACCGGGCGCTCAAGGAGCGCTACCCCCCGGGCTCGACCTTCAAGATCCTCACCGCGGCGGCGGCCCTGGAGCACGGGATCGTCTCGGACATCGACGCCAAGGGCAGCGCCCCGGTGCCGTACAAGCTGCCGCTGAGCACCACCACGGTCCGCAACGACGTGCAGACGCAGGAATGCGTCAACGGTTCGCTGAAGGCCGGCCTCCAGTGGTCGTGCAACAACGTCTTCCTGGACCTCGCGGACAAACTGGGCACGGACAAGATGCGCGAGACCGCGGAGAAGTTCGGGTTCAACGAGAAGAAGCTCGACATCCCGGTGCGGGCCGGTGAGAGCCTCTACCCCACGAAGCTCGACCGGCCGCAGACCGCGCTGACCGGCATGGGCCAGGGCAGCCTCGCCAGCACGCCCCTCCAGATCGCCATGATGACGGCCGGCCTCGCCAACGACGGCAAGGTGATGAAGCCCTACATGGTCGAGGAGCTGCGCGGCCCGGACCTCGGCACGCTGGAGAAGCACAAGCCCGAGCTGATGTCGCAGGCCGTCTCCGCCGACACGGCGCGCAAGGTCCAGACCATGATGGAGAACACCGCGGAGAAGGGCACCGGCAAGGCGGCCCTGATCGACGGCGTGACGGTCGGCGCGAAGACCGGCACCGCGCAGCACGGTGTCAACAACGAGAAGCTGCCGTACGCCTGGTTCGTCTCGTACGCCAAGCAGGGCGACGGCTCGCCGGTCGCGGTGGCCGTCTTCATCGACCCCGAGGGCTCGGACATCGACCGCGAGGACATCTCCGGCGGCAAGCTCGCCGGGCCGATCGCCAAGAAGGTCATGGAGGCCGCGCTCGGCAAGTGAGCCACTGACGGATTCGCCCCGTTACGGGGGCCGACTTACGGCGGAGATGTCCACATCGCTCCCGTAAGTCGGCCCCCTTTCGCGTGCGTTCACCCCGGGAACGCGAAGGTGACGACTTAACTGACCAGTAATCACTTTGCCCCTGCACCGACACTTCGTATGGCTAGAATCGACCAGCACAGTCACTCGAAGGGGGGTCGAGGAAGAATGCGTATACGCTCTGTCGGCGCGCTCGCCGCGTTCCTCGTCCTCGCCCTGGCCGTGCTGTTGACGATCAGGACGGCCGATGCCGGGGAGACCCCGGCGGCCCCTTCCCTCGCCTATTCGGCCGGCGCCCCGGCGTCCGCCGAGCACGACTGCGCCCACCCCGGCGAAGGCTCCGGGGGCGAACAGGGCATGTGGCGCGCCCATGTGTCCCACCGGGGCGGCACAGCTCAGCCCCGGCAGCAGGTCCAGACCACGGCGCCGCTCGGGAACTCCCCCGGCGGCAACGGCGTTGACCCCTGTGCGGGGCCGTCCGACAGACACGCCCCCGTGACGGCTCGTGGCTCCGGCCGCCAAGTCGGCACCCTCATCCAGGTCTTCAGGCACTGATTCGCTGGAGGCCTTGCCTCCGCGCGCAACCAGCGGCCCTCCAGTCGCGTCACTACCATCAGTAACGCGCGCCGATGGCAGATCTTCTCAGCGCCTTCGTCACTCTGTTCGCTGCCGCACATCATTCGATGCGGCATTTCCCTGTCAAGACGTCTCGACGACGCACGTCTTCGATGTCCGACCGACAACGACTACCTCCAGGAGGTCAGCCGTTCATGCAGTCCCTCATCGACCACGCCCGCGCCTTCCCGACCCGCGCGCGACAGTCCACCACCGGGGAGCTCAGCGGCCTCGCATCAGGCCAGTCCCCCGAAGCACTCTTCATCACCTGCTCCGACTCCCGCGTCGTACCGACGCTGATCACCAACACCCGCCCGGGTGACCTCTTCGAGCTGCGCACGGCGGGCAACATCGTCCCCGAGTACAGCACCGACCACCCGGCCGGCGAGATGGCCACCATCGAGTACGCCGTCACGGTCCTCGGGGTGCAGGACATCATCGTCTGCGGCCACTCGCACTGCGGTGCCGTGGGCGCGCTCGTCCGCGACGAGGACCTCACCCAGGTGCCCGCCGTCCGCGGCTGGCTGGAACGCGGAGCCTCACCCGCCCTCCGCGACGGCGAGGGGGACACCCCCGACGTCGCCATCCCGGTGCAGCGCCACGCGCTCGCACAGCTCGACCGGCTGCGCGCCTACCCGTGCGTCGCCGAGCGGATCGACGACGGCCGCCTCGGCCTGCACGCCTGGTACTACGAGGTGCACACCGGCCTCGTGCTGGCGCACCAGACCGTCGGAGACGACGCGCTGTTCCTCCCGTTGTGACCCGCCGGCCCGGGCGCGGCCGAACCGCCCCGGGCCCTCCGGCTCCTCCCTTGGGCCCCCTCCCGGGCCCCGGGTCACTTCCGCTCGCCTTCCCCACCTCAACGTGAGGAATCCATGCTCACCAATCCCGGTTCCGCCGTGCTGCGGCGGGACTTCACCGCATCGCTCGTCGTCTTCCTGGTCGCCCTCCCGCTCTGCGTCGGGGTCGCCGTCGCCTCCGGCGCGCCCGCCGAACTCGGCCTGATCACCGGCATCGTCGGCGGACTCGTCGTCGGGGCGCTGCCCGGCAGCTCCCTCCAGGTCAGCGGCCCGGCCGCGGGCCTGACCGTGCTCGTCTACGAGGCCGTGCAGACCCATGGCCTCGGCACCCTCGGGGCGATCGTCCTGGCCTCCGGAGCGATCCAACTCGTCCTGGGATTCCTCGGCTTCGGGCGCTGGTTCCGCGCCATCTCGGTCGCCGTGGTCCAGGGCATGCTGGCCGGCATCGGCCTGGTGCTGATCCTCGGCCAGTCCTACGCGATGGGCGACCTCAAGGCGCCCAGCAGCGGGCTCGACAAGATCGCCGGACTGCCCGGCCTCGTCTCCGACCTCGCCTCGGACAGCCAGGCGCTCAAGGCGTTCGCCCTGGGCGCCGGCACCGTCGCCGTGCTGATCCTGTGGAAGAAGCTGCCCGCCCGCGTCTCGGGCCTGGTGCCCGCGCCGCTGGCGGCCGTGGCCCTCGCCACCGGTGCGACGGCGGCGTTCTCGCTGCCCGTCGCCAAGGTCGAGGTCAAGGGCCTGTTCGAATCCATCCAGCCGCCCGGGCTCAGTGACTTCGGCGGTCTGGTCGACGGCACCCTGATCGGCACCGTCCTCGCGTTCGCGCTCATCGCCTCCGCCGAGAGCCTCTTCAGCGCGGCGGCGGTGGACCGGCTGCACGACGGACCGCGCACCGACTACAACAAGGAGCTGATGGCCCAGGGCGCGGGCAACGCCGTGTGCGGCCTGCTCGGCGCCCTGCCCATGACCGCCGTCATCGTGCGCAGCGCCGCCAACGTCCAGGCCGGCGCCCGCACCAAGGCCTCGCGATGGATGCACGGCCTGTGGCTGCTGCTCTTCGCGGCGCTGTTCCCGGCCGCGCTCGGGGTGATCCCGGTCGCCGCGCTCGCGGGCGTCCTGGTCCACGCGGGCGGCAAGCTCGTGCCCGTGCGCGATCTGGGTCCGCTGTGGCGGGAGCACCGCGGCGAGGCGATCGTGCTCGGCGTCACCGCCGTGGCCATCGTGGCCACCAATATGTTCGAGGGCGTCGTGGCCGGTCTGCTGCTGGCCGTGGCCAAGACCGCGTGGGAGACCTCGCGCGTCCAGCTCGACGTCAAGGACGAGGGCGAGGGTCCCATCCACGTCCGGCTGACCGGCAGCGCCACGTTCCTGCGGCTGCCGCACATCCTCGACACCCTGGAGGCGCTGCCCAAGGACCGGCCGATCGAGCTGCACCTGTCCGGGCTGCGCCACCTGGACCACGCCTGCCGGACGGCCCTGACGAACTGGGCGGACCGGCACAACGAGGAGGGCACGGAGCCCGTGCAGGTGCGGGGCGAGGTGGTCGCCGTGGCAGGCTGACGGAAACGGGGCGTGGCGGCGGGGGCGGTGCCGACCTCATAGGCTGGCCGGTATGAACGACAGCCCCGCGCGCCGCCGCCTGGTCCTCGCCTCCCAGTCCCCCGCCCGCCTCGGACTGCTCCGCGCCGCGGGGCTCGCCCCCGAGGTGATCGTCAGCGGCGTGGACGAGGACGCGATCACCGCCCCGAACCCCTCCGAGCTCGCCCGGGTCCTCGCCGAGGCCAAGGCCGAGGCCGTCTCCGTACGGGCGGAGGCCGCCGGGGCGCTGGTCGTCGGCTGCGACTCGGTGCTGGAGCTGGACGGCCTGGCACTGGGCAAGCCGGCGGACGCGGAGGACGCCACGGCCCGCTGGAAGTCGATGCGCGGCCGGTCCGGAATCCTCCGGACCGGTCACTGCGTGATCGACACCGCCACCGGGCGGCGGGTGTCCGCGACCGCCTCGACCACCGTCCGTTTCGGCGAGCCGACCGATGCCGAGATCGCGGCCTACGTCGCCTCCGGCGAACCGCTCCACGTGGCGGGCGCCTTCACCCTCGACGGCCGCTCCGCCCCGTTCCTGGACGGCATCGACGGTGACCACGGCAACGTCATCGGCCTGTCGCTGCCCCTGCTCCGCACGCTCCTCGGCGAGCTCGGGACCTCGATCACCGACCTGTGGGTGTGAGAGCCCCCGGACCTCAGGTCGGCAGGAGCCCGGTCACGGGCGCGAGCAGTCCGAGCACCGGGTCGAGGGCGCTAGCGGCCTTGCCGACCTCGCTGATCTGACCCAGCTTGTTGAGCTGGCCGAGCTGGTTGGTGGCACCGGGGTAGATGCTCATGTCCTGCATCTGCGGCGGGTCGATCTTCGGCGGCGCGGCGACCTCCCCGGCGTTCGACACGGGCGGTTGCGGCATGGGCGCGGCCGAGGCGGCGGTGACGGACATGCTGAGGGCGGCGCCGGTGAGGGCGGCCGCGGCTGCGATGCGCTTGATCATGCCCGACCCAACGAGGTCGGGCCCCACCGGTCACCATTCCTTGCGCCACATGGGGGCCCACCCCAGAGGTACGCGCGCGGTGACCGGAACCTCTCCCACCACTCCAACACCCCTTCCCCGGCGGCCGATCGGACCGTCCGGGGGAGTTTCTCGGCGTATCCCGCTGCGCATATTCCGGTAGAGCCGACTCCCGAGAAGCGCCGAGGAGCACCGTCATGCCGAAGATCCTCATCACGACCGGCGACGCCGCGGAGGACCTGGAGGTCATGTACCCCTACCAGCGGCTGCTGGAGGAGGGTTACGAGGTCGACATAGCCGCGCCGACCGTCAAGCAGCTCCAGTTCGTCGTCCACGACTTCGTGTCGACCTTCGACACGTACACCGAGAAGCCCGGCCACTGCTGGCCCGCGGACGTCGCGCTCGCCGACGTGAACCCGGCCGACTACGCCGCCGTCCTGATCCCCGGCGGGCGGGCCCCCGAGTTCCTCCGGCTGGATCCGCACTTCCAGCGGATCGTCAAACACTTCTTCGCCGAGAACAAGCCCGTCGCCCACATCTGCCACGCCGTCGTGGCCCTCGCGCCGCTCGGCGTGCTCAAGGGCCGGCGCACGGCCGCCTGGCCCGCGTGCGCCCCCGACGTACGGCTCGCGGGCGGCACCTTCGTGGACGCGGAGGCGGTGGTGGACGGCAATCTGGTCTCCGCGCGCGCGTGGAACGACCACCCGGCGTGGATGCGGGCCTTCGTCGACCTTCTGCGCGAGCAGGCCCCGGTCAAGCGCTGAGCCGGATCCGGCGGGGCGCTCCGCCGGCTGTGCGAAGCTGGTGGGTCAGCCCGTCCGCGCGTGCCGCCACCCGAAGGAGCGCCTCCGCCATGCCGCAGTCCGTCGACCGCGCCCTCGACGTCCTCGACGCCGTCGCCGCCTCCGACGGCCCCGTGAGCGCCAAGGCGCTCGCCCGGCGCACCGGCTGCGCGCTCTCCACCGTCTACGAACTGCTGGGCGCCCTCACCGCGCGCGGGCACCTCGTGCGCACCGCCGCCGGCTGGACCCTCGGCTACCGCGTCCCCTCCCTGCACCGCGCCTTCCAGCGCCAGATGCGGCTGGACGAGGAGGTGCACGGGCTGCTGCTGAAGGCCCGGCGCACGGTGGGCGCGGACACCTACTTCAGCGCCTATCGCGACGGGGAGATAGCGGTGCTCGCCGGAGCGTCCGACTCCGCCGCGCCGACCGGCGGTTTCTCCGTCGGCCGGGACGCCGACGGACACGCCACGGCGCACGGCAAGGTGCTGCTCTCCGCCCTCCCCCGCGCGGCCCGGCTGCGCTATCTCTCCGGGACCGGGATGCGCGCGATCACGCCGCGCACGATCACCTCGCCCGACCGGCTCGACGCGGAGCTGCGGCGGGTGCGGCGGCAGGGCGTCGCCGTGGAGGTCGAGGAGTGCGCGCCCGGTGTGGCCTGTGTGGCGGTGCCCGTGCCGGCGGCGGACGGCGCCCGCACGGCCGTCTCGGTGGCCCTGCCGCTGGCGGACTTCGAGCGCCGCGGGGACCGGGTGACGGAGTTCCTCCGCCATGTGGCGGCCGAGGCCGGGAGGTTGGCGGCCGCGCGCCCCGCCGGCACTACCGGCGGGTAGGGCGCGGCCCGGGATCACCTGGCGGGCCCGGGGTCCACTCCGACAGCCCGCCGGACACGCAAACTTTGCGCCACCCCTTCGTAGGGACTCGACAAAGAATGCGCGGCGACGCTCCCGGACGATCACCGAGATCTAGCCCACACGAAAGGATCACCCTGGGCCCTCGAACGCGGCGTACCGTGGGATAACTGGGGACTTATGCCCGTGCACGCCCCGCCGTTCACCCTCCGTGTGGGCAACCTCACCCCGGGAGTCGGGTCGGCACAGAGTGTCGCCGGTACCTAAACTCACGTTGTTTCAAGGAGGGAGCCATCGTGCGCAAGGTGCTCATCGCCAACCGAGGCGAAATCGCTGTCCGCGTCGCTCGTGCGTGCCGGGACGCCGGGATCGAAAGTGTGGCGGTCTACGCCGACCCGGACCGTGACGCGTTGCACGTCCGTGCGGCCGACGAGGCGTACGCGCTGGGCGGTGACACCCCGGCGACGAGTTACCTGGACGTGGCCAAGGTCCTCGCCGCGGCCGCGGAGTCGGGTGCGGACGCCGTTCACCCGGGGTACGGATTCCTGTCCGAGAACGCCGAATTCGCGCAGGCGGTGCTGGATGCGGGGCTGACGTGGATCGGTCCGCCGCCGCAGGCGATCCGGGATCTGGGTGACAAGGTGGCGGCCCGTCATATCGCGCAGCGGGCGGGTGCTCCTTTGGTGGCCGGTACGCCGGATCCGGTGTCGGGTGCGGAGGAGGTCGTGGCGTTCGCGCGGGAGCATGGTCTGCCGATCGCGATCAAGGCGGCGTTCGGTGGTGGCGGGCGTGGTCTGAAGGTGGCCCGCACGCTGGAGGAGGTGCCCGAGCTCTACGACTCGGCGGTGCGTGAGGCGGTGGCCGCGTTCGGGCGGGGCGAGTGCTTCGTGGAGCGTTACCTGGACCGTCCGCGGCATGTGGAGACGCAGTGCCTGGCGGACAAGCACGGCAATGTGGTGGTGGTCTCCACGCGTGACTGCTCGCTCCAGCGCCGGCACCAGAAGCTGGTGGAGGAGGCCCCGGCCCCGTTCCTGTCGGATGAGCAGAACGCGGAGCTCTACCGTGCGTCGAAGGCCATTTTGAAGGAGGCCGGGTACGAGGGTGCGGGGACGTGTGAGTTCCTGGTGGGGCAGGACGGGACGATCTCGTTCCTGGAGGTCAACACGCGTCTTCAGGTCGAGCACCCGGTGACCGAGGAGGTCACGGGTATCGATCTGGTGCGGGAGATGTTCCGGATCGCCGATGGTGAGGAGCTGGGGTACGGGGATCCGGCGGTGCGCGGGCACTCGTTCGAGTTCCGTATCAATGGTGAGGACCCGGGCCGTAACTTCCTGCCGGCTCCGGGGACGGTGACGCGTTTCGACGCGCCGTCGGGTCCGGGTGTGCGGCTGGACGCGGGGGTGGAGTCGGGTTCGGTGATCGGTCCGGCGTGGGACTCGCTGCTGGCGAAGCTGATCGTGACGGGTGCCAGCCGTGAGCAGGCCCTCCAGCGGGCGGCGCGTGCGCTGGGTGAGTTCACGGTCGAGGGCATGGCGACCGCGATCCCCTTCCACCGTGCCGTGGTGACGGACGAGGCGTTCGCTTCGGATCCGTTCAAGGTCCACACGCGGTGGATCGAGACGGAGTTCGAGAACACGATTCCTCCGTTCGCGGGTGCGGTGGTGGAGGACGAGGAGGAGGCCCCGGGCCGCGAGACGGTGGTGGTCGAGGTCGGTGGCAAGCGCCTGGAGGTGTCGCTGCCGTCCTCGCTGGGGATGACGATCGCGCGGACGGCTGCGGCGGGTGGGGCGAAGCCGAAGCGGCGTGCGGCGAAGAAGGCGGGTTCGGCGGCGTCGGGTGACGCGCTGGCCTCGCCGATGCAGGGCACGATCGTGAAGGTCGCGGTCGAGGAGGGCCAGGAGGTCGCCGAGGGTGATCTGATCGTGGTCCTGGAAGCGATGAAGATGGAGCAGCCGCTGAACGCGCACCGCGCGGGCACGGTCAAGGGCATCACCGCCGAGGTCGGTGCCTCCGTCTCCTCCGGCGCCGTCATCTGCGAGATCAAGGACTGACGCGCCCCCTCAGCACGGCCCGCGGGCCCCGGCCGGAGCTCCGGCCGGGGCCCGCGGTCTGGACCGAGCGGACGGCGGGCGGCCGGGCCAGTGGCATTCTTGACTCGCGGGGAGCGAGAGGGAGGATCGACGGCAATGGCCACGGAGATCACACAGGCGTCACCACGCCCCATGCGCGCGGACGCACGGCGCAACTACGAGCGACTGCTCGCGGAGGCCCGTACCGCCTTCACCGCGCACGGCACGGACGCCTCCCTCGAGGACATCGCCCGCCGGGCGGGCGTCGGCATCGGCACGCTCTACCGCCACTTCCCCAACCGCACGGCGCTGATGAGCGCCGTCTTCCAGGGCGAGGTCGACGGGCTGCTCACCCGCTCCCGCGAACTGCTGGCGTCCCCCGAGCCGTGCCGGGCACTGGTGGACTGGCTGCGCGCCATCGTGGCGCACGCCAGCACCTACCGCGGGCTCTCCCGGGCCCTGATGGCCGCGCAGACCGACGAGGCGTCGGCGCTGTCGCGGTGCAGCCTGCCGATGCGCGAGGCGGGCAGCAGGCTGCTCGGCCGCGCCCAGCAGGCCGGGGCGGTCCGCGCCGACGTGGGCATCTCGGACCTGATGCAGCTGACGAACGCGATCTCCCTGGCGGTCGAGCAGTCCCCGGACGACCCGGAGCTGGCGGACCGCCTGCTGATGCTGACCCTGAGCGGCCTCAAGGCGGTGCCCTCGGACGGCTGAGGGCACCGCACCGGGCCTACCGGCGCCGCGGCGCCAGGTCCGCCACCCTCGCCGTCGACTGGTCGCCCAGCGACACCGCGCTGCGCAGCTGCGGCCCGGCCGGCCCGCCCTGCCCCGGGCCGGGCGGCTGCCCGCCCAGCGGGTGCGTGCGCCGCTGACCCGGCAGCGGCGGAACGTCCCGGCGCCGCGCCGGCGGCCCCACCTCCCCGCCGCCCGCGACGCCCGACGGCCCCGAGCCCGACCCCGCGCCGGGCCCGGCGACCGAGATGTGGACGCCCTGGTCCGCGAGAGCCTGGAGCTCCGTGGCGGCACGGTCGTCGTGCGCCGGCGGCTCGTCCGTCACCAGGCGCGTGATCACATCCGTGGGCACCGTCTGGAACATGGTGTCGGTGCCCAGCTTCGTATGGTCCGCCAGCACCACCACCTCCGCCGCGGCCTGCACCAGCGCCCGGTCCACACTCGCGGAGAGCATGTTGGACGTGGACAGCCCGCGCTCGGCGGTCAGCCCGCTCCCGGACAGGAAGGCTCTGGTCACGCGCAGACCGTGCAGGGACTGCTCCGCCCCGCTGCCCACCAGGGCGTAGTTGGAACCGCGCAGCGTGCCGCCGGTCATGACGACCTCGACCCGGTTGGCGTGCGCCAGCGCCTGCGCGACGAGCAGGGAGTTGGTGACCACGGTCAGACCCGGCACCCGCGCGAGCCGGCGGGCCAGCTCCTGCGTGGTGGTGCCGGCGCCGACGACGACGGCTTCGCCCTCTTCGACGAAGCTCGCCGCCAGATCGGCGATGGCCGTCTTTTCCGCGGTCGCTAGATGGGATTTCTGCGGGAAGCCGGACTCCCTGGTGAAACCGCCCGGCAGCACCGCACCGCCGTGCCGGCGGTCGAGCAGTCCTTCTGCCTCCAATGCCCGCACGTCCCGCCGTACGGTCACTTCGGAGGTCTGGACGACACGGGCGAGCTCACGGAGCGAAACCGCTCCGTTGGCGCGCACCATTTCGAGGATCAATTGACGACGTTCTGCAGCGAACACGAAACCGACAGTAACGCCAACGACCATCCGTTTTCAGCAGGTTGCAGCAATTAACGGAAGTTGTCCGCTCCCGAACGCAAGAAGTGGTATGGGCGTACTCCTGAGCCCTAAGCGTCACGCTGCGTCTGCTGTGTCTTCCTCGTGTGCAGCTGCCGCGCCACCTCGGCGAGCGAACCGGACAGCGAGGGATAGACGGTGAACGCGTTGGCGATCTGCTCGACGGTCAGGTTGTTGTCGACCGCGATCGCGATGGGGTGAATGAGCTCGCTGGCGCGCGGCGCGACCACCACACCACCGACCACGATGCCCGTGCCGGGGCGGCAGAACATCTTCACGAAGCCGTCGCGAATGCCCTGCATCTTGGCGCGCGGATTCCGCAGCAGCGGAAGCTTCACCATCCGGGCGTCAATCTTGCCGCTGTCGACATCGGCCTGGGTATACCCGACTGTCGCAATCTCCGGATCCGTAAATACGTTCGCGGATACAGCCTTGAGATTCAGCGGGGCCACCGCGTCACCCAGGAAGTGGTACATCGCGATGCGGCCCTGCATGGCCGCGACCGAGGCCAGCGCCAGCACGCCCGTGCAGTCACCGGCCGCGTAGACGCCCGGCGCGCTCGTGCGCGAGACCCGGTCCGTCCAGACATGCCCGGACTCCTTGAGCCGGACCCCGGACTCCTCCAGCCCGATCCCGGCCGTGTTGGGGATGGAGCCGACCGCCATCAGGCAGTGCGTACCGCTGATGACGCGCCCGTCGGCGAGCGTGACCTCCACCCGGTCGCCGACCCGCTTCGCGGACTGCGCCCGCGACCGCGCCATGACGTTCATGCCGCGGCGCCGGAAGACGTCCTCCAGCACGGCGGCCGCGTCGGGGTCCTCGCCCGGCAGCACCCGGTCGCGGCTGGAGACGAGCGTCACCTTCGAGCCGAGCGCCTGGTACGCGCCGGCGAACTCGGCACCGGTCACACCCGAGCCGACCACGATGAGCTCCTCGGGGAGCTCGTCCAGGTCGTAGACCTGGGTCCAGTTGAGGATGCGCTCGCCGTCCGGCAGGGCGTCCGGGATCTCCCGGGGGTGCGCGCCCGTGGCGATCAGCACGGCGTCGGCGACGAGGGTCTCCTCGCTGCCGTCCGCGGCGCGCACCACGACCTTGCGCGAACCGTCCGGCGCCTGGTTCGGCTCCAGCCGGCCCCGGCCGCGCAGCACCCGGGCACCCGCGCGGGTGACCGAGGCGGCGATGTCGTGCGACTGCGCCAGGGCGAGCCGCTTCACCCGCCTGTTGACCTTGCCCAGGTCCACACCGACGACGCGCGCCGCCTGCTCCACGTGCGGCGTGTCGTCGGCGACGATGATCCCCAGCTCCTCGTACGAGGAGTCGAAGGTCGTCATCACCTCAGCCGTCGCAATGAGCGTCTTAGAGGGCACGCAGTCGGTGAGCACCGACGCCCCACCCAGACCGTCGCAGTCGACGACGGTCACCTCCGCGCCGAGCTGCGCGGCGACGAGCGCCGCCTCATAGCCGCCGGGTCCGCCACCGATGATCACGATCCGAGTCACGTACTCCATTGTCCCGCACCCATCAAAGCGACTTCTCCCGGGGCCTCCCCAGGTGAATACGTACCTGAATGCGTACGTCCATCCGTGCGAGGACCGGCAGGAGGTTCCGGACGAACCTCCCTTCGAGCCTGCCATCCCAAATGCCGTTCCGCCTCACTCCCGTACCCTCGGAACCATGTCGCTCTACGCCGCGTACGCCGGCAACCTCGACGCGCGGCTGATGTCCCGCCGCGCACCCCACTCGCCCCTGCGCGGCACGGGCTGGCTCTCCGACTGGCGACTGACGTTCGGCGGCGAGCAGCTGGGCTGGGAGGGCGCGCTGGCGACCGTCGTCGAGGCCCCCCGTTCCCAGGTCTTCGTCGCCCTCTACGACATCGCTCCGATGGACGAGGACTCGATGGACCGTTGGGAGGGTGTCGGACTCGACATCTACCGCCGGATGCGGGTGCGGGTGCACACCCTGGACGGCGAGGAGCCCGCGTGGATCTACGTCCTGAACGGCTACGAGGGCGGCCTGCCCTCCGCCCGCTACCTGGGCGAGATCGCCGACGCGGCCGAGTCCGCGGGCGCGCCGCACGACTATGTGATGGAGCTCCGCAAGCGCCCTTGCTGAGAGTGACGGACCCGTCTCGTCGCAACACACAAAGCAACAATCGGAACACCGTGCCCGGCGACATCTACGCGCGTAGGCGAAGAGCGGCTACCCTCGTCCGCGTGAACGCATCTGTTACCCCCCAGGTCGACCCGTACGCCGCGGCCGACGCCGCCGCCACCCGTCTGCGCGAGCTGACGGGCGCCGAGACCCACGACGTCGCCCTGGTCATGGGCAGCGGCTGGCTCCCGGCGACGGAGGCGCTCGGCACCCCCGAGGTCGAATTCCCGGTCACCGAGCTCCCCGGCTTCACCGCCGCCGCCGTCGCGGGCCACGCGGGCACGGTTCGCTCCTACAAGGTCAACGACAAGCGCGCGCTGGTCTTCCTCGGCCGCACGCACTACTACGAGGGCCGCGGCGTCGCCGCCGTCGTCCACGGCATCCGCACCGCCGTCGCCGCCGGCTGCAAGACCGTCGTCCTGACCAACGGCTGCGGCGGTCTCCGCGAGGGCATGCGCCCCGGTCAGCCGGTGCTGATCAGCGACCACATCAACCTCACGGCGACCTCGCCGATCGTCGGCGCCAACTTCGTCGACCTCACCGACCTGTACTCCCCCCGCCTGCGCGCGCTCTGCCAGGAGGTGGACCCGACCCTCGAAGAGGGCGTGTACGTCCAGTTCCCCGGCCCGCACTACGAGACCCCGGCCGAGATCAAGATGATCCGCACCCTCGGTGCGGACCTGGTCGGCATGTCCACCACGCTGGAGGCCATCGCCGCCCGCGAGGCGGGCGCCGAGGTCCTGGGCATCTCCCTGGTCACGAACCTGGCCGCCGGCATGACGGGCGAGCCGCTGAACCACGAAGAGGTCCTCCAGGCCGGCCGCGACTCCGCGACCGCGATGGGCGCGCTCCTGGCGCAGGTCCTCGACCGCCTGTAGATCGATCCACACCCCGCCACGGCGGACCGGGCCGGACGTCGACCGCGCAGCACGAAGCGCGATCGGCTCCGGCCCGCGGTCGTCGTGCGACGGGAGGGGGCGGGGCGGGGTGGGCCCGGCAAGGGGCGTAAAGCGTGATTTGCGGGCCCAATCGCAGGGCAACGATGCAACACCGGGTCACGGGCCCGTAAATCATGCGGCCCCGGAGGGCCCACCCCGCCCCGCCCCCGACCCACCACGCACCCGCACCCGCACCCAGAACCCGGCACCCAGACACTGACCCCCTCCGGAGGAGAACCCGTGGAGCGAGACCTCATCGCCCAGGCCAAGACGTGGCTCGCCGAGGACCCCGACCCCGAGACCCGCGAAGAGCTCGCCCGGCTCATCGACGCCGGGGACACCACCGAGCTGAGCGCCCGCTTCGGCGGCACCCTCCAGTTCGGCACCGCCGGCCTCCGCGGCGAGCTCGGCGCCGGCCCCCTGCGCATGAACCGCGCCGTCGTCATCCGCGCGGCCGCCGGCCTCGCCGCGTACCTGAAGAAGCAGGGCCACACCGGCGGCACGGTCGTCATCGGCTACGACGCCCGCCACAAGAGCGCCGACTTCGCCCTCGACACCGCGGCCGTCATGGTCGGCGCCGGCCTGAAGGCGGCCCTGCTGCCCAAGCCGCTGCCCACCCCGGTCCTCGCCTTCGCGATCCGCCACCTCGGCGCGGTGGCCGGCATCGAGGTGACCGCCAGCCACAACCCGCCGCGCGACAACGGCTACAAGGTCTACCTCGGCGACGGCTCCCAGATCGTGCCCCCGGCCGACGCGGAGATCGCCGCCGAGATCGCGTCGATCGAGAGCCTGGCCGACGTGCCCCGCCCGAGCGCCGGCTGGGAGACCCTCCGCGAGACGATCGTGGAGGCCTACCTTGAGCGCACGGACGCGGTCCTGACCAACGGCTCCGCCCGGGACGTCCGCGTCGTCTACACGCCCATGCACGGCGTCGGCCGCACCGTCCTGACCGCCGCCTTCGAGCGGGCCGGCTTCCCCGCGCCGACCGTGGTCGCCGAGCAGGCCGAGCCGGACCCGGACTTCCCGACGGTCGCCTTCCCGAACCCGGAGGAGCCGGGCGCGATGGACCTGGCGTTCGCCACGGCCCGCGAGGCCGCGCCGGACATCGTCATCGCCAACGACCCGGACGCGGACCGCTGCGCCGTCGCGGTCCCCGACCCGGAGTCGGTCGAGGGCTGGCGCATGCTGCGCGGCGACGAGGTCGGCGCGCTGCTGGCGACGCACCTGGTCCACAAGAAGGCCCAGGGCACCTTCACGACGACGATCGTGTCCTCGTCGCTCCTCTCCCACATCGCGGCGGCCGCGCCCGGCGCGGACTACGAGGAGACCCTGACGGGCTTCAAGTGGCTGGCCCGCGTGGACGGCCTGCGCTACGCCTACGAGGAGGCGCTGGGCTACTGCGTCGACCCCGAGGGCGTGCGCGACAAGGACGGCATCACGGCCGCCCTGCTGGTGGCCGAGCTGGCCGCCGAGCTCAAGGAGTCCGGCCGCACGCTGACGGACCTCCTCGACGACCTGGCCGTCGAGCACGGCCTGCACGCCACGGACCAGCTCTCGGTGCGGGTCCAGGACCTGTCGCTGATCTCGGACGCGATGCGGCGCCTGCGCGAGCAGCCGCCGACGGTGCTGGCCGGCCTCCAGGTCTCCTCGGCCGAGGACCTGGCGAAGGGCTCGGAGGCGCTGCCGGCGACGGACGGCCTGCGGTACCACCTGGCCGGCGACGCGGCGGGCGAGGTGTCGGGCGCGCGCGTCATCGTCCGCCCGAGCGGCACCGAGCCGAAGATCAAGTGCTACCTGGAGGTCGTGGTCCCGGTCGCGTCGGCGATCGCGCTGACGGACGCCCGGGCGCGGGCGACGGAGGTCCTGGCGGCGATCAAGTCGGACCTGTCGCGCGCGGCGGGCATCTGACGACGGGGGCACCGCCCCGCACCCCCTACTGAAAGCGCCGGGCGGGCTGGATCTCTCCAGCCCGCCCGGCGCTTCGTCGTAGCGGGCGCCGCGCGTCGACGCGGCACGGGGGGCGACTCACCCGGTCGCGAACAGCACCACGAGCAGCACGAACCCCACCACGGCCGGCGCGATCACCTCGTAGGCCCAGCGCACCGTCACGGCGCCCTGCGCGCCCTCCCGCCCGGCGTTCCGCTCGGCGAGCTCCCGGAGGTCGTCCATCACCTGGTCCGAGGGCGCCTTGACGCCCTGGTCGGTGCCGGCGGCGGTCACGGAGGCCCCGGAGATGCCCTCGGCCACGGCCTGGTTCTGCCGCCGGGCGGCGGCCTTCCGCTTGCGCAGGGAGACCGGGATCGACCACAGCTGGTACTTGGCGCCGTCGGCCAGCACCTCGCTGGAGTAGCCGGCGCGCACGCCGTCCACGCGGCTCCACGGGAGCGTGATGGTGCGGAAGGGGTTGCGGACGAGGAGCCGGTCGGCGCCCGCCCAGACGGCGGGCCGGACGGTGAAGGCGATGATCAGCGGCACGGCGCAGAGGAGTCCGGCCAGGGCGAGCCAGGGCGTACGGTCGGCGCCGCGCGCGATCGCGTCGCCGCCCAGCCAGGCGGCGAGGCCGAGGAGCAGCACGCCGGTGGCGATGCCGGAGGGCGAGCGGTAGCAGCGCTCGGCGTAGGCGTCCGGTTCCTGTGGGGACCGTGGGGCGGAGGAGTCGTCCGGGCTCGTCATGGGCCGATTGTGCCGCACGGTGTGTTCGGGTGGGGCGGGTGCTCGGGTGCGGGCGGTGGGGGATCGGGGGCGGGGCGGGGTGGGCCCTCCGGGGCTGCATGATTTACGGGCCAAGTACCCCGCCGCGGCACAGTTGCCCGCCGTAAGGCCCGCAAATCACGCTTCACGCCCCTACCGGGCCCACCCCGCCCCGCCCCCTCCCGCCGCACGTCGGCCCTCCGCCCCATGACGGCTACGCACGAAATTCGCCCTCACGCCTCCTTCCGGACCTGCCCCGCCTCCCGCCGCACATCGCCCCTCCGCGCACGACGACCACGGGCCACACCACCTTCCCCCAGACCAGCCCGCCCCTCCCACCGCACATCGGCCCTCCGCCGCACGACGGCCACGGGTCGGAGCCGACGGGCAGATGTCCGAGGGGCGGGCCCAGGCCCAGGCGGCGGGTCCGGGGGGTCTCGCACCGCGCGTCAGCGCGTGAATGGGGGCCCGGGGGCTTGCCCCCGGTTCGGGAAGGGGCGGGGTGGGGACAAGGCCCCGCGCAGCGGCACGGCCCGCACCCGGCCCGGCCCGGCCCCAACCCCTCGCGCACGCTCATCCGCAAAGCTCCCCGCTCAGGGGTTGGCACGCGCTACGCGCGTAGATATGCTCATCTGGTGACCATGCCCACCACAGTTCCCGCACACGGCAATGACGCCGCGGGGCGGCTGACGGAGCTGGCGGACGTGACCGCCTCCGACAGCGCGCTGCGCCGCTTCCTGCACGGCCTCCCGGGCGTCGACGCGGTCGGGCTGGAAGCCCGCGCCGCGTCCCTCGGCACCCGCTCGATCAAGACCACGGCGAAGGCGTACGCCATCGACCTGGCGATCTCGATGATCGACCTGACGACGCTGGAGGGCGCGGACACCCCCGGCAAGGTCCGGGCGCTCGCCGCGAAGGCCGTCAACCCCGACCCGACCGACCGGACGACGCCGCGCACCGCGGCCGTCTGCGTCTACCCCGACATGGTGGCCACCGCGAAGGCGGCCCTGACCGGCACGGACGTGAAGGTCGCGTCCGTCGCCACCGCGTTCCCCGCCGGCCGCGCCGCGCTGCCGGTGAAGCTCGCGGACACCCGGGACGCGATCGCGGCCGGGGCCGACGAGATCGACATGGTCATCGACCGCGGCGCCTTCCTGGCCGGCCGGTACATGGACGTGTTCGAGGAGATCCGCGCCGTCAAGGCGGAGTGCGCCGACAAGGCCCGGCTCAAGGTGATCTTCGAGACCGGTGAGCTGTCGACGTACGACAACATCCGCCGCGCCTCCTGGATCGGGATGCTCGCGGGCGCCGACTTCATCAAGACCTCGACGGGCAAGGTGGCGGTCAACGCCACGCCGTCGAACACCCTGCTGATGCTGGAGGCCGTGCGCGACTTCCGCGCGCTCACCGGCGTGCAGGTCGGCGTGAAGCCGGCCGGCGGCATCCGCACCACCAAGGACGCGGTCAAGTTCCTGGTCCTGGTCAACGAGACGGTGGGCGAGGACTGGCTGGACAACCACTGGTTCCGGTTCGGTGCCTCCAGCCTCCTGAACGACCTGCTGATGCAGCGGCAGAAGCTGAGCACCGGCCGCTACTCCGGTCCCGACTACGTCACGGTGGACTGATCATGTCTTTCACTTACGCACCCGCGCCCGAGTCGCGTTCGGTCGTCGACATCGCGCCGTCCTACGGCCTGTTCATCGACGGCGAGTTCACCGAGGCCACCGGCGGCAAGGTCTTCAAGACCGTGAGCCCCTCCTCCGAGGAGGTGCTCTCCGAGGTCGCGCACGGCTCCGCCGAGGACGTGGACCGCGCCGTGAAGGCGGCCCGCAAGGCGTTCGAGAAGTGGTCCGCGCTGCCGGGCTCCGAGCGCGCCAAGTACCTCTTCCGCATCGCCCGGATCATCCAGGAGCGCAGCCGCGAGCTGGCCGTCCTGGAGACCCTGGACAACGGCAAGCCGATCAAGGAGACCCGCGACGCGGACCTCCCCCTGGTCGCCGCGCACTTCTTCTACTACGCGGGCTGGGCCGACAAGCTCGACCACGCGGGCTACGGCGCGAACCCCCGCCCGCTGGGCGTCGCGGGCCAGGTCATCCCCTGGAACTTCCCGCTCCTGATGCTGGCGTGGAAGATCGCCCCGGCGCTGGCGACGGGCAACACGGTCGTGCTGAAGCCGGCCGAGACCACCCCGCTCTCCGCGCTGTTCTTCGCGGACATCTGCCGCCAGGCGGGCCTGCCCAAGGGCGTCGTCAACATCGTCACGGGTGACGGCACCACGGGCGCCGCGCTCGTCGCGCACGAGGGCGTGAACAAGGTCGCGTTCACCGGCTCCACGGCGGTCGGCAAGGCCATCGCCCGTACGGTCGCCGGCTCGGACAAGAAGCTCACGCTGGAGCTGGGCGGCAAGGGCGCCAACATCGTCTTCGACGACGCGCCCATCGACCAGGCCGTCGAGGGCATCGTCCAGGGCATCTTCTTCAACCAGGGCCAGGTCTGCTGCGCGGGCTCCCGCCTGCTGGTCCAGGAGTCGATCCAGGACGAGCTGCTGGACTCCCTCAAGCGCCGTCTGTCGACGCTGCGCCTGGGCGACCCGCTGGACAAGAACACCGACATCGGCGCGATCAACTCCGCCGAGCAGCTGGCCCGGATCACCGAGCTGGCCGACAGCGGCGAGGCCGAGGGCGCCGAGCGCTGGGCCCCGGCGTGCGAGCTGCCCTCGGCGGGCTACTGGTTCGCGCCGACGCTGTTCACCAACGTCACCCAGGCCCACCGGATCGCCCGCGAGGAGATCTTCGGCCCGGTGCTGTCGGTGCTGAGCTTCCGCACCCCCGACGAGGCGGTCGCCAAGGCGAACAACTCGCAGTACGGCCTCTCCGCCGGCATCTGGACGGAGAAGGGCTCGCGGATGCTGGCCGTCGCGAGCAAGCTGCGCGCGGGCGTCGTCTGGGCCAACACGTTCAACAAGTTCGACCCGACCTCGCCGTTCGGCGGCTTCAAGGAGTCGGGTTTCGGCCGCGAGGGCGGTCGCCACGGCCTGGAGGCGTACCTCGATGTCTGAGCGCTTGACTGTCTTCAAGACCTACAAGCTGTTCGTCGGGGGCAAGTTCCCCCGGTCCGAGAGCGGGCGGGTGTACGAGGTGACCGACTCCAAGGGCAACTGGCTGGCCAACGCCCCGCAGTCCTCCCGTAAGGACGCCCGGGACGCGGTCGTCGCGGCCCGTAAGGCCGTCGGCGGCTGGTCGGGCGCGACCGCGTACAACCGCGGCCAGGTGCTCTACCGCGTCGCCGAGATGCTGGAGGGCCGCAAGGACCAGTTCGTGCGCGAGGTGGCCGACGCCGAGGGGCTGTCGAAGGCGAAGGCGGCCGCGGTCGTCGACGCCGCCATCGACCGCTGGGTCTGGTACGCGGGCTGGACCGACAAGATCGGCCAGATCACCGGCTCCACCAACCCGGTCGCGGGCCCGTTCTTCAACGTCTCCGCCACCGAGCCGACCGGCGTCGTCGCCGTGCTCGCGCCGCAGGAGTCGTCGTTCCTCGGCCTGGTCTCGGTGATCGCCCCGGCGATCGCCACCGGCAACACCGTGGTCGTGGTGGCCTCCGAGAAGGCCCCGCTGCCCGCCCTGTCGCTGGGCGAGGTGCTCGCCACGTCCGACGTCCCGGGCGGCGTCGTGAACATCCTGTCCGGCCGCACGGCCGAGATGGCCCCGACGCTGGCCTCGCACCAGGACGTCAACGCGATCGACCTGGCGGGGGCGGACGCGGAATTCGCCAAGGAGCTGGAGATCGCGGCGGCGGACAACCTGAAGCGCGTCCTTCGCCCGCGTCCCGCGGACTGGACCGCAGACCCGGGTACGGAGCGCATGACGGCGTTCCTGGAGACGCGGACGGTCTGGCACCCGACGGGGTCGCTGGGCGCGGGCGGCTCGTCGTACTGACGGTTCCCCCGGGGCTCCGCCCCGGACCCCGACGTGTGAACGCCGGACGGGCCCTCGCGGCTCGTCCGGCGTTCGCGCGTCCTGCGGAGCTTTCCCCAGACCCGCCCCTTCCCGAAACCGGGGAGGGCCCCGGACCCCCGGACGCGCGGACCCCCGGACGCACAGACCCCCGGACGCACGGACCCCCGGACGCGCGGTGGCCTCAAACGCCGGCCAGGCTGGATTTCGCACCTGCCCGAGGTCGTCATCCCCCTGTGTCAGGGGCCCGGCGGGCCGCGGAGGCCGCGAGCTCTTCCCGCTCGGTTCCGGGCAGCAATTCAGCCTGTCCGGCGATTGAGGCCACCGCGCGTCAGCCCGGAACGGGGCCCGGGGCGGAGCCCCGGTTCCGGGAAGGGGCGGGTAGGGGAAAAGGCCCCCGCTACCGCCCCGCCTGCGGCGGAGCCGCCAGGCTCGACAGCGGCCCCGGCAACCCCCCGATCGGCAGCCCCAACGGCCCGGCCTTGGCCGGATCCGCACCCTTCGCAGGAGCGCCCTTCGCATGCGCACCCTTCCCGGGAGCGGCCTTCCCGGGAGCGCCCTTCGCGGGAGCCCCCTTCGCCGGACCCAGCGGCGGCGGAGGCGTACCCCCCGGCGCCGGCGGCTGCACCACGTCCTTCGACAGCTGCGCCAGCGGCCCCACGGAGGCCAGGTTCTGGATCAGGCCGCCCCGGGTGGTCAGCGGCTCCACCAGCGGCGCCGTGCTGACCGGCTTGAAGTCGGCGACCTGCGTGTTCACCGAGTTGTCCAGCGGATCGGCGCTGGTCTCCGCGAACGGGTTGGCCTGGAGGTGACGCATCGTGTTGAAGACGCCCTCCGCGCCCTTCTGGAGCCCGATGTCGGCCCCGCGCAGGCCCGCCCCTACATCCAGGTCCCCGAGGACCGCCCGCGGCGGCTGGACGGGCACGGCGCTCGCGGCCCCCGCGCCGCCCGCGACGAACGCAGCCCCGGCGGAGACGGTCAGCCCGGCGCGCACCAGACCGCGTGAGAGCGCGGACGGACGGCCGGGGGCGGAGCGACGAGCGTGTCGTGCGTGCGAGGCCATGGGCACCTGCCGGGTAGTGAGTGACCGGAGCGAACGACAACGCACCGTAGCCGAACCGTGACTCCCCGCACATCCCCCGACCCGGGGGGATCCCCCATGCGGCCCAATGCCTCACACTGGTGTCCCGTGACTCCCCACCTGACCCCCGCGCGCGTCATCCTGCTGACCGGCCCGTCCGGTTCCGGAAAGTCGTCCCTCGCGGCCCGCACCGGGCTGCCCGTCCTCAACCTCGACGACTTCTACAAGGAGGGCACGGACCCCACGCTCCCGCTCCTCGCGGACGGCTCGGGCACCGACTGGGACTCGCCCCTGTCGTGGGACGCGGACGCGGCCGTCCGCGCGATCGACGACCTGTGCCGCACGGCCCGTACGGACGTGCCGCTGTACGACATCTCGACCAGCTCGCGGACGGGCGAGAGCGCGCTGGACATCGGCCGCACGCCGCTGTTCATCGCCGAGGGAATCTTCGCCGCGGACATCATCGACCGCTGCCGCGACCTCGGGGTGCTCGCCGACGCCCTGTGCCTGCGCGGCCGGCCGGGCACCACCTTCCGCCGCCGGCTGGTGCGTGACCTGCGCGAGGCCCGCAAGCCCGTCCCGACCCTGATCCGCCGCGGCCTGCGGCTGATGCGCGCCGAGCGCGGCATCGTGGCCCGTCAGACCGCCCTCGGCGCCCACGCCTGCGCCAAGGAGGCGGCCATGGGCCGGATAGCCGCCGCGGCGGCGGGCCGCCGCGAGGGCGTACGGGTCTGACCGCGTGAGCCGTCCGGGCGCGCGTTAGCGCCCCGGACATGCGAGAGCGGGCCGGTTTCCGGGCCCCCCAGCCCGTTACCGACCCGCTCCCGCTCCCCCCTGGGCCCCCACACGCTCCCCCGAGCGCCCCCCCAGGCCCCCCTTTGGCCTCCGTGGTTCTGCCCGACGGCCCTGGACGATGGTCCCGCGCGGCCCCCCGGCCGCCTCGGACCTCCGTCCGCCGCTCTCAGGCCACCAGCTCGCCGAAGGACTCCGAGACGCCCCGGCCGGAGCCGATGACCTCGTCGTCCCGCAGCCGGCGCAGCGAGCGCCAGATGCTGCTCTTGACCGTGCCGACGCTGATGTCCAGGATCTCCGCGATCTCCGGGTCCGTCCGGCCCTCGTAGTAGCGCAGGACGAGCATCGTGCGCTGGAGCTCGGGCAGCCGGGCGAGCGCCTGCCAGAGCACGGCGCGCAGCTCGGTGCCGCGCATCGCGTCCGTCTCGCCCACCGTCTCCGGCAGCTCCTCGGTCGGGTACTCGTTGAGCTTGCGCCGGCGCCAGGCGCTGATGTGCAGATTGGTCATCGTGCGGCGCAGGTACCCGCCGACCGCGGCCTTGTCGCTGATGCGGTCCCAGGCGCGGTACGTGGAGAACAACGCGCTCTGGAGCAGGTCCTCGGCCTCGTGCCGGTCGCCCGTCAGGTGGTACGCGGTCGCGTACAGGGAGGCCCGGCGCTCCTGGACGTAGGCGGTGAACGCCGCTTCGGCGTCCGACCGGTCCGTCTTCCCCGCTCCGGCGGCATCGCCGGGCCGGGACGCGCCCTTGTTCTCCCCGGGGACCCCCGTGGTCTGCCCGTACGTGATCGCGTCGATCGCCACCATGTAGGGCGGCCGTACACGTCCGGTGCCGCGGGCGCACCCCCGCCCGCCCACGGCACCGGACTTCTCGGGGCCCCGTCCGGCGTCGTGCAGGCGCGTGCGAATGACTGCGCTGGTCGTGGTGCTGTGCAGTGTGTTCATCTCGCGCCCCCCGTCGGTGGAGCCAGCTCGGTCCGTTTGCGTTCCCGGGCCTGGTCCTTGCCCGGTGAACCAAAGCCTGCCGGGCCAGTTTCATCGCGCTGTCCGCCGACTGTCACAGCCCTGCAACAGCCCGCGGACCCCCGCGGGGGACCTCTTCGGTCGAACCACCCACCGGTCGTAGTCCAGAATGGCCAGCGTGCCTTTCCTGTTGCTGATCGAGGACGACGACGCCATCCGCACGGCTCTCGAGTTCTCCCTGTCCCGCCAGGGTCACCGAGTGGTGACCGCGGCGACGGGCGAGGACGGTCTGAAGATGCTGCGCGAGCAGCGCCCGGACCTGATCGTGCTGGACGTCATGCTGCCCGGTATCGACGGTTTCGAGGTGTGCCGGCGGATCCGCCGCACCGACCAGCTGCCGATCATCCTGCTCACCGCGCGCAACGACGACATCGACGTCGTGGTCGGCCTGGAGTCCGGCGCGGACGACTATGTGGTCAAGCCCGTGCAGGGCCGGGTGCTGGACGCGCGGATCCGCGCGGTGCTGCGCCGCGGCGAGCGGGAGTCCAGTGATTCGGCGTCCTTCGGTTCGCTGGTCATCGACCGGTCCGCGATGACGGTCACCAAGAACGGCGAGGACCTCCAGCTGACCCCGACCGAGCTGCGGCTGCTGCTGGAGCTCAGCCGGCGGCCGGGCCAGGCGCTGTCGCGCCAGCAGTTGCTGCGGCTGGTCTGGGAGCACGACTACCTGGGCGACTCGCGCCTGGTGGACGCCTGTGTGCAGCGGCTGCGCGCCAAGGTCGAGGACGTCCCCTCGTCCCCCACCCTGATCCGTACGGTCCGCGGCGTCGGCTACCGCCTGGACGCCCCGCAGTGACCGCCCCCGCCCGCCACAACAGCACAGAGAGCGCACAGTGACAGAAGAGTCCGGCACCACGCCCGGCACCGCACGTGAACGCGAGCGGCCCCCGGCCGGTGAACGGCCTCCGGCCCGGAACGTGCTGAAGCTCAGCATGCGGTGGATCAGCCTGCGGCTGCGGCTGATGCTCGTCTTCGCGCTGGTCGCGCTCGCCGCCGCGGTCTCCGCCTCCGCGATCGCGTACTGGCTCAACCGCGACGCGGTGCTCACCCGTACCCAGGACGCCGCGCTCGACGACTTCCACAAGTCGCTCCAGGACAACACCGGTTCGCTGCCGCAGAACCCGACCTGCCAGGAGCTCCAGGCCGCCGCCGACCGGATGGCCGCCACCTCGCAGAAGTACGAGGTGCTGCTGATCAGCACGTCCGGGCGCACCGCCTGCGCGGCCCCGTCCGACCGCGACCTGTTCACGCTCAAGGTCGTACCGGAGTCGCTCCAGGCCGCGGTGAACCGCGAGCGCCGGGTCGACGACTCCAACCGTTACGCCTACCACCTGTACTGGCAGCGCATCACGCTGGGCGGCAAGCCGTACCTGGTGGGCGGCGCGAAGGTGATCGGCGGCGGGCCGACCGGCTATCTGCTGAAGTCCCTGGAGAACGAGCGGGCCGACCTCAATTCGCTGGCCTGGTCGCTGGGCATCGCCACCGGCCTCGCGCTGATCGGCTCCGCGCTGCTGGCCCAGGCGGCCGCGTCCACGGTGCTGCGGCCCGTGCAGCGGCTCGGCGAGGCGGCGCGGCGGCTCGGCGAGGGCAAGCTGGACACCCGGCTCCAGGTGTCGGGCACCGACGAGCTGGCCGATCTCTCGCGGACGTTCAACAGGACGGCCGAGTCGCTGGAGAAGCGGGTCGAGGAGCTCAGCGCCCGGGAGGCGGCGAGCCGGCGGTTCGTCGCCGACATGTCGCACGAGCTGCGCACCCCGCTCACGGCGATCACCGCGGTGACCGAGGTCCTGGAGGACGAGGCCGACAACCTCGACCCGATGATCGCGCCGGCCGTGCAGCTGGTCGTCAGCGAGACCCGCAGGCTGAACGACCTGGTGGAGAACCTGATGGAGGTCACCCGCTTCGACGCGGGCACGGCCCGGCTGGTCCTCGACGACGTGGACGTCGCCGACCAGGTCACCGCCTGCATCGACGCGCGTGCCTGGCTGGACGCGGTGGAGCTGGACGCCGAGCGGGGCATCGTGGCCCGGCTCGACCCCCGCCGCCTGGACGTCATCCTCGCCAACCTCATCGGCAACGCCCTCAAGCACGGCGGCTCGCCCGTGCGGGTCTCGGTGCGCCCGGTGGACGGCTCGCTGCGGATCGACGTGCGCGACCACGGCCCCGGCATCCCCGAGGACGTCCTGCCGCACGTCTTCGACCGCTTCTACAAGGCGAGCGCCTCGCGGCCGCGCTCCGAGGGCAGTGGCCTGGGCCTGTCGATCGCCCTGGAGAACGCCCACATCCACGGCGGCGAGATCACGGCCGCCAACTCCCCGGACGGCGGCGCGGTCTTCACGCTGACGCTGCCCAGGGACGTGTCGGAGCTGACCGGCGGCGAGCCGGACCGCGACCGGGCCGAAGGGAGCGGGGAGTGAGGACGGTACGGACCGTGGGGACCGTGCGGACGGCCGGGAAACCGAGGACGCCGGGGCCGGCGTCGAGGATCAGGACCGCCGCCGTGGCGCTCGCGCTGCTCGGCGCCTTCCCCGCGCTGTCCGGCTGCGGCATCCGCGGCACCGCGGTGCCGGTGGACGCCGGCGGCGCCCCCTCCCGGGCCTCGTGCGTCGCGCACCCCGACCGCAGCCTGCCGGCCGGGCTGGCCACCGTGACCGTACAGCTGGCGTGCGCCTCGCAGCTGGTGCCCGTCACCCGCCAGGTGTCGCTGCCGGACAAGCCGGGCGACACCGTGGTGGTGGCCCGCGCCCTCCTCGACGAGCTGCGCCGGACGCCGTCCGCGCGCGAGGCCGGGGCCGGGCTGACGACGGCCGTGCCGCAGCGCCTGACGGTGGGCGGCCCGCGGTCGGGCGACCCGGCGGGCACGCTGCGCCTGGGCCGGGAGCCGGACGAGCTGCCGCAGGTCGCGCTGGCCCAGCTGGTGTGCACGTACGAGAGCACGGCGGCGGCCGACGGCAGGGGGACGGTGATCCTGGGCGGGCCGGGCGAGGCGCGGCCGAAGAGCTACGCCTGCACGGAGGGGATGCGCACGCACCCGGACACGGCGGAGATCCCGGGCAGCGAGGTCGGCTGACGGGTGGGGTGGCGGTGGCACCGAGGCGGTGAAGGCCGTGACGGCCGTGACCGCGACGGAGCGTGCGGCCGCGGTCCGGCGCCCGTCCGGCCGCTCCCCCGCCCGCTCGCCCGTCCAGCCGCCCGTACGCGCCGGTCGGCGTCGTTACGGGCGTCCCCGCGGCGCCCGTCCGCCTTCCTGACCGCCGTCACGCTCCGTCGCACGCGCCGGTCGCCGCTCTCCGTCCCCGGCGGGCGGAACCGCGCGACGGGCACCCCGCGTCCTGGGGGACGTGCAGGGTCATGGTTACGGCGGTACGCCCGCCCTCCGATACCGCTACCGCGTCGCGGGGTGTGTGCTGCTCGTCGCCCATCTCCTGGCCGTCGGCTGGCTGGCCCTGCGCCCGCTGACGGCGCCCTGGGTGACCGCCGCGCACCTGGAGCCGCTCGCGAGTCTCCGCGCCGATCTGGCGCTCGGCCCCTGGGAGGCGGTCCGTGCGATCGGTTCCGGGGTGCTGCCGCTGGCCCCGCTGGGGGTGCTGCTGCCGTGGGCGAGAGGCAGGGTCGCGGCCTCGTCGCTGGGCTCGCTGACCCGGACCGTGTTCACCGCCGCGATGATCTCGCTGGGGCTCCAGGTCGTGCAGAGCGGGGTGCTCGGCCAGGTCCTGGACGTGGACGCGCTGCTGCTGGACGTGACGGGCGTCGCGCTCACGCACCTGGCCGTGGTGCCCGCCGTAAGGGCCCGGCTCCGTCGCAGGGGTGACGCGGGGCGACCGGCGGCCCGCCTTCCGGAGGAGACCCCTCAGGGTCTGACCCCGACGATCCCCAGGGTCCGGATCGCCCCCTAGAGCGACGCTTCGCCCCGGTCCGCGAACGTAGCGTGGAGTCATCGGGAAACGCTCCCGTACGGCGCCGCCGAGGGCGGTGCCGGCCCCACGAACGAAGGGTCGTCCCCATGTCCGCTCCGCTGGTCCGGCCTCGCAACCACAGGATGATCGCCGGAGTCTGCGCGGGTCTCGCCCAGCGCTACGGGACGTCCCGCACCACGATGCGAGTGATCTTCCTGGTCTCGTGCCTGCTGCCCGGCCCGCAGTTCCTGCTGTACCTGGCGCTGTGGCTGCTGCTGCCGAACGAGAAGGCCGCCGCCACGTCGGCGCAGTCCTGGTGACGCGCCGCTGACCTTCCCCGTTCCCGTACGGAACGCGGCGGGCCGCGCACCCCGGAAGAGGGGTGCGCGGCCCGTAGTCGCGTGCGGGAGGAGCGTCAGTTGGAGCCCGGCAGGGTGAGGTTCGAGGGCAGCATGCCGAGGGGCAGGCCGCCGAGCAGCCCGCCGTTCCCCTTGGCGTCCATCGGCGGCAGGCTGGGGGCCACGGCCTTGTCGACGGCCTGGGACGGGGACTTCAGGATGCCGGACTGGACCGCCCGGTCCGCGGCGGCGATCACAGGGCCACCCGCCGGGGACATCTTCGCGGCCTGCTGGATGGGCAGCCCGCCCATCGTCGTCGCGGTGGTGGTGGTGACCGACTCGACCGGGCCCACGGGGGCCGCCGCCGACGCGCTGCCCGCCGCCACGGCGGAGAAGGCGACACCGAGCGCGGCGACACCGAGGGTCTTGATGGTTCCCTGCTTCATCTGAATTCTGTCCTCGCGACGGGGATGTGTGGAGCGGCACTGCAACCTAGTCACGAGTTCCGGGGAGCCGCAATCAATGACACGGCCGGGACGCGAAGTCCCGGCCGTTGTCGCGGTATTCCCCGTGGATTCACCGTCCGTTGCGACGGCAAAGAGAATTGCTGGTCAGGCGGTTTCCGTCACGGTCTGCCGGAACAGCCATTCCGACTTGAGCTCGGCGTAGCCCGGCTTCACCACGTCATTGATCATCGCAAGACGTTCATCGAATGGGATGAACGCGGACTTCATCGCGTTGACGGTGAACCACTGCATGTCGTCCAGCGTGTACCCGAAGGTCTTCACCAGGTGCTCGAATTCCACGCTCATGCTGGTACCGCTCATCAGACGATTATCGGTATTTACCGTCGCCCGGAAATGCAGCTTGCGCAGCAGGTGGATCGGGTGCTCCGCGTAGGAGGTGGCGGCCCCGGTCTGGAGGTTGGACGTCGGGCACATCTCCAGCGGGATGCGCTTGTCCCGGACGTACGAGGCCAGCCGGCCGAGCTTGACGGTGCCGTCCTCGGCGATCTCGATGTCATCGGTGATCCGCACGCCGTGGCCGAGCCGGTCGGCGCCGCACCACTGGAGGGCCTGCCAGATGGACGGCAGACCGAAGGCCTCACCCGCGTGGATGGTGAAGTGGTTGTTCTCGCGCTTGAGGTACTCGAAGGCGTCGAGGTGACGGGTGGGAGGGAAGCCCGCCTCGGCACCCGCGATGTCGAAGCCGGCCACGCCGGAGTCGCGGTAGCGGTTGGCGAGTTCGGCGATCTCCAGCGCGCGGGCGGCGTGCCGCATGGCGGTGAGCAGCGCGCCGACGCGGATGCGGTGACCGTTCTCCCTGGCCCGTCGCTCGCCCTCGCGGAAGCCGGCGTTCACGGCTTCGACGACCTCTTCGAGGGTGAGCCCGCCCTCCAGGTGCTGCTCGGGGGCGTAGCGCACCTCGGCGTAGACGACGCCGTCCTCGGCCAGGTCCTCGGCGCACTCGGCGGCGACCCGGAAGAGCGCCTCACGCGTCTGCATCACGGCGCAGGTGTGGGCGAAGGTCTCCAGATAGCGCTCCAGCGAACCGGAGTCGGCGGCCTCACGGAACCAGACGCCCAGCTTGTCGGGGTCGGTCTCGGGCAGATCGCCGTAACCCGTCTCGCGGGCCAGCTCGACGATCGTGCCCGGGCGCAGTCCGCCGTCGAGGTGGTCGTGCAGCAGCACCTTGGGCGCGCGACGGATCTGCTCGGGGGTGGGTTGAGAGGTGGTCTCGCTCGTCATTTCGGCACTCTAGCGCCTACGCGCGTAGATATCGGCGAACGATACGGAAAGGTGACCCATCGGCGGGGTGGACACCACGCGGCGTTCTGCCATCGTTTCTGCCATGTCTCAGCAAGCGATGCCGCAGCGGGACCCCGGCGGGCCGGGAAGCGGGGCCGCCCGCCTCGGAAAGGCGCTCGGCGCCGGGCACTCGGTGCACGGCGTGGCCCTGTTGCTCCCCGGCGGACGCGCCGCCGGAACCCGCAGGCCGTCGGCCCTGACGACCGCCGGCCAGCGCCCGCTGGCCCGCCGGCTGGCCCGCGCGGCCGGCCCGGAGGGGCTGGTCACCCATGTCGTGCGCTACCGCTGCCGCGGCTGGAACGGCGCCGCGGCGGACCCGGTGCGGGACGCGGAGTGGGCCGCCGACGAGGTCGTACGCCGCTACGGCGACGTGCCCGTCTGCCTGATCGGCACGGACATGGGCGGCCGCGCCGCCCTCCACGCGGCCGGGCACCCGGCGGTCACGTCCGTCCTCGCCCTCGCGCCCTGGCTGCCCGCGGGCGCCCCGTCCGCCGACGACGAGCCCGTACGTCAACTCGCGGGCCGCCGGGTGCTCCTGGTCCACGGCACGAACGACGAGCGCACGGATCCGGACCTGTCCTTCCGCCTCGCCGAACGGGCGAAGAAGGTCAACCGCGACGTCTGCCGCTTCGAAGTCCATTCGGACGGACACGCCTTGCACCAGCACCGGGCGGAAGTGCTGGCCCTGGCCGTGGACTTCGTCCGGGGCTCGCTCTTCGGCCATCCTTACGCGCGCCCGGTGACGGACGCGCTGGCGGCGCCGCCGCCGCTGGGCCTGCGCATGCCGCTGGCCTCCGGCTTCGGGGCGTCATTGGGGTACTGACCCCGGCCTCCGCGATCGCCGGACGGGCTGATTTCAGCCCGTCCGGCGATTGAGGACACCGCGCGTCAGCGCGGAAGGGGGCCCGGGGGCGCAGCCCCCGGTTACGGGAAGGGGTGGGGAGGGGAAAAAGCCCGCCCGGCACGGGCTACCGCGGCAGCAACTGCCCCCGCCGCGACAGCAGGAACTTCTTGAACGCCGCCACCGGCGCCGTGTCCGGATGCCCGTCCAGCCACGCCACCCCGATCTCACGGAACGCCCGCGGCGCCGTCACCGTCAGCTCCACCACCCCCGGCCGCGGCACCGCCGGCGGCGGCAGCAGGCCGACGCCGAGCCCCGCCGCGACCAGGCCGCGCAGCGTCTCCGGGTCCTCGCCCTCGAAGGCGACCTTCGGCGTGAAGCCCGCCTCCGCGCAGAGCGCGTCGGTGATGCGGCGCAGTCCGTAGCCCGGCTCCAGGGTCACGAAGAGCTCCGTCGCCGCCTCCGCGAGCCGGACCCGCTTGCGGCTCGCCAGCGGGTGGTCCTCGGGGACGACGAGGCGGAGCTTCTGCTCGTCCAGCCGCCGGGCCGCGAGGTCCGGCGCGTCGGGCAGCGGCGAGGTCAGGCACAGGTCCAGGTCGCCGTACCGCAGCCGCTCCAGCATCGCCTCGCCGTACCCCTGCACCAGCTGGAACCGCACGCGCGGGTGGTCGGCCCGGAAGGCGCGGATCAGCTCGGGTACGGTCTCGGAGCCGAGGGTGTGCAGGAAGCCGAAGGCGACCTTGCCGCTGGTCGGGTCGGCGTCCGCCTGTACGGACTCGGCGGCGCGGTCGACGTCCGACAGCGCCTTCTCGACCGACGCCAGGAACGCCCGGCCCGCCGCCGTGAGCGAGACCGTCCGCCCGTGCCGGGCGAACAGCGCCACCCCCAGGTCCTTCTCGATCCGGACCATCGACCGGCTCAGCGTCGACTGCGGCATCTGCAACTGCTGGGCGGCCCGCGTAACGTGCTCGTGCCGGGCCACGGCGACGAACTGCGCCAGCCGCGGTGTGAGCGTGGCCGCCCACGAATCCGCCTTGATGTCGGGAGTGTCAGGTGTTACCGACTTGTCAAAATTCCGAGTCACGCTTTCGTTGCCACTTGGTGACAGAGACGGCCCTGGCCTGCGGTCATGCTGCATGGGATCGATTATCGCGTTTTTGTGCATTGGACGCATGAGCGGTACATGCATACGGTCGGGACATGCCTCCTGCCGATACCAGGGCATCCGTCGTCACCATGCGTTCGGGTGCCTCTGCCCTGTCGTCCCTCACCTCTCCCTCCTCCTCGGCCGATGACAACAAGCTGGTGCCCGGCGGGCCCGGCTACCGCCGTACGAGCTTCGCGCTCTTCGCGGCGGGTGTCGCCACCTTCGCCCTGCTCTACTCCACGCAGGCCCTGCTCCCCGCGATCTCCGACGACCTCGGGGTGACGCCGGATCAGGCGAGCTGGACGGTCTCCGCCGCCACGGGCGGTCTCGCCGTCGCCGTCGTCCCCCTCAGCGCCCTGTCCGAGCGCTTCGGCCGCCGGACGATGATGACCGCGTCCCTCTGTGTCGCCGCCTTCGTGGCGCTGCTCGTGCCCCTGGCCCCCGGCCTGGGCTGGCTGGTGGCCCTGCGCGCCGTACAGGGCGCCGCCCTCGCGGGCCTGCCCGCCTCGGCGATGGCCTACCTCTCGGAGGAGGTCCGGGCGAAGGCGCTGGTCGGCGCGATCGGCCTGTTCGTCGCGGGCAACAGCCTCGGCGGCATGATCGGACGCATCCTGGCCGGCTGGGTCGCCCAGGCATGGGGCTGGCGGGCCGGGCTCGCCGCGGTGGGCGTCCTGGCCGTGATCTGCGCGGTGACCTTCCGCGCCCTGATCCCCAAGGCCCGGCACTTCACCCCCACCACCGTCTCCCCGCGCGACCTCGCCCGTACGGTCGCCGGCCACCTCTCCGACCCGCTGCTGCGCCGCCTGTACATGATCGGTGCACTGTTCATGACCGTCTTCGGCGCGGTCTACACGGTGATCGGCTACCGGCTGGCCGAGGCCCCCTTCTCCCTCCCCCAGGGCGTCGTCGGCTCGATCTTCCTGATCTACCTGGTCGGTACGGCCTCCTCGGCGGCGGCCGGAAAGCTCGTCGGCCGCCTCGGCCGACGCGGGGCGCTGTACCTGGCGGTGAGCACGACCACGGCGGGCCTGCTGCTGACCTTGAGCACCTCGTTGACCGCCGTCCTCGCGGGCCTCGTCCTCATCACGGCCGGCTTCTTCGCGGGCCACGCGGTGGCCTCGTCCTCGGTCAGCCGCGCCGCGAAGACGGGCCGCGCGCAGGCGTCGGCCCTGTACCAGACGGCGTACTACCTGGGCAGCTCCGTCGGCGGCACGCTCGGCGCGGTGGCGTACCACTACGCCGGGTGGGACGGCGCGGTGGTCCTGGGCATGGCGGCGATGATCGGCGCGGCGTCGATCACGCTGTACGCGACGCGGATGGCGCTCGTGGAGCGCCGCCGGGTGCCCGTCCGGGCGGGTTCCGCCCGGGCCTGAGCCCCCTACGGACCCGAGGCCCCGGCCCCACGAACCCGGAGGGCCCGCCCCACCACCTGTCCTGGTGGGGCGGGCCCTTCGTTGTCCCACCCCGGGTCAGGCGGGGAACGAGCCTGTGTCGATCACGAGGTCGAACGGGCTGGGGAGGTGGATCGCATCACCGAACTTTCCGGCTTGCAGGACGCGGTAGACGTCGTCGGTGGGCTCGCCGTAGAGCGTGACGGTCGGGCCCCCCGGCGCCCACCTGTCGACAAGGAGGTAGAGCGGCACACCCGCGTGGGCATAGCCGGCAGGCTTGCTGATCCGGTCGTGGCGAGCATTGGACTTCGAAGTGATCTCCACGACGAGCTCAGCTGCCGCAGCGGGAACGAAAAGCTCGGAACCACCCGCTTCCTCGGGCGATTCGTCCACCACCGCCTCAGGAGCCACGACTAGATCGGGGATGTAAAGGCCGCTACGCGAGGGGACTGCGACGGCCTGGGTCTGGTAGATGCCCCAGTCCTCGGGAATGACCTTGGCCAGTTGGCGTTGCAGCTTCCAAGCGATGCTGTTGTGCCTGTTGGCGGGTGCTGGTGACACGGTGATGATCCCCTCGATGATCTCCACCTTGCAGCCCTCGGGGGCGTCCGTCTCTTCCCAGATACGGACCAGCTCGTCCCACTCGGCGCTGGGGCCTTCCGAACAGTCGATGGTGAGTGCGCTCATGGCGGTCTCCTTATCGGTACATCACCGACCCCAGCATGCCGAATAAGGCGGACGCCGGGCCACCGGTCCCGTTCACCCGTACGAGTCACCGCCGACCTCGGCCCTGCCCAGGCGTAAATTCCCGGCCTTCCGCCGGTACGCTATGTACCCTTCGATCATGGATATCGCATTTCGGCCGCTCGAAACCGCGGACATAGCCGCCCTGGCCGCCCTCCGGGAAGAAGTCGAGCGCACCGACCGCACAGGCATCCACTACGACCTGGCCGATATCCGCCAGGAGTTCACCGACCCCAAGCTGGACCTCGCCCACGACACGCTCGGCGCGTGGCAGGGCACCCGGCTGGTGGCGTACGCCCTGGTGTACGAGCCGGAAACCGTGCGCGGCGTGCTCCGCTTCGACACCGACGGCGCCGTCGACCCCGCGTACCGCCGCCGCGGGCTCGGCACGCGGATCGTCGACTGGATGCGCGCCCGGGCCCGCGCCCTCCACGCGGAGCGGGCCGCCGAGGTGCCCGGTGAACTGCACCTCGACGGAATCTCCACCAACGCCGGCCTGGCCGCACTGGCCGAGCGGGCGGGCTTCGCCCCCTCCCGGTACTGGTTCACCATGTCGCACGACCTGCGCACCGCCGCGCCCCTGCCGGAAGCCGCCCCTCTGGCCGGTCTGCGGCTGGCGCCCTTCACCTGGGAGTACGACGAGGCCGTGCGCCTCGCCCACAACGAGGCGTTCCTCGACCACTGGGACTTCGCCGAGGCCGACGAGGCCGACTGGCGCACCTGGAACACGGGCTCCCGCTCGTTCCGGGCCGACGTCTCCGCCGTTCTCCTCGACGCCGGCGACCACGTCGCCGCGTACCTCCTGGCCGACGAGTACGAGGCCGACACCGCGGCCACGGGGGTTCGGACCTGCACCGTGGCTCACCTCGGGACGCGGCGCGCGTACCGGGGGAAGGGTGCGGCGCGGGCCCTGCTGGCCCACACCCTGCGGGCAGCGCGCGATCAGGGTTACGACCGTGCCGAGCTCGTGGTGGACACGGCGAACCCGACCGGTGCACTGGGGATCTACGGGAGCCTGGGCTTCGTGAGTGAGCGGACGCTGGTCACGTACGCGGGGCCGCTCGGGGAGTGAGCCGGTCGGCTTTGACGGTTCTGAGGAGGGTGGCGAGGGCGGCGGGGCCGGTGGCGATGACCTGAGCCGGGTCGTCGCTCTCCCGGAGGCGTATGAGACGGCCGGGAGCGTAGGCGATCTCGACACAGTCGTTTTCCGATCCCGTACTGAATGAGGACTTGTGCCAACCAAGTTGAGACATCCGGCCACCTATCGCAGTTCATACAGGACGTGTTGAAGCAAACTCAACGAGTCCCCTGCTCCCTGCGCCTCGGGAGCAGCCGCCGGGTCGATAGGTGCAAGGGCCAGGGAAGCCAGTCGCTCAAACATACTGGCGTATTCGGCGATGCGATCGCCATCCCCGATGAAGTCCGCGCTGGTCGGGTGCTCCCGGTAGAGCGTGTCCAGCTCGGGAGCTGTACCACCGAAGAGGACGAACGAACGGGTATGGGACGGGTACGGCCCCATATCGAAAGGAAAAATCTGCACCGTGACGTGAGGCATTCGACAAATCTCGATGAGCTTCAGGAGCTGCTTCCGCATGGTGCCCGTGTCGCCGACCCGCATGCGCAAGGCCGACTCATGGATGACGGCGTGGTACGTCTCCAGCTCGGCCAGCACACGCTGCCGCTCCATTCTGAAGCGCACCCAGCGATCCAGGTTCCGGTGATCGCCTTCGATGCTGGAGAGGACACCACGCGCGTAGTCCTCCGTCTGAAGCAGCCCGGGAATGACCGACGGCTCGTGTGCACGGACCCTGGTGGCCCGGGACTCCAGTTCCACCAGATCGAGAGCTCGGCGCCCCTGGGTCTCCCTGTACTCGTCCCACCAGCCCTTACCCGAATCCTGGGCCAGCTCCATGAGTCCGTCGAAGTAAGCGCCCGGCGGGCAGTCGTACTCGCGCAGCACCATGTACAGCCGGTTCCGTGACACATCGAGTCGACCGGCTTCGATGTTGCTGATGCGGGCTCGGTCGGCGTCCAGCATCACCGCCGCCTGATCACCGGAAATCCCCGAGCGCGTACGGAGCTTCCTCAACTCCGCGCCCAGTCGGCGCTGCCGCTCGCTGGGCTGTTTCCTGGGTGCCATCGCTACCTCCTTCTCACTGGCGGCAGTCTGCCGAGGCCGGGCCCGGAGAGGCCACCGGTCCTGCCGCGCGTCACCCACAAGGGGCAACATCTGCGGCAATCCTTGCTATGAGGAAAAGGGTTTCCCTACCTTCGAAGCCTCCACCCGGCAAGACCCGGCACGGAAGTGCACCTGACCCAACGGGAGTTGGTGCGGGCAAAGCCACCGCGAGAAGCCGCCGGGTACCTCAGCACCCAGGAGCCGACATGCGCACCCACCCCACCCCGGACTGCTCCCTCGTCTTCCCACCGCACCCCGCATGGGTGCGCGCCGCCCGCGAGATCGTCCGTACGTTGCTGCTCGCGTCCCGACGAACCGACCTCACCGACACCGCCGTCGCGCTCACCTCGGAGGCGGTCACGAACGCGGTCAACGCATGCGGCGCAAAGGACTGCGACATCCCGGTCGCGCTGTTCGCGGAGTGGACGGAGACGGGACAGCTGCGCGTACTCGTGCACGACGGGGCAGCGGGGCTGCCCGTACGCCGGGAAAAGGTGTCACCCGAGGACGAGTCCGGTCGCGGCCTGATGCTGATCGCGAGCGATGCGGACGCGTGGGGCGTCTGCGCGCACGGCCCAGGGCCCGGAAAGGCCACCTGGTTCGAGCTGGGAAGGGCGAGCAAGTCACCCGTCGGCTGCACCGACTGCGACACGCTACGGGATGCCCGACGCACGGCCGTCGCCGACGGCGATCCGGAAAAGATCACCGACGCCACCATCGCCGTGCGCCAGCACTTCCGCAGCGCACACATCCTGCCGGCGGCGGCAAAGTGACCGTGACCGCTTACGCCGTCGGCCGCGTCGTGGACAGCTGCCCCCACCGTGGGGGCTGGACACACCACGGAGGCGAGTCCCGCTGCGACGACTGCGGCGTCCGCCGGTTCACGGAATACGGCGCGGTACGTCCGTCCGACCTGCCCTACGCCGTCACCCCGCCCACCCCGGCCCGTCACTCCAAGGACCGGGTGGCGGCCCTCAACATCTCACAGGCCGTAACCGACTCCCGCAGGTTCCTACCGGCCCCCTGGAGCACGGCCCGTCACGGTCATCACGAGGTCACACCGGCCCCGGCGGCGAGGACAAGGTCCCGGTAAGGCAACTCCACCGTCGGACAGTCGAGCACGTCGAGCTGCCTCTCGATCCGCTCGACGAGCCCGGCGGCCGCGTCCGGATCGGAGCCGGTGACCTCCGTCTCCACGAAGACGCCCGCCCCGGCCACGATGTCGATGGCGACCACGGCGCCGGGGTGGCCGGGGTGATGGTGGGCGGTGCGGTTCTTCGCCACGCGCACCAGGCGGCGCATGCCGATGTTCTCCAGCATCCGGTTCGCGAGCTCCTCCTGGCCGGCGGCCAGGAGGACGTTCGTCTCTTCCTTGGAGATCACCCCGTCGGCATGGGTCCGCGCGGTCGTCGGCGGCTTGTAGGTGATCTCCGTGAAGTCTCCGCGGCAGCGCACCCGCAGGCACTCCACCGTCACCAGGTAGTCCACATCGGGGCGGCTGTAGTAGACGTCCGTCTCCATGGCCGGCTCCGATGCCTGCCACCCCAGGGAAGCCAGCAGCCGCGCCAGCCCCTCCCCACCGTCCGGCAGCCGCCGCTTGCGTTCGACCTCGATCATCTTGTCCACCCCTGGTCACCTTCCTGAGTTGATCGCCGAATACACCCGGGCCAGGTTCGCCCTGCCGCACCACTGCTGAAGACAGTGCATCCCCTCTCCCAACGACCGGGGGTCGCCGGCCGCCGGTACGTTCGAGAACAGCACCAGCTGCTTCGCGTCCTTGAGGGGATTCGGCAGATTCCGCCGTAGGTAGCGGTTGTAGTAGGCCCGGTCCTGCTGGATCACATCCGCCACCGCTACCGACATGAGCACCGTCCGCTCGTCCTGCGGGGCCTCGGTGGAGCTGACCGCGAAGGCCGCCAGCAGCGCGTCGAGCGTCATGTACGCGTACGTCTCCCGGCCCTCCCGGGTCACCCAGCTCTCCCAGACCTGCGCACACTCCCCGTCACCGCTCCCGGCCAGTTCCAGGAACGCCGACAGCGCGATGTCGGTGCACTCGTCGAAGATGTCCCCGTCCACCGTGTAGTGGTCGGTGTACCGCTCGCTCAGGGCGAGCAGCATCGTCTTCTGCGAGGTGGGCAGGCGGCCGGTGTCCGTCAGCGCGTAGTGCACCCGCTTGTGCCCGCGCTTGGCGTCGATCCAGTCGGAGGCCAGCGGGCCGTCCAGATACGGGACGAACCCGAGCACTCCGGAGCGCCAGATGTGATCCCGCAACGTGATGTAGTGCCGCTGGACCTCCCGGAAGATCCCGACCGGGGCCGCGACGAGCGTGCTCGTGGCGTCGTTCAGTTCCTCGGCCGGTACGATCCGCGAGTCCTGCCGGAAGACTGTCAGGTCGGCGGAGCGGTGGTACGGGTGAGTGCCCTCCCGCAGGTACTGCGGCAGGAACATCCGCAGGAACCGCACCCACGACAGCGCGCTGTAGGTCTGCACGACCCTCTCGTGCAGTGACGGGGACTCGACCGCGTACACGTCCCGGTAGGCGAACATGCCGCCGGGCCGTAGGACCGTGGGGATCGTGCGGATCACGTCGTGCAGCCCGCTGTAGCCGTCGCCGTAGGAGTAGACCTCGTGCAGCAGCGCTGACGCGGTGACGACGTCCGCCGGCTCGCTGACGATGGCCGCGAGGTCCTGGGCGAAGCCGGTGACGAGGTCGCACGTGCCCACCTGGCCGAACTCCTTCATCGCGCGCGCCAGCGATTCCGACACCACTCCAGGAACCTCCACCACGGTGAGATGGACGTCCTTGCCCTGGTGCTCGCCCGCGGCCAGCCGCGAGGCCAGGAAGGCGACCGCCGACCCGCCACCGGGACCGATCTCCACCAGGCGCGGACCGGGAGTCTGTACGCGCTCCAAGGCGCGCAGGGCGAGGAACGCCTTCTCTTCTCCGTGGGCGTTGGCCGCGACATCGAGATAGCCGGGCGCCGTCTTGAGAGTGGTCGAGAACGTTGGGGTAGACACCTGCACTCCTTGCCCGAGTCCTTGATCAGCTGCCTCCGACCGGTCGACGGGGCGCTTGCGAGTACAGCTCAACTGCCGAGGACCGCCCATGTGTTGGCTGTAGTCCCGGTGTAGTCCCGTCCGCCCCGGCGGTAGGCTCGGGCTGTGCCCGGATGATGGGATGACCGATGTGGACCGAGTGATCCGTCACCCCCTCGCCTATGCCCGTCAGATGCGCGGCTGGTCTCAGGCCGAGCTGGCCGCACAGATCGGGACCGCTGCGGGCCGCCAAGGCCTGCGTTCCGGCGCGGACCGTCAACGGGTGTGGAAATGGGAGACCAGCCGCGCCACACCTGACGCGGATTCCCAGATGCTCCTGGCCGACGCCTTCGGCATCGACCAGGACCTCGTTCGTGTGCTCGGCTGGCCGGACTGGCTCCCCGGAGGCGACGAGACCCGTACGCTCGCCCCGCATTCCACCCCTGCCGCGCTCAGAGAGGCCATCGCAGCCCGCATGGACCGCCGAAACTTCGTCGCCTACACCGCCGTGTCCCTGACCGGCTTCGCCCACGAGTGGGCCACCGCGACCCCCGCCGCATTCGCTGCCGCGCAGCAGGGCAAGCCGGTGGACGCCGACCTGGTCGGGTCCCTGGAATCCATCAGCCGGAACCTGACCACCGCGCCGACCGCCCAACGCCAGTACACCGCCCCGCTCCTCGACGACCAATTGAAGATCGTCACCGGTCTCATCGACAAGGGCCGCTACAGCGAACAGGTAGGGGAGCGACTTCACCGACTCGCCGCCTGCCTCGCTCAAACCGTGGGATGGCACCGCTTCGACCACGGCCAGCACGCCGCCGCCGCACGGTTCTGGCACGCCGCCGTCCACTCCGCGCACACCTGCAAGGACCACGACCTCGGCTCCGGAGTGCTCTCCGACCTCGCCTACCAGGCACTGTGGCTGCACGACCCCTCCACCTCCGTGGCCGTGCTCGACCGCGCCCTGCGCCGGCCCCTGCACCCGGCGGCCCGATCGGTGCTCTACCTGCGCAAGGCCCGCGCCCACGCCGCCCTCGGCGAGGAACGCACCTGCACCCGCGCCCTCAGCGCAGCGGAGAAGAACTTCGAGGACGCGGCCGACGCGGGGGCCGCGCCCGAATGGTGTGCCTGGATGTCCCGATCCGACCTGGCCGTGGACACCGGCCGGTGCCTGCTCGACCTCGGACATGTCCGCCAGGCACACACGCTGATCCAGGACGGAACCGGGATGCTGCCGATCGCGCGGGAGAAGACCCGCGCAGTCTTCCTCGCCTACGAGGCCGAGGGCTACCTGCAAGGCGGCGAGATCGACCAGGCGGCGTACGCCGCGCACAAGGCACTCGCCATGGCGCAGCGCATCGGGGCGCCGCGCTGCACAGCGCTGATCAGCGGGATGATGCCCGACTTCAAGAAGCACAAGGCAGCCCCCGGGGTCGCACAGCTCCTCCACGAGGTACACACCGCCCACTTGTGACGGCGAACTGCGAGCACCGGCAGCGATGGACGTCACCCACCCGGATGGCCTCTTGACGGCGCGGGCGCCCTCCGGGGGTTAACCCCCGGAGGGCGCCCGCGCCGTCCCCACCTCCGGGCCGGGGGACATCCTCATGGCCCCCACCGTCCTCACGTGCGTGAATGATCCCGAAGCGGCCGGGCACCCCCGGCCCCGGCCGCCCCGCACCACAACTCCTCGCACCCGCAAGGACATTGCACACTTCCACGTGAGGCGCCGCCATGACCCCCGTACGAACCCCCGCACCCGAAACCCGCCGCAAAGCCGCCCTCGGCGCCATCGCGGCAGCCGCCGTCGCGGCGACCCTCGCGATGCCGCTGTCCACGGCCTGGGCCGCCCAGCCGGAAGCCCGTGCCGCCGGATACAGCCGCGCCGACCTCCAGCGCGGCCTGGACGACATCGTCCGCAAAGACGGCGTCGTGGGCGCCCAAGCCACCCTCGCCAACGGCCCCACCCGGACAGACGTCACCGCCGGCACCGCCGAGCGCGGCACGAACCGTCCGATGCCCGCCCAGGGCTACTTCCGGATGGGCAGCAACACCAAGACCTTCGTCGCCACCGTCATGCTGCAACTGGTCGCGGAGGGAAAGGTCCGGCTCGACGACACCGTCGACCACTGGTTGCCGGGGGTCGTCGACGCCAACGGCAACGACGGCAAGCGGATCACCGTGCGGCAGTTGTTGCAGCACACCAGCGGGTTGCCCGATTACGACGACCACCTGCCCGTCCTCGACGAGGAGAATTTCCGGAAGCACCGTTTCGACCGCTACACGCCACGCGAGTTGGTCGACATGGCCCTGCGGGAGAAGAGACTCTTCGAGCCCGGGAAGGGCTGGAGCTACTCCAACACCGGCTACATCCTCGTCGGGATGATCGTCGAGAAGGCGACGGGCCACCACTGGAGCGAGGAGGTCCGCGATCGGGTCGTCGCGCCGCTCGGCCTCACGCACACCTTCTCCGCGGGTGACCGCACCGGCCTCCCCCGGCCGTCCGCCCGCGCCTACCAGCAGTTCGCGCCCGGCGGGCCGCTGATCGACAGCACCGAGGTCAGCATGGACTGGGGCGGCTCGGCGGGCGACCTCGTCACCACCTCGGACGACCTCACGCGCTTCTGGCAGGCCCTGCTCGGAGGGAAGCTGCTGGGGCCCGCGCAGATGGCGCAGATGTTCGCCACGGTGCCGACCCATGAGGAGGACAGGGAGGTGCCCAGAGAGGCCGGGCTCGGGGTCTTCAAGACCGCGCTGAGCTGCGGCGGCGGCTACTGGGGCCACGGTGGGACCACCCTCGGGCACCTGAACCGCAACGGCTTCGTCGACAAGGGCCGGAAGGGTGTCGTCGTGATGCGCTCCACCAACCTCGCCGCGGAGGACCGGGACGGCCGTACCGACAAGCTCCTCGACGACGCCCTCTGCGGGATGAGGTGACACCAACCGGCCGTCACCGATTAACGCCCGGGCCCCGCCGTCGCGCAGGATGGACCGTATGACCGAGATCCACACCCCCCGCCTCCTCCTCCGTCGCTGGCACGACGACGACGTCACCTTCATGGCGGACATCAACGCGGACCCGCGGGTCATGCGCTGGGTGGAGGACGGCTCGACGCTCGGCCCCGACACCACCGCCGAGGCGATCGAGCGCTGGGAGGAGGAGTGGGACGACGAGGGCTTCGGGATCTTCGCCGTCGAGCTGCTGGGCTCGGGCGAGCTCATCGGCTTCACGGGCCTGTCCTGGACGGAGTTCTCCCCGGAGGAGCTGCCCGACGTGGCGATCGGCTGGCGGCTCGGCTCCCAGTTCTGGGGGCAGGGGTACGCGTCCGAGGCCGCGCAGGCCACCCTGGAGTTCGCGCTCACGGACCGCGGCCTCGACCGTGTCGTCGCCGTCATCCGGACCGGCGACGAGGCCTCCGAGAACGTCGCCCGCAAGCTCGGCATGGCCCCGGAGCGGGCGACGGTCCACCCGGTGCTCGACTTCCCGCTGACGGTGCACGCCATCGACCTCACCGAGTACCAGGCCTGAGCCGGCGGGCCGCGAAAAAGCCGGACGGGCCCGGCGGAGGAATCCGCCGGGCCCGTCCGTTCGCCGTCGGGATCAGGCGATGCGGTCCAGCACGATCGGGTTCGCGGTGAACGACGTGCCCTCGGGGGCGATCTCCACGCCGCCCTCCAGCGCCGCCAGCGCGTAGTCGTACTTCTCCGGGGTGTCCGTGTGGAGCGTCATCAGCGGCTGGCCCGCGGTGACCTTGTCGCCCGGCTTGGCGTGCATCTCGATGCCCGCGCCGAACTGGACCGGGTCCTCCTTGCGCGCCCGGCCGGCGCCCAGGCGCCAGGCGGAGACGCCGACGGCGTAGGCGTCGAGCTTGGTGAGGACGCCCGAGGCCGAGGCCGTCACCACGTGCTGCTCCCGGGCCACCGGCAGCGCCGCGTCCGGGTCGCCGCCCTGGGCCTGGATCATGCGGCGCCAGTGGTCCATGGCGGAGCCGTCGCGCAGGGCCTTCTCCGGGTCCGCGTCGGGCAGGCCGGCCGCCGTGAGCATCTCGCGGGCCAGGGCCAGGGTCAGCTCGACGACGTCGGCCGGGCCGCCGCCGGCGAGGACCTCGACGGACTCGCGGACCTCAAGGGCGTTGCCCGCGGTGAGGCCCAGCGGGGTCGACATGTCGGTCAGCAGGGCGACGGTCTTGACGCCGTGGTCCGTGCCGAGGCCGACCATCGTGGAGGCCAGCTCACGGGCGTCCTCGATGTTCTTCATGAAGGCGCCGGAGCCGACCTTCACGTCCAGGACCAGGGAGCCCGTACCCTCGGCGATCTTCTTCGACATGATGGACGAGGCGATCAGCGGGATCGCCTCCACCGTGCCGGTGACGTCGCGGAGCGCGTAGAGCTTCTTGTCGGCCGGGGCGAGGCCGTCGCCCGCCGCGCAGATCACGGAGCCGACGTTGCGCAGGACGTCCATCATCTCGTCGTTCGAGAGGAGGGCGCGCCAGCCCGGGATGGACTCCAGCTTGTCGAGCGTGCCACCGGTGTGGCCGAGGCCCCGGCCGGAGAGCTGCGGCACGGCCGCGCCGCAGGCGGCGACGAGCGGGGCCAGCGGGAGGGTGATCTTGTCGCCGACGCCGCCGGTGGAGTGCTTGTCCGAGGTCGGCATGGGCAGGGACGAGAAGTCCATGCGCTCGCCGGACTTGATCATGGCGGCGGTCCAGCGGGCGATCTCCGCGCGGTCCATGCCGTTGAGCAGGATCGCCATGGCGAGCGAGGACATCTGCTCGTCGGCGACCTCGCCGCGCGTGTACGCGTCGATGACCCAGTCGATCTGCTCGTCGGTCAGCCGACCGCGGTCGCGCTTCGCGCGGATTACGGAAATGGCGTCCATCAGCACATTTTCCTTAAGTTCGTGCGTCCTCAGTCTTCCCGGGGCCGGAAAGTGACCCGGAGGGGTTGTTTCCACAACCCCTCCGGCGCTTGAGGACATCTTTAACGATTCAGGTCGGCAGGCCCAAACGCATCCGGCAACAACTCGGCGAGCGGGCGGACGCCCGTCGTCGTGTCGACGGCCAGTTCCGGTCCGCCGTGCTCCCAGAGCAGCTGGCGGCAGCGCCCGCAGGGCATCAGGACATTGCCGTTGCGGTCGCAACACGTGAATGCGGTCAGCCGGCCGCCACCCGAGGAGAACAGCGCGGAAATGAGTCCGCATTCGGCGCACAGGGCGACCCCGTACGCCGCGTTCTCGACATTGCAGCCGGTGACGACGCGGCCGTCGTCCACGAGGGCCGCGGCGCCGACGGGGAAATCGGAGTACGGGGCGTAGGCCCGGGACATCGCGTCCCGGGCCTGCGTCCGCAGCGCCTCCCAGTCGAGGGGAGAGGTCACTTTCCTTGGCCCTTCCGGTAGGGCTTGCCGTTGGCCTTGGGCATCCTCAGCCGCTGCGCGGAGAAGGACAGGACCAGCAGCGTCACCACGTAGGGGGTGGCGTTCACGAGCTCCAGCGGGACGGTCTTGGTCAGCACGTACCAGACCACCAGCGCGGCGGCGAAGGCGGCGGCGACGACCGCGCCGCGCACCTTGCCCGCCCGCAGCTTCCAGACGGCGAAGCCGACCAGCAGCACGGCGAGGAGCAGCAGCAGCGCGTGCACGACGGGGCCGCCGGCGCGCAGCTGGAGGCTGTCCATGAAGCCGAACAGGCCGGCGCTCATCGCGACGCCGCCCGGCCGCCAGTTGCCGGAGATCATCGTGGCGAGACCGATGTAGCCGCGGCCACCGGTCTGGCCGTCGGAGTACATGTGGGTGCCGATGGCGAGGAACGCGCCGCCGAGACCCGCCATGGCGCCGGAGACGACCACGGCCGCGTACTTGTACGTGTAGACGTTGACGCCGAGGGACTCGGCGGCCACCGGGCTCTCGCCGCAGGAGCGCAGGCGGAGGCCGAAGGAGGAACGCCAGAGCACGAAGAACGTGCCGACGAACAGCAGCCCCGCGACGATCGTCAGCCAGGACACGTCGGTGACCAGGCCGTCGAGGATGCCGGCGAGGTCGGAGACGAAGAACCAGTGGTGCTTCTCGATGTCACCGAGCCAGTCGGACAGGCCGGGGATGGAGAAGGTCGGCATGTCCGACATCACGGGCGACTGCTTGTCGTTGCCGCCCGCCTGCTGGGCGTCGCTGCCCTCCGCGCCGAACCACAGCTTGGCGAGGTACTGCGTCATGCCGAGGGCCAGGATGTTGATGGCCACACCGGAGATGATGTGGTCGACACCGAAGGTGACGGTGGCGAAGGCGTGCACCAGGCCGCCGAGCGCGCCGCCGATGACACCGGCGAGCGCCGCGGCCCAGGGGCCGTGCTGCCAGCCGATCCAGCCGGCGCAGAAGGTGCCGAGCATCATCATGCCTTCGAGGCCGATGTTGACGACGCCCGCGCGCTCGGCCCACAGGCCGCCGAGGCCGGCGAGGCCGATCGGCACGGCGGCGGCGAGGGCGCCGCTGAACTGGCCGGAGGAGGTCAGGTCCCCGGTGCTGGTGATCTCGCGCAGGGCGGAGAGCAGCAGCAGACCGCCCGCGATGATCATCAGGACCACGGGGTAGGACAGCTTGCGCCGTCCGGGCTTGTTCTTGCCGCTGAGCGCGTCGGAGACCGCGGCGGTGAAGGTCGTACTCACGCGGATACCTCCGCCTTGTCGCTCTTACGGGCCTGGGCGGCGAGCTCCTCGCCGACCTTCCGCTGCTGGGCCTTGAGGCCGTACCGGCGGACGATCTCGTAGGCGATGACCACGCACAGGACGATGACGCCCTGGATCACGCCGACCATCTCCTGGGCGTAGCCCTCGAACTCCAGCTGGGTGCCGGTGCGCTCCAGGAAGCTCCAGAAGAGGGCGCCGAGCGCCATGCCGATGGGGTGGTTGCGGCCGAGCAGCGCGATGGCGATGCCGGTGAAGCCGATACCGGCCGGGAAGTCGGTGCCGTAGTTGTACGAGACGCCGAGCAGGGTCGGCATGCCGACGAGGCCCGCCATGGCGCCGGAGAGCACCATCGAGGTGACCACCATGCGCTTGACGTTCACACCGCTGGCCTGGGCTGCCGACTCGGACTGACCGACGGTGCGCAGGTCGAAGCCGAAGCGGGAGCGGTTCAGGACGAACCAGTAGACGAGGCCGGCGAGGGCGGCGATCACGACGAAGCCGTAGATCGGCTTGGGCGTGGTCGGGATCTCGAAGAAGTGCGCCGAGTCGGGCAGGTAGGGCGTGTGGATCAGGTTGCCCTCCTTCTCCGCGAGCCGGCCGTCCTGGAGGAAGTAGGCGATCACCGCGGCGCCGATGGCGTTCAGCATGATGGTGCTGATCACCTCGCTGACGCCCCGGGTGGTCTTCAGCAGACCGGCGATGCCCGCCCAGATGGCGCCCACGATCATCGCGACGATGATGATCACGGGGATCTGGATGATGCCCGGCAGCGTCAGGGCGCCGCCGACCACCGCGGCGAAGAAGGCCGCGATGCGGTACTGGCCGTCGACGCCGATGTTGAAGAGGTTCATCCGGAAGCCGATGGCGACGGCCAGCGCGGACAGGTAGTACGGGGTCGCCTTGTTGATGATCCAGACCTGGGAGTCGGCCTTCGAACCGAAGTCGACCATGACCTGGTAGGCGTGGAACGGGTCCTTGCCGGTGGCGGCGATGATGATCGAGGTGATCACCAGGGCGGCCACGATCGCCAGGACGGGCGCGGCGAGGGCCAGGATCAGCTTGTTCTTGTCCAGCTTCTTCATGGCGCTCATGCCTTGTCGCCCCCTTCCTGCTCCTGGTCCTGCTCCTGGTCGTCGGCCTCGACGTGTTCGAGGTGGCCGGTGGCTGCGCCGGTCATGGCCGAGCCCAACTCCTCGGGGGTGATGGTGGCGGGGTCGGCGTCGGCGACCAGGCGGCCGCGGAACATCACCCGCAGGTTGTCGGAGAGCCCGATCAGCTCGTCCAGGTCGGCGGAGATCAGCAGCACCGCCAGGCCCTCACGGCGCGCCTCGCGGATCTGGTCCCAGATCTGCGCCTGCGCGCCGACGTCCACGCCCCGGGTGGGGTGCGCGGCGATCAGCAGCTTGGGCAGGTGGCTCATCTCGCGGCCGACGATCAGCTTCTGCTGGTTGCCGCCGGAGAGGGAGGCCGCGGTGACCTCGATGCCGGGGGTGCGGACGTCGTACTCCCGCACGATGCGCTCGGTGTCGGCGCGCGCCGCCTTGGGGTCGAGGAAGCCCTTCTTGCTGTTGGGCTTCTCCGTGACGTGGCCGAGGATGCGGTTCTCCCACAGCGGCGCCTCCAGGAGGAGGCCGTGGCGGTGGCGGTCCTCGGGGATGTAGCCGATGCCGTCCTCACGCCGCTTGCGGGTCGGCGCGTGGCTGATGTCGGCGCCGTCGAGGGTGACGGTGCCCGCGTCGGGGTCCCGCATGCCCATGATGGCCTCGACGAGCTCGGCCTGGCCGTTGCCCTCCACACCGGCGATGCCGAGGACCTCGCCCTTGTGGATGGTCAGCGAGATGCCGTCGAGCACCGCGCGGACGACGCCGTCCGGGTCGGTGGCGGAGAGCTGGAGGTCCTCGACCGTGAGCATCGGCGTGTCGGTGACCGTCGACTCACGGGTCTCGGGCGACGGCAGCTCGCTGCCGACCATCAGCTCGGCGAGCTGCTTGGGGGTGGTCTCGCTCGGCACCGCGGTGCCGACGGTGGTGCCGCGCCGGATGACGGTGATGTCGTCGGCGACGGAGAGCACCTCCCCGAGCTTGTGCGAGATGAAGATGACGGTGAGGCCCTCGGCCTTGAGCTCGCGGAGGTTGTCGAAGAGCGCGTCGACCTCCTGCGGGACCAGGACGGCGGTGGGCTCGTCGAGGATCAGGGTGCGGGCGCCGCGGTAGAGGACCTTGAGGATCTCCACGCGCTGGCGGTCGGCGACGCCGAGGTCCTCGACCAGGGCGTCGGGGCGGACCCCGAGGCCGTAGGAGTCGGAGATCTCCTTGATCTTCGCGCGGGCCTTGCCGCCGATGCCGTGGAGCTTCTCGGCGCCGAGGACGACGTTCTCCAGGACGGTCAGGTTGTCGGCGAGCATGAAGTGCTGGTGCACCATGCCGATGCCGCGCGCGATGGCGTCGGCCGGGGTGTGCAGGGTGACCTGCTCACCGTCGAGCGTGATGGTGCCCTCGTCCGGCTTCTGCATGCCGTAGAGGATCTTCATCAGGGTCGACTTGCCGGCGCCGTTCTCGCCGCAGAGGGCGTGGACGGAGCCGCGGCGGACGGTCAGGTGGATGTCGTGGTTGGCCACGACGCCCGGGAACCGCTTGGTGATGCCCGCGAGTTCTACTGCGGGGGCGGTACTGCTGGACGCTTTGATGGCGCACTCTCCTCGGGGAAGGGAGCGGGAGGAAGACCGGGGCGAGCCGGGCGGGGACCGGCTGTGCCCGGACGGGGCGTGCCCGGATCGGGCGGGGGCGACGCTACACGCGTCAACGCTGCGCTACGCGCGTAGCGTTGGCTCGCAGTTACGGGCCCGGTGGCGGGAGGAGCTCCCCCCGTACCGGGCCCGTGGTGGTGCGAGGCCGGTCAGGGACCGGCCGGTGCCGGCCGGAACCGGCCCGGGATCACGGGGAGGTCTTGACCTTGACCTGACCGTCCACGATCTTCTTCTTGGCTTCCTCGATCTGGGCCTTGATGTCGTCGATGTGGCCGCCCGAGGTGGACAGCGACACGCCGCCGTCCTTCAGGAGGTACTGACGCTGGCCGGTGAGCGGCTTGCCGTCCTTGACGCTCTTGATGAGGTCGAAGACCGCGACGTCCACGTTCTTCACGACCGAGGTGAGGATGGCGTCCTTGTACTTCGCCAGACCCGGCTGCTGGTACTGGTCGGAGTCGACGCCGATGGCCCAGGCGCCCTTCTTGGCGGCGATGGCCTCGATCGAGCCGTTGCCGGAGAGGCCGGCCGCGGTGTAGATCACGTCGAAGTCCGAGTCGAGCATGCCCTTGGCCTTCTCCTTGGCGGCCGCCGGGTCGTTGAAGCCCTTGTCGCTGTTGGAGAGGTAGTCCGAACGGACCTCGACCTTCGGGTCGGCCGCCTTTGCGCCCTGCTCGAAACCGGCCTGGAATTTCTGGATCAGGGCGTTGTTCACACCGCCGATGAAGGCGACCTTGTGGGTCTTGGACTTCAGCGCGGCGGCCACACCGGCGAGGTACGAACCCTCGTGCTCACCGAAGGTCATGCTGACGACATTCTTGCCCGGGGCAACCGAGTCGACCACGCCGAAGGTGACCTTCGGGTATTCCTTGGCCACCTTCTCGATCGACTTCGAGTAGTTGAAGCCGACGCCGATGACGGGGTTGTGGCCCGCGTCGGCGAGGGAGCTCAGCCGCTGCTCGCGCTCGGCCTCGGTCTCACCGTTCTTGGCGGTGAGCAGCTTGGCCTTCATGCCCAGCTCGGCCTTGGCCTTGTCGACACCACGGGCCGCCGACTCGTTGAAGGAGTGGTCGTCACGGCCGCCGACGTCGAACGCCAGGCCGACGCCCTTGTCGCCACCCGATTCGGTGGAGGACTCACCACAAGCGGTGAGGGTGAATGCGAGGGCCGCGGTGGCGACACCCGCGACAGTGATTGTGGATACCCGGCGCACGAAGGGGCCCCTTCACTCGAAGCGCCTCCGTCGGCGCTGGTTCGCGGGAATCGTAACGCGCGTAGATGGAGAGAAAAGGGGTAGTTCGAAGCCGTTATCGGATCGTCGCGAACCGTCCTTGCCCCGAATGCGTCCGGATTGACCACGCCGGCTGTGTACGTGTCAGCTACACCGACCGGGCGTCCAGCAGGGCGGCGGCGGTGAAGAGCTCCACCCCGGCCTGGATGGCCCCCTCGTCCACGTCGAAATCACCGGAATGCAGGTCACGTCGGGTGTTGTCGCCCACCGGCCGCACCCCGAGCCGGGCCATCGCGCCGGGCACGTGCTCCAGGTACCAGGAGAAGTCCTCGCCGCCGAGGCTCTGCTCGGTGTCCTCGACCGAGTCCGGTCCGCGACGTGCCGTCATGGCGCTCCGGAGCAGCTCGGTGACCTCCGGGTCGTTGACGACCGGGGGGACGCCCCGGACGTAATTGATCTCCGACTTCGCACCGTGCAGCGTGGCGATCTCGTCGATCGCGGCGTGCACCAGGTCGGGCGCGTCCCGCCAGGCGTGCAGGTCCAGGCAGCGGACGGTGCCGGACAGCTCGGCGTGCTGCGGGATGACGTTCGGGGCGTGGCCCGTCTCCATCCGGCCCCAGGTGACGGACATCCCCGAGCGGGCGTCGACCCGGCGGGCCAGCACCGCCGGCACGTCGGTGGCCACCCGGGCCGCGGCCGTCACCAGGTCGGTGGTGAAGTGCGGGCGCGCGGTGTGGCCGCCGGGGCCATCCAGGGAGACCTCCAGCCGGTCGCAGGCGGAGGTGATCGGGCCGTGCTTCAGGCCGAGGCGGCCGACCTCGACCTTGGGGTCGCAGTGCACCGCGAGGATCCGGCCCACGCCGTCCAGCGCCCCGCACTCGATGGCGTCGAGCGCGCCGCCGGGCAGCACCTCCTCGGCGGGCTGGAAGATCAGCCGGACCGGGCGGGGCAGCAGGCCCCGCTCGGCCAGCCGGGCGAGGACCAGACCGGCGCCGAGGACGACGGTGGTGTGCACGTCGTGGCCGCAGGCGTGGGCCATCCTGGGGACCGTCGAGCGGTACGGAACCGTCTTGGTGTCCGGGATGGGCAGCGCGTCGAGGTCCGCGCGGAGGGCGAGGACACCCCGGGCCGCGGTGCCGTGCTGCCCGGCGACCCGGCCGGCCGTCTCGCGCGCGGTGTCCCGGCCGATGTCGCAGAAGAGCCCGGTGCCGGTGGAGAGGGTGCGGGGGGTGAGCCCCGCCTTCTCCAGCCTCGCTTTGACCGCCGCGGTGGTGCGGAACTCACGGTTTCCCAGCTCGGGGTGCATGTGCAAGTCCCGGCGGAACGCGATGAGTTCGGCGCGCAGTACGGAGGGGAGCTCTCCGAGGAGCTCACCGTCGGCGGTGTCGGGTTCGGCGTCCAAAGGCATCAGATGGTTCACGCACTGAAGGGTAAAGCCCCCGACCCGGCAACTGCCCCCAGATCAAGAAAAGTTCAGCCGCATGGATGGGTGCCTTGAGGGGTATGACCAGTATTTACGGCCGAGGGGGCACTCAGAGGCATGGCCGGAAGCCGCCGCACATCCGAGGCGGTGTCTGTCACCTCGGACAGGAAGCCCTCCGCCCGGGGCGAGGCCCGCTCCGTGAGCCACACCGGGTCGATGTCGCAGACCGCCACCGTCACACCCGTACCGGCCAGTGCCAGCGGCAGCGTGTGCACCACGGTCGAGGGAAAGCTGAGGACGGTGCGGCCGATGGGGCCGCGACGGGCGATGAGCTCCAGGGGCAGCTCGGGGCGGACGACCTCCAGGCCCAGCCCGGAGGCGACGCGGTGCAGCTTCTCGGCGCTCTCCCGGCGGTGGGCGAAGTAGCGGGTGGCGCCGTACGCCCTGGCCAGCCCGGCCACCGCCGCCAGATAGCGCTCGGGGTCGACCACCCCGGTCTCGACCAGCGAGGTGCCGACGAGGTCGGTGCCCCGGGTGAGTCTCGGCGGGCCGAAGGCCGCGCGGGTCCAGGCGAAGTCGTTGCGGGTGACCGCCACGCCGGGCGGGGCCTCGACCGGCATCGCGGTGAACACCGTCACGCTCCGGCGGGCGTTCGGCGTCAGGCGACGGCGCGTTGAAGCGGACACCGGCGCGAAAGCCAGATCGCGCGCCCCTCGGCTGCCCCGCCGGTGCCACCGTACGAGGCGCTCGCCCCGGGCGAGTTGGGAGACGAACTCCATGGTGGCGGTGCCGTCGTCGACGACCACCAGCTCGCGGGCGCGGGTGAGCGGCAGCAGCAGCTGCACATAGCGCGAGAACGGGTCGCCGATCACGACGCGGCGCGCCCGGCGCAGCGGGCCCGCGAGCCCGGCGACGGTCCGCAGCGGCGCGCCCGGCCCGCCCCGGGCCTCCTCCCAGCGCAGCCGGTGGCCGTGGTCGCGGGCGAGTTCGGCCATCCGGCGCAGCTGACCGCGCGTCATGGGGTCGTGCGGGGCGAGCACGACGATCACGAGACCGGTGTCGGCGGGCGCCGGGACGGCGGCCCGGCGGTCCCGCCGCTCGTCCGGCTCCCTGTCCGGCTGCCGGGGCACGCCGTCGCGCGGGGGCGGCGGGCCGGAGCCGTGCGCGGGGGAACCCGAACGGCCGGTGGCGTACGCCCATTCGAGGACGTTCAGGAGCTGGACGGGGCTCTCGACGAACGCCAGGGAGTCGGCGGCGGCGCCGGGCGAGGAGCCCTCGGGCGGGGGCTCGTCCCGCGGGGGCGGGCCCTGCGGCGGCTCGGGGCCGCGCTCCCCGTCCTGTAGCCGTTCGTTCCGCGACCGGCCGTCGTGCGGTGGGCCGTCGTGCGGCGAGCCGGCCTGTGGTGGCCCGTCCTGTGGTGGCTCTTGTGGTCCTTCCGGCGGTGCCACGGGGGTGCCCGTCACACCGTTGCGGGTTCGCGGTGGCCGGCCTGGGCGACGACGCCCGGGACCCGGCGCAGCTTGCGCATCGGGCCGAGCTCGCTCTCGTAGACCTTCTTCACGCCGTCGCCCAGCGACTCCTCGACGACCCGGATGTCGCGGACGAGCCGCTGGAGCCCGCCGGGCTCGACGGAGGCGGCCTGGTCGGAGCCCCACATGGCCCGGTCGAGGGTGATGTGCCGCTCGACGAAGGTGGCGCCGAGGGCGACGGCGGCGAGGGTGGTCTGGAGGCCCGTCTCGTGGCCGGAGTAGCCGATCGGGACGTTGGGGTACTCCGCCTGGAGGGTGTGGATCACCCGGAGGTTGAGCTCGGCGGCCTTGGCGGGGTACGTGGACGTCGCGTGACAGAGCAGGATGTTCTCGCTGCCGAGCACCTCGACGGCGTGGCGGATCTGCTGGGGCGTCGACATGCCGGTCGAGAGGATCACGGTGCGGCCGGTGGCGCGCAGGGTGCGCAGCAGCTCGTCGTCGGTGAGCGAGGCGGAGGCGACCTTGTGGGCGGGGACGTCGAACTTCTCCAGGAAGGCGACGGCCTCGGTGTCCCAGGGCGAGGCGAACCAGGCGATGCCGCGCTCGCGGCAGTACGCGTCGATGCTGCGGTACTCGTCCTCGCCGAATTCCACCCGGTGGCGGTAGTCGATGTAGGTCATCCGGCCCCACGGCGTGTCGCGCTCGATGTCCCACTGGTCACGGGGGGTGCAGATCTCGGGGGTGCGCTTCTGGAACTTCACGGCGTCGCAGCCGGCGTCGGCGGCGGCGTCGACGAGGGCGAGGGCCTTGTCGAGGTCGCCGTTGTGGTTGATGCCGATCTCACCGGTGATGTAGACGGGGTGGCCGGGGCCGGCGGTCTTGTGGCCGAGGGGGCGGGTGCGCAGGGCGGGGGTCATATGGGGTGTTCCTTAGGTCGCGGTGAGCGGGGCTGAGCGGGCGGAGTGCGGGAAGGCGGCGGGCTTTTCGGTGAGAGGGCCTCCCGGGTGAGCGCGCCGCTTCGGTGAACGTCCTGGCCGGTGGGCGGTCTGCTCGGCGGGCGGCCTGCTCGGTGGACGGCCTCAGAGGGACGGGCCGAGCAGCCAGGAGGCGATCTCCCGGAGGGCGCCGTTGCCGCCTGGGGCGGACGTCACGGAGCGGGCGGCGCCGCGTACGACGTCGTGGGCGCTCGCGACGGCGACGGGCCAGCCGACGAGGTCGAAGCAGGGCAGGTCGTTGACGTCGTTGCCGACGTAGAGGACGCGGTCGGGGGCGAGGCCGTGTTCCTCGCACCATCTCTTGAGCGCCAGGTCCTTGCGGTCGACGCCGTGCAGCACGGGCACCTGGAGCTTGCGGCCGCGGGCGGCGACGACGGGGTTGGTCTCGGTGGAGAGGATCAGCAGGGCGAGGCCGGCCCGGCGCAGGGCGGCGACGCCGAGCCCGTCGCCGCGGTGCACGGCGACGATCTCGCGGCCGTCGGCGTCGATGAGGACCCGGTCGTCGGTCTGGGTGCCGTCGAAGTCCATGACGACGGCGTCGACGTCGGCGCGGGTCGGGACGGCGCCGGTGGCGGGCCCGTCGAACAGCGGCGCGAGGGCGCGGGCGCGGGCGAGGTCGTGCGGGTCGTCGACCTCCAGGACGCGGGCGGCGTCGGTGCGGACGAGCTCGGTGCGCCCGAAGAACCGGTGCCGGGCGGCCCGGAAGCCGTCGGCGCGCATGGCGTAGGCGGCGCCGGTCTCCAGCAGGTCCTGGGGGCGGTCCTGGCGGCGCGGGCGGTGGGACTTGTCGTGGTTGACGCCGTGGGCCCCGGGGCGGGACCGGGCGGTCCGGGTGCCGTGGGCCGCGGGGATCCCGTGGCGGTCCTCCGGTCCGTCGCCGGCCGGGGCGGCGGCCACGGTCCGGCGGGGGGACAGCTGCGCGGGCAGCACGGCGTCCCCCGCGGGTGCGAAGTCCTCCTCCGCCCGCCAGACGAAGCCGTGGAAGGGGGCCACCGTCAGGGCCGTGTCGGCCCCCTGTTCGACGACCGCGGCGGCGACGCCGTCGATGTCCGCGCTGCTGAGGAAGGGGCTGGTGCACTGCACCAGGAGCACGGCGGTGACCCGGGCGCCGGACATCGCCTCGTAGGCGTCCATCGCGTGCAGCACCGCCGCCTCGCTGGTCGCGGTGTCGCCCGCGATCGTGCCCGGCCGCTGGACGACGACGGCGCCCGCGCCGCGCGCGGTGGCCGCGATGCCGGGGTCGTCGGTGGAGACGACGACGTCGCCGACCAGGCGGGCCGCGCGGCACTCGCGCACGGCACGGGCGACGAGGGGCACGCCGCCGACCGCGGCGAGGTTCTTGGCGGGGACGCCCTTGGACCCGCCGCGGGCGGGGATGACGGCCAGGACGGCCGTGGGGCGCTCGGCGGGTGCGGCCGGGGAATCCGGGGTGGCCGGGGCGGCCATGGGTGCTCCTTCGGTGCGCGCGGGGGTGCTGCTCACAGCTCCCCCAGGCGGCGGATGACGGGGGCGACGCGCTGGACGCCGTGGCGGTAGGCCCCGCGCGCGGCCTCGCGGACCGCCCGCCGCAGGGCGCTGGGCTCGCCGGCCTCCCGGCTCCGGCCGGGGAGGGGCGGCCGGTGGGGTCGAGGCCGTGGCGGGCGAGGACGGCGGGGAGGTAGCCGGGTGCGGTGGCGGCCGTGTAGTAGGGGGCGAGCGGGGGAAGCGCGGGGCGTGCGACGAGTTCGGTCACGCGCCGGCGCGCGGTGGCGAAGGCGGTGCCGTGGGCGTACGGCCCGTCGGCGGCGACGCCCTGCCGGGCGCACCAGCGCGGGTCGGGCTCCGGGAGGTGCCCGGCGTCGAGCCGGTCCCAGGAGGCGAGGCAGCCGGAGCCGAGGAAGTGGTGGTTGCCGAGGGCCTCGCGGATGCCGAGGTCGGTGAGGACGACGGTGGGGATGCCCAGGTGGAGGGATTCCAGGGCGGCCGTGGAGCTGACCGTCACCAGCAGGTCCGTACGGGCGAGGACCTCGCCCATGTGCCCGTACACCAGACGGCAGTTGGGCGGCAGGCCGCCCGGCAGGCGGGCGGCCAGCTTCTGGTACGGGAGTTCCTCGATGTGCGTGGTGTGCTCACCGGGCTTGCTGCGGAGCTTGACGAGCACCTCCCGCCCGGGGTGCAGGCGGGCGTGCTGGGCCGCGCGGCGCAGGAGGTACGCGCGGTCCTCGCGGCGCTCGGGTACGGAGGGCTGGGCGGCGAACACGACGGTGAACGGACGGTGTTGGGGGTCCGTGTCACTTCCGTCACCGGACTTCCCTCCGTTCGCTCCCGCCTCGTCGGGGTCGCCGAGGAACGGCAGCGCCCATTCCGTGACGGAGCCGGCCGGGGCGCCCACCCCCTCGTACACGGCCCGGAACCGGTCCGCGTCGTCGGGCGAGTTGGCGAGGACGACGTCCGCGCCGTGGCGCAGGAGGAGGCCGTCGGCGAGCTTCTCGTAGACGACGCCGACGTAGCCGGTGACGACGACGGGGCGGACGGGCGCGGCCCCCCAGGCGTGGGCGAGGCCGTGCAGCGCGGCCTGGACGGCGCCGCCGACGCAGGCCAGCACGATGACGTCGTACCGCGTCCGGTCGGCGCCGCCGACGAACTCGGCGGCCGTGACCTCGCGGAGGCTCTCCGCGCGCACCCCGACCTCGGCCAGCTGGCGGCCCGTCGGGGTCGCGCGCCCCCTCAGCAGCCGGCCGTCGAGACCGGCGCCCGGGGCGAGGCGGTGCGCCGTGAGCGCGCCCCATTTCCACCGGGTGTCGGAGTCGGCGAGCACGGCGATCCGCGGCGGCGAGGACGACGAACGGTCAGTACGTGAGGGCACGTCGCCGACGATAGGAATCCATTCCGTTTCGTTGCCCAACGTGAGTACAACAACCGGTAAACAGCTCACCGACGATCGGCGAATCGGTCCGGCGCAGCGGCTGGTTCATTGTTCCGCCGCGCTTCGTTCACCTCCCCTTCCACCCTCGGTCAGGGGGAATGCCGGCGGGCCGCCTAAGGTCACGGGAGTGGTCAAGCTCTCCGTCATCGTGCCGTTCTTCAATGTGCAGACTTTCGCGCCCGACACACTGAGAAGTCTGCGTGCGAACGCGCGTGATGATTTCGAATTCATTCTCGTCGACGACTGTTCGACCGACGGCACTCCGGCGCTGCTGGAACGCGCCGGGCGCGAACTGCCGGGCGCCGTGGTCCTCCGCCACGCCGCGAACGGCGGTCTCGCCACGGCCCGCAACACCGGGCTGGACGCGGCGCGCGGCGAGTACGTCACCTTCCTCGACGGCGACGACTGGCTGGCGCCCGGCCACTACGAGCGGCTGCTCGGGGTGATCGAGGAATTGGCGGTCGACTTCGTCCGCACCGACCATGTGCAGTGCACGGGCCGCGTCCGGACCGTGCACCGGGTGCCGGAGGGCCGCCGCGGGGTGGTGCTCGACCCGCGGAGCGCGATCCTCCCCGTCGAGCGGTCCTCGTCCGTCGACTACCCCTACGCGTGGGCCGGGATCTACCACCGGCGGCTGCTGGAGGAGGGGCTGCTGCACTTCACGGACGGCCTGCGCACCGCCGAGGACCGGCCGTGGATCTGGCGGCTGCACCGCGAGGCGCGGACGTTCGCGGTGGCCGGGCCGCTCGGTGTCTTCTACCGGCGGGGAGTGGCCACTTCGCTCACGCAGATCGGCGACGTACGCCAACTCGATTTCATTCGCGCGTTCGATCAGGTCGTCGAGGAGACCGCGCGGGACAAGGACGCGGACGCCCTTCTCCCGAAGGCCGTCCGCACATATTGCGCGATCATTTCCCACCATCTCTCTTCCGTCGAAAGATTCGAACCCGCGGTGGCGCGCACACTGCGTTCGATGAGTGCGTCCGCGCTGCGGCGGATGCCACCGGAACCGCTTGAGGACGCGTTGAATTCCATGGATCACGACCGCGCGGCCCGGCTGCGCAGACTCCGCCGCAGGCCGGCTTTCAGGCACGGGAACACGGGGTATTCGAACGCCTCCGGGCAGGGGAGCGGGGCGCGCCCGGGCGCCGGGCGCGGGAGCGGGGCCGGCCGATGAGCGGGGACAGCGCGCGTATGGCGGGGGGCGGCGCCCGTAGGGCCGGGGACGACCGCCGCACGGCTGGGGACAGCACCCGTACGGCTGGGGACAGCACCTGTACGGCTGGGGAAAGCCCTCGCACGACCGGGGACAGCGCCCGTACGGTCGGGGACAGCCCCCGCACCCAGATCTTCCTCGCGTCGACGCTCTACGGCGCCGCGACGCTCGCCGCCGCCCTGGACACCGGGTGCTTCTCCCCCGCCGACCGCCGGCTGCTGCTCGTCGCCAACACCGCCGCCGTCCCGGAGACCACGCCCGCCCTCGACGAGGCGCCCGGCTTCGCGCCGCTGCGCGCCCGCTTCGACGAGGTCCTCTCGTGGAACGGGACGATCAGCCCCTTCCACCCGAGCGGCTGGTCGCCCCGCCCGGACGACGCGCCCCTGTGGGAGCGGCACCTGCGGCTGCTCTGGGGGCTGGGCGCCGGGCCGGTCGAGCTGATCGTGGAGTCCCTCCAGGTCAGCCCCGCGCACGCGGTCGCCCTGTGCTTCCCGGACGCGCCCCTGGAGGTCTACGCCGACGGGCTGATGAGCTACGGCCCGACGCGCAACAAGCTCGACCCGCTGGTCGGCACCCGGGTGCGGCGGCTGCTCCACCTGGACCTGGTGCCGGGGCTGCGGCCGCTGCTGCTCGGCGAGTTCGGGGTGCCGGCGGAGCTCGTACCGACCGAGGCGTTCACGAAGGTGCTGGCCGAACTCGCGGACGCCACGCCTCCGGTGACCGCGCCCGAGGGGGCCGCGCTGCTGCTCGGGCAGTATCTGTCGGCGCTCGACATCCTCACGCCCGAGGAGGAGGAGCGGCTGCACGTGCGGATGCTGCGCGGGGCGGTCGCGCGCGGCCACCGCGCGCTGGTCTTCAAGCCGCACCCGGCGGCACCGGCCCGCTGGTCGCGGGCGCTGGAGGAGGAGGCCGGCCGGCTCGGCGCGGACCTGACGGTGCTGGACACGCCGATGCTGGCCGAAGTGGTCTATCAGCGGATCCGGCCGGCGCTGGTCGTCGGCTGCTTCTCGACGGCGCTGCTCACGGCCCGCGCCTTCTACGGGCTGCGGGTCGCCCGGACCGGGACGGACCTGCTGCTGGAGCGGCTCAGCCCGTACCAGAACAGCAACCGGGTGCCGGTGACGCTGGTGGACGCGCTGCTGCCGGAGCTGGAGGACGGCGGGACGGACGTCGGCGCGGAGGGCGTGGACGGTCCCGGGGCTGACGGCCCGGCCGTGAGTACGGTGACGGAGGCCCGCGTTCCGGCCGGCGAGGAGCTCGCCGGTCTGCTCGCCGCCGTCGGTTTCGCCATGCAGCCGCAGGTCCTGCCGTCCCTGCGCCCGGCCGCCGAACGCTATCTGGCCGCACACCTCGACGACCGCACCCGCCGCTACTTCAAGCGCCGGCGCCTCACCGCCCTCGCGCTCCCCGGGGCGCTTCCCTCGCCCCTCGCCTTCCTCCCCCGCAACCCGGCCGTCCGGAAGGTGGCCCGCCGGGCCCGCGCGGTGCGGCGGCGGCTGGCGGGGCGGGCCGGAAGGGCGGGGAAGCAGGGGCAGACGGTGAAGCCGACGGCTCCGGCGAAACCGAAGGTGACCGCATGACCGCGCCTCCCGTGTCCGGCCCCGCCCCGTCGGCCTCCTCCCTCACGCCCGTACCACCGCCCGTACCGTCCGAGGCTCCTCGGGAGAGCGGCAGCGGCCGTCAGGCGGAGGGGAAGGGCTCCGGTGGGCGGCTGCGCGCGCTGGACGGGCTGCGGCTGATCGCCGCCCTGATGGTGGCGCTCTACCACTACGGCGGCCGGGGCGGCGAGATCGGCCAGGCCTGGGGCGCCTCGCCACGGCGTGAATTCCCCACGCTGTCCGGGGCCTTCGCCTACGGCTGCCTCGGCGTCGAGATCTTCTTCGTCATCAGCGGCTTCGTGATCTGCATGAGCGGCTGGGGGCGTCCGCTGCGCTCCTTCTTCGCCTCCCGCGTGGCCCGCCTCTACCCCGCCTACTGGGCGGCGATCGCGCTCGTCACACTGGCCTTCGCGCTGCCCTGGGTGACGTACCGGACGGTGTCCTTCAGCGACACCCTGGTGAACATGACGATGCTTCAGCAGCCGGTCGGGGCCCAGCGGGTGCTGGGCGTGTGCTGGACCCTCTGGGCGGAGCTGCGCTTCTACGCGCTCTTCGCGCTGTTCGTCGTGCTGCCGGGCGCGACCCGCCGCCGGGTGGTGCTCTTCTGCGCGGTGTGGACCCTGGCCACAGTGGTCACGACCGCCTCGCACGTGGAGTTCCTGCGGGTGGTGGTGATGCCGGAGTACTCCTCGTACTTCATCGGCGGCATCGGCCTCTATCTGATCCACCGCTTCGGCCACGAGGCACTGTCCTGGGGCATCGTGGGGGTGAGCTTCCTGGTGGGGCAGCACTACGCGGTGGCCGGGCTGTGGCACCCGCCGGGCGCGCAGTACTTCTCGTACCGCTCGCAGTACGTGATCGTCGCCGTGATCGCCGTCGGCTACGCGGCGGTGGCGCTGATCGCCACGGGGAAGCTGCGCTGGGCGAACTGGCGCTGGCTGACGGTCGCGGGCGCGCTGACGTACCCCTTCTACCTGGTGCACGAGCACCTGGGGTGGGTGGTGATCGGCGGGCTGCACCGGGGGTTGGGGATCCCCTCGGCCGCGACGTTCCCGCTGACGATCGCGTTGATGCTGGGGCTGGCGTGGCTGCTGCACCGGCAGGTGGAGCGGCGGCTGACGCCGCTGCTGAGGCGGTCGTTGACGAGGGTGCGGGGTGGGGTGGAAGACAGGCGGACGGGCGGATAGTTGCCGTGCCCCCGGAGTGGGTCAGCCCTTGTCGAGCCCCGGAGCAGGGTGTCGCTCCGGGGCCGAGCCGTTTTCCGGGGAGCCGTTTTCCGGGGAGCCGTTTTCCGGGGCGGGGTGGTGCTCGGGGGGCGAGTGGTGCCCTGAGGACGAGTGGCGCTCCGGGGGCGAGTGGTGCCCTGACCCGGGCAGCAGCGTCACTTCAAGACCGGCGATGACGGCGCGCAGCCCGTCCTCGTAGCCGGCGTCGAGGTCCTCGAAGAACTCCCGGCCGGCCTCGGTGGCGAGCGGGTGGCCCGCCAGCCTGCGGGCGCGGCCGTCCGGCTCGTAGGCCGGGTCGCGACCACCGTCGGGCACGGGGTAGACGGACTGCTCCTCTATGACGTAGCCGACGGTGTACGTGTTCACGGTGAACCAGGCGCGGGCGGCGGCGCGGGGCGTGAAGCCGGAGTCGACGCAGAAGCGGAGCAGCTCCTCCAGCGGGGTGGCGTAGCTGGCGTCGGTGAAGCGGCTGCCGCTGAAGACCTTCGCGCCGTCGCGGTAGGCGAGCAGGGAGCGGCGCAGTTCGCGGGTGGCGGCCGCCATGCGCTCCTGCCAGGTGGTGCCGCCGGCCTGTGAGATGGGGACGGCCATGCGGCGGAACATCTCCGTCGCCACCTCGTCGAGCAGCTCCTGCTTGTTCTTGAAGTGCCAGTAGAGCGCCGGGGCCTGGACGTCCAGCTCCTTGGCGATCCGGCGCAGGGTCAGGCCTTCGAGGCCCACTTCGTTCAGCAGGCGCAGGGCGGTGTCCGCGACCAGGGCGCGGTCGATTCGAGTTGCCACCTTGACAGCTTAACGGTGTTCAGTTCACGCTGGGGGCAGAGCGAACTTAACAACGTTAAGGAGTGTGGCTCGTGGGCATTGTCGTTCCTGCTGCCGTTCCCGCTGCTGTTCCTTCCGCCGTTCCTTCCGCCGTTCCTTCTGCCGCCCGCGCCGCGGTGGACGTCGAGGTGCTCATCGCCGGCGCCGGCCCCACCGGTCTCGTCCTCGCCATCGACCTCGCCCGGCGCGGTGTCCGCCACCGGATCGTGGAGCGCTCCGAGCGCGGCTTCCCCGGCTCGCGCGGCACGGGCATCCAGCCCCGCACCCTGGAGGTGCTGGACGACCTCGGGGCGGTGGCCGCGCTCCGGGCGGTGGGCGGGCCGTGCCCGCTGATCCAGGTCTGGGAGGGGCCGCGGCGCGTCCGCGAGCGGGATCTCGTCCACCGGGCGGAGGCCGGGCCGACGACTCCGTATCCCGAGCTGCTGATGCTGCCGCAGTGGCGCACGGTGGAGGTGCTGTACGGACGGCTGGAAGAGCTGGGCGGCACGGTGGACTTCAGCACCGGGATGACCGGGTTCGACCAGGACGCGGACGGGGTCACGGCGACGCTGCGGCACGCGGACGGCTCGGAGGAGACCGTGCGGGCGGAGTATCTCGTCGCGGCGGACGGCGGGCGCAGCACGGTGCGCAAGGCGCTCGGCGTCCCCTTCACCGGCGAGCCCGTCGATCCGCGCCCGGTGCTGATCGCGGACGTGATGCTGGAGGGTGTCGACCGCGGGCACTGGCACATGTGGCCGAAGGCGGAGGGCGGGCTCCTGGCCCTGCGGCCGCTGGAGGGCGCGGAGACGTTCCAGGTCATCGCGGGGTTCGAGGACGTGACGTACGAGCCGGAGGTCTCCCGCGACGCCACGCCCGAGGCGCTGCTCGCCCTCCTGGAGCGGCGCACGGGGCTGCCGGGGCTGCGGGTGGGCGAGGTCACGTGGGCCTCGGTGTACCGGGCGCGGGCGGCGATGGCCGAGCGGTTCCGCACGGGCCGGGTGTTCCTCGCCGGGGACGCGGCGCACATCCACTCCCCGGCGGGCGGCCAGGGGCTGAACACCAGCGTCCAGGACGCGTACAACCTGGGCTGGAAGCTGGGGGCGGTGCTGCGGCACGGCGCGCCCGACACCCTGCTGGACAGCTATGACACGGAGCGGGTGCGGGTGGCCGCCGATGTGCTGGGGCTGAGCACGAGCGTGCACGCCGCCGACCGGGCGCACTCGGAGGACGGCCTGCACCGCCGCGGCCCGGAGACCCTCCAACTGGGCCTGAACTACCGGGAGAGCCCGCTCACCCGCGAGGCGCGCCGGGACGTCCCGGAGGGAGCCCTCCGGGCGGGCGACCGCGCGCCCGACGCACCGTGCGTGGACGCCTCCGGCGCCGAGGTCCGCCTCTTCGACGCCTTCCGTGGACCGCACTTCACCCTGCTGGACCTCACGGGCGAGCCCGCCCCGCGGCCGGTCCCGGACGCGCCGTGGCTCCACACATACCGCGTGGGCGGCCCGGGCGCGGACCTGCACGACGCCGGCGGTCACGCGAAGGCGGCGTACGGCTCGGGGCTGTTCCTGATCCGCCCGGACGGGTATGTGGGGCTGGCGACGGATGAGGTGGGGGATATCGCGGCGTATGTGGGGGCGGTGGGGGTGGTGACGGCGGGCTGAGGGGGTGGTGCGGGGTGGCGACCGCCGGGCTGAGGGGGCCGGTCACGGGCGGGGGGCCGCTGCGCGGGACCCTGCCCCCTACCCGCCCCTTCCCGAACCGGGGGCTTCACCCCCGGGCCCCCTTTCCGCGCTACCGCGCGGTGGCCTCAAACTCCCCCAGCTACCGCTGGGAGGTGCCCCCAGCCGGGCTGGATTTCGCCGCTGTCCGTGGCTTGCTTGCCGGCCCGGTTCCGGGCGACAACTCAGCCCGTCCGGCGATTGAGGACCGGGGCCCGGGGCGGAGCCCCGGTTCGGGAAGGGGCGGGGTGGGGAAAAGCCCCGCGCAGCGGCACCCCGCCCGCACCCCGCCCGCACCCCGCACCCCGCACCCGCCCCAACCCCCCACCCCGCGCCAGCGCTAAAGCACCAGCGACAACAGCATCACAAACCCCAGCGACACCACAGAGATCACCGTCTCCATCAGAGACCACGTCTTGATCGTCTGCCCCACGCTCATCCCGAAGTACTCCTTCACCATCCAGAACCCCGCATCGTTCACGTGGCTGAAGAACAGCGACCCCGCACCCACAGCCAGCACCAGCAGCGCCGCGTGCGTCGTGCTCATGTCGGCCGCGAGCGGGGCCACGAGACCGGCCGCCGAGATCGTGGCGACGGTCGCGGAGCCGGTCGCGAGCCGGATGCCGACGGCGATCAGCCAGGCCAGCAGCAGGGCGGAGACCGACCAGTCCTCGGAGATGTCCATGATCATCCGGCCGACGCCGACGTCGACGAGGGTCTGCTTGAAGCCACCGCCCGCGCCGACGATCAGCAGGATGCCGGCGATCGGCACCAGCGACTTCTCCACGGTCGTGGCGAGCCGGTCACGGCCGAAGCCGGCGGCCCGGCCGAGGGTGAACAGCCCGACGAGGACGGCGGAGAGCAGCGCTATCAGGGGCGAGCCGATCACGTCGGTCACCCGCTGGACATGGTCCTTGGGGTCGTCCACGACGACGTCGACGAGCGCCTTGGCCAGCATCAGCACGACCGGCAGCATCACGGTGCCGACGGTGACCGCGAAGCTCGGGCGGCGCTCCAGTTCCTCGGAGGGCCGCTGGGGGATCAGCTTCTCGGGCGGGGCGATGTCGACCCAGCGCGCGGCGAGGCGGGAGAACAGCGGCCCGGCGATGACGGCGGTCGGCACGGCGACGAGGACGCCGAGCGCGAGGGTCACCCCGAGGTTGGCGCCGATCGCGTCGATGGCGGCCAGCGGACCGGGGTGCGGCGGCACCAGGCCGTGCATCACGGAGAGACCGGCGAGGGCGGGGATGCCGATGCGCATCAGGGAGTGGTTGCCGCGCTTGGCGACCAGCAGCACCACCGGGATCAGCAGCACGATCCCGACCTCGAAGAAGAGCGGGAGCCCGATGACGCCCGCGATCAGCACCATCGCCCAGGGCATGGAGCGCGTACCGGCCTTGGCGAGGATCGTGTCGACGATCTGGTCGGCGCCCCCGGAGTCGGCGAGCAGCTTGCCGAGGATCGCGCCGAGCGCGATGAGGACGCCGACGCCCGCGACGGTCGAGCCGAGGCCGGTCGTGAAGCTGGCGATGCCCTTGTCCAGGGGCGCGCCCGCAGCCGCGCCGAGCACCAGCGAGCCGATGGTCAGGGCCAGAAAGGCGTGCAGCTTGAGGCGGGTGATGAGGAGGACGATGACGGCGATGCCGACGAGGACCGCGATGCCCAGCTGGGCATGGCCCGCCGAGGTGATCGGTCCGGCGGGGGCCGCGGCCAGCATCTCGACGCTGAGAGTGCTCACGGGGGCTTCCTAAGGGGGTCGGGGGAGGTTGCTAGAGGCGCCGCAGCGCGGCGGTGGCCCGTTCGGCGATGGCCTCGGGGCCGGGCGTGACGTCCACGGCGACGCCCGCCTCGTCCGCGTCGAGCGGCTCCAGGGTCGCGAACTGCGAGTCCAGGAGCCGGCCGGTCATGAAGTGGCCCTTGCGGGCCGCCATCCGCTCGGCGATCAGCGCGCGGTCGCCGGTGAGGTGCAGGAAGACGATGCCGGGGGCGGCGGCGCGGAGCCGGTCGCGGTAGGCGCGCTTGAGGGCGGAGCAGCTCACGACCCCGCCGAGCCCGGCGCGGCTGTGCGCCCAGGCCCCGATGGCGTCCAGCCAGGGGGCGCGGTCGGCGTCGTCGAGCGGGGTGCCCGAGGACATCTTGGCGATGTTGGCGGCCGGGTGGAAGTCGTCGCCCTCGGCGTAGGGGACGCCGAGGGCCCGGGCCACCAGCGGGCCGATGGTGGTCTTGCCCGTGCCGGAGACTCCCATGACGGCGACGACGCGGGGGCCGGCCTCATGGGGGTGGGGGGTGTTCGGGGCGTGGGGGGCCTGCATCGCTACCTCGTTGTCCTCGTCGACCTCGACGCCATTGGCGACGCGGCTCACTCAAGCTCATTGATACGACGTATTCAAGACCCCGTGACCTAAAAGTCATACTTAATTGGCGGAGCGGGGAAACCGTAGGCTGACCCCATGGAAAACCAGGGGCAGGGGCTGCACGCGCGCGTGCTGGAGTCCCTCGGGCCCGCGATCACGGCAGGCGAGTACGGTCCGGGCACGGTCCTGCGCACGGACGAGCTGGAGGAGCGGTTCGCCGTCTCGCGCACCGTCATCCGTGAGGCCGTCCGCGTCCTGGAGTCCATGTGCCTGGTCTCCTCCCGGCGCCGGGTCGGTGTGACCGTGCTCCCCACCGAGGAGTGGAACGTCTACGACCCGCAGGTGATCCGCTGGCGGCTGGCCGGCGCCGACCGGCCGCGCCAGCTGCGCTCCCTGACCGTGCTGCGCTCGGCCGTCGAACCCGTGGCGGCGGGCCTCGCCGCCCGCCTGGCCACCCCCGAGCAGTGCGCGGAGCTCACGGAACACGCCCTCGGCATGGTCGCCACCTCGCGCGGCCAGCAACTGGCCGGATACCTGGTGCACGACGTCGCGTTCCACCGCGTGATCCTGCGCGCCTCCGGCAACGAGATGTTCGCCCGCCTCGGCGACGTCGTCGCCGAGGTCCTGACCGGCCGCACCGAACACCAGGTGATGTTCACCGACCCGGACCCGGCCGCGGTCACCCTGCACGTACGCGTCGCCGAGGCCGTACGCGAGCGGGACGCGGCCCGGGCGGAGGCGCTGACACGCGAGATCACGGCCGGGGCGATGGCGGAACTGGACATCCTGGCGCCGTAGTCGGTGGCGGAGGACCACCGTCCCGGGCGGCGTCCGGCCGGTGTTCCGCCGGTGTTCCGCCGGTGTTCCGCCGGTGTTCCGCCGGTGTTCCGCCGACGGTTCGCCGGTGATTCGCCAGTGATTCGCCGATGTCGCGGAATCGTCAGCGGACCGTACCGGCTGCGGCACGGGTGCGACACGACACATCAGATAAGCGACAAAATCATCGCCTCGTCGAACGCGCATCCGTAGCCTGGCCGCATGCGCCATGAGGACGAGGAAGAACGGCCGCTCTTCACCCGCCGCCGGTACGGGAGCCGTTGGGTCTACAACCACCGCAACCCGGCGGGGCTCGCGCTCATCGTGATCGCGCCGGTGGTGACGGTGGGGGTGCTGCTGCTTCTGTCGTACGGGGCGCCGCGGTAGCGGGTGCGGGGGTGCCGCTGCGCGGGGCCTTTTCCCCTACCCGCCCCTTCCCGATACCGGGGCTCCGCCGGCTACCGCTGGGAGGTGCCCCCGGACAGGCTGATTCGTCGCCCGGAACCGGGCCGGAAAGCCGGCCGCGGACAGAGGCGAAGAATCAGCCCGGCCGGCGCTTGAGGCCACCGCGCGTAGCCCGGCCGGGGGCCCGGGGGCTCGCCCCCGGTTTCGGGAAGGGGCGGGGCTGGGGAAAAGCCCGCCGCAGGCGCCGCCCCACCGCCTAACCGGACGGCACCCGCACACCCCCCGCCCCCACCCCCGCGGCCCCGAACCCCGCCGGCCACCGCTCGTACCACCGGAGCTCCCCCTCCAACTGCCCCGCCAGCGAGATCAGCAACGGCTCCCCACCACCCGGCCCCAACAGCTGCGCCCCCAGCGGAAGCCCTTCCTCCGTGAAGCCGGCCGGCACGCTCACCCCCGGCCAGCCCAGGATGTTCCACGGCCAGGAGTACGGGCAGGCCGCGATCATCGCGCTGTCCGTGTCCCGCGTGGACAGGTGCGCCATCGCGCCCGTACGCAGCGGCGGCACGGCCGTGCTGGGCGTCAGGACCACGTCGAAGCGGTCGAAGATCTCCCCGATGCGGTGCCGCAGCAGCGGCTCCGCCGCCCGCGCCGCCCGCAGCGCGCGCCCGCCCAGCAGCCGCCCGAGCCGGGCGTTCACCTTCGTGCGGGTGTCGAGGAGCGACGGGTCCGGGGCCTGGTCGGCCCATTCGCGGATGCCGGCCATCGAACGGGGTACGAACGTGAGCCCGATCGGGCCGTAGCGCGGCTCCTCCTCGATCACCTCGTGCCCCAGCGCCTCCAGCCGCTCCGCGACGCGCAGCGTCGCCGCCCGGGCGGCCGGGTCCAGCCACTGGCGCGCGGCGGCGAAGGCGGGCCGCAGCGAGAGGGCGACACGCAGCCGTCCGGGCTCCCGGCCGACCGCCGCGAGGACGTCGACGGGCTCGGGACGGTGCAGGTCACCGGCGTGCGAGCCGCTCACCACGTGCAGCAGCAGGGCCGCGTCGGCGACCGTACGGGCCAGGGGGCCGTGGCAGGTGATGCCCTGGAACGCCTCGGGCTCCGGCCAGGTCGAGACCCGGCCGCGCTGCGGCTTGATCCCCACGAGGTGTGTCCAGGCCGCGGGGATACGGAGCGAGCCGGCGCCGTCCGAGCCCAGCGCGGCGGCCACCACCCCCGCGGCAACGGCCGCGGCGGCCCCGCCGGAGGAGCCGCCGGGCGTGTGCCCGGGACTCCACGGGTTGCGGGTCACCCCGAAGGCGAGGCCCTCCGTGAAGGGGAACTGGCCGATCTCCGGGGTGTTCGTCTTGCCGACGATCACCGCGCCCGCGGCCCGTAACCGCCGCACGGCCTCGCTGTCGGCCGTCTTCGGCGGAAAGTCCCCGGCACAGCCGAAGGCGGTGGGCTCGCCCGCCACGTCCATGTCGTCCTTCACCGCCACCGGCACGCCCAGCAGCGGCAGCCGCTCCCCGGCCGCCAGCCGCAGGTCGGCGGCCTCGGCCTCCTCGGCGGCCGCCTCGGCCCGTACCCGGCGGAAGGCGTTGAGCCCGGGCTGCGTCTCCTCGATCCGCCGGAGCGCCCGCGCGACCAGTTCCCGCGAGGAGACCTCCCCGGCGGCCAGCGCCCTCGCCTGGTCCCCGAGCCCTCCGGCTATGAACCCCGTCACCTGATCCCCCTCCCCCGCCGACAATCCACGGTAGGGGAACGGGAGTTGCCCGAACAGGCCGACGGGTGCGGCCGTGACGTGAGCCACTCCCCCTTTACCGGGCGGGGGTGGCGCGCGCACGGTGGAACGTGGAGTTCCGGGCGGCCGGAGGCGCCGCGAGGACCACACGGTACGCACCACACCACCTGAGCACCGCATCCGGCCGCCGCACCTGAGCACCGCATCCGATCACCGCGCCCGATCACCGCACTTGATCAAGAACCGAGGACACGCACCATGACCGACACCACGGCCGCCGTCCGCGCCCGCACGGGCGGCCCCACCGATCCGTCCGAGAAGGACAGGCTCGTCGAGCAGGTGGCGGGGTGGACGCTGGTGGTGGTGATCGCGATGCTGATCACGCAGCTCGGGCTGATCTGAGCGGACGGACGAACGAAGAACGCCACGGCGCCCTACCCCTTCCCGAGGGGCACAGCACACCGAAACCAGGAGGGCTCACACCTCCCCTCCGCCACCCTGGGGCTACCCCCACCCTTAAGGGAACGGCTGCCCGGATGGGCAACGGAGGCCGCACCCAACACCCTTGCCCCATGCGATCTTTCCACCGCAAGGCCCTCCTGCTCGCCCTCTCCACGACGGCCTGCGCCGCGGCGCTGACGGCTCCCGCGCAAGCGCGCCCGCAGACACCGGAACCGGGAACGGCGAGCCTCAACTGGCAGCCCTGCGAGCCGGCTCCGGCCGGATCCGGCACCGACCGCTCCCCCGTCCGCGAGTGCGCCACGCTCTCCGTACCGCTGGACTACGCGGCCCCCGGCGGTCCCCAGGCCGACATCGCGGTGGCCCGTCTGCGCAGCGACCGTCCCGAGGCCCGCCGCGGCACCCTCCTCCTCATCCCGGGCGGACCGGGCGGTTCCGGCCGCGACCGGCTCGCGAGGAAGGGCGCCGAGCTGCGCGAACGTACCGGCGGGGCGTACGACGTCGTGAGCCTCGACCCGCGCGGCGTGGGCGGCAGCAGCAAGGCGGACTGCCGGCTCACGGACGACGACCGCGAGCTGACCCACCTGCGCCCCTGGCCGGGCCCGGGTGGCGACATCACCGAGAACGTCGCCCGCGCCCGCCGCGTCGCACAAGCGTGCGCACGTGACGGTGGCGCCCTCCTGCGCAGCATGTCGACCGCCAACGAGGTCCGCGACATCGACCGCCTCCGGCAGGCGCTCGGCGAGGAGAAGCTGTCGGCGTGGGGCGTCTCGTACGGCACGTACGTGGCCGCCGTCTACGCCCAGAAGTACCCGCAGCACACGGACCGCTGGGTCCTGGACAGCACCGGCGACCCGGACCCTTCGCGGGTGGAGAGGGGCTGGTCGGCGAACATGTCGTCCGGCGCGGACGACCGCTTCCCGGACTTCGCGCGGTGGGCGGCGGACCCCGCGCGGGACACGGCGCACCGGGTGGCCGGGCGGGTGGAGGACGTGCGGCGGGAGTTCCTCGCGGTGGCGGAGAAACTGGACGCGAACCCCCGCGGGTTCCAGGACGCGGGCCACTTCCCCCTCACGGGCAACCGCCTCCGCCAGGCGCTCCAGCAGGCCCTTTACAGCGAGGGGACGGGCGAGGAGGGCACGTTCGCCAGGGTGTCCGCGCTGATCGTCGCGGCCAGGGACACGACCGGCCCGCTGACCGTGCCCGACCCGCTGCCGGCCGGCCCCATATCGCAGGACCAGGCGGCGGTCCTGGTCGCCACGCTCTGCAACGACGTGAACTGGCCGCGCTCGGTGGGCTCCTACGCCCGTGACGTCGCCGCCGACCGGATCCGCCACCCGCTCACGGCGGGCATGCCGGTGGGCATCCTCCCGTGCGCCTTCTGGAAGGGCGGCGCGCCGGAGAAGCCCACCCGCATCACCGCGGAGGGCCCGTCGAACATCCTGATGATCCAGAACCTGCGCGACCCGTCCACGCCCCACCGCGGCGCCCTGAAGATGCGCGAGGCCCTGGGCGACCGCACCCGCCTCATCACGGTCGACGCGGGCGGCCACGGCTCCTACCTGGGCAACGGCAACGCCTGCGGCGACCGCGAGGTGACCGGCTTCCTCACCGAGGGCACCCGCCCCGACCAGGACAAGGTCTGCGCGGCCGAGCCCGCGTAACCCCGGACCACCACCCCTCGATCCTCACGCATCCCGCACGCACCACCACACCCCGTGGTGTCGACGTGTCGTCAGTTATCTACGCTGTCCCCAAAGGGGAGGGGCGTACGCAGTGGCGTTATGGGATGAAGTGGCCGCCGTCCGCGCGGGTCAGGGGCGGTCCGCCGCGATGATCGGGGAGTTCCGGCGGACCGCCGTACTGGTGCCGCTGGACGACGGAGGCGGGCTGTGGACGGCCGGCTTCGAGGGTGTGTGGTGGATCCACGCCTTCACCGACGAGCCCGCCCTGGCCCGTTTCGCCGTGGCGCACGGCGAGCGGCGCGACTGGGAGTACCGCACCGTGCTCGGCGCGCGGCTCCTGGACGTGGTGGTGCCGGGCCTCGGTGAACCGGCGGGTGTGGCCCTGGACGTGGGCGGCGAGCGGCCGATGCTGTTCCCGCCCGTCGCGGGGATCGTGCCGGACGACGTGGCGGTGGCGCTGTGAGCGGGCAGGGGCCCTCCGGCGACGGCACGCTGGACGCGAGCCCCACCGCGCTGGCGCTGATCACCAAGGGCCTGGGGGACGCGATCGCGGAGCTCAAGGAGCTCGGCCTGATCGGCGAGGCGAATGTGGGGCGCGGTTTCGAGGACATCGCCCTGTCGGGCTTCCAGTTGGGCCACGAGGGGCTCGCCGCGCAGTTCAAGGAGTTCTGCGAGCGCTGGGAACGGGGCGTGCGCGACCTCGTCCAGGACGGGAACGAGTTCGCCAAGCGGGTGGGCCTGTCGGCGGGCCTGTTCTACGAGCAGGACAAGTACCAGGAGGGCGCCTGGAAGGTGTTCGGGGCGGCCTGGGGCGCCAATCCGAACATGTCCGACGCGGACGTCGAGAAGATGTCCTGGGACGAGATCCGCGCGAACGGCAACTTCGCGAAGGCCGACTACAGCGGGAAGTCGTTCTCGGACGCCTGGAACAACGGCCGGAAGACCTGGAGCGGCGTCGTCGAGGACTACGAGGACGACCCGTCGTTGCCGAGGCTGGCCCGGCGTGCCGTGAACGCCCCGCAGGAGCGGCCGGGCGCGGGTGAGGACCGGTGAGCAGCGTCTGGGACCCGTTCAAGAAGGCCGTGGACAAGGTCGGCGACAAGGGCGAACACCTCTGGAACGCGGGGAAGAAGAAGGTCGGCGAGGGCGTCGACTGGGCCACGGACCAGGTCGGCGGCGGTCTGGAGCACATCGGGTTCCACGGCGCCGCCGACGCGGTCGAGGACTGGGGCGACCGGACCGGCTCCGCGCTCGGCGCGAAGATCGCGGAACAGCAGCTCGGGCAGACCGAGGAGGCGAACGAGCTCGTCCACGGCAGCGCGAAGGAGATCCGGGCCTCCGCCGGGCACCTGAAGGACTTCCACGCCGCCTTCGATCGCGTCGGCAAGGGGATGAGGGCCCTGGACGCGAGCCACTGGCGCGGACAGAGCGCGGAAACGTTTCGGGCGAAGTTCGAGATGCACCCCACGCAGTGGCTGCACGCCGCCGACGCGTGCGAGAAGGCGTACAAGGCCCTGGATTCCTACGCGGACACCGTGACCTGGGCGCAAGGTCAGGCCAAGGAGGCGGTGGCCGCCTACAAGGAGGGCAAGGCGGCCACGAAGAAGGCCTCCGACGCGCACAAGGCGCTGGTGGAGGCCTACAACGACGCGGCGGACACGTACAACGCCAAGCTCGCGGCCGGCAAGGACCCGGGCGCCCGCCCGGCCCGGCCCGGGGAGTTCAGCGACCCGGGAGCTGCGAAGGTCAAGGAGGCCCGGGAGATCCTGGCCCGCGCCCGGTCGCAGCGGGACTCCGCCGCCGGGAAGGCGCGGGAAGCGGTCGAGGGGGCCCTGGCGCACGCGCCGAGGAAGGCCGCTTTCACGGACCGGCTCTCGCAGGACTTCGCCGACTTCCGGACGGCGTCCGTCATCGAGGGCAACCACTTCGCGGGCGGCGTCGTCAAGGGCGCCGGCGGCGTCGTGAAGTTCGTCCGCGGCGTCAATCCGATCGACCCGTACAACCTCACCCACCCCGCGGCCTATCTGGACCACCTGGACACCACGATCGCCGGCCTCGCCGCTCTCGGGAACCATCCGGAGCGCACACCGCAGGTGCTGCTCGGTGACGGCTGGGGCAAGGACCCGAGCGAGGCCACCGGCCGGCTCTCCCTCGACCTGGCCTCGGCGCTGGGCACGGGCGGCGCGGGCGCGGGGGCGGGCGCCGGCCGGCGCGCGCTGGCCACGGGGGCGCGGGAGGGAGCGGAGGGCCTCGTCGGCAGCGGCGGCCGGAGGACGGGCACGGAGGCCGCCGAGAGCGGGGCCGCCGCGCGGCGGCAGGTGGAGAGCGACCCGAAGGCGGGCGGCCAGCGGAACAGCCAGAAGTGCACCGGCCCGACCGACCCCGTCAACCTCGCCACCGGGCGGATGTTCCTCCCGCAGACGGACGTCGCGCTGCCCGGCGCGCTGCCGCTGGTCTTCCAGCGGCAGGCGGAGTCCGGCTACCGGGCGGGCCGCTGGTTCGGCCCGTCGTGGGCGAGCACCGCCGACGAGCGGCTGGAGATCGACGCCGAAGGCGTGGTCCTCGTCCGCGCGGACGGCATGCTGATGGCCTACCCCCACCCGGCACCCGGCGTCCCGACCCTCCCGTCCGAGGGCCCCCGCTGGCCGCTCACGAGCAGCGGGGCCGGCGGGTACGCCGTCACCGATCCGCTCACCGGGCGGACCTGGCACTTCACCCCGTACGGCGCCGGGCCGGCCCTGCTGGACCAGGTGTCCGACCGCGACGGTCACCGGATCACCTTCGAGTACGACCCGGACGGCACCCCGACGGCCGTCGCCCACGACGCGGGCTACCGCGTGCGCATCACGACCGAGGCCGGCCGGATCACCGCCTTGCACCTGGAGGGCGGCGGGCCGGGCGACACCGACGCGGAGCTGATCCGCTACGGATACACGGACGGCGACCTGACGGACGTCGTCAACTCCTCCGGTCTGCCCCTCCGCTTCACCTATGACGAACGCGGCCGCATCACCTCGTGGACGGACCGTAACGACAGCCGCTACGTCTACGCGTACGACGACGAGGACCGCTGCGTCTTCGAGTCGGGCGACGAAGGCCACATGCGGTGCTCCCTGGAGTACGGGGAGCGTGACCCCGCGACGGGCCTCCGCGTCACCACTCTGACGGACTCCCTCGGCGCCACGAGCCGCTACACCGTCAACGACGCCCTTCAGGTCGTCGCCGAGACCGACCCGGCGGGCGCGACCGTCCTCACCCGCCAGGACCGCTGGAACCGCGTCCTCTCCCGGACCGACGCACTCGGCCGGACGACGGAGTTCCGCTACGACGAGGACGGCCGGCCGCTCTCGGTGACCCGCCCCGACGGCCGGACGGCCTCGGTCTCGTACGACGCCGGCGGCCGGCCGGGGACCTTGACCGCTCCGGACGGCTCCGTCCACCACCAGACCTTCGACGCCGACGGCCGCCGCACCTCGGTCACCGACCCGGCGGGCTCGGTCACTCTGTTCGGCTACGACGCGTACGGGCACCCGGCGTCGGTGACGAACGCCGTCGGCGACGTGACGCGCGTGCGGTGCGACCGTGCGGGGCTGCCGGTGGAGATCACCGACCCTTTGGGCGGGGTGACGACCTACCGCCGGAACGCCTTCGGCCGCGTCACCGCGATCACCGATCCGCTCGGGGCGACCACCCGGCTGTGGTGGTCGGTCGAGGGCAAGCTCGTCCGGCGGGTGGCGGCGGACGGCGCGGAGGAGACCTGGACGTACGACGGCGAGGGCAACTGCGTCGCGCACACGGACGCGACGGGCGGCGTCACCCGCTCCGAGTACACCCACTTCGACCGGTTGTCCGCGCGGACCGGCCCGGACGGGGCGCGGTACGAGTTCGCGCACGACACGCGGCTGAGGCTGCTGGGGGTGACGAACCCGCAGGGGCTGACGTGGAGCTATACGTACGACGGCGCGGGCAGGCTCACCGCTGAGACCGACTTCGACGGCCGCACCCTCGCGTACGCGCATGACGCGGCGGGGCAGTTGGTCTCCCGTACGGACGATCTGGAGCAGGTGATCGCCTACGAGCACGACGCGCTCGGCCGGGTCGTGCGGAAGGACGCGGCCGGTGCGGTCACGACGTACGCGCACGACGCGGCCGGGCGGCTCGTCGAGGCGGTGGGGCCGGACGCCACGCTCGTCTTCGGCCGGGACCGCCTGGGCCGGGTCAAGTCGGAGACCTGCGACGGCCGCACGCTGACGCACGCCTACGACAGGCTCGGGCGCCGCACCCGCCGGGTCACGCCGACGGGGGCGGTCAGCGCCTGGACGTACGACGCGGCCGGCCGCCGCGCGTCGGCGACCGCCTCGGGCCACACGTTCACGATGGAACACGACCCGGCGGGGCGGGAGGTCGCGCGGCACTTCGGTGAGGCGCTGACGCTGACGCACGCCTGGGACCCGGCGGGGCGGCTCACCGAGCAACGCCTGCTGAAGGACGACGCGGACCGCGTGCAGTCCCGCGCGTACACGTACCGCCCGGACGGGCACCTCACCTCGGTCGACGACCACCTCGCCGGCGCCCGCGCCTTCGCGCTGGACCCCGTGGGCCGGGTGACGTCCGTTACCGGGGCGGGCTGGTCCGAGCGGTACGCCTACGACGCGGCGGGCAACCAGACGGAAGCGGCCTGGCCCGCGTCCCACGCGAGCCAGGAGTCGCTCGGCTCCCGCTCGTACACCGGTACCCGCATCACCCGGGCGGGCAAGGTCCGTTACGAGCACGACGCGCTGGGCCGGATCGTCGTCCGCCGCAAGCCGCGGCTGTCCCGCAAACCGGACACCTGGCGGTACGAGTGGGACGCGGAGGACCGGCTGAGGTCGGTGACCACGCCGGACGGCACGCGGTGGCGGTACCGCTACGACCCGCTGGGCCGCCGCATCGCGAAACAGCGCCTGACCGAGTCGGGCACGGTGGCCGAGGAGGTGACCTTCACCTGGGACAGCGCCACGCTCGCCGAGCAGACGACGACCACGGCCGACTGCCCGGCTCCGGTGACCCTGACGTGGGACCACGACGGCCTGCGCCCGATCGCGCAGACGGAACGAATATCGGCGGCGGACGCCCCCCAGAAGGAGATCGACAGCCGCTTCTTCGCCATCGTCACGGACCTGGTGGGCGCACCGAGCGAACTCGTCACGGAACAGGGCGAGATCGCCTGGCGCAGCCGCTCCACACTCTGGGGCACGACCACCTGGCCCACGGACAGCCCGGCCTACACCCCGCTCCGCTTCCCGGGCCAGTACTTCGACCCGGAAACGGGCCTGCACTACAACTTCCACCGGCATTACGACCCGGAGACGGGGCGCTACGCGTCCCCGGATCCTTTGGGACTGTCTCCGGCTCCGAACCCGGCTACGTATGTACACAATCCGCATACGTGGGCGGATCCGCTGGGCCTGGCGCCTTGCAAGACCGGGTTCATAGGCCGTCTGCGAAACATGTTCGGCAGACAAGATAATTCCGCCAGCGCACCAGAGGCGGCATACAATAGGCAGCCCCCGATGTTGGAGCCCGCAAGGCCGGGCATCGGAGAGGTGGCAGAACTTTACGGCCCTTTCCATAGGCTCGGGTCCCCGACTCAGACTAGCGAAGTAACTCAGCAGGTGATCGATTCCGGGCAGCTATGGGGACGAGAATCACGCTGGGGAGGAAATCCCATGCCTCAGGCCCACCGGGGCCCGCTTCCCGACGGCGCCCCATCAGGGAGCTTTGAATTCTACACATCCGTCGCACCGAAGCCTGAAAGGAACACCCCTCCAGGATACGCAGCTTGGGAGTTGGGGCGCGAGCCGGGCGTCATAGGGTTCCAGCATAATGGTGAGGAATTCGGAGCCATCCCGGCCTATGTCACCGAGGTAAGGTAGCGAGACTTGAGACGAATTGACGCACAGCGCTTTCACGGATCTCCTCAGAGGTACGTGGCCCAACTGGACATCACGCTGGAGCAGGCTGCAGCAAGGTGGGGATCCCACGATCTGTCGCATGACGATCTCGGACCATGGCTCACTTTCGCCTTCACCTTGAACAATGGAACGCTCGCGGCCTTGGTCCGGGAGGTCGAAAACGCGCCCAGCCCAGGGTTCATCTTGACCGCAATCGGCAGCTGCGAGCCGGCCGACACACTGAAAGAGTTCCTTACCGAGGCAGATCTCAGCCCCAATTGTGTACTCCACCGGGGTTTCTGAATTCCTCGCAAGGAAGACGCCACCAGAAGCCGGACTCCACCGAGCCCAGCTGGTCGAGCAAAGGAGACCGAAGGAGAGACGGGCAGCCGGTACAGCTTCCGGCCCAGCCGCGGGATACACCCTCAAGAAGGGTCCGATGCTGGGTGCGCCGACTGCCCGAAGTTGGGGATGCCGCCTGGCGGCCGCCGCAGAACCCAGGACACCGGAATCATGTCCACACCAGGAACTCCGGTCATGCCGCCCCGCCCCGTGCTATTCCGACTTCGCCCGCCGCAAGACGTGCAGCTCGCAGATGTCCGGGTCCTCCGCGTAGCGGTACATGCGCGGCCCCTCGCGGGTGCCTGCGACATCGAAGCCGAAGCCGCTGTACGTCTGCCGAAACGCCTCGGGTTTCGCTTTCCACCCGGCACCGTTGAATGCCTTGCCCTCGAAGGACAACTCGACGTCGTCGCCCACGATGGCGGTGTCTCCCGCCGGCTCCAGCCTCCAGGTCCCCGCGCCCCCACCCGCACGCCTCGGATCGTCCGGATAGTTGAATTCCGGCCAGTCGCTCGCGGTGAACGTCCCGTCCGCCTTGAGCTCGACCCTCCCGAACGGATCCGCCGCGTAGGCGCCGATCAGATCCTCCCGAGTGAGCCCCGCCGGGCGTTTGCCCTCCACTCCGCAGCCGAAGTAGTTCGCGCATCCGGTCGTGGTGAGCGACGCCCCCACGACCAGCGCGCCCACGAGCCCCAGGGCATGCCACCGCATCTCGACCTCTCCCCTACGTGTCGATGAAGCCGAACGGCCTCAGCCTCCCAGAGGGGCGTTTACGCACGTCATTTGGGGTACCGTCCCGAAAACAGACTCCCCGTCCGGTCTGCCCGCCAGGGGCGGCGCCCTGTGATGCCCGTCATACCCCCTACCGCCCCCACCCCCGCCCGTTAGATGGTGATCTTCCGCGTCGTACGTGACCACCAGTAACGACGGCCCCTACCCGCAAGTACCTCGGAGGTGCAGCATGGTTGAGATCGGAAAGCTCACGCCGGCCGACAGAGAGGCCTGGGAGGCCCTGTTCCGCGCGTACATCGACTTCTACGAGCGCGACGAGCCGCAGGCGATGTACGACACGTCGTGGAGCGAGTTCCAGGCCGACACGCGGATGCACGCGTTCGGGGCGAAGGTGGACGGGAAGCTCGTGGGGATCACGCACTTCTTCGTGCACGCCAACACCTCCGGCCCGGACGTGTGCTATCTCCAGGACCTGTTCACCGGGCCGGAGGCGCGCCGTAAGGGTGTCGGCGAGGCGCTGATCGCGGCCGTGGTCGACTGGGCCAAGCAGCGCGGGTGTTCGCGGGTGTACTGGATGACGCACGAGACGAACGCCACGGCGCGGAGCCTGTACGAGAAGGTGGCCGTCAACAAGGGCTTCCTGCGGTACCAGATCGAGCTGCCGCGCTGACGGACGTCACCCCGCGTACGCCACCTCCTCCCGCCGCGGGTCGGCGCGGAACGTGCGGCGGTACGTGTCCGGAGGCACTCCGAAAGCGCGGTTGAAGTGGCGGCGCAGCGTCGCCGCGCTGCCCATCCCGACGCGGGCCGCGATGTGGTCGACGCTGTCGTCGGTGCTTTCGAGGAGCTCCTGCGCGCGGTGCAGGCGCTGTGTCAGGAGCCACTGCAACGGCGTCGTGCCGGTGACCGCCGTGAAGTGCCGGCCGAGGTTCCGCGAGCTCATGTGGGCGCGGCGGGCCAGGTCGGTGACGGTCAGCGGCTGGTCCAGCCGTTCGAGGGCCCAGGCCAGCACCTCGGCGAGGCCCGGCCCGTTGTCGGGCGGCACGGGGGCGGCGATGAACTGGGCCTGGCCGCCCGAGCGGTGCGGCGCGACGACGAGCCGGCGGGCCACCGCGTTGGCGACGGCCGTGCCGTGGTCCGTGCGGACCAGGTGCAGGCACAGGTCGATCCCGGCGGCCCGGCCCGCCGAGGTGAGGACGGAGCCCTCGTCGATGTACAGCACCCTGGGGTCGACCTCGACGCCGGGATAGCGCGCGGCCAGCAGGTCCGCGTGCAGCCAGTGCGTGGTGGCGCGCCGCCCGTCGAGCAGGCCGGCGGCGGCCAGGGTGAAGGCGCCGGTGCAGATGGAGGCCACCCGCGCGCCGCCCTCGTGCGCGGCGCGCACGGCGTCGACCAGGTCGGCGGGCGGGGGCGCCTCGACGTCGTGGCAGGCGGGGACGATGACGGTGTCCGCGGCCGCGAGCGCGTCGAGGCCGTGCGGGGTGTCCGCGTGGAACCAGCCCCCGACCTGCGCGCCGGCCGGGGCGCAGACGGTGAAGTCGTACCAGGTGTCGACGAGATCGGGCCGCTCGGTGCCGAATATCGCGCAGGCGGCCGCCAGTTCCAGCAGGGGCATGCCGTCGGTGACGGCTAACGCTACAGAAGCCATGTCCGTAACTGTACGCATCTTGTCGTTCCGGACGCTCGTGGCGAGGGGCGGGAAGTCGCCAGCATGTGGGCATGACCAAGCACGCGTTGACTTACCGCGACACCCCGGCGGGGAGTGCCGGGCCGCCGCCGGCCATCGACAAGTGGGCCTGGCTGCGCGCCGGGGTCGCCGTGGCGGCGGTGGGCTGGGGAGCCAACCAGTTCGCGCCGCTGCTGCTGCTCTACCGCTCCGAACTCGGCCTCTCGGCCGCGACCGTGCAGGCCACCTTCGGTCTGTACGCCATCGGGCTGGTCCCGGGCCTGCTGCTCGGCGGTCCGGTCTCGGACCGGTACGGCCGCCGCCGGCTGATCCTCCCGGCGCTGTTCATCTCCCTGCTCGGCAGCCTGCTGCTGATCGCGGGCGGGGACGCGCTGGGGCTGCTCTTCGCCGGCCGCGTGGTCTCCGGCATCGCCAGCGGCGCGGCCTTCAGCGCCGGCGCCGCCTGGATCAAGGAGCTCTCCCTCGCCGGGTCCGCCCGCGAGGCGAACCCCGGCCCCCGGCGGGCGACGATCACCATGACCATGGGCTTCGCCATGGGTCCCCTGGTGGCCGGTGCCCTCGCCCAGTGGGCGCCGTCGCCGACGGTGGTGGCGTACCTGCCGCACCTCGCCCTGACGCTCGTCTCCATCCCGCTGGTCATGCGCACGCCCGAGACCTGTGTGTCCAAGCGGCAGGACAGCCTGCTGCGGCAGCTGAAGGTGTCCGCGGTGCGCGAGCCCAGGTTCCGCAGCGTCGTGATGCCCCTGGCGCCCTGGGTGTTCGGCTCCGCGTCGGTCGCCCTCGCCTATCTGCCGGGCCTGGTCAAGGACCAGCTCGGGGACAGCGCCCTCGTGTTCAGCGCCTGCGTCACCGCGCTCACCGGTTTCGCGGGCATCCTCGTGCAGCCGCTGGCCCGCCGGGTGGACGACCCGCGCAAGCCCCGTCTGATCGCGATGTCGATGGCGATCGTCGTCGCCGGTCTGCTCGTCGCCGCGGCGGCCGCGCAGTGGTCGCAGCCGGTGCTGGTCGTGGCCGGGACGCTGGTGCTCGGCGCGGGTTACGGGTGCTGCCAGGTGTGCGGGCTGCTGGAGGTGCAGCGTCTGGCCCACCCGAAGGACCTGGCCGGGCTGACGGCCGTCTACCAGGCGCTCTCCTACATCGGGTTCGCCGCGCCGTTCCTGCTGGCCGCGTTCCAGGAGGCGATCCCCGCGAGCCTGCTGCTGGTCATCGCGGCGGGTCTCGCCACCCTCACCCTGATCTGGACGAGCCTGCGGGCCGTACGTGTCCAGGGCGCGGCGGATGCCACGGGCCCCCTCGGCGTGACCGCGACAGCGGCCGGCGCGGGCGCGCCCACCGGCGTCACCGCCCCCGTCCTCACCGACGGCACCGCCCCCGTCCCCGCCGGCGGTGTCCGCTCCGGCGACGGGCCCGCCTGAGTCCATGGCGGGAGGGCGGGCAGCCCCCGGACCCGCCCCCTCGCCCCCCGCACCGCGGGGTCCCATGGCGCCCCCGAGCCCTGGGACCCCGCGAATGCCTTTGCCCCGTAAGGAGTTTCGCCGCCTCCCCCCTCACCACATCCATGCACCTACCAATCAGTAGCCCATGAGTTACCGATTGGTATTCGTGGGCCGGGAGCACCACCCTCACCCCCACCGTTCGATCGACGGCCAACCGACGGGCCGACCGGTATTTATGCGGCCTTGACGCCCCCGCCGCCCACCTTTCGATGGCGAGAGTGTGTGGCGCGGCCCACACTCATCTAGTTTCCCACTGCATTCGAATCGCGGAACAAGGCATTCCACAACGCCTTTCCGCAGGTCACAGCAGCCTCTATTCAAGGATTGCCCTCTTGAATATTCAGGGTTGACCTATCCCACTCCTTCATGGAGGATTGGTGACGTCCTTGGAGAAGACATTCACACACGGACGGGCACGGCGGTGACGAACCGGCTTCAGCCGGTGACGCCCGCCGGCGCCCGAGCTACGGGGGTATTCACCATGCGGCCCAACCTGATGTGACCTCGGTCGGCGGCACCGTCGACGCACGCCCCGCCACGGATCGCCACGCGCGACGCGGCCGGTGGCGCGGTCCTCGCCGCACACCGTGAAACAGCGCCGGTGAAATGGGCCTTCCGGCCCGGAGCACCGGATTCCCGGAACGCCCTTCCCTCTCTTACCGCCCGACGAAACGCTCCCCGGTCCGGCTCCGCCGGATCCTCTCGGCAGAGCGTGGGGCATGGCGGAAAGACACGGCGACCACCCGGCGCTGCCTTTCTTTCGTCCCACCATTCCAGTCCCACCATTCCATGGGCCTGAGAAATACCTTTCCCGTGATGTCCTGTCGTCACGGCCGATGTCCCACAGCCGGCGCTGCCCTGCCCTGAATTACGGGCCCGCGTCCGCGCACCCCATCATTCCGATGAATCACCTCACGGTGGCCCCGTCGAATTTCCCCATGCGCATCAGCGGTGGAATCCGACGGAAAGGCCTCCGCTGTCACCCGCCCCCGAAGTCGCCCCCGCATGCCCCGCGGCGGCGCGGCCGACGAGCCACGAGGAAAAGGGATTCGCCATGTACGTACGTACCGCGGCCGAGGACGGCCACGTACGCAAGAACGGCATCGACGTCCGCCAGCTCTACCCCTGGGACGGCGTCGTCGTACCGCCCTGGAACAGCACCTTCTGCACCGTCCGGCCGCACGAGTCGAGCACGGAGCACGCGCACGCCACGGACGAGACGTTCATCTTCACGGCCGGGTCGGGCACGGTGCAGGTCGGTGACGAGCTGCGCCCCGTGACCGAGGGCGACGTCATCTACATCCCGCACGGCAACGCCCACATCGTCACCAACACCAGTGACGACGCGCCGCTGACCTTCATCAGCGTCTACTGGCTCCAGCCCGCCACCGGCGGCGACCAGGCCACCGGCGGCGCGCAGGCCACGACCGGAGAGCCGGCCCGTGCCTGAGCCGACCACCACCCCCGCCCCCCGCCGCGTCAACGTCAGCTTCTCCCCGCCCACCCCCAACGGCGACCTGCACCTGGGTCACCTGTCCGGGCCGGTGCTGGCCAGCGACGTGTGCGCCCGTTCCCAGAAGATCCTGGGCAACGACGTCGTGTACGCGTGCAGCACCGACGACAACCAGACGTACGTGGTCACCACCGCGCAGCGGCTGGGCGTGACGCCCGAGGCCCTCATCCAGGAGGCCCTCGACAGCGTCCGGACGTCGCTGGACCTGGCCGGCGTCGAGGTCGACCTCTTCGAGCGGCCCGACGCCGACTACACGGAGTTCGTCCGGGACTTCTTCACCCACCTGTGGAAGCACGGCGCGTTCGACCGGCGCGAGGTCGACCTCCCGTACGACGCCGAGGCCGGGGAGTACCGGGCCGAGGCGTTCGTGACGGGCCGCTGCCCGACCTGTCTCGCCCACGCCCGGGCGGGCGTCTGCGAGGCCTGCGGCCTGTACAACCTGCCCGGTGCGCTGCTGCCGAGCGACTCCGCCACGGCGCTGCCGACCCGTCCCGTCTCCATCTGGGTCCTCGACCTGGAGCGCTACCGGTCGATGCTCACCAACTGGTACCGGTCCTCCGACGTCGAGCTCCGGCCCGACCTCCGGAAGGTCGTGGCCCGGACCCTCGAAGGCCGGCTGCCGTACATCCCGATCACCTACCCCAGCGACTGGGGCATCCAGGTGGACTGGGACGGTCCGGACGCCCCGCCGCAGGCCGTCAACGCCTGGCCGGAGATCTACGTCGGCCACCTCTACTGGCCGCAGAAGGTCCGTGAGCAAGGGCGGTCGGGCTGCGACGAGTTCGTCCAGTTCATCGGGATCGACAACGGCTTCTACAACGCGTTCGTCTACCTCGCGCTGAAGCTGCTCGCGGTCCGGCACGGCCTGCCCGTCGAGCTCCCGGTCACCCGCACGCTCACCAACCAGTACTTCCTGCTGGAGGGCCGCAAGTTCTCCACCAGCAAGGGCGACGTGGTCTGGGCGCGCGAGTACCTGGAGAAGGCCGGCCGGGACCGGGCGCGGTTCGTCCTGTCGCTGACCAGCCCGGAGCTCCAGCAGTCCGAGTTCAGCGAGCAGGTGGCCGTCAACACCCTCCGGGACCGCTTCGACACCCCCCTCGCCACGATCGTCGAGACACTCGGCGAGCGGCTCGCGGGCCGGAGCGTCGACGCACCGCCCTCACCGTGGTGGACCACCGCGATCGAGGCCAGCGTGCGGCGCTTCGAGGCCGCGTACGACCTGGAGGGCTTCAGCATCCGCAAGGCGGCCGAGGCGCTCGCGCTGCACCTGGAGGTGCTCGCGCTGCGGGCCGGGCAGGTGCGGACCGACGACGCGAGCGACGTGTCCGGCGCCCTGCTGTTCCTCTGGACGCTCCGCACGCTCGCCTGGCCGGTCACTCCGGACCTGTCCGCCGCGGTGGCCGAGGCGTTCGGCGCCGGTCCCGCGGGCGCGGCCGCACCGCTGCTGCGGGACGCCGCGGTCCCGCCGGCCGGGGCGTTCGGCGCGCTCGTCGTCTGAGCGGACGGCGCCGGGCCCACGGGCTCCCCTTCGACTTCACCCTCTCCCTCACGTACGTACACACCCTCACAGAAAAGGTTTCCGCCATGCTGCGCACCTTCATGCGTTCGAAGATCCACCGCGCCTCGATCACCGACAGCAACCTGAACTACGTCGGCTCGATCACGATCTCCCCCGAGCTGCTGGACGCCGCCGACATCGGCGTCCACGAGCTCGTCCACGTCGTCAACGTCAACAACGGCGCCCGGTTCGAGACCTACACGATCCTCGGCGCGCCCGGCGCCAACGAGGTCATCGTCAACGGCGCCGCCGCGCGCCTCGTCCAGCCCGCCGACAAGGTCATCATCATCGCCTACGGCCAGCTGTCCGAGGACGAGGTCGAGAACCACAAGCCGCGCGTCGTCCACGTGGACGACAGCAACAAGATCATCGAGACCGCCACGGCGGCATGACCGGGGCGCACCCTTCCGCCGGAAGGCCGGCCGAAAGGCCGGCCGGACGGCCCCCGCCCGACGTTTTACGTACGCGATATGCCGAAGGTGCGTGAGCAATGACGGATCAACAGATCTACTCCGTGCTGGGCGTCGGGTTCGGCCCGGCGAACCTGTCCCTCGCGGTGACCCTGGAGGAGCTCGGCTGGACCGGCCGGTCGCGGTTCGTCGAGCGGGCCGGCGACTTCCAGTGGCAGGACGAACAGCTGATCGCCGGCGCGGACATCCAGAACAATCCGTTCCGCGACCTCACCATGCCGCGCGACACCGGCAGCCGCTACACCTTTGTCAACTACCTGGCCTCGCAGGGCAGGCTGACCGACTACCTCCACCTGAACGCCAAGTTCCCGCTGCGCCGGGAGTACGCGGGCTATCTGCGCTGGGTGGCCGACGCGTTCCGCGGGTCGGTGGACTACGGCGAGTCGGCGACGCGGCTCTCCGTGGTGGACTCCCCCGCCGGTGAGGTGTTCCGGCTGGAGACCGGCAGCGGCCGGGAGTACCTGGGCGAGAAGGTCGTCATCGGCACCGGGCGGTCGCCGCGCATCCCGGCGGTGTTCCAGCGCAGCCTGGGGCCCTCCGTCTTCCACGCGACCCGGTACCTCAGCTCCATGCGCCGCCTGAACGGCCGCGACCTCAAGGTGGCGGTCGTCGGCGGCAGCCAGAGCGCGATCGAGATCGTGCTCGACCTCCTCAACCGGCCGGACGTCGGGCAGGTCGTGTCCGTCCAGCGCGGCATCGGATTCCGGCTCAAGGACACCAGCCCGTACAGCAGGCGGGTGTTCCTCCCGGAGTTCATCGACTACTTCTATCCGCTCCCGAGCGAGGCGAAGCAGCGGATCCGCGCGGAGCTGCGCTCGATCAACTACGCGGCGTGCGACCAGGACGTGATCGACCGGCTGGCGAGTGTGCAGCACGAGTACGAGCTGATGGGCTCGGACCGGCTGCGCATGCTGACCTTCTCCGAGGTCGCCGAGGTCACCCCGCACGCGGGCGGCGCCGTCAACCGGCTCACGGTGCGCGACGTCAACCACGGGACGCTCAGCGCCTACGACGCCGACGTCGTGATCCTGGCGACGGGCTTCCGGGACTTCGGCCTCGGGCCCGACGACGAGCACTACCACCCCTTGCTGGAGGGCGTGGCCGACCGGCTCGCGCTGAACGACTACGGGCTGCCGGCCGTGGCGCGCGACTACTCGGTGCCGGTGCGGCAGTCCTACGGGCCGCGCCCGCTCCGCCTGTACCTCAACGGTCTGTGCGAGGCGAGCCACGGCATGGGGGACGCGGGGGCCCTGGCGGTGCTCTCCGCCCGGTCCACCGACATCGTCGAGTCCCTCATGCTCGAACCGGACGTCGTCCCCGAGCGGGACGGCGGGCTCCCGGCGGACGGACTCGTCGCCGGGGAGCGGCTGCGGGACGAGGCGCTCCGGTGACGACGCCCGACCGTGCCACCGGCGGCGTCGCCGCCGGTGGTGCGCCCTCCGACGGTCGTGACGCGGGCACCGGCGCCGCAGCCTCTGACGGTCGTCACGCCGGCGTCACACCCGAGGCCGCCACGGCCGGCGTCACGACCGCCCGCGTCACGGCCGCCGACGTCGCCGTCATCGGCGGCGGGATCATCGGCCTCGCCACCGCCGAGCGCCTCTCCGCCCACGGCCTCTCGGTCGTCGTCATCGACGAGCGCGGGCCGGCGGGCGGCGTGACCGGGGCGTCCGGCGGGCTGGTCCGGGCGCTCGACCTCTCCTCCGCCGCCCACTCCTGGGCGGCGGAGGGGCTGGACCGCTACCTGCGGCGCGGCGACCACGGCCGCTGGCCCGCCGTGCGCGAGGACGGCAGCCTCACCCTGTTCGGCGCGGACGACACCGCGCGGGCGGTGGAAGGCGTCGAGCGGGTCCGGGCCACCGGCCACGGGGCGGAGATCCTGGACGCCGGGGAGATCTCCCGGGCGTTCCCCGGCCTCGCGGTCCCCGAGGGCTTCACCGGCGTGTACGAGCCCCGCGCCGGCTGGCTGCCCGCGCGGGAGACGGCCGAGGCGATGCTGCGCGACGCCGACTCCGTCACCTTCCTCGGCGGGGTACGGGCGCTGGAGATCGTCACCGCGGGCTCGCGCGTGACGGGCGTCCGCACCACCGCCGGCCTCGTGACCACCCCCGCGGTACTGCTCGCCGCGGGGGTCCACAGCACGGAGCTGGCGCGGACCGCGGGCGTGGAACTGCCGCTGCGCACCCGGTCGGTGAGCTTCTGCGTGTTCGCACCGCGCGGCCGGGAGACCGGCGGCGCGGGCGCCCCCGGCCCGCTGCCGGCCGTGCTCGACTCCACGACCGGTGGCTGGCTGCGCCGGTGGGACGACGGCACGGCCGTGCTGGCCGGGGTGCCGTCCCCGGCGCGCGACGTCCCCCCGGCGGTGACGCGGGGCGTCCCCGCCGCCGAGGAGGAGCGCGTACGGGCCGTGGCGCGTCACCGGTACCCCGGGCTGGCCGACGCGGACCTCGTCGGCGGGGTCACCGCCTACGACGCCCTCGCGCCCGGCGACATGGGCACGGTGACGGCCTGGCCGGACCCGTACGGGCTGGTCACGGCCACCGGCTGGAACGGCGGCGGCTTCAAGCAGGCCCCGGCGGCCGGGCGGTACGCGGCGGGGCTGCTCCGCGAGGTGCTCGCGTGACGCCGGGCGCGGGCGGGGTGTGGCGGCCCCGTCCCGGCCGGTTCCGTGCCCGGCCCGGCGCGGCCCGCCTCAACCCCACCGACGAGATGCTCCTCGGCGCGGAGCGGGCCCTCGGCTCGTCCCGCGTCGTGCAGGTCCTCTGGCGGCTCCCGGCCCCGGTGTCCCCGGAGGCCCTGCGGGAGGAGTGGCACCGGCTCGACCGCGGCAGGCTCAGCCGCCGCCCCGCTCCGGCCCGGATCCCGGGCGGCCGCCGCACCTGGGTCCCCGCGCACAACACGGAGCCGCCGCGGCACCGCGCCGAGGCGCTGACCGACGACACGGTGCCGGACTGGCTCGACGAGCAGGTCCGCGCGCCGCTCCCGGCCGGCTCCTCGGCGCTGTGGCGGCTCGCGGCGGCGCCGTACGGGGCGGGCTCGCTCGTCTCGCTCACCGTGCCGCACTTCCGCTCCGACGGGCTCGGGATCTTCACCGCCCTCGGCGAGGAGGGGCCCGTACCGGCCGGTCACGCGGGCCGGGCCCCGGGCGCGGCGGCACGGGAGCTGGCGGGGTGGGCGGCCCGGACCCTCGCGGACCGGGAGGAGCGGGCCCGCCTCGTGTCCGCCCTCCGCGCCGCACCGAAGCCAGCGGGCCCCGGCTCGGACCCGCGCTTCTTCACGACCGCGTTCTTCGACCTGGACGCGGCGGCGTGGGAGGAGCGGGCGAGGGCCCACGGTGGCACGGCGAACAGCCTGTTCGTCGAGATCGCCGCCAACCTCGTACGCGCCCGGGTGCCCCGGGCCGGCCGCGCCCCGCTGCGGGTCGGGGTCCCGGTGAACCTGCGGCGGGGCCCCGCCGACCTGCGGGCCAACGCCCTGGTCGTCGTCCCGCTGGCGGTCCCGGCGGGCGAGCCGCAGCACACGGACCTGCGGCGGACCCGGCTGGAGACCAAGGCCGCGCTGGAGGGTTCGGGCGAGCACAGCACGACGCTCGTACCGGAACCGCTGTGGCACCTGCTGCCGGGCCGGTACGCCGGGCGGCTCAAGGCGCCCGGTTCGCAGGCCACGGACGTGGTCGCGTCCAACTTCGGCGAACTGCCGGAGGGGGTGGCCCGGTTCGCGGGCCAGCGCGCGGACCGTACGGCCCTGCGCACGATGAACGTGCCCGGCGTCGTACCGGAGCGGGCGGGGCTGCGCGCGTCGCTGTGCCTGGTGCGCGCCGGGGAGCGGCTGACCGTGACCGTGACGGGGATGCCGGACCACTTCGGCGACGCGCGGTCGCTGCGGGGCGCGGTCACGGAGGAGTTCGCGGCGTGGGGGCTGCGGGCGGAGGCCTGGTGGGCGGGTTGAGCGAACTTCGCCGACCGGGCCGGGCGGGCGGACGGGAATCACGGACACGACGAGAAGGAGAGACGAGCATGCCCGACAGCGCCGTACCGGGGAGCACCCTGCCGGGAGGCCCGGCCGTACCGCCGCCGACGGTCGCGGACCGGTGGTTCCGGACGTGGCCCGACTCGTCGGTCCTGGACCGGCCGCGGCTGATGGCCAGGTCCCTGATCGACCTCGCCGACCTGGACGACCGGATCGTGTTCTACGAGCGTCTCCTCGGCGTCCCGGCCGACCTGCGCATGCCGATCCCCGACTTCGGCGGGCTCGAACTGGCGGCGGTGGGCAACCTCCTGCTGATCGCCAGCGAGCGGCCGTTCACGCCGGTACAGCGGCGGACGGCGTACTCGCTGATCGTGCCGTCGCTGGCGGGCCAGCTCGCCCTGCTGGAGCGTACGGGGACGAGCGTGCTGGAGCCCGTCGAGACGATCCTGCCGGGGTCGCGGGCCCGGGTGCGCTACCCGGACGGGCTGCTCGCGGAGCTCGTCGAGCACCGGCCGCGGCCGGGCGAGCGGCCCGACCCGCGCCCGGGGACGGCCGTGCCGGAGCCGGTGGCCACGGGCGTGCGGCTGCTCCCGCGCTGCGCGGTGCCGGCGGAACGCTTCGCGGACGCCGTGCGGTTCTACGAGACGGCGCTGGAGGCGGAGGCCGAGACGGGTGTGCTGCCGGGCCGCCCGGACGGCGGCGCCGGGCCGGTGCTCGTGGGGAACCTGCTGCTGGTGGCCCACGACGGGCCGGCCGAGCCCGTCTCGTTCGCCCTGCTGGCGCCTTCGGCGGAGAAGGTGGCCGCGCTGGCGGGAACGGGCCGGCACTCCGGCCGGACGGTGAGCGGCCGGACGCTGATGCCGCTCGCGAGCGGGGTGTCGGCGGAGGTCTGGGAGGGGTTTCCGGACCCCGCCGCGGCGGCGGGGCGCCGGTCCTGAGACGGTGCGGGTGATGACGGTGGCCCTAGGGGCCGTTGGGACTGCTGAGGAGCGTTGATGACGTCTGGCGCGGTGGGTCTGCCCGAGTCCTTCTACCGGCGCGTGGGTGACGGTCGTTACGAGAGTACGAGCGCCACGGCCGGCCCGTGGAGCCCGGACGCCCAGCACGCCGGGCCGCCGTCGGCGCTCCTCGGGCGCGCCCTGGAACGGCACGAGGCCCGGGAGGGCTTCCGGGTCGCGCGCGTGACGCTGGAGATCCCGCACCCGGTGCCGGTCGGCGAACTCCGGGTCGACGTGCGCACGGTCCGCGGGGGCCGGCGCACGGAGCTCGTCGAGGGCGAGGTCAGCGCGGGCGGCCGGACCGTCATGCTCGCACGGGCGTGGCGGGTGGCCGAGAGCCCGAAGGACACGCCCGCCCTCCGCCCGGAACCGACCCCGCCGCCCCTGCCGGGCCCGCAGCCACCGCACGGCATCACCGGCGCCCATCTCGACGGCTACGTCTCGGCGATGGAGTGGCGCTTCGTCTCCGGCGGCTTCGACACCCCGGGCCCGGGCGTCGCCTGGGCCCGCCAGCGCGTCCCCCTCGTCGCGGGCGAGCCCGACACCCCCCTCACCCGCGCCCTCACCCTCGCCGACAGCAACTGGGCCGTCGCCTTCGAACTCGACCACGCACGGCGTCTCGTCATCAACACGGACGTCACGCTGGCCCTCCACCGCGATCCGGTGGGCGAATGGCTCTGCCTGAGCGCGGCGACATCGGCGAGTCCGTCGGGGTCGGGGCTGGCGGTGGGGCGGCTGGACGACGCGGAGGGGGATTGCGGGCGGGTGGTGCAGACGCTGCTTGTCGCGGAGCGGTGACGTTCGTTGGCGGCGGGGGTTGGGGGCGGGGCTTTTCCCCACCCCGCCCCTTCCCGAATGTCCTCAGGCGCCGGACGGGCTGGGTTCCGCCTCAGCAGTGGCGCTTGCCGTAGGTCTTGGCTCCGGTTTCGGGGAGGTCGGCCCAGACTTTGGTGCCTTCGGTGGTGGGGGTGGGGTCGGTGATGCCCCAGGTTCCGCCGCATTCGCGCACGACGCAGGCGAGGAGGAGCAGGAGGCGCTTCCTGCTGCTGGTGCAGTGCGCGGCGTGGACGGGGTCGCTGTGGCTGCTGTGGGGGTCCCAGTTGACGAGGCGGAGGATGCCTTCGCGCCAGCGGAGGGAGTAGTAGAGGTCCTGTCCGGGGGCGAACAGGGCGCCGCAGGTGACGAGTTCGGTGATCACCTGGAGCGCGGGGTCGAGGAATACGGCCAGGTCGTGGCCGTAGAGCGCGGACCGGACGGTATGCCGTGCGACGGCCGCGGAGCGGGGGTCTCCGGGGACGGTGAAGCTGTAGGCGAGCCGGGCCCGGGCTTTCGGGGCGGGGACCCCGTCCGGGGCGGGGTGACGCACGACGTCCTGCGTGATCAGTGGACAGAGCGTGATGGGGTTCGCGGTCGCGGTGGGCATGGAGGTGTGCATGGGCATGCGGCAGCTCCCGTACGGGTGTGGGGTGTTGGGGTACGCGCGCGCCGGCCGGTGGCTTGTCTCCCTGGGCGGGCGCATGCCTCTCCCAGGGCAGGAGGTGCGGGCATGCTCGCGCCGATGCGCTTCCGGCTCACGCGGTGCGTGACTGGTGCGCTATCGAAGCTAGGGCATCGCGGAGTACACGTACTACCAATTCGCGAAAGGATCACCTTTCGGTGGACCGGGCGTTCCGCGCGCGGGCAGACTGGCGCCGACACCACGCCCAATGGGAGCCGGGAGAAGCCGCATGCCCCCGAGGAGTACGCCGACCGCTCGCCAGAAGCGCCTCGGCTCGGAGCTGCGCAAGATGCGCGTCGCCGCAGGGATGACGACGGAGGCGGCCGCCAAGCTGCTGGGCGTACCTCGCACGAACCTGCCGAACATGGAGTCGGGGCGATCGGGCATCAGCGCGGAACGCGTTCGCGTACTCGCCGACCATTACGGCTGCACGGACGCGCGCTGGGTGGACGCGTTGGCCGCCATGGCGAGTGAACGTGTCAAAGGCTGGTGGGAAAGCTATCGCAACGTACTTCCCCAGCTGGCGTTGGACCTGGCCGAGTCCGAACATCACGCGACACACCACAGGTCGGTTGAGATCGTCCACATTCCTGGCCTCTTGCAGACCGAGGATCACATTCGCACAATGTTCACTTACGCCGACCCCACGAGGAAGTCGGCCGAGGTCGAAATCCGGGTCGCCTTCCGGATGGATCGCCGCACGGTGATCGAACGGGAAGTGCCGATCGAGTTCGATGCCATCGTCCACGAAGCCGCCCTACGGATCAAAGTAGGCGGCCGGAAAACCGCTCGCGCGCAGCTGCGGCACTTGCTCACGATGGCTGAGCAGACCAACGTGACCGTGCGCGTGATTCCCTTCGATGCCGAGGGTTTCGCCGGTGCGGGGAACGCGATGCTCTACCTCAGCGGTGCAGTACCCCAACTCGACACCGTACAGATCGACACTGCGCATGGAAGCATCATCCTCGACGAGGATGCACAGCTCAGGCGGTACCGAGACCGGTTGGCCAGGATCACCCGATCGGCCTTGGGGCCCCGGGAGTCACTGGACCTGATCCACCGGATCGCTGAAGAGATGTGAAAGGCCGAGCCATGTTCTCACCTATCGTCTGGCAGAAGTCCTCCTATTCCAGCGGTTGCGAGGACGAGAACTGCGTCGAACTCAGCAGAACCGCGGCTGCCGTTCACCTCCGTGAGAGCGACGCCCCCACCGTTTCTCTCGCCCTCACACCCCTCCGCCTCGCGGGCCTCATCCATACCGTCAAGGCCGGCGTCCACGACAGGGGACAGTGACACACACGAGCAATAGTCACCGCTCCAGGTAGGCCAGAACCGCCAGCACCCGCCGGTTGTCCGAGTCGCACGCGTGCAGCCCCAGCTTCGGGAAGATGTTCCCGATGTGCTTGGCCACCGCCTTCTCCGTGATGAACAGCGCCTCCGCGATCCCCGCGTTGGAGCGGCCTTCGGCCAAGGCGGCCAGAACCTCCCGCTCGCGCGGCGTCAGGCTGCCCACGCCCTGGTCCCGGTCCTTGCTGGAAAGCAACTTCGTGACGACCTCGGGGTCCATGACCGTGCCGCCGTCCGCGACGCACCGGATCGTGGTCATGAACTCCGCGCCGTTGGAGACCCGGTCCTTGAGGACGTAGCCGACCGCGCCCGCGCCGTCCGCGAGGAGTTCGCGGGCGTAGAGCGGCTCCACGTACTGGGAGAGGAGGAGCACCGGCAGGGCGGGGAGCCGCGAGCGGGCCGCGAGGGCCGCGCGGAGGCCCTCGTCGGCGAAGGTCGGGGGGAGGCGGACGTCGACGACGGCGACGTCCGGGCGGTGGGTGGTGAGGGCGGCGAGCAGGTCCGGGCCGTTGTCGACCGCGGCCACCACGTCGTGGCCGAAGGCGCCGAGGAGGCGTACGAGGCCGTCCCTCAGCAGGAAGTGGTCTTCGGCGAGGACAACACGCACGGGATCTCCATCGTCACCAGGGTCGGGCCGTTGAGGGGGCTGCTGACGGCGAGGACGCCGTCGAACGTGGCGAGCCGCCGCTCGATGCCCCGCAACCCCGTGCCGCGCGCGATGTCCGCGCCGCCGCGGCCGTCGTCCGTGATGCCGACCCGCAGCATGCCGCGATCGTAACGGAGGTCCACCCAGACCCGGTCGCCGCCGGAGTGCTTGGCCGCGTTGGCCAGGATCTCGGACACCGCGAAGTAGACGGCCGACTCCACCGGCGGCTCCGGCCGGCCCGGGAGGTCGACGACGACCTCGGCGGTCAGCGGGCTGACCAGGGCGAGGGCACGTACCGCGTCGGCGAGGCCGCGGTCGGCGAGCACCGGTGGGTGGATGCCCCGGACGAGGTCGCGGAGTTCCTCCAGGGCCTTGGAGGAGGACTTCCGGGCCTCGATCAGCAGCGAACGCACGGCCTCCGGGTTCGAGTCGAGGAGGTGCTCGGCCGCGTCCAGGGTCATGCCCATCGCCACCAGCCGGGCCTGCGCGCCGTCGTGGAGGTCGCGTTCGATACGGCGGATCTCGGCCATCTGCGTGTCGACGGCGTCGGAGCGGGTGACGGACAGGTGCTCGATGCGGTCGGCCATCCGCGCCACCTCGCTCGGGGCGAGCAGCGAGCGGGTCCAGGCGCCGTGGGCGCGGACCGTGCGCGGGGCGAGCCACAGGGCGAGCGGCAGGTGGAGTACGCCCAGCACGCCGGCGAGCACCGCTGTCCTCGGCCCCTCGACCGGGATGAAGTCGAACCAGAGCCCGTCCCACTCCGCCGACAGCTCCGCCCCGAAGAAGGCGAGGCCCATGCCCCAGAACCCGCTCAGGATCAGGCCGATCGGCAGGAACGCCAGCGTCACGCCCACGACCGGGTCGAGCGTCACCCACAGCCAGTCCCGCCAGGTCTGGGTGTCCTGGGCGATCCACCGGCAGCGCGCCAGCAGCCCCTTGTCGGCCGGTTCCGGCGTGTACGGGACCGGGACCGGCTCCCCCGACCACGCGCCCGCCAGCTCCCGCTGCCGGTTGGCCACCCGCCGGACGCCGCCCACGACCGCCGGCAGCACCAGCAGCCCCAGCCCGGGGAGCGAGACCACCACCCCGAGGACCAGGAACGACATGACGGTCGCCGCGATCCCCAGCCCCCACAGCGTCAACGACCGCCGCAGGCCGCGCACCCCCTCCGCGAACACACCGCCGCCCGTACCGTCCACGACCGCGATCCCACCCATCCGACCTGCACCTTTCCCCCATGAACCGGCGGCCCGGAGCGAGCCGCGCCGTCAGTATGCGGGCGCGCGGCGCACGGAGTCGGTGGGAAAAACTCCCCTGTTCCGGGAAAGCTTCAGAAGAGCTGCTGCTGGCCGTCCATCGGCGGCTGCTCCGGGTCGAACAGCCTCGGCTCCGTCGACAGCAGCGGCGCCGAACGGCGCGAACCGGGACAGGACACGAGCTCGTACGAGAACGCGGGGCGGCGGCCCGGCGGGTCGTGGCGGGCGTAGCGGCCACCGACGACGGCGATCTCGCGGGAGCAGACGGGGCAGGTGCGGCGGGGGGAGGACATCCCACCAGTGTCTCGCATGCGGGGATCTGTGCGGGTCAGGGTTCCGGCGGAGCTTTTCCCCACCCCGCCCCTTCCCGTAACCGGGGGCTCCGCCCCGGACCCCCTTTCCGCGCTGACGCGCGGTGTCCTCAAGCGCCGGACGGGCTGAGAACACGCCCGCCCTCAGAACCGCTCCGTCGGCTCGTACGTGCCCCACACCTCCCGCAACACCCCGCACACCTCCCCCACCGTCGCCCGTGCCCGCAGCGCGTCCTTCATCGGGTACAGCACGTTCTCCGTCCCGCCCGCCGCCTTCCGCAGCTCCGTCAGCGCCGCCTCCACCGCCCGCCCGTCGCGCTCCGCGCGCAGCCGCTCCAGGCGGGCCACCTGCTGGGCCTCGATCGCCGGGTCGACGCGCAGCGGCTCGTACGGCTCCTCCTCGTCCAGCCGGTAGCGGTTGACGCCGACGACCACGCGTTCGCCGGCGTCCGTCTCCTGGGCGATGCGGTAGGCGTTGCGTTCGATCTCGGACTTCTGGAAGCCGTCCTCGATGGCGGCCACCGCGCCGCCCCGGTCCGCGATCCTCGTCATGAGGTCCAGCGCGGCCCGCTCGACCGCGTCCGTCAGCGACTCCACGGCGTACGAACCGGCGAACGGGTCGACCGTCGCCGTCACGTCCGTCTCGTAGGCCAGCACCTGCTGGGTGCGCAGGGCCAGCCGGGCCGCCTTGTCCGTCGGCAGGGCGATGGCCTCGTCGAAGGCGTTGGTGTGCAGGGACTGGGTGCCGCCGAGGACGGCCGCCAGGGCCTGGACGGCCACCCGCACCAGGTTGACCTCGGGCTGCTGCGCGGTGAGCTGGACGCCCGCCGTCTGGGTGTGGAAGCGCAGCATCAGCGACTTGGGATCGCGCGCGCCGAACTCGTCGCGCATCACCCGCGCCCAGATCCGCCGCGCCGCCCGGAACTTCGCGACCTCCTCCAGGATCGTCGTGCGGGCCACGAAGAAGAAGGACAGGCGCGGCGCGAGGCCGTCGACGTCCATGCCGGCCGCGACGGCCGTACGGACGTACTCGATGCCGTTGGCGAGGGTGAAGGCGATCTCCTGCGCGGGCGAGGCCCCGGCCTCGGCCATGTGGTAGCCGGAGATCGAGATCGTGTTCCACCGGGGGAGCTCGGCGGCGCAGTACCGGAAGGTGTCCGCGACCAGCCGCAGCGACGGCTTGGGCGGGAAGATGTACGTGCCGCGGGCGATGTACTCCTTGAGGACGTCGTTCTGGACGGTCCCGGTGAGGGCCACCGCCGGTACGCCCTGCTCCTCGCCGACCAGTTGGTACATCAGCAGGAGCAGCGCGGCCGGGGCGTTGATGGTCATCGAGGTGGAGACCTCGCCGAGCGGGATGCCGCCGAAGAGCACCCGCATGTCCTCGACCGAGTCGACGGCGACGCCCACCTTGCCGACCTCGCCGCCCGCGAGCGCGGTGTCCGAGTCGTGGCCCATCTGCGTGGGCAGGTCGAAGGCGACGGAGAGGCCCGTACCGCCGTGGGCGATGAGCTGCCGGTAACGGGCGTTGGACTCGGCGGCCGTGCCGAACCCCGCGTACTGGCGCATGGTCCAGGGGCGGCCCGTGTACATCGTCGGGTAGACGCCGCGGGTGAAGGGGTACGCGCCGGGGGCGCCCAGCCGTTCGGCGGGGTCCCAGCCGGGGGCGGCGAGGGCGTCGGGGCCGTAGACCGGCTCGACGGGGAACCCGGACTCGGTCAGACGCGGCGGACGCGGGCGCCCGCTCCCCCCGTCCCGCACACGCTCCGGCCTCGGCTCCTGGGTGCCCATCGGCTACCGCCTCCCGCTCCGCTGGGGCTGTGTCCACCAGCATGCGCCGAGGGGTGGGGCGGGGGGAGTCCCGACACGGCCTGTGTGTGCGGCGCGGTTGTAGGGGACGCGGTTGTGGGGGGCGCGGGCAGGGCCGGGGGAAGAGCCCCGCCCGCGCCGATGCGCAGGAGCCGACGGTATGGGGGGAACTCCGGCTCTTGCGCGGCCGATGACCAGTCGGCTCACTTCTTACAGCGCCGGGGGCGGGAAAATGTCACAGGGGGGTGCGGGGGCAAGGTGCGGGTGCGGGTGCCGGTGCGGGGCGCCTGCGGCGGGCTTTCCCCCAGCCCCGCCCCTTCCCGTAACCGGGGCTCCGCCCCGGACCCCGGTCCTCAAGCTCCCCCAGCTACCGCTGGGAGGTGCCCCCAGACGGGCTGAGTTGTCGCCCGGAACCGGGCAGGAAAGCCACCTCCGATCCACGGGAAGCAGCCTCTGGCACATGGGAAAGCCGACCTCGGACAGGAGGCAAATCCAGCCCGGCTGGGGGCACCTCCCAGCGGTAGCTGGGGGAGTTTGAGGCCACCGCGCGTCAGCGCGGAACGGGGGCCCGGGGCTTGCCCCCGGTTTCGGGAAGGGGCGGGGCTGGGGAAAGGCCCCGCGCAGCGGCAACCCCCTACGTACCCCGCGCCGCCGAATCCACCGGCACCAGCAACACCTCCGACCGCACCCCACTCTGCGCAGACGGCAACGGCAACGCGCCACCCAGCCCGGAAGCCGCCCCCGTCGCACCGCCCTTCGCCGGCAGATTCCGGACTCCACCCGGAGCACCCGCCCCGTCCAGCAGCTTCTCGCAGTACTTGCGGATCGCCGCCGCGCCCGCGCCCGCCGCGCGCTCCAGCGCGCGCATGTCGTTCTCGTCGACGGCGTCACGACGCCGCTGAGCGGTCAGGTAGTCGCGGCACAGCCGGGTGGCGAGGGTGGTGGCGCCGTCACCGGCGTCGGTTTCCTTGCCGTCGTCCTTACGGTCGTCACGGTCGTCGTTCCGGCCGCCGCCGTCGCGGTCCTCGCGGGTGTCGCCGTCGTGGCGGCGCCGGGTCTCGGACGGGGACGCGCCGGGCCCGGCGTTCCTGCCGCCGCCGTGGCCGGCGGTCGCGTCGGCGCCGGGCGTGGCGGAGGCCGACGGGCGGCCGCTCTCGCGCGGGCCGTCGTCCTTGCCGCGCGACGGGGTGGCTCCGGGGGCGCCGGGCTCCGTGGTGCCCGCGCCGCCGTTCTCCAGGGCGGACACGCTCGCGCCCGCCGCCGGTTCGGCGGTCGACCGCTTGAACGGCGCCGGGAGGACGCCCGTACCCGCGGCCACGGCGACGCCGCCGAGGGCGCAGCCGGCCAGTGCCATCGCCACGCCGACCTCGACGGGCCGCCAGCGTCTGCCGAACCGCCGGCGGCGGCCGGCGGCGATGGGGATGACCGGGGCGCCGGGACCGGACGTCACGGACGTGTCCGTTCCGGCCGCATCGACGCGCGTAGGTCTGTCCGCCGAAGTCGCCGGCGCGGCCCCGAGGGAGGCCGTCCCGGTCGTGGGCGCGGCCTCCGTCACCGCCTCCGGCGCGGAGGCGGCGCGGGCAGCGCGGAACGCCGCCAGTGCCGCTTCCTCGCCGGGCAGCGGGCCGCCGGGGGCCGCGGGAGGCGGGGTCAGGGAACGCAGGGCCGCGAGCAGGGCCGCCGCCTCCGGCGGGGCCGGCGCGAGCGGCGTCTCCAGGACCGGTCCGGGCTCCGGGGCCGGCTCCTTCTCCAGGGCAGGCCGGGTCCCCGGGGTCGGCGGAGCCGGCGCTTCCGCCGTGCACTCGGCGCCGGCCGGGGCGCTCAGGAGCCGTTCCACGGCGTCGTCGTCCAGCCAGTCTTCCAACCAGTCGTACCGGTGGTCGTCCGCCATCACATGTCCTTCTGCGTCCGCGCACGCAATTGCGTCACACCGGCAGAAGCGTTCGCTCCGGTGTGTGACGTCGGGGGCGTCGAAGAGGGCCGCCGCTGCGCGGGGAGCGCGTCGGCCGCCGTCACCAGCTCGGCCAGCCGCCGCAGGCCGCGATGGGCGGCGGTGCGGACCGCGCCCGGCCGCTTGCCGAGCACCCCGGCCGCGCTCTTCGCGTCGAGGCCGACGACGACTCGCAGCACGACGGCCTCCGCCTGGTCCTGAGGGAGCTGGGCTATGAGCGCGAGGGTGCGGTCGGTGCCGAGGGACTCCAGGGCCTCGCCCGCGGTGTCCGCGTCGGCGGGCCGGGCCGCGAGTTCGCTCTCGTCGCCGCCGATGGCCGGGCGCCGGCCCCGCATCCGTATGTGGTCGAGCGCGCGGTTGCGGGCGATCCGCGCGGCCCAGCCGCGGAACCGGTCCGCGTCGCCGGTGAACCGCTCCAGGTCGCGCGCGATCTGGAGCCACGCCTCGGAGGCCACGTCCTCCGCGTCCGGCTCGCCGACGAGCGTGCGGACGTAGCCGAGCAGGCGGGGGTGAACAGCACGGTAGACGGTACGGAATGCCGTCTCGTCCCCGCTCTGCGCCGCGCGCACCGCGGCCGTCAGCTCAGCGTCGTCCCCCTGCACGCCCTCATCCTGCCCCACTCCGAGAATCCGCGACTCAGCAGCCCGCGGGCCCGACGCCGTAAGGATTCTGCGCCCGGGTGTCACCGGCCATGGGGCCGGGTTCCACTGGCCGATACCCGGCGGCGCGGGACGGCACACCGGCCGTCGCCACCCGGCGCGGGGACGGCTGACCGCACGGACACATCTTCGGACCCCCTGGGGCTGTGGTCGTCATTTCCGGTGTTTCCCGGTTCCCCGGCCACTGGGACAGACGAGAACAGACGAGAGAGAGACGCGCTCCGACGAGCGCGGACCCCGCACGTTACGGGCATGTGCCCGGCCTCGTCCAGAAGAGACCCGACCACGGCGGTATGACAGTGTGACGGATTCGCGGCCCTTGGCGCTGTAGAAGATGCGGACCTCACCAGGGTTCGCACCGGACGGCGGCCGGGGCCTCTCCTGTGGGGGGTGGCGGCCCCGGCCGTCCTCCGTCCGGCTACAGCTTTTGACCTGGGCTTTTGCCGAGCCGCGCCCGCCACCGTGACCAACCGCGTGACCAACGCGCCCGGGTGCGGCAGGTGGGTGCGTGCGGGGGGCCGCTGCGCGGGGCTTTGTCCCCGCCCCGCCCCTTCCCGGAACCGGGGGCAAGCCCCCGGACCCCCGGCCGGGCTGATGCGTCACCGGGAAAACGGGTGGCCCCTTCGGCGCGCGCCCACCGGGCGCGCACCCCGGAACGCGCCCTCGCCCCGACCCGCCGGGACCTGCCCGTCAAGACCGGGCCGTCCGACCTGCCCGTCAGCCCCCGCCCGTCACGACCCGGCCCCCCGCGCGCCTCACGCCGCCGCCCCCGCCTCCTCCTTCGGCTCCACGTCCTTGACCGTGATCGTCAGGTCGTTGGTCACCGTGAAGTACGGGCGCAGCCGCACCTGCCCGCGCTCGGCCGCCGGGAAGGTGTCGATGCCCTTGCGGTCGGCGAAGTCGCCCGCGATCCGGCCCACGCGGACCAGCGCCGCCCCGGCCGCCGGGCGCACCCACAGGTCCCACAGGTCCTGCTCCTCCTCCGGCTTCACGCGCCGCGCCATCGGCTCGTACGGCAGCCGGCCGGAGCCGGCCGTCAGGGGCGCGCGGACGTCGCCCACCGAGCCGTCGCCGCCGCGCAGCCGGGCGATGATCTCCGCGCCCTCGCCGAAGGCGGCGCCGTGGGCGGTGAGGGTGAGGGTGACGCCGTCCTCGCCGACGCCCACCTCGGTGACCTCGGCGTGCTCGGGGCGCAGCCAGGCGCGCACCGCGAGGAAGCCGTCGCTGGTGGTGTACGGGACGCGGGCCGCGACGCCGTCCGCCGTCACCGCGAGCGGGCGGTTCAGCAGGGCCTTCTGCTCGACGAGCGCGGCGGTCAGCCGGCGGCGGGTCTTGTCGCCGGGGCGCTCGACGTAGGTGTCCCAGCGGCCCTCGGCCAGGGGCGCGGGCCCGAAGCGGGCCTCGACCCAGGCGCCGGGCTCGCGGCCGCCGGTGAGCGGGGCCTGGACGGAGGCGCGCTCCTTGCCCTTGGCGCCCCGCTGACGGAGCAGCGCGTGGGTGTCGGCGGCGGTGAGCTGCTCGGCGCGCAGCCTGACGGTCAGGGTGCCGTCGGCGGCGACGGCGCAGCGGGCCTCGGGGTGGGCGACGGCCTCGGGGGCCGGTGCGGCGACCGCCGGGGCGGCCTTGGCGCGTCCGCCGCCGAAGAGGCCGCGCAGCAGGCCCTTCTTCTTCTCGGGGGCGGCGGCCGTGGAGCCGGGCCGCAGTTCCTCGAACAGCTCCTCGTAGCGGTCGGCGATCCGGGCCGGTGCGTAGCGCAGGGCGGTCTCGCGGGCGGCCTTGCCGAGGCGCTCGCGCAGGGCCGGGTCGCCGGTGATCTTGAGGAGTGCGGCGGCGTAGGCGTCGACGGCGTCCGTGTCGTCCAGCGGGACGAGCACGCCGTCGGTGCCGTCGGTGAGGATCTCGCGCGGGCCGTAGGGGCAGTCGGTGGCGACGACCGGGAGGCCGGCGTGCATGGCCTCGACGATGGTCATGCCGAAGGACTCGGCGTCGGAGGCGACGGCGGCGACGGCGCCCTTGGACCACTCGGTCTCGATGGGCGAGCGGGCTCCCATGAGGGTGATGCGCTCGTAGAGGCCCAGGTCCTCGATCTGCTTGCGCAGCTTGGCCTTGGCGGGGCCGCGGCCGTAGATCCGCAGGTTCCAGTCGGGGCGCTCGGCGGCGATCTTCGCGAAGGCGGCGATCAGGCGGTCGTAGCGCTTGACGGCGACGAGCCGGCCGGCGGAGACGATCATGTTCGAGGTGCCGTCGGAGGGCTCGGCGGCGGGGGCCGGGACGGCGTTGGGGATGGCGAGGACGCGGGCGCGGGCGTCGGGGAGGGCCTCCCGGTAGTGCCCGGCGTCCGCTTCGGAGACGGTGGCGAAGGCGTCGAGCGCGGCGATGGCGGGATCCATCACGGCGTGCAGCTCGGGGACGTGCGCCTCGTGGGTGAGGTGCTCCTGGCCGAGGCGGAGGTAGCGCTCGGAGCCGTACTTCGCGAGGTAGCCGATGAGCTTGGGGCGGGTGGCGATGACGACGTCGGCGTCGGTGGCGGCGAGGTGGGCGGCCACGCGCTCGTCGGTGAGGGCCGTGGCGGCCATGCGGCCGTTGTCGATGCGCTCGTCGCGGAAGATCTCGCTCGGCCGCTGGTTGAGCGGCGTGGCGTACTCGTCGGTCTCGGCGCCCTCGCGGAGGTCGACCAGCGGGGTCAGCCGCACCCGGGGGTCGAGGGTGAGCTCGGGCTCGTCCACGGGGCGGTTGACGCTGACGATCCGCACCTCGTGCCGGTCCGCGAGGGCGGCGGCGAGGTTGACGGTGGAGCGGATGGTGCCGCCGATGCCGTACGCGTTGTGAAGCAGGAATTCGATCTTCATCGGGCCCTCGTTACAGATGCGGGGGGTACGCCTGCGCGCACTCCTCCGTGGAGAGATGCGTGAGCGACCCCGAGTATTACCTGAGTGCTGCCTTCCGCATATCCGACGACGGGAGTGCTCCGCATGGTTCAACCCCGAACGCTAAGCCCCTCAAGGGGCCACCCGCCCGGCGAGGGCCGAGAATTCCTTCCAGGGCAGGGTGGGCGGGCGGGGGTCCCACAGCCGCTGGGCGACGGCGGCGAGCGGCAGCCGGATGCCGTCGGCCACCTGCTGCGGGGTCTGGGCGTCGGGGAAGTCGCACCAGACGGCGAGCCTGCCGCCGGTGACACGGTCGGGGCCGGTGAGGTCCCGCGGGGCGGCCGTGGTGCCGCGCAGGACGGCGGGCGACCACTGCCGGTAGATCCGCTCGCCGGTGGGGTAGCGGAACTGGTTGGGCTCGCCGAGTACGTAATAGAGGTACTCGTCGTTGAGGTTGACGACGCGGCGTCCCTCGTTCAGGTACTCCTGCGGGTCGCGGGCGCCGATCTCCTTGCCCGTCCAGTACTCGACCTCGATGTCCTTGTCGGCGCTCACGACGCCGCCGCGGAAGAAGCCGTCGTTCCACGCCTTGGGCTTCTTGCCGAGGGAGCGCACCACGCCCGCCCGGTCGTTGAGCCAGGCCGTGGCGAGGTCCTGGACGCGGCCCCGGTCGCCGTAGCGCTGCCGGGCGAGCTGGGCCAGGCGCGGGTAGGAGGCCTCGGGGTCCTTGGCCATCAGGGCGCGGTACTCGTCGGCGCCGAGGTGGAAGGAGGCGCCGGGGAACAGCGGCGCGTACTCGCGCAGCAGGTCGTCGACGATGCGGGCGGCCTCGGGGTCGGCGATGTCGACCGCGCCCCGGGCGGCGGTGCCGGCGGCGTCCTTGAGCTGGAGGCCGGGGTGGGCCTTGATGACGGCGCCGAGGTGGCCCGGTGAGTCGATCTCGGGGACGACGGTGATGTGCAGGGAGTCGGCGAGGGCGACGATGCGGCGGACCTCGGCCTTGGTGAGGTGCTGGGGCGAGACGATCTCGGGGTGCGACTCGCTCTCGATGCGGAAGCCCTGGTCGTCGGAGAAGTGCAGGCCGAGCTGGTTGAGCTTGAGGTCCGCCAGCTCGCGGATCCGGGCCTCGATCCATTCGGCGGTGAAGTGCTTGCGGGCGATGTCGAGGTTGAGGCCGCGCTGGCCGCGGTCGGGGGCGTCGCGCACGACGCCTTCGGGGAGCCCGCCGCCGGAGCGCACGGCCTGCGCGAGGGTGCGCGTGCCGTAGAACACCCCGGCCTCACCCGCCGAGGTGACGAGGACCTTGTGGTCGTCGGCGGTCAGTTCGTACGCCTCCTCGCCACCGCTCTGGCCGGGGCGCAGGGCCAGCTCGATGTCACCGGGGCGGGCGGGGGTCCCGGCGGCGGTCATCTTGAGCTCGACGGCCAGCATGCGGGCCTCGTCGGCGAGCGGGCCGTCGGGGTCGGTGACGACCCGGGCCCCGACGGCGGGCCGCCAGCCGGGGCCGGGCACGGAGGTGGCGGAGCGCAGGGCCGGGACGGTGCGCGGGACGCCCGCCGGGACGGGCGCGCGGGAGGCGGCGGGCGGCGGGGCGCTGGACAGCGTGACCGGCTGGGACGCCTGCGGCGAGCGGGAGTCGTCCTGGGCGGGCCGGGTGGCGGACTCGCGCGGGCAGCCGACGAGGGTCATGGTGGCCAGCAGGGCGGCGGCGGCCACGGCGCCGCGCGGGGCGGCGGCCCGGGTGACCCGGGCCAGCCGGGCGATCCGGTGGAGCCGGTCGATCCGGGCAGCCCTGGTGAGGCCGGCAGGCAGTCCCATGGAGCAGAACCTCCTATATAGGGCATATATGGGCTGAAGGTATTGCCCTTTGCCTGGCTGGGTGTCCACCACGCGCCCGAAACGGGCCTCGTCCGAATGAAATTCGCGCGTCCGTCGGACAGCGCATCGGACCGTGGCCGAGAATCGTCGTCACCGTAGCGGCTCAGCTCCTCGACCGGAAGACCCAGTTCCGCGGGTGGCACACGGGTGTCCCGCGGACGCCGCGCGGGTGTCGCCGGCTGCCGCGTCCGCGCTGCCGCCCCCGGACCCGTTCGCCCCGTCCGCACCGCACCCGGACCCCACCCGGCCTCGTCCCGGGCACCGCCCGGACCCGGCCGTCGAGCCCTCCGCCGCGCCCCCTCTCCCGAGGAGACCACGCTGCACGGACCCGACCGGCACAGCCTCGACCGGCACGGCCTCGACCGCCTCAACTCCGCCTCGCCGGGCGCCGCCGAAGCCGCCCTCCTGGCCTGCTGCGGCAGCCGCCAGTGGGCCCACCACCTCGCGGACCACCGCCCCTACCCCGACCTGCGCACCCTGCTCGGCGCGGCGGAGCGGACCACCCACGCCCTGACCCCGGCCGCCCTGGCCGAGGCGCTCGCCGACGAGGCCGGCCCCCACCTGCCCGCCGAGGGGACCGGCCTCCACCGGCCCGTCCACGCCGTCCTCCGGCAGGCCCAGGCCGCCTACGAGCACAGATTCGGCCATGTTTTCCTGGCCTGCCTGGACGGCACACCCCCCGACGAGACCGTCACCCGTCTGCTCGCCGCGCTCCGCCTCCGCCTCACCCGCGCGCCGCACGAGGAGGCCGCCACCACCGTCGCCGAGCTCACCCGGCTGGCCCTGGGCCGGCTCGCCCGGCTGGCCTCCGACACCCCGTGCGCCCGGAGCCGCGACACCCCCTACGACACCTGGCGCGCCACCCGGCAGCCGCACGCCACATAACGGTCCCATCACACAAAACCGCAGGACAGACGGGGTACACCGGACATCCCGCACCCTCGGAAGGCCCTGGCCACTGGTCCGTACGTGCCTGTTTGATCACACCTGACGACCCCGTGAACCCGAACCGACAACGCGTCGCTACGATGGCCAGGGCCGGTGGACCGTACCCGGCCGGGCCCGCTGACAGTGAAGCCGGCAGGCTCTGATCCCCGCTCCCGGAGGGTTTTCCGTGCCGGCTGGAACGCTGTACCGCGGCCGGGAAGGCATGTGGTCCTGGGTGGCTCATCGAGTCACCGGCGTCCTCATCTTCTTCTTCCTGTTCGTGCACGTCCTTGACACCGCCCTCGTCCGCGTCTCCCCCGAGGCGTACGACGAGGTCGTCGCGACGTACAAGACGCCCCTCGTCAACGTGATGGAGTACGGCCTCGTCGCCGCCATCCTCTTCCACGCCCTCAATGGTCTGCGTGTCATCGCGGTGGACTTCTGGTCCAAGGGTGCCCGCTACCAGAAGCAGATGCTGTGGTCCGTTGTCACCATCTGGCTCGTGCTGATGGCCGGCGCCTTCTACCCCGTGCTCCAGCACACGCTGCGCACGCTGTTCGGGAGCTGACGCGAGATGTCCGCTGAGACCACCACCCCCGCGACCGAGACCGTGTCGCTGTACGACGTGGACAACCCGGCGCCGGTCATCGAGCCGCCCCGGGCCCGCACCAAGAAGACGCCCAAGAGCACCCGCACCAACTTCGAGCTGTACGGCTGGCTGTTCATGCGGCTGTCCGGCGTCGTCCTGGTCGTCCTGGTCCTGGGCCACCTGCTCATCCAGCTGGTCCTCGACGGCGGCGTGAGCAAGATCGGCTTCGCCTTCGTGGCGGGCCGCTGGGCCTCGCCGTTCTGGCAGGCCTGGGACCTGGTCATGCTGTGGCTCGCCATGCTGCACGGCGCCAACGGCCTGCGCACGGTCATCAACGACTACGCGGAGCGGCCCAAGACCCGCTTCTGGCTGAAGAACCTGCTGTACGCGGCCACGGTGTTCACCGTCCTGCTGGGCACGCTGGTGATCTTCACCTTCGACCCGAACATCCGCTAGAGCCCGGGGCTGACGAGACCATGCAGATCCACAAGTACGACACCGTCATCGTCGGCGCCGGTGGCGCCGGCATGCGCGCGGCCATCGAGTCGACCAAGCGCAGCCGCACCGCGGTGCTGACCAAGCTCTACCCCACCCGCTCCCACACGGGCGCCGCGCAGGGCGGCATGGCCGCCGCGCTGGCGAACGTGGAGGAGGACAACTGGGAGTGGCACACCTTCGACACGATCAAGGGCGGCGACTACCTGGTCGACCAGGACGCCGCCGAGATCCTGGCGAAGGAGGCCATCGACGCGGTCCTCGACCTGGAGAAGATGGGCCTGCCGTTCAACCGCACCCCGAACGGCACCATCGACCAGCGCCGCTTCGGCGGTCACAGCCGTAACCACGGCGAGGCCCCGGTCCGCCGGTCCTGCTACGCCGCGGACCGCACCGGCCACATGATCCTCCAGACGCTGTACCAGAACTGCGTCAAGGAGGGCGTGGAGTTCTTCAACGAGTTCTACGTCCTGGACCAGCTGATCACCGAGGTCGACGGCGTCAAGAAGTCGGCCGGCGTGGTGGCCTACGAGCTCGCCACCGGCGAGATCCACGTCTTCCAGGCGAAGGCCGTCATCTACGCCTCCGGCGGCACCGGCAAGTTCTTCAAGGTGACCTCCAACGCGCACACCCTCACGGGTGACGGCCAGGCGGCCTGCTACCGCCGCGGCCTGCCGCTGGAGGACATGGAGTTCTTCCAGTTCCACCCGACGGGCATCTGGCGCATGGGCATCCTGCTGACGGAGGGCGCCCGCGGTGAGGGCGGCATCCTCCGCAACAAGGACGGCGAGCGCTTCATGGAGAAGTACGCGCCGGTCATGAAGGACCTCGCGTCCCGTGACGTCGTCTCGCGCTCCATCTACACGGAGATCCGCGAGGGCCGCGGCTGCGGTCCCGAGGGCGACCACGTCTACCTCGACCTCACGCACCTGCCGCCGGAGCAGCTCGACGCCAAGCTCCCGGACATCACCGAGTTCGCGCGTACGTACCTGGGCATCGAGCCCTACACGGACCCGATCCCGATCCAGCCCACCGCGCACTACGCCATGGGCGGCATCCCGACCAACGTCGCGGGTGAGGTCCTGGCCGACAACGACACCGTCGTCCCCGGCCTGTACGCCGCCGGCGAGGTCGCCTGTGTCTCCGTGCACGGCGCCAACCGCCTCGGCACCAACTCGCTGCTGGACATCAACGTCTTCGGCAAGCGGGCCGGCATCGCGGCCGCCGAGTACTCCGCCAAGGCCGACTACGTCGAGCTGCCGGAGAACCCGGCGCAGCTCGTCGCCGACCAGGTCGAGCGCCTGCGCAACTCCACGGGCAAGGAGCGGGTCGCCGAGCTCCGCAAGGAGCTCCAGGAGACCATGGACGCCAACGTCATGGTGTTCCGCACCGAGCAGACCATCAAGACGGCCGTCGAGAAGATCGCCGAGCTGCGCGAGCGCTACAAGAACGTCTCCGTGCAGGACAAGGGCAAGCGGTTCAACACCGACCTGCTGGAGGCCATCGAGCTGGGCAACCTGCTCGACCTGGCCGAGGTCATGGCCGTGTCCGCACTGGCGCGCAAGGAGTCCCGCGGCGGTCACTACCGCGAGGACTACCCCAACCGCGACGACGTCAACTTCATGCGGCACACCATGGCGTACCGCGAGGTCGACGCGGACGGCACGGACTCGATCCGCCTCGACTACAAGCCGGTCGTCCAGACCCGCTACCAGCCGATGGAGCGTAAGTACTGATGAGCACCCCGACGCTCGAGAAGAGCGCGGCCTCGGCCGAGTCCGAGGCCCCCGCGCACCTGATCACGGTCACCTTCCGGGTCCGCCGGTTCAACCCGGAGATCTCGGACCAGGCGACCTGGCAGGACTTCCAGCTGGAGATCGACCCCAAGGAGCGGGTCCTCGACGGCCTCCACAAGATCAAGTGGGACCACGACGGCACGCTGACGTTCCGGCGCTCCTGCGCGCACGGCATCTGCGGCTCCGACGCGATGCGGATCAACGGCAAGAACCGCCTGGCGTGCAAGACGCTGATCAAGGACATCAACCCGTCCAAGCCGATCACGGTCGAGCCCATCAAGGGCCTCACGGTCCTGAAGGACCTCGTGGTCGACATGGAGCCGTTCTTCCAGGCGTACCGCGACGTCATGCCGTTCCTCATCACCAAGGGGAACGAGCCGACGCGTGAGCGTCTCCAGTCCGCCGAGGACCGCGAGCGGTTCGACGACACCACCAAGTGCATCCTGTGCGCCGCGTGCACGTCGTCCTGCCCGGTGTTCTGGAACGACGGCCAGTACTTCGGCCCGGCGGCCATCGTCAACGCCCACCGCTTCATCTTCGACTCGCGTGACGAGGCCGGGGAGCAGCGGCTGGAGATCCTGAACGACAAGGACGGCGTGTGGCGCTGCCGCACGACGTTCAACTGCACGGACGCGTGCCCGCGTGGCATCGAGGTCACGAAGGCGATCCAGGAGGTCAAGCGGGCGCTGATCACGCGCCGCTTCTGACCGGCCGGTCGGGCTTGTACGGCGAGGCCCCGCCCTCCCCTGTGAACGGGGGGGGGCGGGGCCTCGCCGTCGTGAGCGGGGGTTTTCCCCTACCCGCCCCTTCCCGAAACCGGGGGCTCCGCCCCCGGGCCCCCGTTCCGCGCTGACGCGCGGTGGCCTCGAACTCCCCCAGCTACCGCTGGGAGGTGCCCCCAGCCGGGCTGGATTTGCCCGGTTCCGGGCAGCGAAGCAGCCCGTCCGGCGCTTGAGGACCGGGGTCCGGGGCGGAGCCCCGGTCAGCCCGCCCGCATCGCCGACGCCACGTCCAGCAGTGCCTCGCGCCGGCGGGCCAGCTCCGCCAGTTGTTCCTCCACGCGGGTCAGCTGGCCGTCCAGGATCTGGACGGAGTGGTCGCAGGCGAGGAGGCCCGGGCCGCCCTGGGCGCAGGGCAGGAGGTCGCGGATGGCCTCGGTCGTGAGGCCTCCGGCGAGGAGTTCGCGGATGCGCGTCACGCGTTCGACCGCGTCCGTCCCGTAGCGCCGGTAGTCGTTGGCGTCCCGCTCCGAGGTGAGCAGGCCCTGTCCTTCGTAGTAGCGCAGGAGCCGGGGGCTCACCCCGGTACGACGCGACAGCTCACCTATGCGCATGTGCGGATTCCCCCCGGGGACTTGACCTTGACACTGATGTCATACGGCAACCTCTTGGCCATGACACAGATTCCCACGCCCCTCGCCACCACCGTCCACGGCTCCGGCCCCGGCATCCTGCTCGCGCACGGCGCGGGCGGCAGCATCGAGGGCAACTACCGGCCGGTCATCCCGGCCCTGGCCGAGCGTCACACCGTGGTGGCCCCCGACTTCCCCGGCTCCGGTGCCACGCCCCGCTCGGCGGAGCCGCTGACGGTCGACGGCCTGTCCGACGCGCTGATAGCGGCGGCCGACGCGGCCGGCCTGGAGACGTTCACCCTGCTCGGCTACTCGATGGGCACCCTGGTGTCCGTACGGACGGCGGCCCGTCACCCGGAGCGGGTGCGCGGCCTGGTCCTGACGGCGGGTCTGGCCAAGGCGGACAACCGCACGCTGGCCTCCCTGGACATCTGGCGGAAGCTCCTGGACGAGGGCGACCTGGAGACCTTCGCCCGCTTCATCGCCCTCTCCGGCTTCGGCGAGGACTTCTTCAACGCCGTGCCCGCCGGGGAGCTGGACATCTTCTACAAGGTGCTGGCCTCGGGCGTCCCCGCCGGTGCCGCGGAGCAGGCGGCCGTCGTGCAGTCCTCGGACACCACGGCCGACCTGGCCGGGATCTCCGTGCCGACGCTGGTGATCGCGCCGCTCCAGGACACCCTGGTCGCGCCCGCGAACTCGCGCTTCCTCGCCGCGAACATCCCGGGCGCCGAGTACGCCGAGATCATGACGGGCCATGTGACCATGGCGGAGAAGCCCGCCGAGTGGGGCGGCCTGATCACGTCCTTCCTCGACCGGCACGGCCTCTGAGCCGCGGCGTCAGATCCTGCCCAGCTCCCACAGCCGCAGGATCCCGGTGCCGTCCGACAAGTACTGCGTCCCGGAGACGGCGGAGTTGCCGAGGGTGTACTCCTTCTTCTGCCACAGCGGCAGCAGGGGTACGTCCTCGGCGACGATCCGCTGGACCTCGCGGACGTCCTCCGCGACGCGGCCGCGCTGGTGGTTCCGCTGGGTGTCGCGGATGAGCTTCTCGACGCGGGCGCTGGAGTAGCCCGTGTGGAGGGCCGAGCCCGCGCCGACCAGCGGGGTGATGAAGGTGTCCGGGTCGGGGAAGTCCGCGACCCAGGTGAGGCAGTACGCGTCGTAGGCGCCGCGGGCGTAGCCCTCCAGGAACTCCTTCCACTCCACGTGCTGCGTGGTCACCTCGAACAGCCCGGTGGCTTCCAGCTGCCTCTTCAGCAGGGCCGCCTCCTCGTCGGTGGCGGCGCCCTGCGAGTAGGCCAGCCGGAAGCGGACCGGCTGGGTGATGCCCGCCTGCCGCAGCAGGGTCCGGGCGCGCGCCGGGTCCGGCTCGGGGTAGGCGTCGAAGAACGACGTGGCGTGGCCCGTCAGGCCCTGCGGGACGAGGGAGTAGAGCGGCTCGACCGTCCGGCGGTGGATGTCGCGCGCGAGCGCCGTACGGTCGACGACGGCGGCGATCGCCCTGCGCACCGCGACGTCCTTCACGGGCGAGCCGTCGCGCAGGTTGAAGACCATCGAGCGGGACGTGGGCCCCGAGGTCTCCATCATCTTCACGCCGGCGTCCGACGGGGACTGCTCGGCGGTCACGGCGGGCGGCAGCTGGCGGCCCGCGACGTCCACGGAGCGCCGCTGCCAGGCCTGGGCGAGCGCCGCCGGGTCGCGGTAGTACCGGACGGTCACGGGCTCGCCCTTGTGCCGCACGGCGCCGCGGTAGCGGTCGTTGGGCCGCAGCTCGGCCCGGAGGCCCTGCCGGTACTCCTTGAGGACGTACGGGCCGGAGCCGTCCACCTCGGCGCCCGCGCGGAGCCGGCCCGCGGGGTAGGTCCGGGAGTCGACGATCGCCCCGGCACCGGTGGCGATCTTGAACGGGAAGGTGGCGTCCGGCACCTTCAGCCGGAAGCTGACCGTCCGGTCGGCCGTCCGCACGCTCTCCAGGGTGTCCAGCAGCGGCCCGGGGCCCTGTTTCGAATTGATCCGGCGGATCCGGTCGAAGGAGAACTTCACGTCCCCCGCCGTCAGGTCGTGGCCGTTGGTGAACTTCAGGCCCTCGCGCAGCGTGCAGGCGTACGTGCGTAGGTCCCGGCCCTGGAAGCCGCAGCGCTCGGCCGCGTCCGGCACGGGGACGGAGGAGCCGGGCGTGAAGGTCAGTAACGACTGGTAGACGTTGCTGTGCAGGGCCCAGGAGCCCACGTCGTAGGTGCCCGCCGGGTCGAGCCCGGTGACCGCGTCCGTCATGCCCACCGTGATGGGCCCCCGGTCCTCGTCCCCCGGCGACATCAGCCCGCAGCCCGTGGCCCCCGAGACCAGCAGCACCACACCCAGCACACCTGTCCGAACCCGGACCCCACGCATCCCCGCGCCCCCTCCGCCCAGTGATGCGCATCACTCAAACATACGAACGCGCATACGTCCCGGGAATAGGCCAAGTGATCGTCACCCGGTCCGGGGAACCACGGCGGCCGCCGCGCTGCGCGGGGCGGCCACGGGGCATCTACGGGGCAGCCGCGCGGCGGCCGCGCCCCTCCGTCTCCGCGTCTATGACGTGCGCCGCAACGCCCGTACGCCGCGCAACCCGATCAGCCCGACGGCCGTCCCCAGAAGAAACGAGGTGACCGCGAGCGCGAGGTGGACCCAGAAGTACGCGGTGGGGTCACCCGCGTCGTCAAAAGCGAGCCCGCTGCCGTCCTTCCACAGATTCTTCGCGAAGGTGATCCAGATGAACCAGCTCCACACCCCGAAGGCGAGCAGGAACCAGGACACCGGGCGGGACAGGGTGGCCGCGCGGCCGGACGGGCGAGGGGCGGGCGAGGCGTCCCCGGAAGAACTCAGCATGGGTTTCAGTATGCGTTCGGCCTCCGGCACTGGTCCTATCGGGTCCTCGGCACGGGTCCGTCCCGGTGAGGCAGCGACTAGGGGGTACGGGCGGCGGGGTACGTTCACGGACGTGCCGACGACGACATCACACCCCCCGCGGCTCGCCGCGGCGGGACGCTACGGAGCCGCCCTCGCGGCGACCGCCTCGCTGCTCCTCCCGCTGATGACCGCCGCGCCCGCCCACGCCGACAATCCGGCCGACGGCAAGGGCGCCCCCAAGGTTCCGCCCGCTCAGATGTCCACGGTGGGCGGCGAGTTGCTGGGCAAACCCGGGCCGCAGGTGCGGCGCGGGCCCGGCGCCCCCCAGCTGCCCAAGGATCTCAGCGGCCGCTCCTGGCTGGTGGCCGACGCCGAGTCCGGTGAGATCCTCGCCGCGAACAACGCCCACTGGCGGCTGCCCCCGGCCTCCACCCTCAAGATGCTCTTCGCCGACACGGTGCTGCCGAAGCTGCCCCGCGACCAGACCCACAAGGTGGTGCCCTCGGACCTCGCGGGCATGGGCGCGGGCAGCAGCGCCGTGGGGGTCAAGGAGGGCTCCTCCTACTCCGTCCACGACCTGTGGCTGGGCGTCTTCCTGCGCTCCGGGAACGACGCGGTGCGGGTGCTGTCGGCCATGAACGGCGGCGTCCCGCGCACCGTCAAGGACATGCAGGCGCACGCGGAGGACCTCCAGGCGAAGGACACCCACGTCGTCACCCCCGACGGGTACGACGCCGACGGGCAGGTCTCCAGCGCCTACGACCTGACGCTGTTCGCCCGCTCCGGCCTCCAGAAGGCGGACTTCCGGGAGTACTGCGCCACGGTCTCGGCGAAGTTCCCGGGCGAGGAGAAGCCCGGCAAGAAGCGGGACAGCTTCGCCATCGTGAACACCAACCGGCTGCTGACCGGCGAGGGCATGCCCAAGGGCGAGCCCTACAAGGGCATGGCCGGCGTGAAGAACGGCTCCACGACCAACGCGGGCAACACCTTCACCGGGGTGGCTCAGCACGACGGCCGCAAGCTCCTGGTCACGGTGATGAACCCGGAGACGGCCGAGCCGCACCGGGTGTACACCGAGGCCCGCGAGCTCCTCGACTGGGGCTTCGAGGCGGCCGGCCACGTCCAGCCGGTCGGCGTCCTGGTGCCCCCCAGGGGCGCGGCGGACAAGCCCGGCGACGGCCGGGCCGACCAGGCCACGCAGCACGCCCAGGCGTCCGTCGCGGGCTCCGGCGGCGGCATGTGGACGGCCGTCGGGATCGCGGGGGCGGCGCTGGTGGTGCTGGCCGTGGGCGGGTTCGTGGTGCACCGCAGGCACCCGCTGCCGGACCGCGTGCGGCGGCGCGGCTGAGCGCGCGGCGTCACCGGTCGGCGGGCGGGCGGGACTCCTTCCCGTCCGCCGACTCCGGTCCGTCCGCCGGCTCCTTCCCGTCCGCCGTTCCCTGCCCGTCCGCCGACTTCGACGGCGTGGCGCTCCACGCCGCGCAGAACAGCGTCAGCTTCGCCGTGAAGTTGATCCACAGCAGCAGCGCGATCGGCGTACCGAACGCCCCGTACATGCTCTTCGCCGCGACCCCCTGGAGATAGCTGCTGAGCAGCAGCTTCAGCAGCTCGAAGCCGACCGCGCCGAGCAGCGCCCCGACCACGAGCCGGCGGCGCGGCGGCAGCACGCCGGGCAGCCGGGACAGGACGTAGAGCATCAGCAGGAAATCGGCGAGCACGGCGATGCAGAAGCCCGCCGCCGTCAGCAGCCCGCCGACGCCGTCCAGACCCGTCCGGTCGACGACCCAGCCGACGGCCGCGGTGGCGAACGCCGAGCAGGCGAAGGAGAGCAGGGCGACCCCGCCGAGGCCCAGCAGCACCGCCCCGTCCTTGAGCTTGAGGAGGACGGGGTTGCCGGGGCTCTCCTCCTTCTCCCAGACGGCGCGCAGGCACTCGCGCAGGGAGCCGATCCAGCCGAGGCCGGTGAAGAACAGCAGGGCGCCGGCGACGACCCCGACGGTGCCGGCGTTGTCGACGAGCCCGCTGAGGTCGAGCTGGCCGGAGATGCCGGGCACCTGCTCGGCGAGCTTCTGCTCCAGCTCATGCATCTGCTGCTTGCTGAGGACCGCCGCGCCGATCGCCGCACCCACTGTGACCAGCGGAAACAGCGAAAGGAAGCTGGTGAAGGTGATCGCGGCGGCCAGCCGGGTCCACTTCACCCGGTCCAGGGTCTCGTAGGAGCGCCACGCGTGGGTGCGCATCAGCCGGGCGATCACGGGCCCGATCCCCGGCAGCCGGGTCAGCCATTCCATGGTCAACACCTACCATCCACGGGCCCTCGCGGGCGTCCACGGGCGGCTGTACGCCTACCCGGCGGGGCGCCGGGCACGCGCGGTGACCAGGGGCTACCGGGAGGCGGCGGGCGGGCGCGTGGCGCCCGGCTGGCGCGGTACGGCGGACGCGGGGTCGCCGTCCTCGCCGTCCGCGAAGGGGTACTCGCGCTCCAGCCGCCATACGCCGTCGGCGCCCTGCTCGTAGAGGGCGAAGCCGGTGATCGTCCAGGCGGCCTCGAACTCCGCGAGCTCCTCGAACGCCCGGTCCATGGCCTCCTCGGCGATGCCGTGGGCGATGGTGACGTGCGGGTGGTAGGGGAACTGGAGCTCGCGGGCGACGGGCCCGGAGGCGTCCCGGACGCGCTTCTGGAGCCAGGCGCAGGAGGAGGCGCCCTCGACCACGTTGACGTAGACCACGGGCGAGAGCGGGCGGAAGGTGCCGGTCCCGGACAGGCGCATCCGGAACGGGCGGCCGAGCGCCGCGACCCCGGCGAGGTGCTCCTCGATGGCGGGCAGCGACGAGTCGTCGACCTCGGTGGGCGGCAGGAGGGTGACGTGCGTGGGGATGCCGTGCGCGTGCGGGTCGCCGAAGCCCTCGCGGCGCTTCTGGAGGAAGCTGCCGTAAGGCTCCGGGACCGCGATCGAAACGCCGAGCGTTACGGTCCCCACTGCGTTCTCCCTCCTGTGCGCCTGTAAGTCCCCGTGGCCAGTGTGACGGCTGTGCCACACCTGGTGCCAGGTTCGCTGGTCCCGTGCGCGCGGGGCCCTGGGTCCCGCGCGCACGCCCCGGTACGTCGGTCAGTGCTTGGCGGGCAGGAAGCCCACCTTCTCGTACGCCTGTGCGAGAGTCTCGGCCGCGACCGCGCGGGCCTTCTCGGCGCCCTTGGCGAGGACGGCGTCCAGCGTCTCCGGGTCGTCCAGGTACTCCTGCGTACGGGCGCGGAAGGGGGTCACCCAGTCCACCATGACCTCGGCGAGGTCGGTCTTGAGCGCACCGTAGCCCTTGCCCTCGTACTTCTGCTCCAGATCCGCGATTGTCGTGCCGGTCAGCGTGGCGTAGATGGTGAGCAGATTGCTGACGCCCGGCTTCTCCTCGGCGTCGAAACGGATCACGGTGTCCGTGTCGGTGACGGCGCTCTTGATCTTCTTGGCGGAGACCTTGGGCTCGTCGAGGAGGTTGATCAGGCCCTTCGCCGTCGACGCCGACTTGCTCATCTTCGCCGAGGGGTCCTGGAGGTCGTAGATCTTCGCCGTCTCGCGCACGATGTGCGGCGCGGGGACGGTGAAGGTGTCACCGAAGCGGGTGTTGAAGCGCTCGGCGAGGTCACGGGTGAGCTCGATGTGCTGACGCTGGTCCTCACCCACCGGAACCGCGTTCGCCTGGTAGAGCAGGATGTCGGCGACCTGGAGGATCGGGTACGTGAACAGGCCCACCGTGGTCTGGTTGGCGCCGTGCTTGGCCGACTTGTCCTTGAACTGCGTCATCCGCGACGCCTCGCCGAAGCCCGTCAGGCAGTTCATCACCCAGCCGAGCTGGGCGTGCTCGGGCACATGGCTCTGCACGAAGAGGGTGCAGCGGTCCGGGTCCAGGCCCGCGGCCAGCAGCTGGGCCACGGCCGTGCGGGTGTTGGCGCGGAGCTCCTCCGGATCCTGCGGCACGGTGATCGCGTGCAGGTCGACGACCATGTAGAAGGCGTCGTGGGTCTCCTGGAGCGCGACGTACTGCCGGACGGCACCGAGGTAGTTCCCGAGGTGGAACGAGCCTGCGGTGGGCTGGATACCTGAAAGAGCGCGCGGACGATCAAGAGCCATGCGCACATTCTCTCAGGTGCCGCGACGGACTCGGTCCGGCGGTGCGGGCGAGGTAGTAGAAAGCTCGGTAACAGCATGCCCGTACAGCGAACGGAGCACACGGTGACATCCACGGAACGCGGCATCGCCGCCGCCGAGGCCCACAGCGCGCACAACTACCACCCGTTGCCGGTCGTCGTCGCCTACGCGGAAGGTGCGTGGATGACCGATGTCGAGGGCCGCCGCTATCTCGACATGCTGGCCGGCTACTCGGCGCTCAACTTCGGGCACGGCAACCGCCGGCTGATCAACGCGGCCAAGGCGCAGCTCGATCGGGTGACTCTCACCTCGCGCGCCTTCCACCACGACCGCTTCGCGGAGTTCTGCGCGGAGCTCGCCGCGCTGTGCGGCAAGGACATGGTGCTGCCGATGAACACCGGCGCGGAGGCGGTCGAGACGGCCGTCAAGACCGCCCGGAAGTGGGGCTACCGCGTCAAGGGCGTGCCGGACGGCCGGGCGAAGATCATCGTGGCCGACAACAACTTCCACGGCCGCACCACCACGATCATCAGCTTCTCGACGGACGAGGAGGCCCGCGCGGACTACGGCCCGTACACCCCCGGCTTCGAGATCGTCCCCTACGGCGACCTCGCCGCGCTGGAGGCGGCCGTCGACGAGGACACGGTGGCGGTGCTGCTGGAGCCCATCCAGGGCGAGGCCGGGGTGCTCGTACCGCCGCCCGGCTACCTGCGCGGGGTCCGGCGGCTGACGGCCGAGCGCGGGGTGCTGTTCATCGCCGACGAGATCCAGTCCGGCCTGGGCCGCACGGGCCGGACCTTCGCCTGCGACCACGAGGACGTGGTCCCCGACATGTACGTCCTCGGCAAGGCGCTCGGCGGCGGCGTGGTCCCCGTGTCGGCCGTGGTGGCCTCCGCCGACGTCCTCGGCGTGTACCGCCCCGGCGAGCACGGCTCGACGTTCGGCGGGAACCCGCTCGCCTGCGCGGTGGCCCTGGAGGTCGTGGCGATGCTGCGCTCCGGCGAGTTCCAGCAGCGGGCCACGGAGCTCGGCGAGCACCTGCACCAGGAGCTCGGGCTGCTGGTGGGCGGCGGCGCGGTGGAGGCGGTGCGCGGGCGCGGGCTGTGGGCCGGGGTCGACATCGCCCCGGCGAAGGGGACCGGGCGGCAGATCTCGGAGCGGCTGATGGACCGGCGGGTGCTGGTGAAGGACACGCACGGGTCGACGATCCGGATCGCGCCGCCGCTGGTGATCAGCAAGGAGGATCTGGACTGGGGGCTGGATCAGCTGCGGGCGGTTCTGGCCTGACGGGTGTCCGGGCGGGGTGGGGGCGGTGGGGGGGGGGCCGCTGCGCGGGGCTTTGTCCCCGCCCCGCCCCTTCCCGAACCGGGGCTCCGCCCCGGACCCCGGTCCTCAAGCTCCCCCAGCTACCGCTGGGAGGTGCCCCCAGACGGGCTGAAAATCAGCCCGTCCGGCGCTTGAGGACACCGCGCGTCAGCGCGGAAGGGGGCCTGGGGGCGAAGCCCCCAGTTACGGGAAGGGGCGGGTAGGGGACAACGCCCCGCGCAGCGGCGGTCAGACGATCACGTGCGGGACGAAGCGCGCGTAGCCGTCCGTCACCAGCCCCGCGGACTCCCGTATCCCCAGCCCCGCCGGCTCCTCCCCCACCACCCACGCCCCCAGCACCACATGGTTCCCGTCGAAGGCCGGCAGCGGGGCCAGCCCCTGGTAGCAGCACGGCTCGTCCCGCGGCGTGGGGTCGCCGCCGGCCGGATGCACCGTGACGCCGGCACCCTCGCGGCCGAGCAGCGGCTTCGCGACCCAGCCGGTGGTCGAGGCCAGTTCGCGCGGGCCGTCGAGGTAGGCGGGCACGAGGTTCGGGTGACCGGGGTAGAGCTCCCAGAGCACGGCCAGCAGGGCCTTGTTGGACAGCAGCATCTTCCAGGCGGGCTCGATCCACAGCGTGGAACCCGTACCGCCGCCGTTGTCGAGGGTGTCCAGGGCGTACGGCCCGAAGCGGTCGGTGGCCAGCCACTCCCAGGGGTAGAGCTTGAAGCAGGCCCGGACGAAGCCGTAGCGGTCGTCGACGAAGCGGCCGGAGACCCGGTCCCAGCCGATGTCCTCCATGGAGACGGCCCGGGTCGCGAGGCCGGCCTGCTCGGCGGTCTCGCGCAGGTAGGCGACCGTCATCAGGTCCTCGCCGAGCTCGTCGCCGGCCGAGTGGGCGAAGTGCAGCGGCGCGCCCGGGGGCAGCAGGTGCGCCTGCCGCCGCCAGGCGTCGACGAGCCGCTCGTGGAGGGAGTTCCACTGGTCATGACCGGGGAATCGTTCCTCCATCCAGAACCACTGGGCGCTCGCGGCCTCCACCAGCGAGGTCGGGGTGTCGGCGTTGTACTCCAGCAGGGTGGCCGGGCCCGTGCCGTCGTAGCGCAGGTCGAAGCGGCCGTAGACGGTGGGGAGTTCGGCGCGCCGGTGCCAGGACTCGGTGATCAGGGCCGCCAGCCGGGGGTCGGTGATCCCGAGGTCGGCGAGGCGCTCGTGCTCGACGAGGTGCGCGGCGGCGGCCAGGCACATCCCGTGCAGCTCGGCCACGGTCTCCTCCAGCGCCTCGACCTCGGCGAGCGGGAAGGAGTAGTACGCGCTCTCGTCCCAGTACGGGCGCAGGGAGCCGTCCGGGTGGCGGGTGAGGGGATAGATGACGCCCTGCTCCTCGACCGTGGCCTGCCAGCCGGGGCGCGGGGCGAGGCGGTGCCGCTCCATCCGCGGTCAGCCGCCGCTCGAACCGGAGCCGGAGCAGCCGAAGCCGCCGCGGTCGACGGCCTGGCTCTTGCTGAAGGTGCCGCTGTCGGCGTAGCCGCCGGACTTCCCGGAGCCGTAGTACCAGCGGGCGGAGGACGAGCCGCCGCCGCTGCCACCGCTCCCGCTCCCGCTGCCGCCGCTCCTGCACGCCTTGGAGTCCAGGACGCGGTAGCCGCGGGCGGCGTCGTAGCTCTTGGGATCGACGCAGCGCTTGTCGGGTTCGGAGCCGCAGGAGGTCAGGGCGGCGGCGAGGGCGCCCATGCCGCCGAGTATCACCGTGGACGAGCGGAGCCGGCGTTTCGTCTTTTCTGCCATCTGGTTCTGACCCCCGTCAGCTGAACTGGACTCGCGGAAACGGGTTCACCCTAGGGGGCGGCCGCGTGGGGGTACGGGCCTGGGGGTTTCCCCTGTCCGCCCCTTCCCGCTTTGTCGCCGGACGCCGGACGGGCCCCGATTCGCCGGGCCGGGTCCGGCGGCCGGTTCCCGGGGAACCCGGCCGCCGGGCCTACAGTCGACGCGTGCTCCTCGGGATGTTCTGCGCGCTCGGTTCCGCGGTCTGCTTCGGCACCGCGTCCGTCCTCCAGGCCGTCGCCGCCCGCGCCTCCGCCCCCGGCACCGGCTCGGGCGTGGACCCCCTGCTGCTGTGGCGGGTGCTGCGGCAGTGGCGCTATCTGGCGGGGCTCGCGCTCGACGCGCTCGGCTTCGCCCTCGAACTCGTCGCGCTGCGGAACCTGCCCATCTACGCCGTGGGCGCGGCCCTGGCCGGGAGCCTCGCGGTGACCGCCGTGGTGGCGTCACGGGTGCTGCGGGTGCGGCTCCGCGGGGTGGAGTGGGCCGCGGTGGGCGTGGTGTGCGGCGGGCTGGCGCTGCTGGGCCTGGCCTCCGGCGCGGAGGGCGGCCTCACGGGCGGCCCGGCGCTGCGCTTCGGGGTGCTCGCCGTCGCGGCCGCGGTACTGCTGCTCGGCGCCGCGGCCGGCCGGCTGCCGGGGCGGGCGCGGGCGGCGGCCCTGGGGCTGGGCGCGGGCACCGGCTTCGGCGTGGTGGAGGTCGCCGTCCGCCTCCTCGACGACTTCTCACCCGGCGCGCTGCTCACGAACCCGGCCTCGTACGCCCTGCTGCTCGGCGGCGGCGCGGCGTTCCTCCTCCTCACATCGGCGCTCCAGCGCGGCTCGGTGACGGCGGCGACGGCGGGCATGGTCCTCGGCGAGACGCTGGGGCCTGCGGTGGCGGGGGTGGTGTGGCTGGGCGACCGGACGCGGGAGGGGTTGGAGCCGTTGGCTCTTCTGGGGTTCGGGGTGGCGGTGGTGGGGGCGCTGGGGTTGGCGCGGTTCGGGGAGGCGCCGGAGGGGGATGTGGGGCGGGTGGGTTGATCGGGCCGGGTGGGAGCGGGGTTGCCGCTGCGCGGGGCCTTTTCCCCACCCCGCCCTTTCCCGAATGGCCTCGAACGCCGGCCAGGCTGAAGATCAGCCTGGCCGGCGTTCGAGGCCACCGCGCGTATGCGCGGAACGGGGGCCCGGGGGCTTGCCCCCGCCACGCGGCGGAGCCGCACATCGGATGCAGCGGGAAGGGGCGGGGTGGGGTGGGGAAAGGCCCCACGCAGCGGCCCGCACCCGCCCACCGCACCCAACCCCGTCAAACCCCCGGCGGCAACGACCGCACCAACGCCTCCAGCGCCCCCGCGAAAGCGTGGTCCGGCGGCGTCCCGTACCCCACGATCAGCCCGTCCTCGTTCGAGGACGCCGCCACCCCATCCCCGCGCCGGAACCGCGACAACCCCTCCAGCGCCAGCCCCTGCCACGCCGCCGCCTGGAGCGTCGCCCGCTCCGTGCCCGGCGGCAGGGCCAGGACCGCGTGGAGGCCTGCCGCGATGCCGGTGACGCGGATGTGCGGGGCGTGTTCGGCGAGTTCGGCGACCAGCTGGTCGCGGCGGCGCCGGTAGCGCTGGCGCATCGCGCGGACGTGGCGGTCGTACGCGCCGCTGGTGAGGAGTTCCGCGAGGGTCAGCTGGTCGAGGACGCCCGAGCTCCACTCCCCCGCCCGCTTCAGTGCCAGTACGTCGCCCACCAGGTGCTCCGGCAGCACCATCCACGACAGCCGCAGGCCGGGGGCGAGCGACTTGCTGGCCGTGCCGAAGTACACGACGCGGTCGGGCGCGAGGCCCTGGAGGCAGCCGACGGGCTGGCGGTCGTAGCGGAACTCGCCGTCGTAGTCGTCCTCCAGGATCGTCCCGCCCGTGCGCACGGCCCAGTCGACGACGGCGGCCCGCCGGTCGGGGTGCAGCGGCACGCCCGTGGGGAACTGGTGCGCGGGTGTGAGCAGCACCGCCCGTACGCCCCGGCGTTCCGCCAGGGCGGCGACGTCCGCGCCGAGCGGGTCGACGGTCAGTTCCGAGCGGCGCAGCCCGGCCCGTTCCAGCGCCTCGTGGTGGAACCGGAGCCCGTACTCCTCGACGCCCACCTCGCGGGTGCCGCGCCGCCGCAGCACCCGGCTGAGCAGCGAAAGCCCCTGGGTGAAGCCCGCGCACACCACGATCCGCTCCGGGTCGGTCCGCACGCCGCGGGCGCGGGCCAGGTAGTCGGCGAGGGCGGCCCGCAGTTCGGGTCGGCCGCGCTCGTCGACGTGGCCCAAGGCGTCGTTCGGGGCGGCCGCGAGGGCCCGCCGGGCGGCGGAGAGCCAGGCGGCGCGCGGGAAGGCGGAGACGTCCGCGGTGCCGGGCCGCAGGTCGTAGGCGGGCCGCCGGGCCGTGCGCGGCGGCGTGGAGCCGCGCTCGGGCGCGCGGGGCGCGGCGCGCGGTGCGACCCGGGTGCCGGAGCCCTGCCGGGCGGTGAGCCAGCCCTCGGCGACGAGCTCTCCGTAGGCGTCCGCGACGGTGTTCCGGGCCAGGCCCAGGTCGGCGGCGAGGGAGCGGGAGGACGGCAGCCGGGTGCCGGGGGCGAGCCGGCCGGTCCGTACGGCGTCGCGCAGAGCCCTGATCAGGCTCGCCCGGACCCCGCCCGGCCCGGTCAGGTCCAGGTGCAGGTCGGCGCCGGTACCGGGGTGCGGACCGGCGCCGGTCCCCGCCGAAGTGGCCCACGATCTCTCCATGGGAGTGGACCATACCGGTGGGCTATCCGAACCCTAGGGTTGTTTCCATGACCACGACGAACGCCTCTCACCCCACCCACACCCACGCGCCCCGGATGCTCCTCCACGAGGTCGCTCCCGACGTCCAGAAGGCGATGATCGGGCTGGAGATCGCCGCCCGTAAGGGCCTCGACCCGACGCTGATCGAACTGGTCAAGATCCGCGCCTCGCAGCTCAACCACTGCTCCTTCTGCCTCGACATGCACACCAAGGACGCCCGTCGCATGGGCGAGAGCGAGGAGCGGATCTACCTGCTCAGCGCCTGGGAGGAGGCCGTCGGCCTCTACACCGAGAAGGAGCAGGCCGCCCTCGCGCTCACCGAGGCCGTGACCGTCCTGACCGACGGCTTCGTACCGGACGCGGTGTACGAGCGCGCCGCCCGCAGCTTCGAGGAGCCGGAGCTGGCCCGGCTGATCTCCCTGATCGTCACGATCAACGCCTGGAACCGGATCGGCGTGACCACGCGCCTGTTCCCGGGCGCCTACAAGGCCCACGCGTGACCTCCGCGGCCGCCCTGCGCGCCCTGCACCACACCCCGGCGCCCGGGGGCGGGCCGCTCGTCCTGCCCGGCCCCTGGGACGCCGCGAGCGCCCGCGCCTTCGCGGACGCCGGTTTCCCCGCGCTGGCGACGCCGAGCGCGGGGGTGTCGGCCTCCCTGGGGTACGCGGACGGGGAGGCCCCGGCGGCGGAGATGTTCGCGGCCGTCGCCCGGATCGCCCGCGCCGTGGACGTGCCCGTCTCGGCGGACGTCGAGGACGGGTACGGGCTCGCGCCCCGCGAGCTGGTCGGCCGGCTCCTGGAGGCCGGTGCCGCCGGCTGCAACCTGGAGGACAGCGACCGGCGCGGCGGCCCGCTCAGGGACCCGCGCGAGCAGGCGGACTTCCTGGCGGCGGTGCGGGCCGAGGCGGGCGACGCGCTCGTCGTCAACGCCCGCGTCGACACCTTCCTGAGGGGCGACGCGGACCCGGCCCCGGCGATCGCCCGCGGCCGCCTGTACGCGGCGGCCGGGGCGGACTGCCTCTACCCGATCCTGGCGCCGCCGCCCCTGCTGGCCGTCCTCGGCGAGGCCGTGGGCCTGCCGGTGAACGCCCTCGCCCTGCCGGACGGCCCGCCGCCGCGCGAGCTCGGACGGCTGGGCGCGGCGCGGGTCACGTTCGGGGGCGGGCTGCACTCCAGGGCGATGGCGGGTGTGGCGGAGACGGCCGCACTGCTGGCCGCCGGCCTGCGGGACGGGGACTGAGCCGGGTCCCCGGACCAAGACGCCGGACGGGCTGGAATTCAGCCCGTCCGGCGTTTGAGGCCACCGCGCGCCAGCGCGGAACCGGGGGTCCGGGGGGCTTGCCCCCGGTTACGGGAAGGGGCGGGTAGGGGCGGGTATGGGAAAAGACCCGCCGGTCACGCCCCCGGTCACCCCCTTACGGCAACCACTTCTTCCACACCTCCGGGTGCCGCTCCACCCACCGCTTCGCCGCCTCGTCCGCCGAAAGCTTCTCCTCCGCGATCATCTGCGCCACCTCGTTCTGGTCGTCCTTCGACCAGTGGAAGTTCTTCAGGAACCGCGCGGCCTTGCCGCCCTTGCGGGTGAAGTCCGCGTTGAGGAACTTCTTCAGCGTCGAGGTCGGGTAGGCGCAGTTCACGGTCGAGGGGTCGGCCGCGCCCTTCTCGGCGCAGGCGTCCGTGTACGGCGGCAGCTTCACCTCCACCATCGGCACCTCGTTGAACAGCCACTGCGGCTCGTACCAGTAGCTGAGGAAGGGCTGCTTCTTCTTCGCGAACTGCTGGATCTGGGTGATCTGCGCCGCCTCGGAGCCCGCGAAGACGACCTTGTAGTCCAGGCCGAGGTTCGCAACGAGCGCCTTGTCGTTGGTGACGTACGACGGCGAGCCGTCCAGCAGCTGGCCCTTGCCGCCGCTCTCGGCGGTCCGCAGCTGCGAGGCGTACTTGTTCAGGTTCTTCCAGTCGAGGACGTCCGGGTGGGCGTCCGCGAAGTACTTCGGCACGAACCAGCCGATGTGGCCGGTGACGCCGAGGTCGCCGCCGGGGGCGATGGTCTTCTTGTCCTCGACGTAGCGCTTCTCCTGGTCCGGGTGGCCCCAGTCCTCCAGGATCGCGTCGACGCGGCCCTGGCTGAGGGCGTCCCAGGCGGGCACCTCGTCCACCTGCACGGTGTCGACGCGGTAGTCGAGCTCGTGCTCCAGGAGGTACTTGGCGACGGCGGCGTTGGCGCGGGCGCCCACCCAGGACTGCACGGACAGGGTGACGGTCTTCGTGCCCGCCGCGTCGGCGTACGGGGACGCCTGCTTGGTCATGTCGGCCGCTCCGCAGCCGGTGGTGGCGAGCAGGGCGAGGGCGCCCGCCGCCACGATCCACTGACGGGTTCTCACGCGCCCGCTCCCTTCTTCTCCGCCTTCGTCGGCTGGGTGACCCGGTCGAGCATCAGCCCCAGGCAGACGATCGCGGCGCCGGCGACCAGGCCGGTGGCGAGGTCGCCCTGGGCGAGGCCGAAGACGACCTCGTAGCCGAGCGCGCCGCCGCCGACGAGACCGCCGATGATGACGACGGACAGCACCAGCACCACGGCCTGGTTGACCGCGAGCAGCAGCTCCGGCCGGGCCAGCGGGAACTGCACGTGGCGCAGCTGCTGGCCGCTGGTGGCACCGAGCGAGCGCGCCGACTCCATCGCGCCGGGGTTGACCTGGCGCAGGCCCTGGCTGGTGATCCGGACCACGGCCGGCAGCGCGTAGACGACGGCGGCCGCGGCGGCCGGTGCCCGGCCGATGCCGAAGAGGGCGACGACGGGGATGAGGTAGACGAACTGCGGCATGGTCTGGAAGACGTCCAGGACCGGGCGCAGCAGCCGGTCGACGCGCGGGCTGCGGGCCGCGGGCACGGCGACGGCGAAGCCGAGGACGAGCGTGACGGCGACGGCCGCCAGCACCTGCGAGAGGGTGTCCATGGAGACGTCCCAGCGGCCGAGCACGCCGATCGCGGCGAGCGCGAGGACGGCGGTCAGGGCGGTGCGCCAGGTGCCGATGAGCCAGGCGAGGGCGGCGACCAGCAGCAGGGCGCCCCACCAGGGCAGGCCCTGGAGGCCGTCGCGCAGCGGGTCGAGGATCCAGCCGGTGTAGTGGGCGGCCCACTCCGCGGTGCCGCCGATGCCGGGAACGCCGGAGTAGAGGTGGTCGACCATCCAGTCCTTGGCGTCGTTGACCGGCGCGGCGATGGACAGGGTCCAGGTGTCGGGCCAGTTGCGGGCGTCCAGGAGGCGGGCGGCGACGGCCGCGGCGGCGGTGGCGGCCGCGACGAGCGGCCACACGAGGCGGCCGGACGGGCCGTGCGAGGCGCGTCCGTCGCCGGCGGCCGCGGTGGTCCGGTCGAGGACGATCGCGAGCAGCACGATGGGGATGCCGGCGGCGAGGGCGCTGCCGACGTCGACGGTCGACAGGGCCTGGTAGACGCGGTCGCCCAGGCCGTCGGCGCCGATGACGGACGCGATGACGGCCATCGACAGGGCCATCATGATCGCCTGGTTGACGCCGAGCAGCAGCTCGCGGCGGGCCAGCGGCAGCCGGGCGGTCAGCAGCCGCTGCCGGGAGGTCGCGCCGAGGGACTCGACGGCCTCCAGCACGCCCTTGTCGGTGGCCCGCAGGCCCAGCGCGGTCAGCCGTGCCATCGGCGGGGCCGCGTAGACGACGGTCGCGAGGACGGCCGGGGCCACGCCGATGCCGAAGACCAGCACGACGGGCATGAGGTAGGCGAAGGCGGGCAGCGCCTGCATGGTGTCCAGGACCGGCCGCAGCGCGCGGAACGTGCGCTCCGACAGGCCGGCCGCGAGGCCGAGGAGCGCGCCGACGACGACGGACGCGGCGACGGCGACGATCATCAGCGCGAGCGTCCGCATCGTCGGCACCCACATGCCGAGCAGTCCGCACACGGCGAACGACGCGAGCGTGGTGACGGCGACCCTGACCCCGGCCACCCGCCAGGCGAGCAGCCCGGCGCCGGCCGTCACGCCGGCCCAGCCGAGGGCGAGGAGCACGGTGTAGACGGCGTGCACGGCGCCGATGATCGCGCCGCTGATGTGGCCGAAGAAGTAGAGGAAGAGCCAGTGGTGGTCGCGGTTGTCGATGATCCAGTCGTTGGCGCGGCCGAGCGGGCCGGTCAGGTCGACGGTCAGCGCCTGCGGCCAGGCGCCGCCGCCCCAGGCCATGGTGGCGAGGGGGCCGAGGACGGCCGCGGCGACGGCGAGCACGAGGAGCTTGCGGGCGGCGGGGCGGGCCAGCAGGGCGCGCAGCGCGCCCGGCGCCGCGGGCGGCGCGTCCACGGGTGCCGCGTCGGCGGCGGGGCGGGCCGCGGGACCGGCCGCGGGGGCCTTGGCCTTGGTGGCGGAGGCGGGGCGGGCGGGGGAGGTGGCTGTGCTCACGCGGTCCACCTCGTCCCCTTCGGGGCCGGGCGGGTGCCGGGCGCGGCGCTCACCGGGAGCGCCGTCCACCGGTGGTCGGTGCGTACGTTCATGCCGCCGCCTTCCCGTCGCCGTCCAGTCCCGCCACCACGCCCAGCAGGCCGCGGTGGTCGACGACGCCGATGCAGCGGCCGCCGTCCACGACGCGGGCGGCCGTGCCCGTGCGGGCCACGGTGCCGATCGCGTCGGCGACGGTCGTCGTCGGGTCCAGGGCCTCGCCCGTGTCCGCCTCGCCGGCGGCCGGGGGCCGCATCGCGCGGCGGACCGTGAGGACCTGCTCGCGGGGGACGTCCCGGACGAAGTCGCGGACGTAGTCGTCGGCCGGCGAGCCCACGATCTCCTCGGGCGTCCCGCACTGCACGACCCGGCCGTCGCGCATCAGCGCGATCCGGTCGCCGATGCGCAGCGCCTCGGCGAGGTCGTGGGTGATGAAGACCATGGTGCGGCCCTCCTCGCGGTGCAGGCGGTCGACCTCCTCCTGCATGTCGCGGCGGATCAGCGGGTCGAGCGCGCTGAACGGCTCGTCGAACAGCAGTACTTCGGGGTCGGCGGCGAGGGCGCGGGCGAGGCCGACGCGCTGCTGCTGGCCGCCGGAGAGCTGGCCGGGGCGGCGGTCCTCCAGGCCGGCGAGGCCGACCTTGGCCACCATCTCGCGGGCCTTCTCCCGGCGTTCGGCCTTGCCGACGCCCTGGATCTCCAGGCCGTACGCGACGTTGTCGAGGACGGTGCGGTGCGGGAGGAGGCCGAAGTGCTGGAAGACCATGGCGGCGCGGTGCCGGCGCAGGTCGCGCAGGGCACCCTTGTCCATGCCGCAGACGTCCTCGCCGTCGATGGCGATGGTGCCGGAGGTCGGCTCGATGAGCCGGGTCAGGCAGCGGACGAGCGTGGACTTGCCGGAGCCGGACAGGCCCATGACGACGAAGACCTCGCCCTGCCGGACGTCGAAGGACACGTCGCGCACGGCGACCGTGCAGCCGGCCTCCTCGCGCAGGTCCTCGGCGCTGAGCTCGGCGAGCTCGCCGCCGGGCACCCGGTCGGCGTGCGGTCCGAAGACCTTCCACAGGTTGCGGACGGAGAAGACCGGGGCGGCGGTGGCGGCCGGTGCCGCGGCCGCGCTCACTTGGTATCACCGCCCGTGGCCGGGGCCGGGACAAGCAGCTCGGCGCACTTCTCCCCCACCATCAGCACGCCGATCATCGGGTTGACCGCGGGCATCGTCGGGAAGACGGACGCGTCGGCGATGCGCACGCCGTCGAGGCCGCGGACCCGCAGCTGCGGGTCGACGACGGCCTGTTCGTCGTCGAAGGCGCCCATCCGGCAGGTGCCGGCGGGGTGGTAGACGGTGTGCGCGACCTGGCGGGCGTAGGCGCTGAGCTCCTCGTCCGAGGTGATCTCCGGGCCGGGGCAGACCTCGCGCTTGAGCCAGCCGGCCAGCGGCTCCGTCTTGGCTATCTCACGGGCGATCTTGATGCCGTCGACCAGGGTGCGGCCGTCGTAGTCGTCCTCGTCGGTGAAGTACCGGAAGTCCAGGGCGGGCTTGACGGCCGGGTCGGCGCTGGTGAGGTAGAGCCGGCCGCGGCTGTGCGGCTTGGGGATGTTGGGGGTCATCGACACGCCGTGCGGGGGCTTCTCGTAGCCGATGCGCTCGGGGTTGTCGGTGAACGGGATCTGGTAGAAGTGGAACATCAGGTCGGGGCCGTTGGCCGCCGGGTCGCGCTGGACGAACAGGCCCGCGTCGGAGTCCATCGCGGAGTTCTCGGGGATCGGCCCGTGGGTCTCCCAGACGATGACCGACTCGGGGTGGTCCAGGAGGTTCTCGCCGACGCCCGGCAGGTCGTGGACGACGGGGATGCCGAGGGCGTCCAGGTCGGCCTTGGGCCCGATGCCGGAGTGCAGCAGCAGCCGGGGGGTGTCGACGGCGCCGGCGCACAGCAGGACCTCGCGGCCCGCCTCGACGAGGATCTCGTCGCCCTCCTTGGTGCGGACCCGCACGCCCGTGGCCCGGGTGCCGTCCAGCTCCAGCTTGTACGCCCAGGTCTCCAGCATGATGCGGAGGTTGGGGCGGTCGCCGGCCTCGATGTGGGGGTGGAGGTAGGCGACGGAGGCGGAGGAGCGCTTGTTGTCCTCCGGGTGGTAGGCGAGGTCGAAGAAGCCCACGCCCTCGTGGAACGGCTGCTTGTTGAAGCCCTCGACGCGCGGCACGTCGATCGCGGCCTGCGCGGCCTCGACGAAGTCGCGGGCGATGGCGTTCCGGTCCTTCTCGTCGACGGCGACGATGTTGTTGCGCAGCCGGGCGAAGTACGGGTCCATCGACTCCGCGTCCCAGCCCTCGGCCCCGGCCGTCGCCCACTCGTCCCAGTCGCCGGGCAGCGGCTTGAAGGAGATCAGGGTGTTGTGCGAGGAGCAGCCGCCGAGCACGCGCGCCCGGCTGTGCCGGATGTGGGAGTTGCCGCGCGGCTGCTCCGTCGTCGGGTAGTCGTAGTCGAGGTCGCCGCCGAGCAGCCCGAGCCAGCGGCGCAGGGTGAGCACGTCGGGGCGGTCGATGTCGGACGGGCCGCCTTCGATGACGACGACGCTGGTGCCGGGGTCCTCGGCGAGGCGGGAGGCGATCACCGATCCGGCGGTGCCGCCGCCCACGACGACGTAGTCGGCGGTGATCTTCGCGCGGGTCTCTTCAACGGGGGGCATGGGGGTACTCCTCGGAGGGCAGGAAAGTTCTTCGCGTACGGGATGGCCGGGCGGGGGCACGCTCACCGGCGGGGTGAGCGCGTGCCCGCCCGCGGAAGGGCGCGGCTCAGCCGGCGAACCAGCGCACCGGCTCGGGCGCGAGGTTCTGGTAGATGTGCTTGGCCTCGCGGTATTCGGCGAGGCCGGTCGGGCCGAGCTCGCGGCCGGTGCCGGACTTGCCGAAGCCGCCCCACTCCGCCTGCGGCAGGTAGGGGTGGAAGTCGTTGATCCAGACGGTGCCGTGGCGCAGCCGTCCCGCGACCCGGCGGGCGCGGCCCGCGTCCTTGGTCCAGACGGCGCCGGCGAGCCCGTACTCGGTGTCGTTGGCGAGGGCCACGGCCTCGTCCTCGGTGCGGAAGGTCTCCACGGTGAGGATCGGGCCGAAGGTCTCCTCGCGGACGACCTTCATGCCGCGGTGGCAGTTGTCGAGGACGGTCGGCGAGTAGAAGTAGCCGGACGCCGGGCGGACCCCGCTGGGCTCGGGCTGGGACCCGCCGCAGCGCAGCGCGGCGCCCTCGGCGAGCGCAGAGGCGACGTACGCCTCGGTCTTGTCGAGCTGCTGGGCGGAGACGAGCGGGCCGCACTCGACGCCTTCCTCGGTGCCCCGGCCGAGCTTGATCCGCTCGGCGCGGCGGGCGAGTTCGGCGACGAAGCGCTCGCGGACGGACTCCTCGACGATGAGCCGGGAGCCGGCCGAGCAGACCTGGCCGCTGTGGATGAACGCGGCGTTGAGGGCCTGGTCGACGGCGGTGTCGAAGTCCTCGTCGGTGGCGCAGGCGTCGGCGAAGACCACGTTGGGGTTCTTGCCGCCGAGTTCGAGGGCGACCTTCTTCACGCTCGGCGCGGCGGCCTGCGCGACCTTGACGCCGGAGGTGAGGCCGCCGGTGAAGGAGACGAGGTCCACGTCGGGGTGCTCGGACAGCCGGGCGCCCACGGGGTCGCCGGCGCCGGTGACGAGGTTGGCGACGCCGGCCGGCAGGCCGGCCTCGGCGAGCAGCCGCACCAGCAGCACGGTGGAGAGCGGGGTGACCTCGCTGGGCTTGATGACGAAGGTGTTGCCCGCGGCGAGCGCCGGCGCGATCTTCCAGCTGGCCTGGAGGAGGGGGTAGTTCCAGGGTGTGATCAGCGCGCAGACGCCGACCGGCTCGTGGACGACCACGCTGTGCACGGTGGCCGAGCCGGCGTCGACGACACGGCCGGCGCCCTCGCCGACGACCAGGTCGGCGAAGTAGCGGAAGGCGTCGGCGACGCAGTCGACGTCGATACGGCCCTCGGCGAGGGTCTTGCCGGTGTCGCGGCTCTCGGTCAGCGCGATCTCCTCGCGGTCGCGCACGAGCAGCTCGGCGACCCGGCGCAGCAGCGCGGCGCGCTCGGCGACCGGGGTGTGCGGCCAGGCGCCCGTGTCGAAGGCGCGGCGGGCCGCGGCCACGGCGGCGTCCGTGTCGTCGGCACCGCCCTCGGACACCACGGCGAGGGTCTTGGCGTCCGCGGGGTCGAGGACCTCGCGCTGCGCGCCGGACGCGGCGGCCCGCCACTCCCCGTCCACATGGATGGTCTCGACTGACGACATGTCTCTTCTGCCTTCCGATATCCGAAACGTCCCGTCACCGGTCGAGCAGCACTCGGGCCGGCAACGGGACGCGCCTAACCAGAAGGCGGAAACATATGCCTCGGTTTTCACAAAGAGTGACCCGAGTCACTCAGAGTCAGTTGGTGTGAGCTGATGTGTACGGACGTAGGCGCATGTCGGCACCTGTCAGCGCCTGTAGGCGCCTTCCCGGCGGCTGTCCCCGGGCCTCCGTCACCTCCCCGTGGAGCAGTAGCCGGTCGGGCAGAACGAGCCGAGCACCGTCCGGAAGATCTGCACGTGCGCCGTCCACTCCCCCGACGGCCCGGCGACCAGCAGGGCGTACTGCTTGCCGTCCCCGGCGGTCATGGCGTGCAGGGCGACGTGCCGGGCGCCACCCGTGCCGGGGGTGTACGTGTACTCCAGCTCGGCCGCGCCGTCGGAGAGCTTCCACAGGCCGACCTTGCGGTAGCCCTTGTTGCCCGAGACGGCCTTGTCGGTCGCGACGACGGCCTCGTACGGCGTCTTCTCCGGGCCGTTCAGCCGGAAGACCTGGATGAGGCTGCCGCCGTCCGCGTTCTTGTAGAAGACGCTGGCGCCCTGGGTGCTGCGCGACCAGCCGCGCGGCACGGCCAGCGTGACGCCGGACGCGTCCCGCACCCGGGTCCAGCCCGAGGGCACCCCGGTCCCGGAGCCGCTCGACGCCGCCGACGGGGTGTACGTCGATCCGCCGCTCGTGCTTCCCGAGCTCGTCGATCCGTAGGTGGAGCCGTACGTGGACCCGTACGTCGACCCGTATGTGGAACCGGAGGTGGACCCGTACGTCGAACCGTACGTGGAACCGGAGGTGGAGCTCCCGTAGGTGGAACCTCCCGACGTGGAACCGTACGTGGTCCCTCCGTAGGTCGAACTCCCGGAAGTGGAACCGTACGTGGAGCCCCCGTAGGTGGAGTCGCCGGACGACGAACCGGGCGTCGGCGGTGCGCTGTAGCCGGGCCGCACGGTGCCGCCCGGCGCCCCGCTCTCCTCGTCGTCCCGGAACAGCGCCCAGGCGCCGATCCCGATGCCGCCCGCGAACACCACCCCGACCAGCGCACCGGCCAGGATCGTCGCGTGCGAGGGCCCGTGCGGCTCGCCCGGCCCGCCCGCGCCGATGAGGATCTCCGGCTCGTCCGGGTCGTAGGGGTTCTTCGCGGGCGGGTCGTCCTCCACCCACTGCTGGAGGTCCGCGTCCCAGCGGCTCATCCGTTCCACCCCCTCACGCCAGCAGCTGCGTGATCGCCTGCACGACGGCGAGCGCCGACGCCAGCCCGCCGGCCGCCGTCGCCCCGCCGGTCAGCAGCGCCCGGAGCCGCACCAGACGGCCGCGCTCGGCGCGCCCGTCCCGGACGGCCGTCGCCTCCAGCCCGGCCAGCTCACCGTCGACGTCGTCGAGACCGTCGCCCTCGGCCCGTGCCAGCAGCGGCAGTTGGCCGCGCAGTTCGCGAACGGCGGTGAGGAGATCGGGCGAAAGGAGCACCAACTCCCTCGACGCGTCGACCGCTTCGGACTCCCGGCCCGCGGCCAGAGCGCCGCCGAGTACCTCGCCGACGGCGATGCCGCCCTCACCGGGCGCCCCGGACGGCACGGGCACGGGACCCGGGGCCGCGTCCGTCGCGGCGGGCGGGCCCACGCGCTCCGAGCGGTCCTCGGCGCGGGCCTTCTCCCCGCTGGCGGCCGCGCCGCCGGTCATGCGGCCGATGACGATGCCACCGCCCTTGCCGCCGCCGTTCCTGTCGCCCTGTGTCCCTTGGGTGTCGTCACCCATCACGATCCCCCGTCCTTCGTCATGTTCTTCGCCTTGGCGCCGGCGCCCGCGGCCACCGCGCCGCCGCTCATCGAGCCGATGAAGACGCCGCCCTCGCTGATCTGCACGATCTGCTGCTCGAACTGGTCGGTCTCGTAGCCCTGCGAGCGCAGGGCGTCCCGCACGCCGCTCGCGATCCGGTCCTGGACCGTCTTCACGTAGCGGCTGATGTCCATCTCCTGGAAGAGCGACACCGTCTCCGCGCCGCCCAGCTCCCGCACGGACTGCGCCGGGCCGTCGGGCAGCGCGCGCTGCGGCTCGGCGAGCCAGGTGCGGAAGCCCGAGATGCCGGCCCGGACCGTGGAGACGGCGGCCGCGAACCCCGCGGCGGGCCCGCTGAGCAGCGCCCGCAGGCCGTCGCGCAGCGGGTCGTCCTGGCCGCGCGCCGCGATCACGTCGACCGAGCGGAACTCCGTCCGGATCGGCGTCAGGATGTGCGGCACGACCTCCAGCACCAGCATCCCTCCCTGCGTGTGCACCCTGACCAGGACGGACACCACGACCTGCTCGTCCCAGGCGCCGACGCGCACCCGGAGGAAGTACCGGCGGGCCTCGCCGCCCTCGTCCACCGCCTCGGCGACGTGCTGCGTCACCGTGGCGTCCGCGTAGTCGAGCCGGGGGCGCGGCGGGCCGACCGGCAGATAGACGAACTCCTCGATCTCCAGGTCCTTCAGCCGGTCCCGGCTGGTCGCTGCGGCACCCTGCCGCAGCGCCTCCAGGCGGGGCCGGACCAGGTCCACGACCGTACGGCCGGTGAAGGGCGCGGCACCGCCGTCCGGCGCCTCGGTGTCCCCGCGCCGCCGGAGCTCCAGCGCGAACGACCAGGGCTCGTAGGGCTTCCCCATCCCGATGAAGGGGCGGCCCGCGTCGTAGATGGCCATCCCCGCGTACTGCTCGCGGTCGATGGCCCGCGCGATCCGCTGGTGGTAGGCGGTGGTGGGCTCGGCCCGGGGCGCCAGCAGGAACGCCTCGCGGCTGAGCTCGTTGCACATCACGTCCGCCACGCGCCTGCGGTGCGCCCACACGGGCAGGACCAGCAGGAGCGGGAAGACGATGCCGATCCAGTTGTCCGAGCCGGTGGCCAGGCTGTAGAGCGCGTAGGCCCAGTAGGCGATCGCGAGCACCGCGGGCACGGCGGGGACGAGCTTGCGCACGTTCCCCTTCATCGCCTCGCGCAGGGTGCGCTTGTCGACCACGTACACGGACGAGCCGCGCCCGGCGGAGGCCGCGGCGGACCACTGGAAGAAGCTCACCAGCGCGTAGATCCCCGACCAGATCGGCAAAGGGGGCCCGTCGGCGGTGCCCACCTCGATGCCGATGAAGGCGCCCCAGAGCACGAGGAGCATCAGCGCCGTCAGCGCGTCCTGTCTGCGGGCGCGAAGCGCGTGCGCGAGCACCGGCACGACGTCGACGCCGAGCGAGGGCGCGATGGGCCTCTCCTCGTGCTCCACCAGCTCCTCGACGACCCGCCGGCGGAACTCGATGTCCAGGTACGTCCCGGCACAGAGCAGCCTCGTGGCCTCGGTGCGGGAGTCCTGTGGGGTGATTGCTGTCATTCGTCCCCCGATCGTCGAACTCACCTGCGATCAGGCATGAGTTGACGGATTTTCGGAGAACTCAGAATAGGCCAGAAGTCCCGCGCGCAACCCCAGTCGGGGCGCAAATGACGGGGCGGATGTCACCCCGTACGGATGCGCATGCGCACGGGGGTGCGAATACCGCCAAGGTCGCCGCCGTCAGAATTACTGATCACGCACTCGCGAAGACCGCCGCGCCGCCGACGCCGGCCCGCACCGGCGTGCGGGAACACGCGGAAAGGGGTGTGCCCCCGGCGGCCGAAGCCGCCGGGGGCACACCCCTGGAACGTTCCGCGGGCCGGAGCCCGTGGCTCGGTGGATCAGATGAGGCCCAGACCGCGGACCGCGTCGCGCTCCTCGACGAGCTCCTTGACGGAGGCGTCGATGCGGGCGCGGGAGAACTCGTTGATGTCCAGGCCCTGGACGATCTCGTACGCGCCGTCCTTCGTGGTGACGGGGAAGGACGAGATGATGCCCTCGGGGACGCCGTAGGAGCCGTCCGACGGGATGCCCATGGAGGTCCAGTCGCCGGCGGCGGTGCCGTTGACCCAGGTGTGGACGTGGTCGATCGCGGCGTTGGCGGCGGAGGCGGCCGAGGAGGCGCCACGGGCCTCGATGATCGCGGCGCCGCGCTTGGCGACGGTCGGGATGAAGGTCTCGGCCAGCCACTTCTCGTCGTTCACGGCCTCGGCGGCGTTCTTGCCGGCGACCTCGGCGTGGAAGATGTCCGGGTACTGGGTGGCGGAGTGGTTGCCCCAGATCGTCAGACGCTTGACGTCGGCGACCGACACACCGGTCTTCTGCGCCAGCTGCGAGACCGCGCGGTTGTGGTCCAGGCGGGTCATCGCGGTGAAGCGCTCGCGCGGCACGTCCGGGGCGGCGGCCTGGGCGATCAGGGCGTTGGTGTTGGCCGGGTTGCCGACGACGAGGACCTTGATGTCGTCCGCGGCGTGGTCGTTGATGGCCTTGCCCTGGGGCTTGAAGATGCCGCCGTTGGCCTCCAGGAGGTCACCGCGCTCCATGCCCTTGGTGCGGGGGCGGGCGCCGACGAGGAGGGCCACGTTCGCACCGTCGAACGCCACGTTCGGGTCGTCGGTGATCTCGATGCCGCGGAGCAGCGGGAAGGCGCAGTCGTCGAGCTCCATGGCGGTGCCCTCGGCGGCCTTCAGGCCCTGCGGGATCTCCAGCAGCCGCAGCTTGACCGGCACGTCCGCGCCGAGGAGGTGACCGGAGGCGATGCGGAAGAGCAGCGCGTAGCCGATCTGACCGGCCGCGCCGGTAACGGTGACATTGACGGGAGTGCGGGTCATGGCGATCTCCTGCTGCGAACTGGGGTTGGGTGTCCCTGCCCATTTGTGAGGATCTCTCTCGGTGTCAAGAGATCCGGCGTCAGGCTATCCGACCGCGCACCGCCTGAACCGCCGCCCCCGTGTGGGACGCCTCACCGTGGCGCCGCCGGCCCGGCGGCGAGGGGGACCACGCGGGACGCCCGCCGACGCGTCAGGGCGCTTCGGCGGGCGTGTACGGGCCGTGGACGGGCCGTGGGACGGGCGTACGGGCCACGGCCCGGGCGTACGGGGCGGGGTGCGGGGCGTGCGGGGGTTTTCGGCCAGGTTCAGCCCGCCGTGCCCGGCGAGGCCGCGCGCGGGACCGTGCAGCCCTGGGGGCCCGCCGCCAGCGTGGCGCAGGCCGTCGCCTGGCCCGGGGCGGCGACCGCGACCATGGGGGTGTAGCCGTCGGCGTCGCGGACGACGCGCCCGGACTCCGTACGCGCCGGGGCCGAGCCCTGGGCACGGGCGCTTATCCGCACGGCGTCGCCGACGGCCGCCCGCGTTATGCGGCCCCACGCGGCGCCGCAGACGGCGCTGTAGCGCACCTCGACGTAGGACGAGCCGACCGTGGCGGAGCCGGCCGTCGTGGCGCGGGCGCCGCCGCAGCCCATGGCCTCCGGGTCCTTGCCGGCGCAGCCGGCGCCCGCGCACTTCACCCCGGCGGGCAGATTCGCCACGGTGCTCGCGCTCGGCGTGACCGCCGCCGTGTCCCCGTCCGCCCCGCGGTCGCCCGTGCCCAGCAGCAGGACGGCCGCCGCGACGACGAGCAGCGCGCCGACGACGCCGGTGACGAACAGGCCGACCCGGCGGCGCGGCGCGCCCGGCGCCGGGGCGGGGATGGCGCTCGCCCGGTAGTCCGGCGGTACGGGCGCACGGGGCACGGGCGGGCGGGGAGCCGGGGCCTGGGCCGCCGGGACGGCCGGGGCGGCCCGTATGCCCTCCGCGACGGCTTCCGGGCGGTCCGGCGGGCGGGGGTCCGGCAGCCGCGGCTCCCGGCACAGCGGCTCCGAGCGCAGCGCGCCCTGCTCCCGGGCGCCCGCGCCCGCCCGCGCCGCCGGGGGCGGGCCGAACTCGCCCAGCGCGGCCCGCGCCCGGGCGACCCGCATCGCCTCCAGCGTCACGTCGTGCCGCAGCTCCGAGCGGCTCCAGGCCCGCTCGGCCAGCTCCCACATGGTGCTCAGATGGCCGACGTCGGTGCCGGTCACCTCGGCCAGGGCCTCCGCGGCCCCGCGCGGCGAGAGCAGCCGGCCGTTCAGATAGCGCTCCCACGACGTCTTGCTGTACCCCGTGCGGTCCGCGACGGCGCTGATGCTCAGCCCGCTGCGCTCGACGAGTCTGCGCAGCTGTTCGGTGAACTCCCGGACCTGCGGATCGAGTTCCTCCGGTAACGCCCTCCAGCGAGGCATTGTCCTCCCCTGCTCCCCCGGTACGTGCGCCGGGCGCGGGCCCTGCCCGTGCCCGGCCGTGTCGCGCCGCGGCCCGTCGCCGCGGCGCCCGTCCACAGTCTTCGGTGCTGGCTACCCAGGGGGATGCCGCAACTCGGCGCGGCAGTTCCCCAGCAGGGGGCGCACGGGGGCATTTGGGGCGAACGGCTGTCCCGGTATGCGCCCTTGTCACATCCGCCGCACAACTGGTACACGACAGGGACCTCGTACCGGAACAGTCACCTCCGGGCCACAGGGCACCGGGGGATCTTGAAACGGCCCGCCGGGGTCAAGATCCTCTGGAGTGGGCGGTGGCCCGTCCCCCCACGGGGGTGGAGGACGGGCCACCGCGGCCGCTCAACCCGCAGAGAGCGGTGGTCCGCATCGCGTACGAGATCCCGCACAGGATCGCGTGCGAGGCGGTGCGGGCCACTGTGCCCACGGCTCACAGCCCATGGCTCCCCGCGGCGGTGCCGGAACCGGCCGGAAACAGCCCGTCCCCCCGCTCCCCGGGTTTCAGAGCGCCGCCCCCTGTCCCAGCCGGTTCCTCAGGTTCTCGTCCAGCGCGTCCAGGAACTGCTCCGTGGTCAGCCAGGGGGCGTCCTTGGAGATCAGCAGCGCCAGGTCCTTGGTCATCCGGCCGCCCTCGACCGTCTCCACGCAGACCTTCTCCAGGGTCTCCGCGAACCGGGTGACCTCGGGGGTGCCGTCGAGCGTTCCCCGGTGCGCCAGGCCGCGGGTCCAGGCGAAGACCGACGCGATCGGGTTGGTCGAGGTCGCCTTGCCCTGCTGGTGCCGGCGGTAGTGGCGGGTGACCGTGCCGTGCGCGGCCTCGGCCAGGACGGTCCGCCCGTCCGGCGACATCAGCACGGAGGTCATCAGGCCGAGCGAGCCGAAGCCCTGCGCGACCGTGTCGGACTGGACGTCCCCGTCGTAGTTCTTGCAGGCCCAGACGTAACCGCCCGCCCACTTCAGCGCCGCGGCGACCATGTCGTCGATCAGCCGGTGCTCGTAGGTGAGGCCCTTCGCCTCGAACTCCGCCCTGAACTCGGCGTCGAAGACCTCCTGGAAGAGGTCCTTGAAGCGGCCGTCGTACTTCTTGAGGATCGTGTTCTTGGTGGACAGGTAGACCGGGTAGCCACGGGTGAGGCCGTAGCGGAACGAGGCCCTCGCGAAGTCGCGGATCGACGCGTCGTGGTTGTACATCGACAGCGCGACCCCGGGCCCCGGGAACTCGTGGACCTCGACCTCCAGCGGCTCCGAGCCGTCCGCCGGGGTGAAGGTCATGGTGAGGGTGCCCGGCCCGGGGATCTTGAGGTCGGTGGCGCGGTACTGGTCACCGAAGGCGTGACGGCCGACGACGATCGGCCTGGTCCACCCCGGGACCAGCCGGGGCACGTTCGCGATGATGATCGGCTCGCGGAAGATCACGCCGCCGAGGAGGTTGCGGAGGGTGCCGTTGGGCGAGCGGTACATCGCCTTGAGGCCGAACTCCTCGACCCGCGCCTCGTCCGGGGTGATCGTGGCGCACTTCACTCCGACGCCGTACTCCTGGACGGCCTTGGCGGCCTCGACGGTCACCTGGTCGCTGGTGGCGTCGCGGTGCTCGATGCCCAGGTCGAAGTACTTCAGCTCGATGTCGAGGTACGGGAGGATCAGCTTGTCCTTGATGAAGGACCAGATGATGCGGGTCATCTCGTCGCCGTCGAGCTCGACGACGGGCTCGGCTACCTTGATCTTGGCCATGGGGGTCCTTTCCCCGCCCGGCCGCTTCCCATAACCGGAGGCTCCGCCTCCGGGGTGCCTCCGGGGCGCCTTTCGCGCGCCGGCCCCGGCCCCGCGCGCGGCGCCCGGGGGCCCGGACCCGGGGGCCGGACGCCCCCGGGAGAGACCGCCCGCCCCGCTACACCGTGAAGTGCAGCACGTCCTCCAGGAACGGGATCTTCAGCCACGGGTGCGGCTGCGCCATCAGCGAGAGCAGCAGGATCGCCGCCCCCAGCCCCCCGTACGTGATCATGTCCGTGAACCGGGACCGGACCGCGAGCATGCCGACCGAGGGCAGCGCCCACCGCAGCACCGCGCCGCCGACCATCGCCAGCCCGATCAGCAGCGTCCCGACCCGGAACGCGTCCAGGGAGACCACCAGCAGGCCCAGGCCCGTCACGCCCAGCACCGTCAGCAGCGGCCACTGCCGGGCCGGGGCCGGGGCGTCGCCCGGGGCGGCCCGCCCGCCCCCCTCGGGGCGGGCGGTGTCGCGCGTGAGCTGGAAGCGGCGCGACCTGCCGGGCCGCCCGCCGCCGGACTCAGCCCGCATTGCCGATTCCGGCGGCGCGCTCGGCGGCCTCCACCACGTTGACCAGCAGCAGCGCCCGGGTCATCGGGCCCACGCCGCCCGGGTTGGGGGCGACCCAGCCGGCCACCTCGGCGGCGCCCGGGTGGACATCGCCGACGATCTTGCCGTTCTCGTCGCGGCTGACGCCGACGTCGAGGATGGCCGCGCCCGGCTTGACGTCCTCGGGCTTGATCAGGTGCGGTACGCCGGCCGCGGCGACGATGATGTCCGCCTGGCGCAGCTGCGCCGAGAGGTCACGGGTGCCGGTGTGGCAGAGGGTGACCGTGGCGTTCTCGGACCTGCGGGTCAGCAGGAGGCCGATCGAACGGCCGACGGTGATGCCGCGGCCGACGACCACGACGTGCGCGCCGTTGATCTCCACGTCGTGGCGGCGCAGCAGCTCGACGATGCCGTGCGGGGTGCAGGGCAGCGGGCCGGTCTCGTTGAGGACGAGGCGGCCGAGGTTGGTGGGGTGGAGGCCGTCCGCGTCCTTGGCCGGGTCCATCAGCTCCAGCACGCGGTTGGTGTCGATGCCCTTGGGCAGCGGGAGTTGGACGATGTAGCCGGTGCAGTCGGGATTGTCGTTGAGCTCGCGGACGACTGCCTCGATCTCCTCCTGCGTGGCGGTGTCGGGCAGTTCGCGCTGGATCGACGCGATGCCGACCTGGGCGCAGTCACGGTGCTTCCCGGCCACGTACCACTTGCTGCCGGGGTCGTCGCCGACGAGGAGGGTGCCCAGGCCGGGCGTGACGCCCTCGGCCTTCAGCGCCTCCACGCGGGTGGTGAGTTCGGACTTGATCGCGGCGGCGGTGGCCTTGCCATCGAGAATCTGGGCGGTCATGCCCCCATCCTCGCGGATGGGGTGGCACTCATTCCAGTCAGGTCACGGCCGCTCGCGGACGTGTGACGCTGTCAGTGCCGTATGTCACGATGATCGGAGTAGCCGCGACTGTCGGGGGCCGGGCGGCCACTGTCCCCGCACGTCTCCTGCCCCGCGCGGTCCCGGCTCGTCCCACCCCGAGACCGCTCGAAGGATCACCAGGTGACCTACCCGCCCCAGCAGCCCCCGCAGTACCCCCAGTACCCGCAGCAGCCCCAGCAGCCCGGCCAGCCGTACGCGCCGTTCCCGCAGCAGGCGGCGGGCTACGGCTACCCGCAGGGCGGTTACCCTCAGGGCGCGCCCGTCATGCAGCAGCGTCCGCCGCTGGCCGGCTGGTGGTCGCGCGTCGCCGCGACGCTGATCGACGGCCTGCTGCTCGGCCTGATCCCGTTCGCCTTCATGATCATCGGCATCGTCATGATCGTGATGTCCTACGCCGACTGCGTGGACAGCACCACCAACACCGTGGCCAGCACCTGCGAGCCCTCCACCGGCGCCATCGGCACGGGCATGGCGCTGATGGCCGTCGGCGGCCTCCTCGGCTTCGGTCTCAGCCTGTGGATGCTCTACCGCCAGGGCAAGACCGGCCAGACGGTCGGCAAGAAGATGATGAACATCGCCGTGGTGCGCGAGCGCGACGGCCAGCCGACCGGCTTCGGCATGGCCTTCGTGCGCAACCTCGCCCACATCGTCGACGGCATCCCGCTCAACCTGGGCTACCTGTGGCCGCTGTGGGACGAGAAGAACCAGACCTGGGCCGACAAGATGATCGGCACGGTCGTCATCCGCACGCGCTGAGACATCCGTCGAGCACGTCCCGCGCGCACGCCGAGGCCGCGCCCCGAAACTTTCGGGGCGCGGCTTTCGCGTACGTACGGCGTACGGCCCGGTGGGAGATCAGTGGAAGAAGTGACGCGTCCCCGTGAAGTACATCGTCACGCCCGCCGCCTTCGCGGCCTCCACGACCTGCTCGTCGCGGACCGAACCGCCCGGCTGCACCACGGCCTTGACGCCGGCGGCGGTCAGCACCTCCAGCCCGTCCGGGAAGGGGAAGAAGGCGTCCGAGGCGGCGTACGAGCCCTGGGCGCGCTCCTCGCCCGCCCGCTGGACGGCCAGCTTCGCGGAGTCCACGCGGTTGACCTGGCCCATGCCGACGCCGACGGTCGCGCCGTCCTTGGCCAGCAGGATCGCGTTCGACTTCACGGCGCGGCAGGCGCGCCACGCGAAGGCCAGCTCGGCCAGCTCGCCGGCGGCCAGCGCCTCGCCCGTGGCCAGCGTCCAGTTCGCCGGGTCGTCGCCCTCGGCCTGGAGCCGGTCCTTGGCCTGGACGAGCGCGCCGCCCTCGACGGAGCGGTACTCCGCGCCCGCCTCGGGGCTGTCGGCGCAGCGCAGCACGCGGATGTTCTTCTTGCGGGCCAGCACCTCGACGGCGCCGTCCTCGTAGCCGGGCGCGACGACGACCTCGGTGAAGATCTCGGCGACCTGCTCGGCCATCGCGACGGACACCGGGCGGTTGACGGCGATGACGCCGCCGAACGCGGACAGCGGGTCGCAGGCGTGCGCCTTACGGTGCGCCTCGGCGACGTCCGAACCGACCGCGATGCCGCACGGGTTGGCGTGCTTGATGATCGCGACACAGGGCTCGGTGTGGTCGTGCGCCGCCCGGCGGGCGGCCTCGGTGTCGACGTAGTTGTTGTACGACATCTCCTTGCCGTGCAGCTGCTCGGCGTAGGCGAGGCCCTTGCCCGAGCCGTCGGTGTAGAGCGCGGCGGCCTGGTGCGGGTTCTCGCCGTAGCGCAGGACCTGCTTGCGGGCGTAGGTGACGGCGGTGAAGTCCGGCCAGTCGCCCTCGTCGGCGGCGTAGTCGGCGGCGAACCAGTTGGCCACGGCCACGTCGTAGGCGGCGGTGTGCTGGAACGCCTCGGCGGCGAGCCGCTTGCGCTGCCCGAGGTCGAAGCCCCCGTCGGCGGCGGCCTTCAGCACGTCGGCGTAGCGGTCGGGGTTCACGACCACGGCGACGGAGGGGTGGTTCTTGGCGGCGGCGCGGACCATCGAGGGGCCGCCGATGTCGATCTGCTCGACGCACTCGTCGGGCGCGGCGCCCGACGCGACGGTCTCGCGGAAGGGGTAGAGGTTGACGATCACGAGCTCGAAGGGCTCCACGCCCAGCTCGGTGAGCTGCTCGCGGTGCGAGGCGAGGCGCTGGTCGGCGAGGATGCCGGCGTGCACGCGCGGGTGCAGCGTCTTCACCCGGCCGTCCAGGCACTCGGGGAAGCCGGTCAGCTCCTCGACCTTGGTGACCGGGACACCGGCCTCCGCGATCCGCCCGGCCGTCGAGCCGGTCGAGACGAGCTGGACGCCCGCCGCGTGCAGACCGCGGGCCAGCTCCGCCAGCCCCGTCTTGTCGTAGACGCTGACCAGCGCGCGCCGGATGGGCCGCTTCGTACCTTCAGCGGTCACGCCCTCGGGGGTCGTACCTTCGGAGGTCGTAGCTTCGACGGTCACGGGATTCTTACCTTTCGTCCCTCTATGCGATAGCCGTCGCGGGCCAGACGCCCCACGACATCGACGAGCAGCGCTCGCTCGACTTCCTTGATCCGCTCGTGCAGCGCGGATTCGTCGTCCTCGTCCCGGACCTCCACCACGCCCTGCGCGATGATCGGGCCGGTGTCGACGCCGTCGTCGACGAAGTGGACGGTGCAGCCGGTCACCTTCGCGCCGTACGCGAGCGCGTCGCGCACGCCGTGGGCGCCCGGGAAGCTGGGCAGCAGGGCCGGATGGGTGTTGACCACCCGGCCGCCGAAGCGGTCCAGGAACTCCTTGCCCAGGATCTTCATGAAGCCGGCGGAGACCACGAGGTCCGGCGCGTGCGCGGCGGTCGCCTCGGTCAGCGCCCGGTCCCAGGCGTCCCGGTCCGCGTGGTCCTTCACCCGGCACACGAAGACCGGCAGCCCGGCGCGCTCGGCGCGCTCCAGGCCGGCGATGCCGTCCCGGTCGGCGCCCACGGCCACGATCCGGGCGCCGAAGCCGTCCGGGTCCGCGGCGATCGCGTCGAGCAGGGCCTGGAGATTGGTGCCCGAGCCGGAGACCAGCACGACGAGCCGTGCGGGCGACGGGGACGCGGGAGGCGGGGAGGCCACAGCGGGGCCCTTTCTCGCGGGTGATGCGGTTTGTATGGTCGTACGAGAGTGAGGGGTCCCCGGATACGGGGGACCCTACGAAGCCGCCGACCGCCAGCAACGATACCGGCACGCGGAACGGCCCCCACGGGACGGGGGCGGCCGCGGAAGGTAGCGTCTGGAAGCAGCGCACGGAAAGCGCGGGCAAAGCGCGAGGAATCCGAGCGCGACGCCGTACGTTCGGTGTGCAGTACGTCATGCGGTCACGTTCTGGCGTACGGGACACGTCGGCGCGCCGTGCGCAGGACGACGACACGAGACGTGTGCAGGACGACGACACAAGGGGAAGACACACTCCACATGCCGGACCGACGCCGCCACGCGGCTCACCACCTCGCGCTGCCCACCGCGTCCATGGAGTCCGCGGGGCCCTCGGGACCCACCGTGTCCACGGAGTCCGCGTCCACGGAGTCCGCGGGAGGCCGGCGATGAGGAACGCCCGGATGTCGCACGAGCGCCCGTCCTCGCAGTCCCCGGACGAACAGCGGGACGACAACCCCTTCGCGCCCCCGCCGGAGGGGCGGCCGGACCGCCCCTGGGAGCCGCGTGAGCGCCCGGAGGGGCGCGAGGACGGCCAGGGCGGCGAGGACGGCACCGGGTCGCAGGACGGCACGGGGCAGCAGGACGGCGGGCAGCCGCCGGTGTGGGGCAGCCAGTGGAGCAGCCGGCAGCCCGGGCGCCATGACGGCGGCTTCGGCGGCGGCCGCCCGCCGGGCGGCGGTCCCGGGGGCGGCCCCGGCGGAGGCCCTGGCGGGGGCCCGGGCGGGGGCAGCGGCCTGCGCTGGGACCCGACGGACCCGGCACAGCGGCGCGCCCGCTATGCCCTTCTGGCGGGCATGTGGGGCTTCTTCTTCGCCCTCTTCAGCATCCCCCAGGTGGCCCTCCTGCTCGGCGCCCTCTCCCTCTACTGGGGCATCAGCTCCCTCCGCGCCAAGGCCACACCACGTCGGCCTGACCCGGACGGGCCGGCGGCCCCCGGCACGGCGGGTGCGCCGGGCGCGGCGGGCGGCCCCGGCGTGCCGGGCGCGTTCCGGCCGCAGACCACGGCGGCGGTGAGCGGCCTGGTCACGGGTGGGCTGGCACTGGCGATCGTGGCGGCGACGTTCCTCTTCCAGATCGTGTACAGCGACTACTACACGTGTGTGGACGACGCGCTGACGCAGACGTCGCGGCAGGCGTGCGAGAACCATCTGCCGAAGGAACTGCGGCCGCTGCTGGGGGCGCGGGACTGAGGTCGGGGGTGGGGGTTTTCCCCTACCCGCCCCTTCCCGATGCTGTCCTCAGGCGCCGGACGGGCTGGATCGCCGGGCGGGCCGGATTCTTTCCGGCCCGCCCGGCATTTTTGGGTTGGGGGCGGGCCCGGGCCGGTGTGTAGGTGAGGCCTGGGGCGGGGAGAGGGCGGGGCGGGGCGGGCGAGGCTGGGACGGGGCAGAGGGCGGGCCGGGATCAGGGCCGGGGCCGAAGCTGAGGGTCGGGGCCGAGGGCAGGTCGGGGCCAGGGAAGGCCGGGCGCGCGGCCAAGGGTCGAAGCCAAGGCCAGATCGAGGCCGGGACCAGGCCGGAGGCCGGGGCCGGAGGCCGGGGCCCGAGCCCGAGGCCCGAGCCCGCGGCCCGAGCCAGAGGCCGGAGCCCGAGGCCAGAGCCAGAGGCCGGAGCCAGAGCCAGAGCCAGAGGCCGGGAAGAGGGGCCCGAGCCGGGGCAAGGGCTGAGCCGGGGTGGGGCCGGAGCCGGGAGAGTCAGTCCGGGGCCGGGCCCGCCGGGTCGCGGGGTTCGAAGTCCGGCACCAGGCCGCCGCCCGAGTCCTTGAGGGCCGCCCACCGCACCTGCCGGGCCCCCGTGTCGTGCCAGGCCTGCGTGCCGCCCACGACCTTGCCCTCGGCCGGTGCCGCGCCCCGGCCCGCGCACGGCGCCGCGTGCCGGCCCTTCTTCGCCCGGCCCGGCCACCAGCCACGGGCCCGCGGCCGCTTGGCGGCCGGCGGGGAGACGGGTCCGGCGGCGGAGTGCGCGGCGTCCGGGGGACCGTGCCGGGGGGACGCCTCCAGGGACGGCCGTACGGGCAGTTCCTCGGCCACGGCCGGGACGGGCGGTCCGGCCGCCGCCGGGTCCTGGGGCGCGCCGCGTGGCCGGAGCCGCCGGGTGGGGCGGTCGACCGCCGGGCGGTTACGGGCCGCCTTGCCCGCCGGGCCGCTCTGGGGCGTACCGTCGCCCGCCGTGGCACCCCGGAGCGCGCCGATGCCGGGCCACCGGCCGCGGAACACCCGCGCGGCGAGGGCTTCCGCCTCTCCTGCGGTTCCGTCAGCCGCCTCCCCCTGAGGACCGGCGCCCCGCCGGCTACGCCACCGGGAGCCGCTCGCGGCCTTCTCCGGGCTCCCGGCCTCTTCCGGACCGTCGGCCTGGGCGGACTGGGCGGGCCCTTCGGGGCGCGCGGGGGTACGGGCCTGAGCGGAGCCCCCGGATGCCGCGTGGGGCCCGGCCTGAGCAGGAGTCTCCCCCTGAGCGGGACTCCCGGCGTCACCCGGCGCCCCGGCCGCCGTCTCCCACCGTTCCCGTTGCCGGAACACATCCCCGCGGACCTCCGGATCCTGGCCCTCGGCAGAGGCCCCGGCCGCCGCGTCCCGCTCCTCCGCCGGCCAGAAGTCGTCTCCGGCCTCCTCCGTGCCGTCGCCCTCGCCCGGGGGCACGGCTGCCGCGTAGTCCCAGGTCTCGCCCGGACCCTCGGCCTCACCGGGCACCCCGGTCACCGCGTCCGCGGTCCACCTCGCCTGCGGGCGGAAGCCGTCCCGGTCCTCGTCCGCACCGTCGGCCTCACCGGAGGCCTCGACCGCCGAGTCGTCCGCTGCCCGGCTCGCCCGCTGCCAGTAACCGTTCCGTCCCTCGTCCGAGCCCTCGGCCTCCTCAGGGGTCCCGGCCGCCACGCCCTCCACCGCCTGCCGCACTCGCTGCCGGTAACTGTCCTGGGCCTCGTCCGGACCACCGGCTTCACCAGGAGTCCCGGCCGCCACGCCCTCCGCCGCCTGCCGCACTCGCTGCCAGAAACCGTCCTGGGCCTCACCCGGACCGCCAGCTTCATCAGGAGCCCTCGTCGCCGCATCCGCCGCCGCCCACTTCGCCCGCTGCCGGAGGCCGTCCCGGGCCTCGTCCACGCCGACGGTCTCACCGGGGGTGCCGGGCGCGTCATCCGCCGCCGCACCCTCCTGCTGCCAGTAACCGTCCTCGACGTCGTCCGGACCACCGGCCTCACCTGGGAACCCGGCCACCGCACCCGCGGCAGCCCGCCTTCCCCGTTGCCGGTACCCGTCCCGGACCTCCTCCGGACCGTCGGCCTCACCAGGAATGCCGACCGCCGCGGCCTGCCGCCCTCGGTGTCGGAGGCCGTCCTCGGCCTCATCCATGGCCACGGCCACCTCGTCATCCGCCCGCGCCCACCGCGGGAAGGCGTCCTCGCCGGTCTCCTCCCCGGCTTCGCTCCTCCCGGCGTCCTCGGGCGCCACGTCCTCCGCCGGCTCCCCGCTCTCCTGCCGGAGCTCGTCCGCCGGCTCTTCCGGGCCCTCCGGCCCGGCCGGTCCGGCGTCCGCCGCCCCGCCTCTCCCCCACCGCCAAAACGGCGCGCCCGCCTTCGCCGGGGCGCCCGCAGGCGCCGGGCCCGCCACCGAGCCCAGGCCCACCGTGACCTCCGTGGCCGACGCGGGTGCCGCGGCGGCCGGGGACGGCTCCGGGTGGGTGCCGAAGCCCAGCCACGCGGCCAGGCCCCGCAGGGCCGCGGCGCCGAGTCGGCGGCGGGGAGCGCGCGACTCGCGGGCCGCCACCGGGGCCGGCGCCTCCGACGGGTCGGGCAGGGGCGTGAGGCCCAGCGCGGCCACCGGCCCCCGCGACCAGGCCGGTACCGCGGCGCCGTACTGCCGCGACCTGGCCTCGCGCCGCGCCGCGCGGACCGCCCGGCGGCGCAGCCAGCGCAGGATCAGCGCGCCGGGGACCCCGATCGCGGCCGTCCAGGTGGCCGCCGACATCCCGACCTGCCGCCACGGCGGGCCGAAGACCGCGAGCGCGCCGTCGCCGAGGGCGCCGGACGCCGCGTACGCCAGGAACGTCGTCACCACGGCACAGACCGCGGCGCCGCACGCGGCGGTCAGCGCGGTGCCCAGGAACGTCGAGCGGCCCAGCGGCACCGCGCCGCCCGGCACGGCGGCGTACGCGATGGCGACGCCCGCCGCGACCGGTACGGCGATCGCGGCCGCGTAGAGCAGCGGCCCGGGGTCGCCCTCCGCCGGCAGGGCCGAGAGCAGCGGGAACCTCGGCAGCATCGGGTGGTCGGTCACGCCCAGCGGGGCGATCACACTGCCCGCGCCGACCGTGAAGCCGGGCCCGAGCCCGTAGGCCACCGTCCAGACCACGGCGTTCGGGGCCAGCGCCACGCACAGCAGCACCACGGCCACCCGGCCGGACCAGGCCACCGTCATCTGGAGCAGCGACTCCCGCGCGTCGCTCGCGTGCACGGCGAGCGAACCGGCGAGCAGCAGCGCGGCGGCGGCGAGCAGGGCCGCCGTGCCGACGGCGCCGACCCGGGCGACGGCGGTCAGCCGGGGGCGGGTGAAGGCGGCCCGGACCCGCTTGGGCAGGGCCTGGAGCGTGCCGCGGGCGAACGCGGGGGCGGTTCCACCCGGACGGCCGAGCGCCGTCCACACCCCGAGGCCGATGGACGCGCCGGCGACCAGCGGCAGGTGGAGCAGCGCGCTCAGCGGCGCGGCCCGCAGGGGGCCGGAAGAGGCGTAGAGCACCGCGGCCGTGGCCACGAGGAGGTAGCCGCCGAGCAGGGCGAGTGCCACCGTGCGGGGCGGGAGCGGATCGTCGGGGTCGTAGGCGTGCCCGTTTCCGTCGGTGTGACCGGACTTCTCCGGGAGCCCGTCGGCTCCGTCGGCCCCGTCGGCGCCGGTGCCTCCACCGGACTCACCCGTCCCGTCGGCCCTGACCGCCCCGTCACCCCTGCCGGCCCCGTCCAGCGCTTCGACCACATCGATACCCCCCGCACCACGGCCGCCCGCGGCCTCCCTGGGGTCGCCCGTCCGCTCCAGGGCGTGCCGGGCCGCCCGGTAGAGCAGCCAGCACGGCAGGACGGAGGTCAGCAGCGGCGTCAGGCCGACCGGCGCGGTCCCCCCGGAGAGCGTCTCGGTCCGTACGAGCTCGGCGCCGTGCGCCAGGAGCCACAGGTCGGCGGCGATGCGCAGGGCACCGGCGGGCCCGCTGTCGGGGTAGGGGGAGGAGATCCAGAGCAGCAGTACGGCCACGGCGAGCGCGCCCAGCCCCAGCCCCGCGGCGAGCATCCCGCCGAGGAACACCGTGCCCGCCGTCATGGGTGGCCCGTGCACGGCGGAGCGGCCGCGCGCGGGGAACGAGGGGGTGTGCTCGGCATACGGAGTCACAGGGCTCACAGGGCCATGCTGCCAACAACAATGCTTTCGTACGGGTAACGGGCAAATGGCCGTCGTGTCGCCCCAGGTCCCCTTATGCCCCGGTTCGGAAACGGGTGTGGGCCCGCACCTCGTGAGAGGTACGGGCCCACGGGCCACGCGAACGTACGGTCCGGGCCGCGGTCACCGCCGCGGTCCGGGGTCGTGCGGCCGGGCCAGGACTCAGGCGCTGAGCGCGGCGCGCGCGAGACGGGCGGTCTCGGACGGCGTCTTGCCGACCTTCACGCCCGCGGCCTCGAGGGCCTCCTTCTTCGCCTGCGCGGTGCCGGAGGAACCGGACACGATCGCACCGGCGTGGCCCATCGTCTTGCCCTCGGGGGCGGTGAAGCCCGCGACGTAGCCGACGACCGGCTTGGTGACGTTGGCCTTGATGAAGTCGGCCGCACGCTCCTCGGCGTCGCCGCCGATCTCACCGATCATGACGATCAGCTCGGTCTCCGGGTCGGCCTCGAAGGCCTCCAGGGCGTCGATGTGCGTGGTGCCGATGACCGGGTCGCCACCGATGCCGACGGCCGAGGTGAAGCCGATGTCACGGAGCTCGTACATCATCTGGTAGGTCAGCGTGCCGGACTTGGACACGAGACCGATCTTGCCGGGCTTGGTGATGTCGCCCGGGATGATGCCGGCGTTGGACTGGCCCGGGGTGATCAGACCGGGGCAGTTCGGGCCGATGATCCGGGTCTTGTTGCCCTTGGCCGAGGCGTACGCCCAGAAGGCGGCGGAGTCGTGCACCGCGATGCCCTCGGTGATGACGACGGCCAGCGGGATCTCGGCGTCGATCGCCTCGACGACGGCGGCCTTGGCGAAGGCCGGCGGGACGAAGAGGACGGACACGTCGGCGCCCGTCTTCTCCATCGCCTCCTTGACGGAGCCGAAGACCGGGACCTCGGTGCCGTCGAAGTCGACGGACGTGCCGGCCTTGCGCGGGTTCACGCCACCGACGATGTTGGTGCCGTCGGCCAGCATGAGCTTGGTGTGCTTCATGCCCGTGGCGCCGGTCATCCCCTGGACGATGACCTTGCTGTCCTTGGTGAGGAAGATAGCCATGGTTGTGGAGTCCTCGTCCTTTACTTAGCCGCAGCCAGCTCGGCGGCCTTGTCGGCCGCGCCGTCCATGGTGTCCACGCGCTGCACGAGCGGGTGGTTGGCGTCGGACAGGATCTTGCGACCCAGCTCCGCGTTGTTGCCGTCGAGGCGCACGACGAGCGGCTTGGTGACGGCCTCGCCCTTGCTCTTGAGCAGCTCCAGGGCCTGGACGATGCCGTTGGCGACCTCGTCACAGGCGGTGATGCCACCGAAGACGTTGACGAACACGGACTTGACGTCCGGGTCGCCGAGGATGATCTCAAGACCGTTGGCCATGACCTCGGCGGAGGCGCCACCACCGATGTCGAGGAAGTTGGCCGGCTTGACGTTGCCGTGGTTCTCACCGGCGTAGGCGACGACGTCGAGGGTGCTCATGACGAGACCCGCGCCGTTGCCGATGATGCCGACCTCACCGTCGAGCTTGACGTAGTTGAGGCCCTTGGCCTTGGCGGCGGCCTCGAGGGGGTTGGCCGCGGCCTTGTCCTCGAGCGCCTCGTGCTCCGGCTGGCGGAAGTCGGCGTTCTCGTCGAGCGAGACCTTGCCGTCGAGGGCCAGGATGTCGCCGCCGGCGACCTTGGCGAGCGGGTTGACCTCGACGAGGAGCGCGTCCTCGGCGACGAAGGTCTTCCACAGGGTCACCATGACCTCGGCGACCTTCTCGGCCACCTCGGCCGGGAACTTCGCCTGGGCGACGATCTCGCGGGCCTTCTCGATCGTCACACCCTCGTTGGAGTCGACCGGGACCTTCGCGAGGGCCTCGGGGGTCTTCTCCGCGACCTCCTCGATGTCCATGCCGCCCTGCACCGAGGCCATGGCCAGGAAGGTGCGGTTGGTGCGGTCGAGGAGGTACGAGACGTAGTACTCCTCGACGATCTCGGGAGCGGTCTCGGCGATCATCACCTTGTGGACCGTGTGGCCCTTGATGTCCATGCCGAGGATGTCCGTCGCGCGGGCGACGGCCTCGTCCGGCGTGGCGGCCAGCTTCACGCCGCCGGCCTTGCCGCGGCCGCCGACCTTCACCTGCGCCTTGACGACCGACTTGCCGCCCAGCCGCTCGGTGGCCTCGCGCGCCGCCTCAGGCGTGTCGATGACTTCACCGGCCAGCACCGGTACACCGTGCTTGGCGAAGAGGTCCCTCGCCTGGTACTCGAACAGGTCCACGCGCGTCAGTCCCTTTTCCATGGATATCGCGGTTCGTTGTCTGCGCGGGCGTGCCGCAGGGCAGCGTGAGGACGCGATCTTTGACGAGGGCGGCACACGTTCACCGTTGACGCGGCATGTCCGTCTCGCAGGTTATCCCCGTGGGACGGAGGTCCCTAAATCGCAGGTCACACTCTGGCCGTGATTACGCTCACAGAGCGGCTACCGGCCGTCACCCGTCCGGAGCCGGGCGACTGGTCCGTCCGGGCGCCGCGGGGGTGCTCCGCGCGCCCCCGTCCCCGCCTTCCCGCCCCGTCATGCCCTTGTCAGGGCTCGGGTATCGGCAGGGGCCGCTTCTCCAGCGCGGCCGCCATCACCTCGGGGAAGAGGTCGGGCGTACAGGCGAAGGCGGGTGCGCCGAGGGCCGCCAGGGCCGCCGCGTGGTCCCGGTCGTAGGCGGGCGCGCCCTCGTCGGAGAGTGCGAGCAGCGCCACGAACTCCACGCCGGACGCCTTCATGGCGGCGACGCGTTTGAGCATCTCGTTCCGGATCCCGCCCTCGTAAAGATCACTGATGAGGACCACGACGGTTTCCGTCGGCCGGGTGATGCGCGACTGGCAGTAGGCGAGGGCGCGGTTGATGTCGGTGCCGCCGCCGAGCCGGGTGCCGAAGAGCACGTCGACCGGGTCGGACAGCTGGTCGGTGAGGTCGACGACGGAGGTGTCGAAGACGACGAGGCGGGTGTCCAGGGAGCGTGTCGAGGCGAGGACGGCCCCGAAGACGGCGGCGTGGACGACGGAGGCGGCCATCGAGCCGGACTGGTCCACACAGAGGACGACCTCCTTCCGCACCGACCGCGCCGCGCGGCCGTAGCCGATCAGGCGCTCCGGCACGACCGTGCGGTGCTCGGGCAGATAGTTCTTGAGGTTCGCCCGGACGGTGCGGTTCCAGTCGATGTCGTGGTGGCGGGGCCGGGCGACGCGGGCCGAGCGGTCGAGCGCGCCGTTCAGCGTGGCGCGGGTGCGCTGCGCGAGGCGCTTCTCCAGGTCCTCGACGACCTTACGGACGACGGCGCGCGCGGTCTCCTTGGTGGACCCGGGCATGGCCCTGCTGAGCGAGAGGAGCGTGCCGACGAGGTGGACGTCCGCCTCGACCGCCTCCAGCGTCTCGGGCTCCAGGAGCAGCGCGGCCAGACCGAGCCGGTCGATGGCGTCGCGCTGCATCACCTGGACGACGGACGCCGGGAAGTACGTCCGGATGTCACCCAGCCAGCGGGCGACCCGGGGCGCGGACTCCCCAGGCCACCCTCGCGCCGGCCGGGGCCGGTGGGTGACCCGGTGTCGTAGAGGGCTTCCAGGGTCCGGTCCATGGCGAGGTCCGCCCCGCCGAGCGCGGAACCGGCGGCTCCGCGACCGCCCGCGTCCGCCTCGCCGCCGAGCACCAGCCGCCAGCGGCGGAGCCGCTCGGCGGCGGGGTCGGGCGTCTCGGCGGGAGGGGTGGCGGTGGTCGTTCCGTCGGTCGTGGGCGCTCCGCCAACCGTGGTCGTTCCGCCAACCGTGGTCGTTGCGCCGGCCGCCGCTGGTGTCGTCGCCCCGGTGGGCCTCATCGTCCCGTCCCCTCTATGGCCGCGCCGGTGGTGGCGAGCACGGCGGGCGGGGCGGCCCCCTCCTCCGCCTGGTCCGGCCCGGTCGTGCTGCCCGTCCTGTCCGTCCGGCCCACCCCGGCCGTCCTGGACGTCCCGTCCACCCCGGCCGTCCTGTCCTTCTCCTCCGCCCCGGCCATTTCGTACGTCCCGTCCACCCTGTCCGCCCTGTCCGCCCCGTCCGCCCTGTCCGCCCCGTCCAGCGCTGTGGCCAGGGCATGCCCGTCGCACCCACCGTCGCTTCGTGCGCTCCCGCCGCTTCCCTCGCGGCCGTCGCTTCCGTCCCCGCCCGGATCCGGTCCGGTGCCCAGCAGCGCGTGCAGCGTCGGCAGGACGGCCGCCGCCCGCTCCTCGTCGAGCCCGGGGCCGAAGCCGCGGGTGTCCTGCCCGCCGGGCAAGGGCGGACGGCTGCCCGGGCCGCCCGGACTCCCCCGGCGGACGAGCTCGCCGAGCGTGCGGCGCACCCCCGGCTCGTAGGCGGAGAAGGTGCGGCGCAGCAGCGGCAGGACGGCCGTGAAGGCGGCGGGCGGCACGCCGACGAGCCAGGCGTCGACGAGGGCGAGCAGGCTCTCGTCGTGGACGAGCAGCATGCCGCCCGCGCTTCCGTCGCCGAGGAAGCCCTCGATCCAGGCGGCGGCCCCGGCGGGCTCGGTGCCGGCCGAGAGGGCGCGGCCCATGAGGCGGGCGGCCCTGTCCTCGGTCAGCCGCCGGTCGTCGAGCAGCAGCCGCGCGGCCCTGCCCCGTATTTCTCCGGGCAGCCCCTCCCGTTCGGCGAGCACCCGGAGCACCCCGGCCCAGCGCTCCTGTCTGTCACGGTCGGCGCCGGTGCCGGTGCCGGTGCCGCCGGGGAGAACGGGGCCCGGGCCACCCTCGGGAACCCGCCCCGGTGCGGCTCCTTCCGTGCCGTGCGGCACCGGCGTACGCGCCCGGCCGGTCTCGGCCAGCAGGCCGACCGCCTGGTGCACGGCGTCCAGATGTCCCCGCATCTCGGCCGCCGCGTCCGTGTCGAGCCCCGCGCACGCGGCGGGGAGGCCGACGAAGACGCGCTCGGCGAGGCCCGCCGCGACCTCTCCGAGCGCCGTGGCGTCCGTACGGCGCACATCGCCGTACCGGACGGAGCGGACGAGTGCGGGAAGGGCCTTGGCCAGATGGGCGACGTCCGTGTCGAGCGCGGCGCGGTCGGCGAGGACGCGCATCACGGTGGGGAGGGCGTCGGGCAGCCCGGCGAGCAGGCAGCGCTCGGCGAGGGAGGTGAGGTCGGCGAGGGCCGGGGCAGCGACGGCCCGGGACTCCGCCTTCGCGGTCGCGGCGCCCTCCACCGTGGTGCCCCAGGCGGCGGCCTCGGCCACCCGCACGGACAGCTCCGGCTCCCAGCGGAGCCGCCAGGTCTCGCGGAAGGTGCCCAGGCCGCCGCGCGAGCGCACCGGTTCCCCCCAGTCGACGCCGAGGAGCCGCAGCCGGTGCAGCAGTCTGCTGCGGGCGGCGTCGGTGTCCTTACGGAGGTCGAGCTCGCAGTCCCGCTCCGCGGCCTCGGGCTTGAGGCGCAGGGTGCGCTGGAGCCGGGTGAGGTCGCGCTGGAGGGGGGTGGCGGGGGACTCGTCGGGGATCTCGCCCAGGGCGTCGCCGACGACGAGCCGCTCCCGCACGAGCGCGAGGGGGACGTCGGAGCCGTCGCACATCACGGCCCGGGCCGCGTCGGTGGTCTCGGTGAGCCCGGCGAGCGGCCGGCCCCGCAGGGCGGCGAGGGTGTCCGCGAGCCGTACGGCCTCGATGACGTGCGCGGAGGAGACCGGGAAGTCCTCCTCCCGCAGCAGGCGCGCGACCTCGGTGAGCCAGCGCTCGACGGGCCGGTCGGGGGCGTGGAAGAGATGGGCGTACCAGCCGGGCGAGTCGATGCCCGCGCCGTAGCCGCTGCGGCGGGCGAGGCGCCGGTGGGTCCAGGGCACCCAGCTGATCTCGGCCTTGACCTTGGGGAGTCCCTTCAGCGCCTGGCGGTCCTCGGCGACCGTGCGCTTCTCCGCGAGGGCCGGCACGTGCCAGGCGCCGCAGACGGCGGCGATGCCGTCGCCGAACTCCCTGCGCGCTTCCCGCAGCTTCAGCCGCATGTGCGCCTCGCGCAGGGCGTCCCGGATGCCGTGGCCGCCCTCATCACGGCCACCCCGGTTTCCTTCGCCGTACCCGGCCCGCAGTTCGGTCATGGCCTCGGCGAGGGCCTCGAAGGGGGCGAGCGCGTCGCCTCCGGCCGGGCCCCCGCCCCGGCGGTGCTCGACGGCGTCCTCCCACCACAGCTCGGGGTCGTCGTGACCGGCGGCGGCCGCGAGGGCGGCCAGTGGATCGGCTTCCGGCGCGGACCGCGCGCCGGACCCTTCCGGTCCCGGCTCCCGGTCGGGGTCCCGCAGGGCGAGGGTGTGCGTCACGGGCAGGTCGATGAACCGCACGGGCACGCCGTGGTCCAGGGCCCAGCGCAGGGCGGTCCACTCCGGGGAGAAGTCGGCGAACGGCCAGAACGCGGCGCGCCCGGGGTCCTCCGGCACATGGGCGAGCAGGGCCACCGGGGGCCGCATCCCCGGGTCGGCCGCGAGGTGGACGAGCGGGTCCGCCTCGGGCGGTCCCTCGATCAGCACGGCGCCCGGCCGGCGCTGATCGAGCGCGGCCCGGACGGCCCGCGCGGAGCCGGGGCCGTGGTGGCGCACCCCGAGCAGCGCCGGGGCGGCGGGCCCGGTCATGCGGAGACCTCTCGGCAGGCGCGGTAGAAGTCCTGCCAGCCCTCGCGCTCGCGGACGACGGCCTCCAGGTACTCCTGCCAGACGAGCCGGTCGGCGGCCGGGTCGCGGACGACGGCGCCCAGGATCCCGGCGGCCACGTCCCCGGCGCGCAGCACGCCGTCGCCGAAGTGCGCGGCCAGGGCGAGGCCGCCCGTGACGACGGAGATCGCCTCGGCGGTCGAGAGCGTGCCCGAGGGCGACTTGAGCTTGGTGCGGCCGTCGGTGGTGACGCCGTCGCGCAGCTCCCGGAAGACGGTGACGACGCGCCGGATCTCGTCGACGCCGTCGGGGACGGCGGGCAGGTCGAGGGAGCGGCCGAGCTGGCCGACGCGCCGGGAGACGATGTCGACCTCGGCCTCGGGCGTGGCGGGCAGCGGCAGCACGACGGTGTTGAAGCGGCGGCGCAGGGCGCTGGAGAGCTCGTTGACCCCGCGGTCCCGGTCGTTGGCCGTGGCGATCAGGTTGAACCCGCGCACGGCCTGCACCTCCTGCCCCAGCTCGGGGATGGGAAGCGTCTTCTCGGACAGCACGGTGATGAGGGTGTCCTGCACGTCGGCGGGCATGCGGGTGAGCTCCTCGACCCGGACCGTGGTGCCGCCGGCCATCGCGCGCATGACGGGGCTGGGCACGAGCGCCTCGCGGCTGGGGCCGTCGGCGAGCAACCGGGCGTAGTTCCAGCCGTAGCGGATCGCCTCCTCCGGGGTGCCGGCCGTGCCCTGGACGAGCAGGGTGGAGTCGCCGCTGACCGCGGCGGCGAGGTGCTCGGAGACCCAGGTCTTGGCGGTGCCGGGCACGCCGAGGAGGAGCAGCGCCCGGTCGGTGGCGAGCGTGGTGACGGCGACCTCGACGATGCGGCGCGGGCCCACGTACTTCGGTGTGATCACCGCGCCGTCGGGCAGCGTGCCGCCGAGCAGATACGTGGCGACCGCCCACGGCGACAGCTTCCAACGCGCGGGCCTGGGGCGGTCGTCGGCCGCGGCGAGGGCCCCGAGCTCCTCGGCGAAGGCGTCCTCCGCGTGCGGTCGCAGGGCTTCGGTGGCGATTCCGGGCACGGTCACAAGTCCCCCTCGTCGTGCGGTTCCGGGTACGTCGTCCACACTGCACCACCCCACTGACAATCGGCCCCGAGGAAGGGAAAGCGCAGGTCAGGGCGATTGTCAGTGGGGGCCCGTAGCTTTGACGGCATGAATCCGCAGGGGGAACGCAGGACGGCGGAGGCGGTGCCGGCGACGGCGCCTGACGCTCCATCAGGCATGGCGGGGGCGGAGCTCGCGGAGCCCGGACCGCGCCCGGGGACGGCATGTCCGGATGCGGGCGCGGGGGCGCCCGCCGGGGGCGCGCCCGGGGCGGGCGGGGAAGCGGCGCGGCGGCGCGCGGAGCGCCGCGCGGCCCGGATCGCGTCCGGTGCCTCGGAGTTGGAGCAGCGGCTCGCCGATCTGCTGCGCGGCGGCCTCGCGTCCGCGGAGGCGTCGGCGTACGACAGGTGGGACGAGACGGCGGCCCGCATGGTCGACGCCCAGGCGCCCGGCCTGGCCTCGCGGGTAAGGGAGTTGGCGTCGGTGGCGGGGTCCGGCGCGGGAGCGGACCGGGCTTCGCGGCTGCTGGAGGAGTGCGCCCTGCTGCACACCCTCAACCAGGGATATCTGCGGGTCGACGAGCTGCCGGAGGCGCTGGCCGCGACGGTCCGGGCGCGCGTCGGCATCACGGCGGACACGGCGACGCTGCTCGCGACCTCGGCGCCGGTCCGCGACGACTGGCTGGCCCTGGCCCAGCAGGACGCCGACGACGGCCGGCTGATCACCCGCCGCGTCTGGCTGCGCGGCCGGCGGACGGGCCGGATGGCGCTGCTCCTGTCGTACGGGCCCGTGGGGCGGCCGCCGGAGCTCTCCTTCCCGGCCGGTGTCTCGCTCGACGCCGAGCTCGCCTATCACCCCTCCGCGCGCCCCCTGCGGGCGGCGCTGGGCACGCGCCACTCGGCGCCCGTCCCGAGCCCCGGACCCCCTCCCGCCGGTGGCGTCGCGGCGGCCCTCGCCGCGTACGGGGAGGCGCTGCGGGACGACCCCTGGCTGGAGAGCTGGCCGGTCGTGCTCGGCCCGGTGATACCGGTGCGGATGCCGTCGGGTGACTGGCAGTTGGTGGACGAGGAGGGGGAGGCGGGGGTGCCGGTGGACGCGCGGCAGGGCGGCCGGGCAGCGGTGTGGCAGTTGGCGGCGGTGTCGGGGGGTGAGGCGGTGACGGTGTTCGGGGAGTGCGGGTTCCGGGGGGTGGTGCCGTTGGGGGTGTGGGGGGTGGGTGGGTCCGGGCCGGTGCCGCTCTGAGGTGGTGCGGGTGGGTGTTCGTCTGTGGGTGGTCGGCGCCTGCGGCGGGCTCTTCCCCGGCCCCGCCCCTTCCCGCTGTATCCGATGTGCGGCTCCGCCGCGTGGCGGGGGCAAGTCCCCGGGCCCCCTTTTCCGCGCTGACGCGCGGTGTCCTCACACGCCGGACGGGCTGGATTTCACGCAGGTCTCGCTTCGTCGAACGGCCCCTGGCAGGGCCCCTCACAGGAAAGGCAACCCCATGACCGTCACCTGGGACGACCTCCTCTCCGCCGCCCTGCTCGGCACCGGGCGGCGCACCCCGCCCATCCCTCCCCGGCCCGGCCAGGACGGCGCCGCCGCGCTCCTGGACGCCGCCGCCCTGCACACCGTGCGGCGGCGGGCCGGGCTACGGCCCGCCGTGGTGCGGGAGCGGCCCGGGGTCGCGCCGGAGGATCCTCGGCCGGAGCCGCCGCCCGCGGCGCGGCGGCGGCTGGCGCTGCTGCTCGCCGACCGGTCCGCGCCCGGCCAGGGGGGCGGGCGGCGCGGGGCCGCGCCCGATCTCACGGAGCTGCTGCCCCAGTGGCTGGCCGCCGCCGATCGGCACGGGTACCGCGCCCCGGCCCCGCTGCTGCCCGCGCTGCTCGAAGCGGGGCGGGCGCGCACCGACCTCCGGGCGGCGGCCCTCACCCTCGGCGGGCCGCGGGCCCGGTGGCTGGCCGGGCTGAACCCTCAGTGGAAGTACGCGCTGCGCGCGGGCCCCGACGGCTCACCGCCCGTTCGCCGCTCCGCCGGGGCACCGGCGGGCGGCGGGGACGCCGAGGCGGCACAGCGCCTTTGGGAGGAGGGCCTCTTCGCCGAGCGCGTCTCCGCCCTGGCCGCTCTACGGCGGCGGGACCCGGCGGCGGGCCGGGAACTGCTCGCGGGCACCTGGGCGGCCGAGCGGGCCGAGGACCGCCTGATGTTCCTCGACGGGCTGCGCCCGGAACTCTCCCCGGACGACGAGCCGTTCCTGGAGCGCGCCCTGTCCGACCGCAGCCGCAACGTCCGGGCCACGGCGGCCGAGCTGCTGACGGCGCTGCCCGGCTCCGCGCTCGCCGCGCGGATGGCCGAACGGGCGCGGAGCTGCGTCGCCCTGGAGCGTACGGACGGCGCCGTACGGATCGTCGTCGAGGCGCCGCACGAGTGCGACAAGGGGATGCAGCGCGACGGCGTCTCCCCCAAGCCGCCGAACGGGCGCGGCGAGCGGTCGTGGTGGCTGACGCAGGTCGTGGCGGCGACCCCGCCGGCCGTGTGGTGCGAGCGGTTCGGCGGTCTGGGCCCGGAGGAGGTCGTGGCGCTGCCCGTCGCGGACGGCTGGCAGCCGGATCTGCACGCGGCCTGGTGCCGGGCCGCCGTCCGGCAGCGGGACGCGGCCTGGTCCCGGGCCCTGCTCGGGCCCGCCACGGCGCCGCCCACGGCGGAGGGTTCGTCCTGGAAGGACCCGGCGAGACTGCTCTCCGCGCTGGAGCCCGGGGAGCGGGCGGAGTGGGTGGCGGACTTCGTCGCCGTGCACGGGCTCTCGGACGCGTTCCGGCTGCTGGGGGTGTGCGCGGTGCCCTGGGCGGAGCCGCTGGGCCGCGCGGTCGTCGACGCCCTCGACATCGCGCGGGACGCGGGCAGCTACCCCTGGAGCTTCAGCGGGGTGATGGGCCTCGCCGAGCGCTGCCTGGACCCCGCGCAGGCGGACCGCCTGGAGGTGCTCACGGCGCTTCCGGAGGACTCGCCGGAGCCGGCGGGGGCGCCGGGTGCGGCGGCGTACTGGTCGGAGGCGTTTCAGCGGCTGGTGGGGACGTTGCGGTTGCGGGCGACGATGTGGGCGGAGCTCGCGGGGTGACCGGTGCCGGGCCGCTGCGCGGGGCTTTGTCCCCTACCCGCCCTTTCCCGTAACCGGGGGCTCCGCCCCGGGCCCCCTTTTCCGCTGCTTCGCGCGGTGTCCTCAAGCGCCGGACGGGCTGATTTCAGCCCGTCCGGCGATTGAGGACATCCGGGAAGGGGCGGGTAGGGGAAAACCCAACGGCCGGAGCGGCCGCTACGCGTCCGTCGGCTGGCGGACGTTCGCGTTGACCCACTCCACGATGGACGCCGTCGTCGCCCCCGGAGTGAAGATCGCCGCCACGCCCTGCTCCTTGAGCGGGGCGATGTCCGCCTCGGGGATGATCCCGCCGCCGAAGACCTTGATGTCCGCCGCGTCCCGCTCCCGCAGCAGTTCGAGGACCTTGGCGAAGAGGGTGTTGTGCGCCCCGGAGAGGATGGACAGGCCGATCGCGTCGGCGTCCTCCTGGATCGCGGTGTCCACGATCTGCTCGGGGGTCTGGTGCAGGCCGGTGTAGATGACTTCCATGCCGGCGTCGCGCAGCGCGCGGGCGATCACCTTGGCGCCGCGGTCATGGCCGTCGAGCCCCGGCTTGGCCACCACCACGCGGATCGGACCGGTCACTCCCATCACTGCCTCCATGTACGACTGCCGGCAACCGGCCGCGAGGTTCTCCGGCCCAGGGGCCGGAGACGTGAACGAACGTTATCTCCAGCATCCCGCAACCCGCCGTTTCGCGGAGGAGAGCGAGGGGGAAATCACACGTGGGACAACACTTTCGCTACGCGCCGTCCTCGTACTGCCGCGTCCCACGGGCCGTGAGGCCCCCCGAGTCACCGGGGCGGCGGGCAGAAGGCGGTCGCGAGGGAGCCGCGGCGAGGTCGCCGCACCGCCGTGCCGGCAGCCGCACGGGGCGACGGTGCGGCCGGCGCCGCCGCGACTTCCCATGAATGCGCGCGGGGGGACGGAGCCGCCTTCTGTGTGCCGTTCGGGAGGTCGGTCGGCCATGGGGGCACTGCGCTTTCTCACTCTCCTCTCCGCACTGCTGCGCCCCTCCGCGGCGCGCACCCGGTCCACCGTGCTGGAGCTGGCGATCCTCACCGGCCACGTCCTGCTCTACCCCACGGGCCTCACGCAGGAGCGCCGCGCGCGACCGCCCCATGCGCTTCCCGCCACCCCGCCTCCCCCATCCGGCCCAACCGACACGCCCGAGCTCGCAGAGAAACCGACAAAAGACGTCGGTCACACGCCCGTTCTCCTCCTGCACGGCTTCATCGACAACCGTTCGGTTTTCGTCCTGCTGCGCCGTTCGCTGCGCCGGAACGGCTGGCGGCACGTCGAATCCCTCAACTACTCGCCGCTGACCTGCGACCTCAGGACTGCGGCCCAGTTGCTCGCCCGCCATGTGGAGGATCTCTGTACGCGCACCGGAAGTTCCGGCGTCGATGTGGTCGGGCACAGCCTCGGCGGCCTGATCGCCCGCTACTACATCCAGCGGCTCGGCGGCGACGCCCGGGTGCGGACGCTGGTCACGCTGGGCACCCCGCACGGCGGCACCCGCGTGGCACCGCTGATGTCCGCCCATCCGCTGGTGCGGCAGATGCGGCCGGGCTCCGAGGTGATCAGGGAACTGGCCGGTCCCGCCCCGAATTGCGCGACCCGTTTCATCAGTTTCTGGAGCGACTTGGACCAATTGATGGTGCCCGTGGAGACCGCCCGGATCGACCATCCGGATCTCCTCGCGCGCAATGTGCGGGTGACAGGCGTCGGCCATCTCGCGCTGCCCGTCCACTGGGCGGTGGCGGCGGGCATCCGGCAGGCCCTGACCGCGGAGGAACCGGCCGCCGGCGCCTCGGGCGCCGCTTCCGTCGCCTGACCTGCGACGCACCCGACCGGAAGCACCACCGGAGACACGGACCGGAACCACCGCCGGGACCGTGCCGGGACCCCGCCCGGCGAACCGGCCGGTCGGCTACCCAGGGTCCCGTTCGACTTTCGGACGGCCGGAAACCGAACAAACTTCGAACGTCAAATCGGTTTCCCGGGGTTCAGTCCACCGAAAGGCGGCCAAATGCCCGTGCCGCGCCCGCCCGAAACGTGACGAAGATTGTCGCCATCCCATACCGCCGGGTACAGTCGCCGCTAATTCTCCGGCTCCCGAGGCGAAAGAGAAGTGGTGGTGAACGACCGTCACCCGTCGGCGGGCTCCAGCCCGACCGGTCCCGCTCAGGATGTTTCCTACGGGCACTACGCGTCGTACGAGCAGCAGAGCGCACAGCCCGGCTATCCCGGGTACGACGGCTACGACACCGGCCAGTGGGCGTCGGGCCAGTGGGACACCACCAACCAGTGGGGCGTCACCGGCCAGACCCAGATCTGGGACTTCAGCGGCTACGACACTGGTCAGCACACCGGGCAGCACACCGGCCAGTGGGACACCTCGGGCGGCCACCCGGACACCTCCGCGATCCCGGCCCAGAACCAGGGCGGCCAGGACCAGGGCCAGTGGCAGAGCGGCTCCTGGGACACCGGTTCCTGGGACACCTCCGGCTCCACCGGCGCGTACGACACCTCGGGGCAGTGGGACACCAGTGGTGCCCACGCCCAGAGCTGGGACACCAGCGGGCACGGCGGGCACAGCGGGCAGTACCCGGCCTGGGACCAGAGCACGGGCACGGGCTGGGGCGACCTCAGCGCCCAGCAGACCCAGACCTGGGACACCAGCGCCTACGCCGCCATGGACGCCATGGACGAGCAGCGGCCCGAGGCGCAGCACACCCCGACCTTGATGGTCGACCTCTCCGGCGTCGACCTGGACCAGCCGGCCCCGGCCTCGCCCGGCGCGGCGGCCGTCGCCGCCGCCGAGACCCGCACCATGTCGGTGGTCGACCCCATGGACCTCCTGGAGCAGACCGCTCCGGAGGACGGGGCGGCCGGCGGGACCTGCCCGCCCGGCGCGGACGTCCCGGGCCCGGCCCGCAGCCGCCGCAAGGGCGCGCCCGCCCGCACGGGCTACCGGCCGCGCCGCAAGGCGCTGCTCACCGTGGCCGTTCCCTCGGTCGCCGTCATGGGCGTCGCCGGGATCGCCGCCGCGTCCGTCTCCGGCGGTGGTGACGACGCGAAGAAGCCGCAGGCCGCGTCCGTCCCGGACACCTCGGGCGTCCCGAAGCTCGCCAACAGCAAGCTGGACACCCAGCTCGCCAGCCTCAGCCACGGCGCCGACGACTTCGCCAGCCGCGCCAACCGCACCCAGGAGCGCATCGACCTCAAGGCGCGCCAGGAGGCGGAGAAGAAGCGGAAGGCCGAGGAGGCCGCCCGCAAGGAGGCCGAGCGCCCGAAGTTCTCCCTGCCCGTCGCCCAGCACGGGCTCAGCGCGTACTACGGGCAGGCGGGCGTCAACTGGATGTCGGTACACACCGGCATCGACTTCCCCGTCAGCTACGGCACGCCCGTGATGGCGGCCACCGACGGCACGGTCCGCACGCAGTACAACGTCGCCTACGGCAACATGGCGATAGTGACGTCGCCCGAGGGCGTCGAGACCTGGTACTGCCACCTGAGCAGCACCAAGCTCCGCTCCGGCCAGGTCAAGGCCGGGGACGTCATCGCCTATTCGGGCAACTCCGGCAACTCCACCGGCCCGCACCTGCACTTCGAGGTCCGGCCCGGCGGCTCGGCCGTCGACCCGCTGCCCTGGCTCCGGGGCAGGGGCTTCGACCCCACGTAAACCCACGCAGACCCACGCGGGCCCGCGTAAGCAACCGGCCCGAACCCCGGCCGTCATGGCCGGGGTTCGGGCCGCCGCATGCCTGCCTGCCCCTTAGAGCTTCTCCACCGGCGCGTACCGCAGCAGCAGCCGCTTCGGCTTCTCCTCGCCGAAGTCGACCGTCGCCTCGGCGTTGTCACCGCTGCCCTTGACCCCGACGACCGTGCCGAGACCGAACGAGTCGTGCGTGACGCGGTCGCCGACGGCCAGGGCCACCACCGGACGGTCCTTCGTGCGCCGGGTGGCGAAGCCGCTCGGGCCCGCCTTGCCGCCGCCGAAGCCCGTGGAGGTGCCGCCCGAGCGGGACGAGGAGAACGACGAGGAGACGGTGCCCATCGTCGCCGACGGCGTGGCGGGGCCGGTGCGCCGCCACTGCACGTACTTCTCGGGGATCTCCTCCAGGAACCGCGACGGAGGGTTGTACGAGGGCTGGCCCCAGGCGCTGCGCATGCTCGCCCGGGTCAGATAGAGCCGCTCGCGGGCGCGGGTGATGCCCACATAGGCGAGCCGCCGCTCCTCCTCCAGCTCCTTGGTCTGGCCGAGGGCGCGCATGTGCGGGAAGACGCCGTCCTCCATGCCCGTGAGGAAGACGACGGGGAACTCCAGGCCCTTCGCGGTGTGCAGGGTCATCAGCGTGATGACGCCGGTGCCCTCGGTGTCCTCGTCCGGGATCTGGTCGGAGTCGGCGACCAGCGCGACCTTCTCCAGGAAGTCCGCGAGCGTGCCCGGGCTCTCCTCCTCGCGCTCCTGCTCGAACTCCAGGGCCACCGCGGCGAGCTCCTGGAGGTTCTCGATGCGGGTCTCGTCCTGCGGGTCGGTGGAGGCCTGGAGCTCGGCGAGGTAGCCCGTGCGCTCCAGGACGGCCTCCAGGACCGTGGCCGGGCCGGCGCCCGACTCGACGATCGTGCGGAGCTCCTCCATGAGGACGTTGAAGCGCTTGACGGCGTTGGTCGAGCGGGCCGCCATGCCGTACGCCTCGTCGACGCGGCGCAGCGCCTGCGGGAAGCTGATCCGCTCCCGCTGCGACAGGGCGTCGATCATGGCCTCGGCGCGCTCGCCGATGCCGCGCTTGGGGACGTTGAGGATGCGCCGCAGGGGCACGGTGTCCTCGGGGTTGGCGAGGACGCGCAGGTAGGCCAGGACGTCGCGGACCTCCTTGCGCTCGTAGAAGCGCACGCCGCCGACGACCTTGTAGGGCAGGCCGACGCGGATGAAGATCTCTTCGAAGACACGCGACTGGGCGTTGGTGCGGTAGAAGACGGCGACGTCGCCCGCCTTGGCGTCGCCCGCGTCCGTCAGGCGGTCGATCTCGTCGGCGACGAACTGGGCCTCGTCGTGCTCGGTGTCCGCGACGTAGCCGGTGATGCCCGCGCCCTCGCCGGCCTCGGTCCACAGGTTCTTCGGGCGGCGGTTCTGGTTCCGCTCGATGACGGCGTTGGCGGCGCTGAGGATCGTCTGCGTGGAGCGGTAGTTCTGCTCCAGCAGGATCGTGGTGGCGTCCGGGTAGTCCTCCTCGAACTGGAGGATGTTCCGGATGGTGGCGCCGCGGAAGGCGTAGATCGACTGGTCGGCGTCGCCCACGACGCACAGCTCGGCGGGGTCGAGGTCCGGGACGCTGCCCGCCGTGCCGACCAGCTCGCGCACCAGGGTGTACTGCGCGTGGTTGGTGTCCTGGTACTCGTCGACCAGGACGTGGCGGAAGCGGCGGCGGTAGTGCTCGGCCACGTCCGGGAAGGCCTGGAGGAGGTGGACCGTGGTCATGATGATGTCGTCGAAGTCGAGGGCGTTGGCCTCGCGGAGCCTCGACTGGTACATCACGTACGCCTGGGCGAGCGTCTTCTCGAAGCCGTCGGCCGCCCGCGCCGCGAAGTCCTCCTCGTCGATCAGCTCGTTCTTCAGGTTGGAGATCTTGGCGCTGAAGGACTTCGGCGGGAACTTCTTGGGGTCGAGGTCCAGGTCGCGGCAGACGAGCGCCATGAGGCGCTTCGAGTCCGCCGCGTCGTAGATCGAGAAGGAGGAGGTGAAGCCCAGCTTCTTGCTCTCGCGGCGCAGGATCCGCACGCACGCGCTGTGGAACGTCATCACCCACATGGCGTTGGCGCGGGGGCCGACGAGCTCCTCGACGCGCTCCTTCATCTCGCCCGCGGCCTTGTTGGTGAACGTGATCGCGAGGATCTGGCCGGGGTGGACGTGGCGCGCGCCGAGCAGGTGGGCGATGCGGTGGGTGAGCACCCGGGTCTTGCCGGAGCCGGCGCCGGCGACGATCAGCAGCGGGGAGCCCGTGTGCACGACGGCGGCGCGCTGCTGGTCGTTCATCCCCTCCAGCAGGGCGGCCGGGTCCACGACGGGGCGGGCCGCGCCGTCGCGGTAATAGGCCTCCCGGGGCACGGGGGCGTCGAAGGCACCGCCGAAGAGGTCGTCCGGCACCCGCTCGGGGGCCGCGTCCTCCGGGGGAGGCGGGTGCTCCTCGTCCGCAGGGCCGAGGTCCGCCAGGAAGCTGTCGTCAAAGAGGCTGCTCATCGCCTCCCGAGTCTAGGCCGCCGCACTGACAGCCGGTCCCCGTTCCCCGAACGCCCTTCGAATGAGGCCCACGTCACGCCCGCGGGGCCGGGGGCCGGGGACCGGGGGCCGGGGGCTACGTCCAGAGGACGGCGACGAAGACATTGGCCACCGTGAGCGCGCCCACCGTGCCGAAGGCCGCGGCCTCGACCTTCTCGTCGTCCCGCTTCACGTAGACGAGCCCGAGGATCACGACGAGCAGGGCCAGCTTCACACCGATCTTGACGGTGTCGAGGGTGTTGCCCTCGGCCTGGTTGAGGCCGACCAGCGCCACGCCGGTGACCAGCATGGTCAGCGCGCCGTGCAGCATCGCGGGGACCATGCGCGCCTCGCCCTTGCCCATGGCCTTCATCTGGGTCAGGAAGCCGCCCAGCAGGGCCGCGATGCCGATGATGTGGAGGCCGACGACGGCGTGAATCAGTACGTCCATGAGGACCGACCCTAGCCCGGCCCATACCAGCCGCCGGAGGCGAGGTGGGGCTCTATCGCCGCATCGGTCAGGCAGGACGTATATGAATCCAACCGCTCGCGAGGCACCCGGTCACCCTCTGTCGCAGTGCGGCCGATTCCAGGCATTACCGGTCATGTGCGTTCTGGGGCGTGACCGGTCCCAATAGCGTCCCTCTCCAGACGGCGGCGACCCGTGCTCTCCCCCCTCGTGGCGGGCCGCCGCCGTACCCGTCCGCGCCGTGCGGGACGGGCCGGCACGACAGCAGGTGTGCACGACCAGCAGGTGTGGAAGGAAGTGACGGCCGACGTGGCATCGCACCGAAAGCCCAGGCAGCATCCGCTCACCGGAGCCACGGCGCGGACCGCCGCCGGTCTGGCCCTCGCGGGCGCGGCCACCGCCACCGTCCTGGACGGCTCCGCCCAGGCCGCGCCGCACCCGACGCCGTCCCAGCTGCGGACCCGGATCGACCGGTACTACCAGGAGGCCGAGGCCGCCACCGAGCGCTACAACGGCGCCAAGGAGAAGGCCGACCGGGCGGAGTCCACGCTGGAGGGCCTCCAGGACGAGGCGGCCCGCCGGACCGCGCGGCTCAACACCGCCCGCAACGCCCTGGGGTCCGTCGCCACCGCCCAGTACCGCGAGGGCTCCCTGCCGACGAGCGTGCGGCTGCTGATGTCCGCCTCCCCCGAGCAGTACCTGGAACGGGCGTCCATGAGCGACCGCGCGGGCGTCCGGCGGAGCATCGCCGTCACCCGCTACCGGGACGAGCTGCGGGACGTGGAGCAGGTGCGGACGACCGCCGGGGGCCGGCTCGCGGAGCTCCGGCGGGAGAAGGCCACGCTCGCCCGGCACAAGCGCGCGGTCGAGTCGAAGCTGACCGAGGCCCGCAAGATCCTGGAGCGGCTGCCCGAGGAGCACCGCGCGGCGGTGGCCCGGGGTGACGCGGCGCCGCAGGCCGCCCCGGCCGGCGGTGTCACGTCGGCCGTGCCCGCCGCGCTCCATACGGGCGGGAGCGTGGTCGGCGGCGCGGCGCAGGCCCCGACCCAGCGGGCCGCGCGGGCCGTGGCCTACGCGTACTCCGCGCTCGGCAAGCCGTACGTCTGGGGGGCGACGGGCCCGTCCGCCTTCGACTGCTCGGGGCTGACGCAGGCGGCCTGGCGGGCGGCGGGGGTGTCGCTGCCGCGCACGACGTACACGCAGATCAACGCGGGGCGGCGGATCTCGCGGGGGGCTCTCGCCCCGGGTGACCTGGTGTTCTTCTACTCCGGGGTGAGCCATGTGGGGATCTACGTGGGCGGTGGGCGCATGATCCACGCACCGCATCCGGGGGCGCCGGTGCGGATCGCCCCGGTCGACGAGATGCCGTTCGCGGGGGCGTCGCGGCCGGCTTGATTCTCAGCCCGACCGGCGCTTGAGGCCACCGCGCGTCAGCCCGTCCGGCGCTTGAGGCCACCGCACTTCAGCGCGGCAGGGGGCCCGGGGGCGGAACCCCTGGTTCCGGGAGGGGGCGGGTGGGGGAAAACCCGCCCGTCACCCCTTCACCTGCTGCGTCAGCCACCGGAACACATCCGGCACCTGCCGCTTCCACACCGCCGTCCCGTGGCCGCCCGCCCCCGCCGGGATCATGTGCACCTTCACCGTCGTCGGCGGCTTCGCGGCCTGCTTGAGGGCCAGGCCCCCCTGGTAACCGTCGCCCTCCGCGCCGGAGACGAACAGCGACACGGCCGGCGGCGTCTTCGCGCGCTGGAGGATCTTCAGCGGGTTGTGCTCGTCGCGCAGCTCGGGCGTCTTCGCCGTAAGGGAGGAGGGTTCGCCGACGGGGTCGTTGTAGCCGGAGAGGCTGACGCCCGCGTGGTAGCGGTCGGGGTGCGCGACGGCGAGCTTCGCGGCGCAGTGCGCGCCCGCCGAGTAGCCGGCGACGGCCCAGCCGGCGGCCTTCTCCTCGGCCCGGAAGTTGTCGGTGACCATTTTGCGGACGTCGACGCTCAGCCAGGTGTCGGCGTTGACCTTGCCCGGGATGTTGGCGCAGCCGGTGTCGACGTCGCCGAGGAGCGTGGTGCGGGGCGCCACCACGATGAACGGGGCGACCTCGCCCTTCTCCATCATCGGCTTCAGCTGGGTGTTGACCTCCAGCGTGCCGAACCAGGCCTTCGCCGAGCCGGGGAAGCCCGGCAGCACCTCGACGACGGGGAACTTCCGGTCCTTGTACGCGGGGTCGTCGTACTGCGGCGGCAGCCAGACGTAGACCTCGCCCTCGACTCCGGATACCCGGCCCTTGAGCTTGGTCTCCTGGACGCCGGGGCCCATCCGCCGGTCGGACGCGGGCGTGAACTTCTGGACCACCTTCGGCTCGGCATCCGCGTTCTTGCCGCCGGTGCCGTCCGGCCCGAGGTCGACCGCCGTCCGGACGTGGTCGCCGGTGCCGAGCAGGTCGTCCCAGGTGTCGAAGAGGCCGTTGGAGTTGTTGACGACCACGAAGACCATCGTGAGGGCCGTCACCTGCGCGAAGAGCAGCATGCACAGCCGCGCCAGGAACCGTACGGGCCGGGGCCCGCCGACCCTGCTCCACAGGGCCAGCGGCAGGACGAGCGCCACCACGACCAGGGCGATCGTGGTGAGGAAGAAGGGTGTCCCCGTCAGGCTCATCAGGCTCTCGTTTCGGGTGTCGGACCCGGCGCGGGCCCTGGGCCCTGCGCAAGTGAGAGCCTCTCGTCCGTTCTAGATGGCCTGACGGCCTCCTCGGTTCCCGGTCGCGGTACGGGCTCGGGTGCGGCCGGGCGGTCAGACCAGCCTGCGGGCCGTCGCCCAGCGGGTCAGCTCGTGCCGGTTGGACAGCTGGAGCTTGCGCAGCACCGCCGAGACGTGGGACTCCACCGTCTTCACGGAGATGAACAGCTGCTTGGCGATCTCCTTGTAGGCGTAGCCACGGGCGATCAGGCGCAGCACCTCGCGCTCGCGCTGGGTGAGGCGGTCGAGATCCTCGTCGACCGGCGGGGCGTCGGTGGAGGCGAAGGCGTCGAGGACGAAGCCGGCCAGCCGGGGCGAGAAGACGGCGTCGCCGTCCTTGACCCGGAAGACGGCGTCGACCAGGTCGGTGCCGGTGATGGTCTTGGTGACGTAGCCGCGGGCGCCGCCGCGGATGACGCCGATGACGTCCTCGGCGGCGTCGGACACCGACAGCGCGAGGAAGCGGACCGGGTGCTCCGGGTCGGCCATCAGCGGGGCGCAGCGGCGCAGCACCTCCACCCCGCCGCCACCGGGGAGGTGGACGTCCAGCAGGACGACCTCGGGGCGGGTCGCGGTGATCACGGTGACGGCCTGGTCGACGTCGGCGGCCTCGCCCACGACCTCGACGCCCGTGCGGTCGGTGGCCCCGATCTCCGCCTGCACACCCGTCCGGAACATCCGGTGGTCGTCCACCAGCACGACCCGTACGTGGCGCTCCGTCGTCTCTTCGGTCGTCATGCCGCCGCCCTCTCCATTTCCAGCTCCACTTCGGTTCCCCCACCGGGCACGGAGCGCAGTCTCGCCGTGCCGCCGTTGCGCTGCATCCTGCCGATGATGGACTCGCGGACGCCCATCCGGTCGTCCGGCACCGCGTCCAGGTCGAAGCCGGGCCCGCGGTCGCGCACGGAGAGGAAGACCGTGCGCCCCTCGACCTCGGCGTAGACCTGGACGGCGCCGCCCTCGCCACCGTACTTGGCGGCGTTGACCATGGCTTCACGGGCGGCCTGCATCTGTGCGGCCAGCCTCTCGTCCAGGGGGCAGTCGCCGACGACCACGACCTCGATCGGCACCCCGTGGTGGTCCTCGACCTCGGCGGCCGTGGCCTTGACGGCCTCGGCGAGGGTCGTGGGCTCCTCCGCCTCGTCCTTCCCCCGCCCCTCCGGCCGGTACAGCCAGGCGCGCAGCTCGCGCTCCTGGGCGCGGGCGAGCCGGGCGACCTCGCGGGGGTCCTCGGCGTTGCGCTGGATCAGGGTGAGGGTGTGCAGGACGGAGTCGTGGACGTGCGCGGCCACCTCGGCCCGCTCCTGGGCGCGGATGCGCATGGTGCGTTCGGCGGAGAGGTCCTGGGTCATCCGTACGAGCGAGGGTCCGGCCAGCAGCGCGATGCCGACGAGGACGGCCAGCGACGCCTGGAGGACGGTGCCGAGGTGCTCCGCCGAGCCCTGGAGGACGACGATGCCGGTGACGCCGATGCCGGCCAGGGCGACGCCCGCGGCGCCGCGGGCGAGCGGCAGGACGCGCTTGCGGCGGCTGACCTCCATCCAGTGGGCGCGGCGGGCGTTGTCCGCCTGGCGCCAGACGAGGGCTACGCCCGCGCCGACGAGCAGCAGCGGCCAGATGTAGGCGTTGGCCCGGCCGAGGTGGAGGTTGTCGACGAAGATCGCGGCGCCGATGACGAGCGCGAGGAGCGCGACGACCTGACCCCGGTCGGGCTTACGGGCGAAGAGGCGCCGCCGCCCGTCGGGCAGGGTCTCGGCGGGCGCCGGGCGCGGCGCCTCGACGCCGCCGACGCCGAGCGGCACGACGAACCAGAACACCGCGTAGAGCACCGCGCCCATGCCCTGGGCCAGCAGCAGCGCCAGGAAGACGATCCGCACCCAGGAGACCGGCGCCCCCAGGTGCCCGGCGAGACCACGGGCGACGCCGCCGAGCATCCGGCCCTCGGCGCTGCGGTAGAGCTTGCGCGGGGGGATGTCCGCGCGGGGCGGCGTCGGCGACGGTGGGGCGGTGGTCATGGTCCGATCGTCACATGCGGGCGTGTGTACGGGCATCAGGGTTGGACCCTGACGGGACCCGGGGGTGGGGGTGGGTGAGCGGCGGCGGGTGGGTGGCGGCCGGTGGGCTGGTGCGGGGGGGTGTGCCCTGCGGGCGGCTTGTTCCCCAGCCCCGCCCCTTCCCGAAACCGGGGGCAAGCCCCCGGGCCCCCGTTCCGCGCTGACGCGCGGTGTCCTCAAACGCCGGACGGGCTGATTTTCAGCCCGTCCGGCGTTTGAGGACAGGGGTCCGGGGCGGAGCCCCGGTTTCGGGAAGGGGCGGGGCTGGGGAAAGGCCGCCCGCAGGGCACACCGCCGTCCCCCTACCGCCCCGGCCGAAACCCGTCCCGCACCGCATCGAACACCGGCCGATGCCGCTCCCAATCCGCCTTCGGCCCCGACAGATAGATCGCGTACTCGCTACCCCCCTCACGCCCGAACCCCAGGTCGATCGCCCGGAAATCCCGCGCGCGCCCCTTGAACTCGAACTCCCAGACCGCCGCCGGCTCCCCCCGGTACGTGGTCTCCTGCATGCGCCCCCGCTGGTAGCCGTCGACCTTGGTCCGCATCTGCGACTCGACGTCCTTCCAGTGCTGGAGGTGGTCGGGGCTCGCGAAGCCCAGGACGTTGACCTTGAGGTTCACCAGGCCGGTGCGGTCGATGTAGTCGACCTCCACGGCCGACTTGGCACGGCGGGTCCAGCCGTCCGGGACGGGGAAGGAGACGCCGAGCTTCTCCTCCTTGACCAAGTGGTAGCCCTTGGGCACGGGCGGGAGCGGCGTGGTGGACGCCGAGGGCCGCGCCGGTGCCGGGGAGGCGTCCGGCTTCGGGGCGTCCTTCGCGGGCGCGTCGCGGGCGGTGGTGTCCTCGGTGCCGCCGTCGCGGAGGTAGAGGGCCGCGCCGCCCGCCAGACCGGCGACCGCGACGACGGAGACCGCGATCGCGATCCACAGGGACGCGCGCTTGGGGCGGCGTTCGCCGCTGTCGCCCTTACGGTCGCTGGTTGCCTGGCCCTCACCCTTACGGTCACCCGCGCCGTCGACCGGCACCGGCTCGGGCACGGTGACCGGCTCCGCGGCCGGCGCCACGGGGCGGGGCGCCTCCGCGCGGGCGTCCCCGAGGTCGCTTCCGGGAGCGGCGTCCGGCGTGCCCACCGGCATCAGCGTCGTCTCCGCCTCCGCCGCCGGCTCCCGCAGGATCTGCTCGGCCAGCTCGGCCGGGGGCCGCAGGTCCGGCTCCTTGGCGAGGAGGGTCTCGACGAGCCTGGTCAGCGCGCCCGCCCGGCGCGGCGGCTCCAGGGGGTCCATGGCGATCGCGTAGGCCGTCTCGACGGCCGTGTCCTTGCGGAACGGCGGCCGGCCCTCCAGCGCCTGGTAGAGGGTCGCGCCGAGGGCCCACAGGTCGGAGGCGGGGCCGGGCTTGCCGCCCTTGACCCGCTCGGGCGCGATGTAGTCGATCGAGCCGACCATCTCGCCGGTCTTGGTGAGGGTCGAGGTGCCGGTGGACCGGGCGATGCCGAAGTCGGTGAGGACGACCCGGCCGTCGGCGCCGAGGAGGACGTTGCCCGGCTTCACGTCGCGGTGCAGCACCCCGGCGGCGTGCGCCGCGCGCAGCGCCGCGATCATCCCGCGCCCGATGCGGGCGGCCTCCTCGGGGGTGACCGTGCCGTCCTGGAGGACGTCGCCGAGCGTCCGGGAGGGCACGTACTCCATGACGATGCAGGGCAGCCCCCGGTCGTCGACGACGTCGTGGACGACGACCACGTTGGGGTGGTTGATCCGGGCGGCGGCGCGGGCCTCGCGGCGGGTGCGCTCGTAGAGCGTGGCGAGCTCGTCCTCGTCCAGGTAGGGCGAGACGTGCAGCTGCTTGAGCGCCACCTGACGGTCGAGCAGCTCGTCCTGGGTGCGCCAGACCGTGCCCATGCCGCCGCGGCCGATCCGGTCCAGGAGCCGATAACGCCCGGCTATCAGCCGACCCTGGTCCGGCCACGGCCCCGCCGCCGCGGACCCGGACACTGACTCCGTCACCCTGCACCCCTCCGGTTCCCCCGTAAGTGATCGATGCGCCACGATAGCGGGCACCTTCTCAGGGGATATCTCAGGGAACGGCCAGGGTCGCCAGGTGTGCCGCAAGCGCGTTCCGGTTGACACCATGTCCTGTATGACCGACACACCCACCAGCGAGGACGCGCAACCGGCGGGCGCGGTTCACGGCATTCCACCCGAGTCCCGGCCGCCCCTGCGGCGCAGCCGTGACCACAAGGCGGTCGCCGGTGTGTGCGGCGGCGCGGGCCGCTGCTTCGACCTGGACCCCGTGATCTTCCGGGTGGTGCTGGGCGTCCTCTCGGTCACGGGCGGTCTGGGCCTGATCTTCTACGGGTTCGCCTGGCTGCTGATCCCGCTGGAGGGCGAGGAGGAGAACGAGGGCCGCCGGCTGCTGTCGGGGCGGGTCGAGGGCCCGGCGCTGACGGCGGTGCTGTGCGCGCTGGTGGGCTGCGGCCTGTTCCTGTCGATGCTCAACAACAGCGCGGTGATGTCCTTCGGTCTGCTGCTGACGCTCGCCACGGCGGGCGCCGCGTACTGGTCGCGGCACCGGACGGAGGCGGCGGAGGAGGAGGACGTCCCGGCCGCGCAGAAGCACGCGCAGAAGCCCAAGACGGCTCCGGCACCGCCCGAGACCCAGGCGCCGCCCGCCCCGGGCGGCCCGTCGTGGTGGCGGGACCCGATCGTCAAGGACGGCACGACGGGCCCGATGGGCGCGGAGACCGGCTATCTGTGGGGCCCGGACGACGGCCCGTGGGACAGCGGGCCCGACGCGGGCCGGGCGGCGGTCCGCCGCCCGGTGAAGGCGGCGGTCAGGCCGCTGGGCGGCTGGACGTTCCTGCTGGCCTTCCTCGCGTTCGCGCTGGGCACCGGCCTGGCCTGGGACCACCAGCCGCTGGGCACCTGCCTGGAGATCGGTCTGGCGTCGGCCCTGGGCGTCTTCGGGCTCGGCATGGCGGTCAGCTCGCTCTACGGGCGCACGGGCGGCGGCACCGTCGTGGCGGCCGTGCTGACGGCGGGGCTGCTGTCGGGCGCCGCCGCGCTGCCGAAGTCGGTGAGCACCGACTGGACGCGGTCGACGTGGCGCCCGGCGGAGGTCTCGGCGGTGCGCGGGGAGTACCGGGTGGGCAGCGGCGTCGGCGAGCTCGACCTGACGGGCCTGGCCTGGCCGGAGGACGCCCCGGTCCGCACGGGCGCCGAGGTCGGGGCCGGGCAGCTCAGGGTGGTGCTCCCGGAGGACGTCACCGCGAAGCTCACCATCGACGTCGGCGTCGGCGACATCCAGCTGCCCGGCGAGGCGACCGACAACATCGACGTGCGGCCCGGCCAGAAGCGGAGCGTGACGCTGGACCCCGTCCCCGGGAAGTCCTCCCGGGGCACCCTGGAGCTCCGTCTCAAGGCCGGCATCGGACAGGTGGAGGTGACCCGTGAGGCGGCATGACTTCGAACCGGGCAAGCTCGTGGTCGGGCTGGTGCTGCTGGGCGGCTGCGCCGCCTACCTCGCCGCGGCCCACGGCTCCTGGCACTTCCCGTCCTACGCCCTGCTGCCGGTCCTGGCCGCCGGCTTCTGCCTGGCGGGCCTGGTGTCCTTCCTGGCGTTCGTGATCCGCCGGGCCCGCGCCCGGGGCGCCGACCCGGACGGACCCGGCGGCCGCCGCCCCCTCGGCTGACGGCGGGGGCGGCGCTCAGGCGCCCGTACGGATGCCCAGCGCGCTGCCCGCCAGCCACTCCTGCCAGTCGATGTTCCAGTCGCCGTAGCCGTTGCCGAAGCGGTCCATCGGCTTGGGCTTGGTGCCGCCCACGACCCGCACGACGTCGCCCTTGAGGCTCATCCCGTACAGCCACTTGGCGTTCTCGGTGGACATGCCGATGCAGCCGTGGCTGACGTTCTCCTTGCCGAACGACTCGGCGTTGTCCGGGGCCGCGTGCACGTACTCGCCGCTGATCGTCTCGCGCATGCTGTAGTCGTACGAGCCGAAGAAGCCGTCGGGGTGGTTGCGCGGGATGCCGATGGAGAGCGAGTCCATGACGACGCGGCCCTCCTTGGCGAGGATCGTCTTGATGCCCTCGCGGGTGCCGAAGCCCTTCGACTCGTCGCCGCCGCTGATCTCGATGGTGCGCAGGGTCTTGCCGTTGCGCACGACGGTCATCTTGCGGGTCTTGAGGTCCACGGTGTTGACCATGGAGTCGCCGACGGTGAAGGAGACCTTGCGGTCGCCGGCGGCGGCCGTGCCGTCGGCGAGCTGAACCCCCGCCAGGCGCGCGTCGAGGGTCACCTCGGTACCGGCGGGCCAGAACTTCTCGGGCCGGAAGTGGACGCGGGTGTCGCCCTTCGTCTCGTTCCAGTGCCAGGCGCCCGGGACCCGCGGGGAGGTCGAGACCTTCAGCCGTCCCTCGATGCCGGCCCGCAGCTCGGGCGAGACCTTCTGCTGCTTGAAGACGAGGGCGAGGGGCTGGCCGACGCCGACCTTCTCGCCGTTCGCCGGGGCTATCTCGGGACGTACGACCCGGGCGGCGCCGGCCAGCGTCTTCGCGGGCGGCGCGGGCTTCTCGACCACGGGCGTGGCGGAGGGCGACGGCGCGGTGGAGGACGGGGAGGACTTGGCGGCGGGCCGCTCCTCGGCCTCGGCGCCACCCCCGCACGCGGTGACGGCCAGGCCCGTCAGGGCCACGGCGGCGGACAGCCCGACGCAACGGGAAAGGCGGCGCATGGTTCTCCTACCGGTGTCTCTTCGGTGTCTCCGCACGCCCCGGCGAGCCCGGGGCGTGGCGTCGCCGGGACGCGCCCGGCACCGCGGGACGCCCCGCGACGCCCGGGGCCGCGCCGCCGGGACATGACGATGCCGAGGCGGGTATGCCTCGGCATCGATCCATCCTAGGTGGCGCATGTGGCGATATAAGAGCCCCGAAAGGACGAGCCACCCCCGCCGACGGGAGGGGTCACCACCCCGCCGGGCTCCCCCTGGCCGGTCAGTCCAGCAGCTCGGGCTCGCTCCGGGTGATCTGCTGGTACAGCGGCTGGTAGTTGATCCACGCGACCAGGTCGTTGCCCAGCTGCTCGCGCGTGTGCTCCGCGCTCGCCGGGTCGATGAGCACCGGTTTCCCGGCGGCCTTCGCCAGGAGCTGGACCTGGCAGGAACGTTCCATGGTGATGAACCACCACGCCGCCGCGTCGACCGAGTCGCCCACGGTCAGCAGCCCGTGGTTGCGCAGGATCACGGCCTTGTGCGGGCCGAGCGCGGTCGCGATGCGGCGCCCCTCCTCCTCGTCCACGACGACGCCGGTGTAGTCGTCGAAGAGCGCGTGGTCCTGGTAGAAGGCGCACACGTCCTGGGTGATCGGCTCCAGCAGCTCCCCCAGCGCGGACAGGGCCCGCCCGTGGACGGAGTGGCTGTGGGCGGCGGCCACGACGTCCGGCCGGGCCTTGTGGACCTGCGCGTGGATGGCGAACGCCGCCTGGTTGACGTGGTGGCGGCCCTCGACGACCTGGCCCAGGTGGTTGACCATGATCAGGTCGCTGACGGTGATGTGCTTGAAGGACATCCCGAAGGGGTTGACCCAGAAGCAGTCCGTGAACTCCGGGTCCCGCGCGGTGATGTGCCCCGCGACACCCTCCTCGAAGCCGAACCGGCCGAAGAGCCGCAGCGCGGCGGCCAGCCGCTCCTTGCGGTGGCGGCGCTCGTCCTCGGCACTGTCGTGCTTCGGCGGCATGGCGAACGTCAGGCTGTCGGTGGGAACGGGCTCGGGCGTCTGCGACATGAGGCGGCTCCTTCGCTGCGCGCGTCCGGTACGCAACGGAAGCTACCTCCGGGTAGGCGCGGGCGACAGGGCCGCGTGCGGCGGAGCTGCTCGGGCGGCCCGTGTTGCGCCTGCGGCGGGCTTGTTCCCCACCCCGCCCCTTCCCGTAACCGGGGGCAAGCCCCCGGGCCCCCGTTCCGCGCTCCGCGCGGTGGCCTCAATCGCCGGCCGGGCTTGATTTGCCCGGTTCCGGGCGACAAATCAGCCTGTCCGGCGTTTGAGGACCGGGGTCCGGGGCGGAGCCCCGGTTCGGGAAGGAGCGGGGTGGGGCAAGGCCGCCCGCCCCGCATGCTCCAGGATCGCGTCCGCCAGCGGCCGCAGGCACTCACGCGGCAGGGCGTGCCCTATCCCCGGCATCACCACGAGGCGGGCCCCCGCGACCGCCTGGGCGAGGTGGCGGGCGTGCGGCGGCGGGAAGACGGGCTCGGCGGTGGCTTCGACGACGAGCGTGGGGACGGTGTTCCGGGCCAGCTCGGCCGTGCGCAGCAGGCCCGAGGCGTCGGCGCGGCGGTGGGCGGTGGTGACGTCGTGGCGGCCGGCGTGCTCGATGTCGCGGCGCTCCCGCTCGCGCAGCTCCTCCGCGTGGAAGGGCAGCTCGTCGCCGCTGAGCAGCCGCCAGTGCGCCACCCGCCGGTCGAGCTCGGCCTCCGGGCCGTGGTCCGGGGCCGGGCGCGCCCACATCTCCAGGACGCGCGGGTCGACGCCGGGCAGGTCGGCGGCGGCGGTCTCGGTGCCGTCGGGGGCCGTCAGCGGGCGCTCGCTGAGCGCGCAGGTGCCGATCAGCGTGGCGCTCAGCAGCCGCTCGGGGTGGTCGGCGAGCAGCAGCTGGGCCAGCAGCCCGCCGAGGGACAGGCCGACGACGTGCGCGCGCCCGGCGCCGTGGGCGTCCAGGACGGCGAGGGCGTCCGCCGCGAGGTCGGCGACGCGGTACGGCCGCAGCTCGTACGCCCGGGTGGAGCGGCCCGTGTCGCGGTGGTCGTAGCGGATCACGCGGTGGCGGACGGCGAGGGCGTCGACGAACTCCTCGGGCCAGCCCAGGGCGGAGACGGTGGCGCCCATGATCAGCAGGAGCGGGGGCGCGTCGGCCGGCCCCCGCGCCTCGGACCAGAGCCGCACACCGGGTGCGATGTCGACGGTTCGCCGCACGGCCGTCCCCTCCCACGGGTTCCTGGATGCCGGTCCCCCGGGGAAACGACCGCGCCGCCTCCCCGTCACGGACGGGAAGGCGGCGCGGGGGCCGTTCAGCGGGTGGGGACTACTCCCACTCGATGGTGCCCGGGGGCTTGCTCGTGATGTCGAGGACGACGCGGTTGACGTCGTCGACCTCGTTGGTGATGCGGGTCGAGATCTTGCCCAGCACGTCGTACGGCAGGCGCGACCAGTCGGCCGTCATGGCGTCCTCGGAGGAGACCGGGCGCAGGACGATCGGGTGGCCGTAGGTGCGGCCGTCGCCCTGGACGCCGACGCTGCGGACGTCCGCGAGCAGGACGACCGGGCACTGCCAGATCTCGCGGTCGAGACCGGCGGCGGTCAGCTCCTCGCGGGCGATGGCGTCGGCCTCGCGGAGCAGGTCCAGCCGCTCCTTGGTGACCTCGCCGACGATGCGGATGCCGAGGCCGGGGCCCGGGAAGGGCTGGCGCTGGACGATCTCGTCCGGCAGGCCCAGCTCGGCGCCGACCATGCGGACCTCGTCCTTGAACAGCTGGCGCAGCGGCTCGACGAGCTCGAACTCCAGGTCCTCGGGGAGGCCGCCCACGTTGTGGTGGGACTTGATGTTGGCGGTGCCGGTGCCGCCACCGGACTCGACCACGTCGGGGTAGAGCGTGCCCTGGACGAGGAACGCGACGTCCTCGCCCTCGGCACCGGCCTCGGCCACGATCTCGGCCTGGGCCTGCTCGAAGACGCGGATGAACTCACGGCCGATGATCTTGCGCTTGGTCTCCGGGTCGGAGACGCCGGCGAGGGCGGCCAGGAAGCGCTCCTGGGCGTCGACGACCTTCAGCTGGACGCCGGTGGCCGCGACGAAGTCCTTCTCGACCTGCTCGGTCTCGCCCTTGCGCATCAGGCCGTGGTCGACGTACACGCAGGTGAGCTGGTCGCCGATGGCCTTCTGGACGAGGGCCGCGGCGACGGCGGAGTCGACGCCGCCGGACAGACCGCAGATGGCGCGCTTGGTGCCGACCTGCGCGCGGATCGCGGCGACCTGCTCCTCGATGACGTTGCCGGTGGTCCAGGTGGGCTGGATGCCGGCGCCGCGGTAGAGGAAGTGCTCCAGGACCTGCTGGCCGTGCGTGGAGTGCATGACCTCGGGGTGGTACTGGACGCCGTAGAGCTTCTTCTCGTCGTTCTCGAAGGCGGCGACGGGGACGACGTCCGTGGACGCGGTGACCGTGAAGCCCTCGGGGGCGGCCGAGCAGGCGTCGCCGTGCGACATCCACACCGGCTGCTCGGCGGGGGTGCCCTCGAAGAGGGTCGAGCCCGGCCGGGAGACGGTCAGGGGCGTACGGCCGTACTCGCGGGCACCGGAGTTGTCGACGGTGCCGCCGAGGGAGGTGGCCATCAGCTGGAAGCCGTAGCACATGCCGAAGACGGGGACGCCGGCCTCGAACAGGGAGCGGTCCACGGTGGGAGCGCCCTCTTCGTAGACGGACGAGGGGCCGCCGGAGAGGATGATCGCCTTGGGCTTCTTCGCGAGCATCTCGGCCACCGGCATGGTGGACGGGACGACCTCGCTGTAGACCCGTGCCTCACGGACGCGGCGGGCGATGAGCTGGGCGTACTGCGCGCCGAAGTCGACAACGAGCACCGGCTCCGCGGTGTTGTCGTGGGCGGCGGGGGGTGCTGCTGACACGGGTGCGGCCTTCCGGCGGTGGTGAGGGGAGGGGGTCTCTATTTGTCGATTCTACCGGGGCGCGGGGGCTTGCTTTTGTCTCACCATCCGAACCCGGACCCGCCCGGCCTTGGCCGCGGGGCCGCTCCGGGGCCATACTGTCCCCCATGCGCAAGCACCTGACCTACGTCTTTACCTATGGCGACCGGCCCGTCCGGCTGCCATGGTCGTGCTGCTTGAGCAACTGACAAGCGACTTCCCAGGCGCCCCGGGCCGACAAGGCCCGGGGCGCCTGTCGTTTTTCCCGGACCTTGCCGCTCCGGGGGGCCACGCCCCTTTGGAGGATCAGACATGAGCGCACAGAGCACCGTCCTGAAGGCCGACACCGGCGCCCGCACCGACGCGGCCGCGGACGTCATCACCGGCGCGCGGCAGCGGATCGACGACCTCGACGGCCGGATCATCGGCCTCGTGCAGGAGCGGATGGCCGTCTCGGCGGTGATCCAGCGCGAGCGCATCGGGTCCGGCGGCCGCCGCGTGAACCTGTCCCGCGAGATGGAGATCCTCAACCACTACAGCGAGCAGCTGGGCAAGCCGGGCACGGCCCTCGCGATGACGCTCCTGGAGCTGTGCCGGGGCCGGATCTGAGCCGCGTCCGACCGCCCCGCGCCGGGGCCCCGGACGCCCGTGTCCGGCGTCGCGTGCCGTACCGCCCCGTCACCCGTACGGCGCGTGACCGGCCCGCGGGCCGCTTCGTTGGACCCGGTGTCGCACCAGCCAGGAGCGGCCCACCGAGATCCACGCGTGGTTTCCGTCCTTGTTCATCCGGGCGCCCGGCGACGACAGGGCGGATCCGCCGGAGTGTGAGACGTGCGCGTACGTGCGTCGTGGGACCTCACTCCGGTGGCACGGCGACCGGTCAGCAGGGGACAGCAGTCCGGCCGCCACCGAAGGACGGTCGGTTCCGGGGACGCCTGGAACCGACCGTATCCGGTCGAAACGGTTGCGCCGAGCGCGATGCGTCCCGCACGATGCAAGGGGAGGAACGGAACTCCCGGCCCGCACCGCCATTGGTTCGACCAATCCTTCGAATCATGCGCCGGTACGCGACCGGATCCGGTCCCCGGACAGCCACTCCGGGAGCGGCACCAGCGCTCCCCGTACGACCAGCACGCACCAGCAGCACGACCGCACGCCAAAGCCCGCGGCGCTCCCCCCGGCGCCGCTCCGCGGCACCGACCCTGCCCTGACACTCGGTGCCGGCAGTCAAGGGCCCCGTGGCCGCCCGCACGCCCCCGCGGAGGCGGCCCGGGGCCCTTCGCCGTGCTCCTGCCGTACCGCCCCCGAGCGCCCTTGTGAAATCGCTCACGTGTGCGCGCCGGGTGATCTCGTGTCACAACGGGCGTCCTACGATGACAGCTGAACGTGCCAACCAGCACGGCCATACCGCGCTCTCCCCCCACCGCGACGGCCTTTACTTCGGAACCCAGAGGTCTCCATGAAGCTTCGCCGCGCTCTGGCGACTGCCGCTGTCACGGCTGCGATCGCGCCCGCCGCGCTGCTCGCGGCCCCTGCCGCGTACGCCGCGCAGGAGGCAGCGGCCGCGCCCGCGGGGTCCGTGAACGCCGGTACGTCCGGCGATACGGCGCCCGCCACGTCCGAGGACTCTTCGGCCGGGAAGGCGAAGAGCCACTCCGCCGCACCGGCGGCCGGGAAGGCCGTGCTGCCGGTCCCGGCCGCGGACGACAAGAACCCGCCCTCGGAGAACCCCTGCAAGAAGCAGGCCGACTCGAAGGAGAAGCGGGCCACCACCGAGCTGATCGGGTTCCCCGACAAGATCGTCGCCGGTGCCGACCCGCAGGAGTTCTTCCTCCGGGCCACCAACACCTCGAAAGATCGCATGAAGTCGATCTGCCTCCACGTGGACACCGAGAGCTGGGTGTCCGACGCGACCAGCACCGACTCGACCGGGTTCGTGACGCTGGAGTGGCAGGACCCGAAGGGGGCCTGGCAGCCGGTCATCAACAAGCGTAACGACTCGATCCACTTCGGCTACGTCGATGACCTCCCGACCGGCGAATACACCGACGCCAAGCTCCGGTTGAAGGTCGACGGCAAGGCGAAGGCCGGCACCGCGAACACCTACCACTCCGGCGTCTTCGTGGGCAAGGACGACGTGTGCGGGAAGACGGAGGCCAACGCCCAGGCCTCGGAGAAGTACAAGGACCGGAAATCCATCAAGATCCTGGCTGCCGACACCCAGCCCGGCAAGGTCGACCACTCCAAGAGCCCCTCGCCCTCCCCCAGTCACAGCAAGGACGGCGCCAAGTCCTCCGCCAGCCCGAGCGCGAGCGCCAGCGCCTCCGCCAAGGCCGGTTCCAGTGCCCGCCCGAGCGCGAGCGCCAGCGCCTCTTCGAGCACCGGCACCACCGGCACCACCACGACGAGCGGCGGCACCACCACGGGCGGCAGCGGCACGTCCGCCCAGGGGAGCCTGTCGAACACGTCGGCCAACAGTGAGCTCGCCAAGACCGGTTCCTCGTCCTCGACCCCGGTGATCGCCGGGCTCGCGGGGGCCGCCGTCGTGGCGGGCGGCGCGGCCGTGGCCGTCACGCGGCGCCGTAAGAACAACACCTGAGCACCGGCTCGGTGAACAGGTAAGAACGGGTAAGAACAGGTAAGGCCCGCACTCCAGGAGTGCGGGCCTTACCGCTTCCTACGCCTCGGGCGGCCGCGCGGGAGGCACCGGCGGTACCGCCAGGAACGGCAGCCGGAGGGCCGCGAACGCCTCCTTGGGGACCGTCGGGTACCGCGGCTCGACCGTGGCCACGCGCTCGTACGGGCGGCCCTGCGCCGGGCGCGGGTCCGCGTCGCCCTTGTTCGGCCAGAGCGACATCGCGCGTTCCGCCTGGGCCGTGATGGTCAGGGACGGGTTGACGCCGAGGTTGGCGGAGACGGCGGCGCCGTCGACGACCGAGATGCCCGGGTGCCCGTACAGCCGGTGGTAGGGGTCGATGACGCCCCGGGAGGGGTCGGCGCCGATGGGGCAGCCGCCGATGAAGTGGGCGGTGAGCGGGGTGCCCATCAGCTCGCCGACGTTGCTGCCCGCGAAGCCGTTGATCTCCCCGGCGAGCAGGGTGGCGGCCTCGGCGGCCTCCGGGATCTGTGTCGGGTTGGGCGCGCCGTGCCCCTGCCGGGCGGTGAGCAGCCCTTTGCCGATGCCTTTGTCCTTACGGTAGGTCGTAAGGGAGTTGTCCAGCGACTGCATGACCAGCCCGATGATGGTCCGCTCGGACCAGCGGCGGTTGGACAGCGACCGCAGCAGCAGCACCGGGTGCCGGGCGCAGCGTGCCGCGAAGGCGAGTGCCCGGGGCGCCCGGGTGCCCACGGGCACCTGGAGGACGGACAGCAGGCCCATCGCGTTGGAGCCCTTGCCGTAGCGCACGGGCTCGATGTGGGTGTCGGCGTTGGGGTGGATGGAGGACGTGATGGCGACGCCGCGGGTGAAGTCGGCCCGGGGCTCGCCGTGGGCCTTGCGGTAGCGGCGGTCGTCGGTCTGGGCGCCCACCAGGGCCTCGGAGTTGGTGCGGGTCAGCCTGCCGAGGACGTCCGGGACGCGGGGCAGCAGGCCCTTGTCCTTCATGGTGTGCAGCAGCGCCTGTGTGCCGTAGGTGCCGGCGGCGACGACCACGTACCGCGCGCGCAGGACCCTCGGCCGGGCGCGGTCGGCGGTGCGGCGCTTGTCGGTGGGGACGGTGACGACGCGGTAGCCGCCGTCGCGGTGCTCGGTGACGGCGACGACGGTGGTCATGGGGTGGATGACGGCGCCGGCCTGCTCGGCGAGGTGCAGGTAGTTCTCGTTGAGGGTGTTCTTGGCGCCGTGGCGGCAGCCGGTCATGCACTCGCCGCACTCGGTGCAGGCCCTGCGGGTGGGGCCCGCGCCGCCGAAGTACGGGTCGGCGGCCTCCCCGCCCGGCGGGGCCTGCTCCGTGCCGTCGGCGTCCTGCCCGTCGCCGAAGAACACCCCCACGGGCGCCATGTGGAAGGTGTCACCGACGCCCATCTTCTCGGCGGCCGCCTTGAGATGGACGTCCGAGGGCGTCATCGTCGGGTTGAGGCGGGCGCCCAGCATGCGGCGCGCCTGGTCGTAGTACGGCCGCAGCTCCTCCCGCCAGTCGGTGATGCCGGCCCACTGCGGGTCGTCGAAGAACGGCTTCGGCGGCACGTAGAGGGTGTTGGCGTAGTTGAGCGAGCCGCCGCCGACGCCGGCGCCCGCCAGGACCATCACCTTGCCGAGCAGGTGGATCCGCTGGATGCCGTAGAGGCCGAGGGCGGGCGCCCACAGGTAGTTGCGCAGGTCCCAGGAGTTCCTGGGCAGCGTGTCCCGGGTGAAGCGCCGGCCCGCCTCCAGCACCCCGACGTCGTACCCCTTCTCGGTCAGGCGCAGGGCGGACACCGCCCCGCCGAAGCCCGAGCCGACGACGATCACGTCGTAGTCGAACGCTGACATCTTCACCTCCCGCCAGGACGGCCCGCCGGAACACGCTCGGAGCGATCCCGTCGGAGCGCTTGCGGCACCGCGCTCAGCGCAGGCGCAGTGCCTTCATGACCCGCAGGCTGCGGGTCATGAACTCCGCGTACTTCTCGTCCGTCATCCCGAAGGCCGGGCCCATCGGAAGGATCCGCTGGTGGGCGACGGTCTGGGCCTCGGTGTACTTGAGGATGCCCTCGGAGCCGTGCCGGCGGCCGAGGCCGGAGTCGCCCATGCCGCCCATGGGCGACTGGGCGCTGCCGTAGGCGGCCGCGTAGCCCTCGTTGATGTTGACGGTGCCGGTGCGCAGCCGGGCGGCGACCGCGGCGCCCCGGCGTGCGTTCCTGGTCCAGACGCTGGAGTTCAGGCCGTACGGGGTGGCGTTGGCGCGCTCGATCACCTCGTCCTCGTCCTGGAAGCGGTAGATCGACACGACCGGGCCGAAGGTCTCCTCGGCGCACACCGCCATGGGCGCCTCGACACCTTCGAGGATGGTCGGCTCGTAGAAGAGCGGGCCGATGTCGGGCCGGGGGCGGCCGCCCGCGAGCACGGTGGCGCCCTTGGCGACGGCCTCCTCGACGTGCCGCGTCACGGTCTCCAGCTGCCGTTCGGAGACGAGCGAGCCCATGTCGGCGCCGTAGGCGAGGCCGGTACCGAGCCGCATGGCCCGGGTGCGGGCGACGAAGCGCTCGGTGAACTCGTCGGCGATCGACTCGTGGACGTACAGCCGCTCGATGGAGATGCACAGCTGGCCTGCGGAGGAGTAGGCGCCGCGGATCGCTCCGGCGGCGGCCTTCTCGACGTCGGCGTCGTGCAGGACCAGCATGGCGTTCTTGCCGCCGAGCTCCAGGGAGCAGCCGACCAGGCGGGCGGCGGCGCCCTGGGCGACCTCGCGGCCGGTGCGGGTGGAGCCGGTGAAGGAGACGTAGTCGGCGTGGGCGACGACGGCGGGGCCGACGACCGGGCCCTCGCCGAGGACGACCTGCCAGACCTCCTTCGGCAGCCCGGCCTCGATCATCTGCTCGCGCGCCCAGAGGGCGGTCAGCGCGGTCTCGGTGTCGGGCTTCATCACGACGGCGTTGCCCGCGACGAACGCGGGCAGCGCGTCGCCGACCGACAGCTCGAACGGGTAGTTCCAGGGCGCGATCTGGCCGACGACGCCACGCGGCTGGCGCAGTTCGGTCACCTTGGTCAGCGTCGGTATGACACCGGTGTGGCCCTTGGGGCGCAGATACGCGGGGCCCTTGCGCCCGTAGTGGCGGGCGGCGACGGCGACGGACTGCACCTCCTCGTGGGCGTGCAGCCGTGCCTTGCCGGTCTCCAGCTGGATCAGGTCGACGACCTCGGAGTGCCGGGCGAGGACCAGGTCGTGGAAGCGCAGCATCACGGCGGCGCGCTCGCGCGCGGGCACGGCGGCCCACGCCCACTGCGCCTCCCGGGCGCGCTCGAAGGCGAGGGCGACGTCCTCCGGGGTGGACTCCGGGAGGTCGGCGAGCTTCTCGCCCGTGAACGGCGTGTGGTTGAGGGTGCGGCCGGAGCCGACGACGCCCCGGGTGAGACGGGCGACGAGGGCGGGCGTGACGACATCGGCGGCGGTCCTCGCCCCCGCCGGGGCGACAGGGTTGCCGCCGTTCTCCGCTGCCACCGTCGTTGCTGTTGCGCTGTGCCGCGAGTCGGTCATGCGGCTGAGCGTATGTCGGCCGGCACGCTTTGGGTACCCGGTAGTAACTGGTTTTCGCCGGGTACCCGCGCCGCACTATTCCTGAATCTTCAGGTACTTGACGACGTTCTCGAAGAGCTTGTCGCCGTCCTTACGGCCTTCGCCCTTCTCCGGCATGCCGACTTCCAGCCTCCAGACGGCGGACTTGTCGTCATTGACGAAGATCTGGTTGCGCCGCAGGCGCTTGGGGGCGTCGTCGCTGTCGCCGGACTTCCGGTAGACGGTGACGACTCCGGCGGACTGGAGGCCCTGGTGGGCGGAGGCCTTGGACGTGGTCGACTTCGAGTCGTTGAGCGCGTCCCGGTGGCCGCCGTCGCTCCGGTACCGGTCGGCGAGCCGCTTGGCCTCCTCGGTGGCGGAGGCGACGTCCTTGGGGTCCTTCAGGCCCGCGTTCTTGGTCCGCATCTCCGGGGTCTCCCGGCTGAAGGTGATCAGGAAGACGCCGCTGGGGTCGCTGAACTGCACCCAGCCGGCCTCGGCGTTGACACCCTTGGTGTAGTCCTCCGGGACCGCGAGGGACGCCTTGACGGCCTCGGGCTCGTCCCGGACCTTCCAGTGCAGCGGGACGGCCGGGCCGACCGCGAACGGGTTGACGATCAGGAGCGTGGCGGCGACGGCCGCGGCCACCACGCCGCCGCCGAGCCCCCATTGCGCCTTACGGTTGCCGTGGAGCACGGGCGGCACCCAGCGGCTGCCGGTGACGGGCGCGGCGGCCGGGGCGTAGGCCAGCGGCTGCGGGGTCGTCGGCCGGGCCACGGCCTCCAGCGCCTGCCGGACCTCGGGGGCCGTCGGGCGGGCCGCCGGGTCCTTGCGCAGCAGCTGCATGATCAGGGCGCCCAGCGCGCCGGAGCCGCGCGCGGGCACCTGGGGTTCGGCGGACAGGATGGTCTGGAGGGTGGCGGGCGTGTTGGAGCGCCGGAAGGGGGAGACGCCCTCCACGGCCGCGTAGAGCACGACGCCGAGGGACCAGAGGTCCGACTCGGGGCCCGGCCGCTGCCCCAGGACGCGCTCGGGCGCGACGTACTCGGGCGAGCCGACGAAGGCGCCGGTCTCGGTCAGGCCCTGCTCGCCCTCGATCTGCGCGATGCCGAAGTCGGTGAGGACGACGCGCTCGTTGCGCCCGAGGAGCACGTTGTCGGGCTTCACGTCGCGGTGCAGCACCCCGGCCTCGTGCGCGGCGGTGAGCGCGCCCAGGACGTCCAGGCCGATCCGGGCGGCCTCGCGCGGGTCGAGGGTGCCCTCGGTGAGCTGGTCGCCGAGCGAGCGCCCGCGCACCAGCTCCATGACGATCCACGGGCGGCCGTCCTCGACGACGACGTCGTGCACGGTGACGACGGAGGGGTGGTCGATGCGCGCGGCGGCGCGGGCCTCGCGCTGCATGCGCAGGTGGACGTTCTGCCGGTGCTGCTCGCTCAGGTGGTCCGGGACGCGCGGCTCCTTCACCGCCACGTCGCGGTCGACGACCTCGTCGCGGGCCTTCCAGACGGTGCCCATGCCGCCGTGGCCGAGCCGGGAGACGAGCCGGTAGCGGCCACCGAGAAGACGGTCGGCCCTGGGGTCGGGTGCGGCGGCCGGGGCGGGGGTGGAGGTGTGCAGCGCGGTGGGGACGTAGGGGCCGGGCGGCGGGGTGCCGTGGGGCGGGGTGCCCTGAGGGGGCGCGTGGTGCGGCTGCGCCGGCTGGGCGGGCCCGGCGTGCGGCGGCATGGCCTGGGAGGGCGCCTGCGTCTGTACCTGGGCTGATGCCTGCGTCTGGGCGGATGCCTGCGGTACGGGCGCCTGTGCCGCGTACTGCGGGTATGCGGCCTGCGGCGGCGTGCCGTACGGCGGTGTGCCCGCCGGGACGCCGCCCGGGGCGCCTCCTTGGAAGCCCGCCGGGGCGCCCGGCACTGCGGCGCCGGGGGCGGCGGGTCCCGGTATCGGCGGCTGGAGATCGTAGCTGGTGGGCTCGCTGGCCCGTCCCCCGTCGTTCGTCATGCACCCATCATCACCGATGGTGAGGCGGGTCCCGTCCCCCGCCGAGCGGCCGTCACAGGGTCCCCGAGGGGCCCTCACGGGCTCGAAACGGGCCTGATGCGGACGAACGTGTCGAGCGCCGTCTCCACATGGCGCCGGACCTCCGCGGACCGCGCGGCGGGTCCCGAGGCCCACACGTCGTACGTCTTGCCCGCTTCGTCCCAGCAGATGTCGTACGTCCGCAGGGACCGGTTCCCGTCCGGGCCGTCCCAGGTGAACTCCCAGGCCGCGGCGGGACGTCCGCGGGTCCGGGTCCCCGTGACGGTGGCGTCGCGGTAGCCGGGGTAGCGGGCCGGGGCCTGGGCGGCCGCCGCGCGCAGGGCGCCTACGGGGCCGCCCGGCTGCGGGTCCTGGATGAGGACGCCGAGGCGGAACTCCTTGCCGGGCGAGTAGTAGAAGACCCGCGGGGGTTCGAAGGAGCGGGTGAAGCCCTCGGGAACGGCGAGGGCGAACCCGGCCGGGTCCTGGACCGCGCGGTAGCCCGCGGGGGCTCTGACGGGCGCGGAGACGGGCGGCTGGGGCGGCGACGGCAGCACGGAGGGGGTCGGCCGGGAACGGGTCAGGGGCCCGCTCGCGGCCCCCGTCGGCGCGAGGGGCCCTCCGGCGTCCCGGCCGGCCAGCAGGGCGGCCAGCCCGGCACCCACACCGGCCAGGGCCACGACGGCGACGGCCGCCGTAAGGGCGATGCGCGCGCGGCCGCCGGGCCCGTACAGGGTGTAGGGCGGCTGCGGGTCCGGCTGACCGCCGCCGGGCTCGCAGACCGGGTCGAGATACGCGCGCAGGAGCCGCTGGGCCTCGTCGGCGCCCATCCTGTGCCGGGGGTCGCGCTCCAGGAGGCCGCGTACGACCGGCAGCAGCGGGCCGGCGCCCGCGGGTGGCCGGATCTCGTCGTGGACGACGGCCTGGAGGATGCCGCCGAGGGAGTCCCGGCGGAAGGGTGACTCCCCGCTGAGCGCCACGCACAACAGCACGCCCACGGACCACAGGTCGGAGGCGGTGCCCGTCTCGCCGCCCGCGATCCGCTCGGGCGCGGTGAACTCCGGGGACCCGACGAACGCGCCGGACTCCGTAAGGGTCGTCGCACCGGACACATGGGCGACGCCGAAGTCCGTAAGGACGACGCGTCCGGTGCCGGTCTCCAGCAGGACGTTCGCGGGCTTGATGTCCCGGTGCAGCACCCCGCGCGCGTGGGCGGCCCGTACGGCCCCGAGCAGCGCCAGCCCGATCCGCGCCGCCTCCGGCAGCCCGACCGGCCCGTCCGCCACCAGCACGTCGGACAGGGTGCGGCCCTCGACCAGCTCCATGACGATCCACGGGCGGCCGTCCTGCACGACGATGTCGTGCAGGACGACGACGTTCGGATGGCTGATCAGGGCGGCGGCTCTGGCCTCGCGCAGGGTGCGGTCCAGTTGCGCGCGCGTGGCGGCCCCGGCGAGCGTCCCGCCGTCGACGTGCAGTTCCTTGACGGCGACCTCACGGGCCAGGAGCTCGTCGGTGGCCCGCCATACGGTGCCCATGCCGCCCCGGGCGATCCTCGTACGGAGGCGGTAGCGGCCGGCGATCAGACCATCGTGCGCGGCGAAGGTCCCCATGAGCACATCTTGCCCCGGGGCCACTTGGGCCTATCGGCCTGTACCGGTCGGGTCTGGTCCGGAGGGAAAATTTCCGAACCGGGGGTTCCGTTACGTGCGCCTCCCCGGCCGTCCGGGCGCGGGCTCAGCGGCCGCCCTCGCCTGCGTCTTCGCCCCACAGATGGGTGCTGTGAGCGGCCACGAGGGCGCCGATCGCGGCGAGGATCTCCCCGGCGGGGCGCGGGTCCAGGCGCCGGCCGTCGCGCAGGCGTACGGCGAGGTGGCCGTCGGCGGCCTCCTCGGGGCCGATGACGGCCTGGTACGGCACGAGCCGCGCCTGACGGATACGGGCGCCCAGGGTGCCGTGTCCGGGGCCGCTGACCTCCGCCCGCAGGCCCAGGTCGACGCACCGGCGGGCGACCGCCTCCGCGTCGGGCACCTGGGCCTCGGAGACCGGGAGCAGCACGAGTTGGGTGGGCGCCAGCCAGGCGGGGAAGGCGCCGCCGTGCGCCTCGATGAGGTGCGCCACGGCCCGTTCCACGCTGCCGATGACGGCGCGGTGGACCATGACCGGGCGGTGCTTCGCGCCGTCCGCGCCGATGTAGTGCAGGTCGAAGCGTTCGGGCTGGTGGAAGTCGACCTGGACGGTCGACAGGGTGGACTCCCGGCCGGCGCCGTCCGCGACCTGCACGTCGATCTTCGGCCCGTAGAACGCGGCCTCCCCTTCGACCGCCTCGTACGGCAGGCCGGAGCGGTCGAGGACGTCGGTAAGGAGGACGGTCGACCGCTCCCACATCTCCGGCGCGGCGACGTACTTCCCGCCGGGCCCGGGGAGCGAGAGCCGGTACCGGGCCGGGGTGATCCCGAGCGCCTCGTACGCCCGCCGGATCATCTCCAGCGCGGCGGCGGCCTCGTCCGCGACCTGGTCCAGGGTGCAGAAGATGTGCGCGTCGTTCAGCTGGATGGCCCGTACGCGGGTCAGGCCGCCGAGTACGCCCGAGAGTTCGGAGCGGTACATGGCGCCCAGCTCGGCCATGCGCAGGGGAAGTTCGCGGTAGCTGTGGGAGCGGGACCGGTAGATCACGGCGTGGTGCGGGCACAGGCTCGGCCGCAGGACGACCTGCTCGGCCCCGAGGTCCATCGGCGGGAACATGTCGTCGCTGTAGTGCGACCAGTGCCCCGAGATCTCGTACAGCTCCCGCTTGCCCAGCACGGGCGAGTACACATGCCGGTAGCCCGCCTTCCGCTCGGCGGAGCGGATGTACTCCTCCAGCGCGTGACGTACGGCCGCGCCGTCGGGCAGCCAGTAGGGAAGCCCGGCGCCGATCAGCGGGTCGGTGTCGAACAGGGCGAGTTCGCGGCCGAGTTTGCGGTGGTCGTGGGCGTGGGCGTGGTCCTGCATGACGGTCTCCTCGCGGACGTGGAGCGAGCGACCGCAAGCCGAAGCCCCGGGGCACTCGCCCCGGGGCTTCGGACTGGACATCTGTCAGCGCGCCGGGACAGTCTCCGGCGTCGTCGTCATGACGGTGATGGCGCGCTGCATGACGGGGACGGTAACAGGAGGGTGGGGCGGGGTGCACGGGGTTTTCCACCGGGTCCTCGCCGTGACCCGCGACCGCGCGAATGCGTGCCCTTGACCCTGCGGCGCCATAGGGAAGCGTGCGCCTCGGGCGACGCGTCTGCCACAATTACCGGATAACGAAAGGCAATTCATTATCCTGGTGATCGGATGAGCAGGTAATCCGCCTTTCAAGTTTGGACATTAGTCCAGTATCGGGAAACCGGCTGTGGAGTTAATCTCACCTCGACAGGCCCGGCTCCGGTGCCTCCGAATTCCCCGCGACCTTACGCGCTTTCCCTGTCGGCCTCGTTCGTCACGCCTGTGCCGACCGGGCAGGCCCCGAGCTCACGGAAAGAGAGGAACGCGAAATGAACAACGAAACTCCCGACGAGGCGGCCATCAACTCCCCAGCAGAGGACGGCTCGACAGCTGTCGCCGACGCTCCGGCTCCGGCGGATGCGGTAAGGGCCGTCGTGCAGGCCAACGGGGTCCTCGTCGCCGCGCAGAGCCTCGGCGCCACGTCGTCGACCAGGCTGGCCGTCGGCACGTACCAGGTGTGCTTCAACGTAGTGGTCACCCGCGGCACGTATCTCGCGACCGTCGGGCTTCCCGGCAACACGGGCACTCCGCCGACCGGTGAAATCACGGTCACGGGCCGGGCCGGCACCACGAACTGTCTGTTCCTTCAGACGTTCAACTCGGCAGGGGCACTGGCAGACCGCAGCTTCCACGTGGTCGTGGTGCGGTAGGAAATCGACGACGTCGACAAGGGGGCGTCCGAAGCCATGGAAGGTGGCTTCGGGCGCCCCTTCCGACTGTACCGGCACGGTTCATCGCTTGGAGCGCATCGGTCACGCGGCCGCGCGAGTCAGTTCGCCGCGTGCGAGGGCTTGGGCATTCCCTACTGCGCCGTGAACTCGTACTGCAACTCGTAAAGGTGGCCGGCCTTGGCCATGACCGCGACCTCGACCGGCCGCTCGTCGTCGCTGTACAGCGTCCGGAGTGTGCGGAGCACCGGCAGGCTGCTGGGCAGCCGCAAGGCGCTGAACTCCTCCTGGGTGGGGACACGGGCCGACACCTTGTCCACGCTGAGCCGAGGCGGGAAGCCCAGCTCGGCGAGGAGGGTGGGAGTGCCGCCCTTGATCCTGCGGCGCTCCATGAGGGCCGTGCCCCGGGCGATCTTCAAGGGGTAGTAGCACTTGACGAGTTCGACGGGTTCATCGTCGATCAGGAGTATCTGGCGGCGCAGCAGCACGGTGTCACCCTTGGCGATGTTCAAGGCTGCGGCGACATCCGCCCCGGGCGTCACCTCCGCGACCTCCAGCAGCTTGCTGCGCGCTTCCCCTCCCAGCTTCGACGCTTCGGTGAGCCAGCGGTACGGCGCGCCGGTCGCCGACGGGGCCATGTAGGCGGCAGGCCTCATGGTGCGCTGCCGACGCGGGCGTACGGTGACGGCGCTGCCGGGACGCCCGACGATCAGACGCTCCTCCTTGAGGAGGTGCAGCGCCTTCTGGATCGTGGCGTTCGAGGCGTCGAACCTCTCCCGGAGCTGCGTGGTGGACGGCAGGTTGTCGCCAGGGCCGAGGTCGCCACTCATGATCTCGTCGCGCAGATCCGCGGCGATCCGCTCGTGCAGTGAGCGGCGGTCCGACGCCCCCACCTCGCTGTTGCCCACGATGTCCTCCGACCTGTTGACCCTTTCGACCCTTACCGTCCCCCACGGTATGCGACTTGAGAGGGATTACTGCCGCCAGGGCACCTTGCTGCTATTCGCGAATAGCGATACGGTCGCGCCAGGAGGTGCGGGAGCGATGACGTACAGGAACGGCGCGTTCGTGGTGGACACCCGAGAAGGGGTGATCGCCCAGGTGATCGGCGCGGTGGGCGACCGCGTACAACTGCGCAAACCCGGCGGCGGGCTCGAATGGGAGGTCCCCTTCGCCGCGTTGCGGCTGGCCACCCGGCAGGAGCGGGAAGCCACCGGCCTCTGGCCCGACAAGAGCCTTCCGGCCTACGGCTGCGCGGAGTGCGTCCAGTTGGACGCCGCGCGGCGGGCCGCCGCCGAGGGGGACGACGAGATCAAGGCCGGGGACGCGCTCGTCGCCCAGCGACGCCACTGGCGGTCGGCGCACATGCTGCCGGTGGGGCGATGAGGGCCGTCACGGCCGCGTGCCCCCACCTCGCGGGCTGGGCCCGCGCCGGAGGCGAGTCGCGGTGCTGCGCGTGCGGGGTCGTACGGTTCACCGACTACGGGGCCGTACGCCCGCCGGGGCTGCCCCAGGCGATCACCCCGGCCGGTGGACGGGCCCGCCGCGCGGACCGGGCCGCCGCGTCGTGGATCTCGGAAGCGGCGCGGCGCCGACGGAGGCCACGGCCCCCGGGGTGGTGAATCCGAGGTCTCAGGCCCGTCGGACAGCCGACCGACGGGCACGGCCTGGCCCACCTCCACCACTTCACAGGCTGCGGGCGGTGATGTCGCCGTACGCGGTGGTCGCGTGGATGGTCAGGCCGGCGGCACCCCCGGCGTTCTGAAGGGCGTTGTGGATACGGCCGTAGGTGGTGCCTGCGTCGAGGGAGGCGGAGACGCCCCGGGCGGCGTCGATCGAGATCCCGCCGGCCTCGGTGCGCAGTTCGACCGTGCCACGGACGGCCTCGGCGATACGGATGTCGCCCTTCTGGGTGCTGACCTGCGCGTCGCCGCCCAGGCGGCCGACCACGACGTCGCCCGCCAGGAGCGTGAGGCGGGCGCTCGCGACCTCGTCGATCTTCACCGAGCCCTGCGCGCCCTCGAAGGCGACGTCGCCGAGCCGCCCGACACCCCGGAACTCGGCCGCGGCCGCCTTCGCCTCGACGCGGGAACCGGCGGGCAGCTGCACCGTCACCTCGACCGACCCCGAACCACCCAGGACCCGGTTCCTCACCGGCGCACCCTCCACCCGCAGGACACCGTCGGCGAACACGACCTCGACCTGCTCCGCGGCCTTCACGTCACGGCCGTTGGAGGCGTCCGCGGGCAGGACCTCGACCGTGGTGTCGGCCCGGTCGGCGGCGATGAAGCGGATACGCCCGGCGGGGATGTCCAGGACGGCGGCGATCGGGGCGGCGGTGGCGAACTTCTGCATGATGACTTCCTTCGGTTCCGGTCGGCGTTTCCGACAACGCAAAAGCTACGTTGCGTTCAAGGAACCAGCAACATCTTCGTTGCACACAAACATCATCTATGCAGGTCAGAGGCTCTAAATCATTGCAATGATCTGAGATCTAACGCAACATCGATGGCCATTTCGTTGCAATGAAATGAGGATGAACGCTATGCTGGGGCCACCGACGAGCACAAAAGGGAGATCACGATGCCGGGAGGCAGGCTCACCCAGCCCGAACGCCAGCAGATCGCGCTGGGACTGGCCGACGGCCTCGCCTACGCCGAGATCGCCAGGCGCCTCGACCGCCCCACCTCGACGGTCACCCGTGAGGTGACGCGCAACGGCGGCCCCGCCGGCTACCGCGCCGACCTGGCACACCGCGCCACCGAGCGCCGCGCCCAGCGGCGCAAGCAGGCCGCGCCCCGGGGGTCACAGCAGGCGCCGCAGCCGCACGGGCGCGACCCCGAGGCCGTGCGCGAGTACGAGGAGGTGTTCACCACCGTCTTCATGCAGTCGGGCCTGCCCAAGATGATGGCCAGGGTGCTGACCTGCCTCTACACCACCGACGCGGGCAGCCTCACCGCCGCCGAGCTCGTCCGGCGGCTCCAGGTCAGCCCGGCGTCCGTCTCCAAGGCGATCGCGTTCCTCGAAAGCCAGGGCCTGGTCCGCCGGGAACGCGACGAGGGCCGCCGCGAGCGCTACACGGTCGACGACGACGTCTGGTACCAGTCGATGATCGCCAGCGCCCGGGCGAGCCTCCAGCTCGCCGAGACCGCGCGGCAGGGCGTCGGTGTCCTCGGTTCCGGCACCCCGGCCGCCGCCCGCCTGGAGAACATCGCCCGCTTCGTCGACTTCGTCGCCGAGAGCATCACCCGCGCCGCGGAGCAGGCCCGCGACGTCCTCCATACGAAGGCACCCTCGGACGATGCCGCCGAGCCGCGCCCCGACCGCGGCGAGGCAGCCGCCCCCGGAACACGCGGCTGATCCGTCGCCTCGCCCTCCCCGTCGCGGAAACCGTCCTTCTCACCCCGCCTGACGGCCGGTTGGCGGCAGAGGAACGCGTGACGCCGGGCTTCCGGAGCACCCCCGTCGCCCCGGAAGCCCGGCCTCACGCGCGTACCGCCGCGGACCGGGACAGGCCCCGGCCACGCACGGGACCCGTCACGACAGGGCGTGCCCCGTCGTCGCGTCCACGTGCCCCGGCACCTCCTCGTGCCGGTCCCCGACCGTCAGTGTCCCCGTCGGCTCGAACAGCAGGATCGTCGCGCCGGCCGGCGCGTACGGCTTGTGCTCGGTGCCGCGCGGGACCGTGAAGACCGAGCCCTTGGGGAGGGTGACCGAGCGCTCCCCGGGGTCGCGCAAGGCGATGCGCAGCTCGCCTTCGAGGACGTGGAAGAACTCGTCGGTGTGCTCGTGGACGTGCCAGATGTGCTCGCCCGCGACCTTGGCGACGCGGACGTCGTAGTCGTTGACGCGGGTCACGATGCGAGGGCTCCACAGGGCGTCGAAGGAGGCCAGAGCCTCTCGCAGGGCGATGGGGTCGTTGCTCATGCCCCCATCCTGGGGACTGGCCGGGTGATCACGTGAGTGCTAGAAATCGCACATGCCGCAAGATTCCTCGCATGCGAGCCACCCGGGCGACGCGGGGTCCGCGCCACGGCTCCACCGCGTCGTCGTGATCGTCGACAAGAACTCGAACCCCTTCGAGCTCGGCTGCGCGACCGAGATCTTCGGACTGCGCAGGCCGGAACTCGGCCGGGACCTCTACGACTTCACCCTCTGCGCCGCCGAGCCGAACATCCTCATGCGGGACGGGTTCTTCACGCTCACCGGCGTCGCCGGGATCGAGGCGGCCGACACCGCCGACACCCTGATCGTCCCCAACCGCCCCGACACGGACGTACCGCGCCGCCCGGAGGTACTGGACGCCATCCGCAGGGCCCACGCCCGGGGCGCGCGGCTCGTAGGGTTTTGCAGCGGCGCGTACACGCTGGCCGAGGCCGGGGTGATGGAAGGGCGGCGGGCCACCGCGCACTGGCAGTGGGCGGGCTCGTTCCGCAGCCGCTTCCCGGGCGTGCGCCTGGAACCGGACGTGCTGTTCGTGGACGACGGCGACATCCTTACGGCCGCGGGGAGCGCCGCCGCGCTGGATCTCGGTCTTTACATCGTCCGCCGCGACCACGGTGCCGAGGTCGCCAACTCCGTCAGCCGGCGCCTGGTCTTCGCCGCGCACCGGGACGGCGGGCAGCGCCAGTTCGTGGAGCGACCCGTACCGGACGTGCCGGACGAGTCGCTCGCCCCGCTGCTCGCGTGGGCGCAGGAGCGGCTCGGCGAGCCGCTGACCGTCGCCGACCTCGCCGCGCGGGCCGCGATCAGCCCCGCCACCCTCCACCGCCGCTTCCGCGCGGAGCTCGGCACGACGCCGCTGGCCTGGCTCACCGGGGAGCGCGTCACGCTCGCCCGCCGCCTGATCGAGCGCGGCGAGGAGCGCCTCGACGTCGTGGCCCGCACCAGCGGCCTGGGGACGGCGGCCAACCTACGGGCGCGCCTGCGGCGGGAGACCGGCCTCAGCCCGACGGCGTACCGGCGGCGCTTCGGGCCGGTGCCGGCCTGATGGACCGGGGACCCCGCCGCCCCGCTTAATCGGTCGACGCCCGGCACCCGGGCCATGGATCATGCGCCGGTGACCCGAACCGACACGCCCCCCACCTGGGACGAACGCGCCTCCCTGGCCACCTTCCTCGACTACGCCCGCGCCACCGCCCGCGCCAAGTGCGAGGGCGTGACCGCCGAGGACGCCCGTAAGGCCCCGCTGCCGGGCTCCCCGCTGATGACCCTGTGCGGGCTGCTCAACCACCTGCGGTGGGTCGAGTACTACTGGTTCCAGGTCGTCTTCCTCGGCGAGGAGGACATCGCCCCGTGGACCGAGGACGACCCCGACTGGGAGATGCGCACGGCCGTCGGCATCCCGCTGCCGGAGATCCTGGCCGCGTACGAGGCCCAGAGCGCCCGCTACCGCGAGCTCGTGGCGGCCACGGACCTGGAGGCCAGGGCGGTGCGGACGGTGCGGGACGGGCTGCACGTGACGCTGCGGTGGGTGCTGACGCACCTCATCGAGGAGACGTCGCGGCACAACGGGCACCTGGACATCGTGCGGGAGCTGGTGGACGGGCGGACCGGCTCGTAGGGGTACGGTCGGCCCGTCCAGCGGCCGTACGCCTCAGCCGCGTCCCGCGTGGCTCGGCTCGATCAGGTCCCAGCGGTTGCCGTACAGGTCCTGGAAGACGGCCACCGTGCCGTACGGCTCCTGCCGGGGCTCGCCCTCGAAGACGACACCCGCCGCGCGCATGCGCGCGTGGTCGCGCGCGAAGTCGTCGGTGTTGAGGAACAGGCCCACGCGGCCGCCCGTCTGGTTCCCGATCCGCGCCTCCTGGGCCGGGTTGGCCGCCCGCGCGAGGAGGAGGCCCGCCTCGCGGGCGCCGGGCGGGGAGACGACGACCCAGCGCTTCCGCTCGTCGATGCGGGTGTCCTCGACGAGCGCGAAGCCGAGGACGTTGACGTAGAAGTCGATGGCCTCGTCGTAGTCGCGCACGACGATGGCCACGAGCCCGAGGTGATTCATCCGGTGATGATGCCTCACGGGCCCGGCCGTGCGACCGGTCGGGCGGGACCTGAGCATCCGGAATGTCATGTTCGGCCGGAGCGCCACGGCACCTCTCCCGGCCCGCGGGAAGCTTTACCCGACGGTCAGCCGATGGCGCCCGCCGCGCGGCTAGCGTCCTCGCCATGGAAAAGATCAAGGTCCTGGACGTGGCGGCCGGGCTGCCCGAGGTGTGGCGGTCGACGGTGCTGGGGACGGCCGGCGGGGCGCGCGTGAAGGTACTGCGGATGGGCGGGGAGGGGCTGCCGCCGGAGTCGCACGCGGAGGCGGAGGCGCTGTTCGTGGTGGAGGGGCGGATGGAGCTGGTGGTCGGGGGCGTCGACGTGGGGGTGGGGGAAGGGGAGATGTGCGTGGTCCCGGCGGGGGTGGCGCACGAGGTGCGGCCGGGGAGCCGGGGGGTGTTGCTGCTCGTGGAGGGCTAGGCGACGGATTCGAGCCGTCCCCCGGACTGCCCACACCCATGACCGGACATGCGCCGCTCACTCGAACGAGCAGCCGAATCCGTCCATCGCCGCAGCCCGCTCCAACCGTCCCCGCAGCGCGCTCGGACTTCGTCCGGCCTCACCGGAGCCCGGCGCCCGGAGGTTCCCCGACGCCGGGCCACCGCTCCCCCACGACCGGCGGCACGGCGGGGTGCACGGCAGCCGATCCGCTCCCTCCACCGCACCGCCGGAACCTCAGGAATCAGAGTCCGACGATGAACTTCCCCCTGGCCTTCGCCGGGTTGTAGTCCGTGTTGCCGTGATAGACGGCCGTGTATCCGGAGAACGCCGCCGTGGCCATCAACTGCGGGTCACTGATGTTCGCCCCGGAGTCGAGGTTCGCGTCACCGTTGGAATCGGTCGTGGCCGTGCCGAACTCCTGGTTCGTGCTGGTGACGACGAAGCTGATCCGCTGCCCCCCGATTCCGCCGCCGTCGGCCGTGGTGAGGTTCGCGCTCATCTCCGCCTGCGCCATGCCGATGATGCTGCCCCGCACTGTCTTTGCCGTGAGAAGGACGTTCTTCTTCTCGTGCGGGACGTCGGGCCCACTCGTCTGGTGCTGCTGGTGGAGCTGCTGCCACTGCTGGAACTGCTGCCACTGCTGGAACAGTTCGGCGTCGGAAACGGCCATCGGAGAACTCCTCGCGGTCGATTGCTGAGAGTTGTCTTCTTCGATGCGCGGCGCGGCGTGGGTGTCGCGACGATCGGACACCTTGGCAACCATTTACCCGACACCCGGAACGGAAAGTCTGATAACCGGGATATCTCCCGGCACTTTCCCCTCCTCGCCGCACCAGAAAGGTACGCCCGTAGCCGAATTGCGCACATCGGAGTGTTCCGGCCAGCCGCGCCCGTCCCGCCGGAACGAGCCACGGCCGCATCGCAGCGAGCGTTCGCCGGAGCTCGACGCCCACGGGAACCACAGGTCACAGACCGGCGACAGCTCCGGCACCACCGCCCACCGGAGCCCCCGGCACCATGGCTCGAACCCACGCCATAACCGTTTCTCCTCCCGGAAAACGATCCGGCAAGGGCCGGTTTCCGGAAGAACTTGAATCCGCATCTTCCCGGAGGCGGCAATCACCGCCCCGGGATTTGCGCACGGAATTCTGACGACCGTTAATTCGCCACGACAGGGGTCCCGGACATGGTCTTCTTCGCCAGCTCGTACACGGGAAGAATCCGCCGGTGCTCCGCCGTGTCGAAGCCGCGCAGCTGCACGACGGCCGCACCCTTCGGAGTGGACACCGCGAGCGCCCGCTGCTCCCGGTCCTCCTTCAGCTTGGGGCTGTTCAGCTTGTAGACGACCTCCACCGCCGGGAGCCCGCCGACCTTGATGTCCTGGTACTCGCTCTCGACGAGGTACTTCTTCTCCTCGGCCATGAAGGCTTCGAGCACCTGCCGCGCGGACGAGCCCGTCGCGGGGCCGGTCCACACCAGCATCCTGCTGATCACGCGCTCCTTGGTGTCGAGCTCACAGGTGCCCTTGAGGTACTTGTGCTCGGTCACCGACCCGAGGAACGCGGCGTCCCCCACCGACATCGACTTCGCCGTCCAGCCCTCACCCGTCTCGAACGACACCGGGAGTTCACACGCCGAACCGGTCCCGCCGACCCTGGTACCGCTGCCCCGCCCGGACTCGGCGGGCGGCTCGGCGGGCTTCGGCGACGCGGGCTTCGACGACTCCGGCTTCCCCGCGGCCTTGCCGGCGGCTTCGGCCTTGTCGGCCTTACCGGCCTTGTCGTCACCGTCGCCGGAAGTGCAGCCGGTGAGCGCGCCGACCATGAGCGCGGCGGTAACCAGTCCCCCTGTGATTCTGCGCATGAACCTTTCCCCGTCGATCAGGTAAAAGAAAAGGAAAGTAGCCCGGCGCACCGACCCCGTACAAATCGTTATTTTCCGCTACGCATTCGAGGCTCCCCGGACGCGACCTACTCCCGGTCCCCGGGGAACCTCATGATGGTGCGGACGGAAGGGACGCGATCGTGCCGGAACAGACACCACGACAGACCTGGGAGAGCGACTCCGCCAGGTACCTCACGCCGCGCGGCCGGGAGAAGCCGGACGCGTGGGCCGAGGAGGCCGGGGAGAGCAAGCGCCGGGGCGGGCAGCGGCTCCTCTCCGCCGGGACGGTCGTACCGCCCGCCGACGTCGCCCGCGCCCTCGGCCTGGAGGCCGGCGGGCAGGCGGTCTCGCGGCGGCGCCTGATCCTCCTCGACGACGAGCCGGTCGAGCTCGCGGACTCGTACTACCCGCCGCGCGTCGCCGCCGGGACCGCCCTCGCCGAGCCGAGGAAGGTGCCGGGCGGCGCGGTCACCCTGCTCGCCGAACTCGGTTTCCTGGCAACGCGGGTGGAGGAGACGGTCTCCGCCCGCCTGCCCACGGAGGAGGAGCGGGAGGCGCTGCGGCTCGGCGAGCACGAGCCCGTACTCGTCCTGAACCGGCTGATCCTCGACGGGGACGGGCTGCCGATGGAGTTCTGCGCGATGACCATGACCGCGAAGGACCGGACGCTCCGCTACCGCATGCGGCTCGACTGACCCCGGCCGGAACGTCCGTCGCACCGCCGGCCGCCCGTTCCGGGTGCGGACGGGCCGGGAAGAGCGCCGTGCGGTCGGCCCCGGCGTCGTCCGGGGCCGCCAGGTGAACGTCCAGTGGATCGTGGCTGCTCGACCGGCGGGCGGAGGAGATCGCGGCGGCCCGGGAGGTCCTGCGGCGGACGATCGCGGCGACCGAGGGGGCGGACGGCCCGGCCGCCGTCCCGGGCCCCGGTGGGCGCCCCGCCCTCACCGGTTGACGGCCGGCGGCCGCCCTCAGCCGAACTGCACGCTGCGGGGAATCGTCCCCCCTTGGAAGCTCCTCGCCATGCCCGGTGGGAGCGGCGACCCGACGACCGCCGACTCGCAGTCGCCCGGCTCCGCGTAGAACGTCGCCTTGGCGTGCGTGCCGTTTTCCGCGCGCAGCGCACCGGAGACCAGGAGATAGCACTCGCCGTCGTCCGGGTCGTCGAACCCGAGCGCCTCCCCGCTCCCCGACGCGTAGCTGAAGTGGCCCGTCGTGGCCTGCGCGCTGGTGGCGAGCCCGGTGGTCAGCACCAGCGCGGCTCCGGCCGTGACCACGGCCCGGCCCAGGCGTGTGAGTGCGTGCATGACGTCCTCCCCCGGCGGGGCGATGCCCGCCCGATCCCGCTTCGGTTCGCTCGCCCTAGATCTGGCGTGACGAAAGGCAGATAAACCGCTTTAAGGGGGACTGGGGGGTGAGGTCACCCGCATAGGTGAAGTTCGGAACTTCCGTTCCCGCCGTCGGCGTGCACGGCCCCGGCAGGCCCGTCCGACCCCGTCCGACCCCGTCCGGCCCCGGCCGACCCCCGGCGGTCCTCTCCCCCGCCCCGCCCGGCATCATGAGGCCCATGCGTATCCGACCTGTGCTCGTCTACGACGGTGACTGCGGCTTCTGCACGACCTCGGTGAACATCGCCGAGAAGCACGTCCGGCCCCGCTGCACCGTCACCGCCTGGCAGTTCGCGGAGCTGGACGCCCTGGGCGTCACCCAGGAGCGGGCCGAGCACGAGCTGCTGTGGATCACCCCGGCCGGGACGGTGTACGGCGGCGCCCAGGCCGTCGCCAAGCTGCTGCTCAGCGCGGGCGGCCCCTGGGCCGTCCTCGGCGCCGTGCTCAGGCTGCCGCCGGTGCGCTGGGCCGCCCACGGCGTCTACCGGCTGGTGGCCGACAACCGGCAGAAGATGCCGGGCGGCACGGCGGCCTGCGCCCTGCCCGCCGCGCGGCGGCCCGGGGCCGCGGGGTCCTGACGAGGGACGGCCGGGGACGGGCTCCCGGCGGCCGTCAGGCGCGGGCCGCCGACGGCCGGTCGCCCACGGCCGGCACCTCCGACGGCGGCCGGTCCCTCACGCCCGGCACCGACGGCACCGGCCCCTGCGCCGCCTTCTCGCGCTGCAACGCGGTGAGCCGGCGCACGAAGCACACGGCGAGGACGGCCGCCACGATGTCGACGGCGTCCGCGACGATCAGCACCCCGCTGGAGCTCCGGATCTTCTCGAACGTGTCGGCCAGGGCATCTACCCGGGTGGAGATCCAGCCGAGGGCCGTCGTCACGAGCCACATCACCCACCACGCGTTCATGACCGCGCGCGAAGCGGGCCGGGGCGCGCCCTCCGGCCCGTACGGGAGGCTCGCGTTCCAGGTGTCGTTGGCGATCTTCTTCGGGAACCAGAGGTTGACGACCGGCACGAACCAGCCGCCGACGGACCAGCCCCGGGCCATGCGGTGGCCGTCCGGGGCGAACACCTCCGCGTTGACGCGGACCCGGCGGAACCACAGCACGAAGAGGACGGCCGCGGCCACGTAGGCCGCGGACTGGGCGAAGCCGGCGACCGCCTGGGTGAGGTCGGCCCGGTCCAGGTCGGCGTCGGCCACGGTCTCGACGCCGTCGGCGAGGACCCTGTCCATCAGCCGGAACATGCTGATGTCGGACCAGACCGCGACGGCGTCCGTGACCGCGCAGAGCACCAGCAGGACGACGGTCGCGCGGGCGAGGCCGTCGGGGGAGGCGAGCCGCGCGCCGGGACCCGGGGGTGGCGCGTGGAAGGGCGCCGGGCCCTGCGGGTACGGAGCCGGCCCCGTGCCCGGCCCGTACGGGGACTCCGGGCCCGTCACCGGCTGCGCGCCGCCCGCCGGGTACGCGCCACCCGCCGGGCCCGCCCCGTCCCGCGGGATGCCCGGCCTCGCCCCCTCGCACGCGTCGCAACGCCCCGATCTGTGCACCGCGGGTTCCGCCCGGCAGTCCGAACACCACACGAGATGAATCCCTCTCCCTCAAGCCCCCGTTCGTTTGCCGGAACCATGACCCCCGTGCGGCCCCCGGGGTTGTACGGCACCCTTACGGACGTCACCGGCCATCCCGTCGCATTCCCACCGCATTCCCACCGCCAAGATCGCGCCATTTTTCCGGGCCGCGCGAATCGTCCGGCCGGGCGGCGGTGGATCATGAACTGCGCCGCCGGAAGGGACCGGCGGCGGTCCGGGGGAGGAAGAACAGTGGGTACCGCAGTAGCGCGGGAGGAACAGCGGGCGCCGGGACGGGAAGAGGAACGGGAAGAGGAATGGGCGGAGGCCCTGGGACTGACCCTCACCCCGCAGGCGGATTTCGCGGAATTCCGCGACCACCTCGGCGGCGCCCCCGGCTCGGACGGCGTGAATCCGGCATTCGATCCGCGCCACAGTTCCCTCTCCCCCGACACGAGTTTCTGGCTGGCCGCCCGGGACCGGGACGGCCGTATCGCGGCGTGCATCGCCTACCGGACGTTCCGCACCTCCGATGTGCGCGAACTGATCCGGACGATGCGGATCTTCTGCGAGGGGTCGTGCGACCAGCACTCGGGCACGCTGGACCTCGTACTCCCCGGGGAAATGCCGCGGATCGCCGGGCTGCTGGGATTCCCCGGCGGCCTGTGGGTGCGGGCGGACTTCCGGGGCAACGGCCTCTCGGAACACATGCTGCGCGCCGTCCGTAAGGAGGCCCTCGCGCGCTATCCCCTGGACTGGGAGGTGGCCGTCTCGTTCAAGAAGATCACCGACAGCCCGTCCCTGCGGTCGCTCTACGACTTCGAACACGTCGTGCCCTGCTTCGACGGCTTCTTCCCGCTGACCCGGCGCGTGGAGCGGATGGCCCTCCAGTACAGCTCGCGCGGGCATCTCGTCCGGAGCGTGACCGGCCGCCGGGCGCCCGGCGGCGGCGGGACGGCGGGCGGATCCCGGTGGGGAAATCCACCCTCGCACGTCGGGTAATATTGTTCCCGCAACGCCGACCGGTGGCCTGTCCGCCGGAACGCCGAGCACTCGTAGCTCAACGGATAGAGCACTTGACTACGGATCAAGAGGTTGCAGGTTCGAATCCTGCCGAGTGCACAGCGGACAAAGGCCCTCAGGAGAAATCCTGAGGGCCTTTGTCGTGTTCCCGGGAGCGGGCGCCCGCCCGTCCCCGGGGGCAGCGCTCACCGAGGGAACCAGACGTAACGGACGTCCGGTTCCCGTTCCTCGTTCCCGGAGCCGTCCGTGCGCTCGGCCGCCGTGAAGCCGTGGCGCTCGTAGAAGCGGTGGGCCGGCGTGTTGACCTGGAAGGTCCACAGCTCCAGGCCGGCGGGGAAGCGCTCCTTGGCGAGGGACAGGAAGCGGGCGCCCAGGCCGCGGCCGCGCCAGTCCGGGGAGAGGTAGAGCTGGTCGACGCGACCGGGGCCGGGGGTGCGGCCGCCGGCGCCCTCGGTCAGGACCAGCACGCCGGCGATCCCGCCGTCCCCCGCGTCCGCGACCCAGGTCTCCCGCTCCGGGATCACCACGTGGCGGAAGTAGGCGCGCACCTCGTCGTCCGAGTGGGCCCGGCGGACCGTCGGCAGGGCCGCGTCGTACGAGCGCAGCCAGACCTCGGCCACGGCCCCGGCGTCCGGGGCGGCGGCGCGGCGCAGGGCCGGGGCCGGCCGTCCCGGCCCGGGGGGCCTTCCGGCGGGGGCGGGCGTGGTGCGGGTTCCGTGGGTGTCCATGGCGGGCACCGTCTCAGACGGCCCTCCGCCCGCGCACTCTGTTTACCGGGTCCACCGGGTCCACCGGGTCCACCAGGTCCACCAGGTCCACCAGGTCCACCAGGTCCACCAGGTCCACCAGGTCCACCAGGTCCACCAGGTCCACCGGGTCCACCGGCCGCGCCCTTCGGCCGGGCCGGGCGCCGTCACCGGCCGAGGGATGGATCGCCCGGACGCCCGCCCGTGGAGGACAGGTTCCGCCCTATACCCCTTCTACGCTCGCCCCATGACCGCCCGCCCCCACGTCTCCGACGACCAGCGCCGCGCCCGCCTCGCCCGGCGTCACCTCCTCTCCCCCGGCCACCGCGCCGCGTCCGTCGAGGAGGTCGCCGACGCGCTCGTAGGGCTGCACGCCACCGACGCCGCGACCGTGTACCTGTCGGCGTGCGCGCGGCTGGCCGAGCCCTCGTCCGCCGAGGTGGAGCGGGCGCTCTACGAGGACGTGACGCTGGTGAAGCTGCTGTCCATGCGGCGCACGCTCTTCGCCGTGAGCTCCGGCCTCGCCCCGTACGTCAGCTCCTCCACCGCCCGCGCGATCGCGGTGCGCGAGCGCGCCCAGTTCGTGCGGTTCCTCCAGCAGAGCACCGACGGCGTCTGGGACGAGCGGCGGCTCGCGCGGACCGAGCGGGAGGTGCTGGACGCGCTCGCCGCGCGCGGCCAGGCGACGACGGCCGAGCTCGCCAAGGACGTCCCCGCCCTGCGGGAGACGATCGCGGTCTCGGTGGGCAAACCGTACGAGTCGCGGCAGAGCGTCGGCAGCCGGCTGCTGCGGCTGCTGGCCTCCGACGGGCACGTGCGCCGCGGCCGGCCGCGCGGCTCGTGGACCAGCAGCCTGTACCCGTGGGCGCCCGTGCCGCGGATCCCGGAGATGGACGTGCGGGAGGCGAAGGCGGAGCTCGCCCGGCGCTGGCTCGGCTCCTTCGGGCCCGCGACGGAGGCGGACCTGAAGTGGTGGACGGGCTGGACGCTCGGCGACACCCGTAGGGCGCTGGCCGATGTGGGCGCGGTGGGGGTGGAGTTGGCGGGCGGCGCGGCCGGGCACGCCCTGCCGGACGACCTGGACGACGTACCGCCCGCCGAGCCCTGGGCCGCCCTGCTCCCCGGGCTCGACCCCACGCCGATGGGCTGGCGCGGCCGGGACTGGTACCTGTCGCCGGACCTGGTGCCCGCGCTCTTCGACCGGGCCGGGAACGTCGGGCCGACGGTGTGGTGGGACGGCCGGGTCGTGGGCGGCTGGGCCCAGCGCGCGAACGGGCAGATCGTCTGGCGGCCGCTGGTGGACGTGGGACGCGAGGCGGCCACCGCGATCAACGCGGAGGCCGCCAGGCTGACGGGCTGGATGGGTGACGTACGGGTCACGCCGCGCTTCCGGACACCGCTGGAGCGGGAACTGGTGCGGTGAGCGCGGCGGTTCAGCTGATCAGCTCCCCGTTCCCCCGCCGTGCGTCGCCACCGCCGCCCGCGTGGACCGCTCCGACGGCTGTTCCCCGTACGGCTTGGTGATGAACTCGATGACGCAGGTGCCGCCCGGGTCGCGGACGTAGACGCCGCGCCCGCCGTAGTCGTGGTTGATCTTCCCTTCCTCCGTCAGCATCGGGTCGGCCCAGAACGGCAGTCCGCGCTCCGCTATCCGGGCGAGGACCGCCTCGAACTCCTCGTCCGTGACGAGGAAGGCGAGGTGGCTGAGGTTGATCTTCTCCGCCGGGACCATTTCGTCGGCGAAGTCGACGCCGACCGCGTTGGACGTGGTGACCTGGGTGAAGGGACCCCATTCGAGGGGCGCCTCGGCGGATCCCGCCAGCCAGGCCAGGAACGCTCCGGTCTCCCGGCGGTCCTTGACGTGGACGATGATGTGGTTCAACTCGTTGGGCACGGTGGTCCTTTTCCTCTCCTCGTCGACTGCTTCATCGCTTATGAGTGGTGGCCTATGTGTGGTGGCTTACGAGTGGTGGCTTACGAGTGGTGCCGGAGCGGCGCCTTGCCCCGCCTTCCGGGCAGGGCGAGGGCGCCCAGTGCCGCGCACGCGGTGAACGCGGCGGCGGTCAGCAGGGCCCGGCCGTAGCCGGCGGTCAGCGCCCGCTGAAGTTCGTGGGGCCGCCAGGCCAGGCGGGCGGCCGTGGTGTGCGAGGCGACGGTGGCGAGCACGGCGAGGCCCAGCGCGCCGCCGACCTGGCGGGAGGTGTTGAGGATCCCGGAGGCCAGCCCGGCCTCGGCCGGGTCCGTGCCACCGGTGGCGGCGACCATGGCGGGCATGAGGGCCAGGCCGAAGCCGAGGGACGTGAGGACGAACGGCCCGGCCACCTCGCCGGCGTAGCTCCCGCCCGCGCTGATCCGGGACAGCCACACGAAGCCGGCGGTACCCAGCGTCATGCCGGCGACGATCAGCGGGCGGGGCCCGGTGCGGGCCACGAGGCGGGTCGCGATCCCGGCCCCCGCGATGATGCCGAGCGACCCGGGCACGAAGCACAGGCCCGCCCGCACGGCACTGAACCCGAGGTTCTGCTGGAGGTGCAGGGACAGCAGGAACCACATCGAGAACCCGGCCCCGCTCATCGCCATCACCAGCGGGTTGGCGACGGCGAGGCCGCGGTGGCGCAGGATCGCCAGGGGTACGAGCGGATGGGCGACCCGGGACTCGACGACGACGAACGCGGCCAGCAGCAGCGCCCCGGCGCCGGCCGGGACCCAGACGTGCGGGGAGTCCCAGCCGTGCGTCTCACTGGCGATCGTCCCGTGCACGAGTGCGGTCAGGCCGGCCGTGGCCGTGAGGGCGCCGGGCAGGTCGAGCCGGCGCGCCCCGCCCCGGCCGCCGCCCGCCGCCGGTACGTACAGGAGCGCGGCGGTCAGCAGCGCGGCGCCTATGGGGACGTTGACGAACAGCACCCAGCGCCATCCGGCGTACTCGGTGAGCACCCCGCCGACCACCGCGCCGACCGCGCCGCCGGCCGCCGTGACGACACTCCAGGCGCCCATCGCGCGGGCCCGGGAGGCGGGGTCGGTGAAGGTCCTCATCAGCAGCGCGAGGGTGGCGGGCGCGAGGAACGCGCCGCCGACGCCCTGGACGGCGCGCGCCGCGACGAGCGGGCCGCCGCCGTCGGCCAGGCCGCCCGCCAGGGAGGCCAGGGTGAAGGCGGTGACGCCGGCCAGGAAGGCGCGGCGGTTGCCGACGAGATCGGCCGTCCGGCCGCCGAGGAGCAGCAGACCGGCGAAGCCGAGGGTGTAGGCGTTGACGATCCACTGCTGGCCCGCCGCGTCGAGGTGCAACTCGGCGCGCATGGCGGGGAGCGCCACGTTCACGATCGTCACATCGAGGATGACCATGAACTGGGCGGCGCAGGCGAGGACGAGGATCGCGGTGGTGGACCGGGGCCGGGGCCGGGACCGTTCCGGGTGGGTGTCGGCGGTGGTTTCGACGGTGGCTGCGGGATCCTGTGGGTTCCTGGCCGGCGGCTGTGACGAGTCGGCTGTGCGCATGGCGGGCACGTCCTCACGGCTGAGGGCACGGCTTGCGGGCACGGGGGAGGGCGGCGCGGCGAGGCGGACACCCTCGGAAATTAGAGGCGCTACAAAAATGTAGCACCTCTAATTCTGCTGGCCGGGCGGCTATTCTGAAGCCATGACTCCCGCCGCCCGCACCGCCACCGCGCCGGCGCCCCGCGCGCGGACCTCGCCGCCCGCGCCGCCCGCGACGGGCGGCCTGCGCGAGCGCAAGCGGGAGCGCACCCGCCGCGCGATCGCCCAGGCGGCCTTCCGGCTCTTCGCGGAGGACGGCTTCGACGCCGTCACGCTCACCCGGATCGCGGCGGCGGCGGACGTGGCCCCGGCCACCGTCTTCACGCACTACGCGTCGAAGGAGGACATCTTCTTCGGCCGCCGCGACGACTTCGAGCCGATGGTGGCCGAGGCCGTGACGGGCGCCGCCACCGGCGCCGAACTCCTCGAAGAGCTGGGCCGCGCCTACGCCGGGGCCTTCGACATCGCCCTCGCGGAGGACTCCCTGGAGCAGGCCCGGGTCTTCTCCCGGGTCCTGCTCGACAGCCCGGCCCTGCGCCACAGCTACCACCCCCTCGCCCACCGCCGCCGACTGCTCCTGGAGGAACTCCTCATGGAGCGGGCGGGCGCGCACGCCGCCGACCCGGTCGTACGGGCCGAGCTGGAGGCGTTCGCGGCGCTGGCGAACACGGCGCGGGAGCTGGGCTTCGAGGCGCTGCACAGATCGCTGGCGGCGGGCGAGCCGACGGACCGGGTGCGGGAGGCGGCGGAGACGGCGCTGGCCAGGGGGTACGGGCGGGTGGTGCGGGCTTATGGGGGCAAGGGTGTCGGGGTGTTGGACGCGGGGTAGCGGGGGCTCCTGGTCAGCGCGTCACGTGCCGGCCCAGTGACCCCGTCAGCGCGTCACGGGCTGGGCTCCTGGTCAGCGCGTCACGGGCCAGCTCAGTGACCCCGTCAGCTTGCGTCGCAGTTCCGGGTCGCGGACCGCTTCCGTCGCATCGGTGCCCGTCGCCGTCACCACGTGCCCGCGCCCGTCCGCGCGGATGCCGAGCGAGCGCGGGCTGACGGACATCCGGCCGCGGGCGCGGAAGACCTCGCGCCCGTCGACGTACCACCGGACCACCGTCGTGGCGGCGGACGGCCGGACCTCGATCCGGTCCCCGCGGCCGACCTCGGCGCCCGGTGCGACCGTGCTGGTCAGAACGCTCGCGTGGCGGTGGAAGCCCGCGATCATCGCCTCGCGGCCCGGCAGGTTGAACTCGCGCCCGAGCGTGCGCATCACGGAGTTCTCGGTGGGGCGGTAGAGGCCCTTGGGGTAGTAGCCGCCACCCTCGTACGCGCCGACCGCGCCACCGTCCGGCGAGGTCTCCCCCAGCCAGCGGTACCACTTCCTCCGCTGCGCGGCCTGCTCGTCGGCGCGGAGCTTGCTGATGTTGACCTCCCAGGGCTCGGCGCCCGTGTACGTCCCGTACTCGTCGTACTGGTACTCGTCGGCGAGCTTGCCGAGCGAGTGCCCGGTCTCGTGGACGGCGACCTGGTCGGACTTCGGGTGGTCGGAGGAGGCGGTGGCGATGCCGTCGTAACCCACCTGCGAGACCACGTCGTTGTAGCCCGCGCCGCCGTACTTGGCGGAGTTGGACAGCACCACGACGAGATCGGCGGCGGGCGCCTTCGCCGCGTACGACTCGACGCGGCCGGTGTCGACGCACAGCAGCCGCTCGATGCCGTCGCAGAAGAAGGCGGACCGCAGGGCGGTGTCCTTCTCGACCCCCTGCACGGGGTCCCCGGAGACGCCCGACTGACGGGAAACGGCCCCGACCGCCCACACGTTGAAGAGCTGCCGGTAGGACGCGTACGGCTCGACCGCCGCGATCTTCTCCCACTTGGCGCGGGCGTCCGCGCGGAAGTCGGCCTGCTCGGCACCGGTGTACCCGTCCCCGACGAAGACGACGTCGAGCGTGGTGGCGACCGGCCCGTTCTCGACGACGGGCGTCACGTCGCCGTCACCGGGGGCGGAGGGGCGCAGGGGGTGGGACGGGGTGGGGGACGCGGGGACGGTGGTGTGTCTGGGGTGGCCGTCGGGGCCGGTGAAGTATTCGACGGGTTGGGGGTGGCGGGTGGGTGCGGCTGTTGCTGTTGCCGTGGGGGTGAGGGTGAGGGCTAGGGCGAAGGTTGTGGCGAGGGTGAGGGGTATTCGTCTGCGCATGGGGACTCCCTGGGGGGTGGTGGGTGCGGCCCAAGGTAGGGAGTCGGGGGGTGGGGGGCAATGGGTGGGGCGGGGTGCGGGTGCGGCTCGGTGGGCGGGTGGGGCGCCGCTGCGCGGGGCCTTTTCCCCAGCCCCGCCCCTTCCCGATACCGGGGCTCCGCCCCGGACCCCGGTCCTCGAACTCCCCCAGCCACCGCGCGGCAGCGCGGAACCGGGGGCCCGGGGACTTGCCCCCCGCCACGCGGCGGAGCCGCACATCGGATACAGCGGGAAGGGGCGGGGCCGGGGAACAAGCCCGCCGCAGGCGCACCCCCACCCGCCCCGCACCCAGGACCCAGGGGGCGCAAGAAAGGGCGCGCACGAAGCACCCAAGGGCGCACACCCCCACCCGTGAAGAGAAAACGCGCCCCCCACCCGCACAGCGGCCCAACTGCGGGAATTCCGCCCGGACACGCTCCCCCGACCAGTGCGTCACACCCCCGCACTGGGCATGAATGACCTCATGGAGGATTACGTGGAGCGGGCACGGTGCGCGGGAGAGCACCACCGCGGTCCGCTCGGTGGACGTGCCGGGGAGCCGCGACCCGGCGCCCGTGGGCACGACGCCGTCCTCCAGGACGTAGCGCGGCCGGTGCGAGAAGGCGGCGGCGACCGCGCGTGCGTAGAGACGCATGCGCTCACCGGCGGGGTCCGCGTCGTCGGGCGGTACGTCGAAGTGGTGATCAGTGAGGACGAGCCCCGGCCGACGGGCCGTGGCCGGGACGACCGGCGGTGCTACGACGGCCGCTTCGCCGACGGACCGGGGCGTGGTTCCATCCTCACGTACGGACGGATTCTTCACCTGCGGGACACCGATCGCTTGACGCGCGCGGCGCGACCTACCGAGGGGCGGCAGTGGCGGAGAACAGCACCCACGGCATACGGGCGGACGGGCCCGCCGGCACCGGCAGGCCCCCGCACTCGGCGACCGGTGTACGGAAACGGCTGGCCGCCGCCCGGCGCACGCTGTCCACGGGCGCCGCGGAGGAGGCCACCGGGCTGTTCCGCGCGGCGCGGGAGGACGCGGCCCGGCTGGGCCTCGTGGACGAGCAGTTCACGGCGCTCCTCGGGCTCGGCGAGTGCGGCCTGGAGACGGGCGAACTCACCGACGCCCGCGACCACTTCGCCGCCGCCGAGCGGCTCCTCGCCGACGAGCCGCTGCCCCGGCGCGTACCGGCGCTGCGCGGCCGGGCCACCGCCCATCTGCTGGCGGGTGAACTGCGCTATTCCTGCTATCTCCTGGAGACCACCGTCGAGGCGCTGACCGCCTCGGGTACGCACGACGCCGAGGCGCTGATGCACCTCCACACGGCCTCCATCGCGCCCTATATGGACATGGGGGCGCACGCCCGCGCCGTGCACGCCGCGCAGCTCGCACTGTCGCTCGCGCCGAAGGTGAAGGATCCGGCACTGGTGGCCGGAATGCACCGGGGCGTCGCCCGGACCCTCATCGCCGAGGGCCGCATCGCGGAGGCCGACGCCTCCCTCGCCCGCGCCCAGGAGCTGTACCGGAAGCTGGGTGTCCGCACCGATCTGGCCCACTGCCACTGGATGCGCGGCTACGTGCGCTCCCAGGCCGGCGACCTGGAGGGCGCCGAGAGCGAACTGCGCACCGCCCGCGACATGCTGGCGGCCAAGCGCGCGGTGCTGTTCACCACGCAGGTCGAGGTGGAGCTGGCGGACGTGCTGCGGCGGCGCGGCAAGGCCGCGGAGGCGGCGGAGCTGCTGAGCCCGCTGCTCGCGCCCTCGGCGCTGGGCGCCGAGCGCGGCGCGGTCCACGCGGGCGGCGCGCACCGGCTGCTGGGCCTCATCGCGGAGCAGCGCGGCGAGCACGAGTCGGCGGAGGAGCACTACTGCTCGGCCCTGTCCCTCCTGGAACGCACGGGCGCGGCGGGCGACCTCGCGGACCTCTGCCGCCTGCTGGGCGACCTGCTCCGGCGCACGGGCCGGGTGGAGGCGGCCCTGGACGCGTACCGCACGGGCCTGGGGCACCGGGCGGCGCCGGGTACGACGACCTTGGGGCCTGCGCCGCCGCCACCGCCGTACTGAGCGGCGGGGGGGACGGCGGGGGGGACGGCGGGGGGTGCGGCGGGGGGTGCGCCTGCGGCGGGCTTGTTCCCCACCCCGCCCCTTCCCGAACCGGGGCTCCGCCCCGGACCCCGGTCCTCAAACGCCGGACGGGCTGAGTTGTCGCCCGGAACCGGGCAGGAAAGCCCGACCACGGAGCAAGGGAAGTGCTTCCGGCGCACGGAAAGCCAGCCTCGGACAGGGGCAAAATCCAGCCCGGCTGGGGGCACCTCCCAGCGGTAGCTGGGGGAGCTTGAGGCCACCGCGCGTAGCGCGGAACCGGGGGCCCGGGGGCTTGCCCCCGGTTCGGGAAGGGGCGGGGCCGGGGAAAAGGCCCCGCGCACCCGCACCCGCACCCGCACCCGCACCCGCACCCGCACCACCCCCTACCCCCTCCGATACGCCCCCAACAACCCGTCCCACCCCCGCCGCAACGCCCCGTACTCCTCCTCGCACACCGACGCCCGCTCCTCCGTCAGCACCCTGCCGTCCACAAGATCGTCGTCCGACGCCGCATCCCCGTCCGACCCCTCCGCCCGCGACGCCCCGTACAGATAGCAGCGGTAGTTGGCCGCGCGGGCCGCGTCCGGCGGGTGTTCCGCGCCCAGGTCTACGTCCTCGGGCCGGGACTCGCGGGCGTACTGCGCGTAGTTGTCGGCGGCGGCCAGCACGGCCGCGCGGCCCTCCGGGCCCCGGGGGATCAGCCGGTACGCGGCGAACTGGTCGGCTACGTCCTCCTCGCGGCCCGTGGGCGCGAGCTTCAGCGTGTCCACGAGGGCGTGGGCGACCTCGTGGTAGAGCGTCTCGGTGATGACTCCGGCCGTGCGGCCGGCCGGGTCGGGGTCGTGCGCGCGCTCGAACATCGAGCGGACCTCGGCGACGTACGAATAACAGAGGACGATCCGCCGGGTCTCCGGGTCGTACTCGGGGACGTCGCCCTTCTCGCAGGAACGGCCGACGATCGCGATCGCCTTCCGCAGGCGGAACGCCCCGCCGACGTCCTCGGCGACCCGCTCCGCGGGCCGGCGCTCGCGCAGGAAGTCGCGCTCGGCGCCACCGCCCCGGGCCGGGGCCTCGTAGGACACGGACAGGCCGCCGCTTGTGGGGGACGCGGCGGCCTGCGACCGCGTGCCGCCGCATGCCGTCGCCAGGGCGACACACGCCCCGGTCACCAGGACGACGCTGACGCGCCGCCCGCGGCCGGGCGTGCGGGGGCGAGCCCCGGCATGATGCAGCATGGACAACACTCTGCCGGGTGGCGCGCCGGAGCGGAATCCGTCGCGGGTCCAAGGTCACCCCCGCCGATCGGCGGGGGTCGCCGGGCCGCGGACAGGCCGCCGGGGGGAGTGCCGGGCTCCGTGCTGCTGCTTTCATCGATCGGTACGGCAAGCTGGAAGGTTGCCAGGGATCCGGCAGAGGCGGCCCCGGCGGTACAGGAAGTAGGGAGCGGTCGGTGATCCGTGTTGCGGTGGTGGACGACGAGCAGCTCGTCCGGTCCGGGCTGCGGATGATCCTGGGCACGGCCCCGGACATCGAGGTCGTCGCGGACTGCGGCGGGGGCGAGGCCGTGGCCACCGTGCGGGACGGCGCGCCGGACGTGGTGCTGCTGGACATCCGGATGCCGGACGTCGACGGCCTGACCGTGCTGCGCGCGCTGCGGGAGCTCCCGCACCCGCCGGCCGTCGGCATGCTGACGACCTTCGACGCCAACGAGTACCTCGCCGCGGCGCTGCGCTCCGGCGCCACCGGCTTCCTGCTGAAGGACACCGATCCGGAGCAGCTCGTCCAGGCCGTACGGACCCTCGCGGTCGGCGGCAGCGTCCTGGACCCGGGGGTGACGCGGGCCGTCATCGGCGGCTATCTCGCCGCGGAGGCCGAGTCCACGGCGGCCGCGGCGGTGGCCGGGCTGACCCCGCGCGAGCGCGAGGTGCTCACGCACCTCGGCGCGGGGCTGGCCAATCCGCAGATCGCCGAGCGGATGGGGCTCGCGCCCAGCACGGTCAAGGACCATGTGCGGGCCGTCCTCGGCAAGCTGGGCGGGCTGAACCGGGTGCAGGCCGCGGTCATCGCCGACCGGGCCGGGCTGGTCACGGACCCGCCCGGCCAGGGCGCCCCATGACCGCCGCGCTGCCGCTGCTGGTCCCCGTCCTGCTCGCGGTCGTCGACGCGCTGCTGGTCAACGGGCCGGGCCTCGGGGTGGACCTGGGGGTGTCGCTGCTCGCCGCGGCGGCCCTGCTGCTGCGCCGGCGGTTCCCCGTCGCCGTCTTCCTGGTGACGCTGCCCGGCATCTACATCGGCTACGTCTGGTTCGCGCCGATGATCGCCCTCTACACCGTGGCCACCCGGCGCCCCGACCGGCGGCTGCTGACCGGCCTGGCCCTGCTGCTCGCGGCCGCGCACTTCGTGCCCTATCCGCTCTCCGACCTGGACCTGTCGGACCGCCGGGAGGTCGTCCTCCAGCTGCTCGACGCCTGCGTCACGGCCGCCGCGCCCGTCGCCATCGGCCTGCTGACCCGCACCCGCCGTGAGCTGGCCGCCCGGCTGGACGAGCTGACCCGCCGCCGCGCCAGCGAGGACCGGCTGCTCTCCGAGCAGGTGCTGGCCACCGAGCGGGCCCGGCTCGCGCGCGAGATGCACGACGTCGTGGCCCACCAGGTGAGCCTGATCAGCCTCCAGGCGGGCGCCCTCCAGATCGCCACGCCGGACGCGCAGGCGCGCGAGGGCGCCCGGAGGATCCGGGAGCTGTCGGTGCGCACCCTGGAGGAGCTGCGCCACATGGTCGGCATCCTGCGCAAGGCCGGGGCCGACACCGAGGAGCTCTCGCCCCAGCCGCGGCTGGCGGACCTGCCGAAGATGATCGGGATGAGCGCGCTCGACGTGACGTACGAGAACACCTGCGACCCGGCGGTGGAGCGCCCGGAGGCCGTGGAGCGCGCGGCGTTCCGCACGGTGCAGGAGGCGCTGACCAACGCGCGCAAGCACGCGCCGGGCGCGTGGGTGCGGGTCACGGTGGCCGAGGGGGAGCGGGCGGAGGGCGGGGGCGGCACCGGCACCCTGCTGGTGGAGATCCGCAACGGCCCCGCGGACGCGGCGGCGCCCGTTCCCGGACTGCCGGGCGGCGGCCACGGCCTGGTGGGGCTGCGCGAGCGGGCCCAGAGCCTGGGCGGGACGCTGGAGGCGCACGGGACGCGGGACGGCGGCTTCGTCGTACGGGCCGGGTTTCCCCGCGCGGGGTGAGGGAGGAGAGGGGAGAGCGGAACGACCGGGAAGGAGCGGTGCGAGGTCCGGCGGCTAGGCCGACAGCGGCTTGGTGCCCTCGTGCGTCTCGTGGGTGGCCGTGTCGAGGTCGGGGTAGATCTCGAAGAGCCGGCGCACCCCGAGCGCCCCGAGCACCCTGTTGACGTGCGAGCCGTCCTCCGCGCCCTGCGCGGGCAGGATCAGCCTCAGCCGCCCTTGACAGGAGCGCATCAGCCGGCGGGCGGCGATCAGCACGCCCACCCCGCTGGAGTCGCAGAACTGCACCTCGGCCAGGTCGAGCACCAGACTGCGGCGGCCGTCGGCGACCGCGTCGTGCACGCGTTGCCGGACCACCGGCGACGTCACCAGGTCCATCTCGCCGGAGACACGGAGGACTGCCCAGTCCCCGTGTGCGGCGTCCTTCACCTTCAACGTCACGCGCTCGAAGCCCCTTCGCTCGGTTCTCGTTCCCCGGAACGGACCCTTCCTGGGGGTGCGGCTGCCCGACGGCTCCACCGTGAAACGCCGCGGCGCCGGCCGGCCCTCATCGAGCCTATGCCCAGCTCCAACCCCGAATCCTCCTGGATACGGTCACACACGCATAACACATCGGCACATTCGCGCACGTACGATCTATAACGATCGCTCAGCGGTGCGGTAAGTGACGGCGGCAATACCATCCGCAGCCGGTCAGGGGGTCGGCTTTGCCGTAAAGATGTCTGCGCCGCCGGACCCGGCGACTACATTCGGGGAGTATGTGACGCTGGGCACAAGCACGTTCCGCGCCGGGACGTGCCGCCCCGGTGCCAGAAGTGGTACGCAGGACGAAGTACACGCGGCGAGTACGCAGGAGGGGGCACCATCCATGGCGACCGAGGCACCACCGCGCTGGGACCGCAAGATGCAACAGCGGCTCGCACACGGTGAGGCCGCGGCACTCGGCGAGCTCTACGACCGCTTCGCCTCCCTGGTGCACACCCTCGCCCACCGCGTGCTGAGCGACGAGACGGCCGCCGACCGCGTCACGCGCGAGGTGTTCGGCTACGTCTGGGAGAACCCCGGCGCGTACGACCCGAAGCAGGGCTCCCTGCGCTCCTGGATCGCCACCCTCACCCACCGTCAGGCGGTCGAGCGGCTGCGGCAGTCGCAGAGCGACGGCGAGAGCACGCCCGAGGAGATCGAGGAGCGGGTCCGCGAGGCCTCCGCCGCCGCCCGCGCCGACTACATCGTCACGTCCATGCCCGCACCGCTGCGCGCCGCCCTGGACCTCGCCTACTTACGCCGCCTCGACTACCGGCAGGCCGCGGCGGACCTCGGTGTCACCGAGGACGAGGCCCGCCGCCGGCTCCGCCTCGGTCTGCAACTGCTGTCCACCGCGCACCACGCGCCGCGGGTGGCCTCGCCGCCCGCCCATGGAGGTGTGCGATGAGCGGCCCGGCCGGCCCGGAAGCCGCCCGGGTCCCGGAATCCCCGGACGACCCGGCCGCCGCCACGGCCTGCCCGCACGAGGAGCACCCGGGGCGCCAGGATCCCCCGGCCCTGCCCGCCCCGACCCACAAGGTGCTGAAGTCCCTGCTCGGCGCCTGGGCGCTGGCCGCCTGCTCCGCCGAGGAGACGGCCGCCGTCGAGGAGCACCTCACCGACTGCGCCACCTGCGCCGACGAGGCCGTCCGGCTGCGGGACGCGGTAGCCCTGCTGCACCCGGAGGACAATCTGGATCTCGACCCGAGGCTGCGTTCCCGGGTGCTCTCCGCCTGTCTGGGCCGCCGCCCCGCCCGGGTCCCGGTGCCCGACTGGGTCGCGCCCTACGACGCGGAGACCGCCCGGCTCGACGCCCTGCTCCATGACATCGGCGAGGCGGAGTGGCGGGCGCCGGTCCGGCTCAAGTGGTTCGACGGCGAGCGGCCCGTGGCACGGGACACCACCGCGGCCGCCGTGATCGGCCATCTCCTCGCGGTGGACGGCCTGGTCGCCGCCGTGCTCGGCCTGCCGGACCCGCTGGGCACGCTCGCGGCGCGGGGCGCGACGCCCACCGAGCGCACCGAGGCGTTCTGGACCACGGTCGCGGGCGACCCCGGCGGGCAGCCGCCGGGCGCGGTGCGCGGCGGCTGGCGCGAGCAGAGCCACGCGCTGACGAGGACCGCGTCCTTCGCCGGCGCCGACGCGGCCGGCAGGCCCGTCCCGTACGGCCCGGTCAGCCTGCCGCTCGCCGATTCCTTCGTCGACCGCGCTTTCGAGTGCTGGGTCCACGCCGTGGACATCGCCGACGCCATCGACTATCCCTACGCCCCGCCGTCCGCGAGCCATCTGCACCGGATGGTCGACCTAGGGGCCCGGCTGCTGCCCACCGCGATCGCGGGCCGCCGCCGGGCCGGTCTCGCCCCGCCGCCGCACGCCCTGGTCCCGGCCGGCGCCCCGGGCCGCACGCTCCATCTGGAGGTCGAGGGCAGCGGCGGCGGCCACTGGTACATCCCGCTGGACTCCCCCGGGGCCACCACCTCGGCGGCGGAAACGGTTGCCCACGTCGCGCTCGACGCCGTCGAGTTCTGCCGGCTGGCGGCCGGGCACATACCGCCGGAGGAGGCGGCCGCCGGTCAGACGGGCGACCGCCAGGCGATCCGCGACGCGCTCTACGCGACGGCGTCCCTGTCGAGGCTCTGAGAGGCGGGGCGTGCGGACCCGGTCCGTACGCCCCGCGCGCCCGTCAGGCGACAACGCCCGTCAGGCGAAGACGACCGTCCGGCGGCCGTTGAGGAGCACCCGGTGCTCGCTGTGCCACTTCACGGCGCGGGCGAGCGCCTGGCACTCCACGTCCCGGCCCACGGCGACGAGCTGGTCGGGCGTGACCTCGTGGCCGACGCGCTCGACCTCCTGCTCGATGATCGGGCCCTCGTCGAGGTCGGCCGTCACGTAGTGCGCGGTGGCGCCGATCAGCTTCACACCGCGGGCGTGCGCCTGGTGGTACGGACGCGCGCCCTTGAAGCTGGGCAGGAAGGAGTGGTGGATGTTGATGATCCGCCCGGACAGCACCTTGCACAGGTCGTCGGAGAGCACCTGCATGTAGCGGGCGAGGACGACCAGCTCGACGTCCTCGGCCTGGACGAGCTCCAGGAGCTTCGCCTCCGCCTCCGCCTTGGTCTCCTTCGTCACCGGGATGTGGTGGAAGGGCACGCCGTACGAGCCGACGAGCTCGGCGAAGTCCGTGTGGTTGGAGACGACCGCCGCGATCTCGACCGGCAGCGCGCCGATCCGGGAGCGGAACAGGAGGTCGTTGAGGCAGTGCCCGAACTTGGACACCATCAGGACGACGCGCATCTTCTCGTCGGCGCGGTGGATCTGCCAGTCCATGTGGAAGGAGTCACCGATGGCCGCGAAGCTGGCCCGCAGCTTCTCCAGCGTGACCGGCGCCTCCGCGCCGAAGTGCACGCGCATGAAGAAGAGCCCGGTGTCGTGGTCGCCGAACTGCTGGCTGTCCTCGATGTTGCACCCGGTCATGAAGAGGTAGCTGGACACCGCGTGCACGATGCCCTGCTTGTCCGGGCAGGAGAGGGTGAGGACGTACTGTTCGGCGGCGGGGGGCTGCGAGGCGTTCATAGCCCAATAGCGTCGCACACCCGCCGGGCCCCTCGGGACCGCGCGGCCCCGGCCGCCTCAGCGCACGGCCGTCAGCCCGGCCAGTATCCCCAGCGAGCGCGGGGGTACGTCCGGGTCGTCGCCGTCGCCCGCCGCCAGCCGAACGTGTGCCTCACGGGCCGCCCGCACCGCCTCCGGCCAGCCGTGGTGCTCCAGATACGCCGAGACCGGGGCGTCGGCCCCGACCTGGTGCATGATCCGCAGGACCCGGAGCACGGCGACGTCGACCAGCGCGGCCTCGCCGGAGTCCCGGAAGATCGTGCCGATGTACTTCTCGGCCGACCAGTTGTCCAGCCAGGTGTCCTCGACCAGCCGGTACACGGCGTCGGTCACGTCCCCGAAGCCCTCACGGCCCGCGAGCCAGCACTCCCGCTGGAAGACCGGGTCCGAGAGCATGTGCAGCGCGGAGCGCACGTTCGTGCGCCAGCGCCACCACGGCATGTCATTGAGCGGCATACCGTCCATGGTGGTCGAGCGGCGGCCGCGACGGGAAGACTTCTCTGAACCCTGCACAGCAATCGATCGTACGTTCCCTCCCGGCGGGGACCATGCCCCCCCTTGGGGATCACCGACCGTAACCGGGCGGGGACTCACAGCTGGGTCCACTTGTGCTGCGACAGCTTGTACTTCTTCGCGGTCGGGTTCCAGAGGTCGGCCGCCTTCTTCTTCGCGGCCGTCGCGTCACCGCTCGCCCGGTCGCCCGCGGCGCTGTCCCCGGTGGGCCGCGCGTGGCCCTTCACACAGCCGCGCTTGTCGCCCACCTGGTCGGCCCACTTCGCGTACGACGTGTCGGCCGAGGACGACGACTGCCAGGCCTTCGTCAGCTGCGCGGCCAGCTCGGTGCTGTCGGGAAGCTTGTCGATCGGCGTCTGCTGGAGGCGGGTGACCAGGCCGTCGCGCTGCTTCGCCGCGTCGCGGAGGTCGGACGCGGACTTGCCGAGGTCCTTGCAGCTCTTGATCGAGTCGACGGCCTTGATGACGGCGTCCCGGCTGTTGTTGCTGTCCTTCAGCAGCGCGTCCAGCGCCTTGGCCTGGGCGGCGGCCGGGTCGGCGGCCGACGCGCTCGGCTCGGGCTTCTTCCGCTTGCTGTCCTTGTCCGCGTCGTCCGGGGCGGCGGGCGTGGCGGACTCCACGGCGGCGTTCTGCCGGCCGCCCTTGTCCTCCTTGCCGTCGCCGCCGCTCAGCAGCGCGCCGGCGGCGAGCCCGCAGACGGCGCAGCCGGCCACGACCATGCCGACGATCGCGGCGGTGGGCAGCTTCCGGCGCGGCGCCGGCCCGTCGGACCGGCCGCCCCCGTGGTGGCCGGGGGGTGCGGGCGGCGGCGGCACGGGCGCCCGGCGCGGCTCCCGGACCGGCTCCCGGACGGGCGGCAGCTGCTGCGTACGGGGCGCGGCGTCGGCGGGGCCCGGCCCGGCCGCCCGGAACAGCCCGTCGAACTCGGCGGGCGGGGGGCGCTCGCCCGTGGGGGTGGCGGGGGGTACGGGGGGTGGGGTGCGGTTGCCGTCGCTCACGGGCGGGAGGTACTGGGTGGCCGCGCCCGCGTCGGGGGACGGGGCACTGCCGTTGCCCACCGGCGGGAGGTATTGCGTGGCGGCGCCGGCGTCCGGTGCGGGAACGTTTCCGCTCTGCACCGGGGGGAGGTACTGGGTGGCCGCGCCGGCCGGGCCGTCGCCTACCGGCGGGAGGTACTGGGTCGCCGCGCCGGCGTCGGGGGACGACGGGGCGCTGCCGTTGCCGACCGGCGGCAGGTACTGGGTGGCCGCACCGGCGTCGGCCGCCGGGGCGCTGCCGTTGCCCACCGGCGGCAGGTACTGCGTCGCCGCACCGGCCGACCCGGGCACGGGACCGTCGCCCACCGGCGGCAAGTACTGCGTGGCCGCGCCCGCGTCCGGTACCGGACCGCTTCCGCTCCGCACCGGCGGCAGGTACTGGGTCGCCGCACCACCGTCCGGCACGGGGCTCTCCCCCGGCGCCGGCAGATACTGCGGCCCCTCCGAGCCTCCCCCGTCGTCCGGCCCCGCGCTCACGGGAGGCAGGTACTGCGTGGCGGGGTCGTCCTGGGCGTACGACGCGGGCGGTACGGGCGGTGCCGGAGGTGCCGGGGGCACCGGCGGGAGGTACTGCGTGGCCGCACCGGCGTCCGGCGCCGCGCCCCGCACGTACGGGGCCTGCGGCTGCGGCGCGCCCGGGACCGGGCCCGCGCCGACGGGCGGCAGGTACCGCGTGGCGTCCGAGGTGTCATTGGAGTCCCCCGGGCGCGGCGTCTCGGGCGGCAGGGGCGCGCGCTGCGCGTCGGGACCCCACGGCCCGCCCCACGACTGGCCGGGGCCGGGCGCCGGGACCGCAGGGGGGTGCGGAATGTTTCCCTGTCCGCTCTGCGTCACCGGGACTCCTATGCTGTACGGGACTTACGGAAGCGTCGGCTCACGCTACCGGGTCGCTTTGGCGCTGAGCCATGCGCTCCTGTTCTGGTTCCGTACCAGTTCCGTACCGGGGTCCCTGCGGGGGCGTGGCTGTGCCGGGTGCCGCGCCCGGCCGTTGCCGCGGCGGGACTTCCCCACCCGCCCGCCCGGCACCCCGAACCGTCAGCTCGGCTCCCGCTGATGTACTCGCCGTCGGCGACTGACCCGCCGTCGGGGCGGCAACCCGCTCCCCTACCCGCCGCACCCGGCCACCCCACCGTTGCCGCCTTCGGCGGAACTCCCCCACCCCGCCCGCCCAGCACCCCGAACCGTCAGCTCGGCTCCCGCTGATGTACTCGCCGTCGGCGACTGACCCGCCGTCGGGGCGGCAACCCGCTCCCCTACCCGCCACACCCGGCCACCCCGCCGATGCCGCCTCCGGCGGAACTCCCCCACCCCGCCCGCCCGGCACCCCGAACCGCCAGCCCGGCTCGCCCGCTGAAGTACTCGCCGTCGGCGGCTGCCGCCCGCGGCGCCTGGCCCGCGCGTCCGGGCGCGGTCGTGGCGGGAGGGGGCGGGGCGTGCAGGGGTGGTGGCAAGGCGTAAAGCGAAGCAGCCTTGCCACCACCCCGGAGCGACCCGGCCCCGGCCCACGGACGGCCCGCGGAGGCCGACGCCCCCGGCCCACGGATGACCCGGAGACACCCACGACACCCCGGCCCACGGACGCCCCGGGGACACCCACGACGCCCACGACACCCAGGCCCGCGGACGACCCCGCGACCGAACCCCCGTCCGGCCCGGCCGCCCCGTCCCGCCGGCTACGCCGCCTGTACCTCCAACCTCGCCCCGAACTCCCGCACCACCGGCTCCTCCCGATAAGGCGCCAGCCTCTGCTGGAAGTCGTCCAGATACTCCGCCCCCCGGTTCGACCGCAGCGTCCCCAGCAGCTCCAGCGCCCGCGTCCCCGTCGAGCACGCCTCGTCGACGTCGCGCTGCTGCACCTGCGCCGTGGCCAGCAGGAGCAGGCCGATCGCGCGGCGGCGGACGCGGCCTTCGGGGTGGCCGGCCAGGGCGTCCTCCGCGTGGCGGCGGGCCTGTTCCGGCTGGCCCAGGTCGCGGTGGCAGTGCGCCAGTTCGTCCGCGAGGTAGGCGTGGTCGAAGTGACGGATCCACGTGGGGTCGTCACCGGACTCCGCCGTGTTCTCGGCCTGTTCGAGCTTGCCGAGGGCCCGGGCCGCGACGATCTGGAAGGACCGGGCGTCACCGAGCAGCGCGTGGCCCCGGGCCTCGGCGGCGCAGAACATCGCCTCGGCGCGCGGCGTGACCTGCCCCCGCGCCCCCTCCTGCGCGGCCTTCGCGAGCTGCGCGATCTCCCGTGGGTTGCCGAGCGACGCCGCGAGGTGGCTCATGCTCGCGGCGAGGACGTACCCCCCGTAACCCCGGTCGCCCGCCGCCTGGGCGAGCCGCAGCGCCTGGATGTAATAGCGCTGGGCCAGCCCGGGCTGCCCCGTGTCGACGGCCATGTAACCCGCGAGCTCCGTCAAACGGGCGACGGCCGCGAAGAGTTCGCGCCCGACGGATTCCCGGTACGAGCCGGCGAGCAGCCCGGAGACGACACTGTTGAGGTAATGGACCACCACGGGCCGCACGTGCCCGCTGCCGTAGCGGTGGTCGAGCTCCACCAGGGCGTCCGTCGTGGCCTTCACGGCGTCCACGTCGGACGCGCCGACCCGCGCCCCCGCGTTCCGCGCGACCTGCGCGTCCGCTCCCGTGATCAGCCAGTCACGGCTGGGTTCGACGAGCGCGGAGGACGCCACGGACGTACCGCTGAGGAAGTCCCGGCGGCCGACGTCGCTGCGCCACAGCTCGCAGACCTGCTCGATCGCGCCGAGCACGGTCGGGGAGAACTGGAGCCCGACGCCGGAGGCGAGGTTCTTGCCGTTCGCCATGCCGATCTCGTCGATGGTGACGGTGCGGCCCAGCTTGCGGCCGAGCGCCTCGGCGATGATGGCGGGCGCCCGCCCACGCGGCTGCTGGCCGCGCAGCCAGCGGGCTACCGACGTTTTGTCGTACCGCAGGTCGAGGCCGTGCTCGGCACCGCACATATTGACGCGCCGTGCCAGACCGGCGTTGGAACAGGCGGCTTCCTGAATGAGCGCTTGCAACCGTTCATTGGGCTGCCGCGCCACGAGTGGCCGTGCGGCCATGCTGTACCCCCTGATACTGCTAAGCGTTCGCGGCCCGTGCCGCGACAAACGGAGAAGCTGAGACAGCGGAGAGCGCCTTCCCCTGTGATCTTTGCCCCCTGGATGTCCGGAGAATGCGGACTTGACGGTAATGACGTAAAGGCGGCAATGGCCAGACATTGACTGCATCGCCCTCACCGCTTCGCAGGTGGCTACCCACCCTCGGCGGCGAACCCGCGTCTGCGCCCCCGCACATGCATCCGTGCGCCCCATGTGCATATCCGATCGCCGCCCACAAGCGTGAGCCTGAGCCGTAACCCCTCGTGACAAGGGGAGTTGTGATGGACGTGGAAGAGACCATCGGAGTAGTAGGAGCACCGCACATCCCCCAACAACGCGGCGAGCAGCTGCTCGACGCCGCTGTTCGGTATGCGGAGGAGCGGCACTGGGACGTATTCGCCGGCACCTGGCTGGTGACCGAGGAGGGCGGGGAGCGCTGCTCGTGCGGCGAGCTCGACTGCCCGGCCCCCGGCGCGCACCCGTCCCGGCCCGACTGGGCGACCCAGGCCACCGGCAGCGCGGTCGCCGCCCGCCGGATGTGGGACAAGCGGCCCGCCGCCTCGGTCCTGCTGCCCACCGGCCGCACCTTCGACGCCCTGGAGGTGCCGGAGAGCGCCGGGTGTCTGGCGCTGGCCCGCATGGAGCGCATGGGGACCGCCCTCGGCCCGGTCACCTCCACCCCGTACGGCCGGATGCTGTTCTTCGTGCTGCCCGGTGGCGCCCTGAAGGCCCCCGTCCTCGCCGGGAAGCTGGGCTGGCGGCCCTCCCTGCTCGACCTGGTCGCGCGCGGCGAGGGCGACTACGTGGTCGCGCCCCCGACGCGGATGGGCTCGCGCGGCTCGGTGCAGTGGGCCCGCCAGCCCACCGCCGCCAACCGCTGGCTGCCCGACGCGGAGGAGCTCGTCAGCTCCCTGGCGTACGCCTGCGCCTGCGACGCCCAGGACGCGCGGCGCAGGTGACGCGCGGCGGGGCCGGGGAGGACGGCCGAGGGCCCGCCCCCGGCCTCCCGGGTCCCCCGGCCCCCGCTCCCCGGCCCCTGCCCCGTTCCCTCCTCAGGCCGTCGTACCCGAGGCCTCCGCCACGTGGCCGTCGGGCCGTACGAGCAGGGTCGTCGGGCGGGCGTCGGCGCGGGTCACCGTGACGACGCCCTCCTCCTCCCGTGCGCTCACCCCGCGCGGGAGGACGCGCACATACGAACCGGCGCGCAGCGCCTCGTACAGGCGCGAGGGCCCGCCCGCGGTCTCCCTCAGCGGCAGGTCGGGGACGCGCCGGCCGGTCCACGGATGGGCGCCGGGCGGCGCGGGGTAGTCGATGCCGATGCCCGACACCAGCAGGCCGCCCCGGCGGGTGACGAAGGGCACGGCCCCGGCGGCCGCGGTGGCGGCCTCCCGCAGACCGCGGGCGACGGGCGAGCCCAGCAGGGCGGCCCGGACAATGGCACCGCTGAGGCGCAGGACGAGCTTGCCGACGGGGTGCCGCTCGTCGTGATAGCTGTCCAGGAGGGCGTCACCGGCCCGGCCCTGGAGGACGGCCGCGAGCTTCCAGCCGAGGTTGGCCGCGTCCTGGATCCCGGCGTTCATGCCCATGCCGCCGGCGGGCGAGTGGACGTGCGCGGCGTCGCCGGCGAGGAAGACCCGGCCGTCGCGGTAGTGCGGCACCTGCCGCTCGTCGCTGTGGAAGCGCGAGGTCCAGCGGGGGTCCCGCATCCCGTGGTCGGTGCCGAGGACGGTGCGCATGAGGTCCCGCAGGTCCGCCATGTCCACGGGCGCGTCGGACGGCAGTTCGCAGCCGCGCCGCCAGGCGATGACGCGGTACCAGCCGTCGCCGAACGGCACGACGAACGCGAAGCCCGCCGGGCCGGCGTTGAAAGCGGGCAGGGTGGTGGGCGGGGTGTCGAGGAGGACGTCGGCGAGCATGACGGAGCGGAGCACGGACTTCCCCGGGAACGGCATGCCCAGCGCCTTCCGTACGCCGCTGTGGACGCCGTCCGCGCCGACGGCGTAGGCGGCGCGCAGCCGCCGCTCCCCCGCCTCGGTGCGGACGTCCACGTCGACGCCGCCGGCGTCCTGCCGCAGGCCGACGACCTCGGTGCCGCGCAGGATCCGGGCGCCCGCCTCGACGGCGCGCCTCTCCAGGATCCGCTCGATCTCGTACTGCGGGGTCAGCAGGACGCCGGGGAAGCGGGTGGGCAGCCGGGAGAGGTCGACCCTGGCCCGGCCGAAGAAACGCAAGGTGTCCTGGAACGTGCCCGTACCGAGCAGCTCCTCGGCCAGCCCGCGCGCGTCGAGGACCTCCAGGGTGCGGGCGTGCACGGCGAACGCCCGGGTGAGGTTGGACTCCCGGGCCCGCCGCTCCACGAGGGTCACGGGGACGCCCGCGGCGGCGAGGTCTCCGGCGAGGAGGAGGCCGGTGGGGCCGGCTCCTACGACGAGGGTCTGGGGGGCGTGGTCTGTGTGCGTGGAGGACATGGTGGCTCCTCGGGGCGGGTGGCCGGGGCGGCCGTACTGCCAGTGCACACCCGGGGACGGGGTTATGTCAACGAGTGTTGAATTAATTTGCCGGGGGGGGTGGGGGCGGGATGGTGGTGCGGGGTGCGGGGCGGTGGTGCGGGCGGCGGGCGGGGTGCCGCTGCGCGGGGCCTTTTCCCCACCCCGCCCCTTCCCGGAACTGGGGACTTCGCCCCCAGGCCCCTTTCCGCGCTCCGCGCGGTGTCCTCAAGCGCCGGACGGGCTGAAATCAGCCCGAGGACCGGGGTCCGGGGCGGAGCCCCGGTTCCGGGAAGGGGCGGGGCTGGGGAAAAGGCCCGCCGCGGGCGCACCACCACCCACCGAGCCACACCCCGACCCGCCCCCCTCACCCCCTCCCCGCACCCTCCAAGAACGGCTCCACCACCCGCCGCCACCCCACCGGCTCGTCGTAATGCACGAGATGCCCCGCGTCAGGGACCTCCGCGTACGTCCCGCGCGGCAGGACCCGGACCATCTCCTGCGCCTCCGCGCGGCCCAGTTCGCCGTCGAGGCCGCGGACGACGAGGGTCGGGCACTCGACCAGGGCGAGGTCCTCCCAGTGGGCGTCGTGGGCGTACGTCTCCCGGGCGTTCAGCATGTGGCGGCGGGAGAAGACCGGGCGCCAGCCGTCCGCGCGCTCGGCCATCACCTCGGCGTAGAAGTCGCCGCGGGCCGGGCGGGGGCGCTCCAGGGCCGGGTCGTCCTCGCCGAACCAGCGGCGGACGTCCGCGAGGGTCGCGAAGGGCACCGGCCAGGACCTGAACCAGTCGCTCCACTCGCGCTGGCTGGCCGCGCCCAGCGCGGAGGCCCGCATCTCGCAGACGACCAGGGCGCGGACCAGGTCCGGGCGGCGGGCCGCGAGCTGCCAGGCGGTGAGCGCGCCCATGGCGTGGCCGATCAGCGTGACGGGCGCGAGCCCGAGCAGCTCCACGGCGGCCAGGGCGTCCGCCACGTACGCCTCGCGGGTGTACGGGCCCTCGGCGGGGCGCTCGCTGCGGCCGTGGCCCCGCTGGTCCAGGGCGATCGCCCGGTGGCGCGTGGAGAGCCAGCGGGCGGTGTCCGCCCAGTGCGCGGCCCGGCCCAGCAGGCCGTGGAGCAGCAGCACCGCGCCCTGGCCGTCGAAGCCGCCCGGACCGGCCCCGCTGTCCGCGCCGGCCGGGCCACCCTCGCAGCGGCTCTTCGGCGGATCGGCGAACTCCCAGGCCGCGAGCCGCACTCCGCCGCTCCCGCTCACGTCGATACGCCGCACCATGATTCCTGGCACCCCCACTTCTCCCCCGGGCCGCTACCTCGTATAGAACATAGATTCGAATACACGTCCGTCGCACGCAACACCCCACGCAACACCCCTCTTTCGAGTGACCTTGCTGAAGGGTTGACCGGCGGCACCCAGGGGAGTAATCGACCTGGGCGCGGACCGCTCGGGGAAGAAAGGTCCGCGGGGCGCACCCTGGGAGCTCGGGGCTCCGGGTCGCCACGGGGGTATATGGGGAGGCAGGGCCCCGGCAGCTCGCGAGAGCGCCGGGGCCCTCGCCATGACCGCCGGCCGCACCCCCGGGCACCTCTCTCACCACGACCACCCGCCTCGGCCGCCACTCCCGCGACGGCTGCCGGATCCGCCACGGGCGCCCCCGCCCGGACGGCCGCCCACGGCGTACGGGGGCACGCGCACCGGCCACACCCGCCACACCGACCAGCCCCTCCCCGAGCCGCGGCGGCGCGCCGCGCGTCCGTGTCAGCGTCAGGGTGACACGCCCGGGGATCCGCCGTGCCGAATACGCCGACTCCGGCCGGATTCAAGGGAGTTGGGCGCATCCGGTCCGGTTCCGCTCCGGCTCCGGTTCCCCTCCGGCCCGCTTCGGCCCCACCCGGGCCGGGCCCCGGACGCGTCCGACCCGGACCCGGGAACAGGGCCCGGGAACACGAAACGGGGGCCGCCCACCGGCGACCCCCGTGACAAGCTCCGCGCGGCGGTGTCAGCGCTTGGCGACGAAGACGTGCATCGCGATGTCCGCCTCCAGCTCCGCGGCCTCCCCGCTGCTGCCCACCAGCACCCCGCCGGCGGACTCCGTGACGCTCACCACCGCGCCCGGCTGCACACCGGCCCGGCGCAGCGTGTACATCAGCTGAGGATCCGTCTGGATGGGCTCCCCGATGCGGCGGACGACGACGGTCTTGCCGTCCGCGCCCGGCTCCAGGTCCATCAGGCTGACCATGCCGTCGTTGAGGAACGGGTCGGGCTCGGGCTTCTCGCCCAGCTCCTCCAGGCCCGGGATGGGGTTGCCGTAAGGCGACTCGGTGGGGTGGCGCAGCAACTCCAGCACCCGCCGCTCCACGGCCTCGCTCATCACGTGCTCCCAGCGGCAGGCCTCGGCGTGCACCTGCTCCCACTCCAGGCCGATCACATCGACGAGCAGGCACTCGGCGAGGCGGTGCTTGCGCATCACACGGGTCGCCAGGCGGCGGCCCTCCTCGGTGAGCTCCAGGTGGCGGTCCCCGGCGACGGACACCAGGCCGTCGCGCTCCATGCGCGCCACGGTCTGGCTCACCGTCGGTCCGCTCTGGTCGAGCCGCTCGGCGATGCGGGCGCGCATGGGGACCACACCTTCTTCCTCGAGCTCGAGAATGGTGCGGAGATACATCTCCGTGGTGTCGATCAGTCCGGACATGCGTGCCCCTTGATATGTCGTGCGCGTGGCCCCTGGACTCAATTCTGACGCATATCACCGACAACGGTGCCGCGTACGCCCCTGTCGGCCGCCGTCGTATTGACAGCGCCCAGGTCCAGACCGCAACGTGATCCGCGCCACGAGCGTACGCCAGGCCGTACGCCCCATCGGATCTTGAGGTTAGGAGCCCCTCGGCGATGAGCGAGAACAAGCTGGCCGGGCAGTTCTTCGACGCCGCGATCGGGCTGCTCCAGCGGGTGCGTGACGAGGAGGCCGGGCGGATCGCCGAGGCCGGTTCGCTGATCGCCGACACGGTGGCGGACGGCGGCCGGCTCTTCGTCTTCGGCGCCGGGCACTCCTCGCTCCCCGCGCAGGACGTCGTCTACCGCGCGGGCGGGCTCGCCCTGATCAACCTCCTCGCCGTGCCCGGCGTGATGGGCCTCGACATCGTGCCCGCCACGCTCGGCAGCGCGCTGGAGCGGGTGAACGGGCTCGCCGGCGCGGTCCTGGACACGAGTCCGGCGCAGCCGGGCGACCTGCTGATCGTCATCTCGCTGTCCGGGCGGAACTCCCTTCCGGTCGAGATGGCGATGAACGCCCGCGCGCTGGGCCTGAAGGTCATCGGCGTCACCTCGCTCGCCTACGCCGAGCACACGAAGTCCCGGCACGTGTCGGGGACCTTCCTGAAGGACCACTGCGACCTCGTCGTCGACAGCAAGATCGACATCGGGGACGCGGAGATCAGGGCGGAGGGGATCGAGGCGCCGTTCGGCCCGGCGTCGACCGTGGTGACGAGTGCGCTGATGCAGGCCGTGGTGGTGGAGGCGGTGGGGGCGCTGGCGGAGCGGGGGATCGACCCGCCGATGCTGCGGTCGGGGAACGTGGACGGTGGGCACGAGTGGAACGGGCGGGTGATGAGCGACTACGGGGACCGGATCTTCTTCCGGCACTAGCCGCGCGGCGGCGGGCGGCATCAGGCGCCTGCCGGCGGGGCCTTCCCCCACCCCGCCCCTCCCCGCTGCATCCGATGTGCGGCTCCGCCGCGTGGCGGGGCTTCGCCCCCGGACCCCGGTCCCTCAAGCGCCGGACGGGCTGGATTTCGCGACCGCCCCCGCCAGGTCCAGCGCCGCCGCCACCCGTGTCGAGACGTCCTCCGCGTACGCCGCGTCGCCCCTGTCGAACGGGCGGCGGGACGGCCCCCGCAGGAAGGTGACGGCGCCCAGGGTGCGGCCCCGGCTGCGGAGGGGCGTGGAGAGGGCGTGGACCGTGCCCTCGGGCCATTTGCGGGACGCGGCCCAGTTCTCCGTGCAGTCCGAGGCGGCGCGGACCGAGCCGCAGCGCTCGATCGCCTGCGGTGCCGGGTGGCCCTCCGGGTAGGGCACGGGGAGGCCGCCGGGGGCGGTCGTCGGGGACGGGCCCGGGGTGCCGGTGGGCGTGGCCACGGCGCGGACCAGCCGGAGCGGCGGCTCCGGGGCCGGGCCGGGCTCGGACAGCAGGTCGACGAGGGCGTGGTCGGCGAAGCCGGCCAGGGCGAAGTCCAGGAACAGGGACGCGGCCTCGACGGGGTCCTCGCACTCGGCGACCGCGCGGCCCGCCCGGTGCAGCTGGCTGCCCCGGAAGCGCAGCCGCGCGCTCTCCTGCTCGACCAGCCGGGCCGCCGTGACGTCCATGAACAGCCAGGCCACGCCGAGCGGCACGGGCTCCTCGGCGAGCGGCGAGGCCAGCCGGAGGAAGCCGCTGCGCCAGCAGCGGCGCTCCGGCGGGGCGCCGCCCTGGTCCCGCAGCGTCACCCACAGGTCGGTGGGGGCGGGCGGCGCGCCGGCCGCCAGGACGTGCTGGAGGGCGCCCTCGACCTCCTCGACGCCGTGCTCCAGGAGTTCGCCCAGGGGGCGGCCCAGCAGCGCCGTGCGGCCCGTACGGAGGGCGCGTGCCGCGTGGGCGTTGGCGAGGGCGGGGCGCAGGTCCGCGTCGACGAGGACGACGCCCCAGGAGGCGTCGCCGAACAGGGCCTCGCTCAGGGCGATCGAGCGCTCCAGGTCGATCTGGGTGTGCACCTCGCTGAAGGCGCAGTAGACGCCGGCGGCCCGGCCGCCCGCGCCCGGCACCGCCGACAGCTGGGTGCGCACCAGGACCCGGCCGCCGCCCTTGGTGAGCAGCGGGAACTCGTGCACCTGGCGGCCCTGGGCCGTCATCGCGGCGGAGAGCCGCGCGGTGACCTCCCCGGCGTCCGCCGCGCGCACCGCCCAGCCGGCCAGGCCCTCCCGCCCGACGGCCTCCGCCGCCGTCCAGCCGAGTATCCGCTCGGCCTCGCGGTTCCAGTGGGTGACCGTGCCCCCGGCGTCGAAGGCGCACAGGGCGGCGTCCATGCCGTCCAGGAGGGCCGCGAGAAGGTCCGAGTCGTCGGTGTCGACAGCCGCCTCCGCTCCGGGCCCCCGCCCGGCCGCCGCGTCGGGGCGGGCCGGGCCGGACTGGTGTGGTGCGGTCACGAGGAACCCCCTGCCGGCCGCGTCTGCTTGTCCTGCACGACCGCATTCAACTCGACCGTGATGGGCACCACACGGACTTCGCGGAAATCGATGCCACAGGAAATTCGGTTGTCGCCGCCGGGACGGCTGCCTACCGTGGTGTGCACACGAGAAGGGAGGTGGTTCGGGACATGATTTCTTTCCGGACGCGTGAGGTGACTGCGGGCTAGCGCCCGTCGTCGCGCCAAGCGCAGCGCCGGCCACGCCGGCCAATCCCAAGCAGTCACCCGATCCGTGGGCCGCCGAGTCGTCCGCTCGGCACCGTCGCGCCGCACCCGCGGCGCGGCGGTAGCCGGCCCACGGATCGTCTGCGTTCCCGGGCATTCCGGGCCGCCGGAATTCACCGGCGCCACGGCTGTCGCCGGAATCATGAGAAAGCGCCGGAAAACACCGGAAGTGCCGCAACGGCGAATTCAGGTGCCTTCCGGCAGGGTCGGCGACTTACGCCGCTCTCGTACCACCGATCCGGTTACGGGCAGAGCCGTTCCACGCGCCAGCCGTCGCCGGAGCGCACATATCGGAGCCGGTCGTGCAGCCGGTTCTCCCGGCCCTGCCAGAACTCCACGGTCTCCGCCGTCACCCGGAAGCCTCCCCAGCCCTCGGGCACGGGCACCGGCCCGCCCTCCGGGAAGCGGGCGGCCACCGCCGCGTAGGCCGCGTCGATCTCGGCGCGCGAGGAGACCACCGTCGACTGCGCGCTCGCCCACGCGCCGAGCTGCGAGCCGCGGGGCCGGGACCGGAAGTAGGCGGCCGTCTCGGCCGGGCCGACCCGCTCGGCGGTGCCGCCGACGATGACCTGACGGGCCAGCGGGTACCACGGGAAGAGCAGCGAGACCTGGGGGTTCCCGGTGAGTTCGGTGCCCTTGCGGGAGGCGTAGTTGGTGAAGAAGACGAAGCCGCGCTCGTCGTAGCCCTTGAGCAGCACCGTGCGCGAGCTGGGCCGGCCGGTGGCGTCGGCGGTGGACACGATCATCGCGTTGGGCTCGGGCAGGCCGCTCCTGAACGCCTGCGCGAACCACAGCGCGAACTGCTCGTACGGGCCCGGGGCGAGGGACTCCTCCAGGAGGTCCCCGGTGCGGTACTGCTCGCGCATGACGGCGGGGTCGAGGACATCGCCGGAGGTCCCGGCGGCGGAGAACTCGTCGAACGCGTCGGCTTGGGTCACGCGGTCATCCTGTCAGGTCCCCACAGAACGGCAAGGGATCTTCGCGGGCCCCCCGGACGGACGCGGCCGATCAGCTTGCCCGGTACCGGGCGTCCGTAATCCTCCGGCGGGCGAAACCCCTGGTGTGCCGGACATCACCCTTCCCCGCGTGTGCGGGACCCCCCAAAATCGCAGGGCGGGTGGCTGTGGCGCCCGCGTCTCACCGACTATCGTGTCCGGCCTCACTGTCCGGAAGCCGCCCGGCGGCCGCCGCCCGCGAAGGACCGGGCCCGGAGCCGGGTGAAGGACAGCCGCACGGGGCATTACCGGGTTGACCGAAAACGGACCGCGAGCCGCCAGCGCAGCCGCGTAACCGGATCGGCGCCCACCTTGTCGTACACCTCACGAGGAGCCGCCTGATGTCCGACTTCGTACCCGGACTCGAAGGAGTCGTCGCGTTCGAGACGGAGATCGCCGAACCCGACAAGGAAGGCGGCTCGCTCCGCTACCGCGGTGTGGACATCGAGGACCTGGTCGGCCAGGTGTCCTTCGGCAACGTCTGGGGCCTGCTGGTCGACGGCTCGTTCAACCCCGGCCTGCCGCCCGCCGAGCCCTTCCCGATCCCGGTCCACTCGGGCGACATCCGCGTCGACGTGCAGTCCGCGCTCGCCATGCTCGCCCCCGTGTGGGGCCTGAAGCCCCTCCTCGACATCGACGAGGCGACGGCCCGCGACAACCTGGCCCGCGCCGCCGTCATGGCGCTGTCCTACGTCGCCCAGTCGGCGCGCGGCCAGGGCCTGCCGATGGTCCCGCAGCGGGAGATCGACAAGGCGGAGACCGTCGTCGAGCGGTTCATGAAGCGCTGGCGCGGCGAGCCCGACCCCAAGCACGTCCGGGCCGTCGACGCCTACTGGACCTCGGCCGCCGAGCACGGCATGAACGCCTCCACGTTCACCGCCCGCGTCATCGCCTCCACCGGCGCCGACGTGGCCGCCGCGCTCTCCGGCGCGGTCGGCGCGATGTCCGGCCCGCTGCACGGCGGCGCGCCGTCCCGCGTCCTCGGCATGATCGAGGAGATCGAGCGCACGGGTGACGCCAAGGCCTATGTGAAGGGCGCCCTGGACCGCGGGGAGCGCCTCATGGGCTTCGGCCACCGCGTCTACCGCGCCGAGGACCCGCGCGCCCGCGTGCTGCGCCGTACGGCCAAGGAGCTGGCGGCGCCGCGCTTCGAGGTCGCCGAGGCGCTGGAGAAGGCGGCCCTGGAGGAGCTCCACAACCGCCGCCCGGACCGGGTGCTGGCCACCAACGTGGAGTTCTGGGCGGCGATCGTGCTGGACTTCGCCGAGGTCCCGGCGCACATGTTCACGTCGATGTTCACGTGCGCCCGTACGGCGGGCTGGAGCGCGCACATCCTGGAGCAGAAGCGCACCGGCCGCCTGGTGCGGCCCTCGGCGCGGTACGTGGGCCCGGGCCCGCGCGACCCGCGCGAGGTCACGGGCTTCGGCGAGCTCGCCGGGAGCTGAGCCCCCCGCGGTGGTGCCCCGCTCCCGGCGCGAGCGGGGCACGGAGAAACGGTCCGTCAGCCCGCCGCCGGCCCGTACCAGGTGCCGGCCACCCGCCGCAGGAAGCCGTCCGCGCCGGTGACGGTCACGTCGTAGCGCCCTGCCGTCGTGGCACCGGCGAGCTCACGGGCGGTCCGCTCGGCGACGACGGGCCCCTTCACGGTGCCCTTGAAGCGGCGCAGGAAGCCGTCGGCGCCGTAGACCGTGAAGTCGTACGCGCCGTCGGTGCCGGCGGTCTCCCAGACGTACTCCGCGCGGGCGCCCGGCGCGACGGTGTACGGCGTCCCGGCGAACGGCAGCCGGATGTTGGGGAAGACGGTGAAGTGGAAGGCCGCGGCGCCGGCGTTGGTCATCGCGCACACCACGCGGCCGCGCGCCCGGTCCACGGTGACGGCGGCCTCGGGCGCGTAGGGCAGCATCCGGTACGGGCGGGCGCCCGGCTCCTGCACGGGGAGGGTCTGCTGCCCGTGGGCGGGGAGCTTGACGGGCGGCAGCTTGGCGCCGGCGTCGGCCTTGCGGACGAGCTCCTTGGTGTCGGGCAGCGAGGGCACCGAGAAGTCCGGCCGGGCGAAGTCGAAGCAGCTGGTCAGGTCGCCGCAGACGGCCCGCCGCCAGTCGCTGATGTTCGGCTCGCGGACGCCCGTCACCCGCTCCATGAAGCGCAGCACCGAGGTGTGGTCGAAGACCTGGGAGTTCACCCATCCGCCGCGCGACCAGGGCGAGATCACCCACAGCGGCACCCGGTTGCCGAGCCCGATCGGCAGGCCGCCGACGAACTCGCCGGGGGTGCCGGCCGGCGGGAAGGGCGGGACGACGTGGTCGAAGTAGCCGTCGTTCTCGTCGTACATCACCAGGAACACGGTGTGCTTCCACACCTCGGGGTTGGCGAACAGCGACTGGAGCGCGGTGTTCACGTAGTCGGCGCCGTAGTCGGGGCTGGCCGCCGGGTGCTCGGAGAAGAGATAGGGCGCCACCAGCCAGGACACGGTCGGCAGGGTGCCGTCCTTGCAGTGCCGGTCGAAGGCGGTGAGGTCGAACTTCGTCATGGCGTTGACGTAGCGCGGGTCGTCGTGCGGGAAGGCGTGGAACTGCCGGAAGTACGAGAGCCCGTTGTCGTCGTAGTCGCCGTACCGGGGGTCCTTGCCCGGGTTGTGGTAGACCCGCCAGCTCACCCCGGCCCGCTCCAGGCGCTCGGCGTAGGTGGTCCAGTCGGCGACGGGGTTGTCGGTGACGACGCTGTTGTCGGTGAACGGCCCGGTGGTGCCGTCGGTGCCGGGCCCGGCGGTGCCCGACCAGAGGTAGAGCCGGTTGGGGTCGGTGGGCCCGGCCATGGAGCAGAAGTAGTGGTCGGCGACGGTGAAGGCGTCGGCGAGGGCGTACTGGTAGGGGATGTCCTCGCGGGTGAAGTAGCCCATGCAGCGCTCGCCCTTGGCGGATATCCACTGGTTCATCGCGCCGCGGTTGATCGCGTCGTGCCCGTCCTTCCAGCCGTGCGGGAGGCCGTCGGCGTTCTGGGCGTTGTAGCGGGTGGTGTCCATCCGGTAGGGCAGCATGCGGCCGCCGTCCTTGCGGGCGGGGTCGGGCTGGCGCAGCACCCCGGTGCCGTCGGGGAAGACGAGCCCCTGCCGGTCGTCGAAGCCCCGGACGCCGCTCAGGGTGCCGAGGTAGTGGTCGAAGCTGCGGTTCTCCTGCATGAGCACGACGATGTGGCGGACCTGGCCGAGGCCCTGGGCGGACGCGGCGGCCGGGCCGGCCGCCTCCGCCCCGAGCACTCCGGCGGCCGCCACGGCGGCGGTGGTCCCCACGAACTGACGACGCGTCAAGGCTGGCACTGTGCGGCTCCTCGGGGTGCGGGGCTGGGCGGGCGCCCCGCACGGTAGCCGCGTAGCGCGTGCGAAGGAATGGACGGGGGATGACAGGGTGACGCACGCGAGGCGAACGAAGGGGTCAGCCGCGCAGCACGTCGTCGAGGAGACCGGCCCAGTGGTCGACCACCCGCTCCCGCCGCGCGGTGTCGTCCGTCAGCAGGTTCGCGAGCCCGAGCCCGCGCGCCATGTCGAGCAGGCCCTGCACGGTCTCGCGGACGCCCGGCCGCTTCTCGTCCGCGCCGAGCAGCTCCACGGCCATCCGGTGCGTCTCCCGGCCGACGCGCGCCTCCAGGTCCGTCACCCCGGCCCGCAGCCGCTCCTCGTCGGCGGCGGCCACCCACAGATGGAGGGCGGCCCGGAACAGCGGCCCGGTGTAGAGCCCGACCAGCTCCCTGACCACGAGGTACGTACGCGCCGGCCCGGCGACGTGCCGCACGGGGTCGAGCGCCGAGCGCAGCGCGGCGGACCGCTGCTCGGCGACGTACTCGACGGCCGCCGTGAAGAGGTCCTCGCGGGTGGGGAAGTGGTGCTGGGCGGCGCCCCGGGACACCCCCGCCCGGGTGGCGACCACGGACACCGTGGACCCCGACCAGCCGTGCTCGGCCAGGCAGGCGATCGCCGCCTCCAGCAGGCGCATCCGGGTGGCGCGGCTGCGGTCCTGCTGGGGGCCCTTGGTCACCGTGCCCATACGGGGGCCCGCCGCTCCAGGAAGGCGGTCATGCCCTCGCGCGCCTCGTCCGAGGCGAACAGCCGCGCCGACAGCCCGGCCAGGTCGCCCGTGTCGCGGTCGAAGGCGCGCAGCACCTCGGCGGTGACCAGCCGCTTGGACTCGGCGAGCCCTTGCGGGGAGGCGGCCCGCAGCCCGTCGAGCACCGCGGGCAGCACCTCGTCGGGCTCGCCGGCCACGGTGATCAGCCCGATCCGGGCGGCCTCGGCGGCGTCGAAGCGCTCCCCGGTCAGGTAGTAGCGGGCGGCGGCCCTCGGCTGGACGCGGGGCAGCAGCGGCATGGATATCACGGCGGGGGCGAGCCCGAGCCGCGCCTCGGTGAAGGCGAACGAGGCCCCCTCCCCCGCCACGGCGATGTCACAGGCGCCGAGCAGCCCCAGCCCGCCGGCCCGGACGTGCCCGGTGACGGCGGCGACGACGGGCCTGGGCAGCTCGACGAGGTCCCGCATCAGCCGTACGAGCCCGAGCGGCGCCGCCCCGCCCGCCCCCGCCTCACCGAGATCGGCGCCGGCGCAGAAGGTGTTGCCGGTGTGGGTGAGCAGGACGGCGCGGGTGCCCGGGTCGTCCGCCGCCGCGGCGAGCGCCTCGCGCAGCTCCCCGACGAGCCGGGCCGAGAGGGCGTTGCGGTTGTGCGGCGAATCGAGCGTCAAGCGGGTGATGCCGTGCTCGCGCACGCGGCGGACCACCATCGAGATCCCCTCCGTTCAGTAGGACTTGGGAAGCCCCAGCGTCCGGTGCGACACATAATTGAGGATCATCTCGCGGCTGACCGGAGCGATGCGCGCCACCCTCGCCGCGGTGACCAGCGAGGCGAGCCCGTACTCGGTGGTGAGGCCGTTGCCGCCCAGGGTGTGCACGGCCCGGTCGACGGCGCGGACGGCGGCTTCGGCGGCGGCGTACTTGGCCATGTTGGCGGCCTCGCCCGCGCCCGCGTCGTCACCGGCGTCGTAGAGCGCGGCGGCCTTGGCGGTCATGAGCCGGGCGAGCTCGATCTCGATGTGGGACTGCGCCAGGGGGTGGGCGAGGGCCTGGTGGGCGCCGATGGGCTCGCTCCACACCTGGCGGGTGCGGGCGTAGTCGACGGCGCGGCCGAGGGCGTAACGGCCCATGCCGGTCGCGAAGGCGGCGGTCATGATCCGCTCGGGGTTGAGCCCGGCGAAGAGCTGGAGCAGCCCGGCGTCCTCGGAGCCGACAAGGGCGTCGGCGGGCAGCCGCACGTCGTCCATGACCAGCTCGAACTGCTTCTCAGGGGCCGCGAGTTCCATGGGAATGCGATTCCGCCGGAACCCGGCGGCATCACGCTCCACGATGAACAGACAAGGCTTCAGAGCCCCCGTCCGGGCGTCCTGAGCCCGCCCGACCACGAGAGTCGCGTCAGCGATGTCGACGCCCGAGACAAAGACCTTCCGCCCGCTGAGCACCCACCCACCGCCCTCCCTCCGGGCGGTGGTGGTGATCCGGTGGGAGTTGGACCCGGCGTCGGGCTCGGTGATGCCGAAGGCCATCCGGAGGGTGCCGGAGGCGAGGCCGGGCAGCCACCGCTCCTTCTGCGCGGAGGTGCCGAAGCGGGAGATCACGGTGCCGCAGATGGCGGGCGAGACGACCATCATGAGCAGCGGGCACCCGGCGGCGCCGAGCTCCTCCAGGACGAGGGCGAGCTCGGCGATGCCGCCGCCCCCGCCGCCGTACTCGACGGGCAGGTTCACGCCCAGGTAGCCGAGCTTGCCGGCCTCGGCCCACAGCTCGTCGGGCTGCTTGCCGTCGCGGACGACGGCGGTGGTGTACTCGCGGCCGTAGCGCGCGCCGAGGGCGGCGACGGCGGCGCGGAGGTCGCGGTGTTCCTGGCTCTCGATGAGGGCGTTGCTCATGGCGTGTGCTCCTCGGACTCGGGACCGTGCGCGGTGACGACGGCCAGCAGGGTGCCGACCTCGACCTGGTGGCCGGGGGCGGCGTGCAGGGCGGTGAGGGTGCCGGAGGCGGGGGCGACGACGCGGTGCTCCATCTTCATGGCCTCCAGCCACAGCAGCGGCTCCCCCGCCTTCACGGACGCGCCCACGGCCACCCCGTCGGCGACCCGGACGACGGTGCCGGGCATGGGAGCGAGGAGGGAGCCGGGGACGGCATGGACGCGGGGCTCGGGAAATCGGGAAAGAGGCACCAGCGAGAAATCACCGACGTGAACAGCAGAATCCCCGTACACGCACACATCAAAGACACGCCGCACCCCGTCCACCTCCAGCACGACTTCCTCACCCCCGGCCCGCACGAGCAGCACCCCCGGGAACCCCTCGGCCGACAGCCCGCCCCTCCCCAGCCGGTACCGGATCTCGATCTCCTCACCCCCCGGCACGACGCGGAAGCGCTTGACCTGCGGCTGAGACGGAAGATTGCGCCACCCACCGAAAGGCGAAGGACTACGGGCGGCAGAAGCCAGAGCGGCGGCAAGAGCGGCGAGCCGCAAGGCAAAAGAATCACCACTCCCGACAAGAGAGCCGAGATGCCGCTCGTAGAACCCGGTATCGACAAGGCCACCCACAAAATCGGGGTGCCGAAGAGACCGTACGAGCAACTCCCGGTTGGTGACGGGCCCATGGACACGAGCGCGCGACAACGAGTAGGCGAGCACCCGGATGGCCTCGCCACGCGTGGGGGCCCAGGCGACGACCTTGGCGAGCAGGGAGTCGTAGTGCACCCCGACGAGATCACCGGCGGAGACACCGGAGTCGACGCGCAGGACGGGGGCGGCCGAGGAACCACGGGAGGCGACGGGGCCGCAGGGGCAGGGGTCCGGGGCGCTGACGTGTATGTGCGGGCCCGATGAGGGGGTTCCGTCGTGGTGCGGGGTTCCGGGCCCGTAAATATACGGCCCCGGACCCCTGCCCCGGAGGCCACGGCGCCGCACCCCGGACGGCTCCGCGCCCACGGCGAGCTCGAACACCCGCCCCGACGAGGGAAGCCACCCCCGCCCCGGATCCTCGGCGCAGAGCCGCGCCTCCACCGCATGCCCCGACGCGACAGGCGCCGGCCCCAGCGCCGCCCCCTCCGCGACCCGGATCTGCGACGCCACCAGGTCCACGCCGTAGACCAGCTCCGTCACCGGATGCTCCACCTGGAGCCGGGTGTTCATCTCCAGGAACCAGGCCCGCCCGTCCTTCCCCACCAGGAACTCGACGGTCCCGGCACCCACGTACCCCACGGCCCGCGCACCGGCCACGGCGAACCCGTGCAGCGCGGACAGCGCCTCCTCGGACAGCCCGGGAGCGGGCGCCTCCTCGATCACCTTCTGGTGCCGCCGCTGGAGGGAGCAGTCCCGGGTGCCGAGCGCCCACACGGCGCCGTGCCCGTCGGCGAGGATCTGCACCTCGACGTGCCGCGCGCCCTCGACGTACGGCTCGACGAACACGGAGCCGTCCCCGAACGCGGCCGCGGCCTCGGTACGGGCGGACAGGAGGGCGTCGTCCAGCTCGCCGAGCGACCGTACGACGCGCATGCCCCGGCCGCCCCCACCCGCGACGGCCTTGACGAGCACGGGCAGATCACCGGCACCGATGTCACCAGGGTCCAGGACATCGAGCACGGGCACCCCGGCGGCGCCCATCAGCGACTTGGCCCGCGTCTTGGAGGCCATGGACGCGATCACGGACGGCGGCGGCCCGATCCACACGAGCCCGGCGTCGAGGACGGCGCGCGCGAAACCGGCGTTCTCGGACAGGAAGCCGTAGCCGGGGTGGACGGCGTCGGCCCCGGCGGCGAGCGCGGCCGCCACGACGAGGTCGCCGCGCAGATACGTGTCGGCGGGCGCGGCACCCGGCAGCCGCACCGCCGCGTCGGCCTCGCGCACATGGCGGGCGGAGGCGTCGGGGTCGGAGTGGACGGCGACCGTGGAGACGCCGAGCTCGCGGCAGGTGCGGAAGACGCGGCAGGCGATCTCGCCACGGTTGGCGACAAGGACGGAACCGATCACGGGGCACAACCTCACAGGTCACATACGGAAGACGCCGAACCCACCGCGCACGCCCTCGACGGGCGCCCCGTGGACGGCGGACAGACACATCCCGAGCACGGTGCGGGTGTCGCGCGGGTCGATGACGCCGTCGTCGTAGAGCCGTCCGGAGAGGAACACCGGCAGCGACTCGGCCTCGATCTGCCGCTCGACCACGGCACGCAGCCCGGCGTCGGCGTCCTCGTCGTAGGGCTGCCCCTTGGCGGCGGCGGAGGCGCGGGCGACGAGGGAGAGGACGCCGGCGAGCTGCTGCGGGCCCATGACGGCGGACTTGGCGCTGGGCCAGGAGAAGAGGAACCGGGGGTCGTAGGCCCGGCCGCACATGCCGTAGTGGCCGGCCCCGTAGGAGGCGCCCATCAGGACGGACAGATGGGGCACCCGGGAGTTCGACACGGCGTTGATCATCATGGCGCCGTGTTTGATGATCCCGCCCTGCTCGTACGCGCGGCCCACCATGTAGCCGGTGGTGTTGTGGAGGAAGAGGAGCGGGATGTCGCGCTGGTTGGCGAGCTGGATGAACTGGGCGGCCTTCTGGGACTCGGCGCTGAAGAGGACACCCTGGGCGTTGGCGAGGATGCCGACGGGATACCCGTGCAGCCGGGCCCAGCCGGTGACGAGGCTGGCGCCGTAGAGGGGCTTGAACTCGTCGAAGTCGGACCCGTCGACGATGCGGGCGATGACTTCACGGGGGTCGAAGGGCACTTTGAGATCACCGGGCACGACACCGAGAAGCTCGTCCTCGTCATAGAGGGGTGCCTCGGAGCCCCCCGGACTCCCGTGCGCCTTGCGCCAGTTCAACCGGGCGACGATCCGCCGCGCCTGCCGTAGGGCATCGGCCTCGTCGACGGCGAAGTGGTCGGCGAGCCCGGAGACGCGCGCGTGCATCTCCGCGCCGCCGAGCGACTCGTCGTCGGCGTCCTCGCCGGTGGCCATCTTGACCAGCGGCGGCCCGCCCAGGAAGACCTTGGCCCGCTCCTTGACCATGACGACGTGGTCGGACATGCCGGGTACGTACGCACCGCCGGCGGTGGAGTTGCCGAAGACGACGGCGATCGTGGGGATGCCGGCGGCGGAGAGGCGGGTGAGGTCGCGGAAGAGCGCGCCGCCGGGGATGAAGATCTCCTTCTGGCTGGGGAGGTCCGCGCCGCCGGATTCGACGAGGGAGATCACCGGCAGCCGGTTGGCGCGGGCGATCTCGTTGGCGCGGAGGGCCTTCTTCAGCGTCCAGGGGTTGCTGGCGCCGCCGCGCACGGTCGGGTCGTTGGCGGTGACGAGGCATTCGACGCCTTCGACGACGCCGATGCCGGTGACGAGGGAGGCGCCGACGGTGTGGTCGCCGCCCCAGCCGGCCAGCGGGGACAGTTCCAGGAAGGGCGTGTCGGGGTCGAGGAGGAGCTCGACGCGCTCGCGGGCGAGGAGCTTGCCCCGGGCGCGGTGGCGGGCGACGTACTTCTCGCCGCCGCCGGCGACGGCCTTCGCGTGCTCGGCGCCGATCTCGTCGAGCCGGGCGAGCATCGCCTCGCGGGCGGCGGCGTACTCCGGGCCCGAGGGGTCGAGCAGGGACGGCAGCACCGTCACGGCAGCACCTCCGGCAGGGACGACAGCACCGTCACAGCAGCACCTCCGGTATCTCCAGGTGGCGCGAGCGCAGCCACTCGCCGAGGGCCTTCGCCTGCGGGTCGAAGCGGGCCTGGGAGGCCACGCCCTCGCCGAGGAGCCCGTCGACGGTGAAGTTCAGCGCCCGCAGGTTGGGCAGGACGTGCCGCCGGACGAGGAACCGGCCGGTCTCCGGGAGGAGGGCGCGGAGCCGGTCGGCGGTGAGCTCGTGGGCGAGCCACCGCCAGGCGTCGTCGCCGCGCGCCCAGACGCCGATGTTCGCGGAGCCGCCCTTGTCGCCGCTGCGGGCCCCGGCGACGAGGCCGAGGGGGGCGCGGCGGGTGCGGCCGGGCGGCAGCGGCGGGGGCAGCGGCGGCTCGTCGTCCGGCTCCTGGTGCCCGGGGTCGGCGAGGGGGCCGGGCGGTACGCGCAGCCGGGTGCCGTCGGGCAGCACGGCGACCTGCCGCACGCTGTACGCGTCGACGTAGGCGGCCTCGAAGACGCCGTAGGGGGTGCCCTTGCCGGGCGGGGCGGTGACGTGGAAGCCGGGGTAGCTGGCCAGGGCCAGCTCGACCGCGGCACCGCTGAGGGCGCGGCCGACGGCCTCGGGGTCGGGGTCGCGGACGACGAGCCGCAGCAGGGCGCTCGCCTCCTCCTGCACGGGCGCGTCGGGCCGGTCGGTGCGGGCCAGGGTCCACCGGACCTCGGCGGGGCGCCGCCGGGCGAGGGCGGCGCCGAGCTGCTCGCGCACCATGCGGGCCTTGGCCTCGATGTCGAGTCCGGTGAGGACGAAGACGACCTCGTTGCGCCAGCCGCCCACGCGGGTCAGGCCGGTCTTGAGCGTGGCGGGGGCCGGCTCGCCGCGCACCCCGTCGATCCGCACCCGGTCGGGGCCCGCGTCGGTGAGCCGGACGGTGTCGAGGCGGGCGGTGACGTCGGGGCCGAGGTAGCGGGCGCCCGCCGTCTCGTAGAGGAGCTGGGCGGTGACGGTGCCGGTGGTGACGGCGCCGCCGGTGCCGGGGTGCTTGGTGATGACGGCGGAGCCGTCGGCGTGGATCTCGGCCACGGGGAAGCCGGGGAGGAGGGGGCGGCGGCCGTCGGGGCCGGGGGTGTCCGGCAGCTCCTGGAAGAAGGAGTAGTTGCCGCCGGTGGCCTGCGTGCCGCACTCCAGGACGTGTCCGGCGACGACGGCGCCGGCGAGCGGGTCGAGGTCCTCGGCGAGCCAGCCGAAGTGCGCGGCGGCGGGGCCGGTGACGAGCGCGGCGTCGGTGACGCGGCCGGTCACGACGACGTCCGCGCCGGCCCGGAGGCAGGCGGCGATGCCGGCGCCGCCCAGATAGGCGTTGGCGGTGAGCACGCCCTCGCCCCAGTCGCGCGTGCCCAGGAGGTCGTCGCCCTCGACGTGGGCGATCCGCGCGCCGACGCCGAGCCGCCCGGCCAGGGCCCGGATCTCGTCGGCGAGACCGGCGGGGTTGAGGCCGCCCGCGTTGGTGACGAGCTTGACGCCGCGCTCGACGGCGAGGCCGAGGCACTCCTCCAGCTGGGCGAGGTAGGTCTTGGCGTAGCCGCGGCGGGGGTCGGCGAGGCGGTCGCGGCCGAGGATGAGCATGGTGAGCTCGGCGAGGTAGTCGCCGGTGAGGACGTCGAGGGGGCCGCCGGTGAGCATCTCGCGGACGGCGTCGAAGCGGTCGCCGTAGAAGCCGGAGGAGTTGCCTATGCGGAGGGGGTCGCGGGGGCGGGGGGCAGGTAAGGGGGCGGTCATCGGGGGCTCCCGGGGTCGGGGCTGTCGTCGGGACGGGGCCCGCCCGGCGGGCGGTCGGGACCGGTCGAGGACCCACCGGCCTCCGGGCCCGCCCCGGAGGCCGGGCCGGTGCGCTCCCGGCCGCCGGGCGCGCTGCCGGAGCCGCCGTCGGCAACACGGGGCGGGGACTCCCCCGGCCCCCGGCCGGCGCCGGGCAGGACCCCGGGCGCCCCGCCCTCAGGGCCGCGACCAGGGCCGCCGCCGGTCGGGGCGCCGCCGCCCTCGTCCGGCCGTGCGGTCCGCCGGGCCTCCCGTCCCGCCCCCGGCGGCCCCGCGAAGGCCTGGGCGATGTCCAGCCAGCGGTCCGCGTCCGGGCCGTGGGCGCGCAGGGCCAGGTCGTCGCGGTGGGCGCGCCGCGTCGCGAGGAGGCAGAAGTCGAGGGCCGGGCCGGTGACGCGCTGGGCGGCGGCCTCGGGCCCGTACGTCCACAGGGTCCGCCCGTCGGGGGCGAGGAGCTCGACGCGGAACTCCTCGGCGGGCGGGGTGAGTCCGCGGGCCGCGTACGCGTAGTCGCGGGCCCGTACGCCGATGCGGGCCACGTGCCGCAGCCGGGCGGTCGGCAGGCGGCGCACGCCGAGGGCGTCCGCGACGTCCTGGCCGTGCGCCCAGGTCTCCATGAGCCGCCCGGTGGCCATCGACGCGGCGCTCATCGGCGGCCCGTACCAGGGCAGTCTCGCTCCCGGCGGTACGGCCGCGAGCACCCGGAGCAGACCGGCGCGGCCCTCCCGCCAGCGGGCGAGCAGCGCGGCGGGGCCGAGCGCGGCCAGGGCGGCCGCGCCCTCGTCGACGAACGTGCCGGGCGAGGCGAGGGCCCGCCGGGTCTCCTCGGCGAACCCGCCGGGGTCGGTCGCGGACTGCACGGCGCGCTCGTCGGTCCAGGTCAGGTGGGCGATCTGGTGGGCGACGGTCCAGCCGGGGGCGGGGGTGGGCGCGGCCCAGCCGCCGGAGAGGGGGCCGGGGCCGGACACGAGGCCGTCCAGGTCCTCGCCTTCCGCACGCAGATCGGCGAACACTTCCACCGGGTCGACCACGCCGCGCTCCTTCGGGAAAAGGTGACTTGACGAACAGTCAGATACGTACGGGCCCGGTCACCGGACCCGTCGCACGGAGAGCGTGGCACCGGCGGGGAAAACAATCAAGCGTGCTTGCATCTATTTTCGCCAGGGGTCCCCGGAACCGACGGCTTCCGGACGAGCGCCTCCGCGAGCACCTCGGCCAGATGCCGGGCGCGCGGGCCGCCGCCGGCGTTCAGCTGCGCCACCTGCGTACGGCAGGAGAACCCGTCGGCCAGCACCTCCGCCCCCTCCGGCGCCGCCCGCAGGGACGGCAGCAGCCGCTCCTCCGCGCAGGCCACGGACACGTCGTGATGCCCGCGCTCGAAACCGAAGTTTCCCGCCAGCCCGCAGCAGCCGCCGCTCAGCTCGCCGTCGAGCCCGGCGCGGGCGCGGAGCCGCCGCTCGGCCGCGTCGCCCAGTACGGCGTGCTGATGGCAGTGCGTCTGGCCGACGACGGGCCGGTCGATCCGTGGCGGCTCCCAGTCCGGTGCGTACTCCTCGACCGCCTGGGCGAAGGTGCGTACGGCTGAGGCGAGTTGCCGCGCCCTCGGGTCGTCCGGAAGCAGCTCCGGCAGGTCGGTGCGGAGGGCGGCGGCGCAGCTGGGCTCCAGGACGACGACGGGCAGCCCGGCGGCGAGCGCCGGGGCCAGGGCGTCGAGGGTGCGGCGCAGGACGGCGCGGGCGCGGCCGAGCTGTCCGGTGGAGATCCAGGTGAGGCCGCAGCAGGGGCGTCGCGGCGGTACGACGACGCGGAGGCCGGCGTCCTCCAGCACGGTGGTGGCGGCGCGGCCGGTCTCGGGGGCGAGGTAGGTGGTGAAGGTGTCGGGCCAGAGGAGGGCGGTGGGGCGGGGTGCGGTTGCGGGGGCGGGTGCGGGTGCGGGGTGCCGCTGCGCGGGGCCTTCTCCCCGGCCCCGCCCCTTCCCGTAACCGGGGGCTCCGCCCCCGGGCCCCCGTTCCGCGCTCCGCGCGGTGGCCTCAAACGCCGGCCGGGCTGGATTTCGCCCCGCCCACCACCGCGTGAACGTCTCCTCCGCCAGCTCAGGGAGTTCCCGTTCGGGCGCGATGCCCCCGAGCCGCTTCATGAGCGCCGCGAGCGGCCGTACGCGCGCCAGCCGGTTGAGGACCGGGGCGGCCGGGGCCGCCGCCCGGAGCCACACCGGCAGCCACCCCATCGAGTAGTGCGCGGCGGGCCGCACCCGCCCCGCGTAGTGGTGGTGGAGGAACTCCGCCTTGTACGTGGCCATGTCCACGCCCACCGGGCAGTCGCTGCGGCACCCCTTGCACGACAGGCACAGGTCGAGCGCCTCCCGGACCTCCTCCGAGCGCCACCCGTCCGTGATCACACCGCCCCGCTCACCGGCCAGCATCTCGTGCAGCAGCCGGGCCCGGCCGCGCGTGGAGTGCCGTTCCTCGCGCGTCACCCGGTACGAGGGGCACATCACGCCCGCGCCCCCGGCCGTGGTCGTCTCGCGGCACTTGGCGACGCCCACGCAGCGGCGTACGGCTCCCGCGAAGTCGCCCCCGTCACCCGGATAGGCGAACTCGACCGGTACCGGCCGCCGCGGCAGGACCTCGAAGCGGAGGTTCTCGTCCAGGCGGTGCGGGCGGGCGAGGATGCCGGGGTTGAGGCCGCCCGCCGGGTCCCAGAGGTCCTTGAAGCGCGTGAAGAGGCCGACGACCTCCGGCCCGTACATCTTCGGCAGCAGTTCGGCGCGCGCCTGCCCGTCGCCGTGCTCGCCGGAGAGCGAGCCGCCGTGGGCGACGACGAGCGCGGCGGCGTCGGCGGAGAAGTCCCGGAAGCGCCGCACACCGTCCGGGCTCATCAGGTCGAAGTCGACGCGCACGTGGACACAGCCGTCGCCGAAATGCCCGTAGGGCGCGCCGTGCAGGCCGTGACGGCGGAGCAGCGCCCTGAACTCCCGCAGGTACGCGCCGAGACGGCGCGGCGGAACCGCGCAGTCCTCCCAGCCGGGCCACGCCTCGGTGCCGTCGGGCAGCCGGGTTGCCGTGCCGGCGGCGTCGTCCCGTACCCGCCACAGGACGCGCTGCCCGGCCGGATCGGTGACGACCGCGCGGCCGGACGTCTCCGGGGCCGCCGCGCGGGCGATCTCCTCGGCGCGGGCACGGGCCTCCGCCGGGGAGGCCCCGCCGGTCTCGACGAACAGCCAGGCCGCGCCCTTCGGCAGCCCGGCGGCGTCGCCCACCAGGTCGGCGGCCATCCCCTCGACGGTCAGCGGGCCGAAGGGCAGCAGGAGGGGCGCGGCGTCGGCGGCGGCGCTCTCGTCCGCGTAGCCCAGCACGGCCAGGGCCCGCGCGCGCGGCGCCTCGACGAGACGGACCGTGGCCTCCGTGACGACGCCGAGCGTGCCCTCGCTGCCGGTGAAGGCCCGCGCCACGTCGGTGCGCCGCTCGGGGAGCAGGGCGTCCAGGGCGTAGCCGGAGATGCGCCGGGGCAGCTCCGGGAAGCCGGTGCGCAGCAGCGCCAGGTCGCCCTGGACGAGGGCGCGGAGCCCGTCGGCGAGCCGCGCGGGCAGCCCGTCGAGGCCCTGCCCGAGGCGGGCGCGCTCGCCGCCGTACGTGAGGACGTCGAGCGCGTGGACGTTGTCGGCGGTGGTCCCCCAGGCCACGGAGTGCGCGCCGCACGCGTTGTTCCCGATCATCCCGCCGAGGGTGCACCGCCCGTGTGTCGAGGGATCGGGCCCGAACGTCAGCCCGTACGCGCCCGCCGCGGCCCGCAGCGTGTCGAGGACGACACCGGGCTGGACGACGGCGGTACGGGCGTCCGGGTCGAGCGCGGTGATCGCGTCCATGTGCCGGGCGAGGTCGAGCACGACGCCGGTGCCCGTGGCCTGCCCGGCGATCGACGTCCCGCCGCCCCGGGCCACGACCGGGACGCCGTGCTCCCGGCAGACGGCGAGGGCGGCCGCCACGTCGGCGGCGTCGCGCGGGGCGACGACGCCGAGGGGGACGCGGCGGTAGTTGGAGGCGTCCATGGTGACGAGGGCGCGGGCGGCGGCGCCGAAGTCGACGTCGCCGCGTACGGCTTTCCGCAGGGCGGGGGCCAGTCCTTCACTGAGGGGCATGGATCACCCTTTCCCCCTTCCCGCCCCTTCCCTCATGTTCCCGGCCGCCGGACGGGCGGGAACTCCCGGCCCCGCCTGGCCGGCCGTCGGCCGTCTCTAGTCGTCCGTGGCGCGGATCAGCATCGCGAGGACGACCTGGACGACGCCGAACACCACCAGCCCCCAGAGCGTGCCCCACGCCCACGCCACCCCGTCGCGCCCCGTCACCGTGAAGGCCGTCGCGAAGCAGACGGAGCCGGTCGCCAGGCCGGCGGCGGGCACGGCGTACGACGCGAGGGGCGAGAAGTTGTCGTTGAAGTACTCCGAGCACAGGGCGACGAGGAGGGAGCAGCCCACGGCCGCGCCGAGCCCGACGGGTGTGCCCTGTTCCCAGGGCAGAGGCGTCAGCAGGGCGAACCCCGTCACGAACGCCACCTCGCACAGCAGCGCCGCGACACCGGCCGTCCTCTTGGGGCCCAGGCCGTCGTAGCCCCGGCCCACGAACACGGCCAGCGGCATCGTGACGGCCGGGACGAGGCAGGCGATCGCCACCACGACGAGGAGCGACCACGTGGTCATCGCCGCGAGCACCGACCCGATGACCACCCCGGTCATGAGGCCGGACAGGACGGCGGGGCGTGGGTCCTTCCGCGGCTTGGAGGACGTCGCCCCCCGCGTGACCACCGGCGCGGGCGTGGGGGACTGCCAGGGGAAGAGCTGGGCCGGCTGCCCCCAGGGAGGGGCGGGCGGAGGGGGTGAGGGCGAGGAGGAGCGGCGGGGAACGGGCGAGAAGGGGGGCTCGGGCAGACGGCGGATGGAAGGGGGTTCGGGGTACGGGCGGGAGGGAGGCTCGGGCGACCAGGGGGCGTACGGCGGGTCGGGGGAGCGGTAGACGGCGGGGGGATCGGACGACCGGCGGGCGGGGGGCGGGTTGGGCGAGCGGTAGGGGGCGGGAGGGTCGGAGGAACGGCGGGCGGGAGGCGGATCGGACGACCGCCGGGCGGGGGTGGGGCGGACGAGCGGTAGGCGGCTGGAGGGTCGGGGGCCCGGCGGGCGGGCGGCGGATCCGACGACCCGTACGCGGCAGGAGGATCGGACGACCGGCGAGCGGGGGGCGGGGCGGAGGACCCGTACGCGGCTGGAGGGTCGGGGGCCCGGCGGGCGGGCGGCGGATCCGACGACCCGTACGCGGCAGGAGGATCCGAAGCCCGCCGGGCAGGCTTCGGGCCGGAGGACCGGTAGGCGGCAGGAGGATCAGAGGAACGGCGAGCAGACGGCGGCTGGGGCGACCGGCGAGGCAGCGGACCGGAGGAGCGGTACGGGGGCGGGTCCTCGGACGACCGGCGGGCGGGCGGAGACCCTGACACCCCCTGGGCAGGCCGCCCCGCGGCCGGGGCCGGGGCCGGGGCCGGGTCCGGGTCCGGGTCCGGCGCGGGCCGGGCCGTTCCAGTCAGCCGGGGCGTTCGAGGCAGCCGGGGCGGCCCGGACAGGCGCGGACCAGGGCCGTCCGGCTCCGGCTCGCCCCCGCCGTCGCCCCCGCCGTCGCCCCCGCCGTCGCCCCCGCCGGAGGCGAGCCGCAGTCTCCGCGTCACCTCCCCCGCGCTGCCCGGCCGCTGCCCCGGGTCCTTGCGCAGCAGGTCCAGGACGAGCCTGTCGAGGTGCCGGGGGAGGCCGGGCCGCCGCCTCGACGGCGGATCGGGCACGGTCTCCAGATGCTGGCGCATCAGGACGAGAGGGACGCCGGAGAACGGGGGTTCGCCGCACAGCAGCGCGTACAGCAGACAGCCGAACGAATAGAGGTCGGACGCCGCCCCGATGGTCCGGGAGCCCCGCGCCTGCTCCGGGGACATGTACGCCGGGGTGCCCACGGCGTGGCCGGTCTCGGTGAGCGTCGTGAGGGCGGCGGTCTCCTCGACGAACCGCGCGATGCCGAAGTCCAGGACCTTGACGGTGTCTTCGGGGGTGACCATGACGTTCGCGGGTTTGATGTCGCGGTGGACGAGCCCGGCCCGGTGCGCGGCGGCCATCGCCTCGCAGATCTGCACGCCCCAGGTCACGGCCTGCGCGGGCCGCGGCCGCCCGCCGGCCAGGACGGCGCCCAGCGTCCGGCCCTGGAGCCGTTCCATGACGAGGTAGAGCGTGGGCCTGCCGTCGAGCTCGGCCTCCCCGTAGTCGTGCACGGTGACGACGTACGGGCTGGAGATGCGGCCCGCGGCCCGCGCCTCCCGTTCGAACCGGGCCACGAGGACCGGGTCCCCGGCGTCGACCGCCGTGGAGAGCAGCTTGATCGCGACGGGCCGGTCCATGCGCTCGTCGACGGCGGACCACACCTGCCCCATGCCCCCGCTGCCGATCCGCTCGCCCAGTCGGTACCGGCCATCCAGCAACACACCACGCACGGCGATCACTTCCCCCTCGTCCGGCCTGCCCGCGGCGGGCCGCGGGCGCTCGCCGGATCTCGCCGGAGGGTGAGCGGGAGCGGCACACGGCGGGTACGTCGAGCGTACGGACTTGAGCGACGCATCTCACCCGATGGACGCAGATCCGTGGAGCGCCCCCACGCATTAGGCTGCCCCCGTGGCTGATATCCAGATCCCCGCTGACATCAAGCCCGCCGACGGTCGCTTCGGCGCGGGCCCGTCCAAGGTGCGTACGGAGGCGCTCGGCGCCCTGGCTGCCACCGGAACCTCTCTGCTCGGCACGTCACACCGCCAGGCCCCGGTGAAGAACCTGGTCGGCAAGGTGCGCGACGGCGTCCGGGACCTCTTCTCGCTGCCCGAGGGCTACGAGGTGATCCTCGGGAACGGCGGTTCCACCGCGTTCTGGGACATCGCGACGCACGGTCTGATCGAGAACAAGTCGCAGCACCTGTCGTTCGGCGAGTTCTCCTCGAAGTTCGCCAAGGCCGCGAAGCTCGCGCCGTGGCTCGCCGAGCCGAGCGTCGTCTCCTCGGAGCCGGGCACGCACCCGGAGCCGCGCGCGGAGGCGGGCGTCGATGTCTACGCCCTCACGCACAACGAGACGTCGACGGGTGTCGCGGCGCCGGTGCGGCGCGTCGCGGGCGCGGACGCCGGGGCGCTGGTCCTGGTCGACGCCACGTCGGGCGCGGGCGGACTGCCGGTCGACATCACCGAGTCCGACGTCTACTACTTCGCCCCGCAGAAGTCCTTCGCCGCCGACGGCGGCCTGTGGCTCGCGGCGTTCTCCCCGGCGGCCCTGGAGCGCGCGGCCCGTGTGCACGCGTCCGGGCGGCACGTCCCCGAGTTCTTCTCGCTGCCGACGGCGATCGACAACTCCCTGAAGAACCAGACCTACAACACCCCCGCCCTCTCCACCCTCTTCCTGCTCAACGAGCAGCTGGAGTGGATGAACGGCCAGGGCGGCCTGGACTGGGCGGTCCGCCGCACGGCGACGTCCGCGCGGACGCTGTACGGCTGGGCCGAGGCGTCCAAGTACGCGAGCCCGTTCGTCACCGACCCGGCGAAGCGGTCGGCGGTGATCGGCACGATCGACTTCTCGGAGGACGTGGACGCGGCGGCGGTGGCGGCGGTGCTGCGTGCGAACGGGATCGTGGATACGGAGCCGTACCGGAAGCTGGGGCGGAATCAGTTGCGGGTGGCGATGTTCCCGGCGATCGATCCTTCGGATGTCGAGGCGCTGACGGTGTGTGTGGATTACGTGATCGAGCGGCTGTAGGCGGGTGCGGGAGGGGGTGACCGCTGCGCGGGGCTTTGTCCCCTACCCGCCCCTTCCCGTAACCGGGGGCAAGCCCCCGGGCCCCCGGCCGCGCTGACGCGCGGTGTCCTCAAGCGCCGGACGGGCTGAAATCAGCCCGTCTGGGGGCACCTCCCAGCGGTAGCTGGGGGAGTTTGAGGACCGGGGTCCGGGGCGGAGCCCCGGTTCGGGAAGGGGCGGGGTGGGGAAAAGGCCCGCCGCAGGCGCACCCCCCGGACCGCACCCGCACCCAACCCCCGCCCCTACCCCCGCCGTCCCAACCGCACCACAAACACACCCCCCACAAGCGCCGCCCCCGCCACAACCAACCCCAGCAACGACGCGCTGAACCCAATCCCCTGCGCATCGCTCAAATACCCCGTCCCCACCGGCAGGATCCCCGCGAAGAGATATCCCCACGCGCTCAGCGCCGCGTTCGCCTCCGCCAGCCGAGGCCCCGGTACTCGCCCGTTCAGCAGCGAGAACCCGCCCAACTGGCCCATCCCCTGGCCGATCCCGGCCAGGACCGCCGCCGCGAGCAGCAGCCGGATGGACGACGCGCGGACGGCGAGGATCACCAGCAGCATGCCCGCCGCGGTCGCGCCCGTCGCCGTGGCGAGGAGGCGGTGGGGGCGCCACCGGCTCACGAAGAACTGCACGGCGGTGGACGCGCCGAACATGACGAAGGCCGAGCCGCCGGCCACGATCCGGTTGGTCGTGCCGAGGAGGTCGGCCAGCATGGACGGGCCGAGGGCCAGCAGGAACGAGGTGCCGGTCATGCCGGGCATGTACGCGGCCAGGCCGGCCAGCAGGTCGCGCCGGTTGGGCCGGGGCACGGACGGCAGCCGCAGCCAGGAGCCGCCGGCGCCGGCGCGGCGGACCTGCGGCAGGGTGCGGATGACCAGCAGGGCCGACAGCAGCAGGACGGCCTCGGCGACGAACACCGTCACGGTCGGGGCCGGGAGCAGCTGGGCGGCGCAGCCGGCCAGGAGCGGGCCCGAGGCCAGGCCGGTGCCCATGGCCACGGAGCCGGCGAGCGAGGCCTGCCGGCGCCGGTCGGGGCCGCCGACGTCGGAGACCGCCGCCATGCCCGCCGCCACCGCGCCGCCCACCGCGAGGCCGGTGAGCAGGCGCGCGGCGATCAGGGCGGCGACGCTGCCGGCCGTCGCGTACAGCAGGCAGGCGAGGAGGGCGGACAGCACGGCCGGGACGAGGACGGTCCGTCGTCCGTAGCGGTCCGACAACACGCCGGCGACCGGCAGGGCCACCAGGAGCCCGCCGATGTACGAGGCGAAGACGACGGTCAGGGTGCCGGTGCCGAAGCCGATCCGCTGCTGCCACAGGACGAACATCGGGGTCGGCGCGTTCGAGAGCATGAAGACGGCGGTCAGGGGCCAGGCGGCGAGCCAGACACTGCGCCCGCCCCGCCCGGTCCGGGAGTGCCGGGCGGCGCCGGTCTGCTGGACGGCGCTCATGCGAGGCCGCGCAGCAGCGGCAGCAGCTCCTCCGCGGTCCGCTCCAGCGCGGCTCTGTAGGCCGGCTCGTGGAGGTCGGGGGTGGGCAGGCGCAGCACGATGTGGCGGGCGCCGGCCGCGACGTAGCCGCCGACCCACTCGGCGACCTGCTCGGGGGTGCCGCCGAAGATGCCCTGGGTGGTGCGCATGGTGGGCAGGTCGAGGCGGTAGTAGGCGCCGAAGTAGGCCGTCAGGGTCTCCTCGGCCTTCTCGACGCCGCGGTCCACGGCGACCGAGAGGTAGACGGCGCCGGTGACGTCGGACTCGGGGCGCCCGGCGGCCTCGCGGGCCTCCTGGACCCGCAGCCAGCCCTTCTCGTAGTGGGCGGCCGTGGTGCTGGTGGGCATCCACCCGTCGTAGATCCGCCCCGTGCGCTCCAGCATCTTCTCGCCGGAGTGCGCCATCCACAGCGGGGGTCCGGCCGGCTGGTCGGGTACGGGCAGCAGCGCCACGTCGTCCAGTCGGTAGTACTTTCCGGCGAAGGAGACGGGCTCGCCCTCGGCGCGCCACAGGGCGCGGCAGATCTCCAGGGTCTCGCGCGTGCGGCCCACCCGCTGGTCGAACGGGATGCCGTAGGCCGCGAACTCGGCCCGGGTGGCGGGTGAGGAGAACCCGGAGCCGAGGCCCGTGATCAGGCGGCCACCGGAGATCCGGTCCAGGCAGGCGAGTTCGTGGGCCAGGTGGACGGGCGGGCGCAGCGGCAGCAGCACCGCCGTGCCGAGCTGAACCCGCTCCGTGGTGGTGGCCGCCGCCGTCAGGGCGAGCACCGGGTTCATCCGGGAGCGGGCCAGCGGGGACTCGCCGGCCCAGATGGAGTCGTACCCCAGTTGTTCGATCTTCCGGCTCAGTTCGCCGAGGTGACGGGGATAGTCGTTACGTTCGACGACGGATTCGCGTCCGGGGAGGACGACACCGATACGGAGGTCGGTCGGCGTCTGGGGCACGGTGTTCCTATCTGAGAGGTCCGGCGGGGGGTGGGCGGGGGCCCGGGGTCAGGAGAAGACGGCGTCGATCAGCTCTCGGGCCTGTGCCGGGTTGAGCCGTGGGTCGCAGAGCGACTCGTAGCGCCCGGACAGCGCGTGCTCGTCGGCGACGGGGCCGCCGAGACACTCGGTCACGTCGGCCGTCGCGGTCTCCAGGTGGAGGCCGCCGGGGTGCAGGCCCCGCTGTTCGAGGACGCGCCGGAAGGCGGCGGCCTCGCCGACGGCGTCGGCCAGGCGGCGGGTCTTGACGCCGCCGGCGGTCTGCACGGTGTTGCCGTGCAGGGGGTCGCTGAGCCAGACGACGGGGTGGCCCGCGCGCTGCACGGCCTCGACGACGGGGGCGACGGCCGACGCGGGTGTCCGGACGCCCGTGCGCAGGATCAGCGTGAGCCGGCCGGGCAGCCGGTCCGGGTCGAGGACGCGGCAGAGCCGTACGACCTGCTCGGCGGAGGCGGACGGGCCGATCTTGCAGGCGACCGGGTTGGCCAGGGAGGCGAGGAACTCGACGTGCGCGAGACCGAGCTGGCGGGTGCGTTCCCCGATCCACGGGAAGTGGGTCGAGGCCAGGTAGGGGGCGCCGGTCTCCGGGTCGCGGCGCACCTGCGGGCTCTCGTAGTCCATCACGAGGGCCTCGTGGGACGCCCACGGCCCGTACGCGTCGGTGCGCAGCTCGTCGAGCGCGCGCAGGACGGCCGCGCTCGCCTCGTACGCCCGGAGCATCCGGTTGGGGTCGTGGCGGCGGGCGGCCGCGTGGGGTTCCGGGGAGTTGACGAGGTGGCCGCGGAAGACGGGCAGGTCGACCCCGTCGTGGGTCTCGGTGGGGCTGCTGCGCGGCTTGGCGAACTGGCCGCCCATCCGGCCTACGCGGACGACGGGTTGACCGGTGCGCAGGGCCATCCGGCCGGCCAGATCGGCCAGGAGCTCCGCCTTGGCGGCGGTGTGGGCGGCTCCGCATTCGCGGATGTCCTCGGCGCAGTCGCCGGTCTGGAGCAGCCGGGCCCGGCCGAGGGCCACCTCGGCGAGCTGCCGCCGCAGCACGCTCACGTCGGCGGCGGAGGTGAGCGCGGGGGCCTCCTGGAGGGCGCGGCGTACCTCGGGGAGGTCCGGGTGGGCGCCCCACCGCGGCTGCTGCTCGGCGGGGAGCAGGTCCCAGACCGCGGGGGCCGGGGCCCCCGCGACGGCGAGCGACTCGTTCACCGGGTCCACTCCGGGCCGGGGACGAGCCCTTCGATCTCCACCAGCAGGTCGTCGCGGCACACGGCCACGTTCATGTACATGACCTCGGTGTCGGGGCCGAAGGCCGACCGGCAGCGCTCGCGCACGACCGGCAGGTCCGCCTCGTGGCGCACGTACACCTTGACCAGGCGGAGGTCCTTGAGCTCGTGGCCGCCGTCGAGGCCCGCCGCGGCCAGGTTGGGGCCGCTGATCAGCTCGGCGATGTTCTCCAGCACCACGTCGGTCTGCGCGGCGACGTCGCCGCGGTGGACGGTCTCGTGGCCGAGGATGCTGGCCGTGCCGGAGACGAACAGCGCGCCGTCGCCCTGCCCGGCGCCCGCCGGGTGGAGCCGGGTGGCGCGGGCGAAGCTCGGCGGCTTCGGGCCGTACTGCTCGGGATAGTGGTAGGCGGGTGTCTGCCGCTGGTTCTCCACGTGCCGGGGTCTGCCCTCGCGGCAGGCGAGCAGGGTGAAGGAGATGCCCTCGCCCCGGGTGCCGATGCCGGTGGCGGCCGGCATGTGGCCGGTGCCGTCGCCGTAGGACGCGAAGGCCTCGGCGCGGCCGGCGACGAAGTCCTGGTAGATCTCCATGCCTTCGGCGTTGGGACCGATGATGTCGCCGACGAAGTTCCACATCCGGAAGATGTGGGGGTAACCGAGCTCGTTGACCAGCGCGAAGGCCGCCTCGTACACCTCGCGCACCGTCGTCCGGTACACCGGGAGCGGCGGGAGGGCGCCGGAGATGAAGAGGTATTCGCCGTCGTGCGCGAAGGCCAGGCTGCCCCGGGTGCCGGATCGCGGCGCGGTGCCGGTGGTCCACACCTCGCGGAAGGAGTCGAAGCCCGGGGAGGCCATGGGAATGGTCAGTTCCGGGTACCCCTGCCCGGTGAGGGCGAGACCGGTACGCTCGCCGAACGCGACCGTACCGAGGACGTGGCGCCCGGGAGCGGGCTGGGGTATGCCGTCGAGTGACGTGAAATGGGCCTGTAATCCGGCGTGTTGGGACATGGGAGAACCCTTCAGTGGGCCGTCGCTGAGGTGGGGGGCGAGACGCCAGTGCACTGCGGGAGGAGGCGAGACGGGTGAGCCCTGCGGTGGGCTGTGCGTAGAGATGGGGCTTCGGCCGCGCGGGTCGGTCCGGCGCGTCGACAAAGCGTGTTTTGGGCACAGTTGGGCGCGGCGCAGCACGCTGCGACCGGCTCCGGCTCACTCCCCCCGTGATCGTCTGCCGGTACGACCGCACCCGCGCATGTGTGTGTACGGTCAACTTTTATTCGGCGGCAGGCAAAGTGAGTTGAGCCACAAGAGGAGCCTGGCTCCTCTTACGCACCTTCCACCCCACCCGCCCGAACGGCGTCCTCCGCAAGGAGATTCAACCTCTCCACCGGCCCGGCCGGCCGCAGCGTGCAGCTCCGCCACGCGAACCCGTTGGGATGCCGGACGAGCACCATGCCACTGGGCTCCACCTCGACGACCCTGCCGGAACCACCGGCGACGGTGTCGACGACGATCGCCCCGATCGGGGCGCGGGCGAGGGGCAGTTGGACGGATTCGGGGCAGCGGCAGGAGTCGGAGAGGGCGGGTGCGCGGGGGACGAGGTTGAAGCCGTGGGCGCCGGCGGCGATGTGGAGGGGGGCGGGGCTGGGGTGGGGGTGGTGCGGGGGTTCGCGACGGGGTTGCGTCGTGCGAAACGCGCTCTCGCCCAGGCGATGAGGCCGACGATAGGGTTTTTCACGTCATCAGCTCCTTGGTCGGACAGGTGACCACACCCCCCGGGCCGGTCGGACGGCTGCGGGGGGCTTTTGGCGAGCGCCACAATAGAGAGGGTGTGATGCAGATGTCTATAGGCGTATGCCGAGGTTAGCTACTATGTTCGACTAGGTGTCTATACCTACAGTCGCCCCCGTGATGGAATTCGACCCCACGCTCCCGAAGTGGACGCAGATCGCGCAGGTCATCCGGCAGCGCATCGCCTCGGGCGAGTACGCGCCGAATCACTTGGTCTCCGAGACCCAGTTGGAGCAGGAGTTCGACGTCGCGCGCGTCACGGTTCGCAAAGTCACCCGCGCACTGCGCGAAGAGGGCCTGATCGTCACTACACACGGCATGGGGTCGTTCGTCACCGAACAGGCCGCCGGGATCATCAAGGCATCCAAGGACCCCTCAGCGGGGTGACCGCGCGCGGAGCCGGTCGGCCCATTCGTGGAGCGGGCCGGCGAGTTCGTGGTTGTCACCACGACTGAGGGTCTGGAGGAGCTCGGCCGCGATGACGGCCTGCCCGGTCCAGGTCTGCGGGGCGTCCAGGTCGGGGAAGGCGGCGCGGACCCGGGCCGCTGTGGCCGGTCGGAGCAGGCTGTAGGCGTAGAGGGTGGCCTGGTCGTAGCCGTAGGGCGCCCGGCCCCACCCTTCCCAGTCGAGGATCCGCAGCCCGGGTGCGGTGAGGTTGGCCCAGTGCAGGTCGCCGTGGGCGGTGGTCCAGGTGATGGCATCGGGGGCGGGGACGCCGAGGAACTCCGGCAGGGCGCGGTGGATGTACTCCTGGCGGACCGCGATCCGGTCGGTGGTGACGTCGGCGACGGTGCCCAGGGCACTGCCGAGAGCCGTCCACCACGCGGCGGGGAGGCCGTCGGGGACGCGCAGGACCGGATCGTCGGAGATGACGTCCTGGTCCAGGTGCTCGCTCAGCTCGGCGCGGTGGACGGTCCCGTCCTCGGCCTCGTCGTGCACCGCCAGCAGCGCGGGCCTGTGTCCGTGCAGGTCGCCGAACGCCTGCTGGGCGTCCGTCGCCCCTTCCCACGTCTTCCCTGACGCCTTGCCGGCCGGGGCGGAGACCAGCCGCAGCCACACCCGCCGGCCGTCGCCGGTGACACCGGGCCGCCCCAGGGTCCGTCCCGCCCAGCCCCAGCGCTCCTCACCACCGCCGAGAGTGACGGCGAGGGCGCGGGCGGCGTGGTCGTGACGGGTGCGCATCCGCTGCTCTTCGGCCGCGTCCGGTGGGGGCGAGTACACGTTGTTCTCCCGTGAATCGTCGGACTTCCAGGGTGTGTCCGGCAGATCCTTCCCCAGCCCCGCCCCGTCCCGCCGCATCCGGTGTGCGGCGCCGTCGCGCCGCAGGTCTCCGCCCCGTCCTTCGGACGCCGAGCGGCCGGGAATTCCGTCCCGGGTCGTTCAGCCCGCCGCCGTGAACACCAGCGACGCGTTGTGCCCGCCGAACCCGAACGCGTTGGCCAGGGCTGCCGGTACGCGCCCGTGGCGAGGGGATCCGGCGACCACGTCCAGGGGGACCTCCGGGTCGAGGTCGACGAGGTTGCGTACGGGCGGGACCGCGCCGTCGCGTACGGCGAGGATCGCCGCGATCGCGCCGATCGCGCCCGCCGCGCCGAAGAGGTGACCGGTCATCGACTTGGTGGCCGTCACCGACGGGTGGGTGCCGATCGCCTCGGCGACCGAGCGGGCCTCGACGAGGTCGCCCAGCTGTGTGGACGTGGCGTGGGCGTGGACGTGCGCGATGTCCGCCGGGGTCAGTCCGGCGGCCGACAGGGCCAGGCGCATCGCGCGTACCTGGCCCTCCGGGTGGGCGGCCGTGATGTGGTGGGCGTCCGAGGTCACGCCGGCGCCGGCGAGGACCGCGTGCGGGCGGGCGCCGCGGGCGGCGGCGAACCCGGCGCGTTCCAGGACGACCACGCCCGCGCCCTCGCCGATGACGAGGCCGTCGCGGCCGGTGTCGAACGGGCGTGAGGCGCCCGCCGGGTCGTCGTTGCGGGTGGAGTGGGCCTTGGCCTGGGCGAACCCGGCGATGGGCAGCGGGTGCACGCAGGCCTCCGTGCCGCCGGCGACCACGACGTCGGCCCGGCCGAGGCGTATCAGGTCCAGGCCCATGGCGATCGCCTCGGCGCCGGAGGCGCAGGCGCTCACCGGGGTGTGGGCGCCGCCCCGGGCCCCGAGTTCCATGCTGACCCAGGCGGCCGGGCCGTTGGCCATCAGCATCGGCACGGTGTGCGGGGAGACCTTCCGTACGCCCGACGCCTCCAGGACGTCGTCCTGGCCGAGCAGCGTCAGGACGCCGCCGGTGCCCGTGCCGATGACCACGGCGAGCCGCTCCGGCTCCACCTCGGGCCGCCCGGCGTCGGCCCACGCCTCGCGGGCGGCGAGCAGCGCGATCTGCTCGCACCGGTCCATGCGCCGGGCCTGCACCCGGTCGAGCAGCCCGGCCGGCTCCTGGCGCAGGCGGCCCGCGATGCGTACGGGCAGTTCCGCCGCCCAGTCGTCCTCGATGGCGCGGATCCCGCTCTCGCCGCGCAGCATCGCCTCCCAGGTGGACGCGATGTCGCCGCCGAGGGGGGTGGTGGCGCCGAGACCGGTGACGGCGGCGCTTTCGTTGGTGACGGTCATGAGGGTCCCCCTTGTGGTGATGGCACAGTTCACCCGTGGTGGCGGGTGGTGCGGGTTTCTGCCTTCGGGTCCACTGTGCCAAGGGGAGAGCGGGGATAGCGGCTAGATGATCAACGGAGTCGGGGGGTGAGAGATTGTTGGGTTCCGCTATGGACCGGACAGGTCGGGTGGGTCGCGACCGGCGTCCGGGAGTGGGCGGGCGCGTACGGCGGGGCGGCAGGATGGGGCGTCCGCCGACCCTCGGCGGCGTCCCTGGGCGGCCGCCTGACCCGGGCGCCGGCCCTCGGCCCCTCACTTCCTCCGGAACAGCCTCCGCAGCGACACCACCAGCAACGTCGCCACCGCGAACGTCCCCGCCCCCACCGCGAGATTGCGGTTGCGGTCCCCCTCGTCCGTGCCGTCACCGGACTTCCCGTCCGACGACGCGCCACCGCCGTTCCTGGCGTCGTCCGGCGCCTTCGCCACCGAGTCCGGCAGTAGGTCGCCGTCCAGCCCGACCGGCTGCACCGAACTCCGCCTGCCCTCCGAGCCGTACATCAGCGTCCGCCCGTCGGGCGCGAAGGTGACCGACTCCCCCTGCCGCTGGAGCGGTACGCCCGGGCGGCCGACCTCCTCTGGGCGGCCGTCGCGCCAGCGGTACTCGCGCGCGTCGAAGTAGCTGCGGACGACGAGCCGGGTGCCGTCCGGCGAGAACGCGCCGTCCGTGGCCCAGACGTCGATGTCCGCGACGCGCCGGAAGGTGTTCACGCCGGACGCGGACAGCTTCTCCGGACCGGCGTAGAGGGCGCTCTTCCCGGACTGCTTCTTGCTGACGATGTACACCCGGCCCGTCCTGGGATGCACCATCAGCGACTCGGCGTCGCGCGGGCCGTCGTCGTAGCGCACGGTGTGGCGGACGGGCGTGACGGTGGTGTCGGCCAGCTTCTTCGGCTCGGGGAAGCGATAGATCCACACTTCCTGCCACCGGCCGCCGTAGTTGTCCCCTATGTCACCGACGTAGATGTTCCCGTCCGGGCCGATCGAGATGCCCTCCACGTCGCGGGGGTCGATGTCGGCGAGGGTGACGGTCGCGACCGTACGGCCGGTGCGGCTGTCCACGGCGTAGACGTACGGGCCGTCGTCGCTGTCGTTGTGCGTCCAGTACACGCCCGGGTGCGCGCGGCTGGCGGCCAGGCCGCTGGACTCCCTTATCCGGGGGTCCGTGATGGTGAACGACTTGGGGGTCTCGGCGGCGGCGCCGTCGGCCGCCCGCGCGACGGCGGCACCCGGCAGGGCGGCGAAGGCGAAGGCGCCGAACGCGCTCAGCGCGGCGAGTCCGAGGACGGCCCGGCGGGCGGAAGGGCCGGAAGGACCGCCGGCGCGACGGCGCGGGGCGGGCCGACGGCCGGTTCCGCATACGGTTCCGCTCACGGCTCCGGCTACGGCACCGCGGCCGGTTCCGTCTCCGGTGGCAGGCAAGGGCTGGCGCATGGTCCCAAGCCTGCCATCACCCGGGGCCCCGGCCGCCCGGACCCGGAACTCCGGGAAATATCGCTCGAACAAGCTGTCCCTCACACGTATCGTGACCGCGCGCGTCACACGGGACGCGCGGCACGGGCGAAAGGCTGGGATCGGTGGAGTACAACGGGTGGGCCGACGAGGGGTTCGGCGCCGTCGCGGACGCGTTCGGCCGGAACTTCACCGACCACGGGGACACCGGCGCCGCCGTCACTGTGTTCGTGGACGGCCGCAAGGTCGTCGACCTGTGGGGCGGCACCGCCGACGAGCGGACCGGCCGGCCCTGGGAACGGGACACGGCCGTCCCCGTCATGTCCGCGGCCAAGGGCGTCGTCGCCGTCTGCGCCCACCTCCTCGCGCAGGAGGGCCGCCTGGATCTGGACGCCCCGATCGCCGACCACTGGCCGGAGTTCGCGCGGCACGGCAAGGAGCGGATCACCCCGCGCATGGTCCTCGCCCACCGCGCGGGCCTGCCCGTCATCGACCGGCCGCTGACCTTCGAGGAGATCCTCGCCTGGACGCCGGTGGTACGCGCCCTGGAGGAGCAGGCCCCGTACTGGGAGCCCGGCACCGCGCACGAGTACCACGGGCACACCATGGGCTGGCTGATCGGCGAGGTGATCCGCCGGATCACGGGCCGCACGCCCGGCGCCTACTTCCGTACGGCCGTCGCCGACGAGCTGGGCCTGACCACCTGGATCGGCGTCCCGGAAGCCGAACTCCCCGGCCTGGCCCGCCTCTCCGAGGCGCCCGGTACGTACCCGGAGCTCCCCGCCGAGTCGCTCTTCGCGCGGATCCTCACGATGGACGGGGCGCTCCCGTTCCCCGGCACCGACCACCCGCGCGGCCGGAACTCGCCCGCGGTCCTCGCCGCCGAGATCCCCGGCACGGGCGCCGTCTCCTCCGCCCGCGGCCTGGCCACGCTCTACGCGGCGGCCGCGACCGGCGTCGACGGCGCGCCCCGGCTGCTCACCCGGGACACCCTCACCGACGCCCTGCGGGTACGGACCGACGGACCCTCCTGGTCGGGCTTCCCGGACGGGGGCGTGCACTGGGGCAGCGGCTTCAACGTCGCGTCGGAGAGCGTGCCGCTGCTGGGGGCGCGCAGCTTCAGCAACGAGGGGGCGGGTGGGCATTTCGCGCTGGGGGACGACGAGTTGGGGGTCGGGTTCGCGTATGTGACGAACCGGATGGTGGGGGGTGAGGATCCTCGGGGGCCGTTGCTGGTGGGGGCTGTCCGGGGGTGTGTGGCGGGGTGAGGGTGACCCGTGGTGGGGCGGGCGGGTGCGGGCGGGTGCGGGCGGGTGCCGCTGCGCGGGGCCTTTCCCCACCCCGCCCCTTCCCGATACCGGGGCTCCGCCCCGGACCCCGGTCCTCAAACGCCGGACGGGCTGAGCCGTTGCCCGGAACCGGGCGAAAATCAGCCCGGCTGGGGGCACCTCCCAGCGGTAGCTGGGGGAGTTTGAGGCCACCGCGCGTCAGCGCGGAAAAGGGGGTCTGGGGGCGAAGCCCCCGGTTTCGGGAAGGGGCGGGGCTGGGGAACAAAACCCGCCACTCCTTCGGGTGGCCGGATCCCCCACCCCGCGTAACCCACCCCCACCACGGACAGCCTCGACCCAACGCGCAGCCGCACACGCACACGCACACGCGAAGGGACCCGCCCATGGAGCCTCAGGAGAGCTACGAGCCCCCCGCACTCGAAGAGCTCGGTGACTTCTCGGAGCTGACCCGGGGCCGGCCGGCGGCCGAAGCGGCGGAAGACGTCTGAGAGGCGCCCCATGAGTGTGCTCACCCTGCACCCCGACGTGTCCGCCGCGGACACCGAGGACGGAATGGTGCTGCTCGACGAGGTCGGCGGGCGCTACTGGCAGCTCAACGGCACCGGGGCGACCGTGCTGCGCGCCCTGCTCGACGGCGCGACCCCGGGGGAGGTGGCGCGCTCGCTCGCCGAGCGCTACCCCGGCCTGACGACGGAGCGGACGAACAGCGACGTGGCGGCGCTCATCATCTCGCTGTCCGAGGCCCGCCTGGTGGTGACGGCGTGAGCCGGCCGATGGTCCTGGAGCCCCGGGAGCCCGTGCCGCTCCGCCGCCGCCCGGCGGCCCTGCTGGCCGTCGGCGCCGCCCGGCTGCTCGTCCTGCTGCCGCCCCGCCGCATCCGCCGCGCCCTGACGCTGGCCCGGCGCGGCGCCGCCCCCGCCACCGCGGAGGAGGCCCTGGCCGCCCGGCGGGCGGTCGTCGCCCTGAGCGCCCGGTGCGCGGGCGAGGGCTGTCTCCAGCGCTCCATGGCGACGGCACTCCTGTGCCGGATGCGCGGGGTCTGGCCCGACTGGTGCACAGGGGTGCGCACGAGCCCGTTCCGCGCCCACGCGTGGGTGGAGGTGGCGGGTCTGCCGATCGGTGAGTCGCACTCCCCCGGCTACTACCACCGGCTCATGGTCGTACCGGGCGGAGGACCGGGCGGAAGGCCGGGCACAGGGCCGGGCCGGAGGGAGCCGCGAGCGGCCGTGACAGCGCCTGGAGCGGCCGCCGTCACCGGTCCAGCGTGAACGAGACGTCGTCGATGAACCACGACGTCGCGGCGATGCCGACGAAGACCCGCCCGCTGCCGTTCCCCTCCTGCCTGGCCGGGGAGAAGAGATTACGGACGACCGTGCCCGTGCCCGCCTGCCGCGCCTCGGTGCGGCCGGGGTCGAGGCGGGTGAAGGTCCGGTCCGCCTTGAGGTCGGAGACCTCGTTCGTGTTGTAGACGACGTGGTCGTCCGTCGTGGTCACCACGTCCGGCCCGCTGCCGCCCGTGGCCCGGCCCTTCATGGTGAGGGTCGCGGATTCGATCCGCGAGCGGCTGGGCGCGTCGCAGGTCAGCCTGCCCACCCCGGTCGCCTCACCGTTGGGCTTGACGTCCATGCGGAGGGAGCCGTGGCAGCGCAGGACGACGGCGGCGTCCTTCCCTTCCCCGGCGCTCTTCCCGCTTCCGCCCGCCGCCGCCGCGCCCGGACCGGCCGGGGCGAGCATGAGCGCGAGGACGCCCGCGGCGGCCGCACCGGTGAGCACCCGGCGGGTGGTGGCGCGGCGCGCGGTGGCTGTCGTCGATAACTTCGAGATCATGGGTGAATCCTTCTCCTTCGGAGGGTTCCCGGCGGGCGGGAGGGACACACCGTCCGCTCAGGAGCGTGCTCCCGTCGATCCCCCGTAGAAACCCGGACGGGATCACTCGTACGGGTGAACGCATCCGGAGGGCCCAAACCCGATTCCCCCGACGGGACCGGGGCCCCGAACGGCCACTTCCACCCTGCCGGACGCCTCGGGCCCACGCTGCCCCTCGCGCCCGCCCGGGTCACGCTCGTACCACCGCCCCTGCGAGACACCCGGCAGGCCGGAAAAGAGGACAAGAACGAGGACAAGAACAAGAACGAGGACGAGGACGAGGAAGGGCTCGGACACCATGTTCACGAACACCAAGGCGTTCAGCGGCTTCGCCGTGGACGACATCGAGCGCGCCAAGGACTTCTACCACCGGACGCTCGGCCTCCGCGTCACCGAGGAGTTCGGGCTCCTGACGCTGCACATCACCGGCGGCACGGAGATCCTCGTCTACCCCAAACCCGACCACACCCCCGCGAGCTTCACCGTGCTCAACTTCCCCGTGGACGACATCGACCGTGCCGTGGACGAGCTGACCTCGCGCGGCGTCCGCTTCGAGCGGTACGAGCAGTTCGAACAGGACGAGAAGGGCGTCTTCCGGCAGGAAGGGCCGCCCATCGCCTGGTTCACGGACCCCGCCGGGAACGTCCTGTCCGTCCTCCAGGCGGCCGGGCCGCACCCCGCCCGTAAGGCCTATAGCCTGACCGTATGCGGATCATGTTCGTCGGCGACTCGATGACCATCGGTAGCGCCGGTGACTACACATGGCGGTACCGCATGTGGCAGCACCTCAACGCCTCCTACGGCGGCCCCTACAGAATCGTCGGGCCGCGCACCGAGCTGTACGACCCCTCCGTCGACGCGCCCGGCTCACTCGCCTACGGGGACGCCGCCTTCCCGGCCCGCGCCCAGGCGCACCTGGCCGGCTGGGGCGAGGGCTGGCTGCACATGGCGCCGCTGATCGGCGACGCCGTCCGCGCGGGCAAGGCCGACACCCTGCTGATCTCCCTCGGCCTGATCGACCTCGGCTTCTACACCGACGCCGAGCAGACCGCCGAGAACGTCCACCGCTTCCTCGCCGCCGCCCGCGAGGCCAACCCGCGCGTCCGGGCCGTACTGCTGCCGGTGATCCACAACGTGCGGGCGCTCAACGACCCGCCCTTCGCCGCCCAGTGCGAGCGCTTCAACGAACTGCTGGGCAAGGCCGTCGCCGAGCTCGACTCCCCGGCCTCGCCGCTGCTGCTCGCCTCCCCGCCCGAGGGCTGGGACATCGACCGCGACACCTACGACGGCACCCACCCCAACGCCGAGGGCGAGCACCGCCTGGCCGCCGCCTTCGCCGACGCGATGCACCAGGCGTGGGACGTCGCCGGCCCGTACGAACCCGCGCGCGGCTGACCCTCCGCCCCCTCCCCCGGGCACCCGGCGCACCTCCACTCGCCGGCGCGCGCCCCACGCGCCCCTCGACGCGCCGTCGCGGGAGACCACCCTTGCCTCAAGCGCACTCCAAGGCGTTGGCTAGGCGGCTATGGAGTACACGCAGCTCGGACGCACAGGTCTCAAGGTCAGCCGGATCGTGCTGGGAACGATGAACTTCGGGCCTCGGACGGACGAGGCCGACAGCCACGCCATCATGGACGCCGCGCTCGACGCGGGCGTCAACTTCTTCGACACCGCGAACGTCTACGGCTGGGGCGAGAACAAGGGCCGCACCGAGGAGATCATCGGCAGCTGGCTCGCGCGCGGCGGCGGGCGGCGCGAGAAGGTCGTCCTGGCCACCAAGGTCTTCGGGAACATGGGCCCGGACGGCGCGGACTGGCCGAACCACGACCGGCTGTCCGCCGTGAACATCCGGCGCGCCGTCGACGCCAGCCTCCAGCGCCTGCGCACCGACCACATCGACCTCTACCAGTTCCACCACGTCGACCGGACCACGCCGTGGGACGAGATCTGGCAGGCGATCGACGTCCTCGTCCAGCAGGGCAAGATCGTCTACGCGGGCTCCTCCAACCACGCCGGCTGGCACATCGCGCAGGCCAACGAGGCGGCGCGGCGGCGCGGCTCGTACGGGCTGGTCAGCGAGCAGTGCCTGTACAACCTCGCCGAGCGGCGGGCCGAGATGGAGGTCGTCCCGGCCGCCGAGGCGTACGGGCTCGGGGTCATCCCCTGGTCGCCGCTCCAGGGCGGGCTGCTCGGCGGCGTCATCCGCAAGGAGCGGGAGGGCGGCGGCGCGGCCGGCCGGTCGTCCGAGGCGCTCGCGAACACCAAGGTGCGTGAGCAGGTCCAGGCGTACGAGGACCTGCTCGACAAGCACGGTCTGGAGCCCGGTGAGGTGGCGCTGGCCTGGCTGCTCACCCGGCCCGGCGTCACCGGCCCGATCGTCGGCCCACGCACCGGCGAGCAGCTGTCCTCGGCGCTGCGCGCCGTCGAGCTGAAGCTGCCGGAGGAACTGCTGACCGAACTGGACGGGATCTTCCCCGGTCCCGGGCCCTCGCCGGAGGCCTTCGCCTGGTAGCCGGGCGGCCGCGCGGGCGGTCCGGGCCGGGCGGTACGCCGGGCCTCGCCCGGTGGCGGCGGCCGTCCGCGCGTCCGGTGGCGCGCGGCGGCCGTCCGCGCGTCACTTCACGGCCGACACCACGGCGACGACGACGAGCATCACGGCGAGCACACCGGTCATGATCCGGTTCCTGGTCTTGGGGTCCACCCCTTGAGCGTAACCGCCGGGCCCCCGGGCTCAGCGACCCAGCCCCCAGGAGGCCACCGTCGTATAGCGGGGGCGCTCGCCGGGCACGCCGGAGGCCGGGAGGGTGCTGCGGACGAGCGCGAGCCGGTCGACGGTCCAGGGCGTGCCCGCGAAGTCCGCGAGGTGCTCCTCGTACGGGCCCAGGCGCACCGGGCCGGCGGCGCGGGCGAGGGTGAGGTGGGCGCGGAAGGGGTGCTTCCCGTCCACCTCGACACCGGCCCGGCGGGCGCCGGCGGCGGTGGAGCGGGCGAGGTCGCGCAGGGTGGTCAGCTCGCCCTCGGCGCCGACCCAGAGGATCTTGTCGTCGAACCGGCCGGCGGCGGCGAGCCGCAGCGGGTGCGGCGGGTGCCGGTGCGCGGCGCGCGCCAGGCGCTCGCCGAGCCCGGGGAGCAGGGCCTCGTCGACCTCGCTGAGGAAGGCGAGGGTGAAGTGCCAGGTCGCGGGCTCGGTCCAGCGGAGGTGGGCGGCGCCGGGGAGGCCGTGGAGGGGGGCCAGGGCGGCTTCCAGCTCGGCGACGGCCTGCGGGGGCGGGATGACTGCGGCGAAGAGTCGCATGGGTTCAGTGTGGCGGGGCCCGCGGGTACGGGCGGAGGTTTCTCCCCTACCCGCCCCTTCCCGATGCCCTCAGACGCCGGGCGGGCCGAAAATCAGCCCGCCCGGTCGTCCGGGGCGGAGCCCCCGGTTCATGCCGCCGTCGTCACCGCCGCCGGCTCCCGCAACGGCTGCCGTGGCACGAAGGCCACATGCGTATGGCCGCGCCGCAGGTCTATCTTCAGACGCAGGCCGCCCACCCGCGCCAGGGCCATCCCGACGCCCGTCGCGGCCAGCAGCGAGACGACGCCACCGGCGAGGAAGCCGACGCGCGCGCCGTAGACGTCGGTGACGTATCCGACGAGCGGGGCCCCTATGGGCGTGCCGCCCATGAAGACCATCATGAACAGGCTCATGACCCGCCCCCGCATCGCGGGATCCGTGGCCATCTGGAGGCTGGAGTTGGCGGTCACGTTGATCGTCAGGCCGCACATCCCGATCGGTGCCAGCAGCGCCGCGAAGACCCAGAAGCTGGGCGCCAGCGCGGCGGTGATCTCCAGGACGCCGAACAGCAGCGCGGCTCCGACCAGCAGCCGCAGCCGGGAGTTGCCGCGCCGGGCGGCGAGCAGGGCGCCGACCAGCGAGCCGGCCGCCATCAGGGTGTTGAGCAGGCCGTACGTACCGGCGCCGGCGTGGAAGACGTCGTTGACGTAGGCCGTGAGCCAGATCGGGAAGTTGAACCCGAAGGTGCCGATGAAGCCGACGAGGACGATGGGCCAGACCAGGTCCGGGCGCCCCGCGACATAGCGGAGGCCCTCGCGCAGCTGGCCCTTGCCGCGGGGCGCGCGCTCCACCTTGTGGAGCTCGGAGGTCCGCATGAGCAGCAGGCCGACGACGGGCGCGACGAAGGACAGGCCGTTGAGCAGGAAGGCCCAGCCGCTGCCGACGGCGGTGATGAGGACACCGGCGACGGCGGGGCCGACGAGCCGGGCGGACTGGAAGTTGGCGGAGTTCAGGCTGACGGCGTTGCGCAGGTCGTCCGGGCCGACCATCTCGACGACGAACGCCTGGCGGGCGGGGTTGTCGACGACCGTGACGAGGCCGAGGACGAGGGCGGTGACGTAGACGTGCCAGACCTCGACATGGCCGGAGAGGGTGAGCACCGCGAGCGCCAGGCCGGTGAATCCCATGGCGACCTGGGTGATGAGCAGCAGCAGACGCTTGGGGTAGCGGTCGGCGATGACGCCGCCGTAGAGCCCGAGCAGCAGCATGGGAAGGAACTGGAGGGCTGTGGTGATGCCCACGGCGGCGGAGGAGCCGGTGAGACCGAGGACCAGCCAGTCCTGGGCGATGCGCTGCATCCACGTACCGGTGTTGGAGACCACCTGGCCGGTGGCGAAGAGCCGGTAGTTCCGGATCCGGAGTGAGCTGAAAGTGCCGCCCTTGTTCTTGGTGAGGCTTTCGGTGAGGGCGGTGCGGGTGTCGTCGTCGTGGGCTTTCGGTGCGGGTGCGGAGTCTGCTCCGGGTCCCGTACTCAAAGTGGATTCGCCTCCTCCTTGTGTGGGTGTTACAGGTGCGCGAGCTTCTCCAGCACGGGCGCGGCGGCGCGGAGCGTCGCCCACTCGTCCTCGTCGAGCTGCCCGACCAGTTCGGTGAGCCAGACGTTTCGCTTGCGCCGGCTCTCCTCGAGCATGGCCTCGGCCCGCTCGGTCTGGGTGACCACCTTCTGGCGGCGGTCCTCCGGGTGCGGCTCCAGCCGGACCAGGCCCTTGGCCTCGAGCAGGGCGACGATGCGGGTCATCGACGGGGGCTGCACGTGCTCCTTGCGGGCGAGCTCACCGGGGGTGGCGGTGCCGCAGCGCGCGAGGGTGCCCAGCACCGACATCTCCGTCGGGCTGAGCGACTCGTCGACCCGCTGGTGCTTGAGCCGACGCGACAGACGCATGACACCGGAGCGCAGGGAGTCCACTGCGGCGGTGTCGACTTGGGGGTCCGGGTCCGACATGTTCATTAGGTTAACTCATTACCTGATCTAAATAAAGCGAGACAAAAGAAGGCGGCCGGGCCCCGTGCCCGGCCGCCTTCCCGAGGCGTCCAGAAGATCATCTACTGTACGCGGACGCTCGGCTTCCGCCTCGCCGCGTCGTCCCGGCGCCGCCGCCGTCGCTACTTCACGCCGAGCAGCTGCTCGATCGGGTCCAGCAGGAAGTAGACGAGGAAGCAGAGCCCGACCACGTTGAGCAGCCAGGGGATCTCCCGCGCCCGCTTGTCCGCGATCCGCAGCAGGATGAAGGCGAGGACGCCGATGCCGATGCCGTTGGTGATCGAGTAGGTGAACGGCATGGAGATGATCGTCAGGAACGCGGGCACCGCGATCGTGAAGTCGCTCCAGTCGATCTCCTTGACGTTGGCCGCCATGATCAGGAAGCCGACGACCAGCAGCGCGGGGGTGGCCGCCTGCGAGGGGACGACCGTGGCCAGCGGGGTGAAGATCAGGGCCAGCAGGAAGAGGCCGCCGGTCATCAGGTTGGCCAGGCCCGTGCGGGCGCCCTCGCCGACACCGGCCGTGGACTCGACGAAGCAGGTGTTGGCGGAGGCGGAGCCGAGGCCGCCGGCCGCGACGGCGACGCCGTCGACCATCAGGATCTTGCCCATGTTGGGCAGCTGGCCGTTCTTGTCGGTCAGCCCGGCCTCCTCGCCGACGCCGATGATCGTGCCCATCGCGTCGAAGAAGCCGGAGAGCAGCACGGTGAAGACGAAGAGGCAGCCGGTCAGCAGGCCGACCTCGTGGAAGCCGCCGAACAGGCTGATGTCACCGACGAGGCCGAAGTCGGGCGCGCCGACGACGCTGTCCGGCATCCGCGGGACGCTCAGCCCCCAGTTGGCGTCGGGGATCTCGATCAGGGTGTTGATGACGACCGCGACGAAGGTCATCACGACGATGCCGATGAGGATGGCGCCGGAGGTCTTCCGCACCACCAGGATGAAGGTCAGCGCGAGGCCGATCGCGAAGATCAGCACCGGCCAGCCGTGCAGCTGCCCGCCCTGACCGAGGCCGAGCGGCACGGTGGTGTGCGCGGCGTCGGGGTTACGGGTGACGAAGCCGGAGTCCACCAGGCCGATCAGCGAGATGAACAGGCCGATGCCGATGGCGATCGCGCGCCGCAGCCCGCCGGGGATGGCGTCCATGACGCGCTGCCGCAGACCGGAGGCGACCAGCAGCATCAGCACCAGGCCGGCCAGCACCACCATGCCCATCGCGTCCGGCCAGCTCATCTTGGGGGCGAGCTGGAGCGAGACGACGGCGTTGATGCCGAGGCCCGCGGCGCAGGCGATCGGCACATTGCCGATCGCGCCCATCAGGACGGTGGTGAGACCGGCCATCAGGGCGGTGGCCGTCACCAGCTGGGCGTTGTCGAGCTGGTGCCCGAACTTGTCCTGACCGGCCCCGAGGATGATCGGGTTCAGCACGATGATGTACGCCATCGCAAAGAACGTGGCCAGGCCGCCGCGCAGCTCGCGGGTGATGCTGGAGCCCCGCTCGGTGATCCGGAAGTACCGGTCGAGGGGGTTGCCGGGCGGCGGCACGGGGGCCGGCTGCTGGGCGTCGACCGGGGAGGTGGCCGAGGAGGGCATACGAGACCTCAGTCGTACGGGCCTGGGGAAGGCGCGGGAAAGACGGGAAAGGCTGGGGTGGTGCGAGGGAATCCTGGGACGAAACAAAAAGGATCTTGATTGGATGATCAAACAAAACCAACCAGTCAGATCCCGTTCGATTCAGTATGAATAAACAAGGCGTGAATTGCTATCTCCGCGCGTAGACCCCTATGGGGCAAGGGATCCGTTCCCCGCCCCGCCGGGGCTTCGCGGAAGCCACGGACTACGCTTGCGCCATGACGAAGTGGACACCCAGGCACGAGGCGCCGGAGCCCCTGGAGGGCAATGTCGTCGCCACCATCACCGGCGGCACCGTCATCTGGTTCGTCCTCTTCCTGGTGCAGCTGCCCTTCTACGGCTGGTTCGAGGACCACGACCGCCTGTGGTGGCTGTGGACCTGCCTGGCCGGCGCCGGCCTCGGCCTGATCGGCATCTGGTACGTCCGCAAGCGCGACGCGGCCATCCGCCGGCACGCGGCCGCGCGGCAGGCGGACGCGGAAGCCGCCGCGCGCTGACCGGGCGCCGCCCCGGGCCCGCCTCGTCCGCCGACGGCCGACGGCGGGCACCCGGCCCGAAAGGCCGGTTCGGCGGGTAGATCCGCCGAACCGCCCGTACCGTCGGACTCATGAGCGATCCGGCGCAGACCGCGACCGATGAATCCGTACCGCCGGCCCCGCACACCGGCCTGACCGCGCCCGAGGTCGCCGAGCGGGTGGCGCGGGGCGAGGTCAACGACGTCCCCGTGCGCTCCTCGCGCTCCACCACGGAGATCGTCCGGGCGAACGTCTTCACCCGCTTCAACGCCATCATCGGCGTCCTCTTCCTGATCATCCTGGTCGTCGGCCCGATCCAGGACGGCCTCTTCGGCTTCGTGATCGTCGCCAACACCGCGATCGGCATCATCCAGGAACTGCGGGCCAAGAAGACCCTCGACTCCCTCGCCGTCATCGGCGAGGCGAAACCCACCGTGCGCCGCGACGGCACCCCCGTCGCCGTCGCCACCGCCGAGATCGTCCTCGGCGACCTCATCGAGCTCGGCCCCGGCGACAAGTGCGTCGTCGACGGCGAGGTCCTGGAGGCCGACGGCCTGGAGATCGACGAGTCGCTGCTCACCGGCGAGGCCGACCCCGTGCTCAAGCGGCCCGGCGACAAGGTGATGTCCGGCTCCTTCGTCGTCGCCGGCGGCGGCGCCTTCACCGCCACCAAGGTCGGCCGCGAGGCGTACGCCGCCCAGCTCGCCGAGGAGGCCTCCCGCTTCACCCTCGTCCACTCCGAGCTGCGCACCGGCATCAGCCAGATCCTCAAGTACGTGACGTGGATGATGATCCCCACCGCCGTCGGCCTGATCATCAGCCAGCTGGTCGTGGAGCGGGACGACTGGCGGGAGGCCGTCCGGCGGATGGTCGCCGGGATCGTGCCGATGGTCCCCGAGGGCCTGGTGCTGCTGACCTCCGTGGCCTTCGCCATCGGCGTCATCCGCCTCGGCCGCAAACAGTGCCTGGTCCAGGAGCTGCCCGCGATCGAGGGCCTGGCCCGCGTCGACACCGTCTGCCTCGACAAGACCGGCACCCTCACCGAGGGCGGCATGGACGTCACCGAGCTGCGGATCCTGCCGGACACCGGCGCCGACGAGGCGTACGTACGCCAGGTGCTCGGCGCCCTCGGCGACTCCGACCCGCGCCCCAACGCCAGCCTCCAGGCCATCATCGACGCCTACCCCGACGGCTCCGGCTGGCGCTGCACCGAGTCCCTGCCCTTCTCCTCCGCCCGCAAGTACAGCGGCGCCGCCCTCAACAGCCCCGACGCGGAGAGCAGCAACTGGCTGCTCGGCGCGCCCGACGTGCTGCTGCCGGCCGGCGACGGCGCCCTGACCGCCGTCGAGGAGCTCAACGCCCAGGGGATGCGCGTCCTGCTCCTCGCCCGCGCCGAGCGCGAGCTCGACGACCCGCGCGTCACCGAGGCCGTCCGGCCCACCGCGCTGGTCGTCCTGGAGCAGCGGCTGCGCTCCGACGCCGCGGACACGCTGCGCTACTTCGCGGAGCAGAACGTCTCCGCGAAGGTGATCTCCGGTGACAACGCCGTCTCCGTCGGCGCCGTCGCCGCCAAGCTGGGCCTGCCCGGAGCGGACGCCCCCGTGGACGCGCGCCGGCTGCCCGCCGAGCGGGACGGCATGGCCGACGTGCTGGACCGCGGCGCGGTGTTCGGGCGCGTCACCCCGCAGCAGAAGCGGGACATGGTCGCGGCCCTCCAGTCGCGCGGCCGCACCGTCGCGATGACCGGCGACGGCGTCAACGACGTCCTCGCCCTCAAGGACGCGGACATCGGCGTCTCCATGGGCTCCGGCTCCGAGGCGACCCGGGCCGTCGCCCAGATCGTCCTGCTCAACAACAGCTTCGCCACGCTGCCCTCGGTGGTCGCCGAGGGACGCCGGGTCATCGGCAACATCACGCGTGTCGCCACGCTCTTCCTCACCAAGACGGTCTACTCCGTGCTGCTGGCGATCCTCGTCGTCTGCACCCGGGTGCCGTACCCGTTCCTGCCCCGCCACCTGACGCTGCTGTCCACGCTCACCATCGGCGTCCCGGCGTTCTTCCTCGCCCTGGCCCGAACAAGGAGCGCGCCAAACCACACTTCGTACGCCGCGTGATGCGCTACTCCGTGCCCGCCGGGGTGATCGCGGGCCTGGCCACCTTCGCGGCGTACCTGCTGGCCCGGCACCACTACGCGGGGTCCGGCGCCCTCGACGCGGAGACCAGCGCGGCCACGCTGACCCTGTTCCTGATCTCCATGTGGGTCCTCGCGATCATCGCCCGCCCGTACACATGGTGGCGCGTCGTCCTGGTCGGGGCGATGGGCCTGGGGTTCCTGGTGGTGCTGGGCACGCCGTGGCTCCAGCGGTTCTTCGCGCTGAAGCTGGTGGGGACGACGATGCCGTGGGCGGCGGTGGGGATCGCGGCGGTTGCGGCGGTGGTGCTGGAGGGGGCCTGGCGGTGGGTGGGGCGGAGGTTCCCGGCGTAGCCGGGGTCGTCCCCGCCCCTTCTTGTCCCTCAGGCTCGTCTCTCAGGCGAGGGCCTTCTCGTCCTCCAGGAACTCGCGGAGCTGCTCGCGGAGCTCGGGGCTGTCCTGGTGCTTGTGGACGGAGACGGCGTGCTCGGTGGCGGCCTGGAGGACTTCGTCCTCTTCACCGGTGATGGTGAGGGTGCAGTTGGTTTCGCTGGGGAATCGGCGGCAGTCGGCGACTTTTCTGGTCATGGGGGCCTCCTGGGTGCTGCGTTTCCAGGGTAGGCGGTGGGGGTGGGGGGACGGCGGGGATGGTGGGGGTGCGGGCCGCTGCGCGGGGCTCTTTCCCCAGCCCCGCCCCTTCCCGATACCGGGGCTCCGCCCCGGACCCCGGTCCTCGGGCTGATTTCAGCCCGTCCGGCGCTTGAGGACACCGCGCGGAGCGCGGAAAGGGGGGCCCGGGGGCGAAGCCCCCGGTTACGGGAAGGGGCGGGTAGGGGAAAGGCCCCGCGCAGCGGCACCCACCCACCCCGCACCCGCCCGCCCCACCCCTAGTCGAACCACCGTGCCCGAGCCAGCTCCCCCGCCCGCCCCGAATCCTCCAGCAGCGCCGCCGCCTCGAACCGCCGCGACCACGCCCCCGCCGCCCACGCCAGCCCCGCCGCCACGCCCTCCAGGGTCGTCGCGTGCAGGACGCCGTCCGCACCGTGGCGCCAGTCGAGCTCGACGCCGCCGACGACCAGTTCCTCGTGCTCGACGTACGTCGCGGGGGCGCCGGGCAGGAGGACGCGCACCGCCTCCGGGACCTCGCGGACGTCGCCGTCACCCATGGGCACCCGCACGGCGAAGACGTCGCCGACCCGGCGCACCTGGAGCAGCTCCGCGAGGTCCGCGGCCCGTGCGGGGGCCACCGGGAGCAGGGGGTGGCCGGCGGCCAGCGGCAGCAGGTCGGGGGCGTCGGCGACCAGCGCGTCGGCCGCGTCCACGACGCGCGTCTCGCCGTCGACGACGGCGCGCAGCTCGTCCGGGAGGGTCACCTCGTCCGGGTCGAGGGCGGCCAGCGCCCCGTACAGGGCGTGCAGCTGGGCCTCGCCCACCGGGAGACGCGGGTCGGCGAGCCGGGAGAGGAGCTCCGCGGCGCCGCCCGGCTCGTCCAGCAGGGCGGCGACGGAGGTGCGCACGCCCAGCGCCCGCAGCACCTGGTCGTCGGCGAGCCCGGCCGCGTCCGCCGCCTCGTACAGCCCGGCCAGCAGCGGGTCGCCGCCCGCGACGCGCAGCCCGGCGGGGCGGCGGCCGTCGAGGACGGGGTGGCCGCGCAGCCACCACGCGGTGTACGGACGCACGGACTCCGTCGTGCCGTCCGGGAGCAGGACGCGGACGGGCGCGGTCAGCGCGTCGCGCAGCGGCGGCCGGGCCAGCATGGCGAGGGCCTCGGGCCACGCGTCGTCGTCGACCAGGTCGAGGTCGCGTACGGCCACGATCTCGGTGGCGACGGGCGGCACGGGCGTCTCGGGCAGCCCGTCGAGGACGTCCTCGCACCACACGTCGACGGCGTCGAGGAGGCCGGCGTCGTCGGGCTCGGCGTAGTCGCCGTCGCGGGGCTCCAGCTCGTCCGGGTCGAGGACGACGTCCGTGGCGCGGACGAGGGCGAAGGTGGCCAGCACGCCGACGGCGGTCAGCGGCTGCTCGCCCCAGCGCTCGGCGAGCGCGGCGTCGCAGGCGGCGAGCTCGCCGGGCCGGACGACCCGGGCGAACGGGCTGCCGGGCAGGACGAGTTCACCGGCCGGGGCGAGCTCGCCGTCCTCGTCGGGGAGGGCGAGCGCCCCGAGCCAGGGCTCGTCGCCGGGGGCGAGGTCCGCGTCGCGGACGAGCGTGAGGACGACGTCGGCGAGGGCGTCGGCGTCGAGCGCGTCCTCGTCCCAGATCTCGTCCGCGTCGAGGGACGCGGCGACGGCGGCCCGCACCTGAGGTGTCGTCAGGATGGCGCGGGGCACGGCGGGGGTGGCGCCGAGCTTCTCCAGGAGCGGGTGGGCGGCGTCGGGGTGCGCGACCTTCAGCCCGAGGCGGGTCAGGCGCTCGGCGTCACCGGCGTCGGGCAGCGGGAGCAGGACCTGCCGGGGGCCGACGGCGGTACGGCCGTCGGCGAGCGGGACGGGCAGTCCGGTGAGCCGGTCGGGGTCGACGCCGGCGAGGCTGTCGTAGAGCCGCCGCCACCAGGCCGCCTCGCGGGTGACACCGGCGAGGCGGTCGACGACCTCGCCGAGCGGCACGCGGGCGACGCCGAGCGCGCGGAGCTCGGCGCGGCGTTCGAGCCCGGCGGGCAGGAGGCTGGGGAACAGTTCGGCGAGGACGGCGACGGTGCCGGCACCGGCGCCCTCGACGAGCTCCGCCTCCAGGGGGCGCAGGGCGTAGGGCTCGCCGGGGCCGGCGGGGGCGAAGGGGTCGTCCCAGGCGGCGTCGCCGACGGCCGCCGGGCGTGCGGCGTACGGGGTGTCCAGGGGCCCGGCCGCGGGTCCGTCGAGGCCGAGGTCCCGTCCGGCGCCGGCCGCCTCGGACCGTACGGAACGCGACGCGCTCCCGCCACCGAAGGACGCGGCGTCACGACCCGGGAAGCCCGCCGCGTACGGATCGTCCCCGTACCCGGCCGCCGGCCCGTCCGCGCCAAGACCCGGTCCGGCGTCACGGCCGTTCCCGGCCGCCGGCCCGTCCGCGCCCTGGCCCCGTCCGGCGTCGTACGCCGTCGCCGCGCTCGGCAGGAACGCCACACGCGGCAGCCGCTCCAGCACCTGGCGGCGCAGCTCGGCGTCCACCGCGCCGCGTGCCAGCGGCTGCGGCACGAGGTCGAGGACTCCGGTGGAGACGGGGTGCCAGTCGCGCAGCAGCGTGGCGTACGACTCGGCGGCGCGCTCGGTGAGGAAGTCCGTGAGCGGGCCGGGAGCGGTGTGGCGGCGGGTGGGTTCGAGCGGGAAGGTGGCGATGAGGAGGGCGGGGAGGCCCAGGGGTTCGTCCGTGGGGGTCGGGGCGTGCAGCACGGGCGCGGTCGCCGGGTGTACGGGCGCGCCGTCCTCGCCCACCGGCACGGCCCAGGTCAGCGACCAGGCCGGGCGCAGCCGCTCCTCGACCGGGCGGTCGGCGAGCAGCGCGGCGTCCAGGGGGCCGCCGGCGCGGGTGACGCGCCAGCGGGCGGTGGTGGGGCCGCCGGCCGGGCCGGGGCGCGCGCTGTCGTCGACGAGGACGTACGGGCCCTCCTGGCGGCGCGTCAGGGTCCGCACCGTGCCGTCCGGGGTCTCGACGACGACCTCGGCGAGACCCGGCAGGGCCAGCAGCAACGCGTCGTCGATCCCGGCGAGCAGACGGGCGGTCAGGTCCTCGGCGGCGCCGTCGCGCAGCGGGAGGACGACGACCGTGTCGTACCCCTCCGGGGCGGTGCCCTCGGCGGGCAGCGGCAGCCGCAGCAGCGGAACGTGGCCGGCGCGGCGGCGGAGCTCCTCGCCGAGCCCCGGCGAGGCGACGGCCGCGGCGACCGTGAGCTCCCGGGCCTCGGCCAGGGACCAGCGGACGCCGCCCGCGCGGCTGAGGACCGCGGGTTCGTCGCTGACCGCGAGCACGGCGGAGAAGCCGACGCCGAAGCGGCCGACGTTACCGCCCGCGCCGTCGTCCTCCCGCTTCGCGGAGGCGCGCAGGGTGGCCAGGGACTCGACGCCGGCGGCGTCGAGGGGTGCGCCGGTGTTGGCGGCGGCCAGTACGGGCGGGCCGTCCGGAGTGGGGTGGTGGAGCGTCAGGCGGAGCCGGCCGGGGACGCCCGCGCGGGACGCCGCGTCCGCCGCGTTCTGGGCGAGCTCGACGACGAGGCGGTCGCGGTAGCCGCCGAGGGCGAGGTCCTCCTCGGCGTTGGCGTCCTCCCGGAAGCGGGTGGGGCTGGCCGCCCAGGCCTGGAGCACGGCGTGCCGCAGTGGTTCCGTACGGAAGGGGTCGGCGCCGCTCACGTGGTTGTCTCCTGTCGCCGGGGGATCTCGGTCCGATTGTCCACGGCGGGAGTGACAGTGCGGGTGCGGGTGGGGTGTGGGCGGGCGGGTGTGCCGCTGCGCGGGGCTTTTCCCCTACCCGCCCCTTCCCGAATGTCCTCAATCGCCGGACGGGCTGAAATCAGCCCGTCCGGCGATTGAGGACCGGGGTCCGGGGCCGAGCCCCGGTATCGGGAAGGGGCGGGTAGGGGAAAAAGCCCGCCGCAGGCCCACGCACCCCTCAGGAGTGCCCGAGCTCCGCTCCCACCCCGTCCGCCTCCACCGGCACGGACCCCGCCGAGGACGGCCGCAGCGGCAGCGGGTCCACCCGCGTCTCGTCGATGACCGGCTCCGACGGCCGCGGCGGCTTCGGCATGACCGCGGCCTCGGAGTGGCCGCCGCAGCCGTACGCCAGGGAGACGACGTGGCCGTCCGCGGGGCCGAATTCGTTGGCGCAGACGCCGAAGGCCTGGCCCAGGGAGCCGCCGATGCGGACGAGGAAGCCGCAGCTGACGCAGGACGCCGGGGCGGCCTGGGCCATCGGGGTCTTCGCGCCGTGCGACTCGTCCCAGCGGTCGGCGGCGGTGTAGAGGCCGTAGCGCGAGAGGACCCGGGCGCGGCGCATGCCGAGCTCCTCCGCGACGGCCGCGATCGAGCCGCGGGCGGGCGGGGCGGCCTGGGTGGCCGGCGAGCCGACGGTGACGTCGGCGTCCTCGGCCTCGGCCAGCCGGTCCATCTCCTCGGCGAGGGCGGAGTTCGGCGGCGGGGTGTCCTCACCCGTCCAGCCGGGCTCCAGGCGCAGGTCGTCGGCCTCGGTGGGCAGCAGGTCGCCGGGGCCCATGTCGCCGGGGCGCAGCCGCTCGCTCCAGGGCACCCACTCGGGGGCCAGCAGGGCGTCGGTGCCGGGCAGCAGGACCGTCTCGTCGAGGGTGACGTTCTTGGCGCGGGAGGCGCGGGCGACGGTGACGGCCCAGCGCCAGCCGCGGTAGCCGGGGTCGAGGCAGGCGAAGTAGTGGGTGACGACGCGGTCCCCGTCGGCGGCGACCTCCACGTGGTCGCCGACCATGCCCGGCAGCGCGGCCTCCTCGGCCGCCGCCCGGGCGAGTTCGACCGCCTCGGCGCACAGGCGGTCCGGGGTACGGCTTCGCATCGCAGCACTCACAAGAATCGATTCTCTCTTCCACGCCGTCTCACGAGTGCGCCAGCCGAACGGCCGGGTCGGCGGACGGAGCGGACCGGAGGACCGCGTCGACGTCCGCGCCCGAACGGCCTCGGGCGCACCTAGTCACTCCCATTCTGCGGGATCGAGACTCGGAGCGCGGCCAAGAACGACCACCGGTGGCGCGCTACGCACGCTACCCCGCGAGGACACCCGGGGGATACCCGGGCTTCGGCGAGCCCCCCGGCCATATGACATGGCGAGGGCGTGCCGGCGGTGCGGCGCGGGCGTGGCGGGCGGCCCGGCGGGTGACCCGTGGCTCCCGTGGATGCGCCGAAAGTGCCCTCCGCGATGCCAGTTGGGGCAGTATGGCGTGGTGGGAGCCATCCGGTCAGCCGAAGGCGGTCCGCTCCGCCGTACGGCCCGGGGCGCCGGCCGCGTCCTGCGCAGCCCTTTCGCGTGGGTGGCGCGGGGCGTCCGCAAGGCCACGCACGCGCACGGCGCGGGCGAGTCCGGGCTGGGCAAGCTCATCGAGCTGCACGCGGTGAATTCCGCGGGCGACATGATGATCACGGTCGCACTGGCGTCCACCGTGTTCTTCTCCGTGCCGACGGACCAGGCGCGCGGCCGGGTGGCGCTGTACCTGGCGGTGACGATGGCGCCCTTCGCGCTGCTGGCACCGGTGATCGGGCCGCTGCTGGACCGGCTGCCGCACGGCCGCCGGGCGGCGATGGCGGGCTCGATGCTGACCCGGGCGCTGCTGGCGCTGACGATGTCGGGCGCGGTGGCGACGGGCGGTCTGGAGCTGTATCCGGCGGCGCTGGGCGTGCTGGTCGCGTCGAAGGCGTACGGCGTGGTGCGGTCGGCGGTGGTGCCGCGGCTGCTGCCGCCCCGGATCTCCCTGGTGAAGGCGAACAGCCGGGTGACGCTCGGCGGCCTGGCCGCCACGGGGCTGGCGGCCCCGCTGGGCGCGGGGCTGCACCATTTCGGACCGGAATACCCGCTGTACGGGGCATTCGTCGTGTTCGTCCTGGGGACGGTCCTCTCCTTCTCGCTGCCGCACAAGGTGGACTCGGCGAAGGGCGAGGCGCGGGCCCGGCTGGTCTCGGGCGAGCCCCGGCAGCACCACCTGCGCGCCCCGGAGGGCAGGTGGCGGCCCCGCCGGGACCGGGAGGGCAGGAAGGACCGCAAGGGCCGCAAGGAGCGGCAGCCCCGGCCCGGCCTGCGCACCGTGGGCAGCTCGGTGCTGCACGCGCTCCAGGCGAACAGCGCGATCCGCGTCCTGTCGGGCTTCCTCACCTTCTTCCTGGCGTTCCTGCTGCGCGTGCACCCGCTCGGCGGGATGGGCCCGGCCTTCTCGCTGGGCGTGGTCGCGGTGGCGGCGGGCGGCGGGAACGCCCTGGGCACGGCGATCGGGGCGCTGCTGCGCTCGCGCGGGCCGGAGAAGACGATCGCGCTGGTGCTGACGGTGACGATGGGGGTCGCGGTGCTCAGCGCGGCGCTGTTCAGCGCGTTCATGCTGGTCGTCGTCGCGGCCACGGCCGGCATCGCCCAGGCCCTGAGCAAACAGTCGCTGGACTCGCTGATCCAGCGGGACGTGCCGGAGGAGGTCCGGACGTCCGCGTTCGCCCGTTCGGAGACATTGCTCCAGATGTCCTGGGTGGTCGGCGGGGCGATCGGGATCCTGCTCCCGCTCCACGGAGTGCTGGGGATGGCGGTCGCCGCCGGGGTGCTCGCGCTGGGCGTGGCCACTGCCGTACGGGGGCTGCTGACGGCGGCCCGGCGCGGCTCGCCGCACCCGCGCGTGGCCTGAGCGGAGGGGCCCGATAGCCTGCCCGCATGACCGCTGCGTTTTTTCGGGGCAAGCGCCGCCGTGCCGCTGCCGCCGCCGGGGCCGTGACCTTCGGGCTCCTGGCTCTCTCCGCCTGCGACAAGCCGACGCCTCTGGCGACGGTGACCGTCGGCTCCACCACGGTGACGGCCGAGGCCGCCTGCTACGACGAGGGCAAGGACCTCGACGAGAAGGCGATCAACGATTGCGTCAAGGACAAGACGCCGAAGACCATCAAGGTCAAGCACGGCGACAAGGTCCGCCTCGGCGTCGAGCCCGACATCGCCGACAAGGGCTGGGTCGCGCTGACCAGCGGTCCCATGGGCCCGGTCCAGCGGACCAACCAGCTGAAGCAGACCTACACCACGCTCAACGGCGACACCCTGTTCGTGAACCAGCAGGCTCAGCGCGTCGACGACTCCACCATCCTCACCGTCCTCACCAAGGACGGCGTGTGGAACTTCAAGCTTGAGCTGGACAAGGGCTGACCGTCCCGCCTGCCGTAAGGACGCCCCGCTGATGCGCGTACTCGTCGTCACCGCCGTAGCCGCCGAGCGCGACGCCGTCGTGCGCGGCGCGGCCGGCGACGCCTACGGCGACAGCGCCGCGGAGCCGCTGGAGATCCCCCTGCCGGGCTTCGCGCTGCTCCGCCCCGTCCCGGCCGCGCCGGAGGCGTTCCCGCCGGTCGTGGACGTGCTGGCGGCCGGTGTCGGGCCCGCCGCGGCGGCCGCGGGCGCGGCGACCGCGCTGGTGGCGGCCGAGCTCGCCGGCAGCCCGTACGACCTGGTGGTCTCGGCGGGCATCGGCGGTGGCTTCGTGGGCGCCGGCCGTGGCGTCGAGGGCGCCCCGGTGGGCTCCCTCGTGGTGTCCGACGCGATCGTCGTGGCGGATCTGGGCGCCGAGACGCCCGAGGGCTTCGTCCCGGTCACCGGCCTGGGCTTCGGGACGGTGGCGCACCGGCCGCCGGAGCCGCTGGTGCGGGCCGTGGCCGAGGCCACCGGCGCGCGGCGGGGCACGGTGCTGACCGTGTCGACCGTGACCGGTTCCGCCGCGCGCGCGGCCGAGCTCGCCGCCGCGCACCCGGACGCGCTGGCCGAGGCCATGGAGGGCTTCGGGGTGGCCGAGGCCGCCGCGGCGCACGGGGTGCCCGCCCTGGAGCTGCGCGCCGTCTCCAACCCCGTCGGCCCCCGCGACCGCGCCGCCTGGCGGATCGGCGACGCGCTCACCGCGCTCACCGGCGCCTTCCGCGCCGTCTCCCCCGCACTCGCCGCGTACGCCGCGGAGAAAGCCGAGGCCGGAACATGAGCGAGCCGCTGCGCATCGCGTATTCGCCGTGCCCGAACGACACCTTCGTCTTCGAGGCGTGGGCGCACGGCCGGGTCCCGGGCGCGCCCGCCCTCGACGTGACCTTCGCGGACATCGACGTCACCAACGGGATGGCCGAGCGCGGCGAGTTCGACGTGCTCAAGGTGTCGTACGCGGTGCTGCCCTGGGTGCTGGAGGAGTACGCGCTGCTGCCGTGCGGTGGCGCGCTGGGCCGGGGCTGCGGCCCGCTGGTGCTGACCCGCGAGGCGGGTGACCCGGCGGAGCTGGCGGGGAGGACGGTGGCCGTGCCGAGCGAGCGCTCGACGGCGTACCTCCTCTTCCGGCTGTGGGCGGCGGCCGAGGTGCCGGGCGGGGTCGGCGAGGTGGTCGTCCTGCCGTTCCACGAGATCATGCCGGCGGTCCGGGACGGCAAGGTGGACGCCGGTCTGGTGATCCACGAGGCCCGTTTCACGTATCAGAACTACGGCCTGCACTGCCTGGCCGACATGGGGCAGCACTGGGAGTCCACCACCGGGCTGCCGATCCCGCTGGGCGCGATCATCGCGAAGCGCTCGCTGGGCGCGGAGCGGCTGCGGGAGCTGGCGGAGGCGGCCCGCACGTCCGTGCGGATGGCCTGGGACGATCCGCAGGCCTCGCGGTCGTACGTGCTGGAGCACGCGCAGGAGATGGACCCGGCGGTGGCGGACCAGCACATCGGGCTGTACGTCAACGAATTCACGGCCGGCCTCGGCGAGGCCGGCTACGCGGCGGTGCGCGGGCTGCTCACCCGCGCCGCGGCCGAAGGGCTCGTACCGCCCCTCGGCCCGGACGCGCTCGCTTTTCCCTGAGCCGTCGGACGTCGGGTCCCTGACCCGTCAGACGTCGAGCTGGTCGGCGACCGCGCGGAGCATGCCGGCGATCTTGGAGCCGTGGGCCTTGTCGGGGTAGCGGCCGCGCTCCAGCTGCTGGGTGACGTTCTCCAGGAGCGTGGTGAGGTCCTGGACGATCGACGCCAGCTCGTCGGGCTTGCGGCGCTGGGCCGCGGCGACCGACGGGGCGGGTTCGAGCAGCGTCACCGTCAGTGCCTGGTCCCCGCGCTGGCCGGCCACGACGCCGAACTCGACGCGCTGGCCGGGCTTGAGGGCGTCGACCCCGTCCGGGAGCACCGAGGAGTGCACGAAGACGTCTCCGCCGTCGTCGCGGGAGAGAAAGCCGAAGCCCTTCTCACTGTTGAACCACTTGACCTTGCCGGTAGGCACGTCTGTCCTCGTCCTCGTGTCTCGTCGGAAATACGGAAAACGTCTGCAATCAACGGAAAAACAGCTCTTGATAGCACTACAGCGGGTCGCAAGACCCGCTCCCCCCAAGGCTAATGGTCCCGGGCCCGCTGACAAGACGTCCTCGTCCGTGCGGCGATGGGGCCTTCACGCCGACGCCTTGGGATCTACCCTGGTCAGGTGAGTAGCGAAACTCCCCACGACGGGGATCTCCTGGTACGCATCGGCGCCATCGTCTTCCTCGTCGGCGCGGTGGCCACCCTGGCGACGGTCGCCCCGCTGTTCCTGGGCGCCGATCCGCTGCCGTCCGCAGCGTACTTCGTCTGCATGCTGATGGGGGCGGGTTTCCTGATCGCGGGTGCCGGGGTGCTGCGGTCGATCGCCGCGCAGCGCCGTCAGGCCAGGGAGTCGGTGACCGCGCCGACCGTCTCCGCGCGGTAGCCGCGCAGCCAGCCGGGGAAGGCCGTGAGGTCGTCGAGGACCACGTCCGCGCCGGCCGCGCGCAGTTCGTCCGCGTCGCACGGCCCGGTGGCCACCGCTACCGACAGCGCACCCGCCTTACGCGCGCCGCGCACGTCCCCCGTGTGGTCCCCGACGTAGACGGTCGCGTCGTGCTCGCGCAGCGCCACCGCCTTGCCCTCCGCCCACAGGTCGCCCACGAGCGCGTCGGCGTCGAGGCCGAGGTGGTCCAGGTGGAGCCGGGCGTTGCGCTCGTACTTCGCGGTGACGACGACGGAGCGCCCGCCGAGCTCCCGCACCGCCGCGAGGGCCTCCCGCGCGCCCCGCATGGCGGGCGAGGTGTGGATGCCGAGCGTGGGGTAGACCGAGCGGTAGAGCTCCATGGCCTCGGCGACGCCGTCCGCGGGGAACCAGTTGGCCAGCTCCTGCTCCAGCGGCGGGCCCAGCCGGGCGCACACCAGGTCGACGTCGATGTACGTCCCGGTGGTGGCGACGAGCGACTCGTAGGAGGCCCTGATGCCGGGAACGGAATCGATCAGGGTCAGATCGAGATCGAAGCCGACCGTGAACCGGGGTGCGCGCGCGAGCGGGGTCATGCCCACATTCTGCCGTGAGGGCCCGCCCGTAGACTGAGCCCCACCTCACCCCCGAGCTCCGTGACCCACCCCCGCACAGCCCGAAGTGGAAGCGATGTCAGCCGCCGTCCCGATCAGCACACCCGGATCGCCTCTGGTCCGGCGCCGCATCGGCTGGACGGTGGCCGCGGCCGTCGCCCTGCTGGTCGCGGTGGTCCTCAGCCTCGCGGTAGGGGCCCGGCCGGTCGCCCCCGGCCAGGTGCTCGACGCCCTCCTGCATGACGATCAGAGCCGGGACGCCCTGGTCGTGCGTGACATGCGGCTGCCGCGCACCCTCATCGGCCTGATGGTCGGCGCCGCCCTCGGCCTGGCCGGCACGGTCCTCCAGGGCCTCACCCGCAACCCCATCGGCGACCCCGGCATCCTCGGCATCAGCCAGGGTGCCTCGCTGGGCGTCGTCGCGGCGATCACACTGGCCGGGGTGCAGACCCTGACGGGCTTCGTGTGGTGGGCGTTCGCGGGCGCCGCGCTGGCGTCCGTCGCCGTCTACGCGATCGCCTCGCGCGGCCGGGGCGGCGCCTCGCCGGTGAAGCTGGCGCTGGCCGGTGCCGCGGTCAACGCGCTGATCGTCGCCGTCGTGCACGCCGTCCTCGCCACCCATGCCGCGGTCCTGGACCGGTTCCGCTTCTGGCAGGTCGGCTCGCTGTCCGGCGGCGAGCACGTCCTCGCCGCCCAGATCTGGCCGTTCCTGCTGGTCGGCGCCGTGATGGTGGCGTCCGTGGCACGCGGTCTGGACGCGCTGGCGCTCGGCGAGGACGTCGCCAAGGGCCTCGGGCAGAACATCGCGGCCGTACGGATCGTCGGCGGCCTCGGCGCCACCGTCCTCACCGGCATCGGCGTCGCCGCCGCGGGCCCGATCGCCTTCATCGGCCTCGCCGTGCCGCACATCGCCCGCGCCCTGATCGGCGGCGACCACCGCTGGCTGCTGCCGATGACGGCGCTCCTCGGCCCGGTCGTCCTGCTGCTCGCCGACACCGCGGGCCGGGTGATCTTCCCGCCGGGCGAGGTGCCGTCCGGGGTGATGACGGCCCTGATCGGCGTCCCCTTCCTCATCGCCCTGGTCCGCCGCCGCAAGGCGGTGGCCGCGTGAGCACCACCCTGAGCTCCCGGCCGGGCGTCCGCCCCGCCGGCTACGCCCTCGTCCGGGCCGGACGCGGCTCCTTCCTCGTGCACCGGCGGGCCACCGCCACGGCGCTCGTCCTGACCCTCCTGCTCGCGGCCGCCTGCCTGGCGTACCTGTGCGTCGGCAAGTCGTTCGTCGCGCCCGGCGAGGCCCTGAAGGCCGTGTTCGGACAGCCCACCGACGCCGAGCTGGTCGTCGGGACCCTGCGGCTGCCCCGGATGACGGTGGGGCTGCTGGTGGGCGCCGCGTTCGGGGTGGCCGGCGCGCTGATCCAGACCGTCGCCCGCAACCCGCTGGCCAGCCCCGACATCATCGGTGTGAGCCAGGGCGCGAGCGCCCTGACGGTCGGCGCGCTGACCTTCGGCGTCACCTCGTACGCCGTCCTCCCCTACGTGTCCGTCCTCGGCGGGCTCCTCGCGGCCGTCCTCGTCTACGCCTTCGCCTGGCGCGGCGGCCTGCACGCGACCCGCTTCGTCCTCATCGGCATCGGCTTCGCCGTCGCGCTGCGCTCCCTCTCCCACCTGTTCATGACCAAGGGCGACTACCTGGTCGCCCAGCAGGCCCAGGTGTGGATGACCGGCTCGCTCAACGGCCGCGGCTGGGCCGAGGCGACCCCGCTGGCCTGGACGCTGCTCGCCCTGCTGCCCTTCATCGGCTGGGCGGCGCGGGCGCAGCGCACGGTGTCCATGGACGACGACACGGCGACGGCGCTCGGCGTGCGGCTGAACCGGGCCCGGCTCGGGCTCGCGCTGCTCGGCGTGCTGCTGGCCTCCGTCGCCACGGGCGCGGCCGGCCCGGTCGACTTCGTGGCGCTGCTCGCGCCCCAGCTGGCCCGCCGGGTGACCCGCACCGCGCAGATCCCGCTGCTGTGCTCGGCCCTGACGGGCGCGCTCGTCGTCGTCCTCGCGGACCTGCTGGGCCGCAAGCTGTTCGAACCCACCGAACTCCCCGTCGGCGTGCTCACCGCCGCCGTCGGCGCCCCGTATCTCATCTGGCTCATCATCAGGGGCCGTACCGGAGGAAGAGCGTGACCGAGCGGACGAACCCCCGGCTCACCGCCCGCGACCTGACGCTCGCCTACGAGGAGCGCGTGGTCGTGGACGGCCTCGACGTGGACATCCCCGACGGGAAGGTCACGGTCGTCGTCGGCCCCAACGCGTGCGGCAAGTCGACGCTGCTGCGGGCCCTCGGCCGGCTCCTGAAGCCGCAGCGCGGCGCGGTGTTCCTGGACGGCAACGAGCTGGCCCGCATCCCCACCCGGGACATCGCCCGCTCGCTGGGCCTGCTGCCGCAGACGCCCGTCGCGCCCGAGGCCATCACCGTCGCGGACCTGGTCGCCCGCGGCCGGCAGCCGCACCAGCGCTGGTGGCAGCAGTGGTCGGACGAGGACGAGCGCGCCGTCACGGACGCGATGGAGCGCACGGACACGGCGGCCCTCGCCGAGCGGGCCGTGGACGAGCTCTCGGGCGGCCAGCGGCAGCGCGTGTGGATCGCGATGGCCCTGGCGCAGGAGACGGACCTGCTGCTCCTGGACGAGCCGACCACATACCTGGACATATCCCACCAGGTGGAGGTCCTGGACCTGTGCCGCCGCCTCAACCACGAGCGCGGCCGGACGGTCGTGGCCGTCCTGCACGACCTCAACCAGGCGGCGCGCTACGCCGACCACCTGGTCGCGATGAAGGCGGGCCGCATCGTGGCGCAGGGCGCCCCGTCGGAGGTGGTGACGGCGGAGCTGGTGCGCGAGGTCTTCGGCCTGGAGTCGGTGGTCGTCCCGGACCCGGTGACGGGCGGGCCGCTGGTGGTGCCGGGGATGCCGTGGGCGATGCCGGAGGGGACGGCGGAGCCGGTGGGGGCGGAGAGCGTCGGGGGCTGAGGGGCCGGCGGCGCGCTCGTCATCCCGTACGGCGCCGCAACCGGCCGCGCGGCCGTCACGCGGCCACGTCCCGTGCGGGCCGGATCAGCGGGGCGGCCATCCGTGCCACGTCAGCCGGGCTGGACTTCGCCCCTGTCCGAGGCCGGCTTTCCTGCCCGGTTCCAGGCGACGACTCAGCCCGTCCGGGGGCGCCTCCCAGCGGTAGCCGGGGGAACTTGAGGCCCGGTTACGGGAAGGGGCGGGCAGGGGAAAGGCCCGCCGGGCCGTACGGCATGCCCGGTCAGCCGGGGCGCCGGGCCCGCCACGTCACATAGAGGGCCGAGGCCACGGCGGCGACGCGGATGACCCAGGGCCAGGTGTCGGCCAGGGCCGGGCCCAGCCCGCCCGACGGGACGGGCTCGCCCCAGCGGCCCTCGGTGCGCCCCCACAGCCAGACCACGCCGGCGGCGACGGTCAGGCCCGGCAGGACCACGACCGCCCACTGCGACTCGGTGTGGGAGAGCTTGCGGGTGAGGTAGGCCAGGCCCCAGCCGACGGCGAGCACGATCCAGTTGCCCAGCGCGGCGCCGACGAGCAGCAACAGGGCGACGATCAGGAGCAGCGGCGGGACGGGGGCGCCGTCGGGGCGGCGCAGCAGACTGAGCCGGCGCGGCCCGTCCTCCTCGGCTTCCTCGGCCACCTCGTCCTCCTCACCCCGCCCGCCCGGGTCGCCCGGCGGGGCGTCGTGCGGTGGCGGCTTCAGTATCTCGGGGACCTCGATGCCGCCGGTGAAACCGTGCATCGGCGCGGACGCGCCGCCCGGGAACGGGCCGGGCTCGACCCGCCACCAGTCCGGCGCACCGGCGGCCGGCCCCGTCCCGTCCGCCGCGGGAAAGTATTGCGGCGCGGGGGCCGCGGCGCGGGCGGCCTCGCCCTCCCGGCGCGGCGCGGGCACCTTGCCGCTGTCGCTCCCGGCGGCCCCGGCCCCGGCCACGGCCTCGTCCGGGCTGCCGAGGTCGGCGAGAATACGCTGCACGGCGTTCGGCGTGTCGGCGCCCTCGGAGGAGCGGCGGCGTTCGATCTCCGTACGCAGCCGCGAGACGAGCCGCATCCGGTCGCCGGAGGTGAGCGACTGCCGCTGGGCGATGTCGCCGACCCGGCTCAGATAGTCGTAAACAAGCTGATCGCTCTCGATCCCCACCGAAACCCCTCAGACCACCAGCCGCGTTCCTGCCCCGAAGGTACCGCTTCGCCACGGGGCCGACGGAGGGAATCCCGGACGTTCACCGGCCTGGCGGGCAGGTCCCGTGGGCTACCGGGCGGCGCCCGCCCATCCCGGGAACGCACCACTTCCTCCTCCCCCCACCCACCCACGGGAGGGGCCGGGCAGGCCCGGCCCCGCACAGGTGAACGCCCCGCGCAGCGGCATCACCAAGGAACAGCACCGCGACGGCGCCGCACGGACAACAGCCCAGTACAGCGCAGCGACCCGGTACCGTAAGCAGAATGACCACGTCGCGGCCGGAGAAGCACACGAGCGGACCCCGCACGGGAGGAGCACCCGCCACGGCCCCCTCCCCCGGTTCCGCCCGGACGCTCGCCGAAGAGCTCCGCGGCCGCCCCGACGACTCCCTCGCCGGCCTCCTGCGCGCCCGCCCCGATCTACTCAACCCCGTCCCGGGCGACCTCACCCAGCTCGCGACCCGGGCCGGCACCCGCGCCTCCGTCGTACGGGCGCTGGAGCGCCTGGACCGGTTCACGCTCCAGGTCGCGGAGGCCCTGGCCGTGGCGCCGGACCCGTGCCCGTACGCCACGCTGGACGCCCTGATGGGCGGGGACGCGCCCGAGGACCCGAGGATCGCGGCCGAGCTGCCGCGCGCCGTGGCGGCCCTGCGCGACCAGGCGCTGGTCTGGGGCGGCGAGGACCGGCTGCGCCTGGTGCGCACGGTGCGGGAGCTGCTGGCGCCGAGCCCGGCGCACCCTTCCCCGACGGGCCTGGGCCCGTCCGTGGCCGAGGCGACGGCGGGCATGTCGCCGGGCCGGGTGCAGCAGATCATCGCGGCGGCGGGGCTGCCCGCGACGCACGACCCGGTGACGGCGGTCGCGGCGCTGACGGAGCTGTTCGAGGACCGGGCGCGGATGTCGGAGCTGCTGGACACCGCCCCGGCGGAGGCGACGGCGGTGCTGGGGCGCCTGGTCTGGGGGCCGCCGTACGGCACGGTGACGGCCGAGCCGGCGGCGCACCTGCGCTGGCTGCTGGACCGCGGGCTGCTGCTGTCGGCCGGTCCGGGGAGCGTGCTGCTGCCCCGCGAGGTGGCGCTGCACCTGCGTGCCGGGCGCGCGCACCGGTACCCGGAGCCGGTGGCCCCGGAGCTGGCGCCGGTCACCGAGCACTCCCCGCGGGTGGTGGACGCGACGGCGGCCGGGCAGGCGTTCACGGCGCTGACGACCGTCGAGGACCTGCTGAAGGGCTGGGAGACGGGCGGCCCGCTGGTGCTGCGGGCGGGCGGGCTGAGCGTGCGCGACCTGAAGCGGACGGCGGCCGCGCTGGACACGACGGAGCAGGCGGCGGCCTTCTGGACCGAGCTGGCGTACGCGGCGGGGCTGCTGGCGTCCGACGGCGAGGTCGACGAGCGGTACGCCCCGACGCCGGCCTACGACGACTGGCTGCTGCTGCCGGCGGAGCAGCGGTGGACGCGCCTGGCGACGGCGTGGCTGGCGTCGACCCGTACGGCGGGCCCGGTCGGCGGCCGGGACGCCAAGGCCCGTACGCTCGCGGCGCTCGGCCCGGACCTGGACCGCGCGCCGGCGCCGGAGGTGCGCCACCGGGTGCTGGCGCTGCTGGCGACGCTGCCCGCGGGCGGGTCGGTCACGCCGGAGACGCTGCTGAGGCGGCTGCACTGGGAGCGCCCGCCGCGCGGCACGGTGACGGGCGGCCAGGCGGGGGCCGCGCAGGCCGCCGCACCGGGCACCCGGCCGCCCACCGCGGCCGCTCCCGGACCGCAGCCGCACGTGTCCCATGACGACCTCCGCTCCCGCCTGGCGCTCTGGACCCTGACCGAGGCCGAGATGCTGGGCGTCACCAACCGGGGCGCCCTCACGGACCACGGCCGCGCCCTGCTCGGGACCGAGGCCGGCGGCGGCGCGGAGACCACGCCGGCGCCGTGGCGCCCGGCCGGCGAGGCCGAGCTGGGGGCCGCGGCCACACGGGCGGCGGCGCGGCTCGCGCCGCTCCTGCCCGAGCCGCTCGACCACGTGCTGCTCCAGGCGGACCTCACGGCGGTGGCCCCGGGCCCGCTGCGACGGCCCCTCGCGCAGACCCTGGGAGTGCTGGCCGACATCGAGTCCAAGGGCGGCGCGACGGTCTACCGCTTCACGCCCGGGTCCGTGCGGCGCGCGCTGGACGCGGGGCGGACGGCGACGGACCTGAAGTCGTTCCTCACGGAGCACTCGCGTACGCCCGTGCCGCAGCCGCTCTCGTACCTCATCGACGACGTGGCCCGCCGCCACGGCCACCTGCGGGTGGGCGCGGCCTCCTCGTACGTGCGCTGCGACGACGAGGCCGTGCTGGCGGAGATCCTCGCCGACCGGCGCTCCGCCCCGCTGCGGCCGCGCCGCCTGGCGCCGACGGTGCTGGCGGCGCAGGTCGCGCCCGACGCCCTCCTCGACGGCCTGCGGGCCATGGGCTACGCGCCGGCGGCGGAGTCGGCGGAGGGCGACGTCGTGGTCACCCGCGCCGACGCCCACCGCACCCCGCCGCGCACGGCACCCGCCCCGGTGCCGGAGGGCCCGCCCGTCCCCGACCCGACGCTGCTGGGCGCCGCGGTGCGGGCGATCCGCGCGGGCGACATGGCGTCCACGGCCGAACGCAGGCCCACGGCCGCCCCGGCCCAGGCCTCCGGCGGCCTGCCGCGCACGACGTCCGCCGACACCCTGGCGACGGTCCAGGCCGCGGTGCTGACGGGCGCGGCCGTCTGGATCGGCTATGTGAACGCGGAGGGCGCGGCGAGCCAGCGGGTGATCGCACCGGTGCGGGTGGAGGGCGGTTTCGTGACGGCGTACGACCACACGGCGGACGAGATCCGCACGTATCCGCTGCACCGGATCACGGGCGTGGCCGAACTGGTGGACGACTCCGTCTGATTTCCCTCACCCCCACGGGGGACGGCGGGTGTGCCTCGCCCCACCGTGGGCAGCCACGGGTCGAACAGTCACGAAACGCATCCGAAAGGCGACAGAAAGCAGGGGAGACCCGTGCGTCGTATCGCTACTGTCCTGTTCTCCACGATCGCGCTCCTCTAGGCGCCCGCACCCAGGGGGCGGCCCGGCCGGACCGGCCCGCCCCCGACCACGGTTCCGCCCGCGCCCGCACGGCTCCCGCCCCGCCTTTCCCCCGCATGGGGCACACTGGACGTTTGGCCTTACGGCGCCGCCCCGGCGTCCGTACCGGCCGACCGCTAGCGGAAAGGGCCCAGCGCGTGAACGGACCTCTCATCGTCCAGAGCGACAAGACGCTGCTTCTGGAGGTGGACCACGAGCAGGCGGACGCGTGCCGCCGCGCCATCGCCCCCTTCGCGGAGCTGGAGCGGGCGCCGGAGCACATCCACACGTACCGCCTGACCCCGCTCGGCCTGTGGAACGCCCGGGCCGCCGGGCACGACGCCGAGCAGGTCGTCGACGCGCTGGTCACCCACTCCCGGTACCCCGTGCCGCACGCGCTGCTGGTCGACATCGCCGAGACGATGGACCGCTACGGGCGCCTCAAGCTGATGAAGCACCCCGTGCACGGGCTGGTGCTGGAGAGCACGGACCGGCCGGTGCTGGAGGAGATCCTCCGGTCGAAGAAGGTGCAGCCGCTGGTCGGCGCCCGGATCGACGCCGACACGGTCGCCGTGCACCCCTCCGAGCGCGGGCAGATCAAGCAGACGCTGCTCAAGCTGGGCTGGCCCGCCGAGGACCTCGCGGGCTACGTCGACGGCGAGGCGCACCCGATCGAGCTGGAGGAGGACGGCTGGACGCTGCGCCCGTACCAGCGGCAGGCCGTGGAGGGCTTCTGGCACGGCGGCTCGGGCGTCGTCGTGCTGCCCTGCGGCGCCGGCAAGACGCTGGTCGGCGCGGGTGCGATGGCGCAGGCCAAGGCGACCACGCTGATCCTCGTCACCAACACCGTCTCGGCGCGGCAGTGGAAGCACGAGCTGGTGAAGCGGACGTCCCTGACCGAGGACGAGATCGGCGAGTACTCGGGGACGCGGAAGGAGATCCGCCCGGTCACCATCGCCACGTACCAGGTCCTCACGACCAAGCGGAAGGGCATCTACCCGCACCTGGAGCTGTTCGACTCCCGGGACTGGGGCCTGGTCGTCTACGACGAGGTGCACCTGCTGCCGGCGCCGGTCTTCAAGTTCACCGCCGACCTCCAGGCGCGCCGCCGCCTCGGTCTGACGGCCACCCTCGTGCGCGAGGACGGCCGCGAGTCGGACGTCTTCTCGCTGATCGGCCCGAAGCGCTTCGACGCCCCGTGGAAGGAGATCGAGGCGCAGGGCTACATCGCGCCCGCCGACTGCGTCGAGGTCCGGGTGAACCTCACGGACCACGAGCGGCTGGCGTACGCGACGGCGGAGACCGAGGAGAAGTACCGCTACTGCGCGACGACCGCCACCAAGCGGAAGGTCACGGAGGCGCTGGTGCGCAAGCACCGGGGCGAGCAGACGCTCGTCATCGGCCAGTACATCGACCAGTTGGACGAGCTCGGCGAGCACCTGGACGCGCCCGTCATCAAGGGCGAGACGACGAACGCGCAGCGGGAGAAGCTCTTCGAGTCCTTCCGGCAGGGCGAGATCTCGGTCCTCGTCGTCTCGAAGGTCGCGAACTTCTCGATCGACCTGCCGGAGGCGACGGTCGCCATCCAGGTGTCCGGCACGTTCGGCTCCCGCCAGGAGGAGGCGCAGCGGCTCGGCCGGGTGCTCCGCCCGAAGGCGGACGGGCACGAGGCCCGCTTCTACTCGGTGGTCGCCCGCGACACGGTCGACCAGGACTTCGCGGCGCACCGCCAGCGCTTCCTGGCCGAGCAGGGGTACGCGTACCGGATCGTGGACGCGGACGCGCTGCTGACCGGCGAGGACGCGTAGCCGTACGGGTCAGACGGTGCGTACGGCCCGCTTGTCGCTGTACTCGCCGAGGAGGACGACGCTCACGGCCGCGCCCGCGAAGACCTTGAGCACGCGGAGGGCGTTGCCGAGGCCGTGGCGGGGGTGGTCCGCGCCGTCGTGGAGGGCGGTGGCGCCCGCGTGGGCGCCCTGGGCGGTGGGGGTGAGGGACGCGGTGTTCATGTGTTCCATGATGGTTTCCGCGCCTTCGCCGTACATCGCCCTGCCGGTGTAAAAGCCGCCGCCCGTCCCTGGGACCACAGGACCATGCCGCCCCCTACGTAAGGGGGAGGGCGACCCTGAGACGCCCCGGGGTACGCCCGGCGCACCGGACGGAAAACCATTCGCGGGCCTCTTCCGTGGTGGCTACAATCGTCCGCCTTGCCGCCTCCCGCGCGCCCCGGCGCGCCGGGAGCGCCACCGACCGGACGGAAACCGGCGGGTCCACGCACCACCTTCAGCAACCGCCGTTCGCCCGGAGGCTCCGCCGTGCCCGCCCAGCAAGTCCCGAACGACCCCCTCGCGCGTGAGCGCGCCCACCTCTCCTCCTCCCGTGCCGCGCTGCGCGCCATGCGCGCCGACGTCGAGGCCCTGGACATCAAGGACGTCACCGCGAACTGGGTGAACGCCGCCGTCCTGGAGCGCCAGATCGAGGACCGCATCACCGCGCTCGCCGACCTCGCGCACACCCCGCTGTTCTTCGGCCGGCTGGACTATCTGCACGCGCCCGGCGCGGAGCAGGCGGAGGGCGGGGCATCAGGAGGGGCGGCGCGAAGCGCCTCTGGCAGGGGCGGTGGCCGGGAGACGGGTGGGCGCTTCTACATCGGCCGCCGGCACGTCCACGACGCCGACGGCGACCCCATGGTCATCGACTGGCGCGCACCCGTCTCGCAGCCGTTCTACCGGGCGTCCAAGAAGGAGCCGATGGACGTGCGGACGCGCCGCCGCTTCGGCTACACCGGCGGCGAGTTGACCGCCTACGAGGACGAGGACCTCACGGACGCGGCCGGCGAGGAGCAGGCGAGCCGGCTCCTCCAGACGGAGATCGAGCGGCCGCGCGTCGGCCCGATGCGGGACATCGTCGCGACGATCCAGCCGGAGCAGGACGAGATCGTCCGCGCCGGCATCGGCGGCACGGTGTGCGTCCAGGGCGCCCCGGGCACCGGGAAGACCGCCGTCGGCCTGCACCGTGTCGCGTACCTGCTCTACGCCCACCGCGAGCGGCTCGCCCGTACGGGCACGCTCGTCATCGGACCGAACCGGTCCTTCCTCCACTACATCGAGCAAGTACTGCCCGCCCTGGGCGAGTTGAACGTGGCACAGGCCACGGTCGACGACCTGGTCGCCCATGTCGAGGTGCGCGGCGAGGACTCCCCCGCCGCGGCCCGCCTCAAGGGCGACGCCCGCATGGCCGAGGTGCTGCGGCGCGCGGTGCGGTCCGGGGTGACGATGCCGGACGAGGCGGTCGTCGTGGTGCGCGGCTCGCGGCGCTGGCGGGTGCCGGCGTGCGAGATCGAGGAGATGGTGCGGGAGCTCCTGGCCCGCGACATCCGTTACGGCGCCGCCCGCGAGGCCCTGCCGCAGCGGATCGCGCACGCGGTGCTCGTACGGATGGAGGAGGCGGGCGAGGCGCCCGACGACCGGGTGCAGGACGCGGTGGCGCGGAACGCCGCGGTGAAGGCCGCGGTCAAGACGCTCTGGCCGGCGGTCGATCCGGCGAAGCTGGTGCTGCGGCTGCTGTCCGACGCGGAGTTCCTCGCGGGGCACGCGGAGGGCGTCCTGACGGCCGGGGAACAGGCGGAGATCCTCTGGGCGAAGCCCGCCCGGAGCGCGCGGTCCGCCAAGTGGTCGGCGGCGGACGCGGTGTTGATCGACGAGGCGGCCGACCTCGTCGCCCGGACGCCGTCGCTCGGCCACGTCGTCCTGGACGAGGCCCAGGACCTCTCCCCCATGCAGTACCGCGCGGTCGGCCGCCGCTGCACGACGGGTTCGGCGACGATCCTCGGCGACCTCGCGCAGGGCACGACGCCGTGGGCGACGCCGACCTGGGCCGAGGCCCTGACCCACCTGGGCAAGCCGGACGCCGCGGTGGAGGAACTCACGCAGGGCTTCCGCGTGCCGCGCGAGGTGATCGCCTACGCGTCCCGGCTGCTGCCGGCCATCGCACCCGGCCTCGCCGAGGCCACGTCGGTGCGTGAGACGGCGGGCGACTTCTCGGTGCGGGAGGTGGCCCCGGAGGCGCGCGACGAGGCGGTCGTCACCGCCTGCCGCGAGGCCCTGGAACGCGAGGGCTCGATCGGCCTGATCGCGGCGGACGCCCGCGTCGCGCCCCTGGCGGAGACCCTGCGCACCGCCGGCCTGCCGTTCCTCGCCCCCGGCGAGGAGACCTCGGCGGACTCCCGCCTGACCCTGGTCCCGGCGACCCTGGCCAAGGGCCTGGAGTACGACTACGTGGTCCTGGACGAACCGTCCCAGGTCGTCGCGGGCGAACCGGACGAACGGACGGGTCTGCGGCGGCTGTACGTGGCGCTGACGCGGGCGGTGTCGGGGCTGACGGTGGTGCATGCGGAGGGGTTGCCGGGGCAGTTGGGGTGACGGCCCCCTTCCCGGGGCGGTGACGCCATCCGGCCTCTGTTCGTTGCCGGCCGCTGCGGGTTCGTTTTCGGGTGCGGCGCCGTTTCCCGCTGCGGGGTCCGCTGCGCGGGGGCGGGTGCGTTGCCGGGTGCGGCGTTGTTTCCGCTGCGCGGGCGGGTCCCGCTGCGCGGGGCGTTCACCGTGGCGGTGTCGGGCCTGCGCGGGTGGTGTCGGGACTGCTTCGCTTTACGTCCCGACACCACCCGCGCAGGCCCGCCCCCTCCCGTGAGTGGGGGGTGAAAAACAGCTGTGGTCACGGTCAGCCGACATGTGCGGCTCAGCCCCCGCGTCTTTCCCCACCCACCCGCAGGAGGGGACGGGCCGGAGGGGTGGTCGCCGGGCGTAAAGCGAAGCAGCCCGGCGACCACCCCTCCGGCCCGGCACCGACCTGAAAGCCCCGCGCAGCGGACACCGCAGCGGGAAATGGCGCCGCACCCGGCAACAAACCCGCTACCCGCCAAGCGCCTCCCGCCAAACCCCCACCGCCGCCGCCGACACCGGCCGCCCCCACCCCTCCGGCCGGGCCGCGCCGCCGATGTGGAAAGCGGTGATCCCGGCCGCCAGCAGTGCGGGCACATGCGGCAGCTGGAGTCCGCCGCCGACGAGGATGCGGGGTTCGTAGCCCGGTTCGTCGCCGCGGGACGCCTCCGTGAGGAGCGTGGGGAGGCCGTCCTCGACGCCCGTCGGCGAGCCCGCCGTCAGGTACGTGTCCAGGCCCGGCAGGTCCGCGAGCTGCTTGCGGAGGGTGTCGCGGTCCGCCGCGCGGTCGATCGCGCGGTGGAACGTCCAGCGCGCCCGCGGCCCGATCGCCTCGGCGAGGGCGGTCACCGCCGTGAGGTCGGCACGGCCGTCGTCCGTGAGGAAGCCGAACACGAATTCGTCCGCCCCCTCCGCCGCCAGCGCCCGGGCGGACCCGCACAGCCGCTCCAGCGCGGCCGCGCCGCCCGCCGAGAAGCCGTCCGTGTCCCGCAGCATCACCCGGACGGGGATGCCGACGGCGGCGCGCACCGCCGCGAAGGTCTCCAGGGCGGGCGTGAGCCCGTCCGCGGCCATGTCGGTGACCAGTTCGAGGCGGTCGGCCCCACCGGCCTCCGCCGCCCTCGCGTCCTCGGAGTCGAGCGCGATCACCTCAAGAATTGGTCTAGACATGTAACAAAGACTGCCACACCCCCGGCCCGCGTCGAAAGCCGTGCCCCACAATTGGCCCATGGCATCTGTGTACGAGCACCCGTCCGGCCCCGCCCTGCGCGCCCGCTGGCGGGAGACCGTCGCGCGGACCCGCCCGGGCACCGCCGGCCCGGACCCCGGCCCGTACGCCGACGACCTGCTGCGCCGCTGGTCGGAGCCGCAGCGCCGGTACCACACGGTGGATCACCTCACGGCGGTCCTGGACCGCGTCGACGAGCTCTCGGCGCACGCCGACGACGCCGACACCGTCCGCTTCGCGGCCTGGTTCCACGACGCCGTCTACCGCCCGGACCGCTCCGAGAACGAGGAGCGCAGCGCCCACCTCGCCGAGCGCGCCCTGCCCGAGCTCGGCCTGGACGCGCGGCGCACCGCCGAGGTCGCCCGTCTCGTGCGGCTCACCGTCGGCCACGACCCCGCGCCGGGCGACCACGACGGCGAGGTGCTCTGCGACGCGGACCTCGCCGTCCTGGCGGGCGCCCCGCAGGAGTACGCGGCCTACGCGGCGGCCGTCCGCGAGGAGTACGGCTTCGTGCCCGACGCGGCCTTCCGCCAGGGGCGGGCCGCCGTGCTGCGGCAGCTCCTGGGGCTGCCGCTGCTCTTCCGCACCCCGCTGGGGCGGTCGCGGTGGGAACCGGTCGCGCGCCGGAACCTCACCACGGAGCTGGAACTGCTCGGCGAAGGCTGAGGCACGGAAGGCGCGGAAAGAACGGAAGGCACAGAGAGAGCAGAAGGCGCGAACGGCACGGAACCCGAGGCTCGCACGCCCCTGAGGCACCGCTTCAGGGGCGCTCGTACTTCGGCCGCCGCAACCCAGCCGACACCAGCAGCCGCACCAGCTCCTTGCTGCCCACCTCCCGCGCCCCCATCCGCACCGCCTGCCCGTAGGACGTCGACGGCACGTCGTAGTGGTCGCGGTCGAAGGCGCGCGGCGGCGCGCCCAGCCGGGCCGCGAAGGCGTGCAGCTCCGCGTACGACACGTCGCTGATCAGGTGGGACCACATCCGGCCGTGGCCGGGCCAGGTGGGCGGGTCGATGTACAGCGTCACCGGCGCGCCCGCCTCACCGCAGCGCCTTCCCGAGCGAGCCCACCGGCGCCACCAGGACGACCTGCTTGGCGCAGGCCCAGTGCGGGTCGGCGCCCAGCTCGGGCTCGACCTCCAGGGCGTGCGGGTCGCCGGAGTCCGTGCAGACCGGGCAGAGCGGCCAGCGGCCGTGCCGCTCCAGCAGGGCGTCCTGCACGTCCTGTGCGACGAGGCCCACCAGATACGCGGCGCCTTCCGGCCACTGCTCGACCCACCACCGGCGGTGCGTGATCGCGTCCTCCACGAGGGAGACCACATCGGCCTCCGCCACCTCACCCGCGACGAGATCGGCGAGGACGAGGGCGCGCGCCGTGTGCAGTGCCTGTTCGAGCTCCATACGGTCCATTGTCCAAGACGGCGAGGGTTGACGGCTCACCAGGCCGAAAATACCTTTCAAAAGGTGAGCAGCAAATTGAAAGAAACTTTCGGAGACGTCCCCCCGGGGCCGCAGCCCTCCGCCCCGCCCGCGCCCGGCGCCCTGGCCGCCAAGGTCCGTACGCTCGGCCCCTCCATGACGCGCTCGATGCAGCGCGTCGCCGAGGCCGTCGCCGGCGACCCGGCCGGCTCCGCCGCGCTCACCGTCACCGGCCTGGCCGAACGCACCGGTACGAGTGAGGCGACCGTCGTCCGCACCGCCCGGATCCTCGGCTATCCCGGCTACCGCGACCTGCGCCTCGCCCTCGCCGCCCTCGCGGCCGAGCAGGCGGCGGGCCGCGCCCCGGCCGTCACCGCCGACATCGCCGTGGACGACCCGCTCGCCGAGGTCGTCGCCAAGCTCGCCCAGGAGGAGGCCCAGTGCCTGGCGGACACCGCCGCCGGGCTCGACACCGCCCAGCTGGAGGCCGCGGTCGGCGCGCTCGCCACCGCCCGCCGCATCGACGTCTACGGCATCGGCGCCTCCAACCTCGTCGGCCAGGACCTCGTGCAGAAACTGCTGCGCATCGGGCTGCTCGCGCACGCCCCCGCCGACCCCCACCTGGCCGTGACCAACGCCGTCCAGCTGCGGGCCGGCGACGTGGCCGTCGCCATCACCCACTCGGGCCGCACCACCGACGTCATCGAGCCGCTGCGGGTCGCCTTCGAGCACGGCGCGACCACCGTCGCGATCACCGGCCGCCCGCAGGGCGAGATCGCCCAGTACGCGGACCACGTGCTCACCACCTCCTCCGCACGGGAGAGCGAACTGCGCCCGGCGGCCATGTCGAGCCGCACCAGCCAGCTCCTCGTGGTGGACTGCCTGTTCATCGGGGTCGCGCAGCGGACGTACGAGACCGCCGCGCCCGCCCTGTCCGACTCCTACGAGGCACTGGCCCACCGGCACGCCCCCTGACCCCGCCCCCACCGGCTGACCCGCCTGCGACGGACACCCCCTCCGACGAACAACGGAAAGGCGCCGAACCCCCATGGCCCCCTCTGCTTCGTCCGCGGCCCACGCCGCCCTCCGCGCCGAGCTCGCCACGCTCACCACCGAGGCGTTCCGGCCGGACCTCGCGGACATCGACCGGCTGCCGACCCTGGACCTCGCGCAGCTCATGAACGGCGAGGACGCGGCCGTCTCCGCCGCCGTCGCCGCCCGGCTCCCCGAGATAGCCGCCGCCATCGACGCGACCGCGGCCCGGATGGCCCGCGGCGGCCGCCTGGTCTACGCCGGCGCGGGCACGGCCGGCCGGCTCGGCGTGCTCGACGCCAGCGAGTGCCCGCCGACGTTCAACACCGACCCGGCCCAGGTCGTCGGGCTGATCGCGGGCGGCGCGCCCGCCCTGGTCACGGCCGTGGAGGGCGCCGAGGACAGCCGGGAGCTGGCCGCCGGCGACCTGGCCGCGCTCGGCGTCGGACCGGCCGACACCGTCGTCGGCGTCTCCGCCTCCGGCCGCACGCCCTACGCCGTCGGGGCCGTCGAGTACGCCCGCGCGGCCGGCGCGCTGACGATCGGGCTGTCCTGCAACGCCGGCTCCGCGCTGGGCGCGGCGGCCGACCACGCGATCGAGGTCGTGGTGGGCCCCGAGCTCATCACGGGCTCCACCAGGCTGAAGGCGGGCACCGCCCAGAAGCTCGTCCTCAACATGCTCTCGACGATCACGATGATCCGCCTCGGCAAGACGTACGGAAATCTGATGGTCGACGTCCGCGCCTCCAACGAGAAGCTGCGCGCCCGCTCCCGGCGCATCGTCGCGCTCGCGACCGGCGCCTCCGACGCCGAGACCGAGGCCGCCCTGGAGGAGACGGGAGGAGAGGTGAAGAACGCCATCCTCGTCGTCCTCGGCGGCGTCGACGGCCGCACCGCCGCCCGGCTCCTGGACGAGGCGGACGGGCATCTGCGCGCGGCGCTCCACCTCGCGCGGGGCTGAGCCCCGCGCCCCACGCAGGCAAGGCACCATGGCACCAGACGAACCGGCGGACCGGCACAGCGCCACCGCCGCCGCCCTGCTCCCCCTCCTGGGCGGCGCCGGGAACGTCCTGTCCGTCACCCATTGCATGACCCGGCTGCGCCTGGAGCTGCGGGACCGCGCCCTGGTCCGGGACGCGGAGCTGCGGGCGCTGCCCGGGGTGCTGGGCGTCGTCGAGGACGGCACCTCGTACCAGGTCGTCCTGGGGCCGGGCGCGGTCGCCCGGGTGACCCCCGAGCTGGCGCGGCTGGCCGCGCCCGTACCCGGCCCCGCCGAAGAGCCCGTACCCGGCCCCGCCGAGGAGCCCGCGCCCGTCACCGCCGCGGCGCTCGCCGCGCGGGGGTCCGCGCTCCGGGCCGCCCGTAAGGCCCGCAACGCCACCCCGGTGAAGCTCCTGCTGCGCCGGATCGCCGCGATCTTCGTCCCGCTGATCCCGGCCCTGATCGGCTGCGGCATCGTCGCGGGCCTGGCCGGGCTGCTGGCGAACCTGCGCTGGCTGCCCGCGCTCGCCCCGGGGCTGGCCGCGGTGGCGTCCGGCTTCATGTCGCTGATCGCGGTGTTCGTCGGCTACAACGCGGCGAAGGAGTTCGGCGGCACCCCGGTGCTGGGCGGCGCCGTCGCGGCGATCATCGTCTATCCGGGCGTCGACCGGGTGACCGTCCTCGGCGAACGGCTCGCGCCCGGCCAGGGCGGCGTGCTGGGCGCGCTGGCGGCGGCCGTGCTCGCCGCGTACGTCGAGCGGTGGTGCCGGACGTGGGTGCCGGAGGCCCTGGACGTCCTCGTCACCCCGACGCTGACGGTGCTGGTGGCCGGCTTCGCCACCCTGTACGGGCTGATGTTCGTCGCCGGCGAGGTCTCCACGGCCATCGGCCACTTCGCGGATCGGCTCCTCGGCGAGGGCGGCGCCGCGGCCGGCTTCGTGCTGGGCGGGCTGTTCCTGCCGCTGGTGATGCTGGGCCTGCACCAGGCGCTGATCCCCATCCACACGACCCTGATCCAGCAGCAGAGCCACACCGTCCTGCTGCCGATCCTGGCGATGGCGGGCGCGGGCCAGGTCGGCGCGGCGCTCGCGGTCTACGCCCGGCTGCCGCGCAACGGCTCGGTGCGCGGGACGATCCGCTCCGCGCTCCCGGCCGGCCTGCTGGGCATCGGGGAGCCGCTGATCTACGGCGTCTCGCTGCCGCTGGGCCGCCCGTTCGTCACCGCGTGCGTGGGCGGCGCGTTCGGCGGGGGCTTCGTGGGCCTGCTCAACCAGCTGGGCCACGTGGTCGGCTCGACCGCGATCGGCCCCTCGGGCTGGGCCCTCTTCCCGCTGCTCAGGGGCAGCCACGGCCTGGGCCCGGCGGTGGCGGTCTACGGGACGGGGCTGCTGGTGGGGTACGCGGCGGGCTTCGCGGTGACGTACTTCTTCGGCTTCGGCAAGGGGCGGGTCGCGGAGCTGAACGCGCCGAAGGCGGCACCCCCTTCGCAGGGAGTGCCGCCTTCGGCGTACAGCGTTCAGGACAAGTGATCCTCGCGGGATCAGAAGTCCATGTCACCGCCCGGCATGCCGCCCGGAGCGGCCGCGGCGGCCTTCTCCGGCTTGTCGGCGATGACGGCCTCGGTGGTGAGGAACAGCGCGGCGATCGACGCGGCGTTCTGGAGCGCGGAGCGCGTGACCTTCGCCGGGTCGATGATGCCCTCGGCGATCATGTCGACGTACTCACCGGTCGCGGCGTTGAGGCCGTGGCCGACGGGCAGGTTGCGCACCTTCTCGACGATGACGCCACCCTCGAGACCACCGTTGACGGCGATCTGCTTGAGCGGGGCCTCCAGGGCCAGCTTCACGGCCTTGGCGCCGGTCGCCTCGTCACCCTCGAGCTCGAGCTTCTCGAAGACCGCGGAGGCCTGGAGCAGGGCCACGCCACCACCGGCGACGATGCCCTCCTCGACGGCCGCCTTCGCGTTGCGAACGGCGTCCTCGATGCGGTGCTTGCGCTCCTTGAGCTCGACCTCGGTCGCGGCACCGGCCTTGATGACGGCCACGCCGCCGGCCAGCTTCGCGAGGCGCTCCTGGAGCTTCTCGCGGTCGTAGTCCGAGTCGCTGTTCTCGATCTCGGCACGGATCTGGTTGACGCGGCCCTGGACCTGGTCGCTGTCACCGGCACCGTCGACGATGGTCGTCTCGTCCTTGGTGATGACGACCTTGCGGGCGCGGCCGAGCAGGTCGAGACCGGCGTTCTCCAGCTTGAGGCCGACCTCCTCGGAGATGACGGTGCCACCGGTGAGGATGGCGATGTCGCCGAGCATGGCCTTGCGGCGGTCACCGAAGCCCGGGGCCTTGACGGCGACGGACTTGAAGGTGCCACGGATCTTGTTGACGACCAGGGTCGACAGGGCCTCGCCCTCGACGTCCTCGGCGATGATCAGCAGCGGCTTGCCGGACTGCATGACCTTCTCGAGGAGCGGCAGCAGGTCCTTGACCGAGCCGATCTTCGAGTTGACGATCAGGATGTACGGGTCGTCGAGCGACGCCTCCATACGCTCCATGTCGGTGGCGAAGTACGCCGAGATGTAGCCCTTGTCGAAGCGCATACCCTCGGTGAGCTCCAGCTCCAGACCGAAGGTCTGGGACTCCTCGACGGTGATGACGCCTTCCTTGCCGACCTTGTCCATCGCCTCGGCGATGAGCTCGCCGATCTGGGTGTCGGCGGCGGAGATGGAGGCGGTGGAGGCGATCTGCTCCTTGGTCTCCACGTCCTTGGCCTGCTCGAGCAGGGCGGCGGAGACGGCCTCGACGGCCTTCTCGATGCCACGCTTCAGGGCCATCGGGTTGGCACCGGCGGCCACGTTGCGCAGACCCTCACGGACCAGCGCCTGGGCGAGGACGGTCGCGGTCGTCGTGCCGTCACCGGCGACGTCGTCCGTCTTCTTCGCGACCTCCTTGACCAGCTCGGCGCCGATCTTCTCGTACGGGTCCTCGAGCTCGATCTCCTTGGCGATGGAAACACCATCGTTGGTGATCGTGGGGGCGCCCCACTTCTTCTCGAGGACGACGTTGCGGCCCTTGGGGCCGAGGGTGACCTTGACGGCGTCGGCGAGCTGGTTCATCCCGCGCTCGAGACCGCGCCGTGCCTCCTCGTCGAACGCGATGATCTTGGCCATGTGAAGTGGTCCTCCCAGGACGATGGGGGTACCTCCCTGCTCGTTCAGAGCCAGGGGGCGGATTGCTCCCGGACCGCGCTGGCGCCCGCGACGGACGGCCTGCATGCCTGGTGGTTCCTTGCCCCACCTGGCCTGCGGACCTCACCGACGGTCCAAATCTGTCACTCTCACGCGGAGAGTGCTAACGCCAATGATTAGCACTCGACCCTACCGAGTGCAAGCGGTCCGCGTATGTTCCAGCCCTGAGTGGCACCTGGGGGAGCAAGCGCGTGGACATCAGGACCGCACCCACGAGGGGCCCGCGACGGGGCGGACGCGCGAGAGATACCCAGGGGACGGGGAAGCCACACCGGTGCGGATACACACGTGGGGCCCGCACCCGGTGACGGGTGCGGGCCCCACGCGCGAGCGTTCGTGAGCCTGGTGTGGTCGATGCGCCGAGATCAGCCGACGGCGAGCTTGACCATGTCCGCCTGCGGCCCCTTCTGGCCCTGCGAGATCTCGAACTCGACTCGCTGACCCTCCTCGAGGGTGCGGTAACCGTCCATCTGGATCGCGCTGTAGTGGACGAAAACATCCGCACCACCGTCGACCGCGATGAAGCCGTACCCCTTCTCCGCGTTGAACCACTTGACGGTGCCCTGAGCCATGCCTAACTCCCCTATTACTGGCCCTTGCGCAGGACCGCACTTCGCGGACCCGGGTCAGACCTCACCCCCCGGATCTCTCCCCCACCAGCGGCAGGGCGAACCCAGTTGGTGTGCGCCGGAACGCGTCGACCGCGGCCGAATGTATCTGCACGGATGCCCTCTGCAACAGGTCACTCGGACGAGAATTCCCGGCGCGGCTGAGAGTCGATAAGCGGCGAACTAGGGGAAATCCAGGGCAAGTCGGGCCGGGCATAGCACAAGCAACCCGGCATTTCGTGCACACAGTTCGCGCACAACTTGACGGGTTCTCATATGCGTTCGGCACTGACGCCGGAGGGGGAACGCCCCAACTGTATCGCGGTCAACACACGGAATCGCCCCGTCCGCTTGCTGGACGGGGCGATTACGAAGGGAGCCTTCGAAAAGGCGGGCGGACCCGCGGGCGGGATCAGCCGCCGGCGACGGCCGGAATGATCGAGACACCGGCGCCGTCGGGGGTGGGCGTCTCCAGGCCCTGCTCGAAGCGGACGTCGTCGTCGTTGACGTAGACGTTCACGAAGCGGCGCAGCCTGCCGCTGTCGTCGAGCACGCGGGCCGCGATGCCGGCGTGGTTCTCCTCCAGGGACCGGAGGACATCGGCGAGGGTCGCGCCTTCGGCGGAGACCTCGGCCTTCCCGCCGGTGTAGGTGCGAAGGATGGTGGGGATGCGAACGGTGACGCTCATGGGAATACCTTCCGAAGAGGTTGTGGGCAGGCGTTCCGCAAGGGCGGAACGGGTGGGCACAACCGGCCCGCAGATGTCAGACGGCAGCAAGCCCCGCGTCGCGGAACGCCGCCAACGAGGGCCGGATCGTCACGGTCGGCCCGGCGGCGACCGCGTCGAGCGTCTTGAGCCCGTCCCCCGTGTTCAGCACCACCGTCGTCAGGGACGGATCCAGCACCCCGCTCTCCACGAGCTTCCTGGTGACGCCCACGGTCACGCCGCCCGCAGTCTCCGCGAAGATCCCCTCCGTGCGGGCCAGCAGCCGGATCGCGTCCACGATCTCCGCGTCCGTGACGTCCTCGACCGCGCCGCCGGTCCGCCGGGCGATGTCCAGGACGTACGGCCCGTCGGCGGGGTTGCCGATCGCGAGGGACTTCGCGATCGTGTCCGGCTTCACGGGCCGCACCACGTCCTGCCCGTCCTTGAAGGCCCGGGACACCGGCGAACAGCCCTCCGCCTGCGCCCCGAAGATCTTGTACGGGCGGTCCTCGACCAGCCCGAGCGCGATCAGCTCCTTCAGCCCCTTGTCGATCTTCGTCAGCTGGGAGCCCGAGGCGATCGGCACGACGATCTGGTCCGGCAGCCGCCAGCCCAGCTGCTCGCAGATCTCGTAGGCGAGCGTCTTCGACCCCTCGCCGTAGTACGGCCGGAGGTTGACGTTGACGAAGCCCCAGCCCTCCCCCAGCGGGTCGCCGATCAGCTCGGAGCAGAAGCGGTTGACGTCGTCGTACGTGCCCTCGATGCCGACGAGGTCGCCGCCGTAGACCGCCGCCATGACGACCTTGCCGGCCTCCAGGTCGTGCGGGATGAAGACACAGGACTTGAAGCCGGCGCGGGCGGCCGCGGCGCCGACCGCTCCGGCGAGGTTGCCGGTCGACGAGCACGAGAGCGTCGTGAAGCCGAAGGCGCGGGCGGCCTCGACGGCGATGGCGACGACGCGGTCCTTGAAGGAGTGCGTGGGGTTGCCGGAGTCGTCCTTGACGTACAGGCCGCCGGTGACGCCGAGCTCGCGGGCGAGGTTGTCGGCCTTGACGAGCTTGGTGAAGCCGGGGTTCAGGCCGGGCTTGTCCGCGACGTCGGCGGGGACGGGCAGCAGGGGGGCGTAGCGCCAGATGTTCTGCGGGCCGGACTCGATGCGGCGGCGCAGCGCCTCGGGGTCGCCGGCGGGCAGCTCGTAGGCCACCTCGAGCGGGCCGAAGCAGACGGCACAGGCGAAAATGGGACCGAGGCCGAAGCGCTCTCCGCACTCACGGCACGAGAGGGCGACGGCGGGACCGAGAGCTACGGGTGTGGTCGCGGATTCAACAGACTGCACAGCCATGGAGGCGAGGCCCTTTCTCCTCATCTTCCCCGCGGCGGACGTCGCCACGAGACGGAATTGGCACCTTCCCGAGCCGGGAGCCTCGCTTCTGACGAATCGAGATCGACTGGAGGGTTGCCGGGGCTTCAACGGGCCGTATCCCTCTGCCCCTCTGGATGAGCGGTATGGCACTGGGCAGGGCCCAGGCGTTTATGAGCGGCGACCCCGACATACGACGGCGTTCCGCGTTGTTCAGACTGTAACCGAAGGCATGGGCGCCTGAGACAGCCGTCCGTACCGCGAGATGGATCACACGCAGCTCGAACGCCGCGTCACACAAGAGGAGTCGAACACGTGCTGGATGAGGTGGAGCGCTGGCTGGCCCGGCGGTCCTGGTCCGCCGCCGACCGCCCGCTCGGCCGGCTCCTCGCCGCGAAACGCGGCGCCGGCACCACGGTGAGCGTGGTGCTGCCGGCGCTGAACGAAGAGGCCACGGTGGGCACCATCGTGACCACGATCCGCGCGGAACTGATGTCGGACGCGGTCCCGCTGGTGGACGAGCTGGTGGTGATGGACTCGGGGTCCACGGACCGGACGGCCGAGGTCGCCGCGGCGGCGGGCGCCCGGGTGGTGCACCGCGACGCGGTGCTGCCGGGCCTGCCCGCGCTGCCCGGCAAGGGCGAGGTGCTGTGGCGGTCGCTGCTGGCGACGACGGGTGACGTGGTGTGCTTCGTCGACGCCGACCTGCGGGACTTCTCGGCGGACTTCGTCTCGGGGATCGTCGGCCCGCTGCTGACCGACCCCGAGGTGCAGTTCGTCAAGGCGATGTACGACCGCCCGCTCGGCGAGGCGGTGGGCCAGGGCGGCCGGGTGACCGAGCTGGTGGCCCGCCCGCTGCTGAACCTGCACTGGCCGCAGCTGGCCGGCTTCGTCCAGCCGCTGGGCGGCGAGTACGCGGCCCGGCGCTCCCTGCTGGAGCGGCTGCCGTTCCCCGTGGGGTACGGCGTGGAACTGGGGCTGCTGGTGGACTCGCTGCACACGGTGGGCCTGGACGCCCTGGCCCAGGTCGACGTGGGCGTACGCAAGCACCGCCACCAGGACGGCCGGGCCCTGGGCCGGATGGCGGCGGCGATCTACCGCACGGCCCAGCTGCGACTGGCGCGCGGGCACCTGGTGCGGCCGTCGCTGACGCAGTTCGAGCGGACGGCGGAGGGGTTCGTGCCGCGGACGTACGCGGTGGACACGGAGGAGCGGCCGCCGATGGTGGAGATACCGGAGTACCGGCGGCGGCGGGTGGCGTAGCGGCGGGGGTTCCCCGGCCGGGCCGAAAATCAGCCCGGCCGGCGCTTGAGGCCACCGCGCGGAGCGCGGAACGGGGGTCCGGTGGCGGAGCCCCCGGTTTCGGGAAGGGGCGGGGCCGGGGAGAAAGCCCCGCGCAGCGGCACCTCCCGGCGTCGGCCGGGCGAGCAGGACCGGGCTCCGGCGCGGCACCCCGGTTCGGGCAGACAGCCCGGGGACAAACGTTTGAACGCTCCGCATCCCGGCAAAGCTCGCGTCATGGTCGCTGAGCACGTGCACCCCGCACCGATCGTCGTCGCCTCCAACCGCGGCCCCGTGTCGTACCGGCGGCGCGAGGACGGCACCCTCGTGGCCGGCCGGGGCGGCGGCGGGCTGGTCTCCGGGCTCAGCGCCATAGGGACGGACGCGGGCGCGGTGTGGGTGTGCGCGGCCCTGGGCGAGGGCGACCGCGAGGCGGCCCGGGCGGCCGGCCGGCGGCTCGACGCGGCGGACACCGGCGGCCACCGGGTGCGGATGCTGGACATCCCGCCCGACACCTTCGCCGCCGCCTACAACGGCGTCGCCAACTCCGTGCTGTGGTTCGTGCACCATCTGCTGTACCAGACGCCCCTGGAGCCCACCTTCGACGCGGACTTCCGCGCCCAGTGGGCCGCGTACGAGGCGTACAACGCGGCCTTCGCCGACGCCCTGGCCGAGGAGGCCGCGCCGGGCGCCGCCGTCCTCGTCCAGGACTACCACCTGACCCTGGTGCCGGGCCTGCTCCGCGAGCGCCGCCCCGACCTGCGCATCGGCCACTTCTCGCACACCCCGTGGGCCCCGCCGGACTACTTCCGGATGCTGCCGGACGACGTGGCCGGGCAGGTGCTGCGCGGCATCCTGGGCGGTGACCGGGCGGCCTTCCTCACCCACCGCTGGGCCGAGGCGTTCGCCGCGTGCTGCGCGAGCGAGCTGGGCGCCGAGGTGGTCCGCGAGGAGGGGCGGGCGACGGCGGTCCGCTTCGAGGGGCGCACGACCCTGCTGGGGGTGCACGGGCTCGGCGCGGACGCGGACTTCCTGCGGCGGCGCGCGCACGAGCCGGACGTCGAGGAGCGGATGGCGGCGCTGCGGGCCCAGATCGGGCCGCGGCGCAGAGCGGTCGTCCGGGTGGACCGCACCGAGCTGTCGAAGAACATCGTGCGCGGCCTGCTGGCCTACCGCCGCCTGCTGGAGGACCGCCCGCAGTGGCGCGGCAAGGTGGTGCACGTCGCCTTCGCGTACCCCTCGCGGCAGGACCTGGCGGTCTACCGCGACTACACGGCCACGGTGGAGCGGGTCGCCCGGGAGATCAACTCCGCGTTCGGCACGGAGGGCTGGGAGCCGGTCGTGCTGCATGTGAAGGACGACTTCGCGCGCTCCCTGGCGGCGTACCGGCTGGCCGACGTGGCGCTGGTGAACCCCATCCGCGACGGGATGAACCTCGTCGCCAAGGAGGTCCCGGTGGTCTCCGACCACGGCTGCGCGCTGGTCCTGTCCCGGGAGGCGGGCGCGGCGGCGGAGTTGGCCGAGGACGCCCTCGTGGTCAACCCGTACGACGTGGAGGCCACCGCCCGCGCGCTGCACGAGGCGCTGCTGATGGATCCGGCCGAGCGGGCGGAGCGTACGAAGCGGCTGGCCGCGGCGGCGACGGCGCTGCCGCCGGCGCGCTGGTTCCTCGATCAGCTCCGGGCCCTCGGCGGCTAGCCCCCGGGGCTAGGCTGGGCGGGTGCAGCCCAAGGACAATCCCGGTCCCGAGCCCACCGACGAACTGTGCATGACGTGCCAGTGGTGCACGGGCTCCGGCTTCGTGCAGCGCTCGCTGCTCCATGTCCCCGGCCCCGATCCGTTCGGCGGGGGCGGGGAGTCGGCGGTGCGGGCGGGCCAGTGCAGGCACTGCCGGGGCAGCGGCGTCTACGACTCCGAGCTGGACCCCACGCTGGAGCACTGGCGCGGGCGGCCGGAACCGGAGCCCCCGGCCGGTGCCGAGGACGGCCCGGAGGACAGCTCGGAGAACGGCTCGGGCTGACCCTCGCCGACTGGTCCTCTCCGGCTGAATCCCCAGCCCGGCGGAATCATCAGCCCGGCGGGATCCTCAGCCCGGCTGTCCGCCGGTCCGCTCCGCCAGCGCCTCCAGCAGCGCCACCACGCCCCCCGGTCCGTCGACGACGAGATCGGCGCGCTCGGCCAGCTCGGTGACCTCCGCGCTGCCGCTGCACACCAGGACACCGGGCAGCCCCTCGGCGCGCAGCTTCCCGACGGCGGCGAAGGCGGCGAGGTCGCCGAGGTCGTCCCCGGCGTAGAGGACGGCGCCGGCGCCGGTCTCGCGGACGTAGGCGGCGAGGGCGGCGCCTTTGTCGACCCCGGGCGGGCGCAGCTCCAGGACGAACCGGCCGGGCTCGACGATCAGGCCGTGCCGGGCCGCGAGCTCGGCGAGGGGGCCGCTCAGGGCGTCGAAGGCGGCCTGCGGGTCGGCGGCGCGGCGGGTGTGGACGGCGATGGCGCGGCCCTTGTCCTCGACCCAGGTGCCCCGCCAGGCGCCGGAGGCGTCCAGCACACCGGGGAGCTCCGCCTGGACGGCCGCGACGCCGGGGTGCGGCGCGGGCGCGCTGACGGTGCCGGTCGCGGCGTCCCAGCGCTCGGCGCCGTAGTGCCCGAGGACGACGAGGTGCGCGAGCTCCGGCACCCCGGCGAGGCCGCCGTACCGCACGGCGACCCCGGCGGGCCGGCCGGTGATCACGGCGACGGAGCGGAGGCGCGGCGCGAGCCGGGCGAGGGCGGGCACGGCACCGGGGTGGGCGCGGGCCCGCTCGGGGTCGGGCACGATCTCGGCGAGGGTGCCGTCGAAGTCGAGGGCGACGACCGCGCGGTCCGGGCACGCCAGCAGGGCGGCGAGCCCGTCACGGCCGGCGGGGGTGACGGGGGTGGGGAGCGGGTGACTGCCCATGGGGGTGACAGTACCGGGCGGGGCGCGCGGACAGGCCCTTTCCGCCCTCCCCCTGCCGGGGAGGGCGGCTACCGGCGCTCGCGGCGGGCGTCGCGGACGCGCCGCAGCCGGTTGACCGTGACCGGGTCGTGGGCGAGCGCCCGCTCGTCGTCGAGCAGGGCGTTCAGCAGCTGGTAGTAGCGGGTCGGGGTGATGCCGAGCCGCTCCCGGACAGCACGTTCCTTCGCGCCGGGGCCGGGCCACGTCCGGCGCTCCAGGGCGAGGACGGCGCGGTCCCGCTCGGAGAGGCCGGACTCTTCGTACGCGCTCACGATGCGCAGCCTAGCGGGCCGCGATCTCCTGGGAGTCGGCGTCGCGCTTGATCTCGCTGAGCACGCTGGCCGGGTCGCCGCCCTTCTTGACCACGGCGCCGATCTTCTCCTTGAGGTCCTTGCTGACCCTGGCCCAGGAGGTCTTGTCGGCGGGGTAGAACGTGGCGTTCTCTAGCTGCTCCAGGAACTGGCGCAGGTCCTTGTGCTTGTCGTCGCCGAGCATCTGGTCGGAGGCGCTCGACGTCACGGGCAGCAGGTCGTACTGGCCGGTGAAGTCCAGGACGTTCTTGGTGCTGTAGACGAAGTCGAGGAAGAGGCCGATCTGTTCGCGGTTGCCGTTCTGCTTGAAGGCCATCATCCAGTCGGCGACGCCCATGGTCGACTTCGCCTTGCCCTTGGCGCCCGGCAGCGGCGCCGTCATGTACTTGACGCCCTTGGCGGTGGCCTGCTGCATCAGCGTGGGGTGGCCGTGGAGCATGCCGACCTCGCCCCGGCAGAACGCGTCGAAGACGTCCTGGCGGTTGGTGCGGGCGGGGTCGCCGGAGCCGGTGAGGCCCTTGCCGACGAGCTCCTCGCGCAGCCAGTCGAAGGTCTGGACGTTCTCCTTCGAGTCGATCGTGTACGCACCGTTGTGGTCGGTGTAGCCACCGCCGCCGCCGAGCATCCACAGCATGGTCTCGGCGGGCGCCTCCTCGGGGCCGAGCGGCAGACCGAAGGGCATCTTGACGCCCTTGACGTTCTGGAGCTTCGTGGCCGCCGCCTTGAGCTCGTCCCAGCTCTCCGGCGGCTTGGCTATGCCGGCCTGGGCGAAGAGGGTCTTGTTGCAGAAGAGCAGGCGGGTGGAGGCGACGAAGGGCAGACCGTACTGCACCCGGTTCACCTCGCCGGCCTTGGCGATCGAGGCGATGAGGTCGGCCTGGGTGGGGACGGTGAGGAGCTGCTCGGCGGAGTAGAGCTTGCCGGCGGCGGCGAAGTCGGCGTAGGCGCCGATCTGCGCGAGGTCGGGGGCCTTGCCGGCCGCGACCATGTCGGCGACCTTCTTGTCGACCTCGTTCCAGCTGTAGACCTCGACGTCGATCTTGATCTTGCTGTTCTTCTCGTGGAATTCGCGTGCGAGGGCGTCCCAGTACTTCTTCGAGCTGTTGCCCGGCTTGTCGCCGTAGTCGGCCGCGACCAGCTTGAGCGTCGTGGCGCCCGACGCCTCGCTGCCGCACGCCGAAAGAGCGGGCGCCAACGCCGCCGTGGCGGCACCCGCCGCCGTCAGACCCAAGAACCGCCGCCGCTGCACTACTGCTTCCCACCTTCGTGGTTCGTCCGTCGCTGGAGAGCGTGAGTCTCTCCCGCGCGCCACCTTACGGTCTAGCCGACTCCGGTTGCGCTTCGGTATCGCTCTTCCCCCCTGCGGCAGCGGGCTGCTATCCACGGTCTGACGCCTTCCGCACCTGGTAAGGAGCACCGGCACATGTCCGACATCCCCGCTTCCACCACGTCCTCCGGCCGCACCTCCGCCGAGATCCTCACCCAGCCCTCCCTCTGGCGCCGGGCCGCGGAGGCGGCCGCCGGGGCGCCGGGGCTGCCGCGGCCCGGGGAGCGGGTGGCCGTCACCGGGTGCGGCACGTCGTGGTTCATGGCGCAGGCGTACGCGGCGCTGCGCGAGGCGGCCGGCCAGGGCGAGACGGACGCCTTCGCGGCGTCGGAGTTCCCGGTGTCGCGGACGTACGACAGGGTCGTGGCGATCACCCGGTCCGGGACGACGACCGAGGTGCTCGACCTGATCGGCGAGGTCCGCGAGCGGTGGGAGGTCCTCGCCGTGACCGCCACCCCCGGGACGCCGGTCGTACCGGCCGCGGACGACACCGTGATCCTGGACTTCGCGGACGAGGAGTCGGTGGTGCAGACCCGCTTCGCGACGAGCGCCCTGGCGTTCCTGCGGGCCGGCCTGGAGCTCCACGGCCGCCTGCCGGGGATACGGACGGTGGCGGAGGCGGCGGCGGACGCCGGGTCGGCCATCGCCTCCCCCCTCCCGGCCGCGGCCCTGGCCGCCGAGCAGTGGACGTTCCTGGGCACGGGCTGGACGTACGGCCTGGCCCAGGAAGCGGCCCTGAAGATGCGGGAGGCGGCGGGGGCCTGGACGGAGGCGTACCCGGCGATGGAGTACCGGCACGGCCCGGTGTCGATCACGGGCCCCGGCCGGGTGACATGGATCTTCGGCGAGGTCCCGGCGGGCCTGGCGGAGGAGGTGACCGCGACCGGCGGCACGCTGATCACGTCCGAGGGCGACCCGATGGCGGACCTGATCCGGGCGCAGCGGCTCGCGGTGGCGGTGGCGGAGGGCCGCGGCCTGGACCCGGACCGGCCGCGGAACCTGACGCGGAGTGTGATCTTGAAGGGGTGACGCGGGGTGGGCGGGGCGGGTGCGGGCGGGGTGCGCCTGCGGCGGGCCTTTTCCCCACCCCGCCCCTTCCCGCCGCATCCGATGTGCGGCTCCGCCGCGTGCGGGGCTCCGCCCCGGACCCCGGTCCTCAAACTGCCCCCGGACGGGCTGAATCGTTGCCCGGAACCGGGCGGAAAGCCGGCCTCGGACAGGGGCACATCCAGCCCGGCCGGCGTTTGAGGCCACCGCGCGTAGCGCGGAACGGGGGCCCGGGGATCTCCCCGGTTTCGGGAAGGGGCGGGGCCGGGGACAAAGCCCCACGCACCCGCACCCCGGCAAGGGGCAGCAGCCTGCGAACCAGGTGGACTAGACCTTTCCCACCGCCGCACGCGACACTGTCCCCGTGAGACACGTCATCGCCCTCGATGTAGGCGGCACCGGCATCAAGGCCGCCCTGGTCGGCCCCGACCACCAGCTCCTCCACGAGGCCCGCCGGCCCACCGGCCGCGAGCGGGGCCCGGAGGCGGTCGTGGGCGGCATCCTGGACTTCGCCGCCGAGCTCCGGGAGCTGGGCCGGCAGCGGTACGGGCGGCCCGCCGAGGCGGCCGGCGTCGCCGTGCCGGGCATCGTCGACGACGTGACGGGTACGGCCGTCTACGCGGCGAACCTCGGGTGGCGTGACGTCCCGCTCCGCGACCTGCTGAGCGGCAGGCTCGACGGGACGCCCGTCGCCCTCGGCCACGACGTCCGCACCGGCGGCCTCGCCGAGGGCCGGGTGGGCGCGGGGCAGGGCGCCGACCGCTTCCTGTTCGTACCGCTGGGCACCGGCATCGCCGGGGCGATAGGCATCGACGGCCGCATCGAGAAGGGCGCCCACGGCTACGCCGGCGAGATCGGCCACATCTCCGTACGCCCGGGCGGCCCGGAGTGCGGCTGCGGCGGCCGGGGCTGCCTGGAGACCCTGGCGTCCGCCGCGGCGGTGTCCCGCGCCTGGGCGGCGGCGAGCGGCGACCCGGAGGCGGACGCGGCGGACTGCGCCAAGGCCGTGGAGTCGGGCGATCCGAAGGCGCGGGCCGTCTGGCAGGAGGCGATCGACGCGCTCGCCGACGGGCTGGTCACCGGCCTCACCCTGCTCGACCCGAAGACGCTGATCATCGGTGGCGGGCTGGCCGAAGCGGGGGAAACGTTGTTCGCTCCCCTGCGCGCCGCCGTCGAGCGGCGGGTCACATTCCAGAAACTCCCCCTGATCGTCCCCGCCGCGCTGGGGGACACCGCGGGCTGCCTGGGCGCGGGTCTGCTCGCCTGGGACCTGCTGGCCGCGCACCACCCCACCACTCCCACGGAGGTATCCGCCTGATGGTCGAACGAACGGTTCTCGCCGGTGCCCGCGTGGTGCTGCCGACCGGTGTCGTGGAGGGGGGCCACGTCACGGTGGAGGACGGCCGCATCGCCGGGTGCGGGGGACCCCAGGCGCCCGGCGCGCCCGACGACGCACGGCGCGCCCTCGACCTCACCGGCCACTGGATCGTCCCCGGCTTCGTCGACATGCACGTGCACGGCGGCGGCGGCGCGTCCTTCTCGGCGGGCGACCCCGAGGAGGCCCTGACCGCGATCCGTACGCACCGCGCGCACGGCACCACGACCATGGTCGCCTCGACGGTCACCGGCGACCTGGACGACCTGGCGCGGCAGGCGGCGGTCCTCTCGGAGCTGACCGAGCAGGGCGACCTGGCGGGCATCCACTTCGAGGGCCCGTTCATCTCCCCGCACCGCTGCGGCGCGCACCAGCCGGAGCTCCTGCGGGACCCGGACCCGGCGGACGTCCGCAAGCTCGTCGAGGCGGCGCGCGGCGCGGCCCGGATGATGACGCTGGCGCCGGAGCTGCCGGGCGGTCTGGAATCGGTCCGTCTCCTCGCCGACCTCGGCGTGATCGCGGCCGTCGGCCACACGGACTCGACGTACGAGGCCACGCTCGACGCGGTCGGGGCGGGCGCGACCGTCGCGACGCACCTCTTCAACGCGATGCCGTCCCTGATGCACCGCGCGCCGGGCCCGATCGCCGCGCTGCTGGAGGACGACCGGGTCACGGTCGAGCTGATCAACGACGGGACGCACCTGCACCCGGCGGTCCTGGAGCTGGCGTTCGCCCGCGCGGGCGCGGACCGGGTCGCGTTCATCACGGACGCGATGGGCGCGGCCGGGATGAGCGACGGGATGTATCCGCTCGGCCCCATGAGCGTGGAGGTCAAGGACGGTGTGGCGCGGATCGCCGGCGGTCCGACGGCGGGTTCGATCGCGGGCTCGACGCTGACGCTCGACACGGCGTTCAAGCGCGCGGTGACGGTCGACCGGCTGCCGGTCGAGGACGCGGTACGGGCGCTGTCGGCGAACCCGGCGCGGCTGCTGGGCGTCGGCGACCGGGTCGGTTCGCTGGAAGCGGGCAAGGACGCGGACCTCGTCGTGCTCGACGCGTCGTACGACCTGGTGGGCGTGATGCGCAAGGGCGAATGGGTGGTCTCTCCCGAAGCGCGGTAGTTTCTCCCGCCTCTGACGGGGCATCGAACAGCGGCGGCGGTGCCCACGGTCTGGGCCTGCCGCCGCTGTTTTGGCATGATCGCTCGCGCGGTCGTCGTACGGCGACACGCAGTCGGTACACCGCAGACACCGCACGGACCCGCCCGCGAGGGCACCGAGAGACACCGAGAGACACCGCCGTCGACACCGCCGTCACGCCGGCCTGGTCATGGGAGAGCCGCCGATGATCCTTACGGTCACGCTCAACACCGCGCTCGACCTGACGTACCACGTCCCACGCCTGGAGCCGCACGGCTCGCACCGCGTCACCGAGGTCACGGAGCGGGCGGGCGGCAAGGGGCTCAACGTGGCGCGGGTGCTGGCGGCGCTGGGGCACGACGCGGTCGTCACCGGGTTCGTCGGGGGCGCGACGGGGAACACCGTGCGCCGCCTGCTGGCCGAGAGCGCCCCGAGCGAGGGCCTCGCGTTCGGCGGGGTCGCGGGTACGGCGGGGCGGCTGACCGACGCGCTCGTCCCGATCGGCGGGCGTACGCGCCGCACGGTCGGCGTCGTGGACGCCTCGACGGGCGACACGACCCAGCTGAACGAGCCGGGCCCGGACGTCACCCCCAAGGAGTGGGCGGGGTTCGCCGACACGTACGCCCGTCTCCTGCCGGAGGCCCGCGCGGTGGCGCTGTGCGGCAGCCTGCCGCCGGGGGTGCCGGTCGGCGCGTACGCCCTGCTGGTGCGGAAGGCGCGGGCGCTGGGTGTGCCGGTGCTGCTGGACACGAGCGGCGAGCCGCTGCGCCGCGCGGTGGCCGCGCGCCCGGACGTCGTCAAGCCGAACGCCGAGGAACTGGCGGCGCTCACGGGCTCCACGGAGCCGCTGCGGGCGGCCCTGGACACCCGGCGGCGCGGCGCCCACGCGGTCGCCGCGACGCTGGGCCCGGCGGGCATGCTGGCCGTGACGCCCGACGGCTCGTGGCGCGCGGCGCCGCCCCGCCGGATACCCGGCAACCCGACGGGCGCGGGCGACTCCGCCTCCGCGGCCCTGCTGTCGGGCTGGGTGGAGAACCTCCCCTGGCCGGACCGGATCGCGCGCGCGGTGGCCCTGTCGGCGGCGACGGTACGGACACCGGCGGCCGGCGAGTTCGACGCGGCGGCGTACGCGGCGCTGCTGCCGCAGGTGAAGGTCGCCCCGGCGTGAGGTGACGGCGGAGCAGCAGCCGTGAAGCCCGAACCGTCCCTGAACCGGAAGGTCCGCTCATGCCCCTGGTACGCACCGCCGAACTCGTCACCGCCGCCCGCGAGGCCGGGCGCGCGGTCGTCGCCTTCAACGTCATCACCCTGGAGCACGCGGAGGCGATCGCGGCGGGCGCCGAGCGCGCGGGCGCGCCGGCGATCCTTCAGATCTCGGAGAACGCCGTGAAGTTCCACGGCGGCGACGTGGGCCCCCTCGCGGCGGCGACGGCGGCGGTGGCGGCCGCGTGCCGGGCCCGGCTGGCGCTCCACCTCGACCACGTCGAGTCGGCGGACCTGCTGCGGGCGGCGCACGCGCACGGCTTCGGCTCGGTCATGTTCGACGCGTCGAAGCGCGGCTACGGGGAGAACGTCAAGGCCACGGCCGAAGCGGTCCGTTGGGGCCACGCACGCGGCATCTGGGTGGAGGCGGAGCTGGGCCGCGTCGGCGGCAAGGCGGGCGAGCCCCCGCTGGACGCCCACGCCCCGGGCGTCCGCACGGACCCGGCGGAGGCGGCGGCCTACGTGGCCGACACGGGCGTCGACGCCCTGGCCGTCGCGGTCGGCAGCACCCACGCCATGACCACCCGCACGGCCACCCTCGACCACACCCTGATCACAGCCCTCCACGAGGCCGTCCCGGTCCCCCTGGTCCTGCACGGCTCGTCGGGCGTCCCGGACACGGAACTCCGCCGCGCGGTGGCGGCGGGCATGACCAAGATCAACGTCGGCACGGCCCTGAACACGGCCTTCACCGGCGCGGTCCGCGCCTTCCTGGAGGCCCACCCGTCGACGACGGACCCGCGCAGGTACCTGGCGCCCGCGCGGGAGGGGATGACGGGGGCGGTGGAGGGGTTCCTGCGGGTGGTGGGCGGGTGACCGTCAGGCTCCGCCGGGGGTCAGCGACACCTGGTCGAGGTGCACCTCGCACTTGTTGCCCGACTGGCAGAAGACCTTGATGGTGTTCTTGCCTTCCTTGAGGTCCACCTGGGTCCAGCTGCCCATCCAGTTGGTGGACCACTCGCCCGGCTTCGACCCGCCGTGGTTACCCAGACGTATCGGCAGCTTGTTGACGGTGTCGTTGACGGCGACCGAGAGTTCCCCGTCCTTGCCGGGGACGCCGTAGGTGACGTTCAGGCGGTACGCCCCGGTGCTCTTGACCGCGACCTCCCACTCGACGCCCGCACCGGGCGCTTCCAGACCCTTGATGTAGGCGCCGCCCTCGGACTTGGCGCCCGCCACCTCCGTGGCGGTGGTGGCACCACCGAGCAGCCGCAGGCTGGCCGCGTCACGCTTCTGGAGACCGACCGCCGAGGGATTGCTCGGCTTCTGCTTCTTCTCCGGCTCCTTCGGCTTGTCGTCCTTCTTGCCGTCGTCCTCGCCCGGCTTGTCGTCCCCGCCGCCCGTCGCCCCCGCCTGGGTGCTGCCCTTGTCGTCGCCGCTGTTGGTCATCATCGCGACGCCGATCCCGCCCGCGACCACCGCCACGACGGCGATCGCGGCGATCAGCAGCCCGCGCCGGTTCGGGCGCGTGCCGCCGCCGTGGCCGCCCGGGGCGGCCGGGGGCATCGGCTGGCGGGGGGCGCCGCCCGGGAGCGTCTCCGGGGCCGCGTAGTGCGGCGACGGGGTCTGCTGGCGCGGCGGCTGCGGGCCGTACTGGCGGGAGCCGACCGGGCGGACCTGGTGGTACGAGGTGCGGGGGACGCCGGGACGGCGCTCTTCCGGGCCGCTGTCGGCGTTGTTCCCGTCGCCGCCTTCCGAGCGGTACAGGTGCGCGAACGGGTCGTCGTTCTCCGGCGTTCCCGCGCCGTTATTACCGGCCGTCATCCCCTGTCACTCCCAACCTGGTATGACCATCGGCGCCCACGTGCGTACGCGTCAGGGACCGCCGCTGCCGAGCCGGGGCGGCCCGGGAGGCTCAAACGGTCCGGATGGCCAAAAATTCACGATCGATTCACGGTAGGCGGCGGTGCCGCATCGGCGCAGCCTACCCCGATACGGCGATACCACGCCCTGGTACGGACCTCAGCCCGCCCGCCGCCCCGCCTTGGCCCGTGACCGCTTTTCGACGTACATCCGCTGGTCGGCGGAGCGCAGCACCTCGTCCGCGGACATTCCGCAGCCCGCCCAGCCGATCCCGAAACTCGCGCCGACCCGCACGGCGCGCCCGTCGACCCTTATCGGCGGGACGATCGCGTTGCGCAGCCGCACCGCGAGGTCCTCCGCGTCGGCCTGGCCCAGGCCGTCCGCCAGGACCACGAACTCGTCACCGCCGAGCCGGGCAACCGTGTCGCCGTCGCGCACGCCGTTGCTGAGCCGCCGGGCGACCTCGATGAGGACCGCGTCCCCCGTGTGGTGCCCGAAACGGTCGTTGATGGACTTGAAGCCGTCCAGGTCGCAGAAGAGGACCGCCAGCCCCTTCGTCCCGTCGTCCTCGCCGTCCTCGTCCGGCGCGACGGCGTGGACGTGGCCGGGATACGTGCCGACGCCGCAGGCCGTCCCGCTGTGCTCCGCGCCGAACTCGCCGGTCGCGCAGTCCGGGGCGCAGTCGTTCGCGTACTCCGGCGGGTAGTCGGGCCCCGGCTCGGAGCCGAAGCCGTGCTGCCCGTACTGCCCGAACGCCCCGCCCTCGACCTCGGCGAAGGCGTCGAGGCCGCCGTACGGCGCGACCGCCGCCACCGGGGGCTCGCCGCCGGGCGGCGTGCCGCACAGCCGGCTGCTGAGGCGGGCCCGCAGCTCCGCGCTGTTGGGCAGGCCGGTGAGCGAGTCGTGGCTGGCCCGGTGCGCGAGCTGGAGCTCGTGCCGCTTGCGCTCCTCGATGTCCTCGACGTGGGTGAGGAGGTAGCGCGGACCGTCGGCGGCGTCGGCGACCACCGAGTTGCGCAGGGACACCCAGACGTACGTGCCGTCCCGGCGGGCGAGCCGCAGCTCGGCCCGGCCGCCCTCGGCCGAGGTGCGCAGCAGGGTGCCGACGTCCTCCGGATGGACGAGGTCGGAGAAGGAGTAGCGGCGCATCTGGGACGCGGGGCGGCCGAGGAGCCGGCACAGCGCGTCGTTGGTGCGGTGCAGCCGTCCGTGCTGGTCGCCGCCCATCTCGGCGATGGCCATGCCGCTCGGCGCGTACTCGAAGGCCTGGCGGAAGCTTTCCTCACTGGCGCGGAGCGCCTGCTGCTCCCGCTCCAGCCGGACCAGTGCCCGCTGCATGTTTGCGCGAAGACGAGCGTTACTGATCGCAATCGCGGCCTGGAAGGCGTACATCTGGAGCGCCTCCCGGCCCCAGGCGCCGGGACGGCGTCCGTTGCGCGGCTGGTCGACCGAGATGACGCCCAGGAGCTCGCCGCCGGCCGCGCCCGCCGTGTACATCGGGGCGAAGAGGCGGTCCATGGGGTGCCACTCGTCGGGGAACCGAGGCGCGGGCCCGGCGGTGTGCCACTGGGGCACGTCGTCGTTGTCGAGGACCCAGCCCTCGGTGTACGGGATGAAGCGCAGCGAGCCCCACTGGTCGGCCATGGCCAGGCGCCGCTCCCACGACACCCGCGAGCCGACCCGGCCCGCCATCAGGGCCTCCGCGCCCGCGCTCCCGGCGACGGCGGCCACGACCAGATCACCGTCCGGGCGGACGAGGTTGACGGCCGAGAGCTCGTAGCCGAGCCCGGTGATGATGCCGTCCGCGACGGTCTGCAAGGTGTCCGCGAGGCTGCGCGCCGTGTTCAGATCGGCGACCACTTGATGCAGGCCCCGCAAGGTGGCCAGGCGGACATACGGCTCCGACTCGGTCTCCATCTTCGCTCTCCCCCGAGACCTCGACAGCAACTCCAAAAGCTTCTTGTCGTCCGTTTACCACGGCCACTGAATCACAGCGAGCTGACCACTCGGTACACAGGGTCAACAATTACCGCCCTCTGTGACTCATGTCACAGTGCGTGATGAAGTACTACCACTGGCGTTCGAGCGCGCTCTTATGCTTCGTGAACGCAAATCCGTAAGCGGAACACCCATCCGTGGCAACGATCCGTGGCAATCGTCCGTGGCACATCCGTACAGACGCCGTCCGAGGCCCCGCCGGATGCCCGCCGGCCGCGGTTCCGGTGGAATTCCGGAGGCTTCGGGGGGCGCGCGGTCGCATCCGGGGCGCGGCCCGGGGGCGAGGGGGGATCGGATTCGGACGCCGTACGACATGCTTCGGTCACTCTTCGGGCACCCTTCCGGCACCCTTTAGGCACCCTTTGACCTAGGACCGGCCTGGTCCTGAAGCCCGATGCGTCGGGGCTGGCCGGACGGCTAGCGTGCACAGCGTGTTGCAGACGACTTCGCCCCACGAGACCGCCATACCCCATGCTGAGGGGTGAGCGCCGACGACTTCCGTGCCGCCCTGGGCCGCCTCGCAGCGGGTGTGGTGCTGGTGACCGCCCACGACCCGGAGCACGGCCCGCGCGGTGAGGACGTCGGCATGACGGCGACCGCGTTCCTGTCCGTGTCCCTGGAGCCGCCGCTCGTGATGGTGAGCGTTCGCAACGACTCCCGGATGGACGACCTCCTGGAGCGGCAGCCCCTGTGGGCGGTCTCGGTGCTCTCCGAGAGCCAGCGGCACATCGCCGGACGTTTCGCCATGAAGGGCCGCATCAGCGACCGGCTGCTGTTCGAGGACATCCCGTACGAGCGGGGCGAGGCGGTCGGCGCGCCGCTGGTGCGGGGCGCGCTGGCGGTGCTGGAGTGCCGCACGGAGCAGCGGGTGCTCGCCGGGGACCACACGCTGGTGATCGGCCGGGTCCTGACGGCGACGGCGCCGAGCACGGAGGGCGGGCCGCTGACGTACTTCCGGGGGAAGTACCGGCGGCTGGGCTGACGGTTCCCGGACTGTCCGGCATATGGGGAGAATTCAGGAAAAGGGTGAGGTGAAAGGGCGAGGCAAGGGGAGCCCGCCCACGCGCGCCTTACCCCCAGTCCCGCCCCGACCTGCCCCGCTTCGTGTCGGCCCGCTGCTTCTTCTCCCTCAGCCGCCGCTCGTTGATCCCCCGGGGGATCTTCGTCGGCCGGCGGGGGCGCGGCGGCGGCGCCGTGGCCTCGGCGAGCAGCGCGGCCAGCCGGACGGCCGCGGTCTCGCGATTGCGCCACTGGGACCGGTGCTCCGACGCCCGTACGGTCACGACCCCGCCGACGAGCCGGCTCGCGAGCCGCTCCAGCGCCCGCTCCTTCCACACCTCGGGCAGCGCGCCCGTGGCCGCGAGGTCGAAGCGGAGCTCGACCTGGCTGTCGCTGGTGTTGACGTGCTGGCCGCCGGGGCCGGAGGAGCGCGAGAAACGCCACTGGAGCTCGGCCTCCGGCAGGGAGACCGAACCGCGGATGACGTAGGGACCGGACATGGCCCCATGATCCCGCGCCGGGACGCGGTGCGTCACCTCGTTTTGCGCCTCGTGTGCGGCCACCGCACATCAGGAATTGGCAAAGAAAGTAAAGCAGCGTGGAACCCTGGGTCCCCCTTGTGACGTTAGTCAGGGTGACGGTGGCCTCATGGCCGCGACGCACTCAGAAAGGGACCATCCCCATGGCTGTAAGCCTGTCCAAGGGCGGCAACGTCTCCCTCACCAAGGAGGCCCCGGGCCTGACGGCCGTCACGGTCGGCCTCGGCTGGGACGTCCGCACCACCACGGGCACGGACTTCGACCTCGACGCGAGCGCGATCGCCGTGAACCCCACGGGCAAGGTCTACTCCGACGCCCACTTCGTCTTCTTCAACAACAAGTCGACGCCGGACCAGTCCATCGTCCACACCGGTGACAACGTCACGGGCGCCGGCGAGGGCGACGACGAGCAGATCAACGTCAACCTGGCGGCCCTCCCGGCCGACGTCGAGAAGATCGTCTTCCCGGTCTCGATCTACGACGCCGTGACCCGCAGCCAGAACTTCGGCCAGGTCCGCAACGCCTACATCCGCATCCTCAACCAGGCCGGCGGCGCCGAGATCGCCCGCTACGACCTCAGCGAGGACGCCGCCACCGAGACCGCCATGGTCTTCGGCGAGCTGTACCGCAACGGCGCGGACTGGAAGTTCCGCGCCGTGGGCCAGGGCTACGCCTCGGGCCTGGTCGGCATCGCGCAGGACTTCGGCGTCAACGTCTGACGTACGGGGCCCGCGCCGCGAAAGTGAAGGAGGGGTGTCCCCGCTGCTGCGGGGGCACCCCTCGGCGTTTCCGGGCGGGACGTCCGCGGGCGAGGACGCCCGCGCCGGCTCCCTACTGCCTCGGGTAGTGCTTCAGGAAGAGCGAGGTGGCGGGGACATTCAAGCCATGGTTGACGCCCTGGCCGCCCGTGTAGGTCTTCGTCTCGTTACCCGCCCAGTCGGAGAGGGGCGTGCCCCCTTCCGCCAGGTGCTGGAAGGTGCTGGGGTCGGAGGACGACGAGCCGAACTGGAAGACACCGTCGGACATCGAGTACGGCCGATAAAGTTCGTACGCTCCGCCCTGTTTTGTCTGCTTGGTGAGGACGTTGTGGAAGAAGGTGTTCTGCGGGCCGGAGCTTCCGGACCATTTGACCGCCTTGTTCCCCGCACTCCAGTAGATCGGCCACCACGTTCCGGCGTCACCGCCACCGCCTTCGCCACCGCAGTTGACGGAGCAGCGGGAGGAGGCGTGTTCGTAGGGGACGTTCACCTTGTTGTTCTCGAAGAGGTTCCTGCGCTCCCAGCCGCCGTGCAGGTTGAGGTCGGAATCGAAGTCGTTCCCGATGGCCACGTTTCCGGAGGACGACCACTGGAAGGTGAAGTGCCGGAGGTTCCGGGTCGTGTTCGAGGCGTAGAGCGAGTCCCAGACACGGGAACCGCGCATATAGCCGTTTCCGCCCTTGCCCTTGTTCCAGGCACCGTCGAAGCGGTTGTTCTCGATCTGGAGGTTCTTGGCCACCTCGGTCACCACCGGATGGGAGCCGACCATGTCGCCACGGACCCCGCGCACCCATGAGTTCGCCGCCCATTTGAAGACGATGCCGTGCATCGCGTACTCGGGGGCGATGTTCCCGTAGTTGTGGACCGGGCAGTTCGGCTTCGATGCCTCGCACTGCGGGTCGGCCTGGTATCTGCCACCACCGAGCTTGGGCATCCCGTCGAGCTTCTGGGTGAAGGAGAAGTCCTCGAACCCGACATCGGTGATCATCTTGAGCGGCGTCACCTTGCTCGGGTAGGGCCCCTTGGTGCCGTCCTCCAGCGGCGGGGAACCATCGGAGGTGGAATTGACCGGCAGGTCGAATTCCAGCGGCTTGTCGATGGTGACGGTGCCTCCGGCGGCATCGACGGAGGAGATGTTGAAGACCTGCTGACGCATATGCAGGTTCTCCAGCCGGCCGGCGTTGGCGGCCGTGTCGATCTGCTGGCTCTGGTAGAACTTCAGGCTGTTCGCGGCGCCGACCCACAGGAAGCCGCCGGGCTTGAACACCGACATGTTCGTCCCCGCCTTCAGGCGGATCACCTTGTCGCCCTGGCGCGCGGAGTAGTTCGCGTCCGCCGAGGAGCCGCTCAGCTCCACACCGGACTCCCAGTGCTGATTGACCGACCCCTCGAAGATGTCCCGGCGGTTCTCCGGCACCTTCGAGATGTCACCGCACATCCTGAGGTGCTTGGCCGACACCTCCCGCGTCTGGACGCGGAACAGTCCGCGTCCGGGCCAGATCCACCCGCCCGTTCCGATGATCTCCCCCACCTTGCCGGGGCATTTGTAGGTCATCGAGCTCTGGTCCCACCGGGCACCCTTCTCGTCCAGGGTGTCGTACGCCGTGGCCGAATCCGGGCTGAACACCAGTCGGCTGGCGGCTCCCTGGCCTCGTATCACCAGGTACGAGGCGTCGACGGACAGCTGCTTGCTGACGTTGAGCTCCCCCGCGGGAAGCTCGATGACGGACAGCCTGCCGCGGTTCGCGCCCGGGGTGCAGTCGGTGCGGATGTGGTCGATGGCCTTCTGTAGGCCCGCCGTGTCGTCGGCGCCGTCATCGGGCGACACCCCGTACTTGCTCTTCAGGTCCGACGGGCTGATCCGGCAGCGCGGATCCTGGGTGCGGGCCGAGCTGCCCGGCAGCCGTTCGCCGCCCCGGTAGCCGGCCCCGCTCCAGTCCGGCAGTCCCCCGACCGGTCCCCGGCGGTTGCCCTTGGCGAAGACCTGGCTGGCGTCGTCGAGGGCGTCGGGGGAACCGCCGGGTCTGCCGGCGCACACGGAGGTCACCGGAGTGGTGTCGTCGAGTTCGGCCACCGCCTTGGACAGGCAGGCCGAGAGCGCCCGCTGCCCGTAGTAGTTCGGGTGGATGCCCTCCTGCTGGTGGCCCTGCGCCGGCCAGCCGACGTCCTTGGTCCCTTCGAACAGATAGGGCACCCAGCGCACCCACTCGGCGCGCTCCGCGGCGAGCGGCCGGGCCAGGGTGTGGGAGGAGTCCGCCTGCTGGGCGGCCTTCCCGCACAGTTCGTGCCCCGCGAAGGCCTTTTGCAGGTCCAGGAAGGAGACCTTCGCCTGGCCGGCCGCCTCGCTCAGCATGGTGCTGATCCGGGGGATCACCGAATCGCGGGCCCAGTCGGAGTCCTGGTCGAGGAACGGGCAGCCGCCGTCGGCGTAGCGCCCGAAGGGCTTGGCCGACTTCTCCGGGTAGCGGTAGTCACCGCTCGCGGGCAGCGGGTTCGGGTAGGACTGGAGCACGATCCGGTAGCTGTCGTCACCCTGTCCGGCGGCGCGCATGGTCGTGCGGATCGCGTCGAGGGACTTGATCACATTGGCCTTCGTCGTCCCCAGGCCCTCGGCGAAACCCTGCTCCTTCGCGGCACGGCATCCGTGGTTGTTCACGGACGGGTACAGGTAGGCCTTGGCGCACTCCTGGAGGATCTCGGCGAACTTCAGGTCGTTGCCGCCGATGGACAGGACGATCAGGCCGACCTCGTGGTTGCCGGCGATCTCCCGCAGGGCCTCGACCTGGGGCCGCTGGCCCTTGAACGGCTCCGAGGTGACATGGGCGGTGGTCGCCCCCGAACAGGCGATGTTGAACCGTTTGGCCCCGGGGAACCTCGCCAGCTCGGCGCCGTGGATCTCCGCGGAGTCCGAGCGGTCGCAGACATAGGAGGTGCCGGCGTAGACCCGCTCCGGGTCGTGGCCGCACTTGCTCTCGTCCGCGTTGCAGTCGAAGGCCGCGCGGTCCGTGCCCCAGGCCGAACCGTCGGCATAGCTGTTGGCGTTGCCCGCCCAGCGCCCGGCCTCGCCGGAGATGTAGCTGTCGCCCATCGAGACGACGGCCCCCGGATTACCGCACGTGCCGGGGGGTGCCGCGGCGAGGGAACGGGAGGCGCGTGCGAACTGCTGGTAGACGGTAGGGGCGCTCCAGTTCAGGTCGCACACGGGAACGGCCACGGGGGCGAATCTCACCGGCCAGTGGTCGGAGCCGCCGTTCTTGCTGTTCACCGAGACCGCGAGGTTCGTCAGCGGTTCGCTGGAGACCATGAAGTCCAGCGGGAAGCCGGACAGCTGCGTGGCGACGGGGTAACCGTCCGGCTGACCGTTCCCGCTGGCGTAGTAGGTGGCGGGCCAGCCCTGCCGGAATGTCCAGGCGTTGCTGTTGAAGTCTCCCAGCGCCCGCCACGGCTGACCGGCCATCTGCTGGTTGATGGTGTTGATCAGGGCGACGGAATGCGGATTGGGGGTGTCGCCGGAGCGGATCGACGCCGCGTGGATGTCGAAGTACCACGTGCCGCCGACCCGCACACCGAGCGCGGGGCGCGACCGGATCCACTTATTGGGGTTCGGGCCGCCGTCGACCGCGGTGATGACCTTGATGTCGTCGGGCCCGGCCAGCGGATTTCTCAGCCAGACCGCCATGGACTTCGCCGAATTCCGCTGCGCGTCCGGATCGACTTCGTCGTCGTCGGCGCCCCCGCTGCCCCAGTACTCCTTGTCCAGGATGTTCAGGTACACCAGGGTCCCCTTCCTCCTGGGCTCCCCTGGCTCACCCCGGCCCGCATCGCCCCAGCCCCCGATGGAAAGCGCGTATTTCAGGCTGGGAAGGCCGGTCGCGGTCTTCGCGGCGTCGCCGCGATTGTTCAGAAGCTCGTGCGCCTCATAGCCCCTGGGCGGGGTGTTGACCTCCTGGAGCGCCAGGACGTCGGACTCCTTGGTGAGGGCGGACTGGATGTGATCCCATCGCGTGCCGCCCTGTGCGTTGAACGTGAGGGCTCTCGTCGTGACGTCGGCGACGGCATGGGCCTGAGCGGGCGTCAGCAGCACGGCGGCGGAGGCGAGCAGCACCAGACAGAGTGCCTGCGCCATCACCCCCGCCCACTGCGGTTGTCCTCTACGTGGCGGTCTGTGCCACTGTCCGCGGCGGGAGACCGCCGCTGATATCGGTATGGACAAGTGCCCGACTCCTCTTGGGTCTGGTCGCGCGCGCGATATTAAAAAATACTTAAAGTGTGGATAAAGTAGCAGCTTGCGCACGCCGCCCGGAGTGACCTGCCGAGGAAGCGGATCGCCTCCCGTCCAGGGCACCTCGGCCCCTTCCTCACCTAGGGCGCTTCGGACCCCTCGGTCCCGCTCTCCGGCGCCTCCCCCACCTGCTGCCGGAGACCCGCCCCCGCGGACCGCCTGATCTCGTCGAGCAGCCGGTGCACGCGCACGCCCTCCTCGAACCCGGGCGTCGTCCGCGCGCCCGTACGCAGGTCCGAGGCGATACGCCCGTACATCTGCGCCACGTTGAACCCCTCGGCCCCGAGCGGCATCCCCGCCGCCCACCGGTGCCGCCGCGGAACGGGCATCTCCCGCTGCGCGCTGTCCACCACTTGGCTGCCGAGCAGCCGCAGTTCACCTGTCCGGACGCCCGCCGCGCTGTTCGGCCCGACGGAGACGAGGGCCAGGTCACCCCGCGTACCGGAGATCTCCAACCGGGTGCGGGCCTCGGAGACCTTCGCGCCGTGGATGTGGGCCGACACGACCACGCCGTCGGCGAGCGTCCCGTTCAGGAGCAGGTGGTCGGGGCTGGTCACCTCCACCGTGGCGCCGGTCCCGGCGACGGTACGGACCGGTGTCCGCACCGACAGGCCGGCGGACAGCTCGGTGAAGTCGCCGAGTACGTACTGGAGCGCGTCGAGGGTGTGCCCGCCCGCGACCTCCAGGAGTCCGGCGCCGTTGCGCCGGTCGAGGGTGTACGCCGCCCAGGCCGGGACCTGTCCCGCCGCGCCGGTGCCGAGCGCCGAGTAGACGGTCGCCGAAGTCACCCGCCCCACGTAACCGTCGGCGATCAGCTCGCGCGCACGGCCGATCGCGGGGGCGTACCGCGCCTGGAGCCCGATCGTGTGATGGACGCCCGCCTCGCGCGCGGACTCCGCGAGCGCGACGGCCTCCTCGGTCGTACGGCCCAGGGGCCACTCGCAGTGGACGTGCTTGCCGGCGGCGAGCGCGGCCCGGACCGGTTCGGCGTGGGCGGGCACCTCGACGGTGACGGCGACGAGATCCACGTCGGGGTGTTCGGCGAGCTGTCGCGCGTCATCGAACGCGTGCGCGGCGCCGAACCGGTGCGCCGCCGCGCGGGCGCTCTCCGGGCTCCTGGCGGCGACCGCGCTGATCTCGAAGTCCGGTAACGCCCGCAGGGCCGGCAGGTGCGCTCGTAGCGCCCAGCCCCGCTCCGCGTCGGCACCGATGATGCCCACGCGTATCTTCTTGGCTTCCATTGCCCCTCATCCCCCTCCCCCAACAAGCGGACAGGTCTTGTCCGTTTGGGTACCGGCTCACCCTAGCTAAGCGGACAAGATCGGTCCAGATGTTGGGTAGGGTCGTTCCATGACCCCACCCGGCGACGCCGCCGACCACTTGCTCGATCGCCTGCCCGACCACTTGCTCGTAGACGCCTCCGGGCGCGTCCCTCGCGCCGACGCCCGCCGCAACGCCGAACGGCTCGTCTCGGCGGCCCGGGTGGCCGTCGCGGAGGTCGGCGTGAGCGTCTCCGCACACGAGATCGCCCGCCGCGCGGGCGTCGGCGTCGGCACGTTCTACCGGCGGGTCCCGTCCCTGGAGGCGCTGCTCCGCACGGTGCTCGACGAGGTGCTCGACGACATCCTGACCGTGGGCGACCGGGCCCTGGAGGACCCGGACCCCTGGAGCGGCCTGGCCACGTTCGCCACCGCGTACGTGGGCCTGCGCACGGAGAGCTGCGGCATCGGCGAGGCCCTGGGCGGAGCGTGCGGCGACGCCCTCGCCCCGCGCCTGGCGGAGCTCCGGGAGCTCGTCCGGCGCCTGGTCGAACGCGCCCAGGAGGCCGGGGCCATGCGGGCGGACGTGCCGTGGCAGGACGTCCCGTTCCTCCTCGCGGCGGCGTCGACGAGCGCCCGTACGCTGGACATCCGGGCGGGCGACCGGCAGTGGGAGCGGAACCTTCGGGTGGTGCTGGACGGGCTGCGGTCGCGTCAGGCGGGGCCGCTGCCGGGACCGCTGCCGGGGAGGGCACCGGAGGCCGACAGGACCGGCGGCCCGGCTTCCGGCAGCTGAAGCCAAGCTCGCCGCAGGGACCCCGCGGCCTCCCGCGCCTCGGCCGCCTCCCGGCGGCAGTCCCGGCACCTGGTCTCGTCCGCCACCGGCCGGAACACCCGCGCGCAGCCGCCCGCGCAGTTCCGCAGCGGCTGCGGGGCGGGCGGCGGCGCGGTCGCCTGAGCGGCGAAGGACGCGACGTCCGGCATCTTGCGGATCAGGCGGTTCCTGATCAGGGCCACGGGTGAGTGCACGCGGTCGGGAAGCCCGTCCGTGAGGGCTTCGCGCAGGTCCTTGACCGTGGCGCCGCGCAGGAGCCATTCCCCGGCGAGGGCGGCGAGTTGCTGCACGTCACGTCCGGTGAGCCGGAGCCTGCGGTCGCGGTGGGACACGGACGCGATCACCAGGCCGCCGCGTTCGATCAGGGGGTGCCGGACGCCGTCCGTCGCCGTCACCGCCGGCTCCGGGGAGGGCTGGGAGGGAGGGTTTTCCGTGTTCTCCTGAGTGTTGTGTGGGTGATGACCGACGGACGGAGGTGTCGGCTGACCGACGGCCGGTACGTCGACCGCCGGGCGGACCCCGTCCCGTAAGCACAGGGCTTCCTCGGCGGACAGCGGCACGTTCGACACCAACTGCGTCGTCGCCCACCGGCCGCGCGCGCTCTGACGGCGCCACTCGTGTACGTAGCCCTCCGCGATCAGCTCCCGCTTGGCGCGGATGAAGGCGTTCTTGATACCTGCCTGGGCCGCCGTCTCCGACAAAGAGGTGTCGGCGTCACCCGGCAGCGACAACTGCCAGGTGAGGAGACGAACGGCCGCCGCCGACAGGCGTGGGTGGCGAAGGATGTCGTTGGGAACTTGGGAGAAGAATCGCTCGGGGGCGATAACATGCCGAAGCATCTCGGGGGACTCCTTGGGCCCTCGCGGTGAAGGCCCCCGACCGGTGGTTGCACACCGTCGGGGGCCGCCTTCGTTTCGCAACGAGGCAGCAGACTCCAGGCCACCGTATCGCGAGCGAGCGAGGCCCTGCGGTACACGAAACCCGTACCTATGTACGAAGTTGTAGCCGCCGACCGACCACACTCCCGGACCCTGCCGTTCGCCACCCGAAAATCTTTCCGGGATTTCTGTTATCCGCTTCCGGCCCCCGCGTCTCCTGAGTGACAGCCCAATGCTCGGCAGATTCGAACCGGAACCGGAAGTGATCCTCGTGAACCATGAGCCCACGACCTCGACGCCCGACCGCTCGCGCCGCCGGAGCAAGCGGCCCCGCCGGGCGGCCGTGGTGACCGGAGCGGTCGCCCTCATAGCCATCGCGGGCGGTGGCTACGGCGTGGCCCAGTCCCTGGGCGGCGGCGGTGGCGAGTCCGACCGGGCCGCCGGGTCCACCTCCGTCCAGGCCGCGGACCGGGCACCGGGACAGCCCGGCGTGCCGACGCCCGACGGGTCGGCCCCGGCGTCGGCCGCGCCGAGCAGCGCCTCACCGAGCGCGAGCAAGGCCGCGGACAAGAAGCCCGGCGAGAAGGCGTCCGACAAGCCGGCGAAGACGGACGGAAAGTCCGACGGCAAGGCCGGGGGCGATGCGGGGACCGACGCGAAGTCGAAGTCCGACACGACCTCCGACACCACCACGACCGGCTCCGCCTCCAAGGCCGACACCCCCGCCGGCACCAAGCCCGCCCGTAAGGCCCCCGCTGCGGCCGCCCCCGCCGGCGGTGGCGGCGGCAAGAACGGCTCGCACGTCCAGCAGGTGGTGGACATGGTCAACGCCGAGCGCGCCAAGCACGGCTGCTCGGCCGTAACGGTCAACGCGAAGCTCACGGCGGCCGCGCAGGGCCACTCCGACGACATGGCCGCCCGCGACTACTACGCCCACACCAGCCCCGAGGGCAAGGGCCCCGGCGACCGCATCACGGCGGCTGGATACCGCTGGAGCACGTACGGCGAGAACATCTTCAAGAGCCCCAAGGACGCCCGCACGGCGATGGACGGCTGGATGAAGAGCCAGGGCCACCGCGACAACATCCTCAACTGCTCGTTCAAGGAGATCGGCGTGGGCGTCAACTTCAGCGCCAACGGTCCCTGGTGGACGCAGAACTTCGGCGCGTCTTCCTGACGCGACGCCCAGACCCGGGGAGCGGGCAAGCGCCCCTCCCCGCCCACTGCGGCACCCGGGGCCCCGACCCGTTCGGGCGTACTGCGGTCACCAAAGCAGTGCGTCCGCACGACACCGGCGCTAAACTCATGTCCGCCTGGCCGCGCAGTCGGCCGGGTGTACGGGCTCCCGGCCCGGCCAAGTTTTACCGGTAGCCCGCACGAAGGCGGCCCCCGCCACGGACCCGACCGTCCGCAACGAGGGCCTCGGAGGATGCTTGGGCCGGAGGCTAGCTTTCCTAGCCTCCGGTCAGCGCCGTCGCATCCACCTCCACAGTTCTCGGATCACCGCAGCGATCCGTTCCCGCAGAGGCTTTTTCCGGTGGCGACCCACCATAGGGGCGCCCCCCTTTCAGCGCGCGGTCAAGGCCGGTGACCGCTCCGGAGGAACCCGGTGCCCGGGCCCTCCGCGAACCCGACAACCGTCGTCGGCTCCTCCTCGAAGGGGGGCGCCCACGAAGGGGCGCCACCACGAACACTATCGGCGTCGTAGTCCAACTCGGGTCGCATGCAGGGAAATCACTCAACGAGGTGACGCAGCATCACCACAGCCTCGACTCTGCCGACCCGACCCATTCCGATGGCGAAAACCTGCCGTCGGCAAGCAGCCCCGCGTCAGGACGGCCTCCAGGGCAGCGACAAAGTCGGCCCACGCGCGGGCGGGCAAGCGAACGACTGCACTGTCCTCCTCCGACGCCACTGGCGCAGCGTCCACCACGCGTGACAAGAAAGCCCTGGCGCGCCCGGCACGGGACCCCGTACGGGCGCGTAACCACGGGCTCAGCAGCGGAGTTGGGCATGCACGGGGCGGGTACACAGTTACCCAAGGAGGGGAACCCGTGGAGACAGGACACACGCACCATGGACGACGGCAACGGCGACTCGCTCGAACGGATCCTCGCCGCGGCGATCGGCGACAGGGACCACGAGCACGAGCGATGCCCGGAGTGCAGTCATCCGCTCCATGTCGTCGTCGCGGCGGAGAGCCCCGGGGACGCCACTTCACCGGTGATCGTCCGCGGGGTCTGCCCGAACTGCCCGAGAGGGCTGGGCGCGGGCGGCTGATACGGCCGCTCGCGATACCCCCGCTCGCGATGGCCTGCCCGAACTGCCAGAACATGATGCAGTCGATGGGCAACGGTGTGTACAAGTGCTGGAACTGCGGATACACGAGCACCGGCTGACCCACCCCTCGCGCCCTCCGGCCCCCGCGCGCCGTCCGAGGGCTCCCGCGCGCCGTCCGCCGAAGGTGCGGTCCCGCCGGAATGCGGAGATGCTGGGTGCGTCAGCGTTCCGTGAGGAGGACTGTTATGTCCATGCTCGACAAGCTCAAGGGTCTGATCAAGGGGCACCCCGACCAGGCCCGCCAAGGCGTCGAGAAGGCCGGTGACGCCTTCGACGCCAAGACGCAGAACAAGTACCAGAGCCAGGTCGACACTGCCCAGCAGAAGATCAACGAACAGCTCGGTACGCAGGAGAGGCCCGGCGGCGAGCAGCGCCCTCCGCAGCCCTAGCCCGGCGGGCCCGAGCGCAAGGCCCACCGGCGCTCAGGCCCGGGTCTCACCAGAGCCGGTCGATCTCGCCCGGATACAGCTCGACGCGGCTGTGCCGGAAGGCACCCGCGTCGCGCTTCGCCCGCTCCGTGAAGAAGCCGGCCATCGTGACCTTGTCGAAGCCGGGCCCGTCGCTGGGGAACGGATCGCGCGGGGTGCCGCCGACCAGGACGGCGCCCTCCAGGACGTCCCAGCCGGCCCGCTCGTAGAAGCCCCGCAGTGGGCGGTCGCACGTGAAGAGGCCCAGGTCGGCGCCGCTCTCCCCGATCGCCTCACGAGCGGCGGCCACGAGCCGCCGGCCGTACCCCCTGCCTTGGTGCGCCGCGTCCGTGACGACGGCGCTCAGCCCGGCCGCCCGGTACCGCCGCCCGCCGTGGGCGATCCGCTTGGTGAGGATGTCGAGCGCGGCCGGCACGTCGCCCTCCGGTGAGACCAGGAGCATGGTGACGGGCCGCAGCGCGGGGTCGTGCGGCCCCGCGCCCGGCCATGTCTGCTCCCGCAGGGCGTCGGCGCGGGTGCGCAGCTCCGCCGGTACGTCCTCCTCGGCGAAGGTCAAGATCCGCACTGTTCCCCTTCGCGCCCGCGCCCGGACGGGGGCACAGCCCCCGTTACGTTCCGCGCAGACTAACCGAGCGCCGCGACACCCGCCTGGGCGAACTTCTCGTCCAGGTCGCCGCTGGGCGCGCCCGCGACGCCGATGCCCGCGACGGGACCGCCCTGCGCCTGCACCGGCGCGCCACCCGGGAGGAAGAGGGTGCCCGGGATGTCCTTGAGGTTCGGGGCGCTCTGGAGGCGCTTGACCAGCTCCGAGGTGGGGGCGTTCCAGGAGACGGCCGTGTAGCCCTTCCGGACGGCGGACTCGTACGACTGCGGGCCCGCGCCGTCGCCGCGCAGGGTCACCAGGGTGTTGCCGTTGCGGTCGACCACGGCGACGGTGACCTTCTGGCCCTCCTTCTTCGCCGCGGCCAGGGCGCCCTGCGCCGCCTTCGTGGCCGCGTCCAGCGTCAGGTGGGTGGACTGCGTGAGGTGCTTGCCCTGCGCGGTGGCGCCGGCCTTGGCCGCGGCCGGGGCGGCCGGGGCGGCGACGGCCACCGCGCCGAACGTGCCGGCCGCGGCCACGGCCACGGCGGCGCCGCCGGTGATCAGCCGGGCACGGGTGGACAGCTTCCGCTTCTTCGCGGTCGCGGCGGTCGTCACGTCGTGCGCGGTCGGCGTGTTCGTCATGGCGGGCTCCCTGTGGCTGTGGATGTGGCTGTGACCATGGATGCGGAGGCAGCCGTAGCTGTGGCCGAGGCGGCCGTCGCTGTGGCCGAGGCGGCCGTCGCTGTGGCCGAGGCGGCCGTCGCGGTGGCCGGCGGATCGGACCGGGCTCCTCCGGGTCGTCCCGGGGCGCCGGCCCGCCCTTCCATCCTTGGCCCGGCCCCTCCCCCCGGGCATCGGCGTCCCGGCTGCTCCCCCGTGGCCCGTCGTCGGACCCGGGGGTCGACCGATCGGATGATGCGGGCGAGGCCCGCGCGGGTTAGAACGGTCTGGACCCCATCCCTCCGGCGAGGAGCACCGTGCGCCACCCCGAACCAGACGTCGCCGCCGACCCCGACGGACGTCGCTTCGGCGCGGTCATGCACGCCGCGTTCTTCCTCCTCCTCGGTGCCTCCTTCGCCCGCTTCCTCATCCGTCACCCCGGCGAGCCCCGCACCCCCTGGATCGTCGCGCTCAGCGTCACGCTGGCTCTCCTGCACGTCCTGGGCGCCGTGCGGCCCCTCACCCGGTCCCGGCAGCGGCTGTGGCTGGGGGCGGTCGTCGCGGTGTGGGCGGTGCTGGTGGTGCTCGCGCCGAGCTTCGCTTGGTGCGCGGTGCCGCTGTTCTTCACGGGCCTGCGCACCCTGCCCACCCGGGCCGCGCTGGCCCTGGTCGTCTTCCTCACCACCCTCGTGGTCGGGGCGCAGCTGCGGCTCGCCGACGGCTTCGACCCCAACCTGGTGCTCGCGCCGCCCGCCGTCGCGGCGATCGCCACCGCCGTGCTCGTCCGCACCCAGCGGCAGTCGGCGCGGCAGCGGTCGCTGATCCAGGACCTGCTGCGGACCCGGCGCGAACTGGCCGCCACCGAGCGGCGCGAGGGCGCGCTCGCCGAGCGGCAGCGGCTGTCGATGGAGATCCACGACACGCTCGCGCAGGGGCTGTCCAGCCAGCGGATGCTGTTGCAGGCGGCGGACCGGACCTGGGAATCCGACCCGGAGGCCGCGCGCCGCCACGTCCGTACGGCGGCGGAGGTCGCGGCGCGTGGGCTGGCCGAGGCGCGGCGGTTCGTGCACGACCTGGCGCCACCGCAGTTCGACGGCGGGCTGGGCCTGGAGGACGCGCTCCGGGAGCTCGCCACGGAGCGCGGCGAAGGGGCCGGGGCCGCCCCCGAGGTGCGGTTCCACGTCGACGGCGCGCCCGTGCCGCTGCCGGAGCGGGTGCGGTCGGCGCTGCTGCGGATCGCGCAGGGCGCCCTGGCGAACGTACGGGAGCACGCCGGCGCGACCACGGCGGCGGTCACTCTCAGCTATCTGGGTGACCAGGTGGTCCTGGACATCGCCGACGACGGGCGGGGGTTCGACCCCGCCGCGCCCGCGCGGGCCGCCGGGGAGCGTGGGCACGGGCTGCCCGCGATGCGGGCCCGGGTGCGCCAGCTCGGCGGAACGCTCACGGTGGAGTCCGCCCCCGGTGAGGGCACGGTCCTGTCCGCGGCCGTACCGCTCGCCTCGTCTTTGGAGACGTCATGAATCAGCCTGGCCTTCCGGGTTCCCCCACACCCCCGGAACCCTCCACTCCGGTGCGCGTCCTGCTCTGCGACGACCACGCCGTCGTACGGGCCGGCCTGCGCGCGCTGCTGGCCAGCGCGCCCGGTGTCGAGGTGGTCGGCGAGGCCGGCGACGGCGCGGAGGCCGTGGCGCTGGCGGCCCGGCTGCGGCCCGCCGTCGTGCTGATGGACCTCCAGCTCGGGGCCGGGATGGACGGCATCGAGGCGACCCGGCGGATCGTCGCCGACGCGGCCGGACGGAGTGGTTCCGCGGGGCCGTACGTCCTGGTGCTGACGACGTACGACACGGACGCCGACATCACGCGCGCGATCGAGGCGGGCGCAACGGGCTATCTGCTGAAGGCGGAACGGCCCGAGGAGCTCTTCTCGGCCATCCAGGCGGCTGCCGAAGGACGGACGGCGCTGTCGCCGCCGGTGGCCGGGAAGGTGATGGCCCGGATGAGAGGGGCCGTTCGGCCCTCCCTGACGGAGCGCGAGCGTGACATCCTCGGGCAGCTCGCGCGGGGGCTCGGGAACCGTGAGATCGCCCGCGCGTTGTTCATCAGCGAGGCCACCGTGAAGACTCATTTGGGGCGCATCTACGACAAGTTGGGGGTCGACACCCGCTCGGGCGCGGTCGCCGTGGCGAAGGAGCAGCGCCTGCTGCCCTGAGCGGACGCGGTGACCGACCGGCAGGAGAGGCGGACACGGCGCGGGCAGGGAGCGCACAGGACGCGAGCAGGGCCCGGGCAGGACGCGATCGGGGCGCGGGCACCACGCTCTTGACGCGCCGGCACGGCAACCCCTGACGCCCCCTTCGCTCCGATACGCCCCTTCACTCCCCGCTTCGGGTTTGCATGCAATCTCGCTGCTCCGTATGCAATCGCATCCAATCCCGATCGCGGAACGCCCATACGTGACAATCCAAGTCCGGACCAACGCGGAGCAGTTCACCGCATAGCGGAATCAATCCACCGCTCAACGGAGAAGGACAGGTCAAATCCTTGTTGCGCCCCTGTCAATGTCCTCGGATCGGTGGCACTCTCTCCTCAATTCGCTCCTGCACCACTCCTGCACCACCCAGGCTTCACCTTTGCTTCATCGGGTGGCCGGTGACCCCGGCTGCTCCAACCCCCCATACAGGGCCGTGTGTTCGCGGCCCGCCTGTTTAGGAGTCAGAGTTGAGAAGCATCACCTCCACCTCCCGCAAGAACACCCTGCGTGCCGCCGCCCTGGTCGCCTCCGCCGCGATGGTCGTCGTCGGCGTGCAGAGCGGCGCGGCGAACGCGTCCGCCGACCGCGCCACCGGCGCCCAGCAGCTGACGCTCTCGGCCGACCAGCGGGTCGCCGCGATCAAGGGTGCGCAGACCGACGCGGCCTCCACCGCCGCCAAGATCGGTCTCGGCGGCAAGGAGAAGCTCGTCGTCCGTGACGTCATCAAGGACGCCGACGGCACCGTGCACACGCGCTACGAGCGCACCTTCGACGGCCTGCCCGTCCTCGGCGGCGACCTCGTCGTCCACGAGGCCAAGGGCGGCAAGCGCAGCGTCGACAAGGCGACCGAGGCCGACATAGCCGTGCCCACCACGACGCCGTCCCTCGCCCCCTCCGCGGCGAAGAAGAGCGCCCTGAGCGCCGCCGCCGAGGAGAAGACCGCCAAGGCCGACACGCAGTCCCCGCGCAAGGTCGTCTGGGCCGCGAGCGGCAAGCCCGTCCTCGCCTACGAGACCGTCGTCACCGGCGTCCAGAAGGACGGCACCCCGAGCAAGCTGCACGTCATCACCGACGCGGCCACCGGCAAGAAGCTCTTCCAGCGCGAGGGCGTCCACACCGGCACGGGCACCAGCACCTACAGCGGCAAGGTCAACCTGACCACCACGAAGAGCGGGTCGACCTTCCAGCTCAACGACAGCGCCCGCGGCGGCCACAAGACGTACGACCTGAACCAGGGCTCGTCCGGCACCGGCACGATCTACACCGACGCCGACGACGTCTGGGGCGGCGGCCGCCAGACCGCCGGCGTGGACGCCCACTACGGCGCGGCCACGACCTGGGACTTCTACAAGAACGTCCTCGGCCGCAGCGGCATCAAGAACGACGGCAAGGGTGCCTACTCCCGCGTCCACTACGGCAACGGCTACGTCAACGCCTTCTGGGACGACGAGTGCTTCTGCATGACGTACGGCGACGGTGAGAACAACGCCAACCCGCTGACCGCCCTCGACGTCGCGGCCCACGAGATGACGCACGGCGTCACCTCGGCGACCGCCAACCTGAACTACAGCGGCGAGTCGGGCGGTCTCAACGAGGCCACCTCCGACATCTTCGGCACCGCCACCGAGTTCTTCGCCAACAACTCCTCCGACACCGGTGACTACCTCATCGGCGAGGAGATCAACATCAACGGCGACGGCACCCCGCTGCGCTACATGGACAAGCCGAGCAAGGACGGCGCGTCGAAGGACTACTGGTCCTCCGGCCTCGGCAACACAGACGTCCACTACTCGTCGGGCCCGGCCAACCACTTCTTCTACCTGCTGTCCGAGGGCAGCGGCGCGAAGACCATCAACGGTGTGAGCTACAACAGCCCCACCTACAACAACTCCAAGATCACCGGCATCGGTCGGGACAAGGCCACCAAGATCTGGTACAAGGCCCTGACCACCTACTTCACCTCCACCACCAACTACAAGGCGGCCCGCGCCGGCACCCTGAAGGCCACCGCGGACCTCTACGGCTCCACCAGCACGGAGTACAAGACGGTCGCCGCCGCCTGGACCGCGATCAACGTCAAGTGACCGGCTGACCGACAGGCCACCGGGAGGGCGCACCCACCGACGACCCTGACGCCGGGCAACCGGCGCCAGGTGATCGTCCGCCCGTCCACCATCCGGTCGCCGGCAGTGGCTCGACGTCGGGTGACCGACGCCGGATGACCGGCACCGGGTGGTCGGCACCCGGTGCCACCCCGCCCGCCCGGCCCGGTCACCGTGCGGTGACACCCCCCTCCCATCGATCACCGCACCCCGCGCCCCCCACCGCCTCCACAGGTGGGGGGCGCGGACCTGCTCGTACACGTTTACGCACGCACCCGGCGGGCGTGACACCATCGAGGCGTGATCGACCTCGGCTATTCGCTCTCGCGCCGCTTCCCCGACCCCCCGCAGACGGACTACCGCACCGCGGACGTGCGGACGCTGCGGCACGACCTCTTCTGCGGCGACGTCTACCTCGCCGACGTGAAGACCGACCGCGAGCTGTCCACAGCCTGGGGATGGGTGCCCGTCCTGGACTTCGCGTGGGCGCTGTGCGACGTGATCGAACAGGTCGACCGCGACCCCCGGGGCAACCGGGCGGCCACCCCGCAGTTCGCCGAGCTGGACTTCACCGAGTCCACCGACTGCATGATCTTCGAACGGCGCTTCGGCTGGGTGGAGGTGTCCGCCGACTGGATGCCGGCGGACGAGCCCGCGCTCACCTTCAACCACAAGGCGCTGCGCCGCGAGGCCCGCGACTTCCTGCACGACCTGATCGCCGACCTCTCGGACATGCACGAGGGCCTCGCCGACAACCCCGTCGTCTGGGACCTCCAGAGCCGCTTCCCGCGGGTGTAGAACACGGGTACGGAACGCGAGTGCGGCGCGCCCCTCCGCCCTCCGTGCCCGGTCAGCCGGCCGGGGCCTCCACGCGCACCCCTATCTGCGCGGCGAACGCGGGCGCCAGATCCAGCAGTTGCGTGGGGCTGACGACCGCCCCCGACAGCCGCTCGATCCCCCGCGCGATGTCCAGCTCGGCGGCCTCCCGCAGATCGACGTCCTTCATCCGGGCGCCCGTGAAGTCCACGCGGCGCAGCGCGCAGTCACGGAAGACCACCCGCTCCAGGCTCGCGCCGCCGAAGTCGGCCTCCGCGAGCACACAGCCCTCGAACGTCACGTCCTTGAGCGTCGCCTTGCGCAGATTCAGATAGTCGATCTTGCCGCCGCGCACCACGACCCGCTCCAGGACCGCGCCGTGCAGCTGGACCCCGCCGAGCCGGGCGTCCGTCAGCTCCACGTCCCGCAGGATCGCCTCCGCCAGGTCCGTGCCCACCCCGCGGACGCCGTCCAGGACGCAGCCCACGAAGCGGGCCCGGGACAGGCGCGCCTCGTCCAGCGCGCAGCGCTGGATCCGGCAGTCCATGAAAGAGGCGCCCCGGGCCCGCTGGCCCACGAAGTCCGCCTCGATGAACTCCAGGCCGTCGTAGTCCCCCTCGGGCTCCAGGTCGGATCCCCCGTACGGGCGTAGCGGAGGCAGCCTCACGTCTGGCAGCCTGGCTGTCGGGGCCGCTTCGCGCGCCCTCTTCCGGCGCGGGGCGGCGCCCCGCGCCCCGCCTCGCACCGCACCCCGCGCCGTGCCGTGTGCCCTGCCCGACCCGTCTGCCCCGTCGTCGATCGCCATGGATCCACCGTGGCACACGGCACTGACAACGGCCTTGACCTCAAGCGCGATCCAGGTTGAAGACTCCAGTACACACCGGCCCACCCCCGAGGGAGCACCGCATGCACGCCGTCCGACTCCACGCCTTCGGCCCCGCCGAGAACCTCTCCTACGAACGGACGGCCGATCCCGAGCCGGGTCCGGGGCAGGTCCGGGTGGCGGTCTCGGCGGCGGGCGTGCACCTCATCGACACCGCCCTCCGCAAGGGCACCACCAAGGGGCCGTACGGGCCGCCCGAGCTGCCCACCATCCCCGGCCGCGAGGTCGCCGGCACGGTGGACGCCCTCGGCGAGGGCACCGACCCCTCGTGGCTGGGCCGCCGCGTCGTCGCCCACCTCGGCATGGTCCCCGGCGGCTACGCCGAGCTGGCCGTGACCGACGCCGGCAATCTGCACGAGATCCCCGAGGGCCTGCGCGAGGACCACGCCATCGCCATGGTCGGCACCGGCCGCATGGCCCTCGACATCCTCTCCTTCAGGGAACCGACCGCCGACGACGTCGTCGTGGTGCTCGCCGCGGCCGGGGGCATCGGCGCCCTCCTCGTCCAGCTCGCGAAGGGCGCGGGCGCCCGCGTCGTGGGCCTCGCGGGCGGCCCCGCCAAGGTGGAGCGGGTGCGCGGCCTGGGCGCTGACGTCGCCCTCGACTACACCCGGCCGGACTGGGCCGACGCGGCCCGCACCGCCCTCGGCGACGCCGGGGCCACCGTCGTCTTCGACGGCGTGGGCGGCCCGGCCGCACGCGCCGCCGTCGGCCTCCTCGGCGCGGGCGGCACCCACGTCGCGTACGGCTGGGCCTCGGCCGTCACCACCGGCGAGACCCCCGACCCGGTCCTCACCCCGGAGGAGATCGCGGCCCGCTCCCTGACCACGCACGACGTCCTCGGCGACCCGATGATGAAGCGGGTGGGCGGCCCGGAGGGGATGCGGCGGCTGCGGGCGGAGGCGTTGCGGCGGGCGGCGGCGGGGGTGTTCACGCCGCTGATCACGCGGTTTCCGCTGGCGGGGGCGGCGGAGGCGCATCGCGCGTTGGAATCGCGCGGGACGGTGGGGAAGGTTGTGCTGATTCCGTAGGCGGGTGGGGTGGAGCGGGGCGGGGGTGGGTGCGGGGTTGCGCCTGCGGCGGGCCTTTTCCCCTTCCCGATACCGGGGCTCCGCCCCGGACCCCGGTCCTCAATCTCCCCCAGCTACCGCTGGGAGGTGCCCCCAGACGGGCTGATTTCAGCCCGTCCGGCGCTTGAGGACACCGCGCGGAGCACGGAAAAGGGGGCCCGGGGATCTCCCCGGTTTCGGGAAGGGGCGGGGCTGGGGAAAGGCCCGCCGCAGGCGCACCCACCACGCACCCACCGCACACCCACCCCCGCCCCACCACCCCCACCGCGAAAACAATTCGCGCCACCCACCCCCCACCCCCATCCTGGCCCCATGCTGATCAGAGACGCCCACCCCACCGACTGGCCCACCATCTGGCCCCTCGTCCACACCGTCGCCGCCGCCGGCGAGACCTACACCTACCCCCGCGACCTCCGCGAGGACCAGGCCCGCGAGATGTGGATGCAGGACGCGCCCGGTCGTACCGTCGTCGCCGTCGACCCGGCGGACGGGGCCCTCCTCGGCTCGGCCAAGATGAATCCCAATCACATGGGCCCCGCCTCGCATATCGCGAGCGCGAGTTTCATGGTCGCGGCCGAGCACGGCGGCCGGGGCGTCGGCCGGGCGCTCGGGGAGCACGTCATCGAATGGGCCCGCGCGGAGGGCTATCGGGCGATCCAGTTCAACGCCGTCGTCGAGACCAACACCCGCGCCGTCCGGCTCTGGAAATCCCTGGGATTCTCGGTGATCGGTACTCTCCCCGAGGGATACCGGATGCCGGACGGCAGCTACACCGGCCTGCACATCATGCATCTGGCCCTGTAATCCACCCGGCCGTAATCGACCGCGGTGGACGCCGGACCTGGCGCCGGGTCAGGCCACGATCCGCATCTCCCGGTCCGTATTGTTGAGCCGCCGCCCGGCCGAGTCCGTGCACGTGACAATGTCCTCGATCCGTACACCGAATCGGCCCGGCAGGTAAATCCCCGGCTCGATCGAGAAACACATCCCCGGAACCAGCGGCAAATGCTCGCCCTCCACCAGGTACGGCGGCTCGTGCGTCGTCACGCCGATGCCGTGCCCGGTGCGGTGGATGAAGTACTCGCCGTACCCGGCCGCGCGGATCACCTGCCGCGCCACCCGGTCGATGTCCTGGCAGGCCACGCCCGGGCGCACCGCCTCGAACGCCGCCTGCTGCGCCTCGCGCACCACGTCGTGGACCTTGCGCTCCTCGGCGGACGGCTCACCCACATGGACGGTGCGCGTGGTGTCCGAGCCGTAGCCGTCCAGCAGGCCACCGAAGTCCATCACCACCATGTCGCCGGTCTCGATGACCCGGTCCCCCGCGTCGTGGTGCGGATTCGCGCCGTTGGGGCCGGAGCCCACGACCGTGAAGTCGACCTGGCTGTGGCCGTTCTCCCGCAGCAGGCGCGCGAGGTCGGCCGCCACCTCCCGCTCCCGGCGGCCGGCGAACCGGAGCTTCACGATCTCCTCGTACGTGGCGTCCGCCGCGGCGCCCGCCGCCGCCAGCCGGTCCACCTCGTACGCGTCCTTGACCGCCCGGAGCATCGGCAGCACCTCGGTGAACGCGCCGTACGCCACCTCCGGGCGCTTCCGCTGCAACGCCAGGAGGTGCAGCGCCCAGGCGTTGTCCGAGACGCCGTAGCGGCCGCGCTCGTCGATCAGCGGGGCCAGCGCGGCGTACGGGTCCTGGCCGTCCGTCCAGCCGGTGATCGTCAACGCCCCGGCGCCCGGTGCGCGTTCGGCGTCGGGCCGCTCCAGCGCCGGCACGATCAGCTGCGGCCGCTTCCCCCGGGTGAGCAGCAGCGCCGTCAACCGCTCGGAGGTGTGCGGCCGGTAGCCCGTCAGCCAGGCGAGGTCGGGACCCGGAGTGACGATCACACCGGCGAGGCCCGCGTCGGCGGCCGACACGGCGGCGCGCTCCATCCGGGCGGCGTAGGCGGCGGGGTCCGCGGGCCCGCCGGACGGCTTGCTGGAGGCGGCAGTTGTCTCGCTCATGGGGGCAGAGTAATCCGGAGGGAGGCGGTCGGCGGAGCATTTCTCTACCCCACGGGGGAGAGCCCCTCATCCGGCCGGATGAGACGCACCCCGACCCAGGACCGATTTCCCCCTGATTCCGTTGTGACCACGGAACTTCCACGCCTAGCGTGTTGTCGCCCGTACCGAACTCTTATCCAGTCGTTCTTCCGCCGGGCGCTGAATCACACGTTGAAGGAGCACCATGTTCCGAGCGATCGGTCGGTTCGCCGTCCACCGACCCTGGCTGACCATAGCGGGGTGGCTCATCGCCGCCGTGGCCCTGGCCATGCTCGCGCCGGGCCTGAAGTCGACCACGGATGAAACGGAATTCCTCCCTTCGCATTACGAGTCCGTACAGGCAGGAAAACTTCAGGAAAACGCCTTCCCCAAGACCGAACAGCCGTCGGCGATCGCCGTCTTCCAGCGCACGGACGGGGGCAAGCTCACCCCCGCCGACCGGAACGACGTCGCCAAGGTCGCGGCCGGCCTCCAGGACAAGCACCGCAAGGGCATAGCCAAGGTGGCGACCAGCCCCCAGGCCGTGTCCCCCAACGGTGAGATCGCCCTCGCCAACATCGTCGCCGACAGCGACAAGGGCAAGAACCCCGCCGACGAGACCGTGCCCAACGCCGTCAAGGACCTCCGCGAGGACGCCAAACCGCTCCTCAAGGACACCCAGTTGAAGATGGGGATCACGGGTCAGGCGGCCACCGCGCTCGACTCCAGGGAGTCGTCCGGCGACACCGACGCCATGATCATGATGGCGACGCTGGTCCTCATCGTCGTCCTGCTGCTCGTCATCTTCCGCAGCCCGCTCATCGCCCTGATGCCGGTGCTGATCATCGGCGTCGTCTTCATGGTCGCCCTCGGCCTGATCGGCACCGCGGCCGACCTCGGCGGCCTCAAGGCCGACAGCTCCATCTCCGCGATCCTGATCGTCGTCCTCTTCGGCGTCGGGACCGACTACATCCTCTTCCTCCTCTTCCGCTACCGCGAGGAGCTGCGGGCCGGGACGCAGCCCAAGGAGGCGCTGGTCAACTCGGTCGCCCGGGTAGGCGAGACCATCGCCTCCGCCGCCGGCGCCGTCATCGTCGCCTTCCTCGCCCTGCTGCTGTCCACCATGGGCATGATGCGGGCGATGGGCCCCTCGCTCGCCATCTCGGTCGCCGTGACCCTGGTCGCCGCGCTGACGCTCGTACCCGCCGTCTTCTCGCTCCTCGGCACCAAGGCCTTCTGGCCCTCCAAGGCATGGAAGAAGCGGCCCCGCACCCGCGTCGCCGACGGCCTCGGCTCCATGGTCGCCCGCCGTCCCGGCGTCATCGCCGCCCTGTCCGCGGGCGTCCTCGCCGTCCTGGCCGTGGGCACCTTCAGCTTCAAGGCCGAGTTCGACACCGACAGCTCGCTCTCCCCGAAGCTGGAGTCCGTCCAGGCCATGAAGGACCTCCAGCGCGGGTTCTCCGCCGGACAGTCCGACCCGGCGATGGTCTACGTCCGGTCGACGTCCGGCACGCCGCTCGACAAGGGCGCCCTGAACACGTACAAGACCAAGCTGGAGGGCATCGACGGAGTCGGCTCCGCCACCCTGACCACGACGAACCCCGACGGCACCGTCGCGCAGTACAGCGTCGTCCTCAAGTACCGCCCCACCGAGGACAAGGCCATCGAGCTGGCCGGCGGCCCGCTGCGGGACGCCGCGCACGCGTCGGCCCCCGAGGGGACGAAGGCCCTGGTCGGCGGCACCTCGGCGGTCCTCTCCGACGTGGAGAAGGCCGTCAACCACGACTACAAGCTGGTCTTCCCCGTCGCCGGCCTCGCCATCATGATCATCCTGGGCCTGCTGCTCCGCAGCCTCGTCGCGCCCGTCTATCTGATGATCTCCGTCGCCCTGGGCTTCACGGCGACCCTCGGCGCGACGGTCTGGCTCTTCCAGGACCTCCAGCACAAGAACGGCCTGCTGTTCATGCTGCCGGTCATCGTCTATCTCTTCGTCGTCGCCATCGGCACCGACTACAACATCCTCATGGTCGCCCGGCTCCGCGAGGAGGTCCGGCGCGGCGTCCCGCCCCGCGAGGCCATCCGCACGGCCGTCGCCCGCTCGACGCCGACGATCGCCTCGGCGGCGGTCATCCTCGCCGGCACGTTCGGCGTCCTGATGCTGGCCGACAACTCCATGCTCCAGCAGATGGGCTTCGCGGTCGCCTTCGGCATCCTGCTCACGGCCTTCATCATGGCCATGCTGCTCGTCCCCACGATCACGTCCCTGCTGGGCCACAAGGCGTGGTGGCCCGGCCACCAGGACGCGCCGCGGGTGACACCGCCGGCCGGGCCGGGCAGCCCGACCTGGGCCGAGGCCGAGGAGGCCCGCCGCTAGCGCGGCCCCGGAAACGCGAGAACCGCAGGTCCCGTCCGGGACCTGCGGTTCTGTGCGTGAGCCGACTGTCGGGTTCGAACCGACGACCTTCGCTTTACAAGAGCGGTGCTCTACCAGCTGAGCTAAGTCGGCGTGTGCGATGCAGTCTACCCAGACTCGGCCCATGGCCCAGCCATGAATTTTTCCGCCCGTCCACTGCTGACAACCGCCCCCGCCCCGGGTACCGTCACCCGCAACCCCGTCCAAATGGACTGGACCACTCCCTCTACTCGGATCGTCCGGCACGTTCCTGCCGGTGAAGGGACCGCAACACCATGGCCACGGTCACGTACGACAAGGCGACCCGCATCTACCCGGGTGCCGACAAGCCCGCAGTCGACCAGCTCGACATCGCCATCGAGGACGGCGAGTTCCTCGTCCTCGTCGGCCCCTCCGGCTGCGGCAAGTCCACCTCGCTGCGCATGCTCGCGGGGCTGGAGGACGTCAACGGCGGCGCCATCCGCATCGGCGACCGCGATGTGACGCACCTGCCCCCGAAGGACCGGGACATCGCGATGGTGTTCCAGAACTACGCGCTCTACCCGCACATGACCGTCGCCGAGAACATGGGCTTCGCCCTGAAGATCGCGGGCGTCAACAAGACGGAGATCCGGCAGAAGGTCGAGGACGCCGCGCGGATCCTGGACCTCACGGAGTACCTGGGCCGCAAGCCCAAGGCGCTCTCCGGCGGCCAGCGGCAGCGCGTCGCGATGGGCCGGGCCATCGTCCGGGAACCCCAGGTCTTCCTGATGGACGAGCCGCTGTCGAACCTCGACGCCAAGCTGCGCGTGCAGACCCGCACCCAGATCGCCGGGCTCCAGCGTCGCCTCGGCATCACCACGGTCTACGTCACGCACGACCAGGTCGAGGCCATGACCATGGGCGACCGGGTCGCGGTCCTCAAGGACGGCCTGCTCCAGCAGGTCGACTCGCCGCGCAACATGTACGACCGCCCGGCCAACCTCTTCGTCGCGGGCTTCATCGGCTCGCCGGCCATGAACCTGGTCGAGGTGCCGATCACCGACGGCGGCGTGAAGTTCGGCAACAGCGTGGTGCCCGTGTCGCGGGAGGCGCTGACCGCCGCCGCCGACCGCGGCGACCGCACGGTCACGGTCGGTGTCCGCCCGGAGCACTTCGACGTGGTCGAGCAGAGCGGCGCCGCGGCGCAGTCGCTCAGCAAGGAGAACGCGGGCGCGCCCGCCGGTCTCGCCGTCACCGTCAACGTCGTGGAGGAGCTGGGCGCCGACGGATATGTGTACGGCACGGCCGAGGTCGGCGACGACCGTAAGGACCTCGTGGTCCGCGTCAACGGGCGCCGGGTCCCGGAGAAGGGCTCCCAGCTGCACGTCGTGCCGCGCGCCGGTGAGCTGCACGTCTTCTCGACGTCCTCGGGCGAGCGACTGAGCGACTGACCTTACGGACCGTCCCAGGGCCGATGTCGCCCCGCGCCGCTCCCGGCGCGGGGCGATACGCATTTCCCCCTCGACGCAGCAGATCATCATCTGTCGATAAATATCTACGCAGACCGCGCCTTTCGAGCAGCGTTCGTCAATTTCACGCCCGCCTACTCGCGCAAATTCCTCACTCGACCGGGTGACTAAATGTCGCCCTATCGTTACCCCTCGCTACCATCTGCGACATGAACCAGGCCGCCCGCCGCATCGGCAGAACCCTCGCCCTCGTCCTCCCCGTCGTTCTCGTCCTTTCCGGGACGCTCGCGGTCACCCGCGTGCCCTGGGCGGCGCCGACATCCGAGTCGCAGGTGCTGACCGCCTCGTCCGAGACCGCCTCCACCCAGGCCAAGGCCCCCCGACAGGCCCATGAGGTGCTGCGGGACCGGCTGCTGACCGAGCTCCAGGAGAAGAACCCGGGCGAGGCGCTCACCGACCTCCAGACGGCCGTGAACGGCCGCCCCTCCCTGGCCCGGCACTGCGCCGAGCTGGCCCGCGCCCTCGGCCGCGCCGCCGTCGCCAAGTACGGCCTCAAGGGCGCCCAGTCCTTCGCCCGGCCGGTCTGCGACACCTCGTACGCCGCCGGCGTCGCCCAGACCCCCTGACAGCCCCCTGACCGTTCCGCTCGGGCCGGGCCGCCGCACCTCCCGTAGCACCCCGCACCACCCGCACCACCGGGCGCTCCACGGAGCGCCCCGCGCAGCACTCCGTACGGACCGCCCGTCATGCCGCCCGCACCCCCGCCCGGGCCGCCGCATATCGTGCGGAGCATGACCGGCACGTACCCGCACCCCACGCAAGCCGTCGTCCTGGCCGGAGGCCAGGGATCGAGGCTGCGCCCTTACACCGACGACCGACCCAAGCCGATGGTCGAGATCCCCGGCACCGGAACCCCGATCATCGGCCACCAGCTGGCCTGGCTCGCCGCCGAAGGGGTCACGGACGCGGTCGTCTCCTGCGGTCACCTGGCCGAGGTCCTCCAGGACTGGCTCTCGTCGGCCGATCTGCCGCTCCGGGTGACCACGGTCGTCGAGCCGGAGCCGCTGGGCCGCGGCGGCGGCCTGAAGTTCGCCGCCGCCGCGCTGCCGCACCCGGACCGGCCCTGGTACGCCACCAACGGCGACATCTGGACCCGCTTCTCGCTCCGCGAGATGGCCGCCTTCCACCACGAGCGTGACGCGGTGGCCACCCTGGCCCTGGCCCGCCCCCGGATCCCCTGGGGCGCCGTGGAGACCAACGAGTTCGGGCAGGTCCTGGACTTCATCGAGTCCCCGCCCTCGCCCTACCTGATCAACGCCGGGGTGTACGTCTTCTCCGCCGCCTTCCGGGAGCTGCTGCCCGACCGCGGCGACCACGAGCGCACCACCTTCCCGCGCCTCGCCCGCGAGCGGCGGCTGGCCGGCTTCCCGCTGCCGCAGGGCGCCTACTGGCGGGCGATCGACACCGCCAAGGACCTGACCGAGGCCGCCAAGGAGCTCGCCGGATAGCGAACCGCGTGCCGGACGTACGGACGCCCCCGCACCGACCCGGTGCGGGGGCGTCCGTACGTCCGCGGGGCCGGGCCCCGGGCTCAGCCGAGGAGGCCGCCGAGGGCGCCTCCGCCACGGGAGCCGCCGGTGGAGGAACCGCCGGTCGAGGAGCCGGTGCTGCCCGTGCTGCCGCTGCCCGTGCCCGTCGACGTCGAGGAGCCGGTGGGCGTGCGCGGCGCGGCGGGGGCGGCGGGCCGCTGCGGGGTCTGCGGCGCGGGGCGGACGCCCTGGCTGGCGCCGGGGCGCCCGGCGGTGCCGGCCGAGCTCGCGGGCGTCCGCGCGGCGCCGGGAGCGGCCGGGGCGGTCGCGCTCGGGGTGGCGGTCTTCCGGCCCGGCAGCGTGGGCTTGGGCGTGCCGGGGACGGCCGGGCCCTGGTGGCCGCGCGAGGGCGAGCCGGTGCCGGGGCGCTGCGGGAGCGGGGAGCCGGGGAGGTTGTTGGCCGGCGGGTCGGCGGGGCCGGGCACCTGGGCGACCTCGGAGGAGCGGACGGCGCCGCCGAGGGTGGAGCCGACCAGGAGGGAGAGGCCGATCAGGACCGTGGCCATGATCGTGCCGCGGCGCAGCACACGGCGGCGGAGCTCCCACAGCTCGGCGCGCGGACCGAGGCGCCGCCAGGCCTCGCCGGCCAGGCGGCCGTCCAGGGAGTAGAACGGGGCGCCCGCGATGACGAGGGGGCTCCAGGCGGCCAGGTAGATGATGTCGGGGGCGTCGTAGGCGGGGACGGTGCGCCAGCTGACGGTGACCAGGAGGGCCGCCGAGAGCAGGACGCCGATGCCGGCCGCGAGGCGCTGCCAGAGTCCGAAGATGGTGAGGACACCGACGAGGACCTGGAGGAAGGCGACGGTGAGGCCGGCGCCCACCGGGTGGCTCAGGGCGAGGTCGCGCAGCGGTGAGGCGACCGCCCAGGGGTGCAGCTGGGTGAGCCAGGTGACCATGGAGCCGCGGCGTCCGCCGTCGAAGTAGACGGGGTCGCAGAGCTTGCCCATGCCGGCGTAGATCGAGATGAAGCCGAGGAAGACGCGCAGCGGGAGCAGGACGACGCCGAGGTTCATCCGGCGCCCGGGGTAGTAGGCGTGCCGGACGGCGTCGTTGCCCTGGCGGCGGGGGGAGTCGCCGTCGTACTCGCCCTGGCGGGGGTCGAACTCGTCGTAGCCGTACTGATCTTCGTCGTACGCGCTGCCGGTGGGGCGTACACCGCGCAGCAGTTGGGTCCGCGGGGCGCCGGCACTGTCGGGACCCACGGGGTCGACGAGCTCACCGGGGCCGGTGTGGTCCGCGGGACCGCGTGGACCGACGACCGTGGCGGGCGGGTCGTCGACCCGGATCCTGGGCAGCACCTGGGTGGACCCCGCGTCGCCGGGGACGGCGGAGTCCCTTACGGCCTGGAGGAGTTCGGTCGGCGCCGAGTCGCCGGGCGCGGTGCGGCCGCTCCACACGACGGGGGCGCGCCGCTTGGCCGCGCTCTTGACCGTGGGCAGCTGCGCGGTGTCGGCGACCCCGGCGAACTGGCGGGCGACGCGCGGCGGCCGGGCGAGCTGCACGCGGAAACTCAGGTGGTTGACGACGATCTGCGCCGGGTCGGACGGCACTTTCACCGTACTCAGCGCGGGCTGGTCGTCGTACCCGGAAGAGCTTCCCCCCGTGGGTGTGCGGGGTGTTCTGGTGTCCACACTCATCTAACCGAGTGACTTCTGATTAGGACACTGCCTTGACCGGTTCGAACTGTCCGAGACGCGTCAAGGCTCCGGACGACAAACGCCGGACGGGAGGAAAAACCCCCGTCCGGCGTTTAACGGCGTATTTCGGTGTACATCGACCGCTCCTCCGGGGAGGAGCGGTCACCGCACCGGTGTCAGGCGCGGCGGCGCGAGGCCTCGTAGAGCACGACACCGGCGGCGACACCGGCGTTGAGCGACTCGGCGCCGCCCGGCATCGGGATGCGGACGCGGAAGTCGCAGGTCTCGCCGACGAGGCGGGAGAGGCCCTTGCCCTCGCTGCCGACGACGATCACGACCGGGCCCGACAGGGCGTCGAGCTCGTGCAGCTCGACGTCGCCGTCGGCCGCGAGGCCGACGACCGTGAGACCGGCCTTCTGGTAGCCCTCCAGCATCCGCGTCATGTTGGTGCAGCGGGCCACCGGGGTGCGGGCGGCGGTGCCGGCGGAGGTCTTCCAGGCGCTGGCGGTCATGCCGGCCGCGCGGCGCTCGGGGACGACGACGCCGTGGCCGCCGAAGGCGGAGACGGAGCGGACGACGGCGCCGAGGTTGCGCGGGTCGGTGATGCCGTCGAGGGCGACGATCAGCGGGTCCTCGCCGTCGTCGAACGCGGCGGCGGTGAGGTCCTCGGGGTGGGCGTACTCGTACGGCGGCACGGAGAGGACGAGGCCCTGGTGGTTCAGGCCGTTCGTCATCCGGTCCAGCTCGGGACGGGGGGCCTCCATGAGGTTGAGGCCCTTGTCCGCGGCGAGCTGGAGCGCCTCGCGGACGCGCTCGTCGTTGTCGATGTACTGCTGGACGTACAGGGTGTTGGCCGGCACGCCCTCGCGCAGCGCCTCGACGACGGAGTTACGGCCGACGACGAGCTCGTTGGTGCCCTTGGGGCCGCCGCGGCGCGGGGCCGGGCGCTTGGACTCGTGCCTGGCCTTGGCGCCGGCGATGCGGTTCTTCTTGTGGCCCTTCCGCATGGAGGCGGGCGGGGTCGGGCCCTTGCCCTCCAGGCCCCGGCGTCGCTGACCGCCGCTGCCGACCTGCGCGCCCTTCTTGTTGGACGTGCGGCGGTTCCTGCGCTGGCTGTTGCCGGCCATGGGTGCACCTGTTTCTTCACTGCTCAGAGCCGCTGGCCGCGACTTCTGTAAACGTACGTACGAAAAGTGTCCCTCAGGACGGTCGGCGACGCTCGGATCCTGGGTTAGGACAGGGACCAGCGGGGGCCGGACGGGGTGTCCTCGATGGCGAGGCCGGACTGCTGGAGCTGATCGCGGATCGCGTCGGCGGTGGCGTAGTCCTTGCGCCCGCGGGCGGCCTGGCGCTGCTCCAGCACCAGGCGGACCAGCGAGTCGACGACGCCGTGCAGGTCGTCCCCGCGGCCGCCGCCGGCACCGGCCCACTGCTCGTCCAGCGGGTCGAGGCCGAGGACGCCCAGCATGGCGCGGACCTCCGCCAGGCGGGCGACGGCGCCCTCCTTGTCGTCGGCGGTCAGCGCGGAGTTGCCCTGGCGGACGGTGGTGTGGACGATCGCGAGGGCCTGCGGGACGCCCAGGTCGTCGTCCATGGCCTCGGCGAAGGCGGGCGGCACCTCGGCGGCCGGCTCGACCGGGCCGGCCTTCTCGACGACGCGCTGGATGAAGCCCTCGATGCGCGCGAACGCGGACTCGGCCTCGCGCAGCGCCTCCTCGCTGTACTCGATCATCGAGCGGTAGTGCGGGGTGCCGAGGTAGTAGCGCAGCACGATGGGGCGCCAGTGCTTGACCATCTCGGAGACGAGGACGGAGTTGCCGAGCGACTTCGACATCTTCTCGCCGCTCATGGTGACCCAGGCGTTGTGCACCCAGTAGGCGGCGAAGGCGTCGCCGAAGGCCTTGGCCTGGGCGATCTCGTTCTCGTGGTGCGGGAAGATCAGGTCCAGGCCGCCGCCGTGGATGTCGAAGGCCTCGCCCAAGTACTTGTGGGCCATCGCGGAGCACTCCAGGTGCCAGCCGGGACGGCCGCGGCCCCAGGGGGTCTCCCAGGAGGGCTCGCCGGGCTTGGCGGCCTTCCACATGGCGAAGTCGCGGGGGTCGCGCTTGCCGGTCTCGCCCTCGCCGGAGGGCTGGAGGAGGTTGTCCAGCTCCTGGTTGGAGAGCTCCAGGTAGCCGGGGAAGGAGCGCACGTCGAAGTAGACGTTGCCGTCGGCCTCGTAGGCGTGGCCGCGCTCGATGAGGCCGCGCATCATCTCGACCATCTCGGTGACATGGCCGGTGGCGCGGGGCTCGTAGGTGGGCGGCAGGCAGCCGAGGACGTCGTAGCCCGTGTTGAAGGCGCGCTCGTTCTCGTAGCCGATGGACCACCAGGGGCGGCCCTGCTCGCCGGACTTCTTGATGATCTTGTCGTCGATGTCCGTGACGTTGCGGACGAAGGTCACGTCGTAGCCGCGGTAGGCGAACCAACGGCGCATGATGTCGAAGTTGAGCCCCGAGCGGATGTGCCCGATGTGCGGGGCGGCCTGCACGGTCGCGCCACACAGGTAGATCGAGACGCAGCCCGGGACGATCGGGGTGAAGTCACGGATCTGCCGGGCGCTGGTGTCGTACAGGCGAATGGTCACGCAACCAGGGTAGTGGCCCCTGAGCAGTGCCCCGGGCAATCGGCCGGTTCATTCGTCAGACGGCACACTTTGCCCCTTATTTGCTTTTTGCACCAAAAATACAATTCATCGTGGTAGCTTCCCGGCACGCCTTCCGCTTTCCCGGCGGGCGCCGCGGAACCCTGGAGGGACGTTGCACTCCACGCTGCCGGTACAGCACGAGCAGCCGGGTGCCCGCACGGAGCCGGCGCCGGGGACGGCGCGGGAGCCGGCGGGCGGCGCGGCACGGCACACCCGGCTGGGCGCCCTGGACGGGCTGCGGCTGTGCGCGGCACTGATGGTGGTGGCGTACCACTACCTCGCCTTCGGCAGCGGCGTCTGGGGCCGGCCGGCGGCGGAGGCCTTCCCCACGGCGCACCTGCCGGCGTCGTACGGCTGGCTGGGCGTCCAGCTGTTCTTCCTGATCAGTGGCTTCGTGATCTGCATGAGCTGCTGGGGCAAGGGCGTGGGCCAGTTCGCCGTCTCGCGCGTCACCCGGCTCTTCCCCGCGTACTGGTTCGCCGTACTCGCCGTGGCCCTGGCCGTCCATCTGTGGCCGCCGGGTGGCGAAACCCCCGAGCCGAGCGACATCGCGGTCAACCTGACCATGCTCCAGTCACCCCTGGGGGTGGATCCGGTCGACGGGGTGTACTGGACGCTCTGGATCGAGCTCCGCTTCTACCTTCTCTTCGCGCTCGTCGTCCGTAAGGGGCTCACGTACGGCCGCGCGGTCGGCTTCTGCGTGATCTGGGCCGTCGCGGCGGCCGTCGCGCGGGCGGTCGACAACCCGGTGCTCGACCAGGTGCTGATGCCGGAGGACTGCTGGTTCTTCATCGCCGGCATCGCCTTCTACCTGATGCACCGCTTCCGCCCGAACCTGGTGCTCTGGCTGCTCGTGACCGGCAGCTTCGTGGTCGCGCAGCACTATCTGCTGATCGCGCAGGCGCGGGCGGAGGGCCACATGGGCCACCGGGTACCGCAGTGGCCGACGGTGGCGCTGATGGCGTTCTTCTTCCTCGTCGTCATGGCCGTCGCGCTCGGCTGGACGCGACGCCTGGAGTGGCGCCCGCTGACCACCGCCGGAGTGCTGACCTATCCCCTCTATCTGATCCACGAGCGCCTCGGCTGGATGGTCATCGAGCACAACGCCGACCGGGTGCCGCGCCATGTGCTGCTGCCCGCGCTCGTGCTGACCATGCTCCTGGCGGCCTGGCTCGTCCACCGGCTCGTGGAGCGCCCGCTGGCCGGAGCGCTCGGACGGGGCCTGAGACGGGCCGTGACGGACATCCGGTCCGGGTGACACCCTCGCAGGAGGCGCTCCCGCGCCGACCTGTACCGGTCCTGCACAACCCCTGCACAAGATCGGTTACAGCAGGGGCTTGGAATTACGGGAGCGACGGGAGATAACTGTCACGGCGGTGCGTGGACTTTCTGTGTCAGCATGCGTGCGACCGGCGCCTGCGTAGGATGAGCCGACCAAATTCACTGGAAGAGGACGACATGCGTTTCGCCGGACGAGGTGAACTCGAGGGCGGCCGTGCAGCAGCCGTCCAGCGGTCCGCCCCACGGCTCTACGTCCTGGACGGGCTCCGGATCCTCGCGGCCCTGATGGTCGTGATATTCCACTACGTCTCCCTGCGGGGCGGCTGGGGGCAGGACACCAGCGACATCTTCCCCGAGCTGAAGCCGCTCGCCCAGTACGGGTGGCTCGGTGTGGAGGTCTTCTTCCTCATCAGCGGCTTCGTGATCTGCATGAGCACCTGGGGCCGCTCACTGGGCGACTTCGTGATGTCCCGGGTGTCCCGGGTCTATCCCGCCTACTGGGTCGCGATCGGGCTGACGACCTTGATCGTCTCGCTCTGGCCGCAGGTCCGCCAGGTGCACAGCTACGACGACGTCCTCACCAACCTGACGATGCTCCAGACGGGCTTCGGTGTCTGGGACGTGGACGGCGTCTACTGGACCCTCTTCGTCGAGCTGAAGTTCTACGTATTGTTCGCCATCGTGGTGGCCACGGGCGTGACGTACCGCAAGTGCGTGCTCTTCTGCGCCCTCTGGACCGTGGTCGCGATGACCTCCACCCAGGTGGACAGCAAGCTGCTCACCATGTGGGCCATGCCGCTGTACGCGCCCTATTTCGTCGCGGGCATCGCCTTCTACCTGATGTACCGCTATCGCCCCACGGCCCTCCTCTGGGGCATCGCCGGCCTCTCCCTGCTGCTCGCCCAGCACCACCTGACCAAGCGGGTCGCGGACAACTCCACGCACGACATCGCGGTCTGGCCGGCCCGGCTGATCGTCCTCGCCGCGTTCGTGATCATGGCCCTGATCGCGCTCGGCGCCTGCAACAGGATCCAGTGGCGGTGGCTGTCCACGGCGGGCGCGCTCACGTACCCGCTGTACCTGATCCACCAGTACATCGGCATGACGATCATCTACGCGCTGCGGGAGAAGCTGCCGCCGTACGTGCTGGTCGCGGGCCTGATCGTGGCGATGATGGGCGCGGCCTGGCTGCTGCACCGCCTGGTGGAACGCCCGATGGGCTCCTGGCTGCGCAAGATCATGCGGTCGAGCATGGACGAGGTGCGGCGGCACTCGCCGGCGGGGAAGGCGACGGACGCGGGGCGGGTGGCCGACAAGGTCATCCCGGCGCCGGACGCCGCCCCGGCCGTCACGCCGCAGCGGCTGCGCGCCTACGGGCCGGCGGAGCCGGACCGCGTGGGCGCGGGGCGCCCGGACGGCACCTGAGCCGGACAGGCTGATTTTTCAGCCCGTCCGGCGTTTGAGGACACCGCGCGGAGCGCGGAACCGGGGGCCCAGGGGCTTGCCCCCGGTTCGGGAAGGGGCGGGGCGGGGACAAAGCCGCCCGCAGGGCCCTAGATCGAGCCCACCACCCGCCGCGGAGAGACCCGCACCACCACCCGCTCCGCGTCATCCGCCGCCGCCGGGTTGAAGTCCGCGTAGTCCTTCCCCGTGTACTTCCGCGACAGCGCGTCGATCAGCTCCTGCCCGCCGTCCGTGGTCATCGTGACCGTCCCGCGGACCTCCGCGTACGTGTACGGCGCGTTGTGCGGGTTGATCATCACGCTCACGCGCGGGTCCCGCCGGAGGTTCGTCTCCTTGCGGCGGCCCACCGTGGTGGAGATCAGCAGGTCGTCGCCGTCGCGCGTGACCCACGTGACGGACAGCTGGGGACTGCCGTCGGGCTGGACGGTCGCCACGGTCGCGAAGACCGGGCTGTCGTCGATGAGCTTCTTCAGGTCGTCGGAGAGTGCGGCTGACACGACGGGTCCTTCCCTCGGGTGACGGGCGCGCGAGGCGGCGTGGGCTCACCGTAAGCCGCCGGGAACGCGAAAAGGGCCGTAAGGGGGCCGACAGCCCCCGAACAGCCCTCTCGGGTACTTCTCGCGCGTCGGCACGCCGTCCGGGCGCCACGGCGCCCGTGGGCCCGCCCGGCGGCGGGTCAGCGCGCCGTGCGGTACACCAGCGCCGTGGCGACGGCCGCGAGGCCCTCCCCGCGGCCGGTGAGGCCGAGCCCGTCCGTCGTGGTGCCGGAGACCGACACGGGGGCCTGGACGGCCTCCGAGAGGGCCTTCCGGGCCTCCTCGCGCCGGGTGCCGATCTTGGGGCGGACGCCGATCACCTGGATCGCCACGTTGCCGATCTCGAAGCCCTCGGCACGGACGATCCGGGCGGCCTCGGCCAGCAGGGTGACGCCGGCCGCGCCCGACCACTCGGGGCGGTCCGTGCCGAAGTGCGCGCCGAGGTCGCCCACGCCGGCGGCGGAGAACAGCGCGTCGCACGCGGCGTGCGCGGCGACGTCGCCGTCGGAGTGGCCCGCCAGGCCGTGCGAGGCGCCCTCCCAGAGCAGGCCCGCGCACCACAGCTCGCGGCCCTCCTCGAAGGCGTGCACGTCCGTGCCGATGCCCACCAGGGGCAGCGCCGGGGCGCCGGGGGTGTCAGAAGCCATCGTTGGCCCTCCTGCGGGCGAGTACGGCCTCGGCCAGGACGAGGTCCAGCGGGCGGGTCACCTTGAACGCCTCCTCGTGGCCGGGCACCACGACGACCGGGGAGCCGAGCCGCTCGACGAGGCCCGCGTCGTCCGTGGCGCCCTCGCCCTCGGTGGCGAAGGCGGCGAACTTCTCGTGCGCCGCGTCGAGCGTGCGCCGGTCGAAGCCCTGGGGTGTCTGCACGGCGCGCAGCAGCGCGCGCTCGGGGGTGCCGACCACCGGCTCGGGCTCGCCCGCGGCGGCGCCGGAGCGCGGCTCGACCTGCTTGACGGTGTCGGCCAGCGGCAGCGCCGGTACGACGGCGGGCGCGCCCGCGCGCACGGCGGAGATCACGGAGTCGACGGTCTCGACGGGCACCAGGGGGCGCGCGGCGTCGTGGACCAGGACCGTGGTGACGTCACCGGGAAGGGCGGCCAGGCCGCGGCGCACGGACTCCTGGCGGCTCTCGCCACCGGGGACGACCAGCAGCTCGGCGCGGTCGTGGCCGGTGAGCGGATACGCGTCGAGGAGGGACCGGACCTCGGCGGCGCCGTCCGGCGGGGCGACCACGACGACGAGGGAGACGGCGCGCGAGGCGGCCATCGACCGGACGGCGTGGACGAGCATCGGGGTGCCGTTGAGGGTGCGCAGCGCCTTGGGCGCACCGGGACCCAGCCGGACCCCGCGGCCCGCCGCGGGGATGACCGCGGCGGTGCGCGAAAGGGTGGCGGCGGGTGCTCGATCAGACATTGCGATGGCGTTCAGGTTTGCTTCCTCGGCCGAATTGGGTATGGCCTCAGCGTGCCGGGCACTCCGCTCCGACCAGCCCCTTCCGTGACAAGCTGGTCGGGTCGGCTGCCCGAGCCCGGCACACCAAGCACGGCGTGAACGGTCGACGCCCCGGCGCCACCGAGCAGAGATGCCGCAGCGCCCGGCGGATGACTGTCGTCATCGCGCGGGCACCGCGGCACTTCTTTACGTCCAGCACCTGGCCTCATGTCCAGCGCTGCGTCTGTCCAGCGCTGCGTCATGTGGGCGTGTCCTGGACGACGCCTCATGTCGTCACCACGCCGGGGCATGACGACGTCAGGACGCGAGGACCTCGTCGAGCAGGGCCTCGGCCTTGTCCTCGTTGGTGTTCTCCGCGAGGGCGAGCTCGCTCACCAGGATCTGGCGCGCCTTGGCGAGCATGCGCTTCTCACCGGCGGAGAGACCGCGCTCGCGCTCACGGCGCCACAGGTCGCGGACGACCTCGGCGACCTTGATCACGTCACCGGACGCGAGCTTCTCGAGATTTGCCTTGTAGCGACGGGACCAGTTCGTCGGCTCTTCGGCATACGGTGCGCGCAGCACCTCGAAGACCCGGTCCAGCCCGTCCTGGCCGACCACATCGCGCACACCGACGAACTCCGCATTGTCCGCCGGCACCCGAACCGTCAGGTCACCCTGGGCGACCTTCAGCACCAAGTAGGTCTTGTCCACGCCTTTGATCTGGCGAGTTTCGATGGCCTCGATCAGCGCGGCCCCGTGATGGGGATAGACCACGGTGTCGCCAACCTTGAACGTCATGTGACAGGTACCCCTTCCGTGGCTATCCAGTCTAACACGGGAACTGCCCGTTCTGAATGGCGTTTTCGCAGGTCAGGGCATATCTCGGGGCTTGACAACAGCAACCGGAACGTGCTGCGGGAGGGTTCCGGAAGCGGGTATTCGCAGGTCGGAGCGGTTCTTCGGGCGGGGCGAAACGGGCACGTTACACCCGCCCGGAGTCCCTCGCGCGCGGCCGAACGTCCCGTTTTGCCGGGGTCCGGTCGGCGGACTTCCGCTACTCCGTTCGGGGCGGGCCGTCCTTCGCCACCCGGATTCGGGAATTGATCACCCTGAACTTGATCAATTCCCGAACACCTTCCCGGACCCCCGCGCATTCCTCGCGGATAATCCCCCGCGCGGTGTGCGGGACGTTCCCCGAGGTGTTGATGGGCGATATTCGGCCGTGCGCCCGAGCGAGGACTAGTTGACCATGAGGGCGGGTCGGGTGCGGGGCGCCGGAGACGGGTCGGTAACCTGAGCGCGCTGACACACCTCTTACTTCGTCCAAGGAGATGCCGCCGCCGTGAGCAGCAGCCTTCGACGCGGCACTCTCGCCGCTTCCGCCCTCGTGCTCTCGATCGCCTCGCTCACCGCCTGTGCGGCGGGCAACAGCGCCCAGACGCTGGAGGTCAAGCCGGACAACGCCGCCACGTCGGTCGGCGACATCAAGCTCCAGAACATCAACGTGATCACCCAGCCGGACCTCAAGGCCACCGGCCCGGCCGTGATCACCGGCACCGTCTTCAACAACGGCCGCAAGGACCAGACGCTGGAGAAGATCACTCTTCCCGGCAAGTCCGGCGCGACCGTGAAGCTCACCCCGGCGGGCGGCGGCTCCGGCAGCCTCGTCGTGCCCGCGGGCCGCTCGGTCGTCCTCGGCGGCAAGGGCAACGCCACCGCGGTCCTGCCGAACGGCCGTGAGGCGATCAAGGACGGCGAGCAGCAGAAGCTGACCTTCGACTTCAGCGACACGGGCGACGTGAACATCGGCGCGTTCGTCGTCCCGGCGACCAGCTTCTTCAAGGAGTGGGGCCCCGAGGCGCCCGCTCCGGCGCAGTCCCCCAAGCAGGGCGACAAGCCCGGCAAGCCGTCCGGCACGCCCTCCGGCAAGCCCTCGGGCACCCCCGGGGCCCCGTCCGGCGCCGCGGGCGCCCAGCAGGGCGAGCAGGGCGGTGAGCGCCAGGAGGGCGCCACGCAGGGTGGCCAGCAGCAGGCCCAGGGCGGCCAGCAGCACGCCGGCCACTGACGGGGACACCCGGCCGACGCCGAGGGGCCCGGAAGCATTCCGCTTCCGGGCCCCTCGGCATGTCCCGTACGTCCTGTACGGCCCCGTACGAGGGCGGCGTGTCCCCCGTACGGGCGGTCCTCCCGCGCGCCGGCGGCAGGCCCGCCCCGTACGGCCGGGTCTCCTTACGGCTCGAACTTGTAGCCCAGGCCCCGGACCGTGACCAGGTAGCGCGGCGCGCCCGGGTCGGGCTCGATCTTGGCGCGCAGCCGCTTCACATGGACGTCGAGGGTCTTGGTGTCCCCCACGTAGTCGGCGCCCCACACGCGGTCGATGAGCTGCATCCGGGTGAGCACCCGGCCGGCGTTGCGCAGCAGCATCTCCAGCAGGTCGAACTCCTTCAGCGGCAGGTCGACCTTGCCGCCGGAGACGGTGACGACGTGCCGGTCGACGTCCATCCGGACCGGCCCGGCCTCCAGGGCGGCCGGCGAGACCTCCTCGGGCTCGCCTCTGCGGCGCAGGACGGCCCGGATGCGGGCCACCAGCTCCCGGGAGGAGAAGGGCTTGGTCACATAGTCGTCGGCTCCTATTTCCAGCCCGACGACCTTGTCGATCTCACTGTCCTTGGCCGTGACCATGATGACGGGGACGTTGGACCGCCCGCGGAGCTGCCGGCAGACCTCCGTGCCGGGGAGGCCGGGCAGCATCAGGTCGAGCAGGACGAGGTCGGCGCCGTTGCGCTCGAATTCGTCCAGCCCGTCGGGCCCGGTGGCCGCCACGGCGACCTCGAACCCTTCCTTGCGGAGCATGTAGGACAGAGCGTCGCTGAAGGATTCCTCGTCCTCTACAACGAGCACACGCGTCACGGATGGACCTCCGGTCGGGTTTCTGTGCGGGTACGGGGGGTCGCTTCCCGGCCGCGGTTCACGGACGGACCTCCCGGGTGGGGAGGGAGTCGTCGGGGAAGGAAGACATGGTTTCGTGCGGCTCCAGGAGCGTGTGGTCGCTGTAGGGGTCACGGTCGCGCACGGCGCCGGCCTCGGGGAGCCGCAGGGTGAAGGTGGAGCCCTGGCCCTCGGCGCTCCAGACCGTGACCTCGCCGCCGTGCGAGGCGGCGACGTGCTTGACGATGGCGAGGCCGAGGCCGGTGCCGCCGGTGGCGCGGGAGCGGGCCGGGTCGACGCGGTAGAACCGCTCGAAGATCCGCTCGCGGTCCTTCTCGGAGATGCCGATGCCCTGGTCGGTGACGGCGATCTCGATGAGGTCGCCGCCGGGGGCGGTGATGTGGCGGGCGGCGATGCCCACGCGCGTGCGCGCGGGGCTGTAGTTGACGGCGTTCTCCACGAGATTGCCGAGGGCGGCGGCGAGCTGGCCGCGGCTGCCCCAGACGTGCAGGTCGGCGGTGCCTCCGGCGGCCATGGTGATCTGCTTGGCGCCGGCCTGGTGGCGGCAGCGGTCGATGGCCTCGGCGACGAGCTCGTCGACGCGGACGGGCTCGGAGTCCTCCAGGGGGTCGTCGTTCTGCACCCGGGAGAGGTCGATGAGCTCCTGGACGAGGTTGGTCAGCCGGGTGGCCTCGATCTGCATCCGGCCGGCGAAGCGGTGGACGGCCTCGGGGTCCTCGGCGGCGTCCATGACGGCCTCGGAGAGCAGGGAGAGCGCGCCGACGGGCGTCTTGAGCTCATGGCTGACGTTGGCGACGAAGTCCCGGCGGACGGCCTCGATGCGGCGGGCCTCGGTGAGGTCCTCGACGAGCAGCAGGACCAGCCGGGAGCCGAGCGGCGCGACCCGGGCGGAGACCGCGAGGGCCTCGCCCCGGCCGGTGCCCCGGCGCGGCAGGTCCAGCTCGACCTGGCGTATCTCACCGTCGCGGCGGGTGTCGCGGGCCATCTGGAGCATGGGCTCGACGGCCAGCTTGCCACCGCGGACGAGTCCGAGGGCGTACGCGGCGGAGCTGGCCTTGACCACGGCGTCGGCCTCGTCGAGGACGACCGCGGAGGAGCGCAGCACGGAGAGGACGGTGTCGACGCCGGGCGGGAGCACGGCGTCGGTGTGCAGGGAGCTGCGGGTGGGCCTGGCCTGATCGCGCTCGCTCCAGCGGAACGCCAGCATGGCGATCACTCCGGTGCAGAGCCCGGCGATCGCTGCCGCTGCGGCGACTGCCGCGTCCACGTTCATGAGTCCAGGTTATGCGGGGGCGAGGACACATCCACAGCCAATCGGGGGGCACCTCGAACATACGTTGCCGAGAGTTCACCTTCAGGTCGGCGCCGGTTCACTCCTGAGGCCGACGGCCGTCGCGTTTCGGACGCAACGTGGGACCGTGGGCAGGACGTCGGATCCCTCGCCCCAGTGAATTTCCGGAGAAAGAGGTTCAAGCCATGCGGGACGCGTACCACGAGGAGCTCGACTCGATCGGCGAGAGCCTGGTCGAGATGGCACGGCTCGTGGGCTCCGCGATCGGGCGCGCCACCACGGCGATCCTGGACGCGGACCTCAAGCTGGCGGAGTCCGTGATCGCCGCGGACGCGAAGGTCGACGACCTTCAGCGGGACCTGGAGGCGCGGGCGATCGCGCTGCTGGCGCGCCAGCAGCCGGTCGCCACGGACCTCCGGATCGTGGTGACGTCGCTGCGCATGAGCGCGGACCTGGAGCGCTCGGGCGACCTCGCCCAGCACGTGGCGAAGCTGGCCAGGCTGCGCTTCCCGGAGACGGCGGTCCCGCGCGACCTGCACGCCACCATCCTGGAGATGGGCCAGCTGGCGCAGCGGCTGATGGCCAAGGCCGGCGAGGTGATCATCACCAAGGACGTCGACCTGGCGCTCCAGCTGGAGCAGGACGACGACGCGATGGACCTGCTGCACCGCGCCCTGTTCCAGCACCTGATGGACGACCGGTGGAAGCACGGCATCGAGACGGCCGTGGACGTGACGCTGCTGGGCCGCTACTACGAGCGCTTCGCCGACCACGCGGTCTCGGTGGCCAAGCGGGTGGTGTACCTGGTCACCGGGGAGCACGCGGACGAGCTCACCCAGTCCGAGGGGCGCACGGGCCCGGTGGAAGGCGCGTAATCGCCGCGCGTGCTTCCATGCGCCCCATACGCGCCCGTACAAGCGTGCGTGAGAGGCATTGACGGCCGAGGCGGGCAGTTCTTGACTGGGTGACAGCAGACCACCCTTCGAGGAGGTACCGCATATGACCCACACCCCTCCTGCGACGCAGCCGGTCAAGGCCGCGTGCACGTGCGGCCCAGGCTGCTCCTGCGGCTGCCAGTCCGGCGGGCCGTGCCAGTGTGGCGGCTGCGGCTAGCAGCCGGCGCGCATGTCACTCACGGGGAGGGGCCCCGGCCGGTCGGTCCGGCCGGGGCCCCTCTCACGGCGCGGGCGGTCCGGGCCCGCCGCGGGGTCTACGGGCCGTACGAGCCGTCCCGGCCCTCCGCGTGCAACCGGGTGTGACCGGCGGGTGTGACTACGCCTCGCCGCTGTCGTCCCCGGCCTCCGCCTCGTCCTCGCCGTCCTCGTCCGCGACAGGGCTCGGGGGCTGTGTGGCCGGTGTCGCCCCGGTGAGGTAGGCGGAGACGACGACATTGGCGCTGTACGCGCGGCGGGTCTTGTCGTAGCTGCCGCCGCAGGTGATCAGGCGGAGCTCGGCGCGGTCCGGCTCACGCGCCCCGTAGACCTTCTCGGCGTCGAACTGGTCGTTGGCGACCACCGAGATGTCCTCGATGACGAACTCGGCGACGGAGCCGTCCTGGCGGGCGACCCAGATGTGCTGGCCGCGCTTGACGACGCTGAGGCCGGCGAAGACGGCGAGGGCCCGGTCGGTGTCCACGTGGCCGACGAGGACGGCGGCGCCCGCGCTGCCGGGCTGCGGCCCGTCCTTGTACCAGGCGACGGAGTTGGCCCGCTCGTACGGCGGTGGTTCGACGCCGCCCAGCGGGTCGAGGCCATGGCCCTCGATGGGGGCCTTCAGGCCGATGGCCTTGATGGCCAGGGTCTTGGGATCGGTCTGGGGGCCCGCCCCCGGCAGCGGGTCGTGCGCCGGGGGCAGGCCGTGCGCGGGAGAGTGGCCCTTGGCCGCGACACCGCCGGGAGCCTTGGAGAGCTCTCCCGCGGTACCACTGCCACACAGGCACAGGGCGAGCAGCAAGGCCGCCCAGGCCACTCCTGTCAGCAGGCGGCGACGGCCACCTGTGCGCGGTTCTGACATGTCGCCCGTTCTCTTCCCGTCACTGCTTGGCGGTGTTGACGCGGCGGCGGTACCAGACCATGCCGCCGACCAGACCCGCCGCCGCCGTGGCGCCGAGGATCAGGACAGGGGCGTCGGGGACCGACGAGGCCGTTGCCGCGAGCGCGGCAGCACCGCCACCCGCGTGCGAGGGGTGGTGCGGGCGGTGACCGTCGTGGCGGCCGTCGTGGTCCTTACGGCCGTCGTGGTCGTCGTGACGCCCGTCGTGGTCGTGGCGACCGTCGTGGTCGTCGTGGCGACCGTCGTGGTCGTGACGCCCGTCGTGGTCGTCGTGACGGCCGTCGTGGTCGTGACGCCCGTCGTGGTCGTGGCGACCGTCGTGGTCGTCCTTACGGCCGTCGTGGTCGTCCCAGTCGTCGTCGTGGTCGTGACGCCCGTCGTGGTCCTTGCGGCCGTCGTGGTCGTCACGTCCGTCGTGGTCGTGGCGACCGTCGTGGTCGTGGCGACCGTCGTGGTCGTGACGCCCGTCGTGGTGACCCTTGTGGCCGTCGTGCTCGTCGCAGTCGTCGTCATCGTGGTGACGACCGTCGTGGTGGTCCTTGTGACCGTCGTGGTCGTGACGGCCGTCGTGGTCGTGGCGACCGTCGTGGTCGTGACGCCCGTCGTGGTCGTGGCGACCGTCGTGATGGCCGGGGCCGTCGGTCTCGGGGACGACTCCGACCTCACCGGCCGCAGGGGCCGAGGTGCCGAAGGCGTAGGCAGGGACGACGGGGGCCGCACAGACAGCGACGACCGTCGCAGCACCGCATATGGCGGAGCGGATGGAAACCATGGTGGTACCTCCTTCAATTCACGAGGCTCACCCGGGCTCCCGGCCCGCGCATCCGCTGCGTAGCCGACTTGCTCCATTCGGTGACCGATCCACCCGTTCCGCCCGACGCCGGGGCGGCCGCGGGCCTCGGCCAAATGCGGATCCCCGTACCAACAGCCAACAGTCGCCGGTCGGTCAGAAAGGGAGCCGACACGGGCAGAAAAGTGTGGCGTAAGGGTGGCGTTGGCCTGGCGAAGGAACCTGGCGCGAAACTCGTGCCGAGCGGCCCAGGGAGCCGGGCGGCGCCGGCAAGCTGACGCCCGGCCAGGCCCTGGGCCGCGGGACCCGTTCCCGAGGTGAAGGAGAGAGAGTCCATGCAGGAGCCTACTCAAGAGCCCCGCGGTTCCGACCCCTGGAAGCCCGGCTCCGCGGGCTGGCCGGTCCGCGCCGCGCTGGCCGTGGCGGCCCTCGCGGTCGGCGCGTCACTGATCATCACGAGGACGACGACCGCGTCCGAAGCCGCGCTGTTCGTCGCGCCGGCCTTCGTGATGGCGGGGACGGAGGGCAGGGGCGGCAAGTAGATCCGCGGGATCCGTGCGCGGGCCCGCGCACGGCGGAGCCCCCTGCCCGCGCGCGTCGCGGACAGGGGGCTCGAACGTCCCGTCGGGACTTCCGGCTGTTTCTGCGGGCTACTTCTTCTTGCCCTGGTTCTTCACGGCCTCGATGGCGGCCTTGGCGGCCTCCGGGTCGAGGTAGGTGCCGCCCGGCTTGACCGGCTTGAAGTCGGCGTCCAGCTCGTACGCGAGCGGGATGCCGGTCGGGATGTTCAGGCCCGCGATGTCGGCGTCGGAGACGCCGTCGAGGTGCTTGACCAGCGCGCGCAGGCTGTTGCCGTGCGCGGCGACCAGGACCGTGCGGCCGGCGAGGAGGTCCGGGACGATGCCGTCGTACCAGTACGGCAGCATGCGGACGACGACGTCCTTGAGGCACTCGGTCTTCGGGCGCAGCTCCGGCGGGATGGAGGCGTAGCGCGGGTCGTCGCTCTGCGAGAACTCCGTGCCGTCCTCAAGGGCCGGCGGCGGGGTGTCGTAGGAACGGCGCCAGAGCATGAACTGCTCCTCGCCGAACTCGGCCAGGGTCTGGGCCTTGTCCTTGCCCTGGAGGGCGCCGTAGTGGCGCTCGTTCAGCCGCCAGGAGCGGTGGACGGGGATCCAGTGGCGGTCCGCGGACTCCAGCGCGAGCTGCGCGGTGCGGATGGCGCGCTTCTGGAGGGACGTGTGGACCACGTCGGGGAGCAGGCCGGCGTCCTTGAGCAGCTCACCGCCACGGACTGCCTCCTTCTCACCCTTCTCGTTGAGGTTGACGTCCACCCAACCGGTGAACAGGTTCTTCGCGTTCCACTCGCTCTCGCCGTGGCGGAGGAGGATCAGCTTGTACGGTGCGTCGGCCATGCCCATGAGCGTAATCGACGGTAAGGGTGGCGCCGCGCGCGCTGTCCGTGATAGCGGCGGGCTACGGCCGATTGACGCAGAGCCGCAAATGTCTGGCCCCTCCGCCACCTGCCTGGGTAACTTGCGATCTCGAAGGGTGACACTTACACAGCGGGGGTTGCGGGATGTCGGTGGCGAGCGTCAGACGGGCGGCGCGGGAGAGCGTCTCGGGGCTGCCCCGGGAGTTCTGGTGGCTGTGGACCTCGACGCTGGTCAACCGGCTCGGGGCGTTCGTCTCCATCTTCCTGGCCATGTTCCTCACCGCCGACCAGGGGCGTTCGGCCTCGTACGCCGGGCTCGTCGGCTCACTGCTGGGCCTCGGCAGCGTCGTGTCGTCGATCGGCGGGGGCGTGATGACCGACCGGCTGGGCCGGCGGCCCACCATGCTCGTCGCGCAGGCGTCCACCGCCGTGTCGGTGGCCGTGCTCGGCTTCATGACCGACCCGGTGGCCATCGCGGTCGTCGCCTTCGTGGTGGGCATGGCGAGCAACGCCTCCCGGCCCGCGGTGCAGGCGATGATCGCGGACATCGTGGCCCCGGCGGACCGGGTGCGGGCCTTCGCCCTGAACTACTGGGCGATCAACCTCGGCTTCGCGATCTCCTCGGTCGCGGCGGGCCTCGTCGCCCGCTACAGCTATCTGCTCGGCTTCCTCGGCGAGGCCGCGATGACGCTGGCCTGCGCGGTCCTCGTCTTCGTGAAGGTCCCCGAGTCCCGGCCGGACGGGGCCGCGGCGGGCGGGACCAAGGGTGCCCGGAGCGCCAGGAGTGACGAGCCGGCCGTCAGCATGGGCACCGTGCTGCGCGACGGGCGCTACATGGCCGTCGTCGGCCTGTCCTTCCTCCTCGCCCTGATCTTCATGCAGTCGCAGGTCGCGCTGCCGGTGGCGATGACGGAGGGCGGCTTCTCCACGACGGACTACGGCCTCGCCATCGCGGTCAACGGCGTCCTGATCGTCGCCCTCCAGATCCCCGTGACCCGCTTCATCGAGCACCGGAGCCCGCGGCGGCTGCTGGTCGTCGCCTCGCTCCTCGGCGGCTACGGCTTCGGCCTCACCGCCTTCGCCGACTCGCTGGCGGTCTACGCGCTGACCGTCTGCGTCTGGACCCTGGCGGAGATCATCAGCTCGCCCACGCAGATGGGCCTGGTCGTCCGCCTCTCCCCGGTCCAGGGCCGCGGCCGCTACCAGGGCATGGCGACCCTCGCGTGGGCCGTGGCGGCCCTGGTCGCCCCGGTCGCGGGCGGCACGGTCATCGACCGCTTCGGGGCCGGCGCGCTGTGGGCGGGGTGCGCGGTCGTGGGGACGCTGGCGGCGGGCGGGTACTGGGCGCTGATGCGGGGGCTGACGCCGGCGGGCGGCTCACCGGGCGGTGCGGCCGAGCCGGCCGCCCCGGCGGTGGAGCAGCCGGCCACGGCGGGCTGACACACCGCGCCCCGCAGTCCGCCGCCTAGGCCGCGCCGTCGTCCCCGTCCCCGACCCCGCCGCCGGACGCGCTCGGCTTCGTGAGGCGGGTGAAGGCGTCCAGGTTCCGCGTCGACTCCCCCCGCTCCGTGCGCCACGCGTACTCCTTACGGATCGCCGTCGCGAAGCCCATCTCCAGGAGCGTGTTGAAGCTGCCGTCCGCGTGCTCCAGGACCGTGCCCAGGATCCGGTCGATCTCGTCCGGGGTCACCGCGGCGAGCGGCAGCCGGCCGACGAGGTAGATGTCGCCGAGCCGGTCGGTCGCGTACGCCACGCCGTAGAGCCGGGTGTTGCGCTCCAGGAGCCAGCGGTGCACCGCCGCGTGGTTCTCGTCGGGGCAGCGGACGACGAAGGCGTTGACCGACAGGGAGTGCTTGCCGACGATCAGGGAGACGGTCGTCGACAGCTTGCGCGTGCCGGGGAGCTTCACCACGTACGTGCCGTCGGCCGGGCTCTCCCATTCGAGCCCGGCCTCGTGGAACGTCTGCTCGATGACGGATTTGGCGTCAGACATGGTTCGAGCGTAGGCGACGACGCCGCTCGTTGATCGCCGCGGTGTACACCTCGGCCGTGCCGGCCGCCGCGGTGTCCCAGCCGAAGGAGCGCGCGTGCCGGGCCGCGGCCTCACCCATCCGGCCCGCCAGGCCGGGGTCGTCCGCGAAGCGGCCCAGCGCCCGGCCGTAGTCGGCGGGGTCGTGGCCGGAGACCAGGAAGCCGCTGACGCCGTCGCGCACCGCCACCGGCAGCCCGCCGACCGCGGCCGCGACCACGGGCGTGCCGCAGGCCTGCGCCTCGGCGGCGACCAGGCCGAAGGACTCGCTGTAGGAGGGCATGACGAGCACGGAGGCGGCGCGGTACCAGTCGGCGAGCTGGTCCTGGCCGACCGGCGGGCGGAAGCGGACGACATCGGCGATGCCCAGCTTGGCGGCCAGCTTCTGGAGCCCCTCGGGCTTGGCGAGGCCGCTGCCGCTGGGCCCGCCGACGACGGGGACGACGACGCGCGGGCGCAGCTCCGGCCGCCGGTCGAGGAGGTCGGCGACGGCGCGCAGCAGGATGTCGGGGGCCTTGAGGGGCTGTATCCGCCCGGCGAAGAGCGGGATCAGGGCGTCGGCGGGCAGGCCGAGGCGCCGCCGGGCGGCGGCCCGGCCGTCGGCGGGCGTGAAGCGGTCGAGGTTGACGCCCGGGTGCACGACGGCGACCTTGCCGGGGTCGGCCTCGTAGTGGTGCACGAGCTCCTCGGCCTCGCCGTCGGTGTTGGCGATCAGCCGGTCTGCGGCGCGGACGATCTGGGTCTCGCCGATGACCCGGGCGGCGGGCTCGGGGGCGTCGCCCGCGGCGAGCGCGGCGTTCTTCACCTTGGCCATGGTGTGCATGGCGTGGACGAGCGGGACGCCCCAGCGCTCGGCGGCGAGCCAGCCGACGTGGCCGGAGAGCCAGTAGTGGGAGTGGACGAGGTCGTAGTGGCCGGGCCGGTGGCCGGCCCAGGCCTGCATCACCCCGTGGGTGAAGGCGCAGAGCTGCGCGGGCAGCTCCTCCTTGGCCAGGCCCTCGTACGGTCCGGCGTCGATGTGGCGGACGAGCACGCCGGGCGCCAGCTCGACGGAGGGCGCGAGCCCGCCGGTGGTGGCCCGGGTGAAGATCTCGACCTCGATGCCGATGGTGGCCAGGCGCTTGGCCAGCTCGACGATGTAGACGTTCATGCCGCCCGCGTCGCCCGTGCCCGGCTGGTGCAGGGGCGAGGTGTGGACGCTCAGCATCGCCACGCGGCGCGGCCTGCGGCCGGCGCCGAGGCGCCGGAGCGGGGTGTTGGCGAGCGTACCGAGCGCGCGGCCCCTGCGGGCGCCGAGCCTGGATGCGTACTGGCTCACCGTACGAGTCCTCCGTCCGCCTGGGGCCCCTGGGGGCGTGCACCACCTGTCAACCCCACCAACACCGACAGCGTCGGGTCCCCTTCCCGCTTTGCCAAAAAGTGACGTAGCGCACCGGAGCCCTCACGGTCGGCGCGCTCGCGCCGGGCCCCGCCCGGCGACTGCCGGGGCCGCGGCCCGCACCACTTAGGGTGCTGCCATGGCCCCCCGCACCCCTCCGCCCGGCCGTCCCGTCGGTTCGGTGACGCGCGGGACGACCAACCCGAACCGGCTGCGCCGCATGGACCGCTGGATCGCCGACACGCACGGCGCGGCGCTGCGGGCCAGCGCGGACCCCGTCGCCGTCGACCTCGGCTACGGGGCCGCGCCCTGGACGGCCGTGGAGCTGCTGGGGCGGCTGCGCACGGTGTGCCCGGCGGCGGAGGTCGTCGGCGTGGAGATCGAACCGGCCCGGGTCGCGGCGGCGAAGCCGTACGAGCGGGACGGGCTCTCCTTCACCCACGGCGGTTTCGAGGTGCCGCTCCCGGCGGGCCGGCGGCCGGCGCTGATCCGCGCCGCGAACGTCCTGCGCCAGTACGACGAGGACGAGGTCGCCGCCGTGTGGGCCCGGCTGTGCGCGCGGCTGGCGCCGGACGGGCTGCTCGTCGAGGGCACGTGCGACGAGGTCGGGCGGCGCCACGTCTGGGTCGCGCTCGGCCCCGAGGGCCCGCGCACGGTCACCTTCGCGACCCGCCTCGGCTCCCTGGTCACCCCCTCCGACCTGGCCGAACGCCTGCCGAAGGCGCTCATCCACCGCAATGTGCCGGGCGAGCCGGTGCACGCCTTCCTGCGCGACTTCGACCGGGCGTGGGCGGCGGCGGCGCCGTACGCGTCGCTGAGCGCGCGGCAGCGGTGGATCCGGGCGGTGGGTTCTCTGAAGGGGGACTGGCCGGTGGTGGACGGGGGGCGGCGGTGGCGTCAGGGGGAGGTGACGGTGCGGTGGGGGGCGTTGGCGCCGCGGGGGTAGTTGGCGGTGAGGTGCGGTGCGGTGCGGTACGCCTGCGGCGGGCCTTTTCCCCAGCCCCGCCCCTTCCCGAAACCGGGGAGATCCCCGGACCCCCGGCCGCGCTGACGCGCGGTGTCCTCAAGCGCCGGACGGGCTGAAATCAGCCCGTCCGGAGCTTGAGGACCGGGGTCCGGGGCGGAGCCCCGGTTCCGGGAAGGGGCGGGTAGGGGACAAAGCTCCGCGCAGCGGCACCCGGCACCCACCACCCCCGGCACCCCGTCCGGCAGCATGGAACCCATGGAAGAGCCGCCGATCGTTCAGGCTGCGGGCTGCGTCCTGTGGCGCCGCACCCCCACCGGTGAAGGCATCGAGCTCGCCCTGGTCTTCAGGCCGAAGTGGGCGGACTGGTCACATCCGAAAGGCAAGCTCAAGCGGGGTGAGGGCGCCCGCGAGGCCGCCGTCCGGGAAGTGTGGGAGGAGACCGGCATGACGTGCGCTCTCGGCGCGCCCTTGCCGACGGCGCGCTACGTCGACGCGCAGGGGCGCCCGAAAGAAGTCCGCTACTGGGCGGCGCGAGCGGTGGGCGGCGAGTTCGTACCCAGCCGGGAGGTGAGCCGGATGGTCTGGCTCGCTCCGGACGCCGCGCATGCCACGCTCACGCACGACCGGGACAGAAAGCTGATCTCCGCGCTGCACTCGGTACTCGGCGAAGACGGCGAGGAGATCTGACGGCGGAAAGCGGCTAGGCCCGGCGGACCGGCGGTCGTGGGAAGGGGCGTCCGCCTGGGAGCGAAGTGGTGCGGAAACCGCGTCGCGTCCGGGGCGCCCTGGACACGTACATGAACCGCCGGGGCGCGAGGCGGCAGGTGCGCGCGAGGGTACGCGTCGGATGCACCGCCACGACCACCCGGGGATGACGTGACCGGCGGCCCCGCGGACCGTGCGGCCACCGCCTGCCACCTCGCCGGCTGAACCCTCACCCACAGGCGGCACGCAGGCCCCCCAAGGGCGCGGGCCCGCGCGCACGAATGGCCCGGCGCGCGTCGGCACAGTCATGGAGCCGGCCCACCCCTCACGCCGACGGCCGGTCCATGGTCCTCGAAGAGCTCCGCGTCAGCGCCGGCCACGAGACCCGTGGCGGTCATGCGGACGGCAGCGCCGGCCGCTGCCAGATCCGGCCGAAGGCGTAGCGGGCCGCCTCGACCTCGTGGCGCTGGTCGGCGTGGAGGATGCCCAGCGCGTAGGCCGTGGCCGGGGCGATCCGGGGCGTACGGGCCGCGGTGGCGGCGGCGGCGGCCGCCTCGGCGGCGTCGCGGTGCCGGTCCAGGGCCTGGCCCGCCCCCAGCAGCCGCACGGACAGCGTGGGCTCGGCCTCGGACGCCACGTGCTCGTCCAATACCTCCTGCGCGTACCGCCGCAGCCGCACCAAGCGGCGCACCTGGTGCCACGGCGCGTCCTGCCGCCCCTCGGCCGGCGGCGCGTCGGGGCCCGGCACGGCGGCGAGGCCGTGGGTGAGCGCCTCCGCGTTGTACGGGTGCCCGGCCACGGACAGCGGCAGCGCCTCCGCCGCGTCCGTCAGCCGCCGGTGCGCCTGTTCGGCGAGGCACGGCAGCGCCTCCCGGGCGAGCAGGTCGTGCGCCGCCGGGTCCAGCGGCAGTTCGGAGGCCAGGACGGCCGCGGCGTCCGCGACGGCGTGGAAGCGCGAGGAGCCCAGCGCCTGGAGCGCGGCCGAGTGCGCCCGCGTACGGGCCAGGGTCAGCTGCCGCTCCAGCAGCGCCCCGGCGCGCGCCGCCCCGACCGTGAGGCTCCCCCGCCCGCCGTGCTCCCCCGTGCGCCCGAAGCACCCGCGGGCCCCGTCTGCCCCATCGGCCCCTCCGCCCCCGACAGCCGGTGCAGCGCCCCCCGCAGCCGGGCCAGCCGGGCCGCGTGGGTGTACTCGCGGCCGAGGATGTCCGACAGCCACAGCAGCTCGGAGCGGAGCGGGTCCGTCCAATTGACGTCGGTGAGCGGGCGGTAGACGTGCAGCGTCCCGGCGATCCTGCGGGCGGAACGGCGCAGCATCCGGGCCGCCTCGCTCGCGTCCTCGGCGTCGGCGCCGCTCTCCCGGTGCAGCCTCAGGCTGCGCAGGAAGTCCGCGGCCTGGGCGTGCAGATAGGCCGCCAGGACGGTCCCGGCGGTCGCGTCCGCCGTCCCCGGCGAGGCCGGTCCGGCGGCGGGCGCCCCCCGGTCGGCCCTCCGCGTCGCACCGGCGGTACCGGTCGTCCCGCTGGTCGCACTGATCGTCGTACCGGTCGTCGTGCTGGTGGTCGTACTGGTCGTTGTCGTCACGTCCTGCCCCCCGGCGGTGTGGTCCTCGGTAACCGCGCTCGGCAGGTCATGGGGTCGCTGAGCCACGCCGGCGCCTCCGCGCGTCGATGAGCATCTCCTGTACGTTCCGCAGCGGCTGCCCGTCCGCGTCCGTCGCGTGCCGGGTCCAGTCGCCGTCCGGGCCCAGGTGCCAGGAGGCGGTCGTGTCCGACATCCCGCTCTCCAGCAGCCTGCTGAGCGAGGCGCGGTGCGCGGGGTCGGTGACCCGTACGAGCGCCTCTATCCGCCGGTCGAGGTTGCGGTGCATCATGTCGGCGCTGCCGAGCCAGACCTCCGGCTCACCGCCGTTCCCGAACGCGAAGACGCGTGAGTGCTCCAGGAACCGGCCGAGCACACTCCGCACCCGGATGTTCTCCGACAGGCCGACGACGCCCGGCCGCAGCGCGCAGATGCCGCGCACCCACACGTCCACCGGCACGCCGGCCCGCGCCGCCCGGTAGAGGGCGTCGACGATCGCCTCGTCCACCATCGAGTTGACCTTGATGCGGATGGAGGCGGGCCGGCCCGCGCGGTGGTGGGCGACCTCGTTGCCGATCCGGGCTATCAGCCCGTCACGCAGTGATCTGGGGGCGACGAGCAGCCGCCGGTAGGTCTCGCGGCGGGAGTAGCCGGACAGCCGGTTGAAGAGATCGGAGAGGTCGGCGCCGACCTGCGGGTCGGCGGTGAGCAGGCCGAGGTCCTCATAGAGCCGGGCCGTCTTGGGGTGGTAATTGCCCGTTCCCACATGGGAATAGCGGCGGAGCGTCTCGCCTTCCTGCCGCACGACCAGCGAGAGCTTGCAGTGCGTCTTGAGGCCGACGAGGCCGTAGACGACGTGGCAGCCGGCCTCCTCCAGCTTCCGCGCCCACTTGATGTTGGCCTGCTCGTCGAACCGGGCCTTGATCTCGACGAGGACGAGCACCTGCTTGCCGGACTCGGCCGCGTCTATGAGCGCGTCCACGATCGGCGAGTCGCCCGAAGTCCGGTACAGCGTCTGCTTGATGGCGAGGACGTCCGGGTCGGACGCCGCCTGCTCCAGGAACGCCTGCACGGAGGTGGAGAAGGAGTCGTACGGATGGTGCAGCAGGACGTCGCGCTCGCGCAGCGCGGCGAAGATGTCGGGCGCGGACGCTGACTCGACCTCGGCGAGGTCCCGGTGGGTGCCCGCCACGTACTTGGGGTACTTGAGCTCGGGGCGGTCGAGGGAGGCGATGCGGAAGAGGGCGGTGAGGTCGAGCGGGCCGGGCAGCGGATAGACCTCGGCGTCGGAGATCTTCAGCTCGCGGACGAGCAGGTCGAGGACGTACGGGTCGATGGTCTCCTCGACCTCCAGCCGCACGGGCGGGCCGAAGCGGCGCCGCATGAGCTCCTTCTCCAGCGCCTGGAGGAGGTTCTCCGCGTCGTCCTCCTCGACCTCCAGGTCCTCGTTGCGCGTGACCCGGAACATGTGGTGCGCGAGGACCTCCATCCCCGGGAAGAGCTCCCCGAGATGGGCGGCGATGACGTCCTCCAGCGGGACGTACCGCCGCGCGCCCGCCTCCAGGAACCGCGAGAGGATCGGCGGCACCTTGACCCGGGCGAAGTGGTCGTGGCCGCTGACCGGGTTGCGGACGACCACGGCGAGGTTCAGGGACAGCCCGGAGATGTACGGGAAGGGGTGCGCGGGGTCGACGGCCAGCGGGGTCAGCACGGGGAAGATCTGCTGCCGGAAGAGCGTGCGCAGCCGCTCCTGCTCCTTCTCGGTCAGCTCGGCCCAGCGGATCAGGTGGATGCCGTGCTCGGCGAGCTCGGGCGCGACGTCCTGCTGGTAGCAGGCGGCGTGCCGGGCCATGAGCTCGCGGGAGCGGGTCCAGATCAGCTCCAGGACCTCGCGCGGCTGGAGGCCGGACGCCGAGCGGGTGGCGACTCCGGTGGCGATGCGGCGCTTGAGGCCGGCCACCCGCACCATGAAGAACTCGTCCAGGTTACTGGCGAAGATGGCGAGGAAGTTCGCCCGTTCGAGGAGGGGCGTGGCGGGGTCCTCGGCCAGCTCCAGCACCCGTTCGTTGAACGCCAGCCAGCTGCGCTCCCGGTCCAGGAACCGGCCCTGCGGCAACGGCTCGTCGTCGTACGGGCCCGCGCCCTCGTCCGCGTACGCCGCGTCGCCGTAGGTGCCCAGGTCCGAGGCGTCGAGGTCGGGCTCCAGCGCCGGTGCGGAAGGCGGCGCGACCGCGTACGGGCGGTGCGCGGCGATGGAGCCGACGGAGGGCTGCGGATTGCCGAAACCGTCGCCGTGCGGCCGGTCCGCCCGCGGCAGATCGCCGTTCGACGGGTTCCCGTGCGACGCGTTCCCGTGCGTCGGGTTCCCGTACGACAGGTCTCCGTGCGACACGTCTCCGTGCGACCGGGGGGACGGGCCGTCTGCCGGGGCGCTGGAGGACTGGGTCATGTCCTCATTGTTCCGCGCGAGGGCGGCCGCGGGCGCGCCGGAGCGCTCTCCGGAGAGGCGCGGCGTGGTGTGGGGCCTTCGTTCGGGCGCGACGGGCACGGCGGGCTGCATTCGGCAAGACTCGCAACCGCGGTTGAATCACGGGTAACGCTCACATGGCGCGCAGGGAAGCGGCAGCCCACTCCGGAGCGTCACCGTCCGGCGACACCCGGGCGTGGACGGGCCTTCCGCCCTGGTCTCCCAGGGCTGTCGCGGGCGCCGCGGCCGCCGCCCCGCCCGCGGTCAGGGGTACGACCGCCCGTCAGAGGTACGACCGCCTGTCAGGGGTACGACCGCCTGTCAGGGGTACGACCGCCGCATCCACCACAGCGTGCCCGCGCCCAGAGCCACCGCCGCGGCCAGCACGATTCCCGCGTGGATCCCCTGGAGCGGCCAGAAGTGGGCGGCCGGGTGGTAGTCGACGTACCAGCCGGTGGCGTTGTGCCGGGAGAGGCAGGCCCCTTCGAGCTTCTCCAGGAGGACGCAGTCGGGTTCCGGCAGCCGCCGCCCGGTGGCGGAGACCATGCCCCGCTCGAAGCGCCAGGAGTCGCCGTCCGAGAGCGCGGGGACATCGCGGCCGAGCAGGGTCTCCGGGGAGAGCAGGCGCGGACGGACGGCGGCCAGCGGCCAGTACAGCGCGACCCCGGCCACGGCGGTGCCGGCCATGGCCGGCAGTACGCGCTTGACCAGCAGGCCGGCGAGGGCACCGAGCCCGATCGCGGCCAGCGATCCGGCGACGGGGGCGGTTCCCAGCGCGTCGAAGGCGTCGAACCAGCGCCAGTCGACGAGCAGCGCCCCGGAGTCGGCGGAGTCGACGGACCGCCAGGTCCAGGTGTGGAGCGCCGACAGCACCGAGACGCCGGCGAGCGCGGCCACCACCGGGAGCGCGAGCTTCGCCGCGAACCAGCGCGCCGGCGACACGGACTGGGTCCACGCCATCTTGTACGTACCGGTCTCCAGCTCGCGCGCGACGACGGGTCCGGCGACGAACATCCCGAAGAGCAGCGGCAGCCAGGTGAGCAGGAGGCCGTTGAGGCGCAGGAGGTCGTAGTACTCGTGCTGGAACGCGCCGACGGCCGGGCCCCTTCGCTCGCACGCCGCCGCGCTTTCGCACGCCGCCCGCAGTCCGTTCGCGTCGATGAAGGACATCATCGAGGAGCGCAGCCAGAGCAGTTCGGCGCAGAACGCGAGGAACGCGGCGAGCGCGATCCAGGACGTGAGGCGGTGCTGGCGCCAGACGACCCAGGCGAGCCCGCGCAGGCCCGCCAGGCGGCCGGGGGAGCGCTCCGCGCGGGGCGTGGAGGTCGTGGCCGCCGTCATGCGGCCTTCTTCCAGGAGGAGCGCGGTTCGGCGCTCGGGGTCAGGAGCGCCGGGGCGCCGGGGGCCCGGAGGTGGGCGAGGAGGAGCTCCTCCAGGGACGGATCGGAGGCCCGCCACTCCCCCGCGACGGGGCCCTCCGGGCGTACGAGCGCGGTGAGCTGACGGCCCGTGACGCGCGACTCGACGACCGTGTGGGCGGCGAACTCGCGGGGCGGCCCGGGGGCCTCGTGCCTGCCCACGAGGACGGTGTGCGCGGCGAGCAGGTCCTCGACCTCGCCCGCGAGCCGCACCCGCCCGTCGGCTATCAGCAGCAGGTAGTCGCAGACACCTTCGAGCTCGGCGAGGACGTGCGAGGCCAGGAGGACGGTCGTGGCGTGCTCGGCGGCCTCGGCCATGAGGACGGCCGTCATGTCGTGGCGCACGAGCGGGTCGAGGTCGGCCATGGGCTCGTCGAGCAGCAGCAGCGCGGGCCGCTTGCCGAGGGCGAGGGCGAGCGCCACGCGGGTGCGCTGGCCGCCGGAGAGGTCACCGACGCGGGCCTGCGGGGAGAGGCCGCCGTCGCCGACGAGCCGCTCGGCGGTGGCCTGGTCCCAGCTGCCGGGGTTGAGCTCGCGGCCCATGCGCAGGGTGTCGGCGATGGTGAAGCTGGGGTAGAGCGGCTTCTCCTGGGAGAGGAAGGCGACGTGCGGCCGGACCGCCGGGTCGCCGGGCGGGCGGCCGAAGACGGTCAGCGAGCCGGCGGTGGCCCGGCGGAGCCCGGCGGCGACGGAGAGCAGGGTGGACTTGCCGGCGCCGTTGGGCCCGACGAGCGCGCAGACGCGGCCGGCGGGCACCCGGAAGGAGCAGTCACGCAGGGCCGTGGCACGGCGGTACGCCACCCCGAGGCCGACCGCCTCCAGGGCGGTGCGGTCGGGGTGGAAGGTCAGCTCGGTCATCCGGTCGTCGTCCCCTTGTCCACGTGCTGCGGGTCATGCGGGTCGCGCGGGGTCCGCGCGGTCCGCGGAGTCCGCGGAGTGGCCAGGGCGTCCGAGGCGTCCGGGGTGCCCGAGGACTCTGGTGTGCCTGGGGCCTGACGGGCCTGACGGGCCTGGGCGGCCTGAGAAACCCGGGCAGCCGGGGCGCTCGGCGTCTCCGGGGCGTCCGATGCGCCCGGGGCCTCCGGGGCCCGACGGGCCTGCGGATCCTGGGCGGCCCGAGAACCCCCGGCAACCCGGGTGCCCAGGGTCTCCGGGGCGTCCGAGATGCCCAGGGACTCCGGGGCGTCCGAGGCGCCCAGGGACTCCGGGGCGTCCGAGGCGCCCAGGGACTCCGGGGCGTCCGAGGCGCCCAGGGACTCCGGGGCGTCCGAGGCGCCCAGGGACTCCGGGGCGTCCGAGGCGCCCAGGGACTCCGGGGCGTCCGAGGCGCCCAGGGACTCCGGGGCGTCCGAGGCGCCCAGGGACTCCGGGGCGTCCGGGGCCTCTGATGTGCCCGGGGCCTCCGGGTCCTGACGGGCCTGCGGATCCTGGGCGGCCCGAGAGCCCCGAGCAGCCCGGGTGCCCAGGACTTCCGGGGCGTCCGGGGTACGAGGGCCCTGACGGACCTGCGGGTCCTGGCCGGCCTGCGAGCCCTGGCCGGTCCGAGGACCCCGGGCGGCCCGACCCGCCTGGCCTGCCTCGGCGGCCCGGGCGCCGGACGCGCTCGGGGCGCCGGGCGCGGCGTACGGCCCCGGCCCCGCCCCCTGACCCGCCCCGCCCTCCGGTGCCGGCTCCGGCTCCGGCACAGCCGGGGCCGCCCCCAGGGCCGGTCCCGGTCCCGAGAAGCCCTCCTCCAGTACGGACGCCACCAGCGCGGCCACGTCCTCCCTGTCGAGCCCGGCCGCGCGGGCGCGGTTCATCCAGTCGGCGATCTCCGCGCGCAGCGGCGAGTCGGCGGCGGCCTGCGGCCGGGCGAGTGAGCGCCGGACGAAGGTGCCGAGCCCGGGGCGCGCCTCGACGAGGCCCTCGCGGTCGAGCTCGCGGTAGGCCTTGAGGACGGTATTCGGGTTGATGGCCGTGGCCGCGACGACCTCTTTGGCCGTGGGCAGCTTGTCGCCGGGGGTCAGCAGACCCAGCCGCAGGGCCTGTTTGACCTGCTGGACGATCTGGAGATAGGTGGCGACACCGCTGCGCCGGTCGATGCGGAACTCGACCACGCGCATCACCCTTTCACTACTTGACTAGTGAAAGGGTGATGGAAGCGCCCGACCCCTGTCAAACGGTGGCCGTAAGGGCCACCGGTCAGCTCTCGGTGCGGTACATCAGGTCCGTCTCGTGCACAGCGAACCCCAGCCGCTCGTAGACGGCGACGGCGGGGAGGTTGTCCGCGTCGACGTACAGCATCGCCGTGGGCAGCCCCTGGGCCGCCAGGTGCCGCAGCCCGAGCGTGGTGAGCGCCTTGCCGAGCCCGCCGCCCTGGAAGCCGGGGCGCACCCCGAGGACGTACACCTCGCCGAGGCCCTCCGCGGCGTGCACCTTGGTCCAGTGGAAGCCGACGATCTCGCCGTCCTTCTCGGCCAGGAAGAAGCCCTTGGGGTCGAACCACCCGGCGGCCTTACGGTCGTCGAGGTCACGCTGGGTGAGCGAGCCCTGCTCCGGGTGGTGGGCGAAGGCCGCCGCGTTCAGCGCGAGCCAGGCCGCGTCGTCCTCGCCGGGCCGGAAGGCGCGGACGGTGACACCCTCGGGCAGCGCGGGCTCGGACAGGTCCAGGCCGGCCAGCGGCCGGCGCATCTGGCGCAGCTCGCGGAAGAGGCTCAGGCCGAGCACCTGCGCGAGGTGCCGGGCGGCCGGGTGCCCGCCGTGCGCCCAGACCCGCAGCCGCTTGCCCGACTCCGCCAGCAGGGCGCTGCCCAGCGCCCGCCCGTGCCCGCGCCCCCGGTGGCCCGGGTGCACGACCAGCTCACCCGCCGGCGCCTCCACGGGGTCGCTGTCCTCCAGCTGCGCGTAGCCGACGAGCTCTTCCCCGGCGTTCCGCACGAGCACGTGCCGCACCCCGGCCCGCCGCCCGTCGAGCTGGAGCCGGCCCTGCTCCGAGACGGCCGGCTGCCCGTCCACGGCCGCGGCCTCCGACACCAGCGCCAGCACGTCCCGCGCCAGCTCCGGCGCCAGCTCGTCCAGTACCTCGATCGACCGCTGCCCGCCCACGCCATTCACCACGTCAGTCATGGGTCCGAGCCTACGGGCAGGGGGCGGTGGGGCCCGAGGTCAGTGTCGGCTGTTCAGGAACCCGATGACGGTGGCACCCCACCAGCCGAGCTGCGAGACGAGGACGGTCGAGGCGCAGCGGGCCGTCAGGGCGCGGCTCACGGGGGCGCCGGGCGCGTCACCGGGGGCGTCCGCGCCGCGCGGGCCCGACAGCGCGGCCAGGGCGGGCCCCAGGGTCCACGCGTGCACCCCGTTGAGGGCGACCAGGAGGACGAGGCCGAGCTTGACCTGGGTGAGCGGGGAGCCGGGGTCGGGGTGCAGCAGGACGCCGCTGCCGACAAGTCCCGCGAGGCCGAGCCAGATCGGCAGGTGGACGGCGTCGGCCGTCCGGAGGACCTCCGGCAGCGGGCGCCGGCCGAGCAGCCACAGGAGCCCGAGCCAGTCGACGGTGAGCACCGCGCCGAAGCCGACGACCAGGGAGGCCAGGTGCGCGAAGAGCGCCACGTCGTGGAGGAGCGGGTCGGCCGTCAGGTGGACCGCGGTCCAGACGGCCGCCGCCCACACCGCGCAGACGCCGGCCACCGCGGCGGCGGTCAGGGCGGGTCTGCCGAGTACGGGTGCGGGGGCGGGGCCTGCGTGGGCGGTCACGTGGCGGTTCCTCGGGCGTGCGGAGCGGACTGACAGGCCGGCCCCCCACAGGCCGAACCCGCGGACCGGCACGCCCCATGGAAACTTAGGGAAGCCTTGCCTTGGGCGAGTTCGCCCTTACTAGGCCACACGGCATTCCGCCCGGTCAAGCGGCGTGACCGATTCGTTGCCGCGAAGGACCACGAGGGGCCGCGGACGCGCGCGGAGCCACCCGGGGCCGCCCGGACCGCCCGGACCGGCCCCGGCGGAAGGGCAAGCGCTACCGATTCGTCACCTCAACCCTCCTGCCGTGCTACGCGCGTTGACATAGGCTGCCGCCGACCGATGTACCCGCAGTACCTGCCAATTGCACAAAGGGGAACAAATGCACGCGCCGCCGCCCCGGAAGCGCCTCGCCAGACGGCTGACCGCGACCGCCGTCGCCCTCACCGCCACCGCCGGTGTCCTCGCCTCCGCCGCCCCGGCGAGCGCCGACAGCTCGTGGGGCGGGCTGTGGCACCAGAAGCGGACCGTGGACGTCCAGCTGCTGTCTTTCAACGACCTGCACGGGAACCTGGAGCCTCCGCAGGGCTCCTCCGGCACCGTGACCGAGACGCAGGCCGACGGGACGAAGAAGGCGATACCCGCCGGCGGCGTGGAGTACCTCGCCAACTCGCTCCGCACCGCCCGTAAGGGCCACGAGTACTCGATCACCGCGGCGGCCGGCGACATGATCGGCGCCAGCCCCCTGATGACCGGCCTCTTCCACGACGAGCCGACCATCGAGGCGCTCAACAAGCTCGACCTCGACGTCACCTCCGTGGGCAACCACGAGTTCGACGAGGGCCGCGCCGAGTTGCTGCGCATGCAGAACGGCGGCTGCCACCCCAAGGAAGGCTGCTTCGAGAAGGGCAAGAAGTTCCGCGGCGCGGACTTCCCCTACCTCGCCGCGAACGTGACGGACGAGAAGACCGGCAAGCCGCTCTTCAAGCCGTACACGGTCTGGAAGCACAAGGGCGTGAAGATCGGCATCATCGGCCTCACCCTGAAGGGCACGCCGGACGTCGTCACCGCCGAGGGCGTCAAGGGCCTCAAGTTCGCCGACGAGGTCGCGACGATCGACAAGTACGCCAAGGAGCTCGACCGCCAGGGCGTGAAGTCCATCGTCACCCTCATCCACGAGGGCGGCATGCCCGCCTCCGGCTCGTACAACTTCGACTGCGACACCCCGGGCGCGGGCGCCGGCATCTCCGGCCCGATCGTGGACATCGCGAAGAAGGTCACGCCGAAGGTCGACGCCTTCGTCACCGGCCACACCCACCAGGCCTACGCCTGCACCATCCCGGACCCGTCGGGCGCGCCCCGCACGGTCACGTCGGCGGCCTCCTTCGGCCGGCTCTACACCGACACGACCCTGACGTACGACCGGCGCACCAAGGACATCGTCCGGACGCCCGTGAAGAGCCCCAAGGCCGCGAACCACATCGTGGACCGGGACCAGCCGAAGGCGGCCGACATGACCGCCCTCATCGACCGCTGGAAGAAGCTGGCCGCCCCGGTGGCCAACAAGCCGGTCGGCTACATCTCCGGTGACATCAACGGCCGTGGCTCGGAGGCCTACGAGAAGCCGCTCGGCGACGTCATCACCGACGCGCAGCTGGAGGCCCTCGCCCCGGCCGACAAGGGCGGCGCGCAGATCGCCTTCATGAACCCCGGCGGCATCCGCTCCGACCTGGCCCACAAGGCGTCGGGCGGCGAGGGCGACGGCGTCGTGACGTACGGCGAGTCGTTCACCGTCCAGCCGTTCACCAACATGATGCAGACGAAGGACCTCACCGGCGCGCAGCTGATCGCCCTGCTCCAGCAGCAGGTCAGCGGCCCCAACGAGGCCGAGCCGAAGATCCTTCAGGTCAGTAAGGGCTTCACCTACACGCTCGACCTCACCAAGAAGGGCGCGGCGCGCGTCGACGTGGCCTCGGTGAAGCTGAACGGCACCGCGATCGACCCGGCGAAGACGTACCGCGTCGCGGCGAACGAGTTCCTCGCGGGCGGCGGTGACGGCTTCGTCGCCTTCAAGGACGGCGCGAACAAGCGGGTCGGCGCCTCCGACCTGGACGTCTTCAACGCCTACCTGACGGCGCACTCCTCGGCGACCTCCCCGCTCGCCCCGCCGAAGGCGGACCGCATCACCGTCGTGAAGTAGCACGGCCGTGAAGTAGCGCGCGGAGGAAGTACGAGCGCCGGTGCGTGGCAACGCGCACCGGCGCTCACGCGTGTACGGGCACCAGCGCGCGCCACAACGCCCCGGACGGCGGCCGTTTTTCGGACAACCGGATGGAAAGAACTGGCGCACCCGTCACGCCCGATCCAAGGGAGAGTCCCATGTCGACCACCCGGCGCGTCCTGACCGCCCTCGCCACGACCGTCCTGTTCACCGTCGGCGCGGCCGCGCTGGCGGCGCCCGCGCAGGCGGACGTTCACGCCAGCCTGCTGGGCGGCCTCATCACCGCGGAAACGAACGGCACGATCGACGTGGGCATCGCAGGACAGACGATCCTCAACATCCCGAACGCCGTCGGCCTCTGAGCCGTACGAGCCGGGCCGCGCCGCTAGAGCCTCTCCACCTCCGCGCCCGCCTTCGCCAGCAGCTGCTGGCCGATGTCCAGCAGGGCCCGGCCGCCCGCGAGCTCCTCCCCGATGCGCTTCTCGTCCGGGTCCCGGGGGTCGCGGGTGGCCTGGCCCCGGCCGCGCAGCTCGTTGCCGTCGCGCAGCCGCAGGAGCGCGGCCGCGCGGGTGTGCGTGTCGTTCTCGTCGAACTCGACTTCCACGTGCCAGCCGGCTACCTGCATGGGTGTCTCCTCCGCTGATCCTCGGCGCCGGGTCCGGGTCCCGCGCCGGGCGCGGCGTCCTCGTCCGCCGGACGGGCTTGATCTTCCTTATACCCGACATACCTACTTCTGCCGGGCTTCTCAGCACACACTCAGACTGTTCTCATCCAGCCGGAGCACAGTCGTAGCCATGACCGACAACCACCGCCGCGACGGCGCCCAGGACCCCCAGCAGCACCCGCAGCAGGCCTACGCCTACCCGGCCCCGCCGCCGTACGCGCCGCAGCAGCCGGTGACCACGGCGAGCGGCGTCACCGTCTGGCCCGGTGACGGCGCCGGCGGTCACGGCGGTGGCGGCGGCACCCCGGCCGGCTACGCGGGCTTCGGCGCCCCGGCGCCCGAGCCCGCGGCCACCGGCGGTGTCCCCGCCGGGCACGCCGCGCCCCGCGCCCGCCGCCCCGTCGCCCTGCTCGCCGCCTGCGCGATCCTCGCCGCGGTGGTCGGCGGCGGCTCGGCCGCCCTCGTCGGGCAGCTGACCGGCGGCTCCGGCGGCAGCGGTCACTCCACGCCGGTGCAGAACGTCTCCTCCAAGAGCGGCGGCGTCTCGGCCGTCGCCAAGGCCGTCATGCCGAGCATCGTGGAGATCAAGGCCACCACCGCCTCCGGCGAGTCCACCGGCTCCGGCGTGGTGATCACCGCCGACGGCGAGATCGTCACCAACAACCACGTCGTGGCCGGCGCCGACACCGTGAAGGTGTCCTTCAGCGACGGCGGCACCAGGACCGCGAAGGTCGTCGGCACCGACCCCGACAAGGACCTCGCCCTGATCAAGGTGCAGGGCGCGAGCGGCCTCAAGGCCGCCTCCCTCGGCGACTCCGGCAAGCTCAAGGTCGGCGACGAGGTCGTCGCCATCGGCTCGCCCGAGGGCCTCACCGGCACCGTGACCAGCGGCATCGTCTCCGCCCTCGACCGCGACGTCACCGTCTCCAAGGAGCAGGGCCAGGACGGCCGGCAGCAGCAGCGCCAGGGCGGCGGGCTCCCGCAGTGGCCGTTCGAGTTCGGCGGCAACCAGTACAACGGCGACACGGGCTCGTCCAAGACCACCTACAAGGCGATCCAGACCGACGCCTCCCTCAACCCCGGCAACTCCGGCGGCGCGCTGATCAACATGAACGGCGAGATCGTCGGCATCAACTCCGCCATGTACGCGGGCGCCGGGTCCGGGTCCGGGGACGCCGGCAGCGTCGGCCTCGGCTTCGCCATCCCGGTCAACACCCTCAAGGCCGACCTGGCCAAGCTGCGCGCGGGCGGCACCGGCGGCTGACGCCCACCCGACCCGGCGGCGTGCGAGGCTGAGAGCGCCCCTGACCCCCGAACCGCGAGGTAAAGCCGATGAGCCCCGCCGACCACGGCGACCAGCCCGCCCGCATCCTGATCGTGGACGACGAACCCGCCGTCCGTGAGGCGCTGCGCCGCAGCCTCGCCTTCGAGGGATACGGCACCGAGCTGGCCGTCGACGGGCTCGACGCGCTCGGCAAGGTGGACGCCTACGCCCCCGAGCTGATCGTCCTCGACGTGCTCATGCCGCGCATGGACGGCCTCACCGCCGCCCGCCGGCTGCGCGCCTCCGGCGTCACCGTGCCGATCCTGATGCTGACCGCCCGCGACACGGTCGGCGACCGGGTCACCGGCCTCGACGCCGGCGCCGACGACTATCTGGTCAAGCCGTTCGAGCTGGACGAGCTGCTGGCCCGCATCCGCGCCCTGCTGCGCCGCAGCTCCTACGCGGCGGCGGCGCCCGCCGAGGACCGCGCCCTGACCTTCGCGGACCTGCGGATGGACCCCGACACCCGCGAGGTCACCCGCGGCGGCCGCGCCGTGGAGCTCACCCGCACGGAGTTCACCCTCCTGGAGCTCTTCCTCGCCCACCCCCGCCAGGTCCTCACCCGCGAGCAGATCCTCAAGTCCGTGTGGGGCTTCGAGTTCGAGCCCTCCTCCAACTCCCTGGACGTCTACGTGATGTACCTGCGCCGCAAGACCGAGGCGGGCGGCGAGCCGCGCCTCGTCCACACCGTGCGCGGCGTCGGCTACGTCCTGCGCGCGGAAGGCGGCGGCGCCGAGTGATCGGACGGTTCCGCCGGCTGCCGCTGCGGTCGCGGCTGGCGCTGCTGACGGCCGTGGCCGTGGCCGTCGCGGTCGCGGTCGTCGCGGCCGTGTCCTGGGTCGTCCTCAAACAGCAGCTCGAACAGCAGCGGGACACCACCCTGACCAATGTGCGCCCGGCGGACGAGACCGTCGTCGACCTGCTCAACACCTGCGGCAACGGCACGCGCCCGTACCCCAGCCCGTACACCGTGCAGATCATCACTGCGCGCGGCGCGGTCTGCACGACGGCCGGGAAGTCGCCGGTCACGGTGGACTCCCGCGACCTGGCCGTGGGCCTGGGGCAGGACCCGGTGCTGCACGACGCGCACGCGAAGGACGGCAAGGAGATGCGCGTCGCGACCTCGCGCAGCACCGTGCCGGGCGTCTACGCGGTCTCCATCGCCCAGCCCGCGAGCGACATCGACAAGCCGCTGAACAAGCTCGCGCTCGTGCTCGTCCTCACGGCCGGCGTCGGCGTGCTCGGCGCCGCCACGGCGGGCCTCGGCATCGCCCGCGCGGGCCTGCGGCCCGTGGACCGGCTCACGGACGCGGTCGAGCACATCGCCCGCACGGAGGACCTGGCGGTCCGCATCCCCGTCGACGGCGAGGACGAGATCGCGCGGCTGTCCCGCTCGTTCAACTCCATGACCGCCGCGCTCGCCTCCTCCCGCGACCGCCAGCAGCAGCTCATCGCGGACGCCGGCCACGAACTGCGCACCCCGCTCACCTCTTTGCGCACCAACATCGACCTGCTCGTCCGCAGCGAGGAGACCGGCCGGGCAATCCCCCCGGACGACCGCCGCGAGCTCCTGACCAGCGTCAAGGCCCAGATGACGGAGCTGGCCGCGCTCATCGGCGACCTCCAGGAACTCTCCCGCCCGGAGACCGCGCCGGGCAGCGGCCCGGTCCAGGTCATCGCCCTTCACGAGACCGCCGAACGAGCGGTCGAACGCGCCCGGCTGCGCGGCTCGGGCCTCACCTTCGAGGTGCACCTGGAGGACTGGTACGTACGCGCCGAACCGGCCGCGCTGGAACGGGCCCTGGTCAACCTGCTCGACAACGCGGTGAAGTTCAGCCCGCCCGGGGGAACGGTCTCCGTGGCCCTGTCGGCGGGCGAACTGACCGTACGGGACCACGGCCCGGGCATCCCGGCGGCGGAACTCCCGCACGTCTTCGACCGGTTCTGGCGGTCGCCGTCGGCGCGGAGCCTGCCGGGGAGCGGGTTGGGGTTGTCGATCGTGGCGCGGACGGTTGAGCGGGCGGGTGGGTCCGTACGGCTGTCGGCGGCGGGTGACGGAGGGGGTGGGACGGTGGCGTCCGTACGGCTCCCGGGTGCGACGACGGCGCCGCCGCCGCTGTAGGCGGGGCCTTTCCCCAGCCCCGCCCCTTCCCGAAACCGGGGAGATCCCCGGGCCCCCGTTCCGCGCTACGCGCGGTGGCCTCAAACGCCGGCCGGGCTGGATGTGCCCCTGTCCGAGGCTGGCTTTCCCCCTGCGCCAGGGCCGGTTTTCCCGCCCGGTTCCGGGCGATAAATCAGCCCGTCCGGGGGCACCTCCCAGCGGTAGCTGGGGGAGTTTGAGGACCGGGGTCCGGGGCGGAGCCCCGGTTCGGGAAGGGGCGGGGTGGGGACAAGGCCCCGCGCAGCGGCTACCTCGCCGCCAACGCCCCCGCCGCCACCTCACCGATCGCCGCCACAGCCACCGGCACCTGAGACGCCGTCACATCGATATGCGTCACCACCCGCACAGTCGTCGGCCCGAACACACTCACCCGCACCCCGAACCGCTCATACGTCCGCTTCCCGAACTCCGCAGCGGAAAGCCCCGTCTCCGCCACATCGAAAAGAACGATGTTCGTATCGACGTGCTCGGGCCGCACCACAAGCCCCTCGATCGACGCCAGCGACTCCGCCAGCACCCGCGCGTTCGCGTGGTCCTCGGCCAGCCGCGCCACGTGGTGGCGGAGGGCGTAGACGCCGGCCGAGGCGATGACGCCGGCCTGGCGCATGGCGCCGCCCCAGCGCTGCTTGAGGCGCCAGGCCTGGTCGATGAAGTCCTGGGTGCCGGCGAGGATGCCGCCGACGGGGGCGCCGAGGCCCTTGCTGAGGTCGACGAAGACGGAGTCGAAGTGCGCGGCGTAGACGTGCGGCTCGACACCGCTGGCGACGGAGGCGTTGAGGAGGCGGGCGCCGTCCATGTGGGCCCACATGCCGTGTTCCCGGCCGATCCCGGTGATCTCCTGGATGCGCTCCAGCGGCCAGATCGTGCCGCCGCCCGCGTTGGAGGTCTGCTCGATGACGACGCCGCTGGTGACGGGCGCGTAGCGGCTGGCGGGGCGGATCGCCGCGCGGAACTGCTCGGCGGTGAACACGCCGCGCTCGCCGTCCAGGGCCCGGACGTTGATGCCGCTGAGCGCGGCGGGGCCGCCGACCTCGTAGTTGATGATGTGGGCGGTGCGGTCGGTGAGGACCTCGTCGCCGGGCCGCGAGTGGACGGCCAGCGCGATCTCGTTGCACATGGTGCCGGAGGGCAGGAAGACGGCGGCTTCCTTGCCGAGGAGCTCGGCGGCCATGGCGGTGAGCTCGTTGACGCTGGGGTCCTCGCCCTTCTGCTCGTCGCCGAGGGGGCCTCGGCCATGAAGGCGCGCATCTCGGGGGTGGGAAGCGTGATGGTGTCGCTGTACAGGTCGACAAGCGGACGCTGTACCTGGGCAGGAGTACTCACGTGCGTGCTCTTTCGTCGGGTCTGACGCTGCGGCTTCGCGCCGGGATGGGGCGCGGGCGGCGCCCGCCGGGATATGACGGGACGCCACAATCCGTCACGGAGTGTGACGAAGCTGGGGTGGAGCGGGGCGGGCCGGGGGCGAGGCCACCGGCCCGGCCCGCGGGGAGCCGGACCGGTGGGCGCACCGGCCTGAAGGGGCTTTCAGGGGCCTCGGCGGCCCGGCGGCCGGCTACCGCTCGTCGAACACCGGCCGCAGATACCCCGCGGCCGAGGCCGCGCGGATGCCGGCCTCGTCGGCGGTGGCGCCGGTGCACCAGAGGGTGCCGTACTCGCTGCGCTGGTCCTTGGCGTCGGGCAGCTCGTCACCGGCGCGGGCCGTGATGTGGATGTCGCGCAGGCCGGGGACGCGCTGGGCCAGCTCCCGACCGGCGACGCCCTCGAAGCGGCCGCCGCGCTTGGCGTAGAGGGCCTGCTCGGCGGCGGCGCCGACCGGCTGCGGCGCGTCCACGGGCTCGCCGAGGTAGGAGGCGATGACGCCGTCGAACACGTTCCAGTCGAGGGCCGCGGAGACCATCGTGGAGACGTTGCGCCCGGCGAAGCGCGGGTTGAACTCGACGACCTTGGGGCCGTCGGCCGTGAGCGCGAACTCGATGTGCGCGGGCCCGTTCTCGTACGCCATCAGGCGGGCGAGGTCGGCGCAGATCCGCTCGATCCGCTCGTGGGCGTCGGCGGAGAGGTCGACGGGGAAGCGGATGGCCAGCTCCATGAAGTACGGGAGCTCGCTCATGATGCGGTCGCTGATCCCGAGGACGTGCGGGACGCCGCCGGTGTAGAGGACCTCGGCGCTGACGACGGGGCCGATGAGGAACTCCTCGACGAGCGGCACACCGCCCTGCCCGTCGGACTCGGCCAGCACCTCGGTGAAGTGCCAGCGCACCTCCTCCTCGTCGGCGGCGGAGACGACGCCGTAGCTGCCGGTGCCGATGGAGGGCTTGAGGACGACGGGGTAGCCGGTGGCCTCGGCGGCGGCGACGGCCGCCTCGACGTCCGCGGCGGCGGTGCTGCGCGGCGCGGGGATGTCCTCGGCCTCGCAGGCCCGGCGGAAGGCGTGCTTGTCCTGGGTCAGGCGCACGGAGGCGGTCGGCAGGAAGGGGATGCCCAGCTTCTCGGCCGCGGTGGCGGCGGGCAGCAGGTACTGCTCGTTGGGCGCGATCAGGGTGAACGCGCCGTCCGTGCCGAGGGCTTCGAAGAGGACGGTGAGCTCCTCGACGGAGCGGGTCTCGCTGATGTACGTCTCGACCCTGCCCGATTCCAGCAGGTCGCGGAGCGGATCGTTGATGTAGCGGGCCTTGTCCCGGGTGACGAAGGTGACGCGGGCCGCCTTGCGGGTGGCGGCCTCGACGACCCGGAGGCCGGTGCCGCTGGTGAGCGCTTCGACGATGACGATGTGGTCGGCCATGGTTGCCGGTCCCGTTTCTGCTGGAGGGTGGAGGGGTGTGCGGGTGCGGAGGGGCTGAGGGGCGGCGCCGGGGAGTGCGGCGTGCCGGGGTACGGGCGTGCCGGAGGGGACCGTCAGAGGGCCTTGTCCGGCACGGAGGGACACGATCCGGTGGCAAGGGCCGTCGCCCGCTCCGTCCGGCGCGGGGCGAGGACGACGCCCAGGGCGGTGAGCAGGGTCAGGCCGGCGGCCACGAGGAACGGCGACCAGGTGACCCAGGTGCTGTCGTCCGAACCGCCCGCGACGGCCGTGCCGAGGGCGCCGCCCGCGGATTCGGCGACGCCCCAGATGAGACCGGCGAAGCCGAATGCGGCGAAGCTGTTCCCCTGCGCCTTCTTGGCCATGAGGCTGTCGGCGGCGGGCGACCAGACCAGCTCGGAGAAGGTGAACACGGCGGCGCCCAGGAAGATCACGGGCCATGCCGGGCCGCGGCCGGGCACGAACAGCACCAGGCCGGCGGCGAGGAGGACCATGCCGAGCGCGAGGACCGCCCGGTCGCCGCGCCGGCGGGCGAGGCTCTCCATGCGGCGGGCGACGACGCCCTGGAACAGCACGATGAGGATCGCGTTGACCAGGAAGAGCATGCTGATGACGCGGGTGGAGACCGAGCTGCCCACGTACATCGGCAGCACGTTGGCGAACTGCGCGTAGGCCAGCCAGAGGGTCGCCGTCACGGCGGCCCAGAGGAGGACCTGCCGGTTGGGCAGTCCGAAGCGGGCCGCGCCGCCCCCGGCCCGCGGGGTGGCCGTCACGTCACCCGGCGCGCGGGCGGCCAGCACCGCCGCCAGCGCGAAGACACCGGCCGGTATCAGGGGGAAGGCGCGGCCCGTCGCGGACATCAGCCAGCCGCCGGCGACGGGCCCGAGCGCCGCGCCGCCGTTGATGGCCGCGTTGAGGCGGCCGAAGGCGAGCAGCCGGGTGCGCTCGTCGCAGCCGTTGGCGATCAGGGCCTTGGTGCCGACGTTGGCGCAGGACACGGCCGTGCCGTTCACGGCCAGCACGGCGAGCCAGGAGGCGGGGTCGTCCAGCCCGAGGCCCACGGGTACGAGCAGGACGGCGCCGGCCACGAGGTAACCGCCGACGAGGACCGCGCGGAGCCGGAACCGCACCACGACGAACTGCGTGTAGACGGCCCCGGCGCGCATGCTGAGCAGGTGCACCCCGACCGCCGTGGCGGCGAGGGACACGGAGATCCCCAGGGTGCTGTGCAGCCAGATCGCCAGGAACGGCGAGACCACGTAATAGGCGCTGCTGCCGAGTGCCCGTGAGGCCAGGGTCGGCCACAGGCCCGGCATCGCGTGCCCCGGTCCCGCTTCCGGTTCCGTGGCGGATCGCGCCGTGGACCCCGGTCCGGATTCCGTCGCATTGCTCATGATGACGCGTGGTCCTCAAGGTTGCTTTCGGGCTGCCGTGCCCCCCTCCCCCGGCACGGCAGCCATGCGCGGCCGGCAGCCCGGCCACGGGGCCGGCTGTCGTCCGCACACCCAGACCCAAACACAAACCGTATGGTCGGTTCAATAAATGCGAGTGTGATCTAGCCCTCCATTCGATGAATGCAAGGCGATAGAGCATCCGACCCTTCGTTTTGGGGCGTCGCTATGAATTTCAAGTGAATGAAGCGCGCTAAGACGCCCGTCCGACCGGCAGCGCGACCCCGCCCAGCTCGGCCCGGATTCCCTCGTGGTCGACCGTGACGGCACGCAGTCTGAGGTCCTTCGCCTGCTCCGGCAGCCGGAAGGAGAAGGACAGCCGGTCGGTCAGCTCCGGCGGCCGCAGCCGCATCAGCCCGGCGATCAGATCGGGGTCGACACCGATCTTCCGCAGCACCCACGGGTGGTCGGCCACGGCGTCGACGAGGTTGACCCCCATCAGCCGCTCGACGAAGCGGGGCGCGCCCGTGAGCTCGCGCAGCCGGTCCTCACCGCTGAGGGCCGCCGCCACCTCGTCCGGGCCCACGCCCAGCCGCGCGGCGAGCGACGGCACGGACAGCAGCGCCTTCACCCGGGCCGTGTCGCGGGCGACGCGCTCGGCCGCCTCGCGGTGCAGAGTGAGGCCCTTGTCGCGGCCGGGCCGGTAGGTGGCGACGTGCGGCACGTCGACGCTCATCCCGTCGATGTCGGTGGCGAGGCCCCGGTCGTCGGTGCGCCGCAGCTGGGCCCGCGCCCGTACCCGCAGCTCCTGGCCGCCGACGTCGAGCCGCCCGTCGGCCGCGATCGTGTCGCCCCCGGCGTCGCTGAACCGCACCTGCGAGGCGCCGAGTTCGCGGTTGAGGTCGGCGAAGGAGAGGCGTACGTCCCCGTCCAGCCGCCCGATGACCGCGCCGCGCACGGCGGTGGGGAGGTCACCGGTGAGCTTGATGTCCCGGCCGCTCGCCCGGACCTCCGCGAGGGACACCCGGCCGGCGTCGACGTGCGGCACGGTGATGTCGACGCGCTCCAGCCGCTTGCCCAGCACCTGGGTGAGGAAGGGGAAGCCGTGGATGTCGACCTGGGGCCCGGCGGCCAGGTGGAGGTCGTCCCGGATCTTCTCCGACGCCTTCTTCTCCGCGTACAGGACGGCGCAGCGGTCGCCCAGCACCAGGAAGGCCGCGCAGACGGCGACGGCGATCAGCAGCTTGAGGGCGCGGGGTACGGCCGCGAACCGGCGGCGGTGCCGGACGCGGCGGGAGGCGCGGCGGGCACGGCGGCCGTGACCGGAGCGGCCGCGCCGGGAACGGCGGTGGCCGGGCGGCGCCGTGAGGCGGGCGAGAGCGGCGTCGTCGAGGCTCTCGGGGCTGTCGGGGACCAGCCGGATGTCGAGGAATTCGGCGAAATCGGAGGAGTCGGCGGATTCGCGGGAATCTGCGGATTCGACGGGACCGGCGCGATGGACAGGACCGGCGTGCTGGACAGCATTCACGGCTACGGCCGGATCGACGGAATCGGGAGGTGAACCTCCCCCGCGTTCCTCCGGTTCGTCCTCCGGTTTCTCCGCCTCGGGGGCCACGGGGTCGGCCAGCGAGGCGAGTTCGTCATAGGGATTGGGCGGAAGGTCGGGTATGCGTGTGGGGGTTCGCATCACGACATCCCACCACGGGAACGGCCCCCGAACGCAAGACCTACCCGCGGTAGCGGGAATTCCGGCGCCATTTCCGGCCGTTGCACCGAGCATATGCGGCAACTGGCGGGCATACAGCAGCTGGTTTCCCGCGCGGCTCCGACAGAAGGAAGCGCTCGTGATAGTCGTGACCGGAGCGACCGGCAACATCGGCCGCAGCCTGGTGGAACAGCTCGTCGCCCAGGGAGTGCCCGTAAGGGCGCTGACCCGTGACCCCGCACGGGCGGGCCTGCCCGAGGCGGCCGAGGTCGTCCGCGCGGACCTCTCGGCCGGACAGCCCCTGGAGCCCCTCCTCGACGGCGCGAACGGCCTGTTCCTGAACCTCGCCGCGACGCGCGGCGCGGACGTGGCCGACATCGTCGCGGCGGCGGTCGCGGCGGGTGTACAGCGGATCGTCCTCAACTCCTCCATGGCCGTCACCGGCGTCCCCGAGGACGACACCGCGCCCATCGCCGTGTGGCACGCCGAGGCCGAGCGCCTGATCCGCGAGTCGGGCCTGGAGTGGTGCTTCGTCCGCGGCGGCATGTACGCCACGAACGCCCTGATGTGGGCGGACGGCATCCGCACGGACGGCCTGGTGCGCGGCCCGTTCCCCGGCACGACCGCGGCGCCGGTCCACGAGGCGGACCTCGCGGAGATCGCGCTCCGCGCCTTCCTGGACGAGGACGGCACCCACACCGGCCAGGTCTACGTCGTCACGGGCCCGGAGGGCATCACCTTCGAGGGCCAGGCAGCGGCGATCGGCCGGGCCCTGGGCCGCCCGGAGGTCCGCTTCGAACGCGTCTCCTTCGAGGAGGGCATCGCCCTGATGGAACGCCACGGCGCGCCGGGGCCGGTGGCGGAGGACGTCCTGCGCAACTTCGAGGCGACGGTGGGGACGGAGGCGCGGGTCACGGACGCGGTTCTCCGTGTGACGGGGCATCCGGCGCGGTCGTTCGAGGAGTGGGCGAGGGATCACGTGGCGGACTTCCGCTGAGTCCGGTGCGGGGTTCCGGGTGCGGTGCGGGGGGGGTGCCGGGGGGGGGTGCCGCTGCGCGGGGCTTTGTCCCCGCCCCGCCCCTTCCCGAACCGGGGCTCCGCCCCGGGCCCCGGTCCTCAAACGCCGGACGGGCTGAAATTCAGCCCGTCCGGCGTTTGAGGACACCGCGCGGAGCGCGGAAAGGGGGTCTGGGGGCGGAGCCCCCAGTTTCGGGAAGGGGCGGGGCTGGGGAAAAGCCCCGCGCAGCGGCACCTCACCCGCACCCCGGCCCGCCTCAACTCACCGCAGCCGGCTCCCGCAGAGCCACCCGCGACGTAGCCCGCAACGTCTCCGTCAGAACCTCCCGCACAGACCGCATCGTCCGCCGCGCCTCCCCCGTATCCACGTAGATCGAGTTCATGTACAGGCCCGTGACATCACGCTGGAACCACGAGCACGTCCCGTTAGCCGTCGAGGCCCAGACATGAGCCGTCGGCTGCCACTGCGGATGGTGTCCGGCGCCCGGAGTCCTCCGCATGTCCATGTAGGAGAAGAAGTTCACCGGGTACGGCCAGGTGCGCAGCGCGAAGTGCTCGGGGGCGAGCAGTTCCCAGGCCCGGATGAAGGGCACTTCCAGGCTGCCCATCATGGCGCCGAAGCCGGCCCGCACACCGGCGATGAGCTCGTCGAATTCCAAGCCCTTCCCGACGGGGAACTCGATGGGCAGCGTATTCACGAACCACCCCACGGAATGCTTCCAGGGCCCCCGGCCGCGCTCGCTGACGGGCATGAATCCCCGGTACGAGTCGGGGCCGCCCAGGGCGTGAAGGGCGGTGCCGACGCTCGCGAGGAGGCCCATGAAGAACTTCCCGCCGGCCTCCCTGCACCGGGTCTCCAGCGCCTCGGTCTCCCGCGCGTCGAGCAGCCTGTCCGCCTCGTTCACCGTCGGGTACAGCCGGTTCGGCTCGATCCCGAGCTCCAGCGGGAAGCGCGGGAAGAACTCGCCGTTGCCCGCCATGAAGGATTTCCAGTAGTCGAGACGCTCGTCGCCCGCTTCCAGCGACAGATAACGGACCCGCTGCTCGTGCGCGAAGTCCAAATAGCTGCCCGCGACGGGGAGTACGGGCTCGCGGCCCTGGGTGTAGGCCGCGTAGGCGGTCTGGATGTCGTTCACGACGTTCGGCATCGACACACCGTCCGACACGATGTGGTCGAAGGCCATGTACACCGTCGAAGAACCGGTTTCCCTGACCACGGCCCCCATCATGAACAGCGGCCAGGCCAGTGTGTCGATCTGCTTCTGGAAGCTGTCCGACATGAACGCGAGGAGCTCGGCCGAGGTGTCGAAGTCACCCATCTCCGCCACGTCCAGGGCGATCTCCTCCTCGTCGATCGCCCCGCACGACAGGTCCCCCGCCAGCCGCTGGAACTCGCAGCGCAGCACCTCGTGCCGCCGCGCCAGGAACAGCAGCGCGGCCTCCAGCGCGTCCCGGTCGAGCGGCCCCTCCACCTCGAACGTCACCGCGAGCCACGAGGCGATCGAGTCGTTGGCCTTACGGGCCTCCTCGACCACCGAGAAGTGCTTGTCCTGGTTGAACGACGCGCTCTTACGGGCCCCCTCCGTGCCGCCCTCCTCGCTCCGTCTCGTCGACCGCAGGCGCCACTCCACCACGCGCCCGGGAGCGATCTCCAGGCCTTCCAAAGGGAACTGACGCATGCTGACTCTCTCCCGCGATGGAGGAAAAACGGCTCTTCGGCTGACAACGACGCCAAGCCGAACGGGTGACGGCGGCGCGGTAAAGCACCAGGCCGCATCACCCTTCCGCCACCCCTCCGCTCCCTCCTTCCCCACGGATTACTGACCGCCCCAAGCGGGCGGGGGCCCATCCGGCCCCTACGCGGCGAGCTGCGCCACGGGCGATTTCGCGCCGATTTCGCACCACAGCAGCTTCCCCCGGAACCCCGCCCCGGACGCGGGTCCGCCGAACGTCTGACTGCCCCAGTTGTCCGCACACAGCCGCACGATCAGGAGACCGCGCCCGTACGTACCGTCCGCCGGCACGTCGGTCCCGCCGCCGCCCGGAGGGGCGTCGAACGGCGCAGGCACGAGGGGGTTGGTGTCCCACACGGTGATCCTGATGCCCGCCTCCCACGCGTGCCGCACGCGGAGTTCGACGGGGCCGTCGGAGTAGCGGTAGGCGTTGGTCACGAGTTCACTGGTCAACAGCATTGCGTCGTCCACCAGTTCGTCCCGGTCGTGACTGACGAGCACGCTGCGCAAGGTGGTGCGGGCGATTCGCGCGGAGTGCGGGTCGTGGGGCAGGTTGAGCGTGTACGACCAGGTGTTCTCCGGGGATACGGTTGCCATGCGGGGCTCCTTATCAGGAGGTGATTGGCTGAGTTGCCGCGCTTGCGGTGTCCTGTCGCCGGTGCGTCGGCGATGCGCCTCCGTGTTCACGGCGGGCCAGGTGAGTGGCTTAAGTCACACCGTAGGGTCGGTGATGGCCTATATTCCACTCGGTCGACGAAATTCAGGCCAACTAGCCCCGTGTGGGTGACGTTTGGGGCGGGAGGAAGTCAGTGGGGTCATCAGGCAGTCCAACGTTGCGGCAGCAGCGCCTAGGGGTGGAGCTGCGGAAGCTCCGCGAACGGGCCGGCTTGTCGACATCAGCGGCGGCTGCGCTCCTCGGCGTCAACCAGTCGAGGATCAGCAACATCGAAGCGGGCCGGTACGCGGTGGGCGCGGATCGCGTCCGCACCATGGCCCGCAACTACAAGTGTGCCGACGACGCCTTGATCGAAGCGCTAGCGGCTATGACGGGCGGCCGCACACGAGGCTGGTGGGATGCCTATCAGGAGCTGCTTCCGGCGCCCCTGATGGATCTGGCCGAGCTCGAACACCACGCATTCGGCCTGCGTGTCGCCCTCGCAATCCACATCCCCGGCTTGTTGCAGACGACCGACCATGCCCGCGCCCTGTTCCAGGAGGTCGTCCCTCAGCTCAGAGCCCACGAAGTCGAGCATCGGCTCTCCTACCGGATGAAGCGGCAAGCAGTGCTCCACGGCGAGCGGGCCATCCCATACACGGCGATCGTTCATGAGGCGGCGCTACGCATGCAGTTCGGTGGCCGTGCGACATCTCTCGGCCAGTTGGAGCACCTTCTGGAGATGAGCGAGCTCGACAACATCACGTTGCGCGTGATCCCGTTCGGCAACGGATCGTTCTCCGGCAATGGCCAGCCTATCGACTACGTATCCGGCGCAGTGCCTCCGCTGGACACTGTGCAGCTGGATGTCCACCACGGCTGTGAATTCCTCGACGCCGATGCCGAGCTGGCCAAATACCGGACCGTACTCGACCGCCTGGAAGGAAGCTCCCTCTCTCCGAGCGCGTCGAGAGACTTCATCAAGCGCCTCGCGCAGGGTCTCTGAAAGGTATCGGCGTGTCTACGCATCACTGGCAGAAGTCTTCTTACAGCGGTGACAGTTCGAACTGCCTGAACATTGCCGCCACCTGGCAAAAGTCCGGCTACTGCTCGGAGGGCGACGCGTGCCTGAGTGTCGCCGCCGAGTGGCAGAAATCGTCGTACAGCCAGCACGGCGCCAACTGCCTCGACCTAGCTGCCGTCAACGCTGGCCGGATCTTCCTCCGAGAAAGCGACAACCCCGACGTCATCCTGGCCGTCGCCCCCCAAACGCTCCGCACCCTCATACGCACCCTGAAAAGCGGCTGACCTCGGGCGATAGGTAGGTTTACTCTCAGTCGACCTACCCTCGGCAGGAGAGTCATGCCCAGTCCCACCCGCAGGCCCGCGCCCAAGCGGCCCCGCGTCCTGTTCGTCACAGATCTCGCATATCAGGCGAAGGGCCGCCGTTACTGCGACGAGGACATTTTCCTGACCTCCCGCCTGCGGCAGGAATTCGATGTCGCGCTCTGCCACCCGCTCGACGCCACCGCCCTCATGGACGACTTCGACGCGGTCGTGATCCGTAACAGCGGTCCGGTCCTGCACTACCAGGCGGAATACGACCGCTTCCGCGAAGAGGCGGAGAAGCGCGGGACGCTCGTCTACAACGAGCTGCGCGGCAAGGCCGACATGATCGGCAAGCAATACCTGCTGGACCTGACCGCCGCCGGATACCCCGTGATCCCGACGATCGACCGGGCCGAGGACGTATCCCGGCTCCCCCACGCCGCCGAATACGTCGTGAAGCCGAAACTGGGCGCGGACTCCATAGGCCTGGAATTCGTGCCCGAGGAGGCGCTGCCGGCGCTCGCGTACGGTGAGGTGCTCGTACAGCCGCGTATCGACTTCGCCTACGAGGTGTCGTTCTACTTCATCGACCGGGACTTCCAGTACGCGCTGTACGCCCCGAGCCCGGAGGAGCGCTGGCGGCTGGAGCCGTACGAGGCGACGGCAGAGGACATCGCGTTCGCGCGGCGGTTCGTCGACTGGAACGACATCGCGCACGGCATCAGCAGGGTGGACGCGTGCCGGGCGCCGGGCGGGGAACTGCTGCTCGTCGAGCTGGAGGACCTGAACCCGTACCTGTCGCTGGAGCTGCTGGCTCCGGAAAAGCGGGAGGCGTTCGCGGTGAACATGGCGGCGTCGATCCACGGCCTGCTGGCGGGCCGCCGTGACTGAGCGGACGCGGGCGGACAGAGCGGGCCTGCTCCTCGCGGCGCTGGACGCGTACGACGCGAGGTTCGCCGACGAGCTGATGCTGGAGATGACCCCCGCCGAGGTGAACGCCGTGGGGGCCGACGGCCGGACGCCGCTGCTGCGGGCGGTGGACCTGGGCTCGTACGCGCTCGTGGAGCGGGTCGTGGACCGGGGCGGGGACCTCCGGTTCCGGGGTGCGGACGGGCGTGACGCCCTGGCTCTGGCGTGGCACTGGCACGAGGCGGGCGCGGAGGCGGAGCTCCGCCGCAGGACGGGGGCGACGGGGCCCGTCGGGCGCGGGACCGTCGAGGACAGGTTCGGCGGGACGTCCGAGGAGCTCACGCTCGGCGGTGTCACAGCGCGCGACGGGCACGCCGCGATCGCCACGTACCTGGAGTCCGCCTACGGGATCACTCGGACGTTCGACGAGCTGCTGGCCCGCGCCGTGGCGGAGCCGGACGTCGACCGCTCGGTCTGGGGGGCGGCGACGTACGCGGTGCACGAGCACCTCGGGCTCGCCGCCTGGGACGCGGCCGAGGCCCTGTGCGACCGGCCGGACCCGCTGGAGCGGTACTTCGGCGCGGAGGTGCTCCGGTTCGTCGTCATCGCCGATCGCCTCATGGAGGTCGACGAGGACGACGAGTCGCCCTACGACACCGCGCTCGTCGAGCTCTTCCTGCCTTGGCTGGAGCGGGAGACGGACCTGCGGGTCGTACGCGCGCTCACAGCGGGCCTGAGCAACGCCCGGGATCCGCGCGCCGACGAGCCGCTGCCCGCGCTCAGCCGCAGCGCCGACGCGGACACCCGCAAGTGGGCGCTCTCCGGACTGTCCTACCCCGTCGCGGCGAACTGCCCCGAGGCCGTGGCCGCCGTCGTGGAACGTCTCCGGGACGAGGACCCCAAGGTCCGCCAGGCCGCCGTCGCGGCCTTCATGTGGGGGCCCGCCGAGAAGTCGTCCGTCATCGCGGACGCGCTCGCCGAGCGCCTTACGGATGACGACCCGGACGTACGGGTCACGGCGGCGGTCCGGCTGGCGATGCGTGACGACCCGCGCGGGGACGAGGTCATCGACGGTCTCGGCCCCGTCGACGAGGAGACCCGGTACCGCTGGGGACTCGCGGACGTGTGGTCGTACCGGCGCAGGCGCGCCGAGGAGGCCGAGGCGGCCGCCGAGGGGTGACGGGCGGGTAACCACCCCGGCGGCCCGGCCGTCATCCGCCGTTCGCGGGGCCCGGCACGGCCGAGCCGTGGAGCGACTTGGCCGCCGGCGCCTCGCCGGTGCCTTTCGCCGGGCGGCAGCGCCGTACGTAGTAGGCGTAGGTCAGCACCAGGACCAGCGGGCCCCAGAGCGTGCCGGGGGCGACGCACACCCTGGCCAGTGCCTGCCAGCCGTCGCTGGTGAACCCCGCCCCGGGGGAGAGGACGCCGAACCACGAGAGCACCGTGGGCATCCAGAACGCGGTGGCGCCCAGGCCGCCCAGCGTCGCGGGGATGATCACGGCCATCGGCCGCAGCCGCTTCCCGCCGATGAACGGCAGCCACGCGGGGGCGACCTCGCCCCAGCCCCGCACCAGGCCGAAGGAGAGCAGCGCGAGCGTCTCCGTGATCACGCTGAGCCCGAAGACGTAGGGGACGCTGATCCACATCGAGGGCATGTCCTTCTGGTGCACCATCCCCATCTCGAAGTGGAAGGCGAAGGGGAGGCGCCACAGGCATTGGGGCAGGAGGAGCAGGGGGATGGCGTGGGCGACGAGGTTCGCCCAGCGGGGGGTGGGAGCGGCTGTTCGCGGCGGGAGTTCGCGGGTCTTGGTCACGTTCTCCAGCCTCGTGGGGCGGGGGGTGCGGGGCGTCGGCCGTGGGGAGGGTGAGGGCCCGCCGTGGGGATGAACGGGGGTCGGCCGTGAGGGGGATGGGGGTGCGGGTTGGGGTGCGGGGGGGGGCGGTGGGGTGCGCCTGCGGCGGGCCTGTTCCCCACCCCGCCCCTTCCCGTAACTGGGGGCTTCGCCCCCAGACCCCCGTTCCGCGCTGACGCGCGGTGGCCTCAATCGCCGGCCGGGCTGAATTTGCCCGGTTCCGGGCGACAACTCAGCCCGTCCGGCGTTTGAGGACCGGGGTCCGGGGCGGAGCCCCGCACGCGGCGGAGCCGCACATCGGATGCAGCGGGAAGGGGCGGGGCGGGGACAAAGCCCCGCGCAGCGGCCACCCCGCACTGCACCCGCACCCGCACCCGCACCCGCACCCGCACCCACCCCGCACCCACGGCCCGGATCCCGCCATTCCTCCCGAACCCCTGGCCTCCGAAGCTCCCGTACCGCACCCTCATGCTGCCGCGCGGACCCCCGCGCACCGGCACCGCGGGAGCGGGAGGGCCACATGGACAGACCACTGTTTTCCCGGCGCACGATGCTCAGAGCCGCAGGCGGCACCGCTCTGGCCGCCGGTGCGGCGGGACTGTGCGGTCCGGCCGTCGCCGTACCGGGCCGGGGAGCGCGGGCCGCCGGGTCAGGACCCACCCCGCGCGTGGGCGCGACGTACGTCGTCGCGGTGGGCAGGAACGGCGGGCTGTTCCTGCACTACGTGCTCGACAGCCCGCCCGGCAACGTCGGTTCCTGCACGCCGGCGCTGGCCTTCGGCGAACCGGGGGCCGCGCCGCCGGAGGCCGGGGTGGCGGGCGTCATCCGGACCGAGCGCGAGTTCGCCGTCTTCGTGGTCGACGGCGAGGGCAGACTCCAGGCCACGCTGTGGGACCACGCCCTGCCGGCCACCGCCCGGCGGGTGGCCCTGACGCCGGCGGGTTTCGCCCCGCCCGGCGCCGCCGTGGCGGCCGGGGTCCGGGCCGGCGGCCGGCGTGAGGTGTTCGTCGTGAGCACCGAAGGAACCCTCCACGTGGTGTCGGAGGACGGCGACAGCTCCTGGTCACGGCCCGTACCGCTCACCACCGCGCGCTTCGCCCCGGCCGGCGCCGCCCTCACGGCCGGAAGGCAGGCGAACGACCGGCTCGACCTGTTCCTCGTCGGCAACGACGAGATCCTCCACATGTTGTCGGAGAGCGGCGACAGCTCCTGGTCGCGGCCCCTCCCCCTCACTGCCGCGCGCTTCGCCCCGGGCGGTGCCGCCCTGGCGGCCGAACGGCAGAAGAACGATCAACTCGACCTTTTCGTCGTGGGCAACAACGGCGCCCTCCACACGCTGCGGCAGGCGACCGACAGCTCCTGGGCGCGGCCCGTCCCGCTCACCCCCACCCGGTTCGCCCCGCCCGGCGCCGGTGTCGCCGGAGTCACCCAGTCGGCACAGCCGGACTTCCGGCAGCTCGACGCGTTCGTGGTGGGCAACGACGGGGTGCTGTACGCCGTCCGGGAGCAGGGCAACGGTTCCTGGGCCGCTCCCGCGAAGATCTCCGGCACCGGATTCACGCCGGGGGCCCCGCTCTCGACGGTTCCGTACGACAACGGATACGCCTCGGTGTTCGTCCCGCGAGCGGACAAGAGACTCTGTGAATTCCGCGTGCTGGAGAAGTCCGGCGGGTGGACCGGCCCCCGTGTGCTCTCCGCTCCGGGAACGGTGGTTCCCACGGCGCACACCGCCGTCGTCCACTATTCGGCCGAACAGAAGGGCGACGGTCCGGCACCCGGCTTCGGAGCGCTCATCAGCATCGCAAGCACGTTCTTCTTCCGCGGGAGTTCGAACGTCGGGGCCCAGCTGGCGCTGGACGCGGTGACCGCGCTGCGCCCGCTGACGGTCGACCAGCCCTTTCTCCGGCGCCAGTTGGCGCAGTGGGACGCGTCGCCCACCACGGCGTTCCTGACCGCCGTCGGCCGCTGGGACGAGGCGGTCGCGACGGCCGACGAGTCCATCGGTCTCTACCGCACGCTCGTCAAGGAGAACCCCGGCGACGAAGAGCTGGCCTTCCGGCTCTCGTGGGCCTCCATCGACATCTCCCTCCACCTCTGGGGCAAACCCGAACTCCAGCCAAAGGCACTCGACCTCACCCTCAAAGCCATCGAGAACCTCCGCACCCTCACCACGAGAAACCCCACCTACCGCCGCCAACTCGCCCAATGGACCGCCTCACCCGCCACCGCATTCCTCACCGCCGCCGGCCGCTGGGACGAAGCCGACGCCATGGCCGACGAATCCATCACCCTCTACCGCACACTCACCAAGGAAAACCCCGACGACGACGAACTGGCGTACGGGCTCTCGTGGGCCTCCATCGACATCTCCCTCCACCTCTGGGGCAAACCCGAACTCCAGCCGAAAGCACTCGACCTCACCCTCAAAGCCATCGAGAACCTCCGCACCCTCACCACGAAAAACCCCACCTACCGCCGCCAACTCGCCCAATGGACCGCCTCACCCGCCACCGCATTCCTCACCGCCGCCGGCCGCTGGGACGAAGCCAACACCATGGCCGACGAATCCATCACCCTCTACCGCACACTCACCAAGGAAAACCCCGACGACGACGAACTCGCCTACCTCCTCTCCCAGTCCTTCATCGACATCTCCCTCCACCTCTGGGGGAAACCCGAGCTTCAGGCGAAGGCGCGTGACCTCGCGGTCGAAGCCATCGACAAACTCCGGCCTCTCGCGACGAGGACACCGTCCTACCGGCCGCAGCTGGCGGACTGGATCATGTCGCCCACGGCCGACTTCCTCGTCGCGCTGGGTGAGAAGGGGCGGGCGATCGCGCTTGTGGAGGAGGCGGTGGATCTCTATACGCAGCTGAATGCGGCGGATCCCGGCACGTACGGTCCCAAGCTGGCCGCGGCCAAGAAGAAGCTGGCGGATCTGCGGGGGTGACGGGCGGCGTGTCCGGGTCGTGCGGGGGCGGTGGGCCCCGCGGGCGCCCTTTCCGCAGCCCCGCCCCTTCCCGCTGCGTCCGATGTGCGGCTTCCGCCGCGTGGCGCGGCCCGCGCGGAGCGGTCCGTCAGCCGCCGCAGCCGCAGGAGCGGCGGATGACCAGCGCCGACGGGAACTGCTTCAGGCGCTCACGGCGCGAGCCCGCGAACCGCAGGGCGTCGTCCAGGACGAGGTCGACCGCCGAGCGGGCCATCGCGATGCGGTCGGAGGCGACCGTCGTCAGCGGCGGGTCGGTCAGCGCCGCTTCCTTGACGTCGTCGAAGCCGGCGACGGCCAGCTCGCCCGGCACGTCGATGCGCAGCTCGCGGGCGGCGCGCAGGACGCCGATGGCCTGGTCGTCCGTGGCGCAGAGCAGGGCCGGGGGGCGGTCGGGGCCGGAGAGGATCTTCAGGGCGACCTGATAGGCGTCGTAGCGGTTGTACGGGGCCTGGAAGAGCCGGCCCTCCAGGGACTTCCCGGCCTCGCGCATGGCCCGGCGCCAGCCCTCGACGTGGTCGGTGACGGGGTCGCCGACGGTGGGGGTCTCCTCGGTGCCGCCGAGGCAGGCGACGTAGGGGTGGCCGTGCTCCAGGAGGTGGCGGGTGGCGAGCTGGGCGCCGCCCACGTCGTCCGTGACGACGGCGACGTCGTCGATGGCGTCCGGGCGGCGGTGCATCAGGACGACCCGGGCGTCCCAGGCGTCGATCTCCGTCGCGGCGTGCTCACTGGGGCCCTGGCTGATGAGGATAAGACCGGAGACGCGCATGCCCAGGAAAGCGCGCAAATAGTGCACTTCGCGCTCGTCGAGATAGTCGGAGTTCCCGACGAGGACCATCTTCCCGCGCTCGGCGGCCGCCTGCTCGACGGCGTGCGCCATCTCGGCGAAGAACGGCTGGCGCGCGTCCGGGACGATCAGGCCTATGAGATCCGTCCGTCGGGACGCCATCGCCTGGGCGACCCGGTCGGGGCGGTAACCCAGCTCCTTGATCGCGGCCAGCACACGCTCGCGCGTGGCCGGGGCCACCGGCCTCGGACCGTTGTTGATGACATAGCTGACGACCGCGGTCGACGTCCCCGCAAGTCTCGCCACATCGTCCCGCGTCACCTTGGCCACGCCGGGCAGTCTACGCGGGTCCACCTAGCGTTTGGCCGGGCGAGCGGCCCCGGATTCCGAGGCCTCCGGCTCCGCCGTCCGGGTGGCGGGCGCGGACTCCTTGGCGGCACCGCCGGAAGCCTTGCCGTCCTCGGCGCGCTCGGCCTTCTCCGGCTTCTCCGGCACCACGAAGCGGTAGCCGACATTCCGGACGGTGCCGATCAGCGACTCGTGCTCGGGGCCGAGCTTCGCGCGCAGCCGGCGCACATGGACGTCGACCGTACGGGTGCCGCCGAAGTAGTCGTAACCCCAGACCTCCTGGAGCAGCTGGGCGCGGGTGAAGACCCGGCCGGGGTGCTGCGCCAGATACTTCAGGAGCTCGAACTCCTTGAACGTCAGATCCAGTATCCGGCCCTTGAGCTTGGCGCTGTACGTCGCCTCATCGACGGACAGGTCGCCCGTGCGGATCTCCATCGGGCTGTCGTCCACGGAGATCTGCTGGCGGCCCATGGCCAGCCGGAGCCGGGCCTCGACCTCGGCCGGGCCCGCCGTGTCCAGCAGGACGTCGTCCACGCCCCAGTCGGCGGTGACGGCGGCCAGGCCGCCCTCGGTGACCACCAGGATCAGCGGGCAGCCGGGCCCGGTGGAGCGCAGCAGCTGGCAGAGGCTTCGGACGTGCGGCAGGTCACGGCGGCCGTCGATCAGTATGACGTCGGCCCCGGGGGTGTCCACGAGGGCCGGGCCCTCGGCGGGGGCCACCCGCACGCTGTGCAGCAGCAGGCCGAGGGCGGGAAGCACCTCTGTGGACGGCTGGAGGGCGTTGGTCAGGAGCAGCAGGGAGCTCATCGGCTGCCACCCGCCTCGGTCGTCGTGCCGTTCTGGCGGATCTGCGCGCGTCGCTCGCCCATGACGTCGGTTCCTCCTCGGTCCCTGCGAAGGGGGCACCACCCGGGCCCCGGCCCGGGGGAGTATGCGGCTCTGCTTCGTACGGTTAGGGCTGCGCGCCCTAGGAGCACGCGTGCGCTCAGACGCGCACGTGCGTGTCCGAATGCACAAAAGGACCCGGGGGCTACTCTGCCCGGATCCTCTCTGCCCAGCAGAATAGCCCACATGACTTTCGGAGGTACGGACGATTTTGCACGACCTTGTGTTTCGTCGATCACTTCGAGTGGTCATCGGCTCGCCCTCTTGACAGCGGACGAGGTCCGGATCGAGGCGGAATACGAGCCGTACCGCGGGCCGGGCACGGGGGCCGGGACGCCGCCCGCGATCGTGGTCGCGCACGGCTTCACGGGCTCGCTGGACCGTCCGGCCGTACGGCGCGCCGCGCGGGCGTTCGCCCAGTACGCGGGCGTGATCACGTTCTCCTTCCGGGGCCACGGCGGCTCCGGCGGGCGGTCCACGCTGGGCGACCTGGAGGTGCTCGACCTCGCCGCCGCGGTGGGGTGGGCGCGCTCCCTGGGGCACGAGCGGGTGGCCACGGTCGGCTTCTCGATGGGCGGGTCCGTGGTGCTGCGGCACGGCGCCCTCCACCCGCCCGCTCCGGCGGGCGCGGACGCGCCGACGCGGGGACGGGACAAGGAGCACGGGGGGCGCATCGACGCACACGCCGACACGGTCGTGTCCGTCAGCGCTCCGGCCCGCTGGTACTACCGGGGCACGGCGCCGATGCGGCGGCTGCACTGGGCGATCTCACGGCCGTCGGGCCGGCTCCTGGCCCGGTGCGTGCTGCGGACGCGGGTGCGGGCGGAGGACTGGGACCCGGTGCCGCTGTCGCCCACGGAGGCGGTGCCGTTGATCGCGCCGCGGCGGGTGCTGATCGTGCACGGGGACCGGGACACGTATTTTCCGTTGGATCATCCGCGGGCGCTGGCCGCGGCGGCGGGGCCGGGGGCGTCGCTGTGGATCGAGCGGGGGTTCGGGCATGCGGAGTCCGCGGCGAGCGGTGCGTTGCTGGGGCGGATCGGTGCGTGGGTGGCGGGGAGTCTTTCCCCCACCCCGCCCCTTCCCGCCGCATCCGATGTGCGGCTTCCGCCGCGCGGCGGGGGCAAGCCCCCGGGCCCCCTTCCGCGCTGACGCGCGGTGGCCTCAATCGCCGGCCGGGCTGAAAATCAGCCCGCCGGCGATACCCCGGTAGCCGGGAGAGACAGCTCGGGCAGCTTGAGGAGCCGAGCCCGGGGCGAGCCCCCGGGCCCCAGGCTCGGGCAGCTTGAGGCCCGGGGCAGGGGCCCCCGCCCCCCTTACCCTCCACCACCGCCTCCGCGAACTGGGCCGCGTACAGCCGGGCGTACGCGCCCTCCGCCGCCAGCAGGGAGTCGTGCGTGCCCTGTTCCACGATGCGGCCCGACTCCATCACCAGGATCACGTCCGCGTCGCGGATCGTGGACAGGCGGTGGGCGATGACGAAGCTCGTGCGGCCCGTGCGGAGCTCGGCCATGGCGTGCTGGATGAGCACCTCGGTGCGGGTGTCGACCGAGCTGGTGGCCTCGTCCAGGACGAGGATCGACGGCTCGGCGAGGAACGCCCGCGCGATGGTGATCAGCTGCTTCTCGCCGACGCTGACGTTGGAGCCCTCCTCGTCGATGACGGTGTCGTAGCCGTCCGGCAGGGTCCGCACGAAGCGGTCCACGTGCGTGGCCCTCGCCGCCTCGACGATCTTCTCCATGGGGGCGCCCTCGGCGCCGTAGGCGATGTTCTCGGCGATCGTCCCGCCGAACAGCCAGGTGTCCTGGAGGACCATGCCGATGTGGGAGCGCAGCTCCTCGCGGGACATCCGGGCGACATCCACGCCGTCCAGCGTGATGCGGCCGCCGTTCACCTCGTAGAACCGCATCAGCAGGTTCACCAGGGTGGTCTTGCCGGCGCCCGTGGGGCCGACGATGGCGACCGTCTGGCCCGGCCGGACCGTGAGCGACAGGTCGTCGATGAGCGGCTTGTCCGCCTCGTAGCGGAAGGAGACGTCCTCGAAGGCGACCTCGCCGCGCACCCGCTCCGGCATCATGGCGGCCGTCGTGTCGGGCGACTGCTCCTCCGCGTCGAGGAGCTCGAAGACCCGCTCGGCGGAGGCGACGCCGGACTGCACGAGGTTGGCCATGGAGGCCACCTGCGTGAGCGGCTGGCTGAACTGGCGGGAGTACTGCACGAAGGCCTGGACGTCACCGATGGACAGCGCGCCGCTCGCCACGCGCAGGCCGCCCACCACGGCGACCAGCACGTAGTTGAGGTTGCCGATGAACATCATCGCGGGCTGGATGACGCCGGAGATGAACTGCGCCTTGAACCCGGCCTCGTAGAGGTCGTCGTTCTCCTTGCGGAAGATCTCCGCGGACTCCTTCTGGCGGCCGAAGACCTTCACCAGCGCGTGGCCCGTGTACATCTCCTCGATGTGGGCGTTCAGCGTGCCCGTGGTCTTCCACTGGGCGACGAACTGCGGCTGCGCCCGCTTGCCGATCTTCGTGGCGACGATCACGGAGACCGGCACGGTCACCAGCGCGACCAGGGCCAGCAGCCAGGAGATCCAGAACATCACGGCCAGCACGCCCACGATCGTCAGCAGCGAGGTGACGATCTGGCTCATGGTCTGCTGGAAGGTCTGGGCGATGTTGTCGATGTCGTTCGTGGCGCGGGAGAGGACCTCGCCGCGCTGCTGCTTGTCGAAGTAGCTCAGCGGCAGCCGGCCCAGCTTCTCCTCGACCTGCTCGCGCAGCCGGAAGACGGCGCGCTGCACGACGACGGTGGCGATGCGGGCCTGGACGAAGCCGAAGAGGGACGCGCCGACGTAGATCAGCAGGACCCACAGCAGCACCTGGCCGACGGCGTCGAAGTCGATGCCCCGGCCGGGGGTGAAGTCCACCGAGGAGAGCAGGTCGGCGACCTTGCCGTCGCCGCTCCGCCGGATCCGCTCGATGGTCTCGGCCTTGCTGCCGCCCTCGTCGAACTGCTTGCCGACGACGCCCGAGAAGATCAGGTCGGTGGCATGGCCGAGGATCTTGGGGCCGATGACGGAGAGCGCGACGCTCGCCAGGGTCAGCAGCAGGGCGACGGTGATCAGGGCGCGCTCGGGGCGGAGCGTGCCGAGGAGCCGCTTGCCGGAGCCGGCGAAGTCCATGGACCGCTCGGTGGGCTGGCCGCCCATGAAGCGGGCGATGCCCGTCGCGGGGGCGGGGCCTCTGCGGGCCGGGCCGCCGGCGGCGGGGGCGCCTTCGGAACCGGCGCCCCCGCCCGCGCCCTGGCCGGAACCGGCGTCCGCGGGTTTCTGCGGGGTCGTCACGCCGCCTCCTCCTCGGTGAGCTGGGAGAGCACGATCTCCCGGTAGGTCTCGTTCGACGCCATCAGTTCGTCGTGGGTGCCGGTGCCCACGACGCGGCCCTCGTCGAGGACGACGATCCGGTGGGCGTCGCGGATGGTCGACACCCGCTGGGCGACGATCACGACCGTCGCGTCGCCGGTCTCGCGGGACAGGGCGGCGCGCAGCCGCGCGTCCGTGGCGTAGTCGAGCGCGGAGAAGGAGTCGTCGAAGAGGTAGACCTCCGGGCGCCGCACCAGCGTGCGGGCGATGGCCAGCCGCTGGCGCTGGCCGCCCGAGACGTTGGAGCCGCCCTGCGCGATCGGCGCCTCCAGGCCCAGCTCCATGCTCTCGACGAACTCGCGGGCCTGCGCGGTCTCCAGCGCGTGCCACAGCTCCTCGTCGGTCGCGTCGGGCTTGCCGTAGCGGAGGTTGGAGGCGACGGTGCCGGAGAAGAGATAAGGCTTCTGCGGGACGAAACCGACCGTCTCGGACATCAGCGCCGGGTCGAGGTCGCGTACGTCCACGCCGTCGACGAGGACCGTGCCTGCGGTGGCGTCGAAGAGCCGGGGCACCAGGCCGAGCAGCGTCGACTTGCCGCTGCCGGTGGAGCCGATGACGGCGGTGATCTCGCCGGGGCGGGCGACGAGCGAGATGTCCTTGAGGACGGGCTCCTCGGCGCCGGGGTAGCGGAACTCCACACCGGACAGCTCCAGGTGGCCCGCACGGCGCAGCCGGGTGACCGGCTCGGTGGGCGGTACGACGCTGGAGTCGGTGGCCAGGACCTCCTGGACGCGCTCGGCGCAGACCTCGGCGCGCGGCACCATCATGAACATGAAGGTGGCCATCATCACCGCCATCAGGATCTGCATCAGGTAGTTGAGGAAGGCCGTGAGCGCGCCGATCTCCATGTCGCCGCTCTCGATGCGGTGGCCGCCGAACCAGAGGACGGCGATCGACGAGAGGTTCACGACGAGCATCACCGACGGGAACATCATCGACATCAGCCGGCCGGCCCGCAGCGACACGTCCATGAGCTCGGTGTTGGCGCCCTGGAAGCGCTTGCGCTCATGGGTGTCGCGGACGAAGGCGCGGATCACGCGGATGCCGGTGATCTGCTCGCGCAGCACCCGGTTCACGGTGTCGATGCGCTCCTGGACGCCGCGGAACAGCGGTCGCATCCGCCAGATGATCAGGGAGACGACGGCGCCGAGGACGGGGACGATGGCGAGGAGCAGCGCGGAGAGCGGCACGTCCTGGTTGAGGGCCATCACGATGCCGCCGACGCACATGATCGGGGCGGAGACCATCAGCGTGAACGCCATCAGGACCAGCATCTGGACCTGCTGCACGTCATTGGTGGTACGAGTGATCAGCGACGGTGCGCCGAAGTGCCCCACCTCGCGCGCGGAGAAGGACTGCACGCGGTCGAAGACCGCGGCCCGCAGGTCGCGGCCGAGCGCCATGGCCGTGCGGGCGCTGTAGTACACCGCCCCGATCGCGCAGACGATCTGGACGACGGTGACGCCGAGCATCCAGCCGCCGAGGCCGAGGATGTAGCCCGTGTCCCCCTTCACGACACCGTTGTCGATGATGTCCGCGTTGAGGGTCGGGAGATAGAGGGTGGCCAGCGTCTGGACGAGCTGGAGCAGCACGACCATCGCAATCGGTTTGGAGTGGGGCCTCAAATACGCCCGCATTAGTCGTACCAACACACCACGCAGCCTAAGAGAGCGGCCCGCCACGCGGCCTCAGGTTTTCGCCCGTGACGGCTGTGGGCCGCCCGGCACCCGTCATCATGGGAGGCGCAGATGAAGGAAAGGGGTCGCCGTGGCGACGACACAACCGGCACATCCGGTGAAACCGGCCCTGCCGGGAGAGCTGCCGAGGCAGCCCGGACCGGCGGGCACGATCCGGTACTGGGCCGCGGCGAAGGCCGCGGCGGGCACGGCCGAGGAGGGCTACGCGGCGCACACGCTGGCCGAGGCGCTCGACGCGGCCCGGCGGCGGCACGCGGAGCGGCCCGAGTTCGCCCGGGTGCTGCTGCGCTGCTCCTTCCTCGTGGACGGCGACCCGGTCGGCACGCGCGACCACACGACGGTCCAACTGGCCGAGGGCGGCACCGTCGAGGTGCTCCCGCCCTTCGCAGGAGGGTGACCCCGGCACCATGAGTGATCAGCCGCACAACACGTACGAGCCGCGTGAGCCGTACGACCCCTACCGCCGGCAGGGCGGAGAGGGCTACGACCAGCAGGGCCGGCAACAGCAGCACCAGCAGTACGAGCCGCCGCGTGCCCCGTCCGGCTACGACGCGTACAACCCGTACGGCGAGCAGCCCCAGGCGCCGCAGCAGCAGGCGTACGACCCGTACGGAAACGGGAACGGCCAGGGGCTCGGGCAGGCGCACGGGCAGCAGCACGCACCGCACCAGCCGCAGCCGCACGCCCAGCAGCCCCAGGGCCCGGCCTCCTGGCCGACGACCCAGGGCGGCGCCGGGCAGGACTACGCGGCGCAGCAGGAGCCGGTGACGCAGACCTGGCAGACGCAGACCTGGGACACCCAGACCTGGCAGCGGCCCGCCGAAGCGGCCGCCCCGGCGCCCGCGCCGGCCACCGGGAACGGGACCGGGGCCGGGACCGGGACCGGCTACGGCACCCCGCCGTGGCACGGCGGCGCGCTGCCGGAAGAGGTCCCGGACACCCGGGCCACGCCGGGCGGGCGCGGCGGCCACCGGGCCGACGACACGGGCCGGGCGGACGGCCTCGGCCCGTACGCGACCGGCGGCGGCCAGGGCTACCCGGCCGCGGCCTACGACGGCGCCTACGACGGCCCGCGGGGCGGCCCGGACGGCGGCGGCGCGCACGGCGTTCCGCACGGCGGGTCCCACGGCGCGCACGGCGCCTCGCGCGGCGACTCCTTCGACAGCTCCTACGCCCACGCCTCGGGCCGGCAGCGGACGGACGGCGGGCAGGGCGGACAGCACGGCCTCGCCGGGCAGGCCGGTCAGGCCGGCCAGGACTGGGCGGCCGGGACCGGCGGGCACCGGCTGCCCGCCCAGACCGCCGAGGACTCCGGCCCGGAGGCCGGCGACCCGGCGGCCGCCCCGGAGCGGCCGCTGACCGCCGCCGAGAAGGCGAAGGCCGAGGGCCGCCCGCAGATCCTGTCGCCGGGCCTCAAGCCCGCGCTGCTGACGTCGGCGCTCGCCGCCCTGCTCGCGGTGGCCGCGCCGCTGGGCGAGCTCGCGCTGGCGGTGCCGGTGGTGCTGCTCCAGGCGGTGACCGCGGCGGGCTGGTTCCGGCTCAACGGCATGTGGCCGGCGCGGCAGGGCATCGCGCTGGCGTTCCTGAGCGGCGTGGCGGCGGACATCGGACTGCTGGCCACGGACGCCGACCAGGCGCCGACGGTGCTCATCGGCACCCTCGGCGTGTGGCTCCTGCTGGTGGTCGTGCTTCAGCTGCGCAGTCACGCGGGCGCCGACGAGCGCCTCTACGGGCTCACGGCGGCGGCCGCCTCGACGGCCGTCACGGTCGTCGCTGCCGGGCACCTGGCCTCGGCCCCGGACGCGGTCGTGGTGGGCGCGGCGGGTGTCGCGGTGGCGGCGCTGGCGCGCGCGCTGCCGCTGCCGTCGATGGCCTCCCCGGTCGTCGCGCTGATCGCGGCGGCGGGTTCCGGCGTGGCCACGGGTCAGCTGACGGGCGTGGGCGCCTCGGCGGCGCTGCTCGCCCTGGCGGCGGGCGTCTGCGCGCTGGTCGGCCTGCGGGTCGCGAGCTACGACTACCCGTCCCGCTTCGTGCACATGACGGCGGGCGTCGCGCTCCCGCTGGCCGCGGCGGCCCCGGCGGTCTATGTGATCGGCCGCGCGCTCACGTAGGGCCCCGCCCCGGCTCGTCCGATCACGCTCTCGTCGTTCTTCCCCCGGGTCCGGTTAGGCTCACTGCACTAGCAGGGGCCTGACCCAGACCCGGGGGAGCGAGAGATTTCGATGCGCGCGATACGGACAACCCTGATCGTCCTGGTGGTGCTGGGGGCGCTCTTCGTCGCCGCCGACCGGATCGCCGTGTACTTCGCGGAGGACCAGGCGGCCGAGAAGATCCGCAGCAGCCAGGGGCTCTCGGGCACCCCGGAGGTCTCGATCAAGGGCTTTCCGTTCCTGACCCAGATAGCCGGCTCCAGCCTCGACGAGGTCGAGGTGAAGCTGGACGACGCGGTCACGGCGAGCACCGGCCGTGAGTCGATAAGGGTCTCGGGCTTCGACGCCACCCTGCACGACGTGCGGATCGACAGCAGCTTCAGCTCCGCCGTCGCCGACCGGGCCTCGGGCACCGCCCACATCTCCTACGCCGACCTCACCAAGGCCGCCGCCGACCCCGGCGTGACCATCGGCTACGGCGGTACGGACGCGGCGGGCAAGAGCCAGGTGAAGGTGACCGGCAAGGTCATGGTGATGGGTCAGACCGTCGAGCGCAGTGTGAACTCCACCGTGAGCGTGCGGGGCGGCAACACCGTCCGGGTGCGGGCCGACGAGGTCCCGGCGGAGGGCATCCCGGGCCTGGAGGAGGCCGTCCGCCAGAAGATCGACATCGACCGGCAGCTGAACGGCCTGCCCAAGGGCATCACGCTGGACAAGGTCGTCACGACCCCGGACGGCATCGACATCACCCTGGCCGGCAGCAAGGTGAACCTGGCGGGCTGAGGCCCGGCGGGACCCGGCCCGTCCACTCGGCGAGACGGGTACGTCCGTACGACAGACCACTTGCCCTCCGGTTGGCCGGAATCCGCCTCCCCGACCTCCTTTCAGGGCGCACGCGTCCCACGATCCGGAAGATCCTGTCTCACTATCCGACATGCCGGTGACACGCGCGTGCGTCCGTCCCTACGATCGGACGCATGAAGCGACAGGCGGACCTCACGAAGCGGCGGGCAGTCGACCTGTGCCGCGTCGCCGCCATGCTCTGTCGCCGTGTCTGACCGGGGCGCTCGCCCCCGGTGGACGGACGCCTTCACGTCGGCCCACCGGATCCCGCCGGTCCCGTCGGTGCCGCCGCTTCCCGCCGGCCCGCCGGTCCCCTTCGGTGAAAGCCCCGCGCTCCTTCGCCTCGGCCCCGCCGCCGAGGCCCCTCCCACACCACCCGCTGCGCGGCGCCGCGCCCCTCTCACGCGCCCGCGCACATCCTCCCCCATAGCCCTGAACGGGCATGGGGGCGCCCCCATCTCGCCCCGGAGGAGAACAGCATGAGCCGCAGTGACGTCCTGGTGGACGCCGACTGGGTACAGGCCCGCATCGACGCCGCCGACCCGAAGACCGTCATCGTCGAGGTCGACGAGGACACCTCGGCCTACGACAAGAACCACATCAAGACCGCCGTCCGGATCGACTGGAAGTCCGACCTCCAGGACCCGGTGCGCCGTGACTTCGTCGACCAGGAGGGCTTCGAGAAGCTCCTCTCCGCGAAGGGCATCGCCAACGACGACACGGTCGTCCTCTACGGCGGCAACAACAACTGGTTCGCGGCGTATGCCTACTGGTACTTCAAGCTCTACGGGCACCAGGACGTCAAGCTGCTCGACGGCGGCCGCAAGAAGTGGGAGCTGGACTCCCGCGACCTCGTCGCCGAGGTCCCGCAGCGCGCGGCCACCACGTACCAGGCGAAGGCCCAGGACAGCTCGATCCGCGCCTTCCGCGACGACGTCCTCGCCGCCATCGGCTCGCTCAACCTCGTCGACGTCCGCTCCCCCGACGAGTTCAGCGGCAAGCTGCTCGCCCCGGCGCACCTCCCCCAGGAGCAGTCGCAGCGCCCCGGCCACGTGCCGAGCGCCCGCAACATCCCCTGGTCCAAGTCGGCCAACGACGACGGCACCTTCAAGTCGGACGACGAGCTGAAGTCGCTCTACGAGGCGGCCGGCGTGGACCTGGCCAAGGACACCATCGCCTACTGCCGCATCGGTGAGCGCTCCGCGCACACCTGGTTCGTCCTGCACGAGCTGCTCGGCCAGCAGAACGTCCGCAACTACGACGGCTCGTGGACCGAGTACGGCTCGCTCGTCGGCGTGCCGATCGAGCTCGGCGCCGACGGCTGACGCCTCCTCCCCCTCCCCGCCCGACTTCCGAAGGATCACTTATGTGTGGAGCAAAGGCCGGCGGCCCCGACGCCCAGGCCGCCAAGCCCGGTGAGACGACCATCCAGGGCTCCGTGACCCGCGACGGCGAGCCCGTCACCGGCTACGTCCGCCTGCTGGACGCGCAGGGCGAGTTCACCGCCGAGGTGCCCACCTCCGCGACCGGGCAGTTCCGCTTCTACGCCGCCGAGGGCCGGTGGACGCTGCGGGCGCTCGTGCCCGGCGGCACCGCCGACCGCACGGTCGTCGCGGAGAAGGGCGGCCTGGCCGAGGTCGCCATCGCCGTCTGACACGGCAGCCGGGGTCCCGCCCGGCACCGCCGCCGAAATCCGCCGTCCCGCCGCCCCCGAGGCGGCGGGACGGTCACTACGGGCCGGAGGGCCGCACCCAGGGGTTGGACGCCTTGATGGGGGTGCGGCCCTTCGCGCCGTGGTCCCCCGGTCGTACCGTGGAGGCATGTACGCCCGGCGTCGCCATCTGTACTTCGCCATGATGGGCAGCTGCATCGGCCTGTTCGTCCTGGCCTGGGCCGTCGTGCGGCTGTGGTCGGTGCCCGCCGCCGTGGCGATGTGCCTGGTGGCCATGGTGATCCCGCCCGTGGCGGCGATCATGGCCAACCGCAGAGGCCCGGACGACCGCTGGTGGGACGACCCCTCGGGCGACCCGAAGTCGGACGAGTGGTGGGACGAACTGGACGGCAAGCGCCGGCCCGAGTCCCACGACCAGTAGCCGTCACGGCCCGCCGGAAGCGGGCGGGCCCGGTATCCGTAAAAGATCAGTAGACGAGCGCCTGCACGCCGTCCGCCATGATCTCGCTGACGAACACCTGCGCGCCGGCGATCCGCGCGCCCTCGATCAGGTCCTTCTCCTCGATGTCCCGGCGCGCCGCGCACTGCGTGCACACCGTGATCATCCCGCCGCCGACCCGGATCCCCTCGATCAGCTCGGGCAGCGGCGCCGCGTGCGGCAGCTCGAACTCCGCGGCCCGCCCCGGCAGCGCGAACCAGGACGACTCACCGGTCAGCCACAGCGACACCTCGACACCGCTCGCCACGGCCACCGCGGCCACCGTGAACGCCTGCGAACACCGCTCGGGCGCGTCCGCCCCGGCCGTCACCTTGATCACGAGCTTCTTGTACGCCATGCGATCACTGTAGGGGCCCGGGCGGGGCGCGGCCCAGGACGATCGACCTCACAGCGCCACTCCGGACACGTCCGACTAGACTCGGCAGCGGTCCGTACACCCTCACTCCGACCGAGGAGCGCGCTCGTGCTTGAGGCAGTCTTCACCTCCCTGCTGGTCCTGGTCGTCGTCGGCGTTCTCGCGTTCGCCGGGCTGACCTGGAAGAAGCTGTACCAGGGCCAGCGCTGACCCCCGTCGTTGTCCGTCCTCCCACAGATCGTCTGAGCACCCAATGATCGAGATTCCGTCCGACCTCCACCCGGACCTCGTCCCCCTGGTCTTCCTCCTCGGCAAGTGGGAGGGCGCGGGCGTCGCCGACTTCCCGGGTGCCGAGAAGTGCAACTTCGGCCAGGAGGTCGTCTTCAGCCACGACGGCCGTGACTTCCTGGAGTACACGTCGCACAGCTGGGTGCTCGACGCCGACGGCAAGATGGGCCGTCCGCTGGAGAGCGAGAGCGGCTACTGGCGGATCGACAAGGACCGCAAGGTCGAGATCGTCATGGTCCGCGACCAGGGCGTCGCCGAGGTCTGGTACGGCGAGCTGGCCGACCAGAAGCCGCAGATCGACCTGGCGACCGACGCCGTCGCCCGCACCGAGGCGTCCGGCCCGTACACCGGCGGCAAGCGCCTGTACGGCTACGTCAAGGGCGACCTGATGTGGGTCGGCGAGAAGGCCACCCCCGAGGTGCCGCTGCGCCCCTACATGTCGGCGCACCTGAAGAAGGTCGCCGACCAGGCCTCCCTGGAGGAGTGGGCGAAGAACCTGCCGGAGGACATGCCCGACGGCGTGGCCTTCTTCAACCAGGACGGCACGCCGTACAACCCCAACGCCTGACGTCGCGCGGCCTCCGCACGACCGCACCACCCGAGAGCACCGCTCTCACCGCGCCCCGTGGGGGAAGTCCGGTCGAAATCCGGCGCTGACCCGCAACGGTAGGCGGCACACCCGTGCCGCGAGCCCGATCACCCACGGCGGCGTGCGCTCCCCGCACAACTCGCCGTGGACTGCGAGGGGATCACCCGGGCACGTACGAGCCCCGGGCCGTTCCTCGGTACGTACGCCCGTACGTACGCAGCGGAGCCGCGGCCCGAGGCGAAGGCGTACCGCCCGTGGCGATACCCGAGCAGGTCACCGTCCCCCGGTCCACCGGCGGGCCGCCGCCGCCCAGACGGCTGCCGGTGCCGCCGCTGGTCGGTGTGCTGGCCGCGGCGCTGTTCGTCTCGCTCGTCTGCGGGGTGGGCCTCGGCGCCGCCGGGGTGACCTGGGGCGAGACCCTGCGCTTCCTGCGGGCGGGGCTGACCGGCGGGAGCATCGCGCCGGACGAGGTCTCCGCCTACACCATCATCTGGGAGCTGCGCTTCCCACGCGCCCTGCTGGCCGCCGTCGTCGGCGCGGGGCTCTCCGCGATCGGCGTGGCCGTGCAGGCCATGGTCCGCAACGCGCTCGCCGACCCCTTCGTCCTCGGCATCTCCTCCGGCGCCGCCGTCGGCGCCAACGCCGTGCTGCTGTTCGGCGCGCTGGGCTCGCTGGGCGTCTGGGCGCTGTCCGGCGCCGCCTTCGCCTCGGCGCTCGCCGCCATGCTGCTCGTCTATCTGGCGGCCCGCACCCCGCACGGCCTGACCCCGCTGCGGCTGGTGCTGACCGGATCCGCCATGTACTACGGCTTCTCCGCGATCACCACCCTGATGGTCTTCAGCGCCGAGCGCGGCGAGTCCGCCCGTTCGGCCATGATGTGGCTGCTCGGCAGCCTCGGCGGCGCCACCTGGTCGTCCGTGCCGATCGCCGCCGGTGCCGTGCTGGCCGGGCTCGGCTATCTGCTGTGGACGGCGCGCGGGCTCAACGCGCTGGCCATGGGCGACGAGACGGCCGCGGCGCTCGGCGTCGACGCCGACCGGCTGCGCCGCAGGCTCTTCGTGGTCGCCGCCGCCGTCACCGGCGCCGTCGTCGCCGTCAGCGGGGCGATCGGCTTCGTCGGCCTGATGGTCCCGCACGTCACCCGCATGCTCGTCGGCGCCGACCACCGCCGGGTGCTGGCCGTGGCACCGCTGCTGGGCGCGGTGCTGCTGGTCTGGGTCGACATCGTCTCCCGGCTGCTGCTGGCCCCCGTCGAACTGCCCGTCGGGGTCATCACGGCCCTCATCGGCGTGCCGTGCTTCGTGCTGCTGATGCGCCGCCGGGGCTACGTCTTCGGAGGTGCGTGAGCGTGCGGGTGGACATCGAGGGACTCGCGGTCGAGATCGCGGGCGCCCGGCTGGTGGAGGACATCGCGCTCCGGGCGGGCAGCGGGCAGTTCGTCGGCCTGGTCGGACCCAACGGCAGCGGCAAGTCGACCTTGCTGCGCTGCGTCTACCGCGCCCTGCGGCCGGCCGCCGGCACCGTCCGCCTGGACGGCGACGACCTGCACGCGCTCGGCGCCCGGGAGGGCGCCCGCAGGCTGGCCGCGCTCCCCCAGGAGTCGACGAGCGAGTTCGACTTCACCGCCGCCGAGGTCGTCGCCATGGGCCGGCTGCCGCACCAGAGCGCCGCCGGCCGGGTCACGGACCGCGACAAGGAGATCTGCGCGGCGGCCCTGGGCCGGGTCGGCGGCGCGCACCTCGCCGACCGGAGCTTCCCCACCCTGTCGGGCGGCGAGAAGCAGCGCGTGCTGATCGCTCGCGCGCTGGCCCAGCAGCCGAAGGTGCTCGTCCTCGACGAGCCCACCAACCACCTGGACATCGCCCAGCAGCTGGAGGTCCTCTCGCTGGTGCGCGCCGCCGGCCTGACCGTCCTCGCCGCGCTGCACGACCTCAACCTGGCCGCCACCCACTGCGACGCCCTGTACGTCATCGCGGGCGGCCGCATCGTGGCGTCCGGCCCGCCGGACGCCGTCCTGACCACCGAGCTGCTCGCCGACGTCTTCGGCGTACGCGCGCTCCGCGTGCCGCACCCCGAGTCCGGTGCCCCGCACCTGCTGTTCGACCGCCTCCCCGCCTCCTAAGGACCCCGCCATGGCCGCCGCCCGCGCCGCCCGTACCGCCCTCGCCCTCCTGACCGCCCTGGCCCTCGCCGGGTGCGGGGCCGAGGTCTCGGAGACCGACAAGAAGGACGACGCCGCCAAGGGCGCGAAGGCCTCGGGGCACTACCCCGTGACCATCGAGAACTGCGGGGTGAGGACGACGTTCGACAAGGCGCCGCGGCGGGTGGTGACCAACGACGTCGGCATCGCCGAGATCATGTTCGCGCTGGGCCTGGAGGACCACATGGCGGGCTACGTGGCGCCGGACTACAAGGGCGACCGCGAGTCCGTGGCGTGGAAGGACGGCTACAAGAAGGTGAAGTGGCTGTCCAAGAAGGAGATCACCAAGGAGATCGTCCTGGACGCCAAGGCCGACCTGGTCTTCGCCGGCTGGAACTACGGCTTCGGCGAGGGCAACAACTTCACCCCCGCCGGCCTGAAGAAGCTGGGCATCGGCTCGTACGTCCTCACCGAGTCCTGCCGCAACAACGGCAATTCCACGTCCCGCGGGGTGATGCCGCCGCTGGAGGCGCTCTACACCGACCTGGAGACGCTGGGGAAGGTCTTCGACGTCGAGGACCGGGCGAAGAAGCTCGTCACCGGCTTCAAGAAGCAGGTCGCGGACGCCCAGGCGCGGATCCCGGACGGCAGGAAGCCCACCGTCTTCCTCTACGACGACGGCCGCGACAAGCCGCTGACCTCGGGCGCCTTCGCCGGGCCGCACGACATCATCACCAAGGCCGGCGGCGACCACGTGATGAAGGACCTCAAGGACTCCTGGACCTCGGTCAGCTGGGAGACCGTCGTCGAGCGCGACCCCGACGTCATCGTCATCAACAACTATGGTGACGTCACCGCCCAGCAGAAGAAGGACTTCCTGAAGTCGTACGCGCCGCTGGCCGGCGTCTCCGCGGTCAAGAACGACCGGATCTTCGTCCTCGACTACGTCGACCTCGTCGAGAGCCCTCGCAACCCGGCCGCGATCGCCGCCCTCGCCGCGTATCTGAAGGGGGTACGCGAGCAGTGACGCTGCCTAGACTGGGGACGTGGTCGACAGCGACTGGCAGAGCAATCTCCGTAAGCGCGGATACCGGCTGACCCCGCAGCGCCAGCTGGTCCTGGAGGCGGTGGACCGGCTGGAGCACGCGACGCCGGACGACATCCTCACCGAGGTCCGCCGGACCGCGGGCGGGGTCAACATCTCCACGGTCTACCGGACCCTGGAGCTCCTGGAGGAACTGGGCCTGGTCAGCCACGCCCACCTCGGGCACGGCGCCCCGACCTACCACCTCGCCGACCGGCACCACCACATACACCTCGTCTGCCGGGACTGCACGGGCGTGATCGAGGCGGACCTGGCGGTGGCCGGCCCGTTCACCGAGCGGCTGCGCGAGACCTTCGGCTTCGACACGGACATGAAGCACTTCGCGATCTTCGGCAGGTGTGCGGACTGCTCCGCGAAGGCGGCCGCGGCCGAGTCGTAGGCTTGTCCGTATGCTGCGTCAATCGAAAGCCAGCCCGCTGCTGTCGCTGCCCGGCGCCGTCGCCGCCGAGGCCCCGGACGAAGGTGTCGCCGCGCACTACGGCGACCTCTTCCGCGAGCAGCGCGCCCTCGCCGGCGGGTCCGGTTTCGTCGACCTCTCGCACCGCGGGGTGGTCACCGTCACCGGCCCCGACCGGCTGAGCTGGCTGCACCTGCTCATCACCCAGCACGTGAGCGCGCTGCCGCCCGGACAGGCCACGGAAGCGCTGATCCTCTCGGCCAACGGCCACATCGAGCACGCGCTGTACCTGGTGGACGACGGCGCCACCACCTGGGCGCACGTCGAGCCCGGCACCGAGGGCGACCTGATCGCCTACCTGGAGAGCATGAAGTTCTTCTACCAGGTGGAGGTCGCCGACCGGACGGCCGACCTCGCCGTGGTGCACCTGCCGGCGGGCTCGATCGCCGAGGTGCCGGACGGGGTGACGGTGCGCGAGACGCCGCACGGCCGCGACCTGTTCCTGCCGCGCGCCGGGCTGGCGGACTTCGCCGCCGCGCACGGCCCGGCGGCGGGCGTCCTGGCCTACGAGGCGCTGCGCGTCGAGGCGCACCGGCCGCGGGTGGGCCGGGAGACCGACCACCGCACGATCCCGCACGAGCTGGGCTGGCTCGGCACGGCCGTCCACCTCCAGAAGGGCTGCTACCGCGGCCAGGAGACCGTCGCCCGCGTCCACAACCTGGGGAAGCCGCCGCGCCGCCTGGTCTTCCTGCACCTGGACGGCAGCGAGGTGACCCTGCCGGGCCACGGCGCCCCGGTCCGCCTGGCCTCGGACGGCCCGGAGGGCCGCCAGCTGGGCTTCGTCACGACGTCCGCCCGTCATTACGAGCTGGGCCCGGTCGCCCTGGCCCTGGTCAAGCGGAACGTCCCGCTGGACGCGCCGCTGCGCGTGGGCGAGGGTACGGCGGCCTCGCAGGAGGTCGTGGTCGAGCCGTAGCCGGTGTGTCCGGGGCGCGGCGCTCTGCTGCCGCGCCCTCGGGCCCGGTCCCCCCGGGGATCAGACCTCGATCAGCACCGTGAACGGGCCGTTGTTCGTCAGCGACACCTTCATGTCGGCGCCGAACCGGCCCGTCTCGACCTGCGCCCCGAGCGCCCGCAGCTCGGAGACGACCGCGTCGACCAACGGCTCCGCCACCGGGCCGGGCGCCGCCGCGTTCCACGTGGGCCGACGCCCCTTACGGGCGTCACCGTAGAGAGTGAACTGGGAGATCACCAGCAGCGGCGCCCCCACATCCGAACAGGACTTCTCGTCCTCAAGAATCCGTACGGACCACAGCTTCCGGGCGAGCTGCGCGGCCTTCTCCGGACTGTCCTCATGCGTCACTCCGACAAGGACGCAGAGCCCTTGTCCGATGATCTCGCCTACCGTCTCGCCGTCGACGACGACGGCCGCCCCGTCCACCCTCTGCACCACTGCACGCATACGGACCATGATGCCCTGCGTCCATCCAGGGCCGTTCGGGTGCCGAGACCCTGCGCCCGTGCCTCACAGAGTGGCACGATGCGTGCAGGCGGTGCTTTATGCGGGCAACGTGACCCGGGACGCCCACCGCCCGAGGGGATCGGAAAAAGCATGACCACACCCATTGAGGACGGCCCCATGCTCAAGGCAGCCGACGGCCTGCACCCCCGGCCGCCGAGTCAGCGCTCCGGCCGGCTGGCGGACGTTCCCGGGCGCGGGCTGGGCGAGCTGCGCCTCACGGAGCTCCGCGCGCTGCGCAGGGAGGCCCAGCGGGACGAGGCGGACCTGAGCTATGTGCGGCGGTTGCTCCAGGGCCGGATCGACATCCTGCGGGCCGAGCTGGCACGGCGGGCCTCACCGGACGCGCCGGTGATGTCCCGGCTGGTGGTCGAGCGGCTGTCGGAGATCCTCGCCGACGACCCGTCCCCCCAGCGCTCGTCCGCCCGTCATGTGACGCTCGGGACGCCGCACAGCGAGGAGTACCGGCGGCTGGCCGAGGACACCCTGTCCGAGGTGGAGCTGTCGGACCTCGGCGCCCGTACCGACCACGAGCTGCACGACGGGATGCGGCGCCTCGGCGCGTACGAGCGGCAGGTCTCGGTGCGCCGCCAGACCCTCCAGCGGACGGCGGACGATTGCAGTGCGGAGATCGCCCGCAGGTACCGTGAAGGGGAAGCACAAGTAGACGACCTCCTCGCGTGATCTGATCCACCCGTGATCGGCCGGGGGCGGTCCGCACCACCTCCCCCGGAAGGCCGACGATGACCTCCTCGACCCCTGTCGCTGCCGCGGCCGCCGACACCCTCATACCCCCGGTCCTCGCCGAGGTCGTGCGCTCCGGCTTCGTCGAGGGCCACCACCGCGGCTCGCTGGTGGTGCTGGCGGCGGACGGCGGCGTGGAGCTCGCCCTGGGCGACGTGGCCGGCCCGGTCTACCCCCGCTCGGCGAACAAGCCGATGCAGGCGGCTGCCGTGCTGCGGGCCGGTCTGGAGCTGTCCGGGGAGCGGCTCGCGCTGGCGGCCGCCAGCCACTCCGGAGAAACGTTCCACCTGGATCTGGTGCGGAAGATGCTCGCGGAGCTCGGCGTCGCCGAGGCCGAGCTTCAGACGCCGCCGGACCTTCCGTACGACCCGGCGGAGGCGGAGCTCTACCTGGCGGCGGGCCACGTCCGCGACCGGGTCACGATGAACTGCTCCGGCAAGCACGCGGCCATGATCGCGGCCTGCGCCCGCAACGGCTGGCCGGTGGAGAGCTACCTCGCGCCCGGGCACCCGCTCCAGCGGCTCACCCTCCAGGTCGTGGAGGAGGCGAGCGGCGAGCGCGTCGGCCACGTCGGCACGGACGGCTGCGGCGCCCCCCTGATGGCGATCTCCCTGACCGGCCTGGCGCGCGCCTTCCGCAGCTTCGTCCTGGCGGAGCCGGGCACGCCGGAGCGCCGGGTCGCGGACGCCATGCGCGCCCACCCGGAGTACGTGGCGGGCACGCGCCGCCCCGACACGTGGCTGATGCGCTCGGTGCCGGGCGCCCTGTCGAAGATGGGCGCCGAGGCCGTGCAGGCCGTGGCCCTGCCGGACGGCCGGGCGCTGGCGTTCAAGATCGACGACGGTGCGATGCGGGCTACCGGGCCGGTGCTGGCGCGCGGTCTGGAGCTGCTGGGCGTCGAGTCGCCGGTCGTGGCGCGCATCGCGGAGACGCCGCTGCTGGGTGGCGGGGAGCGGGTGGGGAGGTCAGGGCGGCGTTCTGAGGGCGTGGCGGGCCGGGAGCGCGGGGCCCGGAGGTCGCCGGTGCCGTGTCGTGGGCCGGGTGCCGGGGCCTCCGGGGGTGTCCCGGAATCGGATATTTACGGGCGGGAGCCGTTCCTGTCGCAGGTGCTCCGAACCGTCGCCGCCCGCAAATATCCGGCAGCATTCCGGGACACCCCCTGCGGCCCCGTCACCCTCCGTCCGGGCCTCCTCCGCGCCCCTCCGGCCGCGCCCCCTCCGGCCGGGCCCCCTCCGCCCTTTCGGCCGCCCGAATATCCGGTGGGATCTCCGCACGCCGCCCCCTAGCGTGATCGCATGAGCCCCGAAGTCCGCACGATCACCGAACTCGACCTTCCCGACTGGATCCGTGCCCTGCACACCGGCTTCCTCCGCTCCCCCGCGGTGAGCAAGGAGGAGGTCGAGTCCCGCCGCACCCTGATGACGGCCTCCGGAGACGCCCGGGGCGCCTTCGACGCGGAACGGACCCAGGGCGCGTTCGACGCCGGGCGCTGCGTGGCCACGTTCCGCAGCTTCGCCCAGCGGCTCACGCTCCCCGGGGGCGCCGACGTCGCCGTGAACGCGCTCAGCAACGTCACCGTCTCGCCGACGCACCGCAGGCGCGGGCTGCTCAGCCGCATGCTGGACAGCGACGCGCGGGCCGCCAAGGAGCGCGGCGACGTGGCGTCGACGCTCATAGCCGCCGAGTACCCCATCTACGGGCGCTACGGCTTCGGGCCGGCCACCTGGACCACCGAGTGGGAGGTGGACGTCGCCCGCGCCGGACTCGACCCGCGCTACGCCGGCCCCTCGGACGGCGGGCGGGTGGATCTCACCGACCCCGCCGGGGTCCGCGAGCACGGCCCCGGACTGCACGAGCGGCTGCGGGCGGCCCGGCACGGGCTGATCGACCGCCCGGAGCGCTGGTGGCTGCGGAACACGGGTGCCCTGGCGGTGGACGACCGGCCGTGGGCCGAGCCGTTCTACGCGCTGTACCGGTCGCCGGGAGGCGTCGTCGAGGGCCTGCTCTCCTACACGTCCGACGACTGCTGGGAGGCCAAGGTCCCGCAGCACACCGTCCAGGTCCTGGACCTCCTCGCGGTCTCCCCGGAGGCCGAACGGGCCCTGTGGCACTACCTGCTGTCGACGGACCTGGTGGCCCGGGTCCGCACGGGGTACCGCGCCCCCGACGACGTCCTGCCGCTGCTGCTGCCCGATCCGCGCGCGGCCCGGACGGTCACCCACGCCGACTACCTGTGGGTGCGCCCGCTGGACGTGCCCGCGCTGCTGACGGGGCGTACGTACACGACGTCCGGTTCGCTGGTCCTCGACGTCACCGACCGCGCCGGACTCGCGAACGGGCGGTTCCTGCTGGAGGCCGGGCCGGAGGGCGCCACGTGCGTGCCTACGGCGCGCGGCGCGGAACTCGCCCTGGACGTGGCCGAGCTGGGCACGCTGGCCCTCGGCGACGAGGCGCCCTCGCGGCTGGCCGTGCTGGGGCGGGTGTCCGAGGAGCGGGCCGGTGCCCTCGCGGTCGCGGACGGACTACTGCGGACGGCGCGCCGGCCGTGGTGCCCGGACGTCTTCTGACACTGAATCACACATTCCGTTTTCTGGGTCGGGGAAGGCGCCGGCCCGGCCCGGCTTGATCCAGCCGGTAATTACCGGACTTTGCCGGGCAATTACGACCGATTAATTGTCTCGTCTTGACCTCGACCGGACTTGAGGTCGCACGATTCCATCAACGGTTCAACAGCCCGCCGACGAGGCGGAGCGCGGACCCGACCGCCGGAACTCCGAGAGAGGGACACCATGTCCGAGAACACGTACCGCCTCGCCGTCATCATCGGATCCACCCGCGACGGTCGCTTCGCCCCCACGGTGAAGAAGTGGCTCGACAAGCAGCTCGACCTGCGCGAGGACGTCGAGGTCGACGTGATCGACCTGGCCGACCACCCGCTGCCGATGGCCCTCAGCAACGAGCCCGACCCGGAGACCGCCGCCCTGCTCGCCGAGGTCAGCCCGCGACTGGAGGCGGCCGACGCCTACATCGTCGTGACGCCGGAGTACAACCACAGCTACCCGGCCACCATCAAGAACCTCATCGACTGGCACTACACCCAGTGGCGCGCCAAGCCGGTCGCCTTCATCTCCTACGGCGGCCTCGCCAGCGGCCTCCGCGCGGTCGAGCACCTGCGCCCGGTCTTCGCCGAGCTCCACGCGGTCACGATCCGCGACGCCGTCAGCTTCCACCTGCCCTGGGGCAAGTTCGACGACGAGGGCACCATCCTGGACGAGGAAGGCGCGACGGCCGCGGCGGGCGCGGCGAAGGTCATGCTCGACCAGCTGGCGTGGTGGGCGCTGTCCCTGCGGGAGGCGCGGGAGGCGCGTCCGTACGGTGCGTGAGCCTTTGAGGGCCTGAAGGTTCAGGGCCTGAAGGTTCAAGTGCTGAAGGTTCAAGTGCTGAAGGTTCAGGGCCTGAAAGGCTCAGGGGCTGAACGGCTCGGGGACTGAACGGCTCGGGGACTGAACGGCTCAGGGACTGGGCCTTCGGAATGCTGAGCCTTCGGGGTGCCGCACCTTCAGGGCCCGCACCCTCGGGCTCCCGGGAGCCCGAGCCCTCCGGGCCTCCCGGCCCGTGAACATCCCTGTCCACCCATGAACTTCCTGCCACCGGCCACACCCCCGCTCGGGCCGGTGGCAGGAACATGTCCGTAGGGCGGTGCGACGGGTTGGCCGCTGCGCGGGGCCCTTTCCCCAGCCCCGCCTCTTCCCGAAACCGGGGGAAAGTCCCCGGACCCCCGGACCCCCGGCGGCGTGGCGGCGTGGCGGCGTGGCGGCGTGGCGGCGTGGCGGCGTGGCGGCGTGGCGGCGTGGCGGCGTGGCGGCGTGGCGGCGTGGCGGCGTGGCGGCGTGGCGGCGTGGCGGCGTCAAACTCCCGGCTACAGCCGGAAGATGCCCGAGCCGGGCTGGATCCTTCGCCTGCCCGAGCCGGGATTCCCGCTCCGTCCGATGCGCGGCTCCGCCGTGTGGCAGGCAAGCCCCGGGCCTCCGGACACGCTGATGCCCAGCGGCCTCAAGCTCGCCCGACCACCGCTGGGAGGCGCCCTCAGCCGGGCCGGATACCGCCCCCGGCCGAGGCCGACCTTCTCCGCCATGAGGGCGGCAATCCCTTGGCTCAGGGGCGGCGATCCCGCCCGGTTCCGGGCGACAACTCAGCCCGTCTGGGGGCACCTCCCAGCGGTAGCTGGGGGAGTTTGAGGACCGGGGTCCGGGGCGGAGCCCCGGTTCGGGAAGGGGCGGGGTGGGGAACAAGCCCGCCGCAGGCGCACCCCCGCGCCACCAAGCCGCTCCCACGCCCACCCCCTACCCTGACCCCGGACACACCGGACCACCCAGGGGACACCATGAAGCACTACACATGCGGCCTCGACGCCGCCATAGACGTCATAGACGGCAAGTGGAAAGTCCTCATCCTCTGGGCCCTCGGCGAAGCCCCCCGCCGTTTCGGCGAGACCCGCCGCCTCCTCCCCGGTGTCAGTGAGAAGGTCCTGGCCCAGCAGCTCCGCGAGCTGGAAGCGGACGGCATCGTCCACCGCGAGGTCTACGACGTGGTCCCGCCGAAGGTCGAGTACTCCCTGACCGGCCGCGGCCACGAACTCAACGCGGCGCTCGCCCCACTGGGCGCATGGGGCAAGGAACGCATCGCCACGCTCGAGGCGGAGAACGCGGAGAAGACGAAGAACGCGGAGAACCCGCAGAGCGAGGCCACCGAGGCCCAAGAAGCGCCCGCACCCGCCGCATAGAGGCACCGGGCCACGCCCGACCCTCGCCCCACCCGATGCAACGGCGCCCACTCAAGGCGCACACCCCGAGCGGCAGCGCACCACCCCTCGCGGGCTCCGCCCCACCCGGCATGCGCGCCGAAGTCCGCGCGCCACACGGGGATTTCGCCCTCCCGGTGGGCGCGCGTACCCCACGTTCCCACCCGGAGTCACGGTTCACCGGGAACACGGCCGCGCGCCGCGTCACGGCGGTGCGGCCGGCGGGGACGGCACCACGTGCAGGCCCGCCGAACCCGGGTCCGGCCGCACCCTCCCCCGGACCGCTTGTATGACCCTGCGATGAATGATGACCAGCCGATCATCGCGCCATCGCGCCCCGGATCACGCCTCCGTGGCGTCGGGGAGCGCGGGGTTGGGGGTGAGGACACGCCGCAGGACGTCCTCGACCTCGGCCCGGCCGGGCGGCAGGGACGCGGCAAGGCCGGACATGGTCAGCCCGTTCATGGCGGCCGTGGCGGCCCGCGCCGTCGGCCGGTCGACATACGGCAGGAGCGCGTTCATGGTCGCCTCGGTGTACAGGTCGGCGATGGGGCGCAGCGCGGGCCGGCGCAGGGCGGCGAGGTAGAGCTCCATCTGGACGACCTCCCGGTCGCGGTGGGGCCCGTAGCAGCCCATGAGCGCGTCCGTGAGGAGGACGACGAGCTGGTTCGTGGTGAGCTCCGGGCGCTGGGCCACCCACTCCTCCAGCATCGCGGCGTAGCGCTCGTACGCGCGCCGTAGGGCCGCGAGGATCAGGTCGTCCTTGGTGGCGAAGTGGTACGTGGTGGCCCCCAGCGGCACACCGGCCTCGTCGGCGACCGCGCGGTGGGTGAGCCCTTCGATGCCCCGTCCGGCGATGACACGCTCCGTGGCGGCGGTGATCTCCGCGATACGGCGTTCGGGGTCGCGGCGGCGCCGGGCGGGCGGGTCGGCGGTCACGGTCGGGGCTCCTGATCATCCGGGGAAAGAGGGGAAAGTACAGACGTACTGTACTGCGCCCCCGACCAGCACATTCGGCACGACGACGCCCATACGAGGCCCCGCGCCCCCACCCAACCCCTCCAAACTGCACCCTATGTCCGTATTGCACACACCCTGGGGGCGCGCTACGGTACGTATGTACTACTCATTAGGCCCCATCCACCGGAGTGAGCTACATGCCCGCAGGCACCACCACCCCCACCGGAACCGTCTCCTCTTACGCCTTCTGGGGGCACGACGGCCGCACGCTCGCCGATTTCTACGCGGCCGCCCTCGGCTGGCAGGTGGCCCAGGAGTTCCCGGACGAGAACGGCGTCCCCACCGCCTTCCTCGTCACCGACGGCAGCACGGTCTACGTCTTCTACACCGCCAAGGGATTCCGGGCCCCGAACTGGCCCGCGGAGGACCTGCCCTTCCACCTGGACCTGAAGTTCGACGACGTCCCGGCCGCCGAGCGACGCCTGCTCGAACTGGGCGCCACCAAGCCCGGCCACCAGCCGGGCGGCGACCACTGGACGGTCCTGCTGGACCCGTCCGGCCAGCCGTTCTGCGTCAGCGCCGCCTCCGCCCCCGACGCGGCCGCCTGAGCCCGCACGCCGGCACCGCACTCTCCCCCCACGGCCCCGTAAGGACCAGCGCCATGCCCTTCGCCCCCTGCATCAGCGTCAAGGACACCACCGCCAGCATCACCTTCTACAAGCAGCTCGGCTTCGACGTGGACTCCAGCACCGCCCGCCCCGGTGACGACATCCACATGCTCGTCCACCAGGGCGAGTTCTGCGCGATGCTCTACAGCAACGCCGATCTCAAGAACTGGCTGCCCGTCCTCGCCGACACCCCCGTCGGCTTCGCCGGCATGTTCTACCTCGGCGTGGATGACCTGGACGGCTTCCGCGAACTCGTCAGCCGGCACGCCGAGATCGTCAAGGACGTCACGACCGACGGGACGGGACAGCGGATGTTCTACTTCCGCGACATCGACGGGTATGTCATCGGCGTGAACGACAAGGCCGCGTTCCAGTCGAGCGAGCTCGGCGAGATGTACGCGTGACGCGAGCGGGGCCGGGGGACTTCCCCCACCCCGCCCCTTCCCCCAACCAGGGCTCCGCCCCGGACCCCGGTCCTCGGCCCCGTCCCCAGGAGTGCAAGGAAAGCGACCTCGCCCCAGGGGAGCAGCCTCTGGCGCATGGGAGAGCCGACCTCGGGCAGGAGGCAAATCCAGCCCGTCCGGCGTTTGAGGACACCGCGCGTCAGCGCGGAACGGGGGCCCGGGGGCGAGCCCCTGGTTTCGGGAAGGGGCGGGGCTGGGGAAAAGCCCCGCGCAGCGGCGGCCCCACGCCCAGCCATACCCCCGCGTGGCTGGGAGCGCCGACCGCCCCGACGACCCCCGATGGACCTAGGCGGACCTAGGCGGACTCCGACGGAACGGACGTACCGGCCCGCGCCAGGCACCCCTCCCGAGGCCCAAGGCCCAACCCCCGCACCCCGCACCCCGGACGCCGCAGGGCTCACCCCCTCAACCCAGCCGCCCCTCCGCGTAAACCACCATCGCGTCCCGCAGATACCCCGCCAGCCCCTCCGCGATCTTGTCGTAGTTCGCCCGCATCCGGGGATCGTCGACGTACGTCTGTCCCAGCCCCTTGTACGCGACCGCGTTCGGGGTCCAGAACCGGCAGACGCCCTGGTAGTGGACGTCCACCTCGGCCTGTACCTCCGGGTCGGTGACCGGCGTGCCGGCCGCCATGTACTCCGCGAAGCGGATCATCTGGGCCGTCACCTCCCGCTGCCACCGCTCCATGTCCTCGGCGGTCATCGCGTCGACGGCCCGCCGGGACTCCTCCCACGCCTCCGGCCACCGCTCGCGCACCTCCGCGTCGTCGGTGGCGGCTGACTCGAACCCCTCGAAGAGGTTCTCCGGCCTGTTGATCTTCGTCATGGCGTCGTCGTCCTCGCCTTCCTCCAGTTCGGCGATGGTGCGGCCGACCGTGCGGGCCAGCGTCTCCAGCCGGTCCCGCTCCGTCAGCAGCCGCCGGTGGTGCTCGCGGAGCACGGCCACCCGGTCGACCTGACTGTCCAGGACCGCCTGGATCTCGCGCAGTCCCAGGTCCAGCTCCCGCATCAGCAGGATCTGCTGCAACCGCAGCAGATCAGCCTCCTCGTAGTAGCGGTGCCCGTTGCTCCCGATCCACGCCGGCGGCAGCAGGCCGATCTCGTCGTAGTGCCGCAGCGTCCGGGACGTCACCCCGGACATCCGGGCCACGTCCGCGATCGACCAGGCCATCGTGCCGCTCCCCTCGCCGGGCCGGTCTTTCCGGCCACACGGAAGACCGTAGGAGTTGACGCTGCGGCAACCGCAAGCCCGGACCGTGGACCGGAGCCGCCGGCCGTCAGGCCCGCTTCCGGCCCGGGTGCCGGGACAGCGCGCTGTCGGCGGCGTCGAGGATGTTACGGAAGGTGCCGGTGATGATCGGCTTCGCGACGCGCCGGGTGAGGAACGGGCCGAGCAGCGGGACGGGTATCTCGGCGCGGGTGGTCCACACGACCCGGGTGCCGCCGTCGACCTCGGAGAACGTCATACGGCCGAGCTCGTGCCGGGCCGGCGGCAGGCTGCGCTCGACGACGTACTCGGTGGAGTACGGCGGCTCGTAACCGGTGATGCGCTCCCGGAACCAGCCGATCGTCCAGAGGTGGACGCGCACCGCGCCGACACCGTAGGGCGCGGTCTCGCCGCGCCGGGTCAGGCGGCAGCGCAGCACCATGGGCGAGCGCGTGTAGTTGGTGGTCGTGGTGAGCCAGTCGAAGACCTCGTCGATCGGGGCGTGGACGACTCGTTCCACGGTCATGGTTTCCACGGCGGGCTTCCTCCTCTGTCGAGTGGGCGCACCGCGTCGGCGCGGTGCAGCTTGTCCGGGTTGCGCATGCCGTAGAGGCCGGTGACGCGTCCGTCGTCGATCTCGAACGCGAGCAGCCAGCCGGGTCCCCCGTCGGCGGGGAACCGGACCGCGGGCATGCCGTTGCAGGTGAGGTGCTCGAACCGGTCCGTCGAGGTGCCGGCGCGGGTCACGCCGAGGACGAACCGGGCCACGTCGTCGCGGCCGCTGACGGGGCGGCGGACGGTGGAGACCTTCCCGCCGCCGTCGGCGAACACCACGACGTCGGGCGCCAGCAGGTCCATCAGCGCCTGGACCTCGCCGGTCGCCGCCGCGCGCAGGAACCGCCGGACGACCTCCCGGCCGGCGGCCGAATCGGGCTCGAAGCGGCGGCGCCGCGCGTGGACGTGCCGCCGCGCCCGGTGGGCGATCTGCCGGACGGTGGGCTCGGCCTTGCCGACCGAGGCGGCGATCTCGCCGTGGGTGTAGCCGAACACGTCATGCAGCACGAACACCGCGCGCTCGGTCGGGTTCAGCGTCTCCAGGACGAGCATCATCGCCATCGACACCGACTCCGCCAGGACGGCGTCCTCGCCGACCCCGGGCGCGGTGCGGATCGGCTCGGGCAGCCACGTACCGACGTACTCCTCGCGCCGGGCCTTGACCGCGCGCAGGTGGTTGAGGGCCTGCCGGGTCACCACCCGGACCAGATAGGCGCGCGGGTGCTCGACCTCGGCCGGATCGACCGCGCTCCACCGCAGATAGCTCTCCTGGAGCACGTCCTCGGCGTCGGAAGCGCTGCCCAGCATCTCGTAGGCGATGGTGAACAGCAGCGGACGGTGCTCGGTGAACGCGTCCTCGCCCATATCCGGATCCCACCCCTTCCTCTCCCCGGCGCGTCGGCCGGTGCGCGGTCGTCGCACCCCGGCTCCTCTCCCCGGACGCACATCGAGACACCTCGGACCGGAGAACCGTGACACCCATCCGTTGTGATTCACTTCACAAGGAGGCCGCCGAGCGCACCCTGTGGGCGTCTTCGATGCTCAGGGACCACCTGTAGCGCTCGGCCACACGCCCTTCCGGGAACTTTTGCAAGCAGGCGCTTGCAAAAGTTAGCAACGTGGGGCAGCATCGTCCGCATGGCATCACTCAACGTCGGCAATCTCGGTGAGTACCTGCGGGAGCAGCGGCGCAACGCCCAGCTCACCCTGCGGCAGCTCGCCGACGCCGCCGGAGTGTCCAACCCGTATCTCAGCCAGATCGAGCGCGGCCTGCGCAAGCCGAGCGCCGAGATCCTCCAGCAGATCGCCAAGGCGCTGCGGATCTCCGCCGAGACCTTGTACGTGCAGGCCGGGATCCTCGACGAGCGGGACCGGGACGAGGCGGAGGTCCGCAGCGTGATCCTCGCCGACCCCTCGATCAATGAGCAGCAGAAGCAGGCGCTGCTCCAGATCTACGAGTCCTTCCGCAAGGAGAACGGGCTCGCGACGGACGACGACAGCAACCCTCCGAGCTGATCCGGGAGACCATCGCCATGGCCACCACCGAAGACATCCGCAAGGTCGCCACCGACACCGCGTACGCCGCGGCGGGCGCCGCCGACCTGACCGCCGAGAAGATCGGCCAGCTCGTCGCCGAGGCCCCCGAGCGCTTCCAGCAGCTCAAGAACACCGACCCCAAGGCCGTGCAGGAGAAGGTGACCCAGCGGGCCAAGGAGGCCCAGGCCACCGCTTCCGCGAAGTTCGCGGAGATCGTCGGGGCCCTCGACACCGACTTCAAGAAGCTCAGCCAGACCGCGCAGGACCTGGCGCTCCAGGGCGTCGGCCAGGCGGTCGGGGTCGCGGCCAAGGCCGGCGAGACCTACGAGAAGCTGGCCGAGCGCGGCCGCGTCGCCGTGCAGACCTGGCGCGGCGAGGTCGCCGAGGAGGTCACGGACATCGCCGTGGCCATCGAGCCGGACAGCGCCAAGCCCGCCGACGAGCAGGCCGGCACCCGGGCCGACGCCCAGGCCGGCGACGACGCCACCGCGCCGCAGGAAGGCACGGACGAGGCCGCCGACTCCAAGCCCGCCGCGCGGAAGACCACGGCGCGCAAGACCACCGCCAAGAAGGCGGACGCCAAGGCGGGCGACGAGCAGCAGTAAGCACCGGCGGGCGCGTCGCCGGACCGGGAACATCCGGGCACATATCCCGTGCCCGGATCGTTCTCCCGGTACGGTGGCGTCGGACCGCCGCCAGGCGCCCCGACAGAGGACCGGCAAGAGCAAGAGGTGAGCGACGTGCTGGTAGAAGGCTTCAACGAGGTCATGTCCTGGGTGTCCGTCGGCCTGCTCGCCTTCGCCCTGTGCGCGTTCGTCAACGCCGCGGTCCACCGCGAGGACGCCTACCGCGCGGCGGACAAGCAGTCCAAGGCCTTCTGGCTGATCATCCTGGGCGTGGCGGCCGCGGTGAACCTCTTCATGGGCGTCTTCGGCTTCCTGCCGATCCTCGGACTGATCGCCACGATCGTCTACGTGGTGGACGTCCGCCCCGCCCTCAAGCACGCCTCGGGCGGGCGCGGGCCGCGACGCGGCGGCTCCAGCTCGGACGGGCCGTACGGCCCGTACAACGGCCGGCGGTAGGCGGCAGGGGCCGGCGGCAGGCTTTCCCCCGCCCCTTCCCGGTACCGGGTGACGATTCAGCCCGTCCGGCGTTTGAGGACACCGCGCGTCAGCGCGGAAAGGGGTCTGGGGCGAAGCCCCCAGTTACGGGAAGGGGCGGGTAGGGGAAAAAGCCCCCGCCCCCTCAGACCTGGAGATCCGACAGCGCCGACGTCGACGCCGACGCCTGCGCCGGAATCACCCGCAGCCCACCACCCTCGACCCGCCCGTCCCGGCCGGCACCCCGGTCGCCCCGATCCAGCAGCAGCACCGCCAGATCGTCCGTCAGCTCCCCGCCGTTGAGCTCCTGGACCCGCGCCACCGCGGCCTCCAGCAGCGCCTCGCCCCGGAGCCCGTCCTTCACCTGACGGGTGATCAATTCGACCATGCCGTCCTGGCCGAGGCGCTCGGAACCGGCCCCGATCTTCCCCTCGATCAGGCCGTCCGTGTACATCATCAGACTCCAGTGGCCGCCGAGTTCGACCTGGGTGCGCGGCCAGCGGGCGCGCCGGAGCAGGCCGAGCGCCGGGCCGCCGTCGTCCTGCGGCAGCAGCCGGGGCGCCTGCCCGGGAACGGCGAACAGCGGGGCGGGGTGCCCGGCCAGGCTCAGCCCGGCCCGCCGCCCGTCCGGCGAGATGTCGACGGCGCAGAGCGTCGCGAAGGTCTCCTCGTCCGCCCGCTCGTGCTCCAGGACCTGCTGCAAGGTGGCGAGCAGCTCGTCGCCGCAGAGCCCGGCGAAGGTCAACGCCCGCCACGCTATGCGCAGTTCGACGCCGAGCGCGGCCTCGTCCGGGCCGTGCCCGCTGACGTCACCGATCATCGCGTGCACGGTGCCGTCGGGCGTCCGCACGGCGTCGTAGAAGTCGCCGCCGAGCAGGGCGCGGCTGCGGCCCGGCCGGTAACGGGCGGCGAAGCGCAGGCCGGAGCCCGCCAGCAGCGGGGTCGGCAGCAGGCCGCGCTCCAGCCGGGCGTTCTCCTGGGCGCGCAGCCGGGATTCGGTGAGCTGCCGCTGGGTGAGGTCGGCGCGCTTGCGCGCGATGGCGTAGCGGATGGCGCGGCCGAGCACCCGGCCGTCGAGCTCCTCGCGGAAGAGGTAGTCCTGCGCCCCGGCGCGCACGGCCTCCGCGGCGCGTTCGGCGTCGGCCTCCGCCGTCAGGGCGAGTACGGCGTGGCGCGGGGCCAGCCGCAGCACCTCGTGCAGGGCGGCCAGCTCGTCCGTGCCGTCGGCGGGCGGCGTGGTGAGGTCGAGGAGGACGCAGTCGACGTCGTCGGTGAGCAGCCGCTCCGCCTCGGTGAGGTTGCGGGCCGTGCGGACGCGGAAGGGCTTGGCCACGGGACCGCCCACGGCCCCGGACATGCCGGTGATCTCCGGGACCGACAGCGGTCCGGCGGGATCACTCTCGATCACCAGGAGGGTCAGCCCGGCGTCGGGCGGCGTCGCGGAGGGCTCCGCGGGCCTCGGCGCGGGTACGGGCATGGTGGTGGTTTCCTTCCGTTCCCCCCGGGAGTGCGGACCCGCCGACCGGCGGGTACCGAACGCGACCATAGCGTCAGGCACGGTCGAACGGAATGGAACGAAGCCACTCGCCGCTGTCATATGCCCTAGCCGGAAATGCATTTGGCGCGGTCGGAGAGAATCACTCGATGACATACATCACGCTCGTCCGGGGCGACATCACAGAGCAGGCCGTCGACGCCGTCGTGAACGCGGCGAACAGCTCCCTGCTGGGCGGGGGCGGCGTGGACGGGGCCGTCCACCGGCGCGGCGGGCCCGAGATCCTGGCCGCCTGCCGTGACCTGCGGGCGGGCCACTACGGGCGCGGTCTGGCGGCCGGCCGGGCCGTCGCCACGACCGCGGGCCGGCTGCCCGCCCGCTGGGTGATCCACACGGTGGGCCCGGTCTTCTCGCCCGACGAGGACCGCTCCGCGACCCTCGCGTCCTGCTACCGGGAGTCGCTGCGGGTGGCGGACGAGCTGGGCGCCCGTACGGTCGCGTTCCCGGCGATCTCCACAGGTGTCTACCGCTGGCCGATGGCGGACGCGGCGCGGATCGCGGTCCGGGCGGTCACGGAGGCGGCGGAGGAGACGGGCTCGGGCGTCACGGAGGCGCGCTTCGTCCTCTTCGACGCGGCGGCCTTCGAAGCCTTCGAGGCGGCGCTGGCGGGCTGATCTCGGCCCGGCCGGCATTCGAGGCCACCGCGCGGAGCGGAAAGGGTGCCCGGGGGCGAAGCCCCCGGGCAGGGGAAACGGCCCCGCGGGGCACTACCCCGGCCGCACCACCCCGAGCACCGGCATCGTCCCCGCCCCCGCCATCGTCACCTGCCGGCCGGGCCGCGGCGCGTGCACCATCGTGCCGTCGCCCACGTACATCCCCACATGGCTCGCGTCCGCGAAGTAGATGATCAGATCGCCGGGGCGCATGTCCTTGACGTCCACCTTGGGCAGCTGGCGCCACTGCTCCTGCGAGGTGCGCGGTATGGGCCGGCCGGCGGCTGCCCAGGCCTTCAGGGTCAGGCCCGAGCAGTCGAAGGTGTCGGGGCCTTCGGCGCCCCACACGTAGTTCTTGCCGATCTGGGCGGTCGCGAAGGCGACGGCCCGCTTGCCGTCGCCCGTCGCCGAGCCGGCGTCCTTGAGGGTGACGCCCTTCACGGCGTCGGAGGAGAGCCACTGCTTCTGCTGCTGCCGGGCCCGCTCCTCCTCCAGCTGCCGCAGCCGCTCCTTCTCCTTCTCCTCCAGCCGCGACTCCAGCGCCCTGGCGGCCGACAGCTTGGACTCGATCTCCCGCTTGGCGCTCTCCTTGCGCTTGCGCTCGTCGTCGAGGGTGCGCCAGCGCTTGCTCGCGGCCTTCGCGTAGCCGTCGAGGTCCTTCTGGGTGGCGGCGGCCTCGGCGATCAGACCGCGCGTGGCGGCCTCCCCTTTATGGGTGAGCGCGAGGCCCTCCAGGAAGGTCTGCGGGGAGGCCGAGAGGAAGAGCCGCACCTGGGGCGGCATGGAGCCGTCGCGGTACTGGGCGCGGGCCAGCGAGCCGGCCTGGTTACGGAGCCGGTTCATCCGCTCCTGCGCGGCGGCCGCGTTCTTCGCGATCTCCACGATCGACTTCTCCTGGCGGCGGGTCGCCTCGTCCGCCGCGTTGTACGCGTCGGTGGCCGCCTCCGCCTGCCGGTAGAGGCCCTCCACCTCCTTGTGCACGTCCTCCAGGCTCCGCGTCGGCGGCTTCGCGTCCGCGAAGGCCACACCGGGCACGGCGACCGCCCAGACCAGCGCCGTCAGCGCTATCGCGTACCCGCCCGTACCCCTGCCGTACCGCCTCACAGGCCACCTCCGCGGCGTCCGCCCCCATGTCTGACATACCGTCACGTGAGACACGGATGCTGCCATGGCCACCCGGAAACCGACAGAGATCTGCGTCACACTCGGTGGGGAAATCGGCCTTTCCGCCGGGCCACCACCCTGACGGGTGAGGTTCACCCTCCGTTCACTCTCACCCTTCGACCGCTTCACCTGTTCTGCCTAATTTCGGGGCTAGAAGGTGTGAGCCCCACCGTCCGAACGGCCCTCACCCTCGTGGCACGACCAGAGCAACATGAGCACCACCCACCTCTCGCACGCCGCCCCAGCGGCGGCTCCCGGAAGGAACACCCGAAAGTGAAGCTTCAGCGCAAGAACCGGCTCCGCGCCGTCGCCTTCGGCGCCATCGCCGTCTCCGGCGCCCTGGTCCTCACGGCGTGCGGCTCGGACGACAACAGCGGCGGCGGCTCCACCGGCGGTGGCTCCACCAAGGCCGCCGGCAACATCAAGTGCGAGGGCAAGGGCCAGCTGCTGGCCTCGGGCTCGTCCGCGCAGAAGAACGCCATGGACCTGTGGGTCAAGAACTTCATGGCGGCCTGCAAGGACATCCAGATCAACTACAAGCCCACCGGTTCGGGCGCGGGCATCCAGGAGTTCCTCCAGGGCAAGACCGCCTTCGCCGGCTCCGACTCCGCGCTCAAGCCGGAGGAGGTCACCAAGTCCAAGGAGGTCGTCAAGGGCGGTCAGGGCATCAACCTGCCCCTGGTCGGCGGCCCCATCGCCGTGGGTTACAAGGTCCCCGGCGTGAAGGACCTGGTCCTGGACGCGGACACGCTCGCCAAGATCTTCGACAACAAGATCGACAAGTGGAACGACCCGGCGATCGCCAAGCTCAACAAGGACGCCAAGCTCCCCGACCTCAAGATCCAGGCGTTCCACCGCTCGGACGAGTCGGGCACCACGGACAACTTCACCAAGTACCTCAAGGCCGCCGCCGACAAGTCCTGGCCGTACGAGCCCGCCAAGGCCTGGAAGCCCAAGGGCGGCCAGTCCGCCGACGGCTCGGCCGGTGTGTCCTCGCAGGTCAAGCAGACCGACGGCGCCATCTCCTACTTCGAGCTCTCCTACGCCACCGCCAACAAGATCGACACGGTCAAGCTGAACACCGGCGCCAGCGCCCCGGTCGAGGCCACCTCGGACAACGCCTCCAAGGCGATCGCCGAGGCCAAGATCACCGGCACCGGCAAGGACCTCGCGCTCAAGCTCAACTACGCCACCAAGGCCGAGGGCGCCTACCCGATCACCCTGGTGACGTACGAGGTCGTCGGCGACAAGGGCAACAAGGCCGAGACCCTGCCCGCCACCAAGTCCTTCCTGACCTACATCGCGAGCGAGGACGGCCAGTCCGTCCTCAAGGACCTCGGCTACGCCCCGCTGCCCGCCGAGATCGCGACGAAGGTCCGCGAGGCCGTCGCGAGCCTCGCCTGACCCGTGTGCGGCCGGGACCCGGACCGGGTCCCGGCCGCACCGTCCGGTGCACCGCCGCGCCAGGGGCCGCGCTCATCCGCGAGCCGGCCCCGCAGACCGGAGAAACCCATGGAAATATCCTCAGCCACCGCAGACTCACCACCGCCACCGGCCGGCGGGCCCGCCACCGCGGCCCGGACGAAGTCGGCCACCCGACCGGGTGACCGCATCTTCCTCGCCTTCTCCCGGGGCTCCGGCATCCTGCTCCTGGTGATCATGGCCGCGATCGCGGTCTTCCTCACCGTCCGGGCCACCAGCGCCCTCTCGAAGAACGAAGGCAACTTCTTCACCACCTTCGAGTGGACCGCCAACGGCACCCCGCCGGTCTTCGGCATAGCCGTCCTGGCCTTCGGCACCGTGGTCAGCTCGGTCATCGCGATGCTCATCGCGGTCCCGGTCGCCATCGGCATCGCGCTCTTCATCTCGCACTACGCGCCCCGCCGGCTGGCCACCCCGCTGTCCTACGTGATCGACCTGCTCGCCGCCGTGCCGTCCATCGTCTACGGCCTCTGGGGCGCCCTCTTCCTGGTGCCCCACCTCGGCGGCCTCTACAGCTGGCTCGACGACTACCTCGGCTGGACCGGGATCTTCGCGTACCACGACGGCGCCGCCCGCTCCCTCTTCACCATCGGCATCCTGCTGGCGATCATGATCCTGCCGATCGTCACCAGCGTCAGCCGCGAGGTCTTCCTCCAGACCCCGAAGATGAACGAGGAGGCCGCGCTCGCGCTCGGCGCGACCCGCTGGGAAGTCATCCGGATGGCCGTCCTCCCGTTCGGCCGTTCCGGTGTCATCAGCGCCTCGATGCTGGGCCTCGGCCGCGCGCTCGGCGAGACCATGGCCGTCGCGACGGTCCTCTCCCCCAGCTTCGAGATCGGCAAGAGCCTGCTGGACCCCGGCGGCGGAACGTTTGCGCAGAACATCGCCAGCAGCTTCAAGGAGTCCGGTGAGATCGGCAAGGACGCCCTGATCGCCTCCGGTCTGGTGCTCTTCGTCCTCACCCTGCTGGTCAACGGCGCCGCCCGCCTGATCATCGCGCGCCGCAAGGAGTACACGGCATGAGCGGAGTGACCATGAACGAGCCGCTGGTCGCCGACGACGTCCCGGGCGCCTCCCGGCCCCTGCGCCAGCCGCGCCTCCCCCGCTGGACCCCGGCCGCCCTCGCCGCCGCCTCGGTGGCCGTGGGCGTGGGCATCGGCCTGGGCGCCGGGCTGCACAGCCGCATCCAGTGGGGCCTGATCGCCGTCCTCCTCTTCGTCGCCGGGATGTACGCCCTCGCGACCCGCGTCGAGGGCCGCCGGCAGGCCAAGGACCGGCTGGCCACCAGCCTGGTCTGGGTCTGCTTCGTCCTCGCCGTGATCCCGCTGGTCTCCCTCGGTTGGGAGACGGTCTCGCGCGGCAGCAAGGTGCTCGACGGCAACTTCCTCACGCACTCCATGGCCGGCGTGCTGACCATCCAGCCCGGCGGCGGCGTCTACCACGCGATCATCGGCACCCTGGAGCAGGTCGGCATCGCCACCGCCATCGCGGCCCCGATCGGCCTGCTGACCGCCGTCTACCTGGTGGAGTACGGCCGCGGCCGGCTCGCCAAGGCGGTCACCTTCTTCGTCGACGTCATGACGGGCATCCCGTCGATCGTCGCCGGTCTGTTCATCCTCAGCTTCTGGATCCTGATGCTGGACTTCGGCTACTCCGGCTTCGCCGGGTCGATGGCCCTGGCGATCCTGATGATGCCCGTCGTCGTCCGCTCCACCGAGGAGATGCTCAAGCTCGTACCGAACGAGCTGCGCGAGGCCTCGCTGGCCCTCGGCGTGCCCAAGTGGCGCACGATCCTCAAGGTCGTCCTGCCCACCGCCATCGGCGGCATCGCCACCGGTGTGATGCTCGCGGTCGCCCGCATCGCCGGTGAGTCCGCCCCGATCGTGCTGCTGGTCTTCGGCTCCCAGCTGATCAACAACAACCCCTTCGACGGAGCCCAGTCCTCGCTGCCGTACTACATCTACGAGCAGTGGGCGGCCGGCAACGACGCCAGCTACGACCGCGCCTGGGCGGCGGCCCTCGTCCTCATCGCCTTCGTGATGATCCTCAACCTGGTGGCCCGCGGCATCGCCCGCTGGAAGGCCCCGAAGACCCATCGCTGACAGCGATAGCAGAAAGCAGAAGTGATCCCCATGGCCAAGCGAATCGACGTCAGCGGCCTCTCCGCGTTCTACGGCGCCCACAAGGCCATCGACGACATCTCGATGACCGTCGAGCCCCGCTCCGTGACGGCCTTCATCGGCCCGTCCGGCTGCGGAAAGTCCACCTTCCTGCGCACCCTGAACCGGATGCACGAGGTCACCCCCGGCGGCCGCGTGGAGGGCAAGGTGATGCTGGACGACGAGAACCTCTACGGCGCCGGCGTCGACCCGGTCTCCGTGCGCCGCACGGTCGGCATGGTCTTCCAGCGCCCGAACCCGTTCCCGACCATGTCCATCTACGAGAACGTGGCCGCGGGCATCCGGCTCAACGGCGACCGCGTCCGCAAGTCCGAGATGGACGCGATCGTGGAGCGGTCCCTCCAGGGCGCCAACCTCTGGAAGGAGGTCAAGGACCGGCTGAACAAGCCGGGAGCGGGCCTCTCCGGCGGCCAGCAGCAGCGCCTGTGCATCGCGCGGGCGATCGCCGTGGAGCCCCAGGTCCTGCTGATGGACGAGCCCTGCTCGGCGCTCGACCCGATCTCCACCCTCGCCATCGAGGACCTGATCGGCGAGCTCAAGGAGCGCTTCACGATCGTGATCGTCACGCACAACATGCAGCAGGCCGCGCGCGTGTCGGACCGTACGGCCTTCTTCAACCTCGCGGGCGTCGGCCAGCCGGGCAAGCTGGTCGAGATCGACGACACGGAGCGGATCTTCTCCAACCCGTCGGTGCAGGCCACGGAGGACTACATCTCGGGCCGCTTCGGCTGAGCCCGCCGAGAGCCGCCTTGCGGCGCTGCATGGCGGTGCCGCCGCAAGGCGAAGGGCCCGCCCCCTGTGACCACCAGGGGGCGGGCCCGTCCGCTTCTCGTACTCCCGCGACCGCTAGCCGAACGCGAGATTCACGATCCAATAGCTGAACGCGGCGACGACGGCCGCGGCCGGCATGGTGATGAACCAGCCCATCACGATGTTCTTGGCGACGCCCCAGCGGACGGCGCGCGAACCCTTCGTGGAGCCCACGCCCATGATCGCGGACGTGATGACGTGCGTGGTCGAGATCGGCGCGTGGAACATGAACGACGCCGTGTACATCACCGAGGCGGCGGTCGTCTCGGCCGCGAAGCCCTGCGGCGGGTCCAGCTCGATGATCCGGCGGCCGAGCGTCCGCATGATCCGCCAGCCACCCGCGTACGTACCGAGCGAGAGCGTGATCGCGCAGGACAGCTTGACCCAGAGCGGGATCGCGTCGTCCATGGACTGCACATCACCGATGACCAGGGCCATCACCACGATGCCCATGGTCTTCTGCGCGTCCTGGAGACCGTGGCCGAGCGCCATGCCCGCCGCGGAGACGGTCTGGGCGATCCGGAAGCCGCGCTTCGCCTTGTGCGGGTTGGCCTTCCGGAACATCCACATGATCACGACCATCACCAGATAGCCGATGATCAGGCCGACGAACGGCGAGAGGAACATCGGGATGACGACCTTCTCGACGACGCCCGACCAGATGACGGTCGTACCGCCCGCGAGCGCCGCGCCCACCATGCCGCCGAACAGGGCGTGCGAGGAGGACGACGGAAGGCCGAAGTACCAGGTGATCATGTTCCAGGCGATCGCGCCGATCAGCGCGGCGAAGAGGATGCCCATCCCCTTGTCGCCCACCGGCGTCTCGATCAGGCCCTTGCTGACGGTCTTGGCGACCCCGCTGCCGAGGAAGGCACCCGCGAGGTTCATCACCGCCGCCATCGCGAGGGCCGCGCGCGGGGTCAGCGCCCGCGTGGAGACCGAGGTCGCGATGGCGTTCGCGGAATCGTGGAAACCGTTCGTATATGTGAATCCGAGCGCGACCGCGATGGTCACGACAAGCGCAAACGTGTCCACCGGGGGTCAGGACTCCTTGACCGCGATGGTCTCGACCGTGTTCGCGACATGCTCGAACGCGTCGGCGGCCTCCTCCAGCACGTCGACGATCTGCTTGAGCTTCAGCACCTCGATGGCGTCGTACTTGCCGTTGAAGAGCTGGGCGAGGAGCTTGCGGTGGATCTGGTCCGCCTGGTTCTCCAGACGGTTCACCTCGATCCAGTACTCCGTGAGGTTGGTCATGGTCCGGAGGTTCGGCATGGCCTCGGCGGTCAGCTCGGCGGCCCGGGCGAGGACCTCGATCTGCTGCTCGACGCCCTTCGGAAGCTCCTCGATCTGGTACAGCACGACCAGGTCGACGGCCTCCTCCATGAAGTCCATGATGTCGTCGAGCGAGCCGGCGAGGGTGTAGATGTCCTCGCGGTCGAACGGCGTGATGAAGGAGGAGTTCAGCTGGTGGAAGATTGCGTGCGTCGCGTCGTCCCCCGCGTGCTCCGCTGCCCGCATCCGCTCGGCGATCTCGGCTCGGGCGGACGTGTCCGCTCCGAGCAGTTCCATCAGGAGCTTGGAGCCCGTGACGATGTTGTCCGCGGAGGCGGCGAACATGTCGTAGAAGCTCGTCTCCCTGGGGGTCAGACGAAAACGCACGTGGGATCCTCGGGGTGCAGCGGATTCGGTCTCGTTGATGCTAGGCGCATCATCGGGCCACAGCTAACTGGCATTCCCTCAGTGTCGCCCATCGGGCAGAGTGCTCACCAAGGCAGGTACCGCCTCCGGCGGCGAATTTCTGTACCATATACCCAGCGGGGGTATACGAGTGGGGTATACGCCCGACAGGGGCGCAAAACTCCCCGACCCGCGGAGCGCCGAAGGCCGCGCGGTGGAATGACGGAGGACGCCATGACGGACGGCATGACGACGGAAGCCGACGTGAGCGGCGGCACCACCGAGCCGGCCGCGCCGTCCTGCCACGGCGCCGCACCGGCCCCGGCAGGCGCCGCCACCGCGCCCGCGCACGGCCCGCACGGCTACAGCGCCCAGAAGGACCAGCACCTCAAGCGCCTGCGCCGGATCGAGGGCCAGATCCGCGGCCTCCAGCGCATGGTCGAGGAAGACGTCTACTGCATCGACATACTCACCCAGGTCTCGGCGAGCACGAAGGCCCTCCAGTCCTTCGCCCTCCAGCTCCTGGAGCAGCACCTACGGCACTGCGTGGCGGACGCGGCCCTCAAGGGCGGCGCCGAGATCGACGCGAAGGTCGCGGAGGCGACGGCGGCGATCGCGAGGCTGCTGCGGACGTGACGGCGGCGCGGCCGGACGGTCAAGTTGTCCCGGCCGCACCCGAAGGCCGGAGAGCGGGCAATCCAGCCCGTCCGGCGTTTGAGGACCGGGGGTCCGGGGGCGGAGCCCCCGGGATCGGGAAGGGGCGGGTAGGGGAGAAAGCCCCGCAGGGCCCACCACCTCAGCCCCCGTCCCCGCCACCGCACCCGTCCCCCGAGGACTCCCCCCGCGGCACAACCCTGAGCACCTCGTCGATCCGATCCGGACTCAGCCGATCCTCATCCGCACTGGACGCCGCGATCATCAGATCACCGTAGAGATCGATCTCGATGAGGGCCACGGGATCCGGCCCGCCCGACGAACCGCGTCGCGAAACCACGTGATTCACCTCCTCGGCTCTGCTCAGGTCTGCCCAGGTCTTCCGCTCTTGCCTGCTCAGGCCCTCCAGGCCCTTGTTCCACCCCCCGTCAGGGGGTCGCTCTCCGATTCACCAGCGTAGTGATCGGTACACATGGCGCGCATGGCACAGAAGGACCATTTCCATGGCCAACTACGCCCTGCCGCGTTATTTCCGCGGCGAACCCACCGTCCCCGCATAGATATCGGCGGGAGCGGGAAGGGCCACCCGCACCGGGGTGCCGAAGTCGTAGAGTTCGACGGTCGAGACCACGGTCATCGGCGGCGCCGAGGCCACCGGTGAGGCGGAAGAGGCGCGCCCGCGGCCGTCGACGCTGAAGCGGTGGCTCACCCTCCGCGGGCGGCCCTGGTCGTCGAGGTAGGCGTCGAACGCCACTGTGCCGTTGGAGAACCCTTTCGCCGCTACGGTCAACGGTTCGCGGTCCCGCTCGGGTGCCGCGCGGGCGGCTCTGCCGAGGTCGATCGTCCCCCAATAGTGCCGCACCCGGACGCCGCCTACCCGCTCGTCCCGCATGTATGTCACCTCCCGGGCACCACCGAGCAGTTCGGCCGCCGCGAGCGGGTCGGTGGCGCCGTTCGTGAGGAGGTTGCCGTCGGCGAGCGAGGCCGTGGCGAGCCGCACCCAGCTGTCCCCGGGGACCCCGGCGCCGCGGTTCTTCATGAAGAGCCTGCCGGGGGTGAAGACCTCGGTGATCGGGCGGTGTTCGGCGGCGCCCGCGGCGTCCTCGGGCACCAGCACCGTCAACTGCCCGGCCGGCCGGGAGAAGTCGTAGAGCCCGCGGCCGTGGATGGTGAGCCGGGTGCCGCCGCTGACCGTCTCCATGGACGTGCGCACCTTCGCGCCCCCGGCGCCCGCGAGCACGCGGGCGGCGCGGGACAGGGCCTCGCGCGCCCGGCGCGGATCGGTCTCGTCGCCCGCGGGGCGGGCCTGGCTGCTCAGGCTCTTCAGGTCCTCCCGCAACCCGCTGCCATCAGGGACGACGGGGTCCTGGGCCGCGCAGCCGGAGAGCAGCAGCCCGAGGGCCAGCCCGCCCGCCACCGCGTTGGCGACGACCGCGCCCCTGTGTCCGTGCCGCCGCACCACCATGTCCGTCAGCCCCCTGCCACCGCTGCCACCACCTGTGGAACCCGTTACTGTCAACGACCACTCCGGGGCGGCCGTCACGGCCCGGTACGGTGATGGCGTGTCCGACACAGCCACCGCGAGCCTCACCCCGGCCCACTCCGTGAGCACCACCGAGACGGGCTCCTTCTGTAGCGCCCGCTGTACGTGCGGCTGGCGCGGCCCGGCCCGCCGGGCCCGCTCCCTCGCCCGCGACGACGCCGCGGCGCACGCCGGCGCCGGCGCCGCACGTGAGGGAACCGGTTCCGTGGGTACACCATCTGTCTAGGCGGTCGAACGACGGACAGCGGTGGGGTGGCGGGGCGGCATGGCCAGGGGCGGGCGCGTGGAGCGGGCGACGGGCGGCGCGGAGGGCCCACCGGGCAGAGTCCCGGGCGGCGTCCTCAGGAAGGCGAGGGGCGGCGGCATGGACCGCCGGCACCTCCTGGCCGCCGGTACGGGCCTGGCCGCGGCCGGCGTCTGGGCGGCCGCCTGCGGTGACAGCACGGGCTACGCCTCGCCGTCCGGCCCCTCCGGCCGGGTGCCGGTCGCGAGCGGCAGGGCCGTCCCGCGCACCAAGGCGGTCGCCGCGGACTGGACGGCACTCGGCAAGGGCCTGGCCGGCGGCCTGGTCCGCCCCGGCGACGCGGACTACGCCACGGCCCGCCAGCTCTACAACACCCGCTTCGACGGGCTGCGCCCAGCCGCCGTCGCCTATGTGGACAACACCCACGACATAGCCGAGTGCCTCGCCTTCGCCCGCCGCCACACCACCCGGATATCCATACGTAACGGTGGTCACAGCTATGCCGGTTGGTCGAGCGGTACGGACCGGCTCGTCATCGACGTCTCCCGGCTCAGGACGGTCCGTACGCCGCCCGCAGGCACGGCCGTCGTCGGGGCCGGCGCCAAGCTCATCGACGTGTACACCGCCCTCGCCGCGCGCGGTGTGACCATACCGGCGGGCTCCTGCCCGACCGTCGGCGTCTCCGGGCTCGCCCTCGGCGGCGGCCACGGCGTCACCTCCCGCGCGTACGGCCTGACCTGCGACAGCCTCACCGGTGCCACGGTCGTCACGGCGGACGGCAGGACCGTCGACTGCGACGCGAACCGTTCCGCCGATCTCTTCTGGGCCCTGCGCGGCGCGGGCAACGGCAACTTCGGCGTCGTGACCGAACTCCGCTTCCGCACCCACGAGGCCGCGGACGGCGTCGCCGGATACGTCTCCTGGCCCTGGTCCCGGGCGGCCGACGTGCTGCGCGTCTGGCAGGAGTGGGGGCCGGGCCGCCCGGACGAGATCTGGTCGTCCTGCGACCTGTCGGCCGCCGCCGGCGGCACGCCGCGCGTGTCCGTCTCGGCGTACTCGCTCGGCACGTACGGCGACCTGGCGAACAGCCTCGACCAGCTCGTCGGCAAGGTGGGCGGCGCCTCGAACGGGGTGCGGCTGCGCCGCCGGACCCACCTGGAGATGGTCCGCGGCTACGCGGGATGCGGCGAGAAGACCACCACCCAATGCCATCTGCCGGGCGGTACGCCCGGCCGCGAGTCCGCGGGCGCCCTGAAGCGGGAGACCTACGCGGCACGCTCCGACTTCTACGACCGTCCGGTGGGCGCGGCGGGGAACCGCGCTCTGACCGACCAGATGGAACGTTTCAGCAAGAAAGGCGGCAGCGGTGGCGCCGCGATCCAGCTGACGGCGCTGGGCGGCGCGGTCAACCGCGTCAAGCCCCTGGAGACCGCCTTCGTGCACCGCCGCTCCCGCTTCCTCGCCCAGTACCTGACGTCCTGGGCGGCGGGCGGCTCCGGGGCGGCGCAGATGTCCTGGCTGGACGGCACGCACGCGGCGATGCGCCGCTACGCGTCGGGCGCGGCGTACCAGAACTACGCCGACCCCGGCCTGAAGGACTGGCGGAAGGCTTACTACGGGGACGCCGAGGGCCGTCTGACGAAGCTGAAGGGGCGGTACGACCCGAACCGCCTCTTCGACTTCCCGCAGGCTCTGTGAGCCCTTGAGGGGCCGGGACGGGGCCTCGCGCGCCGTGGCCTCGCCCGGCGGAACCGGGCGGCGGGCCGGCACGGACCCCGCCGCTCCGGCCGCCCGTCAGGCGGCGAGGTCGTTGTTCCGGTGCAGCGGCTGCTCGGGGAGACCCCGGCCGGTGGGCCCGGCGGCGGCCACGACGGGCGGGACGGCCCGGTCCGACCGTACGAGCCGGCCCGCGCGGGTGCCCGCCACGCGCCGGGCGAGCGGGGTCAGCAGCATCATCGCGAGGGGCGCCAGCAGCAGGGCGACGGCGGTGCCGAGGGCGAGGCCGCCGATGACGTCCGTGGGGTAGTGGACGCCCATGTAGACCCGGCAGAAGCCCTCCAGGAACGCGAGGGCGATCCCGATCAGGCCGTACTTGCGGTGGGCGACGAAGAGCCCCACGCCGAGCGCCATGGTCAGCGTCGCGTGGTCGCTGACGAAGGAGTAGTCGGTCTTGCCCTTGACCAGGACCTCGAGGCCGGAGTGATCGAGGAACGGGCGGGGGCGCTTGACGAAGCCTCGGATCGGGATGTTGACGAGCAGCGCGATCCCGGCGGCGAGCGGCGCCCAGCACAGCGCGGCGACGGCCGCCGGAGCGTCCTCGCGCTTGCGCACGCTCCACCAGGCGAAGAGCATCAGCACGCCGAGTCCGAGGACGATCCCGTACTCGCCGATGAACTCGACGAGGCGGTCGAGCCAGTTGGGGGCGGCCTTGGCGATGCCGTTGATGTCGTACAGCGTGCTGGTGTCGGGGTTGGACCCGCCCCTGGCCTCCGACATGGGATAACCCACCGCGAGTCCAGCCATGTGTCGTGGCCCCTTATCTGTCGCCTGTTGCTACGTCCAGCTGCCGACCCCCGTGGTCTTCGCGCCCGTGTAGCGACGCCGTTTTCCCACTTCCATGGAACGCCCCACTCCGGCCGGGCGTTCCACTTTCCACTCAATGATCACCCGGACGTTATCGAAGGGTGACCCGTCGTCGCAGCTCAGGGTCGGCGCTACGGCTCAGGCCGCCTTGCCGCCGGCCAGGGCTTTCGCACCGTCCTGGGTGACCCGGGTCGCCCCGATGTAGTCCGGTGAGTCGATCTTGTCGAAACGGATGACGGCCCCCGTGTACGGAGCGTTGATCATGTACCCGCCGCCCACGTACAGCCCCACGTGGTGGATGCTGCGCGGATCCTTCAGGTCGTAGGCGAAGAACACCAGGTCCCCGGGGAGCAGCTCGTCCCGCCGGGGGTGCGCGCCGGCGTTCCACTGGTCGTTGGCGACCCGGGGCAGCTCGATGCCCACGGAGGCGTACGCGGCCTTGGTCAGCCCCGAGCAGTCGAACCGGCCGCCGTCCTCGGCCGTTCCGTCGCCGCCCCAGAGGTAGGGCGTGTTGAGCTTCTCCTGGGCGTAGTAGATCGCCCCGGCCGCCTGCTGCGAGGGCGCCACCCGGCCGACCGGCCGCGCGAAGCTCTTCTCCAGGGTGCGGATGGCCTTCACATAGCCCCGGGTCTCGCTGTAGGGCGGCACCCCGCGGTGCTGGATGACGGCGTACGGACCGGCGTTGTACGACGCGAGCATGTTGTCGGCCAGGTCACCGGGCACGCCCTTGACGTCCTTGGCCAGCGCGCAGTCGTACACCGCCGCCGAGGGGATGGCGTCCTGCGGATCCCAGATGTCGCGCTTGCCGTCCTTGTTGGCGTCGATGGCGTGCGAATCCCAGGTGGCGGGGATGAACTGCGCTATCCCACGGGCGTCCGCCGGGCTCACGGCCTTGGGGTTCCAGGCGCTCTCCGAGTAGATCTGCGCGGCCAGGATCGCGGGGTTGAGCGCGGGGCAGAGATTCCCCCAGTCCCGCACGAGCTGCTGGAACTGCGCGGGCACCGCGCCTTCCGCGAGCCCCACGGAACGCCCGCTTCCGTTTTCGCCGAACAGATTCCCCGCGGCCGAGTACACGCCGACGACGAGCAGCCCGATGAAACACAGGCACATCCCGATCCCGACACCCACGCCCACCCAGAGCTTCCGCACCCCGCAATACTCCCCCACGAGCCCGCCGCATATCCGCGATTCACGGCCACCTGTCGATCCGTCAACGTCCGCCGCCGCGACCGCTCCTCTATCGTGGGCGCGGGCACGGACGCCCGTGCCGCAGATCCCATGAGCAGACCCGCGAGGGGGGACCATGAACGTGAACGAGCTCGAATGGATTCCGGCGAAGGACGGCGACGAGACGGAGTACCTGGAGATCGCCTTCGGCGGGGACGGCAACGTCTACATCCGTGAGAACCACAAGCCGGAGAAGGTCGTGGTGACGACCGAGACGAAGTGGGACGCGTTCGTACTGGGCGTGAAAGCGGGCGAGTTCGACCACTTCGTGGAGGGAATCGACTAGCCCCGCCGGGACGACGACTCAGTCGTCGTCCCTGTCACCCCTGTCGTCCTTCTCGCCCTTGTCCGGGTCCTTACGGTCGCCGTCCTTTTTGTCCCCGTCCCTCTTGTCCCCGTCCTTGGACCGCTCCGCCTCCTTGGACGCGTCCTTGGACTTCTCCCCCTTCGGCCTGGACTTCGGCTTCGACTTCGGCGAACGCGACGCCCGGGGCGACTCCGGTGCCCCCGACGCCTCCGCCGGCACCACCCGATGGGACTCCGGGTCGGGACCGGGCGCGGGAAGGTCCCCACCACGGTCCACGGCCGACTCCGACGGCTGCGCCTCGGGGCTCCCGCCCCCGGTGCCGGTGCCACCGGCACCGAACACCGACGCGCCGAACAGCGTCGCCGCGACGAACGCCACCGCACCGGCGGCCACGCTCAACAGCACCTTCGGACGCCGCGCGCCCGTACGACCGCCGCCGCCCTTACGGCGCGAGGGAGGCGGGGGCACGGGGCCGGGAGGTGCCACCGGGAACGAAGCGGTGGACGACGGACCGGGGCCCGGCGCCGGGGCGAAGCCGGGGGGCGCCGGGGCGAAGCCGGGGGGCGTCGCGGGGCCGGGCGGCCACGGGGCCGCGGAGGGCGGCATGGGCACCCGCGCAGGGGAGGGCGACGTCGAGGGCGGGGGCACCGCCGAGGACAGCGGGCCCGGCACGGGCGGCCGCGGCGCTTCCCGCCAGGAGGCTCCCGCGAACCAGTCCGCGACCTCCTCCGCCGAGGGCCGCGCCTCCGGCTGCTTGGCCAGCATCCGCAGCAGATAGGTCTCGAAGGCGGGCGGCAGGTCCGCCCGGTGCGTACGCGGAGGCACCGGCTCCGCGTCGACGTGGAGGTAGAGCAGCGCGGTCGGACTGTCCGCCCAGAAGGGCGGCCGGCCGGCCAGGAGCTGATAGAGCACGCACCCCAGGGCGTAGACGTCGGAGGCGGGGCCCGCCGGCCGGCCGAGGGCCCGCTCCGGGGCGAGGTAGGTGCTGGTGCCGACGATCTGGCCCACCCGGGTCAGATTGGCCGAGGTCTCGTCGACGAAGCGGGCGATCCCGAAGTCGCCGATCTTCAGTGTGCCGTCGGCGTCCAGCATCAGGTTCCCGGGCTTGACGTCCCGGTGCACCACACCCTGCCGGTGGGCCGCCGCCAGGCCGGAAGCGGCCTGCGCGGCGATGGTGGCGACGCGGGCCGGGTCGAGGGGGCCGCGCGAGGACAGCTCCTGCGCCAGGCTCGGACCCCGGACCAGCTCCATGACCAGATAGAAGCGCCCGTCCCACGCGCCGAAGTCGTAGACCGCGACCACCTGAGGGTGATTCAGCCGGGCCGCGGTCTGGGCCTCCAGCCGGAATCGGCCGGCCGCGGACTCGTCGCCGTCGCCGTCCAGGAGGAGCTTCACCGCCACCTGACGGCCCAGCACCTCGTCCCGCGCCTGCCAGACTTCGCCCATGCCGCCGCGGCCGAGAAGCTCCCCCAGCCGGTACCGATCGGCAACCAGCACCCGCATCACCCTTGATCTCGACGCCCCCGACGCGCCCCACACGGCCCCAGAGCCACGAGGCCCGGTGGTCTCCCGGGCGGCGCAGGCCCCAGCGTACCGACCGAACACATAGTCGTTTGAACATCCCCGCGCCCTCCCCACCCCTCACTCATTGCTCGGCGTCCACCCGCGTGATACACAGAGTCACCATAGGACTCCGCACTGACAACGCCTCGCGTCGCAGGTCAGACCGGTAGCGACCCCGATGCGTACGGGTTCCGCCAAAAAATGACGCCAAGTCGACATGCTGAGGCGGCTTCGTCGGCGAAGATAGGTCCCGACCTTTGCCGCGCGGCAGGGGCGTGACACAACTACCCATAAAGGGGCGGTGAGTTACAAATGATTCTGGCGGCTGGAAAAGGTGACATCAACACCATCATCGGTGGAATCGCCCCCAACTGGGGGCCGTTCGGCAATCTCGGCCAAGAGGCCCGGATCATGGTCGAGGTCGTGATGGCCGTGGCCATCCTGCTCTGCCTCGCCATCGCGATCTGGGGCGCGGCGAAGCAGCGGATCGGCGCGACGGCGCTGCGTGACACATTCAGCGCGGAGCAGGGCAAGGGCCTGATCGTGGCCGGTCTGACCGGAGTCTTCATCATCGGCTCGCTGGGCACGCTCTTCACCATCGTCTACGGCATGGCCGTCTGACCCGCACCGACCGAGGACCGCCCACCGGCCCCGGCCGGCCGCGCGCCCCCTCCCGACCGCTCCTCCGCTCCGCGTTCCGCCCGCTCCACCCGCGCATCGTCCCCGCGCAGACCCTCTCGTCCCCGAGTCCCCCCGCACCGAGGCTGCCACCTGATGCCCCCTCACACCCCCTCGTACTCCTCCCCCCGGATTCCCTTCCCGCCGCTACCGTCATATGCGGGTGCCACAGACGCGACGACGTATGAGGGGACGTGCGGGCGATGAGCCTCGGCGACGACGGCTACGGCGGCAACGGCCAGGACTCCGGCCGGTCAGGCGGTGACTACCGCGACTACGGCGACCGTCACCTGACGCGCACCCGCCTCCCGGAGGGCGAGGGCGACCCGTACGCGCCGGCCCGGCGCGGGGGGCGCGGCGGCCGCGGGGGCGGGCGTACGGGGCTGTCCAGCCGGAATCTGGTGACGGTCGTGGGAGTCGTGGTCCTCCTCATCGCGGCGATCGCGTTCGCGAACAGAGGTGGCGGGGATTCCGCTTCGGACGAGTCGGAGAAGGGCGGCGGGAGAACGGCGAGTGCGCAGCCGACGGGGCCTACCGGCACCAAGCCGGTCGGCGGCAAGACCGCCGGAATCGCCTCGGGTTTCGCCCACACGGAGCAGGGGGCGCAGTCGGCGGCGGCGAACTTCGCGGTGGCGCTGGGGGGTGACGGGATGTTCAAAGCGGACAGCCGTCACGCGATCGTGAGCGCCGTCCACACCCCCGACACCGCGCCCGCCCTTGAGAAGGAACTGGACAAGGCCTACACCGAGGGGTTCTTCAAGAATCTCGGACTCAAGCCCGACGGGACGGCTCCGAAGGGCCAGACCTTCATCTCGCGCACCGTGCCTGTGGGTTCCAAGACCACCGCGTACAAGGACGACGAGGCCACGGTCGAGGTGTGGTGCACGGGTCTGGTGGGGCTCGCCGGGGAGGGGTCGACCAGGCCCGTCACCCAGACGTGGTTCACCCTCACGCAGAAGCTCCGCTGGGTGGACAACGACTGGAAGGTCTCGTCCTCAAGCCAGAAGCAGGGTCCGGCACCTGTCGGCGGTGACGTACAGGCGTCGACCGCCGACGAGATCAACAACGCGGTCAGCGGATACGGAGGGTTCACTTATGCCAGGTAGCCGCCGTCGCCGTGGCCTCTCGCTCTCAGCGGCACTCGTCTCGCTCCAGGTAGCCGTGCTGGCCCTGGCCTCACGGGCGGCAGCCGCCCCGAGTCCGACTCCTTCCCCGACACCGTCACCGAGCAGCAGCAACCCCGCGTCCAACGTGCCCAGTAAGGGCACCAACGCCTGCGACCTCATCGTGGGCCTGGCCAAGAGTTACTGCGAGGGCAAGGGCGACGACAAGAAGACCACAGACAGCACCCCCACCGCCCCCGACGCCCAAACCCCCCTCGACCCCCTGGCCTCCCTCGGTAAGGGATGCGCCGACGCCGCCTCCTGGATCATCCGGAAGCTCTCCGAGGCCGTACAGGCCACCGGCAACGTCGACTTCACCAACGCCACCTTCCTCCGTCAGTACGCCGTCGTCTTCGCCGCCTCCACCATCCTCACGCTCGTCCTGTGGCTGCTCGCCGTGGCCAAGAGGGCCGTGCGGGGCGTGCCGTTCACCGAGGCGTTCACGGAGGCCGTGGGGTTCCTGTGGCTGACGGTGCTCGCGTCCGCGTTCACCCCGCTGATCCTCTACACCCTGGTGTCCGCCACGGACGCCGTGACCGAAGTGATCTCCGCGGGTACGAACGCGAACAACGACGCCTTCTTCGGCGGCTTCGCCGACGCGCTCAAGAAGGGCGACGGCATCGGCGGCGGCCCGATCATGCTGATCGTGGTGTCCCTCGTCTCCGTACTGGCCGCCGGCGTCCTGTGGCTGGAGCTGGTCATCCGGGCCGCCCTGCTCTACGTCGGGGCCCTGCTCGGCACCGCCGTCTACGCGGGGCTGGTCGACAAGAACATGTGGGGCCACGTCCGCCGCTGGGCGGGCATCATGATCGCGGTGATCCTGGTCAAGCCGATCATCGTGGTGGTGCTGGGCCTGGCCGGAGCGCTGTCCTCCGGGAAGGGGCCCAACTCCTTCTCCGCGGTCGTGTCCGGGCTCGCCATCATCATTCTCGCCATCTTCGCCAGTGCGATGATCTATCGCTTCGTCCCCGGCTTCGGCGACGAGATCGTCAGCACCCGCGGTGCGAGCAAGGACGCGGCGTCCCGCCAGGCCGCCGCCGTGATCTCCTCGCCCGCCGCCCTGGTCAAGCAGGGCATCACCACGCACAGCGCCCGCGGCTCCGGGGGCGGTGGCAACGGCGGCCAGCAGGCCCGTCCCGCCAACTCCGTCTCCGGCGGCGTCGCCGCCCACAGCACCCGCGCGCCCGCCCGCCCGGAGGGGAACGGCAGCGGAAGCGCCTCCTCCGGTGCCTCGGCGAACCGCGCGCAGAACCGCAGCAATACGCCAGGAGGTGAGCGGAGTTGACGATTCAGGCACCGTCCCAGCCGATCGCGGCCCGCCGTACATATCTGATCGGCCGCGCTCGTCCCAACGCGGTCGTCGGCAAGAACCGGGAGACCGGCGAGATCGCGCTGATCATCGCCGGAGCGTTCCTGGGCATGATGAGCGGCCTCCTGGTGCCGATCCTCCCGCTGCGGATCCTCGCCCTCACCGGGTTCCCGACGCTGGCGCTGGCGGCCGTCTACGTGCCGTACAAGCACCGCACCTTCTACAAATGGTTTGAGATCAACCGCACGTACAAGCGGACCCTGCGCCGGGGTACGACGTACCGCTCGGGCGCGGCCGAGGCCGGCACCCGCCTGGACGGGCGGGAGTTCGATGTCGGCCCGCCGCCCGGCATCGGCCGGATCAACTGGCTGGCCGCGCCGTTCGGCCCGGACGAGATCGCGGTGCTGCTGCACGCCGACCGCCGCACGGTCACCGCCGCGATCGAGATCGAGGGGCCGGGTGTCGGCCTGCGCGACTCGGAGGACCAGGAGGCCCTGGTCGACCGCTTCGGGACGCTGCTCAAGCATGTGGCCAACGGCGACGGCTATGTGACGCGGTTGCAGATACTGGCCCGCACGCTGCCCGCCGACCCCGACGCGCACGCCAAGGACGTCGAGCGGCGCGGGAACGTCAACTCCCCCAAGTGGCTCCAGGACTCGTACGAGCAGCTCCAGTCGATGGTGTCGACCTCCTCCGAGCAGCACCGCGCCTACCTCGTCGCCTGCATGCACTACACCCGGGAACTGGCCTCCGAGGCACAGGCCATCGCGCGCGCCTCCCGGCACGAGCGCGGCAGCCGGCGGCTGGACCGGGACGGCGGCCTCGCCGTCGTCATGGCCCGCGAGCTGACCGACATCTGCGCCCGGCTCGCCGAGGCCGACATCCGGGTCCGGCAGCCGCTCGGCCAGGGGCGCCTGGCGTCCCTGGTGCACTCCATGTACGACCCGGACCACCCCATCGACCACATCCAGGCGATGACCCAGCGCAACGCGTGGCCGGCCGAGCTGGACGCCATGGAGCCGACCTACCTCCAGGCCAAGACGCGCGAGTCGTCAACACGGGCACCCTGGTGTCACGCCACCGCGTGGGTGAAGGAGTGGCCGATGACACCCGTGGGGGTCAACTTCCTCGCGCCCCTGCTCGTCCACACCCCCGACGTCATCCGGACGGTCGCGGTCTGCATGGACCTGGAGCCGACCGACGTCGCCATCGAGCGGATGCTCACCGAGAAGACGAACGACGACGCGGACGCCTCCCGCGCCGCCAAGATGAACCGGGTCGTCGACCCCCGTGACGTCGCCCACCACTCCCGCGTCGACCAGCGCGGCGAGGACCTCGCCAGCGGTGCGGCGGGCGTCAACCTCGTCGGGTACATCACCGTGTCCTCGCGCTCGCCGGAGGCGCTCGCGCGTGACAAGCGGACGATAAGAGCCTCGGCCGGCAAGAGCTATCTGAAGCTGGAGTGGTGCGACCGCGAGCACCACCGGGCCTTCGTCAACACGCTGCCGTTCGCGACCGGCATCCGACGATAGGGGCAATCGCCGTGCTCGACCCGCTCGCCACAGTGACCGAGGCCTTCACGAGCTTCCTGTTCGGGAAGGTGGAGACCACCCGGCTCCCGGTGCGCACCTCCACCGGTCAGGCGCAGGCCGTCTACCTGCCCACCGCGGCCCCGGGCCTCGGCGACTCCGGCGTGATCATCGGCCGCGAGGTGTACTCCGGCAAGGGGTACATCTACGACCCCTTCCAGCTGTACGGACAGCAGCTCCCGGCCCCGCACTGGCTCGTCCTCGGCGAGTCCGGCAACGGCAAGTCGGCGCTGGAGAAGACGTACGTCCTGCGCCAGCTGCGCTTCCGCGACCGGCAGGTCGTCGTCCTCGACGCCCAGGGCGAGGACGGCGTCGGCGAGTGGAACCTCATCGCGCAGGAGCTGGGAATAACCCCCATCCGGCTCGACCCGGCCGCCGCCCTGCACGGCGGTATCCGGCTCAACCCGCTCGACCCGGCGATCACCACGACCGGCCAGCTCGCCCTCCTCCGGACGATCATCGAGGTCGCCACCGGCCGCGGGCTCGACGAGCGCGCCGGCTTCGCCCTCAAGGTCGCCCACGCGTACGTCAACGACTCGATCCGCGACCGGCAGCCCGTGCTGACCGACATCGTGGAGCAGCTGCGGCACCCGGAGGCCGAGTCCGCGGAGACGATGAATGTCGACATAGACGACGTCCGGGCCTGGGGCCTCGACGTCGCGCTGGTCCTCGACCGGCTCGTGGACGGCGACCTCCGGGGCATGTTCGACGGGCCGACGACGGCGGGCATCGACCTCGACGCACCCCTGATCGTCTTCGACCTCTCGCACATCGACCGCAACTCCATCGCCATGCCCATCCTGATGGCGATCGTCGGCGTCTGGCTGGAGCACACCTGGATCCGCCCCGACCGGAAGAAACGGATCTTCCTGGTCGAGGAGGCCTGGCACATCATCAACTCGCCGTTCGTCGCCCAGCTCTTCCAGCGGTTGCTGAAGTTCGGGCGCCGGCTCGGCCTCTCGTTCGTGGCCGTCGTCCACCACCTCTCCGACGTCGTGGACGGCGCGGCGGCCCGGGAGGCGGCCGCGATCCTCAAGATGGCCTCGACCCGGACCATCTACGCCCAGAAGGCCGACGAGGCGCGCGCCACGGGCCAGGTGCTGGGCCTGCCGCGCTGGGCCGTGGAGATCATCCCGACGCTGACGCCGGGCATCGCCGTCTGGGACGTCAACGGCAACGTCCAGGTCGTCAAGCACCTCATCACCGAGGCCGAGCGGCCGCTGGTCTACACCGACCGCGCCATGACCGAGGACGGCGACCCGGCCCGCGAGCTCGCCGCGGAGGCCGCGGCCGCCGAGCGGGCCTCGGCGGCGATCGAGGCCCAACTGGCCGACGAGGCCTACGGTTCCTCCGAGTCGACGGTGGCCTGACCGTGGCCGGACCGGGATCCACGCACGGCCGCCGCTCGGAAGGCGGCGTTCCGGACGGCCTGCTGGTCGGTGTGATCGCGTTATTGCTGAGTCTGACGCTGCTCGTGTGGGTGACGACCGGGCTCGCGGCCCTCTTCGCGCACGGCTCCTGGCCGGAGGGCGTCAGCCTCCCCCGCACGCCCATGGCCCTGCGGCACCTGCTGACGAGACCGAGCGACCTGCCCGCCGCCTGGCCGGACACCCCGGCCGACGCCCTTTCGGGGTACGGGCTCTTCTGGGGCCTCCTCATCGGCGAGTCGCTGGTGCTGATCGTGTTCGGTGTGTTCGTCATCGGCACACTGGCCCGCTGGCGGGCGGTCCGCGCCCGGCGCAGGGAGGAGCTACGGGCCGGAGGGCGGCGCGCCCGGAACGCGCGGACGGCGACAGGGTCGCAGGCGGAGGCACCGGCGGCGGCCACGGAGGCTCCGGCAGGGGTGGAAGCGAGCGTTCCTGCGACCGGGGGACAGGTGGCGCCGGGACGGCCAGGGAGATCGGGACGGAGGCCGGGACAGCCGGGGTCGGGGTCGGCGAGGCACGTGCCGGGGCGGCCGGAGTCGGCAGCGGTACCGCCGGGTCCGGAGCGACGACCGTCGGCGCCCCGGCAGCCCTCAGCGCCTCCTCCGACGCCCCCGCCGCCTCTACTCTTCCGCTTGCCCCCGTCGCCCTGCCCGCGCAGCCCTCAGCGGCCTCGCAGCCCGTCGAACGGCCCACCGCGCCCACGGCGGCCGGTGGCGGCACGCCGGCCTCGTCCAGCGGGGCCGCTGCCGCGTCCGCCGTCACCTCCCGTGTCCTCTACGGCGCCGACCGCCAGGGCGTCGCCGCCCGGCTCGTACGCGAAGCGGCCGGGCCGGTTCTCGTCACCACCGCCGACCCCGGGCTCTGGGCGGAGACCAAGGACGCGCGGGCGAAGCTCGGCCCGGTCCACGTCTTCGACCCCGGGCACCTCCTCGACACCCCCGACCGCCTCCGCTGGAGCCCCACCGCCGGCTGCGGCACCCGCGAGACGGCGGCGGCGCGCGCCACCGCGCTCCTCGCCCCCGTGCGCCCCCTGAGCGCCCTGGACTCCGCCACCGCCGACACCGCGGAGACGCTCCTCCGCTGCTGGCTGCACGCCGCCGCCGTGGGCGGCCGGCCGTTCCGCCATGTGCACCGCTGGGCACAGGGGAACACGGCCCACGAGCCCGTACGGATCCTCCGGACGCATCCCAAGGCGGCGGGCGGCGCCGCCGGTGAGTTGGAGTCCGCGCTCACAGGCCATCCGGAACGTAAGGACATGGCACAGGAGTTGACCTCCCGCGCACTCAACTCGCTGTCATCCCTCCACATTCGTGACGCCTGCAACCCAAATCGAGCCGATTCGCTCGCGTGGGAATCATTCGTCGCCGAAGGGGGAACGCTCTACGTGGTGGGTGAGGCGATTGAGGATCCCCGGGCACGCCCGGGTGCGATGCCTCTGCTGACCGCACTCGCCGCGAGCGTGGTCGAGCACGGCCGGGGCATGGCCGCACGGTCATCTTCCGGTCGGCTCGACCCACCACTCACGCTCGTGCTGGACGACGTCGCCGCCGTCGCCCCGATCCCCGCCCTCCCGGAGCTGCTCACGACGGGTGCCGAGCACGGCCTCCCGACCTACGCGCTGATGCGCTCCGAGGAACAGGCCCGCGCCCGCTGGCCCCACCGGGCCCTGGTCGGCTAGCGGTTCAGCCCGCGGGGGCGGGCGAAGAGCAGCTCGACGGGTTTTCCCCGGCCGGGGTACGGGCATGGGGCAGCCCGTGAGCGCTGAGCGGGCGGGGGCCGTGGTGGTGACGGCCATGGGGGCGGACGAGGCCGAGGCGGTCCTCCCGCCGGACCTGCGCACCCGCCTCGCTCGACTCGCGGCTCCGCTTCCCGGCGTACTGACCGGCGCGCTCACCACACCGGAGGCGCGCGAGGCGCTCGCGCGCGCCGACATCCTCCTCACGGGCTGGGGGTGTCCACCGCTGACGGAGGACGTGCTGCGCGCCGCCCCGCGGCTACGAGCGGTCGTGCACGCGGCGGGCTCGGTGAAGGGGCTGGTGTCGGCGGCGGTATGGGAGCGCGGCATCGTCGTCTCGTCGGCGGCGGACGCCAACGCGGGCCCGGTCGCCGATTTCACCCTCGCCGCCCTCGCCTTGGCGGCGAAGGGCTCGCTGGCGGCCGCGGCGTCGTACGGAGGAGGCTGGCCCGCGTTCCGGGACCGGCAGGGGGCCGACGGGCGGACGATCGGCGTCATCGGCGCCTCCCGCATCGGCCGCCGGGTCCTGGCCGGCCTGCGCGCTTCCGACGCGGGATACCGGCTGCTGCTCCACGACCCGTACGTGCCGGGGGCGGAGGCGGAGCTCCTGGGCGCCGAGCCGGTGGACCTGGACTCGCTGTGCCGAAGGGCCGGGATCGTCACGGTGCACGCGCCGCAGACGCCCGAGACGCGTCATCTGCTCGACGCGCGGCGCCTGGCCCTTCTCCCCGACGGTGCCACGATCGTGAATACGGCACGGGGTGCGCTGGTCGACACGGACGCCCTCACCCGCGAATGCGCCTCGGGCCGGCTGAGCGCAGTGCTCGACGTCACCGACCCCGAACCCCTGCCGACGGAACACCCGCTGCTGCGTATGCCCCATGTGCTGGTGACCCCGCATATCGCCGGCGCCCAGGGAAGCGAGGCGCGACGGCTGGGCGCGTACGCGGTGGAAGAAATCGGCCGGCTGATGCGCGGGGAGCCGCTCCTGGGATCGGTGCGAAAAGAAATGCTGGACCGCAGCGCATAAGAAAAAGGTTGTGAACGCAAAAATGCCTCAGGCCCCGAGTGAAAACTCGGGGCCTGAGGCTAAAAATTGTTCGGCGGCGTCCTACTCTCCCACACGGTCCCCCATGCAGTACCATCGGCGCTGAAAGGCTTAGCTTCCGGGTTCGGAATGTAACCGGGCGTTTCCCTAACGCTATGACCACCGAAACTCTATGAAATTAACGAAACCGGATATCGACACGGGTCGTTACTTCAGAACCTACACAGTGGACGCGAGCAACTGAGGACAAGCCCTCGGCCTATTAGTACCAGTCAGCTCCAACCGTTACCGGTCTTCCACACCTGGCCTATCAACCCAGTCGTCTACTGGGAGCCTTACCCTCTCAAAGGAGGAGGGAGTCCTCATCTCGAAGCAGGCTTCCCGCTTAGATGCTTTCAGCGGTTATCCTTTCCGAACGTAGCCAACCAGCCATGCCCTTGGCAGGACAACTGGCACACCAGAGGTTCGTCCGTCCCGGTCCTCTCGTACTAGGGACAGCCCTTCTCAAGACTCCTACGCGCACAGCGGATAGGGACCGAACTGTCTCACGACGTTCTAAACCCAGCTCGCGTACCGCTTTAATGGGCGAACAGCCCAACCCTTGGGACCGACTCCAGCCCCAGGATGCGACGAGCCGACATCGAGGTGCCAAACCATCCCGTCGATATGGACTCTTGGGGAAGATCAGCCTGTTATCCCCGGGGTACCTTTTATCCGTTGAGCGACGGCGCTTCCACAAGCCACCGCCGGATCACTAGTCCCGACTTTCGTCCCTGCTCGACCCGTCGGTCTCACAGTCAAGCTCCCTTGTGCACTTACACTCAACACCTGATTGCCAACCAGGCTGAGGGAACCTTTGGGCGCCTCCGTTACTCTTTAGGAGGCAACCGCCCCAGTTAAACTACCCACCAGACACTGTCCCTGATCCGGATCACGGACCCAGGTTAGACATCCAGCACGACCAGAGTGGTATTTCAACGACGACTCCACACACACTGGCGTGCATGCTTCACAGTCTCCCACCTATCCTACACAAGCCGAACCGAACACCAATATCAAGCTATAGTAAAGGTCCCGGGGTCTTTCCGTCCTGCTGCGCGAAACGAGCATCTTTACTCGTAGTGCAATTTCACCGGGCCTATGGTTGAGACAGTCGAGAAGTCGTTACGCCATTCGTGCAGGTCGGAACTTACCCGACAAGGAATTTCGCTACCTTAGGATGGTTATAGTTACCACCGCCGTTTACTGGCGCTTAAGTTCTCAGCTTCGCCTGGACGAATCCAAGCTAACCGGTCCCCTTAACGTTCCAGCACCGGGCAGGCGTCAGTCCGTATACATCGCCTTACGGCTTCGCACGGACCTGTGTTTTTAGTAAACAGTCGCTTCTCGCTGGTCTCTGCGGCCACACCCAGCTCAGGAAGTAAATTCCATCACCGGACATGGCCCCCCTTCTCCCGAAGTTACGGGGGCATTTTGCCGAGTTCCTTAACCATAGTTCACCCGAACGCCTCGGTATTCTCTACCTGACCACCTGAGTCGGTTTAGGGTACGGGCCGCCATGAAACTCGCTAGAGGCTTTTCTCGACAGCATAGGATCATCCACTTCACCACAATCGGCTCGGCATCAGGTCTCAGGCTTCATGCTGTCCGGATTTGCCTAGACAGCGCCCTACACCCTTACCCCGGGACAACCACCGCCCGGGCTGGACTACCTTCCTGCGTCACCCCATCGCTTACCTACTACAAGTCTGGTTCGTCGGCTCCACCACTCCCCTCAACTCCGAAGAGATCGGGGCGGCTTCACGGACTTAGCATCGCCTGATTCGATATTGGGCGTTTCAAAGCGGGTACCGGAATATCAACCGGTTGTCCATCGACTACGCCTGTCGGCCTCGCCTTAGGTCCCGACTTACCCTGGGCAGATCAGCTTGACCCAGGAACCCTTAGTCAATCGGCGCACACGTTTCCCACGTGTGTATCGCTACTCATGCCTGCATTCTCACTCGTGAACCGTCCACAACTCGCTTCCGCGGCTGCTTCACCCGGCACACGACGCTCCCCTACCCATCCCAGCCCCCGTTGGGGGTATGTGCTGGAATGACACGACTTCGGCGGTACGCTTGAGCCCCGCTACATTGTCGGCGCGGAATCACTTGACCAGTGAGCTATTACGCACTCTTTCAAGGGTGGCTGCTTCTAAGCCAACCTCCTGGTTGTCTCTGCGACTCCACATCCTTTCCCACTTAGCGTACGCTTAGGGGCCTTAGTCGATGCTCTGGGCTGTTTCCCTCTCGACCATGGAGCTTATCCCCCACAGTCTCACTGCCGCGCTCTCACTTACCGGCATTCGGAGTTTGGCTAAGGTCAGTAACCCGGTAGGGCCCATCGCCTATCCAGTGCTCTACCTCCGGCAAGAAACACACGACGCTGCACCTAAATGCATTTCGGGGAGAACCAGCTATCACGGAGTTTGATTGGCCTTTCACCCCTAACCACAGGTCATCCCCCAGGTTTTCAACCCTGGTGGGTTCGGTCCTCCACGAAGTCTTACCTCCGCTTCAACCTGCCCATGGCTAGATCACTCCGCTTCGGGTCTTGGGCGCGCTACTCAATCGCCCTATTCGGACTCGCTTTCGCTACGGCTTCCCCACACGGGTTAACCTCGCAACACACCGCAAACTCGCAGGCTCATTCTTCAAAAGGCACGCAGTCACGACGCACCGAGCAAGCTCGATGCGCGACGCTCCCACGGCTTGTAGGCACACGGTTTCAGGTACTATTTCACTCCGCTCCCGCGGTACTTTTCACCATTCCCTCACGGTACTATCCGCTATCGGTCACCAGGGAATATTTAGGCTTAACGGGTGGTCCCGCCAGATTCACACGGGATTTCTCGGGCCCCGTGCTACTTGGGTGTCTCTTAAACGAGCCGTTGATGTTTCAGCTACGGGGGTCTTACCCTCTACGCCGGACCTTTCGCATGTCCTTCGCCTACACCAACGGTTTCTGACTCGTCTCACAGCCGGCAGACTATGAAAAAGAGATCCCACAACCCCGCATGCGCAACCCCTGCCGGGTATCACACACATACGGTTTGGCCTCATCCGGTTTCGCTCGCCACTACTCCCGGAATCACGGTTGTTTTCTCTTCCTGCGGGTACTGAGATGTTTCACTTCCCCGCGTTCCCTCCACACTGCCTATGTGTTCAGCAGCGGGTGACAGCCCATGACGACTGCCGGGTTTCCCCATTCGGACACCCCCGGATCAAAGCTTGGTTGACAGCTCCCCGGGGCCTATCGTGGCCTCCCACGTCCTTCATCGGTTCCTGGTGCCAAGGCATCCACCGTGCGCCCTTAAAAACTTGGCCACAGATGCTCGCGTCCACTGTGCAGTTCTCAAGCAACGACCAGCCACCCGTCACCCCCACCTTGCAGTGGAGTTCACCGGGGCCGGCGTTAGAAGGTTCAGACCGAAGTCCGTACCCTCAGACACCCAACAGCGTGCCCGGCCCGACCCAGATGAAATTCACGTTCCACGCCGAAGCAGTACTAGTGATCCCACCGGATCGTGCCGAATAGTCAACGTTCCACCCATGAGCAACCGTGCGAGTCATTCGCTCGCAGTCGGCTATATGCTCCTTAGAAAGGAGGTGATCCAGCCGCACCTTCCGGTACGGCTACCTTGTTACGACTTCGTCCCAATCGCCAGTCCCACCTTCGACGGCTCCCTCCACAAGGGTTGGGCCACCGGCTTCGGGTGTTACCGACTTTCGTGACGTGACGGGCGGTGTGTACAAGGCCCGGGAACGTATTCACCGCAGCAATGCTGATCTGCGATTACTAGCAACTCCAACTTCATGGGGTCGAGTTGCAGACCCCAATCCGAACTGAGACCGGCTTTTTGAGATTCGCTCCACCTCACGGTATCGCAGCTCATTGTACCGGCCATTGTAGCACGTGTGCAGCCCAAGACATAAGGGGCATGATGACTTGACGTCGTCCCCACCTTCCTCCGAGTTGACCCCGGCAGTCTCCTGTGAGTCCCCATCACCCCGAAGGGCATGCTGGCAACACAGAACAAGGGTTGCGCTCGTTGCGGGACTTAACCCAACATCTCACGACACGAGCTGACGACAGCCATGCACCACCTGTATACCGACCACAAGGGGGCGACCATCTCTGGCCGTTTCCGGTATATGTCAAGCCTTGGTAAGGTTCTTCGCGTTGCGTCGAATTAAGCCACATGCTCCGCTGCTTGTGCGGGCCCCCGTCAATTCCTTTGAGTTTTAGCCTTGCGGCCGTACTCCCCAGGCGGGGAACTTAATGCGTTAGCTGCGGCACCGACGACGTGGAATGTCGCCAACACCTAGTTCCCAACGTTTACGGCGTGGACTACCAGGGTATCTAATCCTGTTCGCTCCCCACGCTTTCGCTCCTCAGCGTCAGTAATGGCCCAGAGATCCGCCTTCGCCACCGGTGTTCCTCCTGATATCTGCGCATTTCACCGCTACACCAGGAATTCCGATCTCCCCTACCACACTCTAGCCTGCCCGTATCGAATGCAGACCCGGGGTTAAGCCCCGGGCTTTCACATCCGACGCAACAAGCCGCCTACGAGCTCTTTACGCCCAATAATTCCGGACAACGCTTGCGCCCTACGTATTACCGCGGCTGCTGGCACGTAGTTAGCCGGCGCTTCTTCTGCAGGTACCGTCACTTTCGCTTCTTCCCTGCTGAAAGAGGTTTACAACCCGAAGGCCGTCATCCCTCACGCGGCGTCGCTGCATCAGGCTTTCGCCCATTGTGCAATATTCCCCACTGCTGCCTCCCGTAGGAGTCTGGGCCGTGTCTCAGTCCCAGTGTGGCCGGTCGCCCTCTCAGGCCGGCTACCCGTCGTCGCCTTGGTAGGCCATCACCCCACCAACAAGCTGATAGGCCGCGGGCTCATCCTGCACCGCCGGAGCTTTCAACCCACCGAGATGCCTCGGCAGGTATTATCCGGTATTAGACCCCGTTTCCAGGGCTTGTCCCAGAGTGCAGGGCAGATTGCCCACGTGTTACTCACCCGTTCGCCACTAATCCACCCCGAAGGGCTTCATCGTTCGACTTGCATGTGTTAAGCACGCCGCCAGCGTTCGTCCTGAGCCAGGATCAAACTCTCCGTGAATGTTTACCGGTAATCCGGTACACACACACGAGAGCGGCACAACCGGACGGAATAAGTCCAGTCGTGCACAGCGTCCTCGCTGTGTTGTTGCCTGCCAGCCCCGAAAGGCTCACAGGACTTTTCAAAGGAACCGCGTCCCGACCGAACGGTCGAGGACGGGGTATTTTATAGTCTGGCGTTGACTTTTGGCACGCTGTTGAGTTCTCAAGGAACGGACGCTTCCTTTGTACTCACCCTCTCGGGCTTTCCTCCGGGCGCTTCCCTTCGTTGTTTCCAACCTTACCAGATCCGTTTCTCAGTCCGTTTCCGGTCTGAATTCCGTTTCCGGCCCCCTGTTGGAGCGGGGTGTTTCGCGCCTTCCGGCGTGATCACTACTTTAGCGGATTTCCCCCGCGACTCCTAATCGGAGTCCGTTCCGAATTCCGGACACGCCGAAATCCATCCCGTTCAAGGGCCGTGCAGTAGAGATTGCCACCGGTGTGGCGTGAGTGGCCGCCTCGTCGTCCTCGCGGACGCCGTGGCAACTCGGAGAACACTACACGAGTCTCAGGGGTGCTTCGCACCCCTCGGCTCCCGCCGCTGTCTAGCGGCGCTTCCCCTTGCCCCGGGCCTTGCCCTTGGCCTGCGCCTTCGCGGCCGGGTTCCCCGTACGGGTGGTGCGGCGGCGCTCGTAGCGGGCGGCGGCCTCCTCGTACTCCTCCCGGCGCAGCTTCTCGCCGGGGGCCTCGGTGAGGGTGCGGAGGGCGTACGCGAGCAGGGATCCGATGAAGCCGATCATCATCATGCTCTGCGTCGACCGCTCGGCCGCGGGGTCCGCCGGGCCGGCCGAGCGGCCGGTGAAACGCTCCCAGGTGCGGCGGAAGGCCAGCGCGCTGCATACGGCGAAGGCCACGACCACGAGCATGTTGACGAGGCTGCCGACCTCGGCGACCGCCAGGCCCTCGTAGCCGAAGCGCAGGACGAACGCGCCGGCCGCGGCGGCGGCCAGTGCGCCGAGGCCCGCGCCGACGCGGCGCAGCGCGTATCCGCCGTCGTGGTTCACCCAGGTCGTGCCGAAGAACCTGATCGGTTCCGGCTGCGGCCCGGCCGCCTCGTGCTCATCGCTCATACGTCGATTATCGCCACCGGCCCCGGACCGCCGGGTGCGCCGTTCGGTGCCTCAGGAACAGCGGATGGCCACGAAGCCGTCGCTGCCGGTCTTCACGTACGCGTCCGACACGTACTGACCGGGCGCGATGCTGTCCCAGACGTCGGTGGTGCCGTACGGGCCGGAGACCGTCTCGCCGCGGGTCTGGCAGCGGATGGCCACCCGGGAGTTCTCGCCGAGCACCTTGACGATCTGGCTGCCGGTGTTCGGGCCGCGGCGGACGTTGACCTGGACGCCCGGCGCGACCGGGTAGTAGATGGTGCCGGCGGACTGCACGGACAGGGCCGCGGGCTGCTGTGCCTCGCCGCTCCCGGCCGCCTCTGCCGCCCCGTTGGACTCGCTGGACTCGTTGATCTCGCCGACGGCCATCAGGCCCTCCCCCGCGTTTGGTCGATGTCATGTGCAGGCTAGCAAGGCGCGGCATGCCTCCCCGGTTTCGACAAGCCCATCGATTAGGCTCCGGAAGCCGCCGCACGCGGCCGAAAACACACGGGGGTGGGGGAATGCCGCCGCTGCGCAGGACCGGGGCGGGCCCGGAAGCGGAGGATCCGGGGTATGCCGGTCAGTACCGGCTGGAAGGGCGGCTCGGCTCCGGCGGCATGGGCGTGGTCCACCTGGCGCGCTCCGCTTCCGGACTACGGCTCGCGGTCAAGGTCGTACACGCCGAATACGCGGTGGACCCCGAGTTCAGGGCGCGTTTCCGGCAGGAGGTCGCGGCCGCCCGGCGGGTCAGCGGGGCATTCACCGCCTCCGTCGTGGACGCGGATCCGGACGGCGAGCGGCCCTGGATGGCGACGCTCTACATTCCCGGCCCCACCCTCTCCGAGCGGGTCAAGCGGAGCGGCCCTCTCAAGGGGGACGAGGTGCGGCGGCTGGCGGCGGGCCTGGCCGAGGCCCTTCGGGACATCCACCGGGCGGGCGTGGTGCACCGCGACCTCAAGCCGAGCAACGTCCTGCTCGCCGAGGACGGCCCGAAGGTCATCGACTTCGGCATCTCCCGCCCGTACGACAGCGAGCTGCGCACCGAGACCGGGAAGCTGATCGGCACTCCGCCTTTCATGGCGCCCGAGCAGTTCCAGCGGCCGCGTGAGGTGGGGCCGGCGGCGGACGTCTTCGCGCTGGCGTCGCTGCTGGTGCACGCGGCGACGGGGCGCGGGCCGTTCGAGTCGGAGAGTCCGTACATCGTGGCGTACCAGGTGGTGCACAACGAGCCGGATCTGACCGGGGTGCCCGAGGACCTCGTGCCGCTCATCCGCGCCTGCCTGGCGAAGGATCCGGAGCAGCGGCCCACGCCGGACGCGATCATGGCGCGGCTGCCGCACGCCGACCACGGCGACACCGCCGGTGCCGATACGTTCCCCCACACCTCCCTTCTCCCTCCCTCCTCCGTCTCTCCCGCATCGCGGGACTCCGAGCGCACCCACATACGCACCGCCCCCGACCCGCGCCCGGATGTCTCCGGGCCCGCACCGGCCACCGGCCGCCCCCGGCGCCGCCGCGCGCCCTGGATCGTCGCCGCGGCCGTCGTCCTCTCCGCCCTGGGCGGGGGCGGGTACTGGCTGCTGCGCGGGACCGACGATCCGGACCGGCCGCTCCAGACGCGTCCCACCGCGGCGGGCGCGGACTGGAAGCCGTGGGCGACGTCCGTCCCCGGGGACGCCTCGGGCGACGGCCGGGTGCGGGCCGGGTTCTGCGCGTACGGGGAGGCCGCGCTGTACTGCTCGGCGCCCGGGGTGCAGGCGGCCCGTATCGACGCGGCCGGCGGCAAGGTCGCCTGGCGGCGGCCGGTCGAGGACGGGAAGTCCGGTCAGGGCGCCGCGCCGGCCGGCGACGGGCTCGCGCCGCCCGCCCCCGTCATGTCGGGCGGCCTGGTGCACGTCACGACGCCGGACGGCAGCCGGCTCACGGCGCTCGACCCGGCGACGGGCGAGCCGCGCTGGACGCGGAACGTCGCGGTGTACGGCGGGCGGGTCTACCACGCGGGCGACACCGTGCTCCTGGTGTCCGCCGACGGCACGGTGACCGCCGTGGACGGCGCCACCGACCGGCAGCTGTGGAGCCACCGCCTGTCCGGGCACGCCAGGCCCGTCTTCTCCTCCTTCGGCGGTGGGACCGCCTACGCCGTCTCCCCGGTGGGCGGTGGCGGCGGGCACCGGACCCAGGTGCTCGCCCTCGACGCGCGGCGCGGCACGACGCTGTGGCAGCGGACGGCTGACGGGGATCTCACCACCGTCGGGGCGGGCCCGCGCGACGCGCTGTACCTGACGGCCGCCGACTCCGACAACCGCGTCTCGGCCGTGGTCCGGTACGACCCGGCCGACCGGAGCGAGCGGCGGGTCCCGCTGGGCACGCCGCTGAACGCCACGAGTGCCGTCGCGTACGGCGACTCGGTCTACCTGCTGTCCACGGACGGTGGGCTGACGGCGGTGGGCACTACCAAGGGGGCCGGTGGGGCGAAGGGGCCGGGGCAGCTGTGGCGGCTGGACACGGCCGTGGCGAACGGCTCGGCGCTCGTCGCCACCGACCGGCGGCTGTACTTCTCCGCCGCCGACGGCCGGCTGCTGGCCGTGGACGCGGGCCGGGGCGCGCTGCTCGGGCAGACGGCGCCCCGGCTGACCAAGGCGGGCCGGGGCTATCTCGATCTGCTGCCGGCGCCGGTCGCGGCGGACGGGAAGGTGTTCGGGGCGGCGCCGGACGGGACCGTGTTCGCGGTGAGCGACCACGATCCGGCCGGCTGGCGCTGACGCGGGGGGAGCCGGCCCCGGGCCCGTACGGACCGGCCGGCCGCTCCCCCGGGAAGCGTCCTCCCGTCAGCCTTCCAGGAGGCTGACGTCGCGCACCGCGCCCTTGTCCGCGCTGGTCGCCATCGCGGCGTAGGCCCGCAGCGCCGCCGAGACCTTGCGGTCGCGGTCGCGCGGGGCGTACCTGCCGCCGAGCGCCTCGCGGCGGGCCGCCAGCTCCTCGTCGGGGACGAGGAGCTCGATGGAGCGGGCCGGGATGTCGATACGGATCCGGTCGCCGTCGTGGACCAGCGCGATCGCGCCGCCGGAGGCCGCCTCGGGCGAGGCGTGGCCGATGGAGAGGCCCGAGGTGCCGCCGGAGAAGCGGCCGTCGGTGACCAGGGCGCAGGACTTGCCGAGGCCGCGGCCCTTGAGGAAGGACGTCGGGTAGAGCATCTCCTGCATGCCGGGGCCACCCTTGGGGCCCTCGTAGCGGATGACGACGACGTCGCCCTCCTTGATCTCCTTGCGGAGGATCTTGTCGACGGCGTCCTCCTGCGACTCGCAGACGACGGCCGGGCCCTCGAAGGTCCAGATCGACTCGTCGACACCGGCCGTCTTCACGACGCAGCCGTCGACCGCCAGATTGCCCTTGAGGACGGCGAGGCCGCCGTCCTTGGAGTAGGCGTGGGCCGCGTCGCGGATGCAGCCGCCGGCGGCGTCGGTGTCCAGGGAGTCCCAGCGCTCGGACTGCGAGAAGGCGGTGGCGGAGCGGACGCAGCCGGGCGCCGCGTGCCACAGCTCGACGGCCTCGGCCGACGGCGAGCCGCCGCGCACGTCCCAGGTGCCGAGCCAGTCCTTGATGCCGGACGAGTGGACGGTGTGCACGTCCTCGTCGAGCAGCCCGGCGCGGTAGAGCTCGCCGAGGATCGCGGGGATGCCGCCGGCGCGGTGCACGTCCTCCATGTAGTACGTGCCGCCGGGGGCGACGTTGGGCGCGACCTTGGCGAGGCAGGGGACCCGGCGCGAGACCGCGTCGATGTCCTTGAGGTCGTAGTCGAGCCCGGCCTCCTGGGCGGCGGCGAGGAGGTGCAGGATCGTGTTGGTCGAGCCGCCCATGGCGATGTCGAGGGCCATGGCGTTGTCGAAGGCGGCGCGGGTGGCGATGTTGCGCGGCAGGACCGAGTCGTCGTCCTGCTCGTAATAGCGCTTGGTGATCTCGACGACCGTGCGGGCCGCGTTCTCGTACAGCGCCTTGCGGGCGGTGTGGGTGGCGAGGACGGAGCCGTTGCCCGGCAGGGAGAGGCCGATGGCCTCGGTCAGGCAGTTCATGGAGTTGGCCGTGAACATGCCGGAGCAGGAGCCGCAGGTCGGGCAGGCGTTCTCCTCGATGCGCAGGACGTCCTCGTCCGAGACGTTCTCGTCGACCGCGTCCACGATGGCGTTGATCAGGTCGAGCTTGCGGACGGTGCCGTCGACGAGGGTGGCCTGGCCGGCCTCCATCGGGCCGCCGGAGACGAAGACGACGGGGATGTTGAGGCGCAGGGCGGCCATCAGCATGCCCGGGGTGATCTTGTCGCAGTTGGAGATGCAGATCAGGGCGTCGGCGCAGTGGGCCTCGACCATGTACTCGACGGAGTCGGCGATCAGGTCGCGGGAGGGCAGGCTGTAGAGCATGCCGGCGTGGCCCATGGCGATGCCGTCGTCGACCGCGATGGTGTTGAACTCGCGGGGCACGGCGCCCGCCGCGAGGATCGCGTCGGAGACGATCCGGCCGACCGGTGCGAGGTGGGTGTGGCCGGGGACGAACTCGGTGAAGGAGTTGGCGACCGCGATGATCGGCTTGCCGATGTCACCGCTCGCTACGCCCGAGGCGCGCATCAGGGCGCGGGCGCCCGCCATGTTGCGGCCGTGGGTGACGGTGCGGGACCTCAGCTCGGGCATCCTGCTCGACTCCTCGAAGTGTGTCGGCGCCGTGTATGGCGTCTTTCGAGCCTACGCCCGTGACTCAGGGGGTGGACGGAATTTCCGCGATGTGAGACGGGTGGGGGCGGCCGTAGGCGGGGTTTTCCCCACCCCGCCCCTTCCCGCTGCATCCGATGTGCGGCTCCGCCGCGTGCGGAGCTCCGCCCCGGACCCCGGTCCTCGAACTCCCCCAGCTACCGCTGGGAGGGGCCCCAGACGGGCTGATTCGTTGCCCGGAACCGGGCGAAATCCAGCCCGGCCGGACTTGGAGGCCACCGCGCGGAGCGCGGAAAAGGGGGCCCGGGGGCTCGCCCCCGGTTACGGGAAGGGGCGGGGTGGGGCAGACTCCGCCCCCGCCAGATGCCGCTGCACCGCCGGTGCCACTATCGCGACGACCTCCTCCAGGTCCGCCGAAGCCAGCGGCTCGACCTTGATGACATGGCGCAGCATCGCGACGCCGACCAGATGCGCCGCGGCCAGCTCGGAGCGCAGCCGGGGGTCGGGGAGGTCGAGTTCGTCGGCGATGCGGGCCATGAGCCGGGTGGTGACGAGCTCGCGGAAGACCGTGGCGGCGGTCTCGTTGGCGACGGCGGAGCGGACGATCGCGAGGAGGGGTTCGCGGGTGTCCGGGTTCTCCCAGATGCCGAGGGTGAAGCGGGTGAGCCGCTCGCCCAGCGTGTCGCGGTCGCCCTTACGGAAGATGTCGGCCCCTTCGAGCGCGGGCGCGAAGTCCGTCTCGACGGCGGCGGCGAAGATCTTCTCCTTGGGGCCGTAGTAGTGGTGGACGAGCGCCGGGTCGACGTCCGCGCCCCTGGCGATGGCGCGGATGGACGCCTTGTCGTAGCCGCGCTCGGCGAACTCCGCGCGGGCCGCCGTAAGGATGCGCTCACGGGCGCCGGGCCCGCCCGTGTCCGTACGGGCGGGGCGGCCGCGCTTCTTCGGGGCGCCGGCGGCGGGGGCGGCCGTCATGCGCGCGGCACGCCGGTCGGGGAGGCGAGGTGCAGACGGGTGAAGGCGAGGGCCTCGGCGAGGTCGGCCTCGCGCTCGGCGGAGGACATGGCGCGGCGGGTGTTGACCTCGATGACGACGTGGCCGTCGAAGCCGCTGACCGCGAGGCGCTCCAGCAGCTCGGCGCAGGGCTGCTTGCCCCGGCCGGGCACGAGGTGCTCGTCCTTGGCGGAGCCGTTGCCGTCGGCGAGGTGGATGTGGGCGAGCCGGTCGCCCATCCGGTCGATCATCTGGAGGGCGTCCGTGCGGGCGGTCGCCGTGTGCGAGAGGTCGACGGTGAAGTGGCGGTAGTCGTCCTTGGTGACGTCCCAGTCGGGGGCGTAGGCGAGCATCTCGCGGTCGCGGTAGCGCCAGGGGTACATGTTCTCGACGGCGAACCGGACGTCCGTCTCGTCGGCCATCCGCCACAGGCCGCGGACGAACTCCCGCGCGTACCCCCGCTGCCAGCGGAAGGGCGGGTGGACGACGACGGTGCTGGCGCCGAGCTTCTCGGCGGCCGCGCGGGCGCGCTGGAGCTTGACCCAGGGGTCCGTGGACCAGACCCGCTGGGTGATCAGCAGGCAGGGCGCGTGCACGGCGAGGATCGGCACCTGGTGGTAGTCGGACAGGCGGCGGAGCGCCTCGATGTCCTGGCTGACGGGGTCGGTCCACACCATGACCTCGACGCCGTCGTAGCCCAGGCGCGCGGCGATCTCGAAGGCCGCCGCCGTCGACTCCGGGTAGACCGAGGCGGTGGACAGGGCGACCTTCGCATCCGGGATGCGCACCACTGGCTCTGTCACGAGGGACAGCGTACGACCGCCTTCCGCGCGGCGTGGCGGGTGGCTCCCATGTGGCGGAACCGCTACCGGTCGGCCGTAAGGCGGTCCGGGGGCGGTTCACGAAGGCGTCCGGGATGACCCGGGGCCCGGGAAAGGTGGCCCAGGGCGCGGCCGCGGGGCGTGCGGCGGCGCCGTCCGGCTAGTCCGTGGGCAGGTGGTCGAGCCTGCGCAGGATGACGCCCTCGCGCAGCGCCCAGGGACAGATGTCCAGCTCGTCGATGCCGAAGAGGTCCATCGCCGCCTCGGCGACGAGCGCGCCGGCCAGCAGCTGGGGCGCGCGGCCGGCGGACACGCCGGGCAGCGCGGTGCGCCGCTCGACGGTCATCGCGGCGAGCCTGGGCACCCACTCCTCCAGGGCCTTGCGGGTGAGCGAGCGCGAGGCGTAGACGCCCTCGACGGAGCGGGGGGCGCCGGCGATCCGGGCGAGCTGTTTGAAGGTCTTGGAAGTGGCCACCGTGCGGTCGGGGGCGCCGAGCCGGGCGAAGTCGCCGACGATCCGGGCGATCTGCGCCCGAACGTGCCGGCGCAGGGCCCGCACGTCGGTGGGGTCGGGCGGGTCGGCGGGGAGCCAGCCGGAGGTGAGCCGGCCGGCGCCCAGGGGCAGCGAGGCGGCCGCGTCGGGTTCCTCGTCGAGGCCGTAGGCGATCTCCAGGGAGCCGCCGCCGATGTCGAGGACGAGGAGCTTGCCCGCCGACCAGCCGAACCACCGCCGGGCGGCCAGGAACGTCAGCCGCGCCTCCTCCTCGCCGCTCAGGACGGTGAGGGTGACGCCGGTCTCCTTACGGACCCGGGCCAGGACGGTGTCGGCGTTGGAGGCCTCGCGGACGGCGGAGGTGGCGAAGGGGAGGACGTCCTCGCAGCCCTTGTCCTCGGCGGCCTGGAGGGCGTCCTGGACGACGGCCACGAGGCGGTCTATGCCCGCGTCGCCGATCGCGCCGCCGTCGTCGAGGAGCTCCGCGAGGCGCAATTCGGCCTTGTGGGAGTGGGCGGGCAGCGGGCAGGCCCCGGGGTGCGCGTCCACGACCAGCAGATGGACGGAATTCGAACCCACGTCAAGGACACCGAGTCTCATGGCCTGAACGCTACTGCGGCGTCCGGGGGCGCATAGGCTTGAGGGGTGGCAAAGACGAAGAAGGCGAAGCCGGGCAAAAAGCGCGAGAAGGCCGTCGAGATCTCCAGTGACCAGGTCGCCGGGAAGCGGGCGCCGGTGGGCGCCGCGGTCCCGGACGAGGTCGGGCTCGACTTCGCCCGTGCCTGGGTCGAGTTCCCCGACCCCGCCGACGACGAGCAGGTCTTCCGCTGCGACCTGACCTGGCTCACGTCCCGCTGGAGCTGCATCTTCGGCAGCGGCTGCCAGGGCATCCAGGCGGGCCGCGCCGACGACGGCTGCTGCACGCTGGGCGCGCACTTCTCGGACGAGGACGACGAGCGGCGGGTCGCGGGGTACGTGGCGCGCCTCACCCCGGAGATGTGGCAGTTCCACGAGGTGGGGGCGGACAGCGGCTGGACGCAGCTCGACGAGGACGGCGAGCGGCAGACGCGCCGCTGGCAGGGCTCGTGCATCTTCCAGAACCGGCCGGGCTTCGCGGGCGGCGCGGGCTGCTCGCTGCACATCCTGGCGCTGAAGGAGGGCCGGGAGCCGCTGGAGACGAAGCCCGACGTCTGCTGGCAGCTGCCGGTGCGCCGCACGTACGACTGGATCGACCGGCCGGACGACACGCGGGTCCTCCAGGTCTCCATCGGTGAGTACGACCGCCGCGGGTGGGGTCCGGGCGGGCACGACCTGCACTGGTGGTGCACGTCGGCGACGTCCGCGCACGGCGCGGGTGACCCGGTCTACGTCACGTACCGGCCGGAGCTCACGGAGCTCATGGGCAAGGAGGCGTACGCCCGCCTGGTCGAGCTCTGCGAGGAGCGGATGGCCTCGCTGCTGCCGATGGCACCGCATCCGGCGGACGCGCGCTGACGCGGTCCGGCCTCGGGCGGACGCGCGGCGGCTTCCCGGGTGCGGGAGCGGACGGGCGCTGAACCGTCCCACGTCGGCGCTGCGTGGGCCGGGACGCCCCGCGTCCGGTCGGGACCTGCCTCGACCGTCCTGCCAGGGGCTACGGACCTGCCGCGCCGTCCCTGCCAGGGCTACGGGCCTACCGACGCCGCCCCGCCCCCGTCACGACGCCGGGGTCGGCCCCGGTGCCGGTGGTGCCGGGTCCGGCGGGGGCGGTGACGGGCGCGGTGGGCTCGGGGAGGGCTCCGGGGCCCTGCCCTGGCCCTCGATCGTGACCAACCCGCCGCCCGGCGCCACGGCCACCCGGGCGCTCCAGCGGCCGACGGGCTCGCTCGCGTGGTCGACGGTGACGACGACCGTAAGGGACTGCCCGGGGCGCAGCACGCCGCCGGTGCGGCTCAGGCGCAGCCAGGGCGCGTCGGTCGTCATCGACCAGACCACCGGCTCGCCGCCGCTCGCCCTGAGGGTGATGAGTGTGGTGGTGCCGCTGGGCTGCGCCTCGATCGTCAGCCTGCCGGGGCCCGGCACCGGCGGGGGTGGCGGGCCGCCGGGCAGCGGGGCGGTGCTCGCCCCGGCCGGGGGCGAGGCGCTGCCGGAGGGTGGGGCGGGCACGGGTCTGCCGTCCGGCCCGATCACGGAGACGGAGACGTCGGCCGCCCGGGGTCCGGCCAGCGGCCGCGAGTCGAAGGTCTTCCGGGCCGGGCCCGTCCCGTCGAAGGGGTACTGGGCCGTGCCGCCGGTCTCCTCGGCGGAGACCGAGGCGGGTTCCTGGCTCTCCCCGGTCTCCGGCGCGCCCCGGTAGGCGGCCCACAGGGCCAGTACGGGCGCGGCGACGACGGTCGCGACGACCGTGGTCGTGAGAGCTCTGCTGCGCAGCCGCCCGCGCCGGGCGACCCGGTCCTTGGGGTCCTGGGGGAAGCCCCGGCGGTCGAAGCGCGGGGTGGGCGGGGCGGCGGAGCCGCGCTGCCGGTAGGCGGCCAGGGCGTCCAGCACGGCGGCGTGCACGGCGGCCACGGGTGCCTCGACGACGGGCAGGGCGGCGGACGACGCGGCCGTGCCGGGCCAGGGTTCGCCGGCGGTGGCGCGCTCGGCGGTGCGGCGGCAGTCGGCGCAGTCGTCGACATGGCGCACGAGCTCGCGGCGGAGGGCCGCGCCCAGCAGGACCTGGGAGTCGCCGGAGAAGCGGGAGACGACCGGGCAGTGGCCCGACTCCACGACGGCCAGTGCCGTCCGGGTGCGCTCGACCTCGCAGGCCGCGCTGGAGAGCAGGCCCCGGGCGGCGTCGGGCTCCAGTCTGAGGACGGCGGCGACCTCCTGGGGCGAGAGGCCGTGCCGGACGGCCAGCTCCAGGGCCTCGCGCTGCTCGGCGGTGGTCCCCGCGGCCTCGGGCCAGGCGAGCAGGGCGAGCTCCTCGCGGCGGTCCCCGGGGGTGCCGGCGGGCACGGCGGCGGAGGCGGCGGCCGGTGGTCCGCCGGCCTTGGCGCCCTGGGCCATGAGACGGCGCAGACAGGCCCAGCGGGCGAGGGCGTAGAGCCAGGAGCGGAGCAGGTCGGCGCCCGCCGGGGAGCGGTCGGCGCGCCGCTCGGCGAGGGCGAGGACCTCGCCGAGGGCGGCGATCGCGGCGTCGTGCTCGCACAGCACGGACAGGCAGTAGGTGAACAGGCCGTCGACATGGGGCTCGAACGGGACAGGCGGCCGCTGGACGAGCGTTTCCTGGTCCGTGCGGGCGGCGCGCGGCGCACCGCGCTGGGCACGGTGCGCGCCGGTGGCGTGCGTAGGGTGCTCGGGCCTCCTGGTCATCATCCCGGCGACGGTAGGCGGGCGAGGGGGGCCCGCTCGCGCTGCGGACGCAGGATTAACCCGTTCGGGTGGTCTTCTCGCTCAAAAGGGGACAGGAGGGCTTCGTTCCGGATGTGCCCGGTCCTGACGTGGAACCGGGCGCGCCACGGGTGCCCTGCCGGGCGCTCCGAGGAGTTGCCTGGTCCGGGGGCTTGCCGGGGCCCGCGGGAGGGGCCTACCAGGCCGCCGAGGCGATGCGGACGGTCGTGCGCGAGGGCGGCTCCCGGGCGCCCGCGGCGCCCGCCGGCCGCGCGGCACGGACCGCGCCGCTGCCGCCCTCGGATCCGCTGGAGGCGGCCGCCACCACTGCCGGCCGCCTGTCCGGCCCCGGCACGTGGTCCCGCTTCGCCTCCCACCGATTCCCGCCGCTTCTCGCCGATTCCCGCCGCAGCCTCACCGGTGTCCCATCGGCTCCCGGGCGGTCCCCGTCACTCCCCACCGATCCCCACCGGGTCGCCCAGCCCGCCGCGCCCCGGGCCGTACGGACGCCGGCCCGTACGGACGCCCGGCCCGCCATGTCAGTGCCCACCGCTACGGTGACCCCCATGGCTGCCCGTACCCGCTCGTCCGCCAAGGACCGGCCCTCCTACCGCTGCACCGAGTGCGGCTGGACCACCGCCAAGTGGCTCGGCCGCTGCCCCGAGTGCCAGGCGTGGGGCACGGTCGAGGAGTCCGGCGCGCCCGCCGTCCGTACGACCGCGCCCGGCCGGGTCACCTCGGCCGCGCTCCCCATCGCGCAGGTGGACGGCCGGCAGGCCACCGCCCGCAGCACCGGCGTGGCCGAGCTGGACCGCGTGCTGGGCGGCGGCCTGGTGCCCGGAGCCGTCGTGCTGCTCGCGGGCGAGCCCGGCGTCGGCAAGTCGACACTCCTGCTGGACGTGGCCGCCAAGGCCGCCTCCGACGAGCACCGCACGCTCTATGTGACGGGCGAGGAGTCCGCGAGCCAGGTCAGGATGCGCGCCGACCGCATCGGGGCGCTCTCCGACCACCTCTACCTCGCCGCCGAGACCGACCTGTCCGCCGTCCTCGGACACCTCGACTCCGTCAAGCCGTCCCTGCTGATCATGGACTCGGTGCAGACGGTGGCCTCCCCGGAGATCGACGGCGCGCCCGGCGGCATGGCCCAGGTGCGCGAGGTCGCGGGCGCCCTGATCCGCGCCTCCAAGGAGCGCGGCATGGCGACGCTCCTGGTCGGCCACGTCACCAAGGACGGCGCCATCGCGGGTCCCCGTCTGCTGGAGCACCTGGTCGACGTGGTGCTGAGCTTCGAGGGCGACCGGCACGCCCGGCTGCGCCTGGTGCGCGGCGTGAAGAACCGCTACGGCGCGACGGACGAGGTCGGCTGCTTCGAGCTGCACGACGAGGGCATCGTCGGACTGACGGACCCCAGCGGCCTGTTCCTGACCCGGCGCGACGAGCCGGTGCCCGGCACCTGCCTCACGGTGACCCTGGAGGGCCGCCGCCCCCTGGTGGCCGAGGTGCAGGCGCTCACGGTCGACTCGCAGATCCCCTCGCCCCGCCGCACCACCTCCGGCCTGGAGACGTCCCGGGTGTCGATGATGCTCGCCGTCCTGGAGCAGCGCGGCAAGATCAGCGCCCTCGGCAAGCGCGACATCTACAGCGCCACGGTGGGCGGTGTGAAGCTGTCCGAGCCGGCCGCCGACCTGGCCGTGGCGCTCGCCCTGGCCAGCGCCGCCAGCGACACCCCGCTGCCGAAGAACCTGGTGGCCATCGGCGAGGTCGGGCTCGCGGGCGAGGTCCGGCGGGTCACGGGCGTGCAGCGGCGGCTGGCGGAGGCGGCCCGGCTGGGGTTCACGCACGCGCTGGTGCCGGGGGACCCCGGGAAGGTGCCCAGCGGGATGCGCGTCCTGGAGGTGGCCGACATAGGCGAGGCGCTTCGAGTGCTTCCCAAGCGGGTACCCCGGGAGAACCGGCGCAAAGCCGGGGCGGACGCACCGGCCGAGGAGAGCCCTCTCTGAACCGGAAGGGAGCCCTCTTTAATAGGCTGGGCGCCGGAATACGCCAGTAGACTTTGCCCTGGTCTCGCCCGTACGTACGGACAGCAGGGCGGCCTGCGGCACCGTTGACCTTGCGACCGGAGGAGTGCAGTGGCAGCCAACGACCGGGCATCGGGCCCCGGCAGGGCCGGGGGTGGCTCCGGTGGCTCCGGCGTCGACGGGCTGATGCGCGCCTCGCTGAGCGCCGTCGCGCCCGGCACGGCCCTGCGCGACGGCCTGGAGCGCATTCTTCGCGGCAATACCGGCGGTCTCATCGTCCTGGGCATGGACAAGACCGTCGAATCCATGTGTACGGGCGGTTTCGTCCTCGATGTGGAGTTCACCGCCACCCGGCTGCGCGAACTGTGCAAGCTGGACGGCGCGCTGATCCTCGACAAGGACATCACCAAGATCGTGCGGGCGGGCGTCCAGCTCCTGCCGGACGCCTCGATCCCGACCGAGGAGACCGGCACCCGCCACCGGACGGCGCAGCGCGTGTCCATCCAGTGCGGGTTCCCCGTCGTCTCGGTCAGCCAGTCGATGCGGCTGATCGCGCTCTACGTGGGCGGCGAGCGGCGCGTCCTGGAGGAGTCGGGCGCCATCCTCTCCCGCGCCAACCAGGCGCTGGCCACCCTGGAGCGCTACAAGCTCCGGCTGGACGAGGTCGCGGGCACGCTCTCCGCGCTGGAGATCGAGGACCTGGTCACGGTCCGCGATGTGACGGCCGTCTGCCAGCGCCTGGAGCTGGTCCGCCGGATCGCCACGGAGATCGCGGAGTACGTCGTCGAGCTCGGCACCGACGGCCGCCTGCTCTCCCTCCAGCTGGACGAGCTGATCGCCGGCGTCGAGCCGGAGCGCGACCTGGTCGTGCGGGACTACGTCCCCGAGCCGACCGCCAAGCGCACCCGCACGGTGGCCGAGGCCCTGTCCGAGCTGGACGCCCTCACCCACCCCGAGCTGCTCGAACTGCCCATCGTGGCGCGCGCCCTGGGCTACAGCGGCTCCCCGGAGACGCTGGACTCCGCGGTCTCGCCGCGCGGGTACCGCCTGCTGGCGAAGGTGCCGCGGCTGCCCGGTGCGATCATCGACCGGCTGGTGGACCACTTCGGCGGTCTCCAGAAGCTGCTCGCCGCGAGCGTCGACGACCTCCAGACCGTCGACGGCGTGGGCGAGGCCCGGGCCCGCTCGGTCCGCGAGGGCCTCTCGCGCCTCGCGGAGTCCTCGATCCTGGAACGGTACGTGTAACCCGTAGGTGGAGCGGTACGCGTCAAGCCCGTAGGCACGAGGCGCGGCGTACGACAGCGGCATACGACTGAGGCGGCCCATCGGGCCGCCTCACGCGTTTCCGGGTCAGGGCCCGTCCGGCCCCGTCACACCCGTCACGCCTTCTCCAGCTTGAACTCCAGCCGCTCGGTGACGCCCGCCACCTTGACCTCGACCCGGTAGGTGCCGGAGCCGGCCACGGCGTCGCCGGTCGGCGTCGCGCACTGCGGGGCGGTGCGCTTGCGGTCCCACTCCACCGTGCGCTTGGTCTCGCCCGAGCCGGGCAGCTCGACGAGCAGGGCGCCCGCGCCGCGGGCGCAGTCGTCGGAGGACCAGACGTGGTCGTCACCGCTGGTGATTCTCATGAACGCCGCGGGCGCGCCGAAGTTCACCTTGCAGGCGCCGCCGCCGGTGTTCTTCACCACGATCTCGAACTTGGGCTTCTCGTCCGGGCCGTAGGCGTCCTTGACGCTGCGGACCGTCAGCCGCACCGCACCTGACGCGCAGTCGGGCACGGACGAGCCGGCCGGGACGGTCTTGCCGTCACCACTGCCGAGGACACCGCCACCGCCGGAGCCGCCGGAACCCGCGCCACCGCCACCCGTCCCGCCGCCCGCGTGGTCACCACCGGAACCACCGGTCCCACTGGACCCACCGGTGCCGCCGGAGCCACCGCCCGAGTCGCCCCGGCCACCGGGTCGTTGACTGATGTGCGGGCCCGAGGGCGTCGGGCCGGGCGTGATGGTGCTGTCGGCCGGCCCCTTGCCGTTCGAGCCCTTGCCCTGGTCGCCGTCGGAACCGTTATCACCCCCAAGGGTGACCATCCACAACACCACCAGGACGATGAGGCCGAGCAGGCCAAGCGCAACTGCCCTCCGCCGCCAATAGATGGAGGAGGGAAGCGGCCCGATCGGATTGCGCAGTGATCCCACGCGAAGACTCTACGAGAGATCGGCCGGGGCACCAGCCCATACCCGCCGCATGGGTGCCTACTTTTCTCATCATCTGCCCGCATGGAAGGGCCGTTCCGTTGTCGGCACCTGACGAAAGTCAGGGTTGTCGTATGCCTATCGCCCGGTGTGGCGAGGAGGTGACGGTCCGTACGGTCCTGTGCCCATGGACAACGATCTCTACGTCGACATCACCGACTTCGCCCACTCCACGCCCGGCTGGGTGCAGGACCTCGCGGAAGTGGGGACGGAGGCCGGGCTGTTGCTGCTGATGGCGGTGGCGGTCGCCGTCTGGTGGCGGGCCCGCAGGGGCGGCGCCCGCCAGGTCGCGCTGGCGCTGCTGGCGCCGGTCACCACGGCGCTGGCGTACGGCGTCAGCGAGGCCGTCAAGAGCGTCGTCGAGGAGGACCGGCCGTGCCGGGCGGTGGCGGGCGCGGTCACCTCGCTCGCGCCCTGCCCGCCGCCGGGCGACTGGTCCTTCCCGAGCAACCACGCCACGCTCGCCGCGGCGCTCGCGGCCGGGGCCGCGCTGGCCCGGCGGCTGGTGGCGTGGCTGGTGCTGCCGCTGGCCCTGCTGGTCGCCTTCTCCCGTGTCTTCCTCGGTGTCCACTACCCGCACGACGTGGCGGTGGGCCTGCTGCTGGGCACGGCCGTCGCGCTGCTGGGCGCCCGGCTGCTCGTGGGACGCGGCACGGCGCTGGTCGAGCGGGCGCGCGCGGGGCGGCTGCGGATGCTCGTACGGGCGTGAGGGCGGGGTCCTGCCGGGGACCCGCCCTCCGCCGGCCGGTCAGGGCCGGGTCCACTCCGTCTTGTGGCCGAAACCCTGGCCGTTGTCGATCAGCCGCAGCCAGTCGGGGCGCAGTTCCCACAGGTCCGTGCGCTCCATGGCCTGGCGGAGGCGGTCGTTGCGCTCCACGTAGGGGAAGCGCGTGGCGTACGCGCGCCAGTGCGCCTCGCGCTCCGCGCCCTCCAGGCGGCGGCACGCGCCCCGGCCCTGCATGCCCGTCAGGGCGGTCCACACCTGGCCTTCCCGCTGGGCGGTGAAGGCGGCCCGCCCGTCGCCGGCGAGGAGCGCGCGGCCGTGGCGGGTGGTGGCCGAGGTGACGAAGAGCAGGGCGGGACCCTCGGGGTGCACGCCCCCCGTCTCGTCCTCACCTTCGCCGCCGGGCCCGGGTCCCGGCTCCGCGACCGCGTAGAGCACGGCGCACGCCTGCGGCCCGTCCTCGTCCACGTAGGCCAGGGTCATGGTCGTGTGCGCGTCGAGGGCGGCGAGGATCTCACGCGGCACTCTGCTCTCCGTCTCGCTCATGGGCCCCATTCCACCCCGCTCACGCTCCGGTCACCAGTCCGGCCTCGTACGCGAGGATCGCGGCCTGCACACGGTTCCCGACCTCCAGGTGGTCCAGGACGGCGCTGACGTAGCCCTTGACCGTGCCCTCGACGAGGTGCAGGCGGCGGGCTATCCCGGCGTTGGAGAGGCCCTCGCCGAGCAGGGCGAGGACCTCGCGCTCGCGGGCGGTGAGCCCGGCGGTGCGGGCACGGGCGGCGGTGCCGCGCGTCAGGCGCTCGCCGCCGAGCTCGGCGATGACGTGCCGGGCGACCTTCGGGGAGAGGTAGGCGGCGCCGTCGGCCACGGCGCGTACGCCCGCCATCAGCTCGTACGGGTCGCCGGACTTGAGGAGGAAGCCGGTGGCGCCGCCGCCGAGGGCGCGGGAGACATAGGCGTCCTCGGAGAAGGTGGTGAGGATCGCGACCGCCGTGCCGGGGACGGTGCGCCGGATCTCCTCGCAGGCGGCGAGGCCGTCCATGACGGGCATGCGGATGTCCAGCAGCGCCACGTCGGGGCGGTGCGCGCGGGCCGCCTCCACGGCCTGCCGGCCGTCGGCGGCCTCGGCGACCACCTCGACGGCGGGGTCGGCCGCGAGGACGGCCCGTACGCCCGCCCGGATCATCGCCTCGTCGTCCGCGAGGAGAACCCTGATCACTCTCTTTCCTCCTGGTCCACGGTGTGGGGTGTGCCGGCCCTGGGAACGCGGACCTTCGCCACGAGGCGGTCGTCGCGGAAGCAGAGCCTGTAGTGGTCGACGCTGACGAAGAGCTCGCCGGAGGCCCGGTAGTAGCGGCAGTCCGCACCCGTGGGCGGCGCCGGGGCCCGGTCGGAGGGCGGGTCGGCGACCTCGCGGTCCGGCAGTACGGGCGCGACGGCGGCGTACGGGGTGCCGACGCGCAGCCCCGCGTAGCCGGCGGGCGTGAGCACCGAGTGCGCCTCCACGTAGGCGTACCAGCCGAAGGCGGCGGTCACGAAGACGGTGGCGCCCGCGCCGGCCACGGCGAACGGCATGACGATCCCGCGGCGGGTGGCCCGTCGCGCGCGGGCGAAGGCGTCGGGCGGGGTGGCCCCGGAGAGCGGCGTCCCGGGCGGTAGGTGCGGGTGGGCGCCCGAGCGGTCGGGTACGGGGCCGTCGGGTACGAGACCGTCGACTACGGAGCCGTCGAGCGCGGAGCCGTCGGGCACGGAACCGCCACGTACGGGCGTACGAGCACCCCGCGCGCGGGTCACCGGGCTGTCGGCCCCGGCTGCCGCCGCCGTGTGCGGGAGCCTCGCGCGGACCCGGAAGCCCCCGTCGCGCGGGCCCGCCGTGAAGTCGCCTCCGGCCAGCGCGACCCGCTCACGCAGCCCGAGCAGGCCGGTGCCGCCGTGCGGCGCCGTGACGGGCGGCCGGGCGCGGCCGGGGCCGTCGCCCGGGGCCGAGCCGTTGGCCACCGTCACCACGGTCTCCCCCGGGCGCTCCTCGACGTCCACGGTGACCTCGGCGCCGGGCGCGTGCTTGGCGGCGTTGGTCAGCGCCTCCTGGACGACCCGGTAGGCGGCGCGGGCCGCCATGGAGGCCGCCCCTCGCGCTTCCTCGCGCGGGGCGCGCAGGCGCACGGGCAGGCCCGAGGCGGCCGCCCGCGCGACGAGTGCCGCGACCGTCTCGTCGGCGGGGGTGAGCGGGGGCGGCGACGGGTCCCGGAGGATGCCGATGATCTCGCGGAGCCGGTCGGTCGCGTCGGCGGCCGCGCCACGCAGCTCGGCGGCCGCCGCCCGGTGCTCCGGGGCGAGGCCGGGCGCCACCTGGAGGGCTCCGGCGCGCAGCGCGACGAGGCTGAGCTCGTGGCCGAGGGAGTCGTGCATGTCCTGGGCGATGCGGGCGCGCTCCCGCAGCCGGGCCCGGTCGGCGACGATCTCCTGCTCGCGCTCCAGCTGCGCGGCGCGGCTCCAGCCCGCGGCGACCAGGGCGCGGTGCTGGCGCCCGTAGCGGCCGATCAGCCAGGGGAAGACGGCGCCGAAGAGCAGGGTGCCGATCAGAACCAGCCATTCGACGACCGGGTCGACGCCCCGCAGGGCGACGAGCGGTGTGCCCGCGGCGGCGAGGCCCGCGAAGGCGTACAGCGCCGGGCGGGGCCCTTCGGCGCGGCGGCCGAGAAGGTAGGCGAGGACGGCCAGGGCGGGCCCGTAGGCCAGTGTGAACAGCGACGGCGAGAGCGCGAGGCCGAGGCCGGCCACCAGCAGCAGGGCCAGGACGGGCCGGGGCCGGGAGAGCGCGACGGCGAGCGCGAGCACGGCGCAGCCGGCCGCGTGCTGCCACCAGGGCCGGGGCTCGTTCAGGCCGAGCGGCCCCAGCGCGGGCGCGGGCGCGGCGAGGGCCGCCCACAGCAGGGCGTCGGGCAGGGCCGCGCGCGGGGTGACGGTGCGTCTCACCGGGCCGACGGTACAAGCGGACGGGGCCGCGGCGCCTCTGACGAAAGTCAGGTGTTCGAGAGAAAGATGCAGGTCGGGCGGGGGGAGCCAGTGCGTGGGCCGGGTCGGCGGGAGCCCTCGGTCGCCCGGCCCGGGCCCGGCGAAAGTCCGCCCCACGGGGCCCGGCGCGTTTCACCGGTGTGCGGGTCCGTGTCAGGATCGATGACGCCATGACTGCCATGACTGCACCGCCCGAGACGCCGGCCCTCCTCCACGACCCCGTCATCGACTGGTTCGGCGCCCATGCCCGTGATCTCCCCTGGCGCCGCCCGGAGGCGGGGCCGTGGGGGGTGATGGTCAGCGAGTTCATGCTCCAGCAGACGCCGGTCAGCCGGGTGCTGCCGGTGTACGAGCAGTGGCTGGCCCGCTGGCCGCGCCCGGCCGACCTGGCCGCCGAGCCGCCCGGCGAGGCGGTCCGCGCGTGGGGCCGGCTCGGCTATCCGCGGCGTGCGCTGCGGCTGCACGCCGCCGCGTCGGCGATCACGGAGCTGCACGGCGGCGAGGTGCCGCACGACCACGCCCGGCTGCTGGCGCTGCCCGGCGTCGGCGAGTACACGGCGGCGGCCGTGGCGTCCTTCGCGTACGGGCAGCGGCACGCCGTCCTCGACACCAACGTCCGCCGGGTCTTCGCCCGGGCCGTGAGCGGCGCCCAGTACCCGCCGAACGCGACGACCGCCGCCGAGCGGAAGCTGGCCCGCGCGCTGCTGCCCGACAGCGAGCCGGTGGCCGCCCGCTGGGCCGCGGCGACCATGGAGCTGGGCGCGCTGGTGTGCACGGCCCGCACCCCGGACTGCGCCCGCTGCCCGATCGCGGACCGGTGCGCGTGGCGGGCGGCGGGCTCGCCGGAGCACGACGGTCCGCCGCGCCGGACCCAGAGCTACGCGGGCACGGACCGGCAGGTGCGCGGCAAGCTGCTGGCCGTGCTGCGGGAGGCGATCGACCCCGTGCCGCAGGCGGTGCTGGACACGGTGTGGGACGAGCCGGTGCAGCGGGCCCGCGCGCTGGACGGGCTGGTGGCGGACGGCCTGGTGGAGCCGCTGGCCGGCGGCTGGTACCAGCTGCCGCTCAGCACCCCGGCACCCCCGGCGCAGTGACACCGGCGCACACACGGCCGTCACACCGCCGCACACATCACGGTGACGAAGTGAAGGCGCGGAGCCCCCTTTGCGCCCCATTTCTTCGTCTTTAACGTTCCGCTGTTACACAACCTATGGACAGCTGTGTATCAGCCGAAGGGCTGCTGCACATGGCGTCGCAACAGCGCCTCCGTAGCGTCCTACCCGTGCTGGAGGACCACCAGCGTGACGCGGGGAACGCAAGCGGAATGGAGGCTGCACGATGGCCAGCAGCGGCAAGGTTCTGGACTTCGAAGAGTACGTGCGCAACCGTCAGGACGCCCTCCTGCGCAGCGCCCGCCGCCTCGTGCCCGACCCCATCGACGCGCAGGACCTCCTCCAGACGGCGCTGGTGCGCACGTACGGCCGCTGGGACGGCATAGCGGACAAGTCGCTGGCCGACGCCTACCTCCGGCGTGTCATGATCAACACTCGTACGGAGTGGTGGCGCGCCCGCAAGCTGGACGAGGTCCCCACCGAGCAGCTCCCCGACGCGAGCGTCGAGGACGGCACGGAGCAGCACGCCGATCGCGCCCTGCTGATGGACATCCTCGGAGTCCTGGCACCCAAGCAGCGCAGCGTCGTCGTGCTGCGACACTGGGAGCAGATGAGCACCGAGGAGACCGCGGAGGCGCTCGGCATGTCGACGGGCACGGTCAAGAGCACGCTGCACAGGGCGCTCGCCCGGCTGCGTCAGGAGCTGGAGAGCCGCGACCTGGACTTCCACGCCCTGGAGCGCAACGAGCGGGGGCAGGAACGGTGCGCAGCCTGAGAAAGGCGGCTCCCGCACGGCCGGCACTGATCACCGGCGGCACGGCCACAGCGTTGGCCGCTGCCGCCGGTCTTCTGCTTGCCGGGTGCGACGCGGGCAGCGAGGGCGTCCGCAAGGAGGGCACCGCGCAGACCCAGTCCGCGGCGAAGCCCAGCCGGGTGCCCTCGGCGTCGGCCGTGCCCACGCACGAGAAGGTCGACGCCATCAAGCTGATCAAGAGTGATCCGAAGGTCAGCGATCAGGTCAAGAAGAACCTCAAGCCCTGCACGAAGAACAACTACCCGGTGGACGTGATCTACGGGCAGTTGACCGACGGCTCCCGCAACGACGTGGTGATCAACGTCATGACCTGCGCGGATTCCATCGGCGTCGGTTCCTATGTGTACCGTGCGAAGGGCGACTCGTACGTGAACGTGTTCTCGGCCGAGCAGCCGCCCGTCTACGCCGACATCGACCGCCGTGACCTCCAGGTCACCCGGGAGGTCTACGGTCCGGGTGACGCGGCGTGCTGCGCGTCGGGCAGGGATGTCATGACGTACCACTGGTCGGGGAACGAGTTCCGGGAGACCGGTCGCACCCATACCGACTTCAGCAAGGTCGGTAACAACGACAAGGAACTCCCGAGCGTGGGAACGGAGGGCTGAGAGCGGCGTGGCCGATACCCATGTGCTCTTCGTCGAGGACGACGACGTCATTCGCGAGGCGACCCAGCTGGCACTGGAGCGCGACGGCTTCGAGGTGACCGCGGTGCCGGACGGGCTGCTGGGGCTGGAGAGATTCCGCGCCCGTAAGCCCGACATCGCGCTCCTCGACGTCATGGTGCCCGGCCTGGACGGCGTCAGCCTCTGCCGCCGGATCCGTGACGAGTCGACCGTCCCCGTGATCATGCTGTCCGCGCGCGCGGACAGCATCGACGTCGTGCTCGGCCTGGAGGCCGGGGCGGACGACTATGTGACCAAGCCCTTCGACGGCGCCGTGCTCGTCGCCCGGATAAGGGCCGTGCTGCGCCGCTTCGGCCACGCCAGCGGCCCGAACGGCACGGCGGGCACCGAGCAGCCGGAGCCGCTCGCGGGCGGCGTGCTGCGCTTCGGTGACCTGGAGGTCGACACGGAGGGCATGGAGGTCCGCAAGGCGGGCGAGCCCGTCGCCCTCACGCCCACCGAGATGCGGCTGCTGCTGGAGTTCTCGGCGGCGCCCGGCACCGTGCTCTCCCGCGACCGGCTGCTGGAGCGGGTCTGGGACTACGGCTGGGGCGGCGACACCCGGGTGGTGGACGTCCATGTGCAGCGGCTGCGCGGCAAGATCGGCCAGGACCGGATCGAGACGGTCCGTGGCTTCGGCTACAAGCTCAGAGGCTGAGCACCCGATGGTGACCCACCGGACCCCGTCGTGGTGAAGCTCGCCCTCCGCTCGGGCCTGCGCTGGAAGGTCAGCCTGGCCATCGCCGGGGTCAGCGCGCTCGTGGCCGTCGCGCTCAGCCTCGTCGTGCACAACGCGGCCCGGCTGTCGATGCTCGACAACAGCCGGGACGTGATGGACGAGCGCGTCCAGATCGCCCAGAGGTACTACGAGAACACCGGCCGGCTGATGCTCCACGCCAAGGTCGACGACCCCGCGCTGCCGGGCCAGCTGCGGGACGCGGCCGCGGTGGGGCTGCGCGCCACCTACCTCCAGGACTCCGCCGGCAACGGCACCCCGGAGGTCTGGGCCTCGGTGCCGCTGCGCAACGGCAAGATCCTCTCGATCCACACCAAGTTCAAGGACCGCTTCTCGATCATCGACACCCTGGACCGGGTGCTGATCATCGGGTCGGTCTCCGTGGTGCTCGGCGGCACCGCCCTGGGCATCCTCATCGGCGGCCAGCTCTCCCGGCGGCTGCGCAAGGCCGCCACCGCCGCCCGCAAGGTCGCCGACGGCGACCCCGAGGTGCGGGTGCGCGAGGCCATCGGCGGCCGGGTGCGCGACGAGACGGACGACCTGGCGCGTGCCGTCGACGGCATGGCCGAGGCGCTCCAGGACCGTCTGGAGGCCGAGCGGCGGGTCACCGCCGACATCGCCCACGAGCTGCGTACGCCCGTCACCGGCCTGCTCACCGCCGCCGAGCTGCTGCCGCCCGGCCGCCCCACCGAGCTCGTGCGGGACCGGGCGCAGGCGATGCGCACCCTGGTCGAGGACGTGCTGGAGGTCGCCCGGCTGGACGGCTTCGCGGAGCGCGCCGAGATGCAGGACATCCGGCTCGGGGAGTTCGTGGTGCGCCGGGTGCGGATCGTGGAGCCCGAGGCCCGGGTCAAGGTCGTCCGCGACGCCTACGTCTCCACCGACCCGCGCCGCCTGGAGCGCATCCTCGGCAATCTCCTCGCCAACGCCGCCAAGCACGGCCGGGGCCCCTTCGAGGTCACGGTCGAGGGGCGGGTGCTGCGCGTGCGCGACCACGGCCCGGGGTTCCCGGAGGAGCTCCTGGAGAAGGGCCCGAGCCGCTTCCGCACGGGCAGCAAGGACCGCGCGGGCAAGGGCCACGGCCTGGGCCTGACCATCGCGGCCGGCCAGGCCCGCGTCCTGGGGGCGCGCCTCACGTTCCGCAACGCGGATCCGGAGGCCGAGGGCGGTACGGGCGCGATCGCGGTGCTGTGGCTGCCGGAATCGGCGCCGACGAGCACGGGGAGTTTCCCGATCATCCGGGTGCCGGACTGAAATAGCCCCGCGCGACGGCCGCCCCGCCCTTACATCGGGTCCACGCACTCCCCCCAGTCCTTCGCGAGATCCAGCCGCTCATTCCGCTCGGTCAGGGAAAACCAGTTCCCCGAGTCGTCCCGCAGAATCGCCTCGGTCCCGTAAGGCCGCTCCTGCGGTTCCTGAAGGAATTCCACGCCCTTTTCCCGGAGCGTCTCGTAATCCCGCCGGACGTCGTCCGTGCTCAGCACCCCGGCCCCCAGCGCCCCTTTTTCGATCAGCGTCCGCACGGCCTCGGCCGACTCCGGGTCCAGTCCGGGCGGGCCGGGGACCATCAGGGTGAGCTCGACGTCCGGCTGGCTCCGGGCGCCGACCGTCAGCCAGCGCATGCCCTTGTCGCCCCCCATGGTCATGTCGGTGCGGACCTCCAGACCGAGCTTCTCGGTGTAGAAGTCCTTCGCCCGGTCCTGGTCGAGGACCCAGACGGTGGTGATGGCGATGCCCTTGATCATGGCGCGCTCCCGGGTTTCGTACGGCCGGGCGTTCGTACCGCCTCACGACCACCGTAGGCACGGCCCGCGCCGCCCGCTCCCCGGGCACGACGAAGCCGGCGCACCGCGCGGAGACGGTGCGCCGGCTCGTGACCGACGTGGTGGGTCCGGCGTCAGGGCGCCGGGGACGTCAGGACCGTCAGAGGGTCTCGCCGTGGGCCTTCAGGAAGCCGACCGGCTCGACGGCGGTGCCGTAGTTCGGGGTCGTGCGGATCTCGAAGTGCAGGTGGGGGCCGGAAGAGTTGCCGGTGGAGCCCGACAGACCGATCTCCTGGCCGGTGGTCACGGTCTGGCCGACCGAGACCTTCACCAGCGAGAGGTGGGCGTACTGCGAGTACGTGTTGTCGTCGTGCTTGATCACGATGGCGTTGCCGTACGCGGGACCGTCGCCGCCGCCGTTGGGGCCGGCCTTGACGACCGTACCGCCGTGCACGGCCTTCACGGACGTGCCGGTGTTCACGACCAGGTCCTGGCCGCTGTGCTTGCTGGTCCACATGGCGCCGGACTTACCGAAGGGCTGGCCGACCTGGTAGCCCTCGACGGGCGAGACCCAGGCGTCCACGCGCTTGCGGCTGGCCTCGGCGGCGCTGCGGGCGTCCGCGGCGCGCTTCTCGGCGTCCTTCTTGGCCTGCTCCTGCGCGGCCTTGTCCTTGGCCGCGGCCTTCAGCTGCGTGTCGGCCTGGGCGTGCAGGGCGTCGTCCAGCGCCGCGACGGACGCGAAGGCGGGGAGCTGCGCCTGCGAGGTGGTGTCAGCCGCCAGCGCCACACCGGTTCCGAGCGCGAGCGAGGCTCCGAGGCCGGCGGCCACGACGGCGGCACGGGTACGGAGAACGGACGTGCCGGAATTACGGAAAGTGGCGAGCTTCGACATAAACAAATACCTCCAGGCAGGAATGGGTCCCGGCTGCGAACTGCCGCGAACCGGGATCGCCATACCTTGGTAACCCGCATCCACCGTCCTGCCAAGGACGGCCTCTACTAGCGAATGCAGTAGTGAGGACGGGGTGACCGGCACCCTTACCGAGGGGCATTTCGGGCCCGGCACACGGGCCTGCGGAGCCTTTTCAAGACCATCCGGAGGGCAATTGCTCTGCTATTCGCCGTAGTATGTGACCCACGCCCTATGGGCCGTATCACCGCGAATGGACTTTCGGCCTTACCCGTTCCGGGACCAAGGGCCCGCCCCCGGCGGTACGCTCCCGTCAGCAGACGTACGGACGCACGCAGCCGGGGGGCCGCCGCGATGGGCAACGATTCCCGCTTCTCCCACCTTGAGGACATCGAGCTGGCGGACGCCGTCCAGGCGGTCCGCGAGGGCCTCACCACCGCCGCGGCCCGCGGTCAGGGCGAGGAGATCGTCTTCGACGTCGGCGAGATCTCCATGGAGTTCACCGTCGAGATCCGCCGGGACGCGACGGGCAAGGGCGGGGTGAAGGCCTGGGTGATCAGCGCGGACGCCGAGGCCTCCCGCGGCTCCACCCGGACCCACCGGGTCGCCTTCACCCTCACCCCGAAGGACGCCCGCACGGGCGGCGGCGTGCGCGTGGGGAACGAGCGCCCGGGCGGCGTCTCGCGCTTCGGCTCCACGGGGCGGTGACCCGGCCCGGGGCCACCCGGCGACCCCGGCGGCGGGACGGGCCGCCGCCCCTGCGGCGCGGCCCTTCCCGGACCGCGGCCCTTCCCGGGCACGGAAAAGGGTCGGCCCCGGAACCGGTGAACGGTTCCGGGGCCGACCCGGGGTCCTTGACGGACCCGATCGCCGCTTAGGCGTCCTTCGACAGGTTCGGGCCCGCGCCACCGGCGGTGGACTCGATCGGCGGGGTGTCCGGCAGAGCCGACTTCTCCTCGCCGCGGAAGGTGAACTTCTTCTCCTCACCCTCACCCTCGATGCCCACGACCACGATGTGGCCCGAGCGCAGCTCGCCGAAGAGGATCTTCTCCGAGAGGATGTCCTCGATCTCGCGCTGGATCGTGCGGCGCAGCGGGCGGGCGCCCAGGATCGGGTCGTAGCCACGCTTGGCGAGGAGCGACTTGGCTTCCGAGCTCAGCTCGATGCCCATGTCGCGGTCCTTCAGCCGCTCGTCCACCTTGGCGATCATGAGGTCGACGATCTGGATGATGTCTTCCTCGGTGAGCTGGTGGAAGACGACCGTGTCATCGACGCGGTTGAGGAACTCGGGGCGGAAGTGCTGCTTGAGCTCTTCGTTGACCTTGGCCTTCATCCGCTCGTACCCGGTCTTGACGTCGCCCTGGGCGGCGAAGCCCAGGTTGAAGCCCTTGGAGATGTCCCGGGTGCCGAGGTTGGTCGTCATGATGATGACGGTGTTCTTGAAGTCGACCACCCGGCCCTGGGAATCGGTCAGGCGACCGTCCTCCAGGATCTGGAGCAGCGAGTTGAAGATGTCCGGGTGGGCCTTCTCGACCTCGTCGAAGAGGACGACGGAGAACGGCTTGCGGCGCACCTTCTCGGTGAGCTGGCCGCCCTCTTCGTAGCCCACGTATCCGGGCGGGGAGCCGAAGAGACGCGAGACGGTGTGCTTCTCGCTGAACTCCGACATGTCGAGGGAGATCAGGGCGTCCTCGTCGCCGAAGAGGAATTCGGCGAGCGTCTTGGACAGCTCCGTCTTACCGACACCGGACGGGCCGGCGAAGATGAAGGAGCCGCCGGGGCGCTTCGGGTCCTTGAGGCCCGCACGCGTGCGCCGGATGGCCTGGGAGAGCGCCTTGATGGCGTCCTTCTGGCCGATGACGCGCTTGTGCAGCTCGTCCTCCATGCGCAGCAGGCGGGAGGACTCCTCCTCCGTCAGCTTGAAGACCGGGATGCCGGTCGCCGTCGCGAGGACCTCGGCGATCAGGTCGCCGTCGACCTCGGCGACGACGTCCATGTCGCCGGCCTTCCACTCCTTCTCGCGCTTGGCCTTGGCGGCGAGGAGCTGCTTCTCCTTGTCGCGCAGCGAGGCGGCCTTCTCGAAGTCCTGCGAGTCGATCGCGGACTCCTTGTCCCGGCGCACGTCGGCGATCTTCTCGTCGAACTCGCGGAGGTCCGGCGGCGCGGTCATCCGGCGGATGCGCATCCGGGAGCCGGCCTCGTCGATCAGGTCGATCGCCTTGTCCGGCAGGAAGCGGTCGGAGATGTAGCGGTCGGCCAGCTGGGCGGCCTGGACCAGGGCCTCGTCCGTGATGGAGACGCGGTGGTGCGCCTCGTAACGGTCGCGGAGACCCTTGAGGATCTCGATGGTGTGCGGCAGCGAGGGCTCGGCGACCTGGATGGGCTGGAAGCGGCGCTCGAGGGCGGCGTCCTTCTCCAGGTGCTTGCGGTACTCGTCCAGCGTGGTGGCGCCGATGGTCTGGAGCTCGCCTCGGGCCAGCATGGGCTTGAGGATGCTCGCGGCGTCGATCGCGCCCTCGGCGGCGCCCGCACCCACCAGGGTGTGGAGCTCGTCGATGAACAGGATGATGTCGCCGCGGGTGCGGATCTCCTTGAGGACCTTCTTCAGGCGCTCCTCGAAGTCACCGCGGTAGCGGGAGCCGGCGACCAGGGCGCCGAGGTCGAGGGTGTAGAGGTGCTTGTCCTTGAGGGTCTCGGGCACCTCGCCCTTGACGATGGCCTGGGCCAGTCCCTCGACGACGGCGGTCTTGCCGACGCCGGGCTCGCCGATGAGGACCGGGTTGTTCTTGGTACGGCGGGACAGCACCTGCATGACCCGCTCGATCTCCTTCTCGCGCCCGATGACCGGGTCGAGCTTGGACTCACGGGCGGCCTGCGTGAGGTTGCGGCCGAACTGGTCCAGGACGAGCGAGGTCGAGGGGGTGCCCTCGGCCGGGCCGCCGGCGGTGGCGGCCTCCTTGCCCTGGTAGCCGGAGAGCAGCTGGATGACCTGCTGCCGCACCCGGTTCAGATCGGCGCCCAGCTTGACCAGGACCTGGGCGGCGACGCCCTCGCCCTCGCGGATCAGGCCGAGCAGGATGTGCTCCGTACCGATGTAGTTGTGGCCGAGCTGGAGGGCCTCGCGGAGCGAAAGCTCCAGGACCTTCTTGGCACGGGGAGTGAAGGGAATGTGCCCGGACGGGGCCTGCTGGCCCTGACCGATGATCTCCTCCACCTGCTGGCGGACCGCCTCGAGCGAAATCCCGAGGCTCTCCAGGGCCTTAGCGGCGACACCCTCACCCTCATGGATCAGGCCCAGGAGAATGTGCTCGGTGCCGATGTAGTTGTGGTTGAGCATCCGGGCTTCTTCCTGAGCCAGGACGACAACCCGCCGCGCGCGGTCGGTGAACCTCTCGAACATCGTTAATCGCTCCTCAGAGCGGTCAGGCAGTTAGGGGTCGGTCCCCTCCCTGTCCTTCCGCATGCTAGTCCCGTGGGACGGGACAGCTCATTCCAACTGCCGACATCCGTCCGGATCACCCCCGCGGTGGCGGGAGAAACCTGCTGCCGAACAGCCGACAACTCCTCCAACCCGATGGTGGGAGACGATGTTCCCGCAGGCCAGGGATATACGCCCACCACCACTACGCCCATGGCGAACGCCCGCTCGGCCCGACACGCCCGCCCGCGGCCCGGGTGGTGCGCTCCGCGCGCTGCTATACCGCCTCTTCCCACTGGGAATGTCCTACCCGCAAGCATTGACAATCCATGCGGCGCGAACACCCTCCATCCGCTACGGGCGAACACCCCCGCGCCACCTGGAGCCCCCGCGCGCCCCTCACTCCTTATACGGAGCGTGCCCAACTATCAACCCTGCGTAACCTCTTGGGAGTTTCACAGTTGCACCGCGTATGACCGCAACCCTCCCGGGCCCCTGTGTTCCCCCGTGTCCATGGTGCCAGGCGCGCCGGTGGTACGAGCACGGGCTGCGGTGGCCGACCGCGGGTCCCTGCTCCCAGGCGCCTCTGTCCCTGCTCACCGGGGTGCGGTTCGACGCCCTGGACCTACCCGTGGACGCCGGTTTCGCCGTGCTGCGGCGCGTCGGGCGGACCGGGCCGGTCGCGCTCGACGGCCGGGCGCGCAGGCTGCGCTTCCTGATCGCCGCGGGCAGCGCGGACGAGCTGCCCGGGCTGCTCGACTGGCTGGAGTGGGGCGGGGTGGCCCTGGATCTGACCGCTCTGGGTGCGGGCGGCCGGATCGTCGCGCCCTTGCCGCGCTCCGCCGGGGACCGCGGGGGCCGCGGACACCTCGGGGCGCTCGGCGCGGGGAGGGCCGTATGGGTACGGCCTCCCGAGCCGGGGCGCGAAGTCGAGCCGACGCTTCCGGTGACCGGACTCGGGGGCGAGGGGGGCGCCCCCGATCTCGTACGGCTCGTGAGCGCGGCGGCCACGGAGTGCCACCGGGCCCGTTTGCTGCGCGCCGGGGAGGCGCGCACACGCCGGCCGACGGGAGATCAGCCGTTGGCCTTCTCGTACGCCTCACGGATGTCGGCGGGGACGCGGCCGCGGTCGTTGACGTTGTAGCCGTTCTTCTTGGCCCACGCGCGGATCTTCGCGGTGTCGGGGCTGCCACCCGTGGCACCGGCGCGCACCTTGCTGCGGCCGGCCGCGGCGCGGCCACCCGTGCGACGACCGCTCTTGGTGTACGGCTCCAGCAGGCCGCGCAGCTTGTCCGCGTTGGCCGTCGTGAGGTCGATCTCGTAGGTCTTGCCGTCGAGCGCGAACGTCACGGTCTCGTCCGCCTCGCCACCGTCGAGGTCATCGACAAGAAGGACCTGAACCTTCTGTGCCACGGGGAATCCTTTCAGTGGAAAATGGGATTACGGAGGAATAGCAAACCGCCTTTGCCGGAAAAACACAAACCCCCCGGGAAGGTTCAGCCCGCCTTCCGCGTGGGAACCATCCCTTCCGGAGGCATGTGATAGGGGCGCGATTCGGACATAGGGACCGCGATAGGGGTCGCGATCACAGATGCAGAAGCATCCGGCTGTTGCCAAGGGTGTTCGGCTTCACCCGTTCGAGACCCAGGAACTCGGCAACGCCCTCGTCATAGGAACGCAGCAGCTCGCTGTAGACATCACCGTCCACCGGCGTCTCACCGATCTCCACGAAGCCGTGCTTCGCGAAGAAGTCCACTTCGAAGGTGAGGCAGAAAATGCGCCGGACGCCGAGCCAGCGCGCCGTCTGGAGCAGCTTGTCCAGTACCGAGTGGCCGACGCCCGCGCCCCGGGCGGCCGGGTCCACGGCGAGAGTGCGCACCTCCGCGAGGTCTTCCCACATCACATGGAGTGCGCCGCAGGCGATGACGGTGCCGTCCGCGTCCCGCTCCGCCACCCAGAACTCCTGGATGTCCTCGTAAAGCGTGACGGTGGCTTTGTCGAGGAGGATGCGCTCGCGAACGTACGTGTTGAGGATGCGGCGGAGCGCGGGAACATCGCTGGTCCGAGCGCGGCGGACGGTGACGACATTAGATAGTGCGGGCATGGCGGGACGCTATCGCCCCGGAGGGCCGCCCGGCTCCCCGGGCCCGTCGAGTTGCACCACCCGGATCGCGTCACGCAGGGCTTCGCGTTGTTCGGCCGACATCATGCCGAAGAAGGCCACGAGAGCGGCCGCGGGGTTGTCGCTGAGGGACCACGCTTCGTTCATCAGTGCGGCCGAGTAGGCGGCCCGGTTGGAGACCGCCTCATATCGATAGGCGCGGCCTTCCGCTTCCCGGCGCAGCCAGCCCTTCTGATACAGGTTGTCCATTACGGTCATCACGGTCGTGTACGCGATGGACCGTTCCTGTTGAAGGTCTTCCAGCACTTCTCGAACAGTGACCGGCCGGTTCCAGTCCCACACGCGCGTCATGACGGCGTCTTCCAGATCACCCAGGCGTCGAACCACACGCGAATAATAGTGGGAGATGTCTAGAATGCCGGTTTATCGGGGCGGCATAGCGGCAGCAAAAAGGGCGCACGGCCGAGAATTGCGCTCTCGGTCCGTACGCCCGGGGGGACGTGCCGCGGCCTCAGGGCCGCGCGCGTCCCGGCGACACCTCAGGCTTCGCCGGCCTTGGGCTGTCGGGCACTCTCGGCGCGGGCGAGGGCGGCGTCGACGAGAGCGTCTTCCTTGCCCTTGTTCGCACCACCCTGACTCTTGACGATCGTCACGACCAGGGCGGTGAATGCGACCGCCATCACCACGGGCGGCACCAGTGCGGCGACATAATCCATGGCCGTCGGCTCCTTCTGGGTCGGTATTGCGCGGCTTGTGAGCGACCCGTCCAGATTACGCGCGCGTCAGGCGGGTCTGGCCTCGGGTCCCCGCACCGCGCCGGGCGGCGTCGCCTTGCGCCGGGGCGGGAACACCTCGCCGGGGGTGGGAATGGGGCGCCCGGGGGCCGCCGGCCCTTTCGGGGCCTTCGGATCCGGCTTCGGGGCCGGATCCGGGGCGGGTTTCGGCTTCGGCTCGGCCCCCTCGGCCCCCGTACCGCCGGACGCGCGGCCGCCGGGCAGGGCCAGCAGCCGGCCACGGCCCGGCAGCGGCCCGTCGGGGGCGGTCGCGCGGTCCGCGAGCCGGGCCCGTACGTCCTGCTCGGCCAGGCGCTCGCAGCGGGCCAGCAGGGCGCGGCGGCGGCCGGCCTCCTCGCGGCCGGCGGGCGCCGCGCACAGGCGGCGGAGGGCGGCCAGGTCGTCCGCTCCGGGCCGGTAGCCCGCCTTGAGGGCGTCCTGGAGCCGCTCCGCGTAGCCGACGACGGCACCGGGCAGGGCGGCGCGGTAGCGGGCGAGGTCGGCGAGGAGGAAGGCGCGCAGCCTGCCGCCCTCGCGCGCGGCCTCGTCCACGGCCTCCGCGAGCCGGAGGCACTCGCGCACCTCTTCGTCGCGCTCGGGGCCGGAGTGCCGGGGGACGGACTCGGGGTGAAGGGCGATGGCGAGGGCTCGGCGCAGCACGCGCAGTTCGTCCGCGCTGAACGCCATGCCGCCGCGGGATCCATAGGGCGTGGGCATGGGCCGACTTTAAGTGCTAAGCGGACAAATTTCGCTGAGCTGCCGTTTCCGGGCGTGGCACCGCAGGGAAGCCGGGCGTGGCGGCGCCGGGAAGGGGGCGCGCGAAAGGCCGGTCAGCGCTGTTTGCGGCGGACGCCCAGGGCGATGGCGCCGGCCGAGAGCGCGGTGCCGGAGGTGGTGGCGAGCAGCAGGGTGCTGTTGGTGTCGGGCTCGGCGGGGGCCAGGGGCCCGCGGCCCACGACCTCCACGCGGATGGGCGCGGTGTCGTTGTCCGGATCCGGGTCGGGGGCGTCCGAGCCGTCGTGGTCGAGGACGCGCACCCGTCCCTCGGCGCCTTCGACCTTCTTGTCGATGCGGACCCGGAAGCGGAGCGTCTCGCGGTCGCCGGCCGGGAAGTCGTCACCGATCACGCAGCGGTAGCGGACGGGGCCGGTGCCGGGCGAGGGCGTCGCGACGCAGGGCTGCCTGCCGTCGGCGCCCGGCGGGGGCGTCGCGGTGACCGTGGTGCCCTCGGGGGCCGTCACCTCGTACGTGCCCGCGCCGTGGCCGCCGTGCCGGCCGGCCGGGCCGGGGCCGCCGTTCCGGACGCCGAGCTCGACCTCGACGGTCTCGCCGACCCGGCCCACGACGGGCTGGGCGACGGCCTGGTAGTCGGCGTGCGGCGGCGCGCCGGCCCACGCCGGGGCGGCGGCCAGGGCCAGCCCGACCGCTCCCGGCACGGCGATGGAGACGGCCGCCCGCCGCACTGTCCGTCTTCTGCCCATGAACCCCACGCCCATCATGTACACGATCATGCTCCGCAGCTGACAGGACAGTCGGAGCGGGGGGTTGGTTGCGCCCGGGCCCGCCGAATTCCCGGGCCGCGGGCGCGCGGTGCCGCCCGGGACCCGGTCAGGGGCCGGCCGGGGGCCGTCAGGACCGGCCGGGACCCGTCAGGACCGGGCGACGTTGCGCTCGTAGACCAGGCGCAGGCCGATGAGCGTGAGCCACGGCTCGTGCTCGTCGATCACCGAGGCCTCGCCGAGGACCAGCGGCGACAGGCCGCCGGTGGCGATGACCGTGACGTCGTCGGGGTCGTCGGCGAGCTCGCGCGCCATGCGGTTGACGACGCCGTCGACCTGGCCCGCGAAGCCGTAGAGGATCCCGGACTGCATGGCCTCGACGGTGTTCTTGCCGATGACGCTGCGCGGGCGGGCCAGCTCGATCTTGCGGAGCTGGGCGCCCTTGACGCCCAGCGCCTCGACGGAGATCTCGATGCCCGGGGCGATCACCCCGCCCGCGTACTCGCCACGGGCGCTGACGGCGTCGAAGGTGGTGGCCGTGCCGAAGTCGACGACGACGCAGGGGCCGCCGTAGAGCTCGACGGCCGCGACGGCGTTGACGATGCGGTCGGCGCCGACCTCCTTGGGGTTGTCCATGAGGATCGGCACGCCGGTCTTGACGCCCGGCTCGACCAGGACCGCGGGGACGTCGCCGTAATAGCGGCGGGTGACCTCGCGGAGCTCGTGCAGGACCGAGGGGACCGTGGAGCAGATGGCGATGCCGTCGATGCCGTCACCCAGCTCCTCGCCGAGCAGCGGGTGCATGCCCATCAGGCCCTGGAGCAGGACGGCCAGTTCGTCGGCGGTGCGGCGGGCGTCGGTGGACACTCGCCAGTGCTCGACGATGTCCTCGCCGTCGAACAGGCCGAGGACGGTGTGGGTGTTGCCGACATCGATGGTGAGCAGCATCAGGCGCCCTCCTCCCGGAGATCCAGGCCGATGTCGAGGATCGGGGAGGAGTGGGTGAGCGCGCCGACCGCGAGGTAGTCGACGCCGGCCTCGGCGTAGGCGCGGGCGTTGACCAGGGTCAGGCGGCCGGAGGACTCCAGCATCGCCCGGCCCGCGACGAGCTCGACGGCCTCGCGGGTCTGCTCGGGGGTGAAGTTGTCGAGCAGGATCAGGTCGGCGCCCTCGGCGAGCACCGGCGGGATCTGGTCGAGCCGGTCCACCTCGATCTCGACGGGAACGTCCGGGAACCGGGCGCGGACGGCCCGGAATGCCTCGGCCACCCCGCCCGCGGCGACGACGTGGTTGTCCTTGACGAGCGCGGCGTCCGACAGGGACATCCGGTGGTTGACGCCGCCGCCGCAGCGCACGGCGTACTTCTCCAGGGCGCGCAGGCCGACCGTGGTCTTGCGGGTGTCGCGGACGGCGGCCTTGGTGCCCTTGAGGATGTCGCTCCACTCGCGGGTGGCGGTGGCGATGCCGGAGAGGTGGCAGAGGATGTTGAGGGCGCTGCGCTCGGCCGTGAGCAGGTCGCGGGTGAGGGTCCGCACGGAGAGCAGCTTCTGGCCGGCCGTGACGCGGTCGCCGTCCTCGACGTGCCGCTCGACCTCGAACTCGTCGGTGCAGACGACGGAGAGGATCGCCTCGGCGACGCGCAGCCCGGCGACGGTGCCGTCCTCGCGGGCGGTGAAGTCGCCGGTGGCGACGGCGTCCTCGGGGATGGTGGCGACGGTGGTGACGTCCTCGCCGCCGTCGAGGTCCTCCTCGATCGCGAGGTGGGCGAGGTCCTCGACCTGGAGGGGGTTCAGGCCGGCCTCGGTGAGGAGTGCGGCGAGGGCGGGGTCGAGCCCGCACTCCATGGCGTCCTCCATGAAGGTCTCGCCGCAGCCGCAGCCGTCACCGCAGCCGCCGGCCGTGGCCACGACGGGTTCCTCTCCGGGCAGGGCGATCCGGTGCAGGGCGAGGTCTTCGGGGGTGCTCACGCTGGTCTCCTTGGGGGCGGAGGGGATGACGGGCGGGAATGCGGCCGAGTCCGTGCGGGAGACGGCGAGCGTGCGGTCCGGACGGAGGGTCACCCGGAGGTGGTGGCGCCAGGCGGTGTCGTCGCGGTCGGGGAAGTCCTCGCGCCAGTGGCAGCCGCGGGTCTCCTCGCGGCGCAGGGCGGCGGCGACGAGGACGCGGGCGACGAGGAGGAGGTTGGTGGCCTCCCAGCTCTCGGTGCCGGGCGCTTCCAGGGTGCTCGCCCGCTCGGTGTCGATGCGGTCCAGCTCGGCGGCGGCGCGCCGGAGGCTCTCGGCCGAGCGGAGGACGCCGGCGCCCGCCGTCATGACGCGCTGGATCTCCAGGCGCGCCTTGGGCGGTACGAGGTGTCCGGCGGTCTCCGCCGCGGCGGGGGTGCCGGGCAGCCCGTCCTCGGCCGCCACGGGGTGCGGGCCGGGCGCGTGCCGGAGGGCGGCGATGTCCGCCGCGATGCGCTCGGCGAAGACCAGGCCTTCGAGCAGGGAGTTCGAGGCGAGCCGGTTCGCGCCGTGGACGCCGGTGCAGGCGACCTCGCCGCAGGCGTAGAGGCCCTCGATGGTGGTGCGGCCGCGCAGGTCCGTGCGGACGCCGCCGGAGGCGTAGTGGGCGGCGGGCGCGACGGGGACGGGCTCCGTCACCGGGTCGATGCCGTGGGCGCGGCAGGCGGCGAGGATGGTGGGGAAGCGGCTCGCCCACATCTCGGCGCCGAAGTGCCGGCCGTCGAGGTACATGTGCGCGGCGCCGGTCTCCCGCATCCGCCGCATGATGCCCTTGGCGACGATGTCGCGGGGGGCGAGCTCGGCGAGCTCGTGGGCGCCGACCATGAAGCGGTGGCCGTCGGCGTCGACGAGGTGGGCGCCCTCGCCGCGGACCGCCTCGGAGACCAGGGGCTGCTGGCCCTCGACGTCGGGGCCGAGCCACAGGACGGTGGGGTGGAACTGGACGAACTCCAGGTCGGAGACCTCCGCCCCGGCGCGCAGGGCCAGGGCGACGCCGTCGCCGGTGGACACGGCGGGGTTGGTGGTCGCGGAGAACACCTGGCCCATGCCGCCGGTGGCCAGGACGACGGCCTTGGCGTGGACGGCGCCGACGCCGTCGACCCGGCCCTCGCCCATGACGTGCAGGGTGACGCCGGCGGCGCGGCCCTCGTCGTCCTTGAGGAGGTCGAGGACGAGGGCGTGCTCGATGGTCTCGATGCCGGCGTCGCGGACGGCCTCGACGAGCGCCCGGGAGATCTCGGCGCCGGTGGCGTCGCCGCCGGCGTGGGCGATCCGGCGGCGGTGGTGGCCGCCCTCGCGGGTCAGCAGGATCTCGCCGGTGTCGGCGTCGGCGTCGAAGCGGGCACCGGTGGCGATGAGCCGGCGCACGGCGTCGGGGCCCTCGGTGACCAGGGCGCGGACGGCCTCCTCGGAGCAGAGGCCGGCACCGGCGACGAGGGTGTCGTCGAGGTGCTGCCCGGGGGTGTCGCCCTCGCCGAGCGCCGCCGCTATGCCGCCCTGGGCCCAGCGGGTGGAGCCGTCGTCCAGGCGGGCCTTGGTGACGACGGTGACCTTACGGCCGGCGGCGGCACAGCGCAGCGCGACGGTCAGGCCGGCGACGCCGGAGCCGATGACGACGACGTCGGCCCGGGTCGCCCAGCCGGGGTGCGGCGCGTGCAGGCGTATCCCGGTCATCGCCGGCCTCCGAAGGTCAGGGGGATGTTGTCGATGAGGCGTGTGGTGCCGACCCGGGCGGCGACCGCGAGGACGGCCTCGCCGGTGTGGTCGTCGGGGACCTCGGTGAAGTCGGCGGGGTCGACGAGGGCCACGTAGTCGAGGACGAGCGGGGGCTCCATGTCCGCGGCGGCGTCGAGGATCACCTGGGCGGAGCGGCGGACGGCCCCGGCGCCGAGCTCCTCCGCCGTCGCGGCCGTGAACAGGGCGCGGGAGATCTCCAGCGCGGTGGCCCGGTCGGCCTCGGAGAGATAGCGGTTGCGGCTGGAGAGGGCGATGTTGTCGCCCTGTCTGACCGTGGGGACGCCGACGACCTCGACCGGGAAGTTGAGGTCGCGGACCATGCGGCGGATCAGCGCGAGCTGCTGGGCGTCCTTCTGCCCGAAGAGCGCGACGTCCGGCCGGGTGAGGTGGAGGAGCTTGGCGACGACGGTGAGCATGCCGTCGAAGTGGCCGGGGCGCGCGGCGCCCTCCAACCGCTCGCCCATGGGCCCGGCGGTGATCCGGACCTGGGGCTCGCCGCCGGGGTAGACCTCGTCGGCCGACGGGGCGAAGACGGCGTCGGCGCCGGACGCCTCGGCGAGCTCGACATCGGCGTCGAGGGTGCGCGGATAGCGGTCGAGGTCCTCGCCGGCGCCGAACTGGAGCGGATTGACGAAGACCGTGACGACGACCTGGCCCTCGGGCCCGACCAGCCGGCGGGCGGTGCGGATCAGGGTGGCGTGACCCTCGTGGAGGGCGCCCATCGTCATCACGACGGCCCGTCGGCCTTCGTCGCGCGGGAGGGCCTGGAGCTCCTCCGCGGTGCGCGGGAGCTGAGTGGTCATGCGGTGCCTCCGTCCGCGAGGACGCCGAGCAGGTCCTCCGCCAGTTCGGGCTTGAGCAGGCCGTGCGCGAGGGCGCGGTCCGCGGTCGTACGGGCCATGGCCAGGTATCCGGCGACGGCCTGGGGGGCGTGGACGCGCAGCTCCGCGATGTGCGCGGCCACGGTGCCCGCGTCACCGCGCGCCACCGGGCCGGTGAGGGCGGCGTCGCCGGAGCGCAGGACGTTGTCGAGCGCGGCGCCGAGGAGGGGGCCGAGCATGCGGTCGGGGGCCGAGACCCCGGCGGTCCGCAGCAGCTCCATGGCCTGGGCGACCAGGGTGATCAGGTGGTTGGAGCTCATGGCGAGGCCCGCGTGGTAGAGCGGGCGGGCCTCCTCCGCCACCCACTCGGGCTCGCCGCCCATCTCGATGACCAGGGCCTCCGCGGCGAGCCGCAGCTGGTCGGGGGCGGTGACTCCGAAGGAGCAGCCGGCCAGCCGCTCGACGTCGACCGGGGTGCCCGTGAAGGTCATGGCCGGGTGCAGGGCGAGCGGCAGGGCGCCGGCCCGGCGCGCCGGGTCGAGGACGGCCGTGCCGTGCCGGCCGGAGGTGTGCACGAGGAGCTGGCCGGGGCGGACGGCGCCGGTCTCGGCGAGCCCCGTGACGAGGCCGGGCAGGACGTCGTCGGGGACGGTGAGGAGGACGAGCTCGGCGCGGGCGAGCACTTCGGCGGGCGGGACGAGCGGGACGTCGGGGAGCAGGGCGGCGGCCCGGCGCACCGAGGCGTCCGAGACTCCGGAGGCGGCGACCGGGCGGTGCCCGGCCAGCTTGAGCGCGGCGGCGAGCGAGGGGCCGACACGGCCCGCGCCGACGACGCCGACGGTGAGCCTGGCGGGTCGGTCCTGGGGGCTCGGGTGCTCCGGGAGGGGATGTGCGTTCACGCGGCGATGGCCTTCCGTTCCAGTCCGCGGGGGGTACCGGACGATTCCCTCGTCATGCTACGCGAGTGGAAGAAGACCGCTTCTGGACGTCCCCAGCCCTGTGGAAAACCCGGGGAAGCGGACCCGGACCCACCTGTGGAAAACCCGGGGGCGGCCCGCCGGAGGCGTCATGCTCGACGCATGGGCGGAGTGGAGCACGTCGGGAGTGGGGCGGTGGGCCGCGGCGCGGGAGTCGCCGGGGTCATGGGGGCCGCCGGGGTCGTGGAGGTACGGGCGGCGGTGGCACCCGGCCGCAGGAAGGCGAGGAGCGCGCGTCGGCGGGCCCGGCGCTCGGCGGCCCGCCGGTCGACGACGGCCCGGAAGTCCCACCAGGTGCGTACCTCACGGGCGAGGGCCCGCTCCCCCGTTCCCGGGGCGGGCGGGGCGGGGTCCCCGTGCTGTGCGGCGCGGTAGAGATCGAGGAGGTGCTGCTGTGTGGCGTCCATGCGGCCCACCTTGCGCCGCCTTCGGCCCGGCCGCCCCGTCGATTGACGAGGACCGTCAAATGACCTCCCGACCTGCGGAAAGGAAGCGAGGATGAGGCCATGAGCGTGGACATCGACATCACCGGCCTGCCGCACGAGCGCGTCGGCTTCCACCTGTCGCCGCTGGCCGAGCTGGGCGCGATGCTGCACGCGCTGTCCGAGCCGGCCCACCACCCCGGGCTGCACGGCTGGGCCACGGCGACCGCCTCCGCCCTCAAGCCGGACCTGGCCGACCGGCTGACCGAGGCCGACTTCCTGTGGCGCTCGATGCGCGCGGACATCCTGCTGCCCGCGGTCCCGCGGGCCACGCTCGCCGAGGAGCTCGACGACCTCGACCGGATGGACGACGACACCTTCGTCTCCGCCGCCTTCGAGATCACCTGCTCGGGCGACTACGGCCGGCCCGCCCCCTCGCCGCTGGTCGATCCCCGGCAGCGGGCGCGGGTCCGGGAGCTGTCCGCCGCCCGGGGACCGCGCCAGGCGGAGTTCACCGAGCGGATGCTGAAGGACCCGACGGCGCTGCGGGCCTGGCTGCGCCGCCTCTTCGAGGACTGCGAGGAGGCGTTCTTCGCCGACAACTGGCAGCGCGTCCGGGTGCAGCTCGCCGCCGACGCCCGGCACAAGGCGGACCTGCTGCACCGCAAGGGGCTCGCGGAGGCCCTCACGGCCGTCTCCCCCGCCGTGTCGCTCGCCGAGGACGGATCCCGCATCGTCATCGACAAGCTGGCCAACGGCTGGACCAGAGCCTACGGCGACTCGGTGACGTTCCTGCCGACGGCCTTCGGCTGGCCGCACCTGCTCCTCGTCTACCGCCCCGGCTGGCGGCCGGTGGTGCAGTATCCGATCGCCGGCCCCGACCTCCCCCAGGTCAGCGCCCCGCGCCTGGTCCAGCAGCGCATGGAGGCGCTCGCCCACCCGGTGCGGATGCGGCTGTGCCGCACCCTGGCCCGCGGCCCGCACACCACGGGCGAGCTGGCCACCGCCTACGACCTGACGCCGCCGGAGGTGTCCCGGCACATAGCCGTGCTGAAGAAGGCGGGGCTGCTGAGCACACGGCGGCGGGGGCGGTACGTGCTGCACCAGCTGGACCTGACGGTGGTGGCGCGGATCGGGAGCGACTTCCTGGAGACGGTGCTGCGGTGACGCTCGCCGACCCGGGGCTCAAACGCTGGACGGGCTGATTTCAGCCCGTCCAGCGCTTGAGGACACCGCGCGTCAGCGCGGAAAAGGGGGCCCGGGGGCGGAGCCCCCGGTTACGGGAAGGGGCGGGGCCGGGGAAGGACCGCCGGAGGGACCCGCCGCACCCGGACCACTCGCCCCGCGCCCCTTACGCGTCGCTCACTGCCCCGCCCCGCCCCCCGCGCGGACCAGGCCGCTCTCGTACGCGAGCACGACCACCTGCACCCGGTCCCGCAGCCCCAGCTTGGTGAGGATCCGCCCCACGTGGGTCTTGACCGTGGCCTCCGACAGCACCAGCCGGGCCGCGATCTCACCGTTGGACAGCCCCTGCGCCACCAGCAGCATGACCTCGCGCTCCCGCCCGGTCAGCCGGGCCAGCTCGGCGCTCGCCGGTTCCTTCGTGGTGCTGGGCAGCATGGGGGTGAAACGATCCAGCAGGCGGCGCGTCGTGCTGGGCGCCACCACCGCGTCGCCGCTGTGCACGGCCCGGATCGCGCCCAGCAGCTCGGCCGGGGGCACGTCCTTGAGCATGAAGCCGCTGGCCCCGACCTTCAGCGCGGAGAAGGCGTACTCGTCGAGGTCGAAGGTGGTCAGGATCAGCACCTTCGGGGCGTTCTCCTGGAGACAGATGCGCCGGGTCGCCTCCACCCCGTCCAGCCTCGGCATGCGCACGTCCATCAGGACGACGTCCACCTCCGTACCGGCCAGCACCTCCAGGGCCTCCGCGCCGTCCCCGGCCTCGGCGACGACCTCCATGTCCGGCTGGGCGGCCAGCACCATGCGGAACCCGGTGCGCAGGAGCACCTGGTCGTCGACGAGCATCACGCGGATCGACATGCGGTCGTCCCTCTCTAGCGGTCGGATCGTGGCTGTGCGGATCTGGCAGTGCGGATCGTGGCTGTTCGGATCGTAGGCGGTCGTCGGGCACTGGAACGGAACGGTCCGCTCAGTGGCGGGGAAGCGGGTCGGGACAGCGGCCGGGGCGACGCCGGGGCGACGGTCCGCCGCGGGGCCGGACGACCCCGTCAGCGGCCGCCCGGCTTGATCGGCAGCAGCACGCTGATCCGGAAACCGCCCCCGGGCCGCGGCCCCGCGTCCAGCGTGCCCCCGACCATCCCGACGCGCTCGCGCATGCCGATCAGGCCGTGGCCCATGCCGTCCGCGCCGCCCGACTCGTACAGCTCGTGCTGCGCGCCCCGGCCGTCGTCCTCGACCAGCAGGCCCAGCCCGTCGTCGAAGAACGTCAGCCGGACGCTGGCGCCGGCGTCCGGACCGCCGTGCTTGCGGGTGTTGGTGAGGGCCTCCTGGACGATGCGGTACGCGGTCAGCTCCACACCGCTCGGCAGCGGCCGGGGCGCCCCCTCCACCTGGAAGTCCACCGGCAGTCCGGCCCCGCGCACCTCCTCCACCAGGTCGCCGATCTGCTCCACGTCGGGCTGCGGGACGTACTCGCCGCCCTCGGCGCCCTCCTCCGTGCGCAGCACCCCCAGCAGCCGGCGCATCTCGGCCAGCGCCTGGCGGCCGGTGCCGGAGATCGTCTCCAGGGCCTGCTTGGCCTGCTCGGGCGAGGCGTCCAGGACGTACGCGGCGCCGTCCGCCTGCACCACCATCACCGAGACGTTGTGCGCGACGACGTCGTGCAGCTCCCGCGCGATGCGCGCCCGCTCCGCCGTCACCGCCATCTTCGCCTGCTGCTCGCGCTCCTTCTCCAGGCGGCCGGTGCGCTCCTCCAGCTGCGCCCAGTACGCGCGGCGGGTGCGCATCGAGTCGCCGAGGACCCAGGCGAGCGCGAACGGGACGGTCATGAAGACCGTGCCGATGATCTCCTGGTTGATCCCGCGCCCGGAATCGCTCCAGCGGAGGTTGGCGATGAGCGGTGCGAGCAGTCCGCCGATCAGGGCGAACCGCGACGCCCAGCGGACCGGTCCCGAGGCGACGGTGTAGATGATCACCAGCATCGCGAAGTCGGCCAGCTGCTGCGGTGAGTCGAGGATCAGCTGCGCCACCCCGGCCGCCGTCGCCAGCAGCAGCATCTTCACCGGGGAGCGCCGCCGCAGAGCGACCACCAGGCACAGCAACGCCGCGACGCCCAGGTCGCCGATGGCGCCTCTGCCGCCCTCCTCGGCGATCACCACGCCGCTGAGGCCGAACAGCAACACGGCCCAGAAGCTGTCCACACCCGTCGGGTGCCTGCGGAGGAAGTCGTAGAGGCGCTGCACGTCACCCAGCGTAGGCACGTCGCGTACGTGCTGGGGTCAATCGGACGATCGATCCGGCGACGCCCCGCCTACTCCCCAAGGTGGAGGCGGTGTGCCCACGAAGGGCGCATAGCGTGTGCGTATGGCAAGCGGAACACGAACGTGGCGGGCCGCCACCGAGGTCGCGCTGTACGGCCCGAACGGCTTCTACCGGCGCCCGGAGGGCCCCGCCGGGCACTTCCGTACCTCTGTGCACGCCTCCCCGCTGTACGCCGGGGCCGTCGCCGAGCTGCTGCGCCGGGTCGACGACGCGCTGGGGCACCCGGCGGAGCTGGCGTTCACCGACGTCGGGGCGGGCCGGGGCGAGCTGCTGACCGGGGTGCTGGCGCGGGTGCCGGCCGGGCTGGGCGCGCGGCTGCGCCCGTACGCCGTGGAACGGGCCGCGCGCCCGCCGGGGCTGGACGCGCGCATCACCTGGCTGAGTGACGTCCCGGACGGCGTCGAAGGGCTGCTCTTCGCCAACGAGTGGCTCGACAACGTCCCGGTGGACGTCGCCGAGGCCGACGCGGACGGCACCGCCCGCCAGGTGCTCGTCCAGGAGGACGGCGAGGAGCTGCTCGGCGAGCCGGTGTCGGGCGAGGACGCCGAGTGGCTCGCCCGCTGGTGGCCGCTGGAGGGGGCGCCCCCCGGCAGCCGCGCCGAGATCGGCCGGCCGCGGGACGCCGCCTGGGCGCGGGCCGTGGGCAGCCTGCGGGCGGGGCTGGCCGTCGCCGTCGACTACGCGCACCGGCGCGACGCCCGGCCGCCCTTCGGGACGCTCGCCGGCTTCCGCGAGGGCCGCGAGGTGCGGCCGGTGCCGGACGGCTCGTGCGACATCACCGCCCATGTCGCCCTGGACGCGTGCGTCCGGCGCGGCGGCTCCCTGCTCACCCAGCGCGTGGCGCTGCGCGCGCTCGGCGTCGACGGCGCCCGGCCGCCGCTGTCCCTGGCCTCCTCGGACCCGGCGGCGTACGTACGGGCCCTGGGGGCGGCCGGCGAGGCGGCGGAGCTGACGGCCCCGGCGGGGCTGGGCGGGTTCGGCTGGCTGCTCCAGCCGGTCGGCGGCGCCTGCGCGGACCTGCTGCGGACCGGCGGCGACCACCCCGGGGCGGAGGGCTGACAAACTACTCCCCATGGCCCCTCCTCCTGGTTCCCCTGGTTCCACCGGTATCCCCGGCCGCACGGGTCTCTCCGAGACGACCGTCGGCGTGGGCGGCGCGGCGGAGAGCACCGACATGGTGCTCAACATCGGGCCGCAGCATCCGTCCACGCACGGCGTGCTGCGGCTGCGGCTGGTCCTGGACGGCGAGCGGATCCAGCGCGCCGAGCCGGTCGTCGGCTATATGCACCGCGGCGCGGAGAAGCTCTTCGAGGCGCGCGACTACCGGCAGATCATCATGCTGGCCAACCGCCACGACTGGCTGTCGGCGTTCTCCAACGAGCTGGGCGTCGTCCTCGCCGTGGAGCGGATGCTCGGCATGGAGGTGCCGGAGCGTGCCGTGTGGACGCGGACGCTGCTGGCCGAGCTCAACCGGGTGCTCAACCATCTGATGTTCCTCGGCTCCTACCCCCTGGAGCTGGGCGGCATCACCCCCGTCTTCCACGCGTTCCACGAGCGCGAGGAGCTCCAGGCGGTGATGGAGGAGGTCTCCGGCGGCCGGATGCACTACATGTTCAACCGCGTCGGCGGCCTGAAGGAGGACCTGCCGGCCGGCTGGCTCGGCCGGGCCCGGCACGCGGTGGCCCAGGTCCGCTCCCGGATGGACGTCTACGACCGGCTGGTCCTCGGCAACGAGATCTTCCGGGGCCGTACCCGCGGCGTCGGCGTGCTCTCGCGGGACGCCGTGCACGCGTACGGGGTCAGCGGGCCCATCGCCCGCGCGTCCGGCGTCGACTTCGACCTCCGCCGCGACGAGCCGTACCTCGCGTACGGCGAGCTCCAGGACACCCTGCGGGTCGTCACCCGCGAGGACGGGGACTGCCTGGCCCGCTTCGAGTGCCTGCTGGAGCAGACGCACAACTCCCTGGAGCTGGCGGAGGCGTGTCTGGAGCGGATCGGGGAGCTCGCGCCCGGCCCGATCAACCAGCGGCTGCCGAAGGTGCTGAAGGCTCCGGAGGGCGCGACGTACGCGTGGACCGAGAACCCGCTGGGGCTCAACGGCTACTACCTGGTCTCCAAGGGCGACAAGACGCCGTACCGGCTGAAGCTGCGGTCGGCGTCCTTCAACAACATCCAGGCGCTGACCGAGCTGCTGCCGGGGACGCTGGTCGCCGACATGGTGGCGATCCTGGGTTCGCTGTTCTTCGTCGTCGGCGACATCGACAAGTGACCGGCGGGGCCGGCGGGTGACCTGAGGGGCCTGACTCGCCCGCGCACGACGACGGCCCCCGGCGGAGATCCGCCGGGGGCCGTTTCCGGTGCGGGCCGCGCCGCGAGGCTCCGTCAGGAGATGGCGGTGCGCAGCTCCGCGATGTCTATCTGCTCGGTCTCGTCGTGCGCGGTCAGGTCGATGACGTCGCCCTCGGCCTCGCCGTCGGCACCGGCCTCGACCTCGGCGAGGGCCTCCTCGCCGACGACGTCCGCGAGGTCGGTCTCCTCGACGGGGCGCGGGGGCAGGGGCTGCTGGGTGCCGAAGAAGTCGAAGCCGCCCTGGGCACGGGACGCGGGGCGCCGCGCGGCGGCGGGCTGCTGCGGCAGGACGGCCTTCGGGCCGGCCGGGGCGGCGGCGGGGCCGATGGCCCTGGGCGCCTTGTCCATCCCCTTGGCCGTCTCCTTGGCCGTTCCCGCCGCCTTGTCCGTCCCGGCCGGCTTCGCGGCGTCCGCCGCCGGGGTCCCGGCGGTGGCGTCGGCCGTCGCGGTGGCCGCGCCGTCCTCGGCAAGCACGTCCTCGGCGAGCGCGTCCTCGGCGTCCTCGCCCGCTTCCTCCGCGGCCTCCGCGTCCGCCTCCGCCTGCTGGAGCGCGGCGTTGCGCTCCAGGTCGCGGAGGGCCTCGGCGGCCTTGCGGTAGGCGGCCGCGGCGACGATCGAGCCGGGCGTGCCCGCGGGCGCGGTGGACTCCAGGGCCTTCGCGGGCCGGGGCACGGAGCCCCGGGCGACCCGGCGGCCCTCCAGCGCGCTGGCCCGCTCGGTCTCGGCCGTGGCGTAGCGGCGCAGCAGATCGGCGTGTTCGGTGCGGAGCCGGGCGAGCTCGGAGCGCTTGCCGCGCAGCTTGCCCTCCAGCTTGGCCCGGATCGCGCGGACCTCCTCCAGCTCCGACTCGAGCTCGGCTATGCGCTCCTCGGTCTTCCACTCGTCCCGCACCCGGGCGGCGGTGAGCTGGGCGACCCGCTTTCCGGCGGAGCGGTCCCAACGGCGCATCAGCACGGCGCCGACCACCGCGGCGGCAGCCGCCGCCGCGGCGAGGCCCCGGATGACGACCGTTTCACCTACCACCCAGGCACCGGCGGCAGCGGCGACCGATGTCGCGGCGACCGTCGATGGGGGAAGAAGCCTGTGCAGGGGCGGCGAATGGCGGTGGCGTCCTCGTGGCATGGCCTGAAACTTACCGTGCGTCGCCTCGGGAGTGTGACTCCACCACCAAACTCTTCCCTTGATCTTACTTCTCCCCTACGCCGCTACTCCCTCTGCCGTCCCTGTTACCTCTACTTCGTCAACAGTCCCTTGTCCTTGAGGTATCCGGCGGCGACATCGGCGGGCTTGAGCCGGCGCGCGTCCACCTTCTTGTTGAGTTCCGTGAGATCTTCCGTGGTCAACACCCTGGTGAGCTTGGCGAGAGCGTCCGTGATCTTCTGCGAACCCGCCTTCTTCGCATTCACCACGGGCAGGACGTTGTCGGAGTTCTGGAGCTTCTTGTCGTCCTCCAGCAGGACGAGGCCGAACTGTTCGAGCGTCGCGTCCGTGGTCGTGGTCAGCAGCAGCTGGTCCTTGCCCTGCTTGACCGCCTGCTTGGCCTGCGTGCTGCCGACCTCCAGCGGGTCGATGCCCGTGACGTCGATGCCGTAGGTCTTCTCCAGACCGGGCTGGCAGAACGGCCGCTGGGGGCATTCGTCGCCCGCCGCGAGCTTGATCGGCTGCTTCGACTTTCCAAGATCAGAAAGCGTCTTGAGCTGGTGTTTCTCCGCGAACTCCTTGGTCACGGCGAAGGCGTTCTGATCGACGGCGCGACCGGGGTCGAGCACCTTGAGACCGCGCGGCTCGGCGAGTTTCCGGAGCGCCTTCACCGTGGCGTCGGCATCGGCGGAGGCGACCGGCGGCGTGTCCTTGCCGTTCTGCTTCTTGTTCAGGAATTCGGCGAGCGTCGCCGCATACTCCGGGACGACATCGATCTCGCCCTTCTCCAGCGCCGGTTCATACAGCTCACGGGCGTCCACGGTCTTGATCGACACCGAATATCCGGCGTCCTTCAACAGGCCCGCGTATATCTCCGCGAGCACCTTGGACTCGGTGAAGGAAGCCGAGCCGATCACCAGCGAGCCCTGGCCCGGCTTCGCGGAGCCGTCGCCCCCGCCGGACTTCTCCAGGCTGTCGCCTCCGCAGGCGGCGAGGCCGGCGGTCAGGGCGGCGACGGCGCCCGCCGCCAGCAGGGCACGGCCGGTCCGTGCGCGACGCGGGGTCCAGCTCATGGGAACTCCGTTCATTTCGGTGGCACGTCCGGCGGTCCGGGGCGCCCCTTGATCAGACGTCGGAAACGGGGGTGGGCGCCACTTTTCCCGCCGTCCGCCCCGCACGGCGGCGCACCGGGTCCAGCAGCCGCGCCAGCAGGACGAAGACGCCCTCCACCAGCAGCGCGAACACGGCCACCAGCAGCGCCCCGGCCACCACCTGCGCGGTGTCGGTGAGCCGGAAGCCGGCCGTGATGACCCGGCCGAGGCCACCGCCGCCGGCCAGCGCGGCGAGCGTGGCCGTGGCCACGATCTGCACCGCGGCGGACCGCACGCCCGTCATGATCAGCGGGAAGGCGAGCGGCAGCTCCACCCGGGCGACCACCTGAGGGCCGGTCATGCCCATACCCCGCGCGGCCTCGACCATGTCCCGGTCGACCTCGCGCATGCCCACATAGGCGTTGGTCAGCACCGGCGGGATCGCGAAGAGCACCAGCGCTATGACGGTCGGCCAGGAGCCGTACTGCCCCAGCGGACTGAGCAGCAACAGCACGAGCACCGCGAACGTGGGCACCGCCCGGCCCACGTTGGAGAGGTTCACCGCCAGCGCGCCGCCTCGGCCCAGGTGGCCGAGGACCACGGCGACGGGCAGCGCGACCGCGCAGGAGATCAGCAGGCTCACGGCCGTGAGGTAGAGGTGCTGGTCGAGGCGGTGCCAGACACCGTCCCCACCGGTCCAGTGGGCGCCGGTGGCCAGCCACGTCCACGTCCGCTCGACGACGTCCATCAGGCCACCGCCTGCCCGGCCGGGGTCTTCGCCGCTCCCGCGCGCGGCGCGCGCCTTCGCCGGGTCCGCGTCCAGGGCGTCAGCAGCCGCTGGACGAGCAGCAGGACGACGTCGGCGACGACCGCCAGCAGCACGCACAGCACGGAGGCAGTGAGCACCTGCGCCTTGAAATAGCTGCGCAGGCCGCTCAGGACGAGATTGCCCAGGCCGCCGTAGCCGATGATGGCGCCGATGGTGGTGAGCGAGACGGTGGAGACGGTGGCGATCCGCAGACCGGCCATCAGGGCGGGCAGCGCCAGCGGGAGTTCGACCCCGAACAGCAGCCGCACCGGCCCGTACCCCATGCCGCGGGCCGCCTCCCGGGCTTCCTCGGGCACCGCGGCCAGGCCGGCCAGGATGTTCCGCACGAGGATGGTGAGGGAATACAGCACCAGGCCCGTGACCACGACGGACACCGACAGACCGAGGACCGGCACCAGCAGCGAGAACATGGCGAGCGACGGGATCGCGTAGAACACCGTGGTCAGCCCGAGCACCGGGCCGCGCACGCCCCGCCGGGCGCGGGCCAGCAGTGCCAGCGGGAACGCGACGAGCAGCCCGATCGCGACCGACGCGAGCGTGATGCCGATGTGCTGGAGCGTGGCGTCCACCAGCTCCTGGCCGCGGGTGCTCAGATATTCGCCGCAGATCCAGTCGTTGTCGACCAGACAGCTCTGCTCCGCCATACGCTCTCACCTCCCCCTGGGCCTTGACCGTCGGTTACTGGCGACCCTAACCCCGGGCACTGACATTCGAGTCCGTCGCCACACAACGGCCACAATGTCCGCAGGCAGAACGGCAAGAATGGGGAGCCATGATCCGCTTCGAGCACGTCACCAAGCGCTACGCCGACGGCACCACCGCCGTCGACGACCTGTCCTTCGAGGTGGCGGAGGGCGAGCTGGTCACGCTCGTCGGGCCCTCGGGCTGTGGCAAGACCACCACGATGAAGATGGTCAACCGGCTGATCGAACCCTCCGACGGCCGGATCTTCCTCGACGGCGAGGACATCGCCACGGTCGACCCGGTCGAGCTGCGCCGCCGCATCGGCTACGTCATCCAGCAGGTCGGCCTCTTCCCGCACAAGACGGTGCTGGACAACACCGCGACCGTCCCGCACCTGCTGGGCTGGCAGCGGAAGAAGGCCCGCGCCCGCGCGGCCGAGCTCCTCGACCTCGTCGGACTCGACCCCTCCGTCTACGGCGACCGCTACCCCGACCAGCTCTCCGGCGGTCAGCGCCAGCGCGTCGGGGTGGCCCGGGCGCTGGCCGCCGACCCGCCCGTGCTGCTGATGGACGAGCCCTTCGGCGCGGTCGACCCGGTGGTCCGCGAGCGCCTCCAGAACGAATTCCTGCGGCTCCAGTCCCAGGTCCGCAAGACCGTCCTCTTCGTCACGCACGACATCGAGGAGGCCGTCCGCCTCGGGGACCGCATCGCGGTCTACGGCGAGGGGCGCATCGAGCAGTTCGACCCGCCGGCGGCGGTGCTGGGCTCCCCGGCCACGCCGTACGTCGCCGACTTCGTCGGGGCCGACCGGGGCCTGAAGCGGCTCTCGGTCACCTCCATCGAGCCCGGCGACCTCGAACAGCCGCCGGTCGTCCACCTCGACGACACCGTGGGCCGCGCCGCGGCCCGGCTCGCCGCGGAGGGCGCCCGCTGGGCCGTCGTCCTGGACGACGCCGAGCACCTCCACGGCTGGGTCTCCGCGGACGCCCTCACCGGCGCGAGCACCGCCGGCGGCCCGCGGAAGGGCGAGGGGACGGTCCGCGACCACGCCCGTCACATGGACGCCTGGCTGCCGGTGGGCGCCTCGCTCAAGCAGGCGTTCAGCACCATGCTCCAGCACGACGCGGGCTGGATCGCCGTCCTGGACGGGGCCGACGCGGACCACTTCCTGGGCGTCCTCACCCCGGCCCGCCTGCACGAGGCGCTGCGGCGCTCGACGGCCGCGGACGCGGTGGGCGCCGCGCGCACGGAGGTCGAGGTGGAGACCGTCGCGGACGCGTAGGAACGCGTACGGGCACGGCCGGGCGCCCGGAAACGCGTGAACCCCGGACGGGCCGGTGGATCCGGCCCGTCCGGGGTCCGAGGCCCGGTCCGTGCTCGCGGCTACGCCGGTGCCGCGCCCGGGCCGCCGTGGTTCTCGTCGTCGTCCTCGGGCAGCTTGCACACGCGCTCCAGGAAGAACGCGGCGGCGACCACACAGGCGCCCGCCAGCACCGACGCCCCGGCGTAGATCACCTGGTCACGACGGACCGTGGTGTCCACGCCGTCGATGAGCAGGAAGACGCCGACCCCGCCGTACATCCCGGCGACCAGCGCCGCGACCAGCGCGCTCGCCTGGCCGAAGACGACCGCGCGGGCGGCCAGCAGCGGGTCGACGCCCTTCGCGCCGGGGCGGCGCTCGCGCTGGGCGCGCAGCCGGGAGCGCAGCGGGAAGGCCGTGGCCACGAGGACCGCGGCGATGACCGCGAGCACGATGGGCGCCGCCACCGGGACGCTCGGCAGCGTGCCGAGGGAGTCCCACAGCCGGGCGCCCGCCCAGGACACGATCCCGGCCGCGGCGAACAGTCCGACCAGCACCCCGATCCGAAGTTGCTTCACCGAGCCGTCGCCCCTCGTCTCATCCGTCCGTCGGCGCACCGGGGCGCGCCGGAATTCCATGGGACCAACGCCTACTCCGGGAGCCGGAGTTCCAGGTCCACCCGCGGGGCCACACTGTCGAGACCCACCGCGGCCAGCAGTTCGACGACCGCGCCCCGGCCCGGGACCACGGCCTCCGGGTCCACGTCGTGCCACGGCGCCAGCACGAAGGCGCGCTCGTGCGCCCGCGGGTGCGGCAGGGTCAGCACCGGGTCGTCCGAGACCACGTCCTGGTAGGCGACGATGTCGACATCGAGCGTCCGGGGGCCCCAGCGCTCGTCCCGCACCCGCTCGAAGGCCTCCTCGATCGCGTGCCCGCGCTCCAGCAGCGAGTCCGGCGGGAGGGTGGTCTTCACCAGCACCACGGCGTTGAAATAGGCGGGCTGGGTGCCCGGCTCGACGCCCCACGGCTCCGTCTCGTAGACCGGGGAGACGGCCTTGACCCGCAGGCCCGGCGTGTCCTCCAGCGCGTCGATGGCGCCCTGGAGGGTCTCCAGGCGGTTGCCGAGATTGCTGCCCAGGGAGATCACGGCCCGTTTGGGGTTGCTCAGGGTCACATCGGCCGCGTCCACCTGCGCCACCACGGAGGCGGGCACCGGCTGCACGGTCGGGTCGCTGCTGCTCATACTCGGCTCCGGGTAATAGTGATCGTCACATCGTCGAAAGGCACGGTGATCGGGGCGTCGGGCTTGTGCACGACCACCTCGACCTCCCGCACCGCGTCGTGCTTCAGACACTGCTCGGCGATCCGCTCGGCGAGGGTCTCGATCAGGTCGACGGGCTCGCCCTGGACGATGTCGACGACCTCCTCCGCCACGATGCCGTAGTGCACGGTCTTCGCGAGGTCGTCGTCGGCCGCGGCGGGCCGGGTGTCCAGGCTCAGCACCAGGTCCACGATGAAGGTCTGGCCCTCCTCGCGCTCCCGGGGGAACACCCCGTGGTGCCCGCGAGCCTTCAAGCCGCGCAGCGCGACACGATCCACACGAATCACTCCTGCTGGTCGTCGGTACGGCGAGTGCGCTCCGGACCGGCCGGCGCGTCGCCCGTCCCCCGCCGTCGGCCGGGGTACCCACTTCGAATCTACCTGCGAGCGCCGACACCGCTCGCACATGGACGCCGAGGGTGCTGGAGATATCTGGGGACATCGGGTGTGTTTACGGATATTCGATGACAGCTCGGGCGTCTGGGGCAAGGAATCTCACGCGGCGGGTAGGGGCGGGGATTTTGGCCGCGCATACCCGCCGGAGGACGGGTTACGCCTGGGCATGGGCGGTGATTTTTCCCCTACCCGCCCCTTCCCGAACGGGGGCAAGCCCCCGGGCCCCCGGTTCCGCGCTGACGCGCGGTGGCCTCAAGCGCCGGCCGGGCTGGATTCGCCCGGTTCCGGGCGACAAATCAGCCCGTCCGGCGCTTGAGGACATTCGGGAAGGGGCGGGTAGGGGAAAAGGCCCGCCGCAGGCGCGCCACCCCGCTACGCCCCCTCGTCCTCCCCCTCCTCCGGCCCGTCCTCGTCCTCGCGGCCCGCGAGCACCGGCGAGCCGTGGTGCGACCACACCTTCCACTCCTCGCCGACCCGCCGGAAGACGTTCGTCGCCACGACCAGCTGGCCCACCAGCGGCCCCAGCTCGCCCTCCGACTCCGCCGGGCCGCCGCTGAGGATGTTCTCCGTGCACGTCACCAGCGCCGTGTCACCGGTCACGGACACCTCGACGTCCGTCAGGAAGAACTGGATGTAGTCCGTGCTCGCCATGATCAGCGCATACGAGCGGAGCACCTCGCTCCGTCCGCGCAGCACCGGCCATCCGGGGTGCACGCACGACACCACGACGTCCGGATCGTCCAGCCACAGGTCACCCATGGCCGAGGTGTCGCCGCGCTCCACCGCCTCGTAGAGGGCGGTGTTCGCCAGCTCGACCCGCTCGCTGTCCGTACGAGCGGCGCTCACACGGCCTCCCCGGCGCCGGCTCCGGCCCCGGCCGCCTGTGCCGCCGCTTCCTCCACGGCCCGCACCACCTTCACCGCGTCCGCGCTCGCCCGGACCTCGTGCACCCGGACGGCCCAGGCGCCCTCGCGGGCCGCGATCGCCGTGACGGCCGCCGTCGCCGCGTCCCGCTCCCGGGCCGGTGGCGGGCTGCCCTCGTACCCGGCCAGCACCCGGCCCAGGAACCGCTTGCGGGACGCCGCCACCAGCATCGGGCGGCCCAGCTCCCGGCCCAGCCGGTCCAGCCCGGCCACCAGCGCCAGGTCGTGGTCGGCGTTCTTCGCGAAGCCGAGGCCCGGGTCGACCACCAGCCGGTCCGGGGACACCCCGCCCTCGACCACCGCGTCCAGCCGCTGCCGCAGCTCGTCGAGGACCTCGCCGACCACGTCGCCGTAGACCGCCCGGCTGTTCATGTCCGCGCTGAACCCCCGCCAGTGCATCACCACGAACGGCACCCCGGCCGTGGCCACCACCGGCACCATCGCGGGGTCCGCCAGGCCCCCGCTCACATCGTTGACCAGCACCGCGCCGGCCTCGACGGCCGCCTCCGCGACCGCGGCGCGCATGGTGTCCACGGAGACCACCACGCCCTCGCCCGCCAGCCCCCTGACCACCGGGATCACCCGGCGCAGCTCCTCGCGCTCGTCCACCCGGGGTGCGCCCGGCCGGGTGGACTCGCCGCCCACGTCGACCAGATCGGCGCCCTGGGCCACCAGGTCCAGACCTCGCTTGACCGCCACCTCGGTGTCGAACCAGCGACCGCCGTCGGAGAACGAATCAGGCGTGACATTGACCACGCCCATCACCGCACAGCGGTCCCACTCCGGCAGACCGACGGGCCCGAATCGACCGCGCAACGTACTCATGCCGACAAGCCTAGGGCGTGCCGCCAAGGGTGCGCCGCCCGCCCGGAGGCCGGATCCGGTCGCGACCGGTGCCCGGGCCGGAAAACGCCGAAGGCCCCGGCCTCGGCGCCGGGGGGCGCTCGGGGCGGGGCCTTCGGGCCACTGACACGGTCAGGCCGCGCGGGTGACCTCCGAGGCGGAGACGGTGTCCTCGTCGTGCACGGAGTGCTTGGGCTCGGCCGGGCGGCGGCGCAGCAGGCGCGGCAGCTCCAGGAAGCCCTCGGCCTGCATCATCGCGAAGCCGATGCGCGGCAGGTCCCGGCTGTTCGGGAAGACCACGAAGCGCGGCTCCCAGCGCGGCCGGAACTTCTCGTTGAACTTGTAGAGCGACTCGATCTGGAACCAGCGCGAGAGGAAGACCAGCACGGTGCGCTGGATCCGGACGACCGGGCCGGCGCCCAGCTTGCCGCCGCGCTCCAGGGCGGAGCGGAAGAACGCGAAGTTCAGCGACAGGCGCTTGATCTTCAGCTCCGGCGCGGACTGGAGGAAGGCCACGATCAGGAGCTCGTTCATGCCCGGGTCCGCGCTGCGGTCGCGGCGCATCAGCTCCAGCGAGCTGCCGTCCGGGCCCCACGGCACGTAGTGCTGCATGGCGCGGAGGTCGCCGAACGGGCAGTCCTCGCCCTCCTCCGGGTCCTTGTGGGCGGTCGCGATGATGGCGTCCAGGTCCTTGGGGTCGCCGATGCGGCCCAGGGCCATGGAGAAGCCGCGCTCGTCCTCGGTGTCGCGCCAGGCGTTGGCGGCCTTCTGGACGGCCTCCAGCTCCTCGGGGCCCAGGTCGCCGACGCGGCGCACCTTGGTGCTGTAGCCGTTGCGCTCGATGCGCTTGACCATCTGGCGGACGTTGCGCATGGAGCGGCCGGTGAGGGAGAAGTCCGCGACGTCCACGATGGCCTCGTCGCCCATCTCCAGGGCGTCCAGACCGGTCTCACGGGTCCAGACCTCGCCACCGGTCTCGCTGCACCCGGCGACCGCCGGGGTCCAGGAGTGGCGCTTGGCGAGCTCCATGAACTTCTCGATCGCGCCGGGCCACGCCTCGACGTCACCGATCGGGTCACCGCTGGCGAGCATCACGCCGGAGACGACGCGGTAGGAGACGGCGGCCTTGCCCGACGGGGAGAAGACGACGCTCTTGTCACGGCGCAGCGCGAAGTGGCCGAGCGAGTCGCGGGCACCGTGCTTGTCCAGCAGCTCGCGCAGCCGGTCCTCGTCCTCCTCGGTCAGGACCGCGGCCGGGTAGGCCGGGCGGAAGGCGAGGAAGGCGGTGGTGGCGACGGTCAGCAGACCGAGGGCGCCCAGGGAGTAGCCGACGGTGTAGTCGACGCCGCCGGTGTAGCGGATCGAACCCTCGAAGCCGAAGAGGCCCCAGATCACGTGCTCGATCTGCTCCAGGACCGGCGGGTCACCGATCATCTGCTTGGGGTGCGAGCCGACGATCACCCAGCCGAGGCCGAAGCTGGCCGCGCCCATGAGGACGAAGTTGGCCAGCGCCTTCCAGCGGCTGCGCGGGTCGGGCAGCGCGAAGAACGCCTTGCGGTGCCACACCAGGTAGGCGAAGACCAGCAGGGACAGGCCGGCGCCGGGGTAGGAGTGGCGGTAGATGAGCTGGGCGGCCGCGCCTATCGGCAGCAGCACGACGGCGGCGAGCCAGGCCTGCTGCTTGGCCCGCTTGAGGCCGTGGGCCAGCATCAGGAGCAGGATGCCCACGATGATCGAGCCGGCGGCCGCCAGCTGGGTCACCGAACCGGGCAGGACCTCGGCGAAGCTGTGGACGCGGCTCCAGCGCCACCGGGGGACGACCCCCGCCAGGATGTCGAGCAGGCCGATGACGGCCGCGACCGTACCCACGACCGCGGGCACGTGCTCAGGCCGTGGCCCCTTGAGGATGCGCGCAAGCCTCGACAGTCGCTTGGTCCCCTCGGGAACCCCATCGGACTTTTTGCCATCTACCCTGACAGACATCTCTTCCCGTCGTCCTGTCGAGTGGTCCTGCGCCATCTGGCGGCAGCGCCCGGACAATGTGCGCCCTGTAGGACGACGGTTTCGGGGTTGAGGTTCCGCCGGGGGCCGAGCCCGGAAAGAAGTAACCATTCCGCGACCCTCTGCCGGGTCGCTCGGCAGAAAGCACCTCATGGGTCTCACCAGCATGGCGGTTCTGCTGCTTGCCATAGCGGCGGCGGTAGTGCTCTTCGCTCTGACCATTTGGCTCTGGCCCCGCCTGGGCAAGAAGAGTATCGGGTCCGTCCTCGGACGGATCGGCATGATGTTCGCCACCCAGCTCACGCTGTTCGCGGCGATCGGCCTCTGGGCCAACCAGTCCTTCGGCTTCTACGGCTCCTGGGCGGACCTCTTCGGCCAGGTGAAGTCGGAGGGCGTCGTCGTCGACCACAGCGCCAGCGGCAAGCGGGTGCAGGTCGTGAGCACCCAGGCGGTGAAGGTCCCGCGCGGTGACGTGCCCCGGGTCGGCGGCAAGATCGAGAAGATCATGGTCGCGGGCGTCGATTCGAAGATCAACGGCCCGGCGTACGTCTACCTGCCGCCGGAGTACTTCCAGCCGGAGTACGCGCAGAAGAACTTTCCCGCCTCCGTCGTGCTGACCGGCTTCCCCGGCACCTCCGAGGCCCTGATCAAGGGCCTCGACTACCCGGTCCGCGCGCACAAGCTCGCCAAGGCCAAGAAGATGCAGCCGACCATCCTGGTGATGCTGCGCCCGTCCGTCGTGGGCCAGCGCGACACCGAATGCATCGACATACCCAACGGCCCCCAGGCCGAGACCTTCTTCGCCAAGGACATCCGCAAGGCGATATCCCAGCGCTACCGCGTCGGTGACAAGGCCGAGAACTGGGGCATCATCGGCAACTCCACCGGCGGCTACTGCGCACTGAAGATCGCCATGCGCCACCCCGACGCCTACGGCGCCGCGGCCTCGCTCTCCGGCTACTACAAGGCCCTCCAGGACCCCACGACCGGTTCCCTCTTCGGCGGCAGCAAGAAGCTGGAGAACGAGAACGACGTGATGTGGCGCCTCAAGCACGAGAAGACCCCGCCCATCTCGGTGCTGGTGACCAGCAGCAAGCAGGGCGAGCACAACTACAAGGACACCCTGAAGTTCATCGAGGAGGCCAAGGGCTCCGCCCGGGTCTCCTCGATCATCCTCGACAGCGGCGGCCACAACTTCAACACGTGGCGCCGTGAGCTGAACCCCACCCTCCAGTGGATGGGCAGCCGCCTGAGCGCCTAGGGCGCCCGGCCCGCTCAGCGGGCCATGATCAGGCTCATCGCCTCGGCCCGGGTAGCGGGGTCACGCAGCTGGCCCCGCACCGCCGACGTCAGCGTCTTGGCACCGGGCTTACGGATACCGCGCATGGACATGCACATGTGCTCGCACTCGACGACCACGACGACGCCGCGCGGCTCCAGTATCTCCATCAGCGAATCGGCGATCTGCGTCGTGAGCCGCTCCTGCACCTGCGGGCGCCGGGCGTAGACGTCGACCAGCCGGGCCAGCTTCGACAGCCCCGTGATCTTCCCGCTCGTCGACGGGATGTAGCCGACGTGCGCCACGCCGTGGAACGGCACCAGGTGGTGCTCACAGGTGCTGTACACCTCGATGTCGCGGACGAGCACCATCTCGTCGTGGCCGAGGTCGAACGTGGTGGTCAGCACGTCCTCCGGCTCCTGCCACAGGCCCGCGAATATCTCCTTGTACGCCCGCGCCACCCGGGCGGGCGTCTCGCGCAGGCCCTCGCGGTCCGGGTCCTCACCGACCGCGATCAGCAGCTCGCGGACGGCGTTCTCGGCACGCTTCTCGTCGAATTCACCGATGGAGTTCTCGGCGTCCAGCGTCACCGGGTCGGTCATGGGGTTGCCTCGTTCTCTCGTACGTTCAGCCGGCGGCCGCCGGACATGCGGAATGCCGCGCCCCCAAGGCTAATAACCTGGGGGACGCGGCATCCATTCCGGTCCCCGGCGGGGTCCGGATCGAGCTCTGGGGTGCTCAGGCCTCCGGCCGCGAGTCGTCGGGGAGGTCGACGGACTCGACGGTCTGGCCGCCGTTGCTCGGCGCGAGCTCCTTGGGGGAGAGCACCGGCGGGCGGGTGGACGGCGTACGGCGCGAGGAACCGGTCCACGCCGGGCGGGCCGGGCGCTTCACGATGTGCTTGAAGACCTCGGCGATCTCCTCCTTGTTCAGCGTCTCCTTCTCCAGGAGGGCCAGAACCAGGTTGTCGAGGACGTCGCGGTTCTCGACGAGGATCTCCCACGCCTCGTTGTGCGCGGTCTCGATGAGCTTCTTGACCTCTTCGTCGACCAGGCCCGCGACCTCTTCCGAGTAGTCGCGCTGGTGCGACATCTCGCGGCCCAGGAACGGCTCGCTGTTGTCCGAGCCGAACTTGATCGCGCCGAGCCGCTCGGTCATGCCGTACTGCGTGACCATCGCGCGGGCCGTGGCGGTGGCCTTCTCGATGTCGTTGGCCGCACCGGTGGTCGGGTCGTGGAAGACGAGCTCCTCGGCCGCGCGGCCGCCCAGCATGTACGCCAGCTGGTCGAGCATCTCGTTGCGCGTGGTGGAGTACTTGTCCTCGTCGGGCAGGACCATGGTGTAGCCGAGCGCGCGACCGCGGGACAGGATCGTGATCTTGTGGACCGGGTCGGAGTTCGGCGAGGCCGCCGCGACCAGGGCGTGACCGCCCTCGTGGTACGCGGTGATCTTCTTTTCCTTGTCGCTCATGATCCGGGTCCGCTTCTGCGGGCCGGCCACGACGCGGTCGATCGCCTCGTCCAGGGAGTGGTTGTCGATCAGCTTCTTGTCGCTGCGGGCCGTGAGGAGCGCGGCCTCGTTCAGCACGTTGGAGAGATCGGCACCGGTGAAGCCGGGGGTGCGGCGGGCGACGGCCGAAAGGTCGACGTCCGGGGCGACCGGCTTGCCCTTCTGGTGGACCTTGAGGATCTCCAGACGGCCCTGCATGTCGGGGCGGTCGACGGCGATCTGCCGGTCGAAGCGGCCCGGGCGCAGCAGCGCGGGGTCGAGGATGTCCGGGCGGTTGGTGGCGGCGATCAGGATGACGCCGCCCTTCACGTCGAAGCCGTCCATCTCGACCAGGAGCTGGTTGAGGGTCTGCTCGCGCTCGTCGTGACCGCCGCCGAGGCCCGCGCCGCGGTGCCGGCCGACGGCGTCGATCTCGTCGACGAAGACGATGGCCGGGGCGTTGGCCTTGGCCTGCTCGAAGAGGTCACGGACGCGCGAGGCGCCGACACCCACGAACATCTCGACGAAGTCGGAGCCGGAGATCGAGTAGAAGGGCACGCCCGCCTCGCCGGCGACGGCGCGCGCGAGCAGGGTCTTGCCCGTACCGGGCGGGCCGTAGAGCAGCACACCCTTGGGGATCTTGGCGCCGACGGCCTGGAACTTCGCCGGCTCCTGGAGGAACTCCTTGATCTCGTGGAGCTCCTCGACCGCCTCGTCCGACCCGGCCACGTCGGCGAAGGTCGTCTTGGGGGTGTCCTTGGTGATCAGCTTGGCCTTGGACTTCCCGAAGTTCATGACCCGGGAGCCGCCGCCCTGCATCTGGTTCATCAGGAACAGGAAGACCACGACGATGAGGACGAACGGCAGCAACGAGAGCAGCACCCCGATGAAGGGGTTCTGCTTGGACGTCGAGACGTTGTAGCCCTCCGGGATCATGTTCTTCTCGGAGTTGGCCTGAAGGGTCTTGGCCAGGTCGACGCCCTGGACGTCGATGTAGTTGGCCTGGACCTTACTGCTGCCCTTGACCTTCTGGCCGTCCTTGAGCTCGACCTTGATCTTGTTCTCGTCGCCGGTCGTCAGCTCGGCCGATTTCACCTGGTCCTTGGCGATCGCCTGCACGACCTGGCTGGTGTCCACCGACTTGTAGCCGCCGGACGAGCCGACGACCTGCATCAACACGACCACGGCGAGGACGGCCAGCACGATCCACATGACCGGCCCACGGAAGTAGCGCTTCACGTCCATCCATACGGGGCGCGGGCGCCCCGTCCCTCCTGCCACAGTGAGGCACGGCTGCCCCTCGGGGGGTGCCTGTGCGTACGGTGTTCTGCTCGACCTTGCGGTGCTCGAAAACAGAATGCTTGAAAAGACTGACCTTCGGACGGTACCCCAGCATTGTCACCCGACGCTGCCGCAGACGGTCAACCAACCCGCCTTCCCCTGCTCCAACGGCGGAAACCGCTGTTCGGTTCCCGCCCGCCGGAGCGGCCCGTCCGGGCCGTGGACCCTAGCCGCCGTAGACGTGCGGCGCGAGCGTGCCCACGAAGGGCAGGTTGCGGTACTTCTCGGCGAAGTCCAGGCCGTAGCCGACCACGAACTCGTTGGGGATGTCGAAGCCGACCCACTTCACGTCGATCGCGACCTTGGCCGCCTCCGGCTTGCGCAGGAGCGTCACGACATTGAGGGAGGCGGGCTCGCGCGAGCCCAGGTTCGACAGCAGCCACGACAGCGTGAGGCCGGAGTCGATGATGTCCTCGACGATCAGGACGTGCTTGCCCTTGATGTCGGTGTCGAGGTCCTTCAGGATGCGCACCACCCCGGAGGACTGGGTGCCCGCGCCGTACGAGGACACCGCCATCCAGTCCATCGTGAGGGGGGTGGACAGCGCACGCGCCAGGTCCGCCATCACCATCACGGCGCCCTTCAGGACGCCGACGATGAGCAGGTCCTTGCCCGCGTACTCCGCGTCGATCTTCGCGGCCAGCTCCGCCAGCTTCGCGTCGATCTCTTCCTTGGTGATGAGCACCGACTTGAGGTCGGTGCCCATGTCCTTGTCGTCCACCCGCGTCACTCTCGTTTGGTTACGGCTCATCCGGCTTTGATTCGAGGCGAGCCAAGGCTCATCCGCACTCGTTCGAATCAGCCCTGCCGGAGCACCAGTCTGCCACCCTGCCTGCGGACCGCGACCCGCCCGGGGAGGTTGATGGCTCCTTGGCCGCGCCAACCGGTGATCAGCCGGTCGACTTCCTCGATGTGCCGGGCGAAGAGCGAACCGGCGGGAGAGCCCGCCGAGATGGCCGCGCGGCGCAGCACCCGGCGGCGGACCGCGGGGGGCAGCGCGAAGAGCTTCGCGGCCTCCAGGGCGCCGGTGTCGTCGCGCACGGACGGCTCCACGGCGGCGGCCCAGCCGTCGAGGGCGTCCGCGTCGTCGCGGGAGAGCTGGGCCGTGCGGGCGAGGGCCTCGACGACGCCCTTGCCGAGCGCCTTCTCCAGGACGGGGAGGGCCTCGTGGCGGACCCGGGAGCGGGTGTAGGCCGGGTCGGCGTTGTGCGGGTCGTCCCAGACGGGCAGGGACTGCACCATGCAGGCCTTGCGGGCGGTCTGGCGGTCGAGGCCCAGGAAGGGCCTGCGGTAGCGGCCGTCGACGCCGGATGCCACGGCCATGCCGGACAGCGAGCGGATGCCGGAGCCGCGAGCGAGGCCGAGGAGGACCGTCTCGGCCTGGTCGTCCCGGGTGTGGCCGAGGAGGACCGCGGCGGCGCCGTGCCGCTCGGCGGCGGCGTCCAGCGCGGCGTAGCGGGCGTCGCGGGCGGCGGCCTCGGGGCCGCCGTCCCGGCCGACCGTCACCGTGACGGCCTCGACGGGGTCGAGGTCGAAGGCGGCCAGCCGGCTGACGACCTCGGCGGCGCGGATGTCGGAACCGTGCTGGAGGCCGTGGTCGACGGTGACCCCGCCGGCCCGGATGCCGAGCCTGGGGGCCTCGAAGGCCAGGGCGGAGGCCAGCGCCATGGAGTCGGCGCCGCCGGAGCAGGCCACCAGGACCAGCGGCGGCCGGTCCGAGGGAGCGGGGGGTACGGATGCGGGTGAGGTGGGGGTGAGGACGTCGTGGAGTACGCGGCGGACCGCCAGGCGTATCGCGGCGACCGCGGGATGTGGACCCATGTCCGTGTGTCCAATCGTTCCATATGGAGATCGTTCGGAGCTGCTCGAGCTTCGATGGCCTCAGTCACGCTGTGTGCGTCGATGGTGACAGAAGCGAGCCATTACCCGAGCATCGCACGCCCACCCCTGGCTCACGGTCCCTCGGAAGGGTGATTACGGAGTCCTTCTACCCGGAGGAGGAGCTTCCGCTTCACTGCTCGGACCTGCCGTGCACCCTCGTGACCCAGTCCGCCGGTTTGGCGATCTCCGCCTTGGTCGGGAGTGTGTTCGGGGAGGTCCACACGCGGTTGAAGCCGTCCATGCCCACCGCGTCCACGACCGCCCGTACGAAACGCTCACCGTCACGGTACTGCCGCAGCTTGGCGTCCAGGCCCAGCAGCCTGCGCAGCGCCGCGTCCAGCCGCCCCGCGCCGTTCGCCCGCCGCTGCTGGAACTTCTCCCGGATCTCGGCGACCGAGGGCACCACCCGCGGGCCCACACCGTCCATCACGTAGTCGGCGTGCCCCTCCAGCAGGGACATCACCGCCGTCAGCCGGCCCAGGATCTCCCGCTGGGCGGGCGTCTGGACCAGGTCGACGATGCTCCGGCCGCCCCGCTCCTCGGCCTCACCGGCCTCCTCGTCGGCCGGGCGGCCGCCCGCCAGCGACTGCGCGGCCTCGCGGACACGCCCCAGCAGTGTCGCCGGGTCGACCTCGGTCTCGCCGAGGAACGCCTGGATCTCGCCCTCGATGTGGTCGCGCAGCCAGGGCACGGCCGTGAACTGCGTCCGGTGCGTCTCCTCGTGCAGGCACACCCACAGCCGGAAGTCGTGCGGATCCACCTCCAGCTCCCGCTCGACGTGGACGATGTTCGGCGCCACGAGCAGCAGCCGGCCGCCGTTCGCCGCCCCCGGCAGGTCGCCCGTGGCGGGCGCGAACGTCTCGTACTGGCCCAGCACGCGGGAGGCGAGGAACGACAGCAGCATGCCCAGCTCCACACCGGTCACCTTGCCGCCGACGGCACCCAGCACCGCGCCGCCGGGCACATTGCCCCGCCGGTCCTGCATCTTCTCCAGCAGCGGGCCGAGAACAGCCCGGAAACCGGCGACGTTCGCCTTGATCCACCCGGCCCGGTCCACCACCAGCACCGGGGTGTCGCGCACCGCCGGATCGTCCGGGTCCCCCGGCGGCGGTGCCATCCGGGTGAACGCCCGGACGTGCTCCTCCGACGTCTTCGCGTGCCGCCGCAGCTCGGCGACGACCTCCCGCGCCTCGTCACGGCCGACTTCGGGCCCCGGCCGTACGAGCCGGGTCGCAGTCGCCACCGCGAGCTTCCAGTCGACCATCTCCGCACCACCGATGCTCGTCATGGCTTCACGGTACGTGCACCGCTCCGCTCGGGGTAGCGCGGTCCGGCGGCCTGTGGACAACCGGCGGGGCCGGTCAGCTCCGGCAGCCGCAGTCCGCCACCTTGGCGGCCAGCCGGTCCAGGGCCCGCTGCGCGGCGTCCGCGTCGCCGGTGCCGGAGGCCATGAACGCGAACGTCACGACCCGGCCCTCGGCGTCGACCACGGTCCCGGCCAGCGTGTTCACGCCCGTCAGCGTGCCGGTCTTGGCCCGGACGAGGCCGCGGCCCGCCGCCTCGTGCCCGTACCGGCCGCGCAGGGTGCCGGTGAAGCCCGCCACCGGCAGGCCCGTGAGGAGCGGGCGCAGCCCCGGGCGGCCGGGCTCGGCGGCGCGTACGAGCAGCCGGGCGAGGAGGTCCGCGGAGACCTGGTCGGCGCGGTCCAGGCCGCTGCCGTCGGCGATCTTGGCGCCGGGCAGCCCCAGCGCGTCCAGGCGCGCGGTGACCGCCCTTGCCGCGCCTTCGAAGCTCGCCTCCTGCCCCGAGGCGAGCGCGGTCTGCCGGGCCAGTGCCTCGGCGATGTCGTTGTCGCTGTAGGTGAGGGTCCGCTCGACGAGCGCGGCCACGGTCGGCGAGGACACCGCGGCGAGGCGCTCCGCCCGGTCGCCGGCCCGGCGGGACGTCACGCCGCCCTCGGTGCCGACGCCTTCGTCGCGCAGCAGGCCGGCGAACTTCTCCGCCGCGTCGGCGGCCGGGTCCGTGGAGCGCTCGGCCGTGCCGCGGTCGGAGCCGTCGAGGCGGCCCTCGTCGACCATCAGGGCGCTGACGGGCGCGAGGTTCTCGTCGGTGCCGATGGGGTGGAGGGCGGGGCCGGCGTAGCGGGAGGTGTCGTAGCCGACCCGGACCCGGTCCTTGTCGCGCGCCTTGAGCGCCCGGGCGGTGCTCCGGGCCAGCTCCTTCAGGCTCGCGGGCCGCTGCGGGCCGGAACCGGCGTCGTCGCGCGCCGTGAGGGTGGGGTCTCCCCCGCCGACGAGCACGATCCCGTCGTCGCCGTCGGTCACGACCGTGGTGTCGACGCGGTGGTCCGGGCCGAGGGCCGAGAGCGCCGCCGCCGCGGTGGCCAGCTTGATCGTGGAGGCGGGGGTCCGGCCGGCGCCCTCGTCAGAGCCGTGGAGCCGCTTGCCGGTGGCGGCGTCGTAGACGGCGGCCGAGTGCCGGTCGCCCAGCGCGGGGTCCTTCAGGAGCGGTTCGAGCGCGGCGGCGAGGCCGGCCGGGCCGGCCTCACGGGCGGCGCCGCGCCCGCCGGCGCCCAGCAGGACGGGGGGCGCGGCCAGGCGTCCGGGCCCGTCCGGTCGGGCCTCGCCCCGGCCGTCCGGACGGTCCGCGCCCGCCGCCGCGCGGTCCCGCTCGGCGACGCGCCGGCCGCCCTCCCACGGGCCCGCGGCGCCCACGGCGCCTCCGGCGGCCACCAGCCCGGCCAAGGCGGAAACCGCGACGAATCGCACGGTCCGGCGTTGTACAGGCGGGGCGTCACGCCACCACCCGATCTGCCACGACCTGGCCTCAGGCACGTCGGACCAGCCCCTTTCGCCACCACACACCCGCGTGAGAGACACTTAACCACCAGACGTATGTGTTGATCATGGAGGAGCCACCCGTGGAGTTCGACGTCACCATCGAGATCCCGAAGGGTTCGCGGAACAAGTACGAGGTGGACCACGAGACGGGTCGCATCCGCCTGGACCGTCGACTCTTCACCTCGACCAGCTACCCGGCCGACTACGGCTTCGTCGAGAACACCCTCGGCGAGGACGGCGACCCGCTGGACGCCCTCGTCATCCTGGACGAGCCGACGTTCCCGGGCTGCCTCATCAAGTGCCGCGCCATCGGCATGTTCCGCATGACGGACGAGGCCGGCGGCGACGACAAGCTGCTGTGCGTCCCGGCGAACGACCCGCGCGTGGAGCACCTGCGCGACATCCACCACGTGTCGGAGTTCGACCGCCTGGAGATCCAGCACTTCTTCGAGGTCTACAAGGACCTGGAGCCGGGCAAGTCGGTCGAGGGCGCGGACTGGGTCGGCCGCGCGGAGGCCGAGGCGGAGATCGAGGCGTCCTACAAGCGCCTTGAGGCCGCGGGCGGCGCCCACCACTGAGCCTGACGGCTCGCTCCGGCGGATCCCGTGCGGCACGGCCGCGCGGGGCTCCGCCCCGGACGGGCCGGTTCCGCCGGCCCGCCCGTGACCGGACGCGAGGTCAGAAGCCTCGCGTCCGCTTCGCCGCGCGACGCGTCCCCGCACCGCCCGGCACCTTGATGAACAGCCGGGCCGCCTCGGAGCCCAGGTTCACCCCGATCGCGATCGCCAGCGCGAGGGCCGCCGCCTTCGTGAGGCTGGAGATGCCCGCGTTCATCTCGTTCTTCGCGAAGTTCAGCAGCGCGAAGTACGTGGCGCTACCGGGCAGCAGCGGCCCGATCGCCGCCGTGACGTACGGCAGCGCGGACGCGTACCGGTAGCGGGAGAGCAGCTGGCCGAAGAGGCCGACGAGCCCGGCGGCGATGGCCGTGGCGGGCACGGGGTCGAGTTTCGCGGTGTCCGCGAGCGCCGCGTAGATCACCCAGGCGACGCCGCCGTTGAGCGTCGCCGCCCACACCGTGTGCCGCTCCTGCTGGAGCAGCACGGCGAACGCGAAGACCAGCAGCATCGCCGCGATGATCTGGAGGACCGGCCGTTCCTGCCGCTCCAGGGCCGCCTCCGGGTTGAGGGTGCCGCCGCCGATGTGCACGCCCCCGTAGAGGACGATCAGCACGCCGCAGACGATGCCGGCGATGAGATAGCCGACTTCCAGCAGCCGGGCCGCGGCGGTGATGTAGTAGCCGGTCAGGCCGTCCTGCACGCCCGACACCAGCGCCCGCCCGGGGATCAGCGCGAACAGCCCGCCGGTGATCACCGCGGACGCCTGGACGTGCGCGTGGCTGGCGCTGAGCGCCACGCCCATCGCGGCGGGCGGCATCGCGGCCGCCACGAACTGGTAGAACTCCGGCAGTCCGCGCCCCGAGGCCAGCCAGGCCAGCCGGTCGCCGCACATCGCGCCCACGGCGGCCGCCACGAAGACCAGCAGCCCGCCGCCGACGAGCATGCTCGCCGCGCCGGCGAGCAGCCCGGAGGCGGCGGTCAGCGCCCAGCCCGGGTAGGGGTGGCGGTTGCGGCGGATCTCGGCGAGGCGGCCGTACGCCTCCTCCAGGGTCAGGCCCCGGGAGGTGATGTCGTGGACGAGCCGGAAGACGGCCGAGAGCCGGGTGTAGTCGGTGCCGCGCCGGCGGACCGTGCGGTTGGCGGTGACGGGGTCGTCGACGAGGGACGGCTGGTAGCTGACGGTCAGCAGGGTGAACGTGACGGTCGGCTCGCAGCGGTCGAGCCCGTAGGCGTGCGCGACGCCGAACATGGCCGCCTCGACGTCCTCGGCGCCCTCGCCGCCCGCGAGCAGCAGCTCGCCGATGCGCAGGGTGAGGTCGAGCACGCGCGGGACGGGCGGCCCCGGCTCGTCCTGCTTCTCGGCCCGCTCGGGGGCGGGCCGCTCGCCGACCGGCATCCGCAGCATCGTGCGCATCCGGTCCTGCCAGGGCGCCTCCTTGGTCAGGCTGACCCTGGGTATGCCGTGCGGCGGGGTGAAGGCGGGGTAGACGACGGCCTGCGGGGCGGTGGGGGCGACGGTGCCCGGCGGGAGCGTGAAGGCCGAGCCCTCCGGTTCCGTGCCGGACTCCGGGGCGATGCCCTCGGGAACGGCGAACTCGGAGGTCGGGTGGTCGTCCTCGGGCGGTGGCGGGAGCGGGACCCCGAGCGGCGGGGTGAAGGCGCTGTGCGCCTCGTCGGACTGCGGCTTCCGGTCCTCGACCTGATCCGCGTCCGCGGACCTGCCGCCCCTCTTGCGATCCGCCACCACGCGACTCCTCTTACGCCTCCTGCCGCCCTGCTATGGCCACCATGCCTGATCAGTGGCTCGTGTGCCCAGCGTGGTCCTGGGCACACTTTCGCGGGCGGCGGGAGGCCAGGGGCTCCGGGGATCGGAGCAGCTCAGCGCTTGGCGTGCCGCCCGCGCTGGACCGGCGGGCGGCCCTCGCCGGGACCGCCCGGGGCGGCCGGGGTCTTCTTGCCCTTGGCGCGGGCCCGCAGCAGCTCGATGGCGACGGGCACCACCGAGATCAGCACGATGGCGACGAGGATCAGCTCGATGTGCTTGTTGACGAAGTCGACCTTGCCGAGGGCGGCGCCCAGCAGCGTCACGCCGGCGCCCCAGAGGATGCCGCCGATGATGTTGAAGGTCAGGAACGAGCGGTAGTTCATCCGGCTCACGCCGGCGATGATCGGCGTGAAGGTGCGGATGATCGGCACGAACCGGGCCAGGACCAGCGACTTCGGCCCGTACTTCTCGAAGAACTCGTGCGCCTTCTCGACGTTCTCCTGCTTGAAGAGGCGGGAGTCCGGTCGCTTGAAGAGGGCGGGTCCGACCTTACGGCCGAAGAGATAGCCGGCCTGGTCGCCGAGGACGGCGGCGAGCACGACCAGCGTGGCGACGAGCCACAGCGGCTTGTCGATCTGGTTGGTGGTGACCAGCAGGCCGGTGGTGAAGAGCAGCGAGTCGCCCGGCAGGAAGAAGCCGATCAGAAGGCCGGACTCCGCGAAGACGATGGCCAGGACGCCGATCAGACCGAATTGCTCGATCAGATAGTTCGCGTCCAGCCACTGCGGGCCGAGCGCGAGGGTGGTCATGGGGGTCACGGGTAGGTGGCTCCTGAGTCGTGGGCGCAGGCTCGTGCGAGGCCCGCGGGCACAGGCGGGGTGGGGTGGTGTGCGGCCCCAAGTTATCAACGTGCCCGCCGTGCCCCTGGTTCCAGAGCCCCTTTCGATTCGTACTCCAGTTCCCACTCAACCGGCGCAGCCCCGCATGCGTCCCGGACAACAACCGACAAAACTGCACACACGGAGGTGGATGCGATGGGCATCGAGGAGTACGGCGGCGGCCAGTCACAGTCGGATGTAATCGTGGTCACGACCAACGACGTACCGGGCTTCCGCGTCGACAGGGTGATCGGCGAGGTCTTCGGGCTGACAGTGCGCTCCCGGCACGTCGGCAGCCAGATCGGCGCGGGCCTGAAGTCGCTGATCGGCGGCGAGCTCAAGGGCCTGACCAAGACGCTGGTCGAGACCCGCAACCAGGCGATGGAGCGCCTCGTCGAGCAGGCGAAGGCGCGCGGCGCCAACGCGGTCCTGATGTTCCGCTTCGACGTGACGGAGGCGGCGGACGTGGGCACGGAGGTCTGCGCCTACGGCACGGCCGTCGTGATCTCGCCCCGGGCGTGACGAACGGCGATGGGGCGGGCCGGGGCCTCCTGGCCCGCCCCACCGCCGCGACGCCCAGGAGGTCGCGTGCCGGCTCTCGCGGCACATCGCGGAGACGGGCGACTTCCGCCTGCTGACGCGCGGCGACGAGCTGCCCGTCTTCGCCTTCACCACGGCCGAGGGCATCGGCTCCTTCGACGTCTTCGACGTCTCTCGGCGCCTGCGCGAGCGGGGCTGGCTCGTGCCCGCCTACACGTTCCCGCCGAACCGGGAGGACCTGTCGGTGCCGCGGATCGTCTGCCGGAACGGGTTCTCGCACGATCTGGCGGACCTGTTCCTGGAGGACCTGCGGGCGCTGCTGCCGGAGCTGCGGGAGCAGCCGGGGCCGCTGCGGAGACCGGAGTCGAAGGCGTCGGCGTTCCACCACTGAGGCCTTCGGCGCGGGTCTCTCCCCGCCCCTTCGGGGACGCCCTCAAGCCCCGGACGGGCCGGGTTCCCCGGATCGCTCCGGCTCCTCCCCCGCCATCACGTACGCCCCGTCCTTGAGCCGCCCGATCAGGCCCCGGGTCCACGCCTCCCCGCTCTCCGCGGTGTGCGCCCACATCCCCATGATCTCGGCGATGTGTCCCCAGTCCTCCCCCTCGGAGGGAGTCCAGTTACGGCGGATCTCCTCGCGCCACGCGCGCAGCGCCTCGACGCGCCGCTCCAGCAGGGCGACGGCCTCGGCGCGCGGCAGGTCGACGAGGAAGCCGACGCCCGCCGTAAGGACGTCGACCTTCTGGTCGTGGGAGGAGAGGGCCTCCCGCAGCAGCCGGAAGTACTCGGCCCCGCCCTCGGCCGTCAGCTCGTACTCCGTGCGCGGCGGGCCGCCGGCCTCGCTCGGCGCGACGTCGTGGGCGACGAGCAGTCCTTGCTTCGCCATGGTCTTGAGCGCGTGGTAGATCGAGCCGGGCTTGGCGTTGGACCACTCGTGCGCGCCCCAGTCCTCCAGGTCGTGGCGCACCTGGTAGCCGTGCGCGCGCCCGTGCCGCCGCACCGCCCCCAGGACCAGCAGCCGGATCGCCGACATCGTCTCCTCATTCCACCGCTCCGCGCCGCTCCGGCCGCGCTTCCGCGGCCCAGACTAGGCGGCGCGGGGCCCGGCGGAGGGGGAGGGCGTCACTCCGCCCGCGCCGCCGCCTCCTCCGCGGCCTCCGCGGCCTCCGCGGCCTCCGCGGCCTCCGCCACGAGCGTGAACGCCGTCTTCCCGTCGAGGGACTCGCGGATGATGTCCGCGTGCCCGGCGTGCCGGGCGATCTCCTCGACCAGGTGCAGCAGCAGCCAGCGCATCGACACCCGGGTGGACGGCGGGAACCAGGGGGCTTCCGGCAGCGGGAAGGTGTCGTCCAGGCTGGGGACCTCGCGGATGAACCGCTCGGTCTCGGCGGCGACGCGCTCCCAGTAGGCGAGCACGCCGGCGACGCTCTCGCCCTCCAGGATCCGGAAGCTGTCTCCCCAGTTCGACGGGTCGCGGGGGATCTCCGGGTCCACGCCCCGGGCCCGCCGCACCCAGGTGTCCTCGGTCTCCGCGACGTGCTTGAGGAGGCCGCCGAGCGTGAGCTCGCTGGCGGACGTACGCCGCGCCGCCTCCTCGTCCGTCACCCCGAGCAGCGCCCTGCGCAGGCCGCCGCGCTGGGCCTCCACGAACGCCAGCAGCGTGCCGCGCTCGTCGGAGGGGTTCTTCTCGATCACGTGCGTCACCATGGGATCCGCCTTTCGTGGTGCGTCGGCCTCGTGGACCACAGGCTAGGACCCCATGAGGACAGTTCCCGTCCTATATACGTCCTGACGCGCCCTCAAGCACCTGGATTTCCCCGGGCACCCCCTCCGGGACCGGCGTGCCCGAGGGCGACAGGGGTGGGGAGGGGATCAGAAGGGGAATCTGCTGCGCCCGTGCTGGATGGATATCCACTTGGTGGTGGTGAAGGCGTCGACCATGGACTCGCCGTTGAGCCGCCCCACGCCCGAGTGCTTCTCACCGCCGAACGGCACGATCGCCTCGTCGTGCACGGTGCTGTCGTTGACGTGGATCATGCCGGTCTCGATCCGCTTGGCGACGCGCACGCCGCGCTCGACGTCCCCGGTGTGGACGGCCCCGCTCAGCCCGTACGGCGTGGCGTTGGCGATCCTGATCGCCTCCTCCTCCCCGTCGAAGGGGACGATCAGGGCGACCGGGCCGAAGATCTCCTGACACAGGACCGGCGAGTCGGCCGGCAGACCGGTCAGCACCGTGGGCTCGACGAGCGTGCCGTCCGTGCCGCCCCTCAGCAGCGCGGTGGCGCCGTCGGCGATGGTCTGCTCCACCAGGGCGTTGATGGCGTCGGCCTGGCCGGCGTGGATCAGCGGGCCGATGTGGGTCGCCGGGTCGCCCGGGTCGCCGACCTTGAGCGTCCTGACCTTGGCGACGAACTTCTCCGTGAACTCCCGCTCGACCGACCGGTCCACCAGCACCCGGTTGGCCGCCATGCAGACCTGGCCCTGGTGGATGAAACGGCTGAAGACGGCCGCGTCGACGGCGTAGTCGATGTCGGCGTCGTCCAGGACGATCAGGGCGCTGTTGCCACCCAGCTCCAGGATGACGCGCTTGAAGTGGGACGCGGCGACGGTGGCCACATGGCGGCCGACCTTGTCGGAGCCGGTGAAGGAGATCACCTTCGGCACCGGGTGCTCGATCAGCGCGTCGCCGATCTCCGCGATGTCGGTGACGACGACGTTGAGCACCCCGGCGGGCAGCCCGGCCTCCTCGAAGACCTTCGCGACCAGGCCCCCGCCGCATATCGGCGTGTTCTGGTGGGGCTTGAGGACGACGGCGTTGCCCAGCGCGAGCGCCGGGGCGACGGACTTCACGGAGAGCAGGAAGGGGAAGTTGAAGGGACTGATCACGCCCACGACCCCGACCGGCAGCCGGTAGAGCCGGTTCTCCTTGGTGTCGTCGGGCGAGGGCAGGATGCGGCCCTCGGCCCGCAGTGCGAGGTGCAGCGCCTCGCGCAGGAACTCCCGGACCAGGTGCAGCTCGAAGGCCGCCTTGACGGCCGTGCCGCCGCACTCCGCCGTGATCGCGGCGGACAGCTCCGCCTCCCGGTCGTCGACGACGCGCAGCGCCCGCTCGAAGACGAGCCGGCGGGTGTACGGGCTGGTGGCGCCCCACTCCCGCTGGGCCCGCTCGGCGGCGCGGTACGCCTGGTCGATCTCGGTCACCCCGGCCACGGTGATGGAGGCGAGCTTCTCCCCGTCGTAGGGGTTGAAGTCCACGATGTCCCAGGAGCCGGTGCCGGCCCGCCATTCGCCGTCGATGTACTGGAAAGCCAATTCGTCGAAGTAGGACATGCGCCATCCCTGCCTGGAGATTACGGGGGCGCTCATGGCGCCCGAACCGGTATGCGACTCCTGATGGGACGTCATCGTACTGATGTGTCAGACGAGTTGAAGAAGGCGCCTCAGCAAGTCCCGTGAACCGGCGGGCGGAAGGCTGTCCTCGTGCAGCCGCTCCATCGCCTTCCCGTACTGCGCGACCTCGTCGGGCTTGTCCAGGTACAGCGCGCTGGTGAGCTGCTCCAGATACACCACGTCGGAGAGGTCGAACTCGGGGAAGCGCAGCATCGTGAAGGCGCCGCTCTCCCCCGCGTGCCCGCCGTGCGCGAAGGGCATCACCTGGAGCGTCACATTGGCCTGCTCGGAAATGTCGATCAGGTGCTCCAGCTGCCCGCGCATCACGTCCCGGCCACCGTACGGGCGGTGCAGCGCGGCCTCGTCGAGGACCGCGTGGAAATGCGGGGCGCGCTCCGAGAACAGCAGCTTCTGGCGCTCCATGCGCAGCGACACCCGGCGCTCGACCTCGGCCTCCTCGGCCGTGGGCTGGCCGCGCACCACGACGGCCTGGGCGTAGCCCTCGGTCTGGAGCAGGCCGTGCACGAACTGCACCTCGTAGATGTTGATGTGCGAGGCGGCGCCCTCCAGGCCGACATAGGTCTGGAACCAGCCGGGCAGCACGTCGCCGTAGCTGTGCCACCAGCCGGCGACATTGGCCTCACGGGCCAGGCCCAGCAGCGCCTCGCGCTCCTGCTCGTCCGTGACGCCGTAGAGCGTGAGCAGGTCCTCGACGTCCCGGGCCTTGAAGCTCACCCGCCCCAGCTCCATGCGGCTGATCTTGGACTCGGACGCCCGGATCGAGTAGCCGGCCGCCTCGCGGGTGATGCCCCGCGACTCCCTCAGCCTCCTGAGCTGGGAGCCCAGGAGTATGCGGCGCACCACAGAACCGCTCGACTCGCTCGTGGCCATCTCTGCGACTCCTCCTCTTCCGGTTCCTGCACCGGTCGTGCCGCTTCCGCACCCTTCCGGGGCGACCCCCGCTACCCCCGGCCGTGAAGTCTGCCATCTTCGGGCTCCGTTGAGTGTGCATCCGATTACCCAGCCGTGTGCAGTTCGGACAACGTACGCAGGAGGGCGTAGGAAGAATTACTCCCTAACGGGATCGTGCGCCCCCAAAACCCCCACGTGCACGTGCATCTGCCCTTGCATCCGCCCCCTCCATTGGGAACCATGGGGGACGCACACGTGCGTGTCACGTCCACGATTGCCAGGAGTGCCTCGGATGGGTACCGAAGGATCGACCGTGCTCTCACCTCTGTGGCGAGGGCTGCCACCGATCGCCCCCTCCGCCGTCTCCAACTCGGCCTCCTGTGCACTTCCTCCCCGCTTCGAGGCGGTCCGGACCGCCCGGCGGTTCACCAGGTCCACGCTTCAGCAGTGGGATCTCCCGGGGCTATTCGACGATGTCGCGCTCGTGGTCTCGGAATTGGTCACCAACTCCATGCGGTACGCCCTTCCCGCCGACCCCATAGGCACGGCCGGTGAGCCTCCGGTGCGGCTGCACCTGATGCGCTGGACGTCGCGGCTGGTGTGCGCCGTGCGGGACCCGAGCGAGGAGAGCCCCGTCGCGGGCGAGGCGGACGCCGGGGCCGAGTGCGGGCGGGGGCTGTTCCTGGTGGAGTCCTTCAGCGACACCTGGGGCTGGCACCCGCTGGCCGGGGCGCTGCGCGGCAAGGTCGTATGGGCGCTCTTCCGGGTGCCGGACGCCCGGGACTGACGGCGCGTCCGTCCGGAACTCCCCGGCACCGCCGGAAATCGTCCGGAACAGGATGCTCAGCTTCCCGCCCGGTGGCTCAGTCGCTCACCAGGTAGTCGAACTCGCCGTCCTTGACGCCCAGCAGCATCGCCTCGATCTCCGCCGGGGTGTAGACGAGGGCCGGGCCGTCCGGATGACGGGAATTGCGCACGGCGACCCCGCCGCCGGGCAGCTTCGCGAACTCCACGCACGAACCCTGCGAGTTCGAGTGCCGGCTCTTCCGCCAGACGACGCCGTCGAGGTCCGCGGCAGCCATGCCGTTGTACGCGTGAGGCACAGGACTCTCCCGGAGCATTGCAGGGGGCACCCCGGCACGAATGGTGGGGATGACAACTACTCCGGATCATAGCCGCGTTCATGTGCTTCTGCATGGGCGAATGCACGTGCACTTTCGGTGTTCCCACCACTACTTCCCGGTGCCGCTACCGGAAGACTTCCCGCCTACTTCCCGTTGCCCGAATACGGCAGGAGCGCCATCTCCCGGGCATTCTTGATCGCACGCGCCAGCTGTCGCTGCTGCTGTGCGGTGACCCTGGTCACCCGGCGGCTACGGATCTTCCCGCGGTCCGAAATGAACTTCCGCAGCAGATCGGTGTCTTTGTAGTCGATGTAGGTGATGCCCGCGGTTTCCAGGGGATTCGGGCGGGGCTTGAGGTTCTTGCGGTGTTCGGGGCGGCGGGGCACGGAGAAGTCCTTTCAGGAAACGGGATCGAGAAGTGCGTCGAAAGCGGTGGAGAGCAGGCGCCAGGCATCCGGGCCCGCCGCGTATTCGGCGTCGGTCAGCAGGCACGACTCCAGCAGCGAGCGGAGCCCTTCGCGGTCGAGACCGGGCGAGGTGAAGGTGAGGTGCTGGATCCGGTCGCCGTGCTCGGGGTGCCAGTCCAGCGCGGCGGCCACCCGGCGGGAGGCGGGCTCCATCTCCCAGGCGGCGTCCGGCAGGGCGGCCAGCCAGGGCCCGGCGCCCTCGACGCACAGGGCGCCGCCGGCCGCGTCCCAGGCGAGCAGAGTGTCCGGCCGGTCGGCGAGCCAGAACCGGCCCCGGCTGCGGGCGGCGGCGCAGGTGAGATCCTCCAGCGCCGCGTACAGCCGCCCGGGGTGGAAGGGGCGGCGCTCCTTCCATACGAGCGTGGTGACGCCGTCCGCGTCGGCCTCCTGCGGCAGCAGCGCGCAGGCGGGGTGCTGCCGGTCGGCGGCCGCCTCCACGTCGAACCCGGCGACGGCCGCGGCGGCCAGGTCGACGGACTCGGCCGGGATCCTGCGGGCGGTGGGGACGAGCTGGTCGAGCAGGGCGAAGTCGACGGCGTCGGCGGGCTCGACGGGGGTGCCGAACGCGGTGGGCTCCTCGTCGGACGGGGCACCGGGGCGCGGGGCGGAGGTGTCCGTCACCAGCGCGAGCACGTTCGCGTACTCCAGCTGACGGGCGAAGGTGTCCGCGACCGTCCGCCGGTCGGTGGCGGCGGCCTGAAGGCCGGCCTCGGTGAGGTCGTCACCGCAGCCGAGGGCGGGCAGCACCAGGGCCGGGTCCACGGCCGTGACGACCCCGGTGAGCCGTACGCGCTCGCCGCCGTGGGCGGCCACGACCTCGGCCATGGCCTTCGGCTCGACGGAGTCCCACAGCTCGACGACGGCGAGCCGGCACCCGCCGCCGACGGCGAGCCGCTCCAGCTCGGGCACCAGGTCCTCGCGCAGGGCGCAGCAGGCGCAGTCGTTGACCAGCGGCGTCTCCCCCTCGTCGAGGGTGCCCGAGCGGTCCCGTACGGTCCGGCGAACCGTTCCGGCGGCGGCGGTCGCCAGGTCGTGGTGGAGGGCGACGCTGCCCGGCACGGTGTGCAGCAGCCGGTCGACCGTGGCGCGGCGGGCGTCCGCGTGCAGACCACCCACCAGCACCACGGACAGCGGGCCGGACGACATCAGCGGGTCCCGCGGCCGCCGTAGCGGCGCTCGAAGCGCTCGACCCGGCCGGCGGTGTCCAGGACGCGGGCCGTGCCCGTGTAGAAGGGATGGCTCGCCGAGGAGATCTCCACGTCGACGACCGGGTAGGTGTTGCCGTCCTCCCACTCGACGGTCTTGTCGCTGGTGGCCGTGGAACGGGTGAGGAAGGCGAAGTTCGCGGCGCGGTCACGGAAGACGACCGGGCCGTAGGGCGGGTGGATGCCGGGCTGCATGGCGCTCAGCGCTCCTCTCGGAAGGTGACGTGACGGCCGGCGACCGGGTCGTACTTGCGCAGTTCCATGCGGTCGGGGTCGTTACGGCGGTTCTTTCGGGTGACGTAGGTGTAGCCGGTCCCCGCGGTGGACCGGAGCTTGATGACGGGGCGTAGCTCGTTGCGGGCCATGGGGGCTACTATACAGAAATGGTTTCCATTTTCATTAGGCTCGTGAGGGCCGCCCCCGATCCGGAGGTCTGACCATGTCCGCCCACTGTCAACTCACCGGCCGCAAGCCCGGCTTCGGCAACACCATCTCCCACTCCCACCGGCGCACCTCCCGCCGCTTCGACCCCAACATCCAGCGCAAGCGCTACTGGCTCGCGAGCGAGGGCCGCCATGTGCGGCTGACGCTGAGCGCGAAGGGGATCAAGACGGTCGACACGATCGGCGTCGAGGCGGCCGTGGCCCGCATCCGTGCCCGAGGGGGGAAGGTCTGATGGCGAAGAAGAGCAAGATCGCGAAGAACGAGCAGCGGCGGCTGACGGTCGCCCGCTACGCGGCCCGCCGCGCCCTGCTGAAGGCGGTCGTCCGCGATCAGCGGGCACCGGAGGAGGAGCGCCTGGCCGCCCAGCGCGAGCTGCGGCGCCAGCCGCGTGACGCGAGCGCGACCCGGATCCGCAACCGGGACGCGGTGGACGGCCGCCCACGCGGCTACTTCCGCTCCTTCGGGCTGTCCCGGGTCAACCTCCGCGAACAGGCCCACGCGGGGTACCTGCCGGGGGTGCGCAAGTCCAGCTGGTAGCCGCCGAGGCGCCGGACGGGCTCTGCGCTGGCCGCCCCGGCCCTTCGGATGAGGGCGACCTCGGCGGATCGAGCCCGTCCGGCGTTTGTGGGCCCCCGTCTCGGCCGGTCCGGCGTTCGAGGACACCGCGTCTCAGCCCGTCCGGCGTTTGAGGACACCGCGCGGCAGCGCGGAAAAGGGGGGCCCGGGGGCGCAGCCCCCGGTTACGGGAAGGGGGGTAGGGGAGAACCCCCACCCCCGCCCACCCCTACCGCGTCGGCAGCAGCAGCAACTGATCCGCGTAACACCAAGCCCAGTCCTCCCCGGGCTCGAACGACCGCGCGAGATCGTGCCCGGGCTCCGCACGCGCGTGCCCCGCCGCGTGCCGGTTCGGCGAACTGTCGCAGCAGCCGATGTGCCCGCAGGTCAGGCACTCGCGCAGATGGACCCAGGTGCCGCCGGTGCGCAGGCAGTCCTCACAGCCCTCCGTCGTGCTCGGCGCCACCTCGCGTGCCTCGCCCAGGTGGGCGCAGGCACGGTCCGTGGGCCGGCCCTCGACGTCGGCGGTGACCTGCCAGGCCGGGCGGCCGGTCGGCTCGCTCATACCTTTCACCCTAGGCCGGACGGCGGCACCGCGCGCGGCGGAAGCCGAGGTCAGGGCCCGTTGTCAGACCCCGCTGGCAGACTCACGGACATGAGGTGGGCGGTGGCGGAGACGGGCGACGGGGGTGTCCGTCTCCGCCCCGTCGACCCCTCGGGAGCACCGGCCGGCCCGGTGGAGTCCGCGGCCGGCCTGGCCGAGGCCGTGCGGTCCCGGCCGGAGGCCGAGCGGTGGGTGTGGCGGTCCACCGCGGAGGCGTATCCCCGGCTGCTCGCGGCCGGCGTCCGGGTCGACCGCTGTCATGACGTGGAGGCCGCCGAGGCGCTGCTCATGGGCCACGCCGAGGGCCAGTCGGGCCAGTCCCGGTCGCTCGCGGCGGCCTGGGCGCGGCTGCACGGCCTGGCCGTGCCCGCCGATCCGCCCGCGCGGGCGGCCGGGGGCCAGCCGTCGCTGTTCGAGCCCGGCCCGGTGCCGCTCCCGGCCGGCACCGACCCGCTGGAGGCCCTGGTCGCGGTGCACGCCGGGCAGCTCGCCCGCGCGGACGCCACCGAGCACCCGGGCCGGATGCGGCTGCTGATGGCGCTGGAGTCGGCGGGCACCCTGGTCGCGGCCGAGATGAACCGCGCGGGCCTGCCCTGGCGGGCCGACCTGCACCACGAGCTGCTCACGGAGCTGCTCGGCGAGCGCTATCCGGGCGGCCTGGAGCCCCGGCGGCTGACGGAGCTGGCCGAGGAGGTGTCGCGGGCCTTCGGCGGGGACGTCCGCGTCCGGCCCGATCTGGCGACCGACATCGTCAAGGCCTTCGCCCGGCAGGGCATCCGGATCTCCTCCACCCGCGCCTGGGAGCTGGAGCGGCTCGACCACCCGGCCGTGGAGCCCCTGCTGCGCTACAAGAAGCTGTACCGCCTGCACACCGCGCACGGCTGGTCCTGGCTCCAGACCTGGGTGCGGGACGGGCGGTTCCGCCCCGGGTTCGTCCCGGCCGGCTCGGTCACCGGCCGCTGGACCACCAACGGCGGCGGCGCCCTCCAGATCCCCCGGGTGGTCCGGCGCGCGGTCGTCGCCGACCCCGGGTGGCGGCTCGTCGTCGCCGACGCCGACCAGATGGAGCCGCGGATCCTCGCCGCCGTCTCCCGGGACCCCGGCCTGATGGAGGTCGCCGCCGACGACCGCGACCTCTACACCAGCCTGTCCGACCGCGCCTTCTCGGGCGACCGCGAGCAGGCCAAGCTCGCGCTGCTCGGCGCGGTCTACGGCCAGACGTCCGGCGACGGCCTGAAGAACCTCGCCGACCTGCGGCGCCGCTTCCCCGCCGCCGTCGCCCTGGTCGACGAGGCGGCCCGCGCGGGCGAGGAGGGCCGGCTCGTCCGGACCTGGCTCGGCCGCACCTGCCCGCCCGCCTCCACCGCGACGCCCGACGAGGCGGGCATCCCCCAGGAGGAGGACACCACGGACGACCCGCGGGCCCACGGCGGCGGCGCCGCGAGCCGCGCCCGGGGCCGCTTCACCCGCAATTTCGTCGTCCAGGGCAGCGCCGCCGACTGGGCGCTGGCGATGCTCGCCGCGCTGCGCCAGGAGCTCGCCGGCCTCCGCGCCGAGCTGGTCTTCTTCCAGCACGACGAGGTCATCGTGCACTGCCCGGAGGAGGAGGCGCCCGTCGTGACCGCGGCCGTCCGCACCGCCTCCGAGCGCGCCGGCCTGGTCTGCTTCGGCGATGTCCCGGCCCGCTTCCCCTTCACCACGGCCGTCGTGGAGTGCTACGCCGACGCCAAGGGCTGAGCGCCCCGGCCCACCCCGGCGGACGCCCCCCGGCCGGGCGCGCGCCGACTCGCGCTGACGGCACGTCACTGCCCCTCCCCCATGCGGCCCAGTTCAGCGGGCAGCGACACGCCGGGCCGCGCAGGATTGCCGGTGGGTCGTCGACACCCGGACGGCCCGTTCCGCCGGCCCCCTGGGGAGGACCCGTCGTGCTGTCCTACAGTCTTGACCAGCTGCGCCGTTGCACCGTCGCCGTCGACCTCGGGGCCGCGCGGACCCGCGTCTACGTCAGGGACACCGGGCTGATCGTGGACGAACCCAGCATCGCGGCCGTCAACACCCGCACGGGCTCCCTGATCGCGGTCGGTGCCATGGCCCAGGGCATGGCGGGCCGGACACCCCACCACATCCAGGTCGTACGCCCCATCTCCGGCGGCACCGTCGTCGACATCGAGATGGCCCAGCGCATGCTGCGCTTCCTCGTCCATCACAAGATCCGCCGGGCCTGGCGGCGCGGGCCGCTGCTGCGCGCGGCCGTCTGCCTGCCGCACGACGCCGAGCCGATCGCCCAGCGCGCGGCCATCGAGACCCTGACGGGGCTGGGCGCGCGGCGCGTCGAGCTCGTCGACACCCTCGTCGCGGCGGCCGTCGGCTGCGGGCTGCCCGTGGAGCAGCCCGAGGCGACGATGATCGTGGTGTGCGGGGCGGCGTCCACGCAGGTGGCGGTGTTGTCCCTGGGCGCGATCGTGGCGGCGGAGAAGGTGCTGGTCGGCGGGGACGCCATCGACTACGCGGTGGTCCAGCACCTGCGCAGCCGGCACGAGCTGATGCTGCCGACGCAGGGCCTGCACCCGCTGCACCTGGCGCTGTCGGCGGATCCGGTGGAGGAGGGCGCGGAGGTCCGCGGCCGCGACGTGGCCACCGGGCTGTCCCGTACGGTCATGGTGAGCACCGCCCAGGTCCGCGAGGCCATCCAGACGCCGCTGACCGGGGTGATCGACGCGATCGGGCGGGTGCTGCGCGCCTGCCAGCCGGACCTGGTGGCGGACCTGGTGGAGCGCGGGGTGATGCTCGCGGGCGGCAGCGCGGTGCTGCCGGGCCTGGACCGCATGATCGCGGACGCCACGGGGATGACGGTCCGCATAGCGGAGAACCCGGACGTGTGCGCCGTGGTCGGTCTGGGCGCGATATTGGAGGGCAAGATCCGTCCGCTCCACCTGGAGCAGTTGCGCACCTGAGCCGGCACGGACCGCACGGCCCGCACCGCGCGTACGCCAAGTACCGCACGCACACCGCCCACCGCACGTACACCGGGCACCGCACGTACACCCCCTCCCCCACCCGCTCCTGAAAGTCCGCCGCCGCCTTTTTGCCCCTTTGGGAACTTCTTTACCGCTCGGAACAGTTCTGTCTGTGCACCCCTGATTGACGAGGAGATACACAGATGGCGCTCTGGGACCGGCTCAAGGACTCCGCGGTGACGATGCAGGGTCAGCTGGTGGCGAAGAAGAACGACCTGAAGAGCGGCGCATTCCGTGACGCGAGCATGGCAATGTGCGCACTGGTGGCCGCCGCTGACGGTTCGATCGACGCTTCGGAGCGGCGGCGCGTGGCCTCGCTGATCGCCACCAACGACGTGCTCCAGAACTTCCCCGCCGACGACCTTCAGGCGCGGTTCAACGACTACTGCCAGAAGCTGTCGACGGATTTCGACTTCGGCAAGGTCAGCATTCTTCAGACCATCGGCAAGGTGCAGAAGAAGCCCACCGAGGCGCGTGCGGTCATTCAGATCGGCATTGTGATCGGCGGCGCCGACGGCGACTTCGACAAGACGGAGCAGGCCGTGGTCCGCGAGGCGTGCTTCGCGGTGGGCATCGACCCGGCGGAGTTCGACCTCTAGGCACTCCCGGCAGATGAAGCGCGGGCCACCCTTACGGTGGTCCGCGCTTTTCCGTCAGACCGGCAGCCCCACCGGCCGCAGGCCCCCGCGGCCGGCGGCCCTGCCGGGCTCGGTCCAGGTGCCCAGCGCGATCTCGGCCGTGATGCCCGGCCCGAAGCCGGCGATGACGCCGCGCGCCGCGTGGTCGGCTCCGCCGTCCAGGAACAGCCGCTCCAGCGCGTCGAAGATGACCGCGCTGGCGATGTTGCCGCGCTCGGTGAGCGTGGCCCTGCTGTAGCGGAACATCTCCGGTGGCAGGTCCAGGTACTTGCACAGGTCGTCCAGGATCCGGGGGCCGCCGGCGTGGATGATGTAGAAGTCCAGCCCGGAGACGTCCCAGTCGTGAGGCTCGGCCATGGCGCGCATGGCCGGGGCGAGCATGGCCATCGTGCCGGGCACCCGCTTGTCCAGCATGAAGTGGAATCCGGTGTCCCGGATGCCGTACGAGATCCACTCCTCGGTGTCGGGCACCAGGTGCGAGCCGTTCTGCTCCAGCCGGACCCCGACGCCGCCCTCGCCGCGCACCACGGCGCAGGCGATGGCGTCGCCGAAGAGGCCGTTGGAGAGGAGGTTGCCGACGCCGAGGTCGGTGGGCTGATAGCAGAGCGAGCAGAACTCACAGGCCACGATCAGCACGTTCGCCCCGGGGTAGGCGTTGCAGAAGTCATGGGCGCGGTTGAGCGCCGCGCCGCCCGCGGCACAGCCGAGCTGGGCGATCGGCAACTGCCGGGTCTCGGGCCGGAAGTCCATCGTGTTGATGAGCCAGGCGGTCATCGACGGCATCATGAAGCCCGTGCACGAGACATAGGCGATCATGTCGATGTCGCGGGCGGTGAGTTCGGCGTGGTCCAGCGCCCGGAGGATCACCTCGGGGACGCGCGCCTTGGCCTCGGCCTCGTAGCGGGCGTTGCGGGCGGTGAAGCCGGGGTGCTTGAGGGTGTCCTCGATGGGCTGCACCAGATGGCGGGTCTCCACACCCGTGTTGGCGATCAGGCGCAGCGCGAGCGGTAGCTGAGGATGGTCGGCGTGCAGGGTGCGGGCGAGCTCCAGGGTCTGCTCCCTGGTGATGATGTGCTCGGGGACCGCGATGGCCGGTCTGCACAGAGTTGCCATGACGCACTCCTTACCAGGCGACCGGCAGGGTGAGCGGATAGCGCCAGATCGAGTTGGTGTTCCACCGCACCTCCTCCACCGGTACGGCGAGCCGCAGTTCAGGGAATCGGTGGAGCAGGGAACCGATGGAGACCTGGAGCACCATGCGGGCCAGATGGGACCCGAGGCAGTGGTGGCTGCCGTACCCGAACGCCATGTGGGGCAGCGGTTCGGCGCGCTCGAAGTCGAGGTCGTCCGGGCGGTCGTAGGCGAGCTCGTCGCGGTTGGCCGTCAGGTACGACACGTGGACCGTGTCTCCGGCCTTCACGGTGACGCCGTCGAAGTCGACGTCCTCCAGGGCCACCCGGGGGATGCCGACCCCCTGGCGGAAGGGGATGTAGCGCAGCAGCTCCTCGATGGCCCGCGGCAGCAGGTCGGGACGGGCACGCAGCTGGGCCAGGTGCTCCGGGTACGTCAGCAGGGTGTAGACGATGTTGCTGATGTCGTACGTGGTGGTGTCGTGGCCGGTGACGACCAGCAGCATGGCCAGTACCGACAACTCGGCCGGCTCCAGCGCCTCGTCGCCGATGCGGGCGGTGGCGAGCGCGCTGATCAGGTCCTCGCCCGGATTCCGGCGCCGCTCGGCGGTCAGCTCGTCGAAATAGCCGCGCAGCCCGGCCTTGGCCTCCGCCGCGGACTCCCTGTCGGCGGCGCTCATGGACATCATCGCCATGGCCCAGCGGCGCAGTTGCGGGCGGTCCGCCTCGGGGACGTCCAGCAGCTCGCTGATCGTCATCAGCGGGATGCGGCCGGCCAGGTGCTCGGCCACGTCGGCCGGCGAGCCGTGCGCGGCCATCTCGTCCAGCAGGGCGTCGGTGGTGCGCTGCGTCCAGGGGCGCAGGGCCTCGACCTTCGGGGTGGTGAAGGCCTTGATGATCAGCTTGCGGACCCGGTTGAGCGCGGGCGGGTCCATGAGATTGATCGCCTCGGACTGGGCGATGGGCGCGGGGGTGATCCGCGGGAAGTCCCGGCCGATCAGCGCGGCGCGGCTGAAGCGCTTGTCCGACGTCACCGTCTGGACGTCCGCGTAGCGCGTGACGAGCCAGCAGTCGCCCTCGCCGTACGGCATGAGGACGCGGGTGACGGGCGCTTCGGTGCGCATCCGGGTCATGAACGGATCGGGCTCCAGGGCCTCGTCATGTCGGAAGGGACACGTTCGAACGGAGTCCGAAGTGGTCATCGCAGCACTCCCTCAAGCCCAGGGCCCCGCCGATGGCGTGCCAGCCTATTTTCTGACCATGCCGCAACTTCCGGCACGCCACACACAAGCATTCACAGTTCACCCAAATGATGGATTTTTCTATGAATCGCCCGCCGCATCCCGCTCTCCAGCCCCTTTTTCCCCTTTAATTTCCCATTCCCCCCGCACTGCTCGCTCAGTTGGGCGCCGCCCCGCGCCCGCCTCCCCCGGCTGTGCGCCCGCGCGCTCTCCGGTGCCCGCGCCCCTCGCGCCCTCAGTGCGCTCGAACGCCCGCGTCCCCCGTTCGCCCTCCCCCGAGCTGCGGGACCCCGGAGCCGACCCTAGAGTCAAAACCGGCATCACCTCACAAGTGATGACATTTCCCCTCAAGGAGGCGTGATGCTCGCTCAGAAGACGACCCGGATCGTCGCGACCCCGGCCGAGGCGGCAGCGATCGGCTCGATGATGGTGGAGCCGGAGGCCACCGTCAGCGACCCGCCACTTCCCGCACCGGAGGCAGCGGGCTTCATCCTCGCGCTGCTCCTCATGTCCCCCAAGGAGCCGAAGGAGCCGAAGGGCAAGTGACCACCCGGGCGGACTTCGCCGCGGCCACAGACGAACTCGCGAACCGTGTCCTCGGCGCCCTGCGCGGCGCCGGGGGCACGGCTCTCGTCGCCCGGCACATCGACAGCGCGCCCGACGCCCTGGCGGCCCTCGCCGCCGTAAGGGTCCTGGGCGCGGACACCTTCTCCCCCCACCTGATCGCCGGCGCCCCCTTCCACGCCGACGACGCGGCCGCCGTGGCCCGGTCCTTCGACGCCTTCCCGACGCCGGCGGCCGGGCCTTCGGCACGCCCGGAGGAGCGGACCGTCGCCTGGCGCGACTGGGCCACCGCCCAACTCCTCGCCCGTTTCGGTGGGAACGGCGCACCGTCGGTGACAACGGCACCGCCCGGGGCGGCGGAAGACCTCGCCGACACCACCGACTGGCAGGGCTGGTCCGTAAGGATGGCCCAACTCGCCACGCTGGCCACCCCCGGCCTCGACGGCTCGGTCCACGAGGTGGCCCGCGGCGCGGCGCTCCCGCTCGCCCGCGGCGTCACCCGCTCGGTCCTGCGCCGCGACTTCCCGACGGCCGTAAGGCTCGTCCGCTGGCTCGCCTGGCTCGGCCACGAAGGCGTCGCCCTGCCGCTGGACCCGGCGCCCGTGCACGAACACGTCCGCCTCCTGGGCGGCGCGAGCCCCCGCACGGCCCTGGACCTGGCCGTCACGGACCACCTGCTCACCGCGAGACCCCCGGAGGCGGTACGGACATGACGGTTCCCGAGCCGGTGGCCGCGGCCGCCCGGAGCATGGCCGACCGCGCCCTGTCCTGGCTGCACGCCAACCGCGCCCTCGGCGCCCTGCCGCCCGGCACCACCGAGGAGCTCGCCGACCCCGACAGCGTCTACAAACCCCTGGGCGAGACCACCCTCGCGGCCTCGCTGCTCCTGCGCGACGGCGTCGCGGGCCCCGGCCAGCTGGCGGCCGCCCAGAGCCTCATGGACTTCACCTGGGACCAGTTCCGCCAGGGCGACATGCTCTACGAGCGGCAGCTCCGCCACACCCTGATGACCGACCCGCTGGAGGTCTACGCCCCTTCGTCCGCTGCGGCTACCGCCACGCGGACCTGGACCGGCTGCTGGCCCACCGCGCGCGGCTGCGCTCGGTGGACGGCGTGGAGCTGCTGCCCAACCGCAGGCTCGCCGCCGCCAACGCCGCCCGCGTCGTCGGGCTCGACCGGGAACCCGGCGGTCAGCCGGACTGGGACGCGCTGGCCCGCGCCACCTGGCTGGGCGCCCGCCCCGAGCCCTGGGCCATCAACTGGATCACCGCCTACGCGATGACCCACACGGTCTTCCACCTCACCGACTGGGGCCGCCTGCCGCACGGCCTGCCGCCCGACCTCACCGCGTACGTACGGACGTGGCTGCCGGTGTGGATCGACATCTGGCGCGAGGTCCAGCAGTGGGACCTGGTCGTCGAACTCCTCATCGTCGGCGCCTCCCTGGACGAGCCGTACTGCCGGCCCGAGGACTGGGAGACCGTCGCGGCCCTCCAGCACGAGGACGGCCTCGTGCCGCGCGACGGCGACCCGGTGGACGACGACCCGCAGGAGCGGTTCACGGACCACCAGCACACCGTCGTCGTCACCGCCGTCGCGGGCTCCGTCGCCCTCGCGCGGGCGGCGGGCCGGTGACGTCCGCACCGCTGGAGTCCTTCCTGGCTCCCCTCCTCGCCGCCGCCCGCGGCGCGGACGCCGTGGCGGTGGCGGCCGTGCGCGGCGGCGAGCGGCTGGTGGCCCGCCGGGGCGCCGCCGGCCCCGGCACCCGCTTCGAGACCGGCTCCCTCACCAAGACGTACACGGCCCTGCTGCTCGCCGAGCTCGCCGCCCGGGGCGAGGTCCGCTACGACGACCCCGTCGACCGCTATCTGCCCCGGCGGGTCCCCGGCCCGCCGATCACCTTGCTGCACCTGGCCACCCACACCTCCGGGCTGCCACGGCTGCCCCCGGGGCTCGTCACCCGCTCGGCGCGGCACGCCTGGTTCAGCAACCCCTACGCGGGCTTCTCCGCCGCCGACCTCATGGCCGCGCTGCCCCGCACCCGGCTGCACCACGCGCCCGGCACCCACGTGCGCTACTCCAACTACGGCGCCGGACTGCTGGGCCACGCGCTGGCCCGGGCGGCGGGCGGCGGGGCCGAGGAGGGCGACTACGCCGGGCTGCTCGCCGAGCGCGTGCTCGTACCGCTCGGCCTGACGGACACCGACTGCGACCCCCTGCGGCCCCAGGCGACCGGCCACTGGCGCGGGCGGCCCCGGCCGCCCTGGCTCATCCCCGCGCTGCCCGCCGCCGGGGCCCTGCGCACCAGCGGCCGCGACCTGCTCCGGCTGCTGGCGGCGCTGCTCACCCCGCCGGTCACGGGCCCGCCGAGCCTGCGGGCCGCGCTCCAGGACGTCCAGCGGCCACGGCTGGCGCTGCCCCGCACGGGACGCCGCCTCTGCCTGATCTGGAACCTCCGCCCCCGCGCGGGCCGGCCGCTGTTCCACCACTCGGGCGGCACCCGCGGCTTCACCGCCTTCGCGGGCTTCCTGCCCGGCTCCGGCACCGCCGTCGCGGCCCTCGCCAACACCTCGCCGACGCCGCTGGCCCCCTTCGTCCAGGCGGCCTACGGGACGCTGTGCGCCCTGGACGCCTCAGTCGCGGGCGACGTGGCGGACCACGGTGTCGGCGAACTGCCGGGCGGCGGGCGAGAGGGCCGACCACTGGCGGGCGGCCCAGCCCACGTCCAGTGACGGGATCCCGGCGACCGGGATCAGCCGGACGCTGTCGGCGCACTGCCCGACCAGCCCCGGCACCGCGGGTATCAGCGCGTGCCCCAGGCCCATCTCGGCGAGCAGCAGCGCGGTGTCCCAGTCGGTGGCCCGGGTGGTGGTGGCGCGCGGCGGCAGGCCGTGCGCGCCCAGATAGTGCTCGACCTGACGGCCCGAACTCGTGCCCGTCGGCGGCCTGATGAGCCGGGTGCGGGCCAGGTCCTCCGCCGCCAGGGCCGCCTCCGCCGCGAGCGGGTCGTCGGCCCGTACGGCCAGCACCCACTCCAGGCTGATGACGGGGCGCTGCTCGACGCCCTGGGTGCCGGCCGCCTCCTCCGTGATCGTCACCCAGGCCAGGTCGACGGCACCGGTCCGGAGCGCCTCCAGGCAGCGGTGGCTGGAGCGCTCGGTGTGGAACTCCAGCCCCACCTCGGGGTACTCGCGGCAGAACTCCTTTATGGCCGCGCCCAGGAAGTTGCGGATGGTCGTGGCGCCCGTGGCGATGACGACGCCGCCGCCCTGCCCGGTCCGCAGCTCCTCCAGCAGCCGCAGGCCCTCCCCCAGCGCGGTCAGCCCGTCGGAGGCCGCGCGCTGGAGGATCCGGCCCGCCTCGGTCGGCGCCACGCCCCGGGACTGACGCTCCATCAGCGTGAGGCCGACCTCCTTCTCCAGGCGGCGGACGTGCTGACTGACGGCCGACTGACTGCAATTCATCTCGCGGGCCACGGCACTGAGGTTGCGGGCCTCGCACACCATGACGAACACCTTCAGGTCATCAAGCGTCACCCGCCCAACATACAAGGCATTCCTTGGGGAGTTCGAGCCTCCCCATAGGATTGACTTGGCTTCCGGACGGTCGCATGATCTCCCTGAACGGCGGCAACCTGTCCGCGGCCTCACTCAGCACAACGCACCGGAACTGAGCATGCGCAGCACCGGTCACTGTCGTCGCCGCGGACGGGTGCCGACCGCTACGAGACGGCCCCCGCCCCCAGCAGCTCCGCCAGCGTCTCCTGCACGACCTGCGTCTCCTGCTCCCGCAGATAGAAGTGCCCGCCGGAGAATGTCCGCACCTCCACCGGGCCACGCGTCGTGTGCCGCGCCCACCCGGTCAGCCTGCCGTCCTCGGCCAGGGCGGTCTCGCCGTCCCCCGCCAGCACGGTCAGCGGCACGGGCAGCGGCGCGTGGCCACGCCACTCGTACTCCTCCAGCACCGTGTAGTCGGCGCGCAGCCCCGCCGTCGCCATCGCCCGCAGCTCGGGGTGGTCCAACACCTCCGGCGGGATGCCGTTGTGCCGCCCGTTCACCGCCGACAGCAGCTCGTCGTCCGGCAGCCGGTGCACGCCGGTACGCCGCCGGGGCGCGTCGGGCGCCGGCCCGCTGGAGACGACGAGCCGCTCCGGCAGCGGCCGCCCGGCGTCCCGGAGCGCGCACGTCAGCTCGTACGCCACGAGGGAGCCCATGCTGTGCCCGAAGAAGGCGTACGGGCCGGTGAACTCCTCCTCCACCAGCGCCCCGACCAGACCGTCCATGGAGGTCACCGCGGGCTCACCGAAGCGGGTCGCCCGGCCCGGCAGCTGGATCGCGTGCACCTGCACACCGGGCATGTGCCGGCCCCAGCGCAGGTACTCGGCGGCCGACCCCCCGGCGTGCGGGAAGCAGTACAGCCGCAGCGGGGCCTGCTGCGCGGCCCCTCCGGCGATCCACCGGGACGTCGGGGCGATACGCCCTTGCCGATTCATGCGTTCTCCTGTCCACCCGTGCCGAACGCCCCCGTCCGGGCGCCCGTCGACACTACTGACCGGCCGCGCCCGGGAACGTGGTGTGGGCAACTACCGGACCGTGACGCCGCTTACAGCCACGGCCCCGGGGCGCGTACGCCCGGTGTTCCGGAGGTCGTCATGTCGCGGGGCCTGCTAGGGGTTTCACCGCGCGTGTGATCGTATATAGGTACGGACTGGGGAGGACGTCAGATGCCCAACGGGAAACTGCTCGCGATCAGCGATCTGCATGTCGTCTACAAAGAGAACCGCGATCTCGTCGAGACGCTGCGGCCGGAATCCGAGGACGACTGGCTGATCGTGGCCGGCGACGTCGCCGAGCAGTACGCGGACATCGAATGGGCGCTGCGCCTGCTCAGCGAGCGCTTCGCCAAGGTGATCTGGGCACCGGGCAACCACGAGCTGTGGACGCACCCGAAGGACCCGGTGGACCTGCGCGGTGAGAAGCGCTACCTGCACCTGGTGGAGCTCTGCCGCAGCCTCGGCATCGACACGCCCGAGGACCCCTACCCCGTCTGGCACGGCGAGGGCGGCCCGGTGGCCGTGGCCCCGCTCTTCGTGCTCTACGACTACTCGTTCCGGGTGCCCGGCGCGCACACCAAGGAGGAGTCGCTGCGCCTGGCCTACGAGGCCGGGGTGGTCTGCACCGACGAGCACTTCCTCTTCCCGGACCCCTACCCCACGCGGGACGACTGGTGCCGCGCCCGGGTCGAGCTCACCGAGCGCCGCCTGGCCGCCGTGGACCCCGCCCACCGCACGATCCTCGTCAACCACTTCCCGCTGGTGCGCGAGCCCACCCGGATCCTGCGCTACCCCGACTTCGCCCAGTGGTGCGGCACCGAGCTGACCGCCGACTGGCACGTGCGCTTCCGCGCCGCCGCCGCGGTCTACGGCCATCTGCACATCCCCCGCGTCACCTGGCACGACGGCGTCCGCTTCGAGGAGGTCTCGGTCGGCTACCCGCGCGAGTGGCGGCCCCGGCCGCCACGCCGCCCGCTGCGCCAGATCCTGCCCCGCCCGGTCGGCGAGACCCCGGGAGCGGCACGGTGATCGAGCGGATCCTGCCCGCCGCCGTGGTCACGGAGGAGACCTTCGCCGACCCGGCCGGCGCGGCCGACGCCCTCTTCCCCGAGGAGGCCGCGGTCGTGGCGCGCGCGGTGCCCAAGCGGCAGCGCGAGTTCACGACCGTACGGCTGTGCGCGCGCAAGGCGCTCGGCCGGCTGGGGCACCCGCCCGCCCCGCTGCTGCCCAGCCGGCGCGGCGCGCCGCAGTGGCCGGACGGGGTGGTGGGCAGCATGACCCACTGCGAGGGCTACCGCGCGGCCGTGGTGGCCCGGGCGGCCGACGCCACCTCGATCGGCATAGACGCCGAGCCCAACGGCCCCTTGCCGGAGGGGGTGCTGGAGAGCATCGCCCTGCCGGGCGAGCGCGCCTGGGTGCGCGCCCTGGCCGCCCGGCGGCCCGAGGTGAGCTGGGACCGGCTGCTGTTCAGCGCCAAGGAGAGCGTCTTCAAGACCTGGTACCCGCTCACCGGCCGGGAGCTGGACTTCGTGGAGGCGGAGCTGGAGGCCGACCCGGACGCCGGGACCTTCTCCGCCCGCCTCCTGGTCCCCGGCCCGGTGGTCGGCGGCCGCCGCCTCGACGGCTTCACGGGCCGCTGGCTCGCCGACCGGGGGCTGGTGGTCACGGCGATCGCGCTGGAGGCGTCACCGGCGCCGGCCGAGGAGAGCGGCACCGGCGGGAGCCTCCCGGGCGCTTCGGCGCCGACGGCCTAGCGGCCGGGCCTTTTCGGTCTTCCCGAGGTGACGCCCACATTCCCCCGGTCCGTGGTCCGGCAGGGGGCGCGGAGAGGGCGGGCGGGGTCGCACGTATCCGCCCGCTCGCGGCACTCACCTACGAAAAGGGAAACGAGGGGGCCCGGGCCGGCCAGGGCCCGGGCCCCCCGACGGAAAGGCTGTTCATGGGAATGAACCGGCGTGGTGCGACCGGAAAGTCCACTCCCTCGAAAATCACCCCCACTTCGGTCGGCGCGACCTTCGGTTCCGTGACCGTGGGCGTCAGCAGCGCCTACGTGGCCACCGGGTCCGTATTGATCACATGCGTCGCCGGCGGGCTCGGGCTGGTCGTCGTGGCGCTGCTCATGGCGGTGTTCCTCATCGCCCGCTGACCCCGCTCGCTCTCCGGGGGATCGCGTACGGCATCCCGTGGGCGATCCCCCACCGGAATTCCACGTGGTCCGGTTTCCCCGCCGGCCGCTTCTCCATCGAAATGCCCCGATACCCACTTCTCACTGCCAGACCGTGAGACTGACGAGGCAGCGCTTCTCCAAGGGCTCCCGGAGCGGCTGCGGAGTGGCGGCGGCGGGTTCGGCGACCGCCGCCCCCGTTCCGCCCGCGGTCTCCTCCTGTCCGCCCGCGGAGTACGTCGTGAAGGAATTGGAGCTGAAGAGCATTCCGCAGAGGAGCCGGAAGGTGCCCCAGGCGGAGAGGGAATCGTAGAAACCCCGGTCGACCATGACGCGTTGCGGTACGACGACGTCCAGATAGTGCCGCCAGGCGTCGGATCCGGGCTCCAGGTCGTCGTCGGGTCCCACGTATCCGTCCCACAAAGGGCCCGCGATTCCCGGCCGGTAGGAGAACACCCAGCGGCATTGCTCCGGGTACGAGGCGGCCATCGCCGGATGCTCGGCCGGTGGGCCCAGCAGGGTGACGTCGCCCCGGAAGAGGTTCCACAGCCGGGGCAGCGTCTCCAGGCCGAGCTCCTCCAGGAACGCCCCCGCCTTGGTCTGCCGCCCGGCCGCGTCCCGGGTCCGGAAGTCGTACAGCCGGAAGACCCGGCCGGCCGCCCCGACCCTCGGATGCCGCACGAGGGCCGGGCCGTGCGAGGTGAGGCGGATCCACAGCGTCACGGACGCCAGCATGGGCAGCGAGAGCCACAGCAGGGCGGCACCGACGACGACGTCCAGCGCGCGCCGGCTCCTGCTCATCGGGGCCGGCGGATCGGCGACCTCGACGTCCTGCGGCCGTAGGCACGCCAGGGCGTCGGGCTGGAGGCCGTCCGGCCGATGCTCGCGGAGGTCCCGCAGATGGATCGCCGTGAACAGGGCGGTCGAGGCGATCATCCCGGCGCCGACGGACTGGAGGAGCGTCTGGACCCACCGGGGCACTCCGTTGTCCGGCAAGGAAACCAGCGCCAGGGCGAGCGCCACGACCAGCACGAAGCCCGTCCCGAGACGGCACCACCAGCGGCGGCGACGGCGGCCGCCGCGCCCGGCCGCCGCCCCGGGGTCGCCGGTGTCCGGATCCACTGCCCGGCCGCCTGACAGGGCGGCCAGGCTCAGGAACTCCTGAAGACCGGCGCTGCCCGCCGGGTGGCCACGGACCACGGCCCGGCGGGCGGCTTCGACCTTGATCTCGATGAGCTTGCGCTCCACCGACTCCTCAGGGATCTCCGCCGCGAGCCCGGCGTCGAAGGCATCCTTGAACTCCCTCAGCCGCCTGTCGGCCGCCGCATTGTCCGGACTGCATACCAGGGCATGCCCATTGATCGCGGTCATAAGATCATTGATCGTCTCGACGATACCTTCGTCGCCATGTGCGCTCATTACTCCTCCTCACCGTACCTATCAGCTGTGGCGCGGCTCTCCTGAAGAATGCGGTAGAGCTTCTCTCTCGCCGACCGCAGATTGGACCGTACCGTTGCCGCGATATCACCCGTGATCTCAGCGATCTCGGAAGGACTGAATCCGTCGTACGTGTAGGCAATGACCTGACGCTGCTTGTATCCGAGATTGCTCATCAGCGCGAGGACCTCCTCCTCCTCGTGGCGCGAGGGGGAGTCGGGGCCGGGCAGCGACTCACCGACCGCCCAGCCGCCCCTGAGGGCCCGGGCCGGTGCGTCCAGATCACGGGCGGCGGACCGGAGGTAGTGCCGCTCGGCGGTCTTGCGCACCCACGCGAGCGGGTGCTCGATCCCGGTCCAGCATTCCAGCGCCTTGATCATCGCGGCAGAAGCGGAATCCTCCGCTTCCTCCCGCGTGGCACCGATGAACCTGAGAAAGCCGATCAGCTTCCGGTAGTCCGACCGGAAGAAGGCGTCGAAATCATTCCCGTCGGGGCCCCTGCGATGCTGCACGAGATATCCCTCCTCAATTCTCAGCCGCTGCTGATGCAGGGGAGTGACACGAGGAAGGGCAATCGTGTGATGCGAACCGCGACCATATCCAGTACGTCGCATAAATCTATGATCGACTCGGAACCCTGTCGGAAATCGGCCCGAACGCCCCGTCAGCACGTTCGAACTTCGCCGGCCCACGCAGATCTCCGCGCCCGCCGACGCAGGCAACCACCCCCGAGGCCGTCCGCGCATGACCTTCCTCTCCGGAGCAGCAACCCACCACAGCAAGGGCGACCGACCGCACCGCCCGCCAGGAGACCCCCGTCCCCCGACGGCCGCTGCCCGCCGCCTTCACTGATGAGTGCCCCGAGCCCCCACCAACGTGCAACGCGGCCCGCCCCTTTTTCCCCGACGCCGGGGGGTTACGCCCGTCCGCACCGGCGCCGCACCGCGAGAACCGCACGAAGAGAGCCGCGGAAGGTCCCCTTTGAGGAGCCGCCACAGCCCCTGGGAACACAAAGAAGGCCAGGTCACCCGGAGGTGACCTGGCCTTTCCCTGAGCCGCCTTCGGGATTCGAACCCGAGACCTACGCATTACGAGTTGTCCGGTCCCGTTCCACCGGCGTCCACGGACATCCGCAGGACGGCTTGCGCCGCTGGTCAGCGTGAGCCGCAGACGATGGTGGACACTGGCGAACGCCCCCGGACGAGATGGCAAGTGAGACCACAACTGAGACCCACACGCGCCCATGAGGCTCCGTTGATCGGTCAACGGTGCCCCAGTGGTCCTTCGGCTCACGATCGGAGTGTCCCTCGGGGGCATACTCGCGCGAGTATGCCCCCGAGGGCCTCAGCAGTGCACCACGTGGCGCGCTGCTCCAACGGCTTGTCTTATCAGCCCAACAGGTGGACGTTCACCGTGCGGGCTTCCTCCGCCATATCGGGGAGCTCCACCACCTCCACCCCCGCGGTACGGAGGGCCTCCACGCCGACACAGTCGCCCACGAAGAGATCCGGCTCTCGCCAGGCAATAACAACGCGACGAATGCCCGACCGGAGTACGAGCTGGGTACATGTCAGGGGCCTCGACTTGCGCTCCGAACAGGGTTCCAGCGTGCTGTAGAGCGTGGCGTTCACGAGTCGCGCGTCGCTGCCCGACAGCTTGGACAACGCGGACTCTTCCGCGTGGACGTGGAGATCCGTCTCCCGTGAGTAGCCGTAGGAGATCTCATTGCCGTCTGCGCCAACAATGACAGCGCCCACGGAATACGCGCCTCCTGCTGGCGGGCACCGGCGGGAAAGTTCGATGGCGGCCGCCATCCAGACGCGATCAGTGTCGGTACTCACTGGGCGCTCACCAGGTTCGGAAGGTAGCGCAGCAAGACGACATCACCAATGGTGCGCGCCTCAGCGAGCGCCATGCGGCGGGTCGATCCGCCCGGGTAGGAAGCCGGGCTGAGGAACCGGGGAGCATCAGCGTCACCCACGAGCAAAGGCGCAATGGCTAGATGGATCTCGTCGGCCAGGCCCTGAGAGAGGAACGCGGTGTGGATACTGCCGCCGCCCTCCACCATCAGTTGCTTGACGCCGCGCCCGCCCAGGTCGTCCAAGAGCATGCCGAAGTCGATGTCCGGCCCGAGGGAGACGACGTCGGCGAGCCCAGCAAGCCGAGCGCCGAGCCGTTTCTCACCCTCGTCGGTGGTGTAGGCGACCTTGGCCCCACCGTGATGCCAAAACTTCGCTTCCGGGTCGAGATCACCACTCCCGGAGATCGTGACCTTCAGCGGGTATTCGGGGAGGCCCCGGGAAACGCGGTCGGCCCGACGCTTGTCGCTGTTGACCAGCAGTCTAGGGTTGTCTGCCCGGATGGTCCCGGCGCCGATGAGGATGGCGTCGGATTCGGCGCGGACCTGATCGACTCTGTCGAAGTCGGCACTGTTGCTCAGCAGGAGACGCTGGGGACTCGCGTCATCGATGTACCCGTCGACAGAGGTGGCAACGCTCAGCAAGACGTATGGGCGGGGCACTGTGGTCTCCCTGGTTGCAGCAGCAATGGCAGAGTGAGAGGTCATACTTCGTGAAGGACAGAGGCGTTGAGCGCCTCGTGGAACTCGCGCACGGATGGGACCGTACGCCACCGGTTCAGGTCAGTTTCAAGCCGCGCCAGCTCACTCAAGATTCGCGCGGAGCCCGTCTCATTGCCGATGTCGAGAGCCTGAAGTCCGGTGGTGGCAGCTTGCTCAGGGTCCCGGCTTCCAGCGTGAGCCAGGGCTTCCCTCGCAAGGTAGACGCCGTGGTCACGGTGGTAGCCAGCAGGCAGAGCCGTGATCGCCGTTCGGAATCCTTCAGCAGCTGCGTGGTGGTCACCAAGGATCGACAGGCTACGGGCGCGTTGCACATCGATGTATGCATCGTCCAGCCACACGCCCCAGCTCCCAGCCGAGCCACCGTGCGCGCCGTGCAACAGCTCTCGGGCTCGGTCGTACGAACGCATGCACTCCCGGGTGTCTCCACGGAGCGCGTGCCCGTGCGCCGCGTACGTTGCGGCCACGGCAGCCAGCCTCGTACCTGGCCGCGCCGCCTCTTCTGCGGCCTCCGCCACGTCAACCGCTTCGATCGCGTCCCGCATGTCGCCGGCGAGCTGGCTCTTGCGCGCCAGGATGTAGACCGTGAGATCTGGATCACCAGCCATGTGCGACCACTGGAGTGCCCGGTCCGTCCAGTACTGCGCGGCGCGATGGTCCCCCGCGTCTTGGTGGAACCAGCCGCAGAGCTCGGCGAACTGCGTCTGCACCTGGAGCAGATTGCGTCGGTCTGCGCCGCGCTTGCCCTCTCGGAGCGCGGTGATGGCGTTGATCTGGTCGTGCACCTTCGGGATCAGCTGGCGCGGGCCGAACAAGTTGTCCGAGTCGATGAGAACGCGACGGATGTCCTGGAGATGTTCGACAGGGTTCCGGTCCATGGCGGGCATCCGCGACGTTGAAACCCCAGCCTCCGCTAATGGGGCACTCGCGATACTCGCCGCCGCAGCGCCGAGCCCACCCAGGAAGATCCTGCGAGGCACAGACACGAAGATGATCCTTCCGTCGGACGTACGGCAGGGGACGGTCATCCCCTCCTCATCCGACATTGCCTGGACGTCCGTGACATCAGCCAGGGCCGTTGACCCCTTAGCCACATGAGGCCCCGCTTTGGCCACATGGCCACGCGACAATCCGCCCGCGGCGCCCGTGCCGTGGATCCCCCGATAGAACCCGATCAAGGTACCGCCGGCGTCGAGTTCTTGATCGTATGCCTGCACCAAAGCTTCCGAGGGCGCCTGATCTCCGCGCTCAACACGGGCCATGTAGCTGCTGTCATACCTGATCCGGGCCTTCAGCCTCCCTAAAGACAGACCGCGCCGAACACGCCACGACCGCATGGTGGAGCCGAGTTCATGCAGGGGGCTCACGTGCGGCGTTAACTCGTTTGGACGCTGTCCCATCCATCCTCCCCATGTGGCCCATGTGGCCGCCATGGGGCGGCCACATCTCGTACCTGGTAGCCAGGCAAGCGCCCTCGCTACAAACGACGCATAGCGAAAGCCCCAACCTATCGGCGTCGGCCAGGTGAGGAAGAGCGATGGGATTAACAGCTGCTGAGCGGCATCAGCTGACGCTGGCCTTGCGCCAACTCTCGGAGGATGTTCATGAGCTGGAACGGCGCCTCGACGCTCAGCTCGTCAGCCTGAACGCGTCACGCTCTCCAGCTGCTGAAGCCGGTCGTCCAAACGAGACAGGTGCTCCCGAAGCGACTCGATCTCACGCATGATCGTCAGGAACTCTGAGCTAGGGCCCTGCCCACCGCTTCCCTCAGGTCGATCACTCACGAAGTAGCCACGGGTGGAGTCGGCCCGAATGAACCCGCTCTTCACAAGCAGCTGAAGGGCTTTGCTCGCCGTTCCGACAGCGACCTGAAAGCGGGCGGCGATCTGACGGACCGCCGGGAGCTTCTCCCCCGGCCTCAGCTTGCCCGAGACGATCTCGGCGCGAAGGGCGTGCGCGATCTGCTCGTTCACCCGGCGTGCGTCGTCAGCGGTAGGCGTCATGCCCCGATGCTAACGGCCCTCTTGCTGATCCAACTAGCACTGCCGACACAACCCCTTGTTGCAGCTGTGCCAGTCATGCTAGAACAGTCTCATCGGCAAGCACAGTCTCGTTCGGGACGGCGCAAGCCGACGAAATATCTTCCTGACCTGCACCGATGCCCGGCGAGTCCCGTGAGGACGGGAGCCCCCTTGATCAGGGGTTACCACGCTGCCGGGGAGTGACTGCGCCTTGAGAACTGAACAGTGTGTCGAGTCGACGGGGTGAGAGCCCCCGTCCCCGCAGCGGCCCGGGTGATGGCCGCCGGCAGCCACTTCGTGGCAGGTGAACCTGTCCTGCCCGCGTGTCAGCTCTGGGGAACAGCCCTGGGGATCATCCCTTCATTGCTGGAGGACAACCCCTTGGTTGCCACCTGATACGCGCTGCCCTGCTCGCGTCAGAGCAGTGACGATGACGCACCCGACGTTCCCGGGCTCGGGGCTGGCCAGCCGTGGCAACGGCCGACCGGAGAAGCCCGTGACCGCTCCCCGATCGGGAGGACAGAGTGTTCCGACGAAGATCTGAGACGCCTGCCGGGCTGGACCGGCCCGGCAGGACGTCCTTCGCGTCACCATCACCGGCCGCCCGAGCACGGGTCCGGCTGTGATGCCCGACGGGACCGCGGCACAGGGTGCTGCGGCCGGTTGCCTCCTCCGCCCGTCCGGCCCGCGCACCGCGCGGCGGCTGTACGGGCGGGGTTGAGGGGAGCCGGAGGTTCCGACTTCAACGGCGCGGCCCCGGTGCTGACACACCGGGGCCGCTGGGCCGTTTCCGCCTGGATGAGAGGCGTACGACCGTGAAGCACATTGTTGCAGGGCAAGAGGCGGCTACGGCCGCTGAGTTCGTGGAACTGGCCCTCGGCACCCCGGTGGAGTTATGGCTGGGTGTGCCGGGGGAGAGCGAGGTGGAGCGGGCGGCCCGGCTGGATGCGGCCCGCGACATCATCGGCGAGGACCCGCACCTGTTCGACCGGGTGACGCGGATCGCCGCGACGCTGATCGAGACCCGCACCCCGCACCTGTTCGACCTGGCCACCAGCGGCCGCCGCGTGAAGGGCTGGGAGCCCGGGGCGGAGGCGGCGTGATGGACACCGTTCTCTCGCTGTCCGCGACGGCCGGCCCGCTGCTGGCCGGCTGGTCCCTCCACGCCTGTCTGCTGCGTCGCCGGGCCCGTAGGGCGCGGTTCGACCCGCTGACGGCGCTGCCGGGCCGCGACCTGTTCACCCACTGCGCGCGCCGTGACCTGCGGGCCCGGGGTGCGGTGGTGGTGATGGTGGACCTGGACGGGTTCAAGGACGTCAACGACACCCGCGGCCACGCCGCGGGGGACGCGGTCCTGGCCTCTACCGGCGCCCGCTTGCAGAAATGGGCCGACTGGCACGCAGGCACCGCCGGAAGGCTGGGCGGGGACGAGTTCGCCGCCACCGCCCTGATCCCCGACCCCCGGAACCTCGCCCCCGAGCTGGAAGCCCTGCATGCCGCGCTGCGGCGGCCGGTGCCCTTCCGGGGCTACGAGCTCCTGGTCAGCGCGTCCATCGGCGCGTACGCCACCCCCTTCGGTCCCCCGGATCTGGGGGTGGCGCTGCGGCGGGCGGATGAGGCCATGTACGCGGCGAAGCGCTTCGGTGGGGGCTGGGAGGTCGCGTACGGCCCGGTGCCGGAGATCACGACCACCAATGGCCGTCGCGCCGGCCGCCCCGGCACCGCACCCCGGACGGGAGGCCCGCGATGACCGCGCTCCGCCACCGCCTCTACCGCTGGTTCCACCCGCGCTCCTACCGGGCCGGGCAACTCGCCGAACAGCGCCACCAGCTCTACGACCCGCCGGTGCCCCCCGACTACCCTCGCGCCGTCGGCACGCCGTCCTCGGGGGGTGCGGCGTGAGCGCCTCGACCCTGGCCGCGCTGGACGCCCCGTTGCTCGTGCTGCGGGTTTTCAGCGCGGAGTTCGCGCACCTCCCCGCCCCCACGCTGGGGATCTCCGCGATCGTCCCGGACCTGTTGGAGCTGTCCTTCCACGATGACCTGGCCGGGTTCGAAGCGTGGCGTGCTGCCCTCGGATTCGCGCCTGAGTCCGTGGGCTACCACGAGCAGAGCGGTGGCCGCACCCGCGTCCTGACGGCCCAGACCGGCTACGCCGGCGCCCAGGTGCGCCTGCTCGGGTACGCCGAGATCCCCGCCCGTGACGGGGGGCGTTCACGGCAGGGGGCCGGGCGGTGAACGCTGATCAGGTCCGTTCAGCGGAACGTGCTCTGTCGGTGGGCATGTGGCTGATCGTCTTCGGCGCCATGCTCTACTCGATCCTCACCGTCACCCCGCTCATGGCGTCCCACACCCCGGACGCCTGGGACTGGACGGCCCCGATCCTGCCACTCGTGGTGGATGCCGCCGTGGTGATCGTGGTCTGGCTCGACTCCGCCCTCGCCCGCCTGGGCGGGTCCGGCGGCCGGTGGCCGACCGCGCTGCGGTGGATGACCGGCACCATGACACTCGCCCTGAACATCGGGGACTCCGCGCTGCTCACGGACATGGTCGGCGTGGCCGTCCACGCGGTGGCGCCCCTGCTCCTGATCGTCACCGCAGAGACCGGGCTGGCCTACCGGCGGGCCATCGCCGCCGCCGTGAACGCCCTGGAGGCCCGGCAGCGGGCCGAGCGCGAAGCGGTGCGAAAGGCCGCTGAGGATCAGGTGGAGGCGGCCGCTCGTCGGGAGCGGGAGCAGCGCGAGCATGACGCGCGGCTTGCTCGTGAACAGCGGGAGCACGATGCCCAGGTCGACCGTGAACGCCGTGAACACCAGGCCCAGCTGGCCCGCGAACAGGGCGAGCGGGAGGAGCGGGCGCGGCGGGAGGCGCGGGAGCTCGCGGAGGCGCGGGAGGCGCGGGAGCGGGACGAGGCTGAACGCCGTGAACAGGAGCGTGCACAGCAGCAGCGCGAGCGTGAACGCCGTGAACGCGAGAGCGCCGAGCGGCGGGCCCGCGAAGAGCGGGAGCGCACTGCGCGTGAACGCCGTGAACACCAGGAGCGGGCCCAGCGGGCCGAGCGTGAACGGGCCGCCCTGCTGGCCACCGGCCCGGCCACCGAGAGGCAATCGGAGGAACGGGCCCGCAAGGTCGTCCGCGCGGCCTTCGACGCCGGCTTGCCCGTGCGGACCGCGGCTGAGCTGACGGGCTGGTCCACCGGCTGGATCTCCACCCGCTACCAAGAACTCCGCGACCACCCCGCCACTGAGGCCCTTGTCTGATGGCCGTGCGCTTCTACGACCCCACCGGGGCCCGGCACGGCATCCCCACGTATCCGTGGAGTCTGGCGCCGGACGGCCTGGCCACCCGCCGCCAGCTCCGGGACCAGGGCTTACGCCCGGGCGGGCAGGAGATCGCCGCCCAGGTCATGTGGTTCAACCCCGGCGGGGCGGGGTGCGGGTCGCGTACCTCTACCCCGTCGCGAGGGCGAAGCAGGTTCGCCCGATGACCCCCGCGAAGTGGGAGGCGCTCGCCAAAGCGATGCGTGCCTGCCGGACATGCCTCGTCTGCCGCAATGACGCTGGTTACTGCATCCCGTCCTCGCTCGGGATGTGTGTGACCTGCGCCTACTCCGAGGAACAGTGCGCCGCTTGATCCGTCCCGAGATTTGGAGATCAGCAGTGACGACCCAGACCAGCCCGAGCGGTGCGCGGAGCGTGCAGCCGCAGGGTTCCTACCACTGGATCATGACCGTGGAGCTTCCGGGCCGTATGGCCAAGACTTTGTACGGCACGTGGTCGCCGCCGGCCGGTGCGTCCCGGCACGACGTGTTCATGGCCATCAAGCAGGAGATGGCCGCCGACGACCCCGAGTTGGGCCGCGCGAACGTGATGTTCTTCGCGCTGGAGCCCAACCAGCTCTGACCTGGAGGTTCGCGGTGAAGCTCCGCCATTTCCGTCTCATAGGCGCGTCCCTCGTGGGCGCGTCCGTCGCCTGGACGGCCGCGTCACGCCTGCACTCCTACGACGTGCCTGCGGCGCTGACCATGGCGTGCTCGCTGGCGCTGTTCGCCAACGTCATGGCGGCGATCAACCACGTGGTTGAGGTCGCGTTCTCGACCACGCACCGGTGCCGCGTGCCCGGCTGTCATTTCCGCGTCCGCCTTCCCGACGCGGATGCGGTGGAGAGCCGCCGGTGGCAGGAGGCTGCCGCCGCGCACCCCGCCCACGATCCGGCCCGTCTGGGCTGACCCCCTGAGCACACTGTTGTGGCGCCCCGGCCCGCTTCCTAGGGCTCGGCCGGGGCGCCTTCGTGCACTCCCGAAGGGAGCAAGTACCAGTGTCTGATACCAACCTGAAGGTTCCGCAAGTACCTGAGGCTCCCCCGCCGAAGCGGAAGCAGTCTCCGCCCGTGGACCCGCCGGAGGTGGGCGCCGGGGCGGAGGGTGGTCTGGCGGTTCCGATCGAAGTGACGGTCACCCAGGCTGAGCAGGACACCGGCCCGGCCCGTGGACGTTCTTCACGTGGTGCGGTGCGGGTCTTGCCCGCGGCGGTGTTCGGTGTGGAAGCGCTCTCGACAGGGTCGGTCGCCCTCTACACCGCGACCGGTGTGGTCGGCACTGCTGCGGCGGGGGCGGTGGTGGCTTCGGCCGCCACGGCCGCCGCCGTGGTCCGGGCCCGGTCCGGGCGCCGGTCCGGCAGCGGGTTGTACCGGTCCGGCGGCCGTGAGCGCCCCTGGCGTGGTGCGGGCCGCGGCTCCACCTGGGGCCCGGCGTCCCGTGGTGGGGCGTCGGGCGGGTGGGGTGCCGGTTCTGGGCGGGGGCGGCGCCGTGCGTCGTCCGGGCGCGGGGGTCTGCTGGCCTCTGGTGGTTCCCGCTCTGGTCTGCTGGGCCGCCACGGCCGGCGGGGCCCGGGGCTCTCCTCCGGCAGTACCGGGACGAGTGGCGGCCGTGGTGCCGCGACCAGCACCGGTACACGCTCATCGTCGGCAAAGAGGCCCGGGTCCGGGTCCGGGGCGGTCGGGTCTTGGGGCCGTCAGGGCGGGGCCGGGCGTGGCCGCGGCGCGGCCGGTTCGTCGGGGCTTCTTGGCGGTCTCGGTGGATCCCGTGGGGCGTCGGGCCGGGGGCCGGGGCGGCGCGGGCCGGGATTCGGCGGCGGCCGCAACGGCGGCGGTGGTCGGGGCGGGTCGGGCCTTTCCGGCAGGTTCGGCGGCTTCGGCCGGGGCCGTCGTTCTGGTGGTGGTAGGTCGAGCCGGGGGCCCCAGACGGGCGCCGGTACGAGCGGGGGTCTGTCGCCGCGTGGTTCCAGGGCTGCGGCCGGGGGTGGTGGTCGTGTGCGGTCGACGCTGCGGGCTGCGCTCTCCCGGGCGCGCCGCGGCGGGTCGTTGCTGAAGGGCGCGGGTCAGAAGCTGTCCGGCGCGGCCGGGAGCGTGCTGCGGTCCCCGGCGGTGTCGTCGGTGCGGGAGCGGATCCGTACGGCGCGCCGGGCCGCGGCCAAGCGTGGCCGGGCGGCGGTGCCGTTCGTGCTGCGCGCCGTCGGCGCCGGGATCGCCGCTGGTGCGGCCGGTCTCGCGGCCGCGGTCTGCGCTCTGCCTCTGGCCGCGGTGGCCGCGGCCACCGGTGGGGTGCTGCGGCGGCTGGGCCTGGTACGGCGCGGGCGGGTGTGGGGTTCCCGGTTAGCCACATGGCCTCGTGCCGTGGCGGGGCGGGTGTGGCGGCGGCTGATGGGCCGCGCCCGCCGCAAGTACGACGACGCCACCGGTCGCCGGGACGTGCAGACCGATTTCGAAGAGCCGACCCGCCGCCCCACCCAACCCTCCAAGGGAGGTTCCCTCATGACGACCACGAACAGTCCGTCGCGGTTCGCGCTGGCGACGGAGGCCATCCGCACCGCCTACGCCTCCTACGAGCCGCCGAACATGATCAGTGTGGTGGCCGAGTACAAGGGGCTGCCGGAGGGGCTGGCCCACGCGGCGGAACCGCTGCGACGCCTGGCCCTGAACACCGCGGGCAGCTACCCGGCCGATCAGCGGCTGGCGGATCAGATCACCCTGGTCTACCTGCTGATGCACCAGGCGGTGGAGAAGGCGCAGGAGATCTTGCCGCTGATGCTCCGCCTCCACGAACACGATCTCCTGCGGTACACCGCACCGCGCACCAATGAGCAGATGTGGAACATCGGTGAAGTGCGGCCGGGCGGGGATCACGTGCTGGGCCCGTCGCTGTTCCAGCGGGCGTGTGAGGAGGCGTCGGCGGCCTACGCGCAGTACTTCCCGGAGAAGATGATGCAGGTCGGCGTCGAGTACGCGGGCGTCCCGGCCGGGCTGGAGAACGTGGCCGCGGCCGTCGGGCATCTGTCGGCGAAGTCCGCCGAGGTCTACCCCGTGGAGCAGCCGATCGCGGAGGCGGTCCGTGAGGTCCACGTGCTGCTGGTGCGGGCGGCCGCGGCCGCCGAGGAGCTGTTCCCGATGTTCCGGCGCCTGCACGCGAAAGACATCCAGCGCCACGAGAACCCCCGCAACGGCCCCCAGGGCGAATCCCTGTGGGACGTCTGATGGCCAAGACCACGGTGCCCCTGGACTGGGGCTGGAACCTCACGCCCGCGGCCGCCGCCACGATGGCGGCCGGCGGCGCCTACACCCTGGCGACCGTCGGCGGGGCCGCCGGGCTCCCGCCCGGGTATGCCGTCCTGGCGGGGGCTGCCGGCGCCACCGCTCAGGGCATCGTCGACACGGTCCGGCGACGGCCCTTCGGCCACGCGGTGACGCGCTGCGCGGGGTGGCTTGCGGCCACCGGATGGAGCGCGGCCACCCTCACCGATCACACCGCCCTGACCTGGCAGACCACCGGATGGTGGGGCGCGGGCACGACGGCGGCCGTCGTCCTGGCCCGTGGGCTGGCCACGGCCGAGGACACCGCCCGCAGCGAGCGCACCGAACGGCGCCTCCAGCGCTGGGCCAACGGGCAGGCAGCCCAGTGGACCGAACGCCTGACCCGCCTTTTCCGGCTCGAAGGGCACGTGGTGGAAGGAGTCAAGGCCTGGCCCGCAGAGGTGGGTTACACCGTCCTGGTGCGGATGCCCTCCACCACCCCGGACCTTCCGCCGGACGCGGACCGCAAGCTCGCCGTCGACCTGCGCCTGCCCCGCGGCGGCGGGGTCCAGGTACTCGACGGCCTGACCTACGGCCAGCTCCAGATCCGCGTCACCGCCCAAGACGTCCTGGCCGCGACCCTGCCCTACCCCGAGGACACCTCGGTGACCAGCATCAACGACCCCTTGGAACTGGGCCTGTTCCCGGATGGCACCACCGCCGGCCCGACCCTGCTCAACGCGTGCGCGGTCATGGTCGGACAGGTCGAGTCCGGCAAGTCGAACACGATCAACGCCACCAACGCCTCCGTACTCCGGACCGACGATGCGGTGCTCTTCCATATCGACGTCACCGGTGCCGGGATCTCCCTGCCCTGGCTGCGCTGCTGGGCCGTCGACGGCACCGCGGACGTGCCGCTGGTGGACTGGACCGCGGACACCGTCGAAGAAGCGCACATCATGGTCGATTTCGCGATCGCCGCGATCGCCGCCCGCAAGTCCGGCTACCAGGACCTGATGGAGTCCGTCGACGACGACAAGATCCCCGTCTCCCCGGACCTCCCGGCGATCCTGATCATCGGGGACGAGGTAGCGGAGCTCCCCCCGAAACTCATGGAGAAGATCGACAGCATCGTCAACACCGGCCGCGCGGCCCGCGTCCGCTACCTCGGATGCGGCCTGCGCGCCACCCAGGACGTGATCACCGCCGCCCAGAAAAAGCAATCGCGCGTCCGGATCGGCATGCGGGTCTCCGGCCCCGAAGAGCTGCACTTCCTCTTCCCCTCCGGCGGCGCCCGCCTGGACCCCAAGCAGACCCCGCACAAGGGATCAGGGTTCATCTCCTACCCCGACGCCGACGACGTCGACCGCGACCCCGAGCCGTTCAAGAGCTACCGGATCACCCCCAAGCAGATCAACGCCCTCGGCCCCCAGCTCGCCGCCCGACGCCCCACCCTGGACGCGCTCACCCTCGGCACCGGCCCCGGCCGCTACTACGCCTCACGCTGGGCCCGCATCCTGCCCCGCCTCTACAAGGACAAGAAGCTCAGCACCGCCACCCACCCCTACACCGCCATGCCCCCGCTCCACCCGCCACTGAACGACTTCGGCATCCCCGACACCACCGGCCCCGCAGCCAAACAGCAGCCGGGGGCGAACCAGGGCGGGGCGGCGGGAGCGGGGACCGCGCCTGCCGGGCGCGTCGCCGGAGACACCCTGGCCGGCATGCTCGACGCCGCCCGCCGGCAAGCCACCCAGCACACCGCCGCCCACGATGCCGCAGCCGGGGCCGGGGCGGTGGCGGGAGTGGGGGCGGAGGGCGAGGGCAGCAACGTCATCCGGGCCCGCTTCGGAGGCCCCGGGCAGAGCAGCGGCCCCACCGATCAGAGCGCGGCCGTGCCCCCGCTCCTCCTCGACGCCCACCGGGCACTGTCCGACGCTCCCGGCGGCCGCCTGCACACCGCCGACCTTGCTGACGCCCTCGGCACCACCGCCCAGGCCCTCGGCAACGAGCTCGGCAGCATCCTGCGCGCCGTCGGCGTCACCCGGCCGGGCGCCGGAACCGTCCGGATCCCCGGCAGCGAACCCAAATCCGGCTACCTCGTCGAGACCCTCACCGAGGCCATCGAGAAGTACCGAGAGTAACCAGACGGGCCCGGGTGGGCCCACACACACCGGCCCACCCGGGGCCCACACACCACCGGGTGGGCCCACACATCCTGTGTGACCCCCTGACCTGCACGGGTGGGCCGGGTGGGCCCACACAAACCCGCCCCGGGAACGCCCCGGAACCGCCCTCAGAAGCCGCTCCTGGGCCTTCCCCGGGCTGGCGGGTGGGCCCACCCGGGGCCGTCACACACCGTGCACACCACCACGCGCCCCGAGGGAGCCCCCTATGGCCGTCTCGCTCTCCGCCGTCGTCGTCCTCGGCATCATCACCGTCTTCCTCCTGCGCTCCCGCACCGTCGGGACCGGCGCCGCACTCGTGCTCTTCCTCTTCGGCTTCTTCACCGCCGGCACCGGCGCCGCCGAACCCATCACCCGCATGTGCGCCGCCCTCCTCCACACCATCCCCAGCCTCACCTCCTGACAGGAGATCACCCGTCATGCGCCAACCCCCGCCGCCCAACGTGACCATGGGGCCGCTCGCCCCGCACATCCCCGCCGACCTCTACCACCAGGCCGAGCGCGACGGGCGCCCGTTCGTCATCGTCCAGGCCCCGCCCAACCCCGCCACCGGCCCCCGGTACGCCCGGCCCCTGTTCATCGGCGTGGCCGTGGCGTTCGGGCTCATGGGCATGACCGCCGCCGCCCTGGCCCTCTTCCAACTCGCCGCCCACACCGCCGCCGTCATCGCCAGCACCGCCGGCCCCATCGGCTTGGGCGGTATCTCCCTCAAACTCGCCCGGTCCAAAGGCTGATCACAAAAGGAGCCCACGTGTTCGACGAAGAGATCTACTGCGACGAGTGCGCCACCTACGACTGCCGCGGTCACGAGCTCTGTGACTTCTGCGCCGCCGAGATCTGCAACAGGTGTGACGGCTGCGACTGCCCCAAGAACACCTGCCCCGGCTACGCCGACCCCGAGCACTGACCCCCACCAGATCAGGAGAGTGCAGCATGTCCTTCGGAGAGACCCCGATCACCATCGTCGGCAACCTGACCGCCGACCCGGAACTGAAGTTCACCGACACCGGATCAGCTCTCGCACGGTTCACTGTGGCGTCCACGCCACGCACCTTCGACCGCGAGAGCAACCAGTGGCGCGACGGGACGTCGACGTTCTTCCGCTGCGCTGCCTGGCGCGCCCTCGCCGAGCACATCGCGGAGTCCCTGGCCAAGGGGTCCCGCGTGGTCCTCACCGGGCGGATCCGGCAGCACGACTGGAAGACCCCGGAGGGCGAGAACCGCTCGATGCTGGCCGTCGAAGTCGACGAGATCGGCGCCTCGCTCCGCTTCACCACCGTGACCATCGACGCCAAGCGGCCCAACGGCGCGAACAAGCCGAACGCCTCCAGTGACCCGTGGGCCACGGACGGCGCCCCGGCGGCGGACGCCGAGCCGCCCTTCTAGCTGTGCCCGGGGCGACCGTTCCGTCTCGCCAAAGTCGCGCGGCCGCCCCGGCCCAACCAGCCCACAACAGACTTGTTGGAGGCACCCAGCATGACCCATCCCACCCCGATCCAGCGACCCCGCACCACCGCCCCCCCGCCCGAAGGTGACGGCCCGGCCGAGCCCCTGACGGCGGATCTGGCGAACTTGCACCTGCTGGCCGCCGCCCTGGACTGCGCCGGGCGTGGCTGGCCCGTCATCCCGCTCCACCCGCGGGCCAAGCGGCCCGCCGGACACCCCGAGCGCTCCTGCCCCCACACCGGGCGGTGTGCGAGCGGGCATCGGACTCCGGAGCAGCGGGCCACGACCGACCCGGACCTCATCCACGCCGCGTGGGCCCGCCACCCCTACAACGTCGGGGTGGCGACGGGCCCGGCCGGTCTGCTGGTCATCGACCTGGACCTGCCGAAACCGGAAGAGCCCGAAGGGACGCCTGACGGCGCCACCTCCCTCAAGGCGCTCTGCGTGCGCGCCGGCAAGAGCCTCCCGGCCACTTACCGGGTGCGGACGCCCTCCGGGGGGTGTCACCTGTACTTCGCCGCCCCGCCCGGGGTGCGGCTGAAGTGCAGCGCGGGCCGCCTGGGCAAGCACATCGACACCCGCGCCTGGGGCGGCTACGTCGTCGCCCCCCACAGCATCACGCCCCAAGGCGCGTACGAGATCACCGACCCCGCCCCGGTCGCCGCCCTCCCCCGGTGGGTGGCCGCGCTGCTGCTGGAGCCGCCCGAGCCCGCGGCACCGCCTGTGATCAGGCTGGTGCGGGACGGCACACGGGCCGCCCGGACCGCCCTGGAGCGCGAATGCGCGATCGTCGCCGCCGCCCGGAAGGGCGGCGAGAGCGGGCGCAACAACACCCTGCACAGGAGCACGTGCAAGGTGGCCCGGTTCGTAGCCTGGGGAGACATCGACCAGCACACGGTAGAGGAGGCAATCCAGGGGGCGGGGGAGTCGGCGGGACTGCCGGCGGCCGAGTGCCGCACCACCATCCGCAGCGCCATGGACTGGATCCTCACCCACGCCACACCACGGCCGAGCGCATGAACACCCCCACCTCCCCGCCCCTGGATTGCCCCCACCCCACCACCAAGGCCCCGCAGAACGCCAACCTGGCGGGTCCCCGACCATCGGTGGTGCGGTTGAAGGTTGTCGCCCGTCAGGGCGTCCTTTCAGGTCTTCGCCCTGACCCGCACCCGCCCACCGTCACCGGCATCCACCCCGGCCTCCACGTCCGCCGGATGCTGGAGCCGGTCCCCGTCGCGGACTGGCTCTGTTCCTGCGGACACCACGAACACGCCCACGGGAAGACGGCCGTCGCTGCCCTGGCCGCCCGCGCCCAGGTAGGCGCCTGCCCTCACCGCCCCACAGCCACGGTCGCCCCCGTGAGGAGGACCGCAGCGTGACCACACCCACAAACCCAGACATGCCCACGATCGACGGCGCCGCCCTGCTCGACGAGGTCGAGAGGTTTCACCATCGCTTCAACATCTTCCCCACCGAAGGCGCCTACGTGGCCGTGGCCCTGTGGGACGCCCACACCCACCTGCTCGACTCCTTCGACTCCACCCCGCGCATCGCCTTCCTGTCACCGGAGCCGGGATCGGGGAAGTCCCGTGCCCTGGAAGTCGTGGAAACCCTCGTGCCGAACCCGATGGCAGCCGTGGACGCCTCGGTATCAGCGCTCTTCCGGTCCGTCGCCGGCACCGACGAGGAACGCCCCACGATCGTCTTCGACGAGATCGACACCATCTTCGGCCCCAAAGCCGGAGACAACGAACAACTCCGCGGCTTCCTCAACGCCGGCCACCGGCGCGGCAAACTCACCTACCGGTGCGTGGGCGACGGCTCCAACCAGACCGTGCAGGGCTTCCCCTCCTACTGCGCGGTCGCCATGGCCGGACTCGGATCCCTGCCGGACACGATCCTGACCCGCTCGGTCATCATCCGCATGCGCAAACGCGCCCCCAACGAGACGGTGGAGCCCTACCGCCAGCGCATCAACGAACAGCAGGGCCACGCCCTGCGCGACCAGCTCGCCGACTGGGCCAACACCGTCCGCGACCACGTAACCGGCGCCTGGCCCGTCATGCCGGAGGGCGTGAACGACCGGCCCGCCGACGTCTGGGAGCCCCTGCTCGCCGTCGCCGAAGCAGCCGGCGGCCACTGGCCCGAGCGAGCCCGCGCCGCCTGCCTGGAACTCGTGCACGCCGCGCAGGACAACGACGAATCCTCACTCGGCGTCCGGCTGCTCACCGACCTGCGCGACCACGTGTTCAGCGGCGCCGACCGCATGCCCACCGCCGTGATCCTCCAGTGCCTGCTGGCCATGGACGACGCGCCGTGGGGTGATCTCGACGACAAGCCCATCAACTCCCGGGTGCTGGCGAGGCTGCTGGGGCAATACGTGACGTCGGCGAACAAGCCGATCAAACCGCGCGGCGTCCGGGTCGGCTCCGGAACCCCGAAGGGCTACTACGCGGAGGACCTGGCCGACGCGTGGGAACGGTACTGCCCCCCTCCCCCCGGAAAGTCCGCAACAGCCGCAACGTCCGCCACACCGCAGGTCAGCGGGGGTGAAAGTGTGGCGGAACCACTCCCCGGCATCCGCCACAGCTCCCCGGAAGCCGACACACGCTCACTCAGGGTCGCTGGCTGACCACCCCCAGTGCATCGGCCCCGCCACGCGCTCGCGTGGCGGCACCGATCCGCCACACAACCGCCATCCGCCACAAATCCAAGCCGCTGACCAGCAATGTTGCGGCGTGGCGGACGTTGCGGACCTACCAGAGGGGAGTCACACCCCAGCTCCCCCACTGAGGAGGCATGTCCGATGAGCACCGCCATACGACGCGTCGAGCCCCTTCTCTACACCCCCGAAGAGGCTGCGGAAGCCCTTCGAATCGGCCGCTCCACCGTCTACGAGCTGATGGCCGACGGGATCCTGCCGTACGCCAAGCGCGGCCGGTCTCGCCGCATCAAGCGGTGCGACGTGGAGGCGTACGCCGCGAACCTCCCGTACGAGACCGCCCACACCAGCTAGCAGCCGATCGTGAGAAGAGGCGGGTCGTGCCCAGCAGCGCGGCCCGCCTCCCCCATGGAGGAGCACGTGAGCCCCCGCAGAGCGAATCTCGAATCGTCCGTCTATCTCGGCCGTGACGGCCGGTGGCACGGCCGCGTCACGATGGGCGTCAAGGACGACGGCAGCCCGGACCGGCGCCACCGCCAGGGCCGAACCGAGACTGAAGTACGCCAGAAGGTCAGGGAGCTGGAGAAGCTCCGGGACGAGAAGCGCGCGCCGAAGGCCGGGCGTATCCCCACGGTGGCCCAGTGGATGGACACCTACCTGACCACCATCGCGCCCTTGAAGCTCAGGCCCCGGTCTCTGGATGATTACTGGTCCAAGACCCGCAACGACATCGTCCCGGGCATCGGGCAGCACCGGCTGGACAAGCTCGGGCCTGAGCATCTGGAGAAGATGTACGCGGGCATGCTCGTGGAGGGGCATGCGCCCTCCCACGTACTCAAAGTCCACCGCATCCTCTCCCGCGCCCTGAAGATCGCCCACCGCCGCCGGATCATCGGTGAGAACGTCGCCACGCTCGTGGACCCTCCTTCAGCCGATGAGACGGAGGCGCGCCCCTTCACGCAGGAAGAAGCGAAAGCCTTCCTGGAAGCCGCGGCGAAGCGTCCCACCTTCATGCGATGGGTCGTCGGGGTTGGGCTCGGCTTCCGGCAAGGGGAGACTCTCGGACTGCGGTGGACGTACGTCGATCTGGTGGCCGAGTTATTTCACCCGCGCTGGCAGCTCCAGCGCCTCAAGTGGCGGCACGGCTGCACAGACCCGCACGCCTGCGGAGCCCGCCTCCACCGCTTCGATCCGTGCCCGCCAGGCTGCGTGACCCACAAGACCTACACGCGCGGCTGCCCCGAGCCGTGCACGAAGGGCTGCAAGCGGCACGCGAGCGCCTGCCCCGAGCGAAAGGGCGGCGGACTGACCTTCACCCGCCCCAAGACGAAGAAGAGTCAGGAGCCCGTGCCCATCCCGCCGCCCTTCATCCCCGCCCTGATCGATCACAGGGCGCAACAGGAAGAGCTGAAAGCCGCTGCCGGCGACGAGTGGCAGGAGCACGACGCGGTGTTCACCCGCCCGGACGGCCGGCCGCTGGACCCCCGAGACGACTGGGAGGAGTTCAAACAGCTTCTCGAAGAGGCTGGCCTCAGTGATCGCCGCCTGTACGACGGGAGCCGTCATACCGCCGGCACGATCCTCAACGAGCTGGGCGTGGACATGCGGACGATCATGGAGATCCTGCGGCACACCCAGATCAGTCAGACCCGGCGCTACGTGAAGGGGAGCTCATCGCTCACGAAGGAAGCCATGCGTCGCATGGGTAACACCTTCATGCCCCCGGTCTCCCCCGCGAATGAGACCAGAACTGAGACCACGGACCACCGTGCGGCCCGCGCCCGGCGCCGTCGTCGCATCCGCTGAACCAAGAAAGCCCAGCTCAGACTGGGTCTGAGCTGGGCTTCTCCTGAGCCGCCTTCGGGATTCGAACCCGAGACCTACGCATTACGAGTGCGTTGCTCTGGCCAACTGAGCTAAGGCGGCAAGCTGCGGGGGCCTGATCGGCATCAGCAGCGGGGCCAAGTTTACACAGTTTCCGAGGGTGCTCCGCACACGGCGGCCGGGAGGGCGGAAGCGCAGGTCAGGTGCACTTCTGGGAGGCGGGGGGCACGGTGGTGGTGAGGAGGTAGCCGTTGACGGCGTTGTCGATGCAGGCGCTGCCTCGGGTGTAGGCGGTGTGGCCGTCGCCGTCGTAGGTCAGGAGGCGGCCCGAGGAGAGCTGGGAGGCCAGGGCGCGGGCCCAGGGGTAGGGCGTGGCCGGGTCGCGGGTGGTGCCGACGACGAGGATGGGGTCGGCGCCCTGCGCGGGGATGAGGTGGGGGCGCCCGGTGGCCGGGACGGTCCAGTATCCGCAGGTCAGGGCCGCCCAGGCGAGGCTCGCACCGAAGACCGGGGAGGCCTTCTCGAAGGCCGGGAGGGCCTCGCGGACCTCGCCGGGGCTGCGGAAGGCCGGGGGCAGGTCCAGGCAGTTCACGGCGGCGTTGGCGTACATGAGATTGGCGTAGGCGCCGTTGCCCTCGCGCTCGAAGTAGGCGTCCGAGAGCCGCAGCAGCGGGGCTCCGTCGCCGTGCGTCGCGGAGCGGATCGCCGAGCGCAGCAGGCCCCAGGCCGCCTCGTCGTACATGGCGGAGATCACACCCGTGGTGGCGAGGCTCTCGGTGAGCTTCCGCTGCTTGGCGGCCGCCAGCGGACGGGCGTCGATCTGCTTGAAGAGGGCGGCGAGACGGTCACCCGCGGCCCGCGCCGTGGTGGTGCCCAGCGGGCAGTCCTTGTGCCTGGCGCAGTCCTCCGCGAAGGCCGTGAAGGCGGTCTGGAAGCCCATGGTCTGGTCGCGGTTGACCCGCTCGGAGTCCAGCGACGGGTCGAGCGCGCCGTCGAGCACGAGGCGGCCGACGCGCGCCGGGAAGAGCCCGGCGTACGTGGCGCCGAGGAACGTGCCGTACGAGGCGCCGACGTACGTCAGCTTCTCGTCGCCCAGGACCGCCCGCAGGACGTCCATGTCACGCGCCGCCTCGACCGTCGACACATGGCCGAGCAGCTTGCCCGAGCGGGCCTCGCAGCCCTCCGCGAACTTGATGTAGGCGTCGACCAGTTCGCCGGTCTCCCCCGCGTCGTCCGGCGTCTGGTCGACCTGGGTGTAGGCGTCCATCTCCGCGTCGGACAGGCAGACGACCGGCTCGCTGCCGGCCACGCCGCGCGGGTCCATCCCGACCATGTCGTACCGGGCGCGGACCGAGGCGGGGTAGCCGAGCGCCGCGTACCGCTGGAGGTAGCCGACCGCGGAGCCACCCGGGCCGCCGGGGTTGACCAGCAGGGAGCCGAGGCGCTTGCCGGGGCCCGTCGCCTTCTTGCGGGACACCGCGAGCCTGACGTCGTCCGCCGCCCGCGGGTTGTCGTAGTCCAGCGGGGCGATCAGCGTCGTGCACTCGAAACCGCTGGTCCCGCACGGCCGCCAGGTCAGCTTCTGCGCGTAGTACGGGCGGAGGGCCGACGGCACCGCGGTCGGCAGCGGAGCCAGCGGGCGGCCGAGCGCGGAAGCGTACGGTCCGGTGGCGTACGTGGTGGCGGACCCGGCGTACGTGGCGCCGGCCCCCGCGTACGGCGCACCGCGCACCGCCTGCGCCGCGTCGCCCCACGCCGCCCCTTCGCCCCGGTCCTCGGACGGCACCGCCGCGGACGCCCTCGGCGACGAACCTCCCATGGCGGCGCCGGAGAGCAGCAGCGCCGCGGTCGCGGCGACGGCGCCGGAGGTGCGGAGCAGACGGCTGGTGTCCATCGGCTGGTCCCTCTACGTGGAGTGGACGGGCAGAAATGTACGGGTGCGCGGAGAACATGGTGAAAAACCGGGGCACACCGAGACCGTTGCAGTCACACGGAGTTACGGAGAATCGGCTTGCCCGGACGGAGCGTATCCGTAGGGGTATGTCCCATGGCCAGCCGGAGAGCCTCATTGGGCTCGTTCGAGTGAGAAGGCGTAACCGTAGGCGACTTGGCGCGTACGGCCCTCCGATCAGCCGGCCCGGAGCGCCATCGTCATCGCCTCGACCGCGAGCAGCGGCGCCACGTTCCGGTCGAGGGCGCGGCGGCACTCGATGATCGCCTCGATGCGGCGCAGGGTCTGCTCGGGTCTCGAACCCGAGGCGACGCGCCGGAGGGCGTCCCCGACGTCCACGTTGGCGATCGCGACCGGCGAGCCGAGCTGCATCGCGAGGACATCGCGGTAGAAGCCCGTCAGGTCGACGAGCGCGAGGTCGAGGCTGTCGCGCTGGGTGCGGGTGCCGCGGCGCTTCTGGCGGTCCTGGAGGTCCTTCATGACGCCCGCGGTGCCGCGCGGCAGGCGCCCGCCCGTGCCGGCCGCCGCGCCGAGCGCCGCGCGCAGCTCCTCGGTCTCCTTGGTGTCGACCTCCTCCGCGACCTGCTTGGCGTCCTCGGCCGCCGCGTCGACGAGCTCCTGGGCACCCTTCAGGCAGCCGCCGATGTCGTCGACCCGCAGCGGCAGCTTGAGGACGGCCGCGCGGCGGGCGCGGGCGCGCTCGTCGGTGGCGAGGCGGCGGGCCCGGCCGATATGGCCCTGGGTGGCACGGGCCGACTGCGCGGCGAGCTCCGGCTCGATGCCGTCGCGGCGCGCGAGGAGGTCGGCGACGGCCTCGACGGGCGGCGTCCGCAGGGTGAGGTGCCGGCAGCGCGAGCGGATCGTGGGCAGCACGTCCTCCAGCGAGGGCGCGCACAGCAGCCACACGGTGCGCGGCGCGGGCTCCTCCACGGCCTTGAGGAGGACGTTCCCGGCGCCTTCGGTCAGGCGGTCCGCGTCCTCCAGGACGATCACCTGCCAGCGGCCGCCCGCCGGGGACAGCTGGGAGCGGCGGACCAGGTCACGGGTCTCCTTCACACCGATCGACAGCTGGTCCGTGCGGACGATCTCGACGTCGGCGTGCGTGCCCACCAGCGAGGTGTGGCAGCCGTCGCAGAAGCCGCAGCCGGGCATGCCGCCATGGGCGCGGTCGGGGCTGACGCACTGGAGCGCGGCGGCGAACGCGCGGGCCGCCGTCGCCCGGCCGGAGCCGGGGGGGCCGGTGAACAGCCAGGCGTGCGTCATCGAACCGCCGGTGGCGGACGCGCCGCCCTCCCGCGGGGAAGCGGCGTCGGTCACCAGCGCGTCCGCGTCCCGCGCGGCAGCGGAGAGCTGCTCCGTCACCCGGTCCTGGCCGACCAGGTCGTCCCACACCGCCATGGCTGTCCTCCGCGCTGTTTGTCCTGCGGCTACCCATTGTCGGCCACGGCACTGACACCGCGGACCGCGAACGGGATATCAGGGGCGGGAAACGGCGACGCGGTACGGGCCCGCCCATGGGGCCCGTACCGCGTCGCCGTTCAACGGCCGTTCCGTCAGCCGTCGCGGCGCTTGCCCCGGCGGCCCGGGTGGCCCTCGCCGTCGTCACGGCGGTCGCGGGGGCCGAGGAGCTCGTCCGCGAGGGTCGGGGCGTCGTCGGACGAGGCGCCCTCCACCCAGCCGGGGCGGCGGCGCGGCTTCGCGCCGGAGGCCGCCCGGTCCTCGTTCACCTGCGGCAGCTCACGGGTGACCTCGTTGTCGGAGTCGCCGGAGTGATCGGAGTCGTCGGAGCCTTCCGAAGCGCCCGCCCGGCCGGAGCCCGCCGAGCCCTCGTCCGCGGGGTCCTCCGGCCGGAAGAGCCACGTGGGCACGCGGTCCGTCGGGTCCTCCGGGCGGTCGACGTGACCGGGGCCGGTGGTCCTTACGGGCGGAAGCACCGCCGTCTCGTCCGCCGACCCGGCCGGAACGCCGGGGTCACCCTCGGGGCGCACCGGCGGGAGCACCGCGGTCTCCTCCGCGTCACTCGCCTCGGCGGCCGCCGCCGGAGCGGGCGGTACGGGCGGCGCGGCGGGGGCCGCGGGCGCCGGACGGGCGGGCGGCTGCGGCAGCACGGCCGTCTCCTCGGAATCGGAGCCCGCGGCGCGGTCCGCCGCCGTAAGGCCGGAGGCACCGGAAGCACCGGACGCGCCCCCGTCGGTCTTCTCCGGCTCCGTCTTTTCCGGCTCGGTCCCCCACGTCACCCGCTGCTGCGGCGCCACGTCGCGCACGGGCGGCAGCACCGCCGTCTCCTCCTCCGCGGCGGGACGGGCGGCGGCGGCGCGCGGGTCGACACGCGGCCGCTCGACGGTCGGCGTCAGGTCCGCCGTGCGCGGGTCGGGCCGGCCGACGACGGGCCGGCGGACCGTCCGCGTCACCTCGGAGCCGTCACCGGAGCCGTCACCCGCCGCCTGCGCGGCGGAAGCGGCCCCCCTACCGACAGAAGCATCGCCCTTGCCGGTGGAAGCCTCGTCCTTACGGCCGGAAGGCTCGCCCGCACCGGCAGAACCTTCGCCGGTCCCGACGGGGGCTTCGTCCTTACGGAGCGAAGGCCGCTCGACCGTCGGCGCCTCAGTGGCGGCGGAAGCAGCCGACGCCGCGGCCGCCTCGGCCGCCGCGATGCGCGCCTGCTCCGCCCGCAGCAGCGCCTCCTCCGCCTTGCGCTGCTTCTCCAGGCGGCGTTCCGCGGCCTCCGCGCGCAGCCGCGCCTCCTCCTCGGCCCGCTTGCGCAGCCGCTCCTGCTCGGCGGCCCGGGTGCGCTCCTCGGCCTCGCGGCGCCTGCGCTCCTCCTCGGCCAGGCGGCGGGCCTCCTCGGCGCGCTGCCGGGCCTCCTCCGCGAGGCGCTCCTCCTCGCGCTTGCGGGCCTCCTCCAGCTCGCGCCGGCGGCGTTCCTCCTCCTCGGCGCGCAGCTTGGCGAGCTGGGCCTGGCGCTCACGCTCCAGCCGCTCCTCCTCCGCCTTGCGCGCGGCCTCCTCCTCGGCCTTGCGGCGGGCCTCTTCCTCCGCGGCCTTACGGGCCTGCTCGCGGCGCTCGATCTCGGCGGCGGAGAGCGGGAGGAGCTGGTCGAGACGGTGGCGCACGACCGTGGAGACGGCCTCCGGCTCCTGGCCCGCGTCCACGACGAGGTAGCGCGAGGGGTCCGCGGCGGCCAGGGTCAGGAAGCCGGTGCGCACCCGCTGGTGGAACTCGGCGGGCTCGGACTCGAGCCGGTCGGGCGCCTCGGTGAAACGTTCTCGCGCGGTCTCGGGCGAGACGTCGAGCAGCACCGTCAGGTGCGGGACGAGACCGTCCGTGGCCCAGCGCGAGATCCGGGCGATCTCGGTCGGCGAGAGGTCGCGGCCGGCGCCCTGATAGGCGACGGAGGAGTCGATGTAGCGGTCGGTGATGACCACGGCACCGCGCTCCAGGGCGGGCCGTACGACGGACTCGACGTGGTGGGCGCGGTCGGCCGCGTACAGCAGCGCCTCGGCCCGGTCGGAAAGACCGGCGGAGCCGACGTCCAGGAGGATGGCGCGCAGCCGCTTGCCGATGGCCGTGGCACCCGGCTCGCGGGTGACGACGACCTCGTGGCCCTTGGCCCGGATCCAGTCGGCGACGGCCTGCACCTGGGTGGACTTGCCGGCGCCGTCGCCGCCCTCGAAGGCGATGAAGAAGCCGGTGCCGGAGGGCGTCTGGGCGGGGTCGCCGCCGCGCAGCACGTCCATCAGGTCGCGGCGGAACGGTACGCCGTGGCGGTCGTCGGTCTTGCCGAGGACGATGGCGGCGACGGGCAGCAGCAGCGCGCCGACGAGCATCAGCGTGAAGGCCGCCCCGCCGTGCGCGAAGACGAAGCTGCCGCTCTCCATCCGGTGCGGCCCGATGGCCGCGGCGAGCAGGGGCGCCACCACGGCGCCCAGCGCGGCGCTGACCCGGACGACGGCGTGCAGGTGGTCGGTCGTCCGCGCCCGGCGGCTCTCCTCGGTCTCCTGGTCGAGCAGGGAGTGCCCGGTGTTGGCGACGATGCCGGCGCAGACGCCCGCCGCGAGGACGAGCAGCAGGACCGTGGTCGGGTCCGGCACCAGGCCGGCGGCCAGCAGCGCGAGGCCGGCCAGGGCGAGGGCCAGGGCCAGCAGACGGCGGCGGGAGAAGCCCGGCAGCACCTTCCGCGCGGTGCGGATGCCGATGACCGGACCGCCGGAGAGGGCGAGCACCAGCAGCCCGAAGGCCACCGGGCCACCACCGAGGTCGACGGCCTGGAGCGCGGCGACGCCGACGGACGCGGCGATCGCGCCGGCCACGGCCGCGCAGGACAGGACGAGCACCGGGATCGCGCCCGTACGGCCCGCGTCAGGGGTGCCCTGGAGGCCCTTGGGGCGGCGCAGGCCCTCAAGGGGCGAGCGCACGCGCGGGGACTGGGTGCCGGGGAAGGTGAGGAAGTACAGGACCGCGGCCGAGGTCGCGAAGAGCCCGGCGGCGAGGTAGGCGCCCAGGGCCGCCTGGTGCTCGTGGAACCAGTCGATGCCGGAGCCGAGCACATTGCTGACGAGCGTGATGGCGACGAGCGCGGCGGCTGCCGCGGGCAGGGCCACGAAGTTCGTCCGCAGCGAGAGGCGGCGCAGCGCGTCGTAGTGGTCCGGGAGGGGGCGTACGGCCGCGCCCTCGGCGGGCGGCGCGGGCAGCAGCGTGGGGGCCGCGCCCTCCTTGGCGACGGTCCACACGCGCTCGGCGACGCCCACGACGAAGGCGGACACGAGCAGCAGCGCGAGCGACTTGTCCTCGGTCCAGTCGATCCACAGGGGGGCGACGGCGAGCAGCGCGAGCCGTACGCCGTCCGCACCGATCATGGTCCAGCGCCGGTCGAGGGGACCGGTCGGCGCGATGAGCGAGGAGACCGGGCCGAGCAGGGCGGCGCCGAAGAGCAGGGTCGCGAGCAGGCGCGCGCCGAGGACCGCGGCGACCGCCGTCGCGGCACCGCGGTATCCGCCTCCGAAGGCCCCCGTCACGACCGACGCCTGGAGCGCCAGCAGGAGGAGGACGAGAAGGGCGAGGGAATCCCCGATGCCGCCGACGAACTGGGCGCTCCACAGCCGCCGGAGCGGAGGGATGCGCAACAGGGCCCGTACGGCGCGCTCGCGGGAATCCGCGGCTAGGGCGCCGGATGTGGTGGTTTCCACCGATGGCTGCTCGGCTCGCGTCATCCTGCCAGCCTATCCGGAGTGGCCGGACCTCAACCGCCACGCCGAACATCTGATCGACCTACGGAGTGGTCGTCCCACCGCCGAAACCGCTGCTCACGGGGGTTCTCCACCGCTAGCGGCGCGGAGGCGGGGCGGGCACGGCCGAGGGCGGTGAACCGGATTCCGGTTCACCGCCCTCGCTCGCGTCGCGGCCGGACACCCTCGCCCGCCCGCGACGCCGGAAACCCCCGGCCACGGACCCCTCGGGGTCCGGGCCGCCCGGCGCTACTCGGCCGGAGCCGACGCGGCCGTCTTGGCGGTGGCGGTCTTCTTCGCCGCCGTCTTCTTGGCCGTCGTCTTCTTCGCGGTGGTCGTCTTCTTGGCCGTCGTGGTCTTGGCGGCCGTCTTCTTCGCCGCCGTCTTGGTGGCGGTCTTCTTGGCCGTGGCCTTCTTCGCCGTCGCCTTCTTCGCGGGCGCCTTCTTGGCCGTCTTCTTGGCCGGGCCCTTGGCGCGCTTCTCGGCGAGCAGCTCGTAGCCGCGCTCCGGCGTGATCGTCTCGACGTCGTCGTCACGGCGCAGCGTGGCGTTGGTCTCGCCGTCGGTCACGTACGGACCGAAGCGGCCGTCCTTGACCACGACCGGACGCTCGCTGACCGGGTCGGTGCCGAGCTCCTTCAGCGGCGGCTTGGCCGCGGCGCGGCCCCGCTGCTTCGGCTGGGCGTAGATCGCGAGGGCCTCGTCGAGGGTGATCGTGAAGAGCTGGTCCTCGGTCTCCAGGGACCGCGAGTCCGTGCCCTTCTTCAGGTACGGGCCGTAGCGGCCGTTCTGCGCGGTGATCTCCACGCCCTCGGCGTCCGCGCCGACGACGCGCGGCAGCGACATCAGCTTGAGGGCGTCGTCCAGGGTGACCGTGTCCAGGGACATGCTCTTGAAGAGCGAGGCGGTCCGCGGCTTCACGGCGTTCTTGCCGGTCTTCGGCGTGCCCTCGGGCAGGACCTCGGTGACGTACGGGCCGTAGCGGCCGTCGCGGGCGATGACCGGGTTGCCGCTGACCGGGTCCGTGCCCAGCTCGAAGTCGCCGCTCGGCTTGGCGAGCAGCTCCTCGGCGTAGGCGACGGTCAGCTCGTCGGGCGCCAGGTCCTCCGGGACGTCCGCGCGCTGGTGGCCCTCGGAGTCCTTCTCGCCGCGCTCGACGTACGGGCCGTAGCGGCCGACGCGCAGCACGATGCCGTCGCCGACCGGGAACGAGGACACCTCACGGGCGTCGATCGCGCCGAGGTCGGTGACGAGCTCCTTGAGGCCGCCGAGGTGGTCGCCGTCGCCGTTGCCGGCCTCGGCGGCGCCGCCGGCCGCGCCCTCGGTGCCCTCGCCGAAGTAGAACCGGCGCAGCCACGGCACGGCCTGGGCCTCACCGCGGGCGATGCGGTCGAGGTCCTCCTCCATGGAGGCGGTGAAGTCGTAGTCGACCAGCCGGCCGAAGTGCTTCTCCAGGAGGTTCACGACGGCGAAGGACAGGAAGGACGGGACGAGCGCCGTGCCCTTCTTGAAGACGTAGCCGCGGTCGAGGATCGTGCCGATGATCGACGCGTACGTCGACGGGCGGCCGATCTCCCGCTCCTCCAGCTCCTTGACCAGCGAGGCCTCGGTGTAGCGGGCCGGCGGCTTGGTGGCGTGACCGTCGGCGGTGATCTCCTCGGCGGTCAGCGGGTCGCCCTCGGTGACCTGCGGGAGGCGGCGCTCGCGGTCGTCGAGCTCGGCGTTCGGGTCGTCGGCGCCCTCCACGTAGGCCTTCATGAAGCCGTGGAAGGTGATCGTCTTGCCGGAGGCGCTGAACTCGGCGTCCCGGCCGTCGCTCGCCCGGCCGGCGATCTTGACGGTGACGGAGTTGCCGGTCGCGTCCTTCATCTGGGAGGCGACGGTCCGCTTCCAGATCAGCTCGTAGAGCCGGAACTGGTCACCGGTCAGACCGGTCTCGGCGGGCGTGCGGAAACGATCACCCGAAGGACGGATCGCCTCGTGCGCCTCCTGGGCGTTCTTGACCTTGCCGGCGTACGTGCGCGGCTTCTCCGGCAGGTAGTCGGCGCCGTAGAGCTGGGTGACCTGTGCCCGGGCGGCCTGGATCGCCGTGTCGGAGAGCGTGGTGGAGTCCGTACGCATGTAGGTGATGAAGCCGTTCTCGTACAGCTTCTGGGCCACCTGCATGGTCGCCTTCGCACCGAAGCCCAGCTTGCGCGAGGCCTCCTGCTGGAGCGTCGTCGTCCGGAACGGCGCGTACGGCGAGCGGCGGTACGGCTTGGACTCGACGGAGCGCACCGCGAACGCCGAGTCGGCGAGGGCGGCGGCGAGCGCGCGGGCGTTCGCCTCGTCCAGGTGCAGCACGGCGGAGCCGTCCTTGAGCACACCGGTCGAGCCGAAGTCACGGCCCTGCGCCACCCGGCGGCCGTCGACCGCGGTCAGGCGGGCGGCGAGGGTGCCGGGGTCGGTGGCGTCGCCGCCGCGGCCCGTGGCGAAGGTGCCGGTGAGGTCCCAGTACTCGGCGGAGCGGAAGGCGATGCGCTCGCGCTCCCGCTCGACGACGAGACGCGTGGCGACGGACTGCACCCGGCCGGCCGACAGCCGGGGCATGACCTTCTTCCACAGCACCGGCGAGACCTCGTAGCCGTAGAGGCGGTCGAGGATGCGGCGGGTCTCCTGGGCGTCGACGAGCTTCTTGTTCAGCTCGCGCGGGTTGGCGACGGCCTCCCGGATCGCGTCCTTGGTGATCTCGTGGAAGACCATCCGGCGGACCGGGACCTTGGGCTTGAGGACTTCCTGGAGGTGCCACGCGATGGCCTCGCCCTCGCGGTCCTCATCGGTGGCGAGGAAGAGCTCGTCGGACTCGGCCAGCAGCTCCTTGAGCTTCTTGACCTGGTCCTTCTTGTCGTGATTGACGACGTAGATGGGCTGGAAGTCGGCGTCGACGTTCACGCCGAGGCGGGCCCAGGGCTCGCCCTTGTACTTCGCCGGGACCTCGGCGGCCCCGTTCGGCAGGTCACGGATGTGCCCGACGCTCGCCTCGACGACGTATCCGGGGCCGAGGTAGCCCTTGATCGTCTTCGCCTTGGCAGGCGACTCGACGATGACGAGTCGGCGGCCGCCCTGTGCGGTCTCGCTGGTCGGGGACAACTTCGCTCTTCTTCCGGTCGGCACTCGGTGTAGGCGCTGCGGTGACGCTGCGGAGTGTGACGGTACATCCCGCCCCCGTGTCAAACGGAAAAAGCCCGCAACGCCACTCGAACGGTAACCCGACAAGCGTCCTGTCTGCCGCCCGGACCGGCACACCACCGGAGTGAAGGAACCGCCGGAGCGCCGCGCGGCCCCTCTCGGACCGCGCGCGCCGATTGACGTGAACCCGCCTCTTGCCGGATCCCGCGGACGCCGCTCTCAGTCCACCACCGGGATCAGGAATCCCTGCTCCACGAGGAGCCGGATCGACTCCGGCGTACGGTCCCGCAGCAGCACCGGATCCTGCCCCACCAGCTGCGCGATGGCGTCGAGGATGCGGCCCGCGCTGAGAGAGCCGTCACACACCCCGGCGAAGCCCGCGCCGACCGTGTCCACCTTGGTGGCCCGCCGCATTCCACGGTTCTGGCGCAGGACGACGTGCTCCGGGTCCTCCGCGCCGGGCAGTCCGACCTGCTCCTGGACGACCTCGTCGGCGAGCCGGAAGCGGGCGGCGAGCAGGGACGCGTCGTCGTGCGAGCGCAGGAAGTCCTGTCGCTCGAAATGGGCCCGAACGGATGCACCGAGCGGCTGCTCGACCGGGTGCGGCCACTCCTCCGCGATGACGGAGGGACGGTCGGAGCCCGATTTACGCAGCGTGATCCAGCCAAATCCGACGGCCTTGGTCTTCCGTGTCTCGAACTCGTCCAGCCACGCGTCGTAGCGGGCCGCGTACGCGGCGGGATCGGTCCGGTGGTCGCCCCCGTCACGCAGCCACAGCTCGGCGTACTGCGCGACGTCCTGCACCTCGCGCTGGACGATCCAGGCGTCGCAGCCGCGCGGCACCCAGGAGGAGAGCCGGTCCCGCCAGTCCTCGCCCTCGACGTGCTGCCAATTGGCGAGCAGCTGGCAGTGGCCGCCGTCGTTGAGCCGGTCCGCCGCCTGCTGGACGATCGTCCGGCACAGGTCGTCGCCGCCCATGCCGCCGTCGCGGTAGGTCAGCCGCGCGCCGGGCGAGATGACGAAGGGCGGGTTGGAGACGATCAGGTCGTAGGTGTCCCGGGCGACGGGCTCGAAGAGCGAGCCCTCGCGCAGATCGGCCTCGGGCGCGCCGGAGAGGGCCAGCGTGAGGCGCGCGAAGTGCAGGGCGCGCGGGTTGAGGTCGGTGGCGGTGACCTCGGTGGCGTGCCGGCTCGCGTGCAGCGCCTGGATGCCGGAGCCGGTGCCGAGGTCGAGGGCGCTGGCCACGGGCGTACGGATGGTGATGCCGGCGAGCGTGGTGGACGCGCCGCCCACGCCGAGGACAAGCTGGGAGCGGTCCACGCCCGACGGGCCGCCGGAGCCCCCGGCGATCCCGCCGGCGCCGCCGACGGCGCAGCCCAGGTCGGAGACGATCCACCAGTCCTCGCCCTCGGGACCGCTGTACGGGCGCACGTCGACGGTGGCCCGTACGTCGCCGCCGTCCCGGACCAGCCAGCCGTCCGCGAGGCAGTCGTCCACCGGCAGCGCCGCGGCGGCCCGGGCGTGGGCGACCGGCAGCTGGAGCAGGAAGAGGCGCACCAGCGTCTCCAGCGGGCCGTCAACGCGGGTGGCGCGCAGCGCAGGGACCGTCTCGCTGCGGGCGAGCGCGGCGTAGGCGGGGGCGCCCAGCAGGTCGAGGAGGCCGTCGGCGGTGAAGGCCGCGGTCAGCAGGGATTCGCGCAGCCGGGCGGTGCGCGCGCGGTCGGTGGCGGAGGGAAGGAGCGTACTCACGGCACCATTGTCGGGGGCGCCGCGGACAAATGACGAAAGCCCGGCGCCACGCCCCTCGCGGGGGCGCGGCGCCGGGCCGCACGGCCGGTGCCGCCGCTTCCGGTGCGGGCCTGCCGGTGCCGCCGCTTCCCGCCCGGCCTGCGTCGTGCCCGGCCTACTTCTCGCCCGGCCTACTTCTCGCCCGGCTTACTTCTCGCCCGGCTTACTTCTTGCTCGGCGTGGCCGAGGCCGAGATCTTCTGGCAGCCGGGCTGCTTCGCCATGGCCTTGCCGACGTCGCCGGACTGGAGCTTCTTGAGGGCCTCGTCGCTCTGGCCGCTCAGCTTGCCGATGTCCCCGCCGATGGCCTTGAGGCCCTCGCCGAACTTCGCCTTGTCACCGGTGTCGAGGCCGTCGATCCGCTTCTTCAGGCCGATGTACGCCCCGGAGAGGTCGTTGAGGGCCTTCACCGCGTTCTTCTGGCTGGTCTCGCCGTCCTTGACGGGCGGCGCTCCGGCGTTGTCCACGCTGGTGGCCAGGGCCTTGTACGCGTCGGCGTTGGCCTGGAAGGCGGCCGAGTCGGTCTGCTGGACCTTCTTCGAGTCCTCCTCGGTCTGGACGCCCGCGATGGAGTGGTTGGCGTCCTGGATCTTCTTCACCTGAGGCTGCATCTGGTCGCAGACCTTCTTGGACCAGTCGTCGAGCTTCTTGTTGCCTTCGTCGTCGCCGCCGCAGCCCGTCAGCGCCAGGACAAGTGCCGCACCGCCGGACAGTGCAGCCACAAGCTTCTTGTTCACCGGATCGGTCCCTTCAATGGCTCTCGGCCCCGGAACTTACACGTCCAGACCGGGTCGCCCGAGAGCCGAGCACCCCTTACGCCCCCTTTTGAAGCCATTTGCACCAAGACGGGCGTGGCGTTCGCCGCACCTGATCCCCATGCGCGCCGACGGCGCGCGCGGGTGGGCGGTGCGCCCGCGCGCACCGCCCACCCGCGCTCCTGACGTTCGCTCAGTACGCCTGCGCCGGTTAGGACACCACCGCCGGATCGGCGGGCCGCGGCGCCTGCTCCGCGTTCCCGTCGTCGCCGTCGACGGCGACGCCCCGGCGCTTGGAGACGTAGACCGCGCCGACGATGACGACGACGGCCAGGACCGCGACGCCGATCCGCAGCCCGTCGTTGGCGTCGTCGCCGTAGGAGAACTTGACGACCGCCGGCGCGATCAGGAGGGCGACCAGGTTCATCACCTTCAGCAGCGGGTTGATCGCGGGCCCGGCGGTGTCCTTGAACGGATCGCCGACCGTGTCGCCGATGACGGTCGCGGCGTGCGCCTCGCTGCCCTTGCCGCCGTGGTGCCCGTCCTCCACCAGCTTCTTGGCGTTGTCCCAGGCGCCACCGGAGTTGGCCAGGAAGACCGCCATCAGGGTGCCGCAGCCGATCGCGCCCGCCAGGTACGAGCCGAGGGCGCCGACGCCGAGCGAGAAGCCGACCGCGATCGGCGCCATGACCGCGAGCAGGCCGGGCGTGGCGAGTTCGCGCAGCGCGTCCTTGGTGCAGATGTCCACCACCCGCCCGTACTCCGGTTTTTCGGTGTAGTCCATGATCCCGGGGTGCTCGCGGAACTGCCGTCGCACCTCGTAGACCACCGCGCCCGCCGAGCGGGAGACGGCGTTGATCGCCAGGCCCGAGAAGAGGAAGACGACGGCCGCGCCGAGGATCAGCCCCACGAGGTTGTTGGGCTGCGAGATGTCCAGGCTGAGCCCCAGTTCCCCGGACTTGGCGTGTACGTCCCGCACGGCCGTGGCGATGGCGTCGCGGTACGAGCCGAACAGCGCCGCCGCGGCCAGCACGGCCGTGGCGATGGCTATGCCCTTGGTGATGGCCTTGGTGGTGTTGCCGACGGCGTCCAGGTCGGTGAGCACCTGGGCGCCCGCGCCCTGGACGTCGCCGGACATCTCGGCGATGCCCTGGGCGTTGTCGGAGACCGGTCCGAAGGTGTCCATGGCGACGATGACGCCGACGGTGGTCAGCAGGCCCGTGCCGGCGAGGGCGACGGCGAAGAGCGCGAGCATGATCGAGGTGCCGCCGAGGAGGAACGCGCCGTAGACGCCGAGCGCGATCAGCACGGCGGAGTAGACCGCCGACTCCAGGCCGATGGAGATGCCGGCGAGGACGACGGTCGCGGGGCCGGTCAGGGAGGTCTTGCCGATGTCGCGCACCGGGCGCCGGTTGGTCTCCGTGAAGTAGCCGGTCAGCTGCTGGATGAGCGCGGCGAGCACGATGCCGATGGCCACCGCGACCAGCGCGAAGACCCGCGGGTCGCCGTCGTGGGCCCGGATGGCGTCGTCCCCGATGCCCTTCAATTCCGCGAAGCTGGACGGCAGGTAGACGAAGACCGCGGCGGCCACCAGGACCAGCGAGACGACGGCCGAGATGAAGAAGCCGCGGTTGATCGCGGTCATGCCGCTGCGGTCGGCGCGGCGGGGGGCGACGGCGAAGATGCCGATCATCGCCGTGAGGACCCCGATGGCCGGGACGAGCAGGGGGAAGGCCAGGCCCGCGTCGCCGAAGGCGGCCTTGCCGAGGATCAGCGCGGCGACCAGGGTCACCGCGTAGGACTCGAAGAGGTCGGCGGCCATGCCCGCGCAGTCGCCGACGTTGTCGCCCACGTTGTCGGCGATGGTGGCGGCGTTCCGCGGATCGTCCTCCGGGATGCCCTGCTCCACCTTGCCGACCAGGTCGGCGCCGACGTCGGCGGCCTTGGTGAAGATGCCGCCGCCGACCCTCATGAACATCGCGATCAGCGCCGCGCCGAGGCCGAAGCCCTCCAGCACCTTGGGCGCGTCGGCCGCGTAGACCAGCACCACGCAGGAGGCGCCCAGCAGGCCGAGGCCGACCGTGCACATCCCGACGACGCCACCCGTCCGAAACGCGATCTTCATGGCCTTGTGGGAGACGGCCGTCAGATCCTTCTCCGGCTCCCCCTCGACGGGCGTGGCCTCCCGCGCGGCCGCGGCGACCCGCACATTGCTGCGGACCGCGAGCCACATGCCGATATAGCCGGTGGCCGCCGAGAAGAGCGCGCCGATCAGGAAGAAGGCCGAACGCCCGGCACGCTGCGACCAGTTGTCCGCCGGCAACAGCATGAGCAGGAAGAACACCACCACGGCGAATACACCGAGGGTGCGCAACTGCCGGGCGAGATAGGCGTTCGCGCCTTCCTGCACCGCAGCGGCGATCTTTCGCATGCTGTCCGTGCCCTCCCGGGCCGCGAGCACCTGCCGGACGAGCACCACGGCGACGACGAGCGCCGCCAGCGCGACGGCTCCGATCACCATCACCAGGGTGCGATTGCCTTGAGTCAGCTCGGCTGCGAGATTCTGCGTGAAGTCCACCTGTCCAGGGGTAAAAGGCCCCGCCATTCGTCCTCCTTGACGTTTGGCACATGGGCGCGCGACCGGACCGCGACCGCGGAACGGCCACCACGCTCAGGCGTCCTGAGCTCAAGATGGACGGATTGTAGGGAGCATGGCGAGATCAAAACAGAGCACGGCAAAGGGAATGAGCCTGCGCGAGTGAAGATCGAGTGAATGATCCGCCCGATATCCGGCGGCAAAGGAAGATCCGAAAACGGAGATCACCGGGAGATCGCCCGGAGGCCGCCCGGGGTCTCCGAAGAAGATCGGAAATCGGCCGACGGCCCGTGCCCGCGGCCGATGACGCGCCGGTGAATTCGGCCAAGTGGAAAATCCGCGCGGGGCCGACCCCGGGCGGAGAAGAGTTACGGAAAGTCGCGGGCGGCCCGCTACGGCATTCGACTGACGCCGGGCTACGGAAGCGGGGCACCCGGGGTCGTCGGCCAGCTCATCCGGATCAGCCCACCGGTCTCGTCCGCCGTCACCTCGACGTCGTCGACAAGGCCGCTGATCACGGCGAGGCCCATGTCGTCCTCACCGTCGCCGCTGTCGTCCTGGACGGACCCGGGGTGGCGTACGGCACCGCTCGCGGCGGCCACGGGGGCGGGCCTGGGCGCGTCGTCCCCGACCTCGATGGAGAACTTCTTCTCGTCCTCGATCAGCACGACCCGCACCGGGGCGGCCACGCCATGGCTGATGTGCAGGCCGACCGCGCGCGAGCACGCCTCACCGACGGCGAGCCGCAGCTCGTCCAGCACGGCCTCGTCGACCCCGGCCCGGCGCGCCACCGCGGCCGCCACCAGCCGTGCCGTCCGGACATGCTCGGGAAGGGCACTGAAGAGCAGTTCGACGGTGGCCATGCCATCCCCCTCGGTCATACGTGCCCTCTTCCCTCTTCTGGAAAAGGGCGAACTCGCGAGAGGGGCCGGGCTCACGAGCCCGGTACCCCCCGCGTGGCAGTCTTCCGGCGGCGACCGTCAGTCGGTCGCCTGCACCGCGTCCTCGACCGAGGTGTGAATCGGGAACACCTTGGTGAGGCCGGTGATACGGAAGATCTTCAGAATGCGCTCCTGGTTGCAGACCAGGCGCAGCGAGCCCTCATGGGCTCGCACCCGCTTGAGGCCGCCGACCAGCACGCCGAGCCCGGTGGAGTCGAGGAAGTCGACGCCCTCCATGTCCACGACGAGGTGATAGCTGCCGTCGTTGACAAGCTCGACCAACTGCTCACGCAGCTTGGGCGCGGTGTACACATCAATCTCGCCACCGACCCGGACAACCGTACGGTCGCCTACGGTCTCGGTCGACAGGGACAGGTCCACGGATCCTCCAGCACCTTGCATCGAGCGGTCGCCCCCCATGGATCGGCAGCCGCGATGGCATTCAATCACTTACCAGCAGGCGTGCACGACGCCTTGGCGCCATTGTCCGTCACGCCAGTGACACACTCGGTGTCGATGGCCAACGATCAACTCCCGCCGGAGGCGGGCGTACATCCCGCTCCCCGGACAGTCCTCGACCGACTGACCGCCGGGGTCGACCGGGCTGCACGCATCACTCATACGGAGCACTTGCCCCCGCGCCCGGGACGTCATGCCCCCTGGCCTGAGAAGATCCGGCCGGAAGTGGTCGACGCCATCCGGACGGCCGGCATCGAGCGGCCCTGGGCCCATCAGGCGCTCACGGCGGAGCACGCGCTGCGCGGCGAATCGGTCGTGGTGGCCACCGGCACCGCCTCCGGCAAGTCCCTCGCCTACCTCGCGCCGGTCCTGAGCGCCCTCCTGGACGGCTCCGAGGCGCCGAACGGCCGGGGGGCCACCGCGCTCTACATCGCCCCCACCAAGGCCCTGGCGGCCGACCAGCGGCGCGCCGTACGGGCCCTCGCCGCGCCCCTGGGCAAGGGCGTCCGCCCCGCCGTCTACGACGGCGACACCCCCGTGGAGGAGCGGGAGTGGGTGCGTCAGTACGCCAATTACGCGCTCACCAATCCCGACATGCTCCACCGCTCGATCCTGCCCGCCCACCCCAGGTGGTCCTCCTTCCTGCGCGCCCTGCGCTACGTCGTCATCGACGAGTGCCACACCTACCGCGGCGTCTTCGGCTCGCACGTCGCCCAGGTGCTGCGCCGGCTGCGCCGGATCTGCGCCCGCTACGGCGCCGACCCCGTCTTCCTCCTCGCCTCGGCGACCGCCTCCGACCCGGCCACCGCCGCCACCCGGCTGACCGGGGTGCCCGTCGTGGAGATCACCGAGGACTCCTCCCCGCGCGGCGAGCTGGTCTTCGCCCTCTGGGAACCGCCGCTCACCGAGCTCCACGGCGAGCGGGGCGCCCCCGTGCGCCGTACCGCCACCGCGGAGACCGCCGACCTCCTCACCGACCTGGCCGTCCAGGGCGTCCGCACGGTCGCCTTCGTCCGCTCACGGCGCGGCGCCGAGCTGGTGGCCCTGATCGCCCAGGAGCGCCTGGCAGCGGTGGACCGCTCCCTGCCCTCCCGGGTCGCGGCCTACCGGGGCGGCTACCTCCCCGAGGAGCGCCGTGCCATCGAGCGCGCCCTGCACTCCGGCGAGCTCCTCGGCCTCGCCGCCACCAGCGCCCTGGAGCTCGGCGTCGACGTCGCCGGCCTCGACGCCGTCCTCCTCTCCGGCTACCCGGGCACCCGCGCCTCCCTGTGGCAGCAGGCCGGCCGCGCCGGCCGTACGGGCCAAGGGGCCCTCGCCGTCCTCGTGGCCCGGGACGACCCGCTGGACACCTATCTCGTCCACCACCCCGAGGCCCTCTTCCGGCAGCCCGTCGAATCGACCGTCCTCGATCCCGACAACCCCTACGTCCTCGCCCCCCATCTGTGCGCCGCCGCGGCCGAGCTGCCGCTCACCGAGGCCGATCTGTCGCTGTTCGGCCCCGAGACGCCCGGCCTGCTCACCCAGCTCGAAGGCCGCAAGCTGCTCCGCCGCCGGGCCGCCGCCTGGCACTGGACGCGCCGTGAGCGCGCCGTCGACCTCACCGACATCAGGGGCGAGGGCGGCCGCCCCGTCCAGGTCGTGGAGGAGGGCACGGGCCGGCTGCTGGGCACCGTGGACGCGAGCGCCGCCCACACCACCGTCCACGAAGGCGCGGTCCACCTCCACCAGGGCCGGACCTATCTCGTCCGCCACCTCGACCTGGAGGACTCCGTCGCCCTCGTCGAGCAGGCCGACCCGCCCTATTCGACGACCGCCCGCGACACGACGACCGTCTCCATCCTGGAGACCGGCGCCGAGGTCCCCTGGGGCGACGCACGGCTGTGCTTCGGCTCCGTCGAGGTCACCAACCAGGTGGTCTCCTTCCTCCGCCGCCGGATCCTCACCGGCGAGGTCATGGGCGAGTCCAAGCTGGACCTGCCGCCCCGGACACTGCGCACCCGCGCCGTGTGGTGGACCGTCACCGAGGACCAACTCGACGACGCCCGGGTGGACCCCGAGGCCCTCGGGGGCGCCCTGCACGCCGCGGAGCACGCCTCGATCGGCATGCTGCCGCTCTTCGCCACGTGCGACCGCTGGGACATCGGCGGCGTCTCCATCCCCCTCCACCCCGACACGCTCCTGCCGACCGTCTTCGTCTACGACGGCCACTCCGGCGGCGCCGGCTTCGCCGAGCGGGCCTTCCACACCGCCGCCCGCTGGCTCACCGCCACCCGGGAGGCGATCGCCGCCTGCGAGTGCGCATCCGGTTGCCCGTCGTGCGTGCAGTCCCCCAAGTGCGGCAACGGCAACGAACCGCTCGACAAGAAGGCCGCCGTCCGCCTCCTGACGACCCTCCTGGCCGGCGCCCCACCCGAGGAGCCGCCCGACGCCCCGTAGGCCGGGAACGCCCCCTGGACGACCCGTCAGCCCCCTCAGGGCCTCAGGGCCTCAGGGCCTCAGGGCCTCAGGGCCTCAGGGCCTCAGGGCCTCAGGGCCTCAGGGCCTCAGGGCCTCAGGGCCTCAGGGCCTCAGGGCCTCAGGGCCGGGCTTCCGGCGCCGGGAGCGCCGGGCCCGCCCGGGAGCGGGCGCGGACGGTGTACGGGCCCGCCCGCGCCGCCGCCGTGAGCTCGGCGAACTCCCCGCTGACGGCGCAGCTCACCACGCGCGCCCCTTGTGCCCCGGCCACCCGCCGGGCCAGGCCGCAGGCCACCTCCTCGCCCCGCAGGGCGTGGTCCGCGGCCGCCAGCACCGCGAGGTCCGCCGCCCCTCCGGCGCGGTGGCGGGCCACCACCGCCTGGCTCAGGGCCAGCAGCACCGCGAACACCGCGCAGAGCGCCGTCGCGGCCACCGCCACCCACACCGTCGCCACTCCCCCGTCACCCCACGGTCTCCTCCGCAAGGGCCACCGCCTCTCCGGAGAGCCGTACGGTCAGCGGACCCGGCCCGGCCGACCGCACCACCACCTTCACCCGGACGAGGTCGCCTTCCCGCGACACCGAGATCCGGGCGCCTTCCGGCGCGGCCGCCCGGGCCGCGGCGACCGTGGCGGGCGCGGGGTCCGAACGGGCCGCCGCGCGGGCGCCCGCCCTCGCCGCGTCCACGCACTGGATCTGCGCGGCGGCGGCCACCAGCCCCCAGATCAGCCCCATGCCGAAGAGCATCAGCGTGGGCAGCACCACCGCGGCCTCCGCGGTGGCGTAGCCGCCGTCAGAAGGGCGCATTGAGCGCCCTTCCGATCAGCGACTGGAGCGCGGCGCTGACGGCCCCGCTCGTGACCACCTTGTAGAGCACGGCCGCGAGCGCGCACGCCGCCAGCGTCCCGACGGCGTATTCGGCCGTCGTCATCCCGGCCTCACCGCTCACCCGTCGCCACGACCGCCGTCCGATCCGGCCCCTCGACCACCACCGCACGATCACCACTGCCTCCCCCGTCGACATCTCACGCATCGTCAGTCCCCCTTCATCAGCGAACTCGCCAGCCCGATCACCACAGGCACCACACCGACCGTCAGGAACGCGGGCAGGAAGCACAGCCCGAGCGGGGCCGTGGCCAGGACACCCGCGCGCCGGGCCCGTATGCCCGCCGTCCTGGCGCGCTCGGTCCGCAGCCGGCCGGCGACCCTGGCCATCGGCTCCACCGCCGGGACGCCCGTCGCCTGGGCCCGCTCCAGACAACGCGCCAGCTCACGCGCGCCGGGGCCGGGGAGGCCTCCGATCCGGTTCCAGGCCGTGGCGGGGTCTCCACCGAGCCGTACCTCCGCCGCGGCCCGCGCGAGCCTCTCGCCCACCGGGCCGGCCATGGACGCCCCGACGGCTTCCGCGGCCTGCCCGGGTCCCGCCCCTGCGGCGAGACAGGCGGCCATGAGATCCGCGGCGAGCGGAAGTTGCTTCTCCGCTTCCTTCTCCTCCAGCCGCCGCTCCCCGCCGGAGCCACCGCCGGCCTCGTCCACGGCACTCTTCCGACGGCACCAGCGCCACATGCCGTACGCGGCGGCGAGCCCTGTGGCGCACCCGGCGGCTCCACCGACGAGGATGAACCCCGCGGCCCCCGCTCCCATGACGGACAATCGGTCCCGCACCGGAGGCAACCGGCCGCTCCAGGACCACATCTGACTGCCCGATCGACCGGCCCCGGCCGGTTCGGGCGACGGGAAGAGCGCGGCGACCCGACGGCGCGCGGCGCGCTTCCCACGGACTCCGCGCACGGCCGCCACCGCGGCCACGAGCACGATGCCGAACGGAATCCCCATCCACAGGCTGTGGATAACTTTTTCGCTCACACCACCCCCGACGCTCACGCCTCTCCCCCTCCAGCCGCCCGCACGATCCGCCGCGTCCACACCAGACCGGCCCACTCCAGAAGCCCTCCGAGCACCAGACAGGCCAGACCAGGGCCCGTGTGCAGCAGCACCCTCAGGGGCTCGGCGCCCAGGGCGCCGCCCATCAGGAGCGCGAGCACGGGCAGGAGCGCCAGCATCGCCGCCGTCGACCGCGTGCCCGCCAATTGGGCGCGGAGCTCCTCCCGTTGGTCCCGCTCGGCACTCAGAGCCCCCGCGACCTTGTCGAGACCGGCCGCCAGGCCCGCGCCGCCGTCGACCGCGACCTGCCAGCAGGCGGCCACGCCCTGGAGCCCTTCGGCCCCCGGCCGTCGGCCCACCGACCGCAAGGCCTCCGGCACGTCCCCACCGAACCGCGCGGCGGCGGGGACCGCCGCCCACTCCGCCCCCAGCTCTCCGGCCGAGACCCCGGCCAGGGCCTCATGAGGCTGCCGCCCCGCCCGCAGTTCGCCCGCGACCTCCCCGCACAGCTCGATCACCGCCGCCTCCCACCGCTCACGCTCCCGCGCCGCGGACCGCGCGGAGAGTCCGCGCCGGACGAGCGGGACGGCCACGGCGGCGACGAGCAGCGGCAGGAACGACTCGCCCCACAGAGCCACCGCACAGCCGACCGGAAGGCACGCCAGCTCCCGCCGCTCCCGCGCCGAACTCCGCAGGCGGGCGCCCCACTCACCGGCCCACGCAGGCATCCAGGGCCCCGGAGGGCCGACGTCCCCACCGCCCGCGAAGAGCAGCCGGGCCCGCCGCACCTCCTGACCTGGGCGCGACAGCGACCAGGCCACCGCCGCGGCTCCCAGCACCACCGCACACGCCAGGGCGGCCTGCGGCACCGCCGCGACCCCCGTCATGGCGCTCCCCCGCCGCGCTCGCACAACTCCGCCAGCCGCGCCCAGCCGCGCGCCCGCTCGAAGCCGCGCGGTCCCCACACGGCCGCGGGAACGGTCGAGACGAACCCGGCCTCGCAGCGGTCGAGCACATGGATCTCGGCGATCCGCCGCCTGCCGCCCCGCTCACGCACCAGGTGGATCACCACCGACAGACCGGCCGCCAGCTGGCTGTGCAGCGCCGCGCGGTCCAGCCCGGCCGTCGACCCCAGCGCCTCCAGCCGGGCCGGGACGTCGGCCGCGGCGTTGGCGTGAACGGTGCCGCAGCCGCCTTCATGACCGGTGTTCAGGGCGCTCAGCAGATCGGTGACCTCAGGTCCGCGCACCTCGCCGACGACCAGCCGGTCGGGCCGCATCCGCAACGCCTGGCGCACCAGGTCCCGCAGGGTGACCAGGCCCATGCCCTCCTGGTTCGCGGGCCGGGTCTCCAGCCGCACCACGTGCGGATGGTCGGGGCGCAGCTCGGCGGAGTCCTCGGCCAGGACGATCCGCTCGTCCGGCGCGACGAGACCGAGCAGACAGGTCAGCAGCGTGGTCTTCCCGGAGCCCGTCCCGCCGCTGATGACGAAGGACAGCCGGGCGTCCAGGACGGCCCGCAGCAGCAACTGGCCGCCCGGCGGCACCGTGCCCGCCGCGACGAGGTCCTCCAGGGTGAAGGCGCGGGGCCGCACCACCCGCAGCGAGAGGCAGGTCGAGCCGACGGCGACCGGGGGCAGGACGGCGTGCAGCCGTGTCCCGTCGGGGAGCCGGGCGTCCACCCAGGGGCGGGCGTCGTCCAGCCGGCGGCCGGCGATCGCGGCGAGCCGCTGGGCGAGTCGGCGCACCGCCGTCGCGTCGGGGAACGTCACCTCCGTGCGCTCCAGGCCGGCTCCGCGGTCCACCCACACCTGGTCGGGTGCGGTGACGAGGACATCGGTGACGTCAGGGGCGGCCAGCAGCCCTTCCAGGGGGCCGGTGCCGACGAGCTCGGAGCGAAGCCGGGCCACCACGCCGAGGACCTCGGCGTCACCGAGCAGCCGCCCTTCCCGCCGCAGGGCCTCCGCGACCCGCGCGGGCGTCGGCTCCGCGCCGCTCTCGGCCAGTCGCAGGCGCACGGTCTCCAGCAGTTCGGCGCTCATACGGGTGCCTCCTCGCCCCGGTCGGGCACCTGGTCCCAGAAATCCGCGCAGAACCGGGCGAGCGGTCCTCTGTCGCCCGCGCCCGGCGGGCGGCCCGCCGCCAGCGCCGCCGGCAGCCCCGTCTCGGGGGCGAGCTCGCCGGCCAGGGGCAGCTTGAGCAGCCGGGCGATCTCCGCACCGTCGAGCCCGGAGCCGCAGGGCCCGAGCACCACGGCCCGGAGGTCGCCGAGCGCCTGACCCACCGTCGCGACGACGCGGTGGGCCGCCGCGACGGCCCTCAGCTCGGCGGGAACCACCAGCAGGCCCATGTCCAGCTGGCCGAGGGCTTCGAGCGCCGCCGGGTCGAGCCGGCGCGGCAGATCGACGACGACCACGCCGCCACGTCTGCGCGCCGCGGCGAGCACGGCGCGCATGGCGTCGGGCGGCACGCTCGCGCAGTCGCCGCGATCCCAGCTGAGCAGCCGCAGCGCGTGGAGCTCGGGCAGGGACTCCTCGAGCGCCTGCCCGGCCACCCGCCCGCGGGAGTCCGCGAAGGCGGGCCAGCGCAGGCCGTCCGCCCGCTCGCCGCCCAGCAGGACGTCGAGGCCGCCGCCGAGCGGGTCCGCGTCGACCAGCATGGTGCGCCGCCCCGCGCGGGCGGCCGCCAAGGCCAGGGCGCAGGCCAGCGTGCTCGCTCCCGCTCCGCCCCGGCCGCCGATCACTCCCACGGTGCGGGCGGGGCGGCCGGCCCCTTCCACGGCATCGGCGATGCGGTCGACCAGCCGGGCCTCGGACTCCGGCAGCACCGACACCCCGCGGGCACCGATCTCGACGGCCCGGCGCCAGATGCCCGCGTCGTCCGGGTCCTTGCCCACGAGCACCGCGCGCTCCCCCAGGGCTCCGAGGCCGGTGGCCGCGAACCGGTGGGCGCAGTCGTCCCCGATAAGGGTCAGCGGCGCGGCGCCGCCGCCCTCTCCCCTTCTTTCCCCCGTGCCCGACGCCGGGCGCGGGAGCGTGCCATGGGCCACTTCGGGCAGGGCCCCGGCCGCCGCGCACAGTCGGAGCAGGTCGTCGAGCAGCTCTTCGTCCTCGGTGACGATCAGCGGTCCGGCGCCTCCGGCCCCGGTCTTCTGCGGCCATTCGGAACTGTTGGATCCGGCCACGGTGTCCTCCCCGTCCCTCTACGCGCTCTCGCTTCCGCGGACATCGCGGAACAGCGCGGGGAATCACCGTGCAGCGAACTGGAAAATCATGTGGATCTTGGTGGAAAACTGTGGACAACCCATGGCTTGTGAATATCCCGGCCACCTATACCGGTGACTTCCGCAGAGCGGCGTCCCGATTACGTAGCGTGACGTGTATCAAGGATGGGGGAGCGGCGCGCTTGGAGCGACGCGAAGGCGCACGGGCGGAAGGGAGATCGGATGCCGGGCCCGGAAAAGTATCCGGACATGCGACGACCCCCGCCGGGGGGGAGAGCGGGGGTCGTCCCCACGGCCGACTCGGGGGGGGGGGAGGAGTCGGGCCGGGTTAGACACGGTCGCGAACGATCCGTGACTTCCATGGTGTACCCGAGAGCCTTCTCAGGCAAACCCACACGCCTCAGCTTACGCCGAATGGAGGGCGCCTATGCTCGGGCGCGTGGAAAACCACTCGTTGTCCCGGACAGCCGCGTTCTTTGATCTGGACAAGACGGTCATTGCGAAGTCGAGCACGCTCACCTTCAGCAAGTCCTTCTACCAAGGCGGCTTGATCAACCGCCGCGCCGTCCTGCGAACCGCATACGCGCAGTTCGTGTTCCTGGCGGGCGGCGCCGATCATGACCAGATGGAGCGGATGCGCGAGTATCTCTCCGCGCTCTGCCGAGGATGGAATGTCCAGCAGGTCCGCGAGATCGTGGCGGAGACCCTGCACGAACTCATCGACCCGATCATTTACGACGAAGCCGCCTCCCTCATCGAAGCACACCACACAGCCGGCCGCGACGTGGTCATCGTGAGCACCTCCGGCGCCGAGGTCGTCGAGCCCATCGGTGAACTCCTCGGCGCGGACCGCGTGGTCGCCACCCGCATGGTCGTCGAGGACGGCGCCTTCACCGGCGAGATCGCCTACTACGCCTACGGCCCCACCAAGGCCGAGGCGATCCGCGCCCTGGCCCGGTCCGAGGGATACGACCTGGCGCGGTGCTACGCCTACAGCGATTCCGTGACGGACGTACCCATGCTGGAGACGGTGGGGCATCCGCACGCGGTCAACCCCGACCGGGGCCTGCGCCGCGAGGCCGTCGCCCGCGACTGGCCGATCCTCTCCTTCGACCACCCGGTGCGGCTCAAGCAGCGGGTGCCGGCCCTGTCCATGCCCTCCCGGCCGGCCCTGGTCGCGGCCGCGGCGGTCGGCGCGGCGGCGGCCACTGCGGGCCTGGTCTGGCTCGCCAGCCGAAGGCGCGAGCCGGCCATCCGCATTGCCCGATTTTGAGGCCAAAAGCAAAGATCTGCGGCTTGGCCTTCCGCTTCGACGACTACAGGAGTAGAAAGGAATCAACGGCCCGCGAGACCAGGGACATCCGAGAGGAAGCCCTTCACGCACCATGGCCCACGGACCGCGCATGAACGTCGGGCACCCACGCGACGCCGACCCGTCGATTACGGGCCAGCCGCACCAGGCATGGGCGAAGTCCCCAGCCTGATGGGCAAACATCGTGCACGCATGGTAACCCGGCGAACATGCCAGCGGCGGTACCAGACTTGACCGGTACCGCCGCAACCCTGTCCCGGACCCCGCCCCCTCGCGGAGGCGGTCACCGCACCGCTTCGGGCCCGCCGCGGGGCCCGGCGGCGGATGGCGTCAGGCGGCGCCCCGCTGGAGCGCTTCGCACACCGCGACGCTCTCGCGCACCCCCAGCTCGACAGCACGCCCGCAGTGCGCGATCCAGCCGGCGACCCCCTCCGGAGTCCCCGACACATACCCTTCGAGCGCCGCCGTGTAGGCCGCACGGCCCAATTCGGCGTGTCCCACCTCGGCCGGGCAGACCGACTTGGGGTCGAGGCCACTGCCGACGAGCACGATCCGCTCGGCGGCCCGCGCGACCAGCCCGTTGCACGACCCGAACGGGCGCAGCGCGAGCAGCTCTCCGTGCACCACGGCCGCCGTCACCAGCGCCGGCGCCTCGCTGCCCGCGAGGAGCAGTCCGGCCAGCCCCTCCAGCCGCCCGGCCACCTCGCCGGCGCTCGGCAGCGGCAGTTCGATCCGCGGCTCGTCGACCGGCTCGCCCGCCAGCCGGGGCCGCCCCACCGTCTCGTCGGCGCGGGCTCCGCTCGCGGCCACCAGGTGCAGCCTGGCCAGCACCCGCAGCGGCGACTGCCGCCACACGCTCAGCAGCTGGCCCGCCTCGGCGGTCAGCCGCAGGGCCGCGCCCACCGTCCGCGGCTCGCCCTCGACGCTGAAGTCGGAGCGGCGGCGTACTTCTTCGAGTTCCCAGTCGGCACCGGACAGCGCCGCCGAGCCGCGCGCCCCGCGCAGCGCGGCCTCGGAGGCGATCTCATTGCTGCGGCGGCGCATCACCCGGTGGCCGTAGACGCGGTCCACCGCCTTGCGCACGGAGTCCACGGAGTCGGCCACGCCCGGGAGCGAGCCCAGGGCGGCGAGCGGATCGGCTGTCGTACTCATGGGTAGACCCTACGCACTTCGGGTTCACACCCCTCGAAGGAGTGGTCTTCTTCACGCGCGGCTCTCACTTTCCGCGGCCATCACCCTACGCTTGGTGAACATGAAGATCGCTTTCGTAGGCAAGGGCGGCAGCGGCAAGACCACGCTGTCCTCCCTGTTCATCCGCCATCTCGCCGCGGACCGCGTCCCCGTCGTCGCCGTCGACGCCGACATCAATCAGCACCTCGGGGCGGCGCTCGGACTGGACGACGAGGCGGCCGCCGCCCTGCCCGCGATGGGCGCCCAGCTCCCCCTGATCAAGGAGTACCTGCGCGGCACCAACCCCCGGATCGCCTCCCCGGAGACGATGATCAAGACGACACCGCCGGGTGAGGGCTCCCGGCTGCTGCGGGTCTGCGAGGACAACCCGGTCTACGAGGCGTGCGCCAGGACCGTCCCGCTGGACGACGGCGACCCGGTCCGCCTGATGGCGACCGGCCCCTTCACCGAGTCGGACCTCGGGGTGGCCTGCTACCACTCCAAGGTCGGCGCCGTGGAGCTGTGCCTGAACCACCTGGTCGACGGGCCCGGCGAGTACGTCGTCGTCGACATGACCGCGGGCAGCGACTCCTTCGCGTCCGGGATGTTCACCCGTTTCGACATGACGTTCCTGGTGGCCGAGCCCACCCGCAAGGGGGTGTCCGTCTACCGTCAGTACAAGGAGTACGCACGGGACTTCGGCATCAGCCTGAAGGTCGTGGGCAACAAGGTGCAGGGCCCCGACGACCTGGACTTCCTCCGCGAGGAGGTCGGCGACGACCTGCTGGTGACGGTCGGCCACTCCGACTGGGTGCGCGCCATGGAGAAGGGCCGGCCGCCCCGCTTCGGCCTGCTGGAAGAGGCCAACCGCGCGGCGCTGCGCACCCTCCGGGAGACGGCGGACGGCGCGTACGAGCTCCGGGACTGGCAGCGCTACACCCGCCAGATGGTGCACTTCCACCTGAAGAACGCGGAGAGCTGGGGGAACGCCCGTACAGGCGCCGACCTGGCGGCACAGGTCGACCCCTCCTTCGTGCTGGACGAGCGGTGGGCCTCTACCCCGCAGCCCGCTTGACCGGCCGGGCGGCGGGGAACCGGCCCCAGCCGCCCTTCGGCTTCTCCCCGACGTCCAGGGCCCGGAGCTGCGCGAGCAGCTTCGGGTCCTGTGCGTCCATCCAGTCGGCGAGCTGTTTGAAGGACACGCAGCGCACGCCGTCCTTCGCACAGACCGTCCCGATGGTGCTCTCGACGGCGCGCATATAGGTGCCGCCGTTCCAGGACTCGAAGTGGTCGCCGATGAACAGCGGGGCCCGGTTGCCGTAGTACGCGCGGTCGAATCCGGCGAGGAGGCCCTCGCGGAACTGCTCGCCCCAGGCCCGGTGCCGGGACGGATCGCCCCGGGTGCGGCCGCCGGACTGGTTGGCGAGGAAGTTGTAGTCCATGGCCAGCGTCTCGAATCCACGGCCGGGCACGGGGATGTCCTGGAGCGGGAAATCCCAGAGCCCGCCGATCCTGCGCGGCCACACCTGCCGGCCGCCGATCGAGCTGGCGTCGTAGCGGAAGCCCATGGCCTTGGCGGCCGGGACGAGCCGGCGCTGACCCTCCAGGCAGGGGGCGCGGCCGCCCACGAGTTCCTTGCTGTAGTCGAAGGGCAGCGGCGGCTCGCCCTTGAGACGGGCGTTGGTCCTCCAATGCGCGACGAAGGACTCCGCCTGCCGGATCTCGCTCTTCCACTCCTTCACCGACCAGGTGCCCACGCCGTCGCGGGGCCCGCAGAAGTGGCCGTTGAAGTGGGTGCCGATCTCGTTGCCGTCGAGCCAGGCACCGCGGAGCTGCGCGACGGTGTCCTTGACTCCCTTGATGTCGTTGAAGCCGATGTCGGACGCCCCCCGCCGGTGCCGGGGCGGGTCGTACAGCCTTCTGCGGTCGGTGGGGAGCATGTACACGCCGCTGAGGAAGTAGGTCATGGTGGCGTGGTGCCTCTTGCCGACGCCGCGGAAGTGGGAGAACAGCTTCTGCTTGTCCTCCCCGGCGCCGTCCCAGGAGAAGACGACGAACTGCGGCGGCTTGTGGCGGGGTTGGAGCCGCTCGGGCCGGGGCTGATGCGGCTGGGGGCCGGTCTCCGCCGTGGAGCCGTCCCCGATGAGGCGGGCCGGGCGCCGGGCCGTCTCCTCGTCGGCGCCCCGGGCCGGGGTCTCGGCGCCCTCCGGTCGCTCACCGCCGGAGCAGCCCGCCGCCCCCGTCGCCAGAGCCAGCGCCGTGAGACCGCCCAGCGCCACTCGCCATGCAGCGGCCATCTGCCACCTCAGCCTTCGGTTCGCGGGCCGGCCCGGCCAGCAGGCTCACGGTCGCACGCACGACCGGAACCAAAGGAATGACGAGCGCATAAAAGTACATATTCACCCGATAGAAGGAACCGCGCCTCCATTGGACCGGCCGCTCTTCCCTGCGATCTTTACTCTCCATTACGATTCGTTTACCGAGAGTTGAGATAAGCCCGCCATCGCAGCACTCCCGCCGCTGCACGCCGTGACCACGACCGCGTCCCCTGCGGCCGCGCCGCCCGACGAAGACGGGAACGACCATGCACCCTCAGCCGTCGCAGACGCATGACTCCGCACAGCCACCCCCACCCGCGCGGGAACGCCCGGCCAACCCGGAAGACCCCGAGGCTCCACGGAGCCGGTCCACCTGGCGGCAGGATCTCTCCGCCTCCGTGGTCATCTTCCTGATCGCCGTGCCCCTCTCCCTGGGCATCGCGCTGGCGACCGGCGCGCCGCTCCAGGCGGGGCTGATCGCGGCCGCGGTCGGCGGCATCGTCTCGGGGCTGCTCGGCGGTGCGCCGCTCCAGGTCAGCGGGGCCGCCACGGGACTGGTCGTGGTGACCGCGGAGCTCGTGCAGCGCTACGGCTGGCGGGCGACCTGCGCGATCACCGCCCTCGCCGGCCTGGCCCAACTCGCCCTCGGGGCCGCGCGGGTGGCCCGCGCCGCGCTCGCCGTCAGCCCGGCGATCGTCCACGGCATGCTCGCCGGCATCGGCGTCACGATCGCGCTGGGACAGCTGCACGTCGTCCTGGGCGACAGCCCGAACAGCTCCGCGCTGGAGAACCTCGCGGCGCTGCCCGCCCAGCTGGCCGGTCTCCACCCGCCCGCCCTGCTGGTCGGCGCGATCACGGTGGCCGTGCTCGTGACCTGGCCCCGTCTGCCCGGTCGCGCGGGCCGGCGGATCCGTACGGTCCCGGCGCCGCTGGCGGCAGTCGTCGTGGCCACCGCGGCGAGCGTCGGCATGGCCGTGCCCCGGGTCTCCCTGCCCCGCTGGGAGCTCCAGGCGCTGCCCGCGCTGCCGGACGGGCCGGCGCTCGGGGTCTTCGCCGCGGTCCTGACGGTCACCCTGGTCGCGAGCATGGAGTCGCTGCTGTCCGCGGTGGCGGTGGACCGCCTGCGCGCCGGCCGGCCCGATCCGCACGGCGGCCCCGCCGACCTGGACCGCGAACTGACCGGACAGGGCGCGGCGAACGTGGTCTCCGGGCTGCTCTGCGGGCTGCCGATCGCGGGCGGCGCGATCCGCGGCGCGGCGAACGTCGAGGCCGGCGCCGCCACCCGGAAGTCCACCGTGCTGCACGGCGTGTGGGTCCTCGTCTGCGCGGGGCTGCTCGCCGGGATCCTGGAGCTGATCCCGCTGGCCGCGCTGGCCGCCCTCGTCATGGCGGCGGGCGTGAAGATGGTCAGCCTCGCCCACATCAAGCACGTACAGCGCCACCGTGAGTTCCCGATGTACGCGGCCACGCTCGGGGCCGTGGTGCTGTTCGGAGTGCTCCAGGGGCTCGCCGTCGGCATCGTGGTCACCGCGTTCCTGTCCTTGCGCCGCCTCACCCACACGCGCATCACGGTGGACGAGGAGAAGGAGCTCTACGTCGTCCGCGTCAGCGGGCAGTTGACGTTCCTGGCGGTGCCCCGGCTGAGCCGGGCGCTCGCGCAGGTACCCAAGGAGGCCAGCGCCGTGGTGGAGCTGGGCGGCTCCTTCATGGACCACGCGGCGTACGACGCCCTCCAGTCCTGGACGAACGCCCATCGGGCCCAGGGCGGTTGGGTGACGCTCCGGGGCCGCGGCGGGCAGCCGATCGCCGAGCCCGCCAGCGCCCACGCCTGCCGGCCCTGGACCCCCTGGCGCAACCACCACTGCACGCGCCCCCCGTCGGCCGAGGGCGCCGCGGGCGGGCGGCAGTTGCTGGGCGGCGTCAGCGCCTTCCAGCGCAACACCGCGCCGCTGGTCCGGGAGGAGCTGGCGCGGCTCGCCCGCGAGGGCCAGCGTCCGACCCAGCTCTTCCTCACCTGCGCGGACTCCCGCCTGGTCACCAGCATGATCACCTCCAGCGGGCCGGGCGATCTGTTCACCGTGCGCAATGTCGGCAATCTGATGCCGCCCCCGGGCTCCGACGGCACCTGCGACTCGGTCGGCGCCGCCGTGGAGTACGCGGTGGAGGTCCTGCGGGTCGGCAGCATCACCGTGTGCGGGCATTCCGGCTGCGGGGCGATGCAGGCCCTGCTGGGCTCGGCGGGCCAGGAGCCCGGCGCGCAGCAGACCCCGCTCACCCGCTGGCTGCGGCACGGGCGCCCGAGCCTGGCCCGTATGGGGCGGATCGGCCGGCTGGGGCGCGGCGAGGTCGCCCTGGCCGACCGGCCCGTGGCGGACGACGTCGAGCGGCTCGCGCTCGTCAATGTGATGCAGCAGCTCGATCACCTGATGGCCCACGCGTGCGTCGCCCGTAGGGTTGCGGAGGGGACGCTCCAGCTCCAGGGCATGTACTTCCATGTGGCCGAGGCACAGGCGTATGTGCTCGACAGCCGCTCGCGGACCTTCCAGGCCGTGCGGCCCGAAGTCCTCGACACGGTCTGACCGTGGCGCCCGGCCGGGCCGGTGCGCGGACGGTCCGGCCCCGTGCCGGCCGCCGAGCGAGGTCCGCCACCGCGCCCGTCCCCCGCACGCCTCCGACCTCGCACAACACGCGCATATACAGGTCTAAACCAATTTTTGCCAACAACCCTTGTCAGGGTGTGCCCCGGGCTGATGAGCTATGGCCCGGGACACAACGGGCACCCTGGGAAAGGGAGATGTCGTGAGCAACGAAAGCCTGGCCAACCTCTTGAAGGAGGAGCGCCGCTTCGCACCGCCTGCGGACCTGGCCGCGAAGGCCAATGTCTCCGCGGAGGCGTACGAGCGGGCGAAGGCTGACCGGCTGGGCTTCTGGGCCGCGCAGGCCCGCCGCCTGAGCTGGGAGACCGAGCCGACCGAGACCCTGGACTGGTCGAACCCGCCGTTCGCCAAGTGGTTCGCCGACGGCCGGCTCAACGTGGCGTACAACTGCGTCGACCGCCATGTGGAGAACGGCCTGGGCGACCGGGTGGCCATCCACTTCGAGGGCGAGCCCGGCGACACCCGCACCCTCACCTACGCCGAGCTCCAGCGCGAGGTCTCCAAGGCCGCGAACGCCCTGATCGCACTGGGCGTCCAGGCGGGCGACCGGGTCGCGATCTACCTTCCGATGATCCCCGAGGCCGTCGTCTCGATGCTGGCCTGCGCCCGCATCGGCGCCCCGCACTCGCTGGTCTTCGGCGGCTTCTCCGCGGACGCCCTCGCGACCCGGATCAACGACGCCGACGCCCGTGTCGTCATCACCGCCGACGGCGGTTACCGGCGCGGCAAGCCCTCCGCGCTCAAGCCCGCCGTCGACGAGGCCCTGACCCGCCCCGGCACCGGACACGTCCGCAGCGTCCTCGTCGTCCGCCGCACCGGCCAGGAGGACATCGCCTGGACCGAGGGCCGCGACGTGTGGTGGCACGACCTGGTCGGATCCCAGTCCGACCAGCACACGCCCCAGGCCTTCGACGCCGAGCACCCGCTGTTCATCCTCTACACCTCGGGCACCACGGGTAAGCCGAAGGGCATCCTCCACACCACCGGCGGCTACCTCACCCAGATCTCGTACACCCACCACGCCGTCTTCGACCTCAAGCCGGAGACCGACGTCTTCTGGTGCACGGCCGACGTCGGCTGGGTGACCGGCCACTCCTACATCGTCTACGGACCCTTGAGCAACGGCGCGACCGAGGTCCTCTACGAGGGCACCCCCGACAGCCCCCACCAGGGCCGCTGGTGGGAGATCGTCCAGAAGTACGGCGTCACCATCCTCTACACCGCGCCCACCGCGATCCGGGCCGCGATGAAGTGGGGCGACGACATCCCCGCCAAGTTCGACCTCAGCAGCCTGCGGATCCTGGGCTCGGTGGGCGAGCCCATCAACCCCGAGGCCTGGGTCTGGTACCGCAAGCACATCGGCGCCGACCGCACCCCGGTCGTCGACACCTGGTGGCAGACCGAGACCGGCGGCATCATGATCAGCCCGCTGCCCGGCGTCACCGAGACCAAGCCCGGCTCGGCCCAGGTCCCCCTCCCCGGCATCGCCGCGACCGTCGTCGACGACGACGCCCGCGAGGTGGCCAACGGCTCCGGCGGCTACCTCGTCCTCACCGAACCGTGGCCCTCGATGCTCCGCACCATCTGGGGCGACGACCAGCGCTACCTCGACACCTACTGGTCCCGCTTCGAGCACAAGTACTTCGCGGGCGACGGCGCCAAGAAGGACGAGGACGGCGACATCTGGCTCCTCGGCCGCGTCGACGACGTCATGCTCGTCTCCGGCCACAACATCTCCACCACCGAAGTGGAATCCGCCCTCGTCTCCCACCCCAAGGTCGCCGAAGCCGCCGTCGTCGGCGCCACCGACCCCCAGACCACCCAGGCCATCTGCGCCTTCGTCATCCTCCGCGGCGACGCCGACGCCAACGAGGAAGGCCTCGTCGAGGAACTGCGCGCCCACGTCGGCAAGCAGCTCGGGCCCATCGCCAAGCCCAAGCGCATCCTCCCCGTCGCCGAGCTGCCCAAGACCCGCTCCGGGAAGATCATGCGCCGCCTGCTGCGCGACGTGGCCGAGAACCGCACCCTCGGCGACGTGACCACCTTGACCGACTCCTCCGTCATGACCCTCATCCAGTCCCAGCTCCCGGCCGCCTCCAGCGAGGACTGACCAGGGAAACCACCTGTTCGGGGCGTGTACCCGAGCGCGTACGCAGAAGGGGCACCCGGCAACCGGCCGGGTGCCCCTCACGCTTTCGGGCTAAGGTAAGTACTGGTCGCGTAAAGATCGCGACAAGAATCAAGGGCGCGCCGGGAAGTCTGGTCGGCACACAGCACACGTGTATCCAGTCGACCCCCAGGAGGTCCACCGCCGTGGCCGCGCCCAAGAACCGCCGCTCCGTCTTCCTCGGCCGGTTGCCGCTGCCCGAGCGGAATTACCTGGCCGACGCCCTGCGTACCGAGACCGTGGGCGGTGTGCTGCTGCTGGCGGCCGCCATCGCCGCACTGCTCTGGGCGAACACCCCGATCCGGGACAGCTACGAGTCGGTGCGCGCGTTCCACTTCGGCCCCGGCTCGCTGGGTCTGCACCTCTCCCTCCAGCACTGGGCGGCCGACGGCCTGCTCGCCGTCTTCTTCTTCGTCGCGGGCATCGAGCTCAAGCGCGAGCTGGTAGCGGGCGAGCTGCGCGATCCCAAGGCGGCCGTCCTCCCGGTGGTCGCCGCGGTCTGCGGCATGGCCGTGCCCGCGCTCGTCTACCTCACGGTCGTCTCCACCGGCGGCGGCTCGACGGCGGGCTGGGCCGTGCCCACCGCCACCGACATCGCCTTCGCGCTGGCCGTCCTGGCCGTCATCGGCACCTCGCTGCCGTCGGCCCTGCGGGCGTTCCTGCTGACGCTCGCCGTCGTCGACGACCTCTTCGCCATCCTGATCATCGCGATCTTCTTCACCTCCTCGCTGAACTTCACCGCCCTCGCCCTGGCCGTCGTGGGCCTGGCGGTCTTCTGGCTGCTGCTCCGCAAGGGCGTCCGCGGCTGGTACGTCTACGTTCCGCTGGGCCTCGCCAACTGGGCACTGATGTACAACAGCGGCGTCCACGCGACGATCGCCGGTGTCGCGATGGGCCTGATGCTGCGCTGCCACCGTCACGAGGGCGAGGCGTACTCCCCGGGCGAGCACATCGAGCACCTCGTGCGCCCCCTGTCCGCCGGCCTGGCCGTGCCGCTGTTCGCCCTCTTCTCGGCGGGCGTCGCCATCTCCGGCGGCGCGCTGTCGGACGTCTTCACCAAGCCCGAGACGCTGGGTGTCGTCCTCGGTCTGGTGGTCGGCAAGGCGGTCGGCGTCTTCGGCGGTACGTGGCTGGCGGCGCGGTTCACCAGGGCGACGCTCAATCCGGACCTCAAGTGGCCGGACGTGCTGGCCGTCGCCTCCCTCGCCGGCATCGGCTTCACGGTGTCCCTGCTGATCGGCGAGCTCGCCTTCGACGGCGACCAGCTGATGACCGACGAGATCAAGGCGGCCGTGCTCATCGGCTCCCTGATAGCGGCGGTGCTCGCGAGCGTCCTGCTGAAACTGCGGGACAACAAGTACAAGAAGCTCTGCGCGGACGAGGACCGCGACGAGGACCTCGACGGCATCCCCGACATCTACGAACAGGACAATCCGGAATACCACCTTCGGATGGCCGCGATCCTTGAGGCGAAGGCCGCGGAACACAGAAGACTGGCGGAAGTCGCCGCCGGCCGCACCACCGGCGACGACGGTCCGGCATGATCTGAGAGTCTTTACATCCGCTGAAAGACCGCGGACGACGAAGCTGATGACGATGAGGGAGCAGCCGATGAGCGCAGCCGACGACGGTGCGGCGACCGGCACGGAGGCCGGCGCGGCAGCCGGTGCGATGGGCACGGACCGCAGCCTCGGCCAACTGGTGGCGACGGCCACCACCGAGCTGTCCGCGCTGGTGCACGACGAGATCGCGCTGGCCAAGGCCGAGCTGCGGCAGGACGCGAAGCGGGTCGGCATCGGCGGTGGCGCGATCGCCGCGGCCGGCACGCTGGCGCTGTTCTCACTCCCGGTGCTGAGCTTCGCGGCCGCGTACGGGATCCACAACCTCGGTCTCGGTCTGGCCTGGTCGTTCCTGATCATCGGCGGTGCGTTCCTGCTGATCGCGGCCCTGCTGGGGCTGCTCGCGGTGGGCCGGTTCAAGAAGGTCAGCAAGCCCGAGAAGAGCATCGCCTCGGCGAAGCAGACCGCCGCCGTGCTGGGCACGGTCAAGCCGCATCCGCGGCCGCTCACAGGTACGGGTACGGCGGACGCATCTGTGACACGCTCGACCGTATGACGGTGCCCGATTCCCCCGCAGCGCCCGCGTCCGACCCCGACCCCGGCGAGCGGGCCGTCCCGGCCGCGCCGGGCGGCCCGCGGGGCCCCGAAGGCCCGGCCGTGACCGCCGGGCCGGGGGGTGCGGCCGCGCCCTCCCCACCGCCGGCGCCCTCCCCCGCCTCGGTCGTCCGGGCCGCGGGGCCGTGGACCCACCGGGACGTGGCGGCGAACGGCGCGCGGTTCCACATCGCCGAGATGGGCGAGGGGCCGCTGGTGCTGCTGCTGCACGGGTTCCCGCAGTTCTGGTGGACGTGGCGGCACCAGCTGCCGGCGCTCGCGGAGGCGGGTTTCCGGGCCGTGGCGATGGACCTGCGCGGGGTGGGCGGCAGCGACCGCACCCCGCGCGGCTACGACCCGGCCAACCTCGCCCTCGACATCACCGGCGTGATCCGCTCCCTCGGGGAGCCGGACGCCGCGCTGGTCGGCCATGACCTGGGCGGATATCTGGCGTGGACGGCGGCGGTGATGCGCCCGAAGCTGGTGCGCAGGCTCGCGGTGTCCTCGATGCCGCACCCGCGCCGCTGGCGTTCGTCGATGCTGGCCGACGTCAAGCAGAGCGCGGCGGGCTCCTACATCTGGGGCTTCCAGCGCCCCTGGCTGCCGGAGCGCCGGCTGGTCGCGGACGACGCGGCGCTGGTGGGGCGGCTGGTACGGGAGTGGTCGGGCCCCCGGCTGCCGGACGACGCGGCGGTCGACACGTACCGCCACGCCATGTCGATCCCGTCGACGGCCCACTGCTCGATCGAGCCGTACCGCTGGATGGTGCGGTCGATGGCGCGGCCGGACGGTCTCCAGTTCAACCGCCGGATGAAGCGCCCGGTGCGGGTGCCGACGCTGCATCTGCACGGTTCCCTCGATCCGGTGATGCGCACGCGCAGCGCGGCGGGGTCCGGGGAGTACGTGGAGGCGCCCTACCGCTGGCGGCTGTTCGACGGACTCGGACACTTCCCCCATGAGGAGGATCCGGTGGCGTTCTCGACGGAGCTGGTCAACTGGCTCAAGGACCCGGAACCGGACCGCTGAGACCCGGTCGGCGCACCGCCGAGCGCGACGGAACGTCCGTTCTCCGAACGGCCAATTGCCCGGCGCATAGGCCAATCGGTGGACCCCGGGGCGATTACCGACCTTTGGGGCCGGGCACAGAGCTCTGTATGGGCTGGACGCACGACTACCGAGACGTGACGCAGGAGCGGGGCGCCGAGGGCGACGCCGCAGTGGCTGTGAGCGAGGTGGCCGAGAGGGCGCGGGGTGAGCACCGGCCGGTGGCCGGGCCCGACCCGCTCATCGGCATCCCGCGGATCATCCGCCGGCGAGCCCGCTGGGTGTCGGCGCGGCTGCGTCACCATCCGCGCGGCCGCTGACGGCTCCGCGGCGCTCCAACGGACCGGGCGGGCACCCCTCGGGGTACCCGCCCCACATCCGTCCGAGGGGCCTCATGGGGCTCAGAGGGCGCAGCCCTGGGTGTTCACCCTCCCGGTGGCCGTACGGCCGCTGAGGGCGTCCTGTCGCACTTCGTCGGCCGTGAGGGCGTAGCCGGTGTCGGCGTCGTCGAGGGACTTCGCGAAGACCACGCCGTAGACCTTGCCATCCGGGGTGAGCAGCGGTCCGCCGGAGTTGCCCTGGCGCACGGTGGTGTAGAGGGAGTAGACGTCGCGGCGGACGTTGCCGCGGTGGTAGATGTCCGGACCGTTGGCCTGGACGCGGCTGCGGATGCGCGCGGCGCGGACGTCGTAGGAGCCGTTCTCGGGGAAGCCCGCGACGATGGCGCTGCGGCCCGTCTCGGCGTCGGAGTCGGCGAAGTCGAGGACCGGCGCCCGGAGCTGCGGCACGTCGAGGACGGCGATGTCGCGCTTCCAGTCGTAGAGGACGACCTTCGCGTCGTAGTGCCTGCCCTGGCCGCCGACCTGGACGGTCGGCTCGTCGACGCCCCCGACGACGTGGGCGTTGGTCATCACCCGGTGCGGGGCGAAGACGAAGCCGGTGCCCTCCAGGACCTTGCCGCAGCTGGGCGCGGTGCCGACGACCTTGACGATGCTGCGCTGGGCATCCGTGGCGACGGGGCTGGAGGCGAGCCTCGGGTCGGGCGCCGGCACGGAGGTGATGGGCTCGGTGGAGAAGGGCGCGAAGACCTGCGGGAAGCCGTTCTGCGCGAGCGCGGTGCTGAAGTCGGCGAACCAGGTGTTGGCCTGCGCCGGGACGACCCGTGCGACGCCGAGCAGCACCTTGGAGTTGCGGACCTCCTTACCGAGGGTCGGCAGCGAGGTGCCGGCGAGCGCGGAGCCGATGAGCCAGGCGACCAGCAGCATCGCCAGGACGTTGACGAGCGCGCCGCCGGTGGCGTCGAGCGCGCGGGCGGGCGACCAGGTGATGTGGCGGCGGAGCTTGTTGCCCAGGTGCGTGGTCGCGGCCTGGCCGATCGAGGCGCACACGATGATGATCACGACGGCCGCGACGGCGGCCCATATGCCCGGGGTGGCCTCGCCGGTCGCGCTGTCCCAGATCAGGGGCAGCAGATAGACGGCGACCAGTCCGCCGCCGACGAACCCGATCACGGACAGCACCCCGACGACGAAGCCCTGGCGGTAGCCGACGACGGCGAACCACACGGCGGCGACCAGCAGCACGATGTCCAGCACGTTCACCGGGAGATGCCTCGCAATGATGTTGTCGGCGGTGGCGTCGGCCCCGCGTGCGGTGGGGCCTGGATCACCGTCTCATGCCCTTCAGGCCCGCCAGTCCAGCGGGACCTGCCGGGCCCGGTCCCAGGGCAGTTCCCAGCCCGCGTAGTGCAGGATCCGGTCGATCACGCCTGCGGTGAACCCCCATACGAGCGCGCCGCCGACCTGGAAAGCGGGGCCGGTGTGACCGCTGGGGTGCTTGGCCGTCGCCCGGTTCCCCGGGTCGGTCAGCTCGGCCACGGGCACGGTGAAGACGCGGGCGGTCTCGGCCTGGTCGACGGGGGCGACCGGGCTGGGCTCACGCCACCAGCCGAGGACGGGAGTCACGACGAAGCCGCTCACCGGGATGTAGAGCTGCGGGAGCACCCCGAAGATCTGCACCCCGGACGGGTCGAGGCCGGTCTCCTCCTCCGCCTCGCGCAGCGCGGCCCGCACCAGGCCGCCGCCGGCCGGGTCGCCGTCCCCGGGGTCGAGGGCGCCGCCGGGGAAGGACGGCTGGCCCGCGTGCGAGCGCAGCGTGCCCGAGCGCTCCATCAGGAGCAGTTCGGGGCCCTTGGGGCCGTCGCCGAAGAGGATGAGCACGGCGGACTGCCGGCCACCCTTGTCGGGGGGCAGGAAGCGGCTGAGCTGGTGGGGCTCGATCGTCTCCGAGGCGCGCGCCACGGGCTCCAGCCACTCGGGCAGCCCTTCGGCGGTGATGGTGGCCCGCTGGCCGTACGTGCTCGTCATACGTGTCCCCTCGGCTGTGGTGCGGTCACTGGGCGGGCGCTTCGGAGCGGGCGGCGGACGGCCCCCGGGCGGGCCTCCGCGGCCGGCCCCTCCGGCACGTCATCGGGTGGTCATGCGGCTCCCAGGGGAGCGGCCGGCAGGCCCGGGTAGTCCGGCGGGGGCTTGAGCCGCTGGCCCGGCAGGCCGCCCTTCTCGTACTTCAGGAGCTTCCTGGCCTTGTCCGGGTCCGTCTCGCCCTCGCCGTAGGACGGGCAGAGCGGGGCGATGGGGCAGGCGCCGCAGGCGGGCTTGCGGGAGTGGCAGATGCGCCGGCCGTGGAAGACGACGCGGTGCGAGAGCATCGTCCACTCGCTCTTCGGGAAGAGGTCGCAGATCACGGCCTCGACCTTCTCCGGGTCCGTCTCGTCGGTCCACTTCCAGCGCCGGACGAGCCGCCCGAAGTGGGTGTCCACGGTGATCCCGGGAACGCCGAAGGCGTTGCCCAGGACGACGTTGGCGGTCTTGCGGCCGACGCCGGGCAGCGACACCAGGTCCTCCAGGCGGCCCGGCACCTCACCGTCGAAGCGGTCCCGCAGGGCGGTGGAGAGCCCTATGAGCGACTTGGCCTTGGCGCGGAAGAAGCCCGTCGGCCGGATCAGCTGCTCCAGCGCCTCCGGATCGGCGGCGGCCATGTCCTCGGGCGTCGGGTAGGCGGCGAAGAGGGCGGGGGTGGTCTGGTTGACCCTGAGGTCGGTGGTCTGGGCGGAGAGGACCGTGGCGACCAGCAGCTCGAAGGAATTCTCGAAGTCGAGCTCGGGGTGGGCGTAGGGATAGACCTCGGCGAGCTCGCGGTTGATCCGGCGGGCACGGCGGACGAGGGCGGTCCGGGACTCGGGCCTGGTGCCCGCTTCGGGAGCCTTCCCACGGCCGGCCCCGGTGCCGGATTTCGCGGCGGGCTCGGTGCCGGTCCTCGTGCCGGATCTGGTGGCGGCGGCCTTGGCGCCGGTCCTGGTCGCGGCCTTCCCGGATCCCGTGGATTTCCCGGAAGGAGAATCGGAAGAAGTCATTCCATCTCCCCGTTCGGCCGTCTTCGCCTTCGGCATTTTGGGGTCGCTCGCGGCTTTCGTCTTTTTCGCGGGCAGGCGTTCGCCCACAGCGGAATCCTGCGGCCGGGTCACCCTTCCGGCCCCCTTGCCCTGTGCTCTCACCGGCGTATTGGACACCCGGCCAGACTAAAGCCCGGCGCCGACATCCTGCCCGCGCGCGGGAAAACCGCAGCCCGATCGGACCCCTGCCGTAGGGCTTCCGGCGACGATGCGCGACACTTGTGTTTGATCACACAGTTTTACCGACGGGCATCATGGGGACCACGGTCCTCTGTGCATGTCGACAAGGAGAGAACTCGTGGACGACGTTCTGCGGCGCGCCCCGCTTTTCGCGGCGCTCGATGACGAGCAGGCCGCTGAGCTGCGCGCCTCCATGGGCGAGGCGACCCTCGCGAGGGGCGACGCCCTGTTCCACGAAGGGGACCCCGGTGACCGGCTCTACGTGGTGACCGAGGGCAAGGTGAAGCTCCACCGCACCTCCCCGGACGGCCGCGAGAACATGCTGGCCGTCCTCGGCCCGGGCGAGCTCATCGGGGAGCTGTCGCTCTTCGACCCCGGACCGCGCACCGCCACCGCCACCGCCCTGACCGAGGTCAAGCTGCTCGGCCTGGGCCACGGCGACCTCCAGCCCTGGCTCAACGCCCGGCCCGAGGTGGCGACCGCGCTGCTGCGCGCCGTCGCGCGCCGCCTGCGCCGGACCAACGACTCGATGTCGGACCTCGTCTTCTCCGACGTCCCCGGCCGGGTCGCCAAGGCGCTCCTGGACCTGTCGCGCCGCTTCGGCGTGCAGTCCGAGGAAGGCATCCACGTGGTGCACGACCTCACGCAGGAGGAGCTGGCCCAGCTGGTCGGCGCCTCCCGCGAGACGGTCAACAAGGCGCTCGCGGACTTCGCCGGCCGCGGCTGGCTCCGGCTGGAGGCCCGCGCGGTGATCCTGCTGGACGTGGAGCGGCTCGCCAAGCGGTCCCGCTGACGCGAAGGGGGCGTACGCCCCCGGTGCGCCCGTGAGGGAACGCACCCGTGAACGCATCGAAGGCCCCCGCCGGGAACGGCGGGGGCCTTCGGCGTGCGGTCGCGCGAGCCGGACGTCCCGAAGACCGACGGGCGAGCGATCCGGACGGGGCGGCGAGGGACGGGCTCGGGGACGAACGGGTCCGCAGACGAACGGGCGGCACGGTCCGGGAGAACAGGCGCGGAGGCCGGCGGCCTCGCCGACAAGGCCGTCACCGGAAACGCGCCGTCACGGAAGGCACGCCGCCACCCGCGCCCCGACCGCACCCGGCGGGCGGCACCTCACCGCGCGAAGGTGCCGTAAAGGGCCGTGAGCAGGGCCAGCAGGCCCGTAAGGGCGGCCAGTGAGGGAAGAGGCCACCGGCCGCGTTCCAGGGCGTCCAGGCGGCTCTCATGATCGGCGAGCTGGCGGTCGCTCTGGTCGCTGCGCTGCACCAGCAGCGCGAGCGAGCCGTCGACCCGGGCGAAGCCGGCCTCCATGGTGCCGCGCATCCGCTCCAGTTCCAGGGCGACGGCCGCGGCGTCGTCCGCCGACGGTGAGCGGGTCAGAGGTGTCATGGGCGACGCCGGTACCCGGCCGGGCCGGCGCCCGGGGTACGGCCGTCGGCGACCGCACCCGCGGGGCCGGTCCCGGGGTCCGGGTGGTGGTCCCGTTCCCGGTCGACGAGGGCGATCAGCTCCTCGTCGCGGCGGGCTCCGGCGTCGGTGCGCAGCCATCCGGGCAGCAGCGCCTGGACGCCGGGCAGGGCCATGACGCGGGTCAGGCCGCCCGCGACGGCGAGGGCCCCGGCCACCCAGGGCAGGGCGGCGGGGACGCCCGACGCGTCGACGACGGCGGGCAGGACGAGCGCGATGCCGACCGCGGTCTGAAGGACCGTGCGGGCGGTGCGCTTGGCGGCTTCGGACATGGTGGTGAGGTCCTTTCCCAGTCGGGTTCCCGAGAAGGGCGGGCCGGACGCCCGGTAAGGATCCGGTCGGGCCGGCGGGGGTCCGGCGCGGCCCGGTCGTCAGGAGCGCGGCACCTTCAGCCGGTCCCAGCTGACGCGGCCCGGTATCCCGTCGGCGTCCGCACCCGAGAAGCCGAGCCGGCGCTGCCAGGCGGCGTACGAGGCCCGGTCGGCGTCCGTCCACTCCGGGCCGGGCCCGACGGAGTACCGGCCGCAGCCCTCGGCGACCAGCCGGCGGCCCATCGCGGTGATCACCGCGCTCTCCCGCCCGTCGGCGAAGAACCCGGCACCGGGGAAGGGCTCGTAGCCCCCCGCGCCACCGGGGCCGGGGGAAGGGGCCGGGCCCGGACCGGCGGCCAGCCGGCGCGCGATCCGGTCCCGCATCCCCGGCATCGAGAAGGACGGGTCGATCTTGCGGGCGGTCCACTCCTTGTGGCCGACGACGCTCGCCGCGCCCCAGCCGTGCGCCCGGCAGAGGGCGGCGGAGACGCGCTCCACGGTGGCCAGCTGGGCGTCCGGGTAGGGGTCGTCGCCGTCGCCGAGGTTCTCGATCTCGAAGCCGTAGAAGTGGACGTTGCCGTCGACGGCGTCGGGCCCCGGCCGGGACGGCGTACGGGTCTCGGCGCAGACGGCCTGGTAGGTCGCGTACGCGCCGCGGCCGGCGTGGTTCGTACGCCCGTACCCGACGAGGTGCACGGCGCCGTCCTTGGTGAGGACGCCGATGCACAGCGGGCCGGGCAGGTCGTCCATGCCGTCGTAACAGAGGTCGACGCTGTCGGTCCCCGCGGTGTGATGCAGCATCACACCGTTGACGGGCCCCCAGGGGCCGACGTGGTTGCGGTTGTGCGTGCGCCAGTCGCCGTGCTCGACGACTCGGACGCCTTCGGCGCGCAGGGCGGCGAGGAAGCCGTCCGCGGTGAGGGGTGTGGACATGCGGAACTCCCTTGCGAGAGGGGTCGGCGGAACGGGCCCCGCGCGCACTCCGGAGCCGGAGTGCGCGCGGGGGATGCGGTGGTGAGGGCCGGAGGGGAGGCGTGGGAAAGCCTGTCGCGCTCCGGCGCGACGCTCAGGACTGCACGCCGTAGAGCGCGCGCGGCGATACCCAGATGGTGCTGTTGGCGTTGGCCTTCGCCTGGATCTGGAACTCGATCCTGGAGTCGAAGGGCACCCCGATGGGCGCGGTGAACTCCAGCGCCCCCTTGGCCGTGGGTCCCACCTGGTTGCCGTTGACGAGCAGCCGGACCTCTCCCGCGGTGGTCGCGGCGATGTAGGCGTACAGCTTGGGGTGCTGGGTGAGCGCGTTGCCCCGGTAGAGCGTCGTCCAGGTCGTCTTGTTGGTGTTGTCCCACTTGCCGACGTCCTCGGTCGTGGGCAGCGGGTAGGTGAGGAAGGGACGCGCCAGACCGTGGTCCTTGGTGTCGTCCGCGACGATCACGTTGCCCTTCACGTCGAACATGCGGATCGGCTGGACCCGGTTGTTCACGTGGTCGGTGGTGTAGACGCCGAACGCCAGGGTGCCGTCCTCGCGGCGCAGCAGCATCCCTTGCTGCGCCGTGCCGTCCGGGTGGTCGGGCCCGACCCGGCCCACGTAGAAGATGCTCGATCCGTCGGTGTCCAGGACCTGGAGGCTGCCGCCCTGGCCGATGACCACCCGGCCGCCGATGATCTCGTCCAGGGCCGGGCGGGTGTTGGCGCTGCCCATCAGTGAGCGGACCTGGCGTTCCAGTTCCCTGATGCGGTCCAGCAGGTCGAGCGGTATGGCCGCCATCAGAACCTCTCCAGGTAGAGCTTCGCGGTCTCGTACTGGCCGCGCGCGGGCGGTGTGACGGCGAGGCCGACGACCCGGTAGCGGTCGTTGGTGCCTCCGGCGTGCCACAGGTCGTGCACGCGCAGCCGGATGCCGGCGCCGAGCAGCGCGGGTGTCACCCGGCCGTCGACGCGGATGGTGATCTCCGGGATGGTCTGCGGACGGCGGGCGCGGGCGAGCTGGGCCCGGGCGAGCTCGTTCAGGACCTTCACGTCGGTGACGGCGCTGTGGTCGGACGAGCCGTCCAGGCGCGGCCAGCCCGCGTTGAGGTCGCTCTCGTCCGGGGGCACCGTGGAGACCGACGGAACGGACTTGGCCGTCTGGTTGCGGTTGGGTGACTCGCCGCGCGCGATCCAGAAGTTGGCCTGGAGCGTGGCGTCCTCCGGCAGGCTGTACGTCAGCACGGGTCCGGGCCGGTCGAGGACGATGTCCGTCTGTCCCACCGTGATGACCGGGTGGCCGAGCTGGAGGAGCTTGACGCGCCGGCCGGTCTCCGGGTCGCGGTAGCAGTGGATGCGCCACTCGAAGCCGTCCTCCATGCCCGCCAGGCTGTCCAGGAGCTCCCGGCCCCGGTTGAGCTCGGTCAGGTCGGCCTTGCGGCTGCGGCGCACGCCGGAGACCTCGGTCCCGTAGACGATGCCGATGTCACCGCCGCGCGCCTGCTGGAGGTTGTCGATCAGGCGGCGCGCGATGTCGAACTGGTCGCCCTCGAAAGCGCCGCCGTCGAAGGTGCCGGCGTCGGCGCGGTCCTGGCTCGGCAGGAAGATCCGGTGGTCCAGGTAGGAGTCGAAGGTGCCCGCCTGGATCTGCACCTGCATGCGGCCCCGTTCGTCACCGGAGGGCGTGGACGTCCACAGGACGCCGCCCCACCAGATCTCGCTGCCGCGCTCCAGCCATACGGCCGTGCGGCCGGGCAGGAGCGCCGCCCTCGCCCGCTCGGCGAGTGCCGCGTCGGGCAATGGGAGGGTGGCCGTCAGCGAACCGGTCTTGCCTATGTAGTCGTCGAACTGGACCTCCGTAAGGGAGAAGGCATCGGTCACCTGGTCGGAGCGCAGGTCGCAGAAGAGGGCACGGTAGCCGTCGGCGGGGGTCGTCATGAGGCGGACTCGTAGGTGCCCCACAGGGTGAGGACGTCACCGGCCTTCCAGGCGTAAGGAGCCGTCTTGTCCCAGATGGCGGGCTTGCCGTCGGTCTGGCCGACGCTGTCCTGGATGCTGCGGACGACTCCGCCGTTGGCGGTGGACAGCATGGCGGTGCCGGACCACATGCGCGGGTTGGTGCCGCTGTCGTACCCCAGGGCGCTGATGAAGCGGCCGTCGAGCTTCCAGGGGGTGGCCGCGGGCGTGTAGGGCAGCGAGAACGACCAGTTGGCGTTGGCGTCCTGGGCGGCGAGGTTCGTGGTGGTACCGATCTTGAGGTAGATCCGCACGTGGACGGTGGTGCCGATCTTCGTGGCCGAGCCGGCGAGGAGGCCGTTGCCGACGGCGGGCTGCACGGTGCCGATCTCGGCCCGCCAGACGGGCGTGTAGTCGCTCCACACGGCCGGGGCCGGGTAAGGGGACCAGACGGTGCCGTTCCAGCGCTCCAGGCCGTTGCCGGAGTCCCGGTACTGGCCCGGGTAGGCGCCGGCGAAGGTGGTCCCGCCGGCGAACGGGACGATGCCGCCGGCCGCGACGGTCGCCCGCCGCCGGTCGACGAGACCCGTGTTCCAGTTGATGCCGCCGTTGCCCGCCGAGGCGGCGACCGGGACGGTCACGGCGTACAGCGCGATCGAGGCGGGCGGTGCCGCGGGGGCGGCCGGCACGGCGGCGGGCGTGCCCTTGACGATCTCGACGGCGGCCCGGGACGCGGTGCCCGCGTCCTGCTGCTGGTCGTACACGCGCAGCACGACGAGGTCGATCCGCGGGTTGGCGGGGTCGCCGTCGGCGAAGGTCAGGTTCTCGTAGTCGGTGACGACCACGGGGTAGGCCCCCGCGGTGTCGCTGCCCTGGACCAGGGCGCGGCCGGGGGTGACCTGGGCCGTCATGTTCCCGGACTTGACCACCGTGAGCCCCGAGATGACGAACTTGCCGTCGGCGGAGCCGGGGATGACGCCGTCCCGTGAGGCCAGCGGGCCCTGTGGGACGGCCGTGCCGGTCGGGGCCAGCCGTGTGTCGACCCGGGTCTGTCCGCCGTCGGCGTCCGAACGATTCTGCAACCACGCGCTGCGTACGGTCATGTCGTCCTCCGAAGTGTGGGTGAAGAGGTGAAGGGGCGAAGGGGAGGGGCCGCCGCCGGGCCCGCTCCGGCCCGGCTACCAGCGCGCGCTGCGCCAGCTGACGCTGACCGAGGCGGCCGGGTCGACCGGGCCGGGGGCGGCGCGGAACGCCAGCGACGTGGGCCCCGGGGCGAGCTGGAAGAGGTACTCGGGCAGGGACTGCGGGGTCGCCGTGAACAGCCGTGAGGCCGTGCCGTTGAGCAGCACCGTGCCGGCCGAGGTGTCGACCGTAAGGACGTCGGTGTCCGCCAGGGTGATGTCGTACTGGAGCTTCGCGCCGTCGGCGACGCGGGTCAGGGACGGCAGGGTGACCGGACCGCGGAACTCGACGACCGGGGCCGTCGGGGCGTCGCCCTCATTGGTGACGGTGATGTTGCCGGTGGCTCCGGCGACCCCCCAGTCCAGCGGCCAGTCCAGGCCGGGCTCCCAGCTGAGCCCCGGCTCGGGCGCCGGCAGGCCGGTCCGCGCGGTCCACTCGGCCACGTCGTAGCGGCGCGGGTCGGAGCAGGTCCACTGGAGCGTGACCTTGGCCGCGCCCTGTGTCGCGTACGTGCGGTCCGTGGGCACCACGCGCTGGCTGACGCGCGCCCGGCAGGCGAGCGTGCGTCCGTGCAGCCTTACGGCGAGCCACTGTTCGGCGCTGTTGACGCCGGTGGCGCCCAGGAAGCCGCCGATGACGGCGTCGGCCTGGGAGACGTCGTCGGGCAGCAGCCAGACGGTCGCGGAGACGGTCCTGGGCTGCGCCCACTGGGCGCCGGGCCAGGCGCCGTGCTGGTCGGGCCGCAGGACGTCCCCGGAGTCGAGCGCGGGGAGGTCGGCCCACCCGGTGAGGCCGCTGGCCGCGATCTCGTACGGGGTACCGGGGCCGAGCAGCAGTCCGGCCCACTGGATCTGCCCGTCGAGGCCGATCAGTGAGCCGGGTGAGCCGGTCGTCGTGTCCAGTTGTGCAACGGTCATGGTTCCGCCTTCCTCACCCTCCGGCGCGCGCGAGGAACAGCAGGTCCTCCGCGGTGCCGTAAGGGCCTCTGTGCGCGGCTTCTTGGTAGTGGTCGATGCGTCGGCCCCGTGCCCCGCCCCGGGCGGCCCGCGCGTGCGCGGCCGTACGGGCCAGCAGCCGTTCCAGCTTCGACAGCGGCAGCACGGCCTCGGCCTCGCCCGCCTCGGCGACGAGCACGGGCCGGCCGCCCTTCCGGGCGGGGACGATGCCGCCGTGGGCGAGTTCGGGGATGCGGGGGAGGTGCACGCCGAACTTCTTGCCGAACAGCGAGAAACTGATCTTGTTCAGACCGTCGATGATCATGTTGGCGAAGGAGATGATGCCGCTGACGGGGCCCTTGATGACGCCGAGGACGGTCTGCGCGGCGCTCTTCATGAAGTCGCCGATCCCGCCCAGGGTGCGCGTCATGGCGTCCTTGACCTTGCCGAAGGCGCCGGGGACGGTCTTGGTGATCCAGTCGAGCGCGGGCTGGACGAACTTCCGGATCCCGTTCCAGGCGGCGGAGACGATGCCGGTGAGCACCTTGACGTACAGCTCGACGAGCCTGCCGTAGGCCGCGAAGTACTTCTCCACCAGGCCGAAGAGGACGGACATGATCTTCTGCCCGGTCTTCGACTCCAGAGCCGTGGTGATCAGTTGCTCGATGAAGGGCGTGAGCAGGCCGACCACCAGCCCCCAAGGGCTCGCCTTCATGGCGACGTTGATCGCCTTCATCGCCCCGGAGCCGAGCTTGAGCCCGCCTCCGAAGAGCCGCGAGAGGCGGTTGCCGGTGGCCGCCCCCTTACCGGCGCGGGAGATGTCACCGGCGGTGCGGACGGCGTCCCCCTTGACGGTCCTGACCTGGCGGCCGGCGGCCTGTCCGGCCGATCTGACCTTACGCAGGGCCGGGTCGGCGACGGCCGCCGCCCTGCCGAGGCCGTCCGCGGCGCGGCCCGCCCGCCCGGCCGCCCCGGTGAACTCCGTGACCTTGGGGCGGGCCTGGTCGAGGGAGCGCTTGACGCCTTCGACGGCCCGGCCGCCGGCGTCCACCGCCCGGCGCACCGAGTCGAGCCCCTGACCCGACTGGCCCAGGGCGCTCCTGAACCCGGTGAACGCCCCGCGGGAGCCGGCGATCAGCGCGACAGCGGTTGCCATGGTCGTCCTCCTTTCCCGGCGCCTTCACGGCGCCCTCTCAGCGCTCCGCCGGCGCTCGCGACCGGTCAGCCACGGGCCTTGGCCAGGAACATCAGCGCGGCGGCCGTCCGGCGCGGGTCGCTGTCCCGCGCCGCGTAGTAGTTCTCGATGCGGAACCCGTCGCCGCCGCCCTGTGCCGCCGTCGCCCGCGCGGTGGCACGGGCCTGCGCGGCCGTACGGGCCAGCAGCCGGTCCAGCTTGGACAGCGGCAGCACGGCCTCGGCCTCGCCCGCCTCCGCGACGATCGTCGGCACACCGCCGCTGCGCGGCATGACGACGCCGCCCTCGGCCAGGCGCGGGATCCTCGGCAGGCTGACGCCGAACGTCTTGCCGCCGACGAGCGGCACCCAGCCGGGGATCGACACCTTGATGCCGTTGAGCTTGCCGATGGCGAGGTTGATGAGGTCGATCACGGCGTTGAGCGGTCCCTTGACCGCGCCCTTGATCCCGTCGAATGCCTTCTGGGCGATGCCCGAAAGGCCTTTCCAGGTGTTGGAGAGCGCGTCCTTGACGCCTCTGAACACCTTGGGAATGGCCTCGCCGATCCATTTGGCGACGGGCTCGATGGCTTTTCTGATGCCGTTCCAGACGGTGCCGATGATCCGTCCCGTGGCCCGCATCAGCGGCCCGACGACCTTCATCACGGCGTCGATGACCCTGCCGACGACCTCGAAGGCGGTCTTCATGATCCGCTGCATGGTCCGCGACTTGGCCGCCATCGCGACGACCTTCTCGATCAGCGGCGCGAGGAGGCCGAGGAGCATGCCGATGACATTGCCCTTCATCTCCCTGTTGAGGCCCTTCATGCCCCCGGAGGCATTCCTCAGCCCGCCCTGGAACTTCCCCATCGAGCCGCCGCTGGTGCCGGCTTCCTTGCCGACCTTGGAAACGGACCTGGCCGCCTGATCGGCGTTGGTCCGGAGCGTCCTGAGTTCGCGGGCCGCCTGCTGGGAACCGGTGCGGACCTTTCCGACTCCCGTGCCCGCGCTGCCCGCCTTCTGTCCGAGGTCCTTGGCGGCGCGCTCGGCGCCGGAGAGGCCCGTCCGGAATCCGCGGAGGGAGCCGGTGGCCCTCCCGAGGGACCGTACTAGTGACATGTGCCGTCCATTCCTCTAGAGGTGGGCGCGGTGTACGGGCGCATCAGCCGGCCCCCTGCCCACCGCCACGGTTGCCGTCGAGGTTCGACTCCAGCTGCGCCACGCGGGCGCTCAGGGCCTGGACGGCCGTGTTGGCGGTGTTCGCGGACTCGGTGAGCGTCCGGAGCTCGGTGTTGGTGGGCTGCCGGCCCGCCTGGCCCCGCTCGCCCCGGGTGCCCTGTCGTCCTTCACGGCCGCGTTCGCCGCGGAGGCCCTTGTCGCCCTGGGCCCCCTTCTCGCCCCGCGGGCCCCGCCGTCCCTGCCGGCCTTCCTGTCCCGGCGGGCCCTGGGGTCCCGGAGGTCCCGTCGGGCCCATGCCTCCGCCGCCTCCGCCGGGCGCACCGCGCGTGAGCAGGCCCCAGCGGTTGTACTCAAGGTTGAAGCGCTTCATGATCGCTTCTTCGAGATTGATGATCGCGGGCGCTTCGAGCTTGATCGGGGTCCAGCCGGCGCTGATGCCCTTCACTTCCACGGCGAGGGCGGTGACCGCGTTGTTCAGGCCGTTGATCTCACCCTTCCAGCCGTTGATCTCGAAGGGTTTGAAACCGACCGCGTCCGCGAACCACTTCGCGTTCGCCTCGGCCTCTTTCTGCTTGTCCTCCTTTTCCTTCTGCGCGTCCCGGGCGTCGAGGACCTTCCCGAGGGACTCCTCCTGGAGGAATCCGCCCTTGGCGGGCTTGTCGGCCTTCTTGTCGAGCAGTTTCCTGATCTCGTCGTCGTCCAATTCGACCTCCTCTTGGGGAGCGCCAACTCGGCGCACATACAGGCACGTTCCTTACCGGCCGTGGAGGGAGCGGATAGAATCGCGCCTTCGGATCCGCGCCGAGCGAGCGGAGTACACGTGCTTCTGGTCCTGGGCGGAGTCCTGTTCATCGCTTCCGCGCCGATAGCCGTCATGACGCTCGTCTTCGGCCGCCAGGACAGACGGCTGAGGAAGAAGGGCGTCACCGGGACGGCGGTCTGCACGGAGCGCATCCACCGGGACTCCTCGACGCCCGTCTACGTCTCCTGCCGCTTCTCCCCCGGCGGGTCCCGGGAGGTGGACGCCACGGTCGTGTCGCCCCGGCCCGCCCCGCGGGTGGGTGAGTCCTTCACCGTGGTCTACGACCCCGCGGATCCGGCGGTCGCCCAGAGCGAGGACGGGCTGCGGCACCCGTTCGCCTCGGTGGTGACGGTGTGCTCGACGGGCGTCCTGGTGGCCGGTCTGCTGCTCGGCGGCGCCGGGGCGCTCTACGAGCTGTAGGCGGCCGCCCGGGCGGGACCTACGGTGACGGACGCCGGCCCGGATCAGCTGAAGAACAGCCGCAGTTCGCCCGGTGACGGCCCCCGGGTGGGGGCGGGAGCGCCTCCGTCCCCCTCCGGCGCCGACTCCGCTTCCGGGAAGGGTTCGTCCTCGGCGTCGCCCGGCCGCGGCACGGGATCCGGGTAGTCCGGCCGCTCCTCGTCCGGGTCCCCGTTGATGACCGACGTCATCCAGTTCGCGGCGGCGAGGTGGTCGGTGATCGCGGCGAGGAGGTGCTCGGCGGCGCCCCACTCGACGGCCTCCCCGTGCAGCCGCCGGTTGACCGAGCTGTCCCGCGGCAGGTGCGCGATCAGCACCGACAGCCGGCGCGCGGAGAGCCGGCCGCGGTGCCAGTCGAGCACGTCGACCCCGTAGTGGCGGAGCAGGTCGGCTTCCAGAGCCTCGGCGTGTTCGTCGACGAACGCGTCGAGGCTCAGTCTTCCCCCAGGCCGAGCCCGGTCTCCTTGCCGTACGCCTCCAGGATCGCGGAGATGTCCTGCATCGTCAGGTCGTGCCGCACGAGCCGGGTGAACTGCTCGTCGCCCAGCAGGAGCCTGAGCAGCCCGTCGATGTCGTCGTCGGCCAGGTCGCGCAGCTCGCGCGCGGTCTGCCGGGTGAGTTCGGTCGGCAGCTCGAAGGTGTCCTCGTCGAGCCGGAAGGTCCAGCTGCGGCCGAGCGCCTCCAGGCGCTGCGCGCGTGCCGCGTTGACGTCGAAGGAAGCCATGGTGGGTCCAACTCCTCGGAAGGGGTCGCGGAAGGGGTGAGGGAGGGGCGCCGCCCCCGCCGTGGCGGGGGCGGCGCCCGGGTGCGTCCTGCCGGTTACGCGTACGCCTTGTCCTTCATGAGGATCGTGGCGAGCGGCGTCTTGCCGTCCTCGATGGCCAGCGCGGTGAAGGTGACACCGAGCTTGATGGCACCGGTGCGGGTCAGCGCGATCTCCTCGGTCTCGGTGACCTGGCCGCGCGGGATCACGAACCGGTAGGTGATGTCCTTACCGTCGACGAACTCGATGCCGAGCTGCCGCTCGTCCTGCTTGGGGGAGGCCTGGAGGCCGAAGCTGAACTGGTCGGCCGGGGCCGGGTTCCCGGTCAGGGGCGCGGCCTTGTCGCCGCCCATGAAGAACGACAGCGTGTCCTTGTTCATCTGGAGCAGCTGGAACTTCACGGTCAGGTCCCGGTCGGAGAAGATGAACCGCGCCGGGCTCACCGACTGCCAGGTGTCCACCGGGTCGATCTTGTCCTTCTTGTTGAACTTGATGCCGTCGGTGGTGGTGTAGCCCAGGTCGACCCAGTCGGGGCCCCAGGTGGCGTCGATGGTGGCCGGGGCCGGCTTGTTGAGGTCGGCGACCAGGATGCGGCCGGTGCCGGCCACGCGGATCTCGGAACCCTTGCTGCCTGCCATGTGAACTCCTCTGTCGATTCCGCCGGTTCCGGCGGGGTGGTGGGTATGACGAAGGCCCCGCCGGTCTCTCCGGCAGGGCCCGTTCGGGGGTGTGCGCCTCGGTCGGTGGGCCGGGCGCCTCAGGCGAGGCGGATCAGCAGCCGCACGGTCGAGAGGTAGCGGTTGCCAGCCGGGCGGTTGTAGTCGGGCAGCCAGCGCGGCCCGTCCGCCTCGACGACGTCGGTGACGTACGCCGTGCCGTAGCTCGTGCCGCGCGCCTGGAGGAGCGCGGCGCGGGCGGCGAGGGCGACGCCGTGCGCGGTGGTCTTGTCCGGCCCGTAGACCTCGAGGTCGACCAGCGGCTCGTCGAGGTGCCGGTCGTCGACCCACGCGCCGCCGGTCCGGGAGACCAGGACGGCCTTCTGGGTGCCGTCGAAGCCGCCCGGCGGGCGGTTGTCGACGACGACCCCGGTGAGCTCGGGCCGGTTCTTCAGGTGGTCCACGACGAGGCGTTCCACGTCGGGGAAGGCGATCGGGGCATCACTCACATGCGTGCTCCTTACCGGAGGGGTGAGGTGAGGTGGTGCGGTTCGCGCGGGGGTGCTCGTACGCCTGGATGGAGGGAGGGGGCGTACGGACGGAACCGCCGCGCACATGCGAAACGGCGGGCCGCCCAAGGGTGTTGGGCACAGCTCCGCCGCTGAAGTAAGTGTGAACGAGAACGCGCGAGCGCGCAACCAGTAGCCGGGGGAAGGTTTTTGGACGGCACCGCGCGCGCCCGCTCCTCACGTCCCCGGCACAGCGAAAGGCCCCCGTCGCATCGAGGGATGCGACGGGGGCCTGCGGGGGCGGGTGGCCCCTCACCCCTCCTGTGTCCTTTCGTCAGCGCGTACGTGCGCGCCGGCTGCGGTGACGGCTGCGCGGGACGCCGTCCGCGGGCGTCATCGTCCGCGCGGGTGCGTACGTCCGCCCGCGTGTGTGCGTTCGTACGCGCGCCGGGTGTTCCGTTCGGCCGCGAAGATGTCCTCCAGGCGGAACAGCTGTGCGCGCCCCCGCTTCCCCACGGCTCGCAGGTGTCCCTGCTGCACCCACTTCCGTACGGTCGCGGTGGACACCCCGACCTCCAGCGCGGCCGGCTCGGCCGTCAGCAGTCCGGCGGTCATCGCGCCTCCCCGAGGGCGGCCCGCAGGGTGCCGGCGGGCAGGGCCGCGAGCTCCCCGCCGTCGCGGCCGGTCAGCGCCGCCCACTCCGTCTCGGGCCAGCTGTGCCGGTGCTCCGCGCCCGTCGCGCAGCCGCAGGACTCGTCCTCGCACCGGCAGCCCGGGTTGACGCACAGGACGGCCTGCCGGGCCGGGAAGAGCCGCAGGGACACCGAGTCGCACCAGGGGCAGCGGCCGTCCACGCGGAACAGCGGCTCCGCCTCGCCCAGCGCCCGTCCGCAGCGTCCGGACATGCGCCGGGCCTCGCTCAGGACGTGCTCGGCGAGCACGGCGTCCACGCCGGGGGCGTCCAGCAGCCCGGCGATGCGGCGCAGCCGCTCGGGGACCGGGGCCTTGCGGGGCCGGCCCTGACCGAGGCGCTCGCGGACGGCTTCCTCCAGTTCGATGACGCCGTCGGTGACGTCCCTGATGGCGTCGGAGACGTCGAGCCGCAGGGGCGCGGAGCCGCCGCCCGCCGGGGTACCGCCGCGCGGGGAGTGCGAGAGGCGCGGGCCGGTGCGGCCCGGAGCCAGTTCGGCGAGCAGCTCGGGGAACTGGCGCCCGAGCAGGTCGAGCCAGACGCGGGTGTGGACAGCTGCGGTGCTGATCTCGTTCATGGCGGAGACCCTTCACGGCCGTTGCTTTCGAGCGGGCCGCCGCGGACGACGCCGAACCAGGTGTTCGCGAGGTCCGCGGCCCGTGGCCGCTGCTCGACGTTCGGATGGTGCGGTGGTGAATGCGGTAATTGCAGGCACGCAACGCTGAGTCCGCACCGGTGGCGCGGCCGGAGGGAGCCGGGCGCGCGCCGCCGGGCGGGAACCCGAGGCGAAGGACGGTGGATGACGTGGATGAAGTGAGCGGGATCAGGGAAGAATGCCGAACAGTCTTCGAACATATTTGCGAGCTCGAATGAATTTTTCCACGTTGCGCGCACGCACGCAACAACAATTTTCTCCACAGGGCCTCCACAGCCGAACTGGAGCCACGGGGCACCGCGATCCCTCGCGCACATTTCGCACGCGCACGCGCGTTAGTCTGGTGCGCGGATGGAGGGAGCGGGTTTGCGATGAAGGACACCCTTGAGGAGTTCGCAGCCTGGATGGAGGGCCTGATGAGGTCCCGCGGCTACGACATCGATCATCCCCGAGGCGGCGGCCGGTCCCGGATCGCCGACGACGCCGGGGTCCACCGCGCGGCCGTCACCCGGCTGCTGCAACGCCAGAGCATGCCGGATCTGGCCACCATGCGCGGGCTGGCACGGGCCCTGGACGTCCCCGTGCGGGACGTGCTGATCAAGTCCGGCAAACTGACGGAAGCCGATCTGCCGCTACCCGTGACGTACGCTCAGAACAGGGCAGCGGACAGCCGGGGGATCACTCTGGAGGAGGCCGCCGAACTCCTCGGGATCCCCGATGAGCGGCGCGCGCTCTTCCTCCAAGTGGCGGCACCGTTCCTGCCGTCGGGGGAGGGGAACGCTCAGCGACGGAAGGCAGCAGGCCACGGCTGAGGGGAAGGCAGGGGGCACGCATGGGCACAGATCAGGGGATATCGGAGCATCACCGCCCCGCCGACGGGCCGGACGAACCAGGCGCCGGCCGCCCCCGACCCATCACCCTCGACTCCGGTGAACTCGCCGGGCTGCTGCTGGAGATGGGCCGCGCCGCGACCGAGGGCGAGCTCGGCGTCTACCCCCGCGACGAGCTGGAGCGCGCCCGCGAATCGGGCTACGCCCAGGGCTGGCAGGACGCCATGCGATATGTGGCCGAGCAGGGCGGAGCCGACCCGCAGAGCACCACCCTCGCGGATGTCATCGCCCTCATCGACTCCCCCCTTCCGTCGCCCCGCGCCAGCGACCTCCGCGCCCAGGAGCCGCTGATGCCGCACCGCAAGCGCAAACCGGGGGGCGATCAGCGCTCCGGGTGAGCCGGCACGCCACCCGGCCGACGGCTCACCCCGGCCGGGACGCTCCCACGGCTCCGGACCGGCCCGTGATGACCCTTACGGATCCGGAGCGGCGACCCGTGGTCTTACGGCTGCGGACCGGCACGTACTCCTTACGGCCGCGGAGCGGCGGCCCGTGACCCTTACGGCTCGCGGGCCGACCCGTGCTCCTTACGGCGTCAGATCAGCCCGTGCTCCCCCAGATAGTCCAGCTGCGCCCGTACGGACAGCTCCGCCGCGGGCCACAGCGACCGGTCGACGTCCGCGTAGACGTGGGCGACCACCTCGGCCGGTGTGCGGTAGCCGCTCTCCACGGCGGTCTCCACCTGCGCGAGCCGCTTCGCCCGGTGGACGAGGTAGTAGTCGATGGCGCCCCGGGCGTCGGTCAGCACGGGCCCGTGCGCGGGCAGCACCAGCTCCACCCCCTCCTCGACGACGAGCGCCCGCAGCCGGCGCAGCGAGTCCAGGTAGTCGCCGAGCCGCCCGTCGGGATGGGCGACGACGGTGGTGCCGCGGCCCAGGACCGTGTCACCGCTGAGCAGTGCCCGGTCGGCGGGGAGGTGGAAGCACAGGGAGTCCGCGGTGTGGCCGGGGGTGGAGATGACGTGCAGCTCCAGGCCACCGGTGGTGATCACGTCCCCCACGCCGAGGCCCTCGCCCCCCAGGCGCAGCGCCGGGTCCAGTGCCCGCACCCGCGTCCCGGTGAGCTCCGCGAAGCGGGCCGCGCCGTCCGAGTGGTCGGGGTGGCCGTGGCTGAGGAGGGTGAGGGCCACCCGCTTGCCCGCGGCCTCGGCGGTGGCGACGACGGCCCGGAGGTGGGTCTCGTCGAGCGGGCCGGGGTCGATGACGACAGCGAGGTCGGAGTCGGGTTCGGCGACGATCCAGGTGTTGGTGCCGTCGAGCGTCATCGCGGAGGGGTTGGGCGCGAGCACGCAGGTGGCCCGGGCGGTCGCGGGACCGCCGGGCGCGCCCTCGCGGGGCCGGCCGGGGAGATCGGTCGCGGATGTCATGAGTCGGCCTCCGAGGGTCCCGGGACGGTGTGGTGGGCGGCCACGTGCTTGGTGAATTCGTCGTGCCCCGGCCAGCTCAGCACGATCTCGCCCTCGACGAGGCGCGCTCGCGCGAGTACGGGCGTGAGATCCCGGTCACCCGCAGCGGCGAGGGCTTCCTCCACCGAGCCGTAAGGCAGGAGGGACCGCAGCGTGGAGATGGTGGGCGGCATCATCAGCAGCTCGCCCCGGTCGTAGCCGGCCGCGGCCTCGGCCGGGCGGATCCACTCGACGCGGTCGGCCTCCGTGGAGGCGTTGCGGGTGCGCTGCCCCTCCGGGAGGGCGGCCACGAAGAACCAGGTGTCGTAGCGGCGGGGCTCGAACTCGGGGGTGATCCAGCGGGCCCAGCCGCCGAGGAGGTCGCTGCGCAGGACCAGGCCGCGCCGGTCGAGGAAGTCGCCGAAGGCCAGCTCCCGGCTGACCAGGGCGGCGCGGTCGGCCTCCCAGCCGGCGTCGGTGGTGTCCGCGACGACGGTGCCGGGCGTGGGCCCGGCCAGCAGCACGCCCGCCTCCTCGAAGGTCTCCCGGACGGCCGCGCAGACGATGGCCTGGGCCACGGCGGCGTCCACGTCCAGGCGCGCGGCCCACAGCTCGCGCGAGGGCCCGGCCCAGGGCACGTCGCGCGCGTCCCGCGGGTCGACCGAGCCGCCCGGATACGCGTACGCGCCTCCGGCGAAGGCCATGGAGGCGCGTCTGCGCAGCATGTGGACGGCGGGGCCGTCCGCCCCGTCACGGAGCAGCAGTACCGTGGCCGCGCGGCGCGGTGCCGCGGGCTGGAGCTCGCCGTTCGTGAGCGCTCTGATCCGGTCCGGCCACTCCGGCGGGTACCACTGGCCGTTCGAAGTCGACATGGCCGGATGCTATGCGCTCACGCGCGGATGTTCGAGGGGAACCGGGCCTTACCGGCCGCCCCGGTGGCTCAGTCCCGGACCTCGACCAGGAACTCGACCTCGACCGGCGCGTCCAGCGGCAGCACCGCGACACCCACGGCGGAGCGCGCGTGCACGCCCTTCTCGCCGAAGATCTCACCCAGCAGCTCGCTGGTGCCGTTGAGGACACCCGGCTGGCCGGTGAAGTCCGGGGCGGAGGCGACGAAGCCGACGACCTTCACCACCCGGACGATCTTGTCGAGGTCACCGACGACGGACTTCACCGCGGCCAGGCCGTTGAGCGCGCAGATCCCCGCGAGCTCCTTGGCCTGCTCGGCGCTGACCTCGGCACCGACCTTGCCGGTCACGGGGATGGAGCCCTTGACCATCGGCAGCTGGCCCGCGGTGTAGACGTACGCGCCACTGCGCACGGCCGGCTGGTAGGCGGCCAGCGGCGGCACGACGTCCGGCAGCGTCAGGCCGAGCTCGGCCAGCCGGGCCTCGACGGCGCTCACGCCTTCTCCCGCTTGAGGTAGGCCACCAGCTGCTCCGGGTTGTTCGGGCCGGGAACGACCTGGACGAGCTCCCAGCCGTCCTCGCCCCAGGTGTCCAGAATCTGCTTGGTCGCGTGTACGAGCAGCGGCACGGTCGCGTATTCCCACTTGGTCATGGGCCCGACTGTAATGCCTGACACCGGCAGCCTCGTGCGTAGCCCGGTCGGCGACTGGTTAGGCTCCGATTCATGAGCAGGCTCCATGTCGTCAGCGGCAAGGGCGGAACCGGCAAGACCACGGTGGCCGCGGCCCTCGCGCTCGCCCTCGCCGCCGAGGGCAGACGCACCCTTCTGGTCGAGGTCGAAGGACGGCAGGGCATCGCCCAGCTCTTCGAGACCGAGGCGCTGCCCTACGAGGAACGCAGGATCGCCGTCGCCCCGGGCGGCGGTGGCGAGGTCTTCGCCCTGGCGATCGACGCCGAGCGGGCGCTCCTCGACTACCTCCAGATGTTCTACAAGCTCGGCAGCGCCGGGCGCGCGCTGAAGAAGCTCGGCGCGATCGACTTCGCGACGACCATCGCCCCGGGCCTGCGGGACGTCCTCCTTACGGGCAAGGCGTGCGAAGCCGTCCGCCGTAAGGATCGCGCGGGCCGTTTCGTCTACGACCACGTGATCATGGACGCGCCGCCCACCGGCCGCATCACCCGCTTCCTCAACGTCAACGACGAGGTCGCCGGCCTGGCCCGGATCGGCCCCATCCACAATCAGGCGCAGGCCGTGATGCGGGTGCTCAAGTCGCCGGAGACGGCGGTGCACTTGGTGACCCTCCTGGAGGAGATGCCGGTGCAGGAGACCGTGGACGGCATCGCGGAGCTGCGCGCGGCCCAGCTGCCGGTGGGCGGCATCGTGATCAACATGGTGCGCCCGGAGATCCTCGACGAGGCCGCCGTGGAGGTCGCCGCGAACGGCGCCCGCGCGGAGGTCGCCGAGACCCTCCGGTACGCCCTGGAGCGGACGGGTCTCGGCGGCGCCCGTCACACGGGCCTCGCCGAGTCGCTGGTCGACCCGCTGGTGGCCCAGGCCCGCGAGCACACCGAGCGGCTCGCCCTGGAGCGCAGCGGCCGCACCGAGATCGCCGGGCTCGGCCTGGCCACGTACGAGCTGGAGCTGCTCGGCGACGGCATGGACCTGGCGGGGCTGTACCGCATGGCACGGGAACTGCGGAAGCAAGGAGTGGCGCGTTGACCCTGCCGGACCCGGGGAACGGCCTCGACAGGGCCGCCGTCCTCGACATCGACCCCGTACTGGACAACCCCCGCACCCGCATCGTGGTGTGCTGCGGCTCGGGCGGCGTCGGCAAGACCACGACCGCGGCGGCGCTCGGTCTCCGCGCGGCCGAGCGCGGGCGGAGGGTCGTCGTCCTCACCATCGACCCGGCCCGCAGGCTCGCCCAGTCGATAGGCATCGACGCCCTGGACAATGTGCCGCGCCGGGTCCCCGGGACGGACACCTCCGCGGGCGGCGAGCTGCACGCCATGATGCTCGACATGAAGCGGACCTTCGACGAGATCGTCGAAGCGCACGCCGACGCGGAGCGTGCCCGCGCCATCCTGGAGAACCCCTTCTACCAGTCCCTGTCGGCCGGCTTCGCGGGCACGCAGGAGTACATGGCCATGGAGAAGCTCGGCCAGCTCCGCGCCCGCGACGAGTGGGACCTGATCGTCGTCGACACCCCGCCGAGCCGCTCCGCGCTGGACTTCCTGGACGCCCCGGGCCGCCTGGGGTCCTTCCTGGACGGGAAGTTCATCAAGGTGCTGATGGCCCCCGCGAAGCTGGGCGGCCGGGCGGGGATGAAGTTCCTGGGCGTCGGCATGTCGGTGATGAGCGGCCCCCTCAACAAACTGATGGGTGCCCAGCTGCTGCGTGACGTACAAACCTTCGTGGCCGCGATGGACACCATGTTCGGCGGATTCCGTACCCGCGCCGACGCCACGTACCGGCTGCTCCAGGCGCCCGGGACGGCCTTCCTCGTCGTCGCGGCGCCGGAGCGGGACGCCCTGCGCGAGGCGGCGTACTTCGTGGAGCGGCTGGCCGCGGAACGGATGCCGCTGGCGGGGCTGGTGCTCAACCGGGTGCACGGCAGCGGGGCCGCGCGGCTCCCCGCGGACCGGGCGCTGGCCGCCGCGGAGGCGCTGCTGGACGGCGTCGGAGGACAGCCCGCGGGCCGCGTCCCGGCCCCGGCCGCGCCCCCGGGAGAAGGGGCCGGCGGGACCGGGGAAGCGACGGCCTCGGGGAACACCTCGGGGAATACAAGGCGTACATCGGATACGTCAGAAAATCTTGGCGGCGGCGGCATTGTGGATCGTGACAGCGGGCAAGCTGGCTCACGTACCGTTGACGCCCCGGGCACCGGCACTCCCACGGTCCCGCACCCTTCCGAGGGCACTCCCGAAAGCACTCCTGAGAGCAGGGGCCTCCCCCAGCCCGCCTCGCCAGGAGACTCCACCGCACGGCTGACCGCCGGTCTGCTCCGGCTGCACGCCGAGCGGATGCGGGTGCTCGCACGCGAGCGCCGCACGCGTGACCGCTTCACCGCTCTGCACCCCGAGGTCGCGGTCGCGGAGGTCACCGCCCTGCCGGGTGATGTGCACGACCTGGCGGGACTGCGGACGATCGGCGAACTGCTCGCCGCGCAGCCCGCTGCCGCGACCGTGGAGAGCACCGCCGCGCGCACCGTCGACGCCGTGGGCACGTCGGACGGTGACACCGGGCAGTGAGGTCCGGCGTGAGATCGGGTGGTGGCACAGGGCAGTGACGCCGGGCGGTGGCACCGCGCCCGGAGCGGGCCTGGACCGGCCCGGCCGGTCCGCGCCGCCGGCCCGGGACGCCGTCCGCCCCCGAAGGGCCCGGTCAGCCGACCGCGGCGTACGCGCCGTACTCCTCGTCGCCCAGCGGCAGGATGCCGGCGCCCCGCTCGTATTCCGTGCGGGCGGTCTCCAGGAGCCTGCGCCAGGAGGTCACCGTCGGGCGGCGGCGCAGCAGCGCACGCCGCTCACGCTCCGTCATGCCGCCCCACACGCCGAACTCCACGCGGTTGTCCAGCGCGTCCGCGAGGCACTCGGTGCGCACCGGGCACCCGGTGCATACCGCCTTGGCCCTGTTCTGCGCTGCGCCCTGAACGAATAGTTCATCCGGATCGGTAGTGCGGCAGGCTGCCTGCGCACTCCAGTCGGTTACCCAGCCCATGCTGGCGCCGTCCTCTCCCGAATCGAGGCTCCCCCACGGCGGCAGCGGCATATTCACCGTTGCCAGTTGAGGACGTTACGGAAGGCGGACAGGGGGCAACACCCCCTTCGGGCCCAATCTTGGATGGCCCGAACGGACTATGCGTACGCGGCAGATCACCCAACGGAGTGACCTGGCGACATCAGCGACCAACCCCTGCATATCGGGGCAGTTCACCCTTGCCGCGACGGGCATGGAGTGACACAGACGGCAATACGGACACGTCTCATCACTCACAAGAGTGAGGTCGAAGGTGGTGCCGAATGGCACCGCAGTGACTGGCGTGAAACAGCGTAGGCGAACACACGGGCGTCTGTCCGCCGAATGAGAACGTAGGCTTCCCCCCATGGCTAAGAAGCGCTCGGGCGAGGGTCACAGCAAGACCCGGCAGGCCGCGAAATTCCTCGGTGTCAGCGTGCTCTCCGGAGCGGTTCTGGCGGGGCTGGCCCTGCCTGCGGTCGGCGCCTTCGGGCTCGTGGCGAAGGAGTCCGTCGAGGGGTTCGACGAGATCCCCGCCAGCCTCAAGACCCCACCGCTCAGTCAGCGCACCACCATCCTCGACGCCAAGGGCGGCGAGATCGCCAAGGTGTACTCCCGTGACCGCACGGTCGTGCCCCTGAACGAGATCTCCCCCTATATGCAGCAGGCGATCGTCGCCATCGAGGACGCGCGGTTCTACGAGCACGGGGCGGTCGACCTCAAGGGCGTACTCCGCGCCGTCAACAAGAACGCCCAGTCCGGCGGCGTCTCCGAGGGCGCGTCCACCCTCACCCAGCAGTACGTGAAGAACATCTTCGTGGAGGAGGCCGGCGACGATCCGGACAAGGTCGCCGTCGCCACCCAGCAGACCCTCGGCCGGAAGGTCAAGGAGCTGAAGTACGCCATCCAGGTCGAGAAGGAGCTGGGCAAGAAGAGAATCCTCAACAACTACCTGAACATCACCTTCTTCGGGCAGCAGTCCTACGGGGTGGAGGCCGCCGCGCAGCGCTACTTCAGCAAGCGCGCCAAGGACCTCACACTGGAGGAGTCCGCGCTGCTGGCCGGCATCGTCCAGTCGCCGAGCCGCTTCGACCCGGTCAACGCGCCGAAGGAGGCCACCAAGCGCCGGAACATCGTGCTCCAGCGCATGGCCGACCTGAAGAACATCACCCCGGCCGAGGCCACCGCCGCCCAGGCCAAGCCGCTCAAGCTCAAGATCACCCGACCGAAGAGCGGCTGCATCACGGCCGTCGACGGCGCGGGCTTCTTCTGCGACTACGTCCGCGAGACCTTCCTCCAGGACCCCGTCTTCGGCAAGACCAAGGAGGCGCGTGCCAAGCGGTGGAACGAGGGCGGCATGACGATCCGCACGACCCTGGACCCGCAGACCCAGAAGTCGGTGCAGAAGTCGATCAGCGATCACGTCTACCAGAACGATCCGGTGGCCACCGCGGTATCGATCGTCGAGCCCGGCTCCGGCAAGGTGCTCGGCATGGGGCAGTCCCGCCCGTACGGCTTCGGTGAGAACCAGACACAGATCAACTTCTCCGCCGACCACGCGCAGGGCGGGTCGAACTACGGCTTCCAGACCGGTTCGACCTTCAAGCCGATCCTCGCGGCGGCTGCCCTGGAGGAGGGTTTCTCGCCGAACAAGACCTACTCCTCACCCTTCCGGATGCCCTATCCGGACGAGGTCGAGACGTGCAACGGCACGTGGCGCAACGGCGGCGGCGAGATGGTCAACAACGAGAACCGGAGCGAGGTCGGCCCGTACGGGATGCGGGAGGCCACGGCGAAGTCGGTCAACACCTACTTCATCCAGATGATCGGCGACACCGGCACCTGCCCGGTGACCAAGATGGCGTCGAAGCTGGGCCTCAAGCCGGCCTCCGGCAAGAAGATGGACCAGGTCCCGTCGATCGCCCTCGGCACGCAGGGCATGTCCCCGCTGCGGATGGCGGCCGCCTACGCCACCTTCGCCAACGGCGGCAAGTACTGCACCCCGGTCCTGATCACCTCGGCGACCGGGCCCAACGGCAAGAGCATCAACGTGCCGAAGACGCAGTGCTCGCGCGCCATGTCCGAGCAGACCGCCGACACCGTCAACACCCTGCTCAAGGGCGTGGTCGAGGACGGTACGGGCAAGGAGGCCGGTCTGGGCGGCCGGGACAGCGCGGGCAAGACGGGTACGACGGACGGCCGTAAGGCAGCCTGGTTCGTCGGCTACACCCCGAACATGGCCGGCGCGGTCTGGGTCGGCGGCCCCGGCAAGGACGTCGAGATGGAGAACATCAGCATCGGCGGCGTCTACCACGACAAGGTCTACGGCGGTGACACCCCGGGCCCGATCTGGCGCGACGCCATGGCGGGCGCGCTGGAGGACAAGCCCGCGCCGTCCTTCGACACCGTGCCGGTGGCGGACGCGGACCGCGGGCAGGGCTCGGAGAAGGCGGGCTCGGGCCGCGGCCGGGGCAAGCCGGGCGCCGGTGGCAACAAGCAGGGCGGCGGCAAGCGGAACCAGCCGCCGGGACCGGGGATCGTCGGCGGGAACTGACCGCCGGGCCTCGGCCGCACAATGAAGAGGGGGCGCCCGGACCGTTCGGTCCGGGCGCCCCCTCTTCATTCCTTTACTTACCGACTGCCGACCAGGCGTGGCGGGGGGTAGTACCCGCCGCGGATCGTGTCAGCCGGCGAGGAGCTTCTTCACCTCGGCGGAGATCCGGCCGCCCTCGGCCCGGCCGGCCACCTTCGGCTTCAGGATCTTCATGACGGCGCCCATGGCGCGCGGGCCCTCGGCGCCGCCGGCCTTGGCCTCGGCGACGGCCTCCGCGACGACGGCGGCCAGCTCCTCGTCCGACATCTGCTGCGGCAGGTAGGTGGCGAGGACCTCGCCCTCGGCCCGCTCGCGCTCGGCGGACTCGGCGCGGCCACCCTTGTCGAACGCCTCGGCGGCCTCCCGGCGCTTCTTCGCCTCGCGGGTGATGACCTTCAGCACCTCTTCGTCGGACAGCTCACGAGAGGTCTTGCCGGCGGTCTCCTCGTAGGCGATGGCGGAGAGCGTGAGGCGGAGCGTGGAGGAGCGCAGCTCGTCACGCGCCTTGATGGCGGTCGTGAGGTCGTCGTGAAGCGTGGACTTGAGCGTGGTCATGCCGCAATCTTCGCACTGCGGGACGCGGAGTGCGCCGCATTAACGACCGGTGCGCCGGGGCGGGCGGCCTCCTTACGGACAACTCCCCTGCCCTCGGGGCCCATCCGCCATCCCGTGGGTCACCCGAGGAGACGGACCGGGGTCACCGGTGCCCCGGCGGTCTGCGACCATGGGCACCATGCGCGCGCGATACGGAGTACCCCTGGGAATCACGGCGGCCGGCGCGGCAGGCATCGCCTACGCCGCCGGCTTCGAGGTCCGTTCCTTCCGCCTGCGACGGATCACGGTCCCCGTGCTGCCGCGGGGGATGCGGCCGCTGCGGGTGCTCCAGGTCTCGGACATCCACATGGTCGGCGGCCAGCGGAAGAAGCAGCGCTGGCTCCAGTCGCTGGCCGGCCTGCGCCCCGACTTCGTCATCAACACCGGCGACAACCTCTCCGACCCCGAGGGCGTCCCGGAGACCCTGGACGCGCTCGGTCCGCTGATGGAGTTCCCCGGCGCGTACGTCTTCGGCTCGAACGACTACTACGGCCCGAAGCTGCGCAACCCCGCCCGCTACCTCATGGAGAAGGCCAGCGGCCGGCACGGGCTGAACGGCAACGCCCCGGCGGTCGGTGTGATCCACAACCCCTGGGAGGAGCTGCGCGACGGCTTCGACGCGGCGGGCTGGGTCAACCTCACGAACACCCGCGGCAACCTCAAGGTCGAGGGCTACGACATCGCCCTCACCGGCCTCGACGACCCCCACATCAAGCGCGACCGGTACGCGGAGGTGACCGGCGGCCCCCAGGAGGACGCGGACTTCTCCCTGGCCGTCGTGCACGCCCCGTACCTCCGGGTGCTCGACGCCTTCACGGCCGACCGCTACCCGCTGATCCTCGCGGGCCACACCCATGGCGGACAGCTCTGCATCCCCTTCTACGGGGCGCTGGTCACCAACTGCGACATCGACACCAAGCGGGTGAAGGGCCTCTCCACCCACCAGGCCGGCGGCCACCGCTCGTACCTCCACGTCTCGGCGGGCTGCGGCACGAACCGCTACACGCCGGTCCGCTTCGCGTGTCCTCCGGAGTCCACTCTTCTTACGCTCGTGCCGCGGGACTGAGCGGCGGGGGGGCTGGGTCGGTCCGGGCCGGGGAGATCTTCCGGCCGGGGCGGAGTCCTGGGGCTCCGGGGCCCGGGGCCCCGCGCGTCCATCGCCACCCATCGGGCGCCCGGGGGGCTCAGCCCTACGCGCCCGACGTCACCTCCACCCCCGGCGGAACACCGCCACCCGTCCGGCCCGGAGGGTTCCTGGGGCACACCCGTACGGTAGGGGGATGCTCGAACCCACCCCCTCCACCGCAAACCGGCACACTGCGCCCGCCACGGCGGCCGTTCCCGCGTCCGCGGTCGTCCCGACCGCCCGCCGCCCCTTCACGGCGGCCTTCCGCGCGCTCGTGGCCTTGGCGGCGCTCACCGGCATCGTCCTGGACTCGGTCGACTCCGACGACCTCGGCCGGCTCTTCAGCTACTTCACGATCCAGTCCAACATCCTGGTGGCGGTCACCTTCGCCTGGGCGGCCCAGCGCGCCTGGACCGCGCGCCCCGCGCTCTCCCCGCGGATCACGGGCGCGGCGCTGCTCTTCATCTCGATCACGGGCCTGGTCTTCCACTTCGTGCTCTCGAACGACTCCAGCGGCTTCTCCATGACCAGCGAACGCACCCCCCTGGAGTCGATCGCCAACCAGCTCCTCCACACCGTGACCCCGCTCGCGGCCGCCCTCGACTGGCTCCTGCTCACCGCGCCCGGCGGCTTCCTCCTGCGCCACGCCTGGCAGTGGCTGGCCTACCCCCTCCTCTACCTCCCCTTCGCCCTGGTCCGCGGCGCCCTCCTCGACCCCGGGACCGAGGGCCGCTACCCGTACCCCTTCCTGGACGTGGACCTCCACGGCTACGAGGGCATCGCCGTCAACGCCGTCGTCTTCGGCCTGGCCTTCTACGGACTGGCCCTCGTCCTGGTGCTGCTCGACCGCATACGCCCCCACCTGCGCGGCCCCCGGAATCGGATTTCGCCTCTGGGCTCCGGTCCGCTAAAGTAGAGCTCGTTGCGCCGGGGACTGCGAAAGCAGGGCCTGAAGCGACAATCGGGGTGTAGCGCAGCTTGGCAGCGCGCTTCGTTCGGGACGAAGAGGTCGTGGGTTCAAATCCCGCCACCCCGACAGCTGAAACAGCAGGTCAGGCCCGGTTCCTTCTCAGAAGGAACCGGGCCTGACCTGTTTTTCGGTATGCCTGGGGAGCGAACGTGGAGGGGATCAAGAAGAGCGGGGCCGGGACCCCGCCGCGCTCACTCCCCTACCGTCGGGCCTTCACCAGTGCATCGAGGGCAACCGCGGGTGACCCGGGACACATCTTCAGCCGATCAGACAAATGCCTCCTGGCCGTCCACGAGCTGCTGGATCGCGGACAGGATCCCCTCCACGGCTGCGGGCTCGGCGGCCAGGGCGGTCAGCGAGACCGACGGCCAGCCGTTGTAGCCCTTCTCCCGTTGCACCTCCAGTTTCTGCTCCAGGCCGGGAACGGCCGGCAGGGAATTCGCGAAGGCGGCCGCGCCTTCGCGGCTGAGGTGATGGTTGATCGATCCGAAGCTGAAGGCGAGTTCCTCCTTCGCGGGGTTGGTGTACAGGGACAGCGTCCAGATCGGTACCTGCCGGCCGGCGACGGGATAGTAGACGGACATGCTCGGATACCTGGCCGTACCGCCCTCCAGCCGCCCCCTGGCGGCCGCGTGATCGAGGAGTGCCGTCGCCGCCGTCATGGAGGCCGGGGCAAGACGGGCCCGCATCGCCGCTTCCATGTCGGCGCGCGTGGTCCTCTGCGTGGAGCGGCGGCCGGAAGGGGACTTCGCCGCCGTGGCGACCTCCCCGTGGATACGGGGTACAAGGACGCGGAGGTCTCCGTCGCCTCGGTACTGGGTCAGTTCGACCGCGTAGACGTCGGTCTGCCGCATCTGCCGGTTCAGGAATTCGACGATCGCTCTCAGCTCCAGCGGGATCCGGTCCGCGACGAACAGCAGCCGCATCTGTCCGACGGCCAGCCGTTCCTCGACCGTCGACCAGAAGTCTTCCGGGGAGCGGTCACCGAGCAGTTCCCCGTACGCCTCTTCCAGGGATCGGCCGTCTGCGACGCAGGTTTCCTCGAAAGAGCGCTGGAGCAGCGCTCCAGGCCAGTAACGCGCCCCGTTCGCGGCGTAGTCGAGCATCTGCCCCACCACCTCACGCCGGATGCGCGTATCGTTCGCCCGCTTGACCTCCACGAGGGTGGGCACCCCGTCGGCGTCGACGAAGAGGTGGTCCAGCCAGTACGTCGGACCGTTCTCCGCGCTCGTCGGAACACCCATCTCCCGTGCCACCAGCACCAGCCGCAACGGCTGGCCGTCGGACAGCGAGCCGAAATCCAGCACCCTCGGATGGCGTGCGAGAAGCTCCTGGAACTCTGCCTCGGTCTCGAATCCGGCCAGCTCCAGAGCCTGTAGATCGTTCCCCAGAACGAATACCGGCTGATCGGTCACTTGCTCCCCTACCCCAGTGGTCAACGATTGCTTCCATATCGATTGATACCGGAAGCCACTGGCAACAGCGACCCCGCCCGGCTCAGCGGCGCCGCGGGGTGGCGTGCGGGCGCTTCGAGAGGGCCACTGCGTATCCCACCGCGAGTGCGAGTCCCGCTGCTCCGATGGCGATGAAGCCGAGGATGTCGAGTGCTCCAGCGTCGCCGGAAATGCTTCCGACGGTGCCGACGGCCCCGGCGAGCGTCGCCAGGATTCCCAGAACGAGCGTCCGGTGGTTGCCGAACAGCGCGTACGCGACGGGCACCCGGCCGGGCCCCGAGGTGTTGCCTTGTCGCATGTCTCCGCGCCTCATTTCATGGTAGACGCACTCATATCCACGCTATCGGTCGCGTACTGCCAAATCCTCATGCGTCTACGGCACTTTGACGGCTGCCGCGAGCCGCTCCTCCGCAACACGGGGTCACATCCCGCCCGATGCCGGGGTCATGACGACCAGCGAGTTTCCGTCAGGACTTCCGGGCCGTCCTCGGCGGGGCATTCGACGTGGACTTCCGTCGCGGTTCCCCGACCGACAAGAGGGGCGCGGGGCAGGACGAGAGGCACCGCGTGCGGTTACTGTTCGAATTCACGTGGGCACCTTGTGTGTCATGAATGATGTCTGGGCGCGCACGCCGGTGACCACGGACGGGCGGACGGGGACCGTCGGGCAGCATCCGGGGCTCTGTGACAGCCGCTATCTGGAGCGGCGGGGAAGGCTGGTCCGGGCGGCCCGGGGCCACCGTGTCGGGGACCCCTCGCCCCCGGTCACGTACAGCGAGGCCGAGCACGCGACCTGGCGTACGGTCCACTCGGCGCTGACCACCGCGCATCGGCGGCACGCGTGCCGGGACGTCCTCGAGGCCGGTGCGGACGCCCCGGTCCCCGCGGACCGCGTGCCGCAGCACGCGGAGGTCTCGGCGGAGCTGAGGCCCCGGACGGGGTTCGCGTTCACGCTGGCCGGCGGGTTCGTGGAGAGCCGGCGCTTCCTCGGTGCGATGGCCCGCGGGTACTTCCACGCCGTGCAGTTCGTCCGCCACCCCGCGATACCGCTGTACACCCCTGAGCCGGATGTGATCCACGATGTCTTCGGTCACGGCATCCATCTGACGTCCCCGCGCATCGCCGGCCTCTACCGGCTGTTCGGGCGCACCGCGCTGCGGCTCCGCACGCCGGAGGCCATGGCTCTGCTGAGCCGGGTCTACTGGTTCACGCTCGAATTCGGTGTCATGCGGGAGGCCGGGGAGGTCAAGGCGTTCGGCGCCGGCCTGCTGTCCTCCTACGGGGAGCTCGGCGCGCTGGACCGGTGCGAGGTCCGCGACCTGGACGTCCGGGACATGATCGGGGCGCGTGACCGCATCCCGGGCTACCAGCCCGTCCTCTTCGACGTCCGGTCGCTCACGCACCTCACCGACACTCTGACCGCCTTCCTGGAGGGGTTCGACGACGAGGCCGGTGCCCGGCTCACGGCGGCCGCCCCGGCCGACCGCTCGTAGCGGCACGGTCCGGGCGGGCCGCGGCCTCCCGGCCGAGTTATCCACAGGCTGGGGGACTCCTCGACACGTTGTCGGTCCGGCGGCGCAGAATGGGGCCATGACTGAGAGCAACGGGTCCAAGCTGAGTGACGGGGCCGCGGAGGCCGGCGCGGGCGCGTCGCGCGCGGCGAGTGAGGCCATGCCGGACTGGGAGAAGCGCTTCCGGGCGCCGCGGGTGGGGCTGCCGAAGTGGGCGGAGGACGCCCCGGACCGCTCGCTGTTCGTCTCGAACGTGACGGGCACCTTCGAGCTCTACGCCTGGGACCGCGCGACGGGCGAGCAGCGCCAGGCGACCGACCGGCCGAACGGCACGACGGGCGGGCTGCTGTCGCCGGACGGCGAATGGATCTGGTGGTTCTCCGACAAGGACGGCGACGAGTTCGGCGTGTGGATGCGCCAGCCCTTCCACGGCGGGCCGGACGAGCCGGCGACGCCCGGTCTCGACCCCTCCTACCCCGGCGGCCTGGCCCTGGGCCGGGACGGCACGGCGGTCGTCGGCCGGTCCACGGACGAGGGCGGCTCGACCGTCCACGTCGCACCGCCGGGCGGCCGGCCCGTGGAGATCTACCGCCATGAGGAGTCCGCCGGCGTCGGCGGCCTCTCCCACGACGGCACCCTGATCGCGATCGAGCACACCGAACACGGCGACGCCATGCACTCGGCGATCCGGATCGTCCGTACTGACGGCACCACCGTCGCCGAGCTCGACGACACCCGGGGCGGCACCGAGGAGCTCGGCCTCGCCGCGATGGGCTTCGCCCCGGTCGACGGCGACTCCCGGCTGCTCGTCGGGCACCAGCGGCGCGGCCGCTGGGAGCCCATGCTGTGGGACGCCGCGACGGGCGAGGAGACGGCCCTCGCCATCGACCTGCCCGGCGACCTGGACGCCGACTGGTATCCGGACGCGTCCGCGCTCCTGATCGAGCACAGCTTCCAGGCCCGCAGCGAGCTCTGGCGGTACGACCTGGCCGACGGCACCCTGTCCCGCGTGGACACCCCGGAAGGCACCGTCTCCGGCGCCCTGGCCCGCCCCGACGGGACGGTGGAGTTCCTGTGGTCCTCGGCCGCCAAGGCCCCCGTCGTGCGGTCCACGACCGGGCAGGTCGTGCTGGACCCGCCGCCGGCGCCCGGCGGCGTGGGCCGGGCCCCGGACTCGGTGCCGGTGAGCGACGCGTGGGTGGACGGACCCGGCGGCAAGGTGCACGCCCTGGTGCAGAAGCCGGCGGGCGAAGGCCCCTTCCCGACCGTCTTCGACATCCACGGCGGCCCGACCTGGCACGACAGCGACGCCTTCGCCGCCGGCCCGGCGGCCTGGGTGGACCACGGCTTCGCGGTCGTGCGCGTCAACTACCGGGGCTCGACCGGCTACGGCAGGGCGTGGACGGACGCCCTCAAGCACCGGGTCGGCCTGATCGAGCTGGAGGACATCGCGGCGGTCCGGGACTGGGCCGTCGCGTCCGGGCTCGCGGACCCGGAGCGGCTCGTGCTGGCCGGCGGCTCGTGGGGCGGCTATCTGACGCTGCTGGGGCTCGGCACCCAGCCGGACGCCTGGGCGCTGGGCCTGGCGGCCGTGCCCGTCGCCGACTATGTGACGGCCTACCACGACGAGATGGAGGCCCTGAAGGCCCTCGACCGCACGCTGCTGGGCGGCACCCCGGAGGAGGTCCCGGACCGCTTCGCCGCCTCGTCACCGCTGACGTACGTCGACGAGGTGCGCGCGCCGGTCTACATCTCGGCCGGGATGAACGACCCGCGCTGTCCCATCCGGCAGGTGGAGAACTACGTCGAGCGGCTGGAGCAGCGGGACCACCCCCTGGAGGTCTACCGCTACGACGCGGGGCACGGCTCCCTGGTGGTGGAGGAGCGGGTCAAGCAGCTCCGGCTGGAGATCGCCTTCGCGGAGCGGCACCTGGGCGCCGGTCGGTGACGCGCGGTGGCCTCCCGCCCCGCGGACGTCGCAGGCGCGTAGGCCCGCGTAGGCCCGCGTAGGCCCGCGTAGGGCCGTAGGTCCGTAGGTCCGTAGGTCCGTAGGTCCGTAGGTCCGTAGGTCCGTAGGTCCGTAGGCCAAGGATCTGGCCCCGGGCTCTGGGCCCCTGGCCCTCTCGCCTTACAGGCTTGGGGGCCGGGCTCCGGCCCCCACGAGTCCCTACGGCTGCTTGGCGCCTTCCGGGGCCTCGGCCGCTTCGGAGACCGCCGCTTCGGAAGCCGCCGCCTCAGAGGCTTCCCGGTCCTCGGCCCGCTTCGGCTTCGGGACCTCGGCACCCTCCGGCTGGTCCGGGGTGATGCCGAGGGCCAGGTCCTTGGCCGCCTCGACCTCCCGGCGGAAGAGCCGGAACCACATGAAGAGGACGAAGCCCGCGAAGACGAACCACTCGCCGGTGTAGCCGAGGTTCTGGAAGGCCTTGAGGTCCAGGCCGCTGTTGGGGGCGGCGGCCGGCGGCACCGGGGTCAGGGCGCCCTCCGCCTTGGGCGCGGTCAGCCACGCGTCGTACACCTCGTACGGCAGGACGTTGACCAGGGAGGCCGCGCTGATGACGCCGAGCTGGCCCTCGGGCAGCCCGCCGGCCGACCGTACGCCCTTGGAGGCAGGGCTCTCCGAGGCCTGGAGGGAGCCGACGACGGAGACGTTCCCCTTCGGCGGGGCGGGCACGGCGGCGGTGTCGGCCTTGGAGTCGGCGTCGCCCGGCAGCCAGCCGCGGACGACCGGGATGGCCTTGCCGTCGTCCGTGCGCAGCGGCGTCAGGACGTAGAAGCCCTGGCGGTCGTCCAGGCTGCGGTTCGGGACGAGCAGCTGATGCCCGGGGTCGTAGCGGCCGGTGACGGTGGCGCGGCGGCCGGAGGTCTCGGTGCTCACCGGCAACAGCTCGCGCAGCGGCTCGGCGGCGGCCGACTTGGCCTCGTCGGCCTGCGTCTGCTGCTCGCGGTGCGAGTCCACACGCGTTTCGAAGCGGCTGAGCTGCCAACTGCCCATGAACAGGCAGACGGGGATGGACAGCACGGCGAAGACGTTGATCGCCCACCAGCGGGAAGTCAGCAGGAACCGATACACACCACCACGGTACGGGCCTCTCCGCGCGGCCTCCGCACCGGGCGGCTCCCTACCGCCCCGCCACAGGCCGGGAACGCGGAACGGTGCGGCCGGGAGGCTGCGCCGACGTGCCCGAGAGGCCGGGCCGACGTGCCCCGGAGAGGCCGGGCCGACGTGGCCGGGAGCCGAGCCGATCTGACCGCGGCCGAGCCGACGTGGCCCGAGGCGGGGAGCCCGACAGTCCGGAGCGGGAAGCCGGTGCGGTCAGTGCGGGGACCCGGCGGGAACCGGCACGGCCCACGGAGGGAACCCGCATGTCCAGAACCTGAAGCCCCTACGGCCCGAACCCGCAACCCACGCGCACCTCGGAGCGCCGGGCCGGCCCGTCTCCGGCTACCTCGCGGGGACGGCCATGGGGCCCGTGCGGTAAACCGTTCCGGCGCAGGCGTCGTCGATCTTGGCGTCCGCTATGGCGGGCTCGCCGACGTCCGGGGTGTGGCTGACCACGACGCTCCCGGGCGGCTTGGGCGGCGGGGTGTTCTCCGTCACGCCGGGCGTCTGCTCGGCGGCGGCGCCGGCGGCCGGGGCCGCGCTCGCGCTCGGGGCGGGGCTGGCGGGGCCGGTGTTCTTCGCGCAGCCGTTCGTCCCGCCGTCGGACGAGGGTATCCAGGCGAACTTCACCTCGTAGGCCTGGCCGGGCTGGAGGATCACCTCGCTGGGCTCGACGGCGGGGCTGGGCAGCCCGGTCGCGGCGTCGCCCTGGGTGTGGTCCACGACGGAGACCCGGGAGGGCTCCGCGCTGCCGCGCGCGCTGGCGGCGACGGTGCCGGGCCCCGCGACCGTACAGACGGTGCGGGAGACGTTGACGACACGGAAGGCGCCGTAGACACGGCCGTCCCGGTCGGCGGCGCCGACGGTGCCGGCGCCCTGGCCGAGCTGGTCGCGGTCGCAGGTCGGGGAGACCGCGGCGAAGGTGTTCGTGGGGTCGGGCAGGCTGCTGGACGGGGTGCCCGAGGGCTTGGGCTCATTGCCCCTGCGGCTCTCCTCCTTGCGCTCCTCGCCCGGGGAGTCCTGGCTGCCGGAGTCCTTCTCCTCCGGGCGGCCGGCCTCGGTGAGGCCGTCGCCCCGGCCGTCGCCGCCCTCGTCCTCGCTGCGCCGGCTGCTGGCCGTGGTGGTGCGCTGCTCGTCGGCCCCGTCGTCGGTGGAGGCGACGTGGAGGAGCGCGGGCAGTGCCGTGCCGCCGAGGATCAGCGCGGCCGCGGCGCCGATGAAGGCCTGCCGACGGCGCGCGCGCCGCGCCGGGACCGCGCGCCGCAGCTGCTCCAGGGCGTCGGGGGACGGCTCCAGCTCCTCGACGGCGCCCTGGAAGAGGCGCCGCAGCGCCTGCTCGTCGACGCCGGACAGGCTGGACAGGCCGGCAGAACCCAGGTCAGCAGGACCGGACAGACCGGCAGGCCCGGAAGGGTCGGAGGAACCGGAGGGGTCAGACGGGACGAAGGGGTCCGAGGGCCCGGAGGAGGGGTCCGCGGAGCCTGAACCCCCCGCGGCGTCGCCCGGCCCGAAGGGACCCGGCACGCCCGAAAGGCCCGGCACCCCGGGCCGGGAAGGGCCGGACGAGCCGTCCTCGGGACGGCGGCCGTCCGAGTGCTGCTGGTTCATGCCGGAGCCTCCATGGCGACACGCAGCGCCGCGATGCCGCGGGAGCCGTACGCCTTGACCGACCCGATGGAGAGGCCCAGGGTCTCGGCGACCTGGGCCTCGGTCATGTCGGCGAAGTAGCGGAGGACGAGGACCTCGCGCTGGCGGCGCTGAAGTCCGCGCATCGCAGTGATCAATTGGTCTCGCTCCAGCTGTTCGTACGCGCCCTCCTCGGCGCTCGCCATGTCGGGCATCGGCTTGGACAGCAGCTTCAGCCCGAGGATGCGACGGCGCAGCGCGGAGCGGGACAGATTGACGACAGTCTGCCTCAAATAGGCCAGGGTCTTTTCCGGGTCCCGGACGCGGTTGCGCGCGGAGTGCACCCGTATGAAGGCTTCCTGGACGACGTCCTCGCAGGAGGCGGTGTCGTCGAGGAGCAGCGCGGCGAGGCCGAGCAACGACCGGTAGTGGGCGCGGTAGGTCTCGGTGAGGTGGTCGACTGTGGTGCCCGCTGCCATCGCCTCGTCAGCGTCCCCACGCTGGGGCGGGAGCTGGGCGGCGGGGCGGGTGGTCGGCCAGGGGGCGATCACCGGCATGCCGCCCGACGCGCGGGGACGCGGACGCACTGCGCTGCTGCCACGCCTCGGGGCGGTTGCGATGCTGATGACCTCTGCCACGCCTGTTGGACACGCTTCCCCCCATCAGGGTTGTACGCGCGAGGCACCCCGTTTGACGATGCGCCGCGTGACGATGCGTCATATGCCCTCATGCGTACCAGCTCTTCCTCAATGCCCCGGTTTTGGCACCGCCGCAAGAGACGGCAGCAAAGACGCCCCGTGCTCGGTCACCGGTTCCGGCCGTCGGTCACGAGGGGCGGATAGTGATAGTCGAACACACCATCTGCCCAGCTCAAGAGGTCTGGACCAACGACTTGATCACAGGACCTTCACGGAACCTCCAGATTAGGGAGTGGTCAGCTCCGCCGCCACGAATTCAGCGATCTGGGCGGTGTTGAGGGCCGCGCCCTTGCGCAGGTTGTCACCGCAGACGAAGAACTCCAGCGCCTTGGGATCGTCCAGCGCGCGCCGCACCCGCCCCACCCACGTGGGGTCCGTGCCGACCGCGTCGGCAGGCGTCGGGAACTCCCCCTCGGCGGGGTCGTCGACGAGCACCACACCGGGGGCGTTGGCCAGGATCTCGTGCGCCTGGGCGACCGAGACCTCGTTCTCGAAGCGCGCGTGCACGGAGAGCGAGTGCGTCGTGATCACCGGTACGCGCACACAGGTCGCGCTCACCGGGAGCCCCGGCAGCCCCAGGATCTTCCGGGACTCGTCCCGGATCTTCAGCTCCTCGGAGGACCAGCCGTCCTCCCGGGGCGAACCCACCCAGGGCACGACGTTCAGCGCCAGCGGGGCCGGGAAGGGACCCATGGCGTCGCCGACCGCCCGCCGGAGGTCGCCCGGCTGCGTGCCCGTGCCCGGCGAGGCGCCGACGACGGCGGCGAGCTGCGCCCGCAGCGTGTCGACGCCCGCCTTGCCCGCGCCCGAGGCGGCTTGGTACGAGGAGACGACGAGCCCGCTCAGCCCGAACTCGGCGTGCAGCGCGCCCACCGCGACGATCATCGACAGCGTGGTGCAGTTGGGGTTGGAGATGATGCCGCGCGGCCGCACCCGCGCCGCGTGCGCGTTGACCTCGGGCACCACCAGCGGCACGTCCGGGTCCATCCGGAAGGCCCCGGAGTTGTCCACGACCACCACGCCCTTGGCGGTGGCGATCGGCGCCCAGCGCGCCGCGACCTCGTCGGGCACGTCGAACATCGCGACGTCGACCCCGTCGAAGACCTCCTCGGCCAGTGCGAGGACCGGGGTCTCCACACCCCGGACGGCCAGCGTGCGGCCGGCCGAGCGGGCGGACGCCACGAGGCGGATCTCGCCCCAGACGTCCGCGTGCTGGGAAAGGATCTCCAGCATGACCGTGCCCACGGCGCCGGTGGCGCCGACCACGGCGAGGGTCGGCTTACGGCCCGTACCCGCCGGAGCGGGACGGGCCGCGTAGCCGCCGGTCATCGACCGGTGCCGCCGTAAACGACCGCCTCGTCGCTCTCGCTGTCCAGGCCGAAGGCCGTGTGCACGGCGCGCACGGACTCGTTGGCGTCGTCGGCGCGCGTGACCACCGAGATGCGGATCTCGGAGGTGGAGATCAGCTCAATGTTCACGCCCGCGTCGGACAGCGCCTCGAAGAAGGTCGCCGTGACACCCGGGTTGGTCTTCATGCCCGCGCCGACCAGGGAGATCTTCGCGATCTGGTCGTCGTAGCGCAGCGAGTCGAAGCCGACGCGTCCCTTCGTCTTCTCCAGCGCCTCGATGGCCTTGCGGCCCTCGGTCTTCGGGAGGGTGAAGGAGATGTCCGTGAGGCCCGTGGAGGCCGCCGAGACGTTCTGGACGATCATGTCGATGTTGATCTCGGCGTCCGAGATGGCGCGGAAGATCGTCGCGGCCTCGCCCGGCTTGTCCGGCACCCCGACGACCGTGACCTTGGCCTCGGACGTGTCGTGGGCGACACCCGAAATGATCGCCTGCTCCATCGGCTGGTCCCCTCGCGGTTCGTTGCTGACCCAGGTGCCCTGGAGCCCCGAGAAGGACGAGCGCACATGGATCGGGATGTTGTAACGGCGTGCGTACTCGACGCAGCGGTGCAGCAGCACCTTGGACCCGGAGCTCGCCAGCTCCAGCATGTCCTCGAACGAGATCCAGTCGATCTTGCGGGCCTTCTTCACGACCCGCGGATCGGCGGTGAAGACCCCGTCGACGTCGGTGTAGATCTCGCACACCTCGGCGTTCAGCGCGGCGGCGAGCGCGACGGCGGTGGTGTCGCTGCCGCCCCGGCCCAGGGTGGTGATGTCCTTCTTGTCCTGGGACACACCCTGGAAACCGGCCACGATCGCGATGTTGCCCGCGTCGACGGACTGCTGGATCCGGCCCGGCGTGACGTCGATGATCCGCGCTTTGTTGTGGACCGAGTCGGTGATGACCCCGGCCTGGCTGCCCGTGAACGACTGCGCCTCGTGACCGAGGTTTTTGATCGCCATGGCCAGCAGCGCCATGGAGATGCGCTCTCCGGCGGTCAGCAGCATGTCGAACTCGCGCCCGGCAGGGATCGGCGAAACCTGCCCGGCGAGGTCGATCAACTCGTCCGTCGTGTCACCCATCGCGGAAACCACGACGACCACGCGGTGGCCGTTCTTCTTGGCTTCCACGATTCGCTTGGCAACCCGCTTGATGCCTTCGGCATCGGCAACGGAGGAGCCTCCGTACTTCTGCACGACAAGGCCCACGTGCGCTCCTCGCAACTATGTGTAATGCGGTCGGCTCAGTCTAACGAGCGACCGGAATCAGCCACGCGGATATCGCATGGTGAGACATCCGGCCCGCTCCAGGGAGGTCCCTGCCCTGTTCCCCGGGCCGCACTCACGAAGGTGATCCAGGTCACGACGGGTGCGGGGCGGTCCGTACGGGCCGCCCCGGCCTCACACGCTCCGCAGGCCCAGCGGTCCGGCGATCTCCGCCGCCATCACCTTCCCGGCCTCCTCGGCCAGCTGCTCCTCCGTGGCCGCGGAGTCCGTGTCCAGGCCCTGGAGCTCGTCCAGCGGCTGGTCGAGGCGGACGTGCGCCACCAGGGACTGGAGGGCCCGCAGCGCGGCCGAGGCCGTGGGGCCCCAGTTGGAGAGGTAGGAGAACTGCCACCACCACAGGGCCTCGCTGACCCGGCCGTCGCGGTAGTGCGCCATGCCGTGGCGCAGGTCCGTGATGATGTCGGCGAGGTCGTCGGAGATCCGGCAGGCGACGGGCGCGCTGCGCGGCACGTACGGGTCGAAGACCTCGGAGTAGACGTCCACCGGGTCGAGCATCACGGCGAACCGCTCGCGCAGCTCGTCGACGTCGGGCTCGGGGCCGACGTCCGGCTCGTACCGCTCGTCGGGGAGGAAGTCCTCGTGCGCGCCGAGCCGGCCGCCGGTGAGGAGGAGCTGGGAGACCTCCAGCAGCAGGAAGGGCACGGCGCTGTCGGGCTCGTCGCCGCGGGACACCTCGGCGACCGCGACGATGAAGCTCTCGATCGAGTCCGCGATCTGGACGGAGAAGTCGTCGGGATCGCGCTTGGCGTCATGGAGCGTTGCGTCAGACATCGAGAAGTCGTCTCCCTTCGAAGGCACGCCCGAGCGTGACCTCGTCGGCGTATTCAAGATCTCCACCCACAGGCAGACCACTGGCCAGCCGCGTGACCTTCAAACCCATGGGCTTCACCATGCGCGCGAGGTACGTGGCGGTGGCCTCTCCCTCCAGGTTGGGGTCTGTGGCGAGGATCAGCTCGGTGACGGTGCCGTCCGCGAGCCGGGTGAGCAGCTCACGGATGCGCAGATCGTCCGGGCCGACACCCTCGATGGGGCTGATGGCCCCGCCGAGTACGTGGTAGCGGCCGCGGAACTCGCGGGTCCGCTCGATCGCGACGACGTCCTTGGACTCCTCCACCACACAGATGACGGCGGGGTCGCGGCGCGGGTCGAGGCAGACGCGGCAGCGCTCGTCCTGAGCGACGTTGCCGCAGACCGCGCAGAAACGGACCTTCGCCTTGACCTCGGTCAGCGCGTGGGCGAGCCGGCGGACGTCGGCCGGCTCGGCCTGGAGGATGTGGAAGGCGATCCGCTGCGCGCTCTTGGGACCGACGCCGGGCAGCCTGCCCAGTTCGTCGATGAGGTCCTGGACCACGCCTTCATACACGGATCGAATGCTCCTTCTGTCTCTGTCTGTCGTTGTCGCGGTCCGCCGTGGTCACGCGCGGTCCGCCGGTGCCGCACCGCCGCCGGGGCTTCGCGCCCGGCGGCCCGGCCTGCTAGAAGGGCAGGCCCGGGATACCGCCGCCCAGGCCCTGCGCGAGCGGGCCGAGCTTCTGCTGCTGGAGCTGCTGAGCGGTGGCGTTGGCGTCACGCACGGCGGCGACCACGAGGTCCGCGAGGGTCTCGGTGTCCTCGGGGTCCACGGCCTTGGGGTCGATCACCAGGGCCTGGAGCTCGCCGGCGCCGGTGACGGTCGCCTTGACGAGGCCGCCGCCCGCGGTGCCCTCGACAGGGGTGCGCGCGAGCTCTTCCTGGGCCGCCGCGAGGTCCTGCTGCATCTTCTGGGCCTGCTGGAGCAGCTGCTGCATGTTGGGCTGGCCACCACCGGGGATCACGGTTTCGCTCCTGGCTGTCGACGACGATGTCTCGGTAGCCCGAGCCTACGTGCTCACCGGGCGGCGCGCCCCATGCCGGGGGAAGAAGTCCGGTAGGCGCCTGGGGGCGTACGCGGCGCATCCGGAACGGGGGCGGAATCCGTACCGAACACGCGCGGAACGCGGCCGTACGGCTACTCGTACGGCCGGGTGTGCGGAGGGGCGGGCACGGGGCGTACGGGCGCCCCGGCGCTGCCCTTCGGCACAGGATCCGGGGGGTGTACGGGCAGCCCGGCCCTGCTCCCCGGAACGGGATCCGGGCGGTGTACGGGCACCCCGGCCCTGCTTCTCCGAGCGGGACCGGACGGTCCACGGGCGCCCCGGCGCTGCTCCCGCCTACTCGTTGGCGGTCTCTTCGATGACGGTCGCGCCCAGCTCGCGGACGATGAGGTCGTGCCCGGTCAGGGCGGAGTCGACGAGGTCGGGATCGTCCTCGGCGGGCATGTCGTCCTCGGGGGCGACCGGCGGCGGCTCGGGCTCGCGGTACGCCTGGGAGGGCGCGGGCGGGGCCTGCCGGGGCTCGGGCGCCGGGGTGGCCCCCTGCGGCGGCCCGGCGGCCGCGCGCGCCTGCGGGGCGCTGGGGGCGGCCGGGGCGCTGCCGGCCCCACCACCACCGAAGCCACCGGGGGTGCCGGTGCCGTAGCCGCCCTGGGCGGGGGCGCTCGCGGGGGCCCCGCCGAAGCCGCCGCCGGGGGCGCTCGCACCGCCGAAGCCGCCACCGCCGCCACCGGAGAACCCGCCGCCGGCCGGGGCGCCGGCCGGGGCCACGACGAGGTCGATCTTCCACTGCGCGCCGTTCATGACGTCGCCGACGGCCTGGCGGAGGACGTCCTCACTGCCGCTGTTGGCGAAGGAGTCGCGGGCTCCGGGGTTGGCGAAGCCGATCTGGAGCGTGGTGCCGTCGAAGCCGACCACGTCGGCGTTCTGGCTGAGGACGATCCAGGTGAAGCGGCGGCGGTTCTTGACGGCTTCCAGGATGTTCGGCCACATCTGGCGCACGTAGGAGGCGTCGCCGATGGGGGCCGCGGCGGCCTGGGCCGGCGGCTGGGCGTACGAGCCGGTGGGCGCGGGCTGGGCCGGGGCGGCGGGGCCCTGGCCCGGGGTGGCGGCGGACGGCCAGGCACCGGCGGCCTTGGACGCGGCACCGCCTTGGCCGGAGCCGGGGGCCGCGGCGGTGGGCCAGGCGCCCGCGGCGGGCGCGGGGGCCGGGGCCGCCGGGGCCTGTGCCGGAGCGGGTGCGGGGGCGGGTGCGCTCGCCGGGGCGGCCGCGGCGGGCCAGGCACCGGACTGCGGGGCACCGGAGGCGGCGGCCGGGGCGGGGGTGCCCGAGACGGCGGCACGGGCCGCGGCGGCGCCGGAGAGCCCGGAGGGGGGCGCCACGGGCGCGGCGGGAGCGGCCTGCGGGGCGGGGGCGGTGTGGGCGCCGGGCCCGGGGGCGTACCCGGCGGCGGGGGCCGGGCCGTGGCCCGCCGGGGCGTAACCGGCGGGCGGGGTCATGGGCGCCGTCACCACGCCGGCGCCGGCCGCGAGGGCGCCGCGCTCCAGCTTGTCGAGACGGGCGCGCACGGAGCGCTCGTCGTCGAAGGCGGCCGGGAGCAGGACGCGGGCGCAGATGAGCTCCAGCTGGAGGCGCGGGGACGTGGCGCCGCGCATCTCCGTGAGGCCCTCGTTGACCAGGTCCGCGGCGCGGCTGAGCTCGGCGGCGCCGAAGACGGAGGCCTGGGCCTGCATGCGCTCGACGAGGTCGGCGGGGGCGTCGATGAGGCCCTTCTCGACGGCGTCGGGGACCGCGGCGAGGATCACCAGGTCGCGCAGGCGCTCCAGGAGGTCGGCGACGAAGCGACGGGGGTCGTTGCCGCCCTCGATCACGCGGTCGACGACCTCGAAGGCGGCGGCGCCGTCGCTCGCGGCGAAGGCGTCGACGACGGCGTCGAGGAGAGAGCCGTCGGTGTAGCCGAGGAGGGACGTCGCCATGGCGTATGTCACACCGCCCTCGGCGGCGCCGGCGAGGAGCTGGTCCATGACGGACATCGAGTCACGGACGGAGCCGGCGCCGGCGCGCACGACGAGCGGCAGGACGCCGTCCTCGACCGGGATCTTCTCCTGGCCGCAGACCTCGCCGAGGTACTCCCGCAGGGTGCCGGGCGGCACGAGGCGGAAGGGGTAGTGGTGCGTACGCGACCGGATGGTGCCGATGACCTTCTCGGGCTCGGTGGTCGCGAAGATGAACTTGAGATGCTCCGGCGGCTCCTCGACGACCTTCAGCAGGGCGTTGAAGCCCGCCGAGGTGACCATGTGGGCCTCGTCGATGATGTAGATCTTGTAGCGGCTGGAGGCGGGGCCGAAGAAGGCCTTCTCCCGCAGGTCACGGGCGTCGTCCACACCACCGTGGGAGGCCGCGTCGATCTCGATGACGTCGATGGAGCCGCGGCCGTTGCGCGCGAGGTCGATGCAGGACTGGCACTCGCCGCAGGGCGTGGGCGTGGGGCCCTGCTCGCAGTTCAGACAGCGGGCGAGGATGCGGGCGCTGGTCGTCTTTCCGCAGCCGCGCGGCCCGCTGAACAGGTACGCGTGATTGACCCTGTTGTTACGCAGCGCCTGCTGCAACGGGGCGGTGACATGCTCCTGACCGATGACCTCGGCGAAGGACTCGGGACGGTAGCGGCGATAGAGCGCGAGGGACGACACACCTACGACGATATCGGGCCCCACTGACAAGTGGTCTCGATCACAGCTCAAGGGGCCTTCCGCACGCCCCCACGGACCCCTCCGCGAGCCCCCGGGGGCTCCGGCGGCCCCGGACAGATCCTCCGCGAACCCCGGCGACCGCGTCCCCCGCCCGGACGGGGCCGACCCGCGCCTGGCCCAGGAAACACAAGGGCCCCCCACGCACCCGCCAGAGCCCACTTACCCTTGCTGCCTTCCGGCCCTGGGGGAGTTGGGTGAGATAGCGCCACGTGAGGGGCTTGCCCTCAGCCTAGCGGATCCCGGCCGGTGCTCGTGCCCCCTCCCCCGCCCCGGACCCCCTCGGCACCTCCCCCGGCCCCACCTCGGCGGAAGGCGTTCGCGAGCACCCCTTCGAGTCTTGTATTGTTTGCGGCGGAGGATTCGCCTAGAGGCCTAGGGCGCACGCTTGGAAAGCGTGTTGGGGGCAACCCCTCACGAGTTCGAATCTCGTATCCTCCGCCACGGCTGACCAGCCGAAACGAAGGTCCCGACCGCACAGCGGTCGGGACCTTCGTCGTTGTGTGGTTGCAGTTTTGGTTGTACTTCCCGGCTAGCGCCCGTTGAGGACGGCCCGGCACACGTTGCAGTACATGGCGGCGTTCCGCCCGTAGCGCCGCATCAGCTGGCCGCAACCGGCGCACAACCCGAGCTCCCACGGCGGGCACCCCAGCGCGGCGGAGGCGGCGGCGGCGCGTTCCACGGTGGTGATCCGCATCGGGTCGCGGGACCGCTGGACCGGCATGCGGGGAAGCGCGAAGCCGCCGGTCGGCTGGTCGAGATCGCGAACAGGTCGGCCGTCGCTGACGAACCAGCCCTCCTCCCCCGCTCGGCAGCTGCGGTCGATCTCCTGCTCGGCGAACGTGATCAGGTCGTCTTCCTCTTCGACCGGGGCCGCAGGGAGAGGCGTCTTATCACCGATGAGCTCCTGCCACAGCGCGCGGTCCTCGGCCGAAACCCACATGTGCCGGCCGGCGCGCCCGCTTCCTCGGTTGGGCACGTAGACCGGGACGCTCTCGCCCGTCGCGCTCCGCAGGACCAGGTCCTCGATGAAGACCGCCTTCTTCTCCGGGAGGCACAGCGCGGGCACGAACCAGTCCGCGTGAATCGCGCCACAGTGGCCGGCGCCCTCGCTGATGAGGCAGTGGCGCTCGCTGCTCACTACGCACTTCCAGACTTCGAGGTGCCGGTACCCGCCGCGGATCACCATCTCCTTGCCGTCGGCGATGTCCTTCCACGGCATGTCGTCGACCCGCGCCCACGGAGCGCGGTCGATCAAGGAGGCCGTCCGGTCCTTCGCCACCCAGAGGGGAGTGATGCCGTGCTCCACGGCGTTGACCGAGCGCCGGTGGACGCTGCTGGGACTGAGGTGGTGGTACTGGATCTCCCAGCCGATCCGTATGCCGCCGGGACCGACGACGACGGCGTCCGAGACGCTGCGCCGGTTGCCGATGGGAACCTCGGCCTCGGCGTCCAGGCCGTGACGCCCGGCGGTCTCGACGATCCGCTCCTTGGTGGCCTTGTGCTGGGCACTCTCCTCCGGCGTCGCCTTGTGCGTGATCGGCAGGTGCGAGGCGACGAGCGGTCGCCGGCCACCCACGCGCCCTCGGCGGATGAACATCCAGGGCGATTTGCCGCCCGACTCCGACTGGCACTCACGCTTGTCGTGGTGCGCCAGGCATTCGAGCAGCTGCGGGTCGCGCTCGGAGACGCTGGCAATAATCTCCTGGAGCAGATCGGGACGGTCCGGGTGACCGAGGTCAGGCAGGGACAGATTGATCTCTATGCCGTATCCGGTGTGCCACACCCCATTTGCCATCCCTCCACGATAGGAACGACCACTGACACCCAACAGGGCGCGTCCAGGATCGAACTCCGATAGCCGGCCCCGGAGTTCATCGGGACCGGCTACCAGAAAGGGGCTGGATCACCAGTCGCGGAAGGCGGTCAGCGCCGCCACCTTTCCCAGAGCCACCCCATCGCCGTGACCGTCACGAGGCCCAGCACCTGCTGGGCCTCGTTACCGATACCGGTGGTGTAACCCGCCGCATAACCGACGGCGACGGCCGCGACGAACAGCTCGAACCTGGGCGGTCGCTCGCTTCCGGCCGCGGCCCGGCTGGCGTGGGAGGCGGAACAGCGGCGTCAGCGGGAGGAGCGAGAACGGCAGGAGGAGGAACGCCGCCTCTGAGAGGCCCAGGAAGAAGAGGAGCACCGCCGACGGGAGGCTGAGAAGAAGGAGCGCAGGCGGCGGGAGTGGGAAGCGGCGGTCAGCGTCGCGACGGTCAAGGCGGTGGACGCCGTACGGGTCGACCGGTTCGGCACCGCTCTGGCGCAATGGCGGGCGGCAGCGGAGATGCGGGCTTTCTGCGCCGCACTCGATGAGGCCGCCTCCGCCTCGGACGACGGCCACGAAGCCGAGCGGCTTCGCGAGTGGTCTACGTGGTGGAAGGCGGAAGCCGACCGGATTGACCCGACCGTGGCCAGCAGGAGCCTGACTGGCCACAGCCTCCACGCGGAACCCACGGGCGACCAGCTACGGCCCTTCCTCGACGGCTGGCACCCACAGCGGCCGGAGAAGGAAAAACCACCGAAGAAGGAAGAACCTAAGGCGGAGGCCGAACCGACCAAGCCGGAGCCGGAACGGTGGCGCGGCTTCAGCGACGAACGTCTGGACCAAGGCTGGAGATATGGACCCCAAGGCCGCGCTCAATGGTGGAGGCGATGACGCCGTGCCCACGGTCACGTAGGGCCTTCACCGACTTCTCCACGAGCTGCCCGAGCCGGACGACCTCCTCGCGCAGGGCGACCAGCTCGTCGTAACGCTCGGCCTTGTCCTGACCACACCACTCACGGACGGTCCGCAGGACGGCCGCCTCCGCGTCCAGCTTGCGGTCGTCCCGGCGGCTGTAGGAGTACCAGGAGGACTGTGTGCGCTCCTGATCGATGGCCTGCTGCCTGCGGTCCACCTCCGGTAAGGATGTCCTCGGCGAGACGGCCGGCCACACGGCGCGCGATGCGCTCGGTGACCGGCCACCCGGCCAGACACATGCCGTGGCGGTTCTCGTAGACCATCGGATCGCCTCGCAGCTCTACGGGATCCATGCCCACAAGGGGAGCGCTGCCGTCGAGACTGCCCATCTCCAGGATCCCAGCGTCCGCGACACTGCGCTGCAGCCGCAGCTTGCTCTTCGGGCGGACGAACCCGAGGATCAACCGTGCGGCCTCGAAGTCGGCGCTTCCCCGCATGTGCCGTGACGCCTCGGCCAGAGCGAACTCGCTCGTGTCGTCCGCACGAAACGCCTCGACGTCCTCCCAGCGCGCCACGAGGGACGTCGCGTCGACCCACTCCTGCAGTCCGGCATCGTCACCGTCGAGGAAACGCACGTGGAGCGAATCGCTCCTACCACGCCCACCCACTCGCACGATCTCGACCTGACGAACCGCACCGCCCAACTCCTTCGGCCTTGCCCGGTAGACCCAGTGCTCACCCATCTCCATGTGCCCATTGAGCCAGGTCTCACGGCCCCATAGCGCGGCCATTGCCGAAACAACAACCGATGGAGCTCCGCTCCTCGCTCCGTCTCCACGGCGACCCGTGGCACAGGTGGCTCGAAAAGTGGTCCGCTGGCCGACCCGCACGACACGGACCTGGCAAGGTGAGGGCTCATCCGGCAGGCCCTGTACATAGGCTCTCGACGCGCCTTGACGCCCTCTGCTCAGTTGGCCGGTTTGGTGGCGCCAGCGCTCCCCATAGCGCCGTTGAACCTGCCTGTCCGTACGGAATCAGCCACGCTCGGTTCCAATACCGCAGAGGGCAGTAGGGTTCCTGGTTGACTCTGGGGAAATTGTTCCGGCTCGCGGCCAAGCGGGCCGCTTGCTGTGAGGGAACGAGGCGCAGTGGCCACGACCACGACGGTGCACGACGTCATCAAGGCGATCCGTAACGGCGTCGACGGAAGCCGCGACCGCGGTACGCGCTTCGAGGAGCTCATGCTCCAGTACCTCAGCACCGATCCCCAGTGGACCGAACAGTTCACTCGGGTGTGGATGTGGGCCGACTGGCCGGGCACCGAGCACGACAAGCGGGACACGGGCATCGACCTGGTTGCGCAGGACCGGGAAACCGGCGGCTTCTGCGCGATCCAGTGCAAGTTCTACGACCCCAGCCATACGCTCCAGAAGGAGGACATCGACTCCTTCTTCACTGCCTCCGGCAAGGGCGGCTTCACCCGTCGCATGATCATCTCCACGACGGAGAAGTGGAGCGTGCACGCCGAGGCCGCGCTGGCTGATCAGCAGATCCCTGTTACCCGGCTCGGCATGTCCGACATCGCGAACAGCCCGGTCGAGTGGTACATGCCTGCGGCCGACGAGCCCTTCGAGCTGAGCCTCCAGACGAAGAAGAGCCCGCGCAAGCACCAGCGCGAGGCCATCGACGCTGTCTTCGCCGGCTTCGCGGAGAACAACCGCGGCAAGCTGATCATGGCGTGTGGCACGGGCAAGACGTTCACGGGCCTGAAGATCGTCGAGCGGCTCCAGAAGGAGCGAGCGGCGGCTGGGGAAGGCGACCACACCACCGTCCTCTTCTTGGTCCCGTCCATCGCCCTGCTGTCCCAGACGCTGCGCGAGTGGTCCTTCGAGACCGAGCTGACGCTGCGTCCCTTCGCAGTGTGCTCCGACGTCAAGGTCGGCAGGGGACAGCCCCAAAGCGACGACCAGGACATGGCCACCCACGACCTGGCCCTGCCCGCCACCACCGACCCTGACCGCCTGATCAAGCAGATGGCTAGCGTGGAGGCCGGCCCCGGCCTGACGGTCGTGTTCTCCACCTACCAGTCGATCGCCACGATCGCCGAGGCGCAGAAAAAGGGCCTGGGCAGCTTCGACCTCATCCTGTGCGATGAAGCCCACCGGACCACCGGTGTCACACTCGCCGGCCATGACGAGTCCGCTTTCGTCCGCGTCCACGACAACGACTACCTCGCCGGTGACCGCCGCCTCTACATGACGGCCACCCCTCGCATCTACAACGAGGACACCAAGGCCGACGCGAAGAACGCCGACGCGGTCCTGGCCTCGATGGACGACGAGTCGACGTTCGGTCCGGAGTTTCACCGCCTCGGGTTCGGCCAGGCTGTGGAGCAGGGCCTGCTCACTGACTACAAGGTCCTCATCCTCACTATCGACGAGGGCGTCGTCGCCAAGACCCTGCAGCAGGGCATGGCTGTCGGATCGTCCGAGCTTGGCCTCGATGACGCCGCAAAGATCATCGGCTGTTGGAACGCCCTCGCAAAGCGAACCGGCACCTTCGCCGACGGCTCCGGCTTCGCCGAGGACGAGGCCCCCATGAAGCGGGCCGTCGCCTTCGCCCGGTCGATCGCGGACTCCAAGTCCATCGCGGAGCGCTTCAACGAGGTCGTCGACGCGTACGACGATGCCGATGACGACGTGCTGCACTGCGAGGTCGACCACGTCGACGGGACCTTCAACACCCTGAAGCGGAACCGCCTGCTCGACTGGCTGAAGCAGGATCCCGGCCAGAACCAGGCCCGCCTCCTGTCCAACGCGCGCTGCCTCTCCGAGGGCGTCGACGTCCCCAGCCTGGACGCCGTCCTCTTCCTCCACCCCCGCAACTCCGTCGTCGACGTCGTCCAGTCCGTCGGCCGCGTGATGCGTCTGGCCCCCGGCAAGAACTACGGCTACATCATCCTGCCCGTCGCCGTGCCGGCCGGCATGCCGCCGGAGAAGGCCCTCGCCGACAACCAGCGCTTCAAGACTGTCTGGCAGGTCCTCCAGGCCCTGCGCGCCCACGACGACCGCTTCAACGCCACCGTCAACCAGATCGAGCTCAACAAGCACAAGCCCGACAACAAGATCGGCATCGGGGCCATCGGACCCAATGACGAGACCGTCGGTGACCAGGACGGTTCCAGCACCGCGGACAGCGCCCAGGAGGCCAAGGACAAGGAGGCCCAGACCGCCCAGCACGTCCAGGACGCCCTGTTCTCCATCAGCGACTGGCGTGACGCCATCTATGCCCGCATCGTCGACAAGGTCGGCGAGCGCCACTACTGGGAGGACTGGGCCAAGGACATCGCCCAGATTGCCGAACGCCATGTCACCCGCATCAAGGCGGCCCTGGAATTCCCGGACAAGCAGGCAGCCTTCCAGGAGTTCGTCAGCGAACTGCGGGCCACCATAAACCCCGGTGTCACCGACGACAGCGCGATCGACATGCTGGCCCAGCACATCGTCACGAAGCCGGTCTTCGACGCCCTGTTCAAGGACTACGCCTTCGCGGAGCACAACCCGGTCTCTATGGCCATGCAGCGGATGCTTGACATCCTCGACGACCAGGGCCTGGACGCTGAGGCCAAGACCCTGAAGGGCTTCTACGAGTCGGTGCGCGTCCGAGCAGAGGGCATCGACAACCACGAGGGACGCCAGCGCGTCATCGTCGAGCTGTACGACAAGTTCTTCAAGACCGCCCTGCCCAAGACCGCCGACGCTCTCGGCATCGTCTACACCCCGATCGAGGTCGTCGACTTCATCCTCCGTGCCACCGAGCAGGCCCTGAACAAGCACCTGGGGCGCTCTCTTTCCGACGCAGGCGTCCAGATCATCGACCCCTTCGTCGGCACTGGCACCTTTCCTGTCCGTCTCCTCCAGTCCGGCCTGATCAAGCCCGCCGACCTGCTACGCAAGTACACGAGCGAACTCCACGCCAACGAGATCGTGCTCCTCGCGTACTACATCGCGGCCGTCAACATCGAAGCCGCCTTCCACGACCTTGCCGGGGGCGAGTACCAGCCCTTTGAAGGCATCGTCCTCACCGACACCTTCCAGCTCGCTGAAGGTACGGCGAAACTCGACGGAATGGAGGTCCTGGAAGGCAACAGCGAGCGCGCTAAGAAGCAGCAGAACCAGGACATCACCGTGGTGGTTGGCAATCCGCCATATTCCGTAGGCCAGGACAGCGCGAACGACGACAACCAGAATCTTAAGTACGACGTCCTGGACGAGCGCATCAAGGAAACCTACGCCTCGCTCTCCACTGCCAGCTCTGTACGCACCTTGTACGACTCCTACATCCGAGCCATCCGGTGGGCCTCAGACCGAATCACCAACGAGGGTATCGTCGCCTATGTTTCAAATGGCGGCTACATCGATGGGAACACGTACGACGGCCTCCGCAAGTCACTTGCCAGCGAATTCGACGCGATCTATTGCTACAACCTTCGAGGTAACCAGCGCACTGCCGGAGAGCAGTCCCGAAGGGAAGGCGGCAAGATTTTTGGCTCCGGCAGCCGGAACACGGTGGCCATCCTAATCCTCGTCAAGGGGGGTCAGAAGACGAGCGAGGGTTACACCTTGCATTACCGGGATATCGGAGAATACCTTAGCCGCGAACGGAAGCTCAGCATCCTGGCTGGCCAATCCCTGGATTCGGTGGAGTGGCAGGAAATCACACCCAACGAGTCTGGCGACTGGGTCCACCAGCGAAACGAGCACTTCTCTAAGTTCCAGGCCCTCGTAGATACGGAGAAGACGCTCCAGCCCGCCGCAATTTTCGAATCTCACTCCCTGGGCCTCGGCACGAATCGCGATGCATGGGTGTACAACTACTCGGAGCAGATCGTAAAGGAGAATGTCGAGTCCACCATCGACTTCTATAACGAACAGGTTGATGAGTTCATTAAGCACTGCAAGGCTAAAGGGTTGGCCCACCCCAAGGCTCCCGATGCAGAAAAATTCATCGACCGCAACCCCTTGAAGATTAGCTGGTCATCCAGCCTTATCCCCAAGGTAGCTCGCGGGAAAAAGATCGCCTTCGACAGGGCTAAAGTGACCACCAGCACGTATCGGCCTTTCAGCCGGCAGGCCGTCTACTTCGATCGCGATCTCAACCACCGCCCCGGCAAGCTGCCGCAGATGTTCCCGACGCCAGACCATCCGAACATCGGCTTCTATGTTAATGGTTTTCACGCGACAGCCGATTTCGCGGTCCTGGCTACCAACCTAATCCCCTGCCTGGACGTGTTCGGCAAGGGCGGCTACTTCTTCCCCCTCCACACCTACCGCGAGCTGGCCACCGAAGGTGGGTTTGACTTCGGTGACGACGAGAACGCCTACGAGCGGGTCGATAACATCACTGATGCGGCGCTCCGGGCATACCGTGAGACCTACGGCGATAGCGCCATCACCAAGGATGACGTTTTCTACTACGCCTACGGCCTGCTCCACTCCCAGGAGTACCGAGACCGTTTCGCCGCTGACCTGAAGAAGACCCTTCCCCGCATCCCCAAGGTGCGCGACTTCCACAGCTTCGCCGAGGCCGGACGCAAGCTCACCGACCTGCACGTCAACTACGAGCAGGCAGAGCCGCACGCAGGCATCGTTGAGAAGGTCTCTGGCGACGCGTCTGCCACGCCCGCGAGTGAGCTGTACCGAGTCACCAAGATGAAGATCCCGAAGGCGAAGGGGCAGCCCGACCGCTCGACGATCGTCTACAACCACCGGGTGACCCTCACCAACATCCCGGCGGAGGCGTACCGCTACCAGCTCGGTCCTCGTTCCGCGATCGAGTGGATCATCGACCGCTACCAGGTCAAGGTCGACAAGGCGTCGGAGATCACAAACGACCCGAACGACTGGTCCGACGACCCGCGGTACATCATCGACCTCCTCAAGCGGATCGTGACCGTCTGCCTGGAGACGATGAAGATCGTGGATGCGCTGCCGGCCCTCGACATCCTCGACTAGGAGCCCGCCCGAGAGTCGCCAGAGCGGCGTCCTGGTTGTAGTTCTGGTTGCATTCACCCCCGTCCGGGCCCGTCCGGGCGGGGTCGCCCCGAACGCTCCGCCGCAGGTCAGGACGGATACGACCCCCGCCGGACCCCCGTACGAACATTTGGAAAGCGTGTTGGGGGCAACCCCTCACGAGTTCGAATCTCGTATCCTCCGCCGGCAGAAGGCCCGGACCGTTTCGACGGTCCGGGCCTTCGTCGTTTCCCGTCAGGGGCTCTCCGTCAGAGGACGGATCATCGCGTCGGGACGGATGCCCCCGCCCCGCGCCGGAAGCGGCAGAGGCGTCGCAGGCGTCAGCAGGCCCAAGGCAGGGCGCGGGTGCCCTCCGTGCCGGGTACGGAGGCGACGCCGTCCGCGCGCATGGCTACGTGTGCCTCGGCCGCCCGCGGGGCGTGGATCCGGCGGAGCGTGTCCGGTGGGAGGACGCAGGTCTGTCCGGCCGAGACCTGTTCGGTGCGGCCGGCGCAGGTGACCTCGAGGGTGCCGGCGGTCACCGTCCAGATCTGTTCGCGGCTGACGGCGTGCTCGGGGCCGGTGCGGCCCGCTTCCATCGCGACGGTCCAGGTGCTGAGTTCCGCGCTGCCCCGGCTGGGGGCGGCCAGACCGGTCATGCGGGCGTTCGGGGACTCGGTGACGTCCTCGGCGGTGGGGGTGAGCACGGTCACGGTCGCCTCGTCGTTCTCCGTGGGCTCCTCCTGCGCGGCCCATTCGACGAACTGGACGACGACGCCGTTCGGATCGGTCAGCTGGAACAGCCGCTCGCCCCAGGGTTCCTCGCGCAGCGGCATGGTGATCGGGGCACCGGCCTCGCGCAGGCGCCGTTCCTCGGCCTCGATGCCGGTGACGGTGAGCGCGAGGATCAGGCCCGTGGCCTGCCGGTCGCGCTGCTCGGGCGGGAGGACCTCGGTGCCGCGCCGGAGCAGTACGACGTCGGCGGCGGCGTCACCGCGGGTCAGGGACGCGAAGCCGTCGGCGGCCATGGCGACCTCGTAGCCGAGGTGGGTGCGGAAGAACTCACGCGAGGCGTCCACGTCGGCGACGGTGAGGGACAGGGTGGAGGTGGTGACGTTCAGGGTGACTCCTGGCAGGTGCGGGTGCGGGTGCGAGGGCTTCGGGTGCGGTGTGCGGTGGTTCCGGGTGCGCGGGTGCGGGCGCGGCTCTACTCCGGCGTCCTCGCGTAGGTCAGGACGACGTTTCCGCCCTCGAACACGCGGCTGTCCGCCAGCCGGAACGTGCGCGGCGAGAAGTCGGCGCGGAAGAGCGGAACGCCGCTGCCGGCCACGACCGGGTACTGCTTGACGACCAGCTCGTCGATCTCGGGCAGGAGCCTGCCTGCCAGCTCGGCGCCGCCGCAGAGCCAGATCCTGAGGCCCTCCTCCCGCTTGAGCGCGCGCACCAGGGCGACCGGGTCCTCGTCCGTGACCTCGACGGCCGGGTCCGGGCTCGTGGTGAGCGAGCGGGAGAAGACGATCTGCCGCAGGTGGGCGTACGGGCTGGTGAGGCCAGCGGCCAGGCCCGGGGCGTACGTGCCGCGGCCCATCAGGACCGTGTCGAAGCGCGTGTTGGGCGCGTCCGCGACGCCGAGCGCCGCGCGGCCCGGGGTGGGGAGGGCGTCCGCGAAGTCGGTGCTCAGGAAGGGCAGGAAGTCCGGGGTGACGTGCGGGGTGAAGAAGTCGAAGCCGCCGTCGGGAGCGGCGATGTAACCGTCGAGGGTGGCACCGACGAAGTAAGTGAGCTTGCGCATCCCGGTCCGTTTCACTCAGGCGATCTTTACGACGAGCGCAACTTTAACCGGGCCCCTGAGAGGTGGTCAAGAGTAATTTTGCATCGGACGTAAGAATCTTTCCCGGGCGGCACACCCCGCGCCGATTCGCCAGAGCGCTCCGTCCGCTTTGCCTGGATATGCTGTGAAATGTGGTTAAATCTGGTCGGCTCCGGCCCCGCCGTCGTCACGGCCGGGGGCCGCTCACGCTGCTGTCACCGGTGATCCTCACCGTTGTCATCGCCAGCCTGGCCTACACCACCCCCAGGAGCATGGCCTTCAGCCGGCTGCTGCCCGCGGCGCCCGCCCTCGCCGCCGCCATGTGGCCCGTACTGCCCACCGTCCTGCTCGGGACCGTCTGCCTCTTCCTCATGATCGGCCTCGGCATCGTCTTCCCGGACCTGGGGACGGGGTACACGGCGGCGGGGATCGTCGCGGTGACCGTGGCGGCCGCGTACGGCAGTCACGTACGGCTCCAGCGCGAGCAGTCCCTCTTCCAGGTCCGGCTCGTCGCCGACGCGGCCCAACAGGTGGTCCTGAGTCCGATGCCGCGCCGCTTCGGGGGCATCGAGATCGAGTCGCTGTATCTCGCCGCCGCGGCGGAGGCCCGGATCGGCGGCGACTTCTACGAGGTGGCCGACACCCCGTACGGCGTCCGGCTGCTCATCGGCGACGTACGCGGCAAGGGGCTGCCCGCGGTCGGGACAGCCGCCGCGGTCGTCAATTCCTTCCGGGAGGCGGCCTACGACGAACCCGACCTGGGCGGCATCGCGCGCAGACTGGAGGCCAGCAGCGCCCGGTACAGCGCCGCCTTCTCCCCCGAGGACCTGACGGAACGCTTCTCCACCGCCGTCCTCGTCGAGATCCCGCACGAGGACGGCCGCCTCAGGATCCTCAACTGCGGGCACCCCCCGCCACTGCTCCTCGGCCACGGCGAGCTCCGCGTCCTGGAGCCCACCTCCCCCTCGCCGCTGCTCAACCTCGCCGACCTGATCGGCGACCACTACAGCGTCGACACGGTCGACTTCTCCCCCGGTGACCTGCTGCTCCTCTACACCGACGGCGTCACCGAGGCCCGCGACCGCGAGGGCGGCTTCTTCCCGCTCGCGACCTGGATGGGCGGGCAGCCGCCGGGCCGCCCGCGCGAGCTGCTCGACGCCCTCCACCGCGACCTCCTCCACTACAGCGGGGGCGGTCTCGACGACGACATCGCCGCCCTCTCCGTGCGGCTGCGCGGACCTTCGGAGCCGCACGGAGAGGGGCGGCCCGCCGCGTCGCGGGAGCCTTGCTGACCGGCCGGTCAGCGCGGGTGAGGTGACGACGCCACCGTTCGTCCCGTGTCCGCGCCGCGCAGGCGCGCCTCCAGGCCGTCGAGGAGGGCCTGGAGGCCGAAGGCGAAGGTGTCGGCCGGGGCCTCGGCGTAGGCGCCGGGGTCCAGGGAGGCGGCGGGATCCGTCGAGGCCGCCGCCCCGATACGGGCCCGTAGGCGCGGGAAACGGGACGCGACCTCGGCGGCCTCCTTCATCGTGGCGCCGAACGCCTCCTCCGCGTCACCGCCCTCCCGCTCGATCCTCCGGGTCAGCGACACCATGGCGGCCGCGCCCGAGGCGTTGCCGAGGACGTACGTGAAGACGGCGCCCGCGGCCCGGTCGGCCTGCGGGCCGGTGAAGCCGGCCTTCTCGTAGACCGCGAGGTTGTGGTCGTCGTGGCGCGCCTTGCCCTCGCCGTGGAAGAGGTGGGTCGCGAAGGCCTGCACGAGCCAGGGGTGCCGGGCGAACATCGCGTAGAGGTCGGTGGCCATGGCGGTCGCCGCGGTGCGCCAGTCGACGGCGTCGAGGTCGGGCAGCCCCACCTCGCCCCAGACCCGGTCGCCGGCGAGCGTGACGAGGTTGTCCTTGTTCTTGACGTGCCAGTAGACGGCGGTGGCGGCCGAGTTCAGGCGCTGGCCGAGGCCGCGCATGTTGAGGCCTTCCAGCCCGTCCGCGTCGAGCAGCGCTGGGCGCCGTGAAGTCCGTCCGGGCCGCCTTCCGGCGCAAGGGCGACCCGGAGCTGCTGCGGGTCGACGTCCGCGCCTTCCTCAAGGCCGCCGAGGGCGCCTTCCCCTCCTGGACCCGCATCCTCCAGAACGTCCGCCACACCGTGGTCTTCGCCGGCTCCGCCCTCGCGCTGACCGCCGCCGCCCTGGTCTGAGCGCCGGTGGCGCTCAGGGCCGGCGCCCCGGCGGGGCCGCGGGCGGCCAGGCCGTCGGGGACAGCAGGCCGAGGGGGGATCCGCCCCCGGGCCCCCTTTTCCGCGCTTCGCGCGGTGTCCTCAAGCGCCGGACGGGCTGAAATCAGCCCGTCCGGGGGCACCTCCCAGCGGTAGCTGGGGGAGCTTGAGGACATTCGGGAAGGGGCGGGGTGGGGAACAGGCCCGCCGCAGGCACACCCCACCCGCAGGCGCACCCCACCCTCACCCGCCCCCACCACACCCACCCGGTACCTTCGCCTGGGTCCGCGGATCCCCCGCCGGCCCCCGGGCGACAAAGGAACGTGAACACGGTGGACGCACACGAACAGCTGGCGACGCGCTTCGAGGAGCACCGGCCGCATCTTCGGGCCGTCGCCTACCGCATGCTCGGCTCGCTCGGTGAGGCCGAGGACGCCGTGCAGGACACCTGGCTGCGTGCCTGCCGCGCGGACACCGGCGGCGTGGAGAACCTCGGCGGCTGGCTGACCACCGTCGTGGGGCGCGTCTGTCTGAACATGCTGCGTGCCCGGGAGAACCGGCGCGAGGACCCGCTGGAGGCGCGGTTCTCCGACCCGGCGGCCGGTGACGGGGACGACCCCGAACGCGAGGCGCTGACGGCCGACTCGGTCGGGGTGGCACTGCTGGTGGTGCTCGACACGCTGACCCCGGCCGAGCGGCTCTCCTTCGTGCTGCACGACATGTTCGCGGTGCCCTTCGACGAGATCGCCCCGATGATCGAGCGGACCCCGGCCGCGGCGCGGCAGCTCGCGAGCCGCGCCCGCCGCCGGGTCAAGGGCGGTACCCCGGCGCCCGCGGCGGACCTCGCCCGCCGGCGGGAGGTCGTCGCCGCCTTCCTGGCCGCCACGCGGGGCGGCGACTTCGACGCGCTCGTCACCCTGCTCCACCCGGACGTGGTCCTCCGTGCCGACAAGGCCGTCGTCCCCACGCCCGAGCCGATCGTCGTCCGGGGCGGGCACACGGTGGCGAAGGGCGCGATGGCCGCGATGGGACGGGCCCGGTTCACGGGGCTCGCGCTCGTCGACGGGGCGGTGGGGCTCGCGATGGCGCCGTTCGGGCGGCTGGCGCTGGTCCTGGGCTTCACGGTCGTGGACGGTCTGATCACTTCGATCGACATCGTCGCCGAACCGGAGCACCTCGGCCGGCTCACCCTCGCGGTCGTCGAGGACTGAGCCCGGAGTGTCCGTCGGCGGGCACTTTTCCACTCAGTCCTCGTGTGTCGCCCCCGTGTCGATGAGGATCTGCTCCGCCTGCGTGACGTTGCCGGCCTGTACCGCCTGCGCCATCGCCGCGCGGGCGGCGTCGGGGGTCGCCTGGGGAGGGACGAGCAGCAGGAGGAAGTGGTCCTGGTCGCCCCGGGTGATGAGGACCGTGTCGTCGCCGACCGGGAAGGAGTCGATGTGCACGACGCGGTCGCCGATGGTCAGGCGGAGGGGGAGTTCCTCCCAGGCGCTCGCGTCCAGGCCCACGCGCGTGATGGGGCCGAGGTGCTCCGTCAGCGCGATGATCAGGCTGGGCAGCTCGGCGGCGATGTCCCGGGAGCGGGGCCACCAGGCACCGTCCAGGATCCCCTCGCGGGTCCGGGTGGTCTCCAGCCTCAGGAGAGCCGTGCCGGGTCGTACGGCGTGGTGGATCTCGTCCGGCAGCAGCTGGGGGCCGCGCGGCGGCTCGGGGTGTGCGGCGGAATCGGCCATGGTCGCCCGTCTCCGGTGTCGGTGCGTGCGCCGGTCGCCCCGGCGGACCTCGCTGCGTCCGCCGGCGGGCCGGGCGCCCTCCCTCGGTGATCTCACCGTACTCCGCCGACCGGTGGGAGGCGCGTCCACGGCGCCGCCCCGGGCCGGCGCTCCCCCGGAAGACGTCGGGCCGCGCACCCCCGGCGGGCCCCTCACCGGAGTACGGTGAACGTACCGGGAGCACTTCGTACACCGGCTTCCACGCGGGTGTCGTTCTCCGGCGAGCGGCGACGCCGGGCCGCCGGACGACGACGGCCCGGGGGCAGGTTCGCACCATGACCATGACCATCGATCGCGTGACACCCCGCGACCGCGCCGGCGCCCCCTCGCCCCCGGCCCGCCTTTCCCCGGCAGAGGACCGGGAGACCGGCGAGGACGCGGCGGCCTCCTCGCCCGGGCACCCGATCGGGGGCAGGAACGGCCCCGCGCCCCACCAGCCCGGACCGGGCTCCGCCCGGTGCACCCGAAGGAGGTGACGGTCGTGGAGATCGTCCTCACCGTGCTGGCGATCCTCGCCCTGATCGCCCTGGGAGCCCTTCTGATCCACCTGCTCAACGCACAGCACGAGCAGCGGATCGCGAGCTTCCACTACAGCGGTGTCCTGCCGTGGCGAGGCGGCTGGAACCCCAAGCGCCGGCTTCCGGCGCGGCAGCCCGCGAAGACGTACGCCGTGAGCACCCGGCGGGAGCACCCCCGTACGAGCCGGGGCCGGCGGTAGGCAGCACCGCCCGTCCCTCCCCTGTCCCCCTGTCCCCGTGTCCCGAGTCGAGGTCAGCATGAAGCCCGCGGAACCCGTGCCTTCGGGAGGACGCGCCGACGTCCGTATCGTCGCCGCGTCCCCCGAGACCGCCCGCCGGATCGCCGAGGTCATCCGGCGGTGCTTCGCCGCCACCGAGCAACGCAGCTACCCCGCCGGGCGCGACGGCGGGACCCGGCTCCACCTCGCGGTGGACACCACGCGCACCGCCGGGCCCGCCCGCTCGTGGCTGGCGGCCAGCCGGCCGGACTGAGCCGACGGCGGCCGGGCCGGCTCCCGGGCCCGCCTGCCACCGCCCTCCGGTGTCGTACGCTGCTGTGCAGGTACGGGGCCGGGGCCGGGGAGAGGCATGTCCACAACCGCAGATCACCAGCACGCGGCGCAGAGGCCTCACCTTCGCGAACCGGACCGGATACGCGGTCTCCTCGACGCCGTCATGAGCCTCGGCCGCGGTCTCGAACTGCCGCAGGTGCTCCGGGGGATCGTCGAGGCGGCCGTCACGCTCACCGACGCCGAGTACGGCGCGCTCGGCGTCGTCGGCGACCAGCAGAAGCTGTCGGAGTTCCTGACCGTCGGCATGTCCGAGGAGCTGGAGGCGCGGATAGGCCGGACGCCGTGCGGGCGGGGCATCCTCGGCGAGCTCATCCGCAACCCCGTGCCGCTGCGCCTCACCGACCTCTCGCGGCATCCGCACAGCTACGGCTTCCCGTCCAACCACCCCCCGATGCGCACCTTCCTCGGGGTGCCCGTCCGCGTCCGGGACGAGGTCTTCGGCAACCTCTACCTCACCGAGAAGCGCGGCGGCGCCGCCTTCGACGAGGACGACGAGGCCGTCCTGACCACCCTGTCCATCGCGGCCGGCGTCGCCATCGACAACGCCCGGATGTACCACGAGAGCCGCCGCCGCGAGCGCTGGCTGGAGGCGCTGGGTGAGATCACCCGCAGCCTGCTCTCCGGCACCGCCGCCGGTGACGTCCTGCACCTGATCGCCGAGCGGGCCATGGAGGTCGCGAGCGCCGACCACGCCGCCGTCCTGCTGCCCGGCGGACCGGCCGGGACGGACCCGAACGTGCTGACCGTCGAGGTCTCCCACGGCCACGGCGCGAGCCGCGTCGACGGCCTCGCCGTACCGGCCGAAGGCTCGCTGGCAGGCCTCGCCGCCCGCAGCGGGCGGCCCGTGGCCAGCTCCGACGTCCGGGTGGATCCCCGGGCCCACCCCATGGAGGCCGGCGAGGAGCACGGCGAGGACCTCTGCGGGCCCACCGTCTCCGTACCGCTCCAGATCGACGCCGGGGCCTCCGGTGCCCTGCGGCTGAGCCGGCTCGCCGGCCGGCCCGCGTTCGACGACACCGAGGTCAAGCTGATCTCGGGCTTCGCCGACCAGGCCGCGATCGCCCTCGAACTCGCCCGGCGGCGCGCGGAGTCGGAGGACCTCGCCGTCCTGCACGACCGTGACCGCATCGCCCGCGACCTGCACGACCTCGCCATCCAGCGGCTCTTCGCCACCGGGATGACGCTCCAGAGCGCGACCCGGCTCATCGACCGCCCCGAGGCCGCCGAGCGGGTCGGCCGGGCCGTCGGCGACCTGGACACCACCATCCAGATCATCCGGTCGACCATCTTCGGGCTGCGTGCCACGGGCGACGGCACGAGCGGGCCGAGCCTGCGCCGGAGCATGGCCGAGACCGCGCAGGCCGCCGGGCGGACGCTCGGCTTCCCGCCGTCGCTGCGGATCGAGGGGCCGGTGGACACGAACGTTCCCGGCGAACTGGCCGAGCAGGTGCTGGCGGTGACTGCGGAGGCCCTCAGCAATGTGGCGCGGCACGCGCGGGCCCGGCGGGTCGAGGTGGTGCTCACCGTGGGGGACGAGGTGACGCTGTCCGTGTCGGACGACGGCGTGGGGCTGGGCGACGGCGAGGCTCCGGGGCGTCAGCACGCGGGCGGGCTGGCGAACATGCGGTCGCGGGCGGAGCTGCACGGTGGGGTGTTCTCGGTGTCGTCGGGGGCCGAGGGCGGCACGCGGGTCCGCTGGAGTGCGCCGTTGCCGGAGTGACGCGGCACGGGGCCGGCGGGGCGGGTTACCGCCGCGCGGGGCCTTTTCCCCACCCCGCCCCTTCCCGAAAGTCCTCAAGCGCCGGACAGGCTGAAGATCAGCCCCGGCTCTCAACGCTCCCGCTCCCCCCGTACCCGTCCCGCGATCACCGCCGCCTGTACGCGCCGTCCCACCCCCAGCTTCGCCAGCAGGGACGAGATGCGGTTCTTGACCGTCTTCTCGGCCAGGAACAGGCGGTCGGCTATCTGCCGGTTGGTCAGGCCCTCGCCGATGAGTTCCAGGATCTGCCGCTCGCGGGGCGAGAGGCTGTCCAGTTCCGAGGCGCCGGAGCCCGGGGCGGTCTCCGGTGCCGCCGGGGACTCCTGGGGGGCGCGCAGGCGGGCCATGACGCGGGACGCCGTGCGCGGGTCGAGCATCGACTTGCCGGTGGCGACCGTACGTACGGCCGTCACCAGCTCCGAGCCGTTGATCTGCTTGAGCACATAGCCCGCGGCGCCCGCCATGATGGCGTCGAAGAGCGCCTCGTCGTCGTCGAACGACGTCAGCATCAGACAGCGCAGATCAGGCATCCTGGCGCGGAGTTCACGGCAGACCTCCACGCCCTCGTGGTCGCCGCCGCCGCTGCCGGGGCGTTCCCCGAGCCGTACGTCGAGGACGGCCACGTCCGGGCGGACGGCCGGGACCCGGGCGAGGGCCTCGCGGCCGGTGGCGGCCTCGCCCACGACCTCGATGTCCGGTTCCGCTTCCAGGAGGTCCCGCACCCCTCGGCGCACCACTTCGTGGTCGTCGAGGACGAAGACGCGCAACGGCGGGGCGGGCGAGGTGTTTTGATCCATACAAGCAGTATGTCCGGGCCCGGCGGAGCGGGAGGAGAGGGGCCACCCCGACACAGGGGTGGTGCTCCCGCCGGGCCACGGACACCCGCACAGCCCACACCCTCCGCCCGCCCGCCGATAGGGCCGAACGGCCCCTGCCGGCAGGGCCGTCCGGACCCCCGGAATAGGGCCGTCCGGGCCCGGTGACCCGGTGCCAGAATGACGCGTCCCGCCCGCAGGGGGACGGCCGGGCACTGCTGCGCCCACCGTCCCCCGGCGGGTTCCCCCGGCGCGACACCCGTGCCTGCCCGAGGAGCCTGTGCCCCGTGACCACCGTCGACGCCCAGTACCACGCGCTACTGGCCCGGCACGACGCGATGCGCCTGCGCCGGCAACTCCTGTCCCCCGACCGGCGGCCCGAGAGCGGTGGCGGCACGCGCCCCGCCCGGGTCGCTCACCCCTCCTACGACGGCGCCGCCGACCAGGAGCTGATCCTGCGTCACCTCCACCTGGCGACGCCCTTCGACGTCCTGATCGCCCACCTCTACGAGGCGATGTTCGCGCACCACCCCTACCTGCGATCGCTGTTCCCCTCCTCGATGGAGTTCCAGCGCAAGCACCTGGAGGCGATCTTCCGCTACCTGATCGAGAACCTGCACCGGTCCGACGAGGTGGCCAGGGAGTTCACCCGGCTCGGCCGTGACCACCGCAAACTGGGCGTACGGCCGGTGCACTACGAGACGTTCGAATCCGCCCTGTGCGAGGCGCTGCGCCGCACGGCGGGGACCGCGTGGCACAGGGAGCTGGAGGGGGCGTGGGTGCGCATGCTGCGCTTCGCCGTGGGCGCCATGGTCGAGGGCGCGGAGGCCGCGCTCGCCGAGCCCCCGGACTGGCCGGCCACCGTCACGGCCCACGAGCCGCGCCGCCCGGACCTCGCCGTCCTGCGCGTACGCGCCCACGAGCCGTACCCCTACCGCGCCGGGCAGTACGCGTCCGTCGCCTCCCCCTTACTGCCCCAGGCCTGGCGGCAGTACTCGCTGGCCACGGCGCCCCGGCCGGACGGCGAGCTGGAGTTCCATGTGCGACAGACCTGTACGGGCGGGGTGAGCGAGGCCCTGGTGACGCACACCGCCGTCGGTGACACGCTGCGCGTCGGGCCCCCCGCCGGGACGATGACGCTCGACGACGAGGGCGCCGCGCCCGCCCGCGACCTGCTGCTGGTCGCGAGCGGCATCGGCTGGGCGGCGGCGAAGTCGCTGCTGGAGGAGCTGGCCGGGCGCCGGATGGGCGGGCGGAGCGTGCACCTCTTCCTCGGGGCCGACGACCTGGCCGGGCTCTACGACGCGGGCCCCGTGGCCGAGCTGGAGCGCCGCCGCCCGTGGCTGCGCGTGGTCCCGGTGCTCGGTACCGGCCCGGCGGCGGACCCGTACCGTCCGCTGGCCGACGCGGTGGCCCGGCGCGGTGACTGGTCGGACCACCTCGCCTACGTCAGCGGGCCGCCCGCGATGGTCGCCGCGACCGTCGCCCGGCTGGCCGGTACGCACCTGCCCGCCGACCGCGTCCGGCACGATCCGCTGCCGGACGCCCCCTGACCTGGGCCCGCCGCCGCACGTCCCCTCACGGCGGGCGCGGCGGGTCCAGCCGAGACGAGCCGGCCGTCCGATACGGTCCGAACGGTCATGCGGAGACCCCCGCCTCCTCCTCCGCCGGGCCACCGGCGGACGGCCGGCTCCCCGCCCTCGCGCCGGTCGGCGCGTCGGAGGGCCCCCGGCGCCGGGCCCCGGGAGACTGAGGCCATGAGCAAAGCGCCCAAAGCACTTCTCGAAGGCGGTCCGGACGAGCTGCCCGCGCGGATCGTGGAGATCACTCCGCCGGGGATCGAGCTGAAGATTCCGTTCCGGGGTGGGTACGAGCATTTCAAGGCGACGTCCCGGTACGAGGAGACGGGGGAGGGGCGGTTGCCGGTGTACGAGTGGTGGGAGCGGACGGAGATCGCGGAGTAGTTGGCGGGGGTGCCGGGTGCGGCGGGTGCGCCCGCGGCGGGCCTTTTCCCCACCCCGCCCCTTCCCGTAACCGGGGCTCCGCCCCGGACCCCGGTCCTCAAGCGCCGGACGGGCTGAAAATCAGCCCGTCCGGCGCTTGAGGACATTCGGGAAGGGGCGGGTAGGGGACAAGGCCCGCCGCAGGCGCACCCACCCGCACCTACACCCCCACCGGCACCTCCCCCAGCTCCACCCCCCGCAGCTCACGGATCAGCTCCCGCACCGCCCCCACCCGCACCATCTCCGGCGTCGTCACATAGCCGACCCCCCGCGTGGGCCGCCCCTCCCCCAGGTCCGTGATCGTCACCGATCTCGGGGCCGACATGAGGGCGAGCGCGGGCATGATGGCCATGCCCATGCCCTGGGCGACCATCGACAGGACGACGCTGTCGTCCTCCGCGTCGACGGTGACCGGCGGGATCCAGTCCTGGCCAGCCCACCACGCGCGGGTGTACGAACCGCAGTTCTCCATCCAGTCGATCAGCGGCAGGGTGCGCGGCGCCGGGTGGCCCACGGGGTGGACCAGGAAGTACGGCTCCGTGACGACCGTCGCCGACAGCAGGCCGCGCGGGAGCGGGTCGGTGCCGCCCAGCGTGGCGATGCCGAGGTCGGCGCGGCCGTCGGCGACCTCACCCGCCGTACCCCGGCCCAGTTCGCGGACGATCCGCACCTCGGGGGCGATCCCCGGGTGGCGGGCGGTGAGCCGGGCCAGCGCGGCGGGCAGCAGATGGGCGGCGGCGCTGCGGAAGGCGGCGATCCGGACCGGGCCGTCGACGGTCTCCGCGGTCCGGCCCGCGCCCCGGACCTCCGCCGCCATCGTCTCCAGCAGGCGCAGGACGCGGCGGGCGTGGCCGGCGGCCCGGGTCCCGGCGGGTGTGGGACGGGCACCGTGGCGGCCGCGGTCGAAGAGGACGGCGCCGAGCTTCCGTTCACCGCTGCGCACGGCGTGCGAGACCGCCGACTGGGTCAGCCCGAGCCGGGCCGCGGCGGCCGTGAAGCCGCCCTCCTCCTCGACGGCGACGAGGACACGCAGTTCGGGGACGGTGAGTCCGGGTTCGCTCATCCGGTGAACCTACGTCCATGAACACGGTTCATGGAAGGGCCCGGTCCATCGACGGCGAGGGCTGGGACGGCCCCCGTCCCGCTCCCTACGGTGGGCCCATGACCAGCACCTTTCGCGCAGTTCAGCAGATCTCCCGCCCGCACGGCATGCCGGTGCCCGGCGACTTCGCCTTCGTCGAGGGGCCGGTGCCGGAGGTCGTGCCCGGCACCGCCCTCGTGGAGAACCTCTATCTGTCCGTCGACCCGTACATGCGGGAGGCGATGGACGCGGAGTGGGAGCTGGGGCGCCCGCTGGAGGGCCGCTCGATCGGCCGCGTCGTCGCGTCCCGCGACCCGGGGCTCGCGGTCGGCGACCTCGTCTTCCACCGGGCGGGGTGGCGTACGCACGCGCTGGTGAGCGCGGCGGAGGGGGCGCGGGTGCTGCCCCGGCACGCGGGGGTGCCGGTCAGCTCGTACCTCGGGCTGCTCGGCGGTACGGGCCTGAGCGCGTACGTCGCCCTCACCCGGATCGCCCGGCTCCAGCCCGGCGAGACGGTCTTCATCTCGGCCGCGGCGGGCGGCGTGGGCAGCGCGGCCGGCCGGCTGGCCAGGCTGCTGGGCGCGGGGCGGGTGATCGGCAGCGCGGGTTCGCCCGCGAAGGTCGCGCACCTCACCGGCCCGCTGGGCTTCGACGCCGCCTTCGACTACCACGACGGCCCGGTCGGCGAGCAGCTCGCGAAGGCCGCCCCGGACGGCATCGACGTCTATGTGGACAACGTCGGGGGCGGGCACCTGGAGGGCGCGATCTCGGCCATGCGCGACCACGGGCGGATCGCCTGGTGCGGCGCGGTCGCCCAGTACAACAGCGCGGAGCCGCCGCCGGCGCCGCGCAACCTCTACGACATCGTCGAGAAGAGCATCCGCCTGGAGGGCTTCCTCGTCCGCAAGCACGGTGACGCGCAGGCCGAACTGGAGGACTTCCTGGTCCCGCACCTCCAGGCGGGCCGGGTGGCGCAGGACGAGACGGTCGTCGAGGGGTTCGACGGCGTGGTGGACGCCTTCCTGGGCGTGCTGCGGGGCCGCAACACCGGGAAGATGCTGGTCAAGGTCGGGGACTGAGGGGGCCCGGGCCGCTACGCGTCCGTCATCCGCGGCATCTCCCCTTCCGTCTTCGACATGTCGATCACGGAGAACGCCGCCCCTTGGGGGTCGTGCAGCGCCGCGAACCGGCCGAACGGGGTGCTCATCGGCCCGAACTTCAGCTCTCCGCCGCCCTTCGTCGCCTTCTCCACGGCGGCGTCGCAGTCCGCGACGGCGAAGTAGATGTTGATGAACGGCGGTATCTCGGGCGGGAATTCCTCCGTCATCGCCATCCGGCCCAGGACGGTGTCGTCACCCTGGTTGAAGACCTTGAAGTCGATGCCGGGGTCCTCCATGCGCTGGGTGCGGTACGGGAAGACGGCCGGGAAGAAGGTGTCGGCCTTCCCGGGCTGCCGGGTGAACACCTCGGCCCAGCAGAAGGATCCGGTCTCGCCCCGCTTCTCGAAGCCCTCGTGGGTGCCCGCCTGCCAGACGCCGAAGGTCACCCCGCCGGGGTCCTTCGCGAGCACCATCGAGCCGAAGTCGCCGACCCGCATCGGCCCCATCACCACCTCGCCGCCGTTGTCACCGATCTTCTTGGCGGTGGCGGCGGCGTCCGGCGAGGCGAGGTACAGGCACCAGGCCGACACGGGGTCCGCCTGGCCCGGCATCGGCGGCACCACCGCGGCCACCGCTTTGCCGTCCGAGTACGCCTGCGTGTAATTGCCGAACTCCGCCGAGCTCTCGGCGAAAGTCCAGCCCAGCAGATCGCCGTAGAAGCTTTTCGCGCCTTCCACGTCCGTGAACATCGCGTCGGCCCAGCACGGCGTGCCTTCCGATAGCGCGGCCATGGTCCTGACTCCCTTCGTAAGAGGTTGAACAGTCCCGTTTTCCACGCTAGTGAGTCGGCCGGGAGTGCGCACGGCAGGGAGCCGGTGGCGCCGCTTTCCCGCCACTCCCCCGCCGGCCGGCTCCTCCTTGTCCCCTTCGGGCCCTCGCCTCCCCCGCGCTTCCCCCTCACTCCCGCTGGTTTCCCCCTGTTTCACCGGTGAGGCGCCGATTGCGGGGTATGGACCGCGCCCGGGCCGGTAGGCGGCACAGTTCCGCGTGCTGCTGAATTGTCTTCTATTCACTGCGTTCGTACGCGAATAAGGGCGCCTACAGTGACCGATATCCGCGCCATCCCCCATGTTTATCGCGGCAGTTGGCCGTGAGGAGTTCCCAGACGGCGGCCCCGTACGGCACGATGACGGCATGGCCACGGCTCCGCCGCACGTCGGCGCGCTGCGAGCCCGCCTTTTCGCGGCGGGCTCCTGGTGGCTTTCCTGGTCGGGGCTGCTGCTCCTCGCGCTGCTCTACAGCCACGGGATGATGACGGAAGGCACATCGGCCCACCCGGTGCACCCGGCGCTGACGCAGATGTCCGCCGCCGCGCATTCCACCGCCGGCCACGGCAGCGGCCTTCCGGCGGCCTCCGCGACAAAACCCGCGACGGACCCCGCTCCTGGTTCCGTTCCGGGTTCCGCTCCGGGTTCCGTATCCGGTGCCGGACCGGGTTCCGCATCCGGCGCCCAGGACCTCGCGGCCGGGCCCCGGCCCGGCCCGCTGTCCGCCGGGCAGGGCGCCTCGCCCGCCCCGCACAACGGCCATGACGTCTCCCACGCCGCCCAGGACTGCCTGTCCGGCGCCGTGAAGGACGCCACGGACCTGCCCGCCCTGTGCGCGGCGCCCGACAGGGCCGCGCCGCCCTCGTACGTCCCCGGCTGGGCCGTCGTGCGGCTCACCGCGCACGCGGCCGGGCCCCTGCCGCCGTCGGCCCCGCCGACGCTGCGGATCTAGGCCGCGGCTCCCCCCACCCCGTACCGCAGGGGCCGCACCCGCCACCGATCGGCACCTTGCCGACCGTCCCCGGGACCCGTACGCCGGTACGCCGCCACGTCCGCACACCGGACGCCGGTACGCCCGTACGCGCCCGTGCCCGTCCGCGCGCCCCGCGAGCCCGCACGCCGTTCCTCCGCGCCGGGCCGCTCCCGCACGCGCGACCACCCCGTACTCCCGCGCCCCCGCCCCGCCGGCGGGCCGGCGCGGGAGCTCCCCCACCCCTGAGAGGGATCTCCCCATGCCTCCCGTGCCTCCCGTCCCCGCCGCGCCGTCCCCCGGCCCCGGCCGCCCCAGCCTGTCCGGGCTGGTGGGCGACACCCCCGTCCTGCGGATCTCCGAACCCCTCTGCCCTCCCGGGCGCGGCTTCTGGGCCAAGCTGGAGGGGTTCAACCCCGGCGGCATCAAGGACCGGCCGGGGCTCCACATGGTCGAGCGGGCCCGCGCCCGCGGCGACCTGCTGCCCGGCGACATGGTCATCGAGTCCACCAGCGGGACGCTCGGGCTCGGCCTGGCGCTGGCCGGCATGGTGCACGGGCACCCCGTCACGCTGGTCACCGACCCCGGCCTGGAGCCGTCCATGATCCGGCTGCTGACCGCCTACGGGGCGCGGGTCGACATCGTCCGCGAGCCGCACCCCGCCGGCGGCTGGCAGCAGGCGCGCCGCGACCGTGTGGCGGCGCTGCGGGACGCGCACCCCGGTGCCTGGGTCCCGGACCAGTACAACAACCCGGACAACGTCGCCGCGTACACCCCGCTCGCCCTCGAACTGGCCGGGCAGCTCCAGCACATCGACGTCCTCGTGTGCAGCGTGGGGACCGGCGGGCACTCCGCGGGGTCTCCCGGGTGCTGCGGCAGCTCCACCCCGAGCTGCGGCTGGTCGGCGTGGACACCATCGGCTCCACGATCTTCGGGCAGCCCGCCCGCACCCGGCTGATGCGTGGCCTCGGGTCGAGCATCTACCCGCGCAACGTCGCCTACGACAGCTTCGACGAGGTGCACTGGGTCGCCCCGGCCGAGGCCGTCTGGACCTGCCGGCGGCTGGCCGCCTCCCACTACGCCAGCGGCGGGTGGAGCGTCGGCGCCGTCGCGCTGGTCGCCGCGTGGCTGGCCCGCACGCTGCCCCGGGACACCCGGATCGCCGCGATCTTCCCCGACGGCCCGCAGCGCTATCTGACGACGGTGTTCGACGACGACTACTGCGCCGCGCACGGCCTGTGCGAGGGGCCGCCGGCCGCCGAGCCCGAGGTCGTGGGCCGGCCCGACGAGAAGGAGGTCACGCGCTGGACCCGGTGCGCGCGGGTCGTCGACCCGATGGTCGCGCGCCGGGCGGCGGGCCCGGCGGCCGTACCGGCGGAGGCGGCCGCGGCCCCCACCTCGTCCTCCGCCGGGGCGCCCGCCCCCACGCTCGTACCCGCCCCCGCTCCCGCCACCGAGGGCGGTCCGCGGTGAGGCCGGGTCCCGGCCCGCTGGCCCAGGCCCGCTCCTTCGGCACCGTCACCCAGCTCCTGATGGTGAATCAGTTCACCATCAACCTGGGCTTCTACATGCTCATGCCCTACCTCGCCCAGCACCTCTCGGGGAGTCTGGGCATGGCCGCGTGGACCGTCGGACTGGTCCTGGGCGTACGGAACTTCAGCCAGCAGGGCATGTTCTTCGTCGGCGGCACCCTCGCCGACCGGTTCGGCTACAAGCCCCTCATCGTCTCGGGGCTGGTGCTGCGTGTCGCCGGCTTCGCCGTCCTCGGGCTCGTCGACACCCTGCCCGCGCTGCTGGCGGCCTCGGCGGCCACCGGGCTCGCGGGCGCGCTGTTCAACCCCGCCGTACGGGCGTACCTGGCGCAGGACGCCGGGGAGCGGCGGGTGGAGGCGTTCGCGCTGTTCAACGTCTTCTACCAGGCGGGGATCCTGCTCGGCCCGCTCGTCGGCGTCCTGCTCACCGGGGTGAGCTTCCGGCTGACCTGCCTGGTCGCCGCGGCCGTCTTCGCCGTCCTGTCGGCGGTGCAGCTGCGCGCCCTGCCCGCGGCCGCGTCCCCGGCGGCGGCCCCCGGGGAGTCCGTCGCCTCGGTGCTGGCGCAGTGGCGCACGGTCGTCGCCAACCGGGCCTTCCTGCTGTTCTCCCTCGCGATGATCGGCTCGTACGCCCTGTCGTTCCAGGTCTACCTGGCGCTCCCGCTGGAGGTCCGCCGGGTGGCGGGCGACGAGGGCACCGGCACCGTCGGCGTGGGGCTGCTGTTCGCCGCCTCCGGGCTGGCCACGGTCGTGGGGCAGACGCGGCTGACGGCCTGGTGCCGGCGGCGGCTGGGCGCCGGGCCGGCGCTCGTCGCCGGGCTGGCGGCGCTCGGGGCGGCCTTCCTGCCCCCGCTGGCCGCCACGGCGGCGCCGGTGCCGGACGGCGGGCCCGCGCTCTGGGCGCTGGCCGTCCTGCCGCCGCTGGCCTCCGCGCTGCTGCTGGCGCTGGGCACGATGCTCGCGTACCCCTTCGAGATGGACACGATCGTCGCCCTGGCCGGGAACCGCTACGTGGCCACCCACTACGGCCTCTACAACACCATCTGCGGCATCGGCATCACCCTCGGCAACCTCCTCACGGGCGCCGCCCTGGACGCCGCGCGCTCCGCCGGGGCGCCCGCCCTGCCGTGGATCGCGCTCACGGCCGTGGGCGGCGGCTGCGCCGTGGCCGTCCTCGCCCTGCACCGCACCGGCCGGCTGACGGGCACGCCCTTGGCCCGGCCTGCAGCGGGGTGAGAAGGACGAGGCGGTGGTCGCCCTCGGGTGCCGGCGGGACCCGGCGGCCGAGGGCGACCGGACCGGGTACGGCATCGGGCCACGCCCGCCGCCGTGCCGCCCATTAGACTCACGGGGTGGAGAGCGAGAAGTGGCAGCAGAAGCAGGTCGCCCTGCGGGTGCTGGTCTACGTCTTCGTCACCCACCTCTTCGCGGGCTTCATCTGGCTACTGTTCTACCTCGGCGGCCACGCCGACAAGTGAGCCGGACAGCGCCGCCGCGGGCATCACCGTCACCGCCGCCCGGTGCGCGCTCGGGCTCGTACCGCGCACGCGCTTGAAGGCGGCGCTGAAGCCGAAGGCGTCCGCGTACCCGACCCGCCGGGCCACCCCCGCGATCGTCGCGCCCGGCTCGGCCAGCAGGTCCGCCGCCAGCGCCATCCGCCACTCCGTGAGGTACGCCAGCGGGGGCTCGGCCAGCAGGTCGTTGAAGCGCTTGGCGAACGTGGAGCGGGAGACCCCGGCCTCCGCGGCCAGCGAGGCGAGGGTCCAGGGCCGGCCCGGCTCGTCGTGCATGGCCCGCAGCGCGGGGCCCACGGCGTCGTCGCCGAGCGCCCGGTACCAGGCGGGGCGCGCGGCCTCCGGGCGGTCGAACCAGTCCCGCAGGGTGCACACCAGCAGCCAGTCCAGCAGCCGGTCCACCACGATCTGCCGCCCCGGGCGGACGGCGGCCAACTGGGCCTCCAGATAGGCGCGCATCCCCGAGCAGTCCTCGTCGTCCGGCACGACGACGACCGGCGGCAGCACCCGCAGCAGCCGGCGCGGCACCTCGCCCCGCACCCGGTACGCGCCCGCCATCAGGACCGTACGGCCGTCCGTCGACCCGTCGCCGCCCTCAGGGGCGCCCGGCTCGCCGCACCGGATCTCCCGCGTCAGCCCCGGCCGGGGGGCCGACGCCGGGTCGTCGGTGAACACGAACGGCTCGGGGCCGCGCACGATCGCCCCGTCCCCCACCCGGATCCGGCGCGGCTCCCCGCCACCGCCCGGGACGATCCACCCCTCGCCGCGCAGCGGCACGCACAGCGTCAGATAGGCGTCGCCGGTGAAGCGCAGCGCCCACGGCGGGGACAGCACCGAGCCGCCGAACAGGGCGCCGTTGGCGCGCACACCTCGCAACAGATCGTCGAACGGGTCCATGGCCTCACGATATGCGGCCGGGCCGAAGGCCGTTCGTACGGACGCACATGGCCGCCGGACGGACGTCCATGGTGCGCGGGCTCCGCACGGGGTTGGCTGGAACACATGACGACGACGAAGAACACAGCGGACAAGACGGCCTCCAAGAACTCCGAGGTCTCCACGGGCTCCACGGGCTCCACGGGCTCCACGGGCTCCACGGGCTCCACGGAAACGGTCCTGGTGCTCGGCGCGACCGGGAAGACGGGCCGCCGCCTGGTGCGCCGGCTGCGCGCGGACGGCGTGCCCGTACGGGCCGCTTCCCGCTCCGGCGAGGTGCGCTTCGACTGGGCGGAACCGGCCACCTGGGCGGACGCGTTGACGGGCGCGACGGCGGCCTACGTCATCGCCTCCGACGAACACCCGGACGCCGTGGGCCCCTTCGTCGAGCAGGCCGTGGCCGCCGGCGTCGGCCGCTTCGTGGTCCTGTCCGGGCGCGGCATCGACCTCGTGGGCCCGGACTTCGGGCAGGGCATGGCCGCCGCGGAGCGCGCCGTACGCGAGTCCGGCGCCCGGTGGTCGGTCATCCGCCCCAACAACTTCGCCCAGAACTTCGACGAGGACCTCTGGCGCGAGCCGCTCCGCGACGGCCGCCTCGCCCTGCCCATCGGCGACGTCCACGAGCCCTTCGTCGACGCCGACGACGTCGCGGAGGTCGCGGCGGCCCTGCTCACCCAGGACGGGCACGACGGGCAGGTGTACGAGCTGTCGGGCCCGCGCGGCCTGTCCTTCCGCGAGGCGGCCGAGCAGATCGCGCGCGCCGCGGGCCACCCGATCACGTACGTGGAACTGACCCCGGAGGAGTACGAGGCGGACCTGCGGGCCTCCGGCTGGCCGGAAGCGGCGGTGAAGGCGTTCAGCGCGCTGTTCGCGCTGCATCGCACGGGGGTGACGGCCGCGCCGGTGGACGGGGTGCGGCGGGTGCTGGGGCGCGAGGCGGCGTCGTTCGAGGCGTATGTGGAGCGGGGGGTTGGGGCGGGGGCTTGGTCCTGACGGGGGTGGGGGCCGGCGGGTGGGTGCGGCGGCGGGTGCGGGTGGGGGTGGGTGCGGCGGGTGCGCCTGCGGCGGGCCTTTTCCCCACCCCGCCCCTTCCCGAACCGGGGCTCCGCCCCGGACCCCGGTCCTCAAACTCCCCCAGCTACCGCTGGGAGGTGCCCCCAGACGGGCTGATTTGTTGCCCGGAACCGGGGGTCCGGGGGCTTGCCCCCGGTTCCGGGAAGGGGCGGGGCGGGGAAAAAGGCCCGCCGCAGGCGCAACCCCGCCCCCGACCCCCACCCCGCACCCACCAAGACGTGCCGCCCCCGCCCCCAGGGCTGATCATCGAAAGATGGACGACACCCTTCACCTCGCGCAGCAGCCCGACGCCGACGCCCTCCTCACCCGCAGCCCCCTCGCCACCCTCACCGGCATGCTCCTCGACCAGCAGATCCCCATGGAGTGGGCCTTCTCCGGCCCGTACACGATCGCGACGCGGATGGGCCACGACGACCTGGACGCCCACGAGATCGCCGCGTACGACCCCGAGGCGTTCGCCGCGCTGCTGTCGGAGAAGCCGGCCGTGCACCGCTACCCGGGGTCGATGGCCAAGCGGGTCCAGCAGCTGTGCCAGTACCTCGTGGAGCACTACGACGGGGACGCGAGCGCGGTGTGGCGTGACGTGGACAGCGGGAAGGAGCTCCTGGGGCGGCTGAAGGCGCTGCCCGGGTTCGGTGAGCAGAAGGCCCGGATCTTCCTGGCGCTGCTGGGCAAGCGGCTGGGGGTGCGCCCGGAGGGCTGGCGGGAGGCGGCGGGGGCGTACGGCGAGGAGGGGTCGTACCGCTCGGTCGCGGACATCACCGGGCCCGGGTCGCTCACCAAGGTGCGGGCGCACAAGCAGGAGATGAAGCGGGCGGCGAAGGCGGCCAAGGAGGCCGGGGGCGCCAAGGGGTGAGCCCCCGCCGGGCGTCAGCGGACGAGGCGGGTGACCGCGCGCAGCTCCGGGGCCCGCTCACGCAGCCGGGCCAGGAGGTCCTCGGCCGCCGCGTCGAGCGCGTCGAGCGGCATGGGGTCGAGCCGTTCGAGGAGGAACAGCGCGCGGGTCGTGGTCTCCGTGATCCGGGTCCGCACGCACTGGCGGTGGTTCCAGCGGCGGCAGGTGACGCCGAGGTCGTCGCACCAGACGACCTCGCCGGGCTCGGGGTGCTCCACGGCCGGCTCGCCGCTCGCGGCGGTGTCGAAGCGCTCGTCGCCCACGGCCCGGACCAGGCGCGGGGCGCCCGCGTACGCGTCGAGGTCCTCGCCGCCGACCGGGAGACGGTGGGCGACGGAGACGGCGTTGTAGGCGTCGACGAGGAGGTTGACCTCGGGCAGGCCGGCGGCGGCCCGGCGGGCGAGGGCCTCGGCGCTGTTGCGGGTGCGGCCAGGTCTGGCGCCGAACGCGGTGTACGCCTGCCGCCAGGCGGCGATGTGCGGCTCGGCGGTCACGTCGAGCCCGGCGGCGCCGTCCGCGGCCTCCTTGAGCAGGCCGCGCGACCAGGCGTCGGTCGGGCCCGTCGGCAGCCCGTCCGCGGCGATCACCAGGACGGCGAGGTCGGGCCGCAGCGCGCGCACGGCCTCGTCGACCCGCACGCTCCCGGCCACCGCGTCGAGATCCATGGTCATGGGGGCACCCGCTTTCCGGAACACGTTCACTTCAGATCAGTCGCTTTGATGAAATCGACGGTAGCATCGAATGACCGTGGCCGGGGAAAAGCCCTCCGAGGCGGCTTCGCGCGGCTTCGTTGCGTAGCGTCTCCTCGACGCGCGTCTCCACCGGACGCGTCTTCACGAGCACGAGCGGCAGGGCGGACGGCAGGGATGAGCGACAGCACGGCGGACGACCGACCGGGTGACGAGCGGGCCCCGGGGCGGCCCGGCGACGACCGGACCGTGATGGAGGCGGTCGCCGCCCGCGCCCGCGCGCTCCGTAAGGAGCGCGGCTGGAGCCTGGACGCCCTGGCCGCCCGGGCGCGCGTCAGCAAGGGCATGCTCGTCGCCCTGGAGAACGGGCGTTCCAACCCCAACCTCGCCACCCTGATCCGGCTCTGCGACGCCTTCGCCGTGCCGCTCACGGACCTGCTCCAGCAGCCCGCGACGCCGCTCCTGGCGCCGTCGCCGCCCGAGGAGCAGCCGGTGCTGTGGACCGGCCCGGACGGCGGCACGGGCAGGCTGCTGACCGGCGCCGCCCAGCCCGTCGGCGCCGAGCTGTGGCACTGGCGGCTCGCGCCCGGCGAGGAGCACCACAGCGAGGCCCACCTCGCGGGGACGGTCGAGCTCCTGCACGTGCTGAGCGGGACCCTCACCGTCACGGTCGGCGGGCAGGAGACCGTACTGCCGGAGGGGCACGGGCTGCGCATGGCGGGCGACCACCCGCACGGCTACGCCAACCGCACCGGCGAGGAGGTCGTCTACACGGGCGTCGTGCTCGTACCCTGACCCCCGCCCCGATCGTTCGCCCCGGTCTCAGCGGCGGCGCCGGCGGGTCGTGCCGAAGAGCGAACGGGTGATCTCCCGGCCGATCTGGGTGCCGACCGAGCGGGCGAGGGACTTGAACACACCGCTGCCGACGACCTGTTCGACGAGCGAGGGTTCCGGCCGCTTCGCCTCCGGCCGCCTCGCGGGCTCCTCCGGCGGCGCTTCGGCCGGAGCCGCCCCGGCCGCCGCCGTGAGTTTCTCGTACGCCGATTCGCGGTCCACAGCCTGTGCATAACGTCCGTACGGTTCCGACGCCCGGACCGCGCCCTCCAGCGCCGCCGCGTCCACCGGCCCCATCAGCGACCGCGGCGCCCGCAGCCGGGTCGCCGCGACCGGCGTCGGCGCGCCCTTCTCGCTCAGCACCGTGACCACCGCCTCGCCCGTGCCGAGCCCGGTGAGCACCTCCTCCAGGTCGTACGGCGAGACCGGGAACGTCGACACCGTCGCCTTGAGCGCCTTCGCGTCGTCCGGCGTGAAGGCCCGCAGCGCGTGCTGCACCCGGCTGCCGAGCTGGCCCAGCACATCGGCGGGCACGTCGCGCGGCGACTGCGTGACGAAGAAGATCCCGACGCCCTTCGAACGGATCAGCCGCACCGTCTGCGTGATCGACTCCAGGAACGCCTTGGACGCGCCCTTGAAGAGCAGGTGCGCCTCGTCGAAGAAGAACACCAGCTTGGGCCGGTCCAGGTCGCCGACCTCGGGCAGCCCCTGGAAGAGGTCGGCGAGCAGCCACATCAGGAACGTCGAGAACAGCTGCGGTCGGTCCTGGACGGCCGGGAGTTCGAGCACCGAGACGGTGCCGCGCCCGTCCGGCGCGGTGCGCAGCAGCTCCGCCGTGTCGAACGCGGGCTCGCCGAAGAACGGCCCCGCGCCCTGCTGTTCGAAGGCGGTGAGCGCGCGCAGGATGACGCCCGCGGTCTGCGAGGACAGCCCGCCGATGCCCTTCAGCTCCGGCCTGCCCTCGTCCGACGTCAGGAAGGCGACGACGGCCCGCAGGTCCTTGAGGTCGATCAGCTCCAGGCCCTTGCCGTCCGCGTAGTGGAAGATCAGGCCGAGCGACTGCTCCTGCGTCGGGTTGAGCCCCAGGACCTTGGCCAGGAGCACGGGCCCGAAGTCGGTGACCGTCGCGCGCAGCGGTACGCCCGTACCGATGCCGCCGAGCGCGTAGAACTCCGTGGGGAAGCCGGCCGGTGACCAGTCCTGCCCCACCTCCGCGGCCCGCTGCCGGACCTTGTCGCCCTCGGCGCCGGGGGCCGAGATCCCGGAGACGTCGCCCTTGATGTCGGCCAGGAAGACGGGAACACCCTGGTCGGACAGCTGTTCGGCGAGCAGTTGGAGGGTCTTGGTCTTGCCCGTGCCCGTGGCGCCCGCGACGAGGCCGTGGCGGTTGAGCACGGCGAGCGGCACCCGCACCGGGACGTCGGGCCGGCAGCCCAGGCCCGTGCCGTCCGGCCAGAGCAGGGCGCCCAGATCGAGCGCGGGTCCCTCGAACACGTAGCCCTCGGCGATGCGTGTGACGGAATCGGCGCCGGAAGGGGCCGGGGAAGAAGGGCTGCGGCTCATGCATCACTCCCGGTATGCGGCTGATTGTCACCTTCGCACTCCCGTGCCGTGGCTGCGCTCGGAGCCGGTTGCCCGGTAGGCTTTCCGTGTGATCTTCAAGCGCATCGGAAACGGGCGGCCGTACCCCGACCACGGCCGGGAGAGCACCCGGCAGTGGGCGGACGTCGCCCCCCGCCCGGTGCGGCTCGACCAGTTGGTGACCACCAAGCAGCAGCTCGACCTCGAGACCCTGCTGGCCGAGGACTCGACGTTCTACGGCGATCTGTTCGCCCACGTCGTGAAGTGGCAGGGCGACCTCTATCTGGAGGACGGCCTGCACCGCGCGGTGCGCGCCGCGCTCCAGCAGCGCCAGGTGCTGCACGCCCGCGTGCTCGAACTGGGCTGATTTCGAACGGGCCCCAGGCCCTCGAACAGGCTGCCGCCGGAGGGTTTCCGGCCGTTGTTCGGCCTTTCGGGTTGGGGCGCGCGCAACCCATTGATCATTTAGTAGGCAGCGGCCCCACCCCGCACTACGCTGCGCCCATGAGCATGCTCACCCCTCCCGGCATGGGTGGAAAGTACCGCATCACGGGCCGTCGGTTCCCGCACATGCGCCGCCCCAGAAACCGCCGCCGGATCGTGCTCGCCGTGGCCGCCGCGGCCACGGCGCTCGCGCTGGCCGGATGGGGCACGCTCCAGCTCGTCGACGTCTTCTCGGGCGGCAGCGCCGACGAGACGACGCAGGCGGCGCACGGCAAGGGAACGCAGGGCACGAAGAGCGGCAAGGAAGGCAAGGAAGACTGCAAGGCCGTGCCCAGGGCACTGCCGAAGCCCGACGAGATCACCGTCAACGTCTACAACGCCACACCACGCGGCGGGCTCGCCAAGGCCACCGCCGACGAGCTCCGCAAGCGCGGCTTCAAGGTCGGCAAGTGGGAGAACGCCCCCGCCCTCTACGACCGTAAGGTCGAGGGCACGGGGCTGCTGCTGGGCGCCCCGGAGGCCGTCGACGGGGCGCTGAAGGTGCTCGGCACACAGCTCGCCGGCACCCAGGTCAAGAACGATCAGCGGACGAACGGCGAGGTCGATCTGATCATCGGCGCGCAGTTCAAGGAGCTCACGCCGCGGCAGGATGCCGACCGGGCACTGACGGCGCTGGGCGGGCAGCCGAAGCCGATGGAGACCCCGGCGAAGTGCTGAAGCACGGGGCGCGGAGCACGTGACCCCGCGCGCCCGGCCGCACACGCGCGTACGGACCGGCGGTAGGCCGGCCCGTACGCGCTTCGCGCTGTGCTGGTGGTGCGGCGGGTGGGTCAGCCCGCGGTGCCGTACATGCGGTCGCCCGCGTCGCCGAGGCCCGGGACGATGTAGCCGTCCTCGTTGAGGCGCTCGTCCACGGAGGCGGTGACCACGGTCACCGGCGCGCCCGCGAGCTCGCGCTCCATGATCTCGACGCCCTCGGGGCGGCCAGCAGGGTGATCGCCGTGACGTCGTCCGCGCCGCGCTCGATCAGCTCGTTGATCGCCGCGACCAGGGTGCCGCCGGTGGCGAGCATCGGGTCCAGGACGTAGACCTGGCGGCCCGAGAGGTCCTCCGGCATGCGCGTCGCGTAGGTCTCCGCCTTGAGGGTCTCCTCGTTGCGGATCATGCCCAGGAAGCCCACCTCGGCGGTCGGCAGCAGCCGGACCATGCCGTCGAGCATGCCGAGGCCGGCGCGCAGGATCGGCACCACCAGGGGGCGGGGGTGGGACAGCTTCACGCCGGTGGTCGCCGTGACCGGGGACTCGATGGCCACCTCCTCGGTGCGCACGTCGCGCGTGGCCTCGTAGGCGAGCAGGGTGACCAGCTCGTCGGCGAGACGCCGGAAGGTGGGGGAGTCGGTGCGCTTGTCGCGCAGGGTGGTGAGCTTGTGCGCCACCAGGGGGTGGTCGACGACGTGGATCCGCATGACACCGACATTAACCGAGCTTTCGGGCACCAGCTCCCGCGCGGTCGGCACCGGCGCCTCCCATGGGGAGCCGATGAACGTTCAAAGTCTCCGACAGGTCTGTCGCCGCACTGGCATCAAACCACCACTTAGGGGGAAAGTGGGCACGTACGCCCGGTCTGTCTCGCCGGGCGAGGACCTCGGCGCGAGGTGGTGCTGCCCATGGCTGACCGAGAGACCCACGAGAATCCCGACGCGGCGGACCGGGCGGGCCCGGCGGATCCGCCCCCGGGCGCCGCGGGAGGCGCCGCGGGAGACGCTCCCGGGCGCGAGAGCGACACGGAGCGCAGACGCAGACGGGCCCAGTTCCTCCGCGAGCTGAACGAGGCCAAGGAGCTCCGGGAGCGGGTGCAGCCCCGCCGGGCCCGGGCCGCGCGGATGCGCCAGCAGATGCGGATGCGGACCTTCCGGTGGTGATCCGGGGGTGGTCCGGCGGTGATCCGGGGTGGTCCGGGGGTGACACGCCCGTCCCGATGTCGTCCGTAAGGCCCCCACGTGAGGCACATCTCTTCGGACTGCTGCACGACGCAGCGCGGAAGACCTCTCGCAACGGCCCGCTTTCTGCCACGATTCCGAGTGGGCGGGGTGGTCCCCGTCCGGCCCGGCAACGCCTATGACCAGTGGGAGAGTCACGGTGTACTTCGCCGCACTGCTCGCGCGCACCGAAGACGGGTGGCAAGCGAGCGACACAGACCTCGACAACGTGGAAACCCTGTCCGACTTCGCCGACCTGGCCCGCGAGACCGCGGTCGACGACGACACGGTCCTGGTGTTCATCGAGCAGGAGGACGCCTGGTTCGGTGTCGTCCGGGTGGACGGCGAGGACGACCCCCGTATCTACCTCTCGGACGCCGCCGCGGCCAGCCGGAGCTCCTACGGGGCCCTGCTGGCCGACGAGCTGCTGGGCCGGGACGACATCACGGAGGACCTGGACAGCCTCCCGGACCTCGACGGCACGGAGGACGGCGAACCGGAGCCGGCGGAGGACGAGGCCGACGCCCCGGACGCCGCCCCGCCGGTGCCCGCCGGGCCGCTGGGCGACGGCCAGATCCTCGCCGACCTCGGCATGGGCGAGCGCGAGCTCAACGCCCTCAGCGAGGACGCCCTCGGCGAGATCGCGGACCTGCTCGGCTGCACGGACGTCCTGGAGGCCGTCCGCTGACGGCCGCCGCCGCGCCCGCGCGGCCGCATCCCGTGACGTCCCCGCCCGGCCCCCGCGGGGACGGCTCCTCGTCGGCGCCCCAGCCGCCGGGCACGACGGCCGGACACCGTGCCCGCGCGCACCCGGGCACGGCCCTCGCGCACACTGGTGCGATGAGCGAAGCCGTTCCCGGCCCCGTCCGGCACGACCCCCGGCCCGGTCCCGCAGCCGACCCCGACCCCGTACGGGACCCGTGGCGGGCCCCGATGCGGGCCGCCCTGGCGGAGGCCGCCCTGGCCCCCGGCACCGGGGACGTCCCGGTCGGCGCCGTCGTGCTGGGCCCGGACGGCTCCGTCATCGGCCGCGGCCGCAACGAACGCGAGGCCACCGGCGACCCGACCGGCCACGCCGAGGTCCTCGCCATCCGCGACGCCGCGCGGGTCCTGGGCGAGTGGCGGCTGTCCGGCTGCACCCTCGTCGTGACCTTGGAGCCCTGCACGATGTGCGCGGGCGCCATCGTCCTCTCCCGCCTGGACCGGGTCGTCTACGGCGCGGCCGACGAGAAGGGCGGCGCGGCCGGCTCCCTCTGGGACGTCCTCCGCGACCGCCGCCTCAACCACCGCCCCGAGGTGATCGAGGGCGTCCTCGCCCCCGACTGCGCGGCCCTGCTCACGGACTTCTTCCGCACCCTCTGACCCCGCGGGAGACCCTCCGGGGACCCCTCGCGGGCCCCTCTCCGGGACGCGATTTCAGAGCACGGCCCAACGTCCGCTAAGCTCTCTCTCGGTAGCGTGTCCGAGCGGCCTAAGGAGCACGCCTCGAAAGCGTGTGTGGGGGCAACTCCACCGTGGGTTCAAATCCCACCGCTACCGCTTCAGTAAACCGCCTCTGATCTGCGCGAGCAGATCGGAGGCGGTTTTCGTATGCCGGGGCGGGCCTCAGCCCCGGGGGAACCTCCCCGTCGCGAGAACGATCCCCATCACGGCCCAGTGCGTATGCCTCGGCGGCGACATGAGGATGGCTCCTCCGACGATCTCGCTCTTGTAGCCCTCGGGGGTGATCTCGTGGAGAAGCTCGAACACGTCGTCGAAATCCTGATCGTCGTTACCGGACATCTCGGTCCCGCCGATCGGTGCGATGGTCGTCCGACGCTCCTCCCTGCGGGTCCCGCGCCCCGGCCCCCGGTGCGGGCCCCTCCGCTCCCGCACCACGCCTGCCGAGGGCGGCCGTGTCCGCCACGGCGCGCGGCCGCAGCGCGGGGAGGCCGAAGGCCGGTGGCGGGATCATCATGCGTGCCCCCTGCGGGCCGCATCCCGCACGTCCACAACGGCCCCGGGTTCCGGTACGGGGGCGTGCTCCGGGCCCGCGTCGCCCGGGTCCGGCTTCACGACGACCATCCCGTCCGTCCCGTACGCCATGGTCAACCGGCTCAGCCACGCTCGCGCGACGCTCCTGCCACCGCCCCGCCCGCCCGTACTCTTCACTTCGTCCGTTGGTGTCACGGCCTCGTACTCCCTTCGCCAGGAGTTCAGTTCCTGTGCTCAACCAACACGGCGGCGCCCGGCGCGGGTACCGTCGTGAGGGGTGTCGAAGCCTGTCGCTTCCCCTACCGCTCGCATGGAGGCCGGGGTATGAGGTCGCCGAACGAACAGCTTGCCGAGGTGCTCGCCCGGTCCGGCCTGAGCCGGGGAGAGCTGGCGCGGAGGGTCAAGGCCGCGGCGGCCCTCCGGCATCAGCCGCACATCGCGCCCGACAGCACCGGCGTGCGCAGGTGGCTGCGCGGTGAGGCGCCCCGCCGACCGCTCCCGGAGATCCTGGCGGACGTGTTCTCCGAGCATTTCGGGTACCGGATCACGACGTACGACCTCGGGCTCGGGGACAGCACGACCGCCGACGACGCACTCGTGTACAACGCCTCGTACGCGGCTACGGTGGAAACAGTCGCCGACTTGGGGAGAGCGGACGTGGACCGTCGCAAGTTGCTCGCAGCAGCGCCGTTCATCGCTGTCGCCGGGGTGGGCCCCTCCCGGGACTGGCTGTTGAGCACCCTCGACCAGGAACCGGAGTCCGGCCCCCGGGTGCGCGCCGAGGACGTGACGGCGGTGCGGAACATGTTCACCACGTTCCAGCGCATGGACATCTTCCAGGGCGGCGGCTCGGGTCGCCTGGTCCTGGCCGAGTACATGACCCAGCACGTCTACCCGCTGCTCCGCCGCACGCACACGAAGGACGTCCGCCGGGCCCTCTGCCAGGCGGCGGCCGAACAGACGTACCTGCTCGGGTGGATGGCCTATGACAACGGTGAGAACGGCACGGCGCAGCGGTACCTCATTCAGTCGCTGAGGCTCGCGGAGGAGTCCGGCGACGTCGCTCTCGGGGCGCACGTCCTGGCGGGCATGGCCGATCAGGCGACGCTGCTCGGGAACCCGGCCGAAGGGCGCCGTCTCGCGCAAGCGGGCAGGCACGGGCTCGCGAAGTCCACCTCCCCGGCCTGCCTGGCGGACCTGTGGTGCCTCGAAGGCCGGGCTCTCGCGCTGCTCGGCGAGAAGAAGGCGGCGGCACGCGCGGTCGCGGCGTCGGAGAAGGAGTACGAGCGGGTACGGCCGGGGGAAGAGCCGGACTGGGCGGCGTTCATCGACCCCGCGTATCTGCACGGGGAGCACGCGAACACCTTCCGGGACCTCGGTGACGCCGGCACCTCGGCGGAGCACGCCCGCCGGTCGATCGACTTCGCCAAGCGGCAGGAGCGGGCCCGGCGCGGCGCGATGTCGCAGGCCGCGCTGGCGGTCTCGCACCTGCAACGACGGGACCTCGACTCGGCGCACGCCGCGGGTCTGCGGACGCTCGCCCTCTCGCGGAAGGTCAAGAGTTCCCGCTGCGTAGAAGCCGTGCAGGACCTCCAGCGGCGGATGCGGCCTTTCGGGGCGCACCGGCTCGTGGCCGACTTCGACGAGCGGGCGCGCGAGTTCGTCGCGGCGGCGTAGCGCCCGAAGGGCGGCCGCCCGCGCCGGGCGGACGGCCGGACACGGGCGGGGCACGGGCCGGGGCTACGCCCCCGCCCTCACGCCTTCGGCAGTTCCTTCATCGACCGCAGCGGCGAGAAGAAGATCAGCAGCCAGCTCACCGCCATGATCCCCGCCCCCGTCCACAACGCGGCGCGCAGGCCCGCGAACTCGCCCAGGAGGCCCGCCAGGAGCGAGCCCACCGCCAGCGCGCCGGTCACCAGGAACCGGAAAGTGGCGTTCATGCGGCCGAGGAGGTGGTCGGGGGTGAGTTCCTGCCGGGCGGTCACCTTGATGACGTTGTCCGAGCCGATCTTGAAGGTGATGGCCAGCCAGGCGAGGGCGGCCGCCCAGAGCGCGGGGCCCCGGTCCAGGCGGGCGATGAGGCAGCCCATCGGGGCGACGGCGAGGCCGATCACCCACATCGCGCGGCCGTGCCCGAGCTTCCGGCCGATGGCGCGGGCGCACAGGGAGCCGAGGAAGGCGCCGACGCCGCCGAGGCCCAGGTAGGCGCCGAGGACGCCCTCGGAGAGGCGCAGCTCGCGGACGAAGAGGACCGGGAGCAGGGTGAGGCTCATCTGGACGGCCAGGTTGGTGGCGGCGCCCTCCAGGGCTATCGGGCGCAGCAGGGGGTGGCCGAGGACGAAGCGGGCGCCTTCCAGGATCTCCCGGCCGAGGTGGCGGCCGGGCTGCCGCTTCGGGGCGGGCTCGGGGCGCCGCACCCGCAGCAGGCACAGCGCGGAGACCACGTACGTGGCGGCGTTGACGCCGATGGCCAAGGGGGCGGTGATCAGCTGGACGAGGTAGCCGCCGGCGCCCCGGCCGGCGACCGAGTTGACGGCTTCCGCGCTCATCAGCCGGGCGTTGGCCTCGCCGAGCCGCTCGCGGCCCACGACGTGGGGCAGGAAGCTCTGGTTGGAGACGTCGAAGAAGACGGTCGCGACGCCGCCGATCAGGACGACGGCGTAGAGCTGATAGAGCGTCAGGGCGTCGAGCCACCAGGCCACCGGGATCGAGCCGAAGAGCGCGGCGCGGACCACGTCGGCGGTGATCTGGAGGCGTCTTCGGCGCATCCGGTCGACCCAGGCGCCGGCCGGCAGGCCGATCAGCAGGAACGCGACGGTGCTCAGCGCGGCGAGCGCGCCGACCTGACCCGAGGAGGCGTCGAGTTCGGTGACGGCGAGCAGCGGGACGGCCAGATAGCTGATCTGGGTGCCGAATTTACTGGTGGCCCCGGCGGCGAAGACGTACCGGAAGTCCTTGAGGGCGAAGACGGATCCGCGCACCGGCGCGGCGGCCTCCGGGGAGGCCGCCGCGCCGTCCGCGCCCGTCGCGGAGGTGGTGTCCGAGGGAGACGTCACGGGCTCAGGCGGTTCGGAAGCGGACCTGGCGGGCGATCACGTCGCACCGCGCCACCGCGTCGGCGCCGTCGGCGCCCGAGACCAGCATGTAGCCCGCGCAGCAGTCGGCGACGGTCCGCAGCGGCGGGATGGTGTCCCCGGGGTTGCGGGCGATCACCACGCCCCGGTCGTGGCCCGTGATCTCGTGCAGGAGCGGCAGGTAGGCGTCGGTGAGCTCGCCCGGCGGCACGCGCCGGACGACGGCGTCGACGTCCTCGTCGATCTCGACGGCCTCGACGGTGCCGGGCTCGGGGACGAAGAACTGGATGGCCGCGCCGCCGACCGGCTCGGGCGGGGTGAGCGGCAGCTCGTCGATGCCCAGCGGGACGGTCAGCATCATCCGGGCGAGGTCCAGGCCGAAGGCGCGGTTCACCAGGTGCTGCATGGCGTGGCCGCCGAGCCGGGCGTGGGACTCCAGGACCCGGGGGCCGTTCGGGGTCAGCACGTACTCGGTGTGCGAGGGGCCCTCGGTCAGGCCGACGGCGTCGAGCAGCCGGGCGGTCATGTCCCGCAGCTCGGCCAGGTACGGGACGGCGACCCGGCTGGGGGTGCTGACGGCCCACTCCACGAAGCGGTCGTTCATGCGGTACTCGGAGTAGCCGATGACCAGGTGGCGGCCGCCGAGCGAGAAGCCGTCGACGCTGACGACGGGGCCGGAGAGGAACTCCTCGGCGAGGGCCGAGGTGAGGCCGGCCCCGGTCATGGACTCCCAGGCGCGCACGGCCTCCTCGGCCCCCTCCACCCGGTTGATGTGGCGGCTGGCGGCGCCGTCGACGGGCTTGAGGACGACCGGCCCGGCCACCGAGGCGGCGAACTCGGCGGCCTCCTCGGCGCTGTGCACCACCTGGTGGCGGACGGGGCTGAGGTCGTGCTTGGCGAGCAGCTCGCGGGTGAGCGCCTTGTCCTTGAGCGCCCGCTGGGTCTCCTCGCCGACGCCGGGCAGGCCGAGCGCGTCGACGACGTGGCCGCAGGCGACGCCGGCCGGCTCGGAGGTGGTGAGGACGCGGTCGAACGGACGCTCCTCGTGCAGCGGGCGCAGCACGTCCAGGATGGCCGGGCCGTCGGTGATCGGGGCGTGCACGACGCGCTCGCAGTGCTCCGCGATCGACGGCTCGTAGAGGCCCTCCTCGTGGACGAGCACGATGTCGATGCCCAGGTCCTTGGCGCCGGCGATGGGGGCCGGGCGGCCGCCGATCCACGCTACTCGAAACATCAGTTGTCTCCGCTTGTTGTCGTACGAGGGCTCGTAGGAAGGGGGGCGAGGGGCGTGCCGGGCGGCCGCGCCTCAGGTCATGGCCACGCGTACCGAGATCCCGGCCAGCGCGGTGCCCATCACATAGCGCTGGATGTTCAGCCACCGGGGACGGTTCTTGAGGAAGGTGGAGATGGAGCCGGCCCCCAGGGCGATCAGGGCGTTCACGGTGACCGCGACGACGATCTGGGTGAGGCCGATCAGAAGGCTCTGGAGCGCCACGGAGCCCTTGTCGGGCTCGACGAACTGCGGCAGCACCGAGATGTAGAGGATGGCGATCTTGGGGTTGAGGAGGTTGGTGACCAGACCCATCGTGAAGAGCTTGCGCGGCGGGTCCGGGGGCAGCGGCTTCGGGTCGAAGGCGGAGGTGCCGCCGGGCTTGAGCGTCTTCCAGGCGAGCCAGAGCAGATACGCCGCGCCCGCCAGCTTCACGGACGTGTAGACGGCGGGCACCAGCGTGAAGAGCGTGGCTATGCCGGCGATGGCGGCCAGGAGGTAGACGAAGAAGCCCGCGGCGACGCCGAGCAGCGAGACCAGTCCGGCCCGCTTGCCCTGGGTCACCGAACGGGACACCAGATAGATCATGTTGGGGCCGGGGGTGAGGACGAGGCCGAGCGCGATGACCGCCATGCCCACCACGGCATGCATGCTGACCATACAACTCCTTTGCTGGCGGAGCGTTTGCTAGCGGTCCAGGCCGCAGCCGCCCCGGGCGACGGGGGATCCTGGATATTCAACCGCAACGCAGTCCAGGGTGAATTGGTCGGCAGTGGCCAGAATCGACTTCTCCACCTCGTGGGTGGTGCCGCCGCGGAACCGGAACCGGGCGCCCACGTGCTCGTAGCCCCCGACCTTCGGCATGACGTAGCCGATCTGCGGCACCACGGCGGCGTACGGGGCCGGGCCCGAGCTCGGCGTCGGCGAGGCGGCGACCACCTCGCAGGGCGCGGGCACCGGGGTGGGCACCAGCAGCCAGCCGCCGGTGCTGCCGTGCGGAACCGGTTCCAGCGCCGGTTCCTTGCCGACCTGGATGGCGGCCGCGGCGGCCATCAGGTCGACGCCGTGCACCTCGCGCCAGATGAAGGGGATCTCCGCGCCGCCGACCCGGCAGCCGGCCTCCAGGAAGGTCAGCCGGGGCGCGCCGGACCCGTCGGTGCCGACGAACACCTCCAGGTGGAACACCCAGGGGCGGCGGCCGCCGAGGGCGCCCGCCACGGCGGCGGTGAACTCGCCGAGCGGACCGAGCAGTTCCGGATCGTCCTCCTCGACCGAGCCCAGGCTCTGGCCCTCGGTGAAGTCGACGCAGGTGTTCACGTAGCGGGAGGCCGTCCAGGGCCCCAGCGCGGTGCCGGTCCACAGCCCGTCGATGTGGAAGATCGTGTCCGGGCAGAGCGTCTGCACCAGCCGGGCCTCGGGCTCCAGCGCCTCCAGCTCGCCGAGGTCGTCGGCCGAGTCCAGGCGCATCACGCCCCGGCTGGCGGTGCCCCGGCGGGGCTTGACGATCACGGGCCAGCCATGGGCGTCGGCGAACTCGCGCACCGACTCGGCGTCGGGGGCGTCCGCGAACGCGGGCGTCCGGATCCCTGCGCCCGCCACCAGCTCCGTCATGGTCAGCTTGTCGCGGAACCGGGCGAGCTCCATGGGGCTCTGCCCGGGGCAGCCGAGCTGGGCCCGCAGCAGCGCCGCCGTGTCCAGGTCGCCCTCGTTGAGCGCGACCACCCGGGCGGGCGTGCCGAAGCGCACGGACAGCGTGTCGGCGGCCTGCTTGACCTGGTGGAAGTCGTCCGTCGCGCGGACCGTGACGATGCCCGCCGCGCTCTCGGGGATGGACTGCCGGCCCAGCACCGTGGTCACGTACGAGACACGGTGCGCGCTGTGGTCGATGTAGTTCTCGTACAGCGCGTACCGGTCGCGCCACCGGTGGATGACCAGGATGTGGTCGCTCAAGGCTGTTCCCTTCTGGCGTGGTCGTGGATCCGGCGCACGGCGTACGTCGCGGTGAGGACGGCGGCACGGGCCGCGCCCAGGGCCTCCTGGGCGGCGTCGAGGTCGGCGTCCGGCAGCCCGCCCACCACGTCCGTCGCGCATTCGATGAGGTGCAGCGCCACCCGGGCGAGGTCGTCGTCCGGGCCGAATTCCTTGGCGACCGCCTTGTGGGCCGATTCCAGCAGCTGTGCTGCGTTGCTTTGCACAGGGTTCTCCCGTCGGTCGAAGCGGGCTCCTCGCGGGCCGCGCCGCGTGTCGGGCGCGGCCCGCGAAGAGCCCGGCGGCCGGACCGGCCGTTGGTGGACCGGTCAGCCGATGCTGAAGCGGATCCGGTCGTTGATGTCGTCGCACTTGGCCACGGCGTCGTCCGCGTCCACGCCGGTGGCGATGACGTAGCCGGAGACGCAGTCGGCGACGGTCAGCAGCGGGGGCACCTCGTCGCCGGGGCCCTTCTGGATGACGGCCGCCACCTCCTCGTCCTGGAGCTGGTCCAGGTACGGCAGGAAGACCAGCGGCACCTCGCCCTTGGGCAGGTGGCGCACGGTGGACGGGATGCCCTCCTCCACGTCGACGGAGCGCACCGTGCCCGCGTCCGGGGTGAAGAAGCGCACGGCGGCGCCGGCGATGGGCTCCGGCGAGGTCTCCGGGAGCTCGTCGATGCCCAGCAGCACCGTCAGGAACATCCGGTTGAGGCTGAGGCCGAAGGCCCGGCGGACGAGCTCCGGGGCGCCGCTGCCCGCGAGGCGGGCGTGCGACTCCAGCACCCGGGGGCCGTCCGGGGTCAGCACGAACTCGCTGTGCGAGGGGCCCTCGGTGAGGCCGACCGCGTCGAGGAGCTTCACGGTGAGGGCGCGCAGCTCGTCCAGGTGCGGGCGGGCGACCCGGCTCGGGGTGCTGACCTCCCACTCCACGAAGCGGTCGTTCATGCGGTACTCGGAGTAGCCGATCGGCAGGTGACGGCCCTCGAAGGAGAACGAGTCGACGCTGACGACCGGGCCGGTGAGGAACTCCTCGGCGATCGGCGCGGTGATGCCCGCGGCCTGGAGGGTCTCCCAGGCGGCCGCCACCTGCGCGGGCTCGGAGATCTCGTGGATGTGCAGGCTCGCGACGCCGTCGACGGGCTTGAGGACGATCGGGCCGCCCACCTCGGCGAGGAACGCGGTGGCCTCCTCGACGCTCTTCACCACGCGGTAGCGGACCGGGCTCAGGTCGTGCTTGGCCAGCAGCTCACGGGTGAGGGCCTTGTCCTTCAAGGCGCGGGCCGTCGCCTCGGAGACGCCGGGCAGGCCGAGCGCGTCCACCACGAAGCCGGTCGACTCGGCGGCCGGCTCGGTGGTGGTGACGACGCGGTCGAAGGGGCGCTCCTCGTGCAGCGGGCGCAGCACGTCCAGGATGGCCTGGCCGTCGGTGAGCGGCGCGTGGATGATGCGCTCGCAGTGCTCGGCGACGGCCTCGTCGTACGCGCCCTTCTCGTGGACGAGCACGATGTCGATGTCCAGCTCCTTCGCGCCGTTGATGGGCGCGGGACGGCCGCCGATCACCGCTACGCGGAACTTGCGGGGCATGCGAACTCCTTGGGGTGTCTTGTGGGAGGGGGTGGTGATCAGCTGGCGTAGACGCGGCGCAGCCAGCGCGCCCCGGCGTCGGGCAGCGGGCTGAACGCCTTGCGGCGGTGCAGCACCCGGTAGTTGTCGAAGATCATGAAGTCGCCGGCGCTGAGGACGAGCTCCCGGGACTCGGCGCCCGTCAGGGCCTCCGAGAAGGCGGCGAGCGCGGCGGCGCCCTCCTCCGTCACCCCGCGGGTGGTGCCCCGGTCGTAGCGGGCGCGCAGCCGGCCGTCGGGCGCGGTCTCCAGCAGCCGGGCGGGTGCCAGCTCCCGGACGGACCCGTCCGCGTCGTTGGAGGCGGGCACGCCCACGGCGAACTCCGGCCGCTGGAGCAGCGTCCGGGTGTGCTCGTCGAGCCCTTCGGCGACCCCGTCGACCGCCGTGAGCTCCGTGGGCACGCGCTCGTCGTTGCGCACGGCGTAGAAGGAGAGGTAGTGCGGGACGTACAGCCGGGGGTCGGTGCCCGGCTCGCCGAACGGCAGGTGCGGCTGGTCGGAGTGCCAGAAGAACTCCGAGTCCGCGCCCCAGGAGCTGGTGATGCCGCTGGCGGCCGGGTTGGGCACCACGTTGCGGATCAGCCGGCCGTCGTTCTCGTAGCTGACCGCGAAGGGCGTGGCGCCCAGCAGCTGGAGCAGCCCGAAGTGGAGGGCGTTGATCACGGCCAGGCCGGTCTCGTCGCCGTAGCCGTGCACCGGGGTGTCCGGGAAGTCCTGCCGCGGGAGGTTGCCCAGGATCAGCGCGTGGGCGCCGGCGACCGAGAAGATCTCCAGTTCGTGCAGGACCTGGCCGGGCAGGAGGTTGCCCAGCGCGTGCGCGCCGATGGTGGCCAGGATCGCCTCATCGGCGTCCGAGTCCAGTTCGGTGGCGGCCACGCGCTCGGCGATCTCCTTGCCCAGGAGGTCCCTTGTACCGTCGTCGAGACGGAATTCGGACAGTCGTATGCCGTCTGTCATCGAGGGCTCCGATCGGTCACTCGCGTGCGGGTGCTCAGTCATGGCCCGCTACGGGAATCCAGTAGGTCCGCGCGCGCGGGTCCCAGCGCCGGGCCAGCGGGTCACGCAGGCGCCGGCTCACGAGGCCGATCGGCGTGACCACCAGGTAATAGGCAGCGAAAAGCAGAGGTTTGGGCATCGTCCTGCTCTTTCTCGGGGGCTTCTTCGTCGTTGCGTGGGGCGGGTCCGCCGGGCCCGGCCGCACCGGGCGGCCGGGAACCGGTCGGGAGGGCCTGAGCGCTCGGCCGGGACTCCGGCGAGTCGTCCGCGGGTGCGTCGTGGCTGGTCGCGCAGTTCCCCGCGCCCCTTCGGGGCGCTGCCGAACCGCACCGGACCTCGCCGAGCCGGCTCAGTCGAGCGGAATCGCCTCACGCCAGTCGTTGTCCTCGTGCCACTCCGGCTGCGCGGACTTCTCCAGCAGGAAGTTGCCCACCGCCAACAGGTCGATGTCGGTGCGCATGAAGCAGGTGTAGGCGTCCTCCGGCGTGTTCACGATCGGCTCGCCGCGGACGTTGAAGGAGGTGTTGACGAGCACCGGGCAGCCGGTCTCCTCCTTGAACGCGGTGAGCAGCCGGTGGTACGGCGCGTTGTTGTGCTCGGAGACGGTCTGCACGCGCGCGGAGGAGTCGACGTGGGTGACCGCGGGGATGGTGGAGCGCTGCACCTTCAGCAGGTCCAGGCCCTTGGCGTCCGACTCGGCGGCCTCGACCCGCTGCGCCTCGGCGACCTGGGTCACCACGAGCATGTACGGGCTCTCCTGCGGGAGGTCGAAGTAGTCCTTGGCGTCCGTGTCGAGCACCGAGGGCGCGAACGGCCGGAACGACTCCCGGAACTTGATCTTGAGGTTCATCGCGGACTGCATCACCGGGTCGCGCGGGTCGCCGATGATCGATCGGGCGCCGAGCGCGCGCGGACCGAACTCCATCCGGCCCTGGAACCAGCCGACGATCTTGCCGTCGGCGAGGCCCTTGGCGACCTCGCGGGCCAGCGCGTCGGGCTCCAGGCGGGTGTACGGGACGTTCTTGCCGTCGAGGTACGCCGCGATCTCGTCGTCCGAGTAGCCGGGGCCGAGCAGCGAGCCGGACATGGCGTCCTTGCCGGTGCCCACGTGGGTGCGGCGGGCACCGCGGTCGGCGGCCACGGCCAGCGCCGCGCCGAGCGCGCCGCCCGCGTCACCGGCGGCGGGCTGGATCCAGACCTCGTCGAAGATCCCGGCGTTGATGATCTTGCCGTTGGCGACGCAGTTCAGCGCGACGCCGCCGGCCAGCACGAGGTTCTTCTCGCCGGTGCGCTCACGGGCCGAGCGGGCGAGCTTGACGACGACCTCCTCGGTGACCTGCTGCACCGAGGCGGCGAGGTCGAACTCGCGCTCCGTGAGCGGGCCCTCGGGGCTGCGGCGGGGACCGCCGAAGAGCCGCTCGAAGCCGCGGCCCGTCATCACCTCGCCGCGCAGGTACTCGAAGTAGCGCATGTCGAGCCGGAAGGACCCGTCGGGCTTGACGTCGATCAGCTTCTCGCGGATCAGCCCGGCGTAGCGGGGCTTGCCGTAGGGCGCGAGGCCCATCAGCTTGTACTCGCCGGAGTCCACCTTGAAGCCGCAGAAGTAGGTGAACGCCGAGTACAGCAGGCCCAGCGAGTGCGGGAAGCGGATCTCGGCGATGGGCCGCAGCCGGTCGCCCCGGCCGTGCCACATGGTGGTGGTGGCCCACTCGCCGACGCCGTCGATGCACAGCACGGCAGCGGACTCGTAGGGGCTCGGGAAGAACGCCGAGGCCGCGTGCGACTCGTGGTGCTTGCGGACGTCGATCCGCGGGACCCGGCCGAGGCCGAGCTCCAGCAGCTCGCGGCGGACCGTGTCGGCCGTCCGGCGCTTCCACTTCAGCCACGCCGGGAGCGTGGCCTGGAAGGCCGGGAAGGCGTACGGGGCGGAGCCCGCGAAGGTGGCGAGGACGCGGCGGAACTTCAGCTCCGGGTCCTCGTAGTAGGCGACGGCCGAGACGTCGCGCAGGGTGGCGCCCACCTCGTCCAGGCAGTACTCGACCGCCCGGGCCGGGAAGGCCGAGTCGTGGCGGCGCCGGGTGAAGCGCTCCTCCTGGGCCGCCGCGACGGGGACGCCGTCCGCGACCAGGGCGGCCGCGCTGTCGTGGTAGTAGGCGGAGACGCCCAGAACCAGGTCAGACATGCCTGTGCTCCTTAACGCGCGAAGGACGGCCGGACGGCGTCTTCGGGGGTGTGCTCGCGGATAGGGGGGATTCGGGGCCGTGGTTCATCGCAGACCGCCCAGGGTGCGGGCCATCCGCGGCGCGACCTGGCGGGCCAGGAAGGTCCGCGGCGGGTTGAGGGAGCGGTAGCCCACGCGGACCCGCTCCCAGACGTCCTCGGGGCCGCCCACGACTGCCCGGCCACCGGTGGTCCGGGTCGCGGGCACCGTGGCCATGAAGGTGTCGACGGCGTCGGCCGCCCACGCGGAGTGCCCGGTGGAGACGTTGTCGATGGTGTTGTGGATGTCGACGAACCGGGTGCTGAAGCCGTGCTCCTTCAGCGCGATCCGGGCCCGGCGGTACGAGCCGCCGACGCCGGACAGCTCCATGGCGACGTTCAGGCCCAGCACCTCCGGCAGGAAGGTGCGCGGGAAGCGCCCGACGCACAGCCAGTACACCGGCAGCTCGAAGGACTCGTCGCGGAAGCCGGACCAGCGGGAGAACTCCCGGGAGCCGGTGGGCGGCAGGACCACGTCCATCTCCGCGAGGACCTCGCGGTAGATGAGCGGGTGGTTGAGCTTCTCCTCGCCGTTGCCCAGCTCGTCCCAGTAGGTCTCGAAGAGCGAGAACCCGATCTCCGAGGAGGCGTTCTCGTAGTCCGTGAACCCCTGGAGCCAGCTGCCGTCGATCAGCGTCAGCGGTGCCAGCTGGACCGTCGAGTCGACCAGCTCGGCCCGGCTCGCCACCGGGATCTCGGCGCCGTCCTCGAACTCCTGGCCGTGCCGGTCGTGCTGCTCCGCCAGCCAGGGCCGCAGCCCGGCCCGGTGCCAGCGGACGGGCAGCTGGAGCTCGGCCTTGTCGAGGCCGTGCCGGGACCGGGCGAGCCAGTCCTGGACGTAGCCGACGGCCCAGCGGCGCAGCGCCGGGGTGTCCGTACGGCGCTGGAGCATCCAGTACGCCTCGCGCAGGTCGGCCGGGGCGCGGCCCTCGGCCGGCCGGACGGCCAGCGACGGGAAGTCCGGCGCGGCTGCGGTGGCCGCGGCCTCCGCCGCGGCGGGCCCGGCGGTCTCCCGCTCCTCCCCCTTGGCGGGAAGCGAGTCGATCCACCGGCGGATCACGGTGAGGTCCTCGGGCGAGAACACCCGGAACATCGGACCGCGCTCCGAGACCAGGCCGTTGACCAGCGGACTGGCCTTGGACCGGCCGGGCTTGACCAGGCGGCTGCGCGACAGCACGTCGAGCAGCGGACCCGGGTCGGTGCGGGCCTGCTTGAGCCAGTCGGACAGCGACCGGCCCTCGACCTGGAAGTCGTGGTGGTAGACGGAGCCCTCGCGGGCGCGCAGCCGCATCAGCTCGGCCATGTCGTAGGCCGGGTCGCGAGCGGCGTCCAGCTGGGCGTACAGGCCGGCGCTCCAGGTGCGCAGGGCGGCCAGGGCCCAGGTGAAGCCCGTGACGACCCGGTCGGCCTCGGCGGCCGGCAGGGCGTCGACGGCGGCGCGGGCCCGCTCCAGGTCGGCCGGGCCGCCCTCCTCCCGGGCGCCGCCCGGGTCGAGCAGCGACCAGTCCGCGCCGCCCGGCAGGGCCTCCCGGACCAGGGCGAGCGCGGGCGGCAGCCCGGCGTGCCGCAGGCACAGGTCGGCACCGAGGATCTCGGCGCGGAAGTCGTCCGGCCGCCGGCTCATGGCCAGCAGCAGGGCGGGCAGGTGGAACGCGTCGTCGCCGATGCGCTGGTCCAGCGCGAGCCGGGACGCGGGCACGGCGTTCTCCGACAGCAGCAGCTGCCGCAGCAGCGCCAGGAAGGCACTGCCCCGGGAGGCGCGCGGGTGGCCCGCGCCGACGTCCGAGGCGTAGACGGTGAGGATCCGCAGGGCGGCGGAGTCGTCGGCGTTGCCCGGCGCGCTCAGCCACTGGAGCCACGCCCCGGAGAGCAGGGCGAGCGGGGCGCAGCCGAGCGTCGCCCGGCGCACCAGGGTGTCGCGGGTGCCGTCGGCGGTCACGCCGTCGAGCAGCGCGCGGAAGCGGGTCCGCTCCGCGTCCGCCCAGGCCGCGGCCCGCTCGGTGAGTCCGGTCAGGTCCGGCTGCCCGGCCCGCTCGGCGGTGGTGTCCGGGCCGGTGGGCCCGGGGGTGGTGGCCGGGCCGTCGGCCCCGGCGGGGATCCGGCGCAGTTCGGCACGGATCTCCTCCGGGAACCGCCCGCCGGGCAGCGAGCACTCGGGGTCCGCGGCCCGTACGTACAGGGTCCGGGACGCGGACCCGGCGTCCTGCCGCCGGGGCGGGCTCGGGGCAGGGGACGCCGCCTTGTGGGTCAGCAACCTCTTCCCTCCTTGGCTTGGTTCGCCTGGCGCTGCGGGGGCGCTAGAACATCGGATAGATGGACGCGTCGTTCTTCTTCTTCGGCTTGCGGCCGAGCAGCTTGTCCAGGATCTTTCGCAGGATGGACACGGCGGGCACGCCCTCTCGTGGGGAGATCGGTGACGGTCAGGACAGACCGAGGGTCTCGGCCATGACGCGGGTGACGATCTCGTGACCCTCGTCGGTGTAGTGGGCACGGTCGACGAAGAGCCAGTCGGCCGGCTTGATCGCGTCGGCGACCGCGGGGTTGAGGTCGAAGAAGCGCGCGCCGGCCTTCTCCGTGACGACCCGGAGGGCCTCGGCGTAGGTACGGCCGGCCTCGATCGAGGCGATGATGCCGTAGTTCTCCTCGAACGAGCCGTTGGAGGAGAGGGAGTTGAGCTCCTCGAAGAGCAGCTTCTCCTGGGGGGCGTGCTCCTCGCGCAGCCACGGCGCCATCGGCTGGAGCGCGTAGGTGATCTTCACATCGGGGCCGACGAGCTTGCGCAGCGACTCCAGGTGGCGGCCCGTCAGGCCGGCGGCGGTGTCGATCAGCTCGGGCAGGGTGCGCTTGCGCTCGGCGGGCCGGCGGGGCGCGGGGGCGGCGGGCTTGCGGTCGGCCAGCAGACCGGTCAGGCCGCGGGCGGGCGCCTTGGCGGGCTTACGGGCCTTGGCCCGCAGCTCGTCCATCGCCTCGAAGTACTCACCGCTGAAGAAGAAGGCGCCGTCCTCGCCGCGCTGCCACTCGGGGAGCAGCGAGAGGGCCAGGTTGTTGAGCCCGGAGAGGATGACGATCTCCTCGACCTCGGGCAGCAGGTGCTGGTGGAAGAGGAAGAGCATCAGCTCCTGGGCCGAGTTGTGGCTGCGGCCGCCGAAGTTGAGCCAGGGCGCGGAGGGAGCGTACGTGCTCCACAGCCGGGAGGAGATGGTGGCGCCGTCGTTGGTGGCGCCGATGCCGAGCGCCGTGGAGCTGCCCATCAGCAGCTTCACCGGGCCCTTGGGCAGCTCGCCCGCCGCGGACGCGGTCTGCCCGCCGGGGCCGCGGGAGAGCCGGAAGCCGAGCCGGTCCGTGTTGATGACGGGCGACCGGTAGGAGGCCCGGTGGAAGTACATCAGGTAGGGCAGGTAACGCACCTCACCGCGGTCGTCGAAGTCGTCGTACTGAAGGAGTTGCGGGGTGAGGGTCTCTCGGTACAGCTTCACGAACAATCTCTCCCTGTGTGGGGGCGGCCGCGTCCCTGCGGGGACGGGCCGGGTCAGCCCTGGAACAGACGGCCTCGGTGGATCTTGTGCTGCGCTGCCTGGGCCAGCGGGCGCACCACCAGCTGGTCGACGTTGACGTGCTGCGGCAGCCCGACCGCGAGCGCGACGCACTCGGCGACGTCCTCGGCGGTCAGCGGGCGGTCGACGTCGGCGTAGACGGAGGCCGCCTTCGTGGCGTCGCCCTCGAAGCGGTTGACGGCGAACTCGTCGGTCTTGACCATGCCGGGCGCGATCTCGATGACGCGTACGGGCTCCCCGGACAGCTCCAGCCGGAGGGTCTCGGTGAGCGCGTGCTCGGCGTGCTTGGCGGCGCTGTAGCCGGCGCCGCCCTCGTAGTTGACGAACGCGGCGGTCGAGGTGATGGTGACGATCGTGCCCCCGCCACCCGCCCGCAGCAGCGGCAGCAGCGTCTGGGTCACCTTCAGGGTGCCGAGGACGTTCACGTCGAACATCCACTGCCAGTGGTCGGGGTCCGCGCCCGCGACGTGGTCGGCGCCGAGGGCGCCACCCGCGTTGTTGACCAGCACGTCGCAGCTGTCGAGGGTCGCCAGGGCGGCCTTGACGGCCGCCGCGTCGGTGATGTCCACCGTGAGCGCCCGGCCGCCGATCTCCTCGGCGAGCTCGGTCAGCCGCTCCTCGCGGCGGGCCAGGACGACGACCTCGTAGCCGCTCGCGGCCAGTCGCCGGGCGGTGGCCGCGCCGATACCGCTACTCGCACCGGTCACCACGGCCGTTCGGGCCATGCGGACCACCTCCTGAATTATTGCGGGATTATGAACGGGGCATGGCTAGCCCCAGGCGGAATCCGGGTAATCGTCGCGGAACGTGGTCGACGCGACCTCGGAAAGAACATCGAAGAATCCAGAAAATGCGTTGCGTTTCATGGCCCCCGCCCTCTTCGCATTCCGGCGCATTTAACTTCCCAGCGCCGAACGCGACGATAGCCAGAAAAGTTCATGATTCAGCAGGGCGGAATGGCATCATGATCGCGTAGTGCGGGAACACGAAGGGGGAGCAAATGTGCCCAAAACCCGAAGACGAGGGACGAACCGACCATGTAGAGGTGTGCGGTCCGGGCATGGAGGCCTACCGGCTGGCCCTCACCGAGGGGACCGTTTCGGCCCCGGTGCCCCGCTGCTTACTCCAACTCGGCCTGCTGCGGTCGCTGCCGGACGCCCCGTCGACCTATGTACCCGTCCCGCCCGACGTCGCACTCTTCGACATGGCCCGCCCCATCGAGCGCGCCATCCTCAACCAGCAGCACATGCTGGCCTCCATGCGGGTCTCCGTGTCCCGGCTGGAGACCGTCTACCAGGAGGTGCAGCAGCAGTCCGCCCCCGTCCGGCTCCTCCTGGGCGAGAGCGCGATCAGCGCTGCCCTGGAGAAGGCGGTCGGCTCCTGCCGGCGTGAACTGCTGACCGCCCAGCCGGGCGGCGGGCGGGACCCCGAGCTGCTCGCCGAGGCCATCGACCGCGACCTCGCGCTGAGCGCCCGCGGCGTCCGCCAGCGCACCCTGTACCAGCACACCGTACGGTCCCACGGGCCCACGCTGGCCTATATCGAGCGAATAACCGCCGCCGGCGCCCAGGTCCGCACCGTCGACGAGATCATCGACCGGCTGATCGTCTGCGACCGGTCGATCGCCTTCATCCCCGGTGTGCAGCAGCGCCGCACCGCCGCGCTCGTCATCCAGGACCCGGGAGTCATCCAGTACCTGCTCAAGTACTTCGAGTACCTGTGGGAGGCGGCCAAGCCGGTGCGCGGCAAGGGCCTCGCCGCCGGCGGGGGCGCGGAGGCGCTCACCCACGAGACCCGCCGCGCGGTCCTGGAGCTGATGGTGCGCGGGCACACCGACGAGGCCATCGCGGCCCGGCTGGGCATCAGCGCGCGCACGGTGTCCACGCATGTGAAGAAGGCCGCCGACCTGCTGGGCAGCCGCAGCCGGGCGCAGCTCGGCTACCTCATCGCCCGCACCGGGCTGCTGGACGACCCGGAGGCGATGGAGGCGCTGGGCCCGGCCGTACAGGCGCCGCGGAAGGGGCCCGACCGGCCCGCGGCGGAGTGACCCGGCCGGGCCGCCCCGGGGCTCAGCCGGCGTCGAGCGTGCCGGTGCGGGTGCGCTTCAGCTCGAAGAAGTCGGGGTATCCGGCCAGCAGCCGGACGCCGTCGAAGACCCGGGCGGCCTCCTCGCCCCGGGGTATCGAGCTGAGGACGGGGCCGAAGAAGGCGACGCCGTCGAGGTGCAGGGTGGGCGTGCCGACGTACGCGCCGGCGGCGGGGTCCTTGCCCTCGTCGTGGCGGAGCCGCAGCGGCTCGTCCCACGCGGTGTCGTGCGCGGCGGCGGCGAGCTCCGCGGGCAGGCCGAGCTCGGCGAGCCCCTCCGCGACGACCGCGTCGAAGTCCTCGTTCTTCTCCCGGTGGATCCGGGTGCCGAAGGCGGTGTAGAGGTCGCGCAGCCGCTCCTCGCCGTGCCGCTCGGCCACGGCCACCGCGACGCGCGCCGGGCCGAGGGAGTTGTCGACCAGCTCCCGGTACCACGCGGGGAGCTCGTTGCCGGCGTTGTGCAGGTAGAGGCTCATCGGATGGAATCTGACGTCGATGTCGCGCAGCTTCTCGACCTCCAGGATCCAGCGGGAGGCGATCCAGGCGAACGGGCAGGCGGCGTCGTAGTAGAAGTCGACGGTGGACTTCTCCGTGGCGGTGCGCCCGGCGGGGGCGTTCTCGGCGAGGGTCTGCTGGTCGTTGGTCACGCGGCGACCCTAAGCCGCGGGTGGACCCGGCCGGGGGGCCAGTCGGCCGGGAATTCCTTGGGCCAATTCCCGCAACGGCGTTACGGGACCGCGGGATCGGCCCGTGGCGCCCCCGACACCCCGCGCGCGCAACGGACTTGACAGACGGCGCGCGAAATCCGGGACGGCCGGCGACGCACCTGCTAAACGCTGCCAGGATCGCCCCCGTGATCATGCGCGCCGCTTACATAGAAGAGCTCGGGCCGCCGGACGTCATCCAGTACGGCGAGCTGCCCGCCCCCGAGGCCGGGCCCACCGATGTGACCGTCGACGTCACCGTCGCCACCGTCAACCACGTGGACACCTTTGTGCGTTCGGGTGCCTGGCGGACCCCGGTCACGTTCCCGTTCACCGTCGGCCGCGACCTGGTCGGCACGGTCGCCGAGGCCGGTCCGGGGGCGCCGGACTTCCGCCCCGGCGACGTCGTGTGGTCCACCAGCATGGGCCACGGCGGCCGGCAGGGCGCGGCCGCCGAGCGGGTCGTGGTCCCGGCCGACCGGCTCTACCACCTGCCCGGCGGGGTGGCGCCGGCCGACGCGGTCGCCGTGGCCCACCCGGCCTCGACCGCCTACCTCGCGCTGTTCACGCACGGCCGGCTGCGGGCCGGCGAGACCGTGGTCGTCGCGGGCGGCGCCGGGAACGTCGGCACCGCGCTGATCGTCATGGCCGCCCGGGCGGGCGCCCGCGTCGTCGCCACGGCGAGCGCGAAGGACGCGGAGTACTGCCGCTCCCTGGGCGCGACGGAGATCATCGACTACCGCGACCCGGCCGAGGCCGCGCTGCTGCGGGCGGCCTGCCCGCGCGGCGCCGACCTTTACGTCGACACCTCGGCCCGCAACGACCTGCCCGCCGCCGTGGACCTGCTCGCCAAGCGGGGCAGGATCGTCCTGCTCGCCGGGCTGCGCACCCGGCCCGTCCTGCCCGTCGGCCCGCTCTACCTCAAGGACTGCTCGGTCGTCGGCTTCGCCATCTCGCAGGCGACCACCGGGGAGCTCGCCGAGGCGGCGGAGGCCGTCGGCCGGCTGCTCGCCGAGGGCCTGCTGCGGCCCCGGGCCGTGGACGTCCTGCCGCTCGCCGACGCCGCCGAGGCGCACCGCCGGGTCGAGGCGGGCGAGGCGAACGGCCGCCGCGTCGTCCTGCGCACGGCGCCGGCCGGCCGCCCCGCGGAGCCGCGCGACTGAATTCCCCGGCCGCTCCGGCGAAATCGCCGGGACTTCTTGCAGGCCCACCGGAAAACCGAATGCAAAAGACTGCCGACAGCACGCCGGAGCGCTGCCGGCACTCTTTGCTGAGCACCCTCCGGATAAACCCGGTGCGCCGACTTGACAACACTCACCTTTTTCCTTGACCGGGCCGCCGGGGCCTCGGCATCGTCTTCCCCATGAGCGAATCCATCATCGATTCCAGCCCGCTTTTCGAGTGCCGGACGGAGATCCGGGTGGCGGCCGATCCGTTCGAAATCTATTCGGTGGTCAGCGACCTCGGGCGCAGCGCCGAATGGAGCCCGGAATGCATGGGCGGCGAATGGACCTCCGGCACGCCGTCCACCGTGGGCGCGGTCTTCCGGGGCGAGAACCTGCGCAGCACCGAGGTCGTGGCCTGGGCCCCGCTCATCCGCGGCACCTGGTACACCGAGGCGAAGGTGGTGGCGGCGGACCCCGGCAGCACCTTCCGCTGGGTGATGCTCACCCACGCCCAGGAGGACCAGGACAGCGTCTGGGGCTTCGACATCGAGCCCGCCGAGGACGGCGCCGTACTCGTCCACCACTTCCGGATGGGCCGGGCCACCGAGGGAATTCACCACATCGTCGCCGATCTGGACGAGGCCGGCCGCAGGCGCTTCGTCGAGGAGTGGGGCGCCAAGCTGGAGCAGGACATGGAGGTCACGCTCCGGCGCGTCAAGGACGTCATCGAGAAGAACTGACCCGAGCGCGCCTACCGGGCGCGCGGCCGGTTTTTCATGGCAGCTACGAGCGAGATAGCGGGGACATGTTTCTGCAACGCATCGGTAATAAGGGAATTCGGCTGGGCACGCTCTTCGACCGGGCCGCCGCGAAGCACCCGGCGAACCTGATCCTCCTGGACCACACCCTCGACATCGCCCCGCGGCTCGGCCGCCGCGCCACGCTGACGGAGGTCGCGGACCTGATCGACGACTACGCCGCACGGCTCTGGGCCGCCCGGGTCCGCACCGGCGAGCACGTCGTCGTACACAAGACGGACGGCTTCGACATCACCCTGCTGGCCTGCGCGGTCGCGCGGATCGGCGCCGTTCCCGTGCTGCTGTCGTCGAAGCTCGACGGCGGCACCGTCGCGGAGCTGCTGCGCCGGGTGAACCGCCCGCACCTGGTCACCGACCAGGCGAAGCTGGAGAAGGACCTGCCCGAGGCGGTCTTCGGGCTGTCGGAGCAGGTGCTGCTCACGACCGGGACCCACGAGGGCGCGACCGGGCTGGACACGCTGGCGGGCGCCCCCCGGGTCGCCCCGGTGCCCATGCCGCCGGAGCACCCGACGCTGATCACGCACACGTCCGGGACGACCGGCACCCCGAAGCTGGCCGTGCACACCGGCGCCACCTTCCAGGCGCGCTACCGCCCGCAGGCCTCCGTGGTCTCGCTGGTCAGCAAGCGCGAACCGATCGCCGTGCACGTGTCGTTCGTGCACTCGCGGATGTTCACGGCCATGCCGATCGCCGTCCTCCAGGGCCACCCGCTGATCGTGCTGGCCGACGACGACCCGGTCTCCGTGGGCGAGATCTTCACCCAGGCGCCGCCCGGGTTCATCGAGGCGCACCCCAACTCGTTCATGCGCTGGGAGGAGCTCGTCGACGACCCGCGCGCGCCGCTGGCCAACGTCAAGTACTTCAGCAGCACCTTCGACGCGATCCACCCCCGGACCGTGCACCGGCTGCTGAGCGCCTCGCGCCGCGGCCACCCGCTGTTCGCCCAGGCCTACGGGCAGAGCGAGGTCGGCCCGATCGCCGCCCGCACGTACACCCGGGACCGCGGCGCCGAGGCCGACGGCCGCTGCGTGGGCATGCCCTTCCCCGGCATGACGGGCGTCCGCGTCCTCAGCCGCGACGGCAACCCGCCCTCCCGCACCTCGCCCGGCAACATCGAGGTCCGCAGCGACGGCCGGATCATCACCTATCTGGGCGAGCACGCCCGGTGGGAGAAGCAGGCCGACGGCGAGTGGTGGGCCATGGGCGACGTCGGCTACCGCACCAAGCAGGGCTGTCTGCACCTGCTCGACCGCGAGGTCGACGTGATCCCCGGCATCGAGAGCACCCTGGCCGTCGAGGACACCCTCTTCGCCCGCCTGCCGGAGCTCGTCGAGGCCATCATCGTGCCGGGCGAGGACGGCCGGGCCGTGCCGGTGGTGTGCACCAAGGACGACAAGCCGCTGGACCCGCCGGCCTGGCAGCGGGCCGTCGAGGGCCTCGCCCCGATGGCCGACCCCGTGCAGTGGCGGCTGGAAGACCTGCCGCACACCGCCACCACCAAGATCAAGCGCCTTGAACTCGCCCGCCTGCTGAAGACGAGGGACGGCTCCCCGGCATGAGTGGCAACCACATGGAGATCTGCGTCGTCGGCGTCGGCCCGCGCGGCCTGTCGGTCCTGGAGCGGCTGTGCGCCAACGAGCGCGCCACGCCCACGCACACGGCCGTCACCGTGCACGTCGTCGACCCGTCGGCACCCGGCGCGGGCACCGTCTGGCGCAGCGACCAGTCGCGCGAGCTGCTGATGAACACGGTGTCGTCGCAGATCACGGTCTACACGGACGACAGCGCCCGGATCGAGGGGCCCGTCGAGCCGGGCCCGAGCCTGTACGAGTGGGCGCGCGGCCTGGCCGCCCTCGCCGACGCGGGCCGGGCCCCGGACCACGACGAGGAGACCCTCGCCGAGGCCCGCCGGCTGGGCCCGGACACCTACCCGACCCGGGCGTTCTACGGCCGCTACCTCCACGACAGCTTCCTCCAGGTCGTGGCCCGCGCCCCCGGGCACGTCACGGTGCGCGTGCACCGCTCGCGCGCGGTCGCCATGGCCGACACCGAGGGGGTGCCCGGCGGCCCCCAGGGCATCCGGCTGGAGGACGGCACCCGGCTGAACCAGCTGGACGCGATCGTGATGGCCCTCGGCCACGTGCCGGCCCACCTCTCGCCGCGCGAGGCCCGGACGTCGAGCCTGGCCCGCATCCACCACCTGAACTACGTCACGCCCGCCAACCCCGCCGACCTGGACCTGAGCGGCGTGCGGGGCGGCGAACCCGTCCTGCTGCGCGGCCTGGGCCTCAACTTCTTCGACCACATGGCGCTGTTCACGGCCGGGCGTGGCGGGACGTTCGCCCGCGAGGACGGGAAACTGGTCTACCGCGCCTCCGGCCGTGAGCCGAAGCTCTACGCGTTCTCCCGGCGCGGCATCCCATACCACGCGCGGGGTGAGAACGAGAAGGGCGCTTACGGCCGTTACTTCCCCAAGCTGCTCACGGCCGAGTACATCGCGGGCCTGCGCGACCGCGCCGAAAGCGGTGAGCCGGTGCGCTTCGGCGCCGACCTGTGGCCGCTGATCGCCCGCGAGGTGGAGAGCGTCTACTACGCCACCCTCCTGCGCTCCCTGGACCGCACCGAGGAGGCGGAGCCCTTCGCCGACCGTTTCCTGGCGCTGGAGAAGGAGGACGAGCGGGGGGAGCTGCTGGAGGCGTTCGGGATCGGTGGGGAGGTGCGCTGGAGCTGGGAGCGGTTGTCGCGGCCTTACGGGGAGCGGGAGTTCTCCGGTCGTGGGGAGTTCCAGGCGTGGCTGCTGGAGTATCTGGCGGCGGATGTGCGGGCGGCGCGTGAGGGGAATGTGAGCGGGCCGCTGAAGGCGGCGCTGGACGTGATGCGGGATCTGCGCAACGAGATCCGGCTGGCCGTGGACCACGGCGGCCTGGAGGGCACCTCGCACCGTGATGATCTGGAGGGCTGGTACACGCCGCTGAACGCGTTCTTGTCGATCGGGCCGCCGGCGTCGCGGATCGAGGAGATGATCGCGCTGATCGAGGCCGGGGTGCTTCAGGTGACGGGGCCGGGGACGGTGGTGCGGATCGACACCGCGGACGCGGCGTTCGTGGCGTCCTCCACGGTGGTGCCGGGGCCCGCGGTGCGGGCGCGGACGCTGGTGGAGGCGCGGCTGCCGGAGCCGGACCTGCGGCGGACGGCTGATCCCTTGCTGCGGCATTTGTTGAACACTGACCAGATCACGACTTTCCGTATCGACGCGGCGTCGGGTACGAGTTATGAGACAGGCGGTCTCGCTGTCACGGAGCGGCCGTACCACGTGATCGACGGGAGGGGCCATGCCCATCCGCGGCGCTTCGCCTACGGCGTCCCGACCGAAGCGGTGCACTGGGTGACCGCGGCCGGTATCCGTCCCGGGGTCGACTCCGTCACCCTCGGCGACTCCGACGCCATCGCCCGCGCCGTCCTCACCCTCCCGCCCGTCGCCCACGTACCCCTCGCCCTGCGCCGCGAGGTCGCCGACGCGGAACTGACGGGCGTGATCGTATGACCGGCCCGGTACCCGGCACGGGCGGGGAGGCCCCGGAGACCCCCGAGACCCCGGAAGCCGTGGACCCGCTCACCGACAGCGGGCTCCTCTCCCCGGTGCGGGCGGGCACGCCCGCCGAGGCGGAGACCGGCGACCGGGCGTGGCTCCAGGCCATGCTCGACGCCGAGGCCGCCCTGGCCAGGGCACAGGCCCGGCTGGGCACCGTGCCCGGCACGGCGGCGGACTCCATCACCCGGGCCGCCCGCGCCGGCCACCTCGACCCGCGCGCCCTCGCCCTCGCGGCCCGTGAGACGGCCAACCCCGTCGTCGGCCTCGTCAAGGCGCTCACCCTGCACGTCGCGGCGCACGACCCGCAGGCGGCCGAGTACGTCCACCGCGGCTCCACCAGCCAGGACATCCTCGACACCGCCACCATGCTCGTCGCGCACCGCGCCCTGGGCCTGCTGCGCGCCGACCTCACCCGTATCGCCAAGGCCCTCGCGCACCTCGCCGACCGGCACCGCGACACGCTGATGGCCGGGCGGACCCTCGGCCTGCACGCGGTGCCCACCACCTTCGGGCTCAAGGCCGCGGGCTGGCGGCAGCTGGTGCTCGACGCGGGCCGCCGCGTCGAGCACGTCCGGCGCCATCTGCCGGTCTCCCTGGGCGGCGCCGCCGGAACGCTCGCCGGGTACCTCGAATACGCCCGTCTCGAAGGCACCGACGACCCCGGCTACCCCGGCCGGCTCACCGCCGCGTACGCCGACGAGACCGGCCTCGCCCGCCCCGCGCTCCCCTGGCACACCCTGCGCACCCCGCTCGCCGACCTGGCGGCCGTCCTGTCCTTCACGACCGGCGCCCTCGGCAAGATCGCCACGGATGTGCTGACGCTCACCCGCACCGAGATCGCCGAACTCGCCGAGCCCGCCACCGCCGGCCGGGGCGCCTCGTCCGCCATGCCGCAGAAGCAGAACCCCGTCCTCGCCACGCTCGTCCGCAGCGCGGCCCTCCAGGTCCCGCACCTGGCCGCCGGGCTCACCCAGAGCCTCCTCAGCGAGGACGAGCGCGCGGCGGGCGTCTGGCAGGCCGAGTGGCAGTTCCTCCGCGAGGCCCTGCGGCTGACCGGGGGCGCCGCCCACACGGCCGTCGAGCTGACCGAGGGCCTCACCGTGCACGCCGGCCGGATGCGCGAGAACCTCGGGCTCACCGGCGCCCCCGTGGTCTCCGAGCGGCTGGCGGCCGTGCTCGCCCCGCACCTCGGCAAGGCCTCCGCGAAGGCGCTCCTGACGGCCGCCTCCACGGAGGCCGACCGGTCCGGCAGGCCGCTCAGCACGGTCCTCGCCGAGGCCCCGGAGCTCAAGGGACGCTGTACGGAGGCCGAGCTGGCCGCCCTGTGCGACCCCGCCGACTACACCGGCGCGGCGGGCGCCCTGACCGACCGGGCCCTGCGGCCATGACCACACGCAGCTCGAAGTGGATCACCCACTGGGACCCCGAGGACACGGACTTCTGGGAGCGCGAGGGCAAGCGCGTCGCCCGCCGCAACCTCGTCCTGTCGGTCGTGTCCGAGCACATCGGGTTCTCCGTGTGGAGCATGTGGTCGGTCCTGGTGCTCTTCATGTCACCGGCCATCGGCCTCGGTTTCGGCCCCGGCGAGAAGTTCCTGCTGGTGGTCACCCCGACCCTGGTCGGCGCGCTGCTGCGGCTGCCCTACAGCTACGCGGTCACCCGCTTCGGCGGGCGCGACTGGACGGTGTTCGCCTCGGCGGTGCTCCTCGTCCCGGCCTCCCTGGCCGCGTACTTCGTCCACAGACCGGGCACGCCCCTGTGGGTCTTCCTCCTCGTCGCGGCGACGGCGGGCGTGGGCGGCGGGAACTTCGCCTCCTCGATGACCAACATCACGGGCTTCTACCCCCAGCGCCACCAGGGCTGGGCGCTCGGCCTCAACGCGGGCGGCGGCAACCTCGGCGTCGCGGCCGTCCAGCTCCTCGGCCTGCTCGTCATCGCCACCGCCGGCGACACGCACCCGGCGTACGTCGCCTCGCTCTACCTGCCGCTGATCGCGCTGGTCTCGCTGCTGGCCGCCCTCCGGATGGACAACCTGGAGGCGGTGCGCACCGAACCGGGCGCCCAGCGGGAGGCCCTGCGCCACGCCCACACGTGGTGGATCTCGCTGCTCTACATCGGCACGTTCGGGTCGTTCATCGGCTACGGGTTCGCCTTCGGCCTGGTGCTCCAGAACCAGTTCGGGTCCACCCCGCTGGAGGCCGCCTCGTACACCTTCCTCGGGCCGCTGCTCGGCTCGGTGGCCCGGCCCTCGGGCGGCCGGCTGGCCGACCGCTGGGGCGGGGCGCGGGTGACGCTGTGGAGCTTCGCCGGGATGGGCGCGGGCACGGCCGTGCTGCTGCTCGCCTCCGACGTAGGCTCGTTCGGGCTGTTCGTGGCCGGCTTCACCGGTCTGTTCGTGCTCAGCGGGATCGGCAACGGCTCCACGTACAAGATGATCCCCGCCGTCTTCGCCCAGCAGGCGCTGCGCTCCGGCACGGGCCTCGCGGGGGCGCGGCGGCTCTCGGGCGCGGTGATCGGCATCGCGGGGGCGGTGGGCGCGCTCGGCGGCGTCGCGATCAACCTCGCCTTCCGCGCGTCCTACGGCGGCGCGTCCGGCGGGGGTTCGGGCGTCCCGGCGTTCTGGACCTTCCTCGTGTTCTACGCGGGGTGTGCGGTCGTCACATGGGCGGTGTACCTCCGCCGGGAACGGGCGGAGGCGTCCTTGGCGCTGGAGACGTCCCGTGCGTAGGGCCCCTGCGGGGCCCGGGGGGTGGACCTCGGGCGAGGCGGGGCCCGGGGCCGGGCTCACGGCCGACGCCGGGGCCAGGACGGCATCCGGGCCGCGCCCGGAGCCCGGGGCCGGGGCCGAGGCCGGGGGCGGGCCCGAGGCCGGGGGCGGGCCCGAAGCCGGGGCCTCAGGTGGCCCCGGGATCTCCACGGACGGGCTCACGCCCGGGACCGGGCCCTTGGCCGGAGCCGGGGCACGGACGGCATCCGGGCCGCGCCCGGAGCCCGGGGCCGGGGCCGGGGCCGGGGCCCGGACCGAGGCCGCGGGCGGCTCCGGGGGCGGCCCCGCAGCCGGGTGCACGCCTCGACCCGGTGCCGGATCCGGCGGCGGCGCCGCGACCCCGCCCGCGCCCGCGCCGCCCGCCGGGTCCGAAGTCCCCACCCACTGCCCCTACTGCGCCCTCCAGTGCGGCACCCGCCTCGCGCCGCTGGGCGCCGGCGCGGCCGTCCGGCCCTCGCCCGGCTTCCCCGTCAACCAGGGCGGGTTGTGCCAGAAGGGCTGGACCGCGCCCGCGCTGCTCACCACGCCCGACCGGCTGACGACACCGCTGGTCCGGGACGCCTCCGGGGCCCTCGTGCCCACCGGCTGGGACGCCGCGCTCGACCTGGTCGCGGAGCGGCTCGGCGCGCTGCGGGCCGCCCACGGGGCCGACGCCGTGGGCGTCTTCGGCGGCGGCGGGCTGACGAACGAGAAGGCGTACCTGCTGGGGAAGTTCGCCCGCGTCGCGCTCGGCACCAGCCAGATCGACTACAACGGGCGCTTCTGCATGTCCTCCGCCGCCACGGCCGGGAACGCCGCGTTCGGCGTCGACCGGGGCCTGCCGTTCCCCGTCACCGACCTCGGGGACGCCGAGGTGATCCTCCTGGCGGGCGCCAACCCCGCCGACACCATGCCGCCCCTGATGCGGCACCTCGGCCGGGCCGCCCTCGTCGTCGTCGACCCGCGCCGCTCCGCGACCGCCGAGCGTGCCGCCCTGCACCTCCAGCCCGCGCCCGGCACGGACCTCGCGCTGGCCCTGGGCCTGCTGCACCTGGCCGTCGCGGAGGGCCTGGTGGACACGGAGTACGTGGCCGGGCGCACGGCCGGCTTCGCGGCGGCCCGGCAGCGCGCGATGGCCTGGTGGCCCGAGCGCGTCGAGCGGATCACCGGGGTGCCGGTCGCCGAACTGCGGGAGGCCGTGGCCCTGCTGGCCGGCGCCCGGCGGGCGTACGTCCTGACCGGGCGCGGCGCCGAGCAGCACAGCAAGGGCACCGACACGGCCGCCGCGTTCGTCAACCTCGCGCTGGCGCTGGGCCTGCCCGGCCGGCCGGGCTCCGGATACGGCTGCCTGACCGGGCAGGGCAACGGCCAGGGCGGCCGCGAGCACGGCCAGAAGGCCGACCAGCTGCCCGGATACCGCATGATCACCGACCCTGCGGCCCGCGAGCACGTCGCGGGCGTCTGGGGCGTACCGGTGGACTCCCTGCCCGGCCCGGGGCGCGGCGCGTACGAGCTGCTGGACGCGCTCGGCACGGCGGACGGGCCGAAGGCGCTGCTGGTCTTCGGCTCCAACCCGGCCGTCTCGGCCCCGCGCGCGGGCCGTGTGAGCGAGCGGCTCGCCTCCCTGGACCTCCTGGTGGTCGCCGACTTCGTGCCCTCCGAGACGGCCCGCATGGCCGACGTCGTCCTGCCCGTCACCCAATGGGCCGAGGAGGACGGCACGATGACGAACCTGGAGGGGCGGGTGCTGCGGCGGCGCCGGGCGCTGCCCCCTCCGGCCGGGGTCCGCACCGACCTGGAGGTGCTCCAGGGGCTCGCGGTACGGCTGGGACAGCCGGCGGACCGTTTCCCCACCGCGCCCCGGACGGCCTTCGAGGAACTGCGGCGCGCCTCGCGCGGCGGCCGCGCCGACTACGCGGGCATCAGCTACGACCGGCTGGACGCCGGGGAGGCGCTGCACTGGCCCTGCCCCGACGAGGAACACCCGGGCACGCCCCGGCTGTTCCTCGACCGCTTCGCGCACCCCGACGGACGGGCCCGCTTCGCCGCCGTCGACCACCGCGACGCGGCCGAGAGCCCCGGCGGGCGCTTCCCGCTGTACGCCACGACCGGCCGGTCGCCCGCCCACTACCAGTCGGGGGCGCAGACCCGGCGCGTCCCCGAGCTGGCCGCGGCGGCCCCGGAGGCGTACGTGGAGATCCATCCGGACACCGCGCGCCGGGCCGGGCTGGACGAGGGCGCGCTGGCCCGGATCAGCTCGGTACGGGGCAGCACGCTCGCGCGCGTGCGGCTGGTGGGGACGCTGCGCACGGACACGGTGTTCCTGCCGTTCCACTTCCCGGCGGAGGGCCGGGCCAACCTGCTGACGAGCGACGCGCTGGACCCGCGCAGCGGAATGCCCGAGTTCAAGGTGTGCGCGGTGCGCGTAGAGCCGTGCGGCACGCCGTGACGGGCGCGGACGCCGGCACGAGGACGGGTACGACGGGAGGTGCCGCCGTGCGGGACGGCATACGGGACGAGGGCGGCCAGGACGGCCGGGCCGTGCGGGACCGGACGAGGCACCCGGGGCCCCGCGAGGCCCGGGAGACCATGAAGCCCCAAGGGCCGGACCGCGCCCGCGAAGCCGCGGCAACGGGCGAAGCCGGGAGGGCCGTCAAAGCCGCAGGGCCGGACGCCGCCCAGGACAACGCGGACGCCGCGCGCCCGGGCGACTCCCGGGCGGCCGTGGCACCGAGCGGGGCCCGGGAGACCGTGGACACCACGACACCGGGCGCCGCACGGGGCACGGAGGCCCGGGAACCGGGCCGCGCCGGGGACGGCCTCCTCGTCATCGGCGACGGCCCCGCCGCCCACCGCCTCGTCCACCGCCTCCACGAACTCGGTCACCCCGGCCCCGTGACCCTGCTGGGCGCCGGGTCCGGGCCCGCCTACCACCGGCCGCTCCTCACGTCCGTCCTCGACGGCACCCTCTCCCCCGCCGACCTGGTCCTGCCCCCGCTCCCCGAGGGCACGGTGGTCCGTACGGGCACGACGGCCGTCGCCGTCGACCGGTGGCGGCGCGTGGTGCGGACGGACGACGGCTCGGAGTACCCGTACGCGACGCTCGTCCTGGCGACGGGGGCGCGGCCGCGGGAGCCGCTGGCGGGCGCGGGGGTGCTGCGCACGCTCGACGACTGCGCGCGGATCGGGCCCGGGCACGTGACCGTCGTCGGCGGCGGGGTGCTCGGCGTGGAGACGGCGGCGGCCCTGCGGCGCGCGGGGCGCCGGGTCACGATGGCGCACCCCGGCCCGTACCCGATGGCGGACCGGCTGCCGCCGGCGGCCGGGCGGCTGCTGGCGGACCGGCTCACCGGGCTCGGCGTCGAGCTGGAGCCGGACGCCGAGGTCACCGGGCGCGAGCACGGCAAGCTGCGGCTGCGGGACGGGCGGCTGCTGGACGCGGACACCGTGGTGCAGTGCGCCGGGGTGACGCCGGACACCGCGCTGGCCCGCGCGGCGGGGCTCGCCGTGCGCACGGGCGTGGTGGTCGACGACGCGCTGCGCACCAGCGACCCGCGCGTCCACGCGATCGGCGACTGCGCCGCACACCCGGAGGCCGCGCCGGGCACCCACGCCAACGCCTGGGACCAGGCCGAGGCGCTGGCCGGGCTCCTCGCCACCGGGCGCGGCCGCTACCGGGGCACGCGGGTCGTGCTCCGGCCGCGGGTGCCGGGCCTGGACCTCGTCACCCTGGGCCGGGCCCACGAGGACGACCGGCGGGTGGTGTTCTCGGACCCGGCGCGGGGCCGGTTCGCGGAACTCTCGCTGCGTCACGGAAGGTTGACCTCCGCCACGCTGGCCGGACTGCCCCGGGCCATCGCGGCCGTCATCCGGCTGCACGACCACGGCCTGCCCGTCCCCGCGGACCGGCTCGCGCTGCTGCTCGGCACCGCGCCCGCCCAGGCGGGCCCTGTCGAACTCCCGGACGAAGCCGTAGTCTGCCGGTGCAACAACGTCACGAAGGCCGCCCTGACCGCCGCGTTCCGCGCCGGCGCCCGCGACCTGACCGCCCTCGCCAACGCCACCCGCGCCACGACCGGTTGCGGATCCTGCACCCCGACCGTAAGAGCGCTCTGCACCGAGGTACGCACTCCATGACCCGCACCCTCGTCATCGCCGGCCACGGCATGATCGGCCACCGCGTGGCCACCGACGTCCTCGCCGGCGACACCGCCGGCGAATGGCGCGTGACCGTCCTCGCGGAGGAGAGCCGGCCCGCGTACAACCGCGTGGCCCTCTCCACCTACCTGGGCGGCCGGGCCGCGAGCGCCCTCACCCTGGCCCGCCCCGGCTTCCTCGACGACCCGCGTCTCGACCTGCGCCTGTCCACGCCCGTCACCGCGATCGACCGCGGCTCCCGCACGGTGAAGACCGCCGACGGCACGGTCGTCCCCTACGACGCGCTGGTCCTGGCCACCGGCTCCCGGCCGTTCGTCCCGCCCGTCCCGGGCCACGACCTGCCCGGCTGCTTCGTCTACCGCACCCTCGACGACCTGGACGCGATACGCGCGGCCGCCGAGGGCTCCGAGGGCAGGCCCGGCGTCGTCATCGGCGGCGGCCTGCTCGGCCTGGAGGCGGCGGGCGCGCTGCGCAAGCTGGGGATGAAGGTCCATGTCGTGGAGACGGCCCCCCGCCTGATGGCCGTTCAGCTGGACCAGGGCGGCGGCGACATCCTGGCCCGCATGATCCGGGACATGGGCGTGGAGGTGCGCTGCTCGGCCGTCACGGAGGCCGTCGAGGCGGGCCCGGACGGCTCCGTGGCCGGCGTCCGGCTGGCCGACGGCACCCTCGTCGAGACGGACCTGGTGGTCTTCTCCGCCGGCATCCGCCCCCGCGACGAGCTCGCCGACCAGGCCGGTCTCCGCCGCGCCGAGCGCGGCGGCTTCCTCGTCGACAACCGCCTGCGCACCGAGGACGACCGCATCTGGGCGGTCGGCGAGTGCGCCGCCGTCGAAGGCCGCTGCTACGGCCTCGCGACCCCCGGCTACCAGATGGCCAAGGTCGTCGTGGAACAGCTCCTCGCCACCGGCGGCACCACCGACGACGCGGCCGGCTCCGTCTTCGACGGCGCCGACATGTCCACCAAGCTCAAGCTGCTCGGCGTCGACGTGGCGAGCATCGGTGACGCCCACGCCACGACGCCGGGCGCGATCGAGTACGTCGAGGCGGACCCGGCGGCGGGCACGTACGCGAAGCTGGTCCTGGCCGAGGACGGCCGGACGCTGCTGGGCGGGGTCCTGGCGGGGGACGCGAAGCCGTACCCGCTGCTGCGGTCGCTGCTGAACCGGGAGTTGCCGGCGCCGGTGGACCAGATGCTGACGTGGAAGCCCTGAGGGGTACGCCGCTGCCGCGGGGCCTCGCGTTCATGTCAGAAGGGCGGGCGGCATCGTGGTCGCCCCGTCCACGCGCCGGGGCCGCTCACCCGCTCAATGGTCCGCGAACCACTGGCGCGTCCGCTCCGGGATGCCCGGGGAGCTCCGCAGCACGGTCTTCTGGACGTCCGCGAGCGTCTTGGCGGCGAGCTGGCGGCGCCAGGCCAGTTCCGCCTCGCGCATGGCCCACGAGACGTGGCAGGGGTGGTCGAACGCGCCCTGCGAGACCTCGTGCTGAGGGCCCCGGCGGCGGATCTCGGAGCAGCGGAAGGCCTTCTCGGGGCCTTCGATGGCGGTCACGATGTCCATGAGCGTGATGGTCTCCGGCTCGCGCGCGAGCCGGAAGCCGCCGCGGGGGCCGGGGCTGGAGGACGCGATGTCGGCCTGGACGAGCGCCTGGAGCTGTTTGCCCAAGTACGCCGGCGGCAGGTCGTAGAACGCGGCGAGCCTGGCTGCCGGCACGGCTCTGTCCGGGCCGACCCAGGCCAGGTTCAGGCAGGTGTGCATGGCCCATTCCACACCCTCGCTCATTCGCATGAAAGTGATGCTATAGCGAGAATCAGCCCTGCAAAATGACTGCGTGGCAGGCGAATTCGCCTGATTCGCAGGCCGCCCCGGCGCCCTCGCGACGATGGCGCGAAATGAGCGCCGAGGGCGCGGCGGGCGGCGCGTCAGATTCCGGAAGGGCGCAGGAGCACCGTGTTCAGCTCGGTCTCCAGGCGGTCGAGGTCGTCCTGGTGGCCGTGGGCCGCGATATGGCCGTCCGGGCGGATCAGGTAGTAGCCCGGACGGCCGCAGAACGCGTCCGCGTCCGCCACCCCGCGCGGTATCCAGCGCACCCGCAACTGCGGCCGCCGCGCCGCGATGTGGCCGATTTCCGCCCGCCAGCCGGCGGCCCGCCCCTTGCCCGGCGCGCGCACGGCGAGGACCCAGCGGCCCGGGTCGGCCCCGGTGCCCGCGATCCCCGCCGAGAGCGCGGCCCGGCGCGGGAACGTCCCGCCGACCTTCGCCCCGCCGGGCAGCCGGCCCCGCAGTCGGCAGGCGGTGAGCCCGCCCGGCCGCTGGGTGTCCCGCTCGGGCTCGTAGGCCAGGCGGCGGCCCGCCATCACCGGCGTGTAGAACCGCGACACCGCGTTCGTCCGGTCCAGGAGGCGGAACGCCGCGTCCCGGGCGCGCACTTGGAGGGGCCCGTTGAACATCCACGCCCGCGTCTGGACGTCCGTGTCCCGCACGATCCGCCGCGTCGACTCCGAGCGCTCCGGCCCGTACGTGCCCAGCAGCGAGGACGGGGACTCGCTGCGGATCACGGCGGCGAGCTTCCACGCGAGGTTGTGCGCGTCCTGGAGGCCGTTGTTCATGCCCTGCCCGCCCGCCGGGCTGTGCACGTGCGCCGCGTCGCCCATGAGGAAGACCCGGCCGCGCTGGAAGTCCGCGGCCCGCCGCGCGTGCACCCTGAACACCGTCTGCCACACCGGTTCGGTGATCCGCACGCCGCGCGGCCCGCGCTCGTCGAGGATCGCCTGCATCATCGGCACGCTGACCTCGCGGCCGCCGTCCGGCATGACCGACAGGAAGCGGTGCACGCCCGCCGGCTGCGGAACGATCACCAGGGTGCCGCCGGCCGCCTGGTAGTAGAGGATCTCGTCCTCCGGCAGATCCCCGTCGGTACGGGCGTCCACCAGCGCGAACGCCATCTCGTAGGTGGTCCCCTGGAAGCCGATGCCGAGCTGCCCGCGCACCGGGCTGCCCGCGCCGTCGGCGCCGATCACGAACGGCGCCCGTACCCGCTCGACGGGCCCCTGCCCCTCGCCGTGCTCCAGGATCGCGGTGACCCCGTCGGTCGCGTCGATCCGGCCGGAGAAGTCCACGTCGTCCAGCGCCAGCAGCCGCACCCCGCGCTCGATCTTCCCGCCCAGCGAGCGCAGCCGCTCGGTGAGGATCCGCTCCGTCTCCGGCTGCGGCAGCTGCCGGGCGGCGAGGTCGTCGGCGAACGTGAACGAGGCGAGGGGACGGCGCTCGGAGAAGTAACTGAACGCGCGGATGGGGACGGAGGCGGCCCGCACCTCGTCGGCGACACCGAGGTCTTCGAGGATGTCGAGGACCCGCGGCCAGAGGGAGAGGGCCTTGGGGACGGTCATGGGGGCCGGGGCGCGGTCGATGATGCGGGTGGGGATGCCGCGGCGGAGCAGCTCGCAGGCGGCGAGGAGGCCGGTGGGGCCTGCGCCTACGACGAGGACCTGGGTGTCGGTGGGGTCGGGGGTGTGCATGGCGGGTCTCCTGTGCGGGTGGTTGTGACCGGCGGGTTGTTTCCCCAGCCCCGCCCCTTCCCGATACCGGGGCTCCGCCCCGGACCCCGGTCCTCAAGCGCCGGACGGGCTGATTTCAGCCCGTCCGGCGCTTGAGGACACCGCGCGAAGCGCGGAACCGGGGGCCCGGGGATCTCCCCGGTTACGGGAAGGGGCGGGGCTGGGGAACAAGCCCCTACGCGCCCCCGCCCGCACGCTCCCGCAGGAGCCGCGCCAGTTCCAGCCGCCGCACCTTCATCGTCGCCGTCCGCGGCAGCTCCTCCAGCCGCATCCGCACCGGCTCCGCCAGCGTCGGGAAGTCCGTCACCGCCGCCCGCCACCGCTCCGGGTCCAGCGGTACGTCCCCGCGCGTGCACACGACGGGGAGCGGCTCGTCCGACGGACCGCGCAGGAGCACGAGTTCGGCGAGTTCCGGGAGGCGGCCGAGGACCGTGTCCTCGACCTCCAGGGTGCTGTGGATGGTGGGGACGACGTCGACCTCACGGTCGAGGAGGTGCAGGCAGCCCTCCTCCGTGCGGTAGCCGACGTCCATGCCGCGCCACCACCCGTCGCCGTCGACCTGCTTGGCGTACCGCTCGCCCTCGCCGAAGTACGTCAGCACCCGGCCCGCCGCCTGCACCTCGATGTAGCCGGGGTGCTCCTTCGACGGCGCCTCGCCGTCCCGGCCGACGAGCCGGAACTTGGTGTCGCCGGGGAACGCGTAGCCCTGGCAGCGGCCGTCCGCGCCGAGCGCGGTCTCCCGGGTGAAGGAGCGGCCGACGAGCGGGCCCGTCTCGCTCTGCCCGTAGATCTGGTAGAAGACCGGGTGATGCCGGTCGGAGGCGTGCAGCAGCCGGTGCATGGTGCCGGGGTGGATCGCGTCGAAGGTGCTGCTGAAGTACTTCACGTTCGCGAAGGGCCTGCGGGGGTCGTCCGCGAGCTCCTCCCACTCCATGAAGGAGTTGGGCGCCGACTCGACGAACGCGGGCCGGGTGCGGGCGAAGAGCTCCGCCACCTTCTCCGGGTCGGCGTCGTCCATGACGAGGAACGGGACGCCGCGCGGCAGCAGCACGGCGAGCGCGAGCGGCATCCGGGAGTGGACGTACGACACGTGCAGCGCCACGGTCTCGTGCTCACGGACGAGGTCGAAGAGCTTCGCCTGCGGGCGGTAGCGGCCGTGCAGCGTGCGCGGCGTGTGCACGAGGAGCTTCGGCAGGCCGGTGGTGCCGGAGGTGTGGGTGATGAGGGCGGGCTCGTCGAGGCCCGGCTCGACGGGGGCCTGGCGGGGCGCGCCGGCCAGGTCGGCCAGGGAGACCGTGCCCTCCCGCGCCCCGGCCACCACGAAGATCTCCTTGGCCAGGTTCGGCAGCGTGGGGTCGGCGAGCTCGGCGTCGAGCTTGGCCAGGTCCGTCACCAGGTACGGCTGGCCGAGCCGGTCCAGCAGCGCCAGGACGCTCGCGCCGTCGAGCCCCGGGGACAGCTGGACCGGCACGGCGCCGATCCGCGAGACCGCGCACGACAGGACGTTGATGTCGAAGCCGGCCGTCTTGTAGAGCGCGACATGCTCGCCCGTGCGCACCCCCGCGGCCCACAGCCGGGCCGCCACGTCGTCGATGTGGTCCGCGAACCCGGCGAAGGTCAGCTCGGGCCCGGCGCCGGGCAGCAGGGGCATCTCGTGGTCGAGGGTGATCAGGGTGTCCGGGTACCTGGCGGCGGCGCGCTCGGCCACCAGCCCCATGTGGATGCCGGTGTCGCTGGGGGTGATCGGCAGCATGAGTTGCTCCTGGGAATTCGGGAAGGTTCGGGTCCGTGGGCGCGGGGGTGTCCCGCTCCGGAGGCGGCGGGGGGTTCGGTCGCGGGCGGGTCAGGCGACGGGCGCGCCGGTGAGCAGCCCGGCCAGCAGCGCGCCGGTGATCCGCGGGCCGTCCTGGGTGAGGACGGACTCGGCGTGGAACTGCACGGAGGCGAAGTGCGCGCCGCGCAGGGCGTGGATCTCGCCGGTGCGCGGATCGCGGCTGACCTCCAGCTCACCGGCCGCGGTCACGGCCCGGTCCGCCTCGCTCCGCGCGGCGAAGGTGTTGTAGAAGCCGACCCGCTCCGGGCTGCCGAAGAGGTCGATGCCGCGCTGGACGCCCTGGTTGGGCACGTCACGGCGGTGCAGCGGGAAGCCGAGCCGGAGGCTGAGCACCTGGTGGCTGAGGCAGACCGCGAGGAACGGCCGGCGCCGGTCGAGCAGGGTGCCGATCGCCGCGTCCAGGTGGGCGATCTTGGGGTGGCCGGCCTCGCGGGGGTCGCCGGGGCCGGGGCCCATGACGACGAGGTCGTGGCCGTCGAAGGAGTACGGCTCGTCGAAGCGCCGTACGGTCACGGTGAGGCCCATGGCCCGCAGTTGGTGGTCGATCATCGAGGTGAAGGTGTCCTCGGCGTCGACGACGAGGACCCGCCGCCCGTCGAGCAGCGGCACGGTGCGGGCGCGCTCGGTGTCGGGGGCCAGCCAGAACCCGGCGATGCCGGTGTTCCGCTCGGCGAGGGCCGCCCGGACGCTGGGGTGGCGGCCGAAACGGCCGCCGCCGTCGTCCTTGAGCGCGGAGAGCAGCCCGGCCGCCTTGGCGCGGGTCTCCAGGACCTCCGAGTCCGGGTCGGAGTGGCGTACGAGCGTGGCGCCGACCCCGATCCGCACCCGGCCGCCCCGGTCGATGTCGGCGGTGCGGATGAGGATCGCCGAGTCCAGGACGCGCTGCCCGGCGGCGTCCCGGCCGATGAGGGCGAGCACCCCGCTGTAGTAGCCCCGGCCGGTCTCCTCGTAGCGGTCGATGACCCGGCAGGCGCTCTCCAGGGGGCTGCCGGTGACGGTCGGCGCGAACATCGTCTCGCGGAGGATCTCCCGGGGGTCGCGGCCGGTGCGGCCCTCGATCAGGTACTCGGTGTGCGCCAGGCGGGCCATCTCCTTGAGGTACGGGCCGACGACCCGGCCGCCGCCGTCGCAGATCCGGGCCATCATCTTCAGTTCCTCGTCGACGACCATGTACAGCTCGTCGGTCTCCTTGCGGTCGGCGAGGAAGTCCATGACCTCGGGGAGGCTGGGGCCGGCGGCGGGGTAGCGGTAGGTGCCGCTGATCGGGTTCATGACCGCCCGGCCGTCCGCGACGCTGATGTGCCGCTCGGGGGTCGCGCCGACGAGGGTGCGGTCGCCGGTGTGCACGAGGAACGTCCAGTACGCGCCCGACTCGCGCTCCAGCAGCCGCCGGAAGAAGGTCAGGGCGTGGGCCGGGGAGTAGCCGCTGATGTCGGCGGTGAAGGACCGCTTGATGACGAAGTTGGCGCCCGTGCCCTCGCCGATCTCGTCGGCGACGACCCGCCGCACGGTCCGGGCGTACGCGTCGTCGTCGACGTCGAAGTGCTCTCCCGTGAGGGTGAGGGGCACGTCGGGGATCCGGGCGAGGACCTCGGCCACGCCGACGAGGGCCTGGCCGGTGACGGTCATCGCGAGCAGCGGGGTGCCGTCGTCGGCGCAGGCGAAGCCCCGTTCGGCGATCTGCCGGTAGGGGACGACGGCCAGGACCTCGTGGCCGGGGGCGGCGGGCCCGTCCGGCAGCGGGATGCCGGCCAGCGTCCGCGGCGCGGAGACGTCCCCGAGCAGGACGTCGAGGCTGCCCGGGCCGGTCGCGTCCGGCCGGTGGATCAGGGCGAACGCGGGGGCGTCACCGGCGAGTACGCGGTCCAGCGGGCCGGCCTGGGCCCGTCCGTCGGCGGCGCTCATGCCCCGGCTCCGGCGGTCGCGTCTCCGGCGGTCGCGTCTCCGGCGAGGTCGGCCGCGAGGCCCTTCGCCGTGGCCACGACGGCGCAGCGCTCGGCCGCGTAGGTCACCGCGAGCCGGTGGTGGGCGGCGGAGAAGTCGGCCACGGCGTCGGCCGCGAGAAAGGTCCGTATGTCGTGGGTGAACGCCTCGACGGCGGTCGTCAGGATGCCCACATGGGCGTACACACCGCAGACGATCAGCTGGTCGCGGCCGGCGGCCCGCATGCGCTCCAGCAGGTCGGAGCGGAAGAAGGCGCTGTACCGCCACTTGGTGAAGACCCAGTCGCCGGGCGCGGGCGCCAGCGCGTCGACGACGAGCCGGTCCTCCGGGTCGACCCGCATCCCCGGGCCCCAGAAGTCCTTCAGCAGGCCGCGGTCGGCGTCGCTCATGCCGCCGGGCTGGGCGGTGTAGGCCACGGGGACGCCGAGGTCCGCGCAGGTCCCGCGGAGCAGCGCGGCGTTGGCGACGAGTTCCTCGCGCAGGGCCTCGGGCAGCGGCTTGAGGAAGTAGCGCTGCATGTCGTGGAGGAGCAGGACCGCGCGGGCCGGGTCGGCGGTCCACCGGGCGGTGTTCTCGGGCAGCTCGCCCGCTGTCGGCATCGGGTACGGCTCTATCGGGGGGATGCCCGCCATGACACGTCCTCGTGTTGGTTCGCCGCGGAAGGGCGGAGATGCGGAAGGGAGATGCGGAAAAAAGGGGGGAACGGGGGCGCGGTCAGACGCCCAGGGTCGCGCCGCCGTCGACGGTGAGGTCGTGCATGGTGATGTGCGCGGCCTGGTCGGAGAGGAGGAAGGCGACGGCGTGGGCGATGTCGGCGGGGCTGGCCAGCTTGCCCAGCGGGATGCCGACCTTGAAGGTGTCGGTGCGGCCCTCGATGGTCGTCCGCGGAGTGGTCGTCTCGTTCCACATGCTGCTGAGCATCGGGGTGTCCGTGGAGCCGGGTGCCACGACGTTGCAGCGGATGCCGTGCCGGGCGACCTCCAGGCCCAGCGACTTGGTGAACATCGAGGCGGCGGCCTTCGAGGCGGCGTAGGCGGCCATCGCCTGCCGGGGGGTGCCCGCCGCGTTGGACGCCACCGTCACGATGGCGCCGCGGCGGCGCGGGATCATGCGCCGGACGGCGGCGCGGGAGACGTGGAAGACGCCGTCGACGTTGACGGCGAAGACCGCCGCCCAGTCCTCGGAGGTGAAGTCCCGGACCTCGCCGAGGCGCAGCACCCCGGCGGCGTTGACGAGGAACTCCAGGGGGCCGAGGCGGTGTTCCGCCTCGGCGACGGTGGCCTCGACCTGCTGTTCGTCGGTGACGTCGCAGTGGAACGCCGCGGCCGTCAGGCCGTCGGCGGTCAGCTTCTCGACGGTCTCGCGGAGCGCCTCGGCGTCGCGGTCGACGGCGGCGACGCGGACGCCCTTCTCGCCCAGTGTGCGGGCGACTGCCGCGCCGATGCCGCCGGCGGCGCCGGTGACCAGTGCGGTCCTGTTCTCCATCGGTGTCTCCTCTCCCTTGGTGCGGGGTCCGGGGCCCGGGTGGTCCCCGGTCCGGGCCGTGGTGCGCGGCGGCCGGTCAGCCCTGCCAGGCCGAGACGACCTCGATGGCCTGGGCGGGGTTGAGCCGGGGGTCGCAGAAGCTCGTGTACTTGTCGCCGACGTGGCCGAGCCCGGACTCGTCCCGTACGCACTCGGTGACGTCCTCGGGCGTGGTCTCCAGGTGCAGGCCCCCGGCGACGCCGCCGGCCGTGCGGACGGCTTCCTGGAAGTCGCGGACCTCGCGGACGACGGTGTCGACCAGGCGGGTCTTGAGCCCGTCCGGCGCGGTGACGGTGTTGCCGTGCATGGGGTCGGACAGCCAGCTCGCCGGGTGCCCGGCGGCGCGTACGGCCTCGACGAGCGGCGGCAGCGCGTCGGCGACGGCCGTCGCGCCCATGCGGGCGATCAGGGTGAGCCGGCCGTGCTCCCGGCCGGGGTCGAGGCGCTCGCACAGGGCGAGGAGCTCGTCGGCGGTCATGGTGGGGCCGACCTTGCAGGCGACGGGGTTGCCGACGGCGGCGAGGAGGGCGACGTGGGCGCCGTCCACCTGGCGGGTGCGCTCGCCGATCCAGGGCCAGTGGGTGGACGTCAGCCAGGCCCGCCCCTCCTCGTCGCGGCGGACCATGGGCTCCTCGTAGTCGAGGAGCAGGGCCTCGTGGCTCGTCCAGACCGGCGGGCAGATGCCCGAGCGGCGGGCGGGGTGCAGCCAGCCGAGGTGGGTCATGGCCTCGCCGGCGGCGAGGTAGCCGGAGAGCAGGCGCTGCGGGTCGGGGCGGCGGCGCTCGGGGTGCGGTTCGGGGCTGTTGACCATGTGGCCGCGGTAGACGGGGAGCTCGACGCCCTGGACGAGTTCGGTGGGGCGGGAGCGGGGCTTGGCGAACTGGCCGGCCATCCGGCCCGCCCGCACCACCGGCTTGTGCGTGATCATCTTCATCACGCCGGCGAGGACGTCCAGGAGTCCGGCCTTCCGGGCGACGTAGCCCGAGGTGCACTCCGCCGGGTCCTCCGCGCAGTCGCCCGCCTGCACCACCTGCGACTCACCGCGGGCCACGTGGGCGAGGTGGGCGCGCAGGGTGCGGATGTCGGCGGCCCGGACGAGCGCGGGGCGGGAGCCGAGCTCCTGCCGGACGCGCTCGACCTGGGCGGCCGCGTCGCCCCAGTCGGGCTGCTGGAGTGCGGTCTCGGGCCGGGCGTCGAGCACAGCGTTGTTCACGGGGTTCTCTCCTGGACGGTCGCTCGTGCGGGCGGTGGGTGCGCGGCCGGTGCCGGGGTGCGGGCGGGGCACGGCCGGGGGCAGGCGGCGGTCAGGGACAGGGGACGACGCCCGCGGTGTCCCAGAACCGCAGCTGCCGCCGCTTGACGGCCGCGGCGACCCGTGCGACGCCGTCGCCGCCGAGTATCAGGGTGCTGTCCCGCCCGGGCGTGTACGTGGGCCGGTCCGGCGTGTGCGCGCCGCCGGGGACGCCGGTGCGGGCGAAGGAGGCGACGAGGTCCATGAAGGCGCCGGAGACCGCCGCCTCGGCGGGGCCGTCGCCGAACTCGGCGACGTTCTCCGGCAGCCCGTAGGTGCCGAAGAGGAACTTGGAGGTGGCCTCGTGCGGGGTGCCGAGGTAGGGCGGGCGGACGGGGTGGGCGAACTCCATGACGTACTGCGGGGCGGTCTCCGTGCGGGCGTGCCGCTCGGCGAGCCGCAGGATCTGGAAGCGGAAGAGGAGGTCTCCCCAGATCTCCGTCCACAGGGACAGCGGGTCCTGGGGAAGGCCCTCGGCCGCGGCGGCCTCGCGGTAGGCGGCGAGGCAGGCGTCCACGAGCGCGTCGCCGGCCCGTACGGCGCCCTTGAGGAGGACGCCGCGGACGGCTTCGCGCAGTTCGGCGTCCGTGGCCGGTGCCGGGGGCGCGGTGGGCCGTTCGGGGCAGGTGTAGAAGGAGCCCTCGGTGCGGGTGTGCACGACCAGCGAAGGCCGCGCCGGTGACGGGAGCTTGTGGTCGTGGTCGGGCAGCCAGCGGCCGTCGACGACGGGGCCGCGGTACTCCCGCCCGCTGGCCACGTCCCGGGTCTCCGGCGGGCCGGAGAAGATCCGCTCCCAGGCGTCCCGCAGCGCCGCCGCGGGGACGTCGCGCAGGCCCCGCACGGTCGTGCCGAAGCCTTTCGCCAGAGCCGCGTAGACGGCCCGGGAGTCCTCGGGCGTGAGCGAGTTCGCCGGGGCCCAGACGTGGCAGGCGCTGATGGGGACGAGCGCCTGGACGAGGCCGCCCAGCTCGGGCAGCAGGGCCAGCTGGCGGACGCTCGCGCCGCCGGCCGAGGTGCCGCACAGGACGATCCGGCCGGGGTCGCCGCCGAAGGCCGCGGCGTTGTCGTGGGCCCAGCGGACGAGCGCCGCCTGGTCCTGGAGCCCCCAGTTGGCGCAGGACCCGGTGAGCGGGTCGGCGAGCTCCTCGTGGAGGCCGAAACCGAAGGCGCCCAGCCGGTAGTTGAAGGTGACGACCACGAGGTCGCCACGGGCCGCGAGCCGCGCGCCGTCGTAGTTCGGCAGGCTGCCCGCGCCGCGCTCCCAGCCGCCGCCGTGGACGTAGACGAGGACGGGCCGGGCGCCGGAGGTGCCCAGGGTCCAGACGTTGGCGTACAGCGAGTCCTCGCTGTGGCCGGGGACGATCGACTGGAAGGACGCCGGGGCGAAGGCGGTGGCGTCCCGCACGCCGTCCCAGGCAGCCGGCGGCCGGGGCGAGGCGAAGCGGAGCGCGCCCACCGGCGGCGCCGCGTACGGCACCCCGCGGAAGACGGCGACGCCGCCCCCGGGCCCGCCGTGCCCGGTCCGCAGCCCCGCGACCGTACCGGCGGTGGTGTGGGCCACCACGGTGTCCGGCGCGGCCGCCCGTCGATCGGATGCGCTCATGTCAGGCGGCCTCGCCCTGGCCCCGGCGGAGCGCGGTGGTGATCTCCACCATGCGGCGCGCCTGGTAGCCGATGGCGGCGAGGTTGTCGTCGTCGACGTTGCCCGGCTCGTTGCGCGAGACGCTGCTGACGCCGTACGGGTTGCCGTTGGTGGGCGCGAGCTGGATCGGGTCGGCCACGCCGGGCGGGACGACGATGGCGCCCCAGTGGTAGAAGGCGTTGTTCAGCGCCAGGAGGGTGCTCTCCTGGCCGCCGTGCAGGGTCGCGGTGGACGTGAAGGAGGACATCACCTTGTTGAGCAGCCCCCGGCGGCTGTGCAGCGGGAGCGTGGTGTCGATGAACTGCTTCAGCGGGCCGGACGGCAGGCCGTAGCGGCCCGGCGTGCCCCACAGGACGGCGTCGGCCCAGTCGAGGTCGTCCAGGGACGCCTCGGCGATGTGCCCGGTGGCCGCGACATGCTCGGTCCAGGCCGCGGTCCAGGCGTCGTTGCCGGGGACGATCGTCTCCGCGGTGAGGTCGGCGACCCTGCGGAGCCGGACCTCGGCGCCCGCCTTCTCCGCGGCGGCGGCCGCGGCCTCGGCGAGCCGGTGGACGTTGCCGGTGGACGACGAATAGATGACGGCAAACTTGATCATGGAAGAAGTGCCCCTTGGCGGGTGGACGGCTGCGGCCCTCGCTCACCGGCGTCCCGGACTCCGGGGAACCCGCCGGTCCGGGCCGACCGGACGTACCAGATGCTGCTTCGGGCCGCGGGAAACTGCCAAGGCCCGCAGGCGGAGTTCGGCGGACTCCGTCAAAAGGACGTTGATCCATCAAGTCGGCCCGCGCGTGAACGGCGGGCAACGGCCACGGCGTTCCCGTCGTCTACCCAGGAGGCGGACATCCTCTGGTTCGGATCCTGGACGTTCCTTATCCTGAATCCCCACCCCCCGACCTCACCCCGCACAGGAGTCGTGACAATTCCATGAAAGAACGGGAGTTGACGGCCGTGCGCGGCGACCTGCGCCGGCTGGCCGCCGAGGGTGTGTCCCCCTGGCTGGACGGTTTCTGCCGGCCGCTGCTCACCTCGGGCAGGCTCACCGACCTCGTCTCGCGGGCCGGCATCCGCGGGGCGACCTCCAACCTCGCCACGCTGACCGCGGCCGTCGAGTCCGGCGACACGGACTATCTGGACCAGCTGCTCTTCCTGTCCTACCGCGACGTCCCGGCCGACACCGCGATCCGCGCCCTGACCGCCTACGACGCCCGCCTGTCCTGCGACGAACTGCTGCCCGTCTTCGAGGAGACCGGCGGCCGCGAGGGCTATGTCTCGGTCGACGTGAACCCCTGGCTGGCGCACGACGCCGCGCTGGTCGCCTCGGAGGCCGACAAGCTGGTCCGGGCCGTCAACCGCCCCAACGTCCTGGCCAAGATCCCCGCCACCCCCGAGGGGCTGGAGGCGATCAGCGAGTGCATCGGCCGGAAGATCGGCGTCCATGCGACGGCGATCTTCTCGGTGCGCCGCTACGGCGAGGTCGTCGACGCCTACTTCGACGGCCTGGAGCGGGCCCGCGCCGCCGGCCACGACCTCTCTGACATCGTTTCCTTCGCCTCCCTGCCCATCACCTGGTTCGACGCCGAGGTGGACGCCCGCCTGGAGGCCCTGGGCACGGACGAGGCCCGGGCCATGCGCGGCGAGGCCGCCCTGGCCAGCGCCCGCCTGGTCTACCGCCGCTACGAGGACCGGCTGTCCGGCGACCGCTGGCGCGACCTCGCCCGCTCCGGCGCCCGCCCGCAGACGGTCATGTGGGCGAGCACCGCGCCCCGCCGCCCCGGCGTGACCAGCAAGCGCTACGCCGAACGCCTCGTCGCCTGGGGCACCGCCAGCGCCCTGTCCCTCACCGCCCTCGGCGAGGGCGCCGACCGGATGTGCCCCCTCACCGGCGACACCCTCTCCGACTCCTACGGCGCGGCCCGCTCGGTGTGGGAACGGCTCGACGCCATGGGCATCTCCTACCGCGCGGTCGCCGACAAACTGGAGACCGAGGGGGTGGAGTGGCTCCAGACGTCGTGGAGCCTGCTGTACGCGGCGGTGGAACGACGGCTGAGGGGGGCACAGTTGTCGGGGACGTGACGCCGACGCTGACGGCAGCGGGCCGGGCCACGGGACCGCGGGCGGACGTCAGCCGGCGGGGAGTCCGCCGCCCCGTATCGCGCCGGTGAACGCCGGCCAGGCCGCCTTCGGCACGGTGAGCACGGGGCCCTGCGGGCGCTTGCTGTCACGGACCGGTATGACGCCGACGATCTCTAGCGAGGGGGGCCATTCGACGCAGCTTCCGCCCCCGTTGCCGCTGTGCGACGACTTCAGCCACTCGACGCCGGAGAGATCAGGGCTGGTGGTGCTCATCAGAGAGTTCACAGCACGGAGTCGCCCGCTCCCCGCGAGCGGGACACACGGAGGGCTCGAACAGGTGACGTATCAGACCGAGGGCTACCGGATCGGTGCGACGGTGGTCGGCACACGCGGCGGCGCGGCCGGCATGCCCGACGTGGTCGGGGTGACCCGGCGGAGGGACCGGAGCCGCTACCTGGTCAAGGGCGCGGCGAGCGGCTTGCGGTGGTGGGCCGAACAGGCCGATCTCCGGATCGCGACCGCGGAGGAGCGGCAGGAGTACGGGCTCGGGGAAGTGACAGCATGACACGGAGGAGGTGCTGAACGTGATCGATGAAGCCGGGCGCGCCGACACGGCGCAGGCCCAGGACGGCGACATGCTCCGCGTCGAAGTCAACGGTTCGGGCTGGGTCGACGGCGCCGAAGGGGTCGTTGCCGGAATCTGGGAGGGCCGTCTACGGATCAAGCTCACCAAGAACGCGCTACCGGGCGTGGAGGCGGTTCTCCTGGAGAAGGACGCGCTGTGCCAACGGATCGGGGTGGTCGAGCCCATGCCTCTGTGCTCCTCGTGCGGAGGAAGCGGAAAGATCGAGTGGACGGACGAAGAGGGGTGGGATCACGAAGCACTGTGCCGGACGTGCCACGGGGAAGGTGAAGTGAGCTCCTGACCCCTTCCGCGGCACAGGGCCCTTCCCAGGACTCCGGGAGGGGCCCTTCCCCCTGGCCGGCACGCGCCGCGGCGGCCGCCCGGTAAGGGGCCCGGGGGCGGAGCCCCCGCCACGCGGCGGAGCCGCACATCGGATGCGGCGGGAAGGGGCGGGGCGGGGAACAGGCCCCGCGCAGCGGCCTCCGCACCCGCACCCCCACCCCGCCTACCCCACCCGCACCCCCCGCCCCGGCACCGCACCCCCCTCAGGCAGCGGCAGCGCCTCGCACAGTGCCTCCAGCGCCCCCGCGAACGCGTGCTCCGGCGGGGTGCCGTACCCCACCACCAGCCCGTCCGACGGCGCGCCCGCGCCCTCCGCGTGGCGGTAGAGCGACAGGCCCTCCAGCGCCAGCCCCTGCCAGGCCGCCGCCTTGACCACCGACGCCTCCGTGCCCGGCGGCAGTTCGAGCACGGCGTGCAGACCGGCCGCGATGCCCGTGACCCGCACGTGCGGCGCCCGTTCGGCGAGGACCTCGATCAGCTGGTCCCGGCGGCGCCGGTAGTGCCGGCGCATCCGCCGCACATGGCGGTCGTACGAGCCGGAGTCGAGGAAGTCCGCCAGGGTCAGCTGCTCCAGGGCGCTCGCGTAGGGCTCCCGCTCGCCCTTGGCCTCCACCACGTCGTCCACCATCCCGCCCGGCAGCACCATCCAGCCCAGCCGCAGCGCGGGCGAGAGGCTCTTGCTCACCGAGCCGATGTAGACGACCCGGTCCGGGTCCAGGCCCTGCACGGCGCCGATCGGCTGGCGGTCGTAGCGGAACTCCCCGTCGTAGTCGTCCTCCAGCACCAGACCGCCCTCGGCCCGCGCCCAGTCGATGACGGCGGACCGTCGTTCGTGATGCAAGGGGCCACCCGTCGGGAACTGGTGAGCGGGCGTCAGGAGAACCGTTTTTGCACCGCTGCCCGCCAGGTCCTCCACCCGGGCCCCGTACGAGTCCACCGGCAGGTCCACGGTCCGCAGCCCGGCCGCGGAGAGCAGGTGGCGGTAGTAGCCCAGCCCGTACGACTCCACGGCGACCGCCCCGGTCCGCACCTCGCCCAGCAGCCGCAGCGCCCCGGCGAAGCCCGAGCAGATGACGATGCGGTCGGGGTCGGCGCGCACGCCGCGGGCCCGGGCCAGGTACTCGGCGACCGACCGGCGCAGCTCGGTCCGGCCGCGCGGATCGCCTGGCCCGAAGGCGTCGTTGGGCGCCGCCGTGAGCGCGCGGCGGGCCGAGGCCAGCCACGCCGAGCGCGGGAAGGCCGAGGCGTCCGGGGTGCCCTGCACCAGGTTGTAGCGGGCGCGCGGCACCCGGTCGGGGGTGGTGGGCCGGCGCGGCCGCGGGTCGGCGAGCCGGGCACGGCGGGCCACGTACGTGCCGGAGCCCTGCCGGGCGTTCAGCCAGCCCTCGGCGACCAGTTCGGCGTACGCCTCGGCGACGGTGTTGCGCGCCAGCCCCAGATCGGTGGCGAGCGAGCGGTAGGGGGGCAATTTGGTGCCGGGGGCGAGCCTGCCGGTGCGGATGGCGTCGCGCAGGGCGCTCATCAGCGCGCCGCGGCGGCCTCCCGCCGGTGAATCGGGGAGCTCCAGATGGAGATCGCTGCCCAGGCTTCCCGCCGGATCGACGCGCGCATTGACCTTCGAATTCACCCGGGAATTGCACCACACTCCCGACCGGTGGGCTGCCTAGAGTCGTTGACATGACCGCTACCGATCTCGACCAGCGCATGAACTTCACCAAGGCGGCGCCCAAGGTCTTCAAGGCCATGATCGCCCTGGACACGGCGGCGCGGGCGGGTCTCGACCCGGTGCTGATCGACCTCGTGCAGATCCGCGCCTCGCAGATCAACCACTGCGCCTACTGCATCGACATGCACACCAAGGAGGCGCGGAAGGCGGGCGAGAGCGAGGAGCGCGTCTACCAGCTCAACGCCTGGCGCGAGGCGGGCCTGTTCACGCCGCGCGAGAAGGCCGCGCTCGGCCTCACCGAGGCGGTCACCGAGCTCGGCGAGGGCGGGGTGTCCGACGAGGTGTACGGGACGGCCGCCCGGCACTTCGCGGACGAGGAGCTCGCCCAGCTCATCGCACTGATCTTCACCATCAACGCCTGGAACCGCATCGCGGTGCCCACCCGGAAGACCCCCGGCACCGAGTGACCCCGCCGGTGCCGCCACCGGCCTGGGCGTACTCCGTCCACCTCCCTCTTCATCGGGCTCCATCGGTTCGGGACGCCGGCCGTCGCACCCGTATCCCCCGCTCCTGGTGCGCGCACTCGCGCGCTCCCGTCGAAGGCTGTGAGGACTTGACCACTGTCGCATCCCCGTCCCCCGCCACAGGCACCGGAAGATCCCCGGTCAAGGGCTGGTTCGCCGTCGCGGCGGTCACCCTCGGCATCTTCTGCCTGATGACCTCCGAACTGCTGCCGGTGGGCCTGCTCACCCCGGTCGGCGACGCCCTGCACGTCTCCGAGGGCACGGCCGGCCTGATGGTCACCGTCCCCGGCGTCGTCGCCGCGCTGTCCGCGCCGGTCGTCACCGTCGCCACCGGCCGCATCGACCGCCGGCTCGTCCTCGGCGTCCTGGTCGGCCTGGTGGGCGCGGCCAACCTCGCCTCGGCGTTCGCCGACCACTTCGCGATCGTGCTGGGCGCGCGCTTCCTCGTCGGCATCGCCGTCGGCGGCTTCTGGGCCATCGCGGGCGGCATCGCCCTGCGGCTGGTGCCCGAGGAGCACGTCGGCCGGGCCATGGCCGTCATCTTCGGCGGCGTCGAGACGGCCTCCGTGCTCGGCGTCCCGACCGGCACCCTGCTGGGCGACCTCAGCGGCTGGCGCACCGCGTTCGCGGCCGTCGGCGGGCTGGGCCTGACCGCCCTCGTCCTGATGGTCTTCCTGCTGCCGCCGCTGCCCGCCGACGAGTCGCTGACCTTCGCCGAACTCCCCCGGATCTTCAGGTCCAACAGGGGCGTACGGGTGGGCATCGCCATCACGTTCCTGCTGATCACCGGGCACTTCGTCGCCTACACGTTCGTCCGGCCGATCCTCCAGGACGCGGGGATCTCCGGGAACCGGATCAGCATGATGCTGCTGATCTTCGGAGTCGCCGGCATCATCGGCAACTTCCTCGCGGGCGCCAAGGTCGGACAGCACGTCCGGACGATCGTCCTCGCGATCTCCGTGATCCTCACGGCCGCGATGGTGCTCTTCGCCGTCACCGGCGGCGGCCTGGCCGTGGGCATCGCCCTGCTGGTCCTGTGGGGCCTGGGCTACGGCGCCGTGCCGGTGAGCCTCCAGACCTGGATCCTCAAGGCCGCCCCGGACGCCACCGAGGCCGCGTCCTCGCTGTACGTCTCGATGTTCAACTTCTCGATCGCGCTCGGCGCCCTGATCGGCGGCCTCGCCTTCGACAGCCTCGCCATGACGAGCGTGCTGTGGATCGGCGCCGCCCTGGCCGTCCTCACGCTGGCCGTGGCCGGCGGCCGGACGAAGGGCCTGCTGTCCACCGAGCCCGCCGCGGGTCACTGACCCGCGGCTCCTGACCCGCCCCCGCACTCGATCCCCCGGAGTGCGGGGGCGGCCTCCCCCGCTTCTTCCCGTCCGTCCTCCCGTCCGTCCTCCCGTCCGTCCTTCCGTTCGTCCTTCCGAAAGGCCGCACATGTCCGACGCATCCCGCCCGCCGTCCGCCGTGGGCGCCGCGGACCCGCGCTACGAGGCGCTGGCCACCCGGGGCAACAACAAGCGGTTCACCGCCCGCCCGGAGGAGTTCCGGGTCGTCACCACGACCGCCGAGGTGGTCGCGGCCGTGGGCGACGCCGTACGCGCCGGGCAGCACATCGCCGTCCGCAGCGGCGGCCACGGCTACGAGAACGCCGTCGGCGAGCCCGGCGTCCAACTCGTCCTGGACCTCGGCGAGATGCGCGCCGTCGCCTTCGACACCGAGCGCGACGCGTTCATGGTCGAGCCCGGCGCCCGCCTCCTGAAGGACGTCTACGGGCCGATGTACGAGCGCTGGGGCGTCGCGATACCCGCGGGCAACAGCAACACCGTCGGCGTCGGCGGCCATGTGCAGGGCGGCGGCTACGGCTCGCTGTGCCGGGCGCACGGCCTGACCGTCGACCACCTGGAGGCCGTGGAGGTCGTCACCGTCGACGCCGCCGGCGAGGCCCGCGCGGTCGTGGCCACCCGCGAACCGGACGACCCGCACCACGACCTGTGGTGGGCGCTCACCGGTGGCGGCGGCGGCAACTTCGGCGTCGTCACCCGCTTCTGGTTCCGCACGCCCGGCGCCGAGGGCACCGACCCGGCCGGCCTGCTGCCGAACCCGCCCGCCGAGGTGATCACCAGCACCGTGCTGTTCCCCCGCGCGGGCCTGGACCAGCCGGCCATGCGGACGCTGGTCGGCGGCTTCGGCCGCTGGCACGAGCGCAACAGCGCGCCGGACTCCCCGTACGCCCACCTCTTCGCCAGCCTGGTGCTGCTCGGCCGGGACCCGGACCCCGAGAAGGACATGGGCGCCGTCCTCGTCACCCACATGGATGCGACCCGGCCGGACGCGGAGCGGCTGCTCACGGACTTCCTCGACGAGGTGGCCGGGCAGCCCGGCCTCGCGCCGGTGGTCCTGCCGCACGGAACCGTGCCGTGGCTCGACTCGAAGAAGGCGCTCGGGGACGCGCAGGACGCGGAGACCGGCCGCCAGAAGGTGAAGTCCGCCAACCTGCGCCGCGCGTTCCGCGACGACCAGGCCGACGCCCTGCACGCCTTCCTGAACAGCGACGACCACGCCAACGGCAGCAGCCTGGTGGCCCTCGACTCGTACGGCGGCCGGGTGGGCACCGTCGCGCCCGACGCCACCGCCGTCGCGCAGCGCGACTCGGTGCTGAAGGTGCTCTTCATGAACACCTGGCAGGACGCGGCCGACGACGCGGTCAACCTCGACTGGATGCGGCGCTTCCACGGCGCCGTGTTCGCGAAGACCGGCGGCGTGCCCGCGCCCGACGACACCCAGGACGGCGCGTTCGTCAACTTCGCCGACACCGACCTGGCCGACCCCGCCTGGAACACCTCGGACAGCCCCTGGCACGAGCTCTACTACAAGGACAACTACCCGCGGCTCCAGGGCGTCCGGGCGGCGTACGACCCGCGCGGCGTCTTCGGCCACGCCCTGTCGGTCCGTACCCCCTGACCGCCCGCGGGGCCAGGGCCCCCAGGCCCCCTTGATCGTTCCGAGTCGCGCGAGGACAATTCCGGTACACACCAACCGCGACTGTGCGCGACGTCCGTCGTCGCCGGAATCGACCGCGCCCGGAGAGAAACTCCTTCCCTCCGGGTGCGGTCGTCCCCTGCGCAAATGGCAATGCTTTGTTCACGTCCCTGGATAAGTCCGGACGTTGACTCGGGCATTACTCGATGCGTAGCTTCCGACATGTACGCCGCGAACGATCTCTGCGTTGCACCTGGGGGGGCAAAAATGGGAAGCGTTGCGTCACAAGGGAGGGCTACGGAGGCGAGTGCGTTCGCCGTGCTGGAGTTACTGGCCGACGAAGCGCCCATAGATCAATTCGAATCGCTCGTGGAAGAGGCCCGCTGGCGCGGGACCACGGGCGCCGAACTGGCATTCCTGGAAAAGGCCAAGCGGCTCGGCATGGCCATCTACGCCCAGGCCGAACGGCGGCAGCGGAAGGAGGCCCGGCTCTCCGCATTCATCGAGACGGCGCGCACGCTCGCCAATACCCAGGACCTTCCGGAACTGCTCGGCACGCTCGCCCAGGAGGCCCGCCGGCTCTTCGACGTCGACCTGGCGTACGTCACCACCTTCGACCGGACGCCCGGGATCGTGTCCGTCAGCGCCTTCGACGGTCACACGACCGTCCTCGCCCCCGGTCTCACGATGCCCGACGACGTGGCCCTGAGCGGCGGCCCGACCCCGTTCTGGACGCCCGACTACGCGGCGGACGAGCGGGTCGGCCACAGCCGCGCCGTCGACGGGCTGATGAAGTCCGAGCGGGTGCGCGCCCTGATGTCCGTGCCGCTCGACGACGGCGCCCGGCCGGTCGGCACCCTCTACGTGGCCAGCCGGTGCATGCGCTACTTCACGGCGGGCGAGGTGTCCCTCATGGCCTCGCTCGGCGAGCTCGCCGGGGTGGCCATCGGCAAGGCCCGCTTCCTGGAGCGCGCGACCGACGTGATCGCCGAGCTGGAGCGGCACAAGGCCGGGGCGCGCGGCGTCCGGGAGACCACGGCCCTGCACGGCCGGCTGATGGACGTCGTCCTCCGCGGCGGCGAGCTGTCCGCGCTGGCCCGGGAGGCGGCCGCGGGCCTGGGCGGCGCCCTGCGGATCCACGACGCCGACGGCGCGGTGCTGGCGACGGCCGGCGAGATGCCGGCGGAGGCCGGGGCGGACGCGGTGCGCGCGCTGGTCGAGGCGGCCGGGGCGCAGCCGCCGCGCGAGCCCACGCTGCTCGACGGCGGCCTGTGGGCCGCGCCGGTCCTGGCCGGCCCGGAGGACCTCGGCACGCTGCTGTTCAGCCCCCGTCACCCGCTCGGCGACCAGGACGTGCCGCTGCTCGTCCTCGTCGCCCAGACCGTCGCGGCCCAGCTGCTGCTGCGCGCCGGCCGGCAGGACGCGGCGGCGGGCCACGACCGCGACTGGCTGCTGGAGGACCTGCTGGCCGGTCCGGCCCGGCCGGCCGCGCGGCTGCGCGAGCGCGCGGCCCGGCTCGGCGTCGACCTCGGGCTGCCGCACGTGGTGGTGGTCGCCCGGCCCGAGGGCGAGCCCCAGGACAAGCTGGACCTGTGGGCCTCCTCGTACGCCCGCCGCCGCAACGGCCTCAAGGGCATGCACGCGGGCAGCGCCGTCCTGCTGCTGCCGGGCACGGACCCGACGGCGACGGCCGAGCAGGTCTCCCGCGCGCTCGCGCCCCTGCTGGACCGGCCGGTCACCGTCTGCGCGTCCGGCCCCGTCGACGCCGGCCGGGACGGCGGCGACATCACCCGCGGCTACGAGGAGGCCGTGCGCTGCCTGGAGGCGATGATCGCCCTCGGGGCCGCCGGGGGCTTCGCCTCCGCCCGCGAGCACGGCTTCCTGGGCGTGCTGCTGTCGGACACCCACGACGTGGAGGGCTTCATCCGCTCCATGATCGGCCCGCTCGCCGACTGCGACGCGCAGCGCTTCACCGAGTTCACGCCCACGCTGGCCGCGTACTTCGACGCCCGGGGCAGCATCACGCAGACGGCCGAGAGGCTGCACGTGCACCCGAACACGGTGGCGCGGCGGCTGGAGCGGATCAGCGAGTTGTTAGGGCCGGGGTGGCAGCAGTCGGAGCGGGCCTTCGAGATCCAGCTGGCGCTGCGGCTGTCGAGGATCCGGCACGTGCTGAAGAGACGGCGACCAGGAAAGAGCAGCCCGTCCGGCATGTGAGGACCGGGGGTCCGGGGGCGGAGCCCCCGGTTTCGGGAAGGGGCGGGGCTGGGGAAAAGGCCCCGCGCAGCGGCACCGCCCCACCCGCATTCACACCCGCACACCCACCCGCCCCGCCCGCCCCAACGCAGTGACCGCGTGTGCCGCCGACGCCAGCGTCACATGCCGGTGCCATCCCTTGAACGACCGCCCCGTGTAGTCCCGCATGCCCACCTGGTCGGAGATCTCCGCGAAGTCGCGGTCGACCCGGCGCGTCATCTTGCTCAGCTGCATCAGGGCCACCGGGTGCAGCGAGGTCATGTCGGTGAGCCAGAGGGCCGTGGGCGAGGACTGGCCGTTCTCCCACTCGCCCATCAGCCGCAGGTCCCCCACGCCCGCCTGGCCGAGGGCCCGTACCGGCCGGGGCCCGCGGGCCGGCATCCGGACCCGGACGCTCGCGGACATGCTGGTCCGCAGCGTCTCCGCGGCGTCGTGGTCCGACCACATCACCGGGCGGCGCATGCCGGCGGCCGCGCCCATGATCTGGTGGGCGGGCACCCCTTCAGCCCGGCAGCCGGGCAGCGCGGGGTCCGCCGCCGTCAGCCGGAAGGTGCTGCTGACGCGCACCAGCAGCGGGACGCCCGCCTCCCGCAGCCGCCGGACGATCGCCCCGGTGTCGGTCTCCGGCGCGTCCAGGACCAGGGGCCGCACCGGGACGTCCCAGGTGGTGAGCATGTCCAGATAGGCGCCGACCGCGCAGTCGCCGAGGGTCTCGGGGACCGTGCCGTCCGGGATGGAGGCGCGGGTCCGCCGCTCGTCGTCCTCCAGCCAGTCCTCCGACAGGTGCAGCCGCCAGTTGACGGGCGTCGCCATCTCGTCGGACGCCGCCCAGACGCCGACGGCCTGCTGCGCGTTGAGCACCTGGCCGAGCGCCGGGAAGAAGCGCCGGTCGACGCCGACGGAGTGCCGGCCGCCCTTGGGGATCACCATCGGCCGGACGACCCAGGCCTGCGGCGGCGCGATCCGGCCGAGGTGGCGGACGAGCGCCTGGCGCACCGGCTCCCAGTCCCAGATGGAGCTGGAGATGAAATGGTGCATGCTCTGTTCCGTCGCCGATCCGCCGATGAGCGCGGCGATGTTCCGAATGGTTTTACGGCCCTGTCCGCCGAGCAGTCCGCGAAGGTATTCCAGGCCCTTTCGGCGCTGGTCGCTCCGGGGCAGCGTCGCGAAAAGCTCCGAACAGAGTTCGGTGAGCATCGCGTCGTAGGCCCCGGCGTACTTCGGTGCGTGCGGCTGCCTTCTGACGTCGTCGGGGTACAGGGCAAGAGTGCTCATTGCGTTCCCTATCTCGGATCCGATGGGGCGAGCGGCGCGAAGTGATGTCTCCACAGTGCCGTTTCCGCCCACCGCCGCATAGGTGCGTAAGTCACCTGGCACACCGGACGGGTGGTGGATGATCCACCATCACTCACCCAGCGTGAACGGAACGGGCGGGCCCTGACGCTGCGCTCCGAATGGGCTCGGAATTCTAAGTTCCAGAAACGGACTTGACTGACTGCGCCCGGCCACCGGAATACATCTGGAGTTACCCCGGGCCGCTGCATACCGTCCCTCCGGACACGCGATACCGGCCATGGCCGGAAGAGGCGTGGCCGGTTTCGCCCCGCGCTTCCGCGGGGCCCACGGGGGAGGAACTTCCATTGATCAGCAGAAGGTCGCTCGTCGGAGCCGGCGCCGGGATCGGCGCCGCCGGAGCACTCATGGCGGGCGGCGTCCCCCTGCCGGGCCGGGCCCGCGCCTTCGCGGCGGGCGCCCCCTGGGCCCGCCTGCGTGAGCGGCTGACCGGCGGACTCGTGCTGCCCGCCGACCCGTCGTACCCCGTGGCCAAGCAGCTCCAGCTGGCCCAGTACGACACCGTCGAGCCGCAGGCCGTCGCGTACTGCGCGAGCGCCGCCGACGTCACGGCGTGCGTGCGGTTCGCGCGGGAGCACCGGCTCGCCGTCGCCGCGCGCAGCGGCGGCCACAGCTTCGCGGGTTACTCGACGACCCCCGGGCTGGTGATCGACGTGTCCCGGCTGAACGCGGTCCGGCTTGGCCGCGACACCGTCCGGCTGGGCCCCGGCGGCCAGGGTGTGGACGTGGTGCACGCCCTGGACCCGTACGGCGTCCAGGTGGCCGGGGGCACCTGCCCGACCGTCGCCGCGGGCGGCTGGCTGCTCGGCGGCGGGCTCGGGCCGCACGCCCGGCGGTTCGGGATGGGCTGCGACCGGCTGGTGTCGGCGCGGGTGGTGCTCGCCGACGGCACCGTCACCCGCTGCTCGGAGCGGGAGGACGCCGATCTGTTCTGGGCGCTGCGCGGCGGGGGCGGCGGGAACTTCGGCGTCGTCACCGAGTACGAGGTGCGGCCCACCCGGCTGCCGTCGATGGTGGTCTTCACCCTGACGTTCGCGTGGGCGGCCGCCGCCGACGCGATGCTCGCGTGGCAGCAGTGGATCGCGGCCGGCCCGGTGGAGCTCGCCGCCGAGCTGTCGGTCACGCTCGCCACCGACGGCCCGGCCGGCATCGAGCCGGCGGTGCAGGTCAGCGGCACCTTCGCGGGTACCGCCGGGGTGTGCGACCGGCTTCTCGACCAGCTCGTCGCGGCGGCCGGGGCGCGCCCGCTCACCCGGGAGGCGGCCGAACTCCCCTACCGGGCCGGGATGATGAAGATCTTCGGCTGTGCCGACCGGAGCGTCCCCGAGTGCCACCGGACCGGCTACTCCCCGCAGGCGCGGCTGCCGCGCGACAACTACGTCACCGGCCGGAACCTCTACTTCACCCGGCCCTGGACCGCGCAGGCCGCCCAGGAGGCCCTGCGGGCCTTCGAAGCGGCGCTCCGGCCGGGGCAGTTCCGCTTCCTCGGCCTGTTCGCCTACGGCGGGCGGATCAACGAGGTGGACCCGAAGGCCACCGCCTTCGTCCACCGGGACGCCCTCTTCGAGGCCGACTACCAGGCCGGCCTCACCACGCCGGCGCCCGCGAGGGAGCAGCGGGAGGCCGCGCAGGCCTGGGCCGACGGCGGGTACGCCGCCGTCCTCCCGTGGTCCAACCGCCGTTCGTACCAGAACTACATGGACCCGGCGCTGCGCGACTGGCGCGAGGCGTACTACGGACAGAACTACGAACGGCTGCGCGCGGTCAAGCGGGCCTACGACCCGTACGGCTTCTTCCGCTTCGCGCAGGGCATCGACTGACGCGACGCACGCCGCATAGGGTGACCTGTGTGACCAGTGAGTTAGTAGCGACGCACACGCTTGTCCAAGGGGCGCACGGCAAGGCCGTCGACGTCTACGGGCCCGCCGGCGGGCCCGGGGCCGGGGGCGCACCCGTCGTACTGCTGTGGCACGGCGCGGGGCCGGACGAACGGGCGATGATGGCGCCCGTCGCGCGGGCCGCCGCCGCCCGGGGCCTGGTGGTCTTCGTCCCGGACTGGCGCTCCGACGCACCGGACCGCGGCCGGGCGCACCTGCTGGACTCCCTTGCCCACGCCCACGACCACGCGGCGGAGCACGGCGGTGACGCCGGCCGGCTCGTGGTCGCGGGGTGGTCGGCGGGGGCGGGCGCCGCCGCGGGTCTCGCCACGCACCCGGGCCCGTCCGGCCACCCGCGTCCCAGCGCGGTCGTCGGCATCGCCGGACGGTACGACCTCCCGGCGCGCACCACGGGGCGGGTGCCCCTCGACGACCTCGCCGAGTGGGAGGACGCCGCCGCCCGGGTGCCCGTACGGCTGGTGCACGGCACCCGGGACGACACCTTGGACAGCGTCTCCTCGCGGCGGTTCGCGGCGGCCCTCGGCCGGCACGGCTGGCCGGTGGGTCTGGAGGAGGTGCCGACGGATCACGCCGGGGTCGTCATGACCCGCTTCGACCCGGCGGCCGGCCGCTGTGTGCCCGACACCGCGCCGCACGCGGTCGAGGGCGGCCGGACCACGGTCCGGGCACTGCTGGAGGCGTCAAGGGGACTCGTGCGGCCGGGAATTCTACCGCTGGTGTAGGGGATTCCGGAGAATGTCCTCGGTTTTACTTGGAGCCCACGGCGAATGTGGTGGAATTCTCTCGGATCGGGAAGCGGCCCGGGAAGCGGGCGGCAATAAAGATCCGTCCGCGGATTTCACCAGGTCGCAGGAAGCACCCTGAAGAGGACCTCATGCAGGTGCCCACCCACACCATGCCGGCCCACGTCATGTCGGCCCACTGCGTGGTCGCCTTTCCCGACGTGGTCGACATCGGGAACGCCCCGGACGTCCGCGGCGCCCTGCGCACGATCATCCAGGACCACGGCGGCCGCTGCCGCGCCCTGGTCGCCGACCTCTCCGCGTCCCGCTTCGCGACGGCGACGGCGCTCTCGGTGCTGGTGGAGGCACGGCAGTTGGCACGGGACGAGGGCATGGCGCTGTACGTGGTGGCGCCCGCGCCGCTGACGAGGAAGGTGTTCGCGCTGACGGGCCTGCGCGAGGTGATGCCGGTGTTCCGCACCCTGGACGAAGTCCCCCGGTAGCCGGGGACGCCCGGGAGCGGAACCCCGGCGGGCCCCGGGGATCACGGGCCCTGGAGAGAGGGCGTCCGCCTCCTACGCCGGCACGCTCCCGCCCTCCCCCACGCGCCCGTACGGGAACGCGTCCACGATCGTGAACCCGCCCTCGACCCCGGTCACCCGCAGCACCCGGAAGACCCGCGGAGCGCCCCGCACCAGGCGCAGCCGTCCGCCTCTCCGGAGCACCCGCTCCCGGGCCCTCAGCAGCAGCCGCAGCCCGCTCGCGTCCAGGAACGTCACCCCGCGGAGATCGATGACGACATCCGCCCGGAACCTTTCCGTCAGCGCGTCCACCCGCGGCCCGAGCTCCTGTTCCGCCAAAATATCTATTTCACCGTGCAGTTCAATGATGATCGCCCCGCTCGCCACACGCTCACTCATGGCGAAGGAGGGCCACTCCGCGCCCATGTCGCCTCTCACCGACCTCCCTCGGCCGCATATGCCGTCCACCTTTTGGTGCCCCGGCAGTACATGAATCTCACCTACGTCGCAAAGCTGTGATCGCCGCTCATGGCATTCGGCGGTACGCCGTGGGAGGGCCGAGGGGGCCGGGACGGCCGGAGAGGGTGGGCCCGGACCGCGTGGGAGCACTCAGGGGCTCAGGCGCGCCGCGGGGCGAACGGGTGCGCGCGGGGGTGGCGCGGAAGGCGCGCGCCGAGGTGTCCGGGGCGCCGCGGGGAAGGGCCGGGGAGGACAGGAGAGAAGGGGAAGGAGAAGTGCAGGTCGGGGGAAGCGGCATCGGGGGGAAAGCCGCTCCCCCCGGCGAGGACACGCCCTCAAAGTCACGGGCCGCAGTCGGGGGGAGTCGCGGCCCGGACCCCGCAGTGAGGTCATGTCCCTGGCCCCGGCGGATTCCTGCCAGATCCGAGGGCCATTACCCCCATCCTCCGCCCCCGCGGGAGCCCGTCGTGCGGCCGAAGGGCCCTCCTTGCCGGGCCTTTGGTCCTTAAAGGTCCGGTGAGGACGCGCCGGCCGCCCCGCGCCGTATTCGTCCATACGTACGGTTGGCCGGTTAGACTCTCGCGATCACAGCGCCACCGGCGTCGGGAGCGACCGCCGAGGCACCGGGGACAACAGGGGAGACAGTGCGTCGTGGCCAAAGCGAAGAAGATCGCGCTCTACGCCGTCGGCATTTTCGTGGCCTACACCATCATCCACTCCCCCGCCCGGTCGGCCGAGCTCGTCCAGATAGGGTTCGAGGGCATCTCGGACGCCGCCAAGAGCGTCGGTGAGTTCATGACCCAGCTGATCAACTGAGGGCAGACCCGTGATCCGTCACCTCGTCCTGTTCAAGCTCAACGAGGGCGTCGAGCGCGACGACCCGCGTGTCGTCGCCGGCGTGCAGGCGTTCGAGAAGCTCGGCGGCCTCGTCCCCGAGGTGGAGTTCTGGGAGTGCGCCTGGAACATCTCGGACCGGCCGATCGCCTACGACTTCGCCATCAACTCCGCCGTCGCGGACCCCGAGGCGCTCCAGCGCTACCTGGACCACCCGGCCCACCAGGCGGGCGTCGCGCAGTGGCGCGAATTCGCCACATGGGTGATCGCCGACTACCCGTTCTGAGCGGTTCGCGAGCTCCCGCCGGCGCCCCGCGGGCGACCCCGCCGGCAGCTCTCCGATGCCTGGTCGGCGCCCCGCAGGCGCCCCCGGCAGACCCCCGCGGCACCCCTTCGCGACCCCTTTCCCAGCGGACCCCTCGCCACCCCGGCGAGGGGTCCGTTTTGCGCCAACACGGCTCTATGCGGTGCTTGCACACAGTGCACATGTCTTGTGATGCTATGACCGCTTTTGCCGGATGAGTTGACCGTGAAGGGTGGCGTGACCGTGTCGGCCCGTACCGTCCCCGAAGCCACGCCCGAGACCCCGCCGCGCACCACCCCGCGCCCCGCCCCGCAGCCGGAGGACCAGGAGCCCGGCCCGGGCCCGCGCAGCCGGGGGGCGGACGCCCGCGCGCTCACCCAGGTGCTCTTCAAGGAGTTCGTCACCCTCACCCCCGGCACCTCCGAGCACACCCGCGTACGGGCCGCCCTGATCGAGGCCAACCTCCCCCTGGTGCGCTACGCCGCGGCCCGCTTCCGCAGCCGCAACGAGCCCATGGAGGACGTGGTCCAGGTCGGCACCATCGGCCTCATCAACGCCATCGACCGCTTCGACCCCGACCGCGGGGTGCAGTTCCCGACCTTCGCGATGCCCACCGTCGTCGGCGAGATCAAGCGCTACTTCCGCGACAACGTCCGCACCGTCCACGTCCCCCGCCGGCTGCACGAGCTGTGGGTGCAGGTCAACGGCGCGAGCGAGGACCTGACGGTGCTGCACGGGCGCACGCCCACCACCGCGGAGATCGCCGAGCGGCTGCGGATCCCGGAGGAGGAGGTGCTGGCCTGCATCGAGGCCGGCCGCTCCTACCACGCCACCTCGCTGGAGGCCGCCCAGGAGGGCGACGGGCTGCCCGGCCTGCTGGACCGGCTCGGCTACGAGGACCCCGCACTCGCCGGGGTCGAACACCGGGACCTCGTGCGCCATCTGCTCGTCCAACTGCCGGAGCGCGAGCAGCGCATTCTGCTGCTGCGCTATTACAGCAATCTGACGCAGTCGCAGATCAGCGCCGAGCTGGGCGTCTCCCAGATGCACGTCTCCCGGCTGCTCTCCCGGTCCTTCGCCCGGCTGCGGTCCGCAAATCGAATCGATGCCTAACCCTCACGGGTGACACCCCTCCGATGTCAGTGGGCAGATATGTCGACTTGACGCTACAGCGTGTTGCCGACATGTGACATTCTGCTGGAACTGCGTTTGCCACAGCCCGGCCTCCGGTATTCAGGTGGAGGCTGAACCCCTCGCACGAGGGAGTTGCTGTGACCCGTCCGCGACCTCAAGGGGGTGGCATGTCCGTAGACCTGGGCAGCGCGAAGGTGCTCGCCAACGACGCACCGCACGCCGTGCTCGACGACTGCGAAGCCATCGACACCCGCACCCTCTCCCGCTCGCTCTTCCTGCGGCTCGCCGCGCTCGACAGGGACAGCGCGGAGCGTACGTACGTCCGCGACACCCTCATCGAGCTCAACCTCCCCCTGGTGCGCTACGCCGCGGCCCGCTTCCGCAGCCGCAACGAACCGATGGAGGACATCGTCCAGGTCGGCACCATCGGCCTGATCAAGGCGATCGACCGTTTCGACTGCGAACGGGGGGTGGAGTTCCCGACCTTCGCGATGCCGACGGTCGTCGGGGAGATCAAGCGTTTCTTCCGTGACACCAGTTGGTCCGTGCGGGTGCCGCGCCGGCTCCAGGAGCTCCGGCTCGCCCTGACGAAGGCGAGCGACGAGCTCGCGCAGAAGCTCGACCGGTCGCCGACCGTCCCCGAACTCGCCCTGTGCCTGGGCGTCTCGGAGGACGACGTGGTCGACGGCCTGGCCGTGGGCAACGCCTACACCGCCAGCTCACTGGACTCCCCCTCCCCCGAGGACGACGGCGGCGAGGGCTCCCTCGCGGACCGCCTGGGTTACGAGGACAGCGCCCTGGAGGGCGTGGAGTACCGCGAGTCGCTCAAGCCGCTGCTGGCGAAGCTGCCGCCCCGCGAGCGGCAGATCATCATGCTCCGCTTCTTCGCCAATATGACGCAGTCGCAGATCGGCGAGGAGGTCGGCATCTCCCAGATGCACGTCTCCCGGCTGCTCACACGGACGCTCTCGCAGCTCCGGGAAGGACTCATCGCCGACTGACCACGTCCGGGCGCCACTCCCCGGACGCACCGGCCGCCGGCCGGTGTATGTACACCTGACGAGTCGTCAGCCACACTGTGCCGATGCGACGGAAGACGATAGTCTCCGCCTCCGCTTCCGCCGGTGCCGCCGCGCTCGTCCTGGGGACACTGATGGCGGGATGCGGCGGTAGTGACCGCGACGGCTATGTCGCGACGGGGGCCGCCGGACCCGGCTCGTCCCGATCGGTGGACGGGGCCGTACCGCCCAGGGGCGGTGTGGAGATGGTTCCGCTGGACAGCGGATCCGGACCGTCCGCGACACCCACCGGAAAGCCTTCGGACCACGCCTCGGCTCCTTCGGACGACCCCGCGAAGGACTCCACGGCAGCACCGCACGCCCCGTCGAGCGCCCCAGGGCCGCCGAAGACCTCGGCAGGACCCTCCGGACAGGCCTCGCCCCACCCCGGGAGACCACCCGGCGGCGGCCCGGGCGGCGGACACTCCCCTTCAGGACCGCGCCCCGGACCGGGCGGCGGCCGACCGCCGGAACCCCCGGCCCCCTCCCCCTCGGCACCGAGCGGCGCCCCCTCGCCCACCCGCCCCGCGAAGCTCACCGTCGGCACGCCGCGACGGGAACCCGACGAGGGCCGGCGCTGGTGCGAGCGGGTCACCGTCCCCCTCCACAACACCGGCGGCCGTCCGGTGACGGCCGGCACGGTCACCTTCGGCACCCATGTCATCGGCCCGCTCGGCGTGGACTGGGTGACCGTACGCTCCACCGCGCCGCTCCCCGTGCCGATCGCCGCGGGCGGGCAGGCGGAACCGGCCTGGACGGTCTGCGTCGACGCCTGGCGGGTACCGCTGGGCTGGCACGTCGAGACGCGGGACGTGACGGCGGACTGGTCGGACGCGGCGTCCCTGACGGAACGCCCCTGAGGGAACGGGCAGGACGGAAAGGTCAGGACGGAAGGGTCAGGACGGAAGAGTCCCGGAAACGTTCCCGCTAGCCGAGCGCCAGCCACGCCACCGCCGCGATCACGGCGATCGCGACGACCACACCGATGATCACGCCGGCCCGCGGCCCGGACGAGGCGGTGGCGGCCGGAGCGGCCGGGGCCGCCGCGCGGCGGCCGGTCGTGCCCTCGTCGACGAAGGCGCGGAACATCTGGGTGCTGCCCGCCGGGTCGTAGGAGCCCTCGGGGTTCTGCTGATGGGGGTTGGCCATAGGCCAGGACCCTAGCGAAGAGGGAGTACGGAGCGCGCGCCGGGCCACCCTTCGGCGACCGGACGACAACCGCGCCCCTTCATGAAACCGGGGAGTTCCCGTGGCCCCGGTTCCGGGCGACAACTCAGCCCGTCCGGGGGCACCTCCCAGCGGTAGCCGGGGGAGTTCGAGGACCGGGGCCCGGGGCGGAGCCCCGCACGCGGCGGAGCCGCACATCGGATGCGGCGGGAAGGGGCGGGTGGGGAAAGGCCCGGCGCAGCCGCACCCACCCGCGATTCCGCACCCACCCGCACCGGCACCCCCGCCGCACCCCAGCCGCACCCCAGCCCCCCGACGGCTCCCCCAACCCCTCCCACCTGCCCCTTTACACCCCACCGGCAAGCTCTTGAGGGTTCCTTTACCCGGAAAGGGATGATTTCGTTTGCCTTCAGCAACCAATAACTGCTTCTATGGTTGCCTCAAGCAACCGAAAGGGGTGGCGCGTGGCCGCGCAGGAGCAGTACGAGGAGCTCGCCCGGCAGCTGAGTGCCGTCGCGGCCGTCCGGCGCGATCTGGGCCGGCTGCTCCCCCCTGACTGCTCGCCCGCGTCCGCCGTCGTGCTCGCGCTGGTCCAGAAGCACGGCGAGCTGCGGATGAGCCGGCTCGCCGAACTGATGGCCGTCGACATGTCGGTGACCAGCCGTCATGTCACCTACGCGACCGAGCACGGCTGGCTCGAACGGCACCCCGACCCGGCCGACCGGCGCTCCCGTCTGCTCAGTCTGAGCCCGGACGGCGAGGCGCTGCTGCGGGAGGTGTCCGCGCGCTACACCGAGGCGCTGGCCACCTGCCTCCAGGACTGGTCGGACGACGACATCGGCGCCCTCACCGGCCTCCTGGCGCGGCTGCGGACGAGCTTCGGCGACTGCCGGGCCCGGCCGCCCCAGCACCAGCCGGTGCCCGCGGCGGAGGCCGCGGTGGCGGGCTGACCCCCCTTTCCCCCCTTCGTTCCCGAACCCACCTCCCCTACCAGGAGATCAGGAGTAAGAAACTCAATGGCTAAGACCACACCCGCCGGTGTGGGGGCCGTCCACGACAAGCACGGAGGCCCCGCCGGCTCCGACGCCCCCATGACGCATCGGCAGATCATGGAGGCGCTGTCCGGGCTGCTGCTCGGCATGTTCGTGGCGATCCTGTCCTCGACGATCGTCTCCAACGCCCTGCCGGAGATCATCTCCGACCTCCACGGCAGCCAGTCCTCCTACACCTGGGTCGTCACGGCCTCGCTGCTGGCGATGACCGCGTCCACCCCGCTCTGGGGCAAGCTCTCCGACCTGTTCAGCAAGAAGCTGCTGGTCCAGATAGCCCTGATCGTCTACGTCGCCGGCTCCGTGGTGGCCGGTCTCTCGCAGAACACCGGCACGCTGATCGCCTGCCGGGTGGTCCAGGGCATCGGCGTCGGCGGCCTGTCGGCGCTGGCGCAGATCATCATGGCGGCGATGATCTCCCCCCGGGAGCGCGGGCGTTACAGCGGCTACCTCGGCGCGACCTTCGCGGTCGCGACCGTCGGCGGCCCGCTGCTCGGCGGTGTCATCACCGACACCGACTGGCTCGGCTGGCGCTGGTGCTTCTACGTGGGCGTGCCGTTCGCGGTGATCGCGCTGATCGTGCTCCAGAAGACGCTGAAGCTCCCGGTCGTGAAGCGGGACGTCAAGGTCGACTGGCTGGGCGCGTTCTTCATCACCGCCTCGGTGACGCTGCTGCTGATCTGGGTGACGCTGGCCGGCAAGAACTACGACTGGCTGTCCTGGCAGACCTACGTCATGGTGGCCGGCTCGGTCGTGCTCGGCGCGGTCTTCGTCTACGTCGAGTCCAAGGCGTCCGAACCGATCATCCCGCTGCGGCTGTTCCGCAACACGACGATCACCCTGGCCTCGGCCGCGAGTCTCTTCGTCGGCATCGCGATGTTCAGCGGCACGGTCTTCTTCTCGCAGTACTTCCAGCTCGCCCGCGACAAGTCGCCGACGATGTCCGGCGTGATGACGATCCCGATGATCGGCGGCCTGTTCCTGTCGTCGACGATCTCCGGCCTGATCATCACCAAGACCGGCCGCTGGAAGTCCTGGCTGGTCTCGGGCGGTGTGCTGCTCACCGCGGGCCTCGGTCTACTGGGCACGATGCGCTACGACACCCCGTACTGGCACCTGGCGATCTACATGGCGCTGGTGGGTCTCGGTATGGGCATGATGATGCAGAACCTGGTGCTCGCCACGCAGAACCAGGTGTCCCCCAAGGACCTGGGCGCGGCCAGCTCCGTCGTCGTCTTCTTCCGCTCCCTGGGCGGCGCGGTGGGTGTCTCGGCGCTCGGCGCGGTGCTCGGCCACCGGGTGACGGACTACGTCAAGGACGGCATCACCGCCCTCGGCCCGAAGGCCGCGGAGGCCGCCGCCAAGGGCGGTTCGGGCGGCGGGATCCCCAAGCTCGACGCGATGCCGGCCCCGATCCGGACGGTCTTCGAGAGCAGCTGGGGCCACGCCGTCGGTGACGTCTTCCTCTACGCGTCCCCGTGCGCGCTGCTGGCCTTCGTCATCACGCTCTTCATCAAGGAGGTCAAGCTGTCGGCGCAGGCCGGTGGCACGACGTCCGCCTCCACCACGGCCCCGGCACCGACCGAGGCGACTCCCGCCCGGCAGGGCGGCTGACAGACCCCGTCGTCCGGTCGCGCGCCTCGAGCGGAGCGCGCGGGCGGACGGCGGCCCCCGGGAACCGAACGGCAAAGGGTGTTCCCGGGAACCGGCCCCGGTGAGGGTGCGCAGAAGCAGGCAGGGGACGGCCGGCGCGCACCGCACCGGGGCCTCACGCGTCCCCGGCCGCCGTGGGCTCCGCCCGGTCCCGGAGGGCCTCCATCCCGGCGATCACCGTCTCCAGGGCGATGTCGAAGGTCTGCTTCCGCATCGTGCTGACGGCGTCGTCGCCACCGTCACGGAGCAGCTCGCCCGCGTTCCCGTAGTTCTCGGTGAACTCGGGCCGGTCCGCGACCAGCTCCGTGACCTGCCGGAAGTACTCGTCCATGGAGACGCCGGAGGCCCGGGAGCGCTCCTCGTGGAGCGCCTCGATGGTGCAGAAGCCGTAGATGAACTGGAAGAGGGCGGCGAGCGACCCCGCCCGCTTCTCCGGGGCGACCCCGCTGCGCGCCATCACGGCGAGGGTGGACTCGGCGAACGTCATCGAGCGCGGGCCGATGTTGAGGTACCGGCCCAGCAGCTGGCTCGCCCAGGGGTGCGCGAGCAGCAGGTCCCGGTACTCCGTGGCGAGCCCGCGGAGCTGGTCGCGCCAGTCGGCGCCCTCGTCGGCGAGGTCCGGGGTGGAGAGCTCCGCGCAGATCTCGTCGAGCGCGAGCTCCAGGAGGTCGTCCTTGGTGTCGACGTACCAGTAGACCGACATGGCGGTCACCCCGAGATCGGCGGCCAGCCGCCGCATCGAGAACTTCGCGAGCCCCTCGGCGTCGAGCAGCCGCACCGTGGCCGCGACGATGCGCTCCCGGTCGAGCGCGGTCCCGTCGCCGCCCTCCGCCTTGCGCTTGGGAGCCGCGGTCCCGGCCCCGGCCAGCCACACACTGGGACGCGGCCGCCCCGCCCGACTCCCACCCGGCATGCGCGTTCTCCCTCTCACCGTCGACACATGCCTGAATGCTAGGCCGTGCGCCCCGTTTGCCCTTAATCACCGTTCCGCTACGCCGGACGGTCTGCTTTCGGCCCGGTTCCGGGCGACGACTCAGCCCGTCCGGGGGCACCTCCCAGCGGTAGCTGGGGGAGTTCGAGGACCGGGGTCCGGGGCGGAGCCCCGCACGCGGCGGAGCCGCACATCGGATGCGGCGGGAAGGGGCGGGGCTGGGGAAAAAGGCCCGCGCAGCCGCACCCACCCGCGATTCCGCACCCGCACCCGCACCCGCACTCAACCCCGTACAACCTTCCGCTCCGCCCGCCACAACAGCACCGCGGCAAGCACACCCCCCACCAGCACCGCCCCCGCCCCCACCAGCTGACTCGACTGCACGCCGGAGGCGAACGCGTCCGCGACCGCCGACCGGTCCGCGTCCGTCCGCGCCAGCGAGAGCGCCTCCGGCAGGGACCCCGCGCCCACCGCCGCCGCGGGCAGCAGCGCCGCGAAGCGGGAGTTGAGGACGGCGCCGAGCACCGCGACGCCCAGGCCGTTGCCGGACTCCTGGAGCGTGCCGTTCACGCCCGCGCCCACGCCCGCCTTCTCCGGCGGGATGGCCGACATGATCGCGGTGGCCATGGCGGGCATCGAGAGCGCGATGCCGGAGCCCATGAGCACCAGGCCGAGCAGCATCCCGCCGTAGCCGTCCGCGCCCAGCACCGCGACGGCCGCGAGCCCGGCGGCCAGCAGCGTCATGCCGCCCGCGATCGAGACGGGCGTGCCCACCTTCGGCAGCAGCCGGGCGCCGACACCCGTGAGGTTGAGCAGGACGATCATCAGCGCCAGCGGCGACATCCGCAGCCCGGTCTCCAGCGGGTCGTAGCCGAGGACGAGCTGGAGGTGCTGGGCGAGCAGGAAGAGCGAGCCGCCCATGCCGAAGGCCACCAGGACGGAGCCGGAGACCGCGCCCACGAAGCGGCTGTCGCGGAAGAAGTGCATGTCCAGCATCGGGTGCGGGATCCGCTGCTCCCACAGCGCGAAGGCGGCGAGGACCAGCACGCCCACCCCGGCCGAGAAGAGCACCCGGGCGGACGTCCACCCGTGCTCGGGCCCGGAGATGATCGCGAACGTCACGCCCGTCATGCCGACGGTGGACAGCAGGGCGCCGAGCAGGTCCGGGCGGTCACCGCTGGGGTTCTTCGACTCCGGTACGAGCCGGGCCACGGCGAGCAGACCGAGCGCGGCCACCGGCAGGTTGACCAGGAAGATCGCGCCCCACCAGAAGTGGTTGAGCAGCGTGCCGCCGACGAGCGGGCCCGCGGCGAAGCCCAGGGAGCTCACCGCGCCCCACAGACCGATGGCCTTGGCGCGCTCGTCCGCGTCGAACACCTGCATGATCACGGCGAGCGTGGTGGTCATCAGCAGCGCGCCGCCGACGCCCATGCCCGCGCGGGCGGCGATCAGCTGCCCGGTGCTCTCCGAGAGCCCCGCGGCGAGCGAGCCGATGCCGAACAGCGCGAGGCCGGTCATCAGCATCTTCTTGCGCCCGTAGCGGTCGGCGGCGTTGCCGGCGGTGAGCAGCAGGCCCGCCTGGACCAGCGAATAGGCGTTGAGCATCCACTGCACGTCGGAGGTGGACGCCCGCAGGTCGGCCGTGAGGGAGGGGATCGCGACGTTCAGCACCGTGTTGTCGAGCAGCACGGTGAGCTGGGCGAGGCAGATCACTCCGAGGATCACCCAGCGGGTGGGATTGCGCCGCGGCGGGATCTCCGCCGTGGCGTCGGGTGTGTCCGCGGTCGTCGCGGTCATGGAAAGCCCCCTTGTACGGTGTAGAGGTGAAGCGCTGTACACCGTACAAGGTTCCCTCTACGCCGTACAAGCGTTTTATCCGGCGGGCCTGATGAGGTAGCCGGCGCCGCGCCGGGTGTGGATCATCGGCTCGCGCCCGGCGTCGATCTTCCGCCGCAGATAGGAGATGTAGAGCTCGACGACGTTGGCCCGGCCGCCGAAGTCGTAGGACCAGACGCGGTCGAGGATCTGGGACTTGCTCAGCACCCGGCGCGGGTTGCGCATCAGGAAGCGCAGCAGCTCGAACTCGGTGGCGGTCAGCCGGATCTCCGCACCGCCGCGGGAGACCTCGCGGCCGTCCTCGTCCAGCACCAGGTCACCGACGGTCAGGACGGAGCCCTCGCGCGGCGTGGCGGCGCGCGAGCGGCGCAGCAGCCCGCGCAGCCGGGCGACGACCTCCTCCAGGCCGAACGGCTTGGCGACGTGGTCGTCGCCGCCCGCGGTGAGCCCGGCGACGCGGCCGGGACCCGCGTCCCCGGCCGTGAGGAAGAGGACCGGCACGCCGGGGTGGTCGCGGCGCAGCCGGCCGAGGACGGTCAGCCCGTCCATGTCGGGCGGCGCCACGTCCAGGACGACGGCGTCCGGCCGGAAGTCCCGGGCGGCGCGGACCGCGCCCTCGCCGTCGGCCGCCGTCCGCACGTCCCAGCCCTCGTAGCGCAGGGCCAGGCACAGCAGCTCGGCGAGCGGCGCCTCGTCGTCGACGACCAGGACGCGCACGGCGCGCTCGCCGCCGTGCGGCAGGTCCCGGTGCGGCAGGTCGCCGTGCGTCGGATGGTCGCGCGACAGGCGGTCGCGCGGCGGTGCGGTGCGGGCGGTGGCGGTCATGGTCACGAGCGTGGGGGCGGCGGGTGAGAGCCGCCTTTCGCGTACCTGTGATTCGCCTGAGAATCCCCCGGGCCGGGCGCCGGAAATCCGTGGACCAAGATCGGAATAACCGGAATCAACCTCCGGTTGACGCTCGCATGGCACTCACCACAGACCTCGGCACGATCGGCATCTGGAGCACGGCATTCCGGTCGGACGAACCCGACCTGCCCGGCGAAGCCCGCGAAGCGGCGGCCGAATTGGAGGAACTCGGCTACGGCACGCTCTGGATCGGCGGCAGCCCCCGTCTCGACCAGGCCGCCCGGCTGCTGGAGGCGACCCGGCGGGTGACCGTCGGCACCAGCATCGCCAGCATCTGGAACGAGGAGGCGGCCGAGGTCGCCGCCGGGTACGCGGCGCTCACCCCGGAGCGGCGGGAGCGGCTGGTCCTCGGGCTCGGGGCCAGCCACGGCCACCTGGCCAAGGACTACGCGCGCCCGTACTCCGCGATGAAGGACTACCTGACGGCCCTGGACGAGGCACCCGTGCCGCTGCCGGCCGGGCGGCGCATGCTGGCCGCGCTCGGCCCGAAGATGGTCCGGCTCGCCGGCGAGCGGGCGGCCGGGGCACTGCCGTACCTGGTCAACGCCGAGCACACCGCGCGGGCCCGCGAGCTCCTCGGCGAGGGCCCCGTGCTGGCCCCGGAGCTGAAGGTCGTCCTCGACGCCGACCTGTCCCGCGCCCGCGAGACGGCGCGCGAGTACCTGTCCTTCTATCTGCCGATGCCCAACTACGCCAACAACCTCCTGCGGCTCGGCTTCACCGAGGAGGACTTCGCGGGCAACGGCAGCGACCGGCTGCTCGACGAGGTCTTCGCCCTCGGTGACGCGGAGGCGATAGCGGGCCGGGTGAAGGAGTTCCTGGCGGCCGGCGCCGACCACGTCGCCGTCCAGGTCGTGGTGCCCGGGGTGCTGACGAAGCGCGCCGCCCTGCCCCGCGCCGAATGGCGGGCGCTCGCGGAGGCGCTGCCCCTCGGTGGCTGACCGGGGGAACGCCGAAGGCCCGGTACGTGAGTACCGGGCCTTCGGTCTTAGTAGCGGGGACAGGATTTGAACCTGCGACCTCTGGGTTATGAGCCCAGCGAGCTACCGAGCTGCTCCACCCCGCGACGGTCGAGTAACCATACCCCAGAATCTGGGATCCGGTTCCTCGGCTGTGCGCTCGGCAGGATTCGAACCTGCAACCTCTTGATCCGTAGTCAAGTGCTCTATCCGTTAAGCTACGAGCGCTCGGCTTCCCGGCGGTTTTTCTTGCCGGTCGACGTTGCGTGGACAACATTACATGAACTCCGCCGTGACGCGAAATCCATTCCCCCCACCCGCTCCGACCTGCGAAAACAGGCTCTGGAGGCCCTCCGGAGAAGATCGCCGAGGGGGGTGCGGGGCGGGCCGGGGACACCCGGCGGAACGCGGGCGCGACCGGACGGACACCCGGCCGCAACCGGAGCCGGAAAAGCGCCCGGCCCGGACCGCACCCCGGCCGTCCGTGCGAAAAGCCCCGGGGTCCATGCGAAAAGCCCCGGCCGTCACGAGGACGGCCGGGGCTTCCGGCACCTGCGGAGGCGGAGGGATTTGAACCCTCGATGGGATTTAAGTCCCAAACCGCATTAGCAGTGCGGCGCCATAGACCGGACTAGGCGACGCCTCCAGCATTCACCCGCGCATGCGCGAGTGGTGCGTGCAGATGATGACACAGCCTTGCGGCCCGCCACCAATCGATCCCTACGGTACCGGGCTTTCACCCGTGGGGGCAAAGACGTTTGCCGACGCGCAACGCGTTGCCGCCCGGCGCGTTAGACGGGTGAAGGGTCCGCTCCGGCCCCTTCGGTCCCGCCACAGCTCTGGAGCCCCACAGATGTCCGTGTCCCGTCTCCCCCGCCACGCCCGTCTCCCGCGTCCCGCCCGGTTCGCCCTCGCCGCGCTCGCCCTGGCCCCCGCGCTGCTCGCCGCCCCCGCCGCCGCGAGCGCCCTGCCGCTGCCGCTGCCCGGCACCGAGCACGGCGACCACCTCGTCGTCACGGTCACCGACAGCGGCTCCTGGAGCGGCACGCACCACCTCTACTGCCACCCCGACGGCGGTACGTACCGCAACGCCAAGGAGGCGTGCGCGCAGCTCGACCGCCAGACGCACTGGGGCAGGGACCTTTTCGCGGCCGTCCCCAAGGACAGCGTCTGCACGATGATCTACGGCGGGCCGCAGCGGGCGCGGGTCACCGGAACGTGGGTCGGCCGGCGGGTGAACGCCGAGTTCAACCGGAAGAACGGCTGCGAGATCGAGCGCTGGAACCGCTTCTCCGGCCTCCTCGAAGGCCCGAAGAGCACCACCAAGAGCTGACACAAGAGGCATGTCCGGCCTGCGGCAGGACGCCCCGGAGCGGCCCCTCGACGCGCCTCGCCGCACGCGTCGTCCGCCGTCGCCCCCGCCTCCACAGCCCTTAGACTTCCCTCCAGTGACACGCCGAAAGGCGGCGGGGAAGAGTGCCGCCGCCGCCCGGCGCGGTCGGCAAGGTGCGGTAACCAGGGAGGAAGCGTCGTCGTGAGCAGCAGGCCATCCCGAGGCGCTGCTCGCCTCGCAGCCATACTCGACGCCCTCCCCGACGCCCTGTTGCTCGTCAATTGCAACGGCACCGTCGTCAACGCCAACCACATAGCGCTGGAGACCTTCGAGGTGCCCGGCACCGGGCTCGTCGGCCGTGGACTGCTCTCGCTGCTCCCGGACTTCGACTCGCGGCGCATCCCCGGCTCGATGCGCCTCCCGGACAACGCGGACAATCGCACCAAGCCGACCAGGATGGTCGCCCGGCGCACCGACGGCTCGCAGTTCCCCGTCGAGGTCACCAGCGCCAATCTGGAGGACGGCCGCACCCCTTACGCCGACCACCAGCCGTACACGGGCGACGAGCTGCTGATGCTGGTCGTCCGCGACCTCACCGGCACCCTCGACACCGAGGCCGAACTCGCCCGTCAGCAGCGCCAGACGGAGATGATCCTGCGCGCGGCGGCGGAGGGCGTGGTCGGCGTCGACACCGACGGCAAGGTCGTCCTCGTCAACCCCTCGGCCGCACAGATCCTCGGCTACCGCGCGAGCGACCTCGGCGGCAAGGAGCTGCACCCGCTCATTCATCACTCGCGCCCGGACGGCACGCCGTTCCCCTTCGACGAATCGCCCATCGCGGACACGCTGCGCTCGGGGCGCAAGCACCGGGTGCGCGGGCAGGTGCTGTGGGCGAAGGACGGGCGCGCGGTGCCCGTCGACCTGACGACCGCGCCCGTGCGCGACGGTGACCAGCTGGTCGGCGCGGTGATGACGTTCACCGACCGCCGGGCCCACGACGCGCTGGCGGCCCGCCACGCCCAGCTGCTGGCCGTCCTGGAGAGCTCGCTGCGCGGGCCGCTGGAACAACTGCGCGCCGAGCTCGGCACGCTGGCCGCCGACCCGGCGGGACAGCTGTGGCCCGAGGCGAACCAGATCCTGCATCACCTCTCCGCCGGCTACGCGCGGATGACCACGCTTGTCGACAATGTCCTGGCATATCAGCAGTTGGACGCGGGCGAGGCGAAGCTCGCGAGGGAGAGCGTCTCCCTCGACGAGGTCGTGGCGGCGGGCGTCGAGGGCGCGGTCGAGCTGATCGGCCCCGGCCGGGCGCAGTTCGCGGTGCACGCGCCGCCGATCGAGGCGGAGGTCGACCCGGAGCGGTTCGCGCAGGCGCTGGCGCACCTGATCGCGGACGTCGCGGGCGTCGACGCGACGGGCAGCGCGCCGGCGGGTGCCGCGGCGCCCGCCGGGGACCGGACGATCGTGGTGGCGGCGGCGCAGCGCGGCGAGGTCGTGCGCGTCGAGGTCCGGGGCCCGTACGCGGGCGGCGACCCGGTGCACGCGCCGATCGTGCGCGGCATCGTGCGCGGCCACGGCGGGGTGCTCCAGACGCACGACCTGCCGGGGGCGGCGGGCGGGCACGCCTACGTCCTGGAGGTGCCGGTGTCGGCGAAGGCCGGCCCGGTGTCCGCGTCCGCCACGGCGGAGCGCTCGGCGACGGACACGATGAACGCGACGACGGTCATGCCGGTGCCGTCGCAGCGGGCGCGCGGCACGGAGAGCGCCGCGGCTCCCGGTGGCGGGGACGCCGCCGGGAAGGGCAGCGGCGGTGACGGCGGTGACGGGCCCGCCGGCGGTGGCAGCGGCGACGGCGGTACGAGCGGTGGAGGCACCGCCGGGGGTGGCCGGCGGGCCAAGCGCGGCGCGGCCGGCGAGGCCGTGCCGGTCGCTCCGGCGGCCCCGGCTTCCCCGGCGGAGGCGGCCGGGCGGCCGCAGTCCCCGTCTCCCTCTCAGCAGCAGTCCCCGCCGCAGCCCCAGCCGACGGGGCGCCGGCGGGCGCGGCCGCGTACGGACGAGGAGCGGCCCGCGGACGTGAGCGGCCTCGTGCCGCCGCAGGGCACGGCCGCGCCGACGGGCCGCCGGGCCCGCCGTGACCAGCCCCGCGACCAGGTCGCGGAGGCCCCGCGCGCCGCGTTCGCGCTGCCTCCGGCGGAGGCCGACCGCACGCCCGGGTCCGTCCCGCCCGGGGAGTCCGTCCCGGCGGCGGCACCTTCCGGGCGACGCGCCCGCCGCTCCCTGGCGGAAGCGGAGCGTCCCATTCCGGGCCAGGCGAGTGCGGAACCGGCCGCTCCCCGGGCGGTGTTCGCCCTTCCCCCGGCAGCCGCCGACCGCACCCCCGGCTCCGACGCCCCGAGCGCGACGGCCCTCCCGTCCACCGAGGCACCGGGCCCGGACGCCCCGGCGCCGAAGCCCGCCCCCGGGGCGCGGGCGGGCGACGCGCTCGCGGCCCGGGTGAGCCAGGGCGCGGCGGCGCCCTACGGCGGGGTGCCCCCGCAGAACCGGCCGGAGCGGCCGGGCGGCGAGGCGGCACCGGGCCCGTACGGCACGGAGCCCTCGGGTACGGGCCCGGACGGAGCGCAGGGCGGCGCGGGCCAGGGGCCGTACGCCGTCGGCGCCGCGGACCGTCCCGGTGCGGGTGGCGTCCCACCCCGTCCGGGCCAGGTGCCGCAGGGTCCGTTCGGCACGGACCACCCGGGCGCCGGCCCTGACGGCGCGCCGACCGGCGCGGGCCAGGGACCGTACCCCGCCGGCACCCCGGAACGCCCTGGTGGAGGCCCTGCCGCGCCCCGCGCGGGCCAGGGGCCGTACGCCACCGGGTCCGCGAGCCACCCCGGTGACGGCGCCACTCCGCCCCGCCCCGGCCAGGCACCCCAGGGCCCGTTCGGCACGGACCACCCGGGCACCGGCCCGAACGGCTCCGCGCCGCAGGCGGGCCCGGACGCGTACCCCGCGAACCACCCCGGGGCGGGCCCCGACGCGCCCCGCCCCGGCCGAGGAACGCCCGGTCCGTACGGCGCGGAGAACCCCGACGTGGACCCGAACGGCCCCACGTCACAGACGGGCCCGAGCGCGTACCCCGCCGACCCCGATGGCAGCCCCGCCGCGCCCCGGCCGGGCCAGGGCCCGTTCGGCACCGGCGTCCCCGGCGCCCGCCCGAACGGCCCCGCGCCGCAGGCGGGCCCGGACGCCTATGCCGCCGACCCCGCGAACCACCCCGGTGGCGGCACCACTCCGCCCCGCCCCGGCCAGGCACCCCAGGGCCCGTACAGCGCGGACGCCCCGGCGGCCGGTCCCTTCGGTGCCGAGGCCATGGGCGCCGGGCCGAACGGGCCCGTGCCGCCCGCGGGCCGCGTCCCGGGTGCCGCGGGACCTGGTCCGTTCGGCGCCGAGGGCCCGGCGGGCGACATGCCCGGGCGGCCGGGCACCGTGCCGCACCCGGGGCTCGGCGGGCCCGTCCCCCGGCCCGCCGACGGCGACGGGCCCGCGACCGGTCCCGTTCCGCAGCCCGGCGCCGCGCCCGCCCCGAACCTTCCGGGACGGCCTGGCGCCGCTCCCGGAGCGGGCCCGTTCGGCCCCGACGCCGCCGCTCCGGGTACCGTCCCGCACCCGGGACTCGGCGGACCCGTCCCGCAGCCCACCGCCGCACCCGCCGACGGAACCGGACCCGTACCGGCGGACGCGGCGGCGCGGCCCGAGGGCGGCGTGCAGGTGCCCCGGCCCGCACCCGGCGTGCCCTTCGCACCCCCGTACCCGCAGCAGGCCCCCGAGGGCCGGGCGGGCGGCGGCCCCGCTGGTCAGGACGGCCCCGGGCCGCACCCGCAGGGCGCGGACGCGTCCGGGGAGGCCCCCGGCCGTGCCGGGGCGCTCCCGGGAGCCCCGGCCCCCTTCGGCACGCCGCATCCGCAGGAGGCCGACGGCCCCGGCCGGAGCGAGCGGCCGGAGACCACGCCGGGCGCGGACGCGCCGCCGCAGGCCGACGCGCCGACCGGCCGCCGCCGGGCCCGCCGCGCGCTCGCCGAGGAGCCGGGCGCGGCACCGCAGGCCGACAAGGCCCGACAGATCAGCGTCCGTACGCTCGGGCAGGGCCCCGGCGCCGGGGACACCCCGCCCGGCGGGACCCCCGTCGGCTCGGGACGCCGCCGCAAGCTGGGCAACCCCGCCGAGGGCGAGCGCGAGGCGCGCACCACGCAGCCGAGCGCGGCCCGGCCGCAGCCGCTCGGGGGCCCGGAGGGGCGCGCGTTCGCCATAGGCGCGCCGGACGAGGGCTCCGAGGGGCCCGAGCCGCTCGACGGGCCCAACGGCGCGGTGGAGGTCATGAACGCCCCCCGTCCGCCGATGGACGACGAGCTGCCGCCGGAGCCGCTGGACAACCCGCGCCGGCTGCTGGTCTGGCCGGCGCCGGACGACTCCACGCGGCAGGCCCTCACCGAGCGCGGCTACCGCCCGGTGATCGTGCACTCGCGCGAAGAGGTCGACGCGCAGATAGCGGCGTACCCGGCCGCGCTCTTCGTCGACCCGCTGACCGGCCCGATCACCCGCACGGCGCTCCAGTCACTGCGCCAGGCGGCGGTCGCGGCGGAGGTCCCGGTGCTGGTGACGGCCGGTCTGGGCCAGGCGGCGCGCGAGGCGGCGTACGGGGCCGACCCGGCCGTCCTCCTCAAGGCGCTGGCGCCGCGCGACAGCGAGATGCACCCGCCCCGGGTGCTGCTGATCGAGGAGCACGAGCCGATCGCGCTCGCGCTGACGGCGACGCTGGAGCGGCGCGGGATGCAGGTGGCGCGCGCGGCGACGGACGCGGAGGCGGTCACGCTCGCGGCGCAGCTGCGGCCGAACCTCGTGGTCATGGACCTGATGCAGGTGCGGCGGCGCCGCGCGGGCATCGTCGACTGGCTGCGAGGCAACGGTCTGCTGGCCCGTACGCCGCTGGTGGTCTACACGTCGCCGGAAGCCGATCCGGCGCAGCTGGCGTTGCTGGCGGCGGGGGAGACGGTGCTGTTCCTGGCGGAGCGCTCGACGAGCACGGAGGTGCAGGGGCGGATCGTGGATCTGTTGTCGAAGATCGGTACGGGCTGATCGGCGGGGGTGGGTGCGGGGGGGTTGCCGCTGCGCGGGGCCTTGTCCCCTACCCGCCCCTTCCCGTAACCGGGGGCAAGCCCCCGGGCCCCCGGTTCCGGGCGACAACTCAGCCCGTCTGGGGGCACCTCCCAGCGGTAGCTGGGGGAGTTTGAGGACCGGGGTCCGGGGCGGAGCCCCGGTTCGGGAAGGGGCGGGGTGGGGAAAAGGCCCGCGCAGCGGCAACCGTCAGGCCCGCCCGCCCTCGTCCCGCCCCGTCAGCCGCCGCGCCGCCGTCCGCACGGACTCCCGCAGGCGGGCCTCGTCCGCCTCCGTCTCCCCCACCAGGAGCCGCCGGAACTGCGGTACGGCCGACGGCCAGCCCGCGAGTGCGCTGATCATGAAGACCAGGTCCTGCGGCGGGAGGATCCGCTCCACCGTGCCCTTCTCCTGGGCGGCGGCGAAGGCTCCCGCCTTCGCCTCGTAGCTCGCCCGGCGCTCGGCCTCGTGGGGGATCTCGGCCGTGCCGTACTCCAGGCCCTCCCAGAGGAGCAGGCGCAGGAGTTCCGGGTGGACGCGGTGGTACTCCATGAGGCGGTCGACGTAGCCGTCCGGGTCGTCCGCGTCGACCGGGTTCGCGCTGGCGAGGTCGAGCAGGGCCCGCTGGAGGACCTGGGAGAACAGTTCGGCCTTGTCGCCGAAGTAGGCGTAGATGAGCTGCTTGTTGGCCTTGGCCTCGCGCGCGATGCGGTCGATGCGCGCGCCGGCGATGCCGTGGGCCGCGAATTCGGCGGTGGCCGCCGCGAAGATGCGCGCCTTGGTGGCCTCGGGGTCCCTGACTACTGCCATGCACACAGGGTAACCAACTATTCGGTTGACAGCCCTGGGCGCGTGGCCGCAAAGTTATAACCAACCAGTTGGTTATAACTTCCAGCCAGCCTCCCGGGAGCGTCCACCACCCATGCCGACACCCATCCGCACCAGCTCAGGAACCGCCGGGGCGGCCGCCGGCACCGCCGCGCGCGGAGGCGCCGGGACCCCGGGCACCGGTGGCCGGCGGACCGGTCCGCGCAACGGCGTCCTGCTGTCCGTCATCGCCCTGTGCACCGCCGTCACCGCCGCGAACATCTACCTCGCGGCGCCGCTCCTCGGACTGATCGCCGAGGACTTCGGCGTCGCGCCCTCCGCCGTCGGCTGGGTGGCGTCGGTGGCCCAGCTCGGCTACGCCCTCGGCCTGCTGGCCTTCGCCCCGCTCGGTGACACCGCGAACCGGCGCCGCCTCGTCGGCGTCCTGTCCGGCCTCGCGGGCCTGGCGCTCGTCGCCGCCGCGCTCGCGCCCGGCCTGCCCGCGCTGGCCGCCGCCGTGCTGGTGGCCTGCGCCGCCACGGTCGTCCCGCAGTTGCTCGTCCCGCTCGTCGCCGAGCGGGCCCCGGCGGAGCGCCGCGCCCGGCACGTGGCGGCGGTGGTGGCCGGCCTGTTCACCGGCATCGTCGCGGCGCGCGTGCTCGGCGGGATCGCCGGCCAGGCGTACGGCTGGCGGGCCGTCTTCTACGGCGCGGCGGTCCTGACCGTCGGCATCGGCCTGCTGACCGCCGCCCTGCTCCCGGCGGAGACCCGCCCGCCCCGCCGGGCCCGCCCCCTCAAGGCCGTCGCGGGACTGCCGGGCCTGATGAGGGCGTCGGCGGAGCTACGGGCGGCGTGCCTGCGCCAGGCAGGCCTGTTCGGCGCCTGGAGCGCCCTGTGGACCACGCTGGCCCTGCTGCTGACAGCTGATGAACCGTTTCACCTGTCCACCGCGACCGCCGGTCTCTTCGGCCTGTTCGGCCTCGTCTCCAGCGCCGTCGCCCCGGTCTCCGGCACCCTCATCGACCGCTTCGGCCCGCGCCGCGTCGTGACGTCCGGCTACGCCCTCGCGGCGCTGTCCCTGCCGCTCTTCTGGCTCGGCGGCCACCGGCTCTGGGCGCTCTACGCCGCCGCCGTACTGATCCACGCCGGGTTGATGGCCGGTCAGGTCGCCAACCAGACGCGGGCGCTGGGCGCGACGGCGAAGCCGGCCTCGGCGAACACGGCGTACGTGGTGACGGGGTTCCTGGGCGGGGCGTCGGCGTCGGCGCTGGCGGGGCCGGCGTTCGCGTGGTGGGGCTGGAACGGGGTGTGCGGTATCGCGTGTGTGTGGATGGTGGCGGGGTGGGTCGGTGGGGCGGCGCGGCGGGGCGGGGGCGCGTAGCGGGTGGGGGTGCGGGGTGCGGGTGCGGGGTGCGCCTGCGGCGGGCCTTTCCCCACCCCGCCCCTTCCCGATACCGGGGCTCCGCCCCGGACCCCGGTCCTCAAGCGCCGGACGGGCTGAAAATCAGCCCGTCCGGCGCTTGAGGACACCCCGCGCGTCAGCGCGGAACCGGGGGTCTGGGGGCGAAGCCCCCAGTTACGGGAAGGGGCGGGGCTGGGGAAAAGCCCCGCGCAGCGGCAACCCGCACCCCCCTCACCCCCACCCCGCCACCCCCACCCGCGGCGCCACGAACCCCTCCGGCACCCGCCCCCCGTCGAACCGCGGCTCACACCCCCGCGGCGGCACGTACACCGCGTCCAGCACCAGCGTCCCGAGCACCGCCGTCCGGGCCGGCTCCTGGGACCACAGGCGGGTCGGGTCGTGGAGTACAGGCGCGTCGTCCGGGCAGGGCAGTTGGGCCGTGAGGCGGAAGCGGGCGGGGAGGCGGTGGGGGAGGTCCGCCGTGAGGTAGTCCGCCGGGCGGGCGAGCGCCGCGTCCGGTGTGAGCGCGGGCAGCGGGCGCTCCGGCTGCCAGCTCAGCCGGGCCCAGCGGGTCCGGCCGGCGGCGTCGACCAGGCCGAAGGTGTGGACGGCGTGGTACGCCACGCCGGTGAAGCTCTCGGCCGGCCGGGCCGTCTCCGCCAGGGCCGTCGCCGTGGCCGCCTCCGGGTGGCGCTCCAGGAACGCGGCGACGGCCGCCGGGTCGGGCGAGCGGACGGCCCGCAGGTATTCGAGCATGTCCGCGCCGGTGCGGACGAAGAACACCGGCAGCGTGCCGGCCAGCAGGTCCATCTCGCCGCCGTCGCCCGCGTGGAAGCGCACCGCGAGGCCCTGCTCGCCGGGCGCGCCGTCGTGGCCGTCCCGCCCGCCGAGCATGCTGGAGAAGCGTGCGACGACGGGGACCTCGGCGCCGGTCAGCAGCGCGGCCGTGCCGAGCGCGGCGGCCTCGGGCGACGGGTCGAAGCGGCCGGTGACCCAGACGCCTCGGGTGTGCGGGAGGCGGTCGCGGGAAGCGGCGCCGACGACCCCTGCGGGAGCTGAGGGTGGTGCGGGGGAGGGCTGCATGGTGCCGACGTTACGAGCCCGGCGGCGGAAGTGAATCGGTCACCGTATCGGTGTCGCGGCGAATGGCCGGAACGGGCCTCACCGGATTCCGGGAGGACGGAACGGGCCGCGCGCCGCCCGCCGCCCGGCACCGCCCGGCCCCGCCGCCCGGCCCCTGACGCCGCACCAACAACAAACGGAACTTTCCATTCCATCAAGGGATTTGGTGACACACACCATGGCTTTCCCTGACGGAGATCTGAAATACCCCCTTATAGGATCTCCAACAAATGACGCTGTACGGACGGCACCACGAAAAAGCGGAGCTCGACCGCGTTCTGGACGGAGCGCGTGAGGGCACGGGGGCGGGACTGGTGCTCTGGGGCGACCCCGGCATCGGCAAGACCGCGCTGCTGGAGGACACCGCCCTCACCGCCGCGGACTTCACCGTTCTCTGCTGCCGGGGCACACGCATGGAGTCCGGCCTCGCGTTCGCCGCGCTGCACGAGCTGCTGTGGCCGGTCGTGGACCGCATCGGCACACTGCCCGCCGCGCAGGCCGCCGCGCTGCGCGGCGCGCTCGGGCACCACCGCGACCCCGCCGACCGCTTCCTGATCGGCGCCGCCGTCCTCACCCTGCTGTCCGAACTCGCGAGCGAACAGCCCGTGTTGCTGGCCGTCGACGACGCCCAGTGGCTGGACGAGCCGACCGTCGACTGTCTCTGTTTCGTCGCCCGCCGGCTGCGCACCGAGCCGGTCGCCCTGCTGCTGGCCACCCACGCCGACCCGGCCCGCGGCCCCTGGGACCCGCTGCCGTCGCTGGAGGTCACGGGCCTTCCCGACGCCGACGCGCGGCTGCTCGCCGCGGCCGCCTGGCCCGACGCCGACGAGCTCACCCTGGCCCGTACGGTCCGCGTGGCGGGCGGCAACCCGCTGGCCCTCCAGGAACTGCCGGGCACACCGGCTCTCACGGGGCCGACGGACCTGGGCGCGCCCGCCCTCGCGGGAACGGCCGCGGTGACCGCGCGGAACGCCGCCACGGCGATCGCCACCGCAACGATCACCGCCGCCGCACCGCCCGCCTCTCCCACCGGCACAAGCGCACCCGCCGTTCCCGCCCCCGGCACCCCGTTCCCGGTCGGCCCCCGCCTGCGCCGCGCCTTCACCGCCCGTATCGACGCGCTCTCCCCCACCGCCCGCACCCTGCTCCTGCTCATCGCCACCGAGGAACGCGGCGAGCAGTGGGTGCTGCGCGAGGCCGCCGCGCGGCTCGGCGCCGGCGACGACGCCTGGGAGGAGGTGCGTCTGTCGGGGCTGCTGGACGCGCGCGGGGGCCGGCTGCGCGTGCGCCACCCGCTCCTCCGGGCCGTGGTCTACGAGGACGCGCCGTCTCCCGGGCGGCGGGCCGCGCACCGGGCCCTCGCCCGGGTGCTGGCCGGCACCGACGCCGAGGAGCTGCGCGCCTGGCACCTGGCCGCCGCCTGCGAAGGGCCCGACGAGACGGTGGCCGCGCTGCTGACCGCCGCGGCCGAACGGGCGTGGGAGCGCGGGGGCTGCGCGACCGCCGAACGGATCCTGCGGCGCGCCGCGGAGCTCTCCCCCGAGCCCGCCGCGGCGTCCGTGCGCCTCGCGCGCGGGGCGCGCGCGGCGTGGGAGGCGGGGCGGGCGGACACGGCGCGGGAGCTGCTGGACCGGGCCGCGCGCCTGGCCTCGGACGAGGAGGCCGCCGAACCGAGCGGCGGGCTGCGGGGGCTGATCGAGTTCGCCCACGGCAACCAGGAGACCGCCCACCGCCACCTGCTGCGCGACGTCCCGGCCCTCTCCCGGCCGGACAAGGCGGCGGAGCTGGCCGGCGTGGCCGTACGGGCCGGCTGGTCGGCCGGTTCGCCCGCTCTCCAGGCGGCGGCGCTGCGGGTGCTCACCGGACTGCCGGACGTACCGCCGGTGCTGCCGGAGTGGTGGCGCGAGGAGGGCCCGGCGCCCGCGCTGACCGACGAGGCCGTCGCCCGGCTCGGGGCGGGCTCGTGGCGGCTGATGCCGCCCGCGACGCTCGCGGTCGCGTGGGGTGCCGAGGAGGCGCTGGCGGAGGCCCTGGAACGGAAGGTCGCCGAGCTGCGGCGCACGGACGCGGCGACCGCGCTCGTGCTGACCGTGCCGCAGACCGCGACGCTCGACCTCGTGCGCGGGCGGTGGGCCGACGCCACCGCGAACGCCACGGAGACGCTGCGGCTGGCCGAGGAGATCGGCGCCGACCACGCCGCGTCGCAGTGCCGGAACGTCCTGGCCTGGCTGGCCGCGGCGCGCGGCGACGAGGCGGCGACCGGGGAGCTGAGCGCGCGGGCGCTGGAGATGTCGGTGCCGCGCGGGGTGCGGGCGCTGACCGCGGCCGCGTACTGGAGCCGGGGGCAGCTGGCGCTGCACGCCGGCCGCGCCGAGGAGGCGTCCGGCCTGCTGGAACGGCTGACCGAGCCCGGCCACGAGGCCGCGCACGGCACGTTCGCGCTGCTCTCGGCGGCGGACGCGGCCGAGGCGGCGGTCCGGGCCGGGCGGCCGGAGGCGGCGCTGCCGCACGCGCGGCGGCTGCGGGAGTGGGCGGACCGTACGGGCACGGCGTGGGCGGCGGCGGCCGCGCACCGCTGCGCCGCCCTGCTGGCCGGGGACCCGGCGGAGGCCGAGGCCCGCTTCCGGGCCGCGCTGGCCGTGCCTGGTGCGGCGGCCCGGCCCTTCGACCACGCCCGTACGCGGCTGCTGTACGGGGAGTGGCTGCGGCGCGTCCGGCGCCGTACGGACGCCCGGGAGCAGCTGGCGGAGGCGGCGGAGACGTTCCGCCGGCTGGGCGCGGCTCCCCTGCTGGCCCGCGCCCGGACCGAGCGGGAACTCACCGGCCGGCAGCCGCGCCGCCCCGGGGACGCGGGCGTGAGCCTCACCCCGCAGGAGCGCCGGGTGGCCCGGCTGGCGGCGGAGGGCCTGACCAACCGCGAGATCGCGGCACGGCTGCTGATCAGCCCGCGGACGGTGGGACACCATCTGTCGAACGTCTTCCCGAAGCTCGGCGTCACCTCGCGGGCGGAGCTGTCCCACGTCGACTTCGAGGACGGCGTGCGGCTGACGCCGTGACGGCGTGCCCGTCCCACCGCGTCCGTCCCACCGCGTCCGGCGACGGGCCCCGCCGCACGGGCCCGTGCGGCCGCCGCCGTCACGAACCGGACGCCCTCCCCGGAGCGACGGCCCGACGCACCGCTGTCCCAGCACCCCGTCGCACGGGCGGGCGCGGCCGCCGTCATGACGGTCCGGCGGGGCAGAGGCTCACCCCGACGCCTCCGGCAAGCTCGTCATCACCCGACCGCAACCGGTCCGGCCGGCCCGGCTTGTGGCGGTGGGCCGGTCGGTCGCGGGCCGGGTCGGACGGTCGCGGTCGGCTCGGTCGGTCGCGGGCCGAGTCGGACGGTCGCGGCCGGATCGGACGGTCGCCGGCCGGTCAGCACCCGCCGCCGGACGCCGACCCCGGCCCGTACCGCCTCACCCGGCCCCGAGGGCACCGCGAGAGGCGCGGGCACCGCCTACCCCAGCACCGAAACCTCCAGCTCACCCTCCGCGTACAGCTTCCGCAACGCCCGCTTGTCGAACTTGCCCACCGACGTCTTCGGCACCTGCGGGACGCTCACCCAGCGCTCCGGCAGCTGCCACCGTGCCACCCGCTCGCCGAGGAACGCCCGCAGCCCCGCGTAGTCCACCGTCGAGCCGTCCCGCAGGACGACCGCCGCCAGCGGCCGCTCGCCCCACTTGTCGTCGGGTACGGCGATCACCGCCGCCTCCGCGATCTCCGGGTGGTCCATCAGGTGGTTCTCCAGCTCGACCGAGGAGATCCACTCGCCGCCGGATTTGATGACGTCCTTCGCCCGGTCCGTCAGGGTCAGGAAGCCGTTCGGCTTCATGGTGCCGACGTCGCCGGTGCGCAGCCAGCCGTCCTCGGTGAACTTGTCCTCGGGCAGGATGGGTTCCTGGCCGGCGCCGCCGTAGTAGGCGCCCGCGATCCACGGGCCGCGGATCTCCAGCTCGCCCGCCGACTCGCCGTCCCAGGGCAGGTGGTCGCCGCCCGGCCCGGCGAGCCGGAGCTCGACGGAGGCGGGGATGCGGCCCTGGCTGAGGCGGTACTCCCACTCCTCCTCGCCGGTCACGCCGAGGGGCGGGTACGCGATCGTGCCCAGCGGGGACGTCTCGGTCATGCCCCAGGCGTGGACGATGCGCACGCCGTGCCGCTCCTCGAAGCCGCGCATCAGGGCGCGCGGGCAGGCCGAGCCGCCGCTGACGACGGTCTTCAGCGAGGTCATGTCCCGCGGGCGGGCGTCGAGCTCGGCGAGCAGCCCCGCCCAGATGGTGGGCACACCGGCGCTGACCGTCGGCCGCTCGGTCTCGATCATCTCCGCGAGCGGGGCGGGCTGGAGGAAGCGGTCGGGCATCAGCAGCGACGCGCCCGCCATGAACGCCGCGTGCGGCATCCCCCACGCGTTCACGTGAAACATGGGGACAACCGGAAGGGCCAGGTCCGCCGGGGTGAGCGCGAAGGACGCGGCGGCGTTGACCTCCATGGCGTGGAGGTAGATCGAACGGTGGCTGTAGAGCACGCCCTTGGGCTCGCCCGTGGTCCCGGAGGTGTAGCAGAGGGCGGCGGCCTGGCGCTCGTCCAGCTCCGGCCAGTCGAAGCCCTCGGTCGGGCGGCCGGCGAGCAGTTCCTCGTAGTCGTGCACCTGGGGACGACAGCCCTCCAGCGCGGACCGGTCGCCGGGCCCGGAGACGACGAGGTGCTCGATGGAGGGGAGGTGCGGCAGCAGCGGGGCGACGAGGGGCAGCAGCGAGCCGCTGACGAGCACGACGCGGTCGGCGGCGTGGCCGACGATCCAGGCGAGCTGCTCGGCGGGGAGCCGCAGGTTGAGCGTGTGCAGGACGGCGCCCATGGAGGGGATCGCGAGGTACGCCTCCAGATGGTCGCTGTTGTTCCACATCAGCGTTCCCACCCGCTCGTCGCCGACGACGCCGAGCTCGTCGCGGAGCGCGTGGGCCAGCTGTACGGACCGGGCCCCGACCTCGCGGAACGTCCGCCGCAGCGGCTCGCCGTCGCCGGTCCAGGTGGTCACGACCGCGTCCCCGTGCACGCGCGCGCCGTGCGCGAGAATGCGGGTAACGGTCAGCGGTACGTCCTGCATCGTGCTCAGCACCGAAGGGCCTCCCATATCTGCGCGCCGCGTTGCGCGAGGTAGTTCCCTGAGATTCTGCTTTCGTTCCCCTCGGTAAGTCACTACTCTGCGGCGACGTTCTCCGGCCGGGGAGGCCAAGGCACGGGCCCCGGGCCGGACGAGGCGGGCGCGGTGCCGAAGGGCCGTGCGGGCGACTGCCGTTCGGCGCACACCGGCGCGACTTCTTCTCCTCCGGTTTTTTCCCGGCCACCGGTCACATTCCCTCGTCGCGCTCCGTCAGTGCTGTGGAAGCGACACGAAGCACGAAGGGAACACGACGATGGCAGCACGTACGATCAGCACCCCGGTTCCGGCGCGGCCGCGGATGGCCCAGGACCCGGCGGCGCTCGTCCCCGAGGTGGCGGAGGTGTCGGCGGCCCTGTTCAAGGCCACCGGCAACCGCTCCGTGCCGCGGACCACGATCAGCCTGGTCCAGCTGCGCGCCGGCCAGATCGTCGGCAGCACCTATCTGACCGTCCTGCACACGGGTTTCCTGCGGAAGGCCGGGGAGTCCGAGGAGCGGATCACCTCGGTGGCGTCCTGGCAGGACTCGCCGTACTTCACCGGCCCCGAGCGGGCCGCGCTGGCGCTGGTGGAAGCGGTGCTCCAGCCGTCCGCGCACGGCGAGCGGGTGTCGGACGAGCTGTACGCCGAGGTGTCCGGGCACTACGACGACAAGGCGCTCGCCACCCTGACCCTCGCCATCGGGCAGGTCAACTTCTTCATCCCCATAGCCCTGGTCGCCAAGCCGGTCCCGGGGCGGTCGTTCACCGACCCGTGGGAGTAAGGCCGGCGGCGGGCCGGGACGGACTCCGGGAAGGGCTCCGGGAAGGGCTTACGCCGCCCGGCTGACACCGGCCGCGCGGGGCGTGACGCGCGGAGCCGGCCCGCGTTGGCCAGGCGCGGCCGCCCGACGGCCGCCGCCGACGCGCACCCGCCTCCCCCGGAGCCCGCTGTGACGAAGCCCCGCCTCCGCGCTCTCGCCCTCGCACTCGCCGTGACCTCACTGGCCGCTTCGGCCGCGTTCGCCCCGCAGGCCGCCGGCGCGGCGCGGGCGCCCGCCGGGACGCCGGTCACCCTCTGCCTGACCGACGCGTCCGCGGCGGCCCTGAGCGCCGCCCGGATCGGGCTGGAGGCCGTACCGCCGTCCACCCTGGTCACCGAGAACGGGCACGCCTGTGTGCGCACGACCGTGGAGACCGGGCGGATCAATCCCGGCTCCTCCTCCGGTACGGGCGCGGCCGGCGAGGGCGGCTTCGCCTTCCGCCGGGGTCAGCGGCGGGCGGCGTTCGAGAATCTGGCGGCCTCGGTCATGTCGGACAAGATCATGATCACCTCGGCCGTCCACCGCGGCCGGCGGATCGACGTCCTCGCCTCGCCCACGGCACGGCTGAAGCTGTATCTGACCAAGGTGAGCGCCGAGGACATCCCCATGAACCTCACCCCGGCCGGCGCGGAGGCCCTCGCCGCCGCGTTCACCACCGGCCCCCTGCCCGCGGGCGGCCGGCTCTTCACGGGCAGCACCGGCTTCGACGTCCTGGAGCAGACCACCGGCCTGCTGGGCGGCCTGGGGCAGCGGCTGGGGCTCGGCTGACGCCCGCCCCCGGAGCGGCGCCTAGGCCGCCCGCGAGAGCTCCGGGTCCTCCCGGAGCTTGCCGAGCGCCCGCGACACCGCGCTCTTCACCGTGCCCACCGAGACCCCGAGGAGCTCCGCCGTCTGCACCTCGGTGAGGTCCTCGTAATACCTGAGGACGACCATCGCCCGCTGCCGCACCGGCAGCCGCAGTACGGCGCGCCACATCGCGTCGCGCAGGGCCTGGGCCTCCGCCGGGTCCGGGGCGGCCATGGCCTCGCGCTCGGGGAGCTCGTCGTAGGGGAACTCCTCGACCTTGCGCTTGCGCCACTGCGAAGTACGCGTGTTCACCAGGGCCCGGCGGACGTAGCCGTCCAGGGCACGGTGGTCCTCTATGCGCTCCCACGCGAGATACGTCTTGGTCAGCGCCGTCTGAAGCAGGTCCTCGGCGTCGCACGGGTTCGCGGTCAGAGAGCGGGCGGTGCGCTGGAGCACCGGTCCGCGTGCCCGTACGTAGGAGGAGAACGACGGGTACACGGCGGTGGATGCGCTGGTGCACACAGACGTCGTGGTAGCTGTCATGCCTTAACGCTAGAAGCGCACCCGTACGCCGCGGATCGCCCGCAGGTGCCGAAGGGCGGTCCCCCTCAGGTCGTACTGGTGGGGCCACCCCCACCTCCTGGAGGGGGAGGGTGCTCAGGGACCGCCTCGGGGTGCGGAAGGCGGAGGGACGCCCACCGGCCCCGACCGGTGGGCGTCCGCTCCGCCCTCGCACCCCGAGGCGGAGACCGCGGGCGGGCGGGCTCAGTCGATGATCGCCACCGGGGCGTCCACGAGATTGCGGTCGATGGTGATCCGCCGGCCCCCGTGGGTCTCGGTGACGTTGCCCCGGTACTGGTGGATCCGGCGGTGCGGCGTCCACGCCGAGCGGGAGAGCACCGGCTCGCCCGAGGTCGAGGCGGGGACCTGCCAGCGGGCGAACCACATCAGGTCGGGCAGCCCGCCCGTCCCGTTCCGGCGCGCCCGCTCCATGTGCCGGACGCCGGAGTCGGCGCTGCTGTAGAAGCCGGCCAGATAGCCGCGGCTGCGCACGGTGGAGCTCCAGCCGCGGACGAAGGACAGGGTCGTACGGGCGCAGGAGGAGTTGTACTGGTCGTAGGCCTCCATGTCGAGGTAGAGCGGGCTGCGACGGGCGATGCCGAGCGCCCCGGCCCGGTCGGCGGCCTCGTGGCCCTCCTCCTGGCCCTGGCCGTAGGGGTCGTAGCTGCTGATGGAGAAGCCCCGCTTGTGCCCGGCCTTGACGCACGGCGACTGCGAGCCGACGAAGATCGGCAGCATCCGCCAGCCGAGGTCGTCGGCGTCGGCCAGCCAGGAGGCGCTGAGGTACGTCTGGCGCGGGCAGGCGCGGGCCCGGCCGGCGAAGTAGACGCCGACGGCCCGGTAGTCGGAGGCCCGCCACGCCCGCATCGCGGACAGCGACGGGGCCTGGCAGGTGTCGAAGCCCCAGCCCCTGAAGACTTCTGCCCCCTCGGACCTGGGATCGCCCCTGTCGTCCGCCGTGGCGGGCTGGGCGCCGCTGACCAGTTGCGCCACGGCGACCGTCAGAGCGACGAGAAATCCGATGATCTTCCTTAGGCGGTCCAGTCGGTCCATACGCCGAGTGATAGGCGCCCCGGACCGGCCTCCCCCGCTGACACGCCCTCGGTTCATCCGTCTGCCCCGAGAAGCAGCCCGGACGTGGGAACACCGCTTCCCGCGGTGACGAGCACCCGCGCGGCGCCGGGGACCTGGTTGACGGCGGTGCCGCGCAGCTGGCGCACCGCCTCGGCGATGCCGTTCATGCCGTGCAGGTACGCCTCGCCGAGCTGGCCGCCGTGGGTGTTGAGCGGCAGCGCGCCGGCGGCGACGAAGTCCCCGGCCTCGCCGGGCCCGCAGAATCCGTACGCCTCCAGTTGCATCAGCACGAACGGGGTGAAGTGGTCGTACAGAATGCCCACGTCGATGTCTCCCGGGGTCAGGCCGCTGGAACGCCACAGTTGCCGGGCGACCGCGCCGGCCTCGGGCAGGCCGGTCAGGTCGTCCCGGTAGAAGCTGGTCATCTGCTCCTGCGCCCGGCCCGCGCCCTGAGCGGCGGCGACGATCACGGCCGGCGGGTGCGGGAGCGTACGGGCCCGGTCGGCGGAGGTCACGACGACCGCCTGGCCGCCGTCCGTCTCCTGGCAGCAGTCGAGCAGCCGCAGCGGCTCGGCGATCCAGCGGGAGGCGGCGTGGTCGGCCAGGGTGATCGGCCTGCCGTGGAAGTACGCGGCCGGGTTGGCCGCCGCGTGGCGGCGGCCGGTGACGGCGACGTGCCCGAAGACCTCGGGCGTCAGACCGTACGTGTGGAGGTAGCGGCGGGCGGCCATGGCGACCCAGGACGCCGGCGTGAGCAGCCCGAAGGGCAGCGCCCAGCCGAGCGCCACGCCCTCCGCCGTGGGTTCGCGCCGCTGCACCCCGGCGCCGAAGCGGCGGCCGGAGCGCTCGTTGAAGGCGCGGTAGCAGACGACGACCTCCGCCGCGCCCGCCGCGACGGCGAGCGCGGCCTGCTGCACGGTGGCGCAGGCGGCCCCGCCGCCGTAGTGGACGCGGGAGAAGAAGGTCAGCTCCCCGATGCCGGCCGCCTGGGCGACGGTGATCTCGGGGCTGGTGTCCATGGTGAAGGTGACCAGGCCGTCGACGTCGCCGGGCCCGAGTCCGGCGTCGGCGAGGGCGGCCCGCACGGCCTCGGCGGCGAGGGTGAGCTCGCTGCGGCCGGAGTCCTTGGAGAACTCCGTGGCGCCGATGCCGACGACGGCGGCGGCACCGGAGAGGCCGGGGCCGCGCCGGGCGCTCATGCTCCGCCCCCGTCGGCCGGGCTCTCGGGCGCGGCCGCGGGCACGGCCACGTGGACGGTGCCGGTCACATGGCGTCCGAGCCGGTTCGTCCCGGTGACGGCGACCTCGACGGCGCGCCGGCCGGCCTCGCGGGCAGGACTCACGGAAACGACCCTTCCGCTCAATGTCAGGACATCGCCTGGATAGTTGGGCACCCCGAGTCGGATCGAAACCCTCACCAGTGTCGCGTCGGCACCGAAATGGTCGGTGATGTACCGGCCCACCAGACCATTGGTGGTGAGGATGTTCATGAAGATGTCGGGAGAGCCCTTGGCGCGGGCCGCTTCTGCGTCGTGGTGCACGTCCTGGAAGTCACGGGAGGCGAGGGCGCCCGCGACGATCAGCGTACGGGTGACGGGTACGGACAGCGGGGGCAGTTCGTCGCCGGGCCTCATGCGTCCGCCCCGTCCGGGAGGACCCGGAATACGGGCAACCGCAGCCCCGCGTCCACCTGGAGGAACTCCAGCTCTGCCCGCATCCCGATACGCACCCGGCCGGGCTCCGTGCCGATGAGATTACTGATCATCCTTACGCCTTCGGCCAGTTCGACCAGCCCGACGGCGTACGGGGGGTCGAAGGCGGGGAAGGGCGGGTGATGCATGACCACGTACGAGAAGACCCGCCCGGCACCGGACGCCCGGACGGCCGTCCACTCCGGCGAGCCGCAGCGGCCGCACCCGGGCAGCCAGGGGAAACGGAGCTCGGCGCAGGCGGCGCAGCGCTGGATGAGCAGTTGTCCGGCGGCGACGCCCTCCCAGAAGCCGGCGTTGTCGCGGTTGATCACCGGGCGGGGGCGCTGCGGGCGGAGCTCGTCCGCAGCGGGTCCGGGGGCGGCCTTCCCGGGTTTCGGGCGGGGCGCGTACTTGAGGATCCGGAAACGGTGCGTCCCTACGAGCGCGCCCGCCGTGCGGATCTCCGTCCGCGTCGTGACGAAGTGCCCGGCGCCGAGCCGGGTGTGCTTGAGGGGCGAGACGGTCTCGATCACGGCGTCGAAGGTGAGCTCGTCGCCGGGCCGGAGCGGCCGCAGGTATTCCTGTTCGCAGTCCGTGGCGACGACGGCGGTGTACCCGGCGCGGTCGAGGAGGCCGAGCAGCCGGTCGTAGGCGTCGGCGCGGCCGCCGCGCGGGCCGTGCCCGGAGAGGCCGCCCATGATCCACGCCTGGAGCATGGTGGGCGGGGCGACGGGGTCGGGGCCGGAGTAGGCGGGGTGACGGTCGCCCATCGCCTCGCACCAGTGCCTGATCATGGGCGGGTTGACGGGGTCGCGGGCCCGGCCGGAGACGGCGGCGGGCCGCCCTTCGAAGCCGGCGAGCTCTTCCGGCCGTAAGGGCCGCGAGGGCGGCAAGGGGGGCGCGGTGGGGTCGCTCATGGGTCCCTCCAAGTTTTTCTGACTGTCCGTCAGAAAAACTCGGGATGTCAAGAACGACGGCCGCCCGCCACGACGGTGGGTGCGCCCGGCCGGCGGCGGCCCGCCGTGACGGGTGCGCCCCGCCGGGGGCCCGGGCAACGGAAGCGGGGCCGCCGGCGGCTCGGCGACCCCGTACCCGCCGCGCGGATCCCGCGCGGCACATGGCTCCGCACATGGCCGCGCGACGGCACCGGAGTGCCGTCGCGCGCCATCACCAGACCCTGTCCACATTCACCCGGTCACGTCGTGGCTCCCCACGAGGGGCGGCCTACCACCAGTTGGTGAAGGTGACCGAGACGTTCTCCTGGTGGATGGCGGTGTCGTCGCCACCGACGACGCTCGCGGTGTTGTTCTGGTTCGAGGCACCGGTGCCGGTGGCCTGCTGCTGCCCCGTGGTGGAGTTGCCGTGGTTGGTACCCCCGACGCCGCTCCCCACGATGGCGGCCGCGGCGGCGTTGGAACCCCGGTTGGCCAGCTGGTTGCCGTCATCGGCCGAGGCAACGCCGGAGAAGAGAACGACGGCCATGGGCAGGGCCGCCACAGCAGCGAGGACGCGAGCAGTGCGGGTGCTTGCCATATCAATTCCTCCAGAACAGGAACGGAACTACTGCCTACTGCCGAGTGGTTGGCCGACCACCCGACGAACTTGCCGACGTCGCAACCTCAGAATTGCCCACCGAATCCCCGGCGAACCACCCGCCGCTCGCTATTCCCTCGCAAGCATGACCACTCAGGAATAAACCCCCACCACGCCCTCAAGCCCCCGCCCCGCGCCCCTCAGGGCGCGCTCGTACAGCCAGGGATCCCAAGCGCCCCAAGGGGAGAACCGTTCCGGCCCAAATTCGGCCAATTCCGTAAACCCGTTCAACGGACCAGGCACCCGGACGGCGAAAACGTTCAGGCAGCGGGGCCGGAACTCCCCGCAGCCGCCCGGAAAACCCTTACGAACGACTCACCGAGCGCCGACAGGAATACCGACGGCGGGCCGCCCCGCACCCCCGGCGGGACCGCCGGCCGCCCGCCCGGGGGCGGGCCGGGTGCCGACGACGACGGTCGCCTCGAGGTCCTCGCGGCCCACCACGCGCGGGACGAGACCGCTGCGGGCGAACGCCTCGGCGGTCCGGGGGGCCTGCCGCTCGCTCGTCTCCACGAGCAGGTGCCCGCCGGGCGCCAGCCACTCCGCCGACCCGGCGATGACCCGCCGCTGGATCTCCAGCCCGTCCGAGCCGCCGTCGAGCGCGACCCTGGGCTCGTGGATCCGCGCCTCCGGGGGCAGGAACTCGATCGCCTCGGTGGGCACGTAGGGGGCGTTGGCCACCAGGACGTCGACGCGGCCGCGCAGCGAGGCGGGCAGCGGCTCGTAGAGGTCACCCTCGTAGACGAGCCCCCGGTCACCGATGTTGCGGCGGGCGCAGCGCACGGCGGCGGGCTCGATGTCGGCCGCGTACAGCTCGATCCCCTCCAGGGCCCCGGCCAGCACGGCGCCGACCGCGCCCGACCCGCAGCACAGGTCGACGACGACGGCCCGCGAGGACCCCGGGCCGCGGCCCGCGGCCCGCGCCGGGCAGGCGGCACCCACGGCGAGGCGCGCCAGCGCGAGGGCCTCCTGGGCCAGGAACTCCGTCCGGCGGCGCGGCACGAACACCCCGGCGTCGACGGCTATCCGCAGCCCGGAGAACTCGGCCCAGCCCAGGACGTGTTCCAGGGGGAGCCCGTCGACGCGCCGTTCCACCATCGCCGCGAGCTCGGCGGGCGTACGTGCGGTGGAGACGAGCAACTCCGCCTCGTCCTCGGCGAAGACACAGCCGACGGCGCGCAGCCGGACGACGAGGGCGTCAAGAGAAAGCGAAGAGGAGGAAGAAGAGAGAGAAAGAGACATGAGAGCCTTCCGGGATACCGAAGGGCGCTCTCACGGTCGTCCTGCTAGAGGGTGACGACCGTACAGCTGAGGGAGGAGAGCACCCTGCCTGCGACTGCGGTAATGGGTCCCACCTCCTAGGTCGAAAATTTCGATCACTGCTGAGCGGCAACATTACCGGAGCCGGCGCCCGGTGCAAACAGAAGAAGGCAGCAGGGCCGCCCCTTCAGCATTACGTCATACTTTCCGATCGAATACCGGAAGAACGGCGTGTAAGGACCGATACACCTCTGCGGACAAGACCCCCGCGATCGGCGCCTCCTGGCCGCCCGTCCCCTGACTCGTCCACCCCGCGTCGCGCGACGCGGGGTGGAGCCATGACCTCGCCCGGACGTCAGCCGATCGTCACCCCGAACGCCGACAGCGCCTCCTTCACGGGCTGGAAGAAGGTGGTGCCGCCCTCGGTGCAGTTGCCGTCGCCGCCCGAGGTGAGGCCGACGGCGTCCGTGCCGGAGAAGAAGGGGCCGCCGCTGTCGCCGGGTTCGGCGCAGACGTTGGTCTTGGTGAGGCCGGAGACCCGGCCCTCCGGGTAGGTCACCGTCCAGTTGAGGCCGGTGACCTGGCCGGAGGAGACACCGCCGAGGCGCGGGCTCGTGGTGGCGCCGCTGCGCCGGACGTTCTCGCCCATGACCGCGTCATGGGCGCCGGTGATGGGCTGCGCGCTGCCGTTGTAGAGGTTGACCTGGCTCGGGTGGTCGATGGCGGTGTCGGTGTAGTCGACGATGGCGTAGTCGTCGCCGGGGAAGTGCGACCCGCCCGTGGGGACGCGGCCGATCTCCGGGCCGCCGTCGGTGGTGGACCAGCTCTTGATCGGGTTGCCGCAGTGCCCGGCCGTGAGGAAGGCCGCCGAATTGTCGGGCCGCTTGACGTTGAACCCGAGCGAGCACTTCCCATGGAAGCCGGCCCGCTCCGATCCGTAGATCGCGTCGCCGCCCGCGAGGAACGCCCGGAGTTCCGTTGTCGTTCTTTTCAGCTCCACGGCCTGGCCGAGCGGTTTGAGCACCTCGTTCAGCTTGTCCAGTTTCGCGCCCGTGACCGTGGGGTCGGCGATGACATTGACCCGACCGGTGGCCGGGTCCGCGCCCCACGCGGTCCCGGGAATCAGGTCGCTGGAGTTCAGGGTCAGCATGGTGGCGTCGGCCCTGGGGTCGCCGGGCCGTACGGCGCCGGCGCTGTCCGGGCCGAGGGCCACGGCGGTCAGCGCGGCCAGGGCCGCGGCGGCGCACGCGGCGAGGCGTCGCCGGAGTGGGGCGGATCGTTGCATGGCATCTCCCGAGTGAATGCCGGAACCACGAGTCCGGATGGGCGTTTTCCGCGCCTTGGGGCGCGGAAGACCACCAATCATCACAAGGAGTGAACGTCTCCAGGGCGCGCGAGGGCACCATAGGCAACCAAACCACCCGTATAAGCGACATAATTTCCCTCGCGTGTTCGCACCACGTGAGCACATTCCCCGTACTCCTCACCCACAGCGACCCCCGCCGCAGGACCACCACGGTCCTCCACCGAACGGCCCACCCGACGGCGCGGCCACGGCCACCCGCGAGGGCGCCGGACGTATAGCGGTTCCCTCACCGCCGACAAATCTCCGTCAGCGCACGTCACCCTTTCGTCAACTTTCTTGCCGCCTCGCACGACCCCCGGAGAAGCTATTCGCGGTTTCCCGGGAATTACGGATCCGGCAATTGCGGAACACCCGCCGCTGGAATTCAGGATTCCAGGGAAACGACCCGCCACGCCTGGTCGGGTGCCGCGGTGACGCTGGGTTCCAGTGCGGCACCGCTGTCCGGAACCACTCCCCGACGTCTTGAGGGTGTCATGACTGCAACGCCGACCGGTGCCCCTTCCTATACGCGCCGTTGCGCGCACGCGCTCAATTCGCTGCACTCGATTCCGTACTTCACCGACGACCTGGCAAAAGAACTCGCGGAATTCGGGCTGACCGACCCGATGGGCGTCTACTTCGCGGGCCGGATGTCGCCGCTCGGGGTCGTGGCCGCGCCCGTCGTGACCGCCGTCTGCAACACGTTCGCGCCGGGTCTCGTCGCGGAGCGGGTGCCCGCGCTGTGGGAGAAGGTCTCACCCGAGCGGGCGGTCGAGGCGCGGCTGAGCACCGCCGGTGAGGCGCTGGAGCGGCTGCTGGGTACGGACGTCGTGCGGTCGGACGCCATGGCGGAGGCCGCGGAGCTGGCCCGGGTCGCGGCCTCGGCCGGCCGGTTCCCCGGGCGCCCGCTGTTCGCGGCGAACGCGGCCCTCGACCGGCCCGAGGAGCCGCACCTCGCGCTGTGGCACGCGGCGACGCTGCTGCGCGAGTACCGGGGCGAGGGGCACACCATCGCGCTCGCCCACGCCGGGCTGTCCGGCGTGCACGCGCTCGTCGTCGACTGCGCCAGCGACCTCGGCATGGCGAAGGAGATCGTCATGTCCAAGCGTGGCTGGACCGCGGAGGAGTGGTCCACCGCCGAGGAGGAGCTCCGGGACCGCGGCCTGATGGACGGTGCCGGCGCGCTGACCGCCCGCGGTGTCGCGCTCCGCGAGGAGGTTGAGCGCGAGACGAACCGCCTGGACCGGGAGCCGTACGCGTTCCTGGGCGAGGCCGGCGTCGAGAAGCTGGCCACGTACGTCCACGGACTCGTCAGCGCCGCCGGCCGCGCCGGGGCGTTCGTCCCGCAGCTCTTCCGGTTCTTCGCCCCCGACACCGACGCCTGGAACAAGCTCTGACGCGTCGCCCCGCCTGCCGCCGCCTCGGCACCGGCACGGCCGGGGCCTCCGACGCCCGGGCCGGCCGCCGCCCGCGAACAAACCCGTAACGGACCGGACCCGTTCCGGCCACCGACGACCACCACCCACCACCCGAGGTGACCATGACCGTCCCCGCCGTCCAGCTGTCCACCGGCCCGGAGATCACCCGCCCCGACGTGCACACGGTGTACATGAGCCACTGGTTCGTCGACGGCGCCGAGCAGGGGCGCGCCGTCCTCGACGAGATCGTGGACGCGTGGGAGCGCACTCCCTGGTTCGAGGGGGTCCTCTCGCTCTCCTGCTACCTGAGCAGCGAGCACGACACCGTGCTGACGTACGCCCAGTGCGCGAACGACGACGTCTACCGCCCGTTCCTGCGCAGCCTGCCCGCCGGGCCCGCGCGGACCGAACCGATCGCCTACCGCCCGTACCGCAGCGTGGTGCGGGGCCCGGGGGCGGGCGCGCCGGGCAGCTTGATCCTCGCCAGCTTCGACGTGGACGGCGCGGAGCGCCAGCGACGCGTCGTGAACACGGTCGTGGACCACCTGGAGGCCACGCCGGCGGAGGATCAGACGGGCCTGCTCGCCGCGCACTTCCACGTCAGCGTGGACGGCACGCGGGTGCTGAACGTCGCGGAGTGGACGAGCGACGAGGCGCACGCCGCGTTCCTCGACGGGGCCTCGCGCCGCAGGGTGCTACAACTCTCCCTGGACACCCCGGGGGTCCGGCCCATCGGCTTCAAGCGCTACCACTTCCACCGCGGCCTCCGGTTCTGACCGCCTCCGTGCCCCCGCACGGGAACCGGAACAGCGAGGAACGAGCCATGACCGCACCCGTCTTCCCCGACGTCGACCGCCCTGACTCCGGGCTGGCGCTCGTCACCCCGCTCTACGTGGGCACCCCCGGGATCCAGCGCGCGGTGGCCGACGCCGTCCTCGCCGAGTGGACGGCCGCGCCCCGCCCCGGGGGCCTGCTCTCGCAGAGTTGTTACGTCAGTGTCTGCGGCGAGAACGTGTGGACGTACGAGCAGTGGACGGGCCTCGACGCGTACCGTGCCTCCGGCCGTCTGTACGAGCGGCCGGCCACGCTGCGCGGCATAGGCGAGGACGGGGCGGACATCGAACGCTCCTCCCCCATCGCCTTCCGTCTGTACCGCAGCAACCTCTACGACGGCACCGAGGGCGTCCCGACCCGCGTCGTGGTCCCGGCCTTCGACGTCGACGGCCGTGCCGCCCAGCGCGGGCTCATCGACGCGCTGCTCGACGGCCCGCTGGCCGAGGGGCCCCCGGGGCTGTTCGCCGCGCACTTCCACTACAGCCTCGACGGCAGCCGGGTCCTGAACTACGCGGAGTTCACCGACGACCAGGCGCACATGGACTTCCTCGCCGGCCCGAAGGCCGCGGCCGCGACCCGGCTGACCGCCGAGACGCCGGGAGTCCGCGGCATCGGCGGCAAGCGCTACATCCTGCACGGCAGTGTGGGGACGGCACCGCTCGCCGGCTGATCCCCCGGGGGACGACCGCGGCAGCGGTGGGGCGGGAGGCTCCCCTGTGACCTCCCGCCCCACCGCTCGTACCGCTCAGCCCCACGTGTGGCCCGCGGGCTCCTCGATGGTGGTGTTTATGCGGTTGAAGAAGTTGGTCAGGGCGACCATCAGAATGATCGCGGAGAGCTGCCGCTCGTCGAAGTGGTCGGCGGCCTCGTCCCAGACGGCGTCCGGGACGGCCTGGCCGGTGCGGTCGGCGATGCGGGTGGCGGACTCGGTGAGGGCGAGCGCCGCGCGCTCGGCGTCGGTGAAGAAGGGGGCCTCGCGCCAGGCGGCGACCATGTGCAGCCGCTCGTCGGTCTCGCCGGCCTTCTTCGCGCTGTCCACCCCGCCGAACACGCACACGGCACACCCGTTGATCTGGCTGGCGCGCAGGTGGACCAGCTCCAGGACCTGCTGCGGCACACCGCCCTGGTACACGGCCTTGAAGAGGGTCTGCACGCCCTTCGTGACGTCGGGCAGGACCACGGCGGGGTTCTTCATACGAGCGTTCATGTCGTCCTTCTTCCGTTTTCGCGACCGGTTATCGTCCGTCACTGCACTGACGGATGACGTCGCGAGGATGTGACACGTGAGCGAGAAGGATTTTCTGGCGCGGAGGTTCGAGGAGCACCGTCCCCATCTGCGGGCGGTGGCCTACCGGATGCTCGGCTCGCTCGGCGAGGCCGAGGACGCGGTGCAGGAGGCGTGGTTCAAGCTGAACCGCTCCGACGTCTCCGGGGTGGCGAACCTGGGCGGCTGGCTGACCACGGTGACCGGCCGGGTGTGCCTGGACATGCTGCGCTCGCGCGCCACGCGGCGCGAGGAGCCGCTGGAGGACGCGGAAGGCCGGGTCCGGCTGCCCGACCCCATCCTGAGCGGCCCGGACGGACTGGATCCGGAACAGGAGATCCTGCTGGCCGACTCGGTCGGCCTCGCCCTGATGATCGTCCTCCAGACGCTCGGCCCGGCCGAGCGCCTCGCCTTCGTGCTGCACGACATGTTCGCCGTGCCCTTCGACGAGATCGCGCCGGTCCTCGGCCGCACCCCGGCGTCCACCAGGCAACTCGCCAGCCGCGCCCGCCGCCGCGTCCAGGACGGGGCGCCCGCCCCGGACACGGACCCGGCCGAGCGGCGCACGGTCGTCGACGCCTTCCTGGCCGCGGCGCGCGGCGGGGACTTCGAGGCGCTCGTGGCCGTGCTCGACCCCGGGATCGTGGCGCGGTCCGACGGCGGCTCCCTGCTGCCGAACGCGCTCCGCCGGGGCGCGGCGGAGGTCGCCTCCCAGGCGATCACCTTCGCCCGCTTCGCCGAGGCCGCGCGACCGGTGCTGGTCAACGGCACGCCCGGAGTGGTCGCGCTCGCTCAGGGCCGGGTCATGTCGGTCATGTCGTTCACCATTCAGGACGGCCGGGTCACGGCCCTCGACATCCTCACCGACCCGGAGCGCCTGGCGGGGATCGACGTGGAGGCACTCGGCGTCTGAGGCGATCGGTCCGGGAGAGCGGAAGAAAAATCCTCAGCACGGTCACATTCACGGGACCCGGCGGGTCAGAGCGGTGAAGGACGCAAGAACCGCCGGGGCGCCCCGCCCCGGCACCGGCCCGCTGAGGAGCGCTCCCGATGTCCACCACCTGCCTCGTCGTCACCCTCCTGGCCGCCGCGATGTCGGGCTTCTCGGCCGGCTCGGTCTTCCTCCGCGCCCCGTGGGTCGTCCAGCCCATGGCCGACTACGGCGTACCGCGCGCGTGGTGGACCCGGCTGGGTGCCGCGAAGGCGGCGGGCGCGGCGGGCCTGGTGGCGGGCCTGTTCGTGCCCGTCATCGGCGCCCTGGCCGCGGTCGGCCTGATCCTGTACTTCACCGGTGCGGTCGTCACGGTCCTCCGCGCCCGCCGGTACGCGCACGTCCCGTTCCCGCTGCTCTACGCGGCGCCGGTGGCCGCCGCCCTGGCCCTGGCCTGACGCCGGACCGCCCGCACCGGCCAGGGTGCGGCGACCGGCGGCGACGGGCCACCGCGGCGCCCTACAGTGACCGGACGGCGACCGAGGAGCGCGACCGGGAGCGGCGGCAGGTCTTCGGCGACGACGCCGAGCAGTACGACGCGGGCCGCCCGGGGTATCCGGAACGGATGGTCGACGACGCCCTGGAGTTCGCCGCCCTGCCGGCGGGCGCCCCCGCGGTCGAGGTCGGCGCCGGCACCGGAAAGGCGACGCTCGCCTTCGCGGCCCGCGGCACCCCGGTGACCTGCGTGGAGCCGGACGCGCGGATGGCGCGGGTGCTGCGGCGCAACCGCGCGGCGATGCCCCATGTCGCCGTCGAGGTCGCCGACTTCGAGTCCTGGCGCCCGGACCGCCCCTACGGGCTGCTGTACTGCGCCCAGGCGTGGCACTGGATCGACCCGGCGGTGCGCTGGGCGCGCGCGAGAACGGCACTCGGGCCGGGCGGGACGCCGGCCCTCTTCTGGAACCACTGGCGGCCGGCGGACCGTGACCTGTCGGACCGGCTGACCGCCGTCCACGCCCGGCACGGGGTGGACGTCCCGTCGTACACGCTCCTCGACCCGCGCCCCCGGCCGGCGCGGCACGGCCCGGAGGCCCGCCAGTGGCGGGAGACGGAGGCCGACGGCGGCTTCACCGACCTGACGCACCGCCTGCACGGGTCCGCGCACGACCGCTCGCCCACCGGCCTCGTCGAACTGCTGGCGTCCTGCTCCGGCTACCGCGTGCTCCCCGCGGCGACGCGCGGCCACCTCTACGAGGAGACGGCCCGCACCGTGGCCGCGGAGGGCGGCACCGCGCGGGTGCGGATCACCACCAGCCTCTTCCTGGCCCGGAGCCTCGGCTGAGCCCGGCCGCCCGGCGCCGGAACGCGCGAAAGGGGTGCCCGGAGATCCCGGCACCCCTTCTGATCAGCTCGTACGCCGACCTGGCGGAGAGTGTGGGATTTGAACCCACGGTGACATCGCTGCCACGACGGTTTTCAAGACCGTTCCCTTAGGCCGCTCGGGCAACTCTCCCCGCGTCGGAGAGATCCTCACCGACGCGGAGACAGCCTACCGGCTGCGTGAGTCCGGCGCGGAGCCGTGGTCGGAGGGTGGACACGGGCCCCGGTTCCGGGGGGCCGGGGCGGTGTGTGCCGCCGCGGGCCGACAGGGTGTCAGAGCCGGCCCAGGCGGGAGACCAGGAGGGCCGCGTCGTCCGGGGAGTCGGCCGGGCGGACGGACATGAGGGCGTCGCAGATCTCGTCGAGGGGGGCGCGGGGGTCGCGGACGGCCTTGCCGAGGATCGCGATGCCCTGTTCCAGGTCGAGGACGCCCTTGCGGTCCTCGACCATGCCGTCCGTGTAGAGGACCAGCAGGCTGCCGGGCTCGACGGAGATCTCCGTGTCCGCGTACATGTGGTGGAGGCCCATGCCCATCGGCGGGCCCGGGTCGCAGGTGAGGGGCGCGGCCGAGCCGTCGGGGCGGACCAGGAGGGGCGGGGGGTGGCCCGCCAGGGCGATGCGGCAGCGGCCGGTGCCCGCGTCGTAGACCGCGCAGACGCAGGTCGCGGCGAGTTCGTCGTCGTTGCCGGCCAGGATCCCGTCCAGGCGGGTGAGCAACTGGCCCGGCCGCAGGCCGACGGCGAGCAGGGCGTGGACGGAGGCGCGGTAGCGGCCCATCGCGGCGGCGGCGCCCACGCCGTGGCCCATCACGTCGCCGACGCCGAGCCCGATCCGGCCGGCGGGCAGGGCCACGGCGTCGTACCAGTCGCCGCCCGCCAGGGTGCCGTCCTCGGCCGGGCGGTAGCGGTACGCCGCGCGGAACCAGCTCTCCGACGGCAGCCGGGTGGGGAGCAGGTGGCGCTGGAGGGCGAGGGTGGCGAGGCGTTCGCGGCGGTAGAGGAGGGCGTTGTCGATCGCCGTGGCGGCGCGGGCCGCCAGCTCGACGGCGAGCATCCGGCCGTCCCCCGCGTAGCCCGCGGCGCCGTGCCGGAGGAAGGTGACGGCGCCGAGCACCCGGCCGACGGCGGTCAGCGGCACCGTGATCCCGTGCCGGACGACCCCGCCCGCCACCTCCGTCTCGAAGGTCACGGGCCGCGCGGTGCCGACGCACTCGGCGACCGCCGGGGACGCCGGGCGGGCCGGCGGGAGGTCGTCCTCGGGGCGCGGGCGCCGGGCGTCCGGCGGCAGGACGAGGGGGTGGACGAGCGGGATCGCCGTGCAGGGACTGTCCGGTGTCGCGTACCAGCCGCGGATCTCGCAGGCGCCGACGTCCGGCTCGGCCGCGGCCTTCAGCAGCTCGACCTCGACGGCGTCGGCGAACTCCGGGACGCAGCCCTCGGCCAGCTGGCCCGCGACCGTCCGCGGGTCGAGGCCCTGGCCGAGCCGGGCGCCGACCCTGCCGAGCAGGACGAGCCGGCGCCGGTCCCGGGCCGCCTCCAGGACCTCCCGTTCGGCGTCGGCCCGTTCGTGGACGAGGCCGCCGACGCCCACCACCGTGCCGTCCGCGTCGCGCAGCGGGAACATGCTGCCGGTGGCGACCCTGGGGGCGCCGTCCGGCCGGACGGCCGCGACCTGGAGGTTCTCGACGGTCTCGCCGTCCTCGACGACGCGGCGCAGCACCTTCTCGTACGCCTCGGGGTACGGCAGCTCCAGCACTTCGAGGACGGAGCGGCCCAGGTGCTCCTCGGCCGTCAGGCCGTTCAGCCGGGCCAGGACGTCGTTGACGTACCGGAAGCGCAGGTCGGTGTCGAGGACCGCCAGGCCCACGGGAGAGGAGTGCAACAGGCGGTCCAGAGTGGCGATGTCGCCCTGCCGTTGCTCCTGGGGCAGGGCCACGGCCAGCACCCCCGTGCCGTCCGCCAGCGGCACCGCCACGGGGTACCAGACGACGCTGCGGCAGGTGCCGTCGCGGCGGCGCACCCAGTCGCCGCGCGCCTCCCCGGCGGACCGCAGCAACTCCTTGACCAGGTCACCGCCTTGGACCCGGCCTCCGTCGGCGAGGAGCGCGGCGTCCCGGCCGACGATCTCCCGCTCGGCGTAGCCGGTCAGGTCGCGGGCGCCGTCGCTCCACTGCTGGACACGGCCGTCGGCGTCGATGAGCGCCGTGGCGGGCGGGGGCCCGTCGGCCGGACGCGACGCGCGGGACCCCTCGGCCAGGCCCCGCGAACGAGGAGAGAGGACCACCTTGCGCACCGTCCTCACCGGCCCGGACCACCCGCGGACACCGGCCGGAACGCGCCTCCGCCCGGCCCCTTTCGTCTCACGGATGATAGGGGGCCGGGCGGCGGGCCGGGGCGCGTTCGACGGGTTCCCGGCGGGTCGGGGTGAGGTCCCCGAACGCGCCGGTCGGCGCTACGAGCGGTTGTCGCCCTTGCGTTCGCCGAGGACGACCTCGGCCGTGGCCTGCTTGCCGTCACGGGTGTAGGTCAGGGTGACCTTGTCGCCGGGGCGGTGCGTCCAGATCTCGCTGATCAGCGTGGGGCCGCTGTCGATGGCCGTGTCGTCCAGCTTGGTGATCACGTCGCCCGGCTTCAGGCCGGCCTTGTCGGCGGGCCCGCCCGGGGTGACGGACGCGGCGTTGCCCTCCCCCGAGGGGGAGATCTTGGCGCCGCTGCCGGATTCCCGCATGTTCACCGTGGCGGCGATGACGGGGTAGGTCGGCACCCGGTCCTTGATCAGCTGGTCCGCGACGTTCTTCGCCTGGTTGATCGGGATCGCGAAGCCGAGGCCGATGCTGCCGGCCTGCTGCTGGCCGCCGAAGCCGCCGCCGCCGTTGCCGGCGGACTGGATGGCGGAGTTGATGCCGATGACCGCGCCCTGGGCGTTGAGCAGCGGGCCGCCGGAGTTGCCGGGGTTGATCGAGGCGTCCGTCTGGAGGGCGCTCATGTACGAGGCGTTGGAGTTGCCGCCACCGCCGTCGCTGGAGGCGACCGGGCGCTTCTTGGCGCTGACGATGCCCGTGGTGACCGTGCCGGAGAGGCCGAAGGGCGCGCCGATGGCGATCGTGGCGTCGCCGACGGCGGTCTTGTCGGAATTGCCGAGCGGGAGGGGGTTGAGGGTGGCGCCGGAGGCGTCCTTCAGCTTCAGGACGGCGACGTCGTAGCCCTGGGCGCGGCCGACGACCTCCGCGGCGTACTGCTTGCCGTTGGAGAACGTGGCCGTGAGCTTGCCGCCGCCCTGGGCGGCGGAGGCGACGACGTGGTTGTTGGTGAGGATGTGGCCCTGCTTGTCGTAGACGAAGCCGGTGCCCGTGCCGCCCTCGCCGCCGCCGCTCTGCGCCTCGATGGTGACGACGCTGGGCAGCGCCTTGTTGGCGATGTCGGCGACGGAGCCGGGGCTGCGGCTCTCGACCTTGGGGTCGCCGGAGGAGGAGACGGTCGTGGAGGAGCCGCTGTCGCTGCGGTTGGCCGCCCAGAAGCCGACGCCGCCGCCGACGCCGCCCGCGACGAGCGCCGCCACCAGGACGGCCGCGACGAGACCGCCCGCGCGCTTGCGCGGCGGCGGGACGGGGGCCGCTCCCCAGACGCCGTCGTGCGCGCCGGGGCCGCCGGGCGCGCCGCCGTACGCCTGCGGCTGCATCTGGACCTGCGGCTCACCGCCGGGCTGCCCGTACCAGGGGCCGGGGGCGCCGGGGCCACCGTGCGCGCCCGGCGCGCCGAGGGGCTGCCCGGCCGCGCCCACCGCGCCGGCCTGCGCGTAGGCCGGCTGCTGCGGGGTGGTGGGGGCCTCGGAGGCGGGCGGGGTGTGCGGGTGCTGCGGGGCAGGGGACGGGGCACCGTGAGGGTCGCCCGCTGCGGATCCCTCCGCGCCGGTCGCGCCGACGGCCGGCAGCTGCGCCGTGCGGTCGGCGGGCGCGGCGGCGGGCGTCCCGGCCTTCTCCATGGACACCTCGGAGGCCGCAGGTGCCGCGGGCGGCGCGCTGGGCACGGGAGGGACCGACGGAACGGGGCGCTCCGGCTCGGGGGACGGCGTCGTGGACTCCGCACCCGGACCGGGCGCGGACGGAACGGCGGCGCCCTCGTTCTCGGTGCTCACAGTTCTCTCCTCAATCACGTGCACCACCGGGTGCACATCGGTTCTCGTTCGCGACGTCGGCCACGTCCCGACGGATGTCATGCCCACGCGGAAGCCTCAGGTCCACGGTCAGCTCTTCCATGCTTTCCCATGCCGCGTCAGACCACCGTAAGCGGATCCTGTGCCCACGGCTCCGGCCCCGGGCCCCGGAGCCCCGCCCGAGGGCCGTCGGCGGGCCGCCGCGAACTCGCACTCCAGGACAGACCGTGGAAAAAGGGACGGCATGCGCGAGCGCGCCGGGCGGTGGCACCATAACGCGGTGACCTATGCGCACCGGGCCCGGGACCTCAGCCCCGACGGCCACCCGCTCACCGTCGTCGCCCACCGAGGAGCGTCCGAGGACGCCCCGGAACACACCCTGGCCGCCTACCGCAAAGCCATCGAGGACGGCGCCGACGCGCTGGAGTGCGACGTACGGCTCACCGCCGACGGACACCTCGTCTGCGTCCACGACCGCCGGGTCAACCGCACGTCCAACGGCCGGGGCGCCGTCTCCACCATGGAGCTCGCCGATCTCGCCGCCCTCGACTTCGGCTCGTGGAAGGGCTCGGCCACCGACCGCGAGGCACCCGACCTCGACGCGACCTCCGTGCTCACCCTGGAGCGGCTGCTGGAGCTCGTCGCGGACGCCGGCCGCCGCGTCGAGCTGGCCGTCGAGACCAAGCACCCGACCCGCTGGGCGGGCCAGGTCGAGGAGCGGCTGCTCGCCCTGCTCGGCCGCTTCGGCCTCGCCTCACCGCCCCCGGACGAACCCTCGCGCGTGCGGGTGATGAGTTTCTCGGCCCGCTCCCTGCACCGGGTGCGGGCGGCGGCGCCCGCCCTGCCGACCGTCTACCTGATGCAGTTCGTCTCACCGCGCCACCGCGACGGGCGGCTGCCCACGGGCATCCACATCGCCGGGCCGAGCATCCGCATCATCCGTAAGGATCCCGACTACGTGGCCCGGCTGCACCGCGCCGGGAACCAGGTGCACGTCTGGACGGTGAACGATCCGGCCGACGTCGAGCTCTGCGCGCGCGTGGGAGTGGACGCGGTGATCACAAACCGGCCCAAGCAGGTGCTTTCCCAACTCGGGCGCCCGTAGGTCCATTACAAGGAGTGCACCGGCGCGTTCGGTACGTGTTCGACCTTCCCGAGTGCCCCCAGCGGGTGCTGGATGGCCGGTTTCCGGTCCAGTCCATTGGGGCATCCATCCCCTGACGTGGGGCAAAGGAGGTCTCGGGGGTGGCGTTGGTGGTGGCACAGGAGGTGCCCACGTCGTCGATCATGGCCGTACCCCATGGTCCAGCCGCTGTGGGCCAGGCAAGACACCGGATGCGCGAGGACCTGCGCATCAGTGGGGTACCGGATTCGGTCATCGACGACGCCGTATTGATCCTTTCGGAGCTGCTCAGCAACGCGTACCGGCACGGTCGCCCGCTGAGCCCGGAGAACGGCGACAGAGACGGGGAGAAGGACGGGGGGATACGTGCCGCCTGGCGGGTGGACAAACACGGCCGGCTCACGGTCGAGGTCACGGACGGAGGCGGACCGACCCGCCCACTTCCGGCCACTCCGTCGGTCACCGCGCGCGGCGGCCGCGGACTGAACATCATCAGTGCCCTCTCCCAGGACTGGGGCGTACGGGACGCTTCCGGCGAGGTGACCGTCTGGGCCGCCCTGTCGGCGCGCGGCGGTTTCGTCTCACGGCTCGACCTGACCCCGGAGATGGCGTTCACCGATATCGACGAGCTGGCGTGACATCGGCGCGACGCGCGTAGACCCGTGGCACATCGCAGAGCTCCCGGGCAGCGCGCGGTACGGCGCCGAAGCAGGGCACGGCAGCGGCGCGGGCCTCCCACCAGGGCGGCGAGACGGCACGCGCCCGTACGGCCGGTGTGCCTCGCGACCGGAGCGCAACGCGCGACCGGGGAGCGGCACCCCGACACCGGCCGGTCAGAGACAGCCCGCCCGCGCGCCCCGGCCACCCCGGGCCCCATGAACCCCGGCTCCCGGAAACCCCGGCACTCCGGACCGCTTTCGCGCACCGCGCCCGAGGCTTCGGCGAACAGCCCGGCGCCTCGCACCCACCGCCGGACACCCCGGCGCACCGCCCAGCACCTCGCGCACACCGCCACGACATCCCGATCCGCCTCGTGGCAGCCCGCGCGCCCGGCGCGAGGTCCGCGCGCATCGTCCGGGCCATGTCCCGGCACGTATCGCCGGGCGGTCGGCGCGAGCGGCGCGGAGGGATCCGGAGCGGGCGACGCCCACGGTGCCCCGGTCCCGGCCTCTGCCCCGCGCGCCCGGCTCGGGGTTCTCACGCGCGCATCGTCCGGGCCGGCGCCGGCACGCACCGCCAGCACCCGACGCACCGGCCCGAGGTCCCGGCGCGCACCGTCCAGCGCCCCGCGCCCGCCGCCCCGCCGCATGGTGCGGCACCCCGCTCCCCCGCTCCGAGGTCCCCGCACCCCGCCCCCGGGCACCCGCCCGGCCTCGTGCGCGACCCGCCCGTGGCCCCCCGCAGGGGCCCTCCCCGCCGAGTCCCGGCCAACTCCTCACCAAGTCCCCGCCGTCCCCCCGCGCCTCCCGCGCGTGCCCGGCCGGGGCTTCCGTCGTGGGCGCTAGGCTCGCGCCGTCAGGCAGACCAGCCCGGACGGCTCACCAGCCGCACGCACCGCCGCACGATCGGGAGACACGCACGCCATGGCCAAGAAGCGCCGCCCCCAGACCAAGGCCGCCACGCCCGGGGCCGTCGACGGTCCGATCCCCGTCGTCGGGGCCCGTGAACCCTGCCCCTGCGGCTCGGGGCGCCGCTACAAGGCCTGCCACGGCCGCGAGGCCTCGCACGCCGTCGCCGAGCTCGTGCAGCGCCCGTTCGAGGGCCTGCCCGGCGAGGCCGACTGGGTCGCGCTGCGCGAGCTGGTGCCCGCCGCGACCGTCGAGCTCACCCTCAAGGACGGGCTGCCCGAGGGCGTGCCCTCGGTGACCCTCGCCACCGTGCTGCCCATGGCCTGGCCCGCGCTCCGCCGCGACAACGGCGCCGTGCTCCTCGGCCTCCAGAACGACACCGCGTCCGGCGACCTCAGCCGCGACCTCGCCGACACCCTCCGGCGCGCCCTCACGGCCGAGCCGGGCACCCCGGTCGCGGCCGGGCGCGCCGGCACCGACGGCCCGCGCCTCCAGGACCTGCTGGACCTGTCGGCGCCCTTCGAGCCGGCCGTCCACACCGGCTTCGAGTTCTGGGTCGAGGACGCCGAGAACGCCACCGGCGAGGTCGCCGCCTCACTGGATCGAGCCAACGCCGCCGCGATCCCGACCGTCCGGCTGTCCGGCGTCGACGCCGCGTACTGGTGCGAGACCCCGGACAAGAACCACCTGCGCTGGGTGATGCCCCACCCCGAGGAGAAGCTCCTCGACGCCCTCGCCCGCCTGCACGCCGCCGGGACGTCCTCGCTCGGCGAGGGCACCCGCCTGGTGGGTTCCTTCCGCGCGCACGGCCTGACCGTGCCGGTCTGGGACCTGCCGCGCGAGATGCGCGCGGAGGACGTGGAGAAGCCGGCCGCCGCCCTCGCGGAGCGGCTGGCCGCGGCGCTCGCCGACGGGACGCCGCTGACCGCCGAGGAGCGGCGGGCGCGCGGCGGCCTCACCAGCCGTCAGGTCACCCTGAACTGACACCCGTCGGCACGGAGCCGGCCGAAGTCGCGCGCGGGGAGCCTCCGAGGTGACCGCGGCGGCCCCGGCCGGGCGATGCCGGTCACACGGAGCGGGGGATTCCGGGGCCCGGAACCCACCATTCACGTGACTCCTGTCACAACTCCCGCTGTCAGACCGGAAATACGCGTCCGGAAATCCACGATCGAATTTGCGAACGGCCGATCTCTTGTTACCGTTCTAGGAGCCCGGTCGCTGGTGCATCCCCCGTCGCCAGCGACCGGGCGTTTCCATGCCCGGACGCGCCCACGGCGCACCGCGGCCCGGCGCAGGCCCCTCAGCGGCCCGCCGAAGGATCATCGAGGGCCGGTCGAGGCCCCGTCGAGCGCGACTCCACCGTCCCGTCAGCGGACCGTCAGCGACCGTTCGGCAGCCGCCCCGGGGGCTCCCGGAGCCACCCCGCAGCCCGCACCCCGGCTAATCCACCCGGTCGTCCGGCGAGTTGCTGCCCGACCGGAGCAGAAGATTCCCCTCCGCCGAGGCGAACTCCGCCACCGCCGAGTACCCGCTCCCGGCGCCGCTCCGGCCGCCGCTCCCGCCCCGGACCGTCGGCCGGTGCGGCGTCTCGCAGCCGTCGGGGTCGTCGGAGGCCCCCGTACGGCAGTGCACCTGGACGGTCCGGCCGTCGGGGCCCATGAGGGTCAGTACGGCCGTCAGCGGGCCGCCTGTGGCGTTCCGGAAGTACGTACGGCCCCAGGTCTCCCGGCCGCGCTCCAGGACGCAGGTCTGGGCCTCCACGCCCGCCGGCGAGGAGAGTTCGGGCCCGCAGCGGGTGATCGCCCTGCCGGGGGCACCGTCCGCGGCGTCGCCGACGACGTCCTCGTCACCGCCCTCGTCACCGTCCGCGCCGGAACCCGAGGCTCCGCCCTGTTCCTGCGCCTCCCGCGGTCCTTCCGAGCCGACGGCGCCGGAGGCGCTGTCCGCGGCCTCGTCGTCCTCGGTGTCCGCGGTGTCGTCGGCCCCGTCATCGACGGCCTCGTCGTCCTCGCCGCCGGGGGCGCCCATGGCGCCGGCCGCCCGGCCGTCGCCCCCGTGGCCGCTGCCGTGCGCCCGCTTCCCCGTCTTCTCCGGGCTCATCAGGCCCGCCGGCCCCGCCGTCGCCGCCGCCAGCGGCAGCACGATCGCCAGGGCCACCACACTCGCGAGGGCGATCATCCGTAGATTCGCCGCTCGCTGCCGGGCCGTGCCGGACTGCGACGCACCGGTCGCACCGGGCACACCGGACGCACGCTCCATGGGACCACCCGCAACTCGCCGCGAACGCTGATTCGTGGGCCGCCTTCGACATCGCCCCGCCCGGCCGCCGGTGTCCGGCGGTACGCGGCAGCGCCCGGCAACAATCCGGTGCGAACCCTCACCCGAACATAGCGGTCGGAGCACGCCCCACCGGGCGGCCGCGCGGTGGTTTCCCACGGATCCCGGCGCGGCTTACACCCGTACGAGTGAGAGCGCGTGCGTCTCCCGTCCGTACGCGCTCTCATGTGCTCATACGGGAACCCCTCAGGGGCGCCGCTCCTCGCGCCGGCCGCGTCCGGCCGCCGGCCACCGGGACCGTCAACACGCCGTCCCCGTCGGCCGTGGCCGGACGCGTTCACCGTGTTTTCCGTGCCTGTTGTTGCTGATGCTGTTACTGCTTCTGCCGCGCGGCTTCAACCGGCTCGTCGGACCCCCGCGTCCGTGACCCGCGTCAGTAGGCGAGCCGGCTGCCGCCGCCCTGCGTCCCCGTGCCCGCGCTCTCCTCCACGAGGACGTCGACGACGGTGGCGATGTCCGGCAGCCACGGCCCCCTCCCCTCGCCCGCGCCGCCCGCCCGCTCGGTGAGCGGCGCCCGGTCCGCGCGCCGGGCCCGCGCCGTCTGCGGCGCCCGGACCGGGCCGCCCGCCTGCGGCGCCCGCTCCCAGCGCACCCGGCCCGCGCCCGTGGGCGACGGCGGGAGCGCCACATAGCCGCCCTCGCCGTGGAAGCGCAGCGAACCGGGCACCCAGTCCTGCCGGTGGAGCAGCTCGCCGAGGACCTCCAGGGAGTACGGGGCCACCAGCAGGGCCCAGCGGTCGGGGGTGGCGACCACCGGGCCGACCCGTACGCCCGCGCGGTCGAGGGAGGCCAGGGCGCGGGCCGCGGCCACCGCCGGCAGGCTCACCGCGCAGGGCCCGCGCCCACCCGTCGCGAGCACGACGGGGGCGTCCGGGCGGTTGGTCCACCACCAGCGGACCATCCGGGCGTCCGTGGTGGCCGCCAGGAGCCCGGGGTCGAAGGGGTGGGCGCCGGGGGCCGCGCAGTCGGGGTGCGGGCAGGCGCACACCGTCCCGCGGCCGCCGTCGGGCCGCAGGCCCGCACCCGGGAGTACGGGCCACTGCCATTCCGTGGCGTAGGCCAGGGCCGCGGTGAGGACCGCGGACCGGCCGCCTCGCCTGAGCGAGAGCTTGCGTCGCCTTCCGAGGATCTCGCGCATGAGCGCTCGTTCCTTTCCGTGAACGCCGAAATCGGGCCCTTGTCGTGGAACAAGGGTCGTATCGCACTACATGACACCGCACAGCCGCCGCGGCGGACGGGGCGGCTTGCCGTGGCCGCGGAGGACCACGGGGACCGCCCGCGCCGCGGAGACCGCGTAACCGCACGAGCTGACCGAACTGCGCTAACTGCGTGAGCTGCTTGCCTGAACTGCGTGAACCGCGTGAACTGCGCGGCGCCGCGTGGATCCGCCCGGCGATTCGCCGGGCACTGCGCCGGGCCGCGTACGGACTGCTCGGACTCCATGGCACTACGGGTCCGACTTCGCGCGCTGCTCAACACGCCGTGGCCCTTTCGAGGCCGGCACACCACGTGGTTCCCAAGTCACTGCATGTACAACGCAGCGCATCACGCCACGGGCCGAGCGTGAAACATGGCGGGGGGTGGCGCGCGTATGGCGCTTCGTGCTGAGCCTGTACGCCCCTCGCCTGTGGCGCGGGTCGCCCCACGCCCTCGGGGACGGGCGCGGCCGTTGCCGGATAAGACGCTCGGGTCCGCCGCGGGGTTCCGGGGCGGCCCCAACTGCCCCTGCCCTTCACCGAGTACGTACCCACCGGGGTGGATATGACGCGCTGTCGAACAACGTCAGTCGATCGCGAATCCTGGATCGCGGGACCATTTTCCGGCCAAGTTTGAAACCCCATAGACACCACCAATCCCACCGGCCCAATGCTGGACATCGGCTTACCCGGGCGTGTACATGTGGAGCACGGATAGCGCGCAACACGACAGGGGGCTTGCGATGCTATTGACGCGAAAGTACAGGCCGATCAGCTGGTCAACACGGCTCGGCGAGTCGCCGCGGGCGCTCGTCCGGACGGCTGCCCCCCGCGCTGCCACGCGGCTCCACCGAGGCAGCCGGTCATGACCACGCCCCATCTGCCGAAAGTGGCCGGAATCAACCCTCCGCTCCCCGCGCCCTCCCACACTCCGTCCTCCTCCGGCGCCGCCTCCCCCACGGATCCCGAGGACTCCGCCGGGTCCGCGGAACCCACCGGGCACACCGGCCCGGCCGGCCCCTCGGGCCCTCCCGGCACCGCCGGCCCCACGGACCCCATGGGCCAGGACGGATCCGATGACTCCGGTTTCTCCGCGGCCGTTCCGTCCCCCGCGCCCAACGCCCTCGTCCAGGACCGGCTGGCGGGCTGGATCTCGGACCTCACCACCCTCCAGGAGCTGACCGAGCGGCTCACGCGCACCGGCACCCTGGACGCCGCGCTGCACGAGGTGCTGCGCGCCGGTGCCGCCCTCGTCGGCGCCCGCCGCGGCCTGGTCACCCTGCACCCCGCCCGGGGCCCCGGCCACGAGCACCCGATCACCGTCGGGCTGGGGCTCGGCCGCGCCGACCTCGGCCACATCGAGACGATCCCGACCGGCCCGCCCGGCCCTCCCGGCCCGCACAGCCTGCTCTTCGGCGACCTCCCCCCGCTCGGCTCACGGGGCGGCGTCGCCCACCCCGACATCGCCGCCGACGAGACGCTGGACCCGCGCCACCGCGAGGTCGCGGCCCGGCTCGGTTACGGCGCCGGCTACGCCGTACCGCTGGAGTCCGACCCGCGGACCGGAACCGCCGGCCGGCTGGGCGCGGCCGTCTGGCTCTACGACGAGCCCGCCGAGCCCACCGACCGGCAGCGCCACCTGCTCGGCCTCTACCGCGACCACGCCACCGAGCACCTCGCCCGCCTGCTGGAGCTCGCCGAGGCCCGGGAGACCGTGGCCACCCTCCGCGAGGAGCTGCTGCCCAGCCGGCTGCCCCGGATCCCCGGGGTCCGGCTGGCGGTGCGCCACCGCACCGGGCCGCGCGGCGGCGGCGACTGGTACGACGCGCTCCCGCTGCCCGAGGGCGCGCTCGGCCTGGCCGTGGGCGCGGTGACGGGCTCCGGGCCCAGCGCGGTCGCCGCGATGGGCCGGCTGCGGGCCTCCCTGCGCGCGTACGCCGTCATGGAGGGCGAGGACCCGGTGGCGGTCCTGTCCGACCTGGAGCTCCTGCTGCGGCTCACCGAGCCCGCCCGCTCGGCCACCGCCCTCTTCGCGTACTGCGAGCCCGCCGAGCGCCGGGTGGTCCTGGCGGGCGCCGGGCACTGCCCGCCGCTGATCGTCGGCGAGCACCGCGCCGAGTTCGTGGAGACGTCGCTGTCCGCGCCGCTGGGCATGCTCGCCTGCTGGGAGGCGCCCAGCGTGGAGGTCGAGGCGGCACCCGGCGAGACGCTGATCTTCTACAGCGACGGGCTGCTGCACCGCACCGGCGACGCCATGGACCGCGGCTTCGCCCGGCTGCACGCGGCGGCGGCGAGCGTCCCCAGGGCCGCGCTGCGCGACCCGGACGCCGTCGTGGAGCACATCCTGCGGGCCGTGCTGCCGGACGGCGGGGACGGCCCCGAGGAGACGGGCACCGGCGGCGAGGACGTCATCCTGCTCGCCGCCCGGTTCGACTAGGCCCGGCACGGGATCCGGCCCGGGGCCGGGTCCGCGACGGTCCCGTCCGCGTCCGGGCCGCGTCCAGTCCCCGTCCACAGCCTTCTCCGGCGCATTTCCTCGCACATACGATGGAAAGCGGCCCCGTCCGAGGAGGAAACGCAGTGACCGAGCAGCCCGCGCCCGAGAACCCCGAAGGTGACGAGCCGATCAAGCAGCGGAAGAACGGCCTCTACCCGGCCGTCTCCGACGAGCTTGCCGCCAGTATGAAGTCGGGTTGGGCCGACACCGAGCTGCGTGACCTGCGGCCCGTCGCCCAGGCCGCCGAGACCGCCCGCCGCCGCGCCGACCTCTCCGCCCGCTTCCCCGGCGAGCGCCTGGTGATCCCCGCGGGCAATCTGAAGACCCGCTCCAACGACACGGAGTACAGCTTCCGCGCGTCCACGGAGTACGTCTACCTCACCGGCGACCAGACCCAGGACGGCGTGCTCGTCCTGGAGCCGGCCGGTGCCGAGGGCCACGAGGCCACGCTGTACCTGCTGCCGCGCTCGAACCGCGAGAACGGCGAGTTCTGGCTCGACGGCATGGGCGAGCTGTGGGTCGGCCGCCGGCACAGCCTCAGCGAGGCCGAGCGGCTCTACGGCGTGCCCTGCGCGGACGTCCGCGAGCTCGCCGACGCCCTGCGCGAGGCCACCGGCCCCGTCCGCGCCGTGCGCGGCCACGACGCGGGCATCGAGGCCGCGCTGACCGACAAGGTCACCGCCGAGCGCGACGAGGAGCTGCGGGTCTTCGTCAGCGAGCAGCGGCTGGTGAAGGACGCCTTCGAGATCGCCGAGCTCCAGAAGGCCGTCGACTCCACTGTCCGCGGCTTCGAGGACGTCGTGAAGGTCCTCGACAAGGCCGAGGCCACCTCGGAGCGCTACATCGAGGGCACCTTCTTCCTGCGCGCCCGCGTCGAGGGCAACGACATCGGCTACGGCTCCATCTGCGCCGCCGGCCCGCACGCCACCACCCTGCACTGGGTGCGCAACGACGGCCCGGTCCGCTCCGGCGAGCTGCTGCTGCTGGACGCGGGCGTGGAGACCCACACCCTCTACACCGCGGACGTCACCCGCACGCTGCCGATCAACGGCACGTACACCGAGCTCCAGCGCAAGATCTACGACGCGGTGTACGAGGCCCAGGAGGCCGGCATCGCGGCGGTGAAGCCGGGCGCCAAGTACCGCGACTTCCACGACGCCGCCCAGCGCGTCCTCGCCGAGAAGCTCGTCGAGTGGGGTCTGGTCGAGGGCCCGGTCGAGCGCGTCCTGGAGCTCGGCCTCCAGCGCCGCTGGACCCTGCACGGCACCGGCCACATGCTCGGCCTGGACGTCCACGACTGCGCCGTGGCCCGTACGGAGACGTACGTGGACGGCGTCCTGGAGCCGGGCATGGTGCTGACCGTCGAGCCCGGGCTGTACTTCCAGGCCGACGACACCACCGTGCCGGAGGAGTACCGCGGCATCGGCGTCCGGATCGAGGACGACATCCTCGTCACCGAGGACGGCAACCGGAACCTCTCCGCCGGGCTGCCGCGCACGTCCGCGGACGTCGAGGCGTGGATGGCCGGCCTCAAGGGCTGATCACCACCCCGGACCCGTGGGGTCCGTGGGCCGCGGCCCGTCCGTACGGACGGGCCGCGGCCGCGCTCAGCGGGTGGTGTAGCCGCCGTTGATGAAGAGCGTCTGGCCGTTGAGCCACCAGCCGTCCGTGAGCAGGAACTTCACGTACGGCGCGATGTCCTCGATCTTCGTGAGGTCACCGTTCATGGCCGACGACTTGTGGTACGCGATCGAGTCGTCCGTCTCGGCCGGGTAGAAGAACCCGGTGTCCATCGGGCCCGGAGCGATGTTGTTGACGGAGATGTTCCGGCCGAACAGCTCCTTGGACAGCGCCCGGGTGAAGTGCTCGACGGGCGCCTTGCTGCCGGCGTAGACGGAGTACAGGCCGGTGTAGGCGGCGAGCAGCGAGGTCACGATGGTGACGATCTTGCCGCCGTCCTCCAGGCGCTTGGCGGCCTCCCGCATCATGAAGTACGCCGCCTTGCAGTTGACGGCGAACATCTTGTCGAACTCCTCCTCGGACGTCTCGGTCATCGGCTTCTTGATGACCATGCCCGCGGTGTTCACCATGCAGTCGACCTTGCCGAACGCCCCGACGGCGGCGTCGAACAGCCCCTCGATCCCGGCCACCTTGGTCAGGTCCGCGCCGTGCACGACCGCCTTGCCGCCGGCGGCCTCGACCTCACCGGCGGTCTTCTCCGCGCCGTCCTTGGAGGACGGGCTGTTGTAGTGGACGACGACCTTGGCCCCTTCGGGGGCGATCTCCCTGGCGATGAGGCTGCCGAGGTTGCGCGAGGCGCCGCCGATGACGACGACCTTGTCCTTGAGGGTGCGGGCGGGGGTGGGCACGGGCGTCTCCCGGGGCGTGGGGTGCGGGTGGGGCCCACGCTATGAGCGGGGTTGTGGGGGCGCCTGTGGGCGGCGGCCACATGGGTGGGCGGCGGCCCCGGCGCGCCTTGCCTCATCTGCCCGGCTCCTACGCGCCCAGGCTCCTGCACGCCCGGCCCCTACCTGCCCAGGCCCCTGCGCGCCCGGCCCTTACGCGCCCAGGCCCGCGTCCCGGGCCAGCAGGGCCGCCTGGACGCGGTTCTCGCATTCCAGCTTCGCCAGGATCCGGCTCACGTACGTCTTCACCGTGGCCTCGCTCATATGGATCCGCCGCCCCGCGTCCGCGTTGGACAGGCCCTCGCCCAGCAGCGCCAGCACCTCCCGCTCCCGCTCGCTGAGCTCGGCCACCCGGGCGCGGGCGCGGGCGGCCCGGTCGGTGTCGGGGGTGTGCACCAGGGAGTCCGCGACGTGCCGGGTCGCGGCGGGCGACAGATAGGCGTCGCCGGCGGCGGCCGCGCGGACGGCGCCGATCAGCTCGCCCGGCGCCGAGTCCTTCAGCAGGAAGCCCGCCCCGCCCTGCCTGAGGGCCCGTAGGACGTTCTCGCGCTCGCCGAACGTCGTCAGGATCAGCGCCCGGACGCCGGGGACCGTCCGCCGGAGTTCGGCGAGGGCGTCGAGCCCGTCCATCACCGGCATCCGGATGTCGAGCAGCGCCACGTCGACCAGGTGGCGGCGGGCCAGCTCGACGGCCTCCCGCCCGTCCGGCGCCTCCGCCACGACCTCGATGTCTTCGGCCGACGTGAGGATCATCCGGATGCCCGCCCGGATGAGGGGCTCGTCGTCGGCGATGAGGACGCGGATCACCTGGTCTCCCGGTCACTTAATTCTTGACGTGGAACTCGCGCTTCTCGGCCAGTTTCCCGTCCTTGAAGCAGAAGCGGTAAACGGTATCCGTGTTCAGGCCCTGCGAGGTGTCGGTGGACAGCAGGACCAGGCACGACATCCCCTGCGGGTCGTCCGGCAGCCCCTTCGTCACCTCGGAGGTGAGGAAGGACTTGCCCGACGGCAGCCGGTCGCGCACCTGCGCCTCGTCCTCGCCGACCCGCACCGAGTTGTAGACGCGCGGCTCGACCATCGTCTTGTCGGCCTCCTCGAACACCATGCCCACGCCGATGACGGCCGCCACGACGAGCCCGACCAGCACGACCAGGGCGACGCCGCAGCCGATCAGACACCCGTTCCTCTTCTTGTCGCTCACGATGTTCCCGAACTCCTCGCGCGGATCCGACCAGTCGATGACCGGTCCACCGTCGCCCGGCGGGACCCCCGGGAGCTGCTGCCGGAAGTCGTCGTGCGCGTCGACGAAGGTCGCCTCGCGGGCCTCCTTGGTCTCGTACGGGATCACCCCGGCGAGCCGGAAGCCGTCCTCGACCGGGCCCGCGTGGACCATGCCGCCGACGAGCCGGGCCCGCTCCCGCAGCCCGGTGAGCCCCTGGCCGCCGCTGACGGGCGCGACCCACTCCCCGGTGCCGTCCGGGACGGGGCCGTTCGCGACCTCCACGACCAGGGCGTCCGGCTCGTAGCGCAGGCTCACGGCGATCCGGGCGCCGGGCGCGTGCTTGTAGGCGTTCGTGAGCCCTTCCTGGGCGATGCGGTACGCGGCGTGGTCGGCGGTCGGGGCCAGCCGGCGCGGCTCGCCCGTCCGCTCGAAGGTGACCTGGGCGCCGGCGGCCACCGCCGACCCGACGAGGCCCTCGATCCCGGCCACCGCGCGGGACACCGGCTCGCTCTCTTCGGCGACGCCGGGGTCCTTGAGGATGCCGACGACCTCGCGCAGCTCGTGCATCGCGGCCACCGAGGCCTCGCGCAGCACCCCGACGGCCTCCCGCTGCCGCCCGGTCAGCTCCGGGTCGACCTCCAGGGCGCCGGTGTGCACGCTGATGAGGGCGAGCTGGTGGCCGAGGCTGTCATGCATGTCGTGGGCGATGCGCTGGCGCTCCCGCATCCGCGCCTGCCCGGCGATCATCTGGCGCTCGCGGAGCAGCTGGGCGTTGCGCTCCCGCAGGGTCTGGAGCAGGGTCCGGCGCTGGGTCCAGTAGCGGCTGGTGAGGCCGGGGACCACCGAGGTCACCAGGAAGAGCAGGGTGCCGAGGGTGAGGATCAGCACGAACGACTGGCGGACCTGCGCCAGGCCGACGGCCAGGTCCACGACGAAGGCCGCGCAGAACGTCAGCAGGGCCCGGACGGCCCCGTCGATCCTGCGCCCGGCGGACCAGCTGGCCAGGATGAGGACCGGCATCCCGGCGCCGCTCAGCGAGGACAGGGCGGCGGCCGCGATCAGCACGGTGCCGGGCAGGGCCCTGCGCACCAGGGAGAGCAGCACGACGGCGACGGTCACCGCCGCGATGCGTACGGGACCGTGGTCGCCGAGCCATTCGGTGCCCGCGGCGAGCACCGCGAGCGAGAGGGCGAGCGCGCACTCCCAGGCCAGCCGCCGCCGCGTCCACTGGCCGGGGTCCACCACCCGCCGCCACAGGCCATGGGCCCACGTTCTCGCCTCAGCCCAGGATGTCGCCTTCATGGTCGGCAGCCTAGGCAGGGTTCCCGGTCCGGGGCGTGGTCCGAAGGTCTACGACCGTCGAGACCAAAGTCGGTACCGAAGTCGGGGCCGAGGCCGGGACCGAAGCCGGGAAGGGAGCCGGGACCGGAGCGGACCGGGCGCGTGGGAGGGGGTGCCGGGCAGGCCCCTACCTGCCCGCTCCCCGTCCGCCGCCTACTTGTCGGCGGTGAGGACGCCCGCCTGGCCCCAGCTGTCGGCGGGGGTCTCGTGGATCCAGACCTGCACGGCGTCGGCCGGGATCTGGTAGGCGTCGACGAACGCGTCGGTGATGCGCTGGACGAGGTCCCGCTTGAGCTCGACGGTGCGGGGGCCCTGCTGGACGGTCACGATGGGCATGGGGGTGCCTCCTCGATCGGCGGTGCGGCCCGGCCGTTCCGGGTCGTTCACCGGTGTGACACCAGTCCACCGCGCCGGCGCCCCGGGACCTAGAAGCACTCGGACCACGCAGCGATCACGAATCGTGATCGGCGCAGGCGGCCAACAGGGTGGCGAGCGCGGCGGGCGGGTCGGTGGGGTGCACGGCGAGCGCGGTCGGCAGGGAGAGCCCCTCGCCGCGCACGGGCCGGAAGGCCACCCGGCTCGTCCGCAGCTGCCGGGCGTGCGAGGCGTAGACCACGGTCCACATGGGTGCGGCGGCGCCGATCGCGGCCAGGGTGTCCTGGAGGCTGCTCGACCGGGGGCCGGGCACGGGGGCGAAGCCCGCGTCCCGGCAGGCCGAGACGACCAGGTCGACCAGGGGCGGGTTGTTGCGGCGGTCGGTGAGCCGCAGCGGCAGCGCGGCCAGGTCCGCGAGGGCGACGTCGGGGGCCGCGGCCAGCGGGTGCCGGGCGGGCAGGGCCACCACCAGCTGGTCCTGCCACACGGGTATCAGCCGCACCCCGGGGTGCTCCTCGGGGGCGCGGACGAACGCGGCGTCCAGCCGGCCCGCGGCGACCTGCTCCAGGCGCGACCGGACGGGCGCCGAGAGGAGTTCGACGCCGAGGCCGGGGGCGCGGCGGGCGAGCGATTCCAGCACCCGGTCCAGGTGGTCGCCGAGCCCGGTGCTGGTGCCGAGGCGGAGGGTGGCGGCGCGGCCCCCGGTCAGTTCGGCGGCGACGGCGCGCGCCCGTTCCTCGGCCGCGAGCACGGACCGGGCCTCGGGCAGGAAGCGCTGTCCGGCGGCGGTGAGGCGGACGTGGCGTGGCGAGCGGTCGAAGAACTCGACGCCGAGCTCCCGTTCCAGCCGGCGGACCTGCTGGCTCACGGCGGACTGCACGATGTGCAGCCGCTCGGCCGCCCGTCCGAAGTGCAGTTCCTCGGCGACAGTGACGAAATACCGGAGCTGACGCAGTTCCACGGGTCCGACCAGCCTCTTCTCGGTGTCCAGGGACATGTCCAGGAACATGTTCAGGGACCACCGGGTATGCGCGGGCCGCCGGGGCACGGCCTCGGACCCGGGCGGCACGCCCGTAGCGGCCGGGCCGGGCTCACGCCCGTAGGAGCACCGACGTCCGTACGTACGGTCCCACGGTGCCGATCCGGCCGGTCGCGGTCGTGCCGCGCGGCAGCAGGCCGTCGGCGGTGGCGAAGGCCAGCCGGCCGTCCTCCAGGAAGGCCACCTCCACCTCGTGGAACGTCGGTTCCCGCGCCGGCTCCAGGGCCGAGAACGCCTTGTAGAAGGCCTCTTTGGCGGAGAACACGGCGGTCAGGCGGGCGCCGCCGCCGGGGCCGGGCCGGAGCCGGGCGCGTTCGCGTTCGGTGCACACCAGGCGGGCGGCGGAGGCGCCGAGCCTGCCGACGCGCTCGATGTCCACGCCGACGCCGAGGACGTCCTCACGGACGGTGGCCAGGCACACCGCGACGGCGCCCTCGCAGTGGCTGATCGAGCCGCGCACCCCGGCGGGGAAGCGCGGCCGGCGGCCGTCGCGCAGCACCGGGCCCGGCCGCCCCAGCAGCCGCAGCGCCTCGGCGGCGGCGTGCCGGCCGGCCGTGAAGTCCCGGCGCCGGCCCGGCGAACGGCCGGTCAGCAGGTCGCGCTCCGCCGGGTGCAGGCCCGCCTCGGCGCCCCCGTCACCGTCGCCGCCCGTCCAGCGCAGCACGCCGATGGTCCCCTGGCCGGCCGGTGCCGGGGCGTGGTGCGGGCGGGCCGGCCGGGGCGGCCGCCTCACGACGCGAAGTGCGGCAGCACCTCGGAGGCGATCAGTTCGAGGTGGTCCAGGTCGTCCAGGTCCAGGAACCGCAGGTAGGCGCGCTCCGCGCCGGCCTCGGCGAAGCGCGCGATCTGCTCCACCACCTGCGCCGGGGTGCCGCGGAAGGCGGTGTCGGGGAGCTCCTCGCCCGCCGCCTCGGCCCTGCGGGCGATCTCCGCGTCGGTCCGGCCGACGCACACGGACTGGATGACGGAGAAGCGCATGGCGTCCTCGCCGCGCCCGTTCTCCGCCAGCGCCTTGCGGATCCGCCCGTACTGCACGCCCGCCTGCTCGGGGGTGACGAACGCGGCGTTGTACTCGTCGGCGTACGCGGCGGCCAGCGCCGGGGTGCGCACCGCGCCCGTACCGCCGACGATGACCGGCGGGTGGGGGCGCTGCACCGGCGGCAGGGTGGGCTGGGCGCCGGTCAGCGTGAAGTGCTCACCGGTGAAGTCGAAGCGCTGGTCGCCGGGGGTGGTCCAGAGGCCGCGGATGATGCGCAGCTGCTCCTCCAGCCGGTCGAAGCGCTTGCCCGGGAACGGCATCCCGTACGCCTGGTGCTCGGCCTCGAACCATCCGGCGCCGAGGCCGAGTTCGACGCGGCCGCCGGACATGCCGTCGACCTGCGCCACCTGGACGGCCAGCTGTCCGGGGGCGCGGAAGGTCGCGGGGCTCACGAGGGTGCCGAGGCGGATGCGCCGGGTGTCCCGGGCCAGGCCCGCCAGTGTCACCCAGGCGTCCGACGGGCCGGGCGTGCGGCCGTGCCCGCCGAACTGGAGGTAGTGGTCGGAGCGGAACAGCGCGTCGAAGCCCAGGTCCTCGGTGGCCCGCGCGACGCGCAGCAGGGTGTCGTACGAAGCCCCGCGCTCGGACGGCTCGGTGTGGATACGGAGCAGCATGGCTGGACCCTTCGGTTCGTGGGGCGTGCCGGGCTTCTGACCGCACGGCTTTGCGATCGGCAACGTAGCCGCGCGGCCGGGCCGGTGCCCATGCCCCCAGAGATCCGCCCACTGCCTCTTTGGAGGCATCGCCTGTTCCCTGCGCGGTAATCGCGCCCGGCGGACGCGGCGCCGGCGGCTAGCGTCCGGGCTCGTCTACCTTGGAGGTTGCCACCATGCCCGTCCCCGATGCCCCCCGGCGGCAGGGCGGACGCCGGTCCCCCTCGCTCACGCTGCTGGCGGTCTGCCTGGCCTCGGTGCTGTTCCCCTTGTCGATCACCGGTACGTCCGTGGCGCTGCCCAGCATCGCCACCGATCTGAACAGCGGTCTGGCCGCGCTCCAGTGGGCGGTCAACGGCTACAACCTGACGTTCGCCGGCTTCATCCTGGCCGCCGGTTCGCTGGCGGACCTTGTCGGACGCAAACGGGTGTTCCTCATCGGCACGGCCCTGTTCGGCGCGGGCGCGCTGGTCGCCGCGGTGTCGAACGACGTGGTGCTGCTGGACGTGGCCCGCGCGGTGTCCGGCGCGGGCGCCGCGGCGGCGCTGCCCAGCGGCAGCGCGCTGCTCGCCCAGGTCTTCGAAGGCCGGGCGCGGGCACGGGCGTTCAGCCTGTTCGGCACGACGGTCGGCCTGGGTCTGGCGCTCGGCCCGAGCATCGCGGGCGTGCTGGTGAGCAACCTCAGCTGGCGGTCGGTGTTCCTGGTCCCGGCGGTCGTGGCGTTCGCGGTGCTGCTGCTCGCGCCGTTCGTGCCGGAGTCCCGCGGCCCGGCCGGCGGCCGGGTCGACAAGGCGGGCACGGTGACCTTCACCGGGGCGCTCGTACTCCTGGTGTTCGGCCTGGTGGAGGGCCCGCAGCTGGGCTGGGCGCATGTCGCGGTGCTGGGCCCGCTGGCCGGGTTCGTGGTGCTGCTGGCCGCGTTCGCCGTCGTCGAGAAGCGGCAGGCGCAGCCCATGTTCGACCTGACGCTGCTGCGCCGCCCGCGCTTCCTCGGGCTGTGCGTGTCCGTGATGGTCATCGTCTTCGGCTTCAGCCCGCTGGTGGTCTACCTGCCGTCGTACTTCTCGGCGGTGGACGGGCTCAGCCCGCAGCAGGCCGGTCTGACGATCATGATGCTCACGGCCCCCACGCTGGTCTTCCCCGTGGTGGCGGGGGCGTTGACCCGCTGGATACCGGCCGGAACGCAGATCGTGGCGTCCGTGCTGCTGGTCGCCGTGGGCTGCGCGTGGCTGACGGTCATCGAGCCGGGCGGCGGGAACCTTCCGGTGCTCGGCCCCATGCTGCTGATCGGCGTCGGCGTCGGCATCTCGTTCGGCCTGCTGGACGGGGCCGCGGCCGACAGCGTGGAACCGGCGCGCACCGGCATGGCCTCGGGCATGTTCAACACCATGCGCCTGGCGGGCGAGGCCACCGCGATCGCCGTGGTGGGTTCGCTCATGGTCACCTTCACCCGGGGCGGCCTCGACGGCAAGCTCGGCTCGTACGACACCCCGTACGCGGACGAGCCGGACCGCGTCGCCGACCTGCTCAACCAGGGCGACCTGGCCACCGCCGCCGACACCGTGCGCGGGCCCGGCGCCCGCGACGCGTTCGTGGACACCGCCGCGCACGCGTACACGAGCGCGCTGCACACCGTGCTGTGGGTGCTGGCCGCGCTGTGCGTGGTGGCCGTGCCCTTGATCGCGTTCCTGCTGCGGGGGCGTGCGGAGGCGGCGCGGGGCGCCGCCGTGGAGGCGTCCTCGCCGGACGCGGCGGTGTCCTCGGCGGCGGGGCGCGTGGAGGTCTGAGCGGTTCCGCGGTCTGCGGGTCCGTGGACCGCGGGTCCGCAGACCGCGGGCGTCGGCCGGCGTGATCCGTCGGCTGCGGGCCGCGTCGAGATCTTCCCCTCCCCGCCCCTTCCCGGACCTGGGCTCCGCCCCGGGCCCCTACCGCGCGCTTCGCGCGGTGTCCTCAAACGCCGGACGGGCCGATACCCCGTCCTCCCCCCGTAAGGAGTCACCCTCATGCCGGCAGCAGAAGCTCCCGTGCTCGTCGTGGGTGCCGGACCCGTCGGTCTGGTCGTCGCCTGCGAACTGCTCCAGCAGGGCGTCCCGGTGCGTGTCGTCGACGCGAACCGCAGCCACTCCCTGCACTCCCGCGCCATCAGCGTCTGGCCCCGCGTCCTGGAGGTGCTGCGCAGGATCGACGTCGCGGACACCCTGGTGGAGCGCGGGCACCGGGTCAGCGGCGTCGGCTACTACTCGTCCGGGCGGCTGCTCGGCACCGCCCGGCTGGACCGGCTCCCCGACACGCCGTACCCCTTCGGCCTGATGCTGGCCCAGAGCCGCACCGAGGAGGTGCTGGAGAAGCGGCTGGCCGAGCTCGGCGGCACGGTCGAGCGCGGGGTCCGGCTGACCGGGCTGGCGCAGCACCCGGAGCACTGCGCGGTGACCCTGGAGCACGAGGACGGGGCCACCGAGGAGACCGACGTGCCGTGGCTGGTCGGCGCGGACGGCGCGCACAGCACCACGCGCAAGCTGCTCGGCATCCCCTTCGAGGGCACCCAGCCGGACGTGAGCTTCGCGATCGCCGACGCGCACGTGGACGGCGACCTGTCGGACCGGCTGCTGGGCTACTGCTACTCGCCGCGCGGCAGCCTCGCCCTCGGCCCGCTCGGGGACGACGTGTACCGGCTCGCGGTGAGCGTGCCGCACCCGGAGGACGACACCCCGCCGCCGCTCGCGCTGTTCCAGGAGGTGCTCGACGAGCGCGCGCCCGGCCACGGCGTGGTCCGCGGGCTGAAGTGGAGCACGACTTTCCGGGTGCGGGTGCGGACCGCCGCGCGGTTCTCCGCCGGCCGGTGCTTCCTGGCCGGGGACGCGGCGCACGTGATGAGCCCGGCCGGGGGCCAGGGCATGAACACCGGGCTCCAGGACGCGGTCAACCTCGGCTGGAAGCTGGCCGGGGTGGCCCGGGGCCGGCTCGACCCGGCGGCCCTGGACAGCTACGACGCCGAACGCCGGGAGGCCGCCCACCGGGTGACCGCCACGACCGGCCGGCAGACGCGGTGGGGCTTCGTCTCCCGGCGCGCGCAGATCGCCGCGCGGGACGTCGCGCTGCGCGGCGCCGACCGCGCGGGGCTGGTGCAGCGGGCGCTCGCGCCCATCGTGGCGCAGACCGACACGCACTACGGGCCCGCGCCCACGCCCACCGAGCTCGCCACGGAGCTGGCCCGGGGGACCGGTGCCCGGCCGGGTGCCAGGGTGCCGGTGCTCCTGGGGGCCGTGGGGTCCGCGGGACAGGCCGTCGGTGAGGAGAGTCGTGAAGGGGCCGTCGCCGGCCCGGACTTCCCCGACGGGACCTCCCCGGGCGGCGGCTTCACGGCCGACGGCTGGGTGGCGGCCGAGCGCGACGCGTTCACCGTGCTGCTGCGCTGGGACCCGGCCGACAGCGCCGCCCACCGGTCCGAGGCGTACGCGCGGATGCGCGCCGGGGCCCCGGCGGAGACCCGGTGGACGGACCTGAGCGCGGCGCCCGACGGGGTGCTGACCCGCTTCCTGGGCCCCGGCCCGGTGGCCGCCGTGGTCCGCCCGGACGGGCACCTCTTCCGCCGGGTCCGCCCGGACGAGGTACCCGCGGCGCTGCGCGCCGCGCGCGCCCTTCGGCATTTCTAGAGACTTCGGCACTTGTAGCGACAAAGCGCCTGGCGTTAATACCTGAGGTAACGAGGGAGACAGCCCGGACAGAAGGCCACAAAAGAGCGCCGAAAGGCATCTGAACAATTGCGGGGGCGGTCGGGGCGGGAGATTTCTCCAATAGCACGGAGACCCGCCCTCCACACCTTCGAGAATTGGTCAAAAATTGGCAAATGAACGATCTTGTTTGTAGACCCCATGTTACGGTCCGGTGGTGCAGAACGCTGTGCGTGTTGACAGCGCGAAGGCGTACGGGGAGGGGTCACATGCAAGGTCACTGTTCATCGAGACATTCCCTGGGCGGGCAACTGGAGGAAGAGATTCCCGCACTGGTGGCCCGATACCGTGACGCATTAGAAAAGGCCGACAACCCGCTCGGGAAGCTCCCGGAACTGTGGGAGGACACGCGCTCCCACGCCGATCTGATCCTCACCCGCTGGGCGCGCGCCCTCGACCTGCCCGACGAGGACGAGTCCACCGGCATCGCCGCCGCGCTCGACCTCTCGGGCTCCTCCTCGCTGGGCACCCGCAGGGCCATCAGCGGGGTCCGGCTCGTCGACTCGCTCCGCGCCCTCGAAACCCTCACGCACACCGCCCTCGCCACCGCCGAACGGTTCACCGCCGACGCGCCCGCCGAGGAGCGCCACCGCCTGATGGGCCGCGCCGCCCAGGTGCTCAACAGAATCGGCTCGCAGCACACCCAGGCCGCCGTGTTCGGCTACGACGCCCACCTGCTGCGCCAGATCGACCGCGTCAACACCGGCGAGCGCGACCGGCTGGCCCGCGACATCCACGACCTCCTGGGCAACAGCCTCGCCCTCGCCTTCCGCCATCTGGAGCTCTACCGCATGACCGCCGCGGGCCCCGGAGGCCCGCGGCGCTCCCATCTCGCCGCCCTCGACGAAGCCCTCCAGGAGGCCGTCGGCTTCACCCGGGGCCTCATCTCCGGCCTGCGCCACGGGGCCCCGCTCATCAGCCTGGAGGCGGAGCTGCGGGACTGCGCCGGCGCCCTGAACTTCCGCGGCCTGCCGGTGCGCGTCACGGTCAGCGGGGACGAGACCTGGCTGCCCGTACCGCACCGCACCGAATTGTTCCTCATTCTCCGGGAATTCCTTCGCAATTCCTTTACGCACGCCGCACCGCAATCCATATCCATCGACGTCTGCATCAAACCCAACCGGGTCGAGGCGGCGGCCTATGACGACGGCCGTGGATTCGACCACGACGAGACCCGCATCGTTAACTCCGGGCATCCCGAGGACCGCGTCGGCCATCAGGGCGGACTGGTCATGATGCGGGAACGGGCCAGGGAGCTCAACGGCTCCTGTCAATTGCAGAGCCGGCCGGGCGCGGGCACCCGGCTGACACTGTGGCTGCCGCTGCCGGAATGGCCCGGCACCAGGGACCCCGGGGATTCCGTGGTCACCGGCGAGCCGGCCGGGGCGCCACGCGCCTGACTCCCCGGGGGCTCCCGGGTCCGCCGCCCGCCCCGCGAGACGGCGCGGGCGACGAGCAAGTGAACCGCCGAGGGGGAACCATGGACACCATTCGCATTCTCATCGCCGACGACCACACCCTGCTGCGCAACGCGCTGGCGGAGATCCTTCACACCACCGAGGAGTTCGAGGTCGTCGCGACCGCCGGCAGCGCCCCCGAGGCCATCCGGCTGGCGGCCGAGCACCAGCCGGACATCACCCTCCTCGACATCGGCATGCCCGGCAACGCCCATCCGCCGACCACCGTGCGCAAGCTCCAGCAAGCCGCCCCCTCGGGCGGCATTCTCGTGCTGACCATGCACGACGACCCCCAGCTCGTCCAGGCCCTGCTGCCGCTGGGCATCCGCGGCTTCCTGCACAAGACGGTGAGCCACCAGGCGCTCTTCGCCGCCGTCCGCGAGGCCACCACCCCCGGCAGCAGGATCACCCTCTCCCTCTCCGCCGAGTCGCTGGCCGCGCCCCCGCCGCCCGCGCCCGGCCCGCTCTCCCCGCGCGAGGCGCAGGTCGTCGAGCTGGCCGCGCACGGCCTGAGCAACTATCAGATCGCCCGCCGGCTCGACATCACGGAGGGGACCGTCAAGCGCCACATGCGCAACATCTTCGACAAGCTCGGCGTGGGATCCCGCGTCGAGGCCGCCAACAAGTCCGTGGAACTGGGCCTGATCGAGCCGCCCGTCGCCGCCCCCAAGCGGATGGGCCGCCGCTACCGGGAGTACCCCGAATCGGCCTGATGCCTCCTCGTGCCTCCTTGGTGACATCCGCTGCCCCCTGTGGCGCAGCGGGCCCCGGCGCGGGGGCGGGCCCGCCCTACCGTTCAGGGACCTTCGCCGCCCGGCCCCGGCCGGTGGACGGCGTGGCGCGCGGGCATTCCACCCGCGGCCCGCCGGGCGGCGCCCCACCCCGCGGAAGGCAGTACGGCACATGCACCCGACCATCCCCGCACAGCGCACGGAGCACGCCAGACGGTCCCGACTCCCCTCCCTCACCGGACTGCGCTTCTTCGCCGCGCTGTTCGTGTTCCTGTTCCACATGACGCAGATGAACTCGCCGCTCGACCCCGGGTCCCCGATGAACCCCTTCGCGGACCAGGGCCTGGCGCACGCGACGGAGAAGCTGTTCAGCCGGGCCGGATACCTCGGCGTCTCCTTCTTCTTCGTGCTGAGCGGCTTCGTCCTCACCTGGGTGGCACGCCCCGGCGAGCGCCTGCGGGACTTCTACCGCCGGCGGCTGCTGAAGATCTTCCCCAACCACCTGGTGACCTGGGTGCTGGCCATGGTCCTGTTCGCCGGGGCCACCGTCGGCCCCGCCGTCTGGGGCGCCAACCTGGCGCTGGTCAACTCCTGGTACCCGCGGCTCGACATCAACCTCGGGGCCAACCCGCCGAGCTGGTCGCTCTGTAGCGAACTGCTCTTCTACCTGCTGTTCCCCTTCGCGCTGCGCCCGGTCCTGCGGATCGCGGACCGCCGCCTGTGGATGTGGGCCTGGCTCATGGTGGCGGGCACGGTGGCGGTCGCGCTCGCCGGCGCGTACCTGGTCACCGACACCCCGCGGCCCGCCCTGCTGCCCGTCTCCCCGACCCAGTTCTGGTTCGGCTACTTCTTCCCGCCCCTGCGCATGTTCGAGTTCGTCCTCGGCATGCTGCTGGCGCGCATCGTCGCCGCCGGCCGGTGGCCGCGGATCGGCATCGTCCCGGCGGTCCTCCTGGTCGTCGCGGGCTACGCGGCCACGATGGTCCTGCCGTTCCAGTTCGGCTTCGTCGCCGCCACCGTGCTGCCGGTCGGTGCCCTGATCTCCGCCGTGGCCACCGCCGATGTGCGGGGCACCCGCACCCTGATGCGCGGGCGGACGATGCAGTGGCTGGGCGAGGTGTCCTTCGGGTTCTACCTCTGCCAGGCGATCGTCCTCTTCTACGGGCGGACCCTGCTGGACGGGGACCAGTGGGGATTCGGACCGGTGGGCGGCGTGCTCGCGCTGCTGGGCGCCTGCGCGCTCAGCCTGGTCGCGGGCTGGCTGCTCATGGTCTGCGTGGAGCGGCCCGCCATGCGCCGCTGGAGCGCCGCGCGCGGGGCGGGCACGTCGCTCACGGTGCGGCGGTCCGTACCGGCCGAGCGGACCCGGGTCGACGCCTGACCGCCGCCGTACGGGCCCGTCGGGCCGGGCCCGTACGCACCTGGTCCGCATCGGCCCAAGTGCCGCCGGATGCCGGTACGTTTATCGGCCCGGCAGCCTCCCGGCGTCCTTACGGTCATCCGGTGCACGGCCGCGGGGCACGGCCCTCAGCCGGGGTCCTCCCGGAAGGGCACGGTGTCCCGGTCCGCCGGGGCGCCCCACCCCGACCGCGCGTACACGGCGTCCCGCAGCGCGGCGACCATGTCCCACAGGTCGGCGAACCCCACGTCCTCGGCGCCCGGTTCCCACCACAGGGCCCCGAGCGGTACCGGCTCCCAGCGGGCGCACCGCGCCAGGGCCCGCGCCGCCTCGTGGATCACCACCGGCCGGTGGTGCCGCAGCAGCACCCCGGGCGCACCGGGGCCGTCGGCCGCCTCCGGCCACTCCGCGGTGAACCCCAGGGGCGCGAGCCACGCGGCGTACAGGGCCCGGACGACCGACTCCCTGCGCCGCGCCCGGCCGGCGGGGTCCGTCCGCGGCCCCTCCCACAGGTCGAGCACCACCATGTCCGCGCGGCACAGCGGGGGATGCCCGCCCTCCGGGGGCGGGGCTCCGTCGACCCGCCCGTCTCGCGAATCCACTGTCCTGGACCGCGGCTCAGATGCCCATGCCGATACCGCCGCCGACGGGAAGGACGGCCCCGGTGACGTACGAGGCCGACTCCCCCGCCAGGAAGCGGACGGCGGCGGCGACCTCCTCGGCGGTGCCCGTCCGGCCGAGGGGCGTCATCCGCATGACGTCCTTCATCCGGCGGTCGGTGAGCCGCTTGGTCATGTCGGTCTCGATGATGCCGGGGGCGACGACGTTGACGGTCACGCCCCGGGAGCCGAGTTCCCAGGCGAGGGAGCGCGCGAAACCCACCAGGGCCGTCTTGGTGGCCGCGTAGTTCGCCTGCCCGGGGGAGCCGAGGAAGCCGAGCGCGGAGGACATCAGGACGATGCGGCCGCCGCGCGCCGCGAGCATGCCGCCGGCGGCGGCCCGGACGGTGCGGAACACCCCTTGGAGGTTGGTGGCGAGCACGTCGTCGAAGGCGGCGTCGTCCATACGGAGCAGCAGGGTGTCGCGGGTGATGCCCGCGTTGGCCACCAGGACGTCGACGGGCCCCTGTTCGGCCGTGACGGCCGCGAAGGCGGCGTCGACCGACTCCGGGTCGGTGACCTCGCAGCGCACGCCGAAGAGGCCCTCCGGCGGCTCGCCGGAGCGGTAGCCGACGGCCACCCGGTCCCCGTCGGCGGCCATCGCCCGGGCGACGGCCAGGCCGATCCCCCGGTTCCCCCCGGTGATGAAAACGGAACGTGACATGTTCTTCCCCTTACTCGGGCCGGCCGGTGCCTGGTGCGCACCCGGCGGCCGGCTCCGTCGGTCGTCGGTGAACGGCGGTCGGTCAGCCCGCCGGAGGCGCGGCCGGGCGCTCCACCACGAGGCACGACCAGGTGAATCCGGCGCCGGCGCTGAAGACCAGCGCCCGCTCGCCGGGCGCCAGAGTGCCCGCGCGCACCAGTTCGGCCAGGCCGGCGGCGGAGTCGCCCGCGCCCAGGTGGCCGGTGTCGCGCCCGGGGTCCAGCAGGTCGGCGGAGAGCGTGGCGGAGAGGACCGGGATCCACGACTCGTTCAGGGACTTGAGGCCGAAGCGCGGCAGGACGGCGTACCGCAGGCGCGGGTCGCCGGGCCCGCTCCCGGCGTCGCGCAGGGCGTCCGCGACGACCTTACGGATGGCCGCCTCGTTCGTCGCGTTGAAGCCGTCGCTGCCCCACTCGGTCAGGTACGCGCGTTTGGTGGCCCGCATGTCCACCCGTTCGCGCACGGTGCGGGCGGCCGGGGCGAAGGGGTCCGTGCCGCGGTGCATGGCCTCCAGCTCCGGTGCGGCGGCCGTGGCGACCGACAGCAGCACCAGCGGGTCCCGCGGCGTGGCGGGCACGGTCAGCAGCACCGCCGTGCCGGCGTCGCCGTAGACGACCCCGTAGTCGCCGGCCCACCGGTCGAAGCCGGGCCCGGCGAAGCGGTCGCCCGTGGTCAGCAGTCCCCGGCGCGGGGTCCCGGGGCGGCTCGCGCGCGCCGCGGCGAGCCAGGCGGCGGTGAGTTCCACGGCGGCCGAACCGCCGTTGCACACCTGCTGGACGCCGACCGGCAGGGCGTCGTGCGCGCCGAGCCGCGCGGCGATGTAGTGGGCGGGCGACCACAGGTCGTGGCCCTGGTAGTACATCCACGCGTGGCAGACCATGTCGACGTCACCGGCCGCGACCCCGGCCGCGGCCAGCGCCGTGCGCGCCGCCTCGACCGCCATGTCGGGCGCGGGGACGTCCTCGGCCGCCGGGACCGTGTCGTGGCCCAGCTCGCGGGCCGCGCGGGCGCGCAGCCTCCCGTCCCCGACGGCGTCGGACGCCCGCTCCCGCCCGTCGGGCAGCCAGAGCTCAGCGGCCGTGATCCCCACGGCCTCCACCGGTCTCATCTCGTAAGCCCCCCTCAGACCTGCCGGCCGTCGTCCCACGCCGTGCCGGCGGGACGTCCGCCGTGACAGGGCGATCGTGGTGAAAGGGTGCCGGTGAATCCACCCGTGATCACGCGATTGCCCCTTAGGGAAGGCCGGTTGCGGCTCGTCGGACACATGGCGATGCCACTTTGGGGGTGCTTGCCGATGCCGCCGCGTTGGAGCTTCGATTCAGGTCGACCGGTCGGAACCGGTCCGGTGCCCGGCTCGGTCCACGGCACACATCGGCTGCCGTCCGGGCATCCGCCGGCGCCCTCGGGGCGGCCGGCGCCGGGCGGCGCCCGCCGGCATCAGCCGGGCATCGGCGCGAACTTACTGTGCGAAGGGGGAAAAATGAGCGACGCCACCATTTCCGAGGAGCTCCGGACCAAGGTCCGGGCGATCGTCGGCGACGTCCTCGAGGTGGAGGACGAGGGCGCCCTCACGGACGAGAGCAGCTTCGCCGACGACTTCGACGCGGACTCGCTGCTCGTCATCGAGATCTTCTCGCGCTTCGAGCGGGACCTCGGCATCAAGATCCCGCAGGAGGACCTGACCGAGCTGGACGACCTGCCGTCGGCCTACGCGGTGGTGGCGAAGCACAGCGCCGGCCAGGTCGCCGGTGTCTGAGCGGAGCACCGGGCAGGTCCGCCGGGTGGCCGTCACCGGGCTCGGGGCGGTGAGCGGTCTGGGCCTGGGCGCCCGGGAGTTCACCGCCGCGATCCGTGAGGGCCGCAGCGGCATCGGTCCGGCGGGGCAGTTCGACACCACCGGCTTCGACCACACCCTGGCCGGTGAGGTGACGGACTTCGACCCCGCCGCCCTCCTGGAGCGGCTGGACCACCGTGAGTGGGGCCGCAGCGGGCAGTTCGCCGCCGCCGCGGCCCGGATGGCGGTCGAGGACGCCGGGATCGACCCCGGCGCCCTCGCCGCCCTCCGCACGGCCAGCTGCTTCGGCACCACCAACGGCGAGTCGCAGGTCCTGGAGCGGCTCGCCACCCAGCGGGTGCGCCAGGGCGTCGAGCACCTCGACGGCGCCCTGGCGGGCCGGGCCGACGCCGGCCGCATCGCGACCGCCGTCAACCACGAACTCGGCCTGACCGGCGAGGCGCTGACCCTCGGCACCGCCTGCGCGGCGGGCAACTACGCCGTCGGCTACGGTTTCGACCTGGTCAGCTCCGGGGAGGCGGACGCGGTGCTGTGCGGCGGCGCCGACGCCTCCAACCGGGCGACGCACGCCGGCTTCCACCGCCTCGGCGCGCTCGCCGCCGACGTCCCCCGGCCGTTCGACGAGCACCGGGACGGCATCGTCACCGCCGAGGGCGGCGCGGCGCTGCTCCTGGAGCCCCTGGAGGCCGCGCTCGCCCGTGGCGCCCGCGTCTACGCGGAGGTGCTGGGGTACGGCATGACGTGCGACGCGCGGCACATGACCAACCCGCACGGCCCCTCCATCGCCGAGTGCGTCCGGCGCGCCCACCGCACGGCCGGCGTCAAGCCGGAGGAGGTGGACTACATCTGCGCCCACGGCACGGGGACCCCGGCGAACGAGGCCGCCGAGGTCGCGGCCGTACGCGAGGCGTTCGGCGACTCCGCGCCGCTCCCGCCCATCAGCTCGGTGAAGTCGATGATCGGCCACACGATGGGCGCGGCGGCCGCCTTCGGCGCGCTGGTGTGCTGCGCGGCCCTGCACGAGGGCTTCCTGCCGCCGAGCGCGACCGTGCGCGACGTCGACCCGGCACTCGGGCCGGACCTGGACTGCGTGCCCGGGCGGGCGCGGGAGGCACGGCTGTCCATCGCCCAGAACCATGGCTTCGCCTTCGGCGGGAACAACGCCGTGGCGATCTTCGGAAGGTTCGACGCATGACCCTGACGACGGCCCCGCGCAGCACGGGCGGGGCGGCGGACCCGTGGGCACCTGACCGGTCGGAGGCCCGGCCGGAGGCGCGGTTCCCCGTGCCCGCGGTGGATCTCCTCGGCTGCGCGGTCCACAGCGCGGCGGGCCCCGGCCTGGCCGCGCTCGGCGCGGCGCTGGAGGGGCGGGGCCCGGCCGTCGCGGACGCGGCGGACCGCCCGGCCGCCCCCGGTGACGTGCCGTACCCCCCGCTGGACGTCCGCCCGGCGGCCGGTTTCGACCCGGCCGCCGTCCTGGGCCGCAAGGGGCTGAGCCGGCTGACCCGTACGGACCTGCTGGGCGTGGCCACCTGCACGGAGGCGCTGGAGGCGGCCGGCGGGCCCGGCGGGTTGAACGGCCTTGCCGGGCCGGACGGTTCGGCGGTGGCCGGTGAGACGGGTGTGGTGCTCGGCAGCGCGCTGGGCAGCGCGAGCGCCGTCGCGGAGTTCACCCGGGACACGCTCGTCCAGGAGCGCCCGTACCTCGTGAACCCGTCCGCCTTCCCCAGCACCCTGATGAACTCGGCGGCGAGCCGGGCGGCCATCCGGCACGGCCTCACCGGGCTCAACGCGACGGTGTCGGGCGGCCCCCTGGCCTCCCTGCACGCGCTGCGCTACGCCCGGAACGCGCTGGTGCGCGGCCACGCGCGGCAGTTGCTCGTGGGCGGCGTCGAGGAGCTCTCGCCGCACGGCGCCTGGGCCTGGCACCGGGCCGGCGCGCTCGCCCCGGGCACCGCGCTCGGCGAGGGCTGCGCCGTCTTCGTCACCCGCCTGGCGGCCGGGCCGGGCCCCGCGGCCGGGCCCGCGCCGCTCGCCCGGCTGCTCGCCTGCGACATCGGCTCCGCCGGCCCGGAGGCGGGCCCCCTCGGCGTGGCCCGCAGGCTCGCCGACTGCGTGCGCGGCGCCCTGGCCCGCAGCGGCGTCGCCCCCGAGGACGTCGCGGTGGCGGCCGTCGGCGCCGCCGGACGGCGCGGCTGGGCCGCCGTTGAGGAGCGCGGGCTGCGCCTGGCGTTCGGGCCCGGCCCGGAGCCCCGCAGGCTGCGCGTGCAGCCGGTGCTGGGCGAGACCCACAGCGCGGGCGGCGCCCTCCAGCTCGCGGCGGTCCTGGCCCGCTGGCAGCAGCCTGCGGCGGCCGCCGAGGGCGCCGCCGTGATCACTTCGGTGGGCCCCGACGGTTCGGTCGGCTGCGCCGTCGTCGTACGCCCCGAGTCCGCCTGACCCCCGTCTGGAGATTCCATGCACACCGCGACCGTTCACCCCGCCGCCGGCGAGGAGCTGTCCCCGCCGGTACCGGCGCCCGCCTTCGAGCGGACCGTCCCGCGCGGGATGGTCCACCGCTGGGCCCTCTCCGAGGTGTTCCTGACCGACTCGATCGGCGGGGACGACGCGCGCTTCACGGCGGCCGCCCAGCTGCCCCTCTCCCACGGCTACTTCCGCGACCACCGCGGGGCCGGCCGCGACTTCCACGACGCGCTGCTCGTCCTGGAGAGCTGCCGCCAGGCGGTGACCTACGCGGCCCACGTGCACGAGGACGTCCCGCTCTCGACCACGTTCATGGTCACCTCCTGGTCCCTGGATGTGACCGACCCCGCCGCGCTGGCCTGCGGCGAGCGCCCCGGCGAGCTGGTCGCCGAGGCCCGGGTCACCGACCGGCAGCGGCGCGGCGGCCGGCTGCGCCGCCTGGTCTTCGCCATGGACCTGCGGCTCGACGGCCGGCCCCTGGGCCGGCTGACGATGGACGTCAGCTGCACCCCGACCGACCAGTACCACGCGCTGCGCCGGATGCAGCGCGGCTCGGACGCCCCGACCGCCTTCACCCTGCCCGCCGACCCGGCGGGCGAGCCGGCCGCGCCCTCGGCCGTGGGCCGCCTCGACCCGGGCAACGTGGTGCTCGACGCGGTCCGCGGCACGGCCGACGGCACCCTGGAGGCCGCCCTCAGCCCGCGCACCTTCCGCAACCGGAGCATGTACGACCACCCCTACGACCACGTCCCGGCGATGGTCTTCAGCGAGGCGGCGCGGCAGTGCGCGGCGCTGCTCGGGGGCGGCGACGGAGGCACCGGCCACGGCCCCGGGCGGGTGCTGCGGCTGGACGGCGAGTTCGCGAAGTTCGCCGAGCTGGACGCGCCGGTGCGCCTGGCCGCCGCGCGCGAGCCGGCGGCGGACGGCCCCGCCTCGTACCGCCTGACCGCGACGCAGCGGGAGGACACCGTGGCGCGGCTGACCATCACGGTCGGCTGACCCCGCCGCCCCGCCGCAGCCCCCTTCCCACCCCAGCCCTCTTGGAGACCCGTATGTCCACGGCCGCACCCGGCGTCGCCTTCTTCGACGTCGACGAAACGCTCATCACCCTCAAGAGCATGTTCGACTTCTACGACTTCTTCCTCGACTCGCTGGGCCACAGCGACGAGGAGAAGGAGCGGCTGAGCCGCGACGCGAGGGACCTGCTCACCCCCGGGCTCCCCCGCGAGCAGGGGAACCGGCTCTTCTACCGGCGCTTCGCCGGCTACGCCGTGGAGCAGGTCGCGGAGACCGGCCGCCGCTGGTTCGACCACCACCAGGCGCGCGGCGGCCTCTTCCACGACGACGTGCTGGCCGCGCTGCGCGCCCACCGCGCGGACGGCGTCGAGACCGTGCTCGTCTCCGGTTCGTTCCCGGCCTGCCTGGACCCGGTGGCCGCGTACGCGGGGGCCGACCGCCTCTACTCGACCGTGCTGGAGGCGCGCGACGGCCGCTACACCGGCGAGGTCCTGCGGACGATGATCGGCGACGCCAAGGCGGAGACCGCGCGCGCCGTCATCGAGGAGCGGAAGGTCGCGGCCGGGGACTGCTACGCCTACGGGGACCACGTCTCGGACCTGGACCTGCTGCGGCTGGTCGGCCACCCGGTCGCCGTGGGCGCGCACCCGGCCGTCGTCGAGGAGGCGGAGCGCCTCGGCTGGCGGCGCCTCGCGGGCACGGCGGGGGCGCTCACGACGCCTTGAGCAGCGCGCCCTCCCGCCACTTGAGGATCTTGTCGAAGCTGACCACCGCGCCCTGCCGCCCCGGGCGGTTCCGCACGCGGACGTGATCGGTGAGCGACTCGATCAGGAAGAGGCCCCTGCCGTGTTCGTCCTGGGCGGGGGCCGGGGTCCTGGTGCGGGTGGCGCGGGCGGGGCGCTGGGGGCGGCGGCGGTCACGGGGGCGGGGCTGCTCGGGGAAGCCCGGCCCGGAGTCCGTGACCTCGATCCGGCAGGTGTCGCCGTCGATGAACGCGGTGACCAGATAGCCGGTCGAGGAGTCGCCGCCGTGTTCGACGGCGTTGGCACACGCCTCGCTGAGGGCGACCGACAGATCGTAGGAGATCTCGGGGTCCACGCCCGCCGTCTCCATGGTGCCGACCAGCAGCCTACGGGCGAGCGGCACGCTCGCGGCCTCGCGTCGCAGATGGAGTGACCACCACATGCTCATGCTCAGCCTCCTGGCCGCGGCTCGACATACCGATACGTATAGCCAGCACCGGCGCCCCGTAAGCCTGCGGCGCGTGTGAGACCGCTCATTCGGACGATGCGGCGCGCGGGTGCGTCGGTGTATGGGGTGATACGCCGGGGTGCGCCGGAGCGTCCGCGGGTCCCCTTCCGGCCGGGTGGCGAACGTGCGCCCCCTGCCGTAGGGAAGGAGTAAGCCCGGTGGGATGATGGCGCAGCCATGCCTCACCCCGTCGCGCGCGCCGGCGCCGATCTGCGACTGATACGGGCCGCGGTGTTCACCGCGGTCTGTGTTCTGCTGTCCGCGGGCGGGCACGTGCTGGCCTCCTGCGCGAGCGTCCCGCTGTGGACGCTGGGCGCGGGCTGCGCGCTGGTGCTGGCGCTCGTCCTGCCGCTGGCCGGCCGGGAGCGCTCGCTGCCGGGGATCGCGGCCGGACTGGCCGTCGGCCAGCTCGCGCTGCACACCCTCTTCGGACTGGGCCAGCACAGTGCCGGGGTGACCCCGCGCCAGGCGGGCTCCGAGGGGCGGCTGATCACCTTCGCCGCGAAGCTGATCTGCAACCAGCCGCACACGATGTCCGCCGCCGACGCCCGCCGAGTGATCACGCAGGCCGGGCTCGACCCCGCCGTGCACCCGATGCGGATGGGAGCCGTACCCGCGCCCGCCGCGCCCGGTACGGGCACCTCCATGCCCCTGGACCGGCTGCTGGACTCCCTGCTCGGCGCGCTGCCGCTGTCGCTCCCCATGCTGCTCGGCCATCTGCTCGCGGCGCTGGCCGCGGGCTGGCTGCTGCGGCGCGGCGAGGTGGCGCTGTGGCGGGTGGTGGCGCTGTCCGGCCGCCCGGCGCGCGAGGTCGCGGAGGCCGCGCTCGTACGGTCGCTGCGCGCCGCCCTGACGCTCGTACGCGCCCTGTGGGACCGCTCGGCCGCCGAGCCGCCGCGGGCCGGCCGGGGCCGGTCCGCGGAAGAGGACCGTCCGGTGGTGGAGCCGTCGCTCCAGCGCTTCGTGACCCGGCGGGGACCGCCGCACCTCACCCTCGCGGCCTGACACGCGACGCACTCCGGCGACAGAGCACGGGAGGGCGGTCGCGCCGTCGCCGCACGCGCACGCCCGAACCTCTTCCGTCCCCTCCTGCCTGTGGAGTGTCCCCATGAACACCTCTCTCGGCCGTCTCCGCCGTCTCCCCGTCATCGGCGGCGTCACCGCCGGCGCCGTCCTGCTCCTCGCCGGTCCCGCCTTCGCGCACGTCAGCGTGCAGCCCGGCACCGCCGAGAAGGGCGGCTACAGCACCATCGCCTTCAAGGTGCCGAACGAGAAGAACGACGCCTCGACGGTGAAGCTGGAGGTCACGCTCGACCCGAAGCACCCGCTCTCCTCGGTGACCGTGCAGCCCGTCCCGGGCTGGGACGTCAAGGTCGAGAAGTCCAAGCTCGACAAGCCGCTCCAGACCCACGGCAAGACGATCGACGAGGCCGTCAGCAAGATCACCTGGACCGGCGGCAAGATCGAGCCGGGCCAGTTCCAGCAGTTCCCGCTCTCCGTCGGCCAGCTGCCCACGGACGTCGACGAGCTGGTCTTCAAGGCCCTCCAGACCTACTCCGACGACGACGTCGTGCGCTGGATCGACCCGTCCAAGCCGGGCGGCGAGGAGGCCGAGCACCCCGCGCCGGTGCTGAAGCTCGTCGCGAAGGGCGACAAGGACAAGGCCGCCGACAAGGGCGGCAAGTCCGCCGACGGCAAGGACACCCGGGCCGCCGCCTCGTCCGCGTCCTCCGGCAAGAGCGAGGACTCCTCCGACACGACCGCCCGGGTGCTCGGCGTCGTCGGCATCGTCGTCGGCATCGCGGGCGTGGCCTTCGGCGTGCTCGCCGGCCGCCGCCGCTCCGCCTGACCCGCGGCCCGCACGGACCGGGGCGGCACCCCAGGCAGCAGCGGCTGCCGCGCGGCGCCGCCCCCGCACCCCGACCCATCCCTGGAGAAGAGCTCCATGCGCACCAAGATCCTGGGCGTGGCACTGGCCACCGCCGCCGCGCTCGCCCTCACCGCCTGCGGCGGCTCGGACGGCGACGGCGACAAGCCCGCGGCGGACGTCTCCGTCGCGCCCAAGAAGGCCGCGATCACCCTGGACAGCCCGAAGGCCAAGCCCGACCTGGTCCTCACGGACACGGACGAGAAGAAGTACGAGCTGGTCAAGGAGACCAAGGGCCACCCCGTCCTGCTCTACTTCGGCTACACCTACTGCCCGGACGTCTGCTCGACCGTCGTCTCCGACATGGCCACCGCGGCGAAGAAGCTGCCGGAGGCCGACCGGAAGAACCTGAAGATCGTCTTCGTCACCACCGACCCCGCCCGGGACACCCCCAAGCGGATGCGGGAGTGGCTCGACGCCCAGGGCGGTCAGGACATCGTCGGCCTGACCGGCGACTTCGACACGATCCAGGCGGCCGCCAAGCCGCTCGGCATCTTCGTGGAGAAGCCGAAGAAGGAGAAGGACGGCTCCATCACCGTCAGCCATGGCGCCGAGGTCGTCGGGTTCTCGCCCAAGGACGACGGCGGCCGTTGGATCTACACCGCGGAAACCACCGCAGCCCAGTACGCCAAAGATCTCCCGAAGATCGTCAAGGGGGAGAACCCGTGATGCGCAAGACCACCACCGCCACCGCCGCCGCCCTGCCGCTGCTGCTCGCCGGGGGCATGCTCCTGGTGACCGGCTGCCAGTCGGAGAAGAACGCCCTGGCGTCCGACAAGCCCGAGCTCTCGGTCAGCGGCGCCTACCTGCCGCAGCCCGCGATGCCGGACATGGCCGCCGCCTACCTGACCGTCAAGAACGACGGCGGTAAGGCCGACCAGCTGACGTCCGTCACCAGCCCGCTCTCGGGCGACATCACCATGCACACCACCGAGGGCTCGCAGATGAAGCACGCGGCGAAGCTGGAGGTGCCGGCGAAGGGCGAGCTGAAGCTCACCCGTGGTGGCACCCACCTGATGCTCGGCAAGCTCGGGCACAAGCCGAAGGTGGGCGAGAAGATCGAGTTCACGCTCCACTTCGCCACGACCGGTGCCGTGAAGGTCCAGGTGCCGGTCGAGTCCACCACCTTCCGCCCCCAGGGCTGAGCGGACCGACGAGGATGCGATGAGGACCCTGACCGCCGGACGGCTGCTGCCCCTCCTCGGGGCGCTGCTCGCCGCGCTGCTGTGCGCGCTCGGACCCGGCGCGGGCACCGCGTCGGCACACGCCGCGCTGACCGCGACCGACCCCGCCACCGGCTCGGTGGTGCCGGCCGCCCCCCAGCGGGTCACGCTGACCTTCTCCGAGGGGGTGCTGCTGAGCGCCGACTCCGTGCGGGTCCTCGACCCGCGCGGCGAGCGCGTCGACGAGGGCCGGCCCACGCACGTGGACGGCAAGTCGAGCACGGCGTCCGTGGGACTGCGCACCGGGCTCGTGGACGGTACGTACACGGTGGCCTGGCAGGCCGTCTCCGCGGACAGCCATCCGGTGGCCGGGGCCTTCACCTTCTCCGTCGGCGCGCCGTCGAAGACGGCCGCCAAGGTGACGACCGCCCAGGTCGACCCGACCGTCGGCTGGATGTACGGCACCGCGCGGTACGCCGCGTACGCCGGCTTCGCGCTGCTCGTCGGCGGCTGCGTCTTCGCGGGCGTGTGCCGCTCCTCGCGGCCCGTCCAGCGGGTCGCGGTGGGCGGCTGGGTCGCCCTCTTCGCCTCGACGGCCGCGCTGTTGCTGCTGCGCGGCGCGTACACGAGCGGCAAGGGGCCGGGCTCCGCTCTGGACCTGTCGCTGCTCGGCGACGTGCTGAACACCAAGCCGGGCGCGGCGCTGCTGTCGCGGCTGCTGCTGCTGAGCGCCGCCGCGGTCTTCCTGGCCGTCCTCTTCGGCTCGTTCGCCCGCGGGGACGACGGCCGCACCGGGCAGGAGCGGCGGGACGTCGCGTTCGGGCTCGGCATCGGCGGCACGGTCGTCGCCACCGGGCTGGCCGCGACCTGGGCGATGGCCGAGCACGCGTCGGCCGGGCTCCAGACCTGGCTGGCGATGCCGGTCGATGTCCTGCACCTGCTGGGCGTCGCGGTGTGGCTGGGCGGGCTGGCGGCCCTGCTGGCCACCCTGTGGGCCGGGGACCCGGTCCCCGGCGCGGCCGTGCGGCGCTTCTCCCGGCTCGCCTTCGCCTCGGTGTGCGTGCTGGTGGCGACGGGGCTCTACCAGTCCTGGCGGCAGGTCGGCTCGTGGGGCGCGCTCACCGGCACCGAGTACGGGCGGCTGCTGCTGATCAAGGCGGGCCTGGTGGCCGTCCTGGTCGGGGCGGCCTTCTTCTCCCGGCGCTGGACGGGCCGGCTCACGGACCGCGCGGAGCCGCGGAAGGCCAGGCCCGTCCCGAAGGCCCCGGCCGCCGGCAAGGGCGGTGCCTCTCCCGAGCGGGCCGCCCAGCTGGCCCGGCAGCAGGCCGCGCTCACCAAGGCCGCCGGGAAGCGGCGGCGCGACGCGGACGAGGGCCGCAGCGGACTGCGCCGCACCGTCCTCGCCGAGACCGGAATCGCCGTGATCCTCCTCGTCGTCACCACGATGCTCACCGGCACCCAGCCGGGCCGCGCGGAGACCGAGCAGCGGGAGGCGGGGGCGGCCGGCGGCACCCGGGCCACGGCACCCGCCGCCGGCCCGGCCGAGGTGCGGATCCCGTACGACACCGGCGGTCCGGGCGGCCGCGGCACGGCCACCGTGCGGATCGACCCGGCGCGCTCGGGCGACAACACCCTGGACGTCCGCGTGGCCGGCCCGGACGGCAAGCCCGTCGACGTACCGCAGCTGGAGGTCTCCTTCACGGAGCCCCGGAAGAAGATCGGTCCGCTGCGCGCCCCGCTGGAGCGTCTCTCCGCGGGCCGCTGGCGGGCCACCGGCCTCCAGCTCCCCATGGCCGGCGAGTGGCGGCTCACCCTGACCGTACGGACCTCCGACATCGACCAGATCACGGAACTCAGGAACGTGAAGATCAACTGATGGCTGAACGAGCTGGACAGGCAGAGAAGACGGCGCGGGCGGAGAGCCCGGCGGCCGGGCGGGACCGGGGCATGAGCCGGCGGCGGCTGCTCGGCTCCGCCGGGGCCGTCGGCGCGGCCGGGCTGGTCGTGGGCGGCGCCGGTGGCGCGCTCGCGGCCGAGGCCGCGCGCGGGACCCCGGCGGAGCTCTCCGGCGTCGGCACCAAGGCCGTGCCGTTCCACGGGAAACATCAGGCCGGGATCGCCGACCCCGCGCAGGCCCACGGCCACCTGCTCGCCTTCGACCTGGCGCCCGGCGCCGACCGTAAGGCCGCCGCCGCCCTGCTGCGCCGCTGGTCGGCGACGGCCGCGGAGCTGACCGCGGGCGAGCCGCCCAAGGGCGACGACACCGGCATCGCCCTCGACGCGGGCCCGTCATCCCTGACCGTCACCTTCGGCTTCGGCCGCACCTTCTTCGACCGGACCGGCCTGGCCGCGAAGCGGCCCGCCGCCCTGGAGCCGCTGCCCGTCTTCACCGCCGACGCGCTCGACGCCAAGCGCGGCGAGGGCGACCTGTGGGTGCAGATCGGCGCGGACGACCCGCTCGTCGCCTTCCACGCGCTGCGGGTGCTCCAGAAGCAGGCCGGGGACGCGGCACGGCCCCGCTGGCAGATGAACGGCTTCAACCGGGCGCCGGGCGCCACCGCGAAGCCGATGACCGGCCGCAATCTGATGGGCCAGATCGACGGCACCAACAACCCGAAGCCGTCGGACCCCGACTTCGCCGCCCGGGTCTTCGTCCCGGACGACTCCGGCGACTGGATGGCCGGCGGCTCGTACGCCGTGGTCCGGCGCATCCGGATGCTGCTCGACAGCTGGGACCACCTGTCGCTCGCGCGCCAGGAGAAGGTCATCGGCCGCCGGAAGTCCGACGGCGCGCCCCTCTCGGGCGGCACCGAGACGACCCCGGTGGACCTGGAGAAGATCGGCGCGGACGGCTCGCTGGCGATCGCGGGCGACGCGCACATCCGCGTCGCGGCCCCGGAGTCCAACCGGGGGGCCGCGATGCTGCGGCGGGCGTTCTCCTTCCACGACGGCTACCGCGACGACGGCGCCCCGGACGCGGGCCTGCTCTTCATCGCCTGGCAGGCGGACCCCGGGAAGGGCTTCGTCCCGGTGCAGCGCAAGCTGGACCGCGGCGACGGGCTCTCCCGCTTCCTCAGCCACGAGTCGAGCGGCCTGTACGCGGTCCCGGGCGGCTGCGCGCCGGGCGAGTACGTGGGGCAGCGGTTGCTGGAGGGGTGACGTCTTTCTCCCCGCCACCGCGGGGAGGCACGCCGACCGGGCGCGGGACGCCCGGCCGGGCGCGGCACGGGCCCGAGGGGGGCCGTGCCGGCCGCGGGCGTGCGCCGGCCGGGCGGGAAGGCCCGGCCGGAGGGCGGGGCCCAGGGCCCGGCAGCCCCTGACGCCGGCGGGGCCCGGGGCGCGGAGCTCTGCCCCCCGGTCGGGCGGGAGTCGCTCGCCGGGGCCCGGTCCGGGCCCGCTCGGGAGCCCCGGCCGCGGCATGAACGGCCCGCCCCTCGGCCCGGGGGCACCACTCGGAGCGCGGCCGGGCCGTCCCGGGGCCGCCCCCGTCCGGGAGCCGCCGGCCGCGGGCCCTCGGTATCGTGACGAAGCCCAAGGCAACCCCCCGGAGGAAATCGCGTGATGTCGGCCAGCCGCTACACCTACCTCGGCCCCGAGGGCACCTTCACCGAGGCCGCCCTGCGCACGCTGCCGGAGGCCGCCCCGCGGGAGCTCGTCCCCATGGTCTCCGTGCCGGCCGCCCTGGACGCCGTGCGCAACGGCGAGGCCGCCGCCGCGCTCGTCCCGATCGAGAACTCGGTGGAGGGCGGGGTCACCGCGACCCTCGACGAACTGGCCACCGGCGCGCCGTTGATGATCTACCGCGAGGTCGTGCTCCAGATCGCGTTCGCGCTGCTGGTGCGGCCGGGGACGAAGCTCTCCGACATCAAGACGGTGACCGGCCACCCGGTCGCGCAGCCGCAGGTGCGCAACTGGCTGGCGGCGAACCTGCCGGACGCGCTGTGGGAGTCCTCGGCGTCGAACGCGGACGGCGCACGGCTGGTGCAGGAGGGGCGTTACGACGCCGCCTTCGCCGGTGAGTTCGCGGCGGCGACGTACGGGCTGGAGGCGCTGGTCACCGACATCCACGACGCGGAGAACGCGCAGACCCGCTTCGTGCTGGCGGGCCGCCCGGCCCGCCCGGCGGCGCGCACGGGCGCGGACCGTACCTCCGTGGTGGTGTGGCTGCGCGCCGACCACCCGGGCGCGCTGCTGGAGTTGCTGCACGAGTTCTCGTCCCGTGGGGTGAACCTCATGCTCATCCAGTCGCGGCCGACGGGCGAGGGCATCGGCAACTACTGCTTCGCGATCGACGCGGAGGGGCACATCACCGACCGCCGGGTGGCCGAGGCGCTGATGGGGCTCAAGCGGATCTGCCCGAAGGTGCGGTTCCTCGGCTCGTATCCGCGCGCTGGGGTCGACCCGGCCGAGGTGGCGCCGACGGCGCGGGGGATGTCGGACGAGGACTTCACGGCGGCGGCGGACTGGATCGCGCGCTGCCAGGACGGCCGGGGCTGACGGGCGGGGCTAACGGGGTCGACGGGCGGACGGGCCCCCTCCCGGGGCCCGGTGTGGATGAACCGCGGAGTTATCCACAGACTCATCTCGACCTGGGGATAAGTCGACAGATCGAGGCACCTCGAAGCCCGTCCGAATCGGTCAAGGTCGACAAATCTCTCTAACTACAGGCTCGTCATCCACAGCACCTAGGTCACCCCTTAGAGGGTCCAGGCCACGGCAACGTCAGGTGAATGTCACCAAACAACCCTTTAGGGCGAGGCAATACCACCCGAATGAGCGGGCCGGAGAGGTTTGACCTACAAATCTTCGGCACAGGACGGAACTGATCGGAACGTTTGATTCCGGCGTCCACAGATTTCACGCACAGCCTGTGGACAAAGAAACGGAAGTATCGACTCCTGTGGACAACGGCCTTCCCAACTCCCGCCACCCGCAAGGCCGATCACCGGCCCCCCGCCGCCACGCCCCCCTCTATGCCCCTTTTCATCAAATGCGCACGCATTTTCCGACGGCCCGGCCGACGGCGTTATTCACAGCCTTTTCCACCCACCCTAAACTAGGGCAAAATGGGACGTAGAGGAATATCGCGTCGAGTGATCGTCCCCGCAACGGTAGCCTTGTGGGGTGATTGACCTTCGCCTGCTTCGTGAGGACCCCGACCGTGTGCGCGCCTCCCAGCGCGCCCGTGGAGAGGACGTCGACGTCGTCGACGCGCTGCTCTCCGCCGACGAGCGGCGCAGGTCGTCCGGCGTCCGCTTCGACGAACTCCGCTCCGAGCAGAAGTCGCTCGGCAAGCTCATCCCCAAGGCCTCCGGTGACGAGAAGGCCGCCCTGCTGAAGAAGGCGGGCGAGCTCTCCGCCGCCGTCAAGGCCGCCGACGCCGAGCAGGACGAGGCCGCCGCCGAGGCGCAGCGCCTGCTGCTCCAGATCGGCAACCTCGTCCACCCGGACGTGCCGCGCGGCGGCGAGGACGACTTCACCGTCCTGGAGACCGTCGGCACCCCGCGCGACTTCGCGGCCGAGGGCTTCGAGCCCAAGGACCACCTGGAGCTCGGCCAGTCGCTCGGCGCGATCGACGTCGAGCGCGGCGCCAAGGTCTCCGGTTCGCGCTTCTACTACCTGACGGGCGTCGGCGCGCTGCTGGAGCTCGCGCTGGTGAACGCCGCCATCGCGCAGGCCACCGCCGCCGGCTTCACCCCGATGCTCACCCCCGCGCTGGTCAAGCCGCGCGCCATGGAGGGCACCGGCTTCCTCGGCCAGGCCGCCCAGGACGTCTACCACCTGGAGAAGGACGACTTCTACCTGGTCGGCACGTCCGAGGTGCCCCTCGCGGCGTACCACATGGACGAGATCCTGGACGCCTCGCAGCTCCCGCTGCGCTACGCCGGCTTCTCCCCGTGCTTCCGCCGCGAGGCCGGCACGTACGGCAAGGACACCCGGGGCATCTTCCGCGTCCACCAGTTCGACAAGGTCGAGATGTTCTCGTACATCGCGCCGGAGGACTCGGAGGCGGAGCACGCCCGCCTGCTGGAGTGGGAGAAGCAGTGGCTGACCAGCCTGGAGCTGCCGTTCCAGGTGATCGACGTGGCCACGGGTGACCTCGGCTCCTCCGCCTCCCGCAAGTTCGACTGCGAGGCGTGGATCCCCACCCAGGGCAAGTACCGCGAGCTGACCTCGACCTCCAACTGCGACGAGTTCCAGGCCCGCCGCCTGTCCGTGCGGATGCGCGACGGCAAGAACGTCCGCCCGCTGGCGACGCTCAACGGCACGCTGTGCGCCGTCCCGCGCACCATCGTGGCGATCCTGGAGAACCACCAGCAGGCCGACGGGACGGTCCGCGTCCCCGAGGTGCTCCGCCCCTACCTGGGCGGCCGGGAGATCCTGGAGCCCGTCGCCAAGTGACCTCCTCCGGCTCACCCGCGGGTCCGCTGCCGTACCGGCTGATCGCGACCGACCTCGACGGCACGCTGCTGCGCCCCGACGACACCGTCTCGGAGCGCACCCGCGCCGCGCTCGCCCGGGCGACGGCGGCGGGCGCCGCGCACATCGTCGTCACCGGCCGCTCGGTGCCCTGGACCAAGCACATCCTGGAGGCGCTGGACTACCAGGGCCTCGCGGTGTGCGGGCAGGGCGCGCAGGTCTACCACGCGGGTGAGCACCGGCTGCTGACGTCGGTGACGCTGGACCGGCAGCTCGCCGGGCTCGCCGTCGCCAAGATAGAGGCGGAGATCGGCCCGCTGTTCCTGGCCGCCAGCCGGGACGGCATGGACGGCGAGGTGCTGGTCGGCCCCGGCTACCGCGTCCAGGAGGGCCCCCTTCCGGTCATCTCGGTCACGGACACCACCGAGCTGTGGGCCGCCCCGCTGAACAAGCTCTACCTCCAGCACCCGGGCCTCGACGACGACGGCCTGGCCGAGGTCGCGCGGGCGGTCGCCGGTGACCTGGTGGGCGTGACGATGGCGGGCCCCGGCATCGTCGAGCTGCTGCCGCTCGGCCTGAGCAAGGCCACGGGCCTGTCGCTGGCCGCGCGCCGGCTGGGTCTGAAGGCCGCCGACACGATCGCCTTCGGCGACATGCCCAACGACGTCCCGATGTTCGGCTGGGCGGCCCACGGCGTGGCCATGGCCAACGCCCACACCGAGCTGAAGGCCGTGGCCGACGAGATCACCGAGTCGAACGCGGACGACGGGATCGCGGTCGTCCTGGAGCGCCTGTTCGCCTGAGGCCCTTCGCTTCACCGAAGGCCGCGTCCGGCCCGCCGGGGTCCCCCGGTGGGCCGGGGACGGCCTTCGTCCGTCCCCGCCACCTCCGCAGGGCCGCCTCCGCCCGGCCGAGGTCCCACGTCGGCAGCCCGTACGAGAGCGGGCGGCCGCAGGCCAGGCCGATGGCCACGGACACCGCGTGGCCGATGTCGGTGTACGTGCCGCCGGCGCACAGCGGGACGGCGAAGAAGGCCACCAGGCTCGCGGCGTAGAGCCACCGCCAGGGGCGCGGCACCCGGTAGGTGAGGACGCCGGCCGCGGCGGCGAGCCCGTAGGAGACGCCTATGTCGACCACGTGCTTCATCGAGCGCGGCAGCGAGTGGTCCTGGATGGCCAGCATGACGATGTCCTGGCTGATGAGCGTGGCCGCGACGTGCGCGACGGCGACGACGAACAGCCAGCGCAGGGTGCCGATCCAGCGTTCGACGTTGGCGTGGACGAGCTCGAAGAGCCCGGCGTAGAGCAGGAACGAGGACGGGTTCTCGATCCAGAAGCCGCTGATCAGCAGGGATTCCACGGGCTGCTTGTTCAGCTGGTGGATGTTGCTGCTGGTGCGGTGCAGGAGGAAGGTCTCCAGGTCCTGGCTGGCCGCGGCGATGACCAGGCTGGTCACCCCGATGATCAGCAGCCAGATGTGGGTGCCGGGAGAGGTCCGGACCCAGGAGCTCACGGCGGAGCGCAGGCGGGCGGCGTCTGCCTTCACTCTTACGACGGTAGCCGGGGTGCCCTCGGGGTGCAGTTGTAGGATGACTGGGCAACCGGGAGAATAAAGCTTCGGAGGAACACGGGATGGCACTGCGGGCGGCGGGACGGCAGTCCCTCGTGGACACCGTCGTGGATCAGCTGCGCGCCCAGGTCGGCGCCGGCGAATGGCGGGTCGGCGAGCGCATCCCGACCGAGCACGCGCTCGCCGAGCAGCTCCAGGTCGGGCGGAACACCGTCCGCGAGGCCGTAAGGGTGCTCGTCCACGCCGGAATGCTCCGTTCGAGGCAGGGCGAGGGCACCTTCGTCGTCTCCATGGCCGACCCTGCCGAGATCATGCGCGGAGTGCAGCGCGCCGGCGTACGGGACGTCCTGGAGCTGCGCATCGCCCTGGAGGTCGAGGCCGCGCGCCTCGCGGCGGTGCGCCACGAGCCCGCCGACCTGGAGCGGATGCGGGCGGCCCTGGACGCCCAGACCGCCTTCGAGGACCCCGACGGCCAGCCGGACTCCGGCAGCCTGGAGCTCTACGCGGACCACGACGTCGCCTTCCACCGGGCAGTCGTGGAGGCCGCCCACAACAGCGCGCTGACCGCGACGTACAGCTGGTTCAGCAGCTCGGTGCGCGAGGCGCTCGTCACCGCGCTCGGCGACCGCGAGATGCCGCGCATCATCCACGGCGACCACCACGACCTGATGACCGCCATCGCCTCCGGCGACCCCGAAGCGGCCGCGCGGGCCGCCCGGCTGCTGCTCGAACGGCCCAAGCGGGCCGTGGAGTCCCTGCTCCCGGAGAGCTGACCCGTCTCCTCTTCCACCGTTCCCCGCACCCCCTGGAGAGATCACCCATGTCGGAGCCGAGGCCCCAAGCACCCCTGATAGACGCGGAGGAGGACCTGGCGCCCGCGCCTCCCGTGGCGGCCGCGCGGCGGCGGCTGCGCGCCCACCCCGCGCTGGTGCTCCTCGGCATCGTGCTGGCCTCGCTCAACATGCGGGCGGCGCTGGCCGGGGTGTCGCCGCTGGTCGGCGAGATCGGCGACCACTTCCACCTGGCGGCCACCGCGAGCAGCCTGGTGACGACCATCCCCCTCGTCTTCATGGGGCTCGGCTCGATCGTCGCGCCCAAGCTGGCCCGTCGCTGGGGCACCGAGGCCGTGCTGTGCGGCGCGCTCGTGCTGCTGTGCGGCGGCATCCTGCTGCGCGTGGCGCCGCCCGTCGTCGCGCTGTTCGTCGGCTGCGCGCTCGTCGGCACGGCGATAGCCCTGCTGAACGTCCTGATGCCGGGCCTGATCAAGCGGGACTTCCCCGAGCGGGCCGCGAGCATGACCGCCCTGTACTCCACCGCGATGATCCTCGGCGCCACCGTCTCGGCGGCCTCCGCCGTGCCGCTGGAGGAAGCCCTCGGCGGCTGGCAGGGGTCCCTGGTCTCCTGGGCGCTGCTCGCGGCCGTCGCCGCCGTCGTCTGGCTGCCCCAGGCGGTCCTGGCGCGCCGCGGCACCCACCACGGCGAGGCCGCGGCCACGGAGCGCCGCCCCGCCGCGCCGGAGCGCGGGCTGCTGCGCACCCCGCTCGCCTGGCAGGTCACGCTGTTCATGGGCGTGCAGTCGCTGATCGCGTACGTGTGCATCGCCTGGATGCCGACGATCTTCACCGACGGCGGCATGAGCAAGAGCGAGGCCGGCCTCGTCTACTCCTTCTACACGCTGGTCCAGATGGCCGGCTCGTTCGTGGTGCCGATCCTGGCCGGGCGGCTGCGCGACCAGCGGCTGCTGGCGCTCGGCGTCGTGACGCTGATGGCCGCGGGCGTCACCGGCCTGCTCGTCGCGCCCGTGGCCGGTGCCTGGCTCTGGGCGACCCTGATGGGCGTCGCGCAGGGCGGCACGCTGGGGCTCGCGCTGACGATGATGGTGCTGCGCACGCGGGACTCCCACACGGCGGCCCGGCTCTCGGGCATGGCGCAGACCTGGGGTTATCTGGTGGCGTCCGTCGGCCCGTTCGCGCTCGGCGCGGTGCACCAGGTCACGGACAGCTGGACGGTGCCGGTGGCGCTGCTCCTCGTCGCCTGCGCGAGCCTGGTGCTGCTGGGTCTGGGCGCCGGGCGCGATCGGCGGATCTGAGACGTTGAGGTGACGGGAGGCTCCTTCCGGGGGCTCCCGTGCCGGTCCCGGCCCCGCCGGCCCCGGCCGCCCCTCCCGTTCGCGGGGTCCGGCGGCCGGAGCCGTCCGACGGTCCTGGCCGACAGCCGTGGAACCCGTCGTGAGGAGTCCGTCCGCCATGCACGTGCCTTCCCGCATCACCGTCCCCGCCACGCTCGCCGCGTACCACGACGAGTTCGACGGGGAGGCGGGCCGCGCCTGGGTCGCCGCCCTCCCGGACCTGGCCGCGGAGTTCCTCGACCGCTGGCGGCTGCGGCCCGACGGCCCCTCCTCGCACGGCTTCGTCGCGCTCGTCCTGCCCGTACTGCGCGAGGACGGCACCCCGGCCGCGCTCAAGCTCCAGCCCGTCACCGACGAGAGCGCGGGCGAGCCGCTCGCCCTGCGCGCCTGGGGCGGCGACGGCGCCGTGGCCCTGCTCGACCACGACGCCGGCTCGGGCACGATGCTCCTGGAGCGGCTGGACGCGAACCGCTCGCTGCTGGCCGTGGAGGACCACGAGGCGTCCCTGCGCGTCCTTACGGAGCTCCTCGCGCGGCTCCTGAAGACCCCGGCCCCCGCCGGCCTGCGCCCGCTCGCGGACATCGCGGGCGCGATGCTCGCCGATACCCCCGGCGCCCTCCCCCACATCACCGACACCGCCCACCGGCGCGTCGTCGACCGCTGCGCCGAGGCCGTGCGGGAGGTGATCGCCGAACCGGGCGACCGCCTGCTGCACTGGGACCTGCACTACGAGAACGTCCTGGCCCCCCTGCCCGGCACACCCCGCGAGCCCTGGCTGGCCATCGACCCCAAGCCCCTCGTCGGCGACCCCGGCTTCGAACTCCTCCCCGCCCTCCGCGACCGCTGGGACGACGTCACGGCCACGGGCGACGTGGAACGCGCGGTGCTCCGCCGCTTCGACCTGATGACCGAGATCCTCTCCCTCGACCGCGCCCGCGCCGCCCGCTGGACGCTGGGCCGGGTCCTCCAGAACTCCCTGTGGGAGGTGGAGGACACCGAGGAGGGCGAGAAGGTCGCGCTGGAACCGGAGCAGATGGCCATAGCGCGGATCCTGGAGTCCCGCCTGTAGCCCACGAACGGTAAGGGGCACTCGCCACGGAGCCCGCCCCTTACCGTCCCCCGGCCCGCTCCGGTTCCCGGACGTCCCGGAGAAACAGCCAGGCGGCCGTGGCCGCGACGACTGTCGCGGCCACGGCCGCCAGGGCGACTGCCGGTCCGAGGGCGCCGCGCCGTAAGGCCGCGCCGGGCGAACGGTCCGTCACTCCTCCCCGGCCAGGGTGAGGGTGCGGAGCTTCTGGCCGGCGTACCAGGTCGCCAGGGTGGTGACGCCGATGAGGAGGACGAGGGCGAGGGGGAGGCCGACGTCCGAGGTGATGGCGCCGTCCGCGCCGATCTTCTGGGCGAGGGCCAGGGACCACTGCTGGACGCTCAGGGTGCGGGCGCCGGAGATGAGGCTGCCGAAGAGGGACTCCCAGACCAGGGCGTAGACCAGGCCGGCCACGACGGCGTGGCGGGTGACGGTGCCCAGGAGGAGGAAGATCGCGCTGTAGGCGACGGAGGCCACCGCGGCGGCCACGGCGTAGGCGACGGCGATCTGCTGGCTGTTGCCGTTGAGGATGAAGCCCGCGATCAGGGTGGGGATCGCCGAGAAGACCGCGGTGACGCCGACGGCGACGACCAGCTTGGTGAAGATGATCGTGGGGCGCTTGACGGGCTTGGAGAGGAGATAGACCACCGAGCCGTCGTCGATCTCCGGCCCGATCGCGCCCGTACCGGCGACGACGCCGATCAGCGGGACCATCGTGGCGAGCGCGAAGCCGCCCAGGACGTTCGCGGCGGTGTCGTCGTCGGCGCCGGTCAGGACGCGGATGACGACCGAGATGGCGATCAGGAGGGCGGGCAGCGCGAAGAGGATGAAGGCGCGGCGGCGGCCGAGGAGCCCCCGGTAGGTCAGCCGGGCGACGGTGCGGTTGTACATGGCGCTCCAGGGCTCCTTTCAGGCCGTGACGAGGTAGGAGAAGACCGATTCCAGGGACTCGTCGGAGGGCGAGACCGTCAGGAGCCGGATGCCGTGCGCGCGGGCGACGCGCGGCAGCAGGGTGGTGAAGCGGCCGAAGTCGACGGCCTGGACGCGCAGGGCGCCCTCCTTGAGGTCGACCTCGATGCCGGCCGTGGAGGGGTCGGCGATGAGGGCCGCGGCGAGGGCCCGGTCGTCGCTGGAGCGCACGAGGTAGCGGTGCGGCCGGTCCGTCATCAGGCGGCGGATCTTGCGGAAGTCGCCGGAGGCGGCGTGCCGGCCCGCGACGACGACCTCGATGTGGGCCGCGAGCTGCTCGACCTCTTCGAGGATGTGCGAGGAGAACAGCACCGTGCGGCCCTCCGCGCCCATGCGCCGCAGCAGTTCCATCAGCTGCATCCGCTGACGGGGGTCCATGCCGTTGAAGGGCTCGTCGAGGAGGAGCACGGACGGCTGGTGGACCAGGGCGGAGGCCATCTTCACGCGCTGGCGCATGCCCTTGCTGTACGTCGCGATCTTGCGGTCCTGGGCGTACTCCATCTCGACCGTGGCGAGGGCGTGCTGCGCCTCCTTCGCGCCCAGGCCGTGGAGTTCGGCGTTGGCGCGGACGAACTCCTGGCCGGTGAGGAAGTCGTACATCGCCTCGCGCTCGGGGACGATCCCGATGTGGCGGTAGACGCCCTCGTTGCGCCAGATGGTGGCGCCGTCGAGGGTGACCGTGCCGGTGGAGGGGGCGAGGAAGCCGCCCATCATGTTGATGAGGGTGGACTTCCCGGCGCCGTTGGGGCCGAGGAGGCCGGTGACACCGGGGCCGACGGTCATGGAGACGTCGTTGACGGCGACGACGTTGCCGAACCAGCGGGAGACGTTGTCGATGGAGACAGTGCTCATGGGCGCAGCCCATTCCTTGAGGGGTGGCGGTCGGGCGACGGGCGGGAGGTCACAGGCCGACCTTTCGGTAGCGGCGCATCAGCAGCCCGAACGACCCGGCGATCAGGGCGAGCAGGACGAGGACGTAGACGACTCCGGTGCCGGTGCCCGGCCCGTGGCCGCCGGGGAAGGCGGACGTGGCGGAGAGGAACGCCGTCTGGACGCCGTCGATCAGGGTGATCGGCGAGAACAGTCCGAGCCAGCTGATGGCGTCGGTGTTGTCGCGGGCGAGGGCGATGCCCTGGATCGTGGAGACCGCGCCGTAGGAGATCGTCAGCACCGCGATGACCGCGGCGACGCCGAAGCCGCGGCGCGGGGTGAGCGCGGCGACCACCAGGCCGAGGCCGGCGAAGAGGAGGGAGAGCAGGGCGACGGAGACCAGTCCTTGCGCGAAGCCCTTCGTCTGGTCGGCGAAGTCCAGCTTGGCGAGCAGGGCGCCCACGTACAGGATCAGCAGGGGCACGCCGGTGAGCAGGAAGAGCGCCGAGGCCATCGCCGCGAACTTGGCCGCCACGTAGTCGACGCGCTCGATCGGGCGGGAGAAGTACAGCGGGACGGTCTTGAAGCGCAGGTCGCGGGAGACCGACTGCGGGGCCTGGGACGCGAGGTAGAGGCCGATGACGGCCTGGAGGAGGATCGCGTAGCGGGTGTAGGCCACCGGCAGGTCGTTCATCTTCGTCGTCACGGCGACCGCCACCATGATGGCGGCGGGGACGCACATGACGCCGAGCAGGATCATCGGCAGGACCTTGGACTTCGCCGACCGGCCGAGGCCGTACGCGCCGCGCAGGCTCTGCGAGAACAGCGAGCGGCGGGCGTAGGCGCGGCCGAGGCGGGCGCCGGAGTAGTTCCGGTAGCCGATGTTGTGGATGACGTCCTGGGTGGGCGCCGTGGTGGTCTCAGGCGGCATCGGGCGCGCCTTCGTTCTGCTCGTCGCGCTGGGCCGCGGGTGCCCACTGCCGGCCGGCGCCCCAGCCGCCGGTGGCCGGGTCCGCCGGGGCGGCGGTGGCCTCGTCCTCGGTCTCGTCCCGGAAGACCTCCGCGATGCGGTGGCGGCGCTGCTCCATGCGGACCAGGCCGAGCCCGAGGTCCGTGACGGCGTCGCGGACCGTGTCGTAGGTGCCCTCGTCGACGACGTCGACGAGGAGGACGCGGCCGGAGGCGGGCGCGCCGTCGGCGGTCCGGCCGGCCGGGCGGACCGTGAGGCCGGCCCCGGCGAGGGCCGCGAGGAGCGCGGCGGTGCCGTCGGGGCGGGCGTCCGAGTCGGTGACCTCCACGGCGAGGGAGCCCGTGGACTGGGTGAAGTCGTCCGTGGACGAGGACCGCAGCAGCTTGCCGCCGTCGATGACCACGACGTGGTCGCAGGTGCGCTCCAGCTCGCCCAGCAGGTGCGAGGTGACCAGGACCGAGATGCCGAAGTCCGTGTGGACCCGCCGGATCAGGCCGAGCATCTCGTCGCGGCCGACCGGGTCGAGGCCGTTGGTCGGCTCGTCGAGCAGGACCAGCTGCGGGTCGTGGACGAGCGCCTGGGCCAGCTTGACCCGCTGCTTCATGCCGGTGGAGTAGCCGCCCATGGGGCGGTAGCGCTCCTCGTACAGGCCCACGTGGCGCAGCGTGTCGGCGGTGCGCTCGCGCGCGGCGGTGGCCGGCAGGCCGGACATGCGGGCCATGTGGACGACGAACTCGGTCGCGGAGACGTCGGGCGGCAGGCAGTCGTGCTCGGGCATGTAGCCGACCCGCTCCCGGATGGCGGCGCCCTCGGTGGCGACGTCGAGGCCGAGCACGCTGGCGCGGCCCTCGGTGGCCGGGGAGAGCCCGAGCAGGATCTTGATCAGCGTGGACTTGCCGGCTCCGTTGGCACCCACCAGGCCGGTCACGCCCGGCGTGATGTCGACGGACAGCCGGTCGAGCGCGGTCACCCGGGGGAACCGCTTGCTGAGGCTTTCGGTAGCGATCACAGTCACGTCTTCGACGGTAGTGGCGCCCGCCACAGAGGGCGTCAGACCGGATGGCTGGATGTGCGTAGTCCTCAGGTCTGACACCCCCGTAGGGGAGGAGGGCCGGGGAGCGGGGCCGCCATGATCATCGGGGGCCGGCGGGCGGGGCGCTGTCGTGAGCGACGGGGACCGCCGGGCGGAGGCGCCGTCATGATCGACGGAAGTGGGTGAGCGGGGCGCCGTCTTGATCATCGAGGCCCTGGGCATCCTCCGCCGGGTTACCGAAAGTTATCCACAGGCCGTGCACAACTCTTGACGCAGCCGCGGGGCATTGTCACATTCATCAGTGTCAAGTTGTGGAACGTGTACCGGCGTGCGGCCCTAGGGAACGGCGGGACGGCGATGGCCTCGGCAACGGCTCGGGAACTGACCGCGGATCAGCGGGGGTTCAAGGAAGTGCAGCGCCTCGCTTACGACTGCGCGGAGGAGGTCGCCGCCCAGCTGAGACCGGGGGTGACCGAGCGCGAGGCGGCCCGGATGCAGCGCGCGTGGCTGCGCGAGCGTGGTGTGCGCGACTGGTTCCACCTCCCCTTCGCGTGGTTCGGGGACCGCACGGCGTTCGTGGGGTTCCGGGTGCCGCTCCAGTTCTTCCCCACGGACCGGCGGCTGGAGCCGGGGATGCCGTTCATCCTCGACATGGCCCCGGTGCACCGGGGCTTCACGGCCGACATCGGCTACGCGGGCTGCCTCGGGCCCCACCCCCTGCACGAGCGGCTGACGGCCGATCTGCGGGAGCACCGGGAGCTGATCCTGCGCGAGGTGCGCGAGCGCCGCCCGCTCCGGGAGATCTACGAGGACGTGGACCGCCTCATGGTGCGCCAGGGCCTCGCCAACCGCCACCGGGCGTACCCCTTCGGGGTGATAGCGCACAAGGTGGGACGGGTCCGGGAGCGCCGCTGGTCGCCGCGGGTGTTCGGGTTCGGCACCCAGGCGCTGCGGGGGCTGGCCTCGGACGCTGTGCGCGGCCACCGGGAGGGCTGGTCGCCGCTGTGGAGCCCGCACCGCTTCTCCGACCACCCGCCGGCCCCCGGCATGTGGGCCGTGGAACCGCACCTCGGCTTCCGGGGCGTGGGCGCGAAGTTCGAGGAGCTCCTGGTGGTCACCGACTCCCGTGACCCCGAGGAGAGCGCGTTCTGGCTGGACGACGATCTGCCGCACGTGCGGCGCCGGCAGGAGGAGAGGGCCGCATGAGGGCAGGGACCGAAGGCGCGCGCGAGCGGTGGGTCCGCACGGGCGGGATCGAGCTGTGCGTCCAGGAGCTGGGTGACACCTCGCGCCCCACGGTGGTGCTGCTGCACGGCTATCCGGACAGCAAGGAGGTGTGGTCCGAGGTCGCCGAGCGGCTGCGGGACCGCTTCCACGTGGTGCTCTACGACGTCCGGGGCTGCGGGCGCTCCACGGCGCCGCGGCCGCTGCGGGGCGGCTTCACGCTGGAGAAGCTCACCGACGACTTCCTGGCCGTGGCGGAGGCGGTGAGCCCCGACGCCCCCGTGCACCTGGTGGGGCACGACTGGGGTTCGGTGCAGGGCTGGGAGTTCACCACGGCGCGCCGCACCGAGGGGCGGATCGCGTCCTTCACGTCGATCTCCGGCCCCTCCCTCGACCACCTGGCGCTCTGGCTGCGCCGGCGCGCCACCCGGCCGACCCCGCGCCGGGTGGCCCAGCTCCTGGGCCAGAGCGCCCGGTCCTGGTACGTGTACGCGCTGCACACCCCGGCGCTGCCGGAGGCCCTCATGCGCGGGCCGCTGCTGAAGCAGTGGCCGAAGATCCTCGCGCGGCTGGAGAAGCTGCCCGCCGACGGGTATCCGACGGCGTCGCTGCCGACGGACGCGGCGCACGGCGCCTGGCTGTACCGCGACAACGTCCGGGCCCGTATGCACCGCCCGCGCACCGACGCGTACGCCCACGCGCCCGTCCAGCTGATCACACCGACGGGGGACGTCTTCCTGTCCGACCGGCTCTACGACGGCCTGGAGGAGTGGGCGCCCGGTCTGGTGCGGCACACCCTGGCCGCGAAGCACTGGGTGCCGCGCTCCCGGCCGGACCAGGTGTCGGCCTGGATCGCCGGGTTCGTCACGGAGCGGGAACGCGGCGCCGGGGGCCCGGCCGGCCCCGCCCCGGCGCCCGCGGGGCCGTACGCCCAGGCGTTCGGCGGTCGGCTGGTGCTGGTCACGGGCGCGGCGAGCGGCATCGGCCGGGCGACGGCCTTCGCCTTCGCGGAGGCCGGCGCGCGCGTGATCGCCGTCGACCGCGACCCCGAGGGCGCGGTGCGCACGGCGGAGATGGCCCGGCTGCTGGGCGCGCCCGAGACGGCGGCCGAGACCGTCGACGTCGCGGACGAGGCGGCCATGGAGAAGCTGGCCGCCAAGGTCGCCGCCGAGCACGGCGTGGTGGACATCCTGGTCAACAACGCCGGCATCGGCCTGGCCGGCGCCTTCCTGGACACCTCGGCCGAGGAGTGGCGGAAGGTCCTCGACGTCAATCTGTGGGGAGTCGTCCACGGCTGCCGGGTCTTCGGCAGGCAGATGGCCGAGCGCGGGCAGGGCGGTCATATCGTCAACACCGCCTCGGCGGCCGCCTTTCAGCCGTCGAGGTTCCTCACCGCCTACAGCACGTCCAAGGCGGCCGTGCTGATGCTCAGCGAGTGCCTGCGCGCCGAGCTGGCCGGCCGGGGCATCGGTGTCACGGCGATCTGCCCCGGCATCGTCAACACCGGCATCACGGCCACCGCGCGCTTCACGGGCGTGTCCGAGGAGGAGCAGCGGCGGCTCCGGAAGAAGGCGGTGCGGCTGTACGGCCGGCGCAACTACCCGCCGGAGAAGGTCGCCGACGCCGTCCTGCGGGCCGTCCTCCGCGACCGGGCGGTCGTCCCGGTCACACCCGAGGCCCACGGCCTGCGCCTCATGTCCCGTTTCACACCGCGGCTGCTGCGCGCCCTCGCGCGGATCGACCTCCCGCTGTAGCCGGCCCGCGGCCCCCATCACCTTCCTGGTGGCCCCGCAGAGGAGCAGAAGATGACCGACAGCCAGCCCACCGGCCACGCCGTGGCGCACTCCATAGCGCCGCGGCGCGTCTCCTTCGAATGGGACGGCACGCCGCTGCACTGGGTTCCGGACGAGCCCACCGCCACCCATGTGATGAACGTCCTGCATCTGCTGCTGCCGGCCGGGGAGCGGTGGTTCGTCAAGGTCTTCAAGGAGGCCCTCCCGCTCGTGCGGGACGCTGCCCTGCTGAAGGACGTCAAGGGGTTCATGGGCCAGGAGGCCACGCACAGCGTGCAGCACGCGTATGTGCTCGACCACCTCGCCCGGCAGGGCCTGGACACCGGCCCGTACACCCGGCACGTGGACTTCCTCTTCGACGTCCTGCTCGGTGAGCGGCCCCCGTTCGGCATGCCGCTCACCGACCGGGAGTGGCTGCGCTTCCGGCTCAGCGTGATCGCCGCGACCGAGCAGTTCACGGCCGTCCTCGGGAACTGGGTGCTCGACGCGGACGGCCTGGACCGGGCCGGACCGGACCCCGTGATGCTGGACCTCCTGCGCTGGCACGGCGCGGAGGAGGTCGAACACCGGTCGGTCGCCTTCGACATGTACGAGCACTGCGGCGGCGAGGACCCGGGGCGCTACGCCCGGCGGGTCCTCGGCATGGCGATCACCGCGCCGATCCTCTTCTACCTGTGGGGGTGGGGAGCGGCGTACCTGCTCCGCAACGACCCCCGGCTCGTGGGCCGCCTACGCTACACCATGCGCAATCACAACAGAGCCGTGGCGAAAGGGCTGTTGCCCAGCTGGCGGGAGCTCGGCGCGGCGGTGCCGCGCTATCTGCGGCGGTCGTACCACCCCTCGCGGGAGGGCTCGCTGCGCAAGGCCGTCGCCTACCTGGCGACGTCGCCCGGAGCCCGGTCCGCGGCGGGCGCGATCGGCCGCGCGGCCGCCTCGTAGGCCGGTGAGGAGCACCCTGTGAAGCAGCAGCGGCCGGCACGGGCCGGAGGGCCGGGAGAGACCGGGCCGGCCGGATCAGCCGGAGGGACGTCACGCCGCGCGGGTGAGTACCGCATCGAGGACCTGGCCCACCGCAGCGGGGCCACGGTCCGGACGATCCGGGCCTATCAGGACCGCGGGCTGCTCCCCAAGGCGGAGCGGCGCGGCCGGGCCAATGTCTACCGCGACACCCATCTGGCACGGCTGCGCCAGATCTCGGGCCTGCTCGACCGCGGTTACACCCTGGCGAGCATCAAGGAGCTCCTGGAGGCCTGGGACGCGGGCCGGGGGCTCGGCGGTGTGCTCGGCCTGGTCACCGAGGTGGACGGGCCGTGGAGCGACGAGACGGCCGAGCGGATCACCCGGGCGGAGCTGGACCGGCGCTTCGGCGGCGAGCAGGACGACGCGGCCGTCGACGACGCCGTGGAGCTGGGGGTGCTCGTCCGCCTGCCGGACACACGGGACGCGTTCCTCGTGCCGAGCCCACGGGAGCTGTCCGTCGCCGTCGAACTGCACAAGGCGGGAGTGCCGTTGCTCGCCATCTCCGGCCACCTGCGCGAACTGCGCACCCAGGTCGAGTACATCGCGGGCCGCTTCCTCGACTTCACGACCGAACATATATTCCATCAATACTTCGACCACCCCCGAGCGACGAGGCGGCCGCGGAGGCCGCCTCACTGGTCCGCCGGCTACGGCCGCTGGCCCAGCAGACCGTGGACGCGGAACTCGCCCGCGCCATGCGGGCGTTGGCCACGCGCTATCTGCGCCACCACCTGGGCGCCGCGGTCGCGTCCGGGGGCCCTGAGGCGCCGGGTGGATCCGAGGCATGGGAGGAATCCGAGGCAACCGAGGCCCTGACAGCGGCGGGCGAAGGCGCGGCGGCGGGCACGGAACCTTCCCGGGGCGCGCCCCCCGCACCGCCCCGTACACCCGCCGGCGCCGCCCGCGAACCCGTCCGGCTCCCCGCCGGGACCGTTCAGGCGGTCCGTGAGCTGGTGGGCGCGGAGCACGTCGGGGCGTTCATCGCGGCCGCCGCCGAGCGGGAGGTCCTGGCCCGGACGATGGACGGCATGCTCCCCGGGGACGGCGGCACCTGAGCGCCGCGGCCGGCGACTCCCGGGCACCGCGGACGGTCGTCCCACGCCGTTCACAGGCCGGGCGCGCCCCACACCGGGAACCACCGCCCCAGGTCCTCCTCGATCCGCAGATCGTCGCCCAGCAGCGCCCGGACCTGGAGCTCCAGCCCGTTGTCCCGCTTCTCGCCCGCCACCGGGGCGAAGGGGTAGAAGGAGCCGCGCTTGTAGAGGTAGACGAGGGCCAGCGCGCGCCGGTCCGCGTCGCGGAACCCCAGCAGGGAGCAGAGCAGCTGCGGGCCGAAACCCCCTTCCTGGAGCAGCGTGTTGACCGCGTGCAGATCGTTGACGAGCGCCACCGTCCCGTCCGCGTCCGCGGGCCGCCGCACCAGCAGCCACGTGTAGCCGTACACGTCCCGGCTGAACTCCACGGGCACGCCGCCCCGCCCGGTGTCGGCGTCGAGCAGCTCCCGTACGTCCTGCTGGATACGGGCGAAGGCACCGCCCTCCACGCTCGCGAAGCACACCGATCCCCGGCCCGTCGGGGTGAGTCCGGCCCCCGCCTGGAGGGTGACAGCGGCCGAGGGCAACGCGAAGAGCTGGTCGAGGTCCGGCCGCACCGGCTTGCTGCGGCCGAGGAGGGTGTCGAGGAATCCCACGGCGCACGGGCTCCTTCCGTCACGCCCGGCCCAGCTGGGCCGAGATCCGGCCGAGCTGGTCGAGCCGCTGTTCCAGGGTCGGGTGCGAGGAGAGCAGCCGGCCCAGGCTGTCCTTGGCGAAGGCGGGCGCGAAGTAGAAGGCGTTGAACGGCTCGGCCTGCCGGAGGTCGCGCGTGGGGATCCGGGCCATCTGCCCGGTGACCTTCGTGAGCGCCGAGGCCAGCGCCGAGGGCCGCCCGGTGAGGAGCGCGGCGGCGCGGTCGGCGGACAGCTCGCGGTAGCGGGACAGCAGCCGGGTGAGCAGGAAGCTGATGGCGTAGACGACCGCGCTGATCAGCGGGATCAGCACCACGAGGACGGCGGTGCTGTTGTCCCGCCCGCCGACCCGGCGCAGGCCGCCCCACAGCCCGACGCGGGTGATCATCCCGGCCAGCACGCCCAGGAAGGACGCGATCGTCATGACGGCGACGTCGCGGTGGGCGACATGGGACAGCTCATGGGCGAGGACGCCCTCCAGCTCCTCGGGCTCCAGCCGGCGCAGCAGCCCGGTGGTGGCACACACCAGGGCGTTCTTCCGGTTGCGGCCGGTGGCGAAGGCGTTCGGCACGTCGCTGTCGGCGACGGCCACCCGGGGCTTGGGCATGTCCGCGAGGGCACAGAGCCGGTCGACGGCGCCGTGCAGTTCGGGCGCCTGCTCCGGGGTCACCTCGCGGGCGCCCATGCTGAAGGCCGCGATGCGGTCGCTGAACCAGAACTGGGCGACGAACAGGCCGCCCGCGAGGACCAGCACGATCGGCCAGGCCCCGCGCAGCAGGGCCACCAGCACACCCACGAAGACCACGTAGAGCAGTCCGATGAAGAACATCGTGCCCACCATGCGGGTGGTCAGCCCCCGGTCGGGCGCGAATCGGGTGTCTGACATGGGGTACCTCCAGGCTCCGCGGAGCGCTCCCCCTGACAGGGCCCCGGCGGGAGAGCCCCCGATGAATGCCTCTGCCCCGATTCTCCCTCGCCACCGGCTGTGGGCGGGGTAAAGGGCCGCCGCGGCCCCCGGGCGGCCCCGCCACCGGCACCCGGACGACGCCCGTGCGTGCCGCTGGGGGGCCCGGGGGCGGCCGGGGCCGCTCGGGGGCCGGAACCCGCCCCCGAGCGCTCAGGGGCGGCCCTGGGCCCTCAGGAGGAGGTGAGCTGCGCGAGCCCGTCCGTGGCGATCTTCTCGAAGACCGCCGGGTCGGACTCGAAGAACGAGCCCGCGATCGGCCAGTGCACGACGATCTCGTCGAAGCCGAGCTCGGCGTGCGAGCCCGCGAAGTCGACGAAGGCGTCGAAGGAGTCCAGCGGCCGGTCCGGGGTGAAGCCCGTGAGCAGGATCTTGTCCAGGGAGGCGGGGTCCCGGTCGATCTCCGCGCAGGCCACGCCGAGCCGCTCGACCTGCCCGGCGATGGCCGCCCTGGACTGCTCCGGGGTGCCCGTCTCGAACAGCTTCGGGTCACCCGTGGTCACCCACGCCTGGCCGTGGCGGGCGGCGAGCCGCAGCCCGCGCGGGCCGGTGGCGGCCACCGCGAAGGGCAGCCGGGGGCGCTGGACGCAGCCGGGGATGTTCCGCACCTCGAACGCCGAGTAGTGGGTGCCCTCGTGCGAGACGACGTCCTCGGTGAGCAGCCGGTCCAGCAGCGGGACGAACTCGGCGAAGCGGTCGGCCCGCTCCCGCGGGGTCCACGGCTCCTCGCCGCCCTTGAGCAGCGCGGTGGCGTCGAATCCGGAGCCGCCGGCGCCGATGCCCAGCGTGATCCGGCCGCCCGCGATGTCGTCCAGGGAGATGAGCTCCTTGGCGAGGGTGACGGGGTGGCGGAAGTTCGGCGACGTGACGAGCGTGCCCAGCCGCATCCGGGAGGTGACGGTCGCCGCGGCGGTCAGGGTGGGCACGGCGCCGAACCACGGGCCGTCCCGGAAGGTGCGCCAGGACAGGTGGTCGTAGGTGTACGCCGTGTGGAAGCCCAGCGCCTCGGCTCGCTGCCAGTTCTCGCGGCCGCCCTCGGACCAGCGGCGGTCAGGAAGGATCACGGTGCTCAGTCGCATGACCCCGAGCCTACGGGCCGGGTATGACAAGAGCCTATGCACGGGGTATGACACAGGCGCGGGCGAAGGAGCCGGTCGCGTCACCGGCTCAGGCGCGCGCTCGGGCGCACGCCTGTGCGAACCGACCGCTCTGTGGACGAGAATGGGAACCGTGACTTCAGCTATCGAGCAGCCCGACACCCCGGCGGCAGGCCGCCCAGCCGCGACCCCGAGGCTGATCGCCACCGATCTCGACGGCACCCTGCTGCACGACGACAAGACGGTCTCCGACCGCACCGTCGCCGCCCTGGCCGCCGCGGAGGCCGCCGGCATCGAGGTCTTCTTCGTCACCGGTCGCCCGGCCCGCTGGATGGACGTGGTCAGCGACCACGTGCACGGGCACGGCCTGGCCATCTGCGCCAACGGCGCCGCGGTCGTCGATCTCCACGACGGCGGGCGGTTCGTCGAGGTCCGCCCGCTGCCGCGGGAGGAGGCCCTCGCCATCGTCCACGCCGTGCGCGCCGCCGCCCCGGGCGCCTCGTTCGCCGTCGAGCACACCACGGGCATCCACTACGAGCCGGAGTACCCGCCCTTCTTCCTCGACCCGGGCGCTGTGATCGCCCCCGCCGAGGAACTGCTGGCCGAGGACTCCGGGTATACCGACCCGATCCTCAAGCTGCTGGCGCACCACCCCGGGCTCGGCCCCGACGAATTCCTCACCGTGGCCCGTAAGGCGGGAGGCGCGCACGGGGAGTTCACCCGCTCCAGCCCCACCGCCCTCCTGGAGATCAGCGCCGTCGGCGTCAGCAAGGCCAGCACCCTGGCGCGCTGCTGCGACCTGCGCGGCATAGCCCCCGAGGAGGTCGTGGCCTTCGGCGACATGCCCAACGACCTGGAGATGCTCGGCTGGGCCGGCACCGCGTACGCGATGGCCAACGCCCACCCCGAGGTGCTGGCCGTCACCGCGCACCACACCGCCGCCAACACCGAGGACGGCGTCGCCCTGGTCATAGAACAGCTCCTGCACGCGCGCGGGGCGGCCTGACACCCGGCGGCACCGTAGGACCGTAAGGGCGACGCCACAGACGCCGGCGGACGCCGGCACACGCCTACAGCTGTACACCGCGCTCGCCCAGCCACTCCACCGGATCGACCGCCGACCCGAACTCCGGCGTCCTGCGGATCTCGAAGTGCAGGTGCGGGCCGGTGGAGTTGCCGGTGGTCCCGGACAGCCCGATCCACTGCCCGGCGCGCACCCGCCGCCCCGGCGCGGCCAAGGGGGCGGCCAGGTGCGCGTACTGCGAGTACCAGCCGTTCTCGTGCTCGACCACCAGGCTGATGCCGAACGGGCCCCCGCAGCCCGCCGCCACCACCGTGCCGGCCCCGACCGCGCGGACCGGGGTGCCGGTGGGGACGGCGAAGTCCTGCCCCGTGTGCCCGTCGGCCCAGTTCGCGCCGCCCGCGCCGAAGCCCGCCGAGAGCTCGTACGAGACCACCGGCCGGGTCCACCCGCGCGCCGCCCGCGCCGAGCGCGCCGCCGCCCGCTCCACGGCCGGTCCGGAGCGGCCGCCCGCCAGGTCCGGCGGCGCGCACTCCCCGCTGTCGACGGCCGCCCGCGCCACCTCGTCGAGCTCGTCCCGCGCACCGGCCAGCCGGGCCTCCAGCGTGCGTATGGCCTCACCCAGCCGGGCGCTGTCCCGGTCGAGGTCCTGCCTGGCCGCCGCCAGGGACCGGGCCTCGGCCTCCAGCCGTCTGCTGGTGCGCTCCTCCTCGACGAGCATCCGCCCCAGGCGGGCCCGGCGGCGCACGGCGGGCACCTGGCGGGCCACCAGCTCCACCGGGTCGTCCAGCTCCTCCTCGGCGGCTCCGCCCTCGCCGTCGAGGCCGACGGTGAAGCCGCCGGTGCGGTACTGCGCGCGGGCCGCCGCGCCCGCGTCGTCGCGCAGCGCCGACCGCACGACCCCTCGCACCCGCAGCGTCCGGCGGAGCTCCTCGGCCCGCGCCCGCTGCCCCTTGGCGGACCGCTGCGCCCGCTCGTACCGCTGCCGGACCTGCCCCGCCTCCTCCGCCAGCCGGAGCACCTCGGAGGTCACCCGTGCGGGCCGGTCCGGCGGCTGCCCGGCGGACGGCGGCCCGGGGGCGGCCAGGGGCGCCGCGGCGACGGCGCAGAGGGTGCACAGGACGACGCCGCCGGTACGGCTGAGGCGGCGCGGCCCGGTGCGGTGGTTCGCGCGTGCGGTGGGTCGCATGAACGCGATCGTGTCCCGGGGCGGTGCCGGGCGCGCCCGCTGAGCGCCCGTTCGGAGGAAAACGCTCCCCCGGCCCCGGAACCGGGCCCCGGACGGCCCCCGGGGCTCAGAGCGGCGCCTCCCACACCACGCGCGTCCCGCCGCCGTCCTCCCCCAGCCCCGGCCCGTACGAGCTCGATCCGCCCAGCGACTCCGCCCGCTTGGCCAGGTTCCGCAGGCCGCTGCGCCGCCCGCCCTCGGGGATGCCCACGCCGTCGTCCGCCACGGTCAGCCGCACGGCCTCGCGCCCGTCCGGCAGCGTGGCCGTCGCGTCGACGACGACCTCCATCCGGGACGCCCGCGCGTGCCGGAAGGCGTTCGAAAGGGCCTCGCGCAGCGCGGCGATGAGGTTCTTGCCGGTGAGTTCGCCGACCTTCGCGTCGACCGGGCCGAGGAAGCTCGCCGAAGGCTGGAAGCCGAGCGGCACGGCCGCCGTGCCGAGCTCCCGCAGGACGCGCGTGCGCAGCCCGGCGGGCGCCTCCGCGGGCCCCTGCTGGAGCGCGAAGATGGCCGTACGGATCTCCTGGATGGTCACGTCGAGCTCGTCGACGGCCTGCCCGACCTTCACCTTCACCTCGGGCACGACGGCCTGGCGCTGGGCGCTCTCCAGCATCAGGCCGGTCGCGAACAGCCGCTGGATGACCAGGTCGTGGAGGTCCCGGGCGATCCGGTCGCGGTCCTCGAAGACGGCGAGCCGCTCACGGTCGCGCTGCGCCTCGGCCAGGACCAGGGCGAGCGCAGCCTGCGCGGCGAACTGCGCGGCCAGGGTCCGCTCGGCGGGCGTGTACGGACGGGCCCCGCGCGCCCGGGGCGTGGCGAGCGTGCCGAGCACCCGGTCGCCGCTCCTGAGCGGCAGGAGCATGCTCGGGCCGAAGCGCGGCGCCACCCCCGTGATCATGCGGGGGTCGGTGGCCGAGTCGTCGATGAACACCGGTTCCCCGGCGAGCAGCTGGGAGACGACCGGGCTGTGCGGCGGTATCACCGTCCCCAGCAGGCCGGTGGGGTCCTCGGCGGAGACCGCGACCATCTCCAGGCCACCGCCGCCGTCCGGCAGCAGCACGATCCCGGCCGCCGAGTCCGCGAGCCTGCGCGCCTGTTCGGCGACGACCGCCAGCGCGTCCTCGGCGTCGCTGCCCGACAGCAGGGCGGTCGTGACGGCCACCGAGCCGTCGATCCAGCGCATCCGCTGGCGGCCCTCGTCGTACACACGGGCGTTGCCGATCGCGATGCCCGCCTCGGTGGCGAGGATCTTCACCATGTGGAGGTCCGCGATGCTGAACTCGCTGCCCCCGCGCTTGTCCGTGAGGTAGAGGTTCCCGAAGATCTCGCCCTCGACGCTGATGGGCACGCCCAGGAAGTTGCGCATGGGCGGGTGGCCCTCGGGAAAGCCGGAGAAGCGCGGATCGGACGTGAGGTCGGCGAGCATCACCGGCGCGGGGTGGTGGATGAGCGCGCCGAGCAGCCCGTGACGGCCGTCCGGCAGGGCGCCGATGCGCTCGCGCTGCTCCTCCGTGACGCCGTAGGTGATGAAGTCGGAGAGGCCGCCGCGGGTGGAGTCGATGACGCCGATGGCCGCGTAGCGGGCGTCGGCGAGCTCGGCGGCGGTCTGCGCGATCCGGTCGAGGGTGGTGTGGAGCTCCAGGCCGGTGCCGACGGACCGCATGGCCTCCAGGAGCTGCGGCACGCGCGCGGTCAGCTCGGTGGACATGCCCTGGAGGCTGCGGGTGGCCTCCGTGGCGATGGCGAGCGGATCCATCACGCGTGGGGTGTCCTGCGTGGGCCGCGCGCCCGGCGCGTCGGAGGGTCCTGCCGTGGCTGACATGCCCCAGAGCCTAATAAGCACCATTTGTCATGGAAAGGGGGCTCTCCAGGGAGGTTTCCGCGGTCCGCGCGGCGGGGGTCCGCACCGCACCGGCCCCGCCGCCCGGGACAACGACCGGGACACCGGCCGGGACACCGCCCTCCACCGCGCCCAGGGCGTCCGTGGCCTCCTCCCGCTCCAGCATCCGCCGGAACGGCCCGTCCGCCGCCACCAGCTCGCCGTACGTCCCGCGCTGCACCGCCCGCCCCCGGTCCAGCACGATCACCTCGTCGACGGCCTCCAGGCCGGCCAGCCGGTGCGTGATCAGAACGGTCGTGCGGCCCTCGGTCGCGGCCAGGAGGTCGGCGGTGAGCGCGTCGGCGGTCGGCAGGTCGAGGTGCTCGGCGGGCTCGTCCAGCACGAGCACGGGGAAGTCCGCGAGCAGCGCGCGGGCCAGCGCGACCCGCTGCCGCTGACCGCCGGACAGCCGCGCCCCGTGCTCGCCGACCAGCGTGTCCAGCCCCTCCGGCAGGCCCTCCACCCACTCCAGGAGCCGGGCGGCCCGCAGCACGGCGCGCAGTTCGCCGTCCGTCGCGTCCGGACGGGCGAGCCGCAGGTTCTCCCGGACGGAGCTGTCGAAGAGGTGCGCGTCCTGGGCGCACAGGCCCACCAGCCGCCGCACCCCGTCGCCCGCCATCCTGGCGGTGTCCTCGCCCGCCAGCGTGTACGTACCGGCCTCGGCGTCCAGGAAGCGCAGCAGCACCTGCGCCAGCGTCGTCTTGCCCGCCCCGGACTGCCCGACGACGGCCACCCGGCGGCCGGCCGGCAGCTCCAGCGCGAAGTCCTCCAGCGCGGGCGCCGCCTGCCCCGGATGGCGCGCCGTAAGGTTCACCAGCCGCAGCGGGAACGGGGACGACGGCGCCTCGGCCGTCCCCTCCGTCACCGGCACGGGCGCGTCCAGCACCTCGTACACGCGCTCCGCGGCGCGCCGTACGCGCTGCCGGTACTGCACCGCGAGGGGCAGCCCGGCCACGGCCTCGAAGGCGGCCAGGGGGATGAGCACGACCACCGCGAGCCACAGGCCGTCCAGGCGGCCGTCGCGCACGGCGAGCGTGCCCACCCAGGCCGCGGCGGCGACGGTGAGCCCACAGGCGAGGGCGCTCAGACCGGAGCCGAGCGCGGTCGCGGCCGAGCCCCGGCGCGCGATGGCGGTGAGCGCGCCGTCGGCGCGGCGTACGCGCTCCAGCCGCGACGGCAGGGCGCCCGCGACGGTCAGCTCCGCGGTGCCCGCGAGCAGGTCGACGACCTGTGTCGACAACTCGCCCCGCGCGGGCGCGAGCTGCCGCTCCGCGCGCCGGGCGACCGCGCCGGACAGCGCCGGTACGGCCACCCCGGCGGCCAGCAGCCCGAGCGCCAGCACCAGGCCCGCCTCCGGCAGCAGCCACGCCGTGAAGCCCACCGACACGGCGCCGACGACGACGGCCGAGCCGAGCGGCAGCAGCCACCGCAGGAAGTAGTCCTGGAGGGCGTCCACGTCCGCGACCAGCCGGGAGAGGAGGTCGCCCCGCCGGGTGTCCCGGAGCCCGGCCGGGGCCAGGCGCTCCAGCCGCCCGTACACCGCGACCCGCAGGCCCGCCAGGGCGCGCAGCACCGCGTCGTGGGAGACCAGGCGCTCGGCGTAGCGGAAGACGGCGCGCCCGATGCCGAACGCGCGGGTCGCGGTGACGGCGACCATCAGGTAGAGCACCGGCGGCTGCTGCGAGGCGCGGGAGATGAGCCAGCCCGAGACGGCCATGAGGCCCACGGCGCTGCCCAGCGCCAGGCTGCCGAGCAGCAGCGCCAGCCCGAACCGCCCCCACCAGGGCCGCCCGGAGGCACGCACCCGGGCCAGCACGCCCGCCTTACGGGCGGTCCCGGGCGCGTCCCGCCTGTCCGTCTCCCGCTCCTCCGGAAGGGGCGGGGACGGCGCGGGAGCCGGTGCGGCCGGGGCCGGAGCCGCCGGCGCGCCCTCACCCGCGGGGGAAGCCACCGCGCCGGGCAGCCGCACCACCCGGTCCGCGACCGCGAGCAGCGCCGGCCGGTGGACGACGAGCAGCACGGTGCGGCCCACGGCGAGCCTGCGCACGGCGTCCACGACCGCCGCCTCGGTCTCCCCGTCGAGGTTCGCGGTCGGCTCGTCGAGCAGCAGCACGGGCCGGTCGGCGAGGAACGCGCGGGCCAGCGCGACGCGTTGGCGCTGCCCGGCGGAGAGCCCGGCGCCGTCCTCGCCGAGGCGGGTGTCAGTGCCCTGGGGCAGCATGGAGACGAAGTCGAGCGCACCGGCCGCCCGCAGTGCTTCGCGCACCTGGTCGTCCGTGGCGTCCGGCCGGGCCAGTCGTACGTTCTCGGCGACCGTCCCGGCGAGGAGACGGGGTCGTTGCGGGACCCAGGCCACCTGGTCCCGCCAGCTTTCGGGGGAGAGCGATGACAGATCCGTACCGCCGACGAGCACCCGGCCGGCCGCGGGCCGGGCGAAGCCGAGCAGCACGTCCAGCAGGGTCGACTTGCCGGCCCCGCTCGGGCCCACGAGCGCGACGGTCTCCCCGGGCCGCACCTCGAACGAGGTCTCGGGCAGCGAGGGTTCGGCCCGCCCCGGGTGCCGTACGACGAGCTGTTCGACGGCCAGGGCCGCGCTCCGCGCGTCGGGCGCCGGCGTCCCGCCGACGGGCGCGGGCTCGGTCTCCAGGACGGCGAAGACCTCGTCGGCGGCGGCCAGCCCCTCGGCGGCCGCGTGGTACTGCGCGCCGACCTGGCGCAGCGGCAGATACGCCTCGGGGGCGAGCACGAGCACCATCAGGCCCGTGTAGAGATCGAGTTCGCCGTGGACGAGCCGCATCCCGATGCCGACGGCGACGAGCGCCACGGACAGGGTGGCCAGCAGTTCCAGCGCGAAGGAGGAGAGGAAGGCGAGGCGCAGCGTGCGCAGCGTGGCCCGCCGGTAGTCGGCGGTGATCGCGCGGATCGACTCGGCCTGCGCCTTGGCCCGCCCGAAGACCTTGAGGGTGGGCAGTCCGGCGACGACGTCGAGGAAGTGCCCGGAGAGCCGGGACAGCAGCCGCCACTGCCGGTCCATGCGGGACTGCGTGGCCCAGCCGATGAGGACCATGAAGAGGGGGATGAGCGGCAGCGTGAGGACGATCACGAGCGCGGAGACCCAGTCCGCGGTGACGATACGGGCGAGCACGGCCACGGGGACCACGACGGCGAGGCCCAGCTGGGGCAGGTAGCGCGCGAAGTAGTCGTCCAGCGCGTCGATCCCGCGCGTGGCGAGGGTGGTGAGCTCACCGGTCCGGCGCGAGTCGAGCCAGGCGGGCCCGAGCCGGCCGGCGTGGGCCAGCAGCCGGGTGCGCAGCTGGGACTTGACGGCCGCGCTCGCGCGGTGGGCGGTCAGCTCGGTCAGCCAGGAGACGGCCGCCCGGCCCAGGGCGACGGCGGCCAGCAGGGCGAGTTGCCCGGCCAGGTCGTCCGCGCCGCGGCCGTGCTGGAAGGCGCCCGTCACCACCTCGGCGACGAGCATCGCCTGGGCGATGACGAGCCCGGCCCCCGCCAGCCCGAGCACGACGGAGGCGACCAGGAAGAGGCGGGTCGCGGAGGCGTACCGGAGCAGGCGGGGGTCGACGGGCTTCATGCGCGTTCCGTCCTCAGTGGGTGGTGGCGGGGGCCGCGGGGGCGGGGATGTGCTGTGTGCCGATCCGCTTGCGGAAGACCCAGTAGGTCCACCCCTGGTAGGCGATGATCAGCGGGGTCATCGGCACCGCGACCCACGTCATGATCTTCAGCGTGTAGGGGCTGGAGGCGGAGTCGGCGACGGTCAGGCTCCAGGCCGGGTTGACCGAGGACGGCATGACGTCGGGGAAGAGGGCGAGGAAGACCAGCGCGAAGGCGGCCACGATCGCGGCCCCGGAGAGCCCGAAGGCCCAGCCCTCGCGCCCGAAGTGGTTCATGACCAGGGCGGCGGCCAGCGCGGCCACGGCGACGACCAGCGCGGGGAGGCTGCGCCCGTTGCCGGACTCGGCCTGCGTCCAGCCGAGGAAGGCCACAGCGAGCACGCCGGAGGTCATGCCGAGGACCGTGGCGTACGAGCGCGCCCGGTGCCGGATGTCCCCGACGGTCTTGAGCGCGGTGAAGACGGCGCCGTGGAAGGTGAAGAGCACCAGCGTGAGGAGGCCGCCGAGGAGCGCGTACGGGCTCAGCAGGTCCGTCAGGTCACCGCTGAAGTTCTTGTCCGGCCCGATCGGCACGCCGCGCACGATGTTGGCGAAGGTGAGGCCCCAGAGGAAGGCGGGCAGCAGCGAGCACCAGAAGATCGCGTGTTCCCAGCTGCGCTGCCAGCGCTCCTCGGGCCGCTTGTGGCGGTACTCGAAGGCGACGCCGCGCACGATCAGGCAGACCAGGATGAGCAGGAACGGCAGGTAGAAGCCGCTGAACAGGGTGGCGTACCAGTCGGGGAAGGCGGCGAAGGTCGCTCCGGCGGCGGTGATCAGCCAGACCTCGTTGCCGTCCCAGACGGGCCCGATGGTGTTGATCAGCACGCGTCGTTCGGTGCGGTCCCGGGCGAGGCCCTTGGTCAGGATGCCGACGCCGAAGTCGAAGCCCTCCAGGAAGAAGTAGCCGGTCCACAGGACCGCGATCAGCAGGAACCAGAAGTCGTGGAGTGCCATGGTTCGTCTCTCCGTTCGGCCGCGTCAGTACGCGAAGGTCAGCGGCTTGTCGGCGTCCTCGGGGCGGTCGCCCGCGCCGCCGGAGGGGAGCCGCAGCCGGGGGTCCTTCGCGGGCGGCTTCTCGTCCGTGTCCGGCCCCGCCTTGGCGTACTTCACCAGCAGCTTGACCTCGACCACCGCGAGCACTCCGTAGAGCAGGGTGAACACGCCCATGGAGGTGAGGACCTCCGCCTGGCTCACGCCGGGCGACACGGCGCTGCCGGTCTTCATCAGCCCGTAGACGGCCCAGGGCTGGCGGCCCATCTCGGTGAAGATCCAGCCGAAGGAGTTGGCGATCAGCGGGAAGCCCATGGTGAGGATGCCGATCCGCCAGGACCAGGTGGTGAAGAAGGGGCTCATCTCGCGGGTGCGCGTCAGCATCAGCCGCGGGACCTCGTTCTCGCCCGTCCGGAAGCGGGGGTCGAGCCAGAACTTCCGCCGGGTGGTCCACAGTCCGATCAGCGCGGCGACGAAGGACGTCATACCGAAGCCGATCATGAGCCGGAAGCCCCAGAAGGTCATGAAGATGCTGGGGATGTAGTCCTCCGGCTCGCCCCCGTAGAGCTGGGCCTCCCGGGCCGCGACGTCGTTGATGCCCGGGACGGCCTCGGTGAAGTTGTTGTGCGCGAGGAAGGAGAGCAGGCCGGGGATCTCTATCTCGACGCTGTTGTGGCCCTTGGAGACATCGCCGACGGCGAAGACCGAGAACGGCGCGGGCGACTTGGTCTCCCACAGGGCCTCGGCCGCGGCCATCTTCATGGGCTGCTGCTCGAACATCACCTTGCCGAGCTCGTCGCCGCTGATCGCGGTGCCGAGGCCGGCGATCACGGCCACCGTCAGGCCGACGCGCAGCGAGGTCCGCATCGCGCCGACCTGGTGCCGCTGCTTCTCGCCGAGCTCCTCGCCGCGCAGTTGCCTGCGCTTGGCGCGCCACAGGTGGAAGGAGGCGATGCCGACGACGAACGCGCCACCGGTGAGGAAGGCCGCGGTGAGGGTGTGGAAGACGACGACGAGGGTGGTGTTCTGGGTCAGGACGGCCCAGATGTCGGTGAGCTCGGCCTTCCCGGTCACCTTGTCGACGGCGTAGCCGACCGGGTGCTGCATCCAGGAGTTCGCGGCCAGGATGAAGTACGAGGAGAGCACCGTGCCGACGGCGACGATCCAGATGCACGCGCAGTGGATCTTCTTGGGGAGCTTGTCCCAGCCGAAGATCCACAGGCCGATGAAGGTGGACTCGAAGAAGAAGGCCAGCAGGGCCTCCATCGCGAGCGGAGCGCCGAAGACATCACCGACGAACCTGGAGTAGTCCGACCAGTTCATGCCGAACTGGAACTCCTGCACGATGCCGGTGACCACCCCCATCGCGATGTTGATCAGGAAGAGCTTTCCCCAGAACTTCGTGGCATGGAAGTACTTGTCCTTGCCGGTCCGGACCCACGCGGTCTCCAGTCCGGCCGTGATCGCGGCGAGGCTGATCGTGAGCGGGACGAAGAGAAAGTGGTAGACGGTCGTGATGCCGAATTGCCAGCGGGCCAGCGTCTCAGGAGCCAAAGCCAGATTCACTCGGTCTCTCCTTGCCTCTCGCGTCACCGGCAACACGGGTCGCCGACGTTATGCACCTGTATGCCCCAGGTAAAGCGGGACATAAAGGAAGAGCTTGTGAACGCGTTCACATTCACAAGCATTATGGCGCACCCACTTTCCGGACAAGTCAGGGGGGTACCCCTTCGGCCCTAGCGGCGGGCGCCCCGGGCGGGAACCGCCCGGCCGCGGCCGGGAACGCCGGACGCCGCACACCCCGGAGGGTGTGCGGCGTCCGTGGCCGGGGCGCCCGCGCCCGGCGAGCGGCCCGCGGGCTCAGAGCTCCTTGCGGAAGGCCTCCGCCGCCTGGAGGAAGAGGTCGTTGCCGGCCGTCTCGCCGATCGTCGCGCGGATGCCCTCACCCGGGAACGGCCGTACGACCACGCCCGCGCGCTCGCACGCCGCCGCGAAGTCCACCGCCCGCTCCCCCAGCCGCAGCCAGACGAAGTTGGCCTGCGTCTCCGGCACCGTCCAGCCCTGGGCCGTCAGCGCCTCGACCACCCGCGCCCGCTCCTCGACCAGGCCGCTCACCCGCACCCGCAGCGCGTCCTCGCTGCGCAGCGAGGCGATCGCCGCCTCCTGGGCGATATGGCTCACGCCGAACGGGACGGCCGTCTTGCGCAGCGCCGCCGCGACTGGCTCATGGGCGACCGCGAAGCCGATCCGCAGCCCCGCCAGCCCGTACGCCTTGGAGAAGGTCCGCAGCACACAGACGTTCGGCCGGTCGCGGTAGAGGTCGAGCCCGTCCGGCACCTCGGCATCGCGCACGAACTCGATGTACGCCTCGTCCAGCACCACGAGGATGCCGGACGGCACCCGGTCCAGGAAGGACTCCAGCTCCGCCCGGCGCACCACGGTGCCGGTGGGGTTGTTGGGGTTGCAGACGAAGATCAGTCTGGTCCGGTCGGTGATCGCGGCCAGCATCGCCTCCAGGTCGTGGACCTCGCCCTCGGTCAGCGGGACCTGGACGGGGGTGGCCCCCGAGACCTGGGTGATGATCGGGTACGCCTCGAAGGACCGCCAGGCGTAGATCACCTCGTCGCCCGGGCCCGCCGTGGCCTGCACCAGCTGCTGGGCCACGCCCACCGAGCCGGTGCCGGTGGCGAGGTGAGTGACCGGCACGGAGAAGCGCTCCGCGAGCTCGGCCATCAGCCCCGTGCAGGCCATGTCGGGGTACCGGTTGAGGGTGCCGGCCGCCGCGACGGCCTTCTCCAGCACGCCGGGCAGCGGCGGATAGGGGTTCTCGTTGGAGGACAGCTTGTACGCCACCGGGCCCTCGGCGGCGGCCGGCTTGCCGGGCTTGTAGGTCGGCACGCCCTCCAGGGCGGCGCGCAGCTTCGGGGTCTTCTCGGTCACCGCGGGTCCTCCTCGACATCCCGTGCGCACGACGGCCAGGGACGCACCGCACACGAATAGCGGACTTCAATACTGCACACCTTAAGAGGATTCACCGGGGCGGCGTCCAGAGCAGGGGGAGCGCTGGTCGAGATGGCGTGCGCCGGTGGCGAGCGCCGTGGCGCGCATCACCCATGAAGGTGAGTTGAGACCACTTCGAGACCTGGACCATCCGCGAGACCCGGATATGCCAGAGGCCAACGGTTCACCGTCGATACCCATAACCCTCTGCGTTTCCATGGTCATTGGGTGGAAATGCGCTTGCAGAAACGTGCCTGTCAACAGCCAAATACGTCGCCCTGTCAATGGACCACCCGAGCCCTACTATCGGCTCGCCATGACAGCAGCAGGGAAGCATCAGGTGAGCCGGTCGACCGGCCGCCGGCTGGGGCGGGCGGGCATCCGGGACGTGGCCGCCGCCGCCGGGGTTTCGATCACGACCGTCTCCGACGCGCTCAACGGCAAGGGCCGGCTACCGGACGCGACCCGCCGCCATGTCCGCGAGGTCGCCGACCGGCTGGGCTATCGCCCGTCCGCCGCGGCCCGCACGCTCCGCACGGGCAAATCGGGCCTCATCGGCCTCACCGTGACCACGTACGGGGATGAACCTTTCACCTTCACCGAGTTCGCCTACTTCGCCGAGATGGCCAGAGCCGCCACCTCGGCCGCCCTGGCCCGCGGCTACGCCCTGGTCATCCTGCCCGCCACCTCACGCCATGACGTGTGGTCCAACGTCGCCCTCGACGGCACCGTCGTGGTCGACCCCTCCGATCACGACCCCGTCGTCTCCGACCTGGTCCGCCAGGGCATCCCGGTCGTCTCCGACGGCCGGCCCGCCGGCACCCTGCCGGTGACCGCCTGGGTGGACAACGACCACGAGGCCGCCGTCCTCGGCATCCTCGACCACCTCGCCGCGGCCGGCGCCCGCCGCATCGGCCTGCTGACGGGCACCACCACCGACACGTACACCCGGCTCTCCACCCACGCCTACCTGCACTGGTGCGAGCGGGTGGGCCAGGACCCGGTCTACGAGAAGTACCCGGCGCACGACCCCTGCGCCGGCGCCGTGGCCGCCGACCGCCTCCTCGCCCGGCCCGACCGGCCCGACGCCGTGTACGGCCTGTTCGACCCCAACGGCACGGACCTGCTCGCCGCGGCCCGCCGCTACGGTCTGCGCGTCCCCGACGACCTGCTGCTGGTGTGCTGTAGCGAGTCCACGGTCTACGCCACCACCGAGCCGCCGATCACCACCCTCTCGCTGAAGCCGCGGCGCATCGGCACCGCGGTCGTCCAGCTCCTCATCGACGCCATCGAGGGGCTCGACACCGGGCGGCCGGTCGAGCAGGTGATACCGACCGAGCTGATCGTCCGGACCTCCTCGCAGCGCCGCCCACCACGCGTCACGGTGAGCCCGCCGCGGGGCCCGACGATCTGAGGCCCGCCCGGCGCACCAGGGGCCGGGCCGGCCCGGGTCAACGCGCCGTTCCGCGCCGCCGTGTCTTTAGCGCGTCCTTCACCAGGTCGCGCGGAGGGCGCACGGGGCGCGGAGACCAGGGGGCGAACGAGTCAATTAGGGAGAAATAACCGCCGTACGCGCCCTCCCGCACCGATTCGCGGCCCCTGGTGCGTCACAAGGCGCGACGGTCATTCCTATGATGGGCGCACGACACCACGGACCGCCGTCGACCAGGCAAGGTCCACAAGGTGCACGGCGGCGCGATGGTGGAGGGGTCGATGACTCAGGGGGCCGGTCAAGGACCCGCGGCACGGCACACGGCGGCGATCCCGCCCTTCCCCGGGTACGCCGCGCCTCCCCCCATGCCGCCGTACGGCCAGGCGGCTCCCCCGGTGCAGCCGCCCATGGAGGCCCCGGAGGGCTACACCCCGACCGAGCGCGACCTGCCGGTGATCGGCCGGCCGGCCGTTCCGGAGGACATGCCGACGGTCGAGCTGACGCCGATCACCGAGCACCACGCCCACGTCCCGGCGCCGCCGTCCGGCCCCGGACCGCTCTTCGTCGTGGGCGACGTCCACGGCTATCTGGACGAGCTGCGGGCCGCGCTCGCCGCCCAGGGGCTCATCGACGCGAACGGCAGCTGGTGCGCGGGCAACACCCGCCTGTGGTTCCTCGGCGACTTCACCGACCGCGGCCCGGACGGCGTGGGCGTGATCGACCTGGTCATGCGGCTGTCCGCCGAGGCCGCGGCCGCCGGGGGCTACTGCAAGGCCCTCATGGGCAACCACGAGCTGCTCCTCATCGGCGCCAAGCGGTTCGCCGACACGCCGGTCAACTCCGGCGCCGGCACCGCCTCCTTCCAGGCGGCCTGGCTGCTCAACGGCGGCCAGCGCACCGACATGGAGCGCCTGGAGGACCACCACCTCCAGTGGATGTCCCGGCTCGACGCCATGGCGCACGAGGACGGGCACCTGCTGGTCCACTCCGACACCACGGCCTACCTCGACTTCGGCGATTCCATCGAGGACGTGAACGACGCCGTCACCGAGGCCCTCCAGCGCAACGACCCCGACGAGGTCTGGGACCTCTTCCGGAAGTTCACCAAGCGCTTCGCCTTCCGCGACGAGGCGGGCGCCCTGGCCGCCCGGGAGCTGCTGGACACCTACGGCGGCGGCCGGCTCGTGCACGGACACAGCCCGATCCCGTATCTGCTCGGCGAGGTCGGCACCGAGGAGGCGGACGACGAGGAGCGCGGCACGCCGGTCATCGACGGTCCTCATCTGTACGCGGACGGGCTCGCCCTGGCGATGGACGGCGGCGTCACGATGGCCGGAAAACTGCTGGTGGTGCAACTTCCGCTGAGTGGCTGAGGGTTCAGCGGGCAGACGTCCGGGCAGGTAGGGAGTCCACCGGCGCAGGGGCAATTCGGGAAACACACTGTCACCGTGCGCCGGAACGGCTCTACCATCGGGCTTATCCGTAGCAGGCTCTCCTCCGTTTCCGCCCACTGCCCGGTGCAAGCCGGCAACAAGGCCCTACGGAGCATCGGGGGATGCACATGAACAGCGCTCCGCACCTGCTGGACGAGGACCGCCCGGAATTCGAGCGGGTACTCGACCAGGCGTTGCGTACCGCCGACCATGACCCGGAACTGGCCGCCGCGATAGGACAGCGGCTCAATGCAGAACAGCTGCGTGCCATGGCGAGGAGTGCCGTGACCGCCATCTCGGCATGCGCGGCCGTCGAATACCAGACCTACGTAAAGGCGCGCGGCGCCCTGCGCGCGCTCTCCGCCAACGCCCGCCCCCAACCGGTGAGCGCCGGGGGCGCGCACGGCGACGAAGGCGCCCTCGATGAGGGTCCGGATTCGGCCACCGCCGACCGTGAGGCCATAGGTTCCGCGGGCGCGGGTGCGGGTGCGGTCCTCGCCGTGCTCGCCCCGGTGCTCGCCGGGATCGCGGCCCTGCTCTTCCTCGTGATCGGCTATGTGCTGCGCACGCTCGACACGGAGCCGGCCGTCGCCGACCCGATGGTGACCATCGGCTGGTGGTTCGCCGGCCTCACCGCGGCCGGGGCGTTCGTCGCCATGGTCGGCATGGTCGTCACCGCGCTGCGCAACGGCGTCGGCGAGGGCAGTGATGCGCGAGGGGTCGGGCTGACCGAGGAGACCGAGCGGGCCCATGAGGCATGGCGTCAGGCCCTGCTCCACCGCGGCATACTGCCCTTTCTCCGGGAGGCGCTGGCCGACGCCCCGCCTGCCCCGCCCTCCTCGTTCGTCCCGAGACGACCCGAGAGCCACAGCCGCACCCCGCAGCTGGGCTACTCCCGCCCCGGTTTCTCCAGCCCCGAGAGCGAGTCCACCCCCAGCACCCGCCCCAGCTACACCAGTCCCGACTTCACCAGTCCGGACTACGGCGCGGCGCGGGACCGTCCTGAGTGACCGGGACGGTACGGACGAGAGGCCCCTGCGGACGCGGGGCCTCTCGTCCGTACCGGGCGGGAGGGCGGGCCGTCAGATGATGCCCTCCCGCCGGGCCGCCACCATCCAGTCCGGGAACTCCGAGAGCAGCCGGTCGTACAGCTCCGCGTCCGACACGGAGCTGATGTCGTCGACGGCGAAGAACCCCACGTTGTCGACACGGCGCCCCGGCATGGTGTCGAAGCGTTCCAGCACCCCGTAGTCGGCCCGCCCCAGCCCCACGAACTGCCAGAAGACCGGCTCCTCGACCGCCGCCCGCAGCTCGCGCTCGATCTCGGCGTTGCGGTGGACGCCCCCGTCGGAGAAGAACAGGACGAGCGTGGGGTCCGCCGCCGGGTTCTCCCGGACGTACGTACGGACCTCGGCGATCACCTTCTGCTCCTCGTTCTGGATGCCGACCATCCGCATGTCCACCTGGCCCTCCTGGAGCCCCTTCCTGGGCTTCTTGGGGCGGCCGAAGAAGCTCAGTTCGCCGACGCGCACATGGAGCCGCAGCCAGTCGGGCAGCTCGCCCAGCCGCAGGTCGGGCAGCCGGGCCGGGTGCGAGGCGAACGCCCAGGCCTGCATCTCCCCGTCGTCGTCGAGCTGGGCGGCGACGGCCGCCATGCGCTCCACCACATCGGCCACGACCCCCTTGGAGTACAGCAGGGCCATCGACCCGGAGGCGTCGAGGACGAGGATCACGCGCGCCCGGGCGCCCGCGGCCCCGCGCTTGCTGAGGCTGACGGCCACCTGCTCCTTACGGAGCGACAGGCGCTTGCGCATGTCGACGGGGAGCCGCTCCTCGCCCTTGGTGAGCCGCGGGGCGGAGGCGGGGGCGGAGGCGGGCGCCGGGGAGGGAGCGGGGGGTACGGGCGCCACGGCCGCGGGAGGTGCCGGCGGTGCGGCCGGCATCGCCGGGGCGGCCGGCGGCTCGTCGTCGACCGAGATGCCGAAGTCGGTGGCCAGTCCGGCGAGCCCGGCGGCGTACCCCTGGCCGACCGCGCGGAACTTCCACTGTCCGGCCCGCCGGTACAGCTCGCCGCTGACGAACGCCGTCTCGGCCGTCGCCGTCATCTCGAAGCGGGCGAGCTCGGTCCGCGTCCCGGCGTCGAGCAGCAGAAGCGTCAGCCCGGCCAGCCCGCCGAACGTCCCGCCGTCGGCGGACGCGCACAGCGCCACCCGCTCGACCCCGGGCTCCAGGCCGCCCAGGTCGACCTCGACGGTGTCGCTGACGGAACCGGCCGCCCGCCGCTTCCCGAGGTGGCGTACGGCGCCGGAGGCGTGCGCCGGCTGGTTGTAGAAGACGAAGTCACCGTCGTCGCGCACCCGCCCGGCCGCCGTCAGCAGCAGCGCCGAGGCATCGGCGTCCGGCGCTCCGGGGGCTTCGGTCCAGGTGAGCACGGCGTGCACCGCGGAAGCGGCGACCGGCAGGTTGGCGCCCTTACTCATGGATATCGTCACGCGGCCAGTGTGCCGAGTGGGGACGGTGTCGCGTAATCCGCCGTCACGGCCCGGCCGGCGCCGCCCCGGTGGGTCCGGGGGCGGCGCCGGCCTTCCGCCGTGGTCTCCCGTACGCCCCAGCAGGCCGTCACCAGACGCCGGGCCAACGCCGTCGTCACCACGCGGCGACACCCGCCGGAAAGGCCGTGAAGAAGCACGTCGGCAGCATCTGATGCGCGGCAGCCACGTGATCCACAGCCCACCCCTGGGCGGCGGGGCCGGCCGCCGGGCCATCGAAGGACGCCGAGGTCTCGCGGCACAGCACGCACCGCACCTGACGCGTCCCCGCCCACCCGTCGAGCGCCCCAAGCGCAGCGTCGAGCCGCCGCACAGCAAGGACAGCCCTCACCGCACCCGCCACCCGCCGCGCCTGCCCGCCGACACGTCCTCAGCGCGGACACGCAGCGTGGGCCCGGACTTGAAGACGATCACGAGGTCCTCCGTGCGGCCCTCTTTCCGGCGGGCGGCTTTCACTTCCCGAACCTCGCCCCGGACCTGGACCTTGTCCCCGCGCCTCATTCCCTTGGACGCACCCATCACGTACCTGCCTTGTCGAGGGTGCCGGGGCCGCGGGTGGCGATCTCGCAAAGGTCGAAGCGGCAGATCACGGTCTTCCCGCCGCCCTCGTCCGGCGCCCACCACAGGCCGTCGGTCAGTCGCTGGACGATCATGAGGCCCCGGCCGTTGTCGGGCAGGACCGCTTCCGGCAGGGAACCCGCGAGCAAGGGGGAGAAGACATCCCCCATGGGGGTGCCCGGCGGGGTGGAGTCTTCGTCGGACACCCCGAGGAACAGCCACTTCGGCCATTTCGTGAGCCTGATGTCCACGCGGCGCGGGGCGCCGGGGACGGCCAGGTCCGCATCGGGTACCGCGTGGTGGACGGCGTTGCCCACGAGCTCGGAGACTGCCAGGCAGGCATCCGGCTCCAGCGCGGCGAGGTCCCAGTCCTCCAGGGCGGAACGCACCATTCCGCGCGCGGCACGGCCCGTGTCGGGGGCCTCCGCGTAGAGCGTCAAGGCGCGGCAACGCTCCACCATGGGGGCTTTCAGTACACGAGTGGGGGCGAGGGCGGAAAGGGCCCTCGAAGGCTTTCTGACCCGTGGTCCCACGGCTGATCCTCCTGAATCAGGGGAACTGGACGGGAGAGAAAGTAGGCCCTGAAACGCGTGTGGACCCGGAAAAATATTCCGGGTCCGTTCAACCGCTTCGGCTCCGGCCGCTACTGGAGGGCGCCCAGCTTCATGGCCAGCTCCTCCACGTCGCGACTGCGGGTGCGCTTGTGCAGTCGCCGGGCGAGGTCACACGCGAACTCGTGGGCACGGATCTGCTCAGGCGCGGTGGTGAAGGCGCGCTTCAGGGCGGCCACGGCCTTGTCTGTCTGACCCGTCTCGGCGTAGGCCCGGGCGGCATCAAGGCGAAGTCGGGCTTTGCGTTCGGCCGGCAGGCCGGTTCCCTGGATGCCCGGCACTATGTCCACGGCGCACTGGAAGTCCTCGAACTCCAGGGCCGTGGCCAGGCGGTGGATCTCCACGTTTGCAGGGCCGAAGGCGGTCCACATCTCGTCATGGCCCACGCCGAGCCGTTCAGCCGCTCGCTTGGCCTGCCCCAGCATCTCCCTGGTCTGGGCACGATCGCCCATGCGGGACGCAGCGACCGAGCCGTTAAGGAAGAGCGTCCCGTAGAGGGAGAGGGCTGTCGGTGAGGATTCCCACCAGCCCGGGGGCAGCTCGCGGGCAGCGTCGAGAGTGCCGTTCACCGCCTTCTCCGCAAGGCCGGCACCGAGCTGGACGTGAGCGGCGCCCCGCCGGAGCGCGAGGATCACGGTGGGGTCTTCCGTCTCGCTGGCAGCGATGGCGCCCTGATCCACGGCGATCCAGGCCAGGTTCGTCTCACCCAGCTTCCGGAGGTAGGCCGCGGCGACATGCAAGGCCAGCGCGAAATCTCGTAAGGCCCGCCGCTTGTCGTCCCCTCCGGCGTACGCCTGGGTCGCCAACCGTCCGTCCGCCAGCAGGCCGGGGAGGACTTCTCCGAGCCGCGCGTACTTCGACCCCTGATAGAGACGCCACGCCCGATCAACCTCCGCCGTCAAGCGCTCAAGGTGAGGTGGGTCCCTGCGGTCGTACAGCGAGTCGGAGAGCCAGCGCGACTGCATCAACGCGTCGCGGATCGCCGGGACGCTGGCCTTGTGGTCGCCCTGGTCCTCAAGGAGCACGGGAGTTCCCTGGAGATCCTCGAGGTGGACGCGGAGGGCGTCGGCTAAGTCGGCCAGCATCTTGACGGTGTTCACCGGGATGCGGCCGGACTCGACGCGGTACACCCAGTCCTCGGAGCGGTTCAACAGCTCACCCAGCTGCCACTGGTGCAGCCCCCGCCGCTCCCGGTAGAACCTCACGCGCTTGCCGAAATCCATGTGGTCGGTCATCCCACGCATCGCTGCCTCCGTAGCCGCCGAACTGAGTTTCACACGATGCAGGTTCCAACGACAGGGCGATGAGGCGAGTACGGCGCCCGAAGGCTGGGTCAGTAGGGTCGGCGCATGACGGAGACAGAGCAGAACCGGCGCCCAGCCCGCCCGCGCATGGCAGCGGGTGCGTTGTTCTTCAACGACAAGGGACACGTGCTGTTGGTCCGCCCCTCATACAAGCCCAAGTGGGAGATCCCCGGCGGATACATCGAGGAGGGGGAGTCCCCTCTGGCCGCGTGCCGTCGCGAGGTGGAGGAAGAGCTAGGGATCACGCCGGCTATCGGCGCGCTCCTGGTCGTGGACTGGGCACCGAACGCGGCCGAGGGCGACAAGATGCTGTACGTCTTCAACGGCGGTGAGCTGCGTCTGGAGGACCTGAACGCGATCAAGCCTGACGGCGACGAGATCCTCGCCGCCGAGTTCCATCCGGCGGATGCCGTCGATCAGCTACTGATTCCGAGGCTCGCCCGCCGCGTAAAGCAAGCGATCACGGCACGCGAACAAGATCATCCGCAGTACCTGGAGCACGGCGCCCCACCGCCCCATGGATCACTGACCACGGCGACATCACAGTTGTCTTGAGGCGCTCGGCAACACAGTCTCGAACCGCCGAGCGACCCAGGCATTAGCCAGAGCCGCTCGGTGGTCGGACAATCTCCTGTCAGTCCGCGAGCGGCAGGTAGACCCGGTTGCCTGCGGCTGCGAACTCCTTCGACTTCTGAAGCATCCCTGCTTCTACCTCCTGATCGCTGGCCGAACCGGCCAGGTCAGGGGCGAACTGCTCTGTGATGCTTCTGCTGATTTTCATCGAACAGAACTTCGGGCCGCACATCGAGCAGAAGTGCGCCGTCTTGGCCGGCTCGGCGGGCAGCGTCTCGTCGTGGAAGGCGCGGGCCGTCTCCGGGTCGAGGGCCAGGTTGAACTGGTCCTCCCAGCGGAACTCGAAGCGGGCGTCGGACAGCGCGTCGTCCCAGTCCTGGGCGCCCGGGTGGCCCTTGGCGAGGTCCGCCGCGTGGGCCGCGATCTTGTAGGTGATCACACCGGTCTTGACGTCGTCGCGGTCCGGCAGGCCCAGGTGCTCCTTGGGCGTGACGTAGCAGAGCATGGCCGTGCCCCACCAGGCGATCATCGCGGCGCCGATGCCCGAGGTGATGTGGTCGTACGCGGGCGCGACGTCGGTGGTCAGCGGGCCGAGGGTGTAGAACGGCGCCTCCTCGCAGATCTCCTGCTGGAGGTCGATGTTCTCCTTGATCTTGTGCATCGGGACGTGCCCGGGGCCCTCGATCATCGTCTGGACGTGGTGCCGCTTGGCGATGGTGTTGAGCTCGCCGAGGGTCTTCAGCTCGGCGAACTGCGCCTCGTCGTTGGCGTCCGCGATCGAGCCGGGGCGCAGGCCGTCGCCGAGCGAGTAGGTGACGTCGTACGAGGCGAGGATCTCGCAGAGCTCCTCGAAGTTCTCGTAGAGGAACGACTCCTTGTGGTGCGCGAGGCACCACGCGGCCATGATCGAACCGCCGCGCGAGACGATGCCCGTCTTGCGGCGGGCGGTCAGCGGGACGTAGCGCAGCAGCACGCCCGCGTGGACGGTCATGTAGTCGACGCCCTGCTCGGCCTGCTCGATGACCGTGTCCTTGTAGATCTCCCAGGTGAGCTCCTCGGCCTTGCCGTCGACCTTCTCCAGGGCCTGGTAGAGCGGCACGGTGCCGATCGGCACGGGGGAGTTGCGCAGCACCCACTCGCGGGTGGTGTGGATGTTGCGGCCGGTGGAGAGGTCCATCACCGTGTCGGCGCCCCAGCGGGTCGCCCACGTCATCTTCTCGACCTCCTCCTCGATCGAGGAGGTGACGGCGGAGTTGCCGATGTTGGCGTTCACCTTGACCAGGAACTTCTTGCCGATGATCATCGGCTCGATCTCCGGGTGGTTCACATTCGCCGGGAGGACGGCCCGGCCGGCCGCGATCTCCTCCCGGACGGTCTCGGGAGAGACGTTCTCCCGGAGGGCCACGTACTCCATCTCCTCGGTGATCTCACCGCGGCGGGCGTACGCGAGCTGGGTCACGGCGGCGCCGCCCCGGCCCTTGCGGGGCAGGCGCGGGCGGCCGGGGAAGACCGCGTCGAGGTTCTTCAGACCCCCGCGCGGAGAGGTGTGCTTGAGGCCGTCGTCCTCCGGGCGCATCGGGCGCCCGGCGTACTCCTCGGTGTCGCCGCGGCCGATGATCCAGTTCTCCCGGAGCGGCTGGAGGCCGCGACGGACGTCCGTCTCCACGGCCGGGTCGGTGTACGGGCCCGAGGTGTCGTACAGCTGGACGTCCCGCCCGTTGGTGAGATGCACCCGCCGCACCGGAACCCTGAGGTCCGGCCGCGAGCCGGTCACGTAGTCCTTGTGCCAGCCGATCTGCCGACCGGTTTCGGACGTGCGTGCATCCTGCGAGGTCATGAGACCAGAACTCCCTACGCCGGCATTACCCGGTAACAGGTTCGGCGGTCGACGCAGCGGCTTCCGTAGATCCCTACGGAGGTCAGCGCCCTCTCAGCCCGGTGCTCCGAGCTCCCGCGATTGCAAAGGTGCCACAACGCTAGCGCTTCCCCCGACCGGAGTGCCAGAGGGGCTTGCGATGATCGGTGCGTGACCCCCACGGACCCTCAGCCCCACGCACCCGGCCAGTCCCATGACCACGCGCATGGCCACACCCCCCACGGACACGGCCACGGGCACAGCCATGCCCACAGCCACGGACCGCCCTCCCCCGTCTCCGGCCACCTGCGCAAGGTCATCGCGGCGGTGCTGATCCCCTTCGCCGTCGCCGTGCTCGCCGGGCTCGTCCTGCTCTGGCCGGGCGGCGCTCCCCCGCACACGCACACCGGCCTCGGCGTCGACCAGCACACGGAGTCCGGCCGGGTGGTGAAGATCGAGGAGCAGGACTGTGTGAAGGCGGGCGGGCAGCCGCAGGGCGGCGGCCCCCAGCAGGGCGGCGGGGGGCCGGGCGGGCCCGGCGGGCCGCCGAAACCGCAGGGCCCCTGCGAGAAGTCGGAGATCGAGGTCACCTCGGGTCCCGACAAGGGCCGTAAGTTCACCGAGCTCGTGCAGCCGAACGCCTCGCGGCGCTACGAGGTCGGCCAGAAGGTCGTGCTCTCCTACGCCCCGAAGGCGCCGAAGAACCTCCAGTACGCGGTCTCGGACGTGGACCGGACCCTGCCGATGGCCCTGCTCGCCGGCGTGTTCGCGCTGGCGGTGGTCGTGGTCGGCCGGCTGCGCGGACTCTTCGCGCTGGCCGCCCTCGTGATCAGCTTCGGGGTGCTGACGCTGTTCATCCTGCCCGCCATCCTCCAGGGCTCGGACCCCCTGCTGGTGGCCGTGATCGGCGGCAGCGCGATCATGCTGATCGCGCTCTACATGTGCCACGGCCTCAACGCCCGTACGTCCGTGGCGGTCGTCGGCACGCTCACCTCGCTGGTGCTGATCGGCCTGCTCGGCTCGCTGTTCACCGACTGGGCGCACCTGACGGGCGACACCGACGACCAGACCGGCCTGGTGCACGGCCTCTATCCGGAGATCGGGATCCAGGGCCTGCTGCTCGCGGGCATCATCATCGGCTCGCTGGGCGTGCTGGACGACGTCACGGTGACGCAGACGTCGGCGGTCTGGGAGCTGAAGGAGGCCGATCCGAGCGCGAGTTGGCGCAAGCTCTACGGTGCGGCGATGCGCATCGGCCGGGACCACATCGCGTCGGTGGTCAACACCCTCGTGCTCGCCTACGCGGGCGCCTCGCTGCCGCTGCTGCTCCTCTTCTCCATCGCGGACAGCGGGATCGGCACGGTCGCGACCAGCGAGATCGTCGCGGAGGAGATCGTCCGGACGCTCGTCGGCAGCATCGGTCTGGTGGCCTCGGTCCCGGTGACGACCGCGCTGGCGGCGCTCGTCGTCAGCGCCGACCGGCACCACGCGGGGACGGCGAAGGCCAGGTCGCGGGGTGGCAGGCGCCGCCGGGCGAAGTGACCGCGGGGGAGACACGGCTGGAGGTCGCCGCCATGATGGCGGCGACCTTGGGCTACCGGTGGGGCGCGGGGCGGGACGAGACGGGGGCCGTCAAAGGGTGGGTGCCGTCGGACGGACGGAGGCCGTCAAGGGGCGGGCGGCCGGGCCGGCGGAGAACCGGGGCGGGACGTGGTCGCGCGACAACTGGCCGAAAAGCGGCCGGGCCGGCCCGACCGGCCGGGGTTCGTACGGGACGGTGGCGGCGTACGTGTCGGTGACGTACGGGACGGTGGCGTACGGGTCGGTGAACGTACGGCCGGGGCTCCGCGGCCACGACCGGGGGCGACGCGGCCCCGCGTGCCGGGCGGGTGTGCCCGTCGAGGACGACTGCGAAGGCTGGGACGGCGGAGGCATACGGGCGGCCCGCTAACCGGCGTTCTGCCCCTCCGTGTTGCCCGCGAGGATGTTGTCGAGGGCGGCCGCGAGGTCGTACTCGAAGTCCGCGACCGAGCGCTCCTCGCCGAGGGGCGCGATCCGGTCCGTCCGGTCGAGGAAGGCCACCAGGGGGGCCGCGCCCGCCCGGAACAGTGCTCCTTCGCAGCCCACTTGCAGCCGGATGAAGACGTCCGAGAGGTGTTCGCCGGAGGCCGGGGAGATGTGCACATCTCCTTCGCCGGACGGCTGGCTGAGCCCGTCGAGCAGCAGCTCCCGGGCGAATGCCCAGGTCACCGGCGCGTCACCGGGCAGGTGGAAGGTGAACTTCACCGCGTACGGGTCGCTGCTGTCGTAGTCCAGCCCCACCGGAATCCGGAAGGACAGCTCCTCGGAGACGAGGAAGGTCATGATCACTTCTGCCTGAACCGTTTCACGCATCGCCCAATGCCCCGATTCGTCGTTGTAGCCGGGATTGGCTCTCTATGCCCATATACACCGCCGTACGGCCGCATCCATGGATCACAGGGAGTGATTTTTTGGAGACCAATAGAGATCGAGAGTGAGCTTACGAGCTCTATGACTCTGGAGCGTAGCGACTCGACTACGGGGCGGAGTCGTTCCACGGGATTCAAGACAGAGAAATCGCCATAAGACGTCAACACCGGCCCTGGGCGTGGGCCGGAATGACGGTGGTGAGGGTGTACGGGCGGTGGGGCGGGGTGACGTACTCCTGTCTTCCGCACACCGGTTGGAGCCCCCGGGGCGGCGATCCCGGCTTCGCGGAGGGCGTTCCCGGCCGTGCGGGAGGGCGTTACCAGTCGCCCTTGGACGAGGACGACGAGGAGGTGAACTTCTTCACCACGAAGATCAGGCCGCCGATGAGCGCCACCAGGAGCAGCGCCTTGAAGACGAGAGCGATCACGAAACCGAGCACGCTCATGATCAGCCCGCCGAAGACGGCGAGGACGAGGACCGGCACGGCGATCCACTTCACCCACCACGGGAGACCTTCGAGAAACCCCTTCGCAGCCATGTCGTTCGTCCCTGCTTTCCGCTTTCGTGGGCCCGGAGCGCGGATGCTCCGTCCCTGCATTCGATGCTAGAGCGGACAGGTGGGCCGACGGGGGCCTCCCGGCCCCCGCCCGTCCCTGAACGGTCCCCTACGGGTAGGCGGGGGAAGGGTCAGCTCTCAGGCGGAGAGAAGACGACGAGAACCCTCAGATCCTCGCTGATGTGGTGGAAGCGGTGGGCGACCCCGGCCGGCACGTAGACCACGCTGCCGCGCGCGACCTCCGTGGTCTCCGTCCCGACCGTGATCGACGCCCGGCCGCTCACCACCATGTAGACCTCGTCCTGGGCGTGCGGGGTCTGCGGATCCATGCCGCCCGCGGCCAGGGCGTACAGCCCGACGGACATGTTCCGCTCGTGGAGGAACTGGAGGTACGCGCCCTCGTTCGCGGCCCGCTCCACCTCCAGCTCGTCCAGCCGGAATGCCTTCATCGCTCGCTCACCCTCATCCCCCGCCTCCTGTGCCGATCCGCGTCCGCCGATCTCGTCTGCAACGATCTCACCATGAAGAATTTCGTAGTCAAGACGATCGCGAACGCGGCGGCCCTGGCGGTCGCCGTCTGGCTGCTCAAGGGCATCACGCTGTCCGGCGAGACCACCGTCGGCAAGGTCGTCACGCTCTTCGTCGTCGCCCTCGTCTTCGGCGCGGTCAACTTCGTCGTCAAGCCGATCGTGAAGCTGCTGTCGTTCCCGCTGTTCATCCTCACCCTCGGACTGATCACGTTGGTGATCAACGCACTGATGCTGCTGCTGACGTCGTGGATCGCGGACGAGCTGGACCTGGCGTTCCACGTGGGGGGCTTCTGGCCGGCGCTGGTGGGCGGCGTGATCATCTCGGTCGTGGCCTGGGCGATGCACGTGATCCTGCCGGACGAGCAGGATTGAGGACCCTCGTCAACATCCGGTTGACGTCCACGAAAGAGGCGGGACACCAAGGGAGTTGACGGACGCACCGCGCACGGGCATCGCACGCCGAGACGGCTCAAAGCCTCCCCCCTCATGGCTTTGAGCCGTCGCGGTTCCCGTCCCGCCCCGGACGCGGGGAACCGCGCGACCAAGGCTAGTTGACTGTGCGTCAGTGTCCAATCACACCGGCGACACAGCCCTATCGACTTATTTATAGTTCGCGTACGACCGGGCGGCGTCGAGCCAGGGGAGACAGCATGGATCTGGCCCTCTTACGCACATTCGTCACGGTGCACCGGGCCGGGTCGTTCACCCGGGCCGCCGCCCTCCTCGGCCTCTCCCAGCCAGCCGTCACCGGTCAGATCCGGACGCTGGAGAAACAGCTGGGGCGGCCCTTGTTCGTCCGGCAGGCGCGCGGGGTCACCCCGACCTCGGTGGGCGACGAACTCGCGCGGAAGATCTCCCCGCATGTCGACGCGCTGCTGGAGATCACGGAATCGGGGTTCGACGAGCGGAGCGCCGGGCGGACGCTGCACCTCGCGGGGCCGCCGGAGTTCACGGCGCTGCGCGCGCTGCCCGCCCTGACCCCGCTGATCAACCAGGGACTGACGGTGCGCGCGGCGCACGGTGTGGCGGAGGAGCTGTTCGAGGGGCTCGCGGTGGGCCACCACGATCTGGCGATCACCACCTCGCGCCCGCGCGGCCGGCTGCTGACCGCGACGCCGCTCTGCGACGAGGAGCACGTGCTGGTCGCGGCCCCGCGCTGGGCGGCGCGGCTCGGCGGGGCGGCGGTCCTGCGGGACAAGGGCGTGCGCGCCCTGGAGCACCTGCCGGTGGTGGAGGTGCACGAGAGCCTGCCGCTCGTCACCCGCTACTGGGCGGCCGTCTTCGACACCAAGCCGCTGGCGTCCGGCAACGTGATCGCGCCCGACCTGCGCGCCGTCCTGACCTGCGTGACCGCGGGCGCCGGGCTGGGCGTCCTGCCCCGCTATCTGTGCGGGGACGCCCTGGACACCGGTGAGGTCGTCGCCCTCCTCGACCCACCGGTGCCGCCCCTGCGCACGTACTTCCTGGTCGTCAGGACAGGAACGCTGGCCCACCCCCACCTCGCCCGGGCGCACGAGTGGCTGCTGCGAGCCGCCGTCTCCTGGTGAGAACCGGGTGGGGAGCCGGGCGGGAACCAGGAGAGAAAGGGGACCACCGGCGGGTTTCGCGAGGTGCTCTACGCGGCAGATGTCCCCTATGACCGAACGTCCAGTGGTCAAGCGCACCGCACGTGCCATCCTGCTCGACAGCGCCCCCGGCGCCGCCCCCGGATCCTCCGCGTCCGCAGCACCCGAGATGATCGTGATCAAGCGGACGAAGCCCGGTGAGGCCCCTTACTGGATCACCCCCGGCGGTGGCATGGAGCCCGAGGACACCACCGTCGTCGCCGCGCTCCACCGCGAGGTCGACGAGGAGCTCGGGGCCAAGGTCGTCGACGTCGTGCCGGCCTTCGTCGACACCGTCTCGCACTCCACGCACCACGCCGCCCACGGCGTGAAGATCCAGCACTTCTTCGTCTGCCGCCTCGCCTCCATGGACCTCGACCGCCGCCACGGCCCCGAGGTGGACGAGCCGTGCGGGACGTACGAGGTGGTGCGCATCCCCTTCACCAGGGCGGGCATCGCCTCGGTCGAGCTCGTCCCGCCGTCGCTGCGGGCCTACCTCGACGCGAACATCGAGGGCGTGCGGGCCCTGCTCGCCGACGACCTGGGCTGACGCACCACGCCGCCGGGTCCCGGCCCCGGCCTCCTCAGCCCGCCATCAGTTCATGGATCGAGTCATGGCGTATTCGGTCGGGCGGTATGCCGATGTGCGTCAGCGCGTCGATGCTGCTGCGGATCATCCCGGGCGGGCCGGAGAGATAGGCGTCATAGGTGGTCCAGGGTCCGTACTGGCGGACGATCTGGGGGAGTTGCCCGCTCAGCCGGCGGGTCGGCCCGTCGGAGACGACCGGGCGCACGGACAGCCAGAGGTGCGAGCGCTGGAGCCGCAGCAGCGTGTCGATGTCGTAGAGGTCGTCGTCCCGGCGGGCGCCGTAGAAGACCTCCACGGGCCGCCGGCTGCCGTGCTCGGCGACGTCCTCGACCAGGGCCTTGATGGGCGCGATGCCGGTGCCGCCGCCCAGGCACAGCAGGCCGTTGTCGGTGCTGTGATCCACGGTCATGGAACCGGTGGGGGGACCGAGGCGCAGCACGTCGCCGGGGCGGGCGCGGTGGACCAGCGCGTTGGACACCCACCCGGCGGGCACGGCTTTGACGTGGAAGGAGAGCAGTCCGTCCGGGCGCGGCGCGGTGGAGAAGGAATAGTGCCGCCAGGTGCGCGGCCACCAAGGCGTCTCCAGGCTGGTGTACTGCCCGGCGAGGAAGGGATAGGGCTGGTCGGGCCGTACGGTCACGACGGCGATGTCCCGTGTGCGGCGCTCATGGGAGACGATCTCCGCCTGCCACCAGGCGGGGGATTTCGCCTCGTCCTCGGCCGCCGCGTCGATCATGATTTGGGAGATCGCGGTGTAGACGCGTACCCAGGCGGCCTCGGCGGCCTCGTCCCAGCAGGCCGCCGCGTATCGGGTGAGTGCCGCGATCAGGCATTCGCCGACGGCCGGGTAATGCGTGGGGAGCGTCCCGTATTTGCGATGGCCACGGCCGAGCCGGGAGAGGTATGCGGTGAGTGCGGCGGCGTCGTCCGCGTGCTCGGCGGCGGTGAGCAGCGCCTTGAAGAGGCGGTCCCGCTGGGCGTCCATGGCGGCCGGGAAAAGGTCGCGCAGATCGGGATGCCGTATGAACAGCAGTGCGTAGAAGTACGAGGTCGCTTTGTCGGCGACGGGGGCGATCTCGGCCAGGGTGCGGCGGATCTGGAGGGCGTCGGGGGAAGGGGCGGAGGGGCCGGAGGAGGCTGAGGAGGGGGCGGCGGCGGAGGGGGGAGCGGAAACGGCCGGGCGCCGTGGCCGGCGGGCCGTGCCGTCGGTGGGTAACTCGTCCGGACGTCGGTGCTCCGAGGCCTCACGGAATCCTTGAGGCTGTTGATGCTCCTGCGACTCCCGGAAGCCTTCGGCCTGTTGGTACTGCTGAGGCTGTTGATATTGCTGAAGTTGTTGATGCTGCTGGATCTGTTGCGGCTGCTGAAGCTGTTGCGGCTGCTGGGGAACCCAGGGGCCGGGGGCCACGGGGTGGTCGCGGGTCCTGTCCTCGCGTTCCGGTCCGGCATACGCACCGCCGGGCGCGCGCCGCTCCTCGCGGCTCCGGGCCGAGCCGACCGCCCGTACGGCCACCCACTTGCCGGCACGGGCCGCCGGGGCGGGGCCGGTGGGGGGAGGGGCGGTGGGGGGAGGGGCGGAGCCCGGGGGCGCCGTGGGAGGCGCCGCCGGGGCCGGGCCGGGAGCCGTTCGGGGCCGTTCACCGGGTCCGGGCGGGGGCTCGTCCCGCGCCCTCTCCCCTGCCCTGCCGCAGGGCCGGTCACCTGGCCTGTCGCCCGGCCTGTCCCGTGGGCTGAACCAGTCCCGTTCGCCCCCGCCGCTGCCCCCGCCGTCGGGCGGCGTCGTGGTCGGAGCGTCCTTCATCGTCTCGCCTCGAACATCTCTCGGTCCGTCCTCGCACGTCCGGGCACGCCCGAATGTGCCGACAATTCCCCGCGCTGCTCATGGGTCGCCGTTCCAGTCCGCGAAGCATGCCATCAACCGCGTGGCCGTTGTGCGGTTCATGGGAAGTACCCTTGCCGGGCACCCGGTTGAGGCTAGGCTGAGACGCTTCCGCATGTGCCGGACGCAAAGGCCGCAATGGCGTCGGCAAAGCCCTTACAGCACGGTGGAGTTGACCATACCGGGCGGATCCGGGAGTACGGCCCCCTGCCACCGGAGGCGACGCCCCATTCGGCCTCGTACGTGTCCCGGGAGAGGGGCCGTCACATCAATTACCTTGCGTCCGCCACCAATTCGTATGCCGCCCGGAGGTCCCTGCCGGCATAGGCGTGCACGGCGATATCGCTCACATGGTGATCGGCGTTCACCGCCACCGACACGGGCACCACGGAGAAAAGGCGCGCGTCCGACATCGAATCGCCGTAGGCGACGCAGTCGGCGCGGGTCAGCCCGTATTCCGCGCACAGTTCGTCGGTGACCCGCACCTTCGCGTCCGCGTCGAGGATGCCCGCGGGATCCACCGGGTCCCGGAACGGCACCGACGGCCAGAGCGAGCCGTGGGCCGCGTCGGCGCCCCAGGTCAGCAGGCGTTCCACGAAGAACCCGGGCGACAGGGAGATCACCGCGCAGCGCTCGCCCCGGGCCCGGATCTCGGCCCACACGTCCCGGATGCCGTCCATCCAGGGGGCGCCCTCGAACGCCGCGGCGACCTGTTCCTCGGTGAGTTCCCGCCACAGCTCGACGGCGAGGGCCGCGAATCGGGCCGGGGTCAGCTCACGGGCCGCGAATGCCCGCTCCAGCTCGCCGATCTCGCGTTCGAGCCCGAGCTGCCGGGATATCTCTATCGCCGCCGCGGACCCGTGCATCAGGGTTCCGTCCATATCGAACACATGCAGTCTGGTCACAGGTCCCGAGGGTAGGCGTACTCGGCCGTGAGTACGGAGGAATACTCCCGCCGTGGGACGCCCCGCCGCCCTCCTCGCGGCACCTTTGGAGCATGCAGCAGCTGGCTCGCCCCGCCCGCAGGGCACTCCTCGTCGTCCATGTCACCGCCTCGGTCGGCTGGCTCGGGCTCACGCTCGGGCTGCTGACCCTCGGGATCACCGGAGCGGTCACCGCCTCGCCGGACACCGCGGCGGCGTGCTACCGCGCCATGAAGGTCTTCGGGGACTGGCTGATCATCCCGATCAGTCTGTTGTCGCTGGTCAGCGGGGTGGTGCTGGCGCTCGGCACGCCCTGGGGGCTGGCCCGGCACCGCTGGGTGTACCTCAAGTTCTGGCTGACGCCGGGCGCCACCGCCGCCTCCGCCTTCGCCCTGCGGTCCTCGCTCGACGACGCGGTCGCAGCCGTCTCGGCCGGCCGTGAGGTGGGCGCGGTCGCGGACAGTCTGCTCGCCGCGCCGAGCGTGTCGCTGAGCCTGTACGTGTTCATGACGGCGATCTCCGTGCTCAAGCCGTGGGGGCTGACGCGCCGGGGACGCCGGCTGCGGGCCGCCGGCCCGGCTCGTAGGGCCTCGGACCGGCGGGCGGCCGCGGACCGGAGCGCCTCGGACCGGGGCGTCTCCGACCGGGAGATCTCGGCGCGGAGGCTCTCGGTCCGGGGGCGGGGCTCCCGTGCCGGGGCGGGTACGGGCGCGTAGCCGGTACGTACGCGCGTGCCCGGCGCGGACGGAGAGCTCTCCGTCCGCGCCGGGCACGCTTCGTCGCATTCCGGGCCTGGGCCGCCGGGCTCAGCCGCCCAGGACCTCCTGGATCGCCGCGTTCGCGAGGCCGTGGTCCTGCTCCGGGGCGCCGCCGCCGATGCCGATCGCGCCGATCAGCCGGCCGTCGCGGTGCACGGGGACGCCGCCGGCGATGAAGAGGAGCGGGCGGTCGAGGGCGGTCGGCAGGGTGTGGAAGAGGCCGCCGGGCTGGACGGCGTCGACGACGTCGGCGGTCGGCGCGTCCAGCTGGAGCGCGGTGAACGCCTTCCGCGTGCTGGTCTCCCCCGCGATCAGGACGGCACGGTCGTCGCGGCGGAAGGCCAGGAGGTGACCGCCCGCGTCGAGGACGCTGACGGCGATCCGTACGCCCTGCTCGTCGGCGGCACGGCGGGCGGCGGAGACGAGGGAGTCCGCGTCGTCGGTGGTGAGGGGGAGACGAGGGTGCGGGTGGTCGAGGACATGGGGGGTGCTCCTGTGAGGGGGATAGGGGTGGTGCGGTGGTGCGGTTCCGTGGCGGTCCGGTTTCGGTTTCCCGGGGATTCGGGTCACCGGGGTCCGTTCCGCGGAGGGGGTCAGGACACGGTCCTGGGGGTGCCGGTCCCAGCCGTTGACGGGGCCGGGACCGGCGGGTATCGGTGGTCTCAGTGGCCCGCCGGTACCGCCGTGGTCGCAGTGGCCGCGGTGGCGGCTCCGGCCACGGTTCCGGCCTCGGCCGACCCCGCGACGGCCTGGCCGCCCCGGGGCGCCCGCCGCTCCAGCGACGCGGACAGCACGGCCAGCAGGAGCGCGGCGGCGGCCATCAGCGCGCCGACCCAGTTGGGCGCCGTGTAGCCGAACCCGGCCGAGATCACCACGCCGCCGAGCCAGGCCGCGATGGCGTTGCCGAGGTTGAAGGCGCCGATGTTGACGGCGGAGGCGAGCGTGGGGGCGTCGGCGGTCTGGTCCAGGACGCGCTTCTGGAGCGGCGGCACGGACGCGAAGCCGAACGCGCCGATCAGCGGGATGGCCAGGGCGGCCGCGATCTTGTTGTGCGCGGCGAGCGGCAGCAGCGCGAGCACCAGGGCGAGGGCGCTCAGCGAGACGTAGAGCAGGGGCATGAGCGCGCGGTCCGCGTACCGGCCGCCGACGAGGTTGCCGACGACCATGCCGACGCCGAAGAGGACGAGCAGCCAGGTGACGGAGCCGGGTGCGTAGCCCGTGACCTCGGTCATCATCGGCGTGATGTAGGTGCTCATGGTGAAGACGCCGCCGAAGCCGAGGACGGTCATCGCCATGGCGAGGAGGACCTGCGGGTTGCGCAGGGTGCCCAGCTCACCGCTGATCCGGTTCCGCTCGGGGCGCGGCTGCTCGGGGACGAGCGCGGCGATGCCGAGGATCGCGAGGACGCCGAGCCCGGCGATGATGAAGAAGGTGACGCGCCAGCCGAGGTTCTGGCCGACCAGGGTGCCCATCGGCACACCCACCACATTGGCCACGGTGAGGCCCGTGAACATCATCGCGATGGCGCCGGCCTTCTTCTGCGGGGCGACGAGGCCGGCCGCGACGATCGAGCCGATGCCGAAGAACGCGCCGTGGGCGAGCGAGGCGACGATCCGCCCGGCGAGCATCACACCGAAGGCGGGGGCCAGAGCGGAGAGCGCGTTGCCCGCGACGAAGAGGCCCATCAGGGCCATCAGCATGCGCTTGCGGGGGACGCGGCTGCCGACGATCGCCAGGATCGGCGCGCCGACGACGACGCCGAGGGCGTATCCGGTGGTCAGCAGGCCGGCGGTGGGGATGGAGACGCCGAACTCGTCCGCCACCTCGGGCAGCAGTCCGGACGTCACGAATTCGGTGGTTCCGATTCCGAAGGCGCCGATGGCGAGCGCCAGCAGTGCGAGGGGCATGACGGGATCCTTCGAGCGGGGGGTCGGGAAGGGCTTGGGGACGGTGGTGCCGCTTCACCCACGTTTCTTGCAGGCGGGCCCTACGGGCGTCGACAATAGTTGCATGCGCGGGTTACTTGCAAGCGCGGGCTATTGCGGAAGAGGGCTATCCTGTCCGTACGTCCCCATATCCGAAGGACTCCGCATCCGAAGGAGCCGCTCATGTCCCGGACCCCGGACCCCGCACTGCTCGGCCTGGCGCAGGGCTGGTGCGCGCTGTCGGCGCTGCACGGCCGGATCGAGGCCCATATCGAGCGCGCCCTCCAGGCCGGGCACGGCCTGAGCGTGCGCGAGTTCTCCGTGCTGGACGTGCTCAGCCGGCAGCACAGCGGCGAGGGCGGCCACCTGCGGATGAACGAGGTCGCCGACTCGGTCGTCCTCAGCCAGAGCGCGACGACGCGCCTGGTCAACCGCCTGGAGGACCGCGGCCTGCTGACCCGCTACCTGTGCCTCACGGACCGCCGCGGCATCTACACGGATGTGACGGAGGCGGGGCTGGCCCTCCTGGCGGACGCCCGCCCGACGAACGACAGGGCACTGCGGGAGGCGCTGGGGGAGGCGGCGAAGCGGGCGGAGCTGGCGCCGTTGGTGGCGGCGGTGGAGTCTTTGGCGCCGGTGGGGTGAGCGGGTCGCTCTGACCTCGGCCCTCCGGGGGCGGGTGCCTGCGGGTGGGGTGCCTGTGGGTGGGGGACGGTCGGGCTGAGTGGTTGCCCGGAACCGGGCAGGAAAGCCGCCCCCGGCAAGTGGAAGCCGGCCTCGGACAGGGGCACATCCAGCCCGTCCGGCGTTTGAGGACACCGCGCGGAGCGCGGAAAGGGGGCCTGGGGGCGAAGCCCCCAGTTCCGGGAAGGGGCGGGTAGGGGAAAAGCCCCCTACCCCCGCCCCCGAACCCGCTCCCGATGCGCCCTCTGCCGGCACCCCCCACCGCAATACCGCGCCGGCCTCCCCGTCCGCGCGACCCTCACCGCCTCCCCGCACACCGCACACCGCCCCGTTTCGTTACGAGAACCCCGCACGACCGGCAGTTTCGTTACGTTTCCGCCCCGCCCCACCCGCAGGCTGTCGCACATCAGCGCCGTCATCCGTCCCGCCGGCGCCCCCGTACCCCGGTGGCGTTCCATGGACAGGCAGCCGAAGAGCAGCGCCACCACGTCCTCCGTGTCCACGTCCTTCCGGACGTCGCCGCTTTCCTGAGCCCTCGTCAACAACACACGCAGGGCGGCGTGGAAGCCCTGCTCGACATCCTCGGAGGGGCGGAAACGGCCCTCGGCGCTCGCCTCCAGGGCGTCCTGGAGCGCCTTGTTCCGGGCGGACAGCCGTACCACCGCCGCCAGATAGCGGAAGAAGACCGCGCCGGGGTCCGCCGCGTCCGCCAACTCCCTTGCGGTGTCCGTGAAGAGCCGGATCCGGTCCACCACCGTCGCCCTGAACAGGGCTTCCTTGGAAGGGAAATGGCGATAGACCGTGCCGGGACCGACCCCGGCCCGGCGCGCGATCTCGCCGAGCGGAACTGCCAACCCCCCTTCCTCGAAGGCGGATCGGGCCGCTTCGAGCACCAGCGCCCTGTTGCGTCGCGCGTCGGACCGCAGGGACACGGAGGGGGAGGGAGAAGCGGCTCCCGCCGCCGTCGCGGCGGGCGCGGAGGCGGGCCGGCGGGGTGCCGATCTGCTGCGTGGCGGCATGCGCGGGGCCTCCGAGGGCGCGGGAACGAAACGGGCCGGGCGTTCCGATTCTATCCGGGCAGTTGAGCGAGGCGCCGAAGGCGACATATGCATATAAAACGTCTGAAGAGATAAAAGGTAACAAAAAGGCCGCCGCCGGTGCGCGAAGCACCGACGGCGGCCCGGAGCGGGGCGTCCGCGGGACGGATCAGCCCACGAGCACGGCCTCCCACGCCGCACCCGCGGCCTTCAGGTACGCGTCGTCGTCCGCCACCTGCGCGCCCAGCGCGCGCAGCCCCGCCGCGAGCGCCTTCAGCGAGGCCAGGACCGTGTCGAGGTCGGCGGCCAGGCCGTAGTGGTTGACGCGGATCATCTCCTCGGCCAGCGCACCACCCGCGGCCTGCACCGGCACCGTGGCGTCGGCCGCGAGGGCGGCCGCCACGATGTCGCGGGCGTCCACTCCGTCAGGAGCGCGCAGGGTCGTCGCCACGGGGGCGGCGTCCTCGTCGCGCACCACGTAGGGGGTGAGGGTGCCCAGGGCCCGTACGCCCGCGCGCGTGGCCGCCGCGGCACCCCGGTGACGTGCGATGACGCCGTCGAGGCCGGTCGCCTCGATCCTGTCGGCCGCCTGCTCCAGGGCCAGCATCTCCAGCTGCGCGGGGGCGTGCGGCAGGACGGCGCGGCCGCCGTCGATCCAGCGCTCCTTCCAGTCCAGGAGGGAGAGGTACGAGCGGCGCGGCGCCTGCTCGTTGGCCGCGATGCGCTCCCAGGCGCGGGCGCTGACCGACACCACGGAGACGCCCGCCGGGCCCGCCATCGCCTTCTGTCCGCCGATGACGCACAGGTCGACGCCCCACTCGTCGGTGAGCAGCGGCTCGGCGCCGACGGACGCGACCGCGTCCAGCATCAGCAGCGCGCCGTGCGCGCGGACGACGGCGCCGATCTCGGCGACGGGGTTGGTGTTGCCGGTGGCCGCCTCGGCGTGCACCAGGCTCACGAAGTCGATCTCCGGGTGCGCGCGCAGCGCCTCCGCGACCTGCTCGGGGCCGACGGCCCCGCTGAAGGGCGCCGTCACCGTGATCACCTCGGCGCCGCAGGAGCGCAGCCAGCCGCCGAAGGTCTCGCCGTAAGGGCCGGTGATGATGTTGAGCGCGGTGCTGCCGGGGCGGACGGCGGAGCGGATGCACGCTTCCAGCGGCAGCAGGGCCTCGCCCTGCATGGCGACGACGCTCTCGCGTGTGCGCATCAGCGCGGCGACCTTGTCCTCGATGCGCGCGAAGTGCGCGGCGCCGAGGGGCGCGAGGTCGAGCAGGACCGGTGCGGTGTTCGCAGTCACGGTGGCCTTCCAGGGTGGGATCGCGCCGTTCCGCCGGCGCCCGCCAGTCTCTCCCTGACCCTACGTCCGCGGGGCGGCCCCGGCCGAGGGGCGGCCGTACCGGTCCCGGGGCGGCCGGCCACCGCGCGCCCGCGGAAGGCGACCGCCGTCCGGCCACGGAACCGGCCGCCCCTCACGTCACCTCAGCGCCACCCCGCCTCGTCCACCCCGCCCGGCACCGTGTCCCCCTGCTCGTACGGCTCCCGGGTGAAGACGAAGGTGCCCAGATCCAGGTGGCTCACCGCGCCCTCGTCCGTGCGCGCGACCTTCAGGGTCTCCCCCGCGTAGTAGCCGTCGAGGCCGGTCCAGGTGCCGTCCTCCTCCGGGCGGAAACGCGAGGCGCGGCCGCCGCCCGCCAGGGGCGCCAGCTCCAGCGCGCGGCCGGCGCCGAGGCGCAGGGCGAACGCGGCCGCGCCCCAGTACCAGGGCCCGGTCAGGGCGAGCAGCGCGGGATCCACCTCGTCGAGGGGCCGCCAGGGCCCGGGGAAGCGGGGCTCGCGCTCGGCGACGGTGTTCAGCAGGTCGGTGGCGGTGGGCGCCACCTCGAAGCAGGACGTCCGGTTGGCCAGGACGACGGCGGCCAGTCCCTCGCCGGGACTCACCCACAGCGTCGCCACGAAGCCCGGCATCGACCCGATGTGGCCGACGAGGGTCCGGCCGTTCCGGCGCGCGACCTGGAGGCCGAGCCCGTAGCCGGACGTCCAGCCCGGGTCCTCGGGGCCGGACTCCGGTACGCGCATCTCGGCGACGGAGGCCGCGCCGAGCACCCGGTCGTCACCGTCGAGCAGGAACGCCGCGAAACGGCAGAGGTCACCGGCCGTGGACCACAGCTGGCCGGCCGGGGCCATCCGGCCGGTGTCCACCGCGGGCTCCGGAAGAAGGGCGTCCGCCCAGGGGTGGACGGCCCAGCCCTCCGCGTAGGGCGCCTCGGGCGCGAGCGTGGTGCGCTCCATGCCGAGCGGGAGCAGCACCTCACGGCGCAGCACCTCGCCCCAGGGCTCGCCGCGCAGGCGCTCGACGACGGCGCCCAGGAGCGCGTAACCGGGGTTGGAGTAGTGGTGCCTGCGCCCGGCGCGGTGCAGCTGGGAACGCTCTCCGAAGAGGTCGGCGAGCTCCGGGCGCAGGTCGCCGTCCGTGCGCTCCCACCAGGGCCCGCGCGCCTCCGCCGCCAGGCCGGCGGTGTGCGAGAGGAGCTGTGCGACGGTCGCGTCGCCGCCCTCGGGGGCGTCGTCGAGATAGGTGCGCAGCGGGGCGTCGAGGTCGAGCAGCCCCTCGTCGCGCAGCCGCATGACCAGAACGGCGACGAAGGTCTTGGTGATCGAGCCGACGCGGTACTGCGTGTCCGCGTCGACCTCCTTCCCGGCCGTCGTGCCCCGCCCGCCGGACCACACCACGCGCCCGTCGCGCATCACGGCCGCCGTCATGGAGGGCGTACGGCCCTCCCGCTGGCCGAGGGCGAGACGGTGCAGCAGAGCGCGCCGGGTCTCCGGCAGCAGCTCCGTGAACCGCTGCTCCTCCGGGCGCTCTTCGTGGGGTCCGCGATACGTGATCATTCCCGCACCCTAGCCAACGCCCGCCGGACACCGGCGCTGGCTTTGACGTCGACGTCAAGGTCTACGGTCGGTGCCATGCGCATCGGGGAACTGGCCGAACAGGCGGGCACCACCACCCGCACCCTGCGGCACTACGAATCGCTCGGGCTCCTGCCCGCGCGGCGGGCCGGCAACGGCTACCGCACGTACGACGAGGCCGATCTGCGGCTCCTCCAGCAGATCCGGACCCTCCAGGACTTCGGCTTCGGCCTGGAGGAGACCCGTCCGTTCGTGGACTGCCTCCGGGCGGGCCACCCGGCCGGGGACGCGTGCCCGGCCTCCCTGGAGGTCTACCGCCGCAAGCTGGCGGAGCTCGACGACGTCATCGGGCGCCTCCGGCAGGTACGGGAGGAGGTCGGCCGCCAGCTGGCCCGCGCCGAACTGGAGCTCGCGGCGGACCTCCCGGGCGGCCCGCCCCCGCGCTGCGCCTTCAGCCCACCGGACACCGATCAGGAGACGAGCACGCCATGACCACCGTCACCACCGCCACACCGGACTCGCACGCCGCATTCGTCCCTGTCGTCACGGACGACACCTTCGCGGCGGAGGTGCTCGGCTCCGGCCTGCCGGTCCTCGTCGACTTCACCGCGGCCTGGTGCCCGCCGTGCCGCATGATCGCGCCCGTGCTCGCGGAGATCGCGCGGGAACAGGCCGGGCGCCTCAGGATCGTCCAGCTCGACGTGGACGCCAACCCCCGCACGCAGGCGGCCTACGGCGTCCTCTCCATGCCGACGCTCCTGCTCTTCCGCGCCGGCGAACCGGTCAAGAGCCTCGTGGGCGCCCACCCCAAGCGGCGCCTCCTCCAGCACCTGGCCACCGAGCTGCCCTGGCTGGAGCCCCGCTGACGGACCGGGCCCGCTAGGGCGGGACCGGCGGGCCCTGCTCCTCCGCCACGGCCTCGGCCAGCCGGGCCAGGGCCGCGGCGCCCTCGCCGCCCTCCTCGGCGCTGAACACATGGACCACCAGACCCAGTTCGCCGGGCGCGGCCGGCACGTGCAGCGCCTCGAAGTCCAGGGTCAGCAGCCCGGCCACCGGATGCCGCAGTCTCTTGCGCCCCGCCCCGCACATCAGCACCTCACCGCTGCTCCAGATCCGCCGGAACTCGTCGCTCCGCGAGGACAGGTCCGTGATGAGCGCGGCCAGTTCCGCGTCGTCGGGGTAGCGCCCCGCCGAGACCCGCAGCTGCCCGACGGCCTCCGCGGCCCGCTCCTGCCAGTCGGGGTGGACGGCCCGGGAGGCGGGGTCGAGGAAGAGATAGCGGGCCTGGTTGCGGTCGCGGCCGTCCGGGTCCGCCAGGCCGCCGATCAGCTCGGCGCCCAGGCTGTTCCAGGCGACCACGTCGAGCCGGTGGTCCGTGGCGAACGCGGGGAGCGGACCCAGGGCGTCCAGGACCCGGCGCAGCGGGCGGCTCACCCCGGCCGTGGGCGCGGAGCCGCGGCGGGGCGCGGCCAGGGTGGCGAGGTGCCCGCGCTCGGCCGCGTCGAGTCCGAGCGCCCTGGCGAGCGCGTCGAGCACCTCGGGGGAGGGCTGGGTGGCCCGGCCCTGTTCGAGGCGCACGTAGTAGTCCACGCTGATCCCTGCGAGTTGGGCCAGCTCCTCGCGGCGCAGCCCGCGCACCCTCCGGCGGCCGCCGCCGGCGAGCCCGACGTGCTCCGGCGCGACACGCGCGCGGCGGGCGCGCAGGAAGCCGCCGAGCGCCCTGTGGGTGTCGCCGACCCCGTCGACGGGCCCGGCCTCGCCGCTGCTTCCGATGCCGGTCCCGGGGCTCTTCGCGACACCGGTGCCGGTGTCGTTCCCGATGCGGTTCTCGACCACGTCCATGCGCTCAAGTATGCGTGGCCCTCCCGGTACCAGGATCGCGGTTCCGCTGGCCGGACAGGGTTCTGGCTGTCCGACGGCGCCCGGGGGAACGTGGCGTCATGACCGAAACCACGCCGCGGCAGCCGAAGAAGATCCTCGTCGTCAGCGCCCATCCGGAACCCCGTTCGCTCAACGCCGCCCTGACCACTTTCGCGGTGGACCACCTGCGTGCGGCGGGTCACGAGGTGCGGGTGTCCGACCTCTACGCGATGAAGTGGAAGGCGGCGGTGGACGCCGACGACTTCCCCGGCCACACCGCGGACCGGCCGCTGCACGTCATGGCCGAGTCCGAACGGGCCACCCTCGCGGGCCGGCTGACACCCGACATCGCGGCGGAGCAGGAGAAGGTGCGCTGGTCGGACGCGGTGGTCCTCCAGTTCCCGATGTGGTGGTTCTCCGCGCCCGCGATCCTCAAGGGCTGGATCGACCGGGTGTTCACCGCCGGCTTCGGCTACGGCCCGGCAGTCCCCCCGCCGTACAGCGAGGGCGCGCTGGCGGGGCGGCGGGCGCTGGTGTCGGTGACGGCCGGCGCCCGGGAGTCCTCGTTCTCCGACCGGGGCATCCACGGGCGGCTGGCGGACATCCTCCATCCGCTCCAGCACGGGCTGTTCTGGTTCACGGGCATGGAGCCGCTCGAACCGTTCGCGGTGTTCGGCGCCCACGAGCTGCCGGAGGAGCGGTTCGAGGCGGCCGAGCGGGCGTACGCGCGGCGGCTGGACGGGCTGTTCACGGACGAGCCGGTTCCGTTCCGGTCGCTCGTCGGCGGCGACTACGACCACGACATGCGGCTGCTGCCCGGGGTCGAGGCGGAGGGGACGGCGGGTCTCGACCTCCATGTGCGGCCGGTCGGCTGACCACCGGGTGGTCAACCGCCGGGCAGCCGGGCAGCCGGGCAGCCACGTCGACGACCGGACCGGCCGGACCGTTCCCGGCGGCTGACGCGGCCGGTCCCCGAGGGGCTCGACGCGCTCGCCGGAACGGCCCGTCCCCCTCCGCCCCTTCGAACTCCGCCCCTTCGAACAAGATGGGATCTTGTCCCGGCGCCCCCGCCGGATCCGCGGAGACGCCTTCGCCCGCACCCCCGTTCTGCCACCCTCTGGTGTCCATGAACCCCATGGATCCCGCGAACCGGCGTGCCTCCGTACGGCGCCGGCTGCGTGCCGCCGTCGCCGCCGCAGGCGTCCTGTGCGCCGTGGCCGCGTGCGGCGGCGGGCAGCCGTCCGACAGCGAGGGGCGGCCCCACGGCAGCGGTCCGGCGACCGGGCCCGCGGTGCCGCCCGAGTCCTTCCCGGAGAACCCCACCACCACCTTCCAGGGCGCCTGGCCCTCCCCCGCCGCCGAGAGCGGCGGCCCCGCCGGCGTGCTGACGCTCGGCGCCCGCCTCGCCTACGCCTACGACCGGGACGACGTCGGCGTCACCGCCTTCCGGCTGGACTCCGGCGACGTCGCCTGGCACTCGGCCGTCCCGGGCGGCGACGGCGTCGCACAGGCACCCCGCCTCACCGGGGACAAGGTGATCGGCGCCTTCGCCACCGAGGAAGCGGGCAGCGGGACGTACGCCGGCCGGCGCGGCATCACCGTCGTCGCCCTGGAGGCGGGCACCGGCGCCACCCTGTGGACGCGCGAGATAGCCCTGGGCAAGGCCGGCGGGGGCGGCGAGGACGTGGACCCCACGGCCGTCCCCCGTGTCGTCGGCGCCGACGCCCGGCACGTGCTCGTCGCCTCGGACGCCCCGGGCTACTCGGAGGTCCCGCCCGTGTCCGTGCTGCTCGACACGGCGACCGGCCGGGTCGTCTGGACGGACACCGACTTCGAGGGCGTGGACCTGGAGCGGTCGGTGGCCGTCGGCGTCCGCGACGACGGCGACTTCGTGGGCAGGTCCACCACCGACGGCGCCCAGCTGTGGAAGCGGGACCTCCGGCTCGGCGAGGCCCTGACCTCGGACCCCGGCCCCGGGCTGACGTGGGCCGACGGCGTCGGGGCGGGCGGCAGCCTGCTGATCGACCCCACGAGCGGCGCGACCCGCCTGGACTCGGGGGACGCCTCGCTGGAGGGGTGCCGTTACGACGGCCGGAACACCACGGTCTGCGCCGGCACCGACGCTTCCGGCGACGCGTCCGTATGGGCCGTGGACGTGCGCGACGCGCGCGTCCTGTGGCGGCTGCCGGACAAGGCGGCGGGCCGCGTCGCGCCCGGGATCACCGCGGTGTGGCACGGGGTGGTCTACGCCCAGGCCGACCGGGCGATGACGCTCGACGCCCGTACGGGCGAGGACCTCCGCACGGACATCGCCCTGGTCTCCCCCGCGCTGGTCAACGACGGCTACGGGCTCGTCTACGACACCACCGCCCGGGCGTTCGACGTCTACCGGAGCGGCGCCCCCACCACGAGCGCGGGCTGAGCGCGCGCCCACCGGACCGCCTCCTCACGCGCTTCAGCGGACCTCTCAGGCCTCGTCCGACGCGTGGGGGAGCAGGGGGAACAGCCGGGTGATGAGGGCCACCGGCCGGGCGCCCTCGGGCCGGGCCAGGGGGCGCTGTTCGCGGTCCTGGTAGGGGGCGAGCGCCCGGCGGACCGCGTCCGCGACCCGGCTCATCTCCTCGGGCGTCAGGTAGGCGACGGCACTGAAGGCCTCGTCGTGGCGCCACTCGGCCGGCGCCCCGTCCCGCTGGGTCAGCCACCGCTGCCAGCTCTCGTCCTCCAGCCCCCGGGCCAGGTCACCGAACGGGTCCTCCGCGGGCCCGCCGTCCGCGGCGGTGTCCCGCCGCAGACGCCACGGCCGGGCACGGCCCCCGCTGTGCGGGGCCTCCTCGATGTGCCCGTGGCGGGCGAGCTGCCGCAGGTGGAACGAGCAGAGCCCGGAGCTGTAGCCCAGCCGGGAGGCGGCCTCCGTCGCCGTGACGGTGCCGACTTCGGCGAGCAGGTCCAGCAGGGCCCTGCGGACCTCGTGCTCGCGCAGTCCTTCGCCGGCGCCGGCGGTCCGGTCGGCGGGCGTGGTGAGGTCTTCTTCAGTCACTTTGCAAAGTCTGCTACTTTGCAAAGATCTTGGCAAGGGGCCGGACCGAGTGGTCAGCCCAGGTGGTCGGCCCTGCCTAAGACATCCGCCGCGGCGACCTCCGCGGCACTGCGGCGTGCGCGGAAGGCGTGCGCGGAACGAAGGGGGAGACAGCGATGTCCGTCCAGAACGAGCGGTCCCGTCCCGTCGACCGGCGGGTCCGCGTGCAGGGCAGTCCCGTCGACGCCTACCCGGCCCTGGCACCGGAGGCGGAGCGGGGTGCGGTGCGCAGGATCACCGTGGTGGGCGAGGAGGTGCTGAGCCGCCCGTGCCGGGAGGTGACCGAGTTCAGGACGCCCGAGCTGTCGGCCTTGATCGACGACATGTTCCTGACCATGTACGTGGCCGACGGCGCCGGTCTGGCGGCCAACCAGGTGGGCGTCGACCTGCGGCTGTTCGTCTACGACTGCCCCGACGACCAGGGGATCCGGCACGTCGGCCACGTCGTCAACCCCGTCCTGGAGCTGCCCGGCCCGGAGAGCCGCCGGCTCGTCGACGACTTCGAGGGCTGTCTGTCCGTGCCCGGCGCCGGGCTGCCGGCCCCCCGCACCGACCGGGCCGTCGTCCGCGGGCTCGACAAGGACGGCGACCCCGTCGTCATCGAAGGAACGGGGTACTTCGCGCGCTGCCTCCAGCACGAGACCGACCACCTCTTCGGCCACACGTACCTCGACCGCCTCTCCAAGCGGGACCGCAAGGACGCGCTGCGGCAGATGGCGGACCGCCGTGAGGACGTCTTCGCGCGGCGTGAGGCCAAGGCCGCCCGGCTGGGCCGGTGAAAGCCGGGCCTGACGCTTCCCGCTCACGACGCCTACGGGCCGGGCCCGCGCCGTTCCGCCGACGGTGAAGACCTCACCGGCCGGGCTCGGCGATCACTACAGTCCCCTCCCATGACGACGGTCACCACACGCACGGTCGAATACCCCGCCGACGGCCTGACGATGATCGGCCACCTCGCGCTCCCCGCCGGTGCCGGCCGCCGGCCCGCGGTCCTGATCGGGCCCGAGGGCACGGGCCTGAACGACTTCCAGCGCCGCCGGGCCGACGCCCTCGCCGAACTGGGATACGTGGCGCTGGCCTTCGACATCCACGGCGGGCGCTGGTTCACCGACCCGCAGGAGATGCTGGCGCGCGTGACCCCGCTGCTCGCCGACCACGACCGGATGCGGGACATCGGCCACGCGGCACTCGACGTGCTGCGCGCCGAACCGCGCACCGACCCCGGCCGGATCGCCGCCATCGGCTACGGCACCGGCGGCGCGATCGTGCTGGAACTCGGGCGCGCCGGCGTCGACCTGCGCGCGATCGGCACGGTCAACGCCCTGACCACGGGCCGGCCGGGCGAGGCGGAGCGCATCCGCTGCCCCGTCTGGGCCGGGGTCGGATCGGAGGACCCGATCATGCCCGCCGCGCAACGGGACGCCTTCGCCGCCGAGATGCGGGACGCGGGCGTCGACTGGCGCCTCGCGGTCTACGGCGGAGCCCTGCACGCCTTCCACCACCCGCCGGTCGACCAGACCGTGCTCCCCGGCGTCGGCTACCACCCGCGGCACGCGCGACGGGCCTGGCACGACATCGTCGGCCTGCTCACCGAGTGCGTGCCCGTGACGGAGTGACGTACGGCCGGGTCAGGCCCCCGCCATGTCCACGAAGCGGGAGTAGTGACCCTGGAAGGCCACCGTGATCGTGGCCGTCGGGCCGTTACGGTGCTTGCCGACGATGATGTCCGCCTCGCCCGCGCGGGGCGACTCCTTCTCGTAGGCGTCCTCGCGGTGGAGGAGGATGACCATGTCGGCGTCCTGCTCGATGGAGCCGGACTCTCGGAGGTCGGAGACCATCGGCTTCTTGTCCGTGCGCTGCTCGGGGCCACGGTTCAGCTGGGAGAGCGCGATGACCGGCAGCTCCAGCTCCTTGGCCAGCAGCTTCAGGTTTCGCGACATGTCCGAGACCTCCTGCTGACGGCTCTCGGCGCGCTTGGCGCCACCGGCCTGCATCAGCTGGAGGTAGTCGATGATCACGAGCTTGATGTCGGCCCGCTGCTTGAGCCGGCGGCACTTGGCGCGGATCTCCATCATCGACAGGTTGGGGGAGTCGTCGATGAAGAGCGGGGCGGCCGAGACGTCCGGCATGCGGCGGGCGAGACGCGTCCAGTCGTCGTCCGTCATGGAACCGGAACGCATGTGGTGCAGGGCGACGCGGGCCTCGGCGGAGAGCAGGCGCATCGCGATCTCGTTGCGGCCCATTTCGAGCGAGAAGATCACGCTCGGCATGTTGTGCTTGATCGAGCAGGCGCGGGCGAAGTCCAGCGCGAGGGTCGACTTACCCATGGCGGGACGGGCCGCGATGACGATCATCTGGCCGGGGTGCAGGCCGTTCGTCAGTGAGTCGAGGTCGGTGAAGCCCGTGGGGACGCCGGACATCTGGCCGCTGCGCGAGCCGATGGCCTCGATCTCGTCGAGCGCGCCCTCCATGATGTCGCCCAGCGGGAGGTAGTCCTCGCTGGTGCGCTGCTCGGTGACGGCGTAGACCTCGGCCTGGGCCTTGTTGACGATGTCGTCGACGTCGCCGTCGGCCGCGTATCCCATCTGCGTGATGCGGGTGCCCGCCTCGACCAGGCGGCGCAGCACGGCACGCTCGTGGACGATCTCGGCGTAGTACTCGGCGTTGGCCGCGGTGGGGACGGTCTGGACGAGGGTGTGCAGATAGGGCGCGCCGCCGACCTTGGTGATCTCGCCGCGCTTGGTGAGCTCCGCCGCGACCGTGATGGGGTCGGCCGGCTCGCCCTTGGCGTAGAGGTCGAGGACGGCCTGGAAGATCGTCTCGTGCGCCGGACGGTAGAAGTCGTGGCCCTTGAGGACCTCGACGACGTCGGCGATGGCGTCCTTGGAGAGCAGCATGCCGCCGAGGACGGACTGCTCGGCGTCGAGGTCCTGCGGGGGTACGCGCTCGAAGCCGCTCGGCGCGGACTGACCACCCGAACCGGCGCCCTGGGACCAGGAGCCGCCGTCGTCGCCACCGCGGTCGTGCCGCTCGCCGCGGGACGGGCCGTCGCCGCGGCGGGGGCGGGAGACGGGGAGCCGGTCACCCGGACCCGCGTCGGCCCACGGGTCGTCCATGGGCGGTTCGGGGATGCTCATCCCGCCACCTCCTCCCGTCCGCCACGCGGACCTCGCCGTGCTGTTCTTTCTTACGGCACGGCTCTGACAATTACGGCGCCCGACTCCGGTTCCGACGGGTCGAGTTCGTGTCGATCTCGTAAGGTTCTTGAGGCCGGAACAGGCGGCAGGCGCCGGTCCACGGTAGGCCCGCGGGCACCGTCAGCCAATCTGGTTATCCACAGGGCATGTGGATGAGCGGCCCCATCCTGTGGAGAAGTCCACGGAACCTGTGCACGGGGCGGGGGAAACCGCTGTGGACAAACACACAATCACTCCCTGCACAAGCCTCTGACCTGCGGTTTCGCCATCCACCGGCTGTTGAGGAGAAAAACTTTCCCCATCGGCCGAAGATCGCGACAAACGGGGCGCGGAAGATCACCCGCGCCCGCGCGATGTAAGGGTCACAGATCAATTGCACCGATTACCTGTGGAAGATTAGGTTGGGAGCATGACCCAGGCCACCGCACGCGGACCGAAGAGTGCCCGACGGCACGACCGCGAGATAGTCTCCCTCGCCGTCCCGGCCTTCGGGGCGCTCGTCGCGGAGCCGCTCTTCGTGATGGCCGACAGCGCCGTCGTCGGCCACCTCGGCACGCCCCAGCTGGCGGGCCTCGGCGTCGCCGCGGCACTGCTCACCACCGCCGTGAGCGTCTTCGTCTTCCTCGCCTACGCCACCACCGCGGCCGTAGCCCGGCGGGTCGGCGCGGGCGACCTCCGGGCCGCGATACGCCAGGGCATGGACGGGGTCTGGCTGGCCCTCCTGATAGGCGCCGCCGTCATCGCCGCCGTCCTGCCCCTCGCCCCCGCGCTCGTCGGCCTCTTCGGCGCCTCCCCCACGGCCGCCCCGCACGCCGTCACCTATCTGCGGATCAGCTCCCTCGGCATACCCGCCATGCTCGTCGTCCTCGCCGCCACCGGTGTCCTCCGCGGCCTCCAGGACACCCGTACGCCCCTCTACGTGGCCGTCGGCGGCTTCACCCTCAACACCGTCCTGAACGTCGCCCTGGTCTACGGCACCGGCCTCGGCATCGCCGGCTCCGCCTGGGGCACGGTCATCGCGCAGTGCGCCATGGCCGCCGTCTACCTCGCGGTCGTCGTCCGTGGCGCCCGGCGCCACGGCGCCTCGCTCCGGCCCGACGCCGCCGGCATCCGCGCCTGCGCCCAGGCCGGCGTGCCGCTGCTGGTCCGCACTCTCTCCCTGCGCGCCGTCCTCATGATCGCCACCGCGGTGGCGGCCCGGCTCGGGGACGCCTCCGTCGCCGCGCACCAGATCGTGCTGACCCTGTGGAGCCTGCTCGCCTTCGCCCTGGACGCCATCGCCATAGCCGGCCAGGCGATCATCGCCCGGTATCTGGGCGCCGACGACCCGGCGGGGGCACGTGCCGTCTGCCGCCGGATGGTGCAGTGGGGCACCGTCTCGGGCGTGGTGCTGGGGGTGCTGGTGGTGGCCGCGCGCCCGCTGTTCATCCCGCTGTTCACCTCCGACGCGGCGGTGCGGGACGCCCTGCTGCCCGCCCTCCTGGTCGTGGCCGTGAGCCAGCCCGTCGCGGGCGTGGTCTTCGTCCTGGACGGCGTCCTGATGGGCGCCGGGGACGGCCCCTACCTGGCCTGGGCGATGCTGGTGGTGCTCGCCGTCTTCGCACCCGCGGCGCTGCTCGTGCCGGCCCTCGGCGGCGGGCTGACCGCGCTGTGGTGGGCGATGACGCTGATGATGGCGGTCCGCATGATCACCCTGTGGCTGCGGAGCCGCTCGGGCCGCTGGATAGTCACCGGGGCCGTACGGGCGTGAGGCACCGCGCGGGCCTGCGGGGCGGGCGGTGCCTGCGGGCCTGAGCCGTACGAGCCCGGTGCGGCCGCACGTGCCGGGAGCCCTCGGTGTCCGAGCCCCTGTCCGGGCCTTCACCCGGGCCGTCGTCCGAGTCATCCGTGCCTGAGGGGCGGGCCCCTGGGCCCCGCCCCGGAACGGCGGAAGGGCCGCACCCCGAGGGGTGCGGCCCTTCACACGCTACCGATCGCCAGGCGATCAGGCAGCGACGACCTCGATGCCGAGCTTGGCAACGACATCGGCGTGCAGACGCACGGAGATCTGGTGCGAGCCCAGCGTCTTGATGGGCGAGCCCACCTCGACACGACGCTTGTCGACCTTCGGACCACCCGAGGCCTCGATCGCCGAAGCGATGTCGGCGGGGGTCACGGAGCCGAACAGGCGGCCGGCGTCGCCGGCACGGGTCGCCAGGCGCACCTTGGTGCCCTCAAGCTGACCCTTGACCTCGTTGGCCTGCTCGATCGTGGCGATCTCGCGGATCTTGCGGCCGCGGCGGATCTGCGCCACGTCCTGCTCGCCACCCTTGGTCCAGCGGATCGCGAAACCACGCGGGACCAGGTAGTTGCGGGCGTAGCCGTCCTTGACGTCGACGACGTCACCGGCGGTGCCGAGGCCGGAGACCTCGTGGGTGAGGATGATCTTCATTTTTCGGTCACCCTTCCCTTATCGCGCGGACGAGGTGTAGGGCAGCAGCGCCATCTCACGGCTGTTCTTCACGGCCGTGGCGACGTCACGCTGGTGCTGAGTGCAGTTGCCGGTCACGCGACGGGCACGGATCTTGCCGCGGTCGGAAATGAACTTCCGCAGCATGTTCGTGTCCTTGTAGTCCACGTAAGCGGTCTTGTCCTTGCAGAACGCGCAGACCTTCTTCTTAGGCTTGCGCGGAGGCGGCTTCGCCATTGTCTCTCTCCTGTGTGATCAAGAAGTTTTTGGTGCTGTCGCCCTCGGACCCCGAGGGGCCCGGGCCCTTTCGGGCCTAGAAGGGCGGCTCGTCCGAGTAGCCGCCGCCGGAGTTGCCGGAGCCGCCGCCCCAGCCGCCTCCGCCGCCGCCCTGCTGGCCGCCGGACGGAGCGCTGGTCGCCCACGGGTCGTCGGCGGGAGCCCCGCCGCCGCCCTGCTGGCCGCCGGAGGGGCTGTTGCCCCAGCCGCCGCCCTGCTGGCCGCCACCGCCGCCACCAAAGCCACCACCCTGGCCACCGCGACCCGCGGTCTTGGTGACCTTCGCCGTGGCGTTCTTCAGGCTGGCGCCGACCTCTTCGACGTCGAGCTCGTAGACCGTGCGCTTGACGCCCTCGCGGTCCTCGTAGGACCGCTGCTTCAGACGGCCCTGCACGATGACGCGCATGCCTCGCTGAAGCGACTCGGCGACGTTCTCCGCCGCCTGACGCCACACCGAGCACGTGAGGAAGAGGCTCTCGCCGTCCTTCCACTCGTTGGTCTGGCGGTCGAAGGTGCGGGGAGTGGACGCGACGCGGAACTTCGCGACCGCCGCACCGGACGGGGTGAAGCGCAGCTCGGGGTCGTCGACGAGATTGCCGACGACCGTGATGACGGTCTCGCCTGCCATGGATGAACCTCTCGGCGGGTGTGCTGCTGGCTGCTTGCTACTCAGATGCGATGCAGCCCGATTACCTCTGAACCGCTGGGGTTCAGTGGGTCTCGGGACGGAGGACCTTGGTCCGGAGGACCGACTCGTTCAGGTTCATCTGGCGGTCGAGCTCCTTGACGACCGCAGGCGTGGCCTGCAGGTCGATGACCGAGTAGATGCCCTCGGGCTTCTTCTTGATCTCGTACGACAGACGACGACGGCCCCAGGTGTCGACCTTCTCGACCTTTCCGTTGCCCTCACGGACGACGGAGAGGAAGTTCTCGATCAGCGGGGAGACAGCGCGCTCCTCGAGATCGGGGTCGAGGATGACCATCACCTCGTAGTGACGCATGTGGAACCCACCTCCTTTGGACTCAGCGGCCACGGTCGTTCCGTGGCAGGAGGGTCGTGATGCGTGAACAACGGTATCGGCGGACACTGACAATCAGCGGAAAGTCCCTGGGTTGCCCCCGGGACCGAAGCTGGGTCCGGGCAGACACCGGTGCAGACCGTACAGAGTACCCGCACTCCGGCGTCCGGTTGAAATCGAACCGTCCGGCCCCGCAATCTGTACGCATCGGGTGTGACCGGCGCTACATTGCGCCTGCCTTCAGGAGGTGGCTCCATGACACAGGCGGTTCGGCAGCCCAGGGGACTGCGCGCGACCCTCGCCGCGGTCCTCAACAGCGACGGAAAGCCCCATCCCGTCGAGAACACCCTCGTCGCCGTGACGGTCGTGCTGGGTGCGCTCGCCGCCGTCTCGTCCTTGTGGACCGGGCTGCACCTGCTCAGTTCCTGGAGCGGGCTCGTCGGGATCCTCACGGGGGCGTGGGGGCAGTTCATCTCCGCCACGACCGGTGAGCGGTTCCTGCTGATCATCGGGCTCGGGGCCGCCGCGCTGGGCTTCTTCCTGGGCATGGCGCACGGGGGGCTCTTCGGCGGTGTGATCGGATAGCGGGTCGTACGCCCGGACGGGCGGCTCCCCGGTCGCAGTAGGCTTCGGCGCGAGAGCCGGAGCCCCGACCCTGGGGACACACCTGCCGAGGAGCGCCCCGCATGAGCCTGACCCTGAGGACAATCAGCCGAGAGCAGCATCTGGCATACATCCAGAGTCTGCCCGCGGCGAGTCACATGCAGGTTCCGGCATGGGCTGATGTCAAGGGCGAGTGGCGCTCGGAGAACCTGGGCTGGTTCGACAAGAACGGCCAGCTGGTCGGCGCGGGCCTGGTGCTCTACCGCCAGCTGCCCAAGATCAAGCGCTACCTCGCCTACCTGCCCGAGGGCCCGGTCATCAACTGGTTCTCGCCGAACCTCGAGGACTGGCTGCGCCCGATGCTGGCGCACCTCAAGCAGCAGGGCGCCTTCTCGGTGAAGATGGGCCCGCCCGTGGTGATCCGCCGCTGGGACGCCAACGCCATCAAGACCGGCATCGCCGACCCCGACGTCAAGCGTCTGCGCGACGTCGAGGCCACCCACATCGAGCCGCGCGCCTTCGAGGTCGCCGACCAGCTGCGCCGGATGGGCTGGCAGCAGGGCGAGGAGGAGGGCGCCGGCTTCGGCGACGTCCAGCCGCGCTACGTCTTCCAGGTGCCGCTGTCGAACCGCTCCCTGGAGGACGTCCACAAGGGCTTCAACCAGCTGTGGCGACGCAACATCAAGAAGGCCGAGAAGGCCGGCGTCGAGGTCGTCCAGGGCGGCTACGAGGACCTGCCCACCTGGCAGCACCTCTACGAGATCACCGCCGAGCGCGACAAGTTCCGCCCGCGCCCGCTGAGCTACTTCCAGCGCATGTGGACGGCCCTCAACACCGAGGACCCGAACCGGATGCGGCTGTACTTCGCCGTGCACGAGGGCGAGGCCGTGGCGGCCGCGACGATGCTGATCGTCGGCGGGCACGTCTGGTACTCCTACGGCGCCTCGGCCAACCACAAGCGCGAGGTCCGTCCGTCGAACGCGATGCAGTGGCGGATGCTCCGCGACGCCTACGCGCTGGGCGCGAGCGTCTACGACCTGCGCGGCATCGGCGACTCCCTCGACGAGAGCGACCACCTCTTCGGCCTGATCCAGTTCAAGGTCGGCACGGGCGGGCAGGCGGCGGAGTACCTCGGTGAGTGGGACTTCCCGCTCAACAAGCTGCTCCACAAGGCCCTCGACATGTACATGTCGCGCCGCTGACCTCTCCGCACGGCCGGCCGCGCGCCGGCCCGTACGGCCACGAAGCAATGCCGCGAGGCATACGACCACGTCACCCAGCAGGCACAGGGAAAGGTTCCGGGACCGGCCATGGCGCTCACGCTCTACGTCGACACCGCGCGTTGGCGGGCACACCAGCAGAGCATCCTCCAGCAGTTCCCCGGGATCGTCCCGGTCTGCAAGGGCAACGGCTACGGCTTCGGCCATGAGCGGCTGTCCGACGAGGCCGCCCGCTTCGGCTCGGACATCCTCGCCGTCGGCACGACCTACGAAGCGGCCCGGATCAAGGACTTCTTCAGCGGCGACCTGCTGGTGCTCACCCCGTTCCGGCTGGGCGAGGAGCCGGTGCCGCTGCCCGACCGGGCCATCCGCTCGGTCTCCTCGGTCGAGGGCGTGCGCGGCCTGGTCGGCGCGCGGGTCGTCGTCGAGGTCATGAGCAGCATGAAGCGGCACGGCATCAGCGAGGAGGACCTTCCCAAGCTGCACGCCGCCATCGAGGACGTGCGCCTGGAGGGCTTCGCGATCCACCTGCCGCTGGACCGCACGGACGGCTCCACCGCCATCCAGGAGGTCTCCGCCTGGATGGAGCGGCTGCGCAACGCCCGGCTGCCGCTGCACACCATGTTCGTCAGCCACCTGCGCTCCGACGAACTGGCCCAGCTCCAGCAGCAGTTCCCGCAGACCCGCTTCCGGGCCCGGATCGGCACCCGGCTGTGGCTCGGCGACCACGACGCCACCCAGTACCGCGGCGCCGTCCTGGACGTGACCCGCGTCGCCAAGGGCGACCGCTTCGGCTACCGGCAGCAGAAGGCCGCCGGCGACGGCTACCTCGTGGTCGTGGCGGGCGGCACCTCGCACGGCGTGGGCCTGGAGGCGCCGAAGGCGCTGCACGGCATGATGCCGCGCGCCAAGGGCGTCGCCCGCGCCGGTCTCGCGACCATGAACCGCAACCTCTCGCCCTTCGTCTGGGCGGGCAAGCAGCGCTGGTTCGCCGAGCCGCCGCACATGCAGGTCTCGATCCTCTTCGTGCCGGGCGAGGTCGCCCCGCCCCAGGTCGGCGACGAGCTGGTGGCCCACCTGCGGAACACCACCACTCAGTTCGACCGTCTGCTCGACCACTGACCCACCCCCTCGGGGAAGGGGCCGGAGAGCCGCTACGACAGCGGGTGGCTCCCGGTCCCCGGACGGACACCTGTGCCTGCGGAGTGCTCCGCGTGCCGGGCACGGCGCGCGGAGCCGAGGACGACTATGTCCGGGGCCCCGTCCAGCACGCCGCCCGAGGGGTCGTCGGAGCCGTCACGCCGGACGACGTCGCGCTCCGGCAGGAGGATGTCGCGGACGACGACCGCGCACAGATACAGCGTCCCCAGCAGATGCAGGGCGATGGCCAGTTGGTAGCCCTCCACAGGCAGGCCCTGGTGCTTGTCACCACTGCCGGTGTAGGCCAGGTAGGACCAGATGCCGAGGAAGTACAGCACCTCGCACGCCTGCCACACGAGGAAGTCACGCCACTTGGGCCGGGCCAGCACGGCGAGCGGGATCAGCCACAGCACGTACTGCGGTGAATAGACCTTGTTGGTGAGGACGAACAGCGCCACCACCAGGAAGGCCAGCTGGGCGAAGCGCGGGCGGCGCGGGGCGTAGAGCCCCAAGGCGCCGATGGCCAGACAGCCCAGGATCATCAGCAGCGTCACATACGTGTTGGCGTTCTCCAGCGGATTCCCGGTGCGCTGGGAGATCAGGAGCCAGACCGAGCCGAAGTCGATCGGGCGCTCCTGGCTGAAGGTGTAGAACTTCGCCCAGCCCTCGCGGATGTGGAAGCCCGTCGCGTCATGCGTGATCATGACAGGGAGGTTGACGGCCAGCCAGGCGACGACGGCGCCCACCGCCGCGTCACGGAAGGCCCTCAGGCGCCCGGCCCGCAGGCACAGGATGAGCAGCGGACCCAGCAGCAGCACCGGATAGAGCTTCGCCGCGGCCGCCAGGCCGATCAGGACGCCCGCCACGACGACCCGCTCACGGGCCCACATGAGCATCGCGAGGGCGGTGAGGGCGACCGCCAGGAGGTCCCAGTTGACCGTGGCCGTCAGGGCGAGCGCCGGGGCCAGGGCGACCAGCAGGCCGTCCCAGGGGCGGCGCCGGTGCGTACGGGCGGCGCAGACGGCGAGGACCGCCGCGCAGGCCATCAGCATCCCGGCGTTGACCAGCCAGTTGAGCTGCTCCCGGTGCTGGAGCGTGCCGCCGCCGGGGGTGATCCGGGCCGCGACCTCCATGAACAGGCCGGTGAGGACCGGATACTCCAGATAGTCCATCCCGCCGGACAGCTCCTGGGGAATCCGGTCGAAGTAGGGGATGAGGCCGGCGTCGAAGCCGCGCCCGCTGTAGAGGTGCGGGATGTCGGAGTAGCAGGCGTGGGTGTACTGCGTGGTGGCGCCGAAGAACCAGCCGTACTCGTAGCACGGGAGCTTCTGCACCATGCCGAGCGCGAACATCCCCAGCGCGACGAGCACGATCACCCGGACCGGGGTCCACCAGCCCCCGCCGGGCAAGGCGCGGCGGCCCGCGGGCCCGCCGATGAGCTCACTGCCGGCGGCGGCCACCTCGTCCTCGACGGTGGGCCGTACAAGCTGGTCATCCCGGGCGCTCCTCATGCCGACCATCCTGCCGTACCCGCCCGAGGGCCGTCGGAGCCTGTGGATAACTTCGAGGGCCGCCTCACGCGAACGCGGGACGGCCCTCGGGTCGGATGGCTCAGGCGACTGCCCGGGCCCGGTGTCTCAGCAGGTCAGTCGCGCATCCCGCCGAACAACCCACCGCCGCCGGGGCGGCCGCGGCTCTGCTCGGGCGACGGCGAGGTGCCCGGGTCGCCTCCCGGCCCGCCGGCCCCGCCGGGGCCGCCCGACGTACCGGGCTCGCCGGGGCCGCCGTTGTCGCCCTGGTGGCACCGCCGGTCGAACGGCAGGCAGATCTTGCTCGGCGACGGGCTGGGCGTCGCCGGCTTGGACGGCGACGCGGACGGGGACTTCGACGGCGTGGCCGACGGCGTCGTGGACGGCACCGCGCTGGGGGAGGGGCTGGCGCCGTCGCCGAAGACCTTCTCGCCGATCGGCTCGGCCCGCTCGAACTGCTCGATCGGCTGGCCCTTCAGCGCCTTGCCCATGTAGTCGGCCCAGATCTCGGCCGGGAAGGACGCGCCGTGGATGGTCGTCTGACCGCCCACACCACGCATGGAGAGGAACTCCTGCTTCTTGGCGTTGGGGTCGACCCGGTACATGCCGACCGCGGTCGACAGCTGCGGGGTGTAGCCCGCGAACCAGGCGGAGCGGTTGCCGTCGGTCGTACCCGTCTTGCCCGCGGCCGGACGGTCACCGAGCTTCGCCGAGGTGCCCGTACCGGCCTCCACCACGGTCTTCAGCACGTCGGTGACGTTGTTGGCCACCCGCGGCGAGAAGGCGAGCTTGCTCGACGCCTCGTGGACGTAGGCGGGCTTGCCGTCCTTCTCCACCTTCTCCACGGAGTACGGGTCCATCTGCTTGCCGCTGGCCGCGAAGGTCGCGTACGCGCCGGCCAGCCGGATCGCGCTGGGCGCCGATGTGCCGAGCGAGAAGGTGGGGGTCGTCGCGGCGAGCTGGTCCTTGTCCAGGCCGGCCGCGAGCGCGGCCTCCTTGACCTTGTCGGTGCCGACGTCCATGCCGAGCTGGATGAAGGGGGTGTTCACCGAGAACTGCATGGCGGTCCGGAGCGTGACGAGGCCACGGTCCTCGTCACCGTCGTTGACCTGGCGCCATTCGCCGCCGTTCTGGTCGTGCCAGACCGAGCCGTTGTAATTGCGCAGCGTCAGCTTGTTGTTGCCGTTGTAGACGCTGTCCGGGGAGACCAGCGTGCGCTGGCTGTCGCCCTGCTGCGCGCCGAGGCCCGGATCCCGCTTGCCGTGCGTCATGGCGGCGGCGAGCACGAACGGCTTGAAGGTCGAGCCCACCTGCACACCGGTGTAATCGGCGTTGTTGGTGTAGTGCTCCAGGGCGTTCGCGCCGCCGTAGATGGCGACGATCTTGCCGGTCTTCGGCTCCACGGAGGCGCCGCCGAACTGCACGAACTTGTCCTTCTCGCGCACGTCGGGCTTGATGTTGGCCTTCCGTACGTCCTCTACCGCCTTCGACAGGGCCTCGACCTTGTCGCGGTCGAAGGTGGTGTGGATCTGGTAGCCGCCCCGGTCCAGCTGGTTCTTGCTGATGGTGGAATGGGCGACGATGTAGTTGTCGGCGAGGTCGGTGAGATAGCCGATCTGGCCCGCGCGGTTGGTCGCGGGCTTGGGCTTCTGCGGCTGCGGGAAGCCCTTGGCGACCCAGCTGTCGCGCTCCGCCGGCTTCAGGTGACCGACCTCGACCTCACGGTCCAGGGTCCACTTCCAGCGGTCCATGGAGCGCTTGGTGTTCTTCTCCGGCGTGGCCGCCGGGCCCTGACCGCCATAGGGGTCGTACAGGTTGGGACCGTTCAGCGTCGCCGCGAGATACGCGCTCTCGCTGGCCGTCAGCTGGGTGCAGTCCTTGTCGTAGTACGCCCGCGCCGCGGCCTGGATGCCGTAGGCACCGCGCCCGTAGTAGGCGGTGTTGAGGTAGCCCGCGAGGATGTCGTCCTTGTCCTTCGTGGCCCCCACCTTTATGGAGATGAGCAGCTCGGTCGCCTTGCGCTTGAGCGTCTGCTCCTGGCTCAGGTAGGTGTTCTTCACGAACTGCTGGGTGATGGTCGAACCGCTCTGCGTCTCACCGCCCTGCGCCATCTTCACGACGGCGCGCGCGATGCCCATCGGGTCCACGCCCCAGTCGTCGTAGAAGCTGGCGTTCTCGGCCGAGATCACCGCGTACTGCATCGACTTGGGAATCTTGGCGATCGGCACGATCTGACGGTTCAGGGCGCCGCCGCCGGCGACGACCATCTGCTTGCCGTCGGACCAGTAGTAGACGTTCTTCTGGACCGCGGCGGCCTTCTGCTCACTGGGTACCTGCACCACGGCCAGGGCGACGCCCACCGTGCCGAGGATCAGCCCTATGAAGGTGAAGCACGCACCGAGCACCAGCTTCCACGAGGGCAGCCAGCGCTTCACGCCGTCCTTGCCCGCGCGCGGATAGTCGATGAAGCGCTTCTTGCCGGGGCGCCCGCCGTCCCGGCGCCCTCTCCCTCCTCCGGGACCGGCGTCGCCGGGACGTCTCCGTCCGCCGGGCGCGCTCCGCTGGGCGCCCCTGCGGGCTCCGGCCCGGCCTCCGTACTGGTCGCCTCCGCCGGCCGGCGGTGTGGCGGAACTACTGGGCGGTGCGGCACGGCGGCCGGACGTCGGCTGCTGGGCCGCGCGCCTGGCCGCGGCTCGTCCGCCGCCGCCCTGAGGCTGCGGCGGCGGCTTGCGGCGGTGCTCGCTCATCGAACGACTACTCCTAGGGCAGGCGCTATCGCCTGGAAGCGGCAGGTGGCTTGCGTTCCCCCCGATGCGCTGTCCGGCTGCCCCCCTGAGCAACCGGGCGCACTGCATCCAGGACGAGGACGCCGAAAGACGTCACTCGGTTCCCGGTGGTCTGCATGGCGCACAGACTACGCACGGCCAAATCCCGCCCACTGGGGATGTTCACTCCAATTCAGGCAGGTTGTGTCCCACGAATCGGTGATGTGACCTCGTTCACCGTGCCCCCTCTTGTCGCAACAGGGTGGTCGTTCTATCGTCTGGATGTATCGAGTCGATACATCAGCTCGGCATAGCGCGGCATAGGGGACACTAGGGGCGAAGGAGGGCGACATATGAGCAGACGCTCCGGCATCCTCGAGTTCGCCGTTCTCGGGCTGCTCCGTGAGTCCCCGATGCACGGCTATGAACTGCGGAAACGCCTCAACACCTCGCTCGGGGTGTTCCGAGCGTTCAGCTACGGAAGCCTCTACCCCTGCCTCAAGACGCTCGTCGCCGGCGGTTACCTGATCGAGGAGCCCGGCAGCGCTCCGGAGGACGCCCGCGCGGCGTCCCTCGCCGGACGCCGGGCCAAGATCGTCTACCGGCTGACGGCGGACGGCAAGGAGCACTTCGAGGAGCTGCTCGCCCACACCGGCCCGGACGCGTGGGAGGACGAACACTTCGCCGCCCGCTTCGCGTTCTTCGGGCAGACCTCGCGGGACGTACGGATGCGGGTGCTGGAAGGCCGCCGCAGCCGGCTGGAGGAGCGTCTGGAGAAGATGCGCGCCTCCCTGGCCCGTACCCGCGAGCGGTTGGACGACTACACCCTCGAACTCCAGCGCCACGGCATGGAGTCGGTGGAGCGCGAGGTCCGCTGGTTGAACGAGCTGATCGAGAGCGAGCGGACCGGGCGCGACATGCGCAAGGCCGCCGCACCGCAGGACACATCAGGAGAAACGGGCGGCACACCCCGGAACCGGGGTGGTTCCCGGACGGATGCGTCCGGCGACACCGCCAACTGAGCCCTGCACTCGCAGGGCTTCGTCGAGTACAAACAGGGAGCAACCGGAATGGGTTCGGTTCGCGTAGCCATCGTCGGCGTGGGCAACTGCGCCGCCTCGCTGGTGCAGGGCGTCGAGTACTACAAGGACGCCGACCCGAACGGCCGCGTGCCGGGTCTGATGCACGTGCAGTTCGGCGACTACCACGTGCGCGATGTGGAGTTCGTGGCCGCGTTCGACGTCGACGCGAAGAAGGTCGGCCTCGACCTCGCCGACGCCATCGGCGCCAGCGAGAACAACACCATCAAGATCTGCGACGTGCCGTCGACCGGCGTCACCGTGCAGCGCGGCCACACCCACGACGGCCTGGGCAAGTACTACCGCCAGACCATCGAGGAGTCCGCCGAGGCCCCCGTGGACATCGTCCAGGTCCTCAAGGACAAGCAGGTCGACGTCCTGGTCTGCTACCTGCCGGTGGGTTCCGAGGACGCCGCCAAGTTCTACGCGCAGTGCGCCATCGACGCCAAGGTCGCGTTCGTCAACGCTCTCCCGGTCTTCATCGCCGGCACCAAGGAGTGGGCGGACAAGTTCACCGAGGCGGGCGTCCCGATCGTCGGCGACGACATCAAGTCGCAGGTCGGCGCCACCATCACGCACCGTGTGATGGCGAAGCTGTTCGAGGACCGGGGCGTCATCCTGGACCGCACGATGCAGCTGAACGTCGGCGGCAACATGGACTTCAAGAACATGCTCGAGCGCGAGCGCCTGGAGTCCAAGAAGATCTCCAAGACGCAGGCCGTCACCTCCCAGATCCGCGACCGCGAGCTGGGCGAGGACAACGTCCACATCGGCCCGTCGGACTACGTGGCGTGGCTCGACGACCGCAAGTGGGCCTACGTGCGCCTCGAGGGCCGCGCGTTCGGCGACGTCCCGCTGAACCTGGAGTACAAGCTCGAGGTCTGGGACTCCCCGAACTCCGCCGGTGTCATCATCGACGCCGTCCGCGCCGCGAAGATCGCCAAGGACCGCGGCATCGGTGGCCCGATCCTCTCCGCGTCCTCCTACTTCATGAAGTCGCCGCCGGTGCAGTACTTCGACGACGAGGCCCGTGAGAACGTCGAGAAGTTCATCAAGGGCGAGGTCGAGCGCTGAGCGGAACCCTCCTAGGGTGATGTACAGAGCTTGATCGTGGGCCCCCGGGTAATCCGCCCGGGGGCCCACGCGTTGTGTGAGGCTGGGCGGCATGCCCGTAGTGCGTGACCTGCGTGTCCTGCTCCGACTGCGTGACTTCCGCCGCCTGCTCGCCGTGCGGCTGCTGTCCCAGGCCGCCGACGGTGTCTACCAGGTCGCGCTCGCCACCTATGTGGTCTTCTCCCCCGAGAAGCAGGCGTCCCCCACGGCCATCGCCTCCGCCATGGCCGTGCTGCTACTGCCGTACTCGCTCCTCGGCCCGTTCGCGGGGGTCCTGCTGGACCGCCGGCGCCGACGTCAGGTGCTCCTCCACGGCAACCTGCTGCGCACCGCGCTGGCCACCGTCACCGCCCTGCTGATCGTCGCCCGCGTCCCCGACTGGCTCTTCTACGCCTCGGCGCTGTCCGTCACGGCGGTCAACCGCTTCGTCCTGGCCGCGCTCTCCGCCTCCCTGCCCCGGGTGGTCGACTCCCCCGAGCGCCTGGTCATGGCGAACTCCCTCTCCCCGACCGCCGGCACCCTCGCGGCCACCGCGGGCGGCGGCCTCGCCTTCGCCGTCCGCCTCGTCACACCCGAGGGCACCGGCTCCGACGCCGTCGTCGTCCTGCTGGGCGCCGCCCTCTACCTGTGCGCAGGCCTCAGCTCCCTGACCATGCCCGCCGGCCTCCTCGGCCCCGACGCCTCCGCGCCGCGGTCCCGGCTGCGCGCGACCCTGGCCGACACGGTCAGCGGCCTGGCCGCGGGACTGCGCCACCTCGGGGAGCGCCGTACGGCCTCCCGTGCCCTGGCCGCCATGACGCTGATGCGCTTCTGCTACGGCGCGCTGCTGGTCACCGTGCTGATGCTCTGCCGGTACGCGTGGACGGACACCGAGTCCGCGGGCCTGGCCCTGCTCGGTGTCGCGGTGGCCGTGTCCGGGGCCGGGTTCTTCGCGGCCGCCGTGCTCACGCCGTGGGCCGTGGCCCGGCTCGGCCGGCGCGGCTGGATGATCGTCTGCGCCGCGGTGGCGGCGGTCCTGGAGCCGGCGCTGGGTCTCCCCTTCGCCCCCGCGCCCATGCTGATCGCCGCGTTCGTCCTGGGCCTGTGCACCCAGGGCGCGAAGATCGCCACGGACACGGTGGTCCAGGAGTCGGTCGACGACGCCTTCCGGGGGCGGGTCTTCTCCCTCTACGACGTCCTCTTCAACGTCGCCTTCGTGGGCGCGGCGGCGGTGGCCGCGCTGATGCTGCCGCCCGACGGCCGCTCGGCCGCGCTGGTGGTGACCGTCGCCCTGATCTACGCGGCGACCGCGATCGCCATGGCCCGGCCCCGGCGCCGGTGATCCGGATGTGCCGAGGGGCGGTGTTTCACGTGAAACACCGCCCCTCGGCACATCCCCGCGCTGGTGTTTCACGTGAAACCACGGAAACGCCGGCGCGACGGTTCAGCTCTGCGTCGCCCACCACTCCTTGAGCGCGGCGACGGCGGCCTCCTGCTCCATCGGGCCGTTCTCCAGGCGCAGCTCCAGCAGGTGCTTGTACGCCTTGCCGATCTGCGGGCCGGGGCCCACCCCGAGGATCCCCATGATCTGGTTACCGTCCAGATCCGGCCGGATCGAGTCCAGCTCCTCCTGCTCCTGGAGCCGGGCGATGCGCTCCTCCAGGCCGTCGTACGCGCGGGACAGGGCGCTCGCCTTGCGCTTGTTACGCGTCGTGCAGTCCGAGCGGGTCAGCTTGTGCAGACGGTCCAGCAGCGGGCCGGCGTCCCGTACGTACCGGCGCACGGCGGAGTCGGTCCACTCGCCCGTTCCGTAGCCGTGGAAGCGGAGGTGGAGCTCGACCAGCTTGGAGACGTCCTTCACCAGCTCGTTGGAGTACTTGAGCTTGGTCATCCGCGACTTGGTCATCTTCGCGCCGACCACCTCATGGTGGTGGAAGGAGACCCGGCCGTCCTTCTCGAAGCGCCGGGTCTTCGGCTTGCCGATGTCGTGCAGCAGCGCGGCGAGGCGCAGCACGAGGTCGGGGCCGCTCTCCTCCAGGTCGACGGCCTGCTCCAGGACGGTGAGCGTGTGCTCGTACACGTCCTTGTGGCGGTGGTGCTCGTCACGCTCCAGGCGCAGGGCCGGGAGCTCGGGCAGGACGAGGGCGGCGAGCCCGGTGTCGACGAGGAGCCGCAGGCCCTTGCGGGGGTGGTCGGAGAGGATGAGCTTGTTGAGCTCGTCCCGGACCCGCTCGGCGGAGACGATCTCCAGCCGGCCGCTCATCTCCGTCATCGCCTCGACGACCTCGGGCGCGACCTCGAAGTCCAGCTGCGCGGCGAAGCGCGCGGCCCGCATCATGCGCAGCGGGTCGTCGGAGAAGGACTCCTCGGGGGTGCCGGGGGTGCGCAGGATCCGCGCGGCCAGGTCCTCCAGGCCGTTGTGCGGGTCGATGAACTCCTTCTCCGGCAGCGCGACGGCCATCGCGTTGACGGTGAAGTCCCGGCGGACGAGATCTTCCTCGATGGAGTCGCCGTAGGAGACCTCCGGCTTGCGCGAGGTCCGGTCGTACGCTTCCGACCGGTATGTGGTGACCTCGATGTCGAAGTCCGACTTGCGGCATCCCACGGTCCCGAAGGCGATGCCGACCTCCCAGACGGCGTCGGCCCACGGCCGCACGATCTTCAGCACGTCCTCCGGACGGGCGTCCGTGGTGAAGTCCAGGTCGTTGCCGAGCCGGCCGAGCAGCGCGTCCCGCACCGATCCGCCGACCAGGGCAAGCGAGAACCCGGCCTCCTTGAATCGGCGGGCGAGGTCGTCGGCCACGGGGGAGACCCTCAGGAGCTCGCTCACGGCGCGGCGCTGCACGTGGCTGAGCTCGTTCGTGGACGGCGTGGTGTGGCTGTCATTGTTGGCGTTCGGCACAACAGAAGAGGGTACGTGGCCGCACGCCGGAGGGCCTCTTCGTCAAGGGCACAAGCCGACAGCCCAGGCAAAGCGGGCGCAGTCCGGACAACCGCCCCGTGGCGATCTTGCGGAACGGTCCGCGGCACTTAGCCACAGCGGGCCTCGTTACCATTCGTGGACGCACAACGGACGACCACTGACGACGACGAGGGACGGGCGAGCGCGTGGCCGAGGCGGCAGAGTTCCAGGGGACGACGGCCGCTCCTGCCTGCCGGTGGGCCAGGCACCTCATGACGGTGCTGCTCGGGGTCCTGCTCCTGGCCGGCCTGGTCCAGCTGCCCGCCGCGCCCACGGCCCGCGCCGAGTCGCCCACCTCCAGACCGGTCGGTGTCGCCATCGACTCCGTGACGCCCGTCGCACCGACGCAGAACGACACGATCACGCTCTCCGGCACCGTCACCAACAACAGCGGGTCGACGGTCACCGACGCCCATGTGGGACTGCGGGTGGGCCCGCAGGTCAGCGGCCGTAGCGACATCGACGACATCGGCTACCGGGCGGGCTTCTCGCCGGGTACCGACGGCGCGGAGCTCGGCAAGCACACCCAGAAGATCGACAAGCTGGCTCCGGGGGTCAGCAGGGAATTCAGCATCTCCCTGCCGGCGAAGGACCTCGACCTCGGCCACGACGGCGTCTACCAGCTGGGCGTCTCCCTCTCCGGGCGGTCGTCCGACCACCCCTACGAGGGGGTGCTGGGCATCCAGCGGACCCTGCTGCCGTGGCAGCCGTCCGGTGTCGAGGGCAAGAAGACGCAGCTCACGTTCCTGTGGCCGCTGGTCTCCGCCACCCACCTCACGGCGCGCACCGAGAAGGACCAGCAGCAGACGCCGATCTTCCCCAACGACGACCTCGCCGCCGAGCTGGCCCCGGGCGGCCGCCTGAACCAGCTCGTGGCGCTGGGCAAGAACCTGAAGATCACCTGGGTGATCGACCCCGACCTGCTCGCCACGGTCGAGGCCATGACCAAGAGCTACCGGGTCGACGGGCCGGACGGGAAGGTCGTCCCGGGCAAGGGGCAGGCGGTCGCCAAGCAGTGGCTCAGCCAGCTCCAGACCGCCGTCGCGGGCCACCAGGTGGTGGCGCTGCCCTTCGGCGACCCGGACCTCGCCTCGCTCGCCCACCGGGGCAAGGACGTCTCCGGGACCCTCAGCCACCTCCAGTCCGCGACGGAGCTCGCCGCCACCACCGTCGACACCATCCTCGGTGTGAAGCCGCGCACGGACTTCGCCTGGCCGGTCGACGGCGCGGTCGACTCCTCGATCGTCGACGTGGCCACCTCCGCGGGCGCCCACAACGTCATCGCCCGCAGCGACAGCATCCGCGAGCCCAAGGCCTCGTACACGCCCAGCGCGGCCCGCCAGATCGGCGGCGGCAACACCGCCGTCGTCGCGGACGCGCGGATGTCCACGGTCTTCCAGGGCGATCTGGTCCGGGCGGACAACGCCTCGCTGGCCGTGCAGCGCTTCCTGGCGCAGAGCCTCCTGGTGAACCGGCAGGCCCCCGACGACGAGCGCAGCATCGTCGTGGCACCCCAGCGGATGCCCACGACGAGCCAGGCGCAGGCCATGGCGGCCGCGATCGGCGGCCTGTCGGACGGCCGCTGGACCCAGCCGCTCGACCTGGGCGACGCGGCCAGGGCCAAGCCGGACCCCTCCGCCAACCAGCAGGTGCCGGGCTCCGGCTCCTACCCCGAGGGGCTGCGCGCGCAGGAACTGCCCACCGAGGCGTTCCAGGAGATCCAGAAGACCCAGAGCACCCTGGACAGCTTCAAGGTCATCCTCACCTCCGAGGACCGGGTGGTCACCCCGTTCGGCAGCGCGATCATGCGGGAGATGTCCACCTCGTGGCGCGGCGACCGCAACGGCGCCGCGGACTTCCGCGACGCGGTCCAGTCGTACCTGTACGAGCTGACCCGCCAGGTGCAGCTCATCAAGAAGTCCGACGCCACGCTCTCCGGCCGGGACGCGACGCTTCCGATCACCGTGCAGAACGGCCTGCTCCAGGGCATCGACGGCCTCCGGCTCGTGCTGGAGTCCAGCCAGCCGAACCGCCTCAAGGTCGACGCCTCCCAGCCGGTCAAGATCGAGGGCGGACACCGGCAGACGCTGAAGTTCGAGACGCGGGCCAACGCCAACGGCCCGGTGAAGCTGACGGCCCGGCTGTACACGGACGACGGCCAGCCCTACGGCGAGCCGATGTACTTCTATGTGCATGTCACGTCGATCACCCCTATGGTTCTGCTCGTCATCGCGGGTGGCGTCCTCCTCCTGATCCTCGCGGGGCTCCGCATCTACCTCCAGCGCAAGCGGTCCGCCGCCCGTGGGGCGGCTGACGGCGGGGCGCCCGGCGAGGACGGGAACGGCCCGGGTGACAGCGGCCCGGGTGACGACCGGCCGGAGGTGCCGGGCGACCCGGCACCGGACACCGGATCGGAAAGCACTGACCCATCCGGCACAGGTGAGAAAGTGGACCGTTGACGTGTAGTGGGGCCGGCCGGCCGCGGACGATGAGGTGGGGTAGCGATGAACGCGCCGTACGACGGTGACCGCGGGCAGGGCTCGGGTGGTGAACAGCGGGGTCACTACCCGCCGCCTCCGCCTGCCCCGGACTCGCCCCGTCCGGGCCCGTACGCCCAGGACCCCTACCTCCGGGACGCCTACGCCTCCGAGCCGTACCCCGGGCAGGACCCGTCCGCCCAGGACCCGGTGAGCGACGCGCTGTACGACCGTGCCGCGCACCCGCCGCCCGGCACGTACCAGAACACCTACCCGCTGCACCAGCAGCCGACCGGCCCGCAGCACGGCCCCGACCCGCAGCTGTGGGCCCCGGCGCCGGCGCAGCAGCCCGGCCCCGGCCCCCGCCCGTACGGCGACGAGCCGACGACGCAGTTCGCCGGCATCGGCGCCCAGGCGTCGGACCAGCAGCCCGAACGGGACGCCTTCGCGCACCTGTACCGGGACCAGCAGCCGTACGAGCCGCAGCGCCCGTCCGGCCAGCCGATCCCGGGACCGGGGCACTACGCGGCCCAGCCGCCGCAGGGCCCGGCCCAGCCCGGCCCCGAGCCGGAGCCCACGCCCGTCCCCGAGGCCCCCGCGGCCCCGGCGGCGGCCAAGGGCGGCGGCAAGGCCGCGAGCCTGCTGAAGTCCAGCGCCGTGATGGCGGCGGGCAGCCTCGTCTCCCGCATCCTCGGCTTCGCCCGCAACCTCGTGATGGCCGCGGCCATCGGCGTCGGCACCCTCAACGACAGCTACCAGGTCGCCAACGTCCTGCCGACGATGATCTACATCCTGGTCGGCGGCGGCGCGCTCAACGCCGTGTTCATCCCGCAGCTGGTCCGCGCGATGAAGAACGACGACGACGGCGGCGAGGCGTACGCCAACCGGCTCCTCACCCTGGTCGTCGTCCTGCTCGCGGGCGTCACCACCGTCTGTGTCCTGGGAGCCCCGCTCCTCGTCCGGATGATGATGCCGGACAACGCCGACGACCCGGCCCAGATGGACGTGGCCGTCGCGTTCGCCCGCTACTGCCTGCCCACCATGTTCTTCATGGGCGTGCACGTCGTTCTCGGACAGATCCTGAACGCCCGCGGCAAGTTCGGCGCGATGATGTGGACCCCGGTCCTCAACAACATCGTCATCATCGCCACCTTCGGCGCCTTCATCTGGGTGTTCGGCATCTACAAGACCGGGGAGATGAGCCCCTCCGCCATCACCCCCGAGGGCATCCGGCTGCTGGGCATCGGCACCCTGCTGGGCCTCACGGTCCAGGCGCTCGCCATGCTCCCGTACCTCCGGGAGACCGGCTTCCGGCTCCGTCTGCGGTTCGACTGGCGCGGCCAGGGCCTCGGCAAGGCCGCGGGCCTGGCCAAGTGGACGCTGTTCTTCGTCCTCGCCAACCAGCTCGGCATGATCGTCGTCACCCAGCTCGCCACCCGGGCCGGCGCGACCGCGGATGGCCAGGGCCACTCCGGTACCGGCATCACGGCCTTCAACTACGCGCTCCAGCTCTGGCAGATGCCGCAGGCCATCATCACGGTCTCCGTGATGACCGCGGTGCTCCCCCGGATCTCCCGGGCCGCCCACGACGGCGACGTCTCGGCCGTGCGCGACGACCTCTCCCACGGTCTGCGCACCTCGGCCGTCGCGATCGTGCCCTGCGCCTTCGCCTTCCTCGCGCTCGGCGTCCCCATGTCCACGCTGATGTTCGGCACCTCCGACATCAACAGCGCCGTGAACATCGGTGTCATCCTGATGGCCTTCGGCCTCGGCCTGATCCCGTACTCCGCGCAGTACGTCATCCTCCGCGGCTTCTACGCCTACGAGGACACCCGCACCCCCTTCTACAACACGGTGATCGTCGCCGGCGTCAACGCCGCCGGCGCCGTCGCGAGCTTCCTGGTACTCCCCGCCCGCTGGGCCGTCGCCGGCATGGCCGCCTCGTACGGTCTCGCCTACGCCGTCGGTGTAGGCGTCGCGTGGCGCCGCCTGCGCACCCGGCTGGGCGGCGAGCTCGACGGCTCCCACGTCATCCGTACGTACGCCCGTCTCATCGGTGCCTGCATCCCCGCCGCGCTGATCGGTGGCGCCGTCGCTTACGGCATCGGTCAGCTGATCGGCCGGGGTTTCGCCGGATCCATCGCCTCTTTGACCGGCGGTGGCCTGATCCTGATCGCTGTCTTCTACATCGCCGCGAAGCGGATGCGCGTCGAGGAACTGACCGCCATGGTCGGTATGGTCCGCGGACGACTCGGACGCTGAGCCGAGCACAACCATCGCCCGCCGCCGCGTGTCGTGCATAGCGCCGGACTGTGGGCACAATTGTCTTGGCTGTGGACAGCTCGCAACGGATGGGGAGGCAGGAACGACGGTGGCGGAACGGAGCACAGCTGCCGTCGACGTGGCAGGCACCGGCGGCGACAAGCCGCTGACCGCCGAGGCGGGCAAGGCCACGGCCGACGGGGCGGAGACCGCGATCAAGCCCGACACGCAGAAGGACAGCGAGCCCGCGGAGCGGCGGGGCACCACGCGCGACGCCCGTTCCCCCGAGCTCCACAGCGGCCACAAGCTCGCCGGACGGTACCGCCTGGAGGAGTGCGTCACCCGTCTGGAGGGATTCAGCAGCTGGCGCGCGGTCGACGAGAAGCTCCGCCGCGCCGTGGGCGTCCATCTCCTCCCGGCGAGCCACCCGCGCTCCCGCCCGGTGCTCGCCGCGGCCCGCTCCGCCGCCCTGCTCGGCGACCCCCGCTTCGTCCAGGTCCTCGACGCCGTCGAGGAGAACGACCTCGTCTACGTCGTCCACGAATGGCTGCCCGACGCCACCGAGCTCAGCGCCGTCCTCTCCGCCGGCCCCATGGAGCCGCACGACGCCTACCAGCTCGTCAGCCAGGTGTCCCAGGCCATGGCCGCCGCCCACCGGGAGGGCCTGGCCCACCTCCGCCTCAACCCCGGCTCGGTGCTGCGCACCTCGACCGGCCAGTACCGCATCCGCGGTCTCGCCGTCATGGCCGCCCTGCGCGGCATCACCTCGGAGCACCCCCAGCGCACCGACACCGAGGCCATCGGCGCGCTCCTCTACGCCGCGCTCACCCAGCGCTGGCCGTACGAGAACAACGCCTACGGCCTGCCCGGCCTGCCCAAGGGCGTCGGCCTCATCGCCCCGGACCAGGTCCGGGCCGGCATCCACCGCGGCCTCTCCGAGCTCGCCATGCGCGCCCTCGTCAACGACGGGGCCACCGCCTCCCGGCAGGAGCAGCCCTGCGCCACGCCCGAGGAGCTGGCCAAGGCGGTCGCGGCGATGCCGCGCATCCGGCCACCGGAGACGCCCTTCGCCACTCCCCCCGGCGGCTACCAGCGCACGAACTACCACCAGGGTGCGTACGGTCAGCCGCCGACGCGCAACGGCGTCCCGGTGCAGCCGGCACCCGTCCCACCGCCCCCGCCGCTCCAGAGCCGCACCGGCCGTGCGCTCAAGTGGAGCGTCGCGGCGCTGCTCATCGCGGCACTGGGCCTGGGCAGCTGGCAGCTCGCGGACACGCTCCTGAAGACGGGCGAGCCGGACACGCCGCGCTCCACGTCGGCCAATGACGGCTCCTCGAAGAAGAACGAGCGGACGCTGGCCATCGAAGCCGCGAAGGAGTACGCGCCGGACGGCAAGTACCAGCACGCCGCGGACGTCGGGAACACCTACGACAAGGACGCCCGCACCGGCTGGTACTCCAGCTCCTTCTACAACGGCCCGGAGCTCGACCCGTCCTTCAAGCGCGGTGTCGGCATCGTCTACGACCTCGGGTCGAAGCAGAAGTTCAGCGGCGCCGAGGTGAAGCTCCAGTTCGGGGGCCCTCACACCGCCATCACGCTCTACGCGGCAGACGCGCTGAATCCCTCCACCCCGCTGGACGACATGCAGAAGCTGGCGTCCGGTAAGACGGACGACAAGCGGCTCAAGTTCACCGTCAAGAAGCCCACGGAGACCCGGTACGTCCTCCTCTGGATCACCGCCATGCCTCATGCCCCGGCGCAGAACGGCCCTTACAACTGGAGCGATCCCGGTTACAAGCAGGGCATCAATGACGTGAAGTTCAAGGGGCTGGCACACTAGCGGAGCCCGGGGAGGGGGACCCACATTGGACGACGTCACCCATGACGACCTGAGCGACGCCGACCTCCTCGCGAAGCACGTGGGCGGCGACCCCGATGCCTTCACGGAGCTCGTGCGGCGTCACCGTGACCGCCTCTGGGCCGTCGCGCTCCGCACCCTCGGCGACCGGGAAGAGGCCGCGGACGCCGTCCAGGACGCCCTGGTCTCCGCCTATCGCGCCGCGCACACCTTCCGCGGGCAGTCCGCCGTCACCACGTGGCTGCACCGCATCACCGTCAACGCCTGTCTGGACCGGGCCCGCAAGGCGGCCTCCCGGCGGACGGCGCCGCTCGCCGAGACCGAGCGGCTTGAGCAGTTGCTCGAACCCCATGAGTCCGCGGCCGCGCCCGCCGAGCGCGGCGATCTCCACCGTGAGCTGCTCCAGGCGCTGGCCACCCTTCCGCCGGACCAGCGGGCGGCCCTCGTCCTCGTCGATATGCAGGGCTATCCGGTCGCCGAGGCGGCGAGGGTTCTGGATGTCCCTGTGGGCACGGTGAAAAGCAGATGTGCGCGGGGCCGGGCACGGCTGCTGCCGATGCTCACCCATCTGCGCGCCGATGGTGGGGGTAGGCCGGCCCCCGGCGGGGGAAGGAACCGGTCGCAGAGCGCGTCCGTCCCACCACCGGCAGGACAGAGTGACGCAGATCCAGTGAAGGGTGGAGGTGGGCGAGCGTGACTTCGACGACCGGCACGGATGAGCACCCGGAGGTCGCGGAGATCTCCGCGCTCACCGAAGGTGTGCTGTCCCCGTCCAGGACCTCGGACCTCCGTCGGCACCTGGCCGACTGCGCCCTGTGCGAGGACGTACGGAGCTCGCTGGACGAGATCCGCGGGCTGCTGGGCACCCTGCCCGGGCCGCCTCGGATGCCCGCGGACGTCGCGGGCCGTATCGAGGCCGCCCTCGCCGCGGAAGCGCTCCTCGACTCGACATCGCCCGAGGCCGACTCCTGTGTTTCACGTGAAACGGTGGAGCCCGCGCCCGAGCCGGTGTCCCCCGAGCCTGTTTCACGTGAAACGGCGGACCGTCCCGCCGGACGCCCCCGGGCCGCCACCGGTCCCGGCCGGCAGACACCGGGCACCGGCAAGGCGGGCAGGACCCGGCGTTCCCGGCGCTGGCCGAGGGTCCTCCTCGGGAGTGCCTGCGCCGCCGCGGTGATCGGAGCCGGCAGCTTCTTCCTCCAGAGCGGGAACGACGGCGGCACGAGCGGGGCGGACGGTGGTCAGGAGAGTCCGCCGCCGGCGGTGGTCCTCGCCTCCGGTGAGCTGGGGACCCGGGTCCAGGACCTCCTGGGAAGGCCGTTCCAGAAGGCCGAGACACGAGGCATGAGCTCCGGGAACGGCGCCCCCGAGGAGACGGGGCACACCACGCTCAGCGCCCCGGGCGGTGCGCCGACCCCGTCCTGTGTGCGCGAGGGGATCGGCCGGGCGGAGACGGCGCTCGCCGCGGAGCCGGACTCCTACAACGGCCAGGACGTTCATCTGGTCGTCCTCCCGCACACGGGCGACACGACGCTGGTCGACGCCTATGTCGTCAGTTCGAGCTGTGTCACCGCGGCCCCGCCGTCCCCCGGAAAGGTGCTGGTGAAGCGCACTCTGCCGCGCTCCTGAGCCTGTCCAGGCCCAAGCTGTCACGTTTCGGGAATGCTCGCCCCTTAGGATCCGTTGGGTGGGGTGAACACCCCGCAAGGTCCCGAGACAGCAGTCGGCAGACAAGGAAGACTCCCGTGAGCGACGTCCGCAACGTGATCATCATCGGCTCCGGGCCCGCCGGCTACACGGCCGCGCTCTACACCGCCCGCGCTTCGCTGAAGCCGCTGGTCTTCGAGGGAGCCGTGACCGCAGGCGGCGCGCTGATGAACACCACCGACGTGGAGAACTTCCCCGGCTTCCGCGACGGCATCATGGGCCCGGACCTCATGGACAACATGCGCGCCCAGGCCGAGCGCTTCGGTGCCGAGCTGATCCCGGACGACGTCATCTCGGTCGACCTCAGCAATGAGATCAAGACCGTCACGGACTCCGCCGGCACCGTCCACCAGGCCAAGGCCGTGATCGTCACCACCGGCTCCCAGCACCGCAAGCTGGGCCTGCCCCGCGAGGACGAGCTGTCCGGCCGCGGTGTCTCCTGGTGCGCCACCTGTGACGGCTTCTTCTTCAAGGACCAGGACATCGCCGTCATCGGCGGCGGCGACACCGCGATGGAGGAGGCCACCTTCCTCTCCCGGTTCGCCAAGTCCGTCACCGTCGTCCACCGCCGTGACACCCTGCGCGCCAGCAAGGCCATGCAGGAGCGCGCCTTCGCCGACCCGAAGATCTCCTTCGTCTGGGACAGCGAGGTCGCCGAGATCCACGGCGAGAACAAGCTCTCCGGTCTCACCCTGCGCAACCTCAAGACCGACGAGACCTCCGAGCTCCCGGTGACCGGCCTCTTCATCGCGATCGGCCACGACCCGCGCACCGAGCTCTTCAAGGGCCAGCTGGACCTGGACGACGAGGGCTACCTCAAGGTCGAGGCCCCGTCGACGCGCACCAACCTGACCGGTGTCTTCGCCGCCGGTGACGTGGTGGACCACACCTACCGCCAGGCGATCACCGCCGCCGGCACCGGCTGCTCCGCCGCCCTCGACGCCGAGCGCTTCCTCGCCTCCCTCTCCCACAGCGAGCACGTTCGCGAGCCCGAGAAGACCGCCTGACCCACCCCCCACCCCACCACCCCCACACTGAGAAGACTTAAGGAGACCTCCGTGGCTCTCAAGACCGTGACCGACGCTTCCTTCGACGAGGACGTCCTCAAGAGCGACAAGCCCGTTCTGGTGGACTTCTGGGCCGACTGGTGCGGCCCGTGCCGCCAGATCGCCCCCTCCCTGGAGGCCATCGCCGCCGAGCACGGCGACAAGATCGAGATCGTCAAGCTGAACATCGACCAGAACCCGGGCACGGCCGCGAAGTACGGCGTCATGTCGATCCCGACCCTGAACGTCTACCAGGGCGGCGAGGTCGTCAAGACCATCGTCGGCGCCAAGCCCAAGGCCGCCATCGAGCGCGACCTGGACCCCTTCATCAGCGCCAAGTAAGACCCACCGCTGTTTCACGTGAAACGGCGGAACGAACAGGCCCGCCCCCTTCTCAGGGGCGGGCCTGTTCCGTCTCCACGACGCTGACCGGCGGCTAGAGCGGCCGGAGAGCGGGCTCCTTCTGCACCGCTCCCAGCAACCGGTCCAGAGCCAGCTCGACGTCTTCCTTCCAGGAGAGCGCCGTCCGGAGCTCCAGCCGGAGCCGGGGATAGCGGGGGTGCGGACGTACGGTCTTGAAGCCCACCGCCAGCAGATGATCCGCGGGCAGGACGCAGGCGGGCTCCTTCCAGCGGGCATCACCGAACGCCTCGATCGCCTTGAAGCCCCGTCGCAGGACGTCCTTGGCCACGGTCTGCACCATCATCCGGCCCAGCCCCTGCCCCTGATAGGCCGGAGCCAGCCAGGACGTCATCAGCTGGACGGCGTCCGCGGCGACCGGACTCGTGGAGAAGGTCGCCGAGCGGGGGACATAGGCGGGCGGGGCATAGAGCACAAAGCCCACCGGGACCTCGTCGACATAGACGACGCGACCGCAGGATCCCCATTCCAGCAGTACGGCCGAGATCCAGGCCTCTTTCTCCAGCTCCGGGCGTCCCGCCCTCAGCGCGGCCTCACCGCTGACCGGATCGAGCTCCCAGAAGACGCAGGCACGACAGCGTTGAGGAAGATCCGAGAGGTTGTCCAGCGTGAGCGGTACCAGCCGACGCCCCATGGAGCCCATTCCTCACTTCCGTCGTGTGTCACACGCCGGGCGGCGCTCAGCGCGCTCCGCTCCCTGAGGAGACTGCCGACGAATCCGCCGACTGCTCCCAGGCCGAAGCCTGTGGCCATCAGTCCGGTCCGGCTCACCGTTCGCATGGCCCCGCCCCTCCGTGAACTGTGTCCAACGTGGATGCGCCATACCCCAACGCATCGTATCCGGAGGGGCATTGACCGAGAAGCAGGGCAAGGAAAAGGGCGGGTGGTGTTCCACGTGAAACACCACCCGCCCTCCACGACTACCGCCGGCAGACCTACTCCGTGTCCTCGTCCTCACCGGAGAGCTTCTGCTCCAGCACCCGGCCCTCGCCGGGGGCGAGCGTGCCGAGAATGCGCTCCAGATCCTCCATCGAGGCGAACTCGACGACGATCTTGCCCTTCTTCTGGCCCAGGTCCACCTTCACCCGCGTCTCGAAGCGGTCCGAGAGCCGGGTGGCGAGACCGGTGAGCGCCGGGGAGACCCGGGCGCCCGCACGGGGACCCTTGGCCTTCGTCGAAGTCCGCGTCCCCTTCTTCCACAGGGTGGCGAGCTCCTCCACCGAGCGCACCGACAAGCCCTCGGTCACGATCCGGGTCGCCAGCCGGTCCTGCTCCGCGGCGTCGTCGATCGACAGCAGGGCCCTGGCGTGGCCGGCCGACAGCACACCCGCGGCGACCCTCGTCTGCACATCCGGCGGCAGCTTCAGCAGCCGGAGCGTGTTGGAGACCATCGAACGCGACCGGCCGATGCGGTCCGCCAGCTGGTCGTGCGTGCAGTTGAAGTCCTTGAGCAGCTGATCGTAGGCGGCCGCCTCCTCAAGGGGGTTCAGCTGAGCGCGGTGCAGATTCTCCAGCAGCGCGTCCAGCAGAAGCTTCTCGTCCTCGGTCGCCCGGACGATGGCGGGAATCGCCTTCAGCCCCGCCGCGCGGCAGGCCCGCCAGCGCCGCTCACCCATGATGAGCTCATAGCGCTCGGGAGCCAGCTGGCGGACGACCACCGGCTGGAGCAGCCCGACCTCGCTGATGGACGTGACGAGCTCGGCGAGAGCGTTCTCCTCGAAGTCCTCCCTGGGCTGCCTCGGGTTCGGGGTGATGGCGTCCAGCGGCAGCTCGGCGAAGTACGCCCCCGGGACCGGCTTCTCCACGGCATCCGTGTCCACCGCGGGGCTCACAGTCTCCGTTTCACGTGAAACAGGAACATCGGCCGCGGGCGGCCGAGAGACCTTGCCCGTCCCTCGTTCGGCCGTCAGCACCGGGATCGTCGTCGGGGACGTCGCACCGGGACCCACCGCCGGCCCGGCGTTGTCCGAGGCCTTGGGTGCGGCCGGGATCAGCGCTCCCAGTCCGCGGCCCAGTCCTCTACGTCGCTCACTCACTGAAGCCCCTCCGACATACTGTGCTGGTCTTGCTGTTGCTGGCGGCCCACCGTGTGGGCCTTACTGCCGTCGTAACGCACGCCGACCCCTCGCAGTGCGATCTCCCGGGCCGCCTCCAGGTAGGACAGCGCACCGGTGGAACCCGGGTCATAGGTGAGGACGGTCTGCCCGTAGCTGGGCGCCTCCGAGATGCGCACGGACCGGGGGATGCTGGTTCTCAGCACCTCGTGCCCGAAGTGGCTCCGGACCTCGTCGGCCACCTGCGAGGCCAGCCGGGTCCGGCCGTCGTACATCGTCAGCAGGATCGTCGACACATGGAGCTCGGGGTTCAGGTGTCCCCGTACCAGCTCGACATTGCGGAGCAGCTGCCCCAGGCCCTCCAGCGCGTAGTACTCGCACTGGATCGGGATCAGGACCTCCGCGCCGGCGACGAGGGCGTTGACCGTCAGCAGGCCGAGCGAGGGCGGGCAGTCGATGAGGATGTAGTCCAGCGGCTGCTCATAGGCCTTGATCGCCCGGTCGAGCCGGCTCTCACGGGCCACGAGGGAGACCAGCTCGATCTCGGCGCCCGCCAGGTCGATGGTGGCGGGCGCGCAGAAGAGGCCCTCCACATCGCGCACCGGCTGCACCACATCGGAGAGGGCCTTGCTGTCCACGAGGACGTCGTAGATCGACGGGACATCGGCGTGATGGTCGATGCCCAGCGCCGTGGAGGCATTGCCCTGGGGGTCCAGGTCGATGACCAGGACGCGGTTGCCGTGCAGAGCCAGCGAGGCCGCGAGGTTCACGGTCGTCGTGGTCTTGCCGACCCCGCCCTTCTGATTGGCGACCACCATCACCCGGGTCTTGTCCGGCCGGGGCATCGGCTGTGGTGGCGTTTCACGTGAAACAACCTCGCCCGTCGGCAGGTGACCGAGGTCGGCTACCGGTTGGGGGTCGGCGGGACGAGGACCGGGGACCGGGTCGGCCATCGGCCCCGCGATATTGGCGTCGGACCGCAAGGATTCACTCTCCTCGACTTCAGGCTCGCAATGGACAGAGCCTGCCATGGTTTCGGGGTCGTGAACCAGTGAGGCCCGTTCTCCTGTGGATGAATCCACCTGGCCTGTGGATGAACCCGGGTTTCGAGCCGTCCGGCGATCGCGCGGCTCGGCGTCCGCCCGGCCACGGCCGATGATTCCCTTGAGCAAGGAGCGACGTTTCACGTGAAACACGATGCACCGGACGCTCCGCTACCAGGCCACGACACTCCGCATTGCATAGGTTTGGCAGCTTGTATGGAGCATTGTCCGGTGACGGGCGGCCCGCCCTGTGGAGAACCGCCCGGTGCGGGGCCGCCGCCAGGCGGCCCGTTCCCTCAGCGCCGGCGGCGCGAGCGGCCGGCGGCCTTCGCGCGCTTGGCCGCGAAGCGCACCCCGCCGGGGCTCTCCCCGACCTCGACGCGCACGACCGTGGACATCGGGTCCACGATGCCCTCGCCTACCTGGAGCACCGAGGTCCGCACGACACCGAGCTTGCTCAGCGCGGCACGGGCCCCCTTGAGCTCCTCCTCGGCTGTGTCGCCCTTGAGGGCCAGCATCTCGCCGTAGGGGCGCAGCAGCGGCACACCCCAGCCGGCCAGCCTGTCCAGCGGAGCCACCGCCCGGGCCGTCACCACGTGCACCGGCTGGACCTTGCCGAGCATCTCCTCGGCGCGGCCGCGGACGACCGTGACATGGTCCAGGCCCAGCAGCTCGACGACCTCCTGGAGGAACGTCGTACGGCGCAGCAGCGGCTCCAGGAGCGTGATCTGGAGGTCGGGACGCACCAGGGCCAGCGGGATACCGGGCAGCCCGGCGCCCGAGCCCACATCGCACACCGAGACGCCGTCCGGCACGGCCTCGGAGAGCACCGCGCAGTTCAGCAGGTGCCGCTCCCAGAGCCGCGGAACCTCACGAGGCCCGATCAGGCCACGCCGTACGCCCGCGTCCGCGAGCAGCTCCGCGTACCGGATGGCCTCTGGCAGGCGGTCGCCGAAGACCTCCTGCGCCTCCGGTGGCGCCGGGGGGAGCTCCGCTGCCTCTTCCACGGGGAACCGTCCTTCCGTACGACGTCTCTCTGAAAGTCAGAGTCTGAATATCAGGCTGACAAGGATCGGCCCCGCCTGCGAGCAGACGGGGCCGGACACACCTAGAAGCGGGATCTAGAAGGGCTGGATTCAGGCCGGGAGGACAACCACGCGGCGCTGCGGCTCCTCGCCCTCGGACTCGCTGCTCAGACCGGCGGCGGCCACGGCGTCGTGGACGACCTTGCGCTCGAACGGCGTCATCGGGTCGAGCCTGACCGCCTGGCCCGTGCTCTTCGCCTCCTCGGCCGCCTTGGCGCCGACCTGCGCGAGCTCCTCGCGCTTACGGGCGCGGAAGCCGGCGATGTCGAGCATGAGGCGGCTGCGGTCGCCGGTCTCCCGGTTCACGGCGAGCCGGGTGAGCTCCTGGAGCGCCTCCAGCACCTCACCGTCGCGACCGACCAGCTTCTGGAGGTCACGGCTGGTCGAGTCGCTGATGATCGACACCGCGGCACGGTCGGCCTCGACATCCATGTCGATGTCGCCGTCGAGGTCGGCGATGTCCAGCAGCCCCTCGAGGTAGTCGGCCGCGATCTCGCCTTCCTGCTCCAGGCGGGACAGGGTGTCGGTGCCCTCGGCGGCGGCACCGGTCTGAGGCTGCGTGTCCGTCACGGTGGACTCCTTCGTCACTTCTTGGTCGGGTGCTTGGGCCGCTGCGGGCCGCCCTTGCGCTGCCCGGACTTGGCACTGCGGGCGGAGCCGCCGCCGGCCTGCTTGGGCTTGGGCTTGGCGTCCTCGGGCTTCTGCTTCTCCAGCGAGGTCTTGCCGGCCTCGGCGGGCGGGGTGGTGCCGGCGAGCTGGCGCTTGGCCTTCGGCTGCCGCTTGGGCTGCTGCCGGTTGGCGCGGGCGACCTCGGCCGCCTTCTTCGACTCGACCTCCGCCGGGTCCTCCTTCAGCTTGCCCTTGGCCCGCAGCCGGTCCTGGCGCTGGGTGAAGGCGATGCTGCCCGGGGTGGGGTTACGGCGGATGACGAACATCTGCTGGCCCAGGGTCCACACGTTGGTGGTCAGCCAGTAGACGAGGACACCGACCGGGAAGTTGATACCGAAGACGGCGAACATCACCGGGAAGACGTACATCAGCATCTTCTGCTGCTGCATGAACGGCGTCTTCACCGTGAGGTCGACGTTCTTCGTCATCAGCTGGCGCTGGGTGTAGAACTGCGACAGCGACATCAGAACGATCATGATGACCGTGACGACGCGGACGTCCGTCAGCGTGGCGCCGAGCTTCTCGACCTTGGACGCGGAGTCCATGAACTTCACGGAGAGCGGGGCACCGAAGATGTGCGCCGACCGCGCGCTGTCGAGCAGCGACTTGTCGATGACACCGACCGTCTTGCCCTGCGCGATGTGGTTCAGGACCTGGTACAGCGAGATGAAGAAGGGCGACTGGGCCAGGATCGGGAGACAGCTCGAGAGAGGGTTGGTGCCCGTCTCCTTGTAGAGCTTCATCATCTCTTCGGACTGGCGCTGCTTGTCGCTCTTGTACCGCTCCTGGATCGCCTTCATCTTCGGCTGGAGCGCCTGCATGTTCCGCGTCGCCTTGATCTGCTTCACGAAGAGCGGGATCAGGCAGATACGGATCAGGACCACCAGCGAAACAATGGACAGACCCCACGCCCAGCCGCTGTCCTCGTCGAAGACCAGGCTGTACAGCGAGTGGAACTGGACGATGATCCAGGAAACTGCGGTATAGAGAGGACCGAGGATCGTGTCCACGAATCAGGCTCCTTGGGCGTTGGGCTGGGTCTCGGGCTGCGCGGCGGGCTCCGCGAGGGGGTGCCCACCCAGTCGGCTCCTCAGCCGCTGGTGCCAGACCGGACGCTTCCGGGGAGGGACGTGGTCGACGCCACCGAGCGACCACGGGTTGCAGCGCAGGATGCGCCAGGCCGTCAGCGCCGTTCCTTTGACCGCGCCGTGCACGGAGATGGCCTTGTAGCCATAGTGCGAGCACGACGGGTAGTACTTGCAGACCGGGCCCAGGAGTGGGCTGATGGTCCACTGGTAGAGCTTGATCAACCACAGCAGCGGGTACTTCACCGTGCGCTCCCTCCCGGGCCTCGGCCAGGGTTCCGGGGGGTGTCCCCCGGGGGACCGGAACAGCGCGGCGCCCCTCCCAGCAGCCGCTGAAGCGCGGTGTCGAGATCACGGGCCAGCTGATCGTGGTCCGCCTCGCCCGCGCCGGGCAAGGCCCGTACGACCACAAGGCTACCGGCGGGCAGCTGATCCAGCCGGTCACGCATCAGGTGGCGCAGTCTCCGCTTCACCAGATTGCGGACGACGGCGATGCCCACGGCCTTGCTCACGACGAAACCCGCACGCGCCTGGGGAACACTCTCCCCAGGCGTGTGCGGGTCCGTGGAACCTGCGCGTAGGTGGACGACGAGGAGCGGGCGGCCGGCCCGGCGCCCTCGGCGAACCGCGGTCGCAAAGTCCTCGCGCCGCCTCAGCCGAGACTCGGAAGGCAGCACGTCATGGACCTTGACGTCAGGATGATCAGGCCGACAGGCGGGCGCGACCCTTGCCACGGCGGGACGCGAGGATCGCGCGGCCGGCACGGGTGCGCATGCGCAGGCGGAAACCGTGGGTCTTCGCGCGACGACGGTTGTTCGGCTGGAAGGTGCGCTTGCTCACTCGGGGGCTCCAGAAATGAATCGTGTGATGGCGGGACATCGCCTGGCTGTCACCGTGCGCCCACGAGAAGCTCGCAATACGCCCGAGTGCACCGCTTCATGACCACCTCCCCGAAGGGGAAGCGGCCGTTGCCCATCGGAGGCAGGCGGCAGCAGCCATCGACAACTCGACCTGGTCACGGTACGCGCGGCTACGCCATTCGGTCAAACCGGCAGTGCACCAGGGATACACCGTAGCGTCCCGCAGGGCGGTGAGTCGCCACGCCCCGCCTCATGGCACATTTGTACACACCCTGTGGACAACGACTTGAACCACGCACCTCGGCCTGACTACCGTGGCTCAACTCCGAATCCTTCCCGACCGTCCCGAGAACCACACATTCGTGGGACTCCAGGGTTCCCCCCAGTGACTGAGAGAGCGTGCCCTGTGGCTGACCTGCCCGCCGATCTTGCCGCAGTGTGGCCGCGCGTGCTCGAACAGCTCCTGGGCGAAGGCCGGGGCCAGGGCGTGGAGAGCAAGGACGAGCACTGGATCAAGCGGTGCCAGCCGCTCGCGCTGGTGGCCGACACCGCCCTGCTCGCCGTGCCCAACGAATTCGCCAAGGGCGTCCTGGAGGGCCGGCTCGCGCCGATCGTCAGCGAGACGCTGAGCCGCGAGTGCGGCCGCCCCATCCGGATCGCGATCACCGTCGACGAATCCGCCGGTGAGCCCCCCGCCGAGCGCCCCCAGGCCCCCCAGCAGTCGCGCTACGACGAGCCGGGCGGCGCCCACCAGGGCGGCCAGGGCCGCGACGCCTACGACCAGCGTGACGCGCGCGACGGCCGGGACGGCTACGAGACCTACGAGAACCACGGCGGCTACGACGGCCGGGAGAGCTACGGCCGCCAGGCCCAGGGCGAGGACCTCCCGTCCGTACGCCCCGCCTACCCCGACTACCAGCAGCCCCGGAGCGAGCCGGGCGCCTGGCCCCGCCACTCCGGCCCGTCCGGCCCCGCCGGGGACCGTGGGGAGCGCGGCGAGCGCGGTGACCGGAGCGACCGCGGAGACCGCCCGGAGCGTGGTGACCGTCCGGACCGGGGCGACTACGGCTGGCAGCAGCAGCGCCTCGGCGGCTTCCAGGACGGCGAGCGCGACCCGTACGCGACCCAGCACGGCTCCTCCTACGAGCAGCAGCCGTACGAGCAGCAGCAGCCGGACTACCGCTCGCAGCCGCCGGAGCGCCAGCCGTACGAGCCCCAGCAGCGCCGCGAGCTGCCCGACAGCCACTCCCGCGGCGGCGGCCAGGGCGGGCGCCCCAAGCCCGGCGGTGCCCCCGGCCCGCTCGGCGCGCAGCCCGCGCCCGCGGCCGGCCCCGGTGAGCCGACGGCCCGGCTGAACCCGAAGTACCTCTTCGACACGTTCGTCATCGGCGCGTCCAACCGCTTCGCGCACGCCGCCGCGGTCGCGGTGGCCGAGGCGCCGGCCAAGGCGTACAACCCCCTCTTCATCTACGGCGAGTCGGGGCTGGGCAAGACCCACCTGCTGCACGCCATCGGGCACTACGCGCGGAGCCTCTACCCGGGCACGCGCGTGCGCTACGTGAGCTCCGAGGAGTTCACCAACGAGTTCATCAACTCCATCCGCGACGGCAAGGCGGACGCGTTCCGCAAGCGCTACCGCGACATGGACATCCTGCTGGTCGACGACATCCAGTTCCTGGCGAGCAAGGAGTCGACGCAGGAGGAGTTCTTCCACACCTTCAACACGCTCCACAACGCCAACAAGCAGATCGTGCTGTCCTCCGACCGGCCGCCCAAGCAGCTGGTGACCCTGGAGGACCGGCTGCGGAACCGCTTCGAGTGGGGCCTGATCACGGACGTCCAGCCGCCCGAGCTGGAGACGCGCATCGCGATCCTGCGCAAGAAGGCGGTCCAGGAGCAGCTGAACGCTCCGCCGGAGGTCCTGGAGTTCATCGCGTCCCGGATCTCGCGGAACATCCGTGAGCTGGAGGGCGCGCTGATCCGGGTGACGGCGTTCGCGAGCCTGAACCGCCAGCCGGTGGACCTCGGCCTCACCGAGATCGTCCTCAAGGACCTCATCCCGGGCGGCGAGGACGCCTCCCCGGAGATCACCGCGCCGGCCATCATGGCGGCGACGGCCGACTACTTCGGGCACACCGTCGAGGACCTGTGCGGAGCCTCGCGCAGCCGGGTGCTGGTGACGGCCCGGCAGATCGCCATGTACCTCTGCCGCGAGCTGACGGACCTGTCGCTGCCGAAGATCGGCGCGCAGTTCGGCGGCCGCGACCACACGACCGTGATGCACGCGGACCGCAAGATCCGCGCGCTGATGGCCGAGCGGCGCTCCATCTACAACCAGGTGACGGAGCTGACGAACCGCATCAAGAACGGCTGAGACAGACCGCGGAAGCACCGCTGAGGGCGCTTCGGGAGGCTTCCCGGAGCGCCTTTTCGCGGTCCTGCGGACGGTCCGGAGGGCGCCGCGGCCGTCGCGGGGCAGGAGCTCTGTTCGAATACGGAAGCCCGGCCGCCGGTTCTCCACAGATTTCCGGCCGACCGGCTGTCCACACCCTGGGGACGGCGAAGTTGTCCATAGGCTGTCCACAGCCGGGGCTGTTGATAGGCCATCAGGGGAGGTCAGCGGCGTGTGGATTTGTGGCTGACGGGATTCCACAGCCTGTGGACGACGGGATCACCCACAAGGCCCATCGAAAGTTGTCCACCGGCCGCCCACAGGGAAGTGGATGTTGTACACAGCCTGTCCACACCCCTGTCCACTGTTCGGTAACGAAACACCCCTGCTCACCGGCGCGAGTGAAAGGCGTCACACGAAGTTGCCGGGTTGGGCTGTGGGGAACCTGGGTAAAACTGGGGACAGCCCTGGGGAGAAGTACCCCCTGCCTGTGCACGGGGTGTGCAGAACTTTCCCCGGTCCACAGACCACCCCGCTTTTCCACCGCCGCCACCCACAGGCCCGGTGGACAAAAAATTGGGTCTGACCTGCGCAAAGGCGGTTTTCCACCGTTTCCACAGGCCCTACTACTACGACCACAGAGATCTAGCGGGGAACTGGTTTCGAAGTGGCTCCTGTGCACAACTCGGCCGCGGGCCGCGCCACGCCCTCCGACCCGACTTGACCCCGAGACGCACGAGCTGTCAGCGGTGTACGTCAGACTGGTCTCCGGCAAGCAGCCGACGAAGAAGCCAGCAGGGCGAGCCAGCAACAAGCAGGAGGCGGTTCCGGTGAAGATCCGGGTGGAGCGCGATGTACTCGCGGAGGCAGTGGCCTGGGCGGCCCGCAGCCTCCCGGCCCGTCCGCCGGTGCCCGTCCTCGCGGGCCTGCTGCTGAAGGCGGAGGACGGCTCCCTGAGCCTCTCCGGCTTCGACTACGAGGTCTCGGCCCGCGTCTCCGTCGACGCGGACGTGGAGGAGGACGGCACCGTCCTCGTCTCCGGCCGGCTCCTCGCCGACATCTGCCGCGCGCTTCCCAACAGGCCTGTGGAGATCTCCACCGACGGCGTGCGCGTCACCGTCGTCTGCGGCTCCTCGCGATTCACACTCCACACCCTGCCTGTGGAGGAATACCCGGCGCTGCCGCAGATGCCGACCGCCACGGGCACCGTCCCGGGCGAGGTCTTCGCCGCCGCCGCCGCACAGGTCGCCATCGCCGCCGGCCGTGACGACACGCTGCCGGTGCTCACCGGTGTCCGCATCGAGATCGAGGGCGACACCGTCACCCTGGCCTCCACCGACCGCTACCGCTTCGCGGTCCGCGAGTTCATGTGGAAGCCCGAGACGCCGGACATCTCCGCGGTCGCCCTGGTGCCCGCCAAGACGCTCCTGGACACCGCCAAGTCGCTCAGCGGCGGCGACACCGTCTCGATCGCCCTGTCCGGCTCCGGCGCGGGCGAGGGCCTCATCGGCTTCGAGGGCGCCGGCCGCCGCACCACCACGCGACTGCTCGAGGGCGACCTGCCGAAGTACCGCACGCTCTTCCCGACGGAGTTCAACTCCATCGCCGTGATCGAGACCGCGCCGTTCGTCGAGGCCGTCAAGCGCGTCGCGCTCGTCGCCGAGCGGAACACCCCGGTCCGGCTGAGCTTCGAGCAGGGCGTCCTCATCCTGGAGGCCGGCTCCAGCGACGACGCACAGGCTGTGGAGCGCGTCGACGCCCAGCTCGACGGCGACGACATCTCGATCGCCTTCAACCCCGGCTTCCTGCTGGAGGGCCTCTCCGCGATCGACTCCCCGGTCGCCCAGCTGTCCTTCACGACCTCCACCAAGCCCGCCCTGCTCAGCGGCAAGCCCGCGCTGGACGCCGAGGCGGACGACGCGTACAAGTACCTGATCATGCCGGTGCGGCTGTCGGGCTGACCGAGTCCGAAGCGGCCGAAGCCGTGAGGAGGAGTGGGTCGGCCGCGCACGGTCGGCCCACTCACCCGTTGAGCGGCTGAGCCCACAGCTGTGCACGGACCCTCGGGCGTAGGCTCGGACCCAGGCACGCACGCAATCAAGGCATAGAGGATCACCCATGGAGCTCGGTCTCGTCGGTCTCGGCAAGATGGGCGGCAACATGCGCGAGCGCATCCGCCGCGCAGGCCACACCGTCATTGGATACGACCGCAATGCGGACCTCGCGGATGTCCACAGCCTCCAGGAGCTTGTGGATTCCCTGAAGGGTCCGCGCGTCGTCTGGGTCATGGTCCCGGCCGGCGCCGCCACCCAGTCCACGATCGACGAGCTCGGTGAGCTGCTCTCCCCCGGCGACGTCGTCGTCGACGGCGGAAACTCCCGCTGGACGGACGACGAGAAGCACGCCGAGGAGCTCGCGGCCAAGGGCATCGGCTTCGTCGACTGCGGCGTCTCCGGTGGCGTCTGGGGCCTGGAGAACGGCTACGCCCTGATGTACGGCGGCGACGCCGACAACGTCGCGAAGGTCCAGCCGATCTTCGACGCGCTCAAGCCCGAGGGCGACTTCGGCTCCGTCCACGCGGGCAAGGTCGGCGCGGGCCACTTCGCCAAGATGGTCCACAACGGCATCGAGTACGCCATGATGCAGGCGTACGCCGAGGGCTGGGAGCTGCTGGAGAAGGTCGACTCGGTCACCGACGTCCGCGAGGTCTTCCGCAGCTGGCAGGAGGGCACGGTCATCCGTTCCTGGCTGCTCGACCTGGCCGTCAACGCCCTGGACGACGACGAGCACCTGGACAAGCTGCGCGGCTACGCGGCCGACTCCGGCGAGGGCCGCTGGACGGTCGAGGCCGCGATCGACAACGCCGTGCCGCTGCCCGCGATCACCGCGTCGCTCTTCGCCCGCTTCGCGTCCCGCCAGGACGACTCGCCCCAGATGAAGATGATCGCCGCGCTGCGGAACCAGTTCGGCGGCCACGCGGTCGAGAACAAGAAGTAAGCACCACTTCGCAGGAACAGCCGGGAGAGGTCGGCGCGCCCCCATGCATGTATCGCATCTGTCGCTGGCCGACTTCCGCTCGTACGCCCGGGTCGAGGTCCCGCTCGACCCGGGCGTCACGGCCTTCGTCGGGCCCAATGGCCAGGGGAAGACGAATCTCGTCGAGGCCATCGGCTATCTGGCGACGCTCGGCAGCCACCGGGTCTCCTCCGACGCACCCCTGGTGCGGATGGGCGCCGACCGCGCCATCGTCCGCGCCGCGGTCGTCCAGGGGGACCGGCAGCAGCTGATAGAGCTGGAGCTGAACCCGGGCCGGGCGAACCGGGCCCGGATCAACCGCTCCTCCCAGGTCAGACCCCGCGACGTCCTCGGCATCGTGCGGACGGTCCTGTTCGCCCCCGAGGACCTGGCCCTGGTCAAGGGCGACCCCGGCGAGCGCCGCCGCTTCCTCGACGAGCTGATCACCGCCCGCTCGCCGCGCATGGCGGGCGTCCGCTCCGACTACGACCGCGTCCTCAAGCAGCGCAACACCCTGCTGAAGAGCGCGGCCATGGCCCGCCGCCACGGCGGCCGCGGCCTGGACCTCTCCACCCTCGACATCTGGGACCAGCACCTGGCCCGCGCCGGCGCGGAGCTGCTGGACCGCCGTCTCGATCTGATCGCCACCCTGCGGCCGCTGGCCGAGAAGGCGTACGAGCAGCTGGCGCCCGGCGGCGGCCCCGTCTCCTTCGAGTACCGCGGGCCCGACGCCCTGGCCGGCGCCCACACCCGCGAGGAGCTCTACGAAGCGCTGCTCACGGCCCTCGCCGAGGTCCGCAAGCAGGAGATCGAGCGCGGTGTGACACTGGTCGGACCGCACCGCGACGAGCTGCTCCTCCAGCTCGGCCGGCTCCCCGCCAAGGGATACGCGAGCCACGGCGAGTCCTGGTCGTACGCCCTGGCGCTGCGGCTGGCCTCGTACGAGCTGCTGCGCGCCGAGGGTAACGAACCGGTCCTCGTGCTCGACGACGTCTTCGCCGAGCTGGACGCCAGGCGCCGCGAGCGGCTGGCCGAGCTGGTCGCCCCCGGCGAGCAGGTGCTGGTGACGGCCGCGGTCGACGACGACGTGCCGGACGTCCTGGTGGGCGCGCGGTACGCGGTCTCGGAAGGCGTGGTGGAACGGCTGTGAGCGACGGCGGCGAGAAGGACCCGAAGGCTTCCAAGACGCCGGAGCCTTCCGGCGTCGACCTGGCGCGGGTGGCGCTGCGGGCCGCCAAGGAGCAGGCCCGGGCGCGGGGCAACGCCGCCCAGCAGAAGAAGCAGGCGCGCCGTGGCGGCCTGCGCTCCGGCGCGCGGGCGGACGGGCGCGACCCCCTGCCGCTGGGCGCCGCCATCAACCGGCTGATCACCGAGCGCGGCTGGGAGACGCCCGCGGCCGTCGGCGGTGTGATGGGCCGCTGGCCGCAGATGGTGGGGCCGGAGGTCGCCCTGCACTGCGAGCCGCAGAAGTACGACGAGGACGCGCGGGTGCTGACCGTGCAGTGCGACTCGACGGCCTGGGCGACCCAGCTGCGGCTGCTGGCCCCCCAGCTGGTGGCCCGGCTCAACGCCGACCTGGGCCAGGGCACCGTCAAGATGATCAAGGTGCTGGGTCCGGGCGGTCCCGCCCGCCGGTACGGCCCGCTGCGCGCGCCCGGGAGCACGGGCCCCGGCGACACCTACGGATGACGCGGCCGGGGCGGCGCCGGCCGTTCCGCACGTCCGCCCTGCTCACGGCCCGTCCGAGGCCGTCCCGCACCCATCGCGCGCCCGGCGCCCGCGCGGGATCGCGACACACCGGGGCCGGTGCTCCGCGCACGGTAGCGGGCGGTTGACAGCCCGAAGCGCTGAGTGCCGCTGTGAGCCTCTTAGAGCCCGGGTCCACATATAGGGAGTCGGCTGATGCCGGTTCAGGGCGGCACGTGAGGACTCAGGCACCGCCAAACCCCCATTCATGTCAGTGCTACCGGTAGACTGGTGACAATCCCGCCGGTTCGCGGGACACGTCGACCAACGCAGAACGACGCAGCCGCTCCTGCCTGCTCCGGGTGGGGTCTCCCCGCCGTAGGCAGGGGAGGGCCTGTGCTGTGCCAGAAAGGGCGCTTCGTGGCCGATTCCGGCAACCCCAACGAGAACACCACCCCCTCCACGGCCGAGGACGCCGTCACCGGCGCCGTCGCCGGCGAGACGTCGTACGACGCCAGTGCGATCACCGTGCTGGAGGGACTGGACGCGGTCCGCAAGCGACCCGGTATGTACATCGGCTCGACCGGTGAGCGTGGCCTCCACCACCTCGTCTACGAGGTCGTGGACAACTCCGTCGACGAGGCCCTGGCGGGCCACGCGGACACCATCGATGTGACGATCCTTCCCGACGGCGGTGTGCGCGTCGTGGACAACGGCCGAGGCATCCCGGTCGGCATCGTCCCCTCCGAGGGCAAGCCCGCCGTCGAGGTCGTGCTGACCGTCCTGCACGCGGGCGGCAAGTTCGGCGGCGGCGGCTACGCCGTCTCCGGTGGTCTGCACGGCGTCGGCGTCTCGGTCGTCAACGCCCTGTCGACGCGCGTCGCGGTCGAGGTCAGGACCGACGGCTACCGCTGGACGCAGGACTACAAGCTCGGTGTCCCCACGGCCCCCCTCCAGAAGAACGAGGCGACCGACGAGACGGGCACCTCGGTCACCTTCTGGGCCGACGGCGACATCTTCGAGACGACCGAGTACTCCTTCGAGACGCTGTCGCGGCGCTTCCAGGAGATGGCGTTCCTCAACAAGGGCCTGCGGATCTCGCTGACGGACACCCGCGTCGACCACGTCGACGAAGAGGGCAAGCCGCTCAAGGTGGACTACCACTACGAGGGCGGCATCGTCGACTTCGTGAAGTACCTCAACTCGCGCAAGGGCGAGCTGATCCACCCGACCGTCATCGACATCGAGGCCGAGGACAAGGAGCGCATGCTCTCGGTCGAGATCGCGATGCAGTGGAACAGCCAGTACAGCGAAGGTGTCTACAGCTTCGCCAACACCATCCACACCCACGAGGGCGGTACGCACGAGGAGGGCTTCCGCGCGGCCCTGACCGGTCTGATCAACCGGTACGCCCGCGACAAGAAGCTGCTCCGCGAGAAGGACGACAACCTCACGGGTGAGGACATCCGCGAGGGTCTGACCGCGATCATCTCCGTCAAGCTCGGCGAGCCGCAGTTCGAGGGCCAGACGAAGACGAAGCTCGGCAACACCGAGGCGAAGACCTTTGTGCAGAAGGTCGCCCACGAGCACCTCACGGACTGGCTGGACCGCAACCCCAACGAGGCCGCGGACATCATCCGCAAGTCCATCCAGGCGGCGACGGCCCGCGTCGCGGCCCGCAAGGCCCGTGACCTCACCCGCCGCAAGGGCCTGCTGGAGTCGGCGTCGCTGCCGGGCAAGCTCAGCGACTGCCAGTCCAACGACCCGACGAAGTGCGAGATCTTCATCGTCGAGGGTGACTCCGCCGGCGGCTCGGCCAAGTCCGGCCGTAACCCGCAGTACCAGGCGATCCTCCCGATCCGCGGCAAGATCCTCAACGTCGAGAAGGCGCGGATCGACAAGATCCTCCAGAACACCGAGGTCCAGGCCCTGATCTCGGCCTTCGGCACCGGTGTGCACGAGGACTTCGACATCGCGAAGCTCCGCTATCACAAGATCATCCTGATGGCGGACGCCGACGTCGACGGTCAGCACATCAACACCCTGCTGCTCACCTTCCTCTTCCGCTTTATGCGGCCGCTGGTCGAGGCCGGGCACGTCTACCTCTCCCGCCCCCCGCTGTACAAGATCAAGTGGGGCCGGGACGACTTCGAGTACGCGTACTCCGACCGCGAGCGCGACGCCCTGATCCAGCTCGGCCGGGAGAACGGCAAGCGGATCAAGGACGACTCGGTCCAGCGCTTCAAGGGTCTCGGTGAGATGAACGCCGAGGAGCTGCGCGTCACCACGATGGACGTCGACCACCGCGTGCTCGGCCAGGTCACCCTGGACGACGCCGCGCAGGCGGACGACCTGTTCTCGGTGCTCATGGGCGAGGACGTCGAAGCACGGCGCTCCTTCATCCAGCGCAACGCCAAGGACGTCCGCTTCCTCGACATCTGAGCCTGTCGGCCCACGAGAAACAGCCGCAGCGCGAAAGGACTTTGAACAGCAATGGCCGACGAGACCCCTGAGACTCCCACCGCCCCCGTGCCCGAGGTGACGCCCGAGGGCGCGCCCGCCCCGCTGGAGGGCGTCGGGATGCGCGTCGAGCCCGTCGGGCTCGAGACGGAGATGCAGCGCTCGTACCTCGACTACGCGATGAGCGTGATCGTCTCGCGTGCGCTGCCCGATGTGCGGGACGGCCTCAAGCCCGTGCACCGCCGCGTGCTCTACGCGATGTACGACGGCGGCTACCGCCCCGAGAAGGGCTTCTACAAGTGCGCCCGCGTCGTCGGTGACGTCATGGGTACGTACCACCCGCACGGTGACGCCTCGATCTACGACGCCCTGGTGCGCCTCGCCCAGCACTGGTCGATGCGCATGCCGCTCGTCGACTCCAACGGCAACTTCGGTTCCCCGGGCAACGACCCGGCCGCCGCCATGCGGTACACCGAGTGCAAGATGATGCCGCTGTCCATGGAGATGCTCCGGGACATCGACGAGGAGACCGTCGACTTCCAGGACAACTACGACGGCCGCAACCAGGAGCCGACGGTCCTGCCGGCGCGCTTCCCGAACCTGCTGATCAACGGTTCGGCGGGCATCGCCGTCGGTATGGCCACCAACATCCCGCCGCACAACCTCCGCGAGGTCGCCGAGGGCGCGCAGTGGTACCTGGCCAACCCGGAGGCGACCCCCGAGGAGCTGCTCGAGGCGCTGATCGAGCGGATCAAGGGCCCCGACTTCCCGACCGGCGCCCTCGTGGTCGGCCGCAAGGGCATCGAGGAGGCCTACCGCACGGGCCGCGGCTCCATCACCATGCGCGCGGTGGTCGAGGTCGAGGAGATCCAGAACCGCCAGTGCCTGGTGGTCACCGAGCTGCCCTACCAGGTAAACCCGGACAACCTCGCCCAGAAGATCGCCGACCTGGTCAAGGACGGCAAGATCGGCGGCATCGCCGACGTCCGTGACGAGACCTCCTCGCGCACGGGCCAGCGCCTGGTCGTCGTGCTCAAGCGCGACGCCGTCGCCAAGGTCGTGCTGAACAACCTCTACAAGCACACCGACCTCCAGACGAACTTCGGCGCGAACATGCTGGCGCTCGTCGACGGGGTGCCGCGCACCCTCTCGATCGACGCCTTCATCCGCAACTGGGTGACCCACCAGGTCGAGGTCATCGTCCGGCGCACCCGCTTCCGGCTGCGCAAGGCCGAGGAGCGCGCGCACATCCTGCGCGGTCTGCTGAAGGCGCTCGACGCCATCGACGAGGTCATCGCGCTGATCCGGCGCAGCGACACCGTCGAGATCGCCCGCGAGGGCCTGATGGGCCTGCTGTCGATCGACGAGATCCAGGCCAACGCCATCCTGGAGATGCAGCTGCGGCGCCTGGCGGCCCTGGAGCACCAGAAGATCACCGCCGAGCACGACGAGCTCCAGGCGAAGATCAACGAGTACAACGCGATCCTGGCCTCGCCCGAGCGGCAGCGCCTGATCATCAGCGAGGAACTGACGGCCATCGTCGAGAAGTTCGGCGACGACCGGCGCTCCAAGCTGATCCCCTTCGACGGTGACATGTCCATCGAGGACCTGATCGCCGAGGAGGACATCGTCGTCACCATCACCAACGGTGGCTACGTCAAGCGCACCAAGACCGAGGACTACCGTTCGCAGAAGCGCGGCGGCAAGGGCGTGCGCGGCACGAAGCTGAAGCAGGACGACATCGTCGACCACTTCTTCGTCTCCACCACGCACCACTGGCTCCTCTTCTTCACCAACAAGGGCCGGGTCTACCGGGCCAAGGCGTACGAGCTGCCGGACGCCGGCCGGGACGCCCGCGGCCAGCACGTGGCCAACCTGCTGGCCTTCCAGCCGGACGAGAAGATCGCCCAGATCCTCGCCATCCGGGACTACGAGGCGGCGCCGTACCTGGTGCTCGCCACCAAGTCCGGTCTGGTGAAGAAGACCTCCCTGAAGGACTACGACTCGCCGCGCTCCGGCGGTGTCATCGCGATCAACCTCCGGGAGACGGACAGCGGCGCGGAGGACGAGCTGATCGGCGCCGAGCTGGTGTCGGCCGAGGACGACCTGCTGCTGGTCAGCAAGAAGGCCCAGTCGATCCGGTTCACCGCAACGGATGAAGCTCTGCGCCCCATGGGCCGGGCGACCTCCGGCGTCAAGGGCATGAGCTTCCGCGAGGGCGACGAGCTGCTCTCGATGAACGTCGTCCGTGCCGGTACGTTCGTCTTCACCGCCACCGACGGTGGATACGCCAAGCGGACGAACGTCGACGAGTACCGCGTCCAGGGCCGCGGCGGCCTCGGTATCAAGGCGGCCAAGATCGTGGAGGATCGTGGCTCGCTGGTCGGCGCGCTGGTGGTCGAGGAGACGGATGAGATCCTCGCCATCACGCTCGGGGGCGGAGTGATCCGGACCCGGGTGAACGAGGTCAGGGAGACGGGCCGTGACACCATGGGCGTCCAGCTGATCAACTTGGGCAAGCGTGATGCCGTCGTGGGCATCGCACGCAATGCCGAGGCCGGTCGCGAGGCGGAAGAGGTCGACGAGTTGGTCGACGCAGCCGAGGGCGACGGGTCTCAGATGGCCGAGGGCGAGGCGCCCTCGGTCGAGGACACCGAGGAGTAAGTCGTGAGTCGAACCACGGGCACCGCGGCGAGCGGTGCTGGTGCCAAGCGGCGCAGCCCCGCCGGCCCTGTCGCCGACGATCCCGGTGCCCGTGGTTCAGGCGCTGACGGCGTCGACTCCCAAGGGGGGACCGTGACGGACACCCGAGACCCGAAGCCCTACCACCCGCCGCAGGCGTACGTGCCTCCGGCGGAGCGTTCCGCTTCGGGTTCCGGTTCCACAGACTCCGACCGCGCGGAGGCCGGCGAGCCGGCCGAGGCCGCCGGAGAGAAGACGGCGGGGAAGACCGCCGGGAAGGGGTCCGCGAAGGCAGCGGAGAAGGCTGCCGGGAAGGCCCCTGAGAAGACTTCCGGGAAGACCCCCGAGAAGGCGGCCGCGGCCACGGTGAAGGCCGCCGAGGCCGAGCCGGCGGGGAAGTCCGCCGCCAAGGCCGACGCCGCCGGTAAGGCGGGCAAGCCGGGGAAGGCCGATCCTCGCCGGCCCGCCCCGGTGGCCCAGTCCTCGGAGAAGCCCGCCAAGCTCGTCAAGGGCGCCGCGGCCTCCAGCGGCTCCCAGAGCGCCCCGGCGGCCGCCCAGCGGGCCGCGGAGCAGCCGCGGGTCCCCGGGCCCCGTCCGGAGCCGCGTACGGCCCAGGCGGCCCCGTCCGCCCCGCGTACGCGCAAGGCGCGGCTGCGGGTGGCCAAGGTCGACCCGTGGTCGGTGATGAAGGTCAGCTTCCTGCTGTCGATCGCCGTGGGCGTGTGCACGATCGTGGCCGCCGCGGTGCTGTGGACGGTCATGGACGCCATGGGTGTCTTCCAGGCCGTCGGTGGCACCGTCAGCGACGCCACCACGGGCAGCGAGGGCGGCGGCCTCGACCTGGAGTCGTTCCTGTCGCTCCCGAACGTCCTGATCTTCACGTCGCTCATCGCGGTGATCGACGTGGTCCTGGCGACCGCGCTGGCGACGCTGGGAGCCTTCGTCTACAACCTCTCCGCCGGCTTCGTGGGCGGCGTGGAGCTGACGCTCGCCGAGGACGAATAGCCGTCCTCGGCGGCCGGGGCCCGGACGATTTTGGGACTGGGCCCCAAGTGCGCTAATCTTTCGGTGCAGCGCGGGGCTATAGCTCAGACGGTTAGAGCGCTTCCCTGATAAGGAAGAGGCCACAGGTTCAAGTCCTGTTAGCCCCACCGGCCAGATCGGCCCGGACGGAGAATTCTCCGCCCGGGCCGATCTGTTTTGCGTGGCGGGGAAGTTGGCGTCCCGTCCGCTGCTTGTCCGGGGCACGTCCGCGGCTCGTCCGGGGTGTGTCACGGTGCGGGAAGCGGACCCCGCCAGGTCACCGATCGGTATCGGCCGGTGTGTATCATCGGCCACCAGAGGTCCCCTTACGTCAAGGAAAGACGAGGTCGCGCGGTGAAGAAGCTCCTCCTGGTCGCACTGGCCGCCATCGGCGGGCTCCTCGTGTACCGCCAGATCCAGGCGGATCGCGCCGAGCAGGACCTGTGGACGGAGGCGACCGACTCCGTGCCCGCAGGTTCGGGTGTGTGAGACAACAAGTCCTGAAGCAGAGCCCCGGCCGCCGACGCGGCCGGGGCTCTGTCGTTCCCGGGGGCCTTTCCGCGGCCGGGCGGCCGGCGACCCCACCGCTCGCAATTCACTCATGCAAATAAAATGATTGCGAAAGTGAATCAGCTGACGGACAGCGCCCAGATGCCCACCGCCAGGCAGATCAGGGCCACCAGCAGCACCGGAACGGCCACCTTCGCGGGCGGCCCCGGGCGCCTCTCCGGCCTCGGGCCGGAGGCGGGGCTCCCGGACTGCCCGCCGACCGGGCCGGCCGCCGTGTACGGGCGCGTGGGCGGGTAGGCGGGCACCGGAGGCCGGGGCGGGGCCGGGGTCGCGGGAGGGGTGTCACCGGGCGCGTACCCGGGCCCGGACGCCGCCGGGCGTGCCGGTCCGCCGGCCGCCTCCGCTTGCCCCTCCGCCTTCGGCAGCGGCCCGTGCGGGCCGAACCCCGGCGGCAGCGGGCCCAGCTGGTCGAAGACCTCGATCGGCTCCTCGTCGCCGGCCGGCCCGTCCATCAGCTCGACGGCCGCCGCCAGCGCCTTGCGCGCCCCCGAGGCCGTACGGAAGCGCATGCAGGGATCGGGCTGGAGCAGTCCCGCGATCACCTGCCAGAGCGGCTCGGGGATCCCTTCAGGGGCGTTGGGGGTGCCGTTCTCGACGAACCGGCGCACCAGGGCCTCGGCGTCGGGTTTGGCGCCCGTGAGGAGATACAGGGCCATCAGCCCGACGGCGAAGAGATCCGCGGGGAAGTCCGGCTCGTCCCCCAGCATTTGCTCGGGTGCGAAATAACCCGGCGTGCCCATCACGTAGTTGGTGTCCGTCAGCCGCGGCTCGCCCTTGCGCATGGCGATGCCGAAATCCGAGAGGCGGACATGGGGGCGGCCCGTGCCGGTCGCCTCCAGCAGGACATTGGCGGGCTTGATGTCCCGGTGCACCACACCCTCCGCGTGCACCGCGGTGAGCCCCGACAGCAGCTGTTCCAGCAGTACGCACACATAGTGCGGCGGTAAGGGCCCGTAGTCACCGATGAGATGGGCCAGCGAGCCGCCGCGCACCACGTCCATGGTGAACAGCACCTTGTCGTCGTCGGCCGCCCAGCTCATCGGCGCCAGCACATGGGGGTGGTCGATCCGCAGCCCCTGCTCGCGGACGAACCTCAGCAGGGTGTGCGCGTCGCTCTGCTGGAGGACCTTCGCCGCCACGTACCGCTTCCGGCGCCGGTCCCACGCCCGCCAGACGGCTCCCACCCCGCCGCGCCCGATCGGGTCCACCAGCTCGTACCGCCCGGCGAAGACCTCACCCATGGCGCTCGTATCACCCCCGCGTCGGCCGTCCCCGGCCCCACCCCGGCACGGTCAGCTCTGGTGCGCCTCGTAGTGCGCGACCGCCTCGGCGGTCCGCCCGGCGCCGTACACCCGCAGGAACTCGGCCAGTTCGGGGTGGGTCGGCGCGAGGGCGCGGGCCGCGTCGATGATGTCGCCGGCGCCCGCCACGGAGCGCAGCAGGGACTGGATCTCGCGGACCACGCGCCGCACGGTCGGCGCGCCGCTGCTGGCCGTGGTCTGGGTGGAGTTGAGGACCGAGCCGCCCGAGCTCTTCTTGACCTCCTCCATCCGGTCGGCGGCCTCGGCGGCGCTCACGCTGCCGTCCGCGACCTGGCTGGAGAGCTCCTGGAGGGCCTGCACCCGCTGCACCACCGCGGGGTTGCCGATCTTGGCTCGCTGACCGCTCATCAGCTGGGAGAGCATGGGCGCGGACAGCCCCAGGACGGACGCGAGGCGGGCCTGGTTGAGGCCGAGGTCGTCGATGAGACGGCGGAAGAGCGCGCCCAAGGGCTCCCCGTACCAGCTCCGCTGGAGCTCCCGTGCGCGGGCGGTGGCTTCCTGCTGTGCTGCGTCCATCTCGCTCTCCCCTTCGCTTCGCTGCCGCGAATCTTGCGGTGCATCCTACGGAGAGTGGTGTGCCCCGGCGATACCCGGTCGGGAAAGAGCGCCGCTACCGGGTATCCTGATCGGCGAAGGGGCCTTAGCTCAGTTGGTAGAGCGCCGTCTTTGCATGGCGGATGTCAGGAGTTCGACTCTCCTAGGCTCCACAGCCCACAAGCCGCGAGGCGGGAGACCATCAGGTCTCCCGCCTCGCGGCTTTTTCCCCAGCTTGTGGAGTCGCCGCAGGTCAGCGCTGCTCGCCGCGCTCCTCGATCTCGTCCTCCACCAGGTCCTCGCGGTCCTGCTTGGCCTGCACCTCGGGGTCGAGCGAGGCCTCGGCGCTGCCGTCGACGGAGGTCAGCGGGGCGCGGTCGGCGATCTCGGTGGGGGCGGGCGGTTCGACGAGCCAGTCGGGGTTGGCCTGCTTGTCCCACCACTTCCAGGCGGCGTACGCCCCACCGGCCAGCAGCCCGAGGAGGGCGAACCGCTTGGCGACCCGCCCGGAGCGGCAGCGGCGGTCGCGCCGCTTCACCAGCTTGTCGATCTCTTCGGCGGAGACGTGGCCGCGGAGGGCGGCGAGGGCGGCGGCGGAGCGGGCGACCGCCTCGTCGCGCACCGGCTCGGCGACGGCGCGGGCGCGCGCGGCGGCCTGGTCGACCTTCGGCGGGAGGGAGCCGCGGACGTGCTCCAGGTGCGGTGCCACCCGGGTGTGGTACTGCTCCCCGGCGGTGCTGCGGACCTGGCGCGCCGCGGTGGAGACCTTGGGGGCGAGCTGGACACGGGCTTCGTGCGCGTAGTGCACGGCGGCGTCCTTGGCCGTGCCGGCGTAGGGCGCCACCACTTCCGCGGCGTGTCGCACGCTGTCCTTCGCCGTGCCGGCCGCGGCGCGCACGCTGTCTTTGCGGGTCACGAGAACCTCCTCCTCGGTGGCGTATGTTTTGTCGCCTTTCCACCCAGTGGAAAATCATGCCTGCCGTCGGGCGGTCCGGCACGTGCGAGCGGGCATCCGGGTCAAGCGGGAGGGCATCGGATTTCCGGGGAGCTTCGGTCGACAATGCCACGATTCCGCGCCGCGCGCGGGCGTTTGCCCGCTACTCGCCGCGAACCGGCACGTGCGAGGATCGTTAGCCGTCAGTGAAGACTATGGAAGGTAGATCGTGGCTGAGCAGCTCTACGCCACCCTGAAGACCAACCAGGGCGACATCGAGATCCGGCTCCTGCCGGACCACGCGCCCAAGACGGTCAAGAACTTCGTCGAGCTCGCTCGGGGCGAGCGGGAGTGGGTCAACCCGGAGACGGGTCAGAAGACCACGGACAGGCTCTACGACGGCACGGTCTTCCACCGCGTCATCGAGGGCTTCATGATCCAGGGCGGTGACCCGCTGGGCAACGGCACCGGTGGCCCGGGGTACAAGTTCAAGGACGAGTTCCACCCGGACCTGGCCTTCACCAAGTCCTACCTGCTGGCCATGGCCAACGCGGGACCCGGCACCAACGGTTCGCAGTTCTTCATCACCGTCTCGCCGACCGCCTGGCTGACCGGCAAGCACACGATCTTCGGCGAGGTCGTGGGCGACGCGAGCAAGAAGGTCGTGGACGCCATCGCGACCACGGACACCAACCCGCGCACCGACCGCCCGGTGAACGACGTCGTCATCGAGTCGGTCGTCGTCGAGACCCGCTGAGCCCGGTCCTTCCGGGAACCCGGCGCCCCGCCCGTCCGTATGACGGGCGGGGCCGCGCGGCATGCACAGGCCCGCCCGCGACAGGTGCAAGGGGAACGCATGAACGACCAGGCCGTCGGCTGCTACCGGCATCCGGACCGGGAGACGGGCATCCGCTGCACCCGCTGCGACCGCCCGATCTGTCCGGACTGCATGGTCAGCGCCTCCGTCGGATTCCAGTGCCCGGACTGCGTGAGCGGCCGTACGGACGCCGGTGGCGCGGGTCACGGGGCCGGGCAGGCCGTCCCCGTGCGGGACACCACGCCCCGCACGATCGCGGGCGCCGCCCATTCGGCCGACCCGCGGCTGGTGACCAAGGTCCTCCTGGGGCTGAACGTCGCCCTGTGGATCGCCGTGATGTCCGTGGGCGACGAGCTCGTCTTCGACCTCGACCTCTTCACCCGGCTGGGGCCCTACGGGGTGGCGGAAGGCGAGTGGTACCGCCTTCTGACCTCGACGTTCCTGCACCAGGCGCCGATGCACCTGGCGTTCAACATGCTCTCGCTCTGGTGGCTCGGGCCACCGCTGGAGGCGGCGCTCGGCCGGGCCCGCTTCCTCGCGCTCTATCTGCTGTCCGGCCTCGGCGGCAGCGCGCTGACCTATCTGGTCACCGGCCCCTACGAGCCCTCGCTCGGCGCGTCCGGTGCGATCTTCGGTCTGCTGGGCGCGACGGCGGTGCTGATGCGGCGCCTCAACTACGACATGCGCCCCGTGATCGCGCTGCTCGTGCTCAACCTGATCTTCACCTTCACCTGGCACAACATCGCCTGGCAGGCGCACATCGGCGGCCTGGTGCTGGGCACCGCGGTGGCGTACGGCCTGGTGCACGCCCCCCGGGAGAAGCGCGTGCTGGTGCAGCGGATCACCTGTGGGGCCGCGCTGCTGGTGGTGGTCGTCGCCGTGGTCGCGCGGACGCTTCAGCTCGGGGTCTGAGCGGGTGTCGGGGACCCGTCGCGCAAGTCCTCCGGGGAGCTTTCCGGGGAGTTATCCACACCCTCGTCCACAGTGGGGAAAAACTCAGAAGATCTGTGGATAACTTCCCCGGCGTTGACGCCGGTGTGACTGATCACAAGCGCTGCGTATCCACCGCCGCAGCGCCGCTTCCAGCGGAAACGTAGCTCTGTGCGAGGGTGGACAGCTGTTCCCCACGGCATGCACAAGATTCTGTACGCGCTGTGGACAACCGGCGTGGACAACCCCTGGGGACAACGTCCCCGGCGGCCTGGAGGGCGGTGGCGGAAGGCCGCCGCCGCCCTACGGAGGTGCTACTTCCACTGGGTGGAGACCACGAACCCCGCCGCGATGAAGCCGAAGCCGACCACGATGTTCCAGTTGTGCAGGGACTCCACGGGCATGTCGCCACTGGTCACATAGAAGATGACGATCCAGGCCAGCCCGATGAGGAACATCGCCAGCATCAGCGGCGCCACCCAGCGGCGTCCGCTGTTCAGCTTGATGCTCTGCTGCTGCTTCGCCGGCGGCGGCGTGAAGTCGTCCTTCTTGCGGATCCGTGACTTCGGCACGAGGAACTCTCCTGTCGATGCGCTGCGTGACCGCGCTGGGGATACAAAGGGCTGACCGCCGAGTCGGCGAGCGACGGGACGCCACCTTCCCTCGGGCGTCCGTTAGCGTAGTGCTTCCGCGGCGTCGGAGAGGATAAGGGTACGTTGAGCAATTCTGCGGACTCCACCAGCACGCCTTCCCGGCGATTCCGGCCGGTCCGGCTGCTGACCGGCGGGGTCTTCGCACTGGCCGGCCTCATCTTCTGGATGAGCTTCAACACCGCCCACGGCACCAACATCCGCACCGACGACTCCATGCTCCGGCTCTCCGACCTCATCCAGGAACGCAGCCGCAAGAACGCCGCCCTGGACGAGAGCGCCGGCGCCGTCCGCTCCGAGGTCGACGCCCTCGCCCGGCGCGACAGCGGCAACACCGCCGCCCAGGACCGCGAGCTCGCCGCCCTGGAGAACGGCGCCGGCACCCGCGAGCTCAAGGGCACGGCCCTGACCGTCACCCTCACCGACGCCCCGCCCAACGCCACCCCCCGGATCCCCGGCGTCCCCGACCCCCAGCCGAACGACCTGGTCATCCATCAGCAGGACCTCCAGGCCGTCGTGAACGCCCTGTGGCAGGGCGGCGCCAAGGGCATCCAGGTCATGGACCAGCGGCTGATCTCCACCAGCGCGGTCCGCTGCGTCGGCAACACCCTCATCCTCCAGGGCCGCGTCTACTCCCCGCCGTACAAGGTGACCGCCGTCGGCGACCGCGGCGCCCTCCGCAAGGCCCTGGACACCTCCCCCGCGATCCAGAACTACCTCCAGTACGTCACCGCCTACGGACTCGGCTGGAAAGTCGACCAGCACGACGCGGTGACTCTTCCCGGTTACTCGGGCACAGTGGATCTCCACTACGCGAAGCCCACGGGGTAACCGAGGAGGGGAGCGCCGGTGCGTGCGCGACTCGTCGTCCGGACACTCAGCGAACTCTGCGTCACCGCCGGCACCCTGATCGTCCTCCTGGTGGTCTACGTCCTGTACTGGACCGGCGTCCGGGCGGACCACGCCATGGACGGCGCGATCGACCGCCTCCAGGACCAGTGGTCCGCCGGACCCGTGGAACGGCCGCGGCCCCCGGCCACCGGGGATGCCGCCGACGGGAGCACGCCCCCGGCACGCGGCGGCGGGGAACGCGCCGCGGCCCCGCCCGCGCGGGGCGGCGACCGGGCCCGCGGCACCGGGGCCGCCCCCGGCGGCTACCGCGACGGCCGCGCCTTCGCCGTCATGTACATCCCCCGCTTCGGCTCCGGCTGGGCCAAGCCCGTCCTCCAGGGCACCGGTACCGAGGTGCTCAAGAAGGGCCTCGGGCACTACGACCGCACCGCACCCCTCGGCGCCGTGGGGAACTTCGCCGTCGCGGGCCACCGCCGCACCTACGGCGACCCCTTCAAGGACGTCCCCGAGCTGCGCCCCGGCGACGCCGTCGTCCTGACCGACGGCACCACCTGGTACACCTATCGCGTCGACCGCGCGCCCTACCGGACCCGGCCCGAGGACATCGGCGTCATCGACCCCGTACCGGCCGCCTCCGGCTTCCGCGGGCCCGGCCGCTATCTGACCCTGACCACCTGCGAGCCCGAGTGGGGGCACAGCCACCGGCTGATCGTCTGGGCCCGCCTGGACGGCACCCGCCCGGTCTCCGACGGCAGGCCCGGGGCTTTGTCCGGCTGACCCCCGCCGCCGGTGTCGGCCCCTTACTCTGGTGCTGCAATTCAACGTCATCGGCAAATGGGGACAGCATGTACGGCTGGATCTGGCGGCATCTGCCGGGCAACGCGTGGGTGCGGGCGCTGATCTCGCTGGTGCTCGTACTGGCGATCGTCTACGCCCTCTTCCAGTACGTCTTCCCCTGGGCGGAACCGCTGCTGCCGTTCAACGACGTCACGGTCGACAACGGAATGGCGGTCAGTCGGTGAGCGCGCGCATCCTCGTCGTGGACAACTACGACAGCTTCGTCTTCAACCTCGTCCAATACCTCTACCAGCTGGGCGCCGAGTGCGAGGTGCTGCGCAACGACGAGGTGGAGCTCTCGCACGCCCAGGACGGCTTCGACGGCGTGCTGCTGTCGCCCGGCCCGGGCGCGCCCGAGCAGGCGGGCGTCTGCATCGACATGGTCCGGCACTGCGCCGGCACCGGGGTGCCCGTCTTCGGCGTCTGCCTGGGCATGCAGTCGATGGCCGTCGCCTACGGCGGCGTCGTCGGCCGGGCCCCCGAGCTGCTGCACGGCAAGACCTCGCTGGTGACGCACGAGAGCAAGGGCGTCTTCCACGGCCTGCCCTCGCCCTTCACCGCCACCCGCTACCACTCGCTCGCGGTCGAGCGCGAGCACTGGCCCGACGAGCTGGAGATCACCGCCTGGACCGACTCCGGCATCGCGATGGGCCTGCGCCACCGCGACCTGCCCGTCGAGGGCGTGCAGTTCCACCCCGAGTCGGTGCTCACCGAGTGGGGCCACCGGATGCTCGCCAACTGGCTGGTGACCTGCGGTGACGCCGGGGCCGTGGAGCGATCGGCGGGGCTCGCACCGGTGGTGGGCAAGGCCGGGGCGTGACCACCGGCCCGCGCGTCGTGTCGCAGCCCCTGCCGCCCGAGGACCGGGCGACGATGGTGCTGCGCAGGGTGCCGGGAGAGGCCACCGCGGCCGCTCCCGCGCCCGTACGGACGGGTGGGCGGGCGGCACGCCGCAAGGCGGCCCGGCAGGCCCGCAGGGGCAGCCTGGGCGTCCTCCTGTGCCGGCTGGTCGGCGAGCTGTTCATCACCCTGGGCGCGGTGATGCTGCTCTTCGTCGCCTACCAGCTGTGGTGGACCAATGTGATCGCCCATCAGCAGGCCGGCGGCGCCGCGAAGGACCTGCGGAAGACCTGGGAGAAGGGCGCGGGCGAGGACCGGGACGCGGGCGCCTTCTCCCCGGGCGAGGGCTTCGCGATCCTCTACATCCCGTCGCTCGACGTGAAGGCGCCGATCGCCGAGGGCATCGGCAAGCAGAAGGTCCTGGACCGCGGCATGGTCGGCCACTACGCCGAGGGCCCGCTGCGCACGGCGATGCCCTGGGACGAGCGAGGCAACTTCGCGCTGGCCGGCCACCGCAACACCCACGGGGAGCCGTTCCGCTACGTCAACCGGCTGAAGCCCGGTGACAAGATCGTGGTGGAGACCCGCAGCGCCTTCTACACCTATGAGATGACCACCCGTCTGGAACAGACGCCTCCGGCGAATGTCACGGTCATCCGGCCCGTCCCGGCGGGATCCGGCTTCACCCGGCCCGGCCGCTACATCACGCTCACCACCTGCACTCCGGAATTCACCAGTACGTATCGTCTGATCGTCTGGGGCAAGATGGTCGACGAGCGCCCCCGGAGCAAGGGCAAGCCGGACGCTCTCGTCGGATGAACCACTTACCGGACAGCAGAGCGAAGCGGGGTACGACGCGGTGGCACGGAACGACGGCGACGAACCCCACCGGCCGGCCCCCGCGCGGGGCCGGCTCGCCGCCACCGTGGGCGTGATCGGCGAACTGCTGATCACCGCGGGCGTGCTGATGGCCCTCTTCGTCGTCTACTCCCTGTGGTGGACGAACGTCCTCGCCGACCGCGAGGCCAAGCGCCAGAGCGGCACCGTCCGCGAGAACTGGGCGAAGAAGGGGCCGGGTGCCCTGGACACCAAGGACGGCATCGGCTTCCTGCACGTCCCGGCCATGCGGAACGGCGAGGTCCTGGTCAAGGGCGGCACCGGGAGCGACGTCCTCAACGAGGGTGTCGCCGGCTTCTACCGCTCCCCGGTGAAGGCCGCGATGCCCTGGGACAAGCAGGGAAATTTCACCCTGGCGGCCCACCGGGACGGCCACGGCGCCAAGTTCCACAACATCGACAAGATCAAGAACGGTGACACGGTCGTCTTCGAGACCCGGGACGTCTGGTACGTCTACAAGGTCTACGCGGAGCTCAAGCAGACCTCGAAGTACAACGTCGACGTCATCGACCCCGTCCCCAAGGAGTCCGGGAGGACCCGGCCGGGCCGCTATCTGACCCTCACGACCTGCACGCCGGTCTACACCTCCGACTACCGCTACATCGTGTGGGCGGAGCTGGAGCGCACGGAGAAGGTCGACAGCGAGCGCACCAAGCCCGCGGAACTGCGCTAGACGGCCCGCACAGCACGAGGTCCCGGCACCCAGGGGGTGCCGGGACCTCGGCCGTTCCGGAGCGGGCGGGTCAGTGCCTGCGGCCGCCGATCCAGTTGCCGCCGAAGAGGCCGCCGTCGGTGTTGCCGCCCGGGGTGCCGGTGTCGCCGCCGCCGGGGCCGCCGACGTCACCGCCGGTGGTGGCGGGGACACCCTGCTGCGTGAAGATGCTGATCGGGGTGTTCTTGTCGACCTGGGCGCCGGGACCCGGGTTGGTGTTGATGACCACGGCGTTGTCGTCCTGCGCGCCGTTGATCGGGCCGATCTGGAGGCCGAGGTCGGTCAGGGCCTTCTTGGCGTCCTTCAGCTTGGTGTTGGCCGTGGCCGGCACGGTGACCTTCTGACCGGCCTTGGCCACCGTCAGCGTCACCGTGGAGTTGGGCTTGGCCGCGGTGTTGCCGTCGGGGCTCTGCCGGATGACGGTGCCCGGAGCCGAGGACGACTCCTCCTCCTGCTTCTCCACCTTGAAGCCGAGGTCCGTCAGCTGCTTCTTGGCCGCCTCGAACGGCTGGTTGACCACCGAGGGCACCTGCTTGGTCTGCGCGGCCTCCGCGACGGTCAGGGTGACCTCGGAGCCCTTCGCGGCCTTCGAGAGACCCGCCGGGTCCTGCGAGAGCACCGTGCCGGCGGACGCCTCGTCGGTGACCTTCTGCTTCACCTTGACGACGAAGCCCTTGTCCTCCAGCACCTTGCGGGCGTTGTCGACCTGCTTCTCGGTGACGTCCGGGACCTCGATCTTCGGCGCCCCCTCGGACACCGTCACCTTGATCTCGGCGCCCCGGTCGACCTTGGAGTCGGGCTGCGGGTTCTGCTCGCAGACCTTGCCCTTGTCCTGGTCACAGGCCTTGGTGCCGCCCTTGACCACCTTCAGGTCGACGTTCTCGCCCATCTTCTGGGCGTCCGCCAGCGTCTGCCCGATCAGCCGCGGCACGGTCACGTCACCGCTCTTGCCGCTGTTGCCGAAGAGGGACTTGCCGATGAAGATCGCGCCGACCAGCACCAGGACGCCCGCGACGATCAGCAGGATCGTCGACAGGTTGCCCTTCTTGCCGCCCCCGCCGCCGCGCCGGTGGCCGCTGCCGTCGTCGTAGCCGCCGTAACCGCCGTCGTCGTGCCGGACCGGCGGGAGCATCGACGTCTGGCCGGCCCCGTGGTCCTGCGAGCGCAGCATCGTGGTCGGCTGGTCCTCGCCGTAGCCGACCGCGCCCATGGACTGGGTCGCCGCCACCGGCTGGCCCTCCAGGGCCGCCTCGATGTCGGCGCGCATCTCGTCCGCCGACTGGTAGCGGTAGTCCGGGTCCTTGGTCAGCGCCTTGAGGACGATCGCGTCCATCTCGGGCGTGATCTCGGGGTCGAACATGCTCGGCGGGTTGGGCTCCTCCCGCACGTGCTGGTACGCGACGGCCACCGGCGAGTCGCCCACGAACGGCGGACGGACCGTCAGCAGCTCGTACAGCAGGCAGCCGGTGGAGTAGAGGTCCGACCGCGCGTCGACCTGCTCGCCCTTGGCCTGCTCGGGGGAGAGGTACTGCGCGGTGCCGATGACGGCCGCCGTCTGAGTCATCGTCATGCCGGAATCACCCATCGCGCGGGCGATGCCGAAGTCCATGACCTTGACCTGGCCGGTGCGCGTCAGCATGACGTTGGCCGGCTTGATGTCACGGTGGACGATGCCGGCCCGGTGGGAGTACTCCAGCGCCTGGAGGACGCCCGTGGTCATCTCCAGCGACCGCTCCGGCAGCAGCTTGCGGCCGGAGTGCAGCAGCTCGCGCAGGGTGGACCCGTCGACGTACTCCATGACGATGTACGGGATCGAGACCCCGTCCACGTAGTCCTCGCCGGTGTCGTACACGGCGACGATCGACGGGTGGTTCAGCGAGGCGGCGGACTGGGCCTCACGGCGGAACCGGGCCTGGAAGGACGGGTCGCGGGCGAGATCCACCCGCAGCGTCTTCACGGCGACGGTGCGACCGAGCCGGGTGTCGTGCGCGAGGTAGACCTCGGCCATGCCACCGCGGCCGAGCACCGAGCCCAGCTCGTACCGGCCGCCGAGGCGACGCGGCTCTTCCATAGCTCCAGCCCTTCCGTTTTCCTGACCGCACCGGCGTGGGTCCGGCGGTGTGCTGTCCGGCATACCGTACCCGGCACGCCGCACGCCTTCCGGCCGCGACGGTCACCTGATACACGACCGGTACCGTCACCTGCGGCGCACTGGTGCGGAGGTGAACGGCGTCACTTCGACGTCTTGAGCACCGCCTCCATGACGCTCTTCGCGATCGGCGCGGCGAGCTTGCCACCGGCGATGTCACTGCGGTCGGTGTCCGAACCCTCGATCACCACGGCCACGGCCACCGGCGAGCCGTTGTCCGTCTTGGCGTAGGAGATGAACCAGGCGTACGGGTTCGCGGTGTTGTCGACGCCGTGCTGGGCCGTTCCGGTCTTGCCGCCGACCGTGACGTTGGGGATCTGGCCGTTCTGGCCGGTGCCGTCCTGGACCACGGTCTCCATGATCGACTGGAGCTGCTGCGCCGTCTTCTTGGAGAACGGCTGCGACATCTCCTTCGGCTGGTGCGTCTCGATCACGTTGAGGTTGGGCGCCCGCACCTTGTCGACCATGTACGGCTCCATCAGCTTGCCGTTGTTGGCGACCGCGGAGGCCACCATGGCCATCTGGAGCGGCGTGGCGCGGTTGGACGCCTGACCGATTCCCGCCATCGCGTTCTGCGGGCGGTTGTCCTTGGGGTAGACGCTCTGCTCCACGCGGACTGGAGTGAAGATCTCCTTGTTGTTGAAGCCGAACTTCTCCGCCATGGCCATCATCTTCTTGTTGCCCAGGTCGGCGCTGACCTTGCCGAAGACGGTGTTGCAGGAGATGCGCAGGGCCTCGCGCAGCGTGCCGTCCTTGCAGGTGGGGAGGTTGCCCTCGTTGTCCAGCGGCGTGACCGTGTCCGGCAGCGTCCACGGCAGCGGCGAGTTCGTCTTGGAGTCGACGTCCTTGTACAGGCCGTCCTCCAGCGCCGCGGCGGCCGTGACGACCTTGAAGGTGGAGCCCGGCGGGTAGGTCTGCCGCAGGGCCCGGTTGAGCATCGGCTGGTTCTTGTCCTTGTCCAGCGCCGTCCAGGCCTCGCCGTCGTTGGCGCCCGCGATCTTCGACGGGTCGTACGACGGGGTGGACGCGAGGGCGAGGATCTTGCCCGTGCGGGGGTCGAGCGCGGCGACGGCGCCCTTCTTGTCCCCCAGGCCCTTGAAGGCGGCCTCCTGGGCCTTGGAGTTCAGGGTGGTGATGACGTCACCGCCCTTCTTCCCCTTGCCCGTGATCATGTCGACGGTGCGGTTGAAGAACAGGCGGTCGTCGTCGCCGATGAGCACCCGGTCGTAGATGCTCTCCAGCTGCGTGGCGCCGAAGACCTGCGAGGAGCGGCCGGTGACCGGCGCCCACATGTCGCCGTTCTTGTACGTCCGCTTGTACTTGAAGTCGACGCCGCCGGTCTCCTGCGAGCCGGTGATCGCCTGGCCGTCCACGATGATGTTGCCGCGCGGCTGGCTGTAGCGGGCGATGTCGACGCGGCGGTTCTTCTTGTGGGTCTTCAGCTCGTCGGCCTGGACGAACTGGAGCCAGTTGTCGCGGATCAGCAGGGCCAGCACGAGCAGCCCGCAGAAGATCGCGATCCGGCGCACGGGCTTGTTCACGGGCGGACCACCTGGGTCATCTCGGCGTCGGTGGACGGTGCGGGAGCCGGTGCGGGACGGCGCGCCGTGTCACTGATCTTGATCAGGATGGCGATCAGGGCCCAGTTGGCGATGACGGACGAGCCACCCTGCGCGAGGAACGGCATGGTCATACCGGTCAGCGGGATGAGGCCCATGACACCGCCGGCCACGACGAAGACCTGGATGCCGAAACCGGCGGACAGGCCCGTGGCCAGAAGCTTTCCGAAGGGGTCGCGGGCGGCCAGCGCCGTGCGCATGCCGCGCTCGACGATCAGACCGTAGATCAGCAGCAGCCCCATGGCGCCGGCCAGGCCGAGCTCCTCGCCGAAGGAGGCGAAGATGAAGTCGGAGTTGGCGGCGAACTGGATGAGGTCCGAGGCGCCCTGTCCCCAGCCCGTGCCGAAGACGCCGCCGGAGCCGAAGGCGAACAGCGCCTGGGCGATCTGCTCGGTGGTGGCCCAGGACGGGCGCGGCGTGTCGTACACCGCGAAGGGGTGCAGCCAGGCCATCACACGGACCTTCACGTGCGGCTCGAAGGAGCCGACCACGGCCGCGCCGCCCGCGGACATCAGCAGACCGAAGACGATCCAGCTGGTGCGCTCGGTGGCGACGTACAGCATGACGACGAACATGCCGAAGAACAGCAGCGACGAGCCCAGGTCGGTCTCGAAGACCAGGATCATCAGGCTGAGCGCCCAGACGACCAGGATCGGCCCGAGGTCGCGCCCACGGGGCAGGTACAGCCCCATGAAGCGGCGGCTGGCCAGGGCGAGCGCGTCGCGCTTCACCATCAGGTAGCCGGCGAAGAAGATCGCGATGATGATCTTCGCGAACTCTCCGGGCTGGATGGAGCCGAGGCCCGGGACGGTGATCCAGATCTTGGCGCCGAACTTGCCGGGGAAGAACACCGGGGCCACCAGCAGGACCAGCGCCACCACCATGGAGATGTAGGTGTAGCGCTGGAGGATGCGGTGGTCCTTGAGGAAGATCACCACACCGACGAACAGGGCGATGCCCATCGCCGAGAACAGCAGCTGGTTGGGGGCCGACGCTTGGAAGGTGAAGCCCTGCGCCTTGGCCAGCCGGGCGAGCCGCTCCGACTGGTCCAGCCGCCAGATCATGACCAGGCCCAGGCCGTTGAGCAGGGTGGCCAGCGGCAGCAGCAGCGGGTCGGCGTACTTGGCGAACTTGCGGACCACCAGGTGGCCCACGCCGGCCAGCAGGCCGAGGCCCAGCCCGTAGCCGAGCATGCCCGAGGGCATCTCGCCGTCGAGGGCGAGGCCGACGTTGGCGTACGCGAAGCACGGCAGGATCACCGCGAAGGCGAGGAGTGCCAGCTCGGTGTTGCGCCGGCTGGGCGGGCCCACGGTGCTGATCGTGGTCGTGGTGGTGGTACTCGGCGTGGATGGCATGGCTGACATGAGTTGATGGCCCCCTACGGCTTCACTGCTGAGCGCTGCACTGCGGGACCAACTTCTGCTCTTCCTCGGTGAGGGTGGGGCCCGGCGCGGGCGTCGGGGTGGCCTGGACGGGGTTCGGCTTGGCGTCGGCCCGGTTGGGGTCGCGGGCGTCGCCCAGGGCGCCGCCGGCCTTGTCGCCGCTCTGCTTCTCCGCCTCCCGCTGCTTCTGCTCGGCCTTGCGCCGCTCGTCTTCCTTCTTGCAGGTGCCGGCGAGGAGGCCGAGGTCCTTGGCCTTCTGGACGGCCTTGGCACGGCTGTCGAGCGGGATCGTCTCCTCGACGCGGGTGCGCTGGTCGACCGGGAGGTACTTGAGTTCGATCTCGGGGTGGTCCTCGTACAGCTTGCTGAGGCCGACCCAGGCGAGGTCCTGGTTGATGCCCTGGTAGACGGCCACGTGGTTGTTGTCCTTGGCGCCCACGAAGTACTGCGTCTGGGTCCAGCTGTAGCCGCCGTAGAGGCCGCCGGCGACGACGCCGAGCACGATCGCGGCGATCACCGACCGCTTGATCCACTTGCCCCGGCGGGCGGGCTTGACGAAGTCCTCGTCCATGAACGCGCCGAAGGAGCCGTCCGGCATGCCGCCCATGCCGGGCTCACCGCTGCCGGGCGGGCCGAAGCCGCCCGCGGGGGCCTGCGGGGGCACCGGACGGTTGGCGCGGGCGTGCTCGGCGGCGCGGCCGGCCGGGGTCTGCATGGCGCCGTCGTCGCCCAGCTGGACCTGGTTCTCCGCGACCGCGCCGACGATCACGGGCGTGTCGTTGAACTGGGCGGTCAGGGTGTCGTTGCCGTCGACGTCGAGGACGTCGGCGACGATGCAGGTGATGTTGTCGGGGCCGCCGCCGCGCAGGGCGAGCTGGATGAGCTCCTGGATCGTCTCGTGCGGGCCCTGGTAGCTGGCGAGCGTCTCCTCCATCGTCTGATGGCTGACGACGCCGGAGAGGCCGTCCGAGCAGATCAGATAGCGGTCACCGGCGCGCACCTCGCGGATGGAGAGGTCCGGCTCCACGTGGTCGCCGCTGCCCAGCGCGCGCATCAGCAGGGAGCGCTGCGGGTGGGTGGTGGCCTCTTCCTCGGTGATCCGGCCCTCGTCGACCAGCCGCTGCACCCAGGTGTGGTCCTGGGTGATCTGGGTGAGCACGCCGTCGCGCAGCAGGTACGCGCGCGAGTCGCCGACGTGCACCAGGCCGAGCCGCTGGCCGGTCCACAGCAGGGCCGTGAGCGTGGTGCCCATGCCCTCCAGCTGGGGGTCCTCCTCGACCATGACGCGGAGCTGCTCGTTGGCGCGCTGCACGGCGGAGCCGAGCGAGGTGAGGATGTCGGAGCCCGGGACGTCGTCGTCGAGCGTGACGAGGGTGGAGATCACCTCGGAGGAGGCGACCTCGCCCGCGGCCTGGCCGCCCATGCCGTCGGCGATGGCGAGCAGGCGGGGGCCGGCGTAACCGGAGTCCTCGTTGCCCTCCCGGATCATGCCCTTGTGCGATCCGGCGGCGAAGCGCAGTGACAGACTCATGCGCACCTCGCCCGTCGGCTCCGGGTACATCCGCACGGTGCCCACCCTCCGGTCGTCATGGTCCTACTACTTCCGCAGCTCGATGACGGTCTTGCCGATGCGGATCGGCGCACCGAGCGGGATCGGGGTCGGGGTGGTCAGCCGGGTCCGGTCGAGATACGTGCCGTTGGTCGAACCGAGGTCCTCGACGATCCACTGGCCGTCGCGGTCCGGATAGATCCTGGCATGCCTGCTGGAGGCGTAGTCGTCGTCCAGCACGATCGTGGAGTCGTGCGCGCGGCCGAGGGAGATGGTCTGCCCCTGGAGGGCCACCGTGGTGCCGGTGAGCGTCCCCTCGGAGACCACCAGCTTCGTGGGCGCGCCACGGCGCCCGCGGTCGGCCCGGCGGCCGCCGCCCTGCTGCTGGCGCTGCTGCGGCGGTGCGGTCTGCTGCGCGCGCTGGGGCTGCCGGTCGGAGCCGCCGCGGCGGGAGCCGCGCTGGGTCACGCGCGTGCCGAAGAGGTCGCTGCGGATGACCTGGACGGCCACGATGACGAACAGCCACAAGACGGCGAGGAAACCCAACCGCATGACCGTGAGGGTCAGCTCTGACATTGCCCCCGCTTCACCCTTCGGCTTGCCGATAAACGATGGTGGTGCTGCCCACGACGATGCGTGAGCCGTCGCGGAGCGTAGCGCGCGTGGTGTGCTGTCCGTCCACCACGATGCCGTTCGTCGACCCCAGATCCTGGATCGTCGCGGGGGTGCCGACCCGGATTTCGCAGTGCCGGCGGGATACGCCGGGGTCGTCGATGCGTACGTCCGCCTCGGTGCTGCGGCCCAGGACGAGCGTGGGCCGTGAGATCTGGTGGCGGGTGCCGTTGATCTCGATCCAGCGCCTGGTCTGGCCGCCGGCGGCGGCCCCGGCCGCGGGGCCCGCCGGACGGGGCGCGGGGCGTCCCGGAGGCGTGGCGCCGGGCGGCGGGGACGCGGGCATGGGCGGCAGACCGGCCGGCGGGGCCGGATAGCCGCCGCCACCCTGGGTGACGGCGCCGCCGGTGCCGGGCCGCGGGGCGGCCGGGCGGGCGCCCGGCTCCTGCGACTCGCTGGCGGCGAGGGTGCGGCTGCGCACCCGGTAGAGCCCGGTGTCGAGGTCGTCCGCCTTCTCCAGGTGGACCTTGATGGTCCCCATGAAGGTGTACCGCTGCTGCTTGGCGTAGTCGCGGACCATCCCGGAGAGCTCGTCGCCGAGCTGCCCGGAATAGGGGCTCAGACGCTCGAAGTCCGGGGCGCTCAGCTCCACGATGAAGTCGTTGGGGACGACGGTGCGGTCGCGGTTCCAGATGGTGGCGTTGTTGTCGCACTCACGCTGGAGCGCGCCGGCGATCTCCACCGGCTGCACCTCGGACTTGAACACCTTGGCGAAGGTGCCGTTCACGAGACCCTCGAGTCGCTGCTCGAAGCGCTTCAGTACTCCCACGGGGCACCTCCTTCCCTCAGTGACGTTCCTGATGCTCAGTGTCGTTCCTGATACTGCTTACTGATCGTATCCACGCGTCGGGAAAACGGCTGGTTCCCCTTCGGCGCCAGGAGTGACGAGTGTCGCCTTGAAGGCGCCTTCGTGTCGCCTTCACTAGGGATCGTAGAGGCGGCCGTCAGTCAGTGTCCCGCAACCGGTGGGGTACCCCGTAGGCCCCGCCGTCACTACCCGGGTTCCGGAGTCCCCGCAGGGTCGCCGGGAGGGTGTGGCGCGAGCGCGGCCGGGACGGGGGGAGCCCGGGGGCGCGTCGCGGGGTGCCGGGGAGGGATCCGGAGCGGTGGCGGGCGCCGGGGCGGGGGTTCCGGTGAGGCTCGTGGGCGGCCGTGGAGCGGCTCGTGGGAGGCGGTGCGGCGGCTCGTACGCGCCTGGTGGGCGGCGGTGGGGCGGTGCGGAGGCGGTCGCGCGGGACGTGTGGCGGGGGCCACCGCAAACGCGTGTGAAGAGACCCTCCACAGCGTGCTAATGTTCTCGATGTCGGAAGGCGAACGCACAAGACCCGGACGGACGAGTCCGAAGACGGTGCGGGGTAACGAAGACAACACCCATGCGCGGGTGGCGGAATAGGCAGACGCGCTGGATTCAGGTTCCAGTGCCCGAAAGGGCGTGGGGGTTCAACTCCCCCCTCGCGCACCATACGAGACGGACCCCTCCGAGTGACCACGGTCACCTGGAGGGGTCCGTTTCGTTGTGCCCGCTTGCCGGTCGGTCCCTTCTTCCCGCGCCCGCCACGTTTCTCCGTGCGGATGTCCTGGGCTCTCCTGTTCGGATTTTTGCCCTGATCTTTGCCCGACGGCCGGTGTGATGGCGCGAATTCGGCTGTGACGGGAGAGCTTGGCCGGATCATTGCCCGCGCGAGTGACAGCAGTGGGAACATCATTCTGTAGTCGCGCTGGGGCGCTGTGTGAAGGGCGTCGAAGTCCGGTGTCGTAGGGGGGCGTCGTCTGCAACCGGAATGGGGGACGCTGTGGCGTGGGACCAGACCTCCGTGCTGACCGAGTGGGTGCTGCCCGCCGCCATCTGCGCGCCCGTGACCTGGGTCTGCCTGGTCTGGCGCTTCCGTGAGGACGGGCGGCTGCTCGGTACGGTCCGCTCGGCGGCGTCGGCGGTCGCCGTGGTGCTGTGGACGGCCGCCATGGCCGCCCTGGCCAGCGGGCTGCTGCTGCCGCACGCGTCGAGCGTGCCGCCCGCGGCGGTCGGCGTCGTGGCCGGGCTGGGTCTGGTGCCCAAGCGGAAGCTGGAGCAGTCGGGCGAGCACCCTCTGATGGCGATCGTCACCCTCGGCGACTCGCTGTTGCTGAACAGCCTCGCGCTGCGGCTCCAGGCCGACCGCGCCGAGTGGTCGTACCGCATGGCCGGCGGGTTTCAGGACTGCTGGGACCTCGACACCTTCGCAGACCGGGTCAGGCAGCACCTTCTGGCCCGGGTGGACGCGTCGGGGCGTACGGGCAGGAGCCGCACCCACCTCCGCAAGGAGATCGTGGAGCGGCACAGGGACGTGCGGACCGCCGCCCAGAAGTGGATCACCATCGAAACGCGCATCGAGAAGGCGTGTCAGCAGCAGGGACGCGAGCGCACGCGGGAGGAACTGCGGCAGGCGCGGCGGGCTTTCGGCGAGGCCGAGCAGTACTGCGCGTACCTGCTGGATCTGGCGCACGCCCATGGCAAGCGCAGTGACGACAGGAGGATCCGCGAACTGCGGAGCCGTCCCGAGGACGCCGCCGGGGGCGGGGCGCCGGGCGGCTGAGCGGGCCCGGTGAGGGTGGACCGGCCGCGTGGGGCCGGAGGAGCGGTGGCACGGGGCGGGACGTCAGCGGTGGACGGGAGCTAAGGGGCGGTGGTGCGGAGAACGAGCGCTCTCCACGGGTTCGCGGTGCTCGGCGGCCGGCCTTTCGCTGAAGGAGATCTCCACGCGTAGGTCGAGTGCTTCGGCGACGGCCGCCAAGGACCGCATGGTCAAATTCTCGTCGCCGGAGAGGATTTGACTGACCCTGCCGGGGGAGACCCCCATCGTGTCCGCCAAGTCCTTGCGGGACATGCCCTGTTCTGCCAGGAGGCCCGCGAGCGAGGCCGTCGCGTGGCGTGCGAGGCGGGCGCCGGCCGCGTCGGCCGTCCTGCCACCCTCGGTATGTGTTCGCCAGGCCATGCTCTACCCCCAGGACTTGTAGTGCCGCCAGGCGGCTCCTTAAGAGAGGATGCCACCTTTAGGCTTAGCTAAAAGCCTTGATTCGGCTAAAGATTGGGCCACGGGCGTGGTCGGCCTTTCTTCGGCACCGGGTGACCAGGGACGACGCGGCAAACGGTCGAATTCGGCCAACTCCGGGAATCGTCCGGGGTCTCGCGCCGGTCCGGCCTCGTGACGCGGGCCCCGCGGGCGGTCCGGTGGTCCGGCGGCGTGTGGGCCGCGAGGTACCTCCAGCGCGACCCCCGCTGTCCCGGCGGCCTCAGCTGAGTCGTTCGGCCGCCGCGTTGTAGCGCAGCAGATAGGCGGCGAACCGACTGAGGTCGGCCTCGTCCCAGCCGGCCAGGCGCTCCTCGAAGGCCGACCGGCGGGTGGCGGCGACCTGGGCGAGGGTCGCGACGCCGTGCGCCGTGAGGTGCAGCACCTGGACGCGGTGGTCGTCGGGGTCGACCCGGCGCTCGACCAGTTCCAGCTTCTCCAGGGCGGCGACCTGCCGGCTGACCGTGGACTTGTCGAGCAGGTAGTGCGCGGCGAGGTCGGTGGCCCGGCAGCCCTGCCGGTCCTCCAGGTGTGCCAGCAGGGTGAAGGAGACCAGCGAGAGCTCGGGGTGGGTCCGGGCGGCGCTGGCCCGCGCGCGGCGCGCGAAGGCGGTCATCTCGCGCTGGATGGTCTCGACGGACTCGTCTCGGTGCGGCACGGAGGGCTCCCTTTCCGGATGTAGTTGTACAGTACAACTTAGAGCAAGAGTTGTATAAGCCAACTATCTGTCCCGAGGGCCGGGGAACCGGCCGGGGTGCCGGCCCCACGCGCCGGCCCGAGGGACTGGAGGGACCGTCCATGAGTTCCGCTTCCGCGCAGGGGGCCCACGGGGCCCACGGGGCCCACGGGGCCCACGGGGCCCACGGGGCCCACGGGGCCCACGCGGCCCGTACGGCGCACGGGGCCGCCGGTGCGGCCGGGCTGCGCCATGTCCTGATCCACCTGCTCACCCCGCTGCTGATGTGCGTCGGGATGGGGCTCGCCTACCTGGGGGCGTTCGCGACCCCGTCCCCGCACGACATGCCGGTCGCGGTCGTCGGCAGCGGCGCCGCTCCCCAGGCGCTGGCGCGGAGCCTCGGCGAGAAGGCGGACGGCGCCCTGGAGGTCCGTACCGTGGCCGGCCGGGACGAGGCGGTGCGGCAGCTGCGGAGCCAGGACGTCTTCGGCGCGTACGTGCCCGGCGACCGGGGGCGGCCGCCGGAGCTGCTGGTGGCCACGGCCGGCTCCGACACCACCGCGACGGCCGTGGAGAAGGTCTTCACCAGGGTCGCGGCGGCGCAGGGCGCCCCGCTGAAGGTGACCGACGTGGTGCCGGCCGCCGAGGACGACCCGACCGGGCAGGGCATCTTCTTCCTGCTGGTCGCGCTGAGCATCGGCTCGTACGCCTCGGTCGCGGTGCTCGGCGGCGCGGGGGCGGTGCTGCCGATGCGGCTGCGCGCGCTGCTGGCGGCCGGGACGTCGCTGGTGGTCAGCCTGATCGGGGTGGCGTTCGCCGGGCCGGTCTTCCATCTGGTCGACCACGGGCTGGCGGGTCTGTGGGGGCTGGCCTGGATCTATTCGGCGGGCATCCTGTTCGTCGGCGTCGGGCTGCACACCTTCCTCAAGCGGTGGACGACGCTGGGCGTGATGGTCCTCTTCGTGATGCTCAACTTCACGAGCTCCGGCGGCGTCTTCCGGCCCGAGCTCCAGAACGGATTCTTCGCCGGGCTGCACGGCTTCTGGAACGGCGCCGGGTTCGTGGAGGGCACGCGCAGCCTCGTCTACTTCGGCAGCGAGGGACTGGGCGGGCACGTGACGACGCTGGTGCTGTGGCTGGTGGCCGGAGCGGTGGTCGTGGGCGTGGCGTGGGCCGTCGAGGCCGCGCGGGCACGGCGTGCTTCCGGTTCCGCCGAACCCGGGCGGCGCGGAGGGGACATGGAGGAGGAGATGGAGGAAGCGGTCGGGGTCTGACCGCTGTCAGTGACGGGGGGTAGCTTCGAAGGAGTCCGCGTGGGCGTGGAGGGGGAGGGGCACGATGTCGCGACTGCCGTACGTACCGGGGTTCGCGGGTCCGGCGGGGGCCGGGCTGCCGGGGATCCCGGGGGAGTCAGGGGTGCTGGGGGCGTCCGGGATACCGGGTGCGGCGGTTCCGGGCGGGGGGTCCGGGCCGCTGGGGGAAGCTGAGGACGGGCGCGAGGGGCGGCCGGGGGCTTCGGGGCCGCCTTGTCGCCCAAGGGGGCGGGCAAGGCGCTGCGGGCCCGGGTGCCGCGCGCCGAGCACGCCGAGTGGGAGGCGGACGCGGGCCGCCCCGGGGCGGTCGAGATGGTCGAGGCGTCGAACGCGGGCCGGCTGCCGCGGCTGACGCCTATACGGGTGGGGCGGATGGCCGCCTCGCCCTTCGCCTTCCTGCGCGGCTCGGCCGGGCTGATGGGGTACGACCTGGTGCGTACGGCCGTGACGGGGATCGGCGCGCAGATATGCGGCGACGCCCACGCCGCGAACTTCGGGCTCTACGGCGACGCCCGCGGCGGCTTGGTCGTCGACCTCAACGACTTCGACGAGACCCTGCACGGCCCCTGGGAGTGGGACCTGAAGCGCCTCGCGACCTCGCTGGTGCTCGCGGGGCGGGAGGCGGGCGCGGGCGAGGACACCTGCCGGGCGGCCGCCCGGGACGCCGTGGGTTCCTACCGGCGCACGATGCGGCTGCTGGCTCGGATGCCGGTGGCCGACGCGTGGAACGCCATCGCCGACGAGCGGCTCGTCACGCACGCCGACGCCCGGGAGCTGGTGGGCACGCTGGAGCGGGTCGAGGAGAAGGCCCGCCGGAACACCAGCGCCCGCTTCGCCGCGAAGGCGACGGAGAAGGCGGACGGCGGGCGGCGGTTCCTGGACGCGCCGCCGGTGCTGAGCCGGGTGCCGGACGAGGAGGCGACGGCCGTCGCCATGGCACTCCCCGGCTATCTGCGCACGCTGCCGGAGGAGCTGCTGCCGCTGCTCGGGCGCTACGAGGTGCAGGACGTGGCCTTCCGGGTGGTGGGCACGGGGAGCGTGGGCCTGCGCTCGTACGTGGTGCTGCTCCTCGACCACCGCGGCGAGCCGCTGGTCCTCCAGGTGAAGGAGGCCCGGCCCTCGGTTCTGCTGCCGTACGCGGAGAAGGCCGGCTTCGCGCCGCCCGCGGCGGGCCACGAGGGGCGGCGCGTGGTGCTCGGGCAGAAGCGGATGCAGGTGGTCAGCGATGTGCTGCTCGGCTGGGCGACGGTCGAGGGCCGGCCCTACCAGGTGCGGCAGTTCCGCAACCGCAAGGGCAGCGTCGACCCGGCGGCCCTGGCCCCCGACGAGCTCGACGACTACGGGCGGATGACGGGCGCCCTGCTCGCCCGCGCGCACGCGCACAGCGCGGACCCCCGGCTGATAGCGGGGTACTGCGGGAAGTCGGCGGAGCTGGACGAGGCGGTCGCGAGCTTCGCGAAGGCCTACGCGGACCGGACGGAGGAGGACCACGGGGAGCTGGTGACGGCGGTCCGCGGCGGGCGGCTGGCGGCGGAGGCGGGGGTTTAGCCGGGCCCTGCCGGGCCCCGCCGGGGGCCGATCAGGGGTCGGCCGGGGCGGGTGGGAGCGGGCGTGCCCGTGAGGCACTCGGGAGCTCGTACGCTGGGCGGGTGATGACACCCGAAGCCGAGCAGAGCCCGAACGCGCGCGAACCGGGTACCGAGCGCCTGGAACAGGCGGTGCGGACGGCCGAGCAGGCGCTGATCGAGTTCGAGATCGCCGTGGAGACCTTCCGGGTGGAGGTGGAGAACTTCTCCCGCCTCCACCACCAGCGCCTCGGCCCGATGTACGCGCACCTGGACGAGCTGGAGGCCCGGATCGCGGAGGCCGTGGCCGCCCGTACACAGGACCCGGAGGACCTGCGGAAGGCGCGGGAGGCGCGCGCCATGGCGCAGCCGCTGCCCGGTGTGGAGGAGCTGTTCGGCGGCTGGATGGACTCGGACGGGCTGTCGCCCGAGGCCCAGGCGATGCTCACCGAGCGGCCGGTACGGCCGCCGGAGCGGGTGCGGCCGAGCGACGAGGCCCGCCGGGTCTTCCGCGAGCTGGTCCGCAAGGCCCACCCGGACCTGGCGCGCGACGAGGCGGAGCGGGTGCGCCGCGACGAGTTCATCGTGCGGGTCAACGCCGCGTACGCGGCCGGGAACGAGACGCTGCTCCTGGAGCTGGCGGAGGAGTGGGCGGCGGGCCCGGTGCCCGAGGAGCTCCGCCCGAGCCGTGCCGAGGAGCTGTACGCCCGGCTGGAGTGGCTGGCCCGGCGCAAGGAGATGCTGTCGGCGCTGGCCGCGGAGCTGGAGGGCTCGGCGATCGGCTCGATGATCAAGATGGCGCCGGACGACCCGGACGGTCTGCTGGCGGAGATCGCCGACGGGCTGCGTGCCCAGGTCGCCGAACGGGAGGCCCATCTGGCCTCGCTGGTCGGGTAGCGTCGGGGTCATGCATTTCGGTTCTGGGGTTCCCACGGTCGGCGTCGACGCGCTCTCCTCCGACGACTTCCTGCTCGACGTCCGTGAGCAGGACGAGTGGACGGCGGGGCACGCGGAGGGTGCGCTCCACATCCCGATGAGCGACTTCGTCGCCCGCTACGGCGCCCTGACGGAGCAGGCTCCCGACGGCGGCCGGATCAACGTGATCTGCCGCTCGGGCGGCCGCTCCGCGCAGGTGACGGCCTACCTCGTCCAGCAGGGCCTGGACGCGGCGAACGTCGACGGCGGCATGCAGGCCTGGGAGGCCCTCGGCCGCCCGGTCGTGGACGCCGACGGGGCGCCCGGCACGGTGATCTAGCCGGGGCGGGCGGGCCGGGTCCACCGGCCGCGACGTCGGCTGGTTTGCGGGTCGACGGAACGATCCGGGGCGCCGCCCGGGTCCTGCTGAGGGGTCGGCCGGGTTTTCCCGGCTTCCGCCGCCGGCTTATCCCGGCCTCCGCCGGGTTTCTAGCCGAGGGGGTGGGCGGCCAGCAGGTCGCCCAGGGCCTCCTCGTGTGCCGCCGCGGGGCCCAGCGAGAGCTCCAGCTGCTTGGCCCAGGCGTGATACCGGTGCAGGGCATAGGTGGTGTCCGCGCCGAAGCCGCCGTGCAGGTGCTGGGCGGTCTGGACGATACGGCGGACACCTTCCGAGGCCCAGATCTTGGCGACGGCCAGGTCGGCGGCGGCCGGGAGCGCGCCGTCGGCCCCGGATTCCAGCCGCCACGCGGCCTGCCAGAGCGTGGCCTCCATCGCCCGCAGGTCGATGTAGCGGTCGGCGGCCTGGACGGCCACGGCCTGGAACGTGGCGATCGGGAAGCCGAACTGCTCGCGCTTGGCGGTGTACGCGCCCGTCATCCGCGAGACCGCCGTACCGACGCCGAGGGCCAGAGCACAGGTGCCGACGGTGAGCAGGCCGCGCAGCCGCTCCCACGCCCCCGCGGTGGTGATCACCTCGTCGCCGGTGAGATGTACGGAGTCCAGGTGGAGCTCGGCGTAGCGCTCGCCGTTGGTGGAGACCTGGTCGGCGAGGGTGACTCCGGGGTGGCCGCGGGAAACGAACGCCAGGAGGGGGCCCTCCCCCCTCCCCCACCCCGCCCCGCCCCGCTTTTCTCGTTCGGTTCCTCGGCCGCTGGTTCCGCGGGCTGTTCTGCCCTGCGCGCGGGCAGCAGCACCAGGTCGGTGCCGGCCGCCCACGGCACGGCGGTTTGCACCCCGTCCAGGAGCCAGCCGCCGGGCTCGCCGGGCACCGGGCGGGCCGTGACGGCCAGTTCGGCCGGGTCGTGGCCGGTGCGGCCGCTGGACGCGGCGGTGACGGTCAGCTCGCCACGACCGATCGGCGGCAGCAGCCGGGCGGCCACCGGGCCTCCCACGGCGGCCAGCGTGAGGGCGGCGGCGCCGGTCTCCAGCAGCGGCACCCGGGCGAGGACCTGCCCGGCCTCGCGCAGCACCAGACACAGGGCGAGCGGGCCGAGCCCCGCGCCTCCGTGCTCGGCCGGGCTGTACAGGCTCAGCAGGTCGGCTCCGGCGAGCCGGTCCCACAGGGCCCGGTCGAAGTCCTCGGCCACCGCGCCTGGGGTGAGGGCCGGGCTGGGGACGCCGTCGGGGGAGACCCCGGCGAAGACCGTTCCGGCCGCCTCCTCGGCAGCCCGCTGCTCCTCGGTGAAGGTGAAGTCCACTGCCGTCCTCCTGCGAGCCGCTGCCGACACCTGAACTGACGGGGCGTCAACTTAGAACAGTTTGCAGGAATTGGGAACAGTCGGCGGCCCGGAACGGGCGGCGGGTCGTGGGCGGGTGAGGAGCCGGGGCGCACAGTGGCCCGGCCCGCGGCAGGCACCGCTCCTCGTTCAGCGGTCGAAGTCCAGCTCCACCTCTTCCGTCGTCGGGCGCGACTGGCAGGCCAGCACATACCCGGCCGCCACTTCCTCCGGCTCCAGGGCGAAATTCCGCTCCATCCGCACCTCGCCCGTGACCAGATAGGCCCGGCAGGTGCCGCAGACACCGCCCTTGCAGGCGTACGGGGCGTCGGCGCGGTTGCGCAGGACCGCCTCCAGCAGCGACTCCCCCTCCTGGACCGGCCAGCTGCCGCTGCGCCCGTCCAGCTGCGCGGTCACCGTGCTGTGGGCGGGTGCGGGCACCGCCGTCGCCGAGGCCTCGGCAACGGGGGCGGTGGACTCGACGTGGAAGATCTCCTGGTGCACCCGGTCCCGGGGGACGCCCAGACCGCCCAGCGCCTGCTCGGCCCCTCGCACCAGCCCGTGCGGTCCGCACAGATACCAGCCGTCGATCGCCTCCACCGGCAGCAGCGCGGGCAGCAGCCGCGCCAGCCGCTCCTCGTCCAGTCGGCCGGACGGCAGGCCCGCCTGCTGCTCCTCCCGGGAAAGGGTGTGCACCAGCTGGAAGCGGTCGGGATAGCGGTCCTTCAGGTCGGCGACCTCCTCCAGGAACATCGCCGAGGCCGCGGTGCGGTCGCTGCGTATCAGGCAGAAGCGGGCGTCCGGTATCCGCGCGAGCAGGGTCGAGGCGATGGACAGGACGGGGGTGATGCCGCTGCCGCCGACGATCGCCGCGAAGTGCCCGGCGCGGGGCTCCAGCACGAACCGGCCGACCGGCGTCATCACCTCCACGGTGTCCCCGGCCGCCAGCTCTTTCAGGGCGTACGTGGAGAACACCCCGCCGTCGACCAGCCGCACCCCCACCCGCAGCTCCGCCGGCCCGGCGTCCGCCGGGTCCGGGGCGAGGCCGCAGAGGGAGTAGGTGCGCCGGATCTCGCCGTCCTCGGTGTCACGGCGGACCGAGATGTGCTGGCCGGGGGCGTAGCGGTAGGCCTCGCGGAGCTCCGGGGGCACGGCGAGGGTCAGGGCGACGGAGTCGTCGGTGAGGGCGTCGACGGCGGTCACCCGCAGGGGGTGGAAGGCGCCATGGCGGGCCGCTGCCATCTACAACTCCTTGAAGTGATCGAACGGTTCGCGGCATGCCTCGCAGCGGCGCAGGGCCTTGCAGGCGGTGGAGGAGAAGCGGCTGAGGAGGGTGGTGTCGGTGGATCCGCAGTGCGGGCAGCGGATGCCGAGGGACACCGGCACCGGGCCGCCCGGGCCGCTGACACGCGGCGGCGCCACCCCGAACTCGGCGAGCTTCCGGCGGCCTTCGGCCGTGATGTCGTCCGTGGACCAGGCCGGGGTGAGGACGGTGCGGACCTCGACCTCGGGGATGCCCTCGTCGTGCAGCACCCGCTCGATGTCCGCGGCCATCGCCTCGATGGCCGGGCAGCCGGTGTAGGTGGGGGTGAGCTCCACCTCTACCCGGCCGGGGCCGGACATCTGGAGTCCGCGCAGGACGCCCAGCTCCGCGAGGGTCACCACCGGGAGCTCCGGGTCGGGGACGGCGCCCGCCAGCTCCCGGAGCCTCTCCTCCAGTGGGGTGGGCAGCGCGGCACGGGCGGTCACCATGACGCCCCCGGGTGGCTGCGGTGCAGGTGCTGCATCTCGGCGAGCATCCGCCCGAACGGCTCGGTGTGCAGCCCCTGGCGCCCGGCCCCGGCCCTCCACGCGCCCACCTGGGGGCCGGTGGGGAGCTCCAGGCCGGCCTGCCGGACCGTCTTGGTGATCAAGGCCAGCCAGCCGTCGCGCAGGGCCGTGACATCCACCTCCAGGCCCTCGACCGGCTCGAAGAGCTCGCCCGTGAAGCGCCACAGGGCGTCGAGCGCGGCCCGCATCCGGCGGTGGCTCTCCTCGGTGCCGTCGCCGAGCCGGAGCGTCCAGTGCTCGGCGTGGTCGCGGTGGTAGGCGACCTCCTTGACGGCCTTGCCGGCCAGCGGGGCGAACGGGCCTCCCCCGGCGGCCAACTGCCCGAAGAGCAGCTCCTGGTAGGTCGAGAAGAAGAGCTGCCGGGCGATGGTGTGGGCGAAGTCGCCGTTGGGCTGCTCGACCAGCTGGACGTTGCGGAAGGCGCGCTCCTCCCGGAGATACGCCAGCTCGTCCTCGTCGCCGGCGAGGGAGAGGAGGAAGCGGGCCTGGCCGAGGAGGTCCAGCGCGATATTGGTGAGCGCGACCTCCTCCTCCAGGACGGGGGCGTTCCCGGCCCACTCGGCCAGGCGGTGGGAGAGCACCAGCGCGTCGTCGCCGAGGGCCAGCGCCGCGGTCGCGGGCACCGCGCCGGCGGCGGGAGGGGTGGGTACGGGTGCCTGCTTCACAGGTGCCGCACCCCCTCCGGGATGTCGTAGAAGGTGGGATGGCGGTAGGGCTTGTCGGCGGCCGGCTCGAAGAAGGGGTCCTTCTCGTCCGGCGAGGAGGCGGTGATCGAGGCGGAGGGCACCACCCAGAGGGAGACGCCCTCGGAACGCCGGGTGTAGAGGTCCCGGGCGTTCCGCAGGGCCATCTCGGCGTCCGGTGCGTGCAGGCTTCCCGCGTGGGTGTGCGACAGGCCTCGCCTGCTGCGCACGAACACCTCCCACAGCGGCCAATCGGTGCTGGTCATGCCCCTGCCTCCCCCTGGGTGTCGCGGTGCTTCCCGGCATACGCTGCGGCGGCCTCGCGCACCCACGCGCCGTCCTCGTGGGCCTGCCGCCGGCGGGTGATCCGCTGGTCGTTGCACGGGCCGTTGCCGCGCAGGACTTCATGGAACTCGGCCCAGTCGATGGGGCCGAAGTCGTGGTGGCCGCGCTCCTCGTTCCACCGGAGGTCGGGGTCGGGGAGCGTGAGGCCGAGGGACTCCGCCTGCGGTACGCAGATGTCCACGAACCGCTGGCGCAGTTCGTCGTTGGAGTGGCGCTTGATCTTCCAGGCCATGGACTGGGCGGAGTGGGCCGATTCGTCGTCGGGCGGGCCGAACATCATCAGGGACGGCCACCACCAGCGGTCCACGGCGTCCTGGGCCATCGCGTGCTGCGCCTCGGTGCCCCGGCTCAGGGTGAGCAACAGCTCGTAACCCTGGCGCTGGTGGAAGGACTCCTCCTTGCAGACCCGGACCATCGCACGGGCGTAGGGGCCGTAGGAGCAGCGGCAGAGCGGGACCTGGTTGGTGATGGCCGCGCCGTCCACGAGCCAGCCGATGGCGCCGACGTCGGCCCAGGTCAGCGTCGGGTAATTGAAGATCGAGGAGTACTTCTGGCGGCCCGAGTGGAGCTTGTCGAGGAGCTCGTCGCGGCTGGTGCCCAGGGTCTCGGCGGCGCTGTAGAGATAGAGGCCGTGGCCCGCCTCGTCCTGCACCTTGGCCATCAGGATGGCCTTGCGCCGCAGCGAGGGGGCCCGGGTGATCCAGTTGGCCTCGGGCTGCATGCCGATGATCTCGCTGTGGGCGTGCTGCGCTATCTGCCGGACGAGTGAGGCGCGGTAGGCGTCGGGCATCCAGTCGCGTGGCTCGATGCGCTCGTCGGCGGCCACGGCGGCGTCGAACACCGCTTCGTACGACCCCGTGTCCGGCGCCATCGTCGTCATGGCATGCCCCCTGCCTCTCGATTGACTCCCGACCGACCGATCGTTCGGTTCAATGGTGGGCCGCCGCCTCCGGGGGTGTCAAGCCTGTGGATAACCCCGGTGCGCTGTGCCGGGCCGGAAGGCATCGGTACGGTTCGGGGTGCACGACGACAGGTGGGACGACTGGTGACACGCAGGATCGGGGCGGGGTATGGGGCCGGATGACGAGCGCGACGGGCCCGGCGGTGGCGGTGCCGGGCCGACCCGACTGTCGCTTCCCGCACGCGTCGCCCTCGCCGCCGGTGCCGCCGTGGTGGCGGTCGCGGCGGCCGTGCACATAGCCATGGTGTTCCTGCACGTGTCGCCCTCGAACACGGTCAGTAAGCAGCACGCCGAGGCCATTGGCGACTACATCTACCCGGAGTTCGAACAGAACTGGAAGTTCTTCGCCCCCAACCCGCTCCAGCAGAACGTGGCCGTCCAGGCGCGCGCCGAGCTGAGGGGCCCGGACGGCCGCACCACCCTCACCCGCTGGACCGATCTCTCCGCGCAGGACGGTGCCGCCATCCACCACAACCTTCTCCCCAGCCATACCCAGCAGAACCAGCTGCGGCGGGCCTGGGACTTCTACACGGGCACGCACGACGTGCGGGAGCGCCCCAACGGGCTCCGGGGCAGCCTGTCCGAGGAGTACATACGCCGGATCGCCGTGGCACGGCTGAGCGGCCAGGAGGGCCGTCAGGTCCAGCGCGTCCAGGTGCGGTCCGTGACGACGGTCGTCGCGCCACCGCCCTGGAGTGACGAGAAGGGCGGCGGCAAGCCGTCCTACCGGACCCTGGCCTGGTGGCCGGTCACGACCGCCGACATTCCGGAGGCGAACCGGTGAGCACTCCCAAGGCGTCCCTCGCCGCTCTCGCACGCGGCGTCGACCGCGTCACCGGCTCCTCCCTCGGCCGCTACCAGACGGCCGTCATCCGGATCGGGCTCTCCTTCACCTGGCTGTGCTTCCTGCTCCGCGAGTGGCCCAACCGCCATGAGCTGTACGGGCCCGACGGGCCCTGGAGCTGGGAGATGGCCCGCCGGCTGATCGCCGACAACCACGCCTTCACCGTCCTGATGTGGTCCGACAGCACGTTCTGGTTCGAGTGCGTGTACGCCGGCGCCATGGTCGCCGGCGCGCTGCTGATGCTCGGCTGGCGCACCCGGACCATGTCGGTGCTCTCCATGATCGGCGTGCTGTCGCTCCAGAACCGCAGCGTCTTCCTCGGGGACGGCGGCGACAACGTCATCCACCTGATGGCCCTCTACACCGTCCTCACCCGCTGCGGCCTGGTGTGGTCCCTCGACGCCCGCCGCGCCCGGCGCCGCGGCCAGGACCCGGCGGCCGGCCCGGACGTCACCGGCATCGTGCTGTGGGCGCTCTGCGGACTCGCGCTGATCTCCGCGCAGCTCTTCGGCGGAACGGGGCTGTCCTGGACCACCGACGGCCCGCTCCCCGGCCTCGGCTGGGCGACCGCGCTGTGGGGCCTCTGGCTCGTCCAGGGCGTGTGGTGGGCCGTGTGCCGGTACGCGCCCGGCGAGCCCCGCACCGTCCTCGACGGCTTCGCCCACCTGGCACACAACGCCGCCCTGTTGGTGATCATGGTGGAGGTCTGCCTGATCTACGCCACCGCCGGCTGGTACAAGATCCAGGGCACGCGCTGGCAGGACGGCACCGCGCTCTACTACCCGCTGCACCTCGACTACTTCTCGCCCTGGCCCGAGCTCTCGCACGCCCTCGCCGGCAACGGCCTCCTGGTACTGCTGCTCAGCTACGGCACGGTCGCCGTGCAGGTCGCCTTCCCCTTCACCCTGCTCAACCGGCGGGTCAAGAACGTCCTGCTCGCGCTGATGATGGCCGAGCACGTGGGCATCGCCGTCACCCTCGGCCTGCCCTTCTTCTCGCTCGCCATGATCGTGGCGGACGCGGTCTTCCTGCCCACCGGCTTCCTGCGCCGCCTGGGCGACCTCACCGGCCGCGCCCGGGACAGGCTGCTCCCCGCCCGGCGGAAGCCGCTGCCGCCCCAGCGGGAGGGCGAGGGAGCCTCGCGCACTCTCGTAGGCTGAGGGCATGACCGAGGACGAAGCCGTGGCCGCCGTGCGGCAGTGGGGCGAGGCCGCCCCTGACGCCGTACTGCTCGACGGCTTCCACGCCCTGAAGCACGCCCTGCGCTTCGGCGCGGACGTGCGCCTGGCGGTCGCCGCGGACAAGAAGGCGACGCTGGCCCTCGCCGGGCAGCTCGCCGACGACCTCACCGGGACGCTCGACGAGCGGCTGGTCGAGATCCCGGCGCGGGCCCTGAAGGAGCTGCTGCCCCGGGTCCACCCCACCGGGGTGGCGGCGCTGGCGGCCAGGCCCGCCCGCCGGGCCAATCTCGACACCCTCTCGCGGGCGCCCCGGCGCGCCCCGGTCGTCGTCCTGGACAACCCCCGCAACCTCGGCAACGTCGGCGCCGTGATCCGGCTCGCCGCCGGCTTCGGCGCCACGGGCGTGGTCACCACCGGCGACCTCGACCCCTGGCACCCGAACGCCGTACGGGCGGGCGCCGGCCTGCACTACGCCACGGCCGTCGAGCGGCTGCCGCTGCCCGAACTGCCGCCCGGCCCGCTGTACGTCCTGGACCCGGAGGGCGACGACATCCGGTCCGTCACCCTCCCCGACGACGCGCTGATCGCCTTCGGCTCCGAGCGGCACGGGATCTCGCCCGAGCTGCGGGAGCGGGCGACCCGGCTGGTCGCCCTTCCCATGCGGCCCCAGGTGTCGAGCTACAACCTCGCCACGAGCGTCGCCATGGCGCTCTTCCACTGGGGCGGACCGGCCCCGGTCTGACCTACGCCTGGCGGCGCACCTCGACCGTGCGGAAACGGGTGGCGACGAACGCGCCGTCGCACAGCGCGGCGTTGGCCGAGGGGTTGCCGCCCGAGCCGTGGAAGTCCGAGAAGGCGGCCGTCTGGTTCACGTACACCCCACCGGTGAGGTTCAGGGAGAGCTGGGCGCACTCCTCCAGGCACGCGTCCTCGACCAGCCGCTCGACCTCCGGCGACGTGGTGTACGCGCCGACGGTCATGGCGCCCTGCTCCCGCACCGTGCGGCGCAGCAGCTCCACGGCGTCCGCCGCCGAGTCGACGGCGACGGCGAAGGACACCGGCCCGAAGCACTCGGAGAGATAGGCCGCCTCGGAGTCGGGCTTGGCGCCGTCCAGCTTCACGATCACCGGCGTACGGACCGTGGCGCCGGGGAAGTCGGGGTTGGCGACCGTCCGGGAGGCCAGGGCGACCTCGCCGAGCTGTGCGGCGGTGTCGATCCGCTCCTTGACCTGGGGATTGACGATCGCGCCCAGCAGGGCGTTGGCCCGGGTGTCGTCACCCAGCAGGCCCTCGACCGCGCCGGCCAGGTCGGCCACCACCTCGTCGAACGACTTGGGGCCGGCGTCGGTGGTGATGCCGCCGCGCGGGATGAGGAAATTCTGCGGGGTGGTGCACATCTGGCCGCTGTACAGGGACAGTGAGAAGGCGAGGTTGCCCAGCATGCCCTTGTAGTCGTCGGTGGAGTCGATGACGACCGTGTTGACGCCGGCCTTCTCGGTGAAGACCTGCGCCTGGCGGGCGTTTGCCTCCAGCCAGTCGCCGAAGGCGGTGGAGCCGGTGTAGTCGACGATGCGGATCTCCGGGCGCACGGCCAGCGACTTGGCGATGCCCTCGCCGTCCCGCTCGGTGGCCAGCGCCACCAGGTCGGGGGAGAAGCCCGCCTCGCGCAGCACCTCGCGGGCGATCCGCACCGTGAGCGCGAGCGGCAGCACGGCCCGCGGGTGGGGCTTGACCAGGACGGCGTTGCCGGTGGCCAGGGAGGCGAACAGGCCGGGGTAGCCGTTCCAGGTGGGGAAGGTGTTGCAGCCGATGAGGAGCGAGACACCGCGCGGCACGGGCGTGAACTCCTTGCGCAGCTCCAGGGGATCACGCTTGCCCTGGGGCTTGGACCACTCCGCCGCGGCCGGCGTGCGCACCTGCTCGGCGTAGGCGTAGGTGACGGCCTCCAGGCCGCGGTCCTGGGCGTGCGGGCCACCGGCCTGGAAGGCCATCATGAACGCCTGGCCGCTGGTGTGCATGACGGCGTGGGCGAATTCGTGCGTGCGGGCGTTGATCCGGGCCAGGATCTCCAGACAGACCGCGGCCCGCGCCTCCGGGCCCGCCTCGCGCCACCGCGGCATCGCCGCGCGCAGGGCCGGCAGCAGCACCTCGGGGTCGGCGTGCGGATACTCGATGCCCAGCTCCGGGCCGTAGGGCGAGACTTCGGAGCCCGTCCAGCCGTCCGTCCCGGGCTGCTCCAGCTCGAAGCGGTGGCCGCGCAGCGCGTCGAAGGCGGCTTGCCCCTCGGCCGCGCTCAGGCTGCCGGGCACGGCGCCCTCCGCCCCATAGGCCTTCGGGTGCTCGGGGAAGGGGGACCAGTAGGCGCGCGAACGGATCGCTTCCAGTGCCTGGTCGAGGGTGGGGCGGTGCTTCTCGATCAACTGGGCGGTGGTGAGTCCGGCGGTCACGGCTGACCAACTCCTTGTCGAGCTGGGCTCGGATGAGGCGGCAGGCTTCGGGAACAGATCGGGCGACAGACTGCGGGGGCCCATGAGCACCCCCCGGTAGATACAGTAACCGAACGATCGGTCGGGACAAGGGGGCCCGGCGAACCTGTGGACAACTCATCGGGGAGGATCACCGGCATGACCGCTATCGAGCTGGGACGCACCGTCGCCGTCGTCGGAACCGGCACCATGGGCCAGGGAATCGCCCAGGTCGCCCTCGTGGCCGGACACCCCGTACGCCTGTACGACGCCGCGGAGGGTCGCGCCGCCGAGGCCGCCCGGGCCATCGGCGCGCGCCTCGACCGCCTCGTGGAGAAGGGCAGGCTCGACGCCGCCGGCCGCGACGCGGCCCGCGCCCGCCTGCACCCGGCCACCAGTACGGCCGAACTCGCCGACTCCGCACTCGTCATCGAGGCGATTCTGGAGCAACTCGACGCCAAGCAGAAGCTGTTCGCCGAGCTGGAATCGGTCGTTCCCGACGACTGCCTGCTCGCCACCAACACGTCCTCCCTGTCGGTCACCGCCGTCGCGGGAGCCCTGCGCCTGCCCGGCCGCTTCGTCGGCCTGCACTTCTTCAACCCCGCGCCGCTGCTGCCGCTCGTGGAGGTCGTCCAGGGCCACGCGACCGACCCGGCGGCCGCCGACCGCGCCCAGGCCACCGTGGCCGCCTGGGGCAAGACGCCGGTGCGCTCGGCGGACGCCCCCGGCTTCATCGTCAACCGCGTCGCCCGCCCCTTCTACGCCGAGGCCTTCCGCCTCCTGGAGGAGCGCGCCGCCGACCCGGCCACCCTGGACGCCGTCCTGCGCGAGAGCGGCGGCTTCGCCATGGGCCCGTTCGAACTGACCGACCTCATCGGCCAGGATGTGAACGAAGCCGTCACCCGTTCGGTCTACGACTCCTTCTTCCAGGACCCGAAATTCCGGCCCTCGCTCGCCCAGCGGCGCCTGGTGGAGGCGGGGCTGCTCGGCCGCAAGTCGGGCCGCGGCTGGTACGACTACGCGGACGGCGCGGAGCGACCCGCCCCGCACACCGCGGAGCCCGCGCCCGCGCCCGCGTCGGTGGCCGTCCACGCGAAGCCGGCCGGCCCGGCCGCCGTCCTGCGCGAGATGATCGAGGAAGCGGGCATCAAGGTCACCCGTGACCGCACCCCGGGCATCTCCGAGGGGTTCATCCGGCTGCCCGGCGGCGCCTGCCTGGCACTGACCGACGGCACCCCCGCCACGGGCGAGATCGAACCCTTCATCCGCTTCGACCTCGCGCTCGACTACCGCGCCGCCACCCGGATCGCCCTCGCGCCCTCGCAGCACGCCACCCCCGAGCAGGTACGGGAGGCGGTCGGCCTCTTCCAGGCGCTCGGCAAGCGGGTCAGCGTCGTCGACGACGTCCCCGGCATGATCGTCGCACGCACCGTCGCCATGATCGTCGACTTCGCCGTCGACGCCGCCGCGCGCGGGGTCGCGAGCCCCGAGGACATCGACACCGCCATGCGGCTGGGCGTGAACTACCCGGGCGGCCCGTTCGAGTGGGCCGAGCGGCTCGGCGCACACTGGCTGTGGGACCTTCTGGACTCCATGCACCACCAGAGCCCTGGTGGCCGCTACGCGCCGTCCTGGGCGCTCAGGCGCCGTGCGGACATCGAACGGCAGGTGCTGTAATCATGACCATGGCCAAGCGCGACACCTACACGCCCGAATCGCTGCTCGCGGTCGCCGTCCAGGTGTTCAACGAGCGGGGCTACGACGGCACGTCCATGGAGCACCTCTCCCGGGCGGCCGGAATCTCCAAGTCCTCCATCTACCACCATGTGAAGGGCAAGGAGGAGCTGCTGCGGCTCGCGATAAGCCGCGCGCTGGACGAACTCTTCGCCGTCCTGGACGAGCCCCGCGCCGTCGAGGGCCGCTCCGTCGACCGCCTGGAGCACGTCACCCGGCGCACCGTGGAGGTGCTGATGGCCGAGCTGCCCTATGTGACGCTGCTGCTGCGCGTCCGGGGCAACACGGACACCGAGCGCTGGGCCATGGAACGCCGCCGCGAGTTCGACCACCGGGTCGCCGAACTGCTCAAGCAGGCGGCGGCCGACGGTGACCTCCGGGAGGACGTGGACGTACGGCTGGCCACCCGGCTGCTCTTCGGCATGATCAATTCCGTGGTCGAGTGGTACCGGCCGGGCCGCGGCGGGTCGACGAGCGACGAGGTGGCCGACGCGGTGGTCCGCACGGCCTTCGCGGGGCTGCGCACGTACCGCTAGCCGGCCGGCGCCCGGCCGGTCACCTGCCGCACCTCCTGAGGCCCCTGGGACGCCCGTCCCGGGGGCCTCAGCGGTCCCCGGGCGTGACCTGCGGCCCTGTGGCACCGCCGGACCCAGCCGCACTGCCCGCGCCGCCCGCGCCACCTTCTTGGAGGTCCGTCTCCTCGAAGACCAGCAGCGTGCGGGTGCTGAGCACCTCCTCCATGGCCTGGATCCGCGTCAGGACCAGCTCGCGCAGGGCGCGGTTGTCCTTGGCGTGCACCAGCAGCAGCACGTCGAAGTCCCCGCTCACCAAGGCGATGTGCGCGGCCCCGGGCAGCGCCCGGAGCTTCTCGCGGACCGACCGCCAGGAGTTCTGCACGATCTTCAAGGTGATGTACGCCGACGCGGTCTGGCCCGCCCGCTCCTGGTCGATGCGGGTGCTGAAGCCCCGGATCACCCCGTCGTCGATCAGACGGTTGATCCGCGCGTAGGCGTTGGCGCGCGAGACGTGCACCCGCTCGGCCACGGACCGTATCGACGCACGGCCGTCGGACCGGAGCATGCGCAGGATCGCGCGGTCGATCTCGTCGAGCGGCCGCGCCGGCGGCCTGTCGCCCGCGAAGGCCATCTGTTCGTCCGGCATGCCGCCCCGCCTCCCCCTCATGGACGCCCTGTCCATATCTCAGGCTGTGGAGAACCGTTTGTCCACAGGCTCGGGCCGCCTGTAGCCAAAAAGTGCCGACGACCGAACAATCGGTAGGGAGGGAGCGCGGCCGCCATGTGCCTCGTGCCCGGTCAAGCCCGTCCCAAAAGGAGGTGCTCGTCATGACGGTTCTGGAGCAGCCCGGCTCGTACCGGCCCACCCCGCCCCCTGCCTGGCGGCCCCGCACGGACCCCGCGCCGCTGTTGCCCGACGCGGAGCCGTACCGCCTGCTGGGCACCGACGAGGCCGCCGGGCTCGACGCCGGGCTCCTGCGACGGATGTACGGACAGCTCGTCCGCGGCCGCCGGTACAACACCCAGGCCACGGCCCTCACCCGGCAGGGCCGGCTCGCCGTCTACCCCTCCTCCACCGGCCAGGAGGCGTGCGAGGTCGCCGCCGCCCTCGCGCTGGAGGACCGCGACTGGCTCTTTCCCAGCTATCGCGACACCCTCGCGGCCGTCGCCAGGGGCCTGGACCCCGTGCAGGCCCTGACCCTGCTGCGCGGCGACTGGCACACGGGATACGACCCCCACGAGCACCGCATCGCGCCCCTCTGCACCCCGCTCGCCACCCAACTCCCGCACGCCGTGGGCCTCGCGCACGCCGCACGGCTCAAGGGCGACGACGTCGTGGCGCTCGCCATGGTCGGCGACGGCGGCACCAGCGAGGGCGATTTCCACGAGGCACTCAACTTCGCCGCCGTCTGGCAGGCCCCGGTCGTCTTCCTCGTGCAGAACAACGGCTTCGCCATCTCCGTCCCGCTCGCCAAGCAGACGGCGGCCCCTTCCCTCGCCCACAAGGCCGTGGGCTACGGCATGCCCGGCCGGCTGGTGGACGGCAATGACGTGGCCGCCGTCCACCAGGTGCTCACCGAGGCCGTCCGGCGGGCCCGCGCCGGCGCCGGCCCCACCCTCGTCGAGGCCGTCACCTACCGCATCGACGCCCATACGAACGCCGACGACGCCACCCGCTACCGCACCGACGCCGAGGTCGAGACCTGGCGCGCGCACGACCCGGTCGACCTCCTGGAGCGGGAGCTCACCGGAAGGAAGCTGCTCGACGAGGACGCCGTACAGCGGGAGCGGGACGCCGCCGAGGCGATGGCCGCCGACCTCCGCGAGCGGATGAACCAGGACCCCGCGCTCGACCCCATGGATCTCTTCACCCATGTCTACGCCGAGCGGACCGACCAACTGCGCGAGCAGGCCGACATGTTGCGCGCCGAGCTCGACGCCGCCGGGGACACCACCCCGGGCCCTCAGGAAGGGGCGCAGCGATGACCACCGCGGCTGTCACCACCGGCCGGAAGCCCGCCACGATGGCCCAGGCCCTGGGCCGGGCGCTGCGCGACTCCATGGCCGACGACCCGTCCGTCCACGTCCTCGGTGAGGACGTCGGCGCCCTGGGCGGCGTCTTCCGTGTCACGGACGGTCTGGCCAAGGAGTTCGGCGAGGACCGCTGCACGGACACGCCGCTGGCCGAGGCGGGCATCCTGGGCGCGGCCGTCGGCATGGCCATGTACGGGCTGCGGCCCGTGGTGGAGATGCAGTTCGACGCCTTCGCCTACCCCGCCTTCGAGCAACTCGTCAGCCATGTCGCCCGGATGCGCAACCGCACCCGGGGCGCGATGCCCATGCCGATCACCGTGCGGGTGCCTTACGGCGGCGGGATCGGCGGCGTCGAGCACCACAGCGACTCCTCCGAGATCTACTACATGGCCACCCCCGGCCTCCACGTGGTCGCCCCCGCGACCGTCGCCGACGCCTACGGGCTGCTGCGGGCCGCCATCGCCTCGGACGACCCCGTGGTCTTCCTGGAGCCCAAGCGGCTCTACTGGTCCAAGGCCGACTGGGACCCGGGCCGGCCCGAGGAGGTGCCGGGCATCGGCCGGGCGGCCGTCCGCCGCCGGGGCACGTCCGCCACGCTGATCACCTACGGCCCGTCCGTGCCGGTCTGCCTGGAGGCCGCGGAGGCCGCCCGGGCCGAGGGCTGGGACCTGGAGGTGGTCGACCTGCGCTCGCTGGTGCCGTTCGACGAGGAGACGGTCTGCGCGTCCGTACGGCGGACCGGCCGGGCCGTCGTCGTCCATGAGGCCACCGGATTCGGCGGTCCGGGCGGGGAGATCGCGGCCCGGATCACGGAGCGCTGCTTCCACCACCTGGAGGCCCCGGTGCTGCGCGTCACCGGCTTCGACATCCCCTACCCGCCGCCGATGCTGGAGCAGCACCATCTGCCCGGTGTCGACCGGGTGCTGGACGCCGTCGCCCGCTTGCAGTGGGAATCGGAGTGGACCGCCCCGTCGGGCGGCAAGGGCTTCGCCGGCTTCGAGGGTGGGGTGCGCTGATGGCCGTGGTGCGGGAGTTCACGCTGCCGGACCTCGGTGAAGGGCTCACCGAGGCGGAGATCGTCCGCTGGCTCGTCCAGGTCGGTGACGTCGTCGCCGTCGACCAGCCGGTGGTCGAGGTCGAGACGGCGAAGGCGATGGTCGAGGTCCCGTGCCCCTACGGGGGCGTGGTGACGGCCCGCTTCGGCGAGGAGGGCACGGAGCTCCCGGTGGGCGCACCGCTGTTGACGGTGGCGGTCGGTGAGCCGGCCACCGGATCCTGCGGCGGCCCCGAGAGCTCCGGGGAAGGCTCCGGAACCCCCGCTTCCCCCGAGGGCGAGGGTTCCGGGAACGTCCTGGTCGGATACGGCACGCAGGCTCCGGCCGCGCGCCGCCGCCGGGTCCGGGCGGTGCCCGGGGGAAACGCTCGGAGCGGTGGGGCGGATGCGGGTGCGCCTGCGGCGGGCGGGGAGCGGGCGCGTCAGGAGGCTGTTGACGCCGGTGGGGCTGTCCGGTCCGGCAGGTCTGCCGGGCTCCTTGAGACAGCTGGTGCGGGCACCCGGGCGGTGATATCGCCTCTCGTCCGGCGGCTCGCCAGGGAGCGCGGGCTCGACCTCGCGCAGGTGCGCGGCAGCGGGCCGGACGGCCTGATCACCCGGGCGGACGTCGAGCGCGCCACGGCCGCCCCGCTTCCCGGGCGGGAGACGGCCGTGCCCGAGGTGCCATCGGCTGTCGGCGGGCCGGAGAGCGGGGCCCAGCGGGTTCCCCTGCGCGGGGTGCGCGGCGCCGTCGCCGAGAAGCTCAGCAGGAGCCGCCGCGAGATCCCCGACGCGACGTGCTGGGTGGACGCCGACGCCACGGAGCTGCTGGCCGCCCGCCGGGCGATGAACGCCGCGGGCGGGCCCAAGGTCTCGCTGCTCGCCGTGCTGGCCCGGATCACCACGGCGGCGCTCGCCCGCCACCCCGAGCTCAACGCCACGGTGGACACCGAGGCCAGGGAGATCGTGCGACTGCCCGGGGTGCACCTCGGGTTCGCCGCGCAGACCGAGCGGGGCCTGGTCGTCCCCGTCGTCCGGGACGCCCACACGCTCGACACCGTCCAGCTGTCCGAGGAGATCGCCCGGCTCACCGAGGCCGCGCGGACGGGCGGCCTCACCCCGGCCGAGCTGACCGGCGGCACCTTCACCCTGAACAACTACGGGGTGTTCGGCGTCGACGGCTCCACGCCGATCATCAACCACCCGGAGGCGGCGATGCTCGGGGTCGGGCGGATAGCCCCGAAGCCGTGGGTGTGGGAAGGGGAGTTGGCGGTACGGCAGGTCGTGCAGCTGTCCTTCACCTTCGACCACCGCGTCTGCGACGGCGGTACGGCGGGAGGCTTCCTGCGGTACGTGGCCGACTGCGTCGAGCGGCCCGCGGTGCTGTTGCGGTCCATGTGACGGTGGCGGGGCCGGGCGTGCGGGCTGGGCGTTCCCCAGTCCGCCCGCCCTTGCCCGTCCGCGCCTTCCCGGTGTCCTCGGACGTCGGACGGGCCGGGGAACCCGCCTTCTCCGGGCGGGGCGAGCCGCGAGCGGTCCGTGGTGCTGTTGCGGTGACGGTGGTGGGGCCGGGCGTGTGGGCTGGGCGTTCCCCAGCCTGCCGCTTGCCCGCACGTGCCTTCCGGGTTCCTCGGGCGTCGGACGGGCCGGGGAGCGCCCTCTCCGGGCGGGGCGAGCGGCCGCACAGTCGCGCGCACATCGGCGCGGCGGGGAGGAGCCGGCCGGAAGTCCCCCTGAGACGCCCCGACCCGCCATGTCGCCCACAGACCGCGCGGCGTGGGCAGGTGCCCTCCCGGCGGCCGGTGCGCCGGGAGGGGGCGCGGCCATACTCGTCGGGTGACTGACTATGACGCCGTAGTGCTCGCCGGAGGCGCGGCCCGCAGGCTGGGTGGTGCCGACAAGCCCGGTCTGCGCGTGGGCGGCCGTACGCTGCTCGACCGGGTGCTCGGTGCGTGCGCGGACGCCGCCGACACCGTCGTGGTGGGCCCGCGCCGCCCCACCGTCCGGCCCGTGCGCTGGGCGCGCGAGCAGCCGCCCGGCGGCGGTCCGCTCGCCGCGCTCGCCGCCGGTCTCAAGGGGACGGAGGGCGCCCTGACGCTCGTACTCTCCGCCGACCTGCCGTTCCTGCGCCCCGACACCGTACGGGCGCTCCTCGCCGCCCTCGCCGAGGCGGGGGCCGGTACGGACGGGGTGCTGCTCGCCGACCCCGGCGGGCGGGACCAGCCGCTCGTCGCCGCCTACCGCGGCGAGGCCCTCCGCCGGGAACTCGCCCTGCTCGCCGCCGAGCACGGCTCCCTCACCGGGCTGCCGCTCCGCCTGCTCACGGCCGAGCTGTCGCTCGGCAGGCTCCCGCACCCCACGGCGTCGTTCGACTGCGACACCTGGGAGGACGTCGCCACGGCCCGCGCGCGCATCAGGGACGATGGGGGCGTGCTGGAAGAATGGATCACCGCCGCCAAGGCCGAGCTCGGCATCGAGATCGACGTCGACACCACCGCCCTCCTCGATCTCGCGCGCGACGCCGCACACGGTGTGGCCCGTCCCGCGGCGCCCCTGACGACGTTCCTCGTCGGCTACGCGGCCGCGCTGCGCGGCGGCGGCGAGGAGGCCGTCGCGCAGGCGACCCGCGAGGCGGTCGCGCTCGCCCTGCGCTGGGCCGACGAGGCCGCGGCCGCGGACGGCGGCGGCAAGCCCGTCGACGCCCCGCACACGCCCGAAGAGTCGGAATGACCTCCCGGGACGACGCTTCCGCGCTCGACCGCGCGGCGGACGAGGCGCTGGCGCTGGTCGCGGACGACCGCCGGGAGCGTGGCCGCCCGCGCGGCGGGGCGCCCACGGCCCCCACGGCTGCCGGGAGCGGCCGTCCGGCCGAGGACGCCACCCCGGCCGAGGGCGCTCCCCTGACCGGCCGGGCGCCCATGGCCGAGCAGTTCGTCCCTTGGGCGGAGGACCACCGGGACGGCGAAAGCGGCCGGCCCCGTCGTGAAAGCCCTTTCGACGACGCCTGCTTCCCCTTCGGCCCCGGCCCCCAGGCCGACCCCCGCCCGGTGGAAGCCCCCGCCAAAGCCCCCGCCGAAGCCTCCACCGCCGGCTCCATCCCCTCCCCCCGCGAGTACGAGTTCCTCTTCGCGGCCGACGACGCACGTGAGTCCGCCCCCATGACGTCCACCCCCTGGCCCGACGCCCGTGCCGTCGCCGCCCGTGCCGCCGAGCCCCTGCCGCCCGCCGACCAGGAGCTCGGCGAGGCGCTCGGGCAGGTGCTCGCCGCGCCGCTCGTCGCGCTCACCGACCTGCCGTCGTTCGACACCTCCGCCATGGACGGCTGGGCGGTCGCCGGGCCCGGACCGTGGCGGCTGCCCTCCGGCCAGGGCGGTCCCGGTGTCCTCGCCGGTGCCGACCACGGCGGAGCACCGCCGCTGCGCGACGGACACGCCGTAAGGATCGCGACCGGCGCGCCCGTGCCGCCCGGCACCACCGCGGTGCTGCGCAGCGAGCACGGCGAGGTGACCGGCCGGGACGCGCCGCACCCCGAGCTCCACGCCACCCGCCGTCTCTCCCAGGGCCAGGACATCCGCCCCCGCGGCCAGGAGTGCCGCCACGGCGACCCACTCCTGCCCCAGGGCACCGTCGTGACCCCCGCCGTGCTCGGCCTGGCCGCCGCCGCGGGCTACGACCGGCTCCACGTCACGCGCCGCCCCCGCGCCGAGGTGCTCGTCCTCGGCGACGAACTGCTGCGTGCGGGCCTGCCCCACGGCGGCCGGATCCGCGACGCCCTCGGCCCCATGCTCGGCCCCTGGCTCACCGCCCTCGGCGCCGAGGTGACCGCGATCCGCCGCCTCGGCGACGACGCGGACGCCCTGCGCGCGGCCCTCGCCGGCTCCACCGCCGATGTCGTGCTCACCACCGGCGGCACCGCCGCGGGCCCCGTCGACCACGTCCACACCATCCTGCGCGGGCTCGGCGCGGAGCTCCTGGTCGACGGGGTCGCGGTCCGGCCCGGCCACCCGATGCTGCTCGCCCGGCTCGCCCCCGGCCGGCACCTCGTCGGCCTCCCCGGCAACCCCCTGGCCGCCGTCGCCGGCCTGCTGACGCTTGCCGAGCCGCTGCTCCGCACGCTCTCCGCGCGCCCCTCGCCCGCGCCCTACCGGGCCGCCCTCACCGACGCCGTCAAGGGGCACCCCGACGACACCCGGCTCGTCCCGGTCGTCAGCCGGCACAGCGACAGCGCGGAGCCGCTCCGCTTCCACGGGCCCGCCATGCTCCGCGGTCTCGCCGCCGCCGACGCGCTCGCCGTCGTCCCGCCGGGCGGCGCGGCCCGGGGCGCGCGGGCCGGCCTCCTCGAACTGCCCTGGGCGGCGGCGGGCCCGTAAGGGCGAACGGCGCCCCCGGCAGGCGCGCCCCGCCTCACCCCTCCGCGGCCGGCACCGCCGCCTGCTTGATGGTGATCACCCGGTCCGCGAGGTGCAGCATCGCCGCCTCCGGGTCCGTGAAGTGCAGCAGCCGGTGGCCGCGTACGACCGCGACGACGAGGTCCGCGCAGTCGCGCGGCGAGTTGCCCGCCTCCCGCTTGGTCACGGGCCGCTCCACGACGTCCAGGCCGTTGCCGTACGTCAGCAGGTCCTCCAGCACCGTGCCGACGTTCGGGCTCATCATCGACATGCCGAGCAGCCGGCCCGCCGAGCTGGAGCTCGTCACGACCGTGTTCGCGCCGCTCTGCCGCAGCAGCGGCACGTTCTCGTCCTCCCGCACGGCCACGACGATCGTGGCCGCCTTGTTGAGCTGCCGCGCGGTGAGGGTGACCAGGGCGGCCGTGTCGTCCCGCTCCGTGCAGATCACCACCTGGGAGGCCCGCTGGAGCTCGGCGCGGAGCAGCGTCTCGGAGCGCGTGGCGTCGCCCAGGACGCCCACCAGGCCGTCGCTGGAGGCCGCGTCCACGACCTTCTTCTGCGGGTCCACCACGACGATCTTGTCCTTGGGCTTGCCCTGCCCGACCAGCGTCTCGATGGCGTGCCGGCCCTTGGTGCCGTAGCCGACGACGACGGTGTGCTCTCGCATGCGGGACCTCCAGCGGTGGATGCGCACCTGATGGCGCGTCCGTTCGGTCAGCACCTCCAGGGTGGTGCCGACCAGAATGATCAGGAACAACACGCGCAATGGCGTGATCAAGAAGATATTCGTCAGCCGCGCCCCGTCGCTCACGGGCGTGATGTCGCCGTAGCCGGTCGTCGACAGGGTGACGGTCGCGTAGTACGCGGAGTCGAGGAAGTCGACGGCGTTGTCGGAGTTGTCGTTGTACCCCTCCCGGTCGAGGTAGACGAGCAGGGTCGTCAGCGCGAGCACGGACAGCGCCATGACGACCCGTCGCAGCACCTGCCGCAGCGGCGCCGCGACGTTCTGCACCGGCATCACGATGGCCCGCCCGGCCTCCGCGTCCTCCTCGGCCTCGCTCCTGGTGCGTCGCCACAGCGACCGGAGGAGGGAGATTCTGGTCATCTTGCCCGTAGCCATGCGCTCCATGTTCCGTGATGTGCCGAGGGGCCCGGGAGTAGCCTCGCGGGCATGCATGCGATCACCATCAACGAACCCGGCGGACCGGAGTCCCTGGTCTGGTCCGAGGTGCCCGATCCCGTGCCCGGTGAGGGCGAGGTCCTGGTCGAGGTCGTCGCCGGTGCCGTCAACCGCGCGGACGTGATGCAGCGTCAGGGCTTCTACGACCCGCCGCCCGGCGCGTCCCCCTACCCGGGGCTGGAGTGCTCCGGCCGGATCACGGCCCTCGGGCCCGGGGTGGCCGGCTGGGCCGTCGGCGACGAGGTGTGCGCGCTGCTGGCGGGCGGCGGCTACGCGGAGAAGGTCTGCGTACCGGCCGGCCAGCTGCTGCCCGTACCGGACGGCATGGACCTCGTCACGGCCGCCGCGCTGCCCGAGGTCACCGCCACCGTGTGGTCCAACGTCTTCATGGTCGCCCACCTGCGCCCCGGCGAGACCCTGCTCGTCCACGGCGGCGGCAGCGGCATCGGCACCATGGCCGTCCAGCTGGCCAAGGCGGTCGGCGCGCGCGTCGCGGTCACCGCGGGCAGCCAGGAGAAGCTGGAGCGCTGCCGGGAGCTCGGCGCGGACATCCTCATCGACTACCGGCAGCAGGACTTCGTCGAGGAGCTCGACAAGGTGACGGGCGGCGTCGGCGCGGACGTCATCCTCGACATCCTCGGCGCCAAGTACCTCGCCCGGAACGTGGCCGCCCTCGCGGTCAACGGCCGGCTGGTCGTCATCGGCCTCCAGGGCGGCCGTAAGGCCGAACTGGACCTCGGCACGCTGCTCACCAAGCGCGCCGCCGTCCTGGCCACCTCGCTGCGGGCCCGGCCGCTCCAGGAGAAGGCGGCGATCGTCGCGGCCGTGCGCGAGCACGTCTGGCCGCTGATCGCCGGCGGGCGGGTCCGGGCGGTGGTCGACCGCACGCTGCCGATGCGGGACGCGGCGCGGGCCCACCGGATCCTGGAGGAGAGCTCCCACGTCGGGAAGATCCTGCTGACGACCTGAGCGGGCGCGGCGGGGGGAGGTATCCCTGTCGGTTCACCCGGTCGGCACGCGCGCGCGTGCCGTGCCGCACCGGGCGGGCGAGGCTGGGACGCGTGGACCGTGGACCGCGTGCGATATCCCCGGCCCGGCGGGCGCTGTCCCTCGCCGGGCCGGCGCTGGCGGCGGCGGCCGTGCTGGCCGCCCCCGCCTTCCACCACGCGCAACGACCGGACGACGCGCCGGCCGCCCGCGCCGCGTCCGCCACCGCCCCGGGCCCGTCCCGGCCCCCGCCGGGCGAGGACGACCGGCTCGCCGGGAGCCACGCGGGGGAGGGCCGCACCCACCCCGGCCGGCCCGCGGAGACCGGGCCCGGATCCCCGTCGCCCTCCGACGCGCGGCCGTCCCCGTCGACCTCGTCCTCGGCGGGAGCGCCCCCTCCCGACGACTCTCCCGACGACCCCGAGGCCGGACGGGCGCCCGGCCAGGCGTGGCCGCCCGCGGACCCGGGAGAGGCACCGGCGTCGCCCCCCGGAGGCGACACGCCCGGCGGCGGCACCTCCGGCACCGGCGACGACGGCACCGAGGGCGGGTCCACCGCGGCCGGCCCCCGGGAGGACGAGGCCCTGGAGGAGGGCGACCGCGTCCTGCGCGTCCTGCCGCTGGGCACCGGAATGACCCTCACCGGCCTGGGACTCGGCTACTTCGCCCTCCGGCTGCGGCGCGCGAGGTGAGAAGGGGGCGCGCGGTAAGGCGCGTCGCACGGTGGATCAGACGTGTACGGGGGCATCACCAGGGGGAAATCACCTGTGCGAGAGAATGGCGGCATGGATATGCCGAGGAATGAACGGTCGCAGGAGAGCCCGCACGTCCTGGTCGTAGGCCCGGACGGCATGGCTCTCGGCAGCACCAACCCCGGCAACGGGGAAGGTGACGACGAGTCGCGCGAGGTCCCCGTGACGGAGATGGTCGAACAGCCCGCGAAGGTCATGCGCATCGGCAGCATGATCAAGCAGCTGCTGGAGGAAGTCCGCGCCGCACCCCTGGACGAGGCGAGCCGGGTCCGGCTCAAGGAGATCCACCACAGCTCCGTGCGCGAGCTGGAGGACGGTCTCGCGCCCGAGCTCGTCGAGGAGCTGGAGCGCCTCTCCCTGCCCTTCACCGACGAGACGATCCCCACCGAGGCGGAACTGCGCATCGCGCAGGCGCAGTTGGTCGGCTGGCTGGAAGGGCTCTTCCACGGCATCCAGACGACGCTGTTCGCCCAGCAGATGGCGGCACGCGCGCAGTTGGAGCAGATGCGCAGGGCGCTGCCGCCCGGCGTCCTGGGTGAGGACGACGGCGAGGGCCACCAGCACGGCGGAGCCCGCTCCGGCCCCTATCTGTAAGCGTGTAGCCGTAAGCGTGTCTCCGTAAGGACGCGCGAACGTGTGTGTGCCCGGTACGTCCGACGGACGTACCGGGCACACACATGGCCGGGCCTGCGAGCCTTACGGCGCCCTACGACGCCTTACGACGCGGGGTCGCCCGTCGACACCGTCAGCACGAACATGTCGCTCGGCGACTTCGGGTCGAACGCGTCACCCTGCTTGGGCGTCTGGCTGAGCACGGTGCCCTTGCCCCAGGTGTTCTCGTTCTGCTGGTCGATGCGGTACTTCCAGCCGGCGGCCTGGAGGCACGCCTTGACCGAGTCGACGTAGAAGTAGCTGAAGTCGGGCGCCGACTTCTTCGACTTGTCGTTGTAGTACTCGTAGGCCTTCGTGCACTTCTCCTTGTCGATGACCTTCGACCGGTCGCCCTCGCGGTGCTTGCTCTGGGTGCCGCCGGCGGTGCCGCCCGTGCCGCTGCCCGAGCCGCCCGTCGTCGTACCGCCGCCGGAGCCGCCGGCCGGGGCGCCCGTCACCGGCGGCTGCGAGTTCTTGCCGCCGTTCGCCTCGTCGCCCTTGTCGGAGTTGCCGCCGTTGAGCGCGATCGCGGCGATCACGCCGATGACCGCGAGGACGGCGACGATGCCCGAGCCGATGATGACCGGCTTGTTGCTCTTGCCGCCCTGCGGCGCCGGCGCGGGCGAGGGGTTGATCGAGTACGGCGGGGGCGTGCCCGGACCGTTCGGCCCGCCGGCCTGGAACGGCTGGACGGGCGTGGGGTAGGCCGGGGCGCCCGGCGGCGGGGTGGAGGGCCCGTAGGAGGCGTACGGCCCGGGGGCGGGCTGGTACGGCGTCTGGACGCCCTGCGGGCCCGGCCCGGGGGTCTGCGCGTCGACGGGCGGGAAGACGGCCGAGCTCACGCCCGCGCCGCTGCGCGCCGGCGGGCCGCCCGCCACGATGATCGGCGAGGCCCCGGACTGCGCGGTGCCCGCGACCCGCGCGCACTCGTCCCGCATGGACTCGGCGCTCGGGAAGCGCTCGTTCGGGTTCTTCTTCAGCGCGCGGGCCACGAGGGCGTCCACGGCCGGCGGGATCGAACGATTGATCGAGGATGGAGCGACGGGCTCCTCCTGGACGTGCGCGTACGCGATCGCCAGCGGGGAGTCCGCGTCGAACGGCAGTCGCCCGGTCAGCAGCTCGAAGAGCATGATGCCGACCGAGTACAGGTCGGAGCGGGCGTCGACGCCGCGGCCGAGCGCCTGCTCCGGGGAGAGGTACTGGGGGGTGCCGACGACCATGCCGGTCTGCGTCATCGAGGTGACGCCGGACTGCATGGCGCGGGCGATGCCGAAGTCCATGACCTTGACCACGCCGCGCTTGGTCATCATCACGTTGCCCGGCTTGATGTCGCGGTGGACCAGCCCCATCTCGTGGCTGACCTCCAGCGCGGCCAGCACATCGGCGGTGATCTTCAGCGCCTTCTCGGTCGGCATCGCGCCGAACTGCCGGACGTCCGCGTCCAGCACCGAGCGCAGCGGCTGGCCCTCGACGTACTCCATGACGATGTACGGCATGGTCGAACCGTCGAGGTCGTCCTCGCCGGTGTCGAAGACCGAGACGATGTTCGTGTGTGTGAGCTTGGCGACGGCCTGGGCCTCGCGCCGGAACCGCTCGCGGAAGGACGCCTCGCGGCCCAGCTCCGTGTGCAGTGTCTTGATCGCGACCTGACGGTCCAGGACGCTGTCGTACGCCAGGTGGACCGAGGCCATCCCGCCTTCGCCCAGCAGGTCGCGCAGCTGGTAGCGGCCGCCGCCGACAGACCGGCCCGTGTAGCGGCCCTGAGCGCCGTCCTGGCTCATCGTTCTACTTCCCCCTTGCGGCAAACTGCCTGGCGTACGGATCCGGCAGGTGCCGGCTGTGCCGATGGATCTCGGCCAAGTCTGCCCGAGGCGGCGGGCACGTCAAGCCGCGTGCCCGTTCCGTGACGGGATGCGCGACAACACGTCACGAGATTTGCCTTGCTCAGGGGCGTGCGGGTTTGATAGCGCGTCCATCCCGGACCGGCGCGCGCCGTGGAGCCTGTAGCGTGCCTTAGCGGAAGACCGTTTTCCCCGCGCCGCGCCTCCCACGCGCAGCGGACAGACACGACGGCGAGGACTGATGGCACAGACGCAGAGCGCCCAGGGTCCGACAGACCCTGACGCCAACGGGGGCGGCATGCCCGATGTGCCTGAAATGTGGGGCAATGGCGGCCTGGTCGGAGACGGCCGCTACCGCCTCACCCACCGGCTCGGCCGCGGTGGCATGGCAGAGGTGTTCGCCGCCGAGGACGTGCGCCTCGGCCGTACGGTCGCGGTGAAGCTGCTCCGGGCCGACCTGGCGGAGGACCCGGTCTCGAAGGCGCGCTTCACCCGCGAGGCGCAGTCGGTGGCCGGGCTGAACCACCACGCGGTGGTCGCGGTCTACGACTCCGGCGAGGACACCGTCGGCCGCAACGTCGTGCCGTACATCGTCATGGAGTTGGTTGAAGGTCGCACCATTCGCGACCTGTTGCTGGGCGCCGAGACCCCGCCGCCCGACCAGGCGCTGATCATCGTCTCGGGTGTGCTGGAGGCGCTGGCCTACAGCCACCAGCACGGCATCGTGCACCGCGACATCAAGCCCGCCAACGTGATCATCACGAACAACGGCGCGGTCAAGGTCATGGACTTCGGCATCGCCCGCGCCCTGCACGGCGCGGCGTCCACCATGACCCAGACCGGCATGGTCATGGGCACGCCGCAGTACCTCTCGCCCGAGCAGGCGCTCGGCAAGACGGTCGACGCGCGCTCGGACCTCTACGCCACCGGCTGCCTCCTCTACGAACTGCTGGCGCTGCGTCCGCCGTTCACCGGCGAGACCCCGCTGTCGGTCGTCTACCAGCACGTCCAGGACACCCCCGTCCCGCCGTCGCAGGTCCTCGGCAGCGTGCCGCCGGAGCTCGACGGCCTGGTGATGCGCTCCCTCGCCAAGGACCCGGACGACCGGTTCCAGAGCGCCGAGGAGATGCGCGGGCTGGTCCAGTACGCGCTCCAGATGCTGCACGACGCGGGCGCCCACTCGGGCTCCTGGGACACCGGCCCGGTCGCGCACGCCACCGCCGCCACCCAGGCCCTGGGCATGGGCGGCATGGGCGGCGGCATGGCCGGGACGACCGCCATGCCGCACCCGGTGCACGGCGACACCTCGCAGCAGCCGATGATCCCGCCGCGCGGCGGTGACGACGGCGGCTTCGACGGCTACGGCGGCGGCCGGGGCGGCGGTGGCGGCAGGGGCAAGATGATCCTGATCGCCGTGGTCGCCCTGATCGCGGTCGTGGCAGGCGTGGCCTTCGCGATGAACCTGAAGGACAAGTCCGACAGCGGTAAGACGACGAAGAATCCCAAGCCGTCCACCAGCTCTTCCTCGTCCCCGAACCCGTCCCCCAGCCCGGAGACCTCCCGGAAGCCCAGCCCTGTCGGGCAGCCCGAGGGCGGCACCACGGGCGAGCGGGAGTCCGACACCTCCAGCACCGGCGGTGGCCAGGAGCCGGACGGCGACACCGGTACGCACCACTCGTCCAAGCCGTCCGGGCAGCCCTCGAACGAGCCGTCGACCCCGCCGACGCCCTCGGGCGAGCCGTCGACGAAGCCGTCGGGCGACGAGAAGCCCCCGACCGGTGGCAACACCAACGCCGGTCAGGACGGCGGCGGCGCGAACACCGGCACCTCGGCCGGCCAGGTCGGCGGCCCCGGCACCACGACCCTCGGCCAGGGCACCGGCACCACGCCCTGACGGACGCGCGCGTCCGGCTGACGAGCCCGGTGGCGGGTACCTCTCGGTACTCACCACCGGGCTCGTTCGTTTCCGTCTGTTTCCGGCCGGATCCCGGGGGCGCCCTCAGTCCGTGAAGGCCTCGCGCACCGCCCCGTACGAGCGCGTCCACCACACCGACAGCGCCGCCGACGCGGGGAAGCCGGGGTCGGCGCGGTGGTCGCCGAGCTGGTAGCGCCAGCGCAGCATCCAGAAGTCGTTGAGCCGCTCCCACCACACGCGGTGCACCGCGGCCGCCAGTTCGGCGGTGTCCGCCCCGCAGGCGCGGCGGTAGGCGCGCGCGTACGGCCGTATCTTCGCGAGGTCCAGCGTGCCGTCGGGGCGCAGGAAGAAGATCACGGCGGCCCGGACGGCCTCCTCGGCGCGGGGCTGCACGCCCAGCCGGTCCCAGTCGACGATCGCGGCCGGCTCGCCGCCGCGGTAGAGCAGGTTGAGCGGGTGGAAGTCGCCGTGCACCCAGCCCCGGGCGGGCGTGGCGGCCGGGCGGCGGTGGGCGTGCCGCTCCAGCAGGGCGCGGCGCTCGACGAGCCGGTGCTCGGCCAGCTCGTCGAAGGAGTCGCGGGGCCGGCGCCGGACGAGCTCCAGGAGGTCCTCGATGAGGGCGTACGTGTCCTGGGGGTCCGCCGCGGCGTCCGGAGCCTGCCAGGGGTCCCCGAGGCCGCCAGAGGGCCCCTCAGGGCCTTTCTGGGGTCCGTGGGGGTTCTCGGGGGCCGGGCTCTCCTCGCGGCAGACCTTCTCCAGGCACATGTGCACATGGCCCAGCAGCGCCCCGAGCCGGCGGGACTGCGCGCGGGTCAGCTCGCCGCCGTCGCGGTGCCGGCCCTCGACCCAGGGGTGCAGGGCGTAGCAGCGGCCGTCCAGGACCGTGACGGTCGAGCCCTGGGCGTCGGCGACGGGCGGGGCGACGGGCAGGCCGAGGGCGGCCAGCCGCAGGGTGACGGCGTGCTGGCGGGCGATGGCGGCGTGGTCGCCGTCGAGGTGGTGCTTGAGGAAGAAGCGGCCCCGGGTGGTGGTGAGGCGGTAGCCGCGGTTGAGGAGGCCCTCGGTCAGCGGCACGCACCCGAGCGGCTCGCCGGCCTGCCCGTAGAGGCGCAGGAGGCTGTGCAGGGTGGTGCTGTCGAGCGCTTCCGTTCCCGCGGGGCCGCCGGTGGTTCCCTCGGCGTCCGCGCGGAGGTCGTCAGGTCTCGGGCGGCCGGGTCGCGGGCGGCCGGCGTCCCCCCGGACTCCGCCGACGGGAGAGACGACGAGGGGCGGGACAAGTGAGCGCGGCACGCTCCAAATGTTAGATCACGCTGAGTGCGCGACCTGTCGTGCCGGGACGCCTTCGAGGTGGTGCAGGGTGATGAACTGCGGTTCGATGCACAGGTATTCGGGATCGAAGGGCGAATCGTCCGCGGTGCGCGGGGGCCGGCCGAAGCGGTCGAGTTCGGCGGGGCCGGGCGTGAAGAGCCGTGCGGTGCCCACGAATTGCACGGTCCAGACGGTCTCGTCGCCCTCGGGGCGCCCGCTGAGGTTGTCCGCGCCGTACGCGACGACGTTGCCGTCGCAGGCCTGGGCGTAGCCGAAGCCGCCGTGCAGGCGCAGCAGCACCCGCCGGCCGGACACGATGTGCCGGGCGACGGTGACGAAGGGCAGCGCGCGCATGCTCACCGAGACCCTGCCGTAGGGGGTGCGGTCGAGCAGTTCGAGCGCGCGGTACTGGTCGTGGTCCTGGTGACCGGTGGAGAGCCCGGTGGGCGCGGAGAGCATGGTCACCACTGTGCACGCTGGTCACCGGGGCCTATAGGGGCACCCGCCCCTATGCGGCGGGACGTTGGTCCCGAATCATCATTTTCCACTCGATACGGTGAATTGTGTCAGCGGAACGGGTGATGGTGCGGGGGACGGGGAATGGGGACGCTCCGGCCCGGCGCCCGTCCCGACCGCCCGGCTCAGCGCTTCTCCGCCTGGAGGCGGGCCACATAGGCCGCCGCCTGGGAGCGCCGCTCCATGCCGAGCTTGGACAGCAGGCTGGAGACGTAGTTCTTGATGGTCTTCTCGGCGAGGTGCAGCCGCTCGCCGATGGCCCGGTTGGTCATGCCCTCACCGATCAGGTCGAGGATCCGCCGCTCCTGGTCGGTCAGATTGGACAGCCGGTCGTCGCCCTTGGGGTCCTTGCCGTCGCGCAGCCGCTCCAGCACCCTGGCGGTCGCCACGGGGTCCAGCAGGGACTTCCCGGCCGCCACGTCCCGCACCGCGGACAGGAGCTCGTTGCCACGGATCGCTTTCAGAACGTAACCGGACGCGCCCGCCACGATCGCGTCGAACAGCGCCTCGTCATCGGCGAAGGAGGTGAGCATCAAGCATTTGATGTTCTCGTCCTGAGAACGAATTTCCCTACATACTTCGACGCCGCTGCCATCCGGAAGGCGAACATCCAGAACCGCGACGTCGGGGCGGGTCGCCGGAATGCGCACCAGGGCGTCCGCCGCCGTACCGGCCTCTCCGACGACCTCGATGTCCTCCTCCACGGAGAGCATCTCGTGCACGCCGCGCCGGACGACCTCGTGGTCGTCGAGCAGAAATACCGTGATTTTTCGCTGTTCGGGCACAGTGCCAGTCTCACACACCAACTCTTCCCCTGCTCTTGTTCTCCGGGATAACGTGCGGTCGTTCCGGCAGCCCGCAGGGGCTGTGCTCACAAGGACGTGACCAGGAGCGTTGCCCAGCTTTCTCGATTTACTTGGAAATCCAAGCAAAATTGCAGGTCAGGCGGGGTTTCGCAGGAATGCGGCCTTCTGGGTAACGTGCTTATTGCAGGCCTTTGGCCGGGGCGCCTGTCACGCCCGGTTTCCGGCCTCGGCACACCCACCCCGTGTGCCGTCGGGGATCGAGCGAGCCTTCTCCTGCCTCACGGCGGGGGAACCCCCTCTGGCCGCCGGCGACCCCGGGGGCCGGACAGACGGAGGAGCACACGTGACTGTGGACAGCACTGCCGCGCGCAAGCCGCGCCGTGGCAGCAGCAAGCGCGCCGGGGCCAAGACCCGCGCCGCCGCGCCGGGCGAGCCCGAGCTCGTACAGCTGCTGACACCGGAGGGCGAGCGGGTCGAGCACCCCGACTACTCCATCGACCTGACCGCCGACGAACTGCGTGGCCTGTACCGCGACATGGTGCTGACCCGCCGCTTCGACGCGGAGGCGACCACTCTTCAGCGCCAGGGCGAACTGGGCCTGTGGGCCTCGCTGCTCGGCCAGGAGGCCGCGCAGATCGGCTCCGGCCGGGCGACCCGCGCCGACGACTACGTCTTCCCGACCTACCGCGAGCACGGCGTGGCCTGGTGCCGCGGGGTCGACCCCACCAACCTGCTGGGCATGTTCCGCGGCGTCAACCACGGTGGCTGGGACCCGAACGAGAACAACTTCCACCTCTACACGATCGTCATCGGCTCGCAGGCGCTGCACGCCACCGGCTACGCCATGGGCGTGGCCAAGGACGGCGCCGACTCCGCCGTGATCGCCTACTTCGGCGACGGCGCGTCCAGCCAGGGCGACGTGGCGGAGGCGTTCACGTTCTCGGCGGTCTACAACGCCCCGGTCGTGTTCTTCTGCCAGAACAACCAGTGGGCGATCTCCGAGCCCACCGAGCGCCAGACCCGCGTCCCGCTCTACCAGCGCGCGCAGGGCTACGGCTTCCCGGGCGTCCGCGTCGACGGCAACGACGTCCTCGCCGTGCTGGCCGTCACCAAGGCCGCCCTGGAGCGCGCCCGCACCGGCCAGGGCCCGATGCTCATCGAGGCGTTCACGTACCGCATGGGCGCCCACACCACCTCCGACGACCCGACGAAGTACCGCCGGGACGAGGAGCGCGAGCTGTGGGAGGCCAAGGACCCGATCCTGCGGCTGCGCACCTACCTGGACCGCGAGGGGCTCGCCGACGAGGCGTTCTTCGCCGCCCTGGAGACCGAGGCCGACGCGCTCGCCAAGCGGGTGCGCGACGCCGTCCGGACCATGCCGGACCCCGACAACATGGCGATCTTCGAGAACATCTACGCCGACGGCCACGCCCTCGTGGACGAAGAGCGCGCCCAGTTCGCCGCGTACCAGGCGTCCTTCGCAGAGGAGAGCAACTGAGATGGCTGCCGAGAAGCTCTCCGTCGTCAAGGCGATCAACGCCTCGCTGCGGACCGCCCTGGAGAACGACCCCAAGGTCCTGGTGATGGGGGAGGACGTCGGCAAGCTCGGCGGCGTCTTCCGCGTCACCGACGGCCTCCAGAAGGACTTCGGCGAGGACCGGGTGATCGACACCCCGCTCGCCGAGTCCGGCATCGTCGGCACGGCGATCGGGCTGGCCCTGCGCGGCTACCGCCCGGTGGTGGAGATCCAGTTCGACGGTTTCGTCTTCCCCGCGTACGACCAGATCGTCACCCAGCTCGCCAAGATGCACGCCCGCGCGCTGGGCAAGATCAAACTGCCGGTCGTCATCCGCATTCCCTACGGCGGCGCCATCGGTGCCGTCGAGCACCACAGCGAGTCGCCCGAGGCGCTGTTCGCGCACGTCGCGGGCCTGAAGGTGGTCTCCCCGTCGAACGCCTCGGACGCCTACTGGATGCTCCAGCAGGCCATCCAGAGCGACGACCCGGTGATCTACTTCGAGCCGAAGCGCCGCTACCACGACAAGTCCGAGCTCGACCGCTCGGCGATCCCCGCGCCCCTGCACGCCGCCCGCACGGTGCGGCAGGGCACGGACCTCACCCTCGTCGCCTACGGGCCGATGGTGAAGACCTGTCTCGAGGCCGCGGCGGCGGCCGAGGAGGAGGGCAAGTCCCTGGAGGTCCTGGACCTCCGCTCGATGTCGCCCGTCGACTTCGACGCGATCCAGGCGTCCGTGGAGCGCACCGGCCGGCTGGTCGTCGTCCACGAGGCCCCGGTGTTCCTGGGCACGGGCGCGGAGATCGCCGCCCGGATCACCGAGCGCTGCTTCTACCACCTGGAGGCCCCGGTGCTGCGGGTCGGTGGCTATCACGCGCCCTACCCGCCGTCCCGGCTGGAGGACGAGTACCTTCCGGGCCTGGACCGGGTGCTCGACGCCGTCGACCGCGCGCTGGCGTACTAGGGGTACGAGGAGAGTCGTGACAATGACTGCAAGCACCGCCAACGACCAGCGCTTCCGCGAGTTCAAGATGCCCGATGTGGGCGAGGGACTCACCGAGGCCGAGATCCTCAAGTGGTACGTGGCCGTCGGGGACACCGTCGCCGACGGGCAGGTGGTCTGCGAGGTCGAGACCGCCAAGGCGGCCGTGGAGCTGCCGATCCCGTTCGACGGCGTGGTGCACGAGCTGCGCTTCGACGAGGGCACGACGGTGGACGTGGGCACGGCGATCATCTCCGTGGACACGGACCCGGGCGCGGGGCCGGCCGGTGCCGCCCCGCAGGCGGCTCCCGCCGCCGCGGCCGCTCCGGCCGCCGAGCCCGAGCCGGAGGCCGGCGGCCGCCAGGCCGTGCTGGTGGGCTACGGGGCCGCCCCGTCGTCGACCAAGCGCCGCGCGCGCAAGCCGCAGCCGGGGGCGGTCGCCTCGGTGGCGGCTGCCGTACAGGCCGAGCTCAACGGGCACACGGCGCCGGTCGCGCCGCCGGCCGCCGCGGAGCCGGCGCTGGGTGGTCTCGCCCTGGCCGGGGCCGCCGCGGCCCGGCCGCTGGCCAAGCCGCCGGTCCGTAAGCTCGCCAAGGACCTGGGCGTCGACCTCGCCACGGTCACCCCGACGGGCGCGGACGGTGTGGTGACCCGTGAGGACGTCCACGCGGCCGTCGCCGCGCTGACGGCTCCTTCCCAGGCGCCCCTCGCCTCCGGCGCCGTGGCGGAGGCGGCGCCGGGCGCGGAGGCCGCGCCCGGGGCGGGCGCGCTCGCCGCGCGGGAGACCCGGATCCCCGTCAAGGGCGTCCGCAAGGCCACCGCGCAGGCGATGGTGGCCAGCGCCTTCACCGCGCCGCACGTCACGGAGTTCGTCACCGTCGACGTCACCCGCACGATGAAGCTCGTCCAGAAGCTCAAGACCGACCCGGACATGGCCGGGCTCCGGGTCAACCCGCTGCTGCTGGTCGCGAAGGCCCTGCTGGTCGCGATCAAGCGGAACCCGGACGTCAACGCCGCCTGGGACGAGGAGAACCAGGAGATCGTCCGCAAGGACTACGTGAACCTGGGCATCGCCGCGGCCACCCCGCGCGGCCTGATCGTGCCGAACATCAAGGAGGCCCAGGCCAAGACGCTCCCGGAGCTGTCGCAGGCGCTGGCCGACCTGGTCGCGACGGCCCGCGAGGGGAAGACCTCGCCCGCCGACATGTCGGGCGGCACGGTGACCATCACCAACGTCGGTGTCTTCGGCATCGACACCGGCACGCCCATCCTCAACCCCGGCGAGTCCGCGATCCTGGCCTTCGGCGCGGTCAAGCTCCAGCCGTGGGTCCACAAGGGCAAGGTCAAGCCGCGGCAGGTGACCACGCTGGCGCTGTCGTTCGACCACCGCCTGGTCGACGGCGAGCTGGGCTCCAGGGTGCTGGCCGATGTGGCGGCGGTGCTGGAGAACCCGCAGCGGCTGATCACCTGGGGCTGACGCGGCGGACGCATTTACTGACCGGCCGACCGGTCAGTAAATGCTCTCCGGGCCGTCGGGAAAGTTGAAATAGAAAAGACAAAGGGCCCGGACGCGTCCCTCCTCACCCCCCTCCAGTGAGGAGAGAAACAGCGTCCGGGCCCTTCGTCCTGAAACGGAGCGGCCTCGGGATTCCGCCCCTGGCAGGAGGTGGAATGGCCCGTGCTGCGCAATTTACTTAAGATTGACCAACACTTGCAGTGTCGGAATGGGAGGTCGCGTTGGACGGCGACGGCCGCGTGGACGGCGAATCCATAAGCCGCCTCCTGCGGGCCTGGCGCGCCCGCGTCGACGCCCGTACCGTCCCGGAGCTGCGCGGCACCGTTCCCCGCCCGGGCAGGCGCCTTTCGCAGGCCCAGGTGGCACGGCTGACCGGGGTGAGCGAGGGCTGGTACCGCACCCTGGAGGCGGGCCGCCGCCAGGACTTCTCCGAAAGCTTTCTGCTCCGCGTCGCCCGGGCGCTCCGGCTGAGCGACGCGGAAACCCTCACCCTCTTCCTCGCGGTCTGCGGCCGCCGCCCGCCCGGTGAACTCTCCCGGGAGCACAAGGACTTGCCGCACGGCGTAAAGGCCCTGCTGGAACAGCAGGTCTCCTATCCCGCTTATCTCTCCGACGTGGCGTGGAATGTCGTCGCCGCCAATTCCCTCATGGGCGAATGGTTTCCCTGGGTCCGCCGCCCGGGCGCCAATCTCATGCGCTGGGCCCTCCTCGACCCCGAGGCCCGCGAGCAGATGCTCGACTGGGAGGACAACTGCGCCCGCGCCTACCTCGCCATGCTCCGAGTGGCCGCCAACAGCGACCCCGGCGACACCGAACTGCGCACCCTCGTCCGCGACATCCTCGACGCCGACGCCGACTGCCGCCGCATCTGGGCCGAGGAACACGACGTCGTCGAACACCGCGACGGCCACGTCTTCCGTCTCCGCCTGCCGTACCACGGCAACGCGGAGACGCGCGTGACGACGCACGTCCTGCTGCCGATACAGCGTCCTGACCTGAGGTTCGTCTTCATCACGCCCCTGGAGGGGTGGTCCGGCCGGTCGTAGCCGGCGCTGACCGCCCCCCGCGGTCCCGGATGATGGACGCCCCCTCCTCACGCATACGTGTTGTATCTAAGCTGTGCGCATGTCATCCGCTCCCCCCGCCGCGCCCGGTCTCCAGACCAAACAGCCCCCCGCCGCCGAACGCGTCTACACGCACGTCAAGGAAGCCGTACTCCACCGTCATTACGAGGGCGGCACGCTGCTCACCGAGGGGGACCTGGCCGAGGCGGTCGGGGTGTCCCGGACGCCGGTGCGGGAGGCGTTGCTGAAGCTGGAGGCGGAGGGGCTGCTCAAGCTCTATCCGAAGAAGGGCGCGCTCGTCCTCGCGGTGTCCGCGCAGGAGGTCGCCGACGTGGTCGAGACCCGGCTGCTGGTGGAGAAGTACGCCGCCACCAAGGCCGTCCCCGCCTCCGAGCAGCTCCTCGCGCGGCTGGAGGAGCTGCTCGACGACATGCGCCGGCAGGCCGACGCCGGCGACCTCGCCGCCGTGTCCGTGAGCGACCGGGCCTTCCACGCCGAGATCGTCCGCAGCATCGGCAACCAGATCCTCTCCCGCCTCTACGACCAGCTCCGCGACCGGCAGCTGCGGATGGGCGTGGCCGTCATGCACGCGCACCCCGACCGGATCGCCAAGAACCACGTCGAGCACGCCGAGATCCTGGAGGCTCTGCGCTCCGGGGACGCCGACGCGGCCGTCGAGATCATCGACCAGCACGTCAGCTGGGTGCGCAACCTCGCGCAGGGCGACGTCCGATGAGCGCCCACGGAACGCCCGCCCTCCCCGGCGACCCGCCCGGCGGCCGGCGGGCCATGGCCGTCTGGGGCGTCGGCGTCGCCGTCTACTTCGTCGCCATCATCTTCCGCACCAGCCTCGGCGTCGCCGGCATCGACGCCGCCGAGCGCTTCCACATCAACGCCTCCGCGCTCTCCACCTTCTCCATACTCCAGCTGCTCGTCTACGCGGGCATGCAGATACCCGTCGGCCTGATGATCGACCGGCTGGGCACCAGGAAGGTGCTCGCCCTCGGCGCCGTCCTCTTCACCGCCGGACAGCTCGCCTTCGGCCTCTCGCACTCCTACGGCACCGCCCTCGCCAGCCGCGCCCTCCTCGGCTGCGGCGACGCGATGACCTTCATCAGCGTCCTGCGGCTCGGCTCCCGCTGGTTCCCCGCCCGCCGCGGCCCGATGATCGCCCAGGTCGCCGCCCTCTTCGGGATGGCCGGCAACCTCGTCTCCACCGTCTTCCTCGCCCGGCTCCTGCACGGCGCGGGCTGGACCCAGACCTTCGTCGGCAGCGCCGGCGCCGGCGTCGTCGTCCTCGTCCTGATGCTCGCCCTCCTCAAGGACCACCCCGAGGGCTACGCGCCCGCCCCCGTCACCCACTCCGGCCGCGGCTTCGTCCGCCGCCAGATCGCCCGCGCCTGGCGGGAGCCCGGCACCCGGCTCGGCATGTGGGTGCACTTCACCACCCAGTTCCCCATGCAGGTCTTCCTGCTCCTGTGGGGCATGCCCTTCCTCGTCGAGGCACAGGGCCTCTCCCGGGACACCGCCGGCCTGCTGCTCACCGTCGCCGTGCTCGCCAACATGGCCATCGGCCTCGTCTACGGGCAGATCATCGGCCGCCACCACGCCGCCCGGCTGCCCCTCGCCCTCGGCACCGCCGCCGCCACCGCGCTGATGTGGGCCGTCGCCGTCTTCTGGCCCGGCGCGCACGCGCCGATGTGGGTGCTCGTCCTGCTCTGCGTCGTCCTCGGCACCTGCGGACCGGCCTCGATGATCGGCTTCGACTTCGCCCGCCCCGCGAACCCGCCCGAGCGCCAGGGCACCGCCTCCGGCATCGTCAACATGGGCGGCTTCGTCGCCGGCATCGTCACGCTGTTCGCCATCGGCCTGCTGCTCGACGCCACCGGTGACGACTACCGGATCGCCTTCGCCTCGGTGTTCGTCATGGAGGCCCTGGGCCTCTCGCAGATCCTCCGGCTGCGCACCCGCGCGCAACGCCGCGAGGAGGAGCGGATCGTCGCTTCGAGAGTGGAGACCGTGCACGTGCCGGTGTGAGGGGACGGGGGATGAGGGGACGGGCGTGATCGTGGTGGTGGCCCGCCGCCTCACCGCCTCACGACGTCACCGCGAACTCGCGGAGGATCGCCTCCGCGAGCCCCGGCTCCCCCTCCCGCTTGATCCGGTCCCCCGCCCGCTCCGCCCGTACCCGCCCGCACGCCAGCCGCGCGTACATCTCCCAGTCCAGCGCCAGCGTCACCGTCGGCCCCAGCGACACATGGCTGTCGATCCTCGCCTGGCCCCGCTCGCCGACCCGCACCGTCCGCAGGAACTCCAGCGGGCCGTGCACGTCGAAGACCACCGCCGAACCGGGCGGCGCCCCGGCGTCCCGCGCCACGACCTTCGGCAGCGCCTCCAGCAGGAAGTCACGGCTGATCACCGCGGCCGGCGAGTCCAGGTTCCCCGGCAGACCCAGCGCGCGCCGCAGGTCCTGCTCGTGCGTCCATACGTCGAACACCCGGTACCGCAACGTCCGTTCCAGCGTGGTCTCCGTGCTGGTGCCCAGCGGCCAGCGGATCAGCGTCTGCGGGCTGCGCGTCTCGTTCCGCAGCTGCCGGCCCCGCCTGATGATCATCAGGTCCAGCTCCGACGACATCTCCAGCGCCGTGTGGCAGCGCCGCACGTCGACCTGGACCTCCATGTAGCGGGTGAACTCGTCGGTCACGTGGTAGAGATCGCGTGGCAGCGAGTGGATCGGCCGTGGCTCGCCCAGCATCTCGCTCTCCACGCCGATGACATGCGAGACCACATCGCGCACCGACCAGCCGGGGCACTCCGTGGCCCGGTTCCAGTCGCTCTCGGCGAGTGGTCTCACCAACTCGAGGATCGCTTCGGCGGAGTGGGTCCAGGCATCGACGGCGGGTTGCAGACTGGGGTGGACGGTCACGGGATCCCTCGGGCGTTGCGTGCGTGCGCGGATGGGCTGCTCGTATGTCACTTGTCGCTGCGGGGCATGAGCTGTCTGGGTGCTCAGCAGTTAAGTTACGCTGCGCGAGGGCAGCCATGCAGTCGTTTCGGACGCTGAAAGTGGTGGTACTGTGCGCGTTTCCTTGATCCAGCTGGCGGTCGACCCGGCCGAGCCGGCCGACGCCCGCCGCGCCCGCGCCGCCCACCTCGTCCGCGAACAGCACGCCGGCGACCTCGTCGTGCTGCCCGAGCTGTGGCACATCGGCGCCTTCGCCTACGAGTCCTTCACCCGCGACGCCGAGACCGTCGCCGGCCCCACGGCCCGTGCCATGGCCGAGGCCGCGTGCGACGCCGGCGTCTGGCTGCACGCGGGCTCGATCGCCGAGCGCCCCGAGCCCGGCGGCCCGGTCTTCAACACCTCGCTCATCTTCTCCCCGGCCGGCGAACTCGTCCGCACCTACCGCAAGATCCACCGCTTCGGCTTCGACCAGGGCGAGGCCGTCCTGATGTCCGCCGGCACCGAGGTCGTCACCGTCCCGCTGCCGGAGACCACGCTCGGCCTGGCCACCTGCTACGACCTCCGCTTCCCCGAGCTCTTCCGCGCCCTCGTCGACGCCGGGGCCCAGACCCTCGTCGTCCCCGCCGGCTGGCCCGAGCGCCGCCGTGAGCACTGGACGCTGCTCGCCAGGGCCCGCGCCGTCGAGAACCAGTCCTACGTCCTCGCGTGCGGCACCGCCGGCACCCACGCGGGCGTGCCGCAGGCCGGGCACAGCCTCGTCGTCGACCCCTGGGGCGCGGTCCTCGCCGAGGCGGGCCACGGCGAGGAGGTCCTCACCGTGGACCTCGACATGGCGAAGGTGGCGAAGACCCGTGAGGAGTTCCCGGCCCTCAAGGACCGAGTGCTGGGCCGATAGATCCACGTGGTGGACAGGGGAATGCCCGGGCCGGACCCGGTGTTCCAATGGACCATGGCATCCCGAGCACGCGTGCGCGCCCCCGAACTGATCGGCAAGGGCGGCTGGCTGAACACCGGCGACACCGAGATCACCCTCGCTGACCTGCGAGGGCGGATCGTCATCCTCGACTTCTGGACCTTCTGCTGTGTGAACTGTCTGCACGTCCTGGACGAGCTGCGGGAGCTGGAGGAGAAGCACCGCGACACCGTCGTGATCATCGGTGTGCACTCCCCGAAGTTCGTCCACGAGGCCGAGCACCAGGCCGTCGTCGACGCCGTCGAGCGCTACGGCGTCCACCACCCCGTCCTCGACGACCCCGAGCTCGCCACCTGGAAGCAGTACGCCGTACGCGCCTGGCCCACGCTCGTCGTCATCGACCCCGAGGGTTACATCGTCGCCCAGCACGCCGGCGAGGGCCACGCCCACGCCCTGGCCGCGCTCGTCGCGGAGCTGGAGGCCACCCACGAGGCCAAGGGCACCCTCCGGCGCGGCGACGGCCCCTACGTGGCGCCCGAGCCCGAGGCCACCGACCTGCGCTTCCCCGGCAAGGCGCTGCCCCTGCCCGGCGGCGGCTTCCTCGTCTCCGACTCCACCCGCCACCAGCTGGTGGAGCTCGCCGCCGACGGCGAGACCGTCGTCCGCCGGATCGGCAGCGGCGAGCGCGGCTTCGGCCCCGACGCCTTCAGCGAGCCGCAGGGCCTCGCGGCGCTCCCCGACGGCACGGTGGCCGTCGCCGACACCGTCAACCACGCCCTGCGCGCCTACGACCCGGCCACCGGCGCCGTCACCACCCTCGCCGGCACCGGACGCCAGTGGATGCAGGGCCGTCCCACCAGCGGCCCCGCCCTCGACGTCGACCTCTCCTCCCCCTGGGACGTGGCCTGGTTCGCCGGCCGCCTCTGGATCGCCATGGCCGGCGTCCACCAGCTGTGGACGTACGACCCGGAGACCGGCACCGTCGAGGTCGCCGCCGGCACCACCAACGAGGGCCTGGTCGACGGCCCGGCCGGCGAGGCCTGGTTCGCCCAGCCGTCCGGGCTGGCGGCCACCGAGGACCGGCTGTGGATCGCCGACTCCGAGACCAGCGCCCTGCGCTACGTCGAGCGGGACGGCGAGGGCTTCGCCGTGCGCACCGCCGTCGGCACCGGCCTCTTCGACTTCGGGCACCGCGACGGCGCCGCCGATCAGGCGCTCCTCCAGCACCCGCTCGGCGTCACGGCCCTGCCCGACGGCTCGGTGGCGGTCTCCGACACCTACAACCACGCCCTGCGCCGCTACGACCCGGCCACCGGCGAGGTGACCACCCTCGCGACGGACCTGCGCGAGCCCTCGGACGCCGTGCTGGACGGCGACGACATCGTCGTCGTCGAGTCCGCCCGGCACCGGCTCACCCGGCTGCGCCTGCCGGAGGAGGCCGTACGCGTCGAGTCCGTCGCCCACCGCACGCAGCGCGCCGCGACCGACATCGCGCCGGGCCGGCTCCGCCTCGACGTCATCTTCCAGGCTCCGGCGGGCCAGAAGCTCGACACCCGCTACGGGCCGTCGACGCGCCTCCTGGTCAGCTCGACCCCGCCGGAGCTCCTCGCGGAGGGCTCGGGGGCCGGCACGGACCTCGGACGCGACCTGGTCCTCGCGGACGGGGTGACGTCCGGCGTGCTGCACGTCTCGGCGATGGCGGCGTCGTGCGACGACGACCCGGAGAACGAGTACCCCGCGTGCCACATGCATCAGCAGGACTGGGGGGTGCCGGTCCGGGTGGTCGCCGGCGGGGCGGAGCGGCTGCCGCTGGTCCTGGCGGGGCTGGACGCGTAACGGGCGCCGGGCGGGGGCTCTTCCCGGCCCCTGCCCTCCCCGTACGTCCTCGAACGCCGGGCGGGCCGCTTCCGCGGCCCGCCCGGCGTTCGAGGAAACCTCATCGCGTGAACCGGTGGTCCTCCTCGACCACCGTCGCCGCCGGGGGCGGCGGCTGGGTGCGGCGGCGTTTGAAGACGCTCACGTACGCCGAGGTGCCGATGACCCCGACGATCATCAGGATCAGGCCCACCAGGTGGACGTTCATCCCGTCCACGCGCCAGTCCACGGCGAAGGTGAGGATCGCGCCGATCCCGATCAGACCGATGCACCAGCCCATGCCCATGATGACCGCCTCCGTTGCCCTTGGTCCCGCTGGTCCGACGTGGTCGTTCCGGTCGTCCTCCGGGCGGGTACCCCGGACCGGGGCGGCCAATCAGCGGGCGGGCGTCACCACTTGAGCGCGGGCGCCGAGGCGTCCTGCCAGTAGGTGACGCGCGCGGAGTCGTCGACGGCGAGCGTGCCCCCGGGCAGGGGGACCGGGATCTGCCCGCCGACGCTGCCGCCGCCGTCGGCGCCCTGGAAGGAGACGGCGAGCTTGCGCGCCTTGCGGCTGTTGCCACCCGACCCGTCGGCCGCGGCGGCCAGCACCCCGGCGTAGGCCGACTTGCCGGGCGCCAGGGTGACGACGGACTGCGGCCTGCTCTCCTCGACGACGCCCGCCGTGGCCTGGTCGGCGTCGAAGCGGAGGAAGGGGAAGCCGTGTGCGACGCAGGGGGCCTTGGAGGTGTTGGTGGCCACCAGGAGCAGGTGGTTCACGGGCGACGGGACGGCCTTGGCCGCCACCTTGACGGTGTCGGAGGTACAGGCGGCCTTGCCGTCCTTGCCGACCTTGGCCGCCTCGTTCTGCCCGTACTGCCCGTCCGCGCCGTCCCGCCCGTCCTGGGTGCCGCCCTGGTCCGTCTCCTCCAGCTCGGAGGTGTCTGCCTTCCCGCTGGTCCTGGCGCCCGAACCGTCGCCGCCGCCGCAGGCGGTCAGGGTCAGGGCCGCCGCGGCGGTGAACGCCGCGGCGACGAGCCGGAGGCTGCGGGTACGAGTCATGCTGGTTCCCCCGATGGGACGTCACTGGCGGTACCGGGCGGCACCCGTGGCACGGGCAATACGGAATACGGCAGGGATCATTCCGCACCTTGCCGCCGAACGGCTAACGTTCCGGTGACGTTAGTCCTTCGGTTCGGTCCGACAGGTCCGGCCCGCCCGAACAGGCCCGATCAGGCCGGAAGAGGCCCGGGCAGGCCGGAACAGGCCAGGGGCCGGGGGTCAGCCCTCCAGGAACGCCGTCAGCGCCGCCGCCAGCAGGAACGGGTCGTCCGCCCCGCAGAGCTCGCGGGCGGAGTGCATGGAGAGGCAGGCGAGGCCGATGTCGATGGTGGCGATGCCGTGCCGCGCGGCGGTGATGGGACCGATGGTGGTGCCGCAGGGCATCGCGTTGTGCGAGACGAAGTGCTGCCACGGCACGCCCGCCCGCTCGCACGCGGCGGCGAACACCGCGCGTCCGGCGCCGTCCGTCGCGTACCGCTGATTGACGTTGACCTTCAGGATGGGACCGCCGTTGGGCAGCGGGTGGTGCCCCGGCTCGTGGTGCTCGGAGTAGTTGGGGTGCACCGCGTGGCCCATGTCCGAGGAGAGGCAGACGGTGCCGGCGAGGGCGCGGGCCTTGTCCTCGTACGTACCGCCGCGGGCGAAGACGGACCGTTCCAGCACGTTGCCCAGGAGCGGGCCCTCCGCGCCGGTGTCCGACTGGCTGCCGTTCTCCTCGTGGTCGAACGCGGCGAGCACCGGGATGTACGACAGCTCGCCGCCGACGGCGGCCGTGAGCGCGGCCGTACCTGCGTGCACGGACAGCAGGTTGTCCAGGCGCGGCGCGGCGAGGAGCTCCTGGTCGCGGCCGAGGTAGGCGGGTGCCTCGACGCTGTGCACCATGAGGTCCCAGCCGGTGATGTCGTCGGCGGCCACACCCGCCTCCTCCGCCACGAAGCGGATCAGGTCGCCCTCGCGCGGCTTCCCGAGGCCCCAAATCGGGGTCATGTGGCGCTGCTTGTCGAGCTTCAGGCCCTCGTTGACGCCGCGGTCGAGGTGGATGGCGAGCTGCGGCACGCGCAGCAGCGGGCGGTCGGCGTTCACCAGGTGGTCGCTGCCGTCGCGCAGGGTGATACGGCCGGAGAGGCCCAGGTCGCGGTCGAGCCAGGTGTTGAGCAGCGTGCCGCCGTAGAGCTCCACGGCGACCTGGCGCCAGCCGTGCGCGCCGGTGTCGGGCAGCGGCTTGACGCGCAGGTTCGGCGAGTCGGTGTGGGCACCGATGATGCGGAAGGGCGTGGCGGCGGTGGCGCCCTCGGGGACGTACCAGGCGATGATCGCGCCGCCGCGGGTGAGGTACTTGCCACCGGCCGACGCGTCCCAGGCGTCGGTCTCGGCGATCCGGCGGAAGCCCGCCTTCTCCAGCCGGGCGGCGGTGCTGGCCACCGCGTGGTACGGCGAGGGGCTGGCGGCGAGGAAGGTCATCAGGTCGTCGGTGTGGCCGCGGTCGAAGCGGTGCGCAGGGCTCATGGCCTCAGGATAAGGACAGAGGGCCTGCTCTTCCGGGTGGAAGAGCAGGCCCTTTGCCCGGTCCGGTGCTTTTAGAACACCGACTCGTCAAGCTCCATCAGGGAGTTGTCGACGGCCTCGGCGAGACCGCGCTCGACGGAGACGGCCGGCAGGATGTTCGCGGCGAAGAACTTCGCGGCGGCGATCTTGCCCTCGTAGAAGGACTTGTCCTTGGCGGAGGTGCCGGCGGCGAGCTTCTCGGCGGCGACGGCCGCGCCGCGCAGCAGCAGGTAGCCGACGACGACGTCGCCGGAGACCATCAGCAGGCGGGTGGTGTTCAGGCCGACCTTGTAGATGTTCTTGACGTCCTCGCCGGTGGCGGTGAGGTCGGCGATCATCTTGCCGACGATCGCCTCCAGGTCCACGGCGGCCTTGGCGAGCGAGCCGCGCGCGGCGGCCAGGTCCTCGCCGCCGGCCTCGGAGGCGAGGAACTTCTTGATCTCCTCGGCCAGGGTGTTCAGGGACGCGCCCTGGTCGCGGACGATCTTCCGGAAGAAGAAGTCCTGGCCCTGGATCGCGGTCGTGCCCTCGTAGAGGGTGTCGATCTTCGCGTCCCGGATGTACTGCTCGATCGGGTACTCCTGGAGGTACCCGGAGCCGCCGAAGGTCTGGAGCGACTGGGCGAGCTGCGCGTAGGAGGTCTCGGAGCCGTAGCCCTTGACGATCGGCAGCAGCAGGTCGTTGAGGCCGTGCAGCGCCTTGGTGTCCTCGCCCGCGTGCTCCTTGACCAGGATGTCGTCCTGGACGGCGGCGGTGTGCAGGACGAGGGCGCGCATGCCCTCCGCGTACGCCTTCTGCGTCATCAGCGAGCGGCGGACGTCGGGGTGGTGGGTGATGGTGACCTTGGGCGCGGTCTTGTCCATGAAGTTCGCCAGGTCCGGGCCCTGCACGCGCTCCTTGGCGTACTCCAGCGCGTTGAGGTAGCCGGTGGAGAGGGTGGCGATGGCCTTCGTGCCGACCATCATCCGGGCGAACTCGATGATCATGAACATCTGGCGGATGCCGTCGTGCTTCTCGCCGATGAGCCAGCCCTTGGCGGGGTGCTTGTCGCCGAAGGTCATCTCGCAGGTGTTGGACGCCTTGAGGCCCATCTTGTGCTCGACGTTGGTGGCGTAGACGCCGTTGCGCTCGCCCAGCTCGCCGGTCTCGAAGTCGAACTCGTACTTCGGGACGAGGAAGAGCGACAGGCCCTTGGTGCCCGGGCCGTGGCCCTCGGGGCGGGCGAGGACGTAGTGGAGGATGTTCTCCGCCATGTCGTGCTCACCGGAGGTGATGAAGCGCTTCACGCCCTCGATGTGCCAGGAGCCGTCCTCCTGCTTGATCGCCTTGGCGCGGCCGGCGCCGACGTCCGAACCGGCGTCCGGCTCGGTCAGGACCATGGTGGAGCCCCACTGCTTCTCCACCGCGACCTTGGCGATGTGCTTCTGCTGCTCGGTGCCCTCGGCGAAGAGCACGCCCGCGAACGCGGGGCCGGAGGAGTACATCCAGACGGCCGGGTTGGCGCCCAGGATCGTCTCCGCGAAGCCCCAGAGGAGGGAGCGCGGCGCGGTCGTGCCGCCGATCTCCTCCGGGATGCCGAGGCGCCACCACTCGGCGTCCATGTACGCCTGGTAGCTCTTCTTGAAGGTGTCCGGGATCGGCGCGGTGTTGGTCTCCGGGTCGAAGACCGGCGGGTTGCGGTCGGTGTCCGCGTAGGACTCCGCGAGCTCGTTCTCCGAGAGGCGGGTGATCTCCGACAGGATGTCCTTGGCGGTGTCGACGTCCATCTCCGCGAACGGGCCGGAGCCGTACAGCTTGTCGCGGCCGAGCACCTCGAAGAGGTTGAACTCGATGTCGCGGAGATTCGACTTGTAGTGGCCCATGACAACGGCTCCGTAAGGCTGGGAGGTAGACCTCAAAATACGTACCGGGCAGTAATTTCCATGATGCTACCCGTCGGTAATAAGACGCAACCCCTGATCGCCCAACTGTGACCAGGCTCAAGCGGGGGCCTCGCTCGTACGTATGTACGTATTCGCTGCTTCCGGGGAACGCGTGGTCCATGGGCACTCTGCCGGCGGCATCGGTGCCGGTCTGGTTGAACCGGAGCGAGCACGAGCGGGCTCATGCGGCATGTCACGCTTCGGCGCTGCTGTGGAACCTGCTGGTGGGCTGGGTGCGTGCGGAGTGGGAGGCCGGCCGGTCGCCGGGGCGTGAGGGGGTGGCCGATCACGAAGAAGCGGCTCCGGCCGGTACGCGGGTGGTGGTGCGGCTGGTTGTCGGGGACGTGCGGGGGATCGAACGGGGCACCAGGAAAAGACGTCACGCATCACGTTCCACCCGTAGACAACTCTCCCAGTGGGAGCGGGGGACTCAGGAGCGTCAGCTCGCCTACAAGACCGGGCTCATGATTCGGCACATCTGTGAGGCGTACTCCTCACAGACATGCCCGTACTGCCTGACGCGCCGTAAGGTGCGCGGCCGTTCCTACGTGTGTGTGAACAAGGACTGCGGCTCGGTGCTCCACCGGGACGCGGTGGGCGGGGTGAACATTCACACCCTTGCCGTCAACGACGGGACGATCGTCCCGGTCCCACCCGAAGTGGTGATTCGGGTGAAGTATCTACGGGCCCAACCCGGCTGGTCGGTCGGCCAGCGGGAACGCCACTGACCACGATGACGGTGTCGTCACCTCACGGGGTGTCGGCCGGGTGTTCGCCCGGGCCGCCGACGGGTCCGGGTGAAGACGGAAGCTCCGACCTTCATGTCGGGGAGGTTCACTGAGTACGCTTTGGCTCATGTACGGCTACGACCAGAACGCGGGCGCTCAGGGTTACGCGCCGCCGCAGCAGCCCAACGGCTACGGCGAGCAGCCGCTCTACCCGGAGCCGTCCCCGCCGTCGCTCGCCGACGCGGTACGGGCCTTCACCACGGGATCGATGTCCGCCGAGGACTTCCAGGTGATCTTCTCGACCTCGAAGGTCTACTGCCCGCGCGGTGACAACCCCGGCTTCCTCGCGCTGCACAACACCCAGCACCCGGTGATCCCGATGTTCACGTCGCTCAAGGAGCTGCGGCGGTACGCGGGCAAGGAGTCCAAGTACTTCGTGATCACCGGCGCCGAGGTCATCGACCTCCTGCCGACGGGCTACGGCTTCGTCCTGGACATGGAGGGCGACCACCGCATGGTCTTCGACGCCAAGGCCGTCGAGCAGATGGTCGACTTCGCCATGCGGCGGATGTACGGCTGACCGCCGCGCGGGCGCCGTCAGGCGCGGGTGCCCGCCGCCCGGGCGTAGAGCCTCGCCACGTGGTCGCCGAAGTAGGCGCTGTACGAGTCCCGCTCGTCGCCGCCCTCGTCGTGGCCGCCCAGCACGCCGGTGAGCGTGCCCAGGCCCGTCGCCGGGTCGACGTCCGTGAGGAACGGGCCGCCGCTCGTGCCGTTGGGCAGGCCCTGGCAGGGGAAGCGGAGCTGGGTCCGGCCGAAGCGCTCCGTGCTGTTCTGGCAGGCCAGCGGGCGCTCGTCGCCCACGGGGTAGCCGATCACCCGCGTCGGCCGGTCCGGGTCGGGTGAGAAGCGGATCCGCTCGGCGCCCGTGACCTTCTCCACGGGGGTGTCGTCGCCGATCCTGCGCACCCGCAGGAACGCCACGTCGTGATCCGGGTTCCGGTCCTCCGCCCATTCCGGAGAGATGTCCACGGAGGTGGGCACCCACACCCCGTACGGCGCCTCGCCGTCCCGGTAGCCCGGTGCGAAGGCCAGGTCCGTGCGGAAGCCGCCCTGGTACACGCAGTGCGCCGCGGTGACCACCAGGTCGCCCCGGGGGCTGTGCACGACGCTGGCGGTGCAGCCGTGGCCGGGTCTGCCCTGACCGGTGTAGAACAGCGGGCCCACGGCCGGGGACGGGTCGGTGGCGGCCGCCTCCAGCGGGTCCGAGGGCGGCAGCGGCGCGGTCCGGGCCGCGCGGTCGGCGGGCGTCGCGGGCGCCCGGGAGCCGCCCTCGCGCACGACCGTCCGCATCGCCTCGGCGGCCTGGTCGCCCAGCTCCCTGGGTGCCGTGTAGTGGCCGGAGGCGGCGCCGTCGGCGAGCGGCGCGTCCGTCGCCAGGCCCCGGTCGGCCACCAGGAAGGCCACGGCGGCCAGGCCCAGGACCACCACCGCGACGAGGGCGGCGAGGGCTATGGGGCCTGTCCGGGGGCTTCCGCCGGCTTTCACGCGCATTGATCCAGTGTCCATGGTGGGTCGGGAGTCCGGCGCGGCGGCCGGGCGGGCCCCGGCGAGGGCGGGTGAGCTGCGGGAATGCGGCGGCCCTTGCAGGTTGTTCATTCTTCAACTAACTTGAAGGTGTAACGAACCCAGGAGGTTGTCATGCCGGCCGTGACCGTCGAGAACCCGCTGACCCTGCCGCGCGTCACCGCTCCGGCGGACGGCAGGCAGCGCCCCGTGCTGCACGTGGGCACCGCCCCGTCGGGCTTCGAGGGCGAGGGATTCCCCGTCCGCAGGGCGTTCGCGGGGATCAACTACAAGTACCTCGACCCGTTCATCATGATGGACCAGATGGGTGAGGTGGAGTACGCGCCGGGCGAGCCCAAGGGCACCCCCTGGCACCCGCACCGCGGCTTCGAGACCGTCACGTACATCATCGACGGGGTCATGAACCACCGGGACTCGCACGGCGGTGGCGGCACCATCACCGACGGCGACACCCAGTGGATGACCGCCGGCTCCGGCCTCCTGCACATCGAGGCCCCGCCGGAGGAGCTCGTCATGGCCGGCGGCCTCTTCCACGGCCTCCAGCTGTGGGTGAACCTGCCCAAGCGGGACAAGATGATGGCCCCGCGCTACCAGGACATCGGCAGCGGCCAGGTCAGGCTGCTGACCTCCGGCGACGGCGGCGCGCTGCTGCGCCTGATCGCGGGCGACCTGGACGGGCACGAGGGCCCGGGGATCACCCACACGCCCATCACGATGCTGCACATCACCCTGAACCCGGGCGCCGAGCTCACGCTCCCCTGGCGGCCGGAGTTCAACGCCCTCGCCTACGGGCTCGCCGGGCGCGGCTTCGCGGGCACCGAGAAGCGGCCCTTCCGGACCGGGCAGACGGTGGTCTTCGGCAACGGCGACTCGCTCACCCTGCGGGCCGACGAGACGCAGGAGTCCCGGAGCCCGAACTTCGAGGTCGTCCTCCTCGGCGGGCAGCCGATCCGGGAGCCGATGATGCACTACGGGCCGTTCGTGATGAACACCCACGCCGAGCTCGCGCAGGCCTTCGAGGACTTCCAGGCCGGGCGGCTCGGGACGATCCCGGCGGACGCGGCCTGAGCCCGCGGCCTCCGGGCCACGGCGCCCTCGGTGCCGGGCGGACCTAGACGGTCCGCTCGGGGGCCGGGGGCGCTTCGGTGACCGGCTGCACGGACGCCGCGCCGTCCGATTCGTACAGCTCGAACCAGATGTTCTTGCCCTCGCCCCGCGGGTCCACCCCCCACGCCCCGGCCAGCAGCTCCATCAGCACCAGGCCCCGGCCCGACGAGGCCATCTCACCGGGGTGCCGCCGGTGCGGCAGCTCGTCGCTGGCGTCGGCCACGTCGACGCGCACCCGGCGCTCGCCGGGCGCGCCGGATATCTCCGCGACCAGCAGCGCGTCGCCGTCCGTGTGCACGAGCACGTTGGTGACCATCTCGGAGACCATCAGGACCGCCGAGTCGAGCTGGTCCTCGTCCGGCCAGTCGTACATCAGGTGGCGTATCTGCTGCCGGGCCTCCGCGATCCGCTCGGGCTCGGCCTGGGCGATGGTCAGGGCCGTGCGGCGGACCGGGCGGACCGGGGCCTCCGGGGCGCCCACCGCCGTCGAGGCGGTCACCTGGCGGCAGAGCAGCAGCAGGGCGATGTCGTCCTCGCGCCGGTCGACGAGCGGGCCGGTGGTGTAGTGCGAGGGCGGGCCGTGGACGGCCTGGACGAGGGCGTCGGCCAGCTTCTCCAGGTTCCCGCCGCCGGTGTCCAGGGGGAAGCCCTCGACGACCTCGCGCAGCCGGGTCCAGCCGGTCTCCAGGTCGTGGCCGCCGGTCTCGATCAGGCCGTCCGTGCAGACCAGCATCGTCTCGCCGGGCTCCAGGACGAGCCGGGTGGTGGGGTAGTCGGTGTCCGGGTCGATGCCCAGCGGCAGGCCGCCCGCGGTCGCCCGGACGAGCAGGGTGCCGTCGCTCAGCCGGATCGCGGGGTCGGGGTGGCCCGCGCGGGCGATCACCAGGACCCCGCTGGTCGGGCAGACCTCGATGTAGAGGCAGGTCGCGAAGCGCGGGTCCACGTCCTCCGGCCCGGTGCCGTTGACGCCGGCCAGGAAGCGGGAGGCGCGGGAGAGGACCGCGTCCGGGTGGTGGCCCTCGGAGGCGTACGCGCGCAGGGCGATCCGCAGCTGGCCCATGAGCCCGGCCGCCCGTACGTCGTGGCCCTGGACGTCCCCGATGACCAGGGCTGTCTTCCCGGAGGGCAGCGGGATCATGTCGTACCAGTCGCCGCCGACCTGGAGGCCGCCGCCGGTCGGCACATAGCGCGCCGCCACCGACATCCCGTTGATGTCGGGCTGCACCGTGGGCATCATCGAGCGCTGGAGCCCCACGGAGAGCTCGCGCTCCGACTCGTGCACGCTCGCCCGGCTCAGCGCCTGGGCGAGCATCCGGGCCACGGTGGTCAGCACCGAGCGCTCGTCGGGGGTGAAGGCGACGGGCAGGCTGAAGCCGGCCATCCAGGCGCCGATGGTCTGCCCCGCGTTGATCAGCGGCAGGAAGGCCCAGGAGCGCCGGCCGAAGCGCTCGACCATGGGCCACAGCTGCGGGAAGCGGCGCTCGTACTCCTCGGGTGAGGGGATGTAGACCGCGCGGCCGGTGCGGATGACCTCGGCGGCCGGGTAGGCCGTGTGCAGCGGCATGTCCAGGAAGGGCTCCATGTCACCGGGGCCGTAGCCGTGGTGCCCGATGAGGATCACCCGGTTGGCCTCGGTGCCGAAGACGGCCAGCGCGGAGGGCTCGAAGCCCGGCATCGAGAGGCCGGCGGCGACCCGCAGCACCTCGGAGGTGGAGCGGGCCTCGGCGAGCGCCCGGCCCGCGTCCAGCAGAAACGCTTCTCTGTTGCGGCGCCAGTCGCCCGTGACGGGGGTGCGGACGGCGGAGGTGCCCGGCTGCGCGGCGGGGACCTCTTCGAGGGTGCCCACCAGGAGGTAGTCGGCGCCGCCCCGGACCGGCCTGGAGCGGCTGCGCACGGTCCGCAGCACCCGGCCCTCGTCGTCGACGACCCGCAGCCGGGCCTCGGCGAGGGTGTTCTCGGTGACGGCCAGATTGATGATGCCCATGATCTCGACCCAGTCCACGGCGTGGAACCGGGCGCGGGCGGCCGACTCGGTCAGCTCCACGCGCTCCGCCGGGAGGCCCAGGAGCCGCGCGGCCTCGGCGTCGAAGGTGGCGATGCGCGAGGCGTTGTCCCAGTGCCACAGTCCCGTCGCTACGGCGGCAAGTACGTCCTCGGTGCGCATTGCCCCACTTTATGCGGGTATGCCGGATAGATACCACCGATGCCGTCCGCGGCAGTAGGTAGGCTTGCACACGCGCTGCTGCGACGCTAACCCGGCGCCCCTCCAGCGCGAGACGCCTCGATCAGCGAGTTCGGCCCACGACCTCGAACACACCTCGACCACGACTTGGATGAACGATGCATCGGTACCGGTCCCACACCTGCGGCGAGCTCCGTGCGGCTGACGTCGACACCGACGTGCGACTGAGTGGCTGGCTGCACAATCGGCGCGACCTGGGCGGCATCCTCTTCATCGATCTCCGCGACCACCACGGCCTGGTCCAGCTGGTCGCCCGCCCCGGCACCGCCGCCAACGAGGCCCTGAGCCACCTCACCAAGGAGACCGTCGTCCGCGTGGACGGCAAGGTCACCGGCCGCGGCGCGGACAACGTCAACCCCGACCTGCCCACCGGCGAGATCGAGGTCGAGGTCACCGAGGTGGAGGTGCTGGGCTCCGCCGAGCAGATCCCCTTCACCATCAACGCCGACGACGGCGTCAACGAGGAGCGGCGCCTGGAGTACCGCTTCCTCGACCTGCGCCGCGAGCGCATGCACCGCAACATCATGCTGCGCTCGGCCGTCATCGCGTCGATGCGGCAGAAGATGACGGCGCTCGGCTTCAACGAGATGGCCACCCCGATCCTGTCCGCCACCTCCCCCGAGGGCGCGCGCGACTTCCTGGTGCCGTCCCGTCTGCACGCCGGCAAGTTCTACGCCCTGCCGCAGGCCCCGCAGCAGTTCAAGCAGCTGCTGATGATCGCGGGCTTCGACCGCTACTTCCAGATCGCGCCCTGCTTCCGCGACGAGGACGCCCGCGCGGACCGCTCGCCGGGCGAGTTCTACCAGCTCGACGTCGAGATGTCCTTCGTCGAGCAGGAGGACGTCTTCCAGGTCATCGAGAAGGTCATGACCGACCTCTTCGAGGAGTTCGGCAACGGCCGCCACGTCACCTCGCCGTTCCCGCGGATCCCGTTCCGCGAGGCCATGCTGAAGTACGGCTCCGACAAGCCGGACCTGCGCGCCAAGCTGGAGCTCGTCGACGTCTCCGACGTCTTCGCCGGCTCGGAGTTCAAGGCCTTCGCGGGCAAGCACGTCCGCGCCCTGGCCGTCCCGGCCACCGGTGACCAGCCGCGCAAGTTCTTCGACGGCCTCGGCGACTACGCCGTCGAGCAGGGCGCGAAGGGCCTGGCCTGGGTCCGCGTGGGCGAGGAGCTGGCGCTGACCGGCCCGATCGCCAAGTTCCTCACCGAGGAGAACGTCAAGGCCCTCGCCGAGCGCCTGGGCCTGGAGCCCGGCCACGCGATCTTCTTCGGCGCGGGCGAGTTCGACGAGGTCTCCAAGATCATGGGCGCCGTGCGCGTCGAGGCCGCCAAGCGCGCCGGCCAGTTCGAGGAGGACGTCTTCCGCTTCTGCTGGATCGTCGACTTCCCGATGTTCGAGAAGAACGAGGACACCGGCCAGATCGAGTTCTCGCACAACCCGTTCTCCATGCCGCAGGGCGGCCTGGAGGCGCTGAACACGATGGACCCGCTGGACATCCTCGCCTGGCAGTACGACATCGTCTGCAACGGCACCGAGCTGTCCTCCGGTGCCATCCGTAACCACGAGCCCGAGGTGATGTACCGCGCCTTCGAGATCGCCGGTTACAGCAACGAGGAGGTCGAGAAGGAGTTCGGCGGCATGCTGCGCGCCTTCAAGTTCGGCGCCCCGCCGCACGGCGGCATCGCCCCGGGCGTCGACCGCATCGTGATGCTGCTGGCCGACGAGCCGAACATCCGCGAGACCATCGCCTTCCCGCTCAACGGCAACGCCCAGGACCTGCTGATGGGCGCCCCGAGCGAGGTCGACGAGTCCCGGCTGAAGGAGCTCCACCTGTCGCTGCGCAAGGCGCCGCAGGCCAAGCCCGCCCAGTAAGGCGTACGTACGCGCGAGGGCCCGGAACCGCCGATATGGTTCCGGGCCCTCGCGCGTACGCGGCCGTCACATCAGTGCCGTCACCAGCGGCAGCCTGGGGCAGCAGCCCGCCGCGGCGTGCACGGCGCGCGCCAGCCGCCCCTGGGTGAGCCGGCGGTTCCACAGCACGGACCGCACCCCGTACTCCGCGACCGCCATCAGCTCCGTCTCGCCGAGCTCCTCCGCGACCAGCACCACCGGTGCCCCGCCGTCCCGGGCCCGCCGGCGCAGCTCGGCCGCGGCGGCGGCGTCGTCCGCCCCCATCAGCACGACCTCGACGTCCCCCGGCCCGCGCACCACGCGCACCTCGGGCAGCTCGCGGAGCCTGCGGACGAAGCGGGCCCGGCTGAGCTCGTCGGTGGCGTGGACGCTCACGGTGATGCGCTTTACGAACACTGCTCTTCCTCGTTCCCCGTCTTCCCCCGTGACTCGAACGTGTTCCAGCCTGCCGGGACGGCTTCAACGAACGATTGCCGATCGATCAACGCGCATAAACGAGGGCCCGGAACCGAAAGGTCCCGGGCCCTCGTCGTGTGCCGGGCGTCCGCCCGGCGGGTGTCTCACACGGTCACGCGGCCTCGTCGCCGCCGCCGAAGCGCTCGCGGTAGGACTCCAGGTCCTCCTCGGTGATCTTCGCGAAGAGCACCGGGGGGACGCTGAACGGCGTACCGGCCGGGACGAAGGACAGCGAGCGGGCCTCGTCCGCCGTGACCCACGTCCGGGTGTCGTCGGCGAGGTCGAACGCCAGGCGCAGGGCCGACGCCGACTGCGGGATGAACGGCTCCGAGATCACCGCGTACAGGTGGATCAGGTTCATCGCCGTGCGCAGCGTGAGGGCCGCGGCGTCCGGGTCGGTCTTGATCTCCAGCCAGGGGGCCTTGGCCTCCAGGTAGGAGTTGCCCGCGCTCCACAGGGCGCGCAGGGCCTGCGCCGCCTTGCGGAACTGCATGGCCTCCATGTGCTCCTCGTACTCCTGGAGCAGCTGGGCGATCTCGCGGCCCAGGGCGGCCTCGGCCTCGCCCGCCTCGGCGCCGGCCGGGACCTGCTCGCCGAAGCGCTTCTTCGAGAAGGACAGGACGCGGTTGACGAAGTTGCCCAGGACGTCGGCGAGGTCCTTGTTCACGGTGGCCGAGAACAGCTCCCAGGTGAACGAGGTGTCGTCCGACTCGGGGGCGTTGGCCATCATGAAGTAGCGCCAGTAGTCGGCGGGCAGCAGCTCCAGGGCGTCGTGCGTGAAGACGCCGCGCTTCTGGGAGGTGGAGAACTTGCCGCCGTAGTAGTTCAGCCAGTTGAAGGCCTTGACGTAGTCGACCTTCTTCCAGGGCTCGCGGGTGCCGAGCTGGGTGGCGGGGAACATCACCGTGTGGAACGGGACGTTGTCCTTGCCCATGAACTGGGTGTAGCGGACGTCCGTCGCCTCGTACCACCAGGACTTCCAGTCGCGGTTCTCCGGGTCCTGGGCCGCCCACTCCTTCGTCGCGCCGATGTACTCGACCGGGGCGTCGAACCAGACGTAGAAGACCTTGCCCTCGGCGGCCAGCTCCGGCCAGGTGTCGGCCGGGACGGGGACGCCCCAGTCCAGGTCACGGGTGATCGCGCGGTCGTTCAGGCCCTCGGTCAGCCACTTGCGGGCGATCGAGGAGGCCAGGACGGGCCAGTCCTTGCCGTGCTCGTCGATCCAGGCCTCGACCTCGCCCTGGAGCTTCGACTGGAGGAGGAAGAGGTGCGTGGTCTCGCGGACCTCCAGCTCGCTGCTGCCGCTGATCGCCGAGCGGGCGTCGATCAGGTCCGTGGGGTCGAGGACGCGGGTGCAGTTCTCGCACTGGTCGCCGCGGGCCTTGTCGTAGCCGCAGTGCGGGCAGGTGCCGACGATGTAGCGGTCGGGCAGGAAGCGGCCGTCGGCCAGGGAGTAGACCTGGCGGATCGAGCGCTCCTCGATGAACCCGTTCTCCTGGAGCCGGCGGGCGAAGTGCTGGGTGATCTCCCGGTTCTCCGGCGAGGAGCTGCGGCCGAAGTAGTCGAAGGAGAGGGCGAAGCCGTCGTAGATCGCCTTCTGGGCGTCGTGCTGCTTGGCGCAGAACTCGGCCACGGGCAGGCCGAGCTCCTTGGCGCCCAGCTCGGCCGGGGTGCCGTGCTCGTCGGTGGCGCAGATGTAGAGCGTCTCGCGGCCGGTCTGGCGGAGGTACCTGGCGTACACGTCCGCCGGGAGCATGGACCCCACCATGTTGCCCAGGTGCTTGATCCCGTTGATGTACGGAAGGGCGCTGGTGATGAGGTGTCGAGCCATTTCCGGCTGCTCCCTGGTCGCGGTGTACAGAGGTCTTTAGCGTATCCGAGCGCCGGCCCTGTGCTGCGCTGTCGGCTGGGCAGCGAAGGGCGCCGGCGCCCGGGTGTCCGCGGCCGGGTGACGGTCCGGTGGTCAGGTGCGGTGCGCGGTGGGGGGCGGTTCGGCCATCCACGCGCGCCAGGGCCTGGTGATCACCTCCCGGTAGGTGTGGTGCGAGGGGTTCCGGCCCGCGTGCCGGAAGGTCCAGCCCTGTGCGTGCGTCAGGTCCTCGACGACGGCGGAACTCTCCTCGCAGACCGCGCACTGCATGGCGTACGTGATCGGCTCCGCGTCCGGCTCCCGGTCGGGCTGGAGGGTCCAGGTGCCGAACAGGAACACCGTGCGCGCGGTCAAAGCCCCCACCTGCTCTCGGCGTTCAGCCGGGCCACGCGGGCGCGCAGGGTCTCGGCCTCGGACGCGGGGCGGGCGTACTCGGGAGGGCAGTCCCACTCGACGCCGCCTTGGGGAGGGCGGAGCTGGAGCCGTCCGGCGTGCCGGTCCATGACCTGCCCGAGCCGGTCGGTGCGGGTGTCGACGGCGTAGCTGACCGGGCCCGCGTGACCGGGCGGCGGGGGAGTGGGGGCAGGGAGCGCGGGGGGGTTTTCTTTGCTCACACTCTTACGATGCCCACTGAGACGGGGCCTGATCGGTGACCGTGCGGGTACGCAGGGTGACGTTGTTCAGGGTGTGGTCACGTGGCGTCGCAGGGACCGGTGTGCCCACCCGGGGAGTGCCGGTACACCCAGGGTGATCACGGCGTTGGCGGCGAATCCGGCCGCCGCGGAGGGGTGGCCGAGCGGCTCGGCGGCGAAGGACGGCAGGGTGTTGACCATCGGTGCGGCACCGCCCGTGGTCAGTACGTGCTTTCGCCCCCAGTCCGCGCGTCCGGGCCGGCGCGGGAGCAGCGTACCGGGCGTGGCCGGCGAGCCGCGCCGGATCGTCGGCGGGCCGGTGGGCCGGACGGCGGGCCGAGCCGGTCCCTGCCCTGCTCCGCGGCGATTCGGAACGGCTGGATCCGGCCCGGCACCGGCCGGTTCGGCGTGGTCGACCCGGGGCGGGGCGGCTCCTAGGGTGAGCAGCCGCCGGAACAGTCGGTGTTCCGTCGCCGTCCCGCTTCGAGGAGGGTCCATGAGCGTCGGCACCACGTCCGCGTATCTGCTCAGGAACGAGAAGACCGGGCTCTATCTGACCGTGAAGGACGCCAGCAAGGACGCCCCGGCGGCGATCGTCCAGGAGAAGCTCCACGACTGGCCGCTGCGGGCGAGTCAGGCGTGGCGGCTGGAGCCCGGCCAGGGCGGCAAGGACACGTACCGCATCCAGAACCAGCACAGCGGACGGTACTTACAGGCCCGGCGCTACAGCAGGGAGGCCGGGGCGCCCGTGGTCCAGGAGCACCTGGAGGAGAACAGCCCGGCGTACCGGAGCCAGACCTGGCTGCTCACCAACATGGACCTGCACCGCTTCTCGAACGTCCACAGCGGGCTGTGGCTGAACGCCCGGAGCGACGCCCCGGCCGAGGGCGTCGTGATCGACCAGTGGCACGAGCGCACGGACGCGGGCAGGGCCGCCCAGCAGTGGCACTTCGAGCCGGTCGAGCCGCGTGGCGCGAAGAGGACCTTCGACGCGCTGGCCGGGCTGGTCGTGGAGCCGGACCCGGGCGGTCTGGTCACTGCGGTGACCAGCGTCTTCAAGTCGACCCTGGAGGCCACCGGCGGGGTGTTCGGCACTGTGTCGAAGTGGGTGCCGGGGATCGACCGGACGCCGTACATACGCTTCGACGGCTTCCGGGGCGACGAGGTCGTGCGGTTCTCGCAGCGGAACCGGGTCGAGGGCGGGCCGCGGAAGATCGCCGAGCAGTTCCCGCACCTGCCGAAGGAGTTCCACGACGGCTTCGACTTCGTCACCACCACACCGAGGGGCCGGTTCCACCCCTACCTGGGGGTGAAGGGCGACCTCGCGGTCGAGTTCTCCGAGCGGGGCTCCAGAGACGTGCCGCTCGGGCTCTACTTCCCCGAGGAGGAGCTGGGCCGGACCGGCCGGCCGCTGAAGGCGGTGGGCGCGGCCCCGGACGGCTCGCGCTATCTGGTGTTCGGTGAGAAGGGCACGGCGACCGTCGACGTGCCGGACGGGCGGTACGGGCGTGAGGTGCGCGAGCTCGTCCTGGAGCATGTGCCCGAGGACTTCCGGAGCCCGGACACGATCGCCTCGGCCGCCGTCGGCGACGAGATGCACTACTTCGCCACGAAGGGCGACCAGTACCTCGTCTTCACCTTCCGCGAGGTGATCCAGGGGCCGGCGAAGATCCTCGGTGCGTACCCCTTCCTGCTGGGCCTCTGGTCGTAGCGAGCCGTAGCGAGACGCAGCGGCCGTAGCGGCCGTTCCGCGAGTGCGTGTGTACCCAGGTGGCGGGAGGTGCCCTCCCGCCACTCCCGCCACCCGGGTTCCCCTCCCCCTCCGTGGTCTCGCGCCCCGGCGTCCGGAAGTCACTCCGGAATCCGTAGCGTGATCCTACGGCTACCCAGCGTAGCCAGTCGGTGGGCCGTCCGTCACGGCGGGGAAGGGGCGCGCTGGGGCGTTCCCGGGCGCGGGTGGCGTGGAGGGCGGGCGGCGGCGCCCCGCCCTCCGGGGGGCCCGCCGTCGCAGAGCCGTCGCGCGAGCCTCGGGTGGTCGCCATGGCGGCCGCCGGGGCGGCCTCGGGCGGTCGCCGCGCCGGCCTCGCACAGCCGCCCCGTAGTCGCCGCATAGTCGCCGTATAAGGAGACATTTGCGAAACATCTCCTCCTGTACACCCTCATCCTGGAAGGGGGCGCACCGAAGGAGAGGGACGACGTCATGCGGATACTGGTGGCCGAGGACGAGGAGACGCTGGCCGAGATCGTGGCCACCGGCCTCCGCCGGGCCGGTTTCGCCGTGGACACCGTCTACAGCGGCGACGCCGCGATCGCCTACCTCTCCCTCCACGACTACGACGTCGTCGTCCTCGACCGCGACCTGCCCCGGGTGCACGGCGACGACGTCGCCCGGCACCTCGTCGGCACCGGCTCCCGCACCCGGATCCTGATGCTCACCGCCGCCGGCAGCATGGAGGACCGGGTCGCGGGCCTCGACCTCGGGGCGGACGACTATCTGCCCAAGCCCTTCGAGTTCCCCGAGCTGGTCTCGCGCGTACGGGCGCTCCGGCGGCGCAGCGCGCGCCCCGCGCCGCCGCTCCTGGAGCGGGACGGCGTCCGGCTGGACACCGTGCGGCGGACGGCCGAGCGGGACGGCCGGGCGCTGGAGCTCTCGCCCAAGGAGTTCTCGCTGCTCCAGATCCTGCTGGAGGCCGAGGGCGCGGTCGTCAGCGCCGAGGAACTGCTGGAGCGGGCCTGGGACGCGCACGCCGACCCGTTCACGGGCGCGGTGCGCGTCGCCATGAGCAAGCTGCGCGGCAAGCTCGGCGAGCCGCCGCTGATCCGTACCGTGCAGGGCGTCGGGTACGCCCTGTGAGCCCGCTCCGGCTGCTCGCCCCCACGGCCGCCCGGACGCGGATCGCCGTCGCCTTCGGCGCGGTCTTCGTCGTCCTGGGCGGGCTGCTGCTGCTCACCGTCAACCTCCTCTCGCGGGCCGGGACGCGCGAGCGGGCGGGGACCATCGCGCGGCTGGCGGTGCCGGTGCGGCGGACGGAGTCCGCGGGGCCGCTGCTGCCGTCGGACACCCGGGAGGCCACCGTCTCCACGGTCTACCGCGTCTCCGGTGACGTCAGCGCGGCCGCCTCCCGCGAGCTGGTGCTCTGGTCCGGGGTGGCGCTGCTGGTCACCGCGCTGCTCGCGGTGGGCGTCGGCTGGTGGATCGCCGGCCGGGCGCTGCGGCCGGTGCACGCGGCGTTCGACAGCCAGCGCCGCTTCGTCTCCAACGCCTCGCACGAGCTGCGGACCCCGCTGGCCACCCAGCGGGCGGCGATCCAGGTGGGCCTGGACGGCGACCCCTCACCGGCCGAGCTGGCCCGGACCAGGGAGGTCCTGCTCGCCGCGAACCGCCGCTCGGAGCGGCTCATCGACGGGCTGCTGGCGCTGGCCCGCAGCGAGCGCGGGCTGGAGCGGCGGGACCCGGTCGACCTGGCCGAGGTGGTCGAGGAGGAGGTGGCGGCCGTCGCGGGCCGCGCCGGGCGGCAGGAGGTCCGGATCGACGTGGCGGCGGGGCCGGCGCCGCTGCGGGGCAACCGGGTGCTGCTCGCCCAGCTGACCGGCAATCTGCTGCGCAACGCCGTCGAGTACAACCACCGGGGCGGCACCGTCGAGGTCCGGGTCGAACCGGGCCGGCTCTCCGTGCGCAACACCGGCCCGGTGGTCGCGGCGGCGGACGTGGACGGCCTCTTCGAGCCGTTCCGCCGGGGGCGTGGCCGGGAACGGACGGGGGGCGCGGGGGCGGGGCTGGGGTTGTCGATCGTGCGGTCGATCGCGCGGGCGCACGGGGGGTGGTGCGGGCTGTGCCGGCGGTGGGGGGTGGGCTGCGGGTGACGGTGGAGCTGCCGGCGCCGTGAGCGGGGCGAGCCGGTGGGGGGCGCTGCGCGGGGCCTTGTCCCCGCCCCGCCCCTTCCCGTAACCGGGGGCTTCGCCCCCGGGCCCCCGTTCCGCGCTGACGCGCGGTGTCCTCAAGCGCCGGACGGGCTGATTTTCAGCCCGCCCGGCAACCCGCCCCGGCGGATCAGTCGCGCACGATCCCCGCCGCCCGCGCCTCCGTCAGCCAGTCCGGGAACTCCACCATCAGTTCCTTGTACAGACGCGCGTCCCCGAGCGCCCGCGGATCCCGTCCCGCGTGGAAGAAGCCCGCGTTGTCCACGACCCTCTTCTCCGGCACCGGCAGGTCGTCCAGCTTCCGCAGGAAGTCGAAGCCCTTGCCCTCCGGGTCGCCGAAGCCGACGAACTGCCAGAAGATCGGCAGCTCCGCGGCCTGGCAGAGCGCGCGCTCGGCCGCGGGCTTGCTGTACGGCCCGCCGTCGGTCTGGAAGACGACGAACGCGGGGTCGGTGGCACCCGACTTCCGGTAGTGCTCGATCACCGCCTCCATCGCCCAGTGGTAGTTGGTGCGGCCCATGTGCCCCATGCCGGCGTGCAGTTCCTCGATGCGGCCCGCGTAGTCGGTGAGGCTCAGCTCGGCGACGCCGTCGACGTCGGTGGAGAAGAAGACGACGGGCACGGTGCCGTCGTCGTCGAGGTTCGCCGACAGGCCGAGGACCTGCTCGGCGAGGTGCTGCACGGTGCCGTTCCTGTAGTACTCGCGCATCGAACCCGAGCGGTCGAGGACCAGGTAGACGGCCGCCCGCTGCCCGGCCAGCCCCTGCTTCTCCAGGGAGACCTTGGCCTCCTTGTAGAGGCTGACGAGCGCGGGCGCGGTCCGCTCCAGCTTCTCCAGGCTCACCGCCGGGGCCTGCTCGCGCGGCGGCATCGCGGGGGACGGCTCCGGCGTGGGGCCGGGCACGGGCTCCGGGCGGGGCGGCGCGGGGCGCGGGGTGGGCTCGGGCTCCGGCAGCGGCTCGGGGTGCGGCGCGGGCACCGGGTCCGGCTCGGGGACGGGCTTGGGGGCCGGCATCGGGGTCGGCGAGGGCTCCGGCTGGGGCAGCGGGTCCGGGTGGGGCACCGGGCCCGGCGTGGGGCCGAGCGGGCCGGGGTCGGGGACCGTGTCCGCGGCGGCCGGACGGGGCTGCGCGGGCACCGGCGCCCGGAGGGCCTCGGCCGGCTCGGCGGCGGCCGGGGCGACGGGCTCGGCGGCCGGCTCCGGCACGGCCCCCTCGGCGGAGGCCCGCGGCCGGGCGATGGCCGGCGCTCCGGCGGGTGCCGCGGGTGCCGTCACCCCGGCGGCCTCGTCCTCGTCCCGCCCGCCCGTGGGCGCCGGCTCCGCGGCCGGTGCCGGTACGGTCGCCGCGGTGCCGGCGGGCTCCTTCCCGGGGGCGGGTCCGGCAGCGGCCGGTTCCCCGCCGTCGACGTCGGCCTGACCCGCGTTCTGCTGGGGCAGGCCGGGTTCGTCGCGCTCGGCTGTCGCTGTCCTGGACCGGCCGAACGCGTTCCGCAGCAGACTCCGAATGCCCATGGGGAGAAGTCCTTCACATGTCTCGGGAGCTATGAAATGTCCGTAGTGCGGGGAAAAGTCCCGTGTCCGGACGGCTAGGTAAGGCTAGCTGTCGCACCCGCCCCAGCGTGCTCAGGACCCTCATAAGCCTTCCCCCGCAAACACCGTTGGGGGAAAGTCCCCGCCTCCACTCGCACCCGTGTGCCCCCGCGAGGGGATTTCTCCCTTCCTTCCGCCCTTTTCGGCGGTCTTTCCGCCCGCTCCCGCTCACCGGCCGCCCCGCCCGCCTGCTCACTCGGCGTCAGGGATCCAGTTGCCGTGGAAGCCCAGCGGCACCCGCACCGGCAGGTGCACCCTCGCGACCGGGCCCGCCGCGAAGTCCTGGGCGGCCAGCACCACCAGGTCCGACGCCGCGCGCTCCGGGTCGTAGGCGTAGGCCAGCACCCAGCCGTCGTCCTCCGCCGCGTCCGGGGCGGCGGGGACGAACGCGCCCTCGCCGACGTCGCCCGCGGGGTGGACCAGGAAGCACTCGCTCGTGCCGCGCTCCAGGTCGTACTTGACCAGCCCCGCCCCCAGCCGGTCCACGCCGGCGCCGCCCGTCGCGTGCGTGGCCGCGGAGTTCACGAGGCCGGACGGCTCCAGCATCGCGTAGCCGAAGCGGTTCCGGCCGGTCAGCCGGCGCGGGTCCGCGCGCGGGAACTCCACCGGGCGGTCGTCGACCAACTCCCGCCGCACCGACCCCGCGGCCAGGTCGACCGTCCAGCGCTCCAGCCGCGAGGGGGTCACCTGACCCTCCGCGCGGGCGTCGAAGAGGCGTTCGTAGCGGACGAGATGAACGGTGATCACACCGTCCCGCTCATGGGCGTTCATGGGATGGAAGACGAAGCACGGGTCGATCTCCAGCCAGCGCACGTCCTTCGCGCCCCCGTCGCGCGGGAGCACGCCCAGGCGCGCGGGGCGCGCGTCGTCCCAGTGCGCGCGGAACTCGCCGCCCGGCTCGGGAGCGGCGTAGACGACCGGCAGGTCGTACAGCAGGACGTGCCGCTCGGTCAGCGAGAAGTCGTGCATGAGCGGGTGCCCCTCGACGGGGATGTCCACCCGGTGCCGCACCCGGCCGTCCGTGCCCGCGACCAGATACTGCACGTACGGCCGGGCCACGCAGTACGCGACGGTGTGCAGCTCGCCGCTCGCCGGGTCGATCACCGTGTGCGCGGCCAGCCCGCCGGGCAGCGTGCCGTGGAAGTCGAACGGGCCGATCGTGTGCAGCTCGTCGTCCAGCTCGTACGGCAGCGAACCGCCCTCGACCAGCGCGAGCAGGTGCCCGGCGAACCGCTGGACGTGCGTGTTGGGAGCGAAGTCCAGGTCCAGGTGGCGCGGTCCGTGCAGCAGCTTCTCGCCCAGCTGCCCGGCGACCGCGTCGGAGCGGACCCAGCGGTTGCGGTACCACTCGGCGTTGCCGTCGCGCAGCCGCACACCGTGCACCATGCCCTCGCCGCCGAACCAGCCGTACGTGGCGGGGTCCGGGTCGCCGAGGGGGTTGGGGCCGTTGCGCAGATAGCGGCCGCGCAGCGACTCGGGCAGCCGGCCGGTCACCGGCAGGTCGACCGCGGTGATCTCCTCGCGCACGGGCGCGTAGAGGCCGCTGAGGTACCGGTTGGTGGTGGCCCGGGCCGTGCCGACGTCCTCGGTCATGCGCGCTCCCCTCCCGCTGCCCCACCGCTCCGCCGGCCGTGGGGCCGTCCCCCCACCATCCAGCGGAAGGGGGTGTTCGGCCAGAGGGCGAAGGGGCCGCGGGGGCGCCTCGCCCCGGGCCCCGCCCCGGCCCGCGGTCATCTGCGCAGCGGCCGCGTGAACACCTCCGGCGCCGGCCCGCCCAGCGCGGCCGGCCGGAGGGTGCCGGCCGCCGCCCAGCCCCAGGAGCGGCGGGCCGCGCGGACCGCCTGGCTCCGGGCGTCCATCGGCGCGAGGACCACCGCCGCCAGTGCCGCGCCGCTGCCCGACAGCAGCCGGTCGTGCAGCCGCCTGCCGAGGCCCTGGCGGCGGTGGCGGGGCAGCACCATCAGCTCGGCGAGGACGAAGACGCGGCCCGCGGCCGTCAGCTCCTCCAGCTCCTCGGGGACCGGTCCGGCGAAGTCGCGCCACAGGGCGCTGTCCCGCGCCGCCGGGTAGCCGTACGCGCAGCCCACCGGCCCCCCGCCGTCGGCGAGCACCAGGTCGAAGCCGGGCCGCCCGGAGGCGTCGGCGAGCTGTTCCAGGAAGGGGGCGCGGTCGCGGAGGGCCTCGCCCGGCGGGCTCCCGTACGCCGCTCCGTGCAGATCCGCGAGCTGCTCGCGGTACTGCTCGGCCTGCCACCGGCTCAACCTGCGCAAGAAGACGTCGCCCATGCAGCCCTTCCTGCCCAGCGCGGCTCGTACCCACCCCCGGACGGGGCCGGTAACCGGCCACAGGGAGGTTCGTTGTCGCTTTCGGCGCCCCGGGGGTCCGGTTTCGCGCCCGCTAACGGGGGTGGGCGCACAGGACACGGGCAGGACAAGAGGAGGGGAAGAAATGGGTCCAGAGCAACCCTGTCCACCCATTACGGCCTCTTCTTCGGTGAGCATGGCCGGACCGAACACGAGTGCCCGTCGCGGGGGCAGGGAGTTGAGGGGCGCATGGGCCTGACCAGCAGGTCGCTTCTGTACACGGTGGTCTTCGTCGCCCTGCTGTGCGTGGGACTCACGGTCTGGCTGTGGCCCCGGCTCTCCGGGCGCGGCGCGCTGCCGGTGCTGGGCCGGCTCGGCGCGATCCTCACCACCCAGGTGACGATCATGTCCGCGGTGCTGCTCGCGGTGAACTCCGCGCAGAGCTTCTACGGCACCTGGGGCCAGCTGATCGGCAAGTACGACCGCTCGCAGGGCCAGGTCACCGGCGCCACGGACCTCACCGGCACCGGCGCCCGGGTCGACACCGGCAAGGGCGGGCTGGTGCAGCCCGGCGCGCCGGAGGGCCTGGAGAAGGCCGGGCTGCCCAAGGGCCCGCCGGACCAGGTCGGCAGGATGGAGTCGGTGAAGATCATCGGCCGCCGGGCCCAGGCGGCCGCCCCCGCGTTCGTCTACCTGCCCCCGCAGTACTTCCAGAAGCAGTACGAGCGTCAGCGCTTCCCCGTGATCGTGACCATCACCGGCTACCCCGGCGGCACCGAGAGCCTCGCCCAGCACCTCCAGGTGCCGAGGACGGCGAGCAAGCTGATCTCCGAGAACAAGATGCAGCCGACCGTGGTCGTGATGCTCTCGCCGAACATCGCGATGCCCCGCGACACCGAGTGCGTGGACGTCCCCGGCGGCCCGCAGGCCGAGACCTTCCTGACCAAGGACCTGCCCGAAGCGCTCCGCAGCGGCTACCGGGTCGGCCACAAGGCGAGCGCCTGGGGCGCGCTCGGCTACTCCTCGGGCGGCACCTGCTCGCTGCTGCTCGCCATGCGCCAGCCGGATGTCTACCCGGCCGCCGCCGCCCTCTCCGGCGACTACAAGGTCGGCACCGACCTCACCACCGGCGACCTCTTCGGCAAGGGGCCGGACGCGAAGCAGCGGCGCCACGAGCACGACCTGATCTGGCGGCTGAGGAACCTGCCGCCGCCCCGCGCCACCGTGCTCGTCACCAGCAGCCTGCACGGCGAGAAGAACCTGAAGGAGACGGAGCGCTTCCTGGACGCGGTGAAGCCCCCGATGAAGGCGGACAAGATGATCCTGGCCGAGGGCAGCCACAACTTCACCACCTGGCGGCGGGAGATCTCCCCCGCCATGGAGTGGATGGGCAAGCAGCTGGTCTTCCCGCAGGACGTCAACAACTGACCGTCCGGGCCAGGCAGACGACCGGGCCGGAGCGGCGGGGTGCCGCTCCGGCCCGGTGCCGTACGGGCCCTCCGTCCGGGCCCGGTCAGCCCTTACGGGAGCTGACGGCCTGCGCGGCCTCGGTGGCGGCCCCCTCGGGCGCGCCCGCCCCGGCCGAGTCCAGGGTCTCCAGGGCCACGGCGAGGAGTGCCTGCCGCTTCTGCTCCTCCGTGCCGCCCACCTCGTCCAGCGTGAACGCCCCGAAGTGGACGGTCAGCAGGGCGCTGGCGACCCGTACGTGGGTGTCGAAGGGGACGCCGCCCGCGTGCATCAGGCGGGCGATGGACTCCACCCGCTCGCGCAGCGTCTGGCCGACGGCGAGGTCCCGCAGCGTCGCCTGGTTCTCCTGGAGGATGTGGTAGATCGGGATGGCCGACTTCAGGGCCGCGCTGTAGCGGATCAGCAGCTCGCGCCGCGTCTCCAGGCCGGGTGGCTGTTCCTTCGCCCAGGCGATGAGTTCGTCGACCGGACGGCCCAGCTCCTCGGAGATCGCGCTGAGGATGTCTTCCTTCGTCTTGAAGTGGTAGTACAGCGCCGCCTTGGTGACGCCGAGCTCCTCGGCGATCTCCCGCAGCGACGTTTTCTCGTAACCACGCGAGACGAAGAGGTCCAGGGCCGTTTTCTGGATGCGCTCACGGGTGTCGCTCCTGCGCGCCTGGGGGGTGCTGCTGCCCATGGGTCTCTCCCGATGTCGTTGTGAACCTTCCGTCCCCAGCCGGTACTTGGCTCCGGCACACGGTCGGCCCGATCCCGGACGGTCTCCCTCGAACCGCCGCCGCGCGTGATGTGGGGAGTGGAGATCATGCCGCAGGAAGCGGGCCCGGCGGAGGGCGCACGGGGGACCGCGACACCACCGGCACGTAATACGTACATTTTCGTGATCGCGCCGGGCGCTGTTTCGAACACGGGCCGGGGCACCGCCCGTGACCTGCCCGGCAGCCCCGGGCCGCGGTCCGCGCCGGCCCCGCGGCGCCCTCGTGCCGAACGGTCCGGCCGCCGCCCGGTGAATAGCGCCGGTCATAAGAGATCCCGTCATATCAATTTCTTCGGGCGGCGGAGCCGATGGCTCGAATGAGTGAAAGCCCGGAACCTCTGCATAAGGCCGGAGTTATTCAGAACGCTTTCCCAGTGGGGGCGCTACACGATCGAAAGGCATAGACGTGCTCAAGAAGGTAATCGCCACGGCCGCCCTGACGGCATCCGCGGTCGGCACCCTCGCCGGTCCCGCCCTGGCGATCGGCAACGACGATGACGTCGCCAACGGCAACGCCGCCAAGACCGGTTACGGCAACACCAAGACCGGTGGCAAGGAAAGCCCGCAGATGAGCCTTATCCAGGGCACGCTGAACAAGCCGTGCCTGGGTATCGGCAAGCTCGGTATCCAGTCCGTCCTGGCCCTGCTCAACATCGGCCTCCAGGACATCCCGATCGCCACGTCGCAGCAGCAGCAGCAGTGCACCGACAACTCCACGATCAAGGACGGGGACGACCAGCTCTCGCACCTCCTCGACGAGATCCCGATCATTTCCGGGAACGGCTCGGGCAACCACTCGAACGGTGGCCACAAGGGCTTCGGCGACCACGGGAACGGCGGCTTCGGCGGTCACGGCCACAACGGCTTCGGTGACCACGGCCACGGTGGCTTCGGTGACCACGGTCACGGCGGCTTCGGCGGGCACGGCCTGAAGTAGTCGCAGGTCCGGAATTCCCTCGGCCGCGGGTGTGCGGGCCCCGCGGCCGGGGGTTTTCCGCGTCCGGGTGCGCGGGCGTACTTATTCTGATCGGGCCGCATCGGTGGGCCGATGGGGTGAATGGCGATAACCTTCGCGGATTTACCGAGTTAGCCAGAGCGCTCCCGTATATCGACCAGAGCGAAGGAATAGCGTGATCAAGAAAGTACTGGCCACAACGGCGCTCGTGGCTTCCGCGGCCGGCGTCTCGACCGCCCCGGCGATGGCGGTGGGCAACAGCGATGACGTGGCCAACGCGAACGGCGCGCACCAGGAGTACGGCAACACCTACACGGGCGGCTATATGAGCCCCCAGATGGGCCTGGTCAACGGCTCCCTCAACAAGCCCTGCATCGGCATCGGAAAGCTCGGCGCGCAGTCGCTCCTGGCCCTGCTCAACATCGGCCTCCAGGACATCCCGATCCTGTCCTCGCAGCAGCAGCAGACCTGCACCGAGAACTCCACGATCCATGACGGCGACGACCCGCTGTCGCACATCCTGGACGAACTCCCGATCATCTCGGGCAACGGTTCGTTCAACCGTGAGAGCGGGCACGGGCACGGGCGCGGCCACCACGGCCACGACGGCTACCGCGGTGACGACCACTACGACGGTCACCACGGCGGTCACCACGGCGGTCACCACGACGGCCATGACGGCCACCGCGGCGGCCACTGACCCACGGCCGTGAGCAGCCGGAAGCCGCCCCCGGTACCCCCGGGGGCGGCTCCTCGGCGTTCCCGCGCGCGGCGGGTCAGCGCACGCCGGCGTGCAGCCAGTCGACCTTGTCGTAGAGGTCCTCGGCGCTGAGCGAGGACAGCATCTCGTTGCGGGCCAGGGCCGCCTCGCCCGTCGGGTGGTAGAGCTGCCTGCCCATCTCCCGGGCCACCAACTGGGTGCGGCAGGTGCGTTCGCGGCGCCCGGCGTTGTACTTCTCCAGCCGCCGCCCGAACGCGGGCTCGCCCCCTTCGGCGCCCGCGAGGGCCTCGCCGAGCAGCACCGCGTCCTCCAGGGCCATGCACGCGCCCTGCGCCGCGTACTGGAGCATCGGGTGCGCGGCGTCCCCGAGCAGCGCCACCCGGCCGTCCGTCCAGCCGGCGATCGGGTCGCGGTCGCACAGCACCCACGCCCGCCAGTTCTCGCCGAGCGCCAGCAGGCGCCGGGCCGCGTCCCCGAGGTCGGGGAACTCGGCGGCCACCTGGCCCGCGTCGACCAGTACGCCCGTCATCGCCTCCGTGGCCGCGTCGTCCCTGGTGGCGGCCAGGTTCAGGGACTTGCCGCGCGCGATGGGGTAGTGCACGAAGTGCCCCTTGGGGCCGGCCCAGAGGGTGACGCTGTTCCAGCGCAGCTCCTCCGGCACCCGCTCCATGGGGATCACCGACCGGTAGATGGTGTGACCCGACACCCGCGGGGCGCCGTCGCCGACGAGCTGCCGGCGGACGGCCGAGCGTATGCCGTCGGCGCCGATCAGGGCGTCGCCGTGGAACTCCCGCCCGGTGCAGGTCACCGCGGTCACGCCGGCGTGGTCCTGGGCGTACCGCACCACGTAGTTGCCGCCGAGCAGGAGGACGCCCGGGTGGGCCCGGCAGGCGTCGAGCAGCGCCTGGTAGAGGTCGCCGCGGTGGACGACCGCGTACGGGTTCCCGAAGCGCTCGCGGTAGGCGCCGGTCAGCGGCATGGAGGCGACCCGCTCGCCGGTGACACCGTCCATGAACCGCAACTCGTCGATGAGCACGGCCCGTTCGCGGACCGCCGTGCCGACGCCCAGGCGGTCGAGGGCGAGGAAGGCGTTGGGGCCCAGCTGGATGCCGGCCCCGACCTCCCCGAAGACCTCGCTGCGCTCCAGGACGGTCACCGTATGGCCCTGCCGGGCGATGGAGATCGCCGCGGCGAGGCCGCCGATGCCGCCTCCGGCGATGAGGATGTTGGCCACGTCTCGCTGTCCTCTCGACTTCGGCCTGCCCGCCGCTTCCGGGCCGGGGCTGGGGAAAGGGAATAAGGGGGAGGGGGGAAGGAGGGGGCGGGGGGAAGGGGGGAAGGGGGGAAGGGCGGGAATTCAGACGGCGGTCTTGCGGTCGAGTACGAGATCGTGGCCGACCACATAGGACGCCTCGTCCGACGCCAGCCACAGCACCGTCTCCGCGATCTCCTCGACCTTCGCCCCGCGCCCCAGCGGGCAGGGGCTGATCGCGTTGATACGGACGCCCTTGTCGATGTACTCGCGCGCCGCGGTCTGGGTGAGCGTGCTCACCGCCGCCTTCGAGGCGGCATACGCGCCGAGGCCCGGCAGCATGCCCTGGGAACCGATATTGCTGGCGGTATTCACGATCACCCCGCCGCCGTTCTTCTCCATGTGCGCGATCTCGTGCTTCATCGACAGCCAGACACCGGTCAGATTCGCCGCCAGGGTCTCGCCCCAGACGTTTTCGCCGATCTCCGCCACCGGCTGCTCCGGGCCGAGTTCGGTGACATTGTTGAAGGCGATGTCCAGCTGGCCGTGCCGGGCCACGACGGCCGCTACCACGGCCTTCGCGTCGTCCTTCTCGGTGTCCGAGACGTCGGCTATCCCGCAACTGGCCTTTCCACCCAGTGCCTTGATCTCCTCCACCGTCTCGTGCAGCATCTCGGGGTGCCGTCCGGCGACCACGACCTCGGCCCCCTCCCGTGCGAAAGCGAAGGCGGCCGCGCGGCCGATGCCTTCGCCGCCACCCGTGACCAGGACGACCTTGCCATCGAATCGTTTGGACATCGTGTCTCTCCTGTTTCTGCTCTCACCATTCCCGGGGAAGGCATTCGCGGTCCGCCGAGGCGTTGTCACGCGCTCCATCCTGATCCGCGGGAGCGCCGCCCGTGCCGGTCCTCCGGCGCACTACGTCAGGTGCCCGCGCCGACCTGACACGCCCCGGGTCACCTGACGAACTCCTGGAACGCACCTTGAAGTTGATGTGCGCGAAATCGAAGAATTCTCGCGCCAGCATCGATGAGGAGTTCGACCGGCGCTCGATCAGGAGAACGAATGATTACGCTTTCGTGGACCCGTCAGGTCAACACCGCAGGAGAGGCCGGCAAGCCGGCCACCACCCGGGGGCAGCTCTGGCGGGTGCTGCTCCACAAGGCGGAGAACCCGGTCGGCTACGTCCCGGCCATCACCTCGTGCCGGATCCTGGAGCGCTACGGCGACGGGTTCCTGCGCGAGGCCACCCGCGGCGACCGGACGCTCGTCCAGCGGGTCACCCCGGACGAGACGTCGGGGCGGATCACCTTCCGGCACACGGACGCGTCCGACCTGCACACCATCACCAACCAGATCGGTGAGGACGCCCACGGCAACCTCACCCTGACGCTCAGCATCACCCTCACCGACGCGCCGTCGGAGGCCGTGCTCGGCCAGAACTCCTATCTGCGGGAACTCGACACCGACTTCGCCGCGACGCTCGAGGCGATGACCGCCGTGCTGCGGCGCAACGCGGTCAGCGCGGTCGACGCGCTGCGGCACTGAAGCCCTGAGGTGAGAACGGAATGCGCGACAACTCCCGTGACGCCGGGTACCCCCGGCGTCGCTTTCTCGCCGGTACCGCCGCCGCCGGAGCGACGGCGGCGGTACTCGGCACGGTGGGCACCCTCCCGGGCGCCCCGCCGGCCACGGCCACCGGCGCGGCGGAGGGCGCCGGCGAGGCAGTGGTCCCGGCGTTCGGCCCCGTCACCGTCAAACCCTCGGACCGGCGCTACCCGGACCTCGTCTGGGGCACCAACCGGCGCTGGGTGGGCACCCCCGACAGCGTGCGGCTCGTCGGCACGGCGGACCATGTGGTGGCCGCCGTCCAGGAGGCCGTCGACGGCGGCAGGCAACTGGCCGTGCGCAGCGGCGGCCACTGCTACGAGGACTTCGTGACCGGTGACGGCGTGCGGCTCGTCATCGACATGTCCTGCATGGACGAGGTGGGCTACGACCCGGGCCGGCGGGCCTTCTTCATCGAGCCCGGCGCCCGCCTGGGCGACGCCTACCGCGCGCTCTACAAGGGCTGGGGCGTGACCATACCCGGCGGCACCTGCCCCACCGTGGGGGCGGGCGGCCACATCGTGGGCGGCGGCTACGGCGCGCTGGCCCGCCTGCACGGACTGGTGGTCGACCACCTGTACGGCGTCGAGGCCGTGGTCGTCGACCGCAACGGCAAGGCCCGTAAGGTCGTCGCCACCCGCGAGGAGACCGACCCCAACCGCGATCTGCTGTGGGCGCACACCGGGGCGGGCGGCGGCACCCTCGCGGTCGTCACCAAGTACTTGATGCGCTCGCCGGGCGCCTCCGGCGCGGACCCCGCGAAGCTGCTCCCCCAGCCGCCCTCCGAGCTGCACGTCTCCACCGTCACCTGGCCGTGGGAGCGGATGACCGAGGCGGCCTTCACCACGATCCTGCGCAACTTCGGCCTGTGGTGCGAGCGCAACAGCGCCCCCGGCTCGCCCTACGCGAGCCTCTTCAGCCAGCTCAAGCCCACCCACAGGTCGGCCGGCGCGTTCTCCATGACCACCCAGATCGACGCCGGGGCGCCGAACTCGGCCAAGCTCCTCGACGACTTCCTCGCGGCCGTCAACAAGGGGTCGGGCGTGGACTACCGCGTCGACGACCGGCGGACGATCGCCTGGCTGCACGCCACCACGTACTGGCCGGGCTTCACGGCGCCCGACCCGACCACCCGCTTCAAGGCCAAGTCGGCCTACATGCGCAAGGGCTTCCCCGAGGCGCAGCTCAAGGCCTTCTACAAGCACCTGACCCGCACCGACTTCCAGGGCCCCATGTCCGTCGTGATGATCAGTACGTACGGCGGGAAGGTCAACACCGTGGCGCCCGCCGACACCGTCGTGCCGCAGCGCGACTCCGTGCTGAAGCTGCACTACATCACCTTCTGGCAGAACGCCGCCGACGACGCCCGGCACCTCGCCTGGATCCGGGAGTTCTACCAGGACGTCTACGCGGCGACCGGCGGGGTGCCGACACCGGGGGACGTCACCGACGGCTGCTTCGTCAACTACGCGGACGTCGACCTGAATTCGCCGCAGTGGAACGGCTCCGGAGTGCCCTGGCACGAGCTGTACTTCAAGGGGAACTACCGCAAGCTCCAGACGGTCAAGGCGCAGTGGGACCCGAAGAACGTCTTCCGGCACGCGCAGGCCGTACAACTCCCCGCCTAGGCAAGGGGCGTGGCGCGGCCGTCCAGCCGGCCGCGCCGGCCCTCCCGTACACCTCACCCGTACACCTCACCCGAGCACCGCCACCTGAGACCGGAAAAGAGAGGCCCCCATGTCCTCCGGTACCGCACCGGCCCCGGGCGTCGCACGCGCCGGACGCGGCTTCGCCCTGCTGGGCGCCGTGCAGGTCGTGCTGATCCTGGCCATCACGATGCTGTCGCCGGCGCTGCCGGCCATTCAGCGCGACCTCGGTCTGTCCGGCGCCCAGCTGACGCTCGTCAGCGCCGCGTACGGGCTGTCCTTCAGCGGCCTGCTGATGCTCGGCGGCCGGCTCGCGGACCTGCTGGGCCGCCGCCGGTCGCTGGTCGCCGGCGCCGCCGTCTTCGGGCTCGCCTCGGCGGCCGCCGGGCTCGCGCCGGGCTTCGCCGCGCTGCTCGGCGGCCGCTTCCTCCAGGGCGTCGGCGCGGCGCTCGCCGCCCCGGCGGCCATGTCCCTGGTCCGCTCGCTCTACCCGGAGGAGGGCCGGCACGCGCGGGCGCTCGCCGTGTGGGGCGGGCTGGCCGGCTTCGGCGCGACCTCGGGCATGCTGCTGTCCGGGACGGTCTCGACGTGGGTGTCGTGGCGCTGGTCCTTCGTGGTGCCGGTCGCCGTCTCGCTCGTCGCCGTGCTCGCCGCCCGCCGGCTGCTGCCCACCGGGCCCGCCCCGGTGCGGGTGCGGCTCGACGTGCCCGGAGCCGTCCTGGTGACGGCGGGCCTGACGGTCATGAGCTACGGACTGGTCGAGGCGGGCGAGCGGTCCTGGGGCGCCACGGTGGTGTGGCTGCCGGTGCTCGCCGGGCTCGTGCTGCTCGCGGCGTTCGTCGCCGTCGAGCTGCGGGTGTCCGACCCGCTGGTGCCGATGGGCTTCCTGCTGCGGCGGCGCCGGGCCACGGCCCTGTGGGCGACGTTCATCGGCGCGGCGGGCATGTCCACGATCTTCTTCCTGCTGTCGCTCTATTTCCAGGAGGTGCGGGACGTCTCGCCCCTGCTGACCTCGGCGGCGTTCCTGCCCTTCAGCGCCGCGCAACTGGCGACCGGGCTGTTCGCCGGGCGGCTCATCGCCCGCTTCGGCGGCCGGGCCGTCACCTCGGGCGGGCTGCTGCTCGCCGCGGCCGGCCTGCTGCTGATCGGCATGCTCGACGCCGGCAGCGCCTACCTCGGCACGCTGCTGATCGGCCTGATCCTCTTCCCCGTCGGCATCGCCTGCGTCTTCTCCGGCTCGACCGTCGTCGCCCTGGACGGCGTCGAGGACCACCGGGCCGGGCTGGCGGGCGGCGTCGTGAACACCGCCATGGAGATCGGCCCGACGGTCGGCCTGGCCGTCCTCGTCTCCCTGGCCACCAACCGCACGACGGCCCTGCGGGACGGCGGCACGGGCCTGGCCGAGGCCACGAGCGGCGGGTACGCGTTCGCGCTGACGGTCGCGGCGGCGGCGTTCGCGGTGAGCGCGGTCGTGGCGGCGCTGGTGCTGCGGCGGCGGCCTTCGGAGCGTACGGGCTCCGCCGGCGCTACGGGCGGATCAGCCGGTGCGGACCGGCCGGAGCCGACGCCGGGCGCGGAACCGCCCGCGACGGCGCCCGCGGCCCCGCTCACCTCGGCGGGTGCCTAGCCGCCCGCCCCTACCCGACCTGTTCCTTCACGCACGCGTTCACTCGCTCACTCGCTCTAAGGAGAAACCCGACATGACTGCTCGCTTCACCGGGAAGGTCGCCCTGGTCACGGGCGGCGGATCCAACATCGGCCGGCAGACCGCGCTGACCTTCGCCCGGGGCGGGGCCACGGTCGTCGTCGCCGGCCCCGTCCTGGAGGACCTCGACGGGACCGTCAAGCTCATCGAGGAGGAGGGCGGCACCGCCTCCGCCGTCGTCACCGACGTCACCCGCTCCGCCGACGTGGCGCGGATGGTGGAGACGACCGTGGAGCGCCACGGCGGCCTGCACATCGCCTTCAACAACGCCGGCATCGTCGGCCGCCCCGGCCCCAGCTCCGAGCTGGACGACGATGTCTGGGCCGCCGTCTTCGCCGTCAACACCACCGGTGTGTGGCTGTCGATGAAGCACGAGATCGAGCACATGCGCGCGCACGGCGGCGGCGTCATCGTGAACTCCGCCTCCAACATCGGCTTCCACGGCCGCAAGCCGGGCATGGGCGCCTACGCGGCGTCCAAGGGCGCGGTCTCCATCCTCACGCGCACGGCCGCCCGCGAGTACATCGCGGAGGGCGTCCGCATCAACGCCGTGAGCCCCGGCGGCACCAACACGCCCATGTCCTTCCGGCCCGGCGAGACGGTCGAGGACCGCGACGCGCGGGTGCGGGCGGCGGTGCCGATCGGGCGGGTGGGGGAGACGCGGGAGATCGCGGACGCGGTGTGCTGGCTGGCTTCGCCGGAAGCGAGCTTCGTGGTGGGGCATGACCTGGTGGTGGACGGGGGTGCGACGGCCTGACGGTGGGGGTTCGGGGTGCGGGTGGGGGTGCCGCTGCGCGGGGCCTGTTCCCCACCCCGCCCCTTCCCGAATGTCCTCAAACTCCCCCAGCTACCGCTGGGAGGTGCCCCCAGACGGGCTGAAATCAGCCCGTCCGGCGTTTGAGGACACCGCGCGGAGCGCGGAAAAGGGGGCCCGGGGGCCTCCCCGGTTTCGGGAAGGGGCGGGTAGGGGACAAGGCCCGCCGCAGGCCCACCCACCCGCACCCCGCCGTCCGCGTGCGGCCAACGCCCCGGTCGCCGGGTGGGACGCTCCCACCCGGCGACCGGGGCGCTCACCACCCCCTCAAACCCCCAGCGCAGCCCCCCCGTCCACCGTCAGGTCATGCATCGTGATGTGCGACGCGTGGTCGGACAGCAGGAAGACCACGGCCTGTGCGACGTTCTCCGGCCGGGCCAGCTTCCGCAGGGGTATCCCCACGCGGTACGAGCTCGCGACGCCCTCGATCGACGCCTTGCGGGCGCTCTCCCCGTCCTGCCACATGTTGCTGAGCATCGGCGTCTCCGTGGAGCCGGGCGCCACCAGGTTGCAGCGGATCCCGTGCTTGGCGACCTCCAGGCCCATGCACTTGGTGAACATCGTCGCCGCCGCCTTCGAGGCCGCGTACGCGGCCATCTCCACGCGGGCGGTGCCGGCGGCGTTCGAGGCGACGGTGACGACCGCGCCCCGGCCGCGCGGGACCATGCGGTTGACGACGGCGCGGGAGACGAAGAAGACGCCGCTGGTGTTCACCGCGAAGGTGAACGACCAGTCGGCGTCCGTCAGCCGCCGGGCCTCGGAAAGGCGGAGCACGCCGGCCGCGTTGACCAGGTAGTCCACCGGTCCGAGCCGCCGTTCGACCGCGTCGACGAACGCCTCCACGTCGGGGCTGGACGTGACATCCCCGGGGAACGCCTCCACCTGGAAGCCGTCCGCCGTGAGTTTCGCGACCGTGGCCCGCAGCCGGGCCTCGTCCTTGTCGACCGCCGCGACGGTGACGCCCCGCTCGCCCAGGGTCCGGACGACCGCTTCTCCTATTCCACCCGCCGCCCCGGTGACGAGAGCGACTTTTCCTTCCATCTCACAAACCTCCATACCCGGCGTGCACGGCCGAATAGCAACGGGACTTCATACACGTCCACAAATCAGTCTCGGGAAAACCGGATGGCGTGTGAAGCGAGGAATTCTCACTCCGTCAGGTGGCGGGTGCCCGAACGGCGGGGAGGCAGGCGCCCGCGGCAGGCCGCCGTCGGCACATGACCGCCGCAGCCTGCCTTTTTACCCCGGTCTGCCCCTGTTCAGGACCCCTGCGCATAGATGAAACGCCCTATCGTGCAGCGAAAAAGAGCCAGCTCCGGCTGAAATTCCGGGCCGCGACCGGACACGATGTGAGGGCGCCGCGCAATTCAATTGTCCCGACCCTTGTCAGGAGAGCAGGCCGTGTCCAACGGTTCCCCAGGACGTTCCTCTTCCGCGTCGCGCGGCGAAGCGCGGAAGATTCTCGTCGTCGTCGCGCTCGTGCAGTTCGTGATCGGCGGCTGGTTCTCGTGGTCGGCCTCCCGGGCCGCGCCGCGCGAGCTGCCGGTGGTCGTCGCTGCGGGCGTCCCCGACGTCGCCGAGGCGCTGCGGGCCGCGGCCCCCGGCGCGTACCGCGTCGAGGAGGTGCCCGACGCCGCGGCGGCCGAAGCGGCGCTGCGGGACCGTAAGGCGTACGGCGCCTTCGTGCCCGGAGCGCGGGAAGGCGGACCGGAGCTGCGCCTCGCGTCCGCCGCCTCGCCCGCCGCGGCCGACGCGCTGGCCCGGCAGGCCCGGGAACTGCCCGGCGTACGGGTGTCACGCGTCGTGGACGCCGTCCCCGCGGACCCGGACGACCCGCACGGCGCCGGTGCCGCGATGGGCTTCCTGCCGCTGCTGATCACCGCGGTGATCGCGGGACTGCTGCTGGTCCTCAAGGTTCGTGACACGGGCGCGCGGCTGCTCGGTGTGCTGGGCTTCGCGGTGCTCTCGGGCCTGCTGAGTTCTCTGATGCTCACTCAGGTGAGTGGGGTGCTGCCTGGTGGCTGGATGGTCACGGCGGGGGCCGTGGCGCTGCTGGAGCTGGCGATGGTGGCCGTCATCACGGGACTCGGGTCGCTCGTGGGGCCGCCCGGGGTGGCCGTGGGCGCGGTGCTGATGTTCGTGGTGGGCAATCCGCTGTCGGGGATGGGGTCGGCGCCGGAGATGCTGCCGGGTGTTCTGGGGACGGTGGGGCAGTACTTGCCGCCGGGGGCGGGGGCGACGTTGCTGCGGTCTGTGGGGGCGTTCGGTGGGGCGGGGGCTCTTGGGCCTGTCGTGGTGCTGGTGGGATGGGCGGTGGTGGGGCGCTGGGCGTGGGCGGGGTGCGGGGCGGGTTGCCGCCGCGCGGGGCGTTTCCCCCACCCCGCCCCTTCCCGCTGCATCCGATGTGCGGCTCCGCCGCGTGGCGGGGGCGAGCCCCCGGGCCCCCTTTTCCGCGCTCCGCGCGGTGTCCTCAATCGCCGGACGGGCTGATTTCAGCCCGTCCGGGGGCACCTCCCAGCGGTAGCCGGGGGAGTTTGAGGACCGGGGTCCGGGGCGGAGCCCCGGTATCGGGAAGGGGCGGGGCTGGGGAAACACTCCCTCACCCGCCCCCTTCCCCCCGCAACAGCCCGCTCATCGCGATCAAATACCCCAGCTGCGCCCGGCTCCCGCTCCCCAGCTCCGCCGACAGCCGCGCCACCCGCGCCGCCACCGTCCGCCGGCTGATCCCCAGCCGCCGCGCTATCGCCTCGTCCGTGTGGCCGGCCACCAGCAGGCGGGCCGTCGCGCGTTGCAGGTCGTCGGCCACGGCCGGTTCCGGGGCGCGGGGGGCGGCCGTGGTGACCGGGGTCGCGCGTTCCCACGCGTCGTCGAAGATCTGGGCGAGGAAGGCGACCAGGTCGGGCTGGCGGATCTCCAGGGCGGAGGTCCGCCCGTCGTCGGCCGCGGCCCCGGGGACGTAGGCCACCGTCCGGTCGACGACCACGAGGCGGTCGATGACATGGCCCAGCGTGCGGACCTCGGCGCCCGCCGCCAGCAGTTCCCCGATGTGCCGCAGCGTCGCCGAGTGCGAGCGCGCCGCGTGCTGGAACAGCGCCCGGTGGTGGACGCCGCCGCCCCGGAGGTGGTCGAGGCCGTCGAGACCGTACGCCGGGCGCCGGCCGCCCGGCTGTACGGTCATCAGCTCGCCCCGGCAGGAGCGGACGGCGTGCGCGAGGGTCGAGTCGATGACCCGTTCGCCGTGGATCTGCGTGGCCCAGCCCTGGTGTTCGCGCTTCGCGACCGTGTAGATCGCGTGCACGGGCGAGAAGCTGTCCGTGAGCGCCCGTACGTCCCCGCGCTGCCGCTCCAGCCGCTCCTCGATGGGCCGGACGAGCTCGGCGAGCGCGACGTCGGGCGCGACGGGGACCAGGACCTCCGGGTCGTCCGGCGGTGTCACCAGCAACCCCAGGCGCAGCAGGCACTCGGGCACGTCCTCCTTGGACGTGCAGCCCTTGACCACGGCTTGCCGATAGCGCGTCAGGCCCTCGGCGCAGAGGGCTTCTTCCGCCCCGTGCATCCCGTGCGCCCCGCCCGCACTGTGATCCTCATGCCCCGCATGTGCATCATGCCCCACGTGATCGTGCATGGCGCCATTATGCGTCTTGGAATGAAAGCTCCTAAGTGGGTGGATAGGTCTGCTTGCCAGGCGTGAGGCGTATTGCGCCTTGGAACCGCAAGCCTGTCCGCCTTCGGTGTTACGGTCACCGTCGCGATTCGACACGATCGCCACGAGCGAGCAGCAAGGACGGGGGTCCGCGTGGCACGCGCACGCGAACTGGGACGCAAGAAGGAACGGGGTGGTGGGCCACAGGGCGAGATATTCCTCGCCAAATCGGCCGCCGTCCTCATAGGACTCTGCGTCAGCTGGCATCTGGCCGTCTGGGCGACCGCGGACGGACTCGCGTTCTCCGACGTCCGCGCCACGGCCACCGCCGTCGCCCTGCACCACCCCCTCGACCGCCTCGGCGACGACGTCGAGGCGGCCTCCACGGGCGTCACCGTCGCGGCCTGGCTCGCGATCTTCCTCGCCCCGCTGCTGGCCGCCTTCCTCGGCGTACGCGCGCGCCGGCGCCGGGTCGAGGGCGCCGGCGGCGAGGGCCTGGCCTCCGCCGTCGAGGCCCGCGCGGCCCTCGGCGAGGACCGCGCCCGGCGCGCCGCCGCCCAGACGCGCGCCACGACCTTCCAGGGCGCCGACGGGCGGTACGACGCCAGGGCCGCCGCCCGTGCCGAGCTCAGCGAGGTCGGCTGGCTGCTGGGCCGGCAGCTCGGCAGCGGGCAGCCGCTGGTCGCCACGCCGGAGGACTCGGTCGCGGTCATCGCCCCGTCCGGCGGCGGCAAGTCCCGCAACGTCGTCATCCCCGCCTGCCTGGACGCGCCCGGCCCGCTCGTCGTCACCTCCACCCGGGCCGACGTCCTCGACGTCATCGCGGAACCCCGCTCCCGCGTGGGCCGGGTGTGGGTCTTCGACCCGCTCGACACCGTGGGCTGGCCGCACCGCATGGTCTGGGACCCGGTCGCCGGCTGCCAGGAGGGCGAGACGGCGACCTCCCGCGCGCTGTCCTTCTCCGTCGGCATGGGCGCGGACGACAGCTCGTCCAGCAACGGCAGCTTCTTCCAGCAGACCGCGTCGTCCGCGCTCACCCGGCTGCTGCACGCGGCCGCGCTCGAAGGCAAGACCATCGAGCACGTGATGCGCTGGGCCACCAACCTGGAGAAGGCCAGCGAGCCGCGCGCCATCCTCACCGACCACCCCAACGCCGAGCCCGGCTGGGACGTCCTGCTGCGCTCGGTGTCCACCGGCGCCGACGAGACCGTGGCCTCCACCCGGCAGACCCTCGCCGCGCAGATCGAGCCGCTCGCCCTGCGCAAGGTGCTGCGCTGCGTCACCCCGCAGGAGGGCGTGCCCACCTTCGACCCCGACCGCTTCGTCGCCTCCCGCGACACGCTCGTCCTCATCAGCGACTCCAACGCCTCGACCAATGTGTCGCCGCTGACGACGATGCTGCTGGGCGAGGTCGTCGACGCGGCCAAGCGGCGGGCGCCGAGGCTCCCCTCGGGCCGGCTGGACCCCTTCCTCCGGCTCGTCCTCGACGAGGTCGCGAACGTCGCCCCGCTGCCCAAGCTGCCCTCGCTGGCCTCCGACGCGCGCGGCTACGGCATCCACATCGTCTACGCGCTCCAGTCGCTGGCCCAGGCCGTCCTGCGGTGGGGCCGGCACGAGGCCGACACCCTCCTCGACAACGCCGCGGCCACCCTCGTGATGGGCGGCCTCAAGGACGTCGAGGCGCTGCGCCGGTTCTCGGAGCTGGTCGGCGAGGCCGAGCTCACCGAGCTCTCCACCTCCCGGGACACCGGCCGGCTCTTCGGGCACGGCACCTCCGAGGTCGAGCGCGAGCGCCGGATCCTGCGCCCCGAGGAGATCCGCCAGCTGCCGCACGGCCAGGCCCTGCTGCTCTTCCGCGGGGCGCCCGGCGTCATCGCCGAGCTGCTGCCCTGGGACCAGCGGCGGGACGGGCAGGCGCTGCGGGCGGGCGAGCACGCGACGCGGGCCGCGCGCATCGGGCCGCCGCTGGAGACGGTGTGAACAGGGACGACGAAGGGCCTACGGGAATGACCGCGGACGGCTACGCACCGGACGGCTACGCACAGGACGGCTACGCACAGGACGGCTACGCACAGGACGGCTACGCACAGGACGGCGAGCTCGCGCGGATGCGCGCGGAGGTCGCGGGCCTGCGCGCCTGGCGGTCCGAACTGGAAGGGCTCGTCAAGGGCTTCGCCCAGGGCGTCAAGCGCGACCAGGGGGAGATCGAGGAGATCCTCTCCGAGATCCTGGGCCGGCTGGACGCGGTGGAGGCCGGCGCGGCGGCCCGCCCGGGCGGTGCCGCGCCCGGCGCCCCCGCCCACCTGCCCTGGTCCCTGCGCGCCTCCGAGGCAGAGTGGCGGGAGCTGGCCGACTGGCTGGACTGGCTGGGCCGGCACTACGCGCCCCAGCTGCACCTGCGCATCTGGCCCTGCTGGCCGGCGCACGGCGGCGTCGTCGAGGAGCTGGCCGCGCTGCACGCCGCGTGGCGGGCCGCCACGGAGGCGGACGCGGACCCGGCGCGGGAGGGCAGCGAGCTCGCGTACTGGCACCAGATGTGGCTGTGGCCGACGGTCGAGCGGATCCGTCAGCACTACATGTTCAGCGAGTGCGAGACCGAGCACGCGGCCGACCGCCCGGGCCGCCCCACGGACCCGGCCGCCCTGGAGACGCGCCTCGCCGAGGCCGCGGCCGAGCGGCGACGGCAGGAGGACGAGCGCTACGCCTTCTTCGCCGAGGTGCCGGAGGGCTTCACGGCCGAGCGCCCCGACGGGCTGTGGCGCAGGGCCGGCGACGACTGGGAGTACCTCTCCCTGCTGGACTGGGAGTGGCACCCCGCGGACGCGGAACTGCCCCCGCCGGCGGTGGAGACGCTGCGGGAGATCCCCGCCGACCGGGCCGGCGCCCTGGCCGCGGACCGGCAGGGCTGGGCGACGTACTGGGCGCGCTACGCCGACGAGAACGACTGGCGCGCGGGCGAGGGCCCCACCACCGTCGTCCGGCGCCGCCGCAGCCCGGAGCGGCTGTACGACGAGGCGTACGGGGTGCGCGACGGCTGGGCGCCGACCGCGTCCGTCTACGCGTTCCTCGACGCCCGGCCGTCGAACCCGCCGCACCTCGTCGAGATCGATGTCCAGGAGGCCGAGCGGCTGCTGCTGAGCCTGCGCGGAGTGACGGGAGCCACGGAGCTGTGAGCACCAGCGAGACCACCGCCGGGAGCACCGGCACCGCCGCCTGGCGGGACGACACCGAACCGCGCCTCGCGCTGACCGCCGAGGAGAACGCCGTCGTCACCGCCCGCTGGGAGGCGGCCCGCGCGGCGCGGGAACATCTCGACGCCTTGGTGCAATCCCTTCTGGACGCGCTCGCCGGGTCGCACGGCGCGGTCTGGGAGGGAAAGCAGTACCGGCTGAAGGGGCTGAAGGCGTTCCGCCGCGAGGCCGCCGCGGAACTCCACGAGGGCGTCACGCCGGAAAAGGTCGTGGCGAAGGTCAACGACCTCAACCGTTACACCCTGGTCTTCGATCCGGCGCACTACACGGAGGGCGTGCGGCAGACGTACGCGCTGCTGCACGCCCGGGGACAGGTCATTGTCGTCGGGTCCGAGCGCAACAGCTGGGAGGACCCGGTGTACAAGGCCTTCCACGCCTCCTGGCAACAGCCCGACGGCCAGGTGAAGTTCGAGATCCAGTTCCATACGCCGGAGAGTTTCCGGGCCAAGTCGGAGAATCACCTGCTTTACGATCTGTACCGCTCGCGGCACACCCGGCGGTCGCTCGCCGGGGAGCGGAATGCGACGAAGGCGCACGAGCAGGCGGCCCAGGCGGTGCAGAGCGGCCGTTACGGCCGTACTCCGGCAAAGGAGAGTTACTGATGAGTGACCCGTACGAGTACTTCGTGAAGGCCGCCCCGCCCTATACCGAGGAGCGCCCTTCCAGCCTTTGGCGGCGTCTGGCCGGGCGGTGGGAGTACCTCTCGCTGCTCGACTGGGAATGGCACGCCCTTTCCGCCGAGGGTGTCACGGCCCCGCCCGCCGCCGAGGTCCTGCGCCCGGTGCCGGCCGAGCGCGCGGCCGCCCTGGAGGCCGACCGGCAGGGCTGGGTGCGCTACTGGGCGTTCTACTTCGACGAGGCCGAGTGGCGCGACGGCGAGGAGCCGACCACCGTGGTCCGGCGCCGCCGGAGCCCCGAGCGCATCTACGACGAAACGTTCATGCGGACGAACGAGTGGCAGCCGGACAGCGCCGTCTACGAGTTCTTCCACCCGCGCGGCTCCCACCCGCCGCACCTGGTCGAGATCGGCGTGGACGAGGCCGAGCGCCTCCTCCAGGAGCTCCGCGGCGTGACGGGGGCGACCGAGCTGTGAGCGGGGAAACGGGGGGCTGGCAGGGCGACGCGGCCAAGTCGGAGGACCACCTCAGGCTGACCGCGGACGAGAACCGCCTGGTCACACAGCGCTGGGAGGCCGCGCGGGAGGCGCGCGGCAGGCTCGACGGCATCATGGCCGACGTCCAGGAGCGCTCGGCCGTCTCGCACGGCGGCAAGCTGGAGGGGCTCGACTACTCCCTCAAGGGGCTCGACTCCTTCCGCCGTAAGGTCGCGGTCGCCGTCGGCCGAGGCAAGGACGCCGAGAAGGTCTGCGACAAGGTCGACGACCTCAACCGCTACACCCTGACCTTCGAGGCCGAGGGCTACACCGAGGGCGTCCAGCGGACGTACGCCCAGCTCCGCGAGCGCGGCTACGAGCCGACGTCCGAGACCAACACCTGGGAGGACCCGGTCTACAAGGGCGTCAACACGTCCTGGCAGCACCCCGAGACCCGGGAGAAGTTCGAGCTCCAGTTCCACACGCCGGAGAGCTTCAAGGCGAAGTCGGAAAATCACGAGCTGTACGAACTCGCCCGTTCCGGGACCTTCGAGAAATTCAATACGGCGCGGAAGCCGGCGCAGAGCGAGGCATATCAGGAGGCCTCGGATCTGCTCCAGAACGAGCGGTACGCGAGTGTCCGTATCCCGCCCCGGGTGGAGGAACTGCGCGAGCGCAAGGTCCGCGCCACACTGAATCCCGCAGTCGACCCCGAAATCGTGCAGAAGGTCCGGCAAATGGAGACGGATCTCCGGGCGCAGCACGCGGCGGCGGCCGGGCCCGGACCGGAGCGGACTTCCGCCCTGACGCCGGACCTGAATCAGCCGGACGTGAATCAGGAGCGGACGCGGGCGAACAGCCTCGGTGGAGGCCTGGAGGAATCACTCCGGAGCGAAGGGCCGGGACTGCGCGAACGATTGGCGGCGAAGGCGGCCGAGACACCGCGAGCACAGCGGAAGGCACCCGGAACGCCCGCGCTCGATCCGCTGCCGAGCCAATCCCGGGGCCAGGGCCCTTCGCTGAAGTAGGCCCTGAACCGCCCGCATTGTCGTGAATTCATAAGTGATCTTGGTTGCCGCTTCTCGATCGCACGGGAACAGTTCAGCTACAAATCAAGGCGTTTGACGATCAGTATTGATCGAAGTACTGTCACGGCCATTCGGCCTTGTACGGGGGAAGGGTCACCAGGGTTGAGCACGTTCAAGACGGTCATGCGGCGGATTCTCAATCTGCCGGAGCCGCGGAGCGACAAGGGCGCGACGACGCCGCTCCCCGACGCGCCACCGCGGCAGACCGCCACCGCCCCGGCGCCCGCCGCGCCCCCGCCGCCGGCCGCCCTCCAGCAGTGGACGGACGCGGCCGCGCGGCTCCAGGCGCAGACCCCGGAACAGCCCCGCCCCGCGGCGGAGCCCGCCCCGGCGGCCACCGCCCCGGGCGCCGCCCCGGGCCGCGGCACGGCCGAGCAGACGCCTCCCTGGCAGATCGAGGACGAGAAGAGCGGCGCCAAGTTCGCGGTCAAGGCGGGCCGTGGTGTGCTCTGGGGCGTCGTGGCGCTCGCCGCCATCACCGGCGTCCGGTCCTGGATCTGGACGCCGGAGCCGACGAAGCAGGCGCCCGTCACGGTGGACAGCGCCCCCGACTACCCGGTCCAGGAGGCCCAGGCCGTGGCGGCCCGCTTCGCCCGTGCCTACCTCGGCTGGGACGAGGCCGACCCGCAGGCGCGCTCCCTGGCCCTGGCCCGGGACATGCCGAAGGGCGCCGACACGACGCGGGGCTGGAACTCCAAGGGCCGCCAGGAGGTCCTCGCGGCCCAGCCCGGCACCGTGTCCCTGCTCGCGGACAAGCACGCCCGCGTCCGGGTCGACGTCCTGGTGAAGTCCGACGCCCTCACCGGGGACGCCAAGAAGGACGACGCCAAGAAGGACGACGCTAAAAAAGACGAGAAGAAGGACGACAAGGCGAAGAAGGACGACAAGGACAAGAAGGAGACCAGGCCCGCCCCCGTGTGGATGGGCCTGGAGGTCCCCGTCGTCCAGACCGCCGGGCACATCGTCGTCACCGGGCAGCCCGGCATCGTCGGCGTGCCCACCGAGGGTCCGTCCGCGCCGCAGCCGTCCGCGAAGAGCACCGACCTGGAGTTCGCGGACAAGACCCGCGCCACGGCCGAGGAGTTCTTCACCAAGTACGCCGCCGGCGAGCCGGGCTCGGTCGCCGCGCCGGGCGTCTCCATCCCGGCGCTGCCGCAGGGCATGACGCTGGGCGCGCTGCGCACCTGGACGGTCGAGGACGGCTCCGGCACGGACCGTACCGGTACGGCCGTGGTCACCTGGCAGGTCGGCGGCGCCGAACTGGAGCAGACCTACCGGGTCAAGCTGACCCGGGTGTCCTCGGCCAAGGCCGAGCGCTGGCAGGTCGCGGAGGTCCACGGGGGACTGGCGCCCTGAGGCGCCGGGGCGGTCACGCCCGCACCCACCGACCGGAGTCCGCGGGCCCGCCCGCACGTATTCACAACTAGGGGAAACTGATGGAAATCGCCCTGAGCAGCGGCGCCGAACTCAAGTCATGGGTGTTCCTGATCGCCGGGAACATCTTTCTCATCATCCTGGCGGTCAGGGCCATCGGGCACTACGCGAAGCGTGAATGGGGCGAGCTGCTCGGCCACTTCCTCGCGGGCGTCGTCGTCGCGGGCTTCGTCTTCGCGCCGGACGAGTCCAAGGACATGCTGATAGCCGTGTGGAAAAAAGTGGCGGGGGAATGAGGGTCGGCCACACCTTCACCCGCCACTTCGACCTGGAGACCCGGCAGCACGAGCTGTTCGGCATGGACCTGGGCGAAGGCCCCTCCCGGCGGGTCCTGGTGACCGGCGCGGCGCTCTACACGGTGTGGGTGGGCGGGTTGCTGCTGATCCTCGGCGTGCCGACCCAGCTGCTCTTCACCTTCTACTTCGCGCCGCCCGCGCTGATCACCTACTACGGCGCCCAGCGCTCGCGGCGTAACGAACGGCGCTGGAACCTCACCCGGTGGGCCCTGGTGATCCGCTATCTGACGGTCGGCCACCGCCCGATCGTCAACGGCGGCCGGCGCGCCGCCGACCGCAGCGAGTGGCTGCCCCTGCGGGCCCGCCTGGGCGAGCGGTCGGAGGCCTTCCTGGACCTCCCCGGCATGGGCGTCTTCGAGGGCGCCCTCGGCGGCGAGGAGCCGAAGCCCACCGCCGGCCGCCCGGCGAAGCTGGACTCCCGCCCCCGGCTCTACGGGCCCGACCACGTCTACCGCGCCCGGATGCGCACCCGGTCCGGCCGCCGTGCCGAGGCCTCACCGGCCGGCGCCGACGCCAAGAAAGGCACGCGATGAAGATCGCCAAGGGCATCGCCAAATTCCTCGGCGTCAGCGGGGACCGCTCCGCGCCGCCGCCGCGTTACGTCGCCCTCGCCGACGGCCTGATCATCACGGAGACGCACGCCGAGGCGTGGTTCGTGCTGGCCAGCTCCAACACCGACCTGATGTCGGAGAGCGCCCGGGACTCCGAGCACGACCAGGCGAGCAGCGCCCTGGCCCGTACCCTCGCCGGCTACGACTGCCACCTCAAGGTGCTGTGGTCGCCGCTGAACGCGGAGGAGTACCGCACCGAGGCGGAGACCCTCTTCTCGGCGGGCGACTACGCCTCCTGGGCCGCCCTGCGCGTGGACCGGCTCGACGAGCTGGAGCTGCCCAGCCGGCTGCTGCTGCTCGGCGTGCGGATCTCGGAGCGTTCCAACCAGGCCCAGGCGCGTGGCCGCCGCGGCGTGCAGGAAGCCCTCGGCATCGGCTCGACCTCGGTCTCCCAGAAGGAGCTCGCCCGCCTCGACGCCCTCACCCGGCGGCTCGGCCGGCAGCTGGAGACCACTCCGTGGAAGGCCCAGCCGGCCGCCGTGGAGATGCTGGCCTGGATGATCGCCCGGGAGCAGCGGCGCGGCGCGGTGCTGCCCACCCCGAACGGCGAGGGCATGATCACGGGTGCCCGGCTCGCCCACCTCACCCGTGGCCGGGTGCTGCCCTACCCCGACCACGTGCGCGTCCTCGACCAGCGCGGCGAGACCACCGGCTGGACCGCCGTCCTCACCATGGACGGTTTCCCGGAGGAGATGGAGTCGCCCGGCGCCGGCGAGTGGCTGCGCGCGGTCGCCGAGATCACGTACGTCCCCGACTACGTGGACGACGAGAACGACGCGGACATCCAGATCAAGCCGGTCAACCCCGAGCCGTCCGTCCGCTTCAAGGTCCTCCACAAGCGCGACGCGCTCAAGCAGATCGACGAGGTCCGCCGGCTGGCGAAGGAGCAGCGGCAGAGCGCCGCCAAGCACTCCGCCGGCGAGACCGCGCAGGAGATCGAGGAGACCGAGGAGACGATGACGTCCCTCTCGCGCGACATGAAGCGCGAGGATGTCACGCTCATGGAGGACCACCCGCGCCTGATCGTCAGCAGCGACGTCTCGCTGGACGACCTGCGCAGCCGCTGCGACGCCGTCATCGGCTACTACGGCGGCCTCGGCATCGAGGTCAGCGTGGCCGCCGAGGAGCAGCGCGAGCTGTGGCTGGAGTCCCAGCCCGGCGACATGCTGCGCGTGCCCGACCTGGTGCACACCCGCACGGTCGGCGCGTTCGCCGGCTCCTGGTTCTGGGGCGGCGCGGCCGTGGGCGACGACACGGGCCCGGTCATCGGCTATCTCACCGGCTCCACGCCGGGCGTCGTGCGCAACGACCTGACGGGCGGCTCGGAGCGCGGCGACGCGACGACGACCGCCTTCATCGGGCGCAGCGGCCGCGGCAAGACGACGGCGATGATGCTGTCGCTCCTGGACTCCGCCTTCCGCGGCTCCTTCGTGCTCGCCCTGGACTTCAAGGGCGACATGGGCGGCCTGGTGTCGGCGGGCCGGCGGTACGGGCTCAACGCCCATCTGATCGAGACGGGCGCCCAGTTCGCGGGCGTCGCCGACCTCTTCGCCCTGCTCAGCGGCGAGAGCGCGGAGCGCGCGCAGACGGAGGTGCCGGCCCAGCTGGGCATCGCGCTGCCGCAGCACCTGCGGATGCGCGGCGCGGAGACGCCGATCCAGAGCGCGGTCAACGAGGTCATCGCCGAGGGCGACCCGGCCACCTGGAAGGTCATCGAGCACCTCCGTCGGTCGGAGGACGAGCTCACCCGCGAGGCCGGTGACGCGCTGTACGAGCTGTCGCTGACGGGTCTCGGCGCGCCCTTCATGGGCCGGCCGCGGGGTGGTTCGCTGCTCACGCCGTCGCCGGGCATGTGGGTCGTGCAGGTCCCGGGCATCACCCTGCCGTCGCCGGACGACGACCGCGACGACTGGTCGGTGCACCAGCGGCTGTCGGTCGCGCTCGTCCACTCGCTGCTCGCGTACGGCATCAGCATGGCGGGCCGGAAGGACCTGCGGGGCCTGCGGAAGGTCGTCGCGGTGCCCGAGGTGCACGTCCTCACGGCGACCCGCGAGGGCAGCTCGTTCCTCCAGTACATCGCGCGCGTCGGCCGCGCGCTGCACACCGCGCTGGTCGTCGACACCCAGGACCCGGAGTCGCTGGCGAGCCTCACGGGTCTGGTGGAGCAGATGACGACCGTCTTCGGCTTCCAGCTGACGACGGCCGAGCAGCAGGACGCGATGGCGGCCCTGCTGGACCTGCCCCGCGGCCCGCACACCCGGCAGCTGATCCAGGCGATCGGCGTCGATGTGACGCAGGAGATCCGGCACGGTCACTGCATCATGCGCGACCGGCGGTTCAGCAGCGCGACCGTGCAGTTCGACGTGCCCTCGGTGGAGCTGCTGCACCTGCTGAGCACGACGCCGAAGACCGGGGAAGCCGCCGCGGCGTCCCCGGTGTCCGTGGCCGAACCGGCCGGGTCCGAACCTCAGGGGGTAGGCGCATGAAGCGTGCGGGAACGGTGGCCGTGACGGCGGCGGCGCTCGCGGCGGTGCTGGCGGTCGGCGGTTGCTCGTCCGGCGGCGGGCCGGGGGAGGACCCCAAGGTCAGCGCGGAGCGGGCGGCGAAGGAGAAGGCCGAGCGCGAGCGCGAGGAGAAGGCCGAGCGGGAGGCCCGGGCCGAGCGCGAGCGGATCGAGAAGGACCGGGCCGCGATGACCGCGGTCGCGGTGAAGTTCCGCACGGCCGTGAACGCCCACGACGGGAGGACGGCCTGCCCGCTGAAGACGGTGGAGGGCCGGTACGGCGACTCCCTGGAGAAGTGCCACGACTTCTACAAGCCCCCGGGCGGCAGGAAGCCGGACACCGAGCAGCGCACCAAGGTGACCGTCACCGGCGGGCCCGTCACGGTGCCGCCGTTCGAGAACCACCCCGGCGGCACCGGGCTGATGGTCACGCAGGAGACGCCCGGCGACGGCGGCCGGGTGCACGTCAAGCGGGACGCCCTGCGCATGGTCAAGGTCGACGGCGCATGGCTCGTCGACCAGGACAAGGAGGTCCTGGACTCCGAGATGTCGGACCCCAGCCCGGTCCGCAGCGCCCTGACGCGGCCGTGAGGGAGGTCCTGGCATGAGGCTCCCCCGTTTCCGGAATCTGGCGATTCCGATCGTCGGCGCGCTCACCACGGTGATGGTGACGGCGACCGCCGCCGCGGCCGACGACAAGGACGCGTTCAGCCCGGCGGGCATCGGCAACATGCTGCCGGTGCCCGAGTCCAGCTACTCCGGGACGGGGACGCTGTACGAGCAGTACGGCAATCCGAACCTCTGGCGGCTGGACAGCGAGCTGGGCTGGAAGGACGTCGCCGACAGCATGCTCAACGGCATCGCCGTCATCTTCATGGGCCTGACCGTCGTGCTCGGCCTGGCCGCGATCGTCGTCGTCCAGTGGTCCTTCAAGTTCACCAAGATCGACAAGCTGGGCGAGTCCATAGCCGGCGCCGTCTCCGGCGCCTCGGAGGCGGTGGTGGCCACCCTGCTGCCCACGGCGCTGGCCGTGGGCGTGCTGGTGGCCTGGATCAATCACCGTAAGGCCAACGGCTCGGCCTTGAACCAACTCGGCTGGGTCCTCGCCTCAGGGGTCCTGGCCGCGTCGTTGCTGACGACGCCCAAGACCTGGGTCGACGGCATCGAGTCGACCCGCACCATCGGCAGCACGGTGGCCATGGAGGCGACGAGCGCGGGGCTGGGCGAGGGCGGCAAGGAGCCGATCGACGTCGGACAGCCCAGCTACAAGGGCAACAGCACCCAGGACTCGGTGCTCCGCAAGTCCTCCGACGCGATCTGGCGCTCGTACGTCGCCACCCCCTGGTGCATCGCCGAGTTCGGCAGCCTGGACGCCTGCAAGGAGTTCGGCAAGGACCTGCTGGACAAGGGCTCCGACTCCAAGGCGCGCAAGGACTGGCTGAGCGAGAACGTCGACGGCAAGCCCGAGAACGGCGGCGAGGCCACGCTGCGCTGGCGCCAGGGGCACACGCCCGAGGGCCGCATCATGGTCGCGATCCCCGCGTTCATCTGCGTGGCCCTCTTCGCCGCGCTGGCGATCGCCCTGGCCTTCGCCTCCCTGGCCTCGCTGATCGGCGCGTTCATGCTGCTGATCGCCGGAGTGGTCTTCGCCTGTCTGTGGGTGATCCCCGGCAGGCCCCGGCAGTGGGGCGTGCGCTGGTTCGACACGCTCCTGGGCTTCACCCTCCAGTCGCTGGTCAGCACGATGGTGCTGGGCTGTGTGCTGATCATGAATACGGTGAGCGTCCGGCTGCTCGACGACTTCGGGTGGTTCGCGGCCGCGGGCCTGAGCATCACCAGCGCCCTGGTGGCGTTCAAGTTCCGGACCATCATGGAGAGCATCGTCGGCGTGACCGGCGCCATGAGCGGCGGGATCGGGTCCATCGCCGCGCGCGGCGCCGGCCGGGTCGCCAAGCTCGGCGCCCGGACACTGGGCAGGGGCGTGGACTCCCTCACCAAGGAGCGCTCCCCGAAGCCCCGGCACTGGGACCCGAACACCACCCGGGGCGACACGGGCAGGTCCTCCGACGCCGGTGCCACCCTGTCCCGGCTGCCGAAGCGCCCGCTGCCCCTGCCCACCACCCGGCAGGGCGGCGCGGGGCCGGTGGGCGAGGTCGTCGCGGCGGCCGCCAAGGCCGAGCTGGCGGCGGGTGCCAAGCGGCCCGACATGGCTCCGACGGCCACCCTCACCCGGGTGCGCCCGGAGACGGCGGGGGGTGCCCTGCCCGCCCGCCGGACGGCCGAGCTGGGCAGCCTGCGGCCGCGTCCGGCGCTGTCCGCCGGGAGCACCGGGAGCGGCAGGACCACGCGGCCCTCGACCGGCCCCAAGGCGGCCGAGAAGCAGGCCGACAAGGTGGTCAAGGAAGCCAAGCAGGCCGCCAAGCAGCCCGCGGGCCGTCCCTCGGCGGCCCTGCGCCCCGAGAGCGGCTCCGGTGCGAGCTACGCGTTCCGCCAGGGCCCGCGGCCGGGCTCGGCGGCGCCGCGCGTCATCCGGGGCGAGGTCGTCAGCCGCAGCACGATTCCGGCCGGCGGCGGCTCGCGGACCGCGCGGCCCAGCCAGCGGAAACGTTCCGTCGAACGCAGTTCGCCCGTGACCGGGCGCCGGCGCAGGGATGAGCGGTGACGAAGAAGGCGAAGCAGGGGCAGCAGCCCGGCACCCCGGCCGAATGGCGGGAGCTCCTCAAGAACGGCTACGAGTACCCGGAGGAGATCGAGGCGCTGAACAAGCGCCGGGTGCGGCGGCGCGTCCGTAAGGCGTACCGGCAGGAGCGGCGCGAGGAGGTCCGGCGGCAGCTGGCGGAGGAGCGCCGCCGCGAGCCGGTCACACCGGGCGGCGCGATCGTGGTGATCGTCGGCATCCTGGCGATCGGCGCGGCGGTCTCCCACTGGTGGCCGGACCGCGGCGGCGCCCCGGCGACCGTGGTCCGCGCGGGCTCCGGCGACCGTACGGAGGAACCCGCGGCCGCCGGCACCCCCGCCGCGCCCCCCACGCCCTCGGCACCGGCCTCGCCGGCGCCTACGGCGGACCTCAGCACGCCCGAGCGGACGGCCGAGGGGTGGGCCCGCGCGTACCTCGCACGCAACCCGCCCGTCGACAAGAAGCACACGGCCTCGGTCAAGCGCGCCGCCCCCTGGATGACGGAGACGCTGACCGAGAACCTGACGCGGTCCGAGGACAAGGCGTGGGGCCGGCTGGTCTCCAACGGCGGCGTCTCCACGGTGAAGCGCGTCTCCGTCGCGGCCTCCGACGACGAGCGGACCCGGCTCCAGGCCGACACCCCGGCGAGGGTGTGGCGCAAGGTCACCGCGGACGTCGACGTCGCCGGCTACACGAAGTACAGCGAGAACACGGTCCTCCTGGCCGAGATCGTGCGCAGCGGCGGCTCCTGGCGCGTGAGCAAGGTCCTGGGGGTCTGAGCCGGTGGATTCACGTCAGGTCATGGCCCTGGCGGCGGGTGCCGCGCGCCGGGGCCTGGCGATCAAGGTCGGCCTGCCGCTCGGGGCGGCGCTCATGGCCTTCCTCATCCTGGTCGGCATGATGGCCGGCTTCGGCGGCGGGAGCGCCTCCGCGGCGGGCTGTGAGCAGCCCGGCCTGCCCGCGGACGACGGGGAGTACGGCAACGGGCAGTCCGGCGGGGACGCGCGGGGCGGCGCGGACAAGGAGCTCCGGTCCCGCCAGGTCGCCCACGCCAAGATCATCGACGAGGTGGCCAAGGAGGGGAAGCTGCCCGGCCGGGCCACGCTCATCGCGCTGATGACCGGCCTCGCGGAGTCGCAGCTGGAGAACCTCAAGGGCGGCGACCGGGACTCGGTCGGCATCTTCCAGCAGCGCCCCTCGACGGGCTGGGGCACCCCGGCGCAGATCAACGACATCAAGTACGCGACCCGCATGTTCCTCTTCGGCGGCGACAGCGGCGACCCGCCCGGGCTGACCGACATCTCTTGGGAGAGCCTGTCCCTGAACGACGCCGCCCAGAAGGTGCAGCGGTCCGGCTTCCCCAACGCCTACGGGCCGAAGGAGACCCAGGCCCGCAGCATCGCCAAGGAAGCCGGCATCGACCTGGACCGGGCCGGTGAGAACCACCCCGGGCAGCCGGGCAGGAACGGCTCCAACGGCGGTGGCGGCGACCGTAAGGACGACGGCAAGGGGAACAACGACCCCGACGAGCCGCAGGACTGCGAGCAGCAGGGCTCCGGGAAGCCGGGCAAGCCCGGCGAGCCCTTCCACGACGGCAACGCCGGCTGGCCGAACGGGGTCAAGAACCCGCTCTCGACCGCCGACGCGATCCGTAAGGCGCGCGCCGAGGCCGACAGCCACCGGTCGCAGTGGTACCAGAAGTGCCTCGCCTTCACCTCGATCATGTACGGCTGGAGCTTCTCCGGCACGAACTACGCCATCGACCACTACCAGGTGGAGATGCCGAAGGACATGCGGCACGACGGCGACCGCAACCCGCCCCCCGGCGCCCTGATGTTCTGGGACACCGGGCACCGGGCCGGGCACGTCGCCATCTACCTCGGCGACGGAAAGATCGCGTCCAACGACATCGTGACGCCGGGCGAGATCTCGGTCGTCCCGGCCACCGACATCGAGACCAAGTGGAGCGCGAAGTACCTGGGCTGGTCACCCCCCTACTACCCCAAGGGGGGCTGATCCGGGTCATCATTGCCGGGGACCGCGGCTCGCGCCGCCGCGGGCCCCGGCCGGCCGGCGGGAAACAGCGGTAAGTGGCGGTAAGTGAAGGATTGACCATGCCTGTGGTGACGGACCCCGACTCGGTGCCCCTGACGCCCGTGTACACCATCGTGATCAGCGCGGCGGGTGACGCGACCATCGAAGGGGAGCCGGTCGACCCGCTGCCCGGTCAGGACGCCCGCACCTCGGCGCTGGCGGACATCCGGGTGCGGGCGGCGCGGCGCGGTCACCCGATACGCATCAACGCCAAGGAGCCGGACGGCTCGGTGTGGCCGCTGATAGTCGACCACGACGGGGCGGTGACGCCGCTGGGGGCGCCGCACCCGGTGCCGGCGCCGGAGCCGGTGGAGCGGCCGGTACGAGCGGCGGAGCCCCTACGGGCCGAGGCGCCCAGGTACGCGGAGGCGCCCGTACGGGCCGAGGCACCCGGCTACCCGGAGGCGCCCGTACCGCCGCCGGGGCCGGCACCGGTCCCGGCCTTCGCGCCCGCCCCCGTGGCCCCCCTTGCCCCTGCCCCCGCCCCCGTGGCCCCGCCCGCCGCTGCCCCCGCGCCCATGGCGGAGCCCACCCCCGCCCCGCCCATATCCTTCGACGCTTCTGCCCCTTCAGCCCCTTCAGCCTTTTCCGTCCCTCCCGCCCCACCCGTCGCGCCGCCCAAGCCGCCCGCCGACTGGCACGCGCCCCTCCCCGCCCACCACGCCCCCGTCTTCGCGCGCATCGTCGCGGCGGAGCTGCGCGGTGACCTGGCCGCCGCCGCGGTCGCGGCGAAGGAGCTGGAGGCGGCCGCCGACCGTGAGTACGGGCCGCTGCACCCGCACACCATCGGCGCGCTCGCCACACGCGCGTGGCTCGCGCTGCTCCTCCAGGACGACTGGGCCGCGGCCACCCGCCTCCACCTGCGCACCGCTGAGCGCCGCGACACCGCCCGCGCCCCGCTGCCCGAGACGCTCAGGACGCTGCGCAACGCCCGCGCCGCCTGGCAGCGGCTCGCGGCCGCCGACAAGCTGGAGGCGGAGGACATCCGCCCGGAGCTGCTGCGCGTATCCGAGCTGATCGAGGGCGAGCGTCCGCAATAATCGCGATCATGCTGCCCGACCCGCCCCCGCCCGCCCCGGAAGGGCCGCCCCCGCGGCCGCCGGCCGTCGTCCTGGAGATCCTCGCCGCCGGCGCGCCGTACTCCTTGCTCCTCTCCGGCGGTCTCGCGGTACGGGCGCACGGGCTGCTGCCGGCCGGCGGGCCCGACCGCGACCTGGAGTTCGTCACCGGCACGGACGCGCCCATGGCGGAGGTCGCGGACGCCCTCGGCGCCTGGCTGACCGGGCGCGGCCTGCGGGTCGGCGCGGTGGAGGCCGGCCCGCTCGCGGCGCGGCTCGTCGTGACGGACCCGGAGAGCGGCCTGGACCGCGCCGTCGACGTCCGTAAGGAGACGCTGTGGCGTCCGGCGGTGGAGAGCGCGTACGGGCCCGTACCGGCGGAGGAGGACGTCGTCGGCCTGGCGGTGCGCGCCCTCGCGGACCTGGGGCTCGCGGGCAGCCTCGTCGACGTACGGGCCGCGTCGGCGCGCTGGTCGCACGTGGAGCTGGAGGAGCTGGCCCGCCGTCACACGGTCGGCGCGCCCTTCGACCTCACCGACCTCCAGGCCCGCCTCGCCCGGTCGGAGTGGCTGGACGACGGCGAGTTCGCCGCGTACGGGCTGGACGACGGCGAGATCCAGGAACTCCGGCGCTGGGCGCAGGAATGGGTCGACGACATCGCCGAACGGCTCATCGAGGAAGCACCTTTCGAGGACCCGGAGACGGTGGCGGAGGCCACCGGCGAGACAACCGGGGAAACACCTGCCAAGGACGAGTGAGAACACCGTGAACCCCAAGTCGCCCGCGCACATAGCCAGGCACTCCGTCGGGGAGTCCCGTGCCGCCGAGGCGGTCGAGGACTTCGCCTCGCGGATCGGCCGTCAGGTCGACCTGATGCAGCACAGCCCCGGCCGGGACACCTTCGGCTGGGAGATGATCGCCGAGGAGTTCCTCGACTACGTCGGCGCGCTGTCCCTCACCGACCCCGAGCTGCGCGGCAAGGACGCCGAGGCCGCCCTGCGGTCGGCGGGCGCGGCGGCCCTGGGCGTCGTCACCGTCGGCGTCTACCAGTGGGAGTCGGTCAACGTCTTCGTCGACTACGTCAACTTCGGCCTGACGTACGGCCCCGCCGGCGACCCGGAGGTCTCCCTGGACGAGACCGACTGGCTCCGCGCCCTGGACCTCGCGGTGATCTGCGACCGCTACACCGCCGAGGCCGTGACCTTCGGCGAGACCGCGCGGTACCTGCCCTCCGGCCCCGGGCACCCGCTGTGGGAGCGCGCGGCCACGGGCCAGGCGCACGGGATGCTCACCTACCTCCGCGGCTACGACCTCGACGAGGATTGGGACGGCGCCGAGCCGAGGACCCGCGCCGAGGCGGCCGGGCGGATCGACGCCCTCCTGTCCGAGCTCGCCGCCGACGGGAACCGCAACCGCGCGCGCGTGGCCGGGCTCACGGCCGTACGCGCGCTCCTTACGGGCGACGAGAACGCCTTTGGCGCGGCCCTCGCCCGGCTGCTCACCGCGCACCGCGACGTGGCGGGCGGCAGCGCGTCGCCGCGCGGCCTGCTGCCCCTCGACGCGATCGCCCTGGCCGCGCTGGCGCACCGGCGCGAGGGGTGGCCGCCGGCCGTCACCTCCGGCTATCTGCCGGCGGCGCTCGTCACCGGCGTCCGTACGGAGGGCCCGCGGGTCGGCCCGTACGGGCGGGACAAGCGCGAGGCCGCGCTGGCCGAGCTGGCCGCCGGGCCCGTCACGGTCGCCCGCCCGGCCTTCGCGTGGACGGACGAGCGGGACGACGGGGTCTACGACCGGCTCACGGACCGGAAGCTGGCGGAGTACGCGGACCCGGACGCCGACCCGCGGCTGATCGCCCGGATGCTGCCGAGCGGGGTCCGGCAGCAGGTCCTGCGCTTCCAGTGCCGGGCGGCCCACGACCCGGAGGGCACCGACCCCCGGCAGCGCGAGGCCCTCACCCTGGCCGCCGAACTGGGCGTGGCGGCCTGCGCGACCGGCGTGGCCGAGGACGGCGGGAGCGTCGAGGTGACGATCGGGGGCCGCACCCTGACACTGCCCCGGGTCGGGCCGCAGCCGGACAGGATGACCGGCGGGTGGACGTCCGCGGTGGGCGCCGCGCTCGTCGCCGGAGCGCGGGGACCGCTGGACCGGCTGCTCGCCGTGGACCCCGGCGCCTTCGGGGCCGCCGACGCGTCCTCCGTGACGGCGGCCTACCGGGCCGCGCTCCACGACCACCTGCGCGGTGCCGACGCCCGTCCGGCCGTGGACCGCGCCCTCGCGGCCCGCGAGCGGGCGCTCGGCCGGGACTCCGACGACCTCTGCCCGCCCGTCGTGCTGCTCTCGCAACTGGTCGCCGGGGACGCCGAGGGGTTCGCGCTCGCGCTCGTCGACGCGCTGGAGGAGCACCGCGACCACTACGGCGTCGGCTCCCGGGCCGAGGGCGTGGACGCGGCGGCCGGCCTGGACGTCCTCGCGCTGGCCTGCCGGGCCCGCGCGGTGGGCATGCCGGTACCGGTCCGCTCGCCCTATCTGCCGGAGGCGCTCCTCGCCCTTCACTGAGCCCTTCACTGATGGCCGGAAAGGGTCGCCCGGCGGGCGGGGCGTTCTTGTGGCACGTCTCACCGATCTTGCAGGCTGTGCGCACCGCGAAGGTCCGTACGGATGGGAGCGCACATGCCGCAGGAGTCCGCCCAGGAGCTCAAGGTCACCGCTGACGAAGTGGGCGACTGGTACGACCGGTTCGGCGACATCTACCACGAGACGCTGGGCGAGAGCGTGCACTGCGGGCTGTGGTTCCCGCCGGACGAGCCTCACCCGACGAGCATGGACCTGGTCGACCTGTCGTCCCGGGCCCAGGACCGCTACACCGACTACCTCATCGAGACGCTGGATCCCCGCCCGGGCGACCACGTCCTCGACATCGGCTGCGGCACGGGCCGTTCGGCCCTCAGGCTGGTGCAGCAGCGCGACGCCAGGGTCACCGGCGTCGCCATCAGCAAGGAGCAGATAGCCCGTGCCGACCGCCTGGCGAACGAGCACGGCCTGACCGACCGCCTCACCTTCGCGTACGCGGACGCCCAGGCGCTGCCCTACGAGGACGGGACGTTCGACCGCGCCTGGGCGGTGGAGAGCATCTGCCACATGGACCGCGCCAAGGCCCTCCAGGAGGCGTGGCGCGTGCTGCGTCCCGGCGGGGACCTCATGGTCCTGGAGTCGGTCCTCACCGGCGAGCTGACCGCGGAGGACACGGCCGTCTTCCAGGTCATGCTGGCGTCCAACCTCCCGCCGACCCTGCCGGAGTTCTTCGGCCTGGTCGGTGACGCCGGCTTCGAGACCCTGGAGCTGAAGGACCTCTCGGCGAACCTCGCGATGACCATGAACGTGATGGCCCTGGTCTGCCACGACCGCAAGGAGGAGTTCACCGAGCGGTTCGGCGCGGAGTTCATGGAGGGGGTTGTCCAGGGGCTGCCGAAGGCGCGCGAGGTGGTGGCGCGCAAGACGCGCTTCTTCCTCGTGATGCTGCGGAAGCCGCTGGCCTGAGGCGGGCGCCCCGGGCCGTGGCCGGCCCGGGGCGGCACCGCGCGGCGCCGCCGGCCGCTAGACCGTCAGCGGCACCGGGTGAACCTCCTCGACGGGGTGCCCCGCCATCGCGTGCACCTTCTTGACCGCCTCCGCCGAGGGCGCCTCGGACAGGCAGTAGACGGTCCCGGACTGCGGATCCGCCCACGCCCGCTCGAAATGGACCTTCTCCTTGGCCTCGACGGCCAGGTCGGCCCGGTGCGCCGCGTGCAACTGCTCGGCGGTGATCCCCTTCATCCCGTGATGAACGTCCATGAACTTGGCCATCGCCCGACACCTCCGGTGGATCGCCCCGGGAACCCGTGAAGCGGGCCCTACTCCCATCCTCGGCCCGGGCCCGCCGCGGCGCGACCCCGTAGGGCTTTCGTCAGCAGCGGACCGGCTGGCCGCTCTGCCGGGTGAGGTTGTCGGCCGACATCCAGCCCGCCGTCTTCGTGCCCTCCACCCGGGCGTAGATCCACTTGTTGCCGTAGGCGTTGACGACCGAGCAGTGGAACCAGAGCTTCGTGCCGGACTTGGCCCGTGAGACGGACGAACACGTCTGGTACGGGCCCGACACCAGGTGGTAGTCGCCGGTCAGGTAGCCGTAGGTGCCCGGCTTCGGGTCCTGGTGCGCCCAGCCGTTGCAGCTCTTCGACACCGGCGTGGGCTTGGCCGACGGGGAGCCGGGCCTGCTCGTGGTGCCGCTGGGCCGGGCCGAGGGGGACGACGCGCGCGAGGGCGTCCCGGACGGGCGTCCGGAGGCGCCGGGGGACGGGGAGGCGTCCGGGGTGCGCACGTCGGTGAGCGCCCCGCCGCCGTTCTCCTGGCCGCCGCCCGCCGGTGAGCCGGCCGCGGACGCCTGCGGCCGGGCCTCGTCGCCCTTCGCGCCGCCGTCGCCCACCAGGGCGTACGTGACGCCGCCGCCCGCGAGCACGACGGCCGCGGCGGCCGCCGCGGCGACCGTACGGCCGCGGCGGCGGGGGCGCCCGGTGGCGGGCGCGGGGCCCGCGGCCGGGGCCGCGGGCTGCGGGTAGCCGCTCTGCGGGGGATGCGGGACCTGCGGGTGCTGGGGAACCTGCGGGTACTGCGGGGCCGGCGGGTGGAACGGCGGGGCCGCGCCGAACCCGGGAGGCGGCACCGGGGTGACCGCCTGCGTCGGCACGGGCGTGACGACCGGTGCCGGCACGGGCGCCGGGTCCGTCGCCCCGCCCGCCGCCACCGCCTCCAGCATCTCGCGCGCCCGGTCCGCCGTCGGCCGGCTCTCCGGCTCCTTGGCCATCAGGGCCCGCAGCACCGGCGCGAGCGGCCCCGCCCGCCGCGGCTCCGGCAGGGGCTCCGTGACGATCGCCGACAGGGTGGACCACACGGACGTGCGGCGGAACGGCGACGTGCCCTCCACCGCCGCGTACAGCGTCATGCCGAGCGACCAGATGTCCGAGGCGGGGCCGGGCTCCCGGCCCTGCGCGCGCTCCGGCGGCAGGTAGTCGAGGGAGCCGACGAGCTGGCCGCTCTGGGTCAGCTTGGCCATGGCCTCGTCGCCGGCGGCCTCCATGCTGGCTATGCCGAAGTCGGTGAGCACCACGCGCCCGCCGTGCTCCAGCAGCACGTTCCCCGGCTTGACGTCCCGGTGCAGCACGCCGGCCCGGTGCGCGGCGTCGAGCGCGTCCATCAGCCTGGCGCCGATCGCCGCCGCCTCGCGCGGCTCCAGCGGGCCGCGCTCCGCCAGGACGTCGTCGAGCGAGGGCCCGTCGACGAGCTCCATGACGATGACCGGCAGGCCCTGCTCCTCGGTCACGTCGTGCACGGTGACCACGCCGCTGTGCCGGATGCGGGCGGCGGCCTGCGCCTCCCGCCGCATCCGGGCCCGCAGGTCGGACAGTTCGTGCGTGGAGGCGTCGGTGAAGGCCCGCAGGACCTTGACGGCGACCTCCCGGTTCAGCAGCTCGTCCACCGCGCGGGCGACGACGCCCATGCCGCCCCGCCCGATCGTCGCGGTCACCCGGTAGCGGCCCCCGAGGACCTTGCCTGTCAGCTCTTCGCCGTTCGCTGCCCCCGCCGTCACCGCACGCTCCGTTCCGTCACTGTCCGCCTGTGCGCCCGTTCATGATCGGGCGGCCCCAAGGGTAAAGGCAGGAGCGCCGGGGGAGGCGGGTGGACGGGCGGGGCGTGCGCGGCGGAAGCGGCCCGGGCGGCGTCGTGAGACCCGCCGATGCGCCGGGCCTCATGGCGCGGGCGCCGCCGTCACCACACCAGGGCGTCGGCCGCGTTCGACTGCCAGTACGTGACCGCCGCGCTGTCGTCGATCCACGTGCCCTTGGGGAGCCGGACCGAGTCGGGCCCGCCCTCGGAGCCGTCGCCGCTGTCGAGGAAGACGTGCGCGGTACGGACGTACCGCCCGTTCTCCCCGGAGCCGTCGCCGGCCGACAGCGTGAGGCCCGCGTAGCCGGACTCGCCCGGCTTGAGCGTCACGACCGCCTGCGGCGCCGACTCCTCGATCGCCCGGGCGCCGACGTACGTGTCGTCGTCGAAGCCCAGGAGCGGGGCCTTGAGGAGGTTGCAGGGCTCGGAGCCGGTGTTGGTGACGGTGATCAGCTGGTGGTTGATCGGGCGGCTCACGTTCCGCACGGTGAAGTCGGCGTTCGCCGTGGAGCAGAGCGCCCGCACCGGGCCGCGGTCCGCCTGCGGGGCGGCCTGGGCGGGAACGGCCGCCGTCGCCAGAACGGCGGCGCCGGACAGGGCGGCGGTGGTGAGGAGGCGTGCGAAGCGCATGGGGTTCTCCTGATGAGACGTCAGTGAGTGGTGACCGCCCCGGTGTTCCCCGAGGCGTGATCAGCCTGCGGCGCCGCCCGTCCCGGCTTCAAGGGCCTGCCCGGCCATCCGGGACGCCGGGACGGTTGCACACGGTCTGACCTGCGGAAACGTCAGCCCGTGGAACGCCTTGGTGGAACGCGGGCGGTCACTCCACGGGCGCCGGACCCCACTTCGTGTCCCCCGGCGGCTGCTGGTACGAGGGCCTGCCCGTGGAACCGCTGGTGCGGAAGGACCTGCCCTGGTCGTCGATCCGGAGGGTCCCGCGCCGGCCGCCGCTGGACCACTGGAGCTCCAGGTGCCACCGCACGTCGCGTTGCTTCGCGTCGGCCTTGATGTAGAAGACCTCGGGGTCGGTGCGGCTCACCTTGTACGGGAAGTCGCGCTGACCGGCCACCGGGGTGAGGGCGGGCGACCCGGCGTCGAGGTCGACGCCGAAGGCGCGCGTGGCCACGTCCCCGCCGCACCCGACGCCGGTGGCGTACGCGTTCCAGGCGAGCGGCGCGCCCGTGCCGTCCACCCGGACGTGCAGCTGCTCCAGCACGACCGTGTCCTTGCCGGCGCCCTGCAAAGTGATCTTGATGAACTGCTGGTCGGCGACGACGGCGCCGAGCTCGGACGCCCAGGCGGGCGCGTCCTGCTCGATGGGGGGCTTCGGCATCTCGGCCGGGGCCCGGTTGACCAGGAAGCGCTGGGAGCAGGGGCTCTCGTAGGCGTACGGCCGGGTGTGGGCGGTCAGGGGGGCGTCGCCCCCGTCACCGCCGGCCTTGTCGTCGCGGTCGGCGCCGGCCTCTCCGCCGCCGGCCTCCTGCTTGCCGGGGGCGCCGGGTGACGCGGCGTCATCCGGGGCCGTGGACGCGGCGGGCTCGTCGCCGTCCTTCTCCTTCTCCTTCTTCTCCTCCTCCGGAGAGGCGGACGGCGTGCCGGACGGGCCCTGTCCGGGCTTCCCGGGCGCGGCCGCCCCGGGCTTCCTGGAGGAGGAGGCCGCGGCGGGCCCCTTCTTCCCGTCGCCGCCGTCGCTCCCGACGAGGCCGACGGCGAGCGCGGCGGAGCCCGTCACGCCCATGACGCAGGCCACGGCCAGGGCGGCCAGGACGCCCTTACGGGGCCGCCGCTTCCGCTGCGGGTGGTCGGCAGGTACGGCCGCCGGGGGCGGTGTCGCCGTCGTGTCCTCCGGCGGCGGTGGTGTGGTTCCCGCCCGGGGAGCCTGCTCCACCGGAGGCGCGGGTTCCGGTCTTGGCGGGGCCGCCTCGGCCGTCGCCGCCACAGCTTCCGTGCGGGCGGCCCCGGCTGACGCCCCGTCGGCCTCGGGCTTACGGCCGCGTGCCGCGTCCGCGAGGATCCACGCCCGGTGGACCCGCATCATCTCTTCCGGCGTGGCCTTGCACAGGCGGGCCAGCCGCTCCACCGGAGCGAACTCCGCCGGCACGGTGGACCCGTTGCAGTAGCGGTGCAAGGTCGACGTGCTCACGTGCAGCCGCTTGGCCAGCACCCCGTAACTCAGGCCCGAGCGCTCCTTCAGCGCGCGCAGCAGATCCGCGAGACCGTTGGCCTCCACTTCGCCCCTCCGTCCCATGTCCCCGTTCCAGGGAACACCCATTCCCCCAGGTCAGAGCCAGTGCGAGCGTTCCGGCGTCCCTAACGGGCCGGTTGTGCTGGCGCCAGGGACGCGGCGTCGCACAAGCTTTCGTCATCCAAGCACGCCGCTCCCGGATCCGGTCGAGCGGCGCTCCGCTTCCCCTCCCCCTGAAGAGAGAGATCCGCCATGCGCGCCTCCGTCCGCCGGCCCCGTCTGTTCGCCGCCGCCTCCGTCGTGCTCGCCGCACTCGCCCTGACGGCGTGCGAGAGCGGAGAGGGTACCCGCGCGGAGGGTGCCGCCTCCCAGCCCGCCCAGGCGGACCGCCCCTCGCAGCCGGCGGGGCCGAGCGAGCCGGCCGGGAAGCCCGACCGCCCGGCCGGGTCCGCCGCCTCCGGCGAGAAGGGGACGGGCGGTACGAGCACGGGCCAGGCAGGGAAGGGCGGTACGGGCGGCAAGGGCGCGGCCCACGGACCGGCCTCCGCCGACAGCGACCCGTACGCCCCCGAGAACCGGGTGGCCTGCACCGCCGACAACACCGAGATCATCGCCACGCCGGTCTCCCGCCCGCTCAACCACATGCTGCTCACGATCACCAACACCGGATCCAAGATGTGTGACCTGAAGGGCTACCCGATCGTCAGGTTCGACGAGGCCCAGTCCGTGCCGCCGGTCATGGAGCAGACCAAGCCCCAGGCGGTCACCTCGCTCGCCCCGGGCAAGAAGGGCTACGCCGGCGTGATCCTGTCCGCGGGCGACGGCACGGGCGGCGAGGGCCGCACGGCACAGAGCCTGGAGATCGGCTTCGAGGGCGGCGGCAGGATGGCGGAGGCCGCCCTCCAGGCCAAGGGGGTGCACATCGACGACTCACTGCGGGTCACCTACTGGGTGTCCTCGTCCACGGACGCGCTCAACTGACGCGCTCGCTCATCCGGCGCACCCGCTCACCTGACGCGGACGACGAAAAAGCCCCGGGCCGCTGGCCTGGGGCTTCGAGGAACTGCGTGGAGCGGGTGACGAGAATCGAACTCGCGCTCTGAGCTTGGGAAGCTCATGTTCTACCATTAAACTACACCCGCGAGGACGCCCGTTCCGGGCATCGCATCGTCGCACACTGTACCCCATCGAAGGCCCCCGGCGCACTGGTCGCGGGGGTCTTCTTGGCGTGGCTGGGATCCGTGGGGCGGGTGGGGATGCGGCCGTGGGTGACGGGAGTTGGGGCGTACCGTGGGGCGGGGCAAGCCGTCGGGGGGCTTCCGGGAGTGCCGCCTTCAAGCCCGTCCCGTACATCCCCTAATGTGGCTTTTGTCTTTCACGTACATGGGGAAAGGGAGCTCGATGGAGCGCACCGTCGTTCGTTGTGCCGAAGGGCACGTGTTCAGCACCGCTTCGTTCCCGATGCAGAATCTCGGCCCCGGCCGGCTCGGCCCCGGGCGGCTTCTCCGCTGCCCGCGCTGCGCCCGGCTGCGGCACTCCGTCCCGGTGACCGCCGGCGGACAGAAGCGATAGCGCGAACGAAGAGCCGGCGCAGTGGGCCGGAGCAGTGATCCGAGAGCGACGAGCAGGGAGTCATGAGCGGCGCGGGCCCGGTCCGATCGGACCGGGCCCGCGTTGTCCGGCTTCTCCGCGTATCCTCGACCCGTGCTTCTCTCAGACAAGGACATCCGGACCGAGATCGACGCCGGCCGGGTGCGTATCGACCCGTTCGACGAATCCATGGTGCAGCCGTCGAGCATCGATGTGCGCCTCGACCGCTACTTCCGGGTGTTCGAGAACCACCGGTACCCGCACATCGACCCCGCGGTCGAGCAGGCGGACCTCACGCGTGAGGTGGTGCCGGAGGGCGACGAGGCGTTCATCCTGCACCCCGGTGAGTTCGTGCTCGCCTCGACGTACGAGGTCATCACGCTCCCCGACGACGTGGCCTCCCGCCTGGAGGGCAAGTCCAGCCTCGGCCGGCTCGGTCTGCTGACGCACTCCACGGCCGGCTTCATCGACCCGGGCTTCTCCGGGCACGTGACGCTGGAGCTGTCGAACATGGCCACGCTGCCGATCAAGCTGTGGCCGGGGATGAAGATCGGGCAGCTGTGCATGTTCCGGCTGACCTCACCCGTCGAGCATCCTTACGGGTCCGCGAAGCACGGTTCCCGCTACCAGGGCCAGCGCGGGCCGACGCCCTCGCGATCCTTCCAGAATTTCCACCGCACGCAGGTCTGAGCGACCAGGGAACAAGGCGAAGAGCAACAGTGAGTGAGATCCGCGAGAACCTGACCTACCCGATCTTCGGGCAGGCCATCCGTGAGCTGGCACAGACCATCGCGGACGACGGCTACGAGCCGGACATCATCCTCTCCATCGCGCGCGGCGGCGTCTTCGTCGCGGGCGGCCTGGCGTACGCGCTGGACTGCAAGAACATCCACCTGGTGAACGTGGAGTTCTACACCGGCGTCGGCACCACGCTGGAGATGCCGGTCATGCTCTCCCCCGTCCCGAACGCGATCGACTTCTCCAACAAGAAGGTCCTGATCGCCGACGACGTCGCCGACACCGGCAAGACGCTCAAGCTGGTGCACGACTTCTGCCTGGAGCACGTCGCCGAGGTCCGCAGCGCCGTGATCTACGAGAAGAGCCACTCGCTCGTGAAGTGCGAGTACGTGTGGAAGAAGACCGACGAGTGGATCAACTTCCCGTGGAGCGTCGAGCCGCCGGTCGTGCGGCGCGAGGGCCAGGTCCTCGACGCGTGAGCGTCCGCTGACACGAGAGAGGGCCCCGGCCGCGTTCTTACGCGGCCGGGGCCCTCTCTTTCGTTCTCTCGCGCTTCCGGTGCCTACAGCGTGCCGAGCTTGATGATGGACAGCAGCGCGATCAGCTGGATGGACGAGGCGGCCAGCGCCCTCGGCCACGGCAGGTCGTGCGACTTGCTCACCATCGAGGTGAAGAGCACGCCCGCCACCAGCCAGGTGGCCCAGCCCAGCACCTGGACGAAGGGGCTGTCGCCGCCCATGAACATCGCGAACAGCAGGCGCGGCGCGTCCGTGATCGACATGATCAGCATGGACAGGCCGACCGTCGGCTGCCAGAGGCCGTCGCCGCCGAGCTGCCGGGCCAGGGTGTGGGTGACGGCGCCGAGGATCAGGCCCGAGATCACCACCACGACGCCGGTGATCAGCACCGACGGCAGGCTGTTGGAGAGCGAGGCGTTCAGCACGTCCTCGCGGGCCTTGTCGAAGCCGAAGACGGCGAGCAGGCCGTAGACGAAGGTGACGACGAGGGCCGGGACCCAGACCGCGTGGTCGCGCATCTGCCAGAAGGTGGCGGACGGGCGCAGCACGATGCCGGTCAGCAGCTCCTTCCACGGCAGGCGCGGGCCGGGCGGCGGCGCGGGGGCGGCGGGGTAGGGGTCCTGGCCGCCGTACGGGTCCTGGCCGCCGTAGGCGTCGGGGCCGTCGCCGATGCTGAACTGCCGGGTGTGGCCGGGGTCGTCGCCGGGGCCCGGGGCGTAGTACGGGTCCTGCGGGGCGGGTCCCGGTCCGGGCTGCGGCTGCCCGCCGTACGGCTGGTTGTAGCCCGGCCGGCCCTGCTGGCCGTAGCCCTGCTGCCCGTAACCCTGCGGGTCGTAGCCCGGCCGGCCCTGGCCGTGCCCCTGGGGCGCGCCTCCGCCGAAGTACTCGGGCTCGTCGTACGCCGACGGCCGCTGCCACTGCTGACCGCCGCCGTGGCCACCGGCGGGTCCGCCGCCGTGCCCGCCGGGGCCGCCCTGACCGCCTTGGCCGCCGTACGGGGCCTGGTACTGCCCCGGGCGCTGTCCTTGCCGCGCGGGGTCGTGTGCGTCCCGTCCGCGTCCCATCCTGAATCCAGCCACACCTCGAACGTACCCGTTCCACGAGGTCGCGGCGCTTGGGCCCCGGGAACGGGCCCGCCTTTGCGGCCGAGCTGTGACATCCCCTAAGGGAAAGACCGGGGGTTGGGCAACTCTCGCTCCACACTGGGTATCAGCGGCATCCGGCGTCCCCCCTGTGGGCGTACGTCGCAGGGAGGACGAACGGGAGCGCGGAGGCGTGCCCGGGTGCGCCGAGGCGCCCCCGCGACGCCCTCTTCACCGCAGTGTGGTCTTCACCGGCACGCCTCCGCGCGAGCCCTTCCCGTCGACGCCGCCCACGTTGTCGATCATCCGCTGGAGGACGGTGAGCGTGGCGGCGTACTCCTCGTCCGTGACGCCCTCGTGGATCTCCGAGCGCAGCCGGGTGACGAGGTCCTTCGTCCGGCTCTTGGCCTCCCGGCCGGCCTCCGTGAGCCGCAGGCGGCCGTCGGCGCCTTCGCGGAGCCAGCCGCGCGCGAGCAGGTGGTCGACGGCGTGGCCGGTCAGCTCGCGCCCCAGCTCGATGAACGGCCGCAGCCGGTCGCCGACCTCCTCGCGGGTGAGGCCGTCCTCGGCGCCCGCGACGTGGTTGAGCGTCCACCACTGGGGCTGGGTGACGTCGGTACGGGCCATGGCGCTCTGGATGTGCCGGATGACCGCCTTGTCGGCGGCCCAGGTCCAGTAGCCGACCGGCTGGGTGGCGAGGGCGGCGGTGTCGGTGAGCTCGCGGTGTGTCGTCGTCATGTGCACGACGCTATGACCTCAAGCATTGTTGAGGTCAAGGGTCGGCGAGACATTCGGAGGAAGAACTTCCGGGGGTGGGCCGGGGTCGGCGGCGGAGGGCCGCGTCCGCGTCCACCGTGTCACGCCCGTACGACAACGGCCGGTCCCCCGAAGCCTTCGGGGGACCGGCCGTCACAGCGTGCTCGTACCGGCTACTTCACCGGCTCCGGCTCCGGCGCGTCCGCCTTCTCGCCGTCGCCCTCCGGCTCCACCGGGGTCTTCACCGACTCCAGCAGCAGCTGGGAGACGTCGACGACCTGGATGGACTCCTTGGCCTTGCCGTCGTTCTTCTTGCCGTTGACCGAGTCGGTCAGCATGACGAGGCAGAAGGGGCAGGCGGTGGAGACGATGTCCGGGTTGAGGGACAGCGCCTCGTCCACGCGCTCGTTGTTGATGCGCTTGCCGATGCGCTCCTCCATCCACATGCGCGCGCCGCCCGCGCCGCAGCAGAAGCCGCGCTCCTTGTGGCGGTGCATCTCCTCGTTCCGCAGGCCCGGCACCTTCGCGATGATCTCGCGCGGGGGCGTGTAGACCTTGTTGTGGCGGCCCAGGTAGCACGGGTCGTGGTACGTGATCAGACCCTCGACCGGCGTGACGGGGATCAGCCGGCCCTCGTCGATCAGGTGCTGGAGCAGCTGCGTGTGGTGGATGACCTCGTACTCGCCGCCGAGCTGCGGGTACTCGTTGGCGATGGTGTTGAAGCAGTGCGGGCAGGTCGCGACGATCTTCTTCTTGGACTTCTCGACCTTGACGGCCGGTTCGCCGTCCTCGCCGTCGGTCTCGCCGAACGCCATGTTCAGCATCTCGACGTTCTGCTGGCCGAGCTGCTGGAAGAGGAACTCGTTGCCCAGGCGGCGGGCCGAGTCACCGGTGCACGCCTCGTCGCCGCCCATGATCGCGAACTTCACGCCCGCGATGTGCAGCAGCTCCGCGAAGGCCTTCGTGGTCTTCTTGGCGCGGTCCTCCAGGGCGCCGGCGCAGCCGACCCAGTAGAGGTAGTCGACCTCGCTGAGGTCCTCGATGTCCTTGCCGACGACCGGGACCTCGAAGTCGACCTCCTTGGTCCACTGAAGGCGCTGCTTCTTCGCCAGGCCCCAGGGGTTGCCCTTCTTCTCCAGGTTCTTGAGCATCGTGCCCGCCTCGGACGGGAAGGAGCTCTCGATCATCACCTGGTAGCGGCGCATGTCGACGATGTGGTCGACGTGCTCGATGTCGACCGGGCACTGCTCGACGCAGGCGCCGCAGGTGGTGCAGGACCACAGCACGTCCGGGTCGATGACGCCGTTCTCTTCGAGGGTGCCGATCAGCGGGCGCTCGGCCTCGGCCAGCGCCGCCGCCGGGACGTCCTTCAGCTGCTCCTCGGAGCCCTTCTCGTTGCCCTCGGCGTCCTTGCCGCCGCCCGCGAGCAGGTACGGCGCCTTGGCGTGCGCGTGGTCGCGGAGCGCCATGATCAGCAGCTTCGGCGACAGCGGCTTGCCGGTGTTCCAGGCCGGGCACTGCGACTGGCAGCGGCCGCACTCGGTGCAGGTGGAGAAGTCGAGGATGCCCTTCCAGGAGAACTCCTCGACCTTGGAGACGCCGAAGACGTCGTCCTCGCCCGGGTCCTCGAAGTCGATCGGCTTGCCGCCGCTCGTCATCGGCTGGAGCGCGCCCAGGGCGACGCCGCCGTCGGCCTCGCGCTTGAACCAGATGTTGGGGAAGCCCAGGAAGCGGTGCCAGGCCACGCCCATGTCGGTCTTCAGCGAGACCGTGATCATCCAGATGAACGACGTCGCGATCTTGATGCCCGCGACGAGGTAGGTGATGTTCTGGACGGTGTCGAGGCTCAGGCTGTTGAAGGCCGCGACCATCGGGTACGAGGCGAAGTAGCCGATCTCGTAGTGGTCGACGCCGTGCTGGGTGCCCTCCAGGGCGTGCAGCGTCATGATGCAGAGGCCGACGACGAGGATGACGGTCTCGACGAAGTACGCCTGGCCGAAGTTCGAGCCCGTGAAGCGGGACTTCCGGCCCGCCTTGCCGGGCTTGCTCAGCTGGCGGATGACGATCAGCGTCACGATGCCGACCGTCGTCATCAGGCCGAGGAACTCGACGAAGATCTCGTACGGCAGCCAGTCGCCGATGACCGGGATCAGCCAGTCGGCCTGGAAGAGCTGGCCGATCGCGTTGACGATCGTCAGCAGCAGCGAGAAGAAGCCCACCGCGACGAACCAGTGGGCGACACCGACGACGCCCCACTTGTTCATGCGGGTGTGGCCGAGGAATTCCTTGACGACCGTGATCGTGCGCTGCACCGGCTCGTCGGTACGGGTGCCCGCGGGTACGGGCTGCCCCATCCGCATGAAGCGGTAGAGCTGGAGGATGGCACGGCCGAACAGCGCGACGCCGACCGCGATTAGGACCAGCGACACGATGATCGCGGCGAGTTGCATGGTGGCTCCTCGGCCTCCGGGAGTGAACTACTACTAACGGGTAACTTATCCGGTCCGTACGAGACTACTCACTCGCGCGCCCGCGATATAGCCGCATCGCCGGTGATCTGTGTCGCTCAGGTAAGCCTCAGGAAATCGTCAGGCGCGCGTCAGGAATCCCGGGCCTTTCCCGGCGCCCGTACCCGCCTCGCGGCCCGCTCCGCACCCCGCTGACCTGCCGTCCTGCGCATAAGACCCGCATAAGAGTTGAGTGTCCCCGACTCAGGTCCGTTGACAGGTCCGGATCCGTGTTGCACCCTTGAGCCTGTTCCACTCAAGTCAGCTGGAGGAATCGACATGGCACGTGCGGTCGGCATCGACCTGGGTACGACGAACTCCGTCGTCAGTGTTCTCGAGGGCGGTGAGCCCACCGTCATCACCAACGCCGAGGGCGCCAGGACCACGCCGTCCGTCGTCGCCTTCGCGAAGAACGGCGAGGTTCTGGTCGGCGAGGTCGCCAAGCGCCAGGCAGTCACCAACGTCGATCGGACGATCCGCTCCGTCAAGCGCCACATGGGCACTGACTGGAAGATCAACATCGATGGCAAGGACTTCAACCCGCAGCAGATGAGCGCCTTCATCCTGCAGAAGCTGAAGCGTGACGCCGAGGCCTACCTGGGCGAGAAGGTCGTCGACGCGGTCATCACCGTCCCGGCGTACTTCAACGACTCGGAGCGCCAGGCCACCAAGGAGGCCGGTGAGATCGCGGGTCTGAACGTCCTGCGCATCGTCAACGAGCCGACGGCGGCCGCCCTGGCCTACGGCCTGGACAAGGACGACCAGACCATCCTGGTCTTCGACCTCGGTGGCGGCACCTTCGACGTCTCGCTGCTGGAGATCGGCGACGGTGTCGTCGAGGTCAAGGCGACCAACGGCGACAACCACCTCGGTGGTGACGACTGGGACCAGCGCGTCGTCGACTACCTGGTCAAGCAGTTCCAGAACGGCCACGGCGTCGACCTGTCCAAGGACAAGATGGCCCTCCAGCGCCTCCGCGAGGCCGCTGAGAAGGCGAAGATCGAGCTGTCCTCGTCCACCGAGACCTCGATCAACCTGCCCTACATCACGGCGTCCGCCGAGGGCCCGCTGCACCTGGACGAGAAGCTCACCCGCGCCCAGTTCCAGCAGCTGACGGAGGACCTCCTCCAGCGCTGCAAGACCCCCTTCCACAACGTCATCAAGGACGCCGGCATCGCGCTGTCCGAGATCGACCACGTGGTCCTGGTCGGTGGCTCCACCCGTATGCCCGCCGTCGCCGAGCTCGTCAAGGAGCTGACCGGCGGCAAGGAGGCCAACAAGGGTGTGAACCCGGACGAGGTCGTCGCCATCGGCGCCTCGCTCCAGGCCGGTGTCCTCAAGGGTGAGGTCAAGGACGTCCTGCTGCTCGACGTCACCCCGCTGTCCCTCGGTATCGAGACCAAGGGCGGCATCATGACCAAGCTGATCGAGCGCAACACCACGATCCCGACCAAGCGCTCCGAGATCTTCACGACGGCCGAGGACAACCAGCCGTCCGTCCAGATCCAGGTCTACCAGGGCGAGCGCGAGATCGCGGCGTACAACAAGAAGCTCGGCATGTTCGAGCTGACCGGCCTGCCGCCGGCCCCGCGTGGCGTCCCGCAGATCGAGGTCTCCTTCGACATCGACGCCAACGGCATCATGCACGTGACCGCGAAGGACCTGGGCACGGGCAAGGAGCAGAAGATGACCGTCACCGGCGGCTCCTCGCTCGCCAAGGACGAGGTCGACCGCATGCGCCAGGAGGCCGAGCAGTACGCGGAGGAGGACCACCGCCGCCGCGAGGCCGCCGAGTCCCGCAACCAGGGCGAGCAGCTCGTCTACCAGACGGAGAAGTTCCTCAAGGACAACGAGGACAAGGTCCCGGCCGAGGTGAAGACCGAGGTGGAGACCGCCGTCGCCGAGCTGAAGGAGAAGCTCAAGGGCGAGGACACGGCCGAGATCCGCACCGCGACCGAGAAGGTCGCCGCGGTCAGCCAGAAGCTCGGCCAGGCGATGTACGCCGACGCGCAGGCCGCCCAGGGTGCCGCCGGCGCCGAGGGTGCCGCGGGCGCCGGTGCCGGCCAGCCCAAGGCCGAGGACGACGTCGTCGACGCCGAGATCGTGGACGACGAGAAGCCGAAGGGCGGTGCGTCGGCGTGACGGAGGAGACCCCGGGTTTCGACGAGAAGCCTGACGTCCCCTCCGACGCCACGCCCGAAGACGCGGCGCAGGGCGCCGGGTCCGCCGACCAGGCGGGCCCGGCCCCGGCCGGGGAAGAGCTGGTCGAGGTAGGACTCCAGGCTCAGCTGGACCAGGCCCAGTCGGCGCTCAGCGAGCGCACGGGGGACCTCCAGCGGCTCCAGGCCGAGTACCAGAACTACCGCCGCCGGGTCGAGCGGGACCGGGCCACGGTCAAGGAGATCGCCGTCGCGAACCTCCTGTCCGAGCTCCTTCCCACCCTCGACGACATCGGCCGCGCCCGTGACCACGGCGAGCTCGTCGGCGGCTTCAAGTCCGTCGCCGAGTCGATGGAGACGGTCGTCGCCAAGATGGGCCTCCAGCAGTTCGGCAAGGAGGGCGAGCCCTTCGACCCGCTGATCCACGAGGCGCTGATGCACTCCTACGCGCCGGACGTCACCGAGACCACGTGCGTGCAGATTCTCCAGCCGGGGTATCGGATCGGCGAGCGGACGATCCGCCCCGCGCGGGTCGCCGTGGCCGAGCCCCAGCCGGGCGCCCAGAAGGGCGAGGGCGACGAGCCGGACGAGGAGAGCGGTGGCCCGGACAAGGGCTGACGCGATGAACGACCGCAGGGACCGGAAGGAGGGACACCGGGGATGAGTACCAAGGACTTCGTCGAGAAGGACTACTACAAGGTCCTCGGTGTGCCCAAGGACGCCACCGAGGCGGAGATCAAGAAGGCGTACCGGAAGCTCGCCCGCGAGTACCACCCGGACGCCAACAAGGGCGACGCCTCGGCCGAGGAGCGCTTCAAGGAGATCTCCGAGGCGAACGACGTCCTCGCCGACCCCAAGCGGCGCAAGGAGTACGACGAGGCCCGCGCCCTGTTCGGGAACGGTGGATTCCGTCCCGGGCCGGGCGGCGGCGCCGGCGGTTCCTTCAACTTCGACCTGGGCGACCTCTTCGGGGGCGCCCAGGGCGGGGGCGGCGGCGCCGGTGGCTTCGGCGGCGGCCTGGGCGACGTCTTCGGCGGCCTGTTCAACCGCGGCGCGGGTGCCCGCACCCAGCCGCGGCGCGGCCAGGACATCGAGTCCGAGGTCTCGCTCAATTTCTCCGAGGCGGTGGAGGGGGCCACGGTCCCGCTCCGGATGTCCTCCTCGGCGGCGTGCAAGGCGTGCTCCGGCACCGGCGACAAAAACGGTACGCCGCGGGTCTGCCCGACCTGCGTCGGCACCGGCCAGGTCTCGCACGGCTCCGGCGGCGGCTTCTCGCTGACGGACCCCTGCCCCGACTGCAAGGGCCGCGGGCTCATCCCCGAGAACCCCTGCGACACCTGCAAGGGCAGCGGCCGGGCCACGTCCTCCCGCACCATGCAGGTCCGCATCCCGCCGGGCGTCTCCGACGGCCAGCGGATCCGGCTGCGCGGCAAGGGCGCCCCGGGCGAGCGCGGCGGCCCCAGCGGCGACCTCTACGTCGTGGTGCACGTCGGCAGCCACCCGGTCTTCGGCCGTAAGGACGACAACCTCACCATCACCGTGCCGGTCTCCTTCGTGGAGGCGGCGCTCGGCGGCGAGGTGCGGGTCCCGACCCTCGGCGGCCCGCCGGTCACCCTCAAACTGCCCGCCGGCACGCCCAACGGCCGCACGATGCGCGCCCGTGGCAAGGGCGCGGTCCGTAAGGACGGCACCCGGGGCGATCTGCTGGTGACGGTGGAGGTGGCCGTTCCCACGGAGCTCGACGACAAGGCGCGGGAGGCCCTGGAGGCCTACCGCGAGGCGACGGCGGGCGCCGACCCGAGGGCCGATCTGTTCCAGGCCGCGAAGGGAGCATGAGATGGACGGCCGACGACGGCGTTTCGAACCCACCCAGCCTTACCAGCTGACCGACGAGTCGCCGGTCTACGTCATCTCGGTCGCCGCCCAGCTGTCGGGCCTGCACCCGCAGACCCTCCGGCAGTACGACCGGCTCGGCCTGGTCTCCCCGGACCGGACGGCCGGCCGCGGCCGCCGCTACTCGGCCCGGGACATCGAGCTCCTGCGCCAGGTGCAGCAGCTCAGCCAGGACGAGGGCATCAACCTCGCCGGCATCAAGCGCATCATCGAGCTGGAGAACCAGGTGTCCGCGCTCAAGGCGCGGATCGCCGAGCTCCAGGGCATGGTCGAGGGCGCGGCCACCGCCATGCAGCAGGCGGAGGCCGCCGTCCACGCCTCGTACCGCCGCGACCTGGTCCCGTACCAGGACGTGCAGCAGACGAGCGCGCTGGTGGTCTGGCGGCCCCGGCGCGACCAGGACCGCTAGGTCCGCAGGCGGCACGGCCAGGGGGCCGGGTGAGCTTTCCGCTCGCCCGGCCCCTTCGCGTTTTCCGCCCCGGCGGGCCAGGGGAGTTGACGGCCTGTCACCCGAGTGGGTGGCGTGCCCGCCCCTGACCTCGGGCAGACCGTACCGTGGGTACCAGGGTCATGATCGTGCGGTTCACTTGCACGGAAGGGTCCTGATCGCCGTGGGGAAGGTGACGCGGGTGCTCCTGAGCTTCCGAGTGTCGAACCACCGGTCCATCAGAGAGGAACAGCAGCTGCTCCTCTCGCCCGTCCAGGAGACGGCACCGGGCTCCGCCGACGGCACCTCCACGCCCCCCTCCGCCGTGCCCGTCGCGGCGCTCTTCGGTGCCAACGCCGCCGGGAAGTCGAACGTCGTCGACGCCCTGCACTTCATGGCGGGCCTGGTGCACAGCTCCCACCGCGACGCCGAGCCCGGCGGCGGCCTCGTCCGCTCCCCGTTCCTGCTGGACGAGCGGAGCGCCTCCGCCCCGTCCTGGTACGTGGTCGACCTCGTCCTCGGCGGTGTCCGCCACACCTACGGCTTCGGCGTCGACGACGAGCGGGTCCTCGACGAGTGGCTGTACAGCTACCCCGACGGCACCCGGCGCACGGTCTTCCAGCGGTCCGGCGACGAGATCGACTTCGGCGAGGGCGCGCCCAAGGCCGAGCTGGAGCTCGTCCGCAGCATCACCGAGCCGAACGTCCTGTTCCTGACGGTCGCGGCCCGGTCCCGGCAGGCGCTCCTCCAGCCGGTGTACGCCTGGTTCCGGGCGGTCCGCTTCCGCGCGGGCGGCGCGCACGGCTCCCCCGACCCGGGCAGCCTGCGCCGCTTGCAGGACCCCGCGCGCGCGGCCTCCGTCGTGGCCCTGTTGCAGGCCGCCGACCTGGGCATCGAGGACATGGGCGTCGAGGACTTCGAGGCGGACGGCGCCGACCGGGTCTCGGCCCTCACCTTCCGCGAGCGGCTGATGCGCGAGCTCAGGCGCACCGAGCTCTCCACGTTCCTCTTCACCACCACGACCGCCCGCGTGTGGGTGCAGCAGAGGGCGCGCGACGGCAGCAGCGCGCGCCTGGGCCTGGAGGACCAGTCCCAGGGCACCCGCATGCTCTTCGACTACGCCGGCCCCGTCCTCGACGCCCTGGAACAGGGCAGCATGCTGATCGTCGACGAGGTCGACGCCAGCCTCCACCCCCGGCTGACGGCCCAGGTCATCCGCCTCTTCCAGAGCCCCGCGGCCAACCCTCGCGGCGCCCAGCTCCTGCTGACGACCCACGACGTGAGCCTCCTCGGCCGCAGCGCCGGCGAGGAGATCCTCCGGCGGGACCAGATCTGGTTCGTCGAGAAGGACCGCCACGGCGAGACCACGCTCTTCCCCCTCTCGGACTTCACCCCCCGCCAAGCGGAGAACCGCGAGCGGCGGTACCTCGGCGGGAGTTATGGTGCGGTCCCGGTCCTCAGTGACGAGCGGTTCGAGGCGGCGCTGGCCGCCAGGGGGAGAACAGTGGATGGCGAGGACGCCGAAACTTAGCGGCCGCCGGGGTGTCGTCCGCGGCGTTGTCCGTGGCACCGGCCGTGGCGCCGTGCGCGGCCCCGGCCGCGGGCCGGCCTTCGAGTCCGGCGTCCTGCGCGCCCCCGCCACCCGGCCGGGCCGCGACCGGCTGCTGGTCGTCTGCGGCGCCAAGGCCACCGAGAAGCACTACCTCCAAGGTCTCGTCGAACACCTCGCCAACCCGGCCGTCACCGTCCGCATCCGGACCAAGCCCTGCTCCCCGGCCCAGCTCATCGCCTACGCGGCCGGTGAACGCGACCGCGCGGGCGACGACTTCGACCAGATCTGGTGCGTCTTCGACGTCGACGAGTACGACGTCGCCCGCGCGGTGACCCGTGCCCGCCGGGAGGGCATCGAGGTCGCCGTCTCCAACCCCTGCTTCGAGCTGTGGCTGGTCCTCCACTTCTCCGACCACAAGGCCCATGTCGGCACCTACCGCGAGCTGTTGCCCTACCTGAAGCGGTACGTCCCCGCCTACGACAAGGCCCGCCTGGACTTCCGCGACTACGAACACGGGTGGCCCTCGGCGGGCAGCCGCGCGGCGGTCCTCGCGGAGGCGGGGCACGAGCACGCGACGAACCCGTCGACGGGGGTGTGGGCCCTGGTGGACCGCATCGCCGGCCGCTGAACCGTCTCCTTGTGGATCACCCCCAGGCCGGTGGCGCCTTCCTGGTGATCTCGCACCAGACCGCCTTGGACTCGGTGGTCGCCAGCCCCCTGGGCAGCGAGAAGTAGTTCCACCGGTCCGCGAGCAGTTGCAGCAACGCGAGGCCGCGGCCGCTGTCGCTGTACGGGTGGGTGACCCGCACCCCGGGCGGCTGCGGGCAGGAATCCCACACGGTCATCCGCAGCACGTCCCATTCCGACCAGCGGACGCGTAGTTCGGCGTCGCCGGTGGTGTGGACGATCGCGTTGGTGAGCATCTCCCCGGCCAACAGTTCGGCGCGGCCGGTCAGTTCGTCCAATCCGTGGGCCTTGAGGGCGGCCCGGAGGGTCGTACGGGCTACTCGGACGGCTCTGGGGTCGTGGGGGACGTGCAGGATGTACTCGAACGGTTCGACGGCGGTGGCCGGGGGAACGGTGTCGATCGCGGGTAGGGGCAGCACGAACGCCTCCTGCGGGGGTTTTGGTGTGTCGGCCCCGGTGTCATGCCGCGCATGCGTGTTTGGGCATGGCGGTGCGCTTCCGGTGACCGGATCTCGCCACTCTGTGAGCGGCGCAACGCTCAACGTAGGGACAAATCTTGTTCCTGTGCAAGCCGTTGGGGAAAGTTCGCCCACCAGGGTGGGGTCATGGCAGAGTGCCCGGCACCAGGACCTGCGAGAGGGAGAGGGCATGCCGCCGAGATCGAACCCCACTGCCCGCCAAGTGCGGTTGGGTACGGAGCTCAAGAGGCTGCGTGAGCGTGCCGGAATCACGGCGATCGAAGCGGCCCGGGTCGTCGGGGTGGACGCAGGCAAGATGTCCCACATCGAGTCGGGGCGCGCGGCGGTGACCGAGGACCGGCTTCGTAGGCTTGCGGAGCATCTAGGGGTCGCCGACGCCGGGCTGGTGGATGCCCTTGTGGCGATGGCCACCGAGCGCCGTCGCGGCTGGTGGGAGAAGTACCGTGAACTGGTCCATCCATTGGCCCTCGACCTGGCGGAGCTGGAACATCACGCCCGTGGTCTGCGGGCTCTTCAGGTGATCCATATCCCGGGGCTCTTGCAGTGCGAGGGTCACGCTCGGGCATTGTTCAGCAACTCCATGCCGGACCTGTCGGCCCAGGAAGTCGAAGCGATCGTCGAGTTCCGGATGCGGCGACGTCGGCAGATCTTCGACCGTGACGATCCTCCCCGCCTCGACGCCGTGATTCACGAAGCTGCCTTACGTATCCGGGTGGGGGATCGCAAACTTGCACGCGAACAGCTCGACCTGCTGCTCGAGCTCTCCGAACGGCCTGAACTGAGCGTGCGAGTAGTGCCCTTCGAGCGGGATGGTTTCACGGAGACGTCATTTTCGATGCTCTACGCGGAGGGGCCTGTGCAGCAGCTGGACGCGGTCCAGTTCGACGCCGTGCACGGCAGCATCTTCGTGTACGACGAGAAGGCTCTCTCGAGGTACAGGACGGTCCTCGACGCGGCGGCGGGCGCCTCGTTGTCCAGAGTCGAGTCGCGGGATCTCATTCGACGTATCGCTCGTGAGTTGTAAGGGTTTGGACATGGCTCATATCCCCTGGCAGAAGAGCTCGTTCTCGGCATCCACTACGGGCAACGAGTGTGTCGAGGTCGGCCCTGCCCATGGCGCAGTGCTCCTCCGGGAAAGCGACGAGCCCGGCCTGGTCATTGAGACCACCCTCGGGAGCCTCGCCGCGCTGATACGCGCGGTCAAAGTGCAGGTCGTCTGAATGGGTTCCTGGCAAAGGAGCTCGTACTCGGGCGGCATGGACAACCAGGAGTGCGTGGAGGTCTCTCGTAACGATGGCGTGATTCGCCTCCGCGAAAGCGACGAGCCCGGCGTGGTCATCAGGACCACGCCCAGCAACCTCGCTGCGCTGATACGCGCGGTCAAAGTGAAGGTGGTTTAAGTGAGCGCCTGGCAGAAGAGTACGTATTCGGCCGACACCCCGGGGAACGAGTGTGTTGAGGTCGGCGCTACCGGCGACACCGTCGCCGTTCGCGAAAGCGACGAGCCCGGCGTGGTCCTGACCACCACACCGGGCTCCCTCCGCACCCTCATCCGGTCGCTCAAGGCGCGCGGCGCTGCGGCTGGGTGAGCGGGAGATTTCCCCAGCCCCGCCCCTTCCCGAAACTGGGGCTTCGCCCCAGACCCCCTGCCGCGCTGGCGCGCGGTGGCCTCAAACTCCCCCAGCTACCGCTGGGAGGTGCCCCCAGCCGGGCTGAAATTCGCCCGGTTCCGGGAGACAACTCAGCCCGGCCGGCGCTTGAGGACCGGGGTCCGGGGCGGAGCCCCGGTCGGGAAGGGGCGGGGTGGGGAAAGGCCCGCCGCAGGCGCACTCACACCCCGAGACGGCCGAGGACGGCCCGAGCCGCCTCCCGCACACCCGCCCGCGTCTCCTCGTTGACATCGACCGTCTCGAAACCGTGGTGGGCCGAGGGAATGTCGACCACGTCGACACACGCGCCGGAGGCCGCCGCCGAGGCCAAAAACTCCGCGACCGTGGCCGCGATCTCCGCCCGCTCCTGCCCCACCCTGGTCAGTACGACCGGCAGGTCACCCGCCGAACGTACGGCCTCCACCGGCCGGAAGCGGGAGTCCGCCGGGAAGCCCCAGTTCGGCATGGGCGCCAGGATCGGGTACGTCGCGCCGACGCACCGCAGCCAGGAGGGCGGGTTCGCGAGCCAGTCCGCGCAGAGCAGGCCGCCGGCCGAGAAGAACCAGAGGGCGACGCGGGACGCGTCGACACGCGGGTCGGCCCGGACGCGTTCGACCGCGGCGGCGATGTCGGACGCGGCGACCGGGTAGTCGGCGAGGTCGTGGAGGCCGTGGTCGACCATGACGCCGACCGCGCCGAGTTCGGCGACGTGCCGCGCGTAGCCGACGTAGCCGGGCCAGTCGCGCGGGGTGGGCCCGACGTCGCGGGGGACGGGCCCGCCGTGGACGAACACGACGGCCGGACGGGGGCCGGGCTCGTCGGGGAAGTACAGGTCGACGTTGCCGACCCGCTCGCGGGCGCGCTCGGGTACGTCCAGGAGGAACGGGCGCAGGTGGGCGGGGAGTTCGGGCGCGGTCATCCGGTGGCCTTCGCCGGCGGCGGCGCTCAGCAGGACACCGGTGAGCGCGTCCGGCGTGGAGAGCATCGGCCAGTGGCCCGTGTCGAGCTCGAAGAAGGTGACGCGGGGGTCGGCGAGGGCCAGGAGGCGGGGGTCGCCGAGGCCGAGGAGGGCCTCGACCATGGCGATGCTGGAGCCGTTGCCCGTGCAAAGGACGCCCGTGGTGGGGACGGTGGTGAGCGCCTCGCTGAGGTGCAGCGGCTGGGTGAGCGTGCCCGCGGGCTGCGGGACCGCGCGCCGCGCGAGCTCGGCGAGGGCCTCCGCCGGGACGCCCGCGGTGCTGCCGAGGACGTCCCAGCCGCCGGCCGCCGGCGCGGGGACCGGCAGGCCGGGCCGCTCGGCGAGGTGCGCGTGGACCGCCGGGCTGGGTACGAGCTTCGCGGCGGGGTCGCCGTTCTGCGGCATGGCGGTGTCGAGGCAGACGACGCGGGCGACGCGGTCGGGGCGGAGGGCCGCCGCGCCGAGGGCGGGGTGGACGCCGTAGCAGTGGCCGACGAGGACGATCTCCGGGGCGTCCAGGCCGTCGATGACCCGGACGACGTCCTGGACGTGGGTGTCGAGACCGGTGCCGGACGCGGCGGACGCTCCGTCCATGCCGGTGAGTGTGACGGGGTGGACCTCGGCGCCCGATCCGGTCAGCCGGTCGGCGACCTCTCGCCAGATCCAGCCACCGGTGTGGAGCCCGGACACCAGGATGAACGCCGTCATGAATGCCTCCTCGTACGCTGCGGTCGCCGGGCGGCCGGCCGTGGGGGCCGCCCGCGCTCGTCGTTACGGTAGGAACTCCTGCTGGGGGAGGTTCAAGCCATGTCGTCAGAGTGCGTGTGGAGCATCGGGGAGCTGGCGGAGCACGCGGGGGTCACCGTGAAGACCGTCCGCTTCTATTCGGACAGCGGTCTGCTGCCGGAGGGTGCCCGCAGCGCGGGCGGTCACCGGCGGTACGGGCCGGAGGCGCTGGAGCGGCTGCGGCTGATCCGGTCGCTGCGGGCGCTGGACCTGCCGGTCCCGGAGGTGGGGCGGGTGCTGGACGGAGAGGGCGCGCTGGAGGCCGCCATCGAGGGGCAGCTCCTGGAGGTCGGCTCGCGGCTGGCGGAGCTGCGGTGGCGGGAGGCGGCGCTCCAACTGGTCAGGGACTGCGCGCCGGAGGAGCGGGCGGAGCGGCTGCGGCTGGTGGGGGCGGTGACGGCGCCGCCGAGCACGGCGTCGCTGGTGCGGTTCTGGCGGCTCTGGCTGCCGCCGAGGCTGCCGGCGGAGGTGCTGTCCCGGTTCCTGGAACAGGCGGTCCCGGAGCTGCCGGACGCGCCGACGCCGGAGCAGGTGCTGGCCTTCGCCCGGCTGCACGCGATGGTCTCGGCGGTGTGCGCGGGGGAGAGCTGCCAGCCGGTCGTGCACCGGTCGGGGACGGGCTACCGCCCGGCGGTGCTGTACGACGGGCTGGGCGAGGCGTTCGCGCTGGCCGCGCCGGAGCTGACGGCGGGGCGGCGGCCGCGCGAGGGGGAGGCGCTGGACTGCTTCGTCGCGGCGTACGCGGGGGCGCGCGGGGCGCGTGACACGGCCGGTTTCCGCAGGGAGCTGAGCCGCGAGCTCGCCTCGGATCCCCGGCTCGACCGCTACTGGCAGCTGGTCGCGGAGCTGAACGGCCCGGCGGCGCCGACGCCGGGCGTCGCCCACGACTGGCTGCGCGAGGCGCTGGACGCCCAGCTCGCCGGGCGGGCGGCGGCCTGAGCGGGGCCGGGGCCCATGCCGGGAAAAGGGCGGCCGGCCCGTCCGAGGTGGGGACGGGCCGGCCGGTGCCGGCGGGGGCCTCTCGCCTTACGGCGTGGCCCTGCCAGGGGTTCTTACTGCTCGACGACGCCGGACTTGGCGATGGCGATCTTGGCGCGGGTGGCGCCGGACTGGGAGCCGAGGGACTCGATCTTCGTGACCAGGTCCTGGCCCTCGACGACCTCGCCGAAGACGACGTGCTTGCCGTCCAGCCAGTCGGTGACGATGGTGGTGATGAAGAACTGCGAGCCGTTGGTGTTCTTGCCGGCGTTCGCCATCGAGAGCAGGAACGGGCGGTCGTGCTTGAGCTTGAAGTTCTCGTCCGCGAACTTCTCGCCGTAGATGCTCTTGCCGCCGGTGCCGTCGCCGCGGGTGAAGTCGCCACCCTGGAGCATGAACTGCGGGATGACGCGGTGGAAGCCGGAGCCCTCGTAGCCGAAGCCGTGCTGGCCGGTGGCGAGCTCGCGGAAGTTCTGGGCGGTCTTGGGGACGACGTCGTCGTACAGCTTGAAGACGATGCGGCCGGCGGCGTCGCCGTCGATGGTGATGTCGAAGAACACGTTGTTACTCATGGAGCCCATCCTGACATTAGGGAGGGCGCGGTGCGCGCGGGGTGGGGGTGGGGTGTCGGGTGTGATCTTCCCCGGGCCCGCCTTTCCCGTGACCGGCCACGGCTAGGTGAGCCGCAGCCGGACCTCCAGCTCGTGCTCGCCCGGCACCGTGCCGCGGTCCTCCACGGTGAACGCCGCCGTGAGCTCCTGCCGCACCTTGCGCACGGGGTCCGCCGCGCCGAAGAGGTCGACGGAGACGCCGCCGGACAGGGTGACGGGCGTCGCCGTCGACGGGACGTGGCCGGTGCGGGTGTCGACGACCATGCACCACACCATGTGCTCCGCGCCGGACGCGGCCTTGACCTCGCTGCGGGTGGGTTCCTCCACCTCGGGGAAGGCCGACTCCAGGGCGCGGAAGACCGCGCCCGCGTCCTGGTGGCCGCAGTCGGTCACATGGATGCTGACGTGGTCCGCACTCTCGGCGCCGCTCATGACGTGGATGCTCCCTCTGCCGTCCGGGACCGTCTGTCACCCCCGACGGTACGAGCCGCGGGCCGCCCCGGCACCAGTACGGGGGCCAACCGGGCTGCTCAGGGCAGCAGGTCCAGGCCGGCCTCCAGGAGCATGCCCGGCGCCCCGCGCGCGCCCGTGCCGAACGCGGCGGCGAGGGCGTAGCCGAGGGCGGCGTCCAGCGGCATGATCTTCGCGCGCCGCCGCCAGTCGGCGGGCTCGACGATCCCGCCGCGCTGCGCGGTGAGCCTGCCGAGGCGCGTGCCGTTCCGGGACAGCCGGCTGGACGCGTCGGACGACGGGACGAGGCGATATCTGCCGTCGGTCCTCATCTTCACCGTGACCGCGTACGAGCGGCGGGTGATCCGGCCCCGGCCGAGCGTGAGGGGGGCCTCGGCGCCGTCGACGGCCAGGGTGAGGGCGGTGGCGTCGCGGCTGCCGATGGGGACGTGTTCGCTGGTGTGCCCGCCGGGGGCGCGGCGGAGGGCGACGTGCGGGATCGCGGGGCCCGAGACGTCGAGGAGTCCGGCGTCGGAGTCGAGGGAGAGGTCGATCCTGCCGAAGACGGGATCGTGGGTGAAGGAGGTGACGGGGTCCACGGGAAGGTCACTGCCCCAGCCGGGGGTCATGGAACCAGGCCCAGCGCCTTCGTCACGGTGATCTCGACCAGGACGCGGTCGGGGTTGGGCGAGGGCGTCCGGCCGTACCGCTCGGCGTAGCGGTTCACGGCGTCCGCGACGGCGTCGGCCTCGGTGCGCACGACGGCGACGCCCTCCAGGGTCGCCCACTTCCGCTCGCCGATCTGGCAGACCGCGACACGGGCGCCGTCCGGGCCGGCGGCCAGGATGTTGGCGACCTTGCGGCTGGTCTTGTTCGTGATCACCCGGGCGAGGCCGGTCTCGGGGTCGAACGTGACGCCGACGGGCACCAGGTGCGGGCTGCCGTCGGGGCGGGTGGTGGTGAGCGTGCAGATGTGCCGCTCGCGCCAGAAGTCGACGTATGCGGGGGTGAGTGCGCTGAGGTCGTGGGCCATGCGGAGAGCGTAGCCGCGGGCCCCCGGCCGGAGCCGGTGGTCTCCGGAGTCCGGTGCCCGTCGGGGCGCGCCCCGGGCCCCGGCGCCGGAACATGGGACCCGGGCCCGCCGTCCGCCGGTGGATGATCTTGTAGGCGGCGGTGGGCGCATGGTGGCGGTGACAGGGTTGAGTGGAATAGGCTCAACTTATCGCACGTTGCTCACAGCAGGACGGGCGTGACGGACCAGGACGCCGACACAGAGGAGGAGCGCACCGTGGTGGATGCCGAGCTGACGAACAAGAGCCGGGAGGCGCTGAGCGGCGCCGGCGAGCGGGCCGTGTCCGCGGGGCACGCGGACATGACGCCCGCGCACCTGCTGCTCGCCCTCCTCGGCGGCCAGGACAACGAGAACATCATGGATCTGCTGGCCGCCGTGGAGGCCGACGCCGCCGTGCTGCGGTCCGGGGCCGAGCGTCAGCTCGCGGGGCTGCCCAGCGTGCAGGGCTCGACGGTCGCGCCCCCGCAGCCCAGCCGTGAGCTGCTGGCCGTCATCGCCGACGCCTCGCAGCGCGCCCGGGAGCTGGGCGACACCTACATTTCCACCGAGCACCTGCTCATCGGGCTCGCCGCCAAGGGCGGCCGGACCGGTGAGCTGCTGGATCAGCAGGGCGCGTCCGCCAAGAGGCTGCTCGACGCTTTCGAGACCGCGAGGGGCGGACAGCGAGTGACGACTCCGGATCCGGAGGGTACGTACAAGGCTCTGGAGAAGTTCGGTACGGACTTCACGGCGGCCGCCCGTGAGGGGAAGCTCGATCCGGTGATCGGGCGGGACGCGGAGATCCGGCGGGTGGTGCAGGTCCTCTCGCGCCGTACGAAGAACAATCCGGTGCTGATCGGTGAGCCCGGTGTCGGCAAGACCGCTGTGGTGGAGGGCCTGGCGCAGCGGATAGTGAAGGGCGACGTCCCGGAGTCGCTGCGCAACAAGCGCCTGGTCTCGCTCGACCTCGGCGCGATGGTCGCCGGCGCGAAGTACCGCGGCGAGTTCGAGGAGCGCCTGAAGACCGTCCTGGCCGAGATCAAGGCCAGCGAGGGCCAGATCATCACCTTCATCGACGAGCTGCACACGGTCGTCGGCGCGGGGGCGGGCGGTGACTCCGCCATGGACGCGGGCAACATGCTCAAGCCCATGCTGGCCCGCGGCGAGCTGCGCATGGTCGGCGCCACGACGCTGGACGAGTACCGCGAGCGCATCGAGAAGGACCCCGCCCTGGAGCGCCGCTTCCAGCAGGTGCTGGTCGCCGAGCCCTCCGTCGAGGACTCCATCGCCATCCTCCGCGGCCTCAAGGGCCGCTACGAGGCCCACCACAAGGTGCAGATCGCCGACTCCGCGCTGGTCGCCGCCGCCACCCTCTCCGACCGCTACATCACCTCCCGCTTCCTGCCCGACAAGGCCATCGACCTCGTCGACGAGGCCGCCTCCCGGCTGCGGATGGAGATCGACTCCAGCCCCGTGGAGATCGACGAGCTCCAGCGCGCCGTCGACCGCCTGAAGATGGAGGAGCTCGCCCTCTCCAAGGAGGTCGACGAGGCCAGCAAGCAGCGCCTGGAGAAGCTGCGCCGCGACCTCGCCGACAAGGAGGAGGAACTGCGCGGCCTGACCGCCCGCTGGGAGAAGGAGAAGCAGTCCCTCAACCGGGTCGGCGAGCTCAAGGAGCGCCTGGACGAGCTGCGCGGCCAGGCCGAGCGCGCCCAGCGCGACGGCGACTTCGACACCGCCTCCAAGCTCCTCTACGGCGAGATCCCCGGCCTGGAACGGGAGCTGGAGGAAGCCGCCCGCGCCGAGGCCGCCCAGGAGGCCGTCGCCGCCAAGGACCTCATGGTCAAGGAAGAGGTCGGCCCCGACGACATCGCCGACGTCGTCGCCGCCTGGACCGGCATCCCCGCCGGCCGCCTCCTGGAAGGCGAGACCCAGAAGCTGCTGCGCATGGAGGACGAGCTCGGCAAGCGCCTGATCGGCCAGGAGGAAGCCGTCCGCGCCGTCTCCGACGCCGTGCGCCGCTCCCGCGCCGGCATCGCCGACCCCGACCGGCCCACCGGCTCGTTCCTCTTCCTCGGCCCCACCGGCGTCGGCAAGACCGAGCTGGCCAAGGCCCTCGCCGACTTCCTCTTCGACGACGAGCGGGCCATGGTCCGCATCGACATGAGCGAGTACAGCGAGAAGCACTCCGTCGCCCGCCTGGTCGGCGCCCCGCCCGGCTACGTCGGCTACGAGGAGGGCGGCCAGCTCACCGAGGCCGTCCGCCGCCGCCCCTACACCGTCGTCCTCCTCGACGAGGTGGAGAAGGCCCACCACGAGGTCTTCGACATCCTGCTCCAGGTCCTCGACGACGGCCGCCTCACCGACGGCCAGGGCCGCACCGTCGACTTCCGCAACACCATCCTGATCCTCACCTCCAACCTCGGCTCCACCTATCTGGTGGACCCCCTCCTCAAGGAGGACGAGAAGAAGGCCAAGGTCCTTCAGACCGTCCGCGCCTCCTTCCGCCCCGAATTCCTCAACCGCCTCGACGACGTCGTGGTCTTCCACCCCCTGGGCACCGGCCAGCTCCAGCGCATCGCCCGCATCCAGATCGACCACCTCCAGCGCCGCCTCACCGACCGCCGCCTCACCCTCGACGTCTCCGAGGCCGCACTCGACTGGCTCGCCACCCTCGGCCACGACCCCGACACCGACGCCGGAGCCGCACCCGACCTCACCTACGGCGCCCGCCCGCTGCGCCGGCTCGTCCAGACCGCGATCGGCGACCAGCTGGCGCGGGCCATCCTCGCGGGCGACATCCGCGACGGTGACACCGTCCGTGTGGACCGGGCCGCGGAGCGTGGCGAGGGGCTGACGGTGACGTCGGCGGCCCCGGTGGCCCCGTAGAAGCGCGCCCGCCGGGCCCGCCCACAGGCTGTGGGCGGGCCCGCCCGCGACCTGGTGTCCGCGTGATCCCTTTTTCGGGTGTTGATCTGGTTACGCCAGGGGTTGCGGGGCAGGGGCTGGTGTGGGGGAGGATGGCGGCAACCGTACGAAGGGAAATTCACGGTGAGCATCGACCCGTCCTCGATTCCGAACTTCGGGGGCCAGCCCGAACCGCAGGAGACGGGCCCGGCCGGCCCCGTCATCCCCGACCAGGACCTGGTCAAGCAGCTCCTCGACCAGATGGAGCTGAAGTACGTCGTGGACGACGAGGGAGACCTCGCCGCACCGTGGGAGCAGTTCCGTACGTACTTCATGTTCCGCGGTGAGGAGGAGCAGCAGGTCTTCTCCGTGCGCACGTTCTACGACCGCCCGCACGGCATCGACGAGAAGCTGCGTCTTCTCGAGGTCATCGACGACTGGAACCGCCGCACCCTGTGGCCGAAGGTCTACACCCACACCAACGACGACGGCACCGTCCGCCTGATCGGCGAGGCGCAGATGCTGATCGGCGTCGGCGTGTCCCTGGAGCACTTCGTCTCCAGCACGGTCAGCTGGGTCCGCGCCTCGATCGAGTTCGACAAGTGGCTGATCGAGCAGCTCGGCCTGGAGGCCGACGCCGAGTCCGGTGACGACGAGAAGCCGGGCGACGACCAGGCCTGAGCCCCCGGCCCCGCCGGGCCGGCCCCGCGGGGACCGGCCTCACATCGGCATGCGGGCGACCGTCAGCAGGTACGTCCCGTAGAAGAACGAGAGCCCGGCCAGCGCGCCGACCGTCACGACGACGGTGCGCGGCCGGGCTCTGGCCATGGCCACGGCGGCCGGGAGCAGCAGCGGGAAGGCCGGCAGCAGGAAGCGCGGCTTGGACGCGAAGTAGCTGGAGCCGCCGACCGCGATCACCACGAGCACCAGCGCGTAGACGAAGAGGGCCGCGGGCGGCCGGTCGAGCAGCAGCAGGACCAGGCAGACCAGCGCGATCCCGGTGACCGCCATGGTCATGTAGTACGCCATGGAGTCCCGGCCGGTGATCAGGTGCCGGATGAAGCCCAGCGCGTTCACCCCGAAGTCGAAGCGCGAGCCCCACAGCCGCTGCACCTCGAAGTAGCCGAAGAGCCCGCCGCCGGAGCGGTGGCCGGCCCAGACGATGTAGCCGGCCCAGCCCAGCGGGGCGATCGCCGCGCCCGTCCACACCCGCCAGTCGGTGCGCGAGCGCCGGTCCTGGCACAGGGTGAGCGCGGCCGCGCAGATCACGGCGGCGGCCACCGCGACGGCGTTGGGCCGGGAGAGCCCGGCGAGCAGCGCGAGCACCCCGGCCCACAGCGGACGGCCGGTGACCGCGGCGTAGAGCGCCCAGACGGCGAGCGCCGTCATCAGCGGCTCGGTGTACGCCATCGACTGCACGATCGCGTGCGGCAGCAGCCCCCACAGCACCACGAGCAGCGTGCCCACCCTGCGGCCGTGCAGCAGCTCGCCGACCGCGTAGATGCCCCAGGCCGCGGCTCCGGCCGAGACCCAGGCGACGAGCAGCCCGGCGGAGACGACGGTGAGCGGCAGGACGACCGTGACGGCGCGGACCAGACCGGGGAAGAGCGGGAAGAACGCCAGGTCGTTGAAGACCACGCCGCGGGTGGTGAGCGAGGGCAGGATCAGCCCGTAGCCGTGCCGGGCGATGCCCGCGTACCAGATGCCGTCCCAGGAGTGGCCGAGCAGCGTGCGCGGGTGGCGGCCGATCCACCAGGCCCAGGCGGCCATGATCGCCATGCCGGTCAGCCGGGCGCCCGCGTAGAGCGCGAGCGCCGGCGCGGCCCGGCGCAGCGCGTCGCGCACCCGGTCGAGGCGGCGCTCACGGGCGCCGCCCGCCGTGGGGCGCGGTTCCGGTGCCTCGCGGACGGGCACGGCGGTGTCGGCTGACACGGGGGCACCTCCGGTGCGGGCACGGCCCGGCGCCGCGCCCGCGGGGCGGGGCGGCGGGCCGGTCGTGGCCCGGGGACGGGCGGGGGACGGGGCGGGTACGGGCCGGGCGCCGGTCCGGGCACTCCGTGCGCGCGGACGACGGAGCCGGTCTCGGCATACCGACCATGCGGCGCGCTTCGCGCGCGCGCGACCCGGAACGCCCGTGGGCGGTGCGCTTTCCACCCGCTCGGCGGGCATCGCGGAGTGTCGGCACCGCCGGGCGCCCGGTGTGTGCTGCGCGCCCGGGTGTCCTGGTCCGCGCCCCATGGGCCCGCCTATCGTGAGGCCGACCCATGGGCTTATGGACAGATGGAAATCGACTTACCGACTTGATTCACGGACGTGGAAAGCGGGATCGCATGAATTCGGAATGGAGCCCGGCGGCACGGGTGCGGGGCATGGGCGCGTCGGTCTTCACGGAGATGACGGAGCTCGCCCGGGAGACCGGCGCCGTCAACCTCGGCCAGGGCGTGCCGGAGCTGGCCGCCCCGGAGGGTCTTCTGAAGGACGTCGCGGCGGCGGTCCTCGCGGGCAGCAACCAGTACCCGCCCGCGGTGGGCTTCCCGGCGCTGCGCGAGGCGGTCGCCGCGCACCAGAGCCGGCGGTACGGACTGGAGTACGACCCGCGGGACGAGGTGCTGGTGACCACGGGCGCGACGGAGGCGATCGCGGCGACGCTGCTGGCGCTGTGCGACCCCGGTGACGAGGTGCTCGCCTTCGACCCCTGCTACGACGCCTACCCGGCGGTCACGCGGTTCGCCGGCGCCACCCTGGTGCCCGTGCCGCTGGCCCTGGACGACGACACGTTCGCCCTGGACGTGGCGGCGCTGCGGGCGGCCGTCACGCCGCGCACACGCGTGCTGATGCTCAACACCCCGCACAACCCGACGGGGAAGGTCTTCACCGCCGAGGAGCTGGCGGCCGTCGCCGAGGTGTGCCAGGAGCACGGACTGACGGTGGTGACGGACGAGGTCTACGAACACCTCGTCTACGACGGGCGGCACCGGGCGATCGCCGCGCTGCCGGGGATGCGGGAGCGGACGCTGACCATCTCGTCGGCGGGCAAGACCTTCAACGTCACGGGCTGGAAGGTCGGCTGGGTGTGCGGCCCGGCGCCGCTGGTCGCCGCGGTGGGGGCGGCGAAGCAGTTCCTGACCTACGCCTCGGGCACGCCGTACCAGGAGGCGCTCGCGCGGACGCTGGGGGGCGTGGAGGCGTGGGCGGAGGAGCTCAGGCGCACGCTGCGGCGCAATCGCGACCTGCTGAGCGAGGGGCTCACGCGGGCGGGGTTGCGTCCCTATCGCGCGGAGGCGGGATATTTCGTCCAGGCCGATGTCAGCGCGTGGGGTTACCCGGACGGCGTGCGATTCTGCCGTGAACTCCCGCTGCGCGCCGGGGTGGTGGCCATTCCCACGTCCGCCTTCTATCTGCGCCCCGACGCGCCGTCCTCTCTCGTGCGTTTCTCGTTCTGCAAGCGTGAAGAATCGGTGCGCACCGCCGTGGAGAAGCTGATTCAGGCTATTTGATCAGGAGATTTGCAGCTGGCCCATGCTTGATCGCATATGCGTCCGGCGGGTTGTGGGCCGCCCGCCGGTCACATTGATTCTGAACAGTTGAACTGTTCGGCCCTCGCGTGGATGGAAAGCACGATGAGATGGGTAAAAACGCTGTGGGCGCCGCTCAATTCATGATTCCCTCTCATTCAGAGACACGTTTCGGAGACGACTCCTCTCGGAATCCTCGGAATCACTGTCCTCGGATCCCACGGAACCCCCCTCTGTGGGCATGAGCCGGCGCACTCGAAGACTCTGGTCCTCCTCGGCGGGCCGGCCCACCCTCCACTGCGTGCTTGCGGAGCCGACCCATGCTCACCACCCTCAAGACCACCTACACCGATACCCGCGCCGCCGATCTCGCCTGGTGTCTGGGGAAGGACCCCCTCCCCGCGCTGGCCGTCCTCGACCTGCGGCTCGCCGACTCCCAGGTCCAGTTGCGCCTGCTCGGCGCCTCCCACCAGGTCCTCCTCGAAGAGGGCGACGGCGTCTGCTCGGAGACGGTGGCCTGCCTGCCGGGCAGCGCCACCCCGCTGCCGCTCGGCGTGGCCAAGCGCGTGGGGGCCTGGGAGTACGAGTTCGCCGCACGGATAGAAACGCTCTCGCGCGGCTCCTTCGCGGGCCGGGCGCAGGAGTTGCTCGCCCTCGTCGCCGAACACCCGTACGGCCTGGCAGGAACCTTTCCGGGCAGCCCGCACGCTTTCACCGCGCTGCTCGCCCAGCGCTGCGAGGGCCAGGTCAGCTGGCGCACCTGGCACGCGTATCCGCAGGAGGGGCGCCTGGTCGCCACCCGTACGCGGGTGGGCGCACGCGCGGCCGCTCCCCTCTAGGTCCCCTCTAGGTCCCCTCTAGGTCCCCTCTAGGTCCCCTCTAGGTCCCCTCTAGGCCCCCTCTGGGCCTGCTCCAGGGCTCGCTCCGCGCTTCCGAACGGTCATGGAACACCTGTAATAAACCCTTGTGGGTGACAAAAGGTTGCCGGATCGTGACGTAGCGTTCCCGGCATGATCTACCGCCCGGTACCGGCGCGGCTGCCCGTACCGGCCGGGCTCGGCCGCCTCGTGGTCCTGACCACCGTCTTCGTCTGCGCCGCCTGCGGGTTGGTGTACGAGCTGGAGCTGGTCGCCCTGGCCTCGTACCTCATCGGCGACTCCGTCACCCAGGCGTCCGTCGTCCTGTCGGTGATGGTCTTCGCGATGGGCATCGGCTCGCTGCTCGCCAAGCGCTTACGGAGCCGCGCCGCCCTGGGGTTCGCCGCGGTCGAGGCCGCCCTCGCGCTGGTCGGCGGCCTCTCGGCGATGGCGCTCTACGCCTGCTTCGCCTGGTTCGGCCAGGCGCGCCTGGCCCTGGTGGGCTTCTCGCTGGCCATCGGGGTGCTGATCGGCGCCGAGGTGCCCCTGCTGATGACGCTCATCCAGCGCATCCGGCGGCAGGACGCGGGCGGCGCCGTCGCCGACCTCTTCGCCGCCGACTACGTGGGCGCCCTCGTCGGCGGGCTCGCCTTCCCGTTCCTCCTGCTCCCCGTGCTGGGGCAGTTGACGGGCGCGCTGCTGACCGGCGGGGTCAACGCCGTCGCGGGCGGCGCCCTGGTGCTCTGGCTCTTCCGCGGCGACCTCAGCGTCCGGGCCCGCTGGGCGCTCCTCGTCGCCAACGGCCTGGTGCTGGCCGTCCTGGCCGTCGGCTCGGCCCTCACCGTCCCCTTCGAACGGGCCGCGCGCCACGCCGTCTACGGCGGGGACGTGCGGGTGGCCGTGCAGTCGGGCGTGCAGGAGGTCGTGCTCACGGGCGGCGGCCGGAGCGGCCGCCCCCTCTCCCTCTTCCTGGACGGCAGGCTGAAGGTCTGCGGAGAGGACGAATTCCGGTACCACGAAGCCCTGGTGCACCCCGCGATGTCCGGCCCGCACCGCCGGGTGCTGGTCCTCGGCGGCGGCGACGGCCTCGCCGTCCGCGAACTCCTGCGCTACGGCGACGTCGAGCGGGTCACGGTCGTCGAAGTCGACCCCACCGTGCTGCGGTTGGCGCGCACCGCCCCCGACCTCGTCGCCCTCAACCGCGCCGCCTACCGCGACCCCCGCGTGCGCGTCGTCACCGCCGACGCGTTCGAGTGGCTGCGCGCCCTGCCCGCCGCCGCGCCCCCGTACGACGTGGTGGTCTCCGACCTCCCCGACCCCGGCATCACACCCAGCACCAAGCTCTACTCCCAGGAGTTCTACGGCCTGGTGGAGCGCAGGCTGGCCCCCGGCGGCCGGCTCGCGATCCACGCCGGCACGGTCGACGTCCGCCCGCAGGTCTTCTGGACGGTCGACGCCACGGTCCGCTCCCTGGGCCTGACCAGCCGGCCGTACCGGGTGAGCGGCAGCGGCTTCACCACCGGCCCCGACCGCACCTCCCGGCGGTCCGGGGCGTCCGGCGGGGGCACGGGCTGGAGCTTCCTGCTGGTCTCCCGCGAGTCCCTGTGGCTGCGGCTGCCGCCGGTGCGGCCGTACCTCCAGTCGCTGTCGCCGAAGGGGCTGACCGACGCCTGGCGGGCCGCCGAGCGCGGCCGGGAGCCCGGCATGCTGCCGTCGACGCTGATGCACCCGCGCTACGCGGACTGAGGCGCGTCCCCCCGGCCGTGCTCCGGCCGCTCCGCGCGCGGCTCGCCGCCGCGGCGCAGCGCCGTGCGGAAGGCGCCCGGGGAGCAGCCCTCGCGGTGGTGGAAGAACTTCGAGAAGTTCGCCGGGTCGTCGAAGCCCACGCGGCCGGCGATCCGGGCCGCCGGCAGGTCGCTGTGCGCGAGCAGTCGCTTGGCCTCCAGTATCACCCGCCGGTCGATGAACTCCTTGGCGCCGACCCCGGCCGCGCACAGCGAGGCGCGGGCGAGGGTGCGGGTGGAGTAGCCGAGGGCGCGGGCGTAGTCCGCGACCCGGTGGTGCGTGGCGAAGTCGCGCTCGACGGCCGCCCGGAAGCGCACGAAGGTGTCGCCCGGCGCGGGGACGCTGCTGCCGGCGTGGGCCGAGAGGTGCGCCAGCCGCAGCACCAGCACGGACAGCAGGTGCCGCAGGACGTCGGTGTGCACATCGGCGGGCAGCCCGCCGCCGGTGCGGAAGTCGGCCTCCAGATGGCCCACCGCGCAGAAGACGGCCTCGCGGTCGGGGCCGACCGGCTGCCACAGCACCGGCCGGAAGGGGTCGTCCGCGACGGCCGCCACGGCCGTGCCGGACGGCAGGAAGCCGGGCTGGGCGAGGACGACGACGCCCTCCGGCTCCGACCCCGGCCGCCCCTCGCCGAACTGCTGCACCTGGCCGGGGCGTACCCACAGCACCGAGCCCGCCTCCAGCCAGTGGCCGGTGAAGTCCACGGTGTGCTCCGCGGCGCCCGACCGGACGGCGACGATCTGGTGGAAGTCCAGCCGCTGGGGCTTGGCCAGCAGCCCCTCGGGGGCGCGGCGGCGCAGCTCGGCGAGCGTCATCACCTCGATGCCCGCGGGGGTGCCGGGCGGGGCCTTGTAGGCGAGCTCGACGATCTCTTCATGTCGCTCGTGTCGCTTTTTCACCATGAGGAGACCTGAGCGTACCTGGTTGCGGCCCGGATCCGGGCTTAGCTTGGTCGTAACGCACAACAAAGAGTGTGCGGGGCCCACAGCCTTCGCGGCCGGCCCACAGGCCCCGCGAAGGGCCCCCGGGCCCGGGAACGGCCCGCATCCCCCCCACAGACGGCACGCGGAAGCGACCACGGACGGAATCCAGGGAAAGACATGGCACAGCACCGGCTCACCTACGCATTCGACGCCTACTGCGGCTGGTGCTACGGCTTCGGACCCACGATCCGGGAGTTCGCCGCCGCGAACGCCGACCGCATCGAGCTGACCGTCCTCAACGGCGGGCTCTTCACCGGCCCCCGGGCGCAGCCCGTCAGCGCGTACCCCTACATCCCGCAGGCGGACGCCCGGATCGGCGAGCTGACCGGCGCGGTCTTCGGCGAGGGCTACGCGAAGGCCTTCGCCGACGGCACGGCCGTCCTCGACTCGGCCGGTGCCGCGACGGCCCTCGTCGCCCTGCGGCAGCAGGCCCCCGAGAGGACACTGGAGTTCGCGGGCGCGCTCCAGCGTGCCTGGTACGTCGACGGGCGCCCGCTGTCCGACCCGGCCACGCTCCGCGCGGTCGCCGAGACCGCGGGCGGTGTGGACGCCGACGCGGTGGTCGCCGCCCACGCCGACCCCGCCACCCGCCGCGCGGCGGAGGCGGACTTCCGCGAGGTCCGCCGACTCGGCGTCGACAGCTTCCCCACCTTGCTGCTGCACACGCCCGGCGGGGTGCGGCGGCTCGGCGGCCCGATGTCCGACGCGCGGACGCTGACGCGCGCCCTCGACCAGCACTGACCTTCCTGCCCCCCCACATCCCCCTTCTCTCCCTAAGGAGTCCCCCCATGGCGAAGATCGCTCTCTTCGGTGCCAACGGCACGATCGGCAGCCGCGTGCTGCGCGAGGCGCTGGACCGCGGCCACCAGGTCACGGCCGTCGTCCGTGACCCCGCCAAGGTCACCGAGACCCACGACAACCTGACCGTCACCAAGGGCGACGTCCTCGACCCGGCGTCGGTGACCGCGGCCGCCCAGGGCCAGGACGTCGTCATCAGCGCCGTCGGCGGCGGCGACGGCCCCGGTCACGTCGCGACCATCGAGCCGGCCGCCAAGTCCCTGGTCGCCGGTGTGCGCGCGGCCGGCGCCGACGCCCCGCGGCTGATCGCGGTCGGTGGCGCGGGCTCGCTGCGCACCCCCGACGGCAAGCAGGTCTGGGACGCCGAGGGCCTCCCCGAGTTCCTGCTCCAGATCATGCACGCGCACGGTGACGCGCTGGACTTCTACCGCACCGTCACCGACGTCCGCTGGACCAACGTCAGCCCCGCCGGGCTGATCGAGCCGGGTGAGCGCACGGGCGCGTACCGCACCGGCCTGGAGGACCTCGTGACCGACGGGGACGGCAAGAGCCGCATCTCCACCGAGGACTACGCCGTGGCCCTGATCGACGAGGTCGAGAAGCCGCAGCACGTCGGTGAGCGCTTCACCGTCGCGTACTGATCCCGCGACCCGTCCCGCGTACTGATCCTCGTACGCGGGCCGGTGGCGCGCCCGGGCGGCACTCTCCCGGTGCCGCCCCTCGCGGTACCGACCCGCTCGGCCCCGTACCCCCGCCTGCCGAAGTCCGACGGAAAGTTCGACCGGAGAGGCAAGGGTTCGGGGCCTGGTGGGTAGGCTCGCTTGTCATGGAGCATGAGGTGTTCGTTCCGTTTCCCGTCGGATCCGTCCGGCGGGTCCTCGCCGACCCCGCGCGCGTCGTGCGCTGCGTCCCCGGCCTCCAGCAGGACGTCGCGGACGCCTCCGGCGCGCTCGTGGCCGGGCGGCTCCGGCTGCGCATAGGCGGCTCGACCATCACCTACCGGGGCTCGCTGCACCTGACCGAGCGCGACGGCGGGTACGACCTGTCCGGCGAGGGCAGCGAGGTGCGCGGCTCCGGCACGGTGACGCTCACGCTGCGCGGGCTGCTGGAGCCGGTCGAGGGCGGCACCCGGCTGGTCTGCGTGGCCACGGTCGGCAGCGCCGGCCGGCTCGCGGAGTTCGACGGGAAGACGGCGGAGGCCACGGCCCGCCGGCTGCTGGACCGCTTCGCCGCCGCGCTGGCGGAGGAGTTGCGCGAGGACGCCGAGGAGGAGGCGGGCGACGGCCCGCGCCTGGAAGGCGGCAGCGTCTTCGACACGGAGGTCCCGTCGCCGTCGCTCGACCCGTCGGCGGACGATGACGACGACGATGACGAAGCCGACGACGACGGTGCCGACGACGAGGATGACGACGACGAGGCGCCCGCGGCGGAGGCGGCCCACGCCCGCCGCACGATGATCGGCCGCAGCGCCGAGGAGGTCGACCATGCCCCGCCGAGGGGCCGTTACGCCCCGGTGCCGGCCCCCGAGGCGGCGTCCGCCACCGCGGCGGCCCTGCGCTGGGCGGCGCCCGCCGCGGCGGTGGCCCTGGCCTCCGCGGTGGTGGTGGGCCGGGTGCTGCGGCGCCGTCGCTAGCGGTTCGGGGTCCGGACCGCTTCGGCCCGCCTCAGCCCGTAATGTCGGACCCGTGACCAACGACGTACGCACAGACCACAGCACCGTGCATCTGACGGCCGGCGGTGCCGAGCTGACGCTCGATCCGGGCAACGGCTGCCGGATCACCAGTCTCCGGATCGACGGCACGGAACTCCTCCGGCAGGGTGCCAAATACGGCGCCTTCCCCATGGTCCCCTGGTGCGGGCGGATCGAGCTCGGGCAGTTCCGCAACGGCGGCGAGCGGCACCAGATGCCCGTCAACTCCGGCCCGCACGCGATCCACGGCACCGGCCGGGACACCGCCTGGCACACCGCCAGGGTGGCGGACTCCTCGGCCGCGTTCTTCTACGACCTGGCCGCCCCCTGGCCGTACCCCGGCCGCGTCACCCAGGTGGCCGAGCTGACGGCGGATTCCCTCACGCTCACCATGGGCGTCGAGACCTACGCCGACTCCTTCCCGGCCCAGGCCGGCTGGCACCCCTGGTTCCTGCGCAACCTCGGCACCGGCAAGGACGTCGAGCTCGGCTTCGAGGCGGGGTGGCAGGAGGAGCGCGGCGACGACCACCTGCCGACGGGCCGTCGCATCGACCCCCGCCCCGGGCCCTGGGACGACTGCTTCGGGATGCCCGACGGCGTGGACGTCACCCTCACCTGGCCGGGCGCCCTGGAGCTGAAGGTCGCCGGCCGCAGCGAGTGGGTCGTGATCTACGACGAGCAGGCCGAGGCCGTCTGCGTCGAGCCGCAGTCCGGGCCGCCGAACGGGCTCAACACCCTGCCGCGCCTGGTCACGCCCATCGATCCGCTGGAGATCTCCACGACGTGGACCTGGCGGACCCTGGCCTAAGCTCATGCCCATGAGCGATGCGCGTGACGCCCTTCTTCAGCAGATCAAGGACAAGGCCGTGGTCCACGGCAAGGTGACCCTCTCCTCCGGCAAGGAGGCCGATTACTACATCGACCTCCGCCGGATCACCCTGGACGCCGAGGCGGCGCCGCTGGTCGGCCAGGTGATGCTGGACGCCACCGCCGACCTGGAGTACGACGCCGTCGGCGGCCTCACCCTGGGCGCCGACCCGGTCGCCACCTCGATGCTGCACGCCGCCGCCGCGCGCGGCCGCAAGCTGGACGCCTTCGTCGTGCGCAAGGCGCAGAAGACGCACGGCATGCAGCGCCGCATCGAGGGTCCGGACATCAAGGGCCGTCGCGTCCTGGTGGTCGAGGACACCTCGACCACCGGCGGCTCCCCGCTGACGGCCGTCGAGGCGGCCCGCGAGGCCGGCGCCGAGGTCGTGGCCGTGGCGACGATCGTCGACCGCGGTGCCGCCTCCGCCATCGAAGAGGCCGGTCTGCGCTATGTGACGGGCTACTCCCTGGGTGACCTCGACCTGGGCTGACCTGCGGGTTTGGTTTTTGGATCAAGAAAAGCGCGACCGGTGGGCGCGTGGTTTCACGTGAAACCACGCGCCCACCGGCACATCTGGCGTGAGCACCATGTGGAGCAATTCGGGGAGTCTGGGAAGATGGGGGCGACGATGAACGTCGCCCCCTAGGTCAGGGCCCCCTCGCCCACCCGCACATCACAAGGAGCGGACAGATGCCCATCGCAACCCCCGAGGTCTACAACGAGATGCTCGACCGGGCGAAGGCAGGCAAGTTCGCCTACCCGGCCATCAATGTGACCTCGACGCAGACTCTGCACGCCGCACTGCGCGGCTTCGCCGAGGCGGAGAGCGACGGCATCATCCAGATCTCCACCGGTGGCGCGGAGTTCCTCGGTGGCCAGTACAGCAAGGACATGGTCTCCGGCGCCGTCGCGCTGGCCGAGTTCGCGCACGTCGTCGCCAAGAAGTACCCGGTGAACATCGCGCTGCACACCGACCACTGCCCGAAGGACAAGCTCGACGGCTACGTCCGTCCGCTGCTGGCCATCTCGCAGGAGCGTGTCGCCGCCGGTCAGAACCCGCTCTTCCAGTCCCACATGTGGGACGGCTCCGCCGAGAAGCTCGACGAGAACCTCGCCATCGCGAAGGAGCTCCTCGCCGAGGCCGTGAAGGCGAAGATCATCCTTGAGGTCGAGATCACCCCGACCGGTGGCGAGGAGGACGGCGTCTCCCACGAGATCAACGACGACCTCTACACCACCGTCGCCGACGTCGAGCGCACCGCCGAGGCCCTGGGCCTGGGCGAGAAGGGCCGCTACCTGCTGGCCGCCTCCTTCGGCAACGTCCACGGCGTCTACAAGCCGGGCAACGTCGTGCTCCGCCCCGAGCTGCTCCGTGACCTCCAGGACGGCATCGCCGCCAAGCACGGCAAGGCCGACCCGTTCGACTTCGTCTTCCACGGCGGCTCCGGCTCCACGGAGGAGGAGATCCGCACCGCGCTGGAGAACGGCGTCGTGAAGATGAACCTCGACACCGACACCCAGTACGCCTTCACGCGTCCGGTCGCGGCCCACATGTTCAAGAACTACGACGGCGTCCTGAAGGTCGACGGCGAGGTCGGCGACAAGAAGACCTACGACCCGCGCACCTGGGGCAAGCTGGCCGAGGGCAGCATGGCCGCGCGCGTCACCAAGGCCTGCGCCGACCTGCGCGCCACGGGCACCAAGCTGAAGTAGGTCCTCTCCGGGGCTGCCGGGCAGCCCCACGAGGCCCGGGAAGGGCCCGGCCCCCGCTCGCACCGACGAGCGGCGGCCGGGCCCTTTCGCGTGGCCGGGCCGCTTCGTACGTACGGGCCGCTTCGTACGGCCTGGCCGGGCGTCCTCGCCTGGCCCGGCCCGCCCCTCCGGGGGATGATCGCCGCATGAGCGACTCCGCACCGGACCCCGGCCGCGGCCCCGAGCCTGTCCCGCCACCCGGGCCGCCGCCCGGCACGGCACCGGGCGGGGCCGCCACGGACGACGGCGCGCCCGTCGTGCGCATGGGCACCGCCGCCGGGCGCTGGGTCCTGCTGACGGCCGTCCTCGGCTCGGGCATGGCGATGCTGGACAGCACCGTCGTCAACGTCGCGCTGCCGCACATCGGCCGGGACCTCGACGCGGACCTGGCGGCCCTCCAGTGGACCGTCAACGCCTACATGCTCACCCTCGCCGGCCTGATCCTGCTGGGCGGCTCCCTGGGCGACCGGTACGGGCGCAGGCGCGTCTTCGTCATCGGCGTGGTGTGGTTCGCGCTGGCCTCGCTGCTGTGCGGGGTGGCGCCGGACGCCGGGGTGCTGATCGCGGCGCGGGCCCTCCAGGGCGTCGGGGGCGCGCTGCTCACGCCCGGCTCGCTCGCGCTGATCCAGGCGGTCTTCCACCCCGACGACCGGGCGGGCGCGGTCGGCGCCTGGTCGGGGCTGGGCGGTGTGGCGTCGGCCGTCGGCCCCTTCGTGGGCGGCTGGCTGGTGGACGGGCCGGGCTGGCGCTGGGTGTTCCTGATCAACCTGCCGCTGGCCGCCGTGTGCGTGGTGGTCGCGCTGCGGTACGTACCGGAGACCCGCGACCCGACGGCGCACGGCCGGTTCGACGTGCTCGGCGCGGCCCTGGGGGCGCTGGCCCTCGGCGCCGTGACGTACGCGCTGATCGCCGCGCCCGACAAGGGCGCCTCGCCCTGGGTGATCGTCCCGGCCGTCGCGGGTGTGCTGCTGGGCGTCGCCTTCGTGGCCGTGGAGCGCCGGCGGGCGGACCCGATGCTGCCGCCGGGGATCTTCGCCGTCCGGCAGTTCACGGCGATCAACGTCGTCACGGTCTTCGTCTACGCCGCCTTCAGCGGCTTCTTCTTCCTCGCGGTGCTCCAGCTCCAGGTCGTCGTGGGCTGGTCGGCGCTCGCGGCGGGCACGGCCCTGCTGCCCACGACCGTGCTGATGCTGCTGCTCTCCGCCCGCTCCGGGAAGATCGCCCAGCGCATCGGGGCGCGGCTCCCGCTGACCGTCGGACCGCTGCTGTGCGCGGCCGGGCTGCTGCTGATGACGAGGGTCGGGGCCGGAGCGGTGTACTGGCGGGACGTGCTGCCCGCGCTCGTCGTGCTGGGCATGGGCATGGTGGTGCTGGTCGCGCCGCTCACCGCCACGGTGCTCGCCTCCGTCGACGTCTCCCGGGCGGGCCTGGCCAGCGGCATCAACAACGCGGCGGCCCGCGCGGCCGGCCTGATCGCGGTCGCCGCGCTGCCGCTCCTGGCGGGCATGGGCCCGGACGTCTACCGGGACCCGGCGGCGTTCTCCCGGACCTTCGACCGGGCGATGCTGATGTGCGCGGGGGCGCTGGTGGTGGGGGCGGTGCTGGCCTGGGCGACGGTGCGGGGCCCCGAGCGGGGCGGGGGCGGGGGCCGGGCGGAGTGCGAGTACCACTGCGGGGTGTCGTCACCGCCGCTGGATCCGGGGGACGGGTAGCGGGCCGCGGCGCGGGGCCTTTCCCCACCCCGCCCCTTCCCGAATGTCCTCAAACGCCGGACGGGCTGATTTTCAGCCCGTCCGGCGCTTGAGGACCGGGGTCCGGGGCGGAGCCCCGGTTCGGGAAGGGGCGGGGCTGGGGACAAAGCCCCGCGCAGCGGCAACCCCGCCGCACCCTACGGCCCGTACCGGACACTGCGGCAGACTGGACCGCATGTCCATTCACGAGAACCTGCTCGGGGGACCGCCCCCGACCCACCTCCCCGACGACCCGGAGCCGCGAGAGTTGCTCGCCTCCGGCGCCGCTCCCGCCGAGGTCGCCGCGAAGTACCCCGCGTCCTCCCTCGCCTGGGCGCAGCTCGCCGACGAGGCGTTCGACGGCGGCCGCGTCGTCGAGTCCTATGCGTACGCCCGCACGGGCTACCACCGCGGCCTCGACGCCCTGCGCCGCAGCGGCTGGAAGGGCCACGGCCCGGTGCCGTTCGAGCACGAGCCGAACCGCGGCTTCCTGCGCGCGCTGCACGCCCTCGCCCGCGCCGCCCAGGCGATCGGCGAGCAGGAGGAGTACGAGCGCTGCTCGACCTTCCTGCGGGAGAGCTCCCCGACGGCCGCCAACACCCTGGGCTGAGCCACGGACGCCGTCACGGCCCACAGCCGTGACGGCGCCGGTCCCGGCGGGAGGCACGAGGCCCTCGAAGACCTTCCACGGGCCTTGCAGCCGACGGCGTCCGGCACGGATGATCCCCGCAGTGACCCGGCGACCCCGGGAGCGACGGCAGGGGAGACACCATGACTTCCGAACCACGTTCCACCGTTCAGGACACCGCGCCCGGCAGTACGGGCGACACCACGGGCGACACCGCGCCGAACATCCGCTTCACCGGCAGCACGCCCTACGAGGACTATGTGCGGGCCTCCGTCCTCGGCGACCTCCAGGAACCGCTCTCCGACGACCCCGGCGAGATGTCCTTCCTCGTCACCACCCAGGTGATGGAGCTCTGGTTCACCCTCCTCGTGCACGAGTGGCAGACCGCCGCCCGCGCCCTGCGCGAGGACGACCTGGCGACCGCGATGGCCGCGCTCAGACGCTCCACCTACGAGCTCGAATCGCTCAACGCGTCCTGGAAGCCGCTCGCTCATCTGACACCCACTCAGTTCAACGCCTTCCGCTCCGCCCTCGGCGAGGCCTCCGGCTTCCAGTCGGCGACCTACCGCCGCCTGGAGTTCCTGCTCGGCGAGAAGTCCCCGGCGATGCTCGTCCCCTACCGCGGGGCGCCCGCCCTCCACGCGGAGCTGGAGCAGGCGTTGCGTGAACCGGGCCTGTACGACGAGGTGCTGCGCCACCTCGCCCGCCGCGGCCACGCGATACCCCGGGCCGTCCTCGACCGCGACGTCTCCGAGCGCTACGCCCCGGACCCCGCCGTCGAGGAGGTCTGGCAGCGCGTCTACGCGGGCGACCAGAACGCCGAGGCGTGCCGGCTGGGCGAGGCCCTGACCGAGGTCGCCGAGCTGGTCTGGCGGTGGCGCAACGACCATCTCGTCGCCACCCGGCGGGCGATGGGCGCCAAGGTGGGCACCGGTGGCTCGGCGGGTGTCGCCTGGCTGGAGAAACGTGCCGCCAAACACGTCTTCCCCGAGCTGTGGACGGCGCGCAGCCGTGTCTGACGGGCAGCCGGACGCACTCGCCGCCGAGGCCGCGGCGCTCGACGAGGGCGACGTACTCCGCGCCGTACGGAAGGAGTTCGCCCTCGACGACGGCACCGTCTACCTCGACGGGAACTCCCTGGGGGCGCTGCCCCGCACCGTCGCCGGACGGCTCGCCGAGGTCGTCGGCGAGGAGTGGGGGCGGCTGCGCATCCGCTCCTGGACCGAATCCGGGTGGTGGGAGGCGCCCGAGCGGGTCGGCGACCGCCTCGGGCGGCTCGTCGGGGCCGCCCCCGGCCAGCTCGTCGTCGGCGACTCCACGAGCGTCAACGTCTTCAAGGCGGTCGTCGCCGCCGTCCGGCTGGCGGGGCCGGGCCGCGACGAGGTGCTGGTCGACGCGGCGACGTTCCCCACGGACGGCTACATCGCCGCCTCCGCCGCCCGGATGACGGGCTGCCGGATCCGGACGGTCGACGCCTGGGACGTCCCCGCGGTGGCCGGGCCGCGCACCGCCGTCGCGCTCGTCAACCACGCCGACTACCGCTCGGGCCGCCTCCACGACATGGCCGGGACGACGGCGGCCGTGCACGCGGCCGGGGCCCGGGTGGTGTGGGACCTGTGCCACAGCGCGGGCGCCCTGCCCGTCGGGCTCGACGCGGACGGCGTGGACTTCGCGGTCGGCTGCACGTACAAGTACCTCAACGGCGGGCCCGGCGCCCCCGCCTACCTCTATGTGCGCCGCGAGCTCCAGCCCCGCTTCGACTCCCCGCTCCCGGGCTGGAACTCCCACGCCGACCCCTTCGCCATGGATTCCGCCTACGCGCCCGCCGACGGCGCGGCCAGGGGCCGGGTCGGTACCCCGGAGATCCTCTCCCTGCTCGCCCTGGACGCAGCGCTCGACGTCTGGGAAGACGTCGCCCTTACGGACGTGAGGGCGAAAAGTCTTGCCCTTACGGACTTCTTCCTGCGCTGCGTCGAGGCGTACGTCCCCACAGGCCGCGTCGAGAGGATCACCCCCGCCGCGCACGCCGAGCGCGGCAGCCAGGTCTCCCTGCGGTGCGCCTCCGGCGCGGCCGGCGTCATGCAGGAGCTGATCCGGCGCGGCGTCGTCGGCGACTTCCGCCGCCCGGACGTCCTGCGCTTCGGCTTCACCCCGCTCTACACCGGCTTCGCCGAGACGCGGCGGGCGGCGCGGGTGCTGGGGGAGGTGCTGGCCGGATGACGGTTCCCGGGCCCGGGGCGGAGGCCGAGGAGCGGGCGCTGATGGCGCTGCCGTACGAGCCGCCCTCCACCACGGTCGCCTACGGGGAGCACCCCAGCCAGGTCGTCGACTTCTACCGCCCGGCGGGGGCGACCGGCCCCCGCGAGCTCCGGGTGACGCTCCTGCACGGCGGCTTCTGGCGCGAGGCCTACGACCGGCGCCACCTCGCCCCGCTGGCGGCGGCGCTGGCGGGGCCGGGCGTCGAGGTCGCGCTGGCGGAGTACCGCCGGGTGGGCGGGGGCGGCGGGCTGCCCGCCACGTTCGAGGACGTGGCGCGGATCACCGCGCTGCCCGGCGCCCCCGCCCGGCACGTCCTGGTGGGCCACTCCGCCGGCGGCCACCTCGCGCTGTGGGCGGCGAGCGCCGCCCCCGGCTCGGTCACCGAGGTCGTGGCCGTGGCACCCGTCGCGGACCTGCGCCGGGCCCGCGCCCTGGGCCTAGGCAACGGCGCCGTCACGGCCCTCCTGGGCCCCGGGGAACACCCCGAGGCCGACCCGTCCCGCCTCTCCCCACCCCGCATGCCGGTCACGGTCCTGCACGGCACGGCGGACCCGGACGTGCCGCTGTCGGTGTCCGGGGGGTACGTGTCGGCGATGCGGGGGTGTGGGGGCGGGGTGGTGCTGCGGGCGTTGCGGGGGGTGGGGCACTTCGGGGCGGTGACGCCGGGGGTGTCGGCGTGCGGGGAGCTTTTGGGGGTGCTGGGGTTGTGACGGGGGTGGGGGTGCGGTGAGGGTGCCGGGGGGCGGGGTGCCGCTGCGCGGGGGCCTTGTCCCCACCCCGCCCCTTCCCGCTGCATCCGATGTGCGGCTCCGCCGCGTGGCGGGGGCAAGCCCCCGGGCCCCCGGTTCCGCGCTTCGACCGGGGTCCGGGGCGGAGCCCCGGTTCGGGAAGGGGCGGGGTGGGGAAAAGGCCCGCCGCAGGCGCACCCCTCACCCGCCCCCACCCGCCCCCGCCGCCGCACCCCGCGCGTAGTACTTGAGACGGACCCCGACAGATCCCCACCATTGAGGACGCCGCCCCCACCCACCGTTGCCTACCTTTGATGTCGTGACCGAGACCTACGACAACGGCCCCCGCACCGAACTGCGCATGGCGAAGACCGCCCTCCGCGGCATCCGCGAGGACCTCTTCCACGACGCGTTCGCCTTCCGGCCGCTGCCGCCCCTGCCCGCCGACCACAGGCTGGTCCGCAGGCTGCCGGGGCGTGCCCGGCACTACGGGCGGTGGTTCCCGCACGCCGTCCTGGTCGGGTTCACCGCCGTGGTCATGCTCGCGACGGTGGAGCGCCACGGCGGGCTGTTCGGGATCGTGGCGGCGCTGTTCGTCGGGGTGCCGATGGTGACGACGCTGTTCCGTCCGGTGGGCGCGTGGTGGCTGTCGGTCGGCAGTGTCATGTTCACGGGCGTCGTCCTCTCCGGTTCCGACATGGGGCTGTGGTCGCCCGGCGGCTTCTTCTCGCACCTCTTCGTGCTGCTGGTCGTGGCGCTGCGCACCCGACCGCGCGTGGCGGCCGAGATGCTGGCCCTGACCGGGGCCATGGGCCTCTTCCTTGCGTTCTTCATGCGCGGGATCGGCCCTTACGGCGGCAACTACTTCGTCGGCGATCTGTTCCAGATGCTGGTGATCTACGGGATGGTGCTCTTCGTCGTCCTCGCCATACGCGGGCTGCGCGAGAGCAAGCAGCAGGTCGTCGCCCAGGTCGCCGTCACCGAGGTCGAGCGCTCCCGCCGGACCGTGCTGGAGGAGCGCACCACCATCGCCCGCGAGCTGCACGACGTGGTCGCGCACCACATGTCCGTCGTGGCCATCCAGGCGGAGGCCGCGCCCTACCGGGTGCAGGACACCCCGCCGGAGCTCGCCGCCGCGTTCCAGACCATCCGCGAGAACGCCGTCGCCGCCCTGACCGAGCTGCGCCGGGTGCTCGGCGTCGTGCGGTCGGAGAACCCCGACGCCTTCGCCGACCCCGAGGCGCCGCAGCCCACCCTCGCCGCCCTCGACACGCTCTTCGACAACGTCCGCTCCGCCGGGCTGTCCGTCGAGCACGTCACCACGGGCGCCGTGCGGCCGCTGCCGCAGGGCGTGGAGCTGTCGGCCTACCGCATCGTCCAGGAGGCGCTCAGCAACGTGCTGCGGCACGCCCCCGGGGCCGAGGCCCGCGTCGAGCTCGGCTACGTCCTCGGCGGCCTCGGCCTGCGGATCGTCAACGGCCCGGCCAACCGCCTGGCCAAGCCCTCGCCGGGGGCCGGGCACGGCGTGCTCGGCATGCGCGAGCGCGTCGCCATGCTCGGCGGCGAGATGACGGCGGAGGCCACGCCCGAGGGCGGCTACGAGGTCACGGCCTTCATCCCGGTCACGGTGGACGAGGCGGCCGCCGCATGACCATCCGTGTGCTGATCGTGGACGACCAGATGATGGTCCGCGAGGGTTTCTCCGTCCTGCTCAACGCCATGCCGGACATCGAGGTCGTCGGCGAGGCCGTGGACGGCCGGCAGGCCGTCGAGCAGGTGGCGGCGCTGCGGCCCGACGTCGTCCTCATGGACATCCGGATGCCGGTGCTCAACGGCCTGGAGGCGACCCGCGAGATCGTCGCCGCCGACGCCGAGGCGAAGGTCCTCGTCCTGACCACCTTCGATCTCGACGAGTACGTCTACCAAGCCCTGCGGGCCGGGGCCAGCGGCTTCCTGCTCAAGGACGCGTCCGCACAGCAGCTCGCCGACGGCGTGCGCGTCGTGGCCTCGGGGGAGGCGCTGCTCGCCCCCACGGTCACCAAGCGCCTGATCCTGGAGTTCTCCCGGCTGGGCGCGCCCAAGCCGCCCACGCAGGAGCGGATCGGCGACCTTACGGAGCGCGAGACGGAGGTCCTGGTCCTCGTCGCCCAGGGCCGCTCCAACTCCGAGATCGCGACGCATCTGGTGGTGGCGGAGTCCACGGTCAAGACGCACGTCAGCCGCATCCTGGTGAAGCTGGGCCTGCGCGACCGCACGCAGGCGGCGGTCTTCGCGTACGAGGCGGGCCTGATCACACCGGGCGGCTGAGAGAACAGCCTGTCCGGCGTTCGAGGACACCGCGCGGAGCGGAAGGGGTCCGGGGCGGAACCCCGGTCACGGGAAGGGGCGGGGGAAAGGCCCCGCGCGGCGGAACCGCCCGCCCGCACCCGCGCCCACCCCGCCGTACCCCACCCCGCTCAAACCCTCGGCAGCACCAGCCGCCAAGCCCCCTCCACCACCGTCCACGTCCGCGTGCGGAACGGCCCCGCCGCCACGTTGTCCGCCCGGTAGCGGAAGCCCGGCCCCGAGACCGTGACGCGGCGCGCCCGCGTCCGCAGCGGCCGTTCTCCCGCGTGCGTGTGGATCACGACCTCCGCGAAGCCGTCCACGGTGGAGACGGCGACCCGCGCGACCGGCCGGTCCAGGTCGGCGAGCAGCACGCCGTCGGCCTCCACCCGCAGCCGGGTGCACGAGGGGAGCGAGGGGTGGCGCGCGGCCGGGCCGGTGAGCAGGGTCAGCGCCGAGCGCGCCGTACGGGCGGCGGGGGACCACCACGGCCGGTCCGGGCCTGTGACTCCCGTCACCTCGGAGGCCGCCTCCGCGGTCAGCTCCGCGGCCGTCTCCGCCGTGAGCTCCGCCGTCACCTCGGCACCGGCGCCGAGCCCGGCGGTCTCCGCGAGCCCGGCGACCCGCGAGGCCTCGGCGAGGCCGCCGGACCCGCCTCCCGGCGCACCGCCGGCGTCGCCCTCGGCAACGGCGTCCGCCGTCCCCCGGGCGGGCCCCGGCACGGCCACGTCCGACCCGTTCGGCCTAATCGTCTCGTTCGTCTCGAAGGGCGGCGCCGCCCGGTCCAGGCCACCCGTGCCGGGGATCCACAGACCGCCCAGCACCACGCCGTCGCCGTCGTCCACCAAGGCGTCCAGACGCCGCTCCGTGCCGTCCAGGACGGCCCGCGCCGCCGCGACCGACCCCAGGGGCACCCCGAGCGTGCGGGCCAGCGAGACGGCCGGCAGGGCGCCGATGGGCACGAGCGACACCGGCACCTCCGGCAGCTCGCGGCGGCGGTGCAGCACCCTCACGGCGTGCAGCAGGGCCCGGTCGTCGCCGATGACCACGGGGCGCCGGCGGCCGCGCCGGGCCAGTGCGCGCTCGACGTCCTCGGGGCCTTCCGGGAGGCATATCTTCGCCACCGCGCCGCCGCAGAGGACGTCCTTCGCGATCCGCACGGACTCGCCGTCCACGCGTCGGGCGACCGGGTCGATGACCACGAGCAGAGCCTGCTCTGTGGAGTCTGGAGCCGACACCTCGGTCCTTCCTCAGGTGCTGTTTTTCCCGGGGGACGGCCCCGGGCTCCCCGGCCGTGCCGAGGGGCCCCGGGTCTTTCTGTTCGTCCCCCGAGCGAAATATTCGGTAATCTCTCGGTGCAAGAGCCCCTGTCGCTGTTGCGCCAGGGGCTTCGTCTATCCGGGGCACGGGTTCGACGGCTCTAGCGGTGGTGTACGCCGTGAGCACGCGAGGTGACGCCACCACGCACGTTGGACATGCCCCGCCCGGAAGGGGTGTACGCCTGTGCCCGCACTTGTGCTGCTCGGTGCTCAGTGGGGTGATGAGGGCAAGGGAAAGGCCACCGACCTCCTCGGTGGATCCGTGGACTATGTGGTGCGCTACCAAGGTGGCAACAACGCCGGCCACACGGTGGTCGTCGGCGACCAGAAATACGCGCTGCATCTCCTCCCTTCCGGAATCCTCTCGCCGGGGTGCACCCCGGTGATCGGTAACGGAGTCGTCGTCGACCCGGCGGTCCTGCTCTCCGAGCTGAGCGGACTCAACGAGCGCGGCGTCGACACGTCCAAGCTGCTGCTCAGCGGTAACGCGCACCTGATCACGCCGTACCACACCACGGTCGACAAGGTGACGGAACGCTTCCTCGGCAAGCGGAAGATCGGCACCACCGGTCGCGGCATCGGCCCGACCTACGCCGACAAGATCAACCGCGTGGGCATCCGCGTCCAGGACCTCTACGACGAGTCGATCCTGGAGCAGAAGGTCGAGGCCGCTCTCGACTTCAAGAACCAGATCCTGGCGAAGCTCTACAACCGCCGCGCCATCGAGTCCGGCAAGATCGTCGAGGAGCTGCTCACCTACGCGGAGCAGATCAAGCCGTACGTGGCCGACACGACGCTGATCCTCAACAACGCCATCGACGAGGGCAAGGTCGTCCTCTTCGAGGGCGGCCAGGGCACGCTGCTCGACGTCGACCACGGCACGTACCCCTTCGTCACCTCGTCCAACCCGACCGCGGGCGGCGCCTGCACGGGTGCCGGCGTCGGTCCGACGAAGATCAACCGGGTCATCGGCATCCTCAAGGCGTACACGACCCGCGTCGGCGCCGGCCCGTTCCCGACCGAGCTGTTCGACAAGGACGGCGAGGCGCTGCGGACCATCGGTGGCGAGCGCGGTGTGACCACCGGCCGTGACCGCCGCTGCGGCTGGTTCGACGCCGTCATCGCCCGCTACGCGACCCGCGTCAACGGCCTGACGGACTTCTTCCTCACCAAGCTCGACGTGCTCACCGGCTGGGAGCAGATCCCGGTCTGCGTCGCCTACGAGATCGACGGCAAGCGCGTCGAGGAGCTGCCCTACAGCCAGAGCGACTTCCACCACGCGAAGCCGATCTACGAGATGCTGCCGGGCTGGTCCGAGGACATCACCAAGGCCAAGACCTTCGCCGACCTGCCGAAGAACGCGCAGGCCTACGTGAAGGCGCTGGAGGAGATGTCCGGCGCGCCGATCTCCGCGATCGGCGTCGGCCCGGGCCGTACCGAGACGATCGAGATCAACTCCTTCCTCTCGTAAGGCCAGGACCCCAGGTACCGCCGCCCCTCCGGGGGCGCCGCGCACCCGACACGCCCCGGTGGCTCCCGCCACCGGGGCGTCGTGCGTTTCAGGAAGGGCTCCGTCAGCCGGTCCTGCGGTAGACCAGCGACGCGTCCTTCGTGCCCGAGTCGGCGAAGTCGCGCCGCATCCGGCCGTCCGGGAGCATCACCAGGTCGGAGGCGGAACCGGGCTGGCAGGCGGAGGTGGGACGGGCCTGGGTGACGCTGGAGGGCCCCAGGCTCAGGGACGTCGTGCCGCCGCTGTCGCCGGACGCGGTCGCGTGCCACCGGCAGGTGTAGGAGGTGCCGTCGTCGAGGGTGCCGCTCCCCTGGATGGTGACGTCGGCGGCCGGGCCGCGCGAAATGGTGATGATCCGGTTGTTGGCCCCGGAGCCGCTGTCGAAGCTGGTCTGCCAGGTGCCGGCGAATCCCTGCGGCACGGGCCCGGCGGCCGGGGTGCTCGGCCCGCTCGTACCGGCCGGCGGTGTGGCGGCGCGCGGAGTGGCCTGGCCCGGCCCGGCCGGGTTCCGCGGTGCGGAGGCGGACGGCGAGGCGCTCTCGCGCGCGTCGTCCTTCCCGGTGCCCTGCTTGAGGAGGAAGACCGTCGCGCCGCCCGCGATCAGTCCGCCCGCCACCACCGCGGCCAGTACGACCGGGCCCGGGAGCGGCCGCGGGGCGCGGGGACGTACGGGCCGACGGTCTGGGTGCCGGTGCCGTAAGGGTTGTTGCCGTACGGGCCGGCGTGCGGGTAGCCGTAAGGCGGCGGCGCGGGCTGCGGCATCGGCTGTGCCACCGGCTGGGGGCCCATGGGGCGGCCCGCGGTGACGGTGGGCGGGTCCTGGCGGCCGATGAGCGTCGGCTCCGGCAGCGGCTCGTGGACCGGCGGCGGCGCGGGCGGGGCCGCGGCCGCCGCGCCGGCTATCGCGGTGGGCGGGTGCTCGGGCGGCGGCGGGCCGGGGCGGGCGGCGGGCTCCTCGACGTCCAGCAGCTGCACGGCCTGCCGGCCGAGCCGCGCGACCAGGCCGCCGGGCAGCCAGGGCTCGGCGGACCGCGCGTCCGCCGGCGTCCCCTCGCCCTCGCCGCCGGCCTCGTCCGCGCGCGCCAGGATCTCCGCGGGGGACGGGCGCTCCTCCGGGTCCTTGGCCAGGCACGCCTCGATCAGCGGCAGCAGCGGGGCGGGGATCCCGGTGAGGTCCGGCTCCTCCTCCGCGATGCGGTACATCAGCGCGTGGACGCCGCTGTCGGCCGTGCCGAAGGGCATCCGGCCGGTGGCCGCGTACGCCAGCACCGAGCCGAGGCAGAAGACGTCGCTCGCCGGCGTCACCCGGGCGCCGCGCACCTGCTCGGGCGACATGAAGCCGGGCGAGCCGACGGCCGCGCCGGTGCGGGTGAGGCCGCCGTCGGTGACGGTCTCCAGGGCGCGGGCGATGCCGAAGTCGATGACGCGCGGGCCGTCCAGGGTGATCAGGACGTTGGACGGCTTGAGGTCGCGGTGGACGACGCCCGCGGCGTGGATGGCCTGGAGGGCGCGCGCGAGGCCCGCGGCGAGGATGCGCACGGACCGCTCGGGCAGCGGCCCGAAGTCCTGGTCCACGACCTGCCGCAGGGCGGGGCCGGCGATGTAACCGGTGGCGACCCAGGGGACGTCGGCCTCGGTGTCCGCGTCGAGCACCGGGGCGGTCCACTCGCCGCCCACCTGCCGGGCCGCGCGCACCTCCGCGCGGAAGCGCCGCCTGAACTCCTCCTGGCCGGCCAGCTCCTGGTGGACCAGCTTGACCGCCACCGTGCGGCCCCGGTCCGAGCGGGCCAGGTAGACGCGGCCCATGCCGCCCGCGCCGAGCCGTCCCAGCAGTCGGTACGCGCCCAGTACGCGCGGATCGTCGGACCTCAGGCCCTCGAGATTTCCCATGGCACCCGTCTCCTCCCCCGTGTCCCCCGTGTGTTCTCCGCCGGAGAATAGCGGGGCAGCAAACGGCCGGAGCCCCGCACCTTGAAAGTACGGGGCCCCGGCTCGCTGTTGAACCCTCGGGGAAGGGTCAGGCGGGAACGATGTTCTCCGCCTGGGGGCCCTTCTGGCCCTGGGTCACGTCGAAGGAGACCTTCTGGCCCTCCTGGAGCTCACGGAAGCCCTGCGTCGCGATGTTCGAGTAGTGGGCGAAGACGTCGGCGCCGCCACCGTCCTGCTCGATGAATCCGAATCCCTTTTCGGAGTTGAACCACTTCACGGTGCCGGTAGCCAAGACGATCTCCTATGAGAGCTGTGCACAATCCGCACGGCGCGGAATAATGCAACGGCGCCCGAGGTCACAGACCGTCAGGGCGCCGAGATGAAATAGGTTCAGAACTGCAACGCGAAAATGACCGTAGCACGCGGCCTGTGCCATCGGTGGATTTCGCGGCCGGGAAATTCGCGGGCGTGCCGCCACCGTACCGTGCCCGTTCCCGGGTCCGGCCCCCGGTCCGATCCCGGTCCGATCCGCCCCCGGGCGCGGCCCGTTGCCCCGACCGCCCGGCACTGTGTCCGTGGGCGGGGCGCGCGTCGGGACACAGTGCCTGTTCCGGTGCCCGGAGGCGCTCCCTACGCTGGCCGTGTCCGCGCTTCCTCCCGCCACGCGATCCGAGGTCACGCCGTTGAACACGCAGCCAGACCCCCGCACCAAGGCCGCCGTCAAGGCCGCCGACCGGGCGCACGTCTTCCACTCCTGGTCCGCGCAGGGCCTCATCGACCCGCTGGCCGTCGCCGGGGCCGAGGGCTCGTACTTCTGGGACTACGACGGCAATCGCTACCTCGATTTCTCCTCCCAGCTCGTCAACACGAACATCGGTCACCAGCACCCCAAAGTGGTCGCCGCGGTGCGGGAGCAGGCGGCGAAGCTGTGCACGATCGCGCCGGGCTTCGCGGTGGACGTGCGGTCGGAGGCGGCCCGGCTGATCGCGGGGCGCACGCCGGGCGACCTCGACAAGATCTTCTTCACCAACGGCGGCGCCGAGGCGGTCGAGAACGCCGTGCGCATGGCGCGGCTGCACACCGGCCGTGCCAAGGTGCTGAGCGCCTACCGCTCGTACCACGGGGCGACGGCCGCGGCGATCAACCTCACCGGTGACCCGCGCCGTTGGCCCTCCGACACGGCCTCGGCGGGCGTCGTGCATTTCTGGGCGCCGTTCCTCTACCGCTCGCCGTTCCACGCGGAGACGGAGGAGCAGGAGTGCGCGCGCGCCCTGCGCCACCTTGAGGACACCATCGTCTTCGAGGGGCCGGGGACCGTCGCCGCGATCGTCCTGGAGACCGTCCCCGGCACCGCCGGGATCATGGTGCCGCCGGCCGGTTACCTCGCCGGCGTCCGGGAGATCTGCGACCGCCACGGCATCGTCTTCGTCCTGGACGAGGTCATGGCCGGTTTCGGGCGTACGGGCCGCTGGTTCGCCGCCGACCACTGGGACGTCACGCCCGACCTGCTGACCTTCGCCAAGGGCGTCAACTCCGGCTATGTGCCGCTCGGCGGCGTCGCGATCTCCGCGGAGATCGCCGCCACCTTCGACGAGCGGCCGTACCCCGGCGGCCTCACCTACTCCGGCCACCCGCTCGCCTGCGCCTCCGCCGTGGCGACGATCGAGGCGATGGCCGAGGAGGGCATCGTGGAGAACGCCGCGCGGATCGGCGAGGACGTCCTCGGGCCCGGTCTGCGCGAGCTCGCCGAGCGCCACCCGAGCGTGGGCGAGGTGCGCGGGCTCGGCGTCTTCTGGGCGGTGGAGCTGGTCAAGGACCGCGCCACCCGGGAGCCGCTGGTCCCGTACAACGCGTCGGGCGAGGCCAATGCCCCGATGGCGGCCTTCACCGCCGCCTGCAAGAAGTCCGGTCTGTGGCCTTTCGTGAACATGAACCGGATGCATGTGGTGCCGCCGTGCACGGTTTCCGAGGACGAGGCGCGGCAGGGCCTGGCCCTGCTCGACGAGGCGCTCACGGCGGCCGACGCGCACACCGTCTGACGCGCTCGGGGTACCGTACGTCCTTCCCGCGCGCACGCCCGTACGCTCCGCGACGGCCCTCGCCTATCTTGTTGCGAGGGCCGTTCGCATGCGGGCGCACGGTCACGGAAGGGGAGACGGACACGATGCCCGGCAGCGAGGCGGTCAGACGGACGACGCTGCGTTCGCAGATCGCCGACGCCCTGCGCGACGAGGTGATCGCCGGACGGCTCCCCGCGGGGCGCCAGTTCACGGTCAAGGAGATCGCCGAGCAGTACGGCGTCTCCGCGACGCCCGTGCGCGAGGCGCTGCTCGACCTCTGCTCCCAGGGGCTGCTCGACGTGGAGCTGCACAAGAGCTACCGCGTCCGCGCGTTCTCCTACGCCGACTTCCGCGACATGGTCGAGGCCCGCGCCCTGATCGTCGAGGGCATCTTCCGGCTGCCCCACAGCCTCAAGGGCACGACGGGCGCCCCGCTCGCCGAGCACACCCTGAACGCCGTGCCGCCCGCCGCCCTGGCGTCCGTGCGGCGCCGGGCCGAGGAGGCCGCGCGGGCCGCGGAGGCGGGGGACCTGGACATCCTGATCGGCTACGACCTGCGCTTCTGGCGCGAACTGGCGGGCCTGGTAGGCAATCCGTACATATCGGATTTCCTGGACCGGGTCCGGGTGCAGAGCTGGATCTTCACCGTGCCGCTGCTGCGCCGGCTGCCGACGCTGCGCGGGCGGCTGTGGCACGGTCACGCCGAGCTGGTCGAGGCGGTGGCGGCGCGCGACGCGCTCACCGCCGAACGGATCATTGCTGCCTACAACGAACATTCTCTGGCATTGATCGCGAGCGTGACCGAATAGGGTCGAAGCTTCATATGTTCATCGGTTGATGTGATGAATTCCGGAAAAGCGACGCCGTCACGCAACCAGTAGTTTGATTGAGAGCGTCCACAGCTCGTGACGTCACCTTCCAGCCAGTCCTCGCTCCCGTCCGCCCGCCCGCCGGAACCTGGCGGTCCGGTGTCGGACGACCGGACGCGGATCGATCTGACGGTCGTCATTCCGGCCTACGACGAGGAGGACCGGCTCGCCCCGACGCTGGCCGCCGTCCGGTCCCACCTCACCACCCTGCGGTCCCCCACGGGCGCTCCCGCCGCCTGGGAGCTGATCGTCGTCGACGACGGCTCCACGGACGCCACCGCCGAGATCGCCGAGGCCGCCGCCGCCACCGACCCGCGCGTCCGGCTGCTGCGCACCCCCGCCAACCGGGGCAAGGGCCACGCCGTGCGCACCGGCGTCCTCGCCTCGCGCGGCGCGCGCGTCCTGGTCACCGACGCCGACCTGGCCACCCCCGTCGAGGAGCTCGACCTCCTCGACCGCAGGCTCGACGAGGGCGCTGCCGCGGCCGTCGGCTCCCGCGCGCTGCCCGGTTCCCGCATCGCCGTCCGCCAGCACGCCCTGCGCGAGCTCATGGGCAGGCTCGGCGCCCGCCTGATACGCGCCACCGCGGTGCCCGGCATACGGGACACCCAGTGCGGCTTCAAGCTCTTCGACGGCGACAAGGTCCGCACCGCCTTCGGGAGCTCCCGGCTGGACGGCTGGAGCTTCGACGCCGAGATCCTGCGCTTCTTCCACCAGGAGGGCTGGGAGATCGCCGAGGTGCCCGTCCGCTGGTCCCACCAGCCCGGTTCCAAGGTCCGCCCGCGCGCCTACCTCGGCGCCCTCGCCGACCTCGCCCGCATCCGCTGGCGCGCCACGGACCCCGTCCGGCTCGCGATACCCGCGCTCTTCCTGCTCGTCGCCGCCGTGCTCTACGCCGGCCTGTGGGCCTCGCCCGGCGGCCGCTACCTCGCCGACTCCGGCTCCGACCAGACGCAGTGGGAGTGGTTCTTCGCGGTCGCCGCGGACAACGTCGCCCACCTGCGCAACCCGCTCTTCACGGAGCTCCAGAACGCCCCGCTCGGTGTGAACCTCATGGCGAACACCTCCATGCTCGGGCTGTCCGTCCCGCTCGCGCCGGTCACCCTGGCCCTCGGCGCCCACGTCACCTGGGCGCTGGTGCTCACCGGCGGTCTGGCCGCGACCGCCGGCGCCTGGTACTGGCTGCTCGCCAAGCGCTTCGTACGCTCCCGGTGGGCCGCCGCGCTCGGCGGCGGGTTCTGCGCCTTCGCGCCGCCGATGATCTCGCACGGCAACGCCCACCCCAACTTCGCCGTCCTCTTCATGATCCCGGTGATCGTCGACCGGCTGCTGCGGCTCTGCGAGGACGACCGCACCCGGCGCGACGGGGTGCTCCTCGGCCTCTTCCTGGCCTACCAGATCTTCCTCGGCGAGGAAGCGCTGCTGCTGGCCGTCACCGGCCTCGCCCTCTACGCCCTCGCCCACGCCGTCGCCGACCCGGACCTCGCGCGGGCCGTCGCCCCACGGCTGCTGCGCGGCCTCGGCATCGCCGCGCTCGTCTCCGTGCCCCTGACGGCCGTCCCGCTCGCCTGGCAGTTCCTCGGCCCCCAGAGCTACGGCAGCGTCCTGCACGGGCAGGTCGGCAACCACCCGATGGCCTTCCTGGAGTTCGCCACCCGGTCACTGGCGGGCGACCAGTCCGTCGCCGCCTCCCTCTCCCTCAACCGGACCGAGGAGAACGCCTTCTTCGGCTGGCCCCTCGTCGTCCTTACGGTCGCGATCGCCGTCCGCCTGCGCGCCGAACCGAGGGTCCGCGCCCTCGCCTTCACCGCGGCCGCGGCGGCCCTCCTCTCGCTCGGACAGAACATCCCGCTGCCCGGCACGGACCGGACGCTGCCCGGCCCCTGGCGGCTCGTCGCCAAGCTGCCCGTCTTCGAGTCCGTCATCGAATCGCGCGCGGCCATGGTCTGCGTGCCCGCCGTCGGCATCCTCCTCGCCCTCGCCTGTGACCGGCTCGCCGTGCGCAGGCTCCGCGGCGAACGCGAGCGCTCCCACCGCCTGCTGGGCTGGGCGGCCCTCGCCGTGGCACTCCTGCCCGTCCTCCCCACCCCGTACCGGACCGTCGAGCGCGAGCCGGTGCCCGACTTCGTCGCGGACGGCACCTGGCGCGAGCACGTACGCCCCGGCCGCACCCTGGTCCCCGTCCCCGTGCCGAGCCCCTCCGACACCGCCGCCCTCCACTGGCAGACCCGGACCGGCCTCGGCTTCGCCATCCCCGGCGGCTACTTCAACGGCCCCTGGGGACCGGACCGCGTCGGCGTCTACGGAGCCGTGCCGCGCCCCACCTCCGCCCTCCTCCAGGACGTCCACGACACCGGCAGGATCCCCGCCATCGGCCCCCAGCAGCGCCGCGAGTTCCGTATGGACCTCCGGTACTGGCGCGCCGACAGCCTGGTCCTCGACCCCCGGCAGAACGCCGCGCAACTGCGCGAGGCCGTCACCCGGCTCTCCGGACGGCAGCCGGAACGCCTCGGCGGGCTGTGGGTCTGGGACCTCGCGCGTGGCTGACGCCCGCCCGGTATGACAACAGGGCCGACGGCACTACTCTGGCCCGACCATCGCACTCAACGCGACCGAGAGTGAGTTCACGTGGCCTGTGACCTCTGGCTGGTGCCCCTCGTCGATGTGCTGTGCCACAGCCCGGACAACCCCTTCGCCGAAGAGATCGCCTCGTACGACAAGGCGCTCGGCGAGGCCGGGCTGCCCCCCGTCCCCGTCTTCGGCTACATGCCGGGGCTCTCCGGGGACGTGGCCCCGGTCGCGGGCTTCGACTACGACGCCCTGCACTTCCTGCGCCGCGCCCACCTGCTGAACCTGTGCGGCCTCGCGGTCACACCGGTCGACGAACTCGGCGGGGACTACGAGCAGTTGCTGGAGATGTTCGAGACCACGGCCCAGCAGTCGCACCTGGTCTGGCACTACGACCACGCGGGCGCGTACGTACCGGTGGACTTCGCGCACCCGCTGGCCAGCGAGGAACTCCTCGAAGGCGGCGGGCCCCTGGGCTCCAGCCAGGGACTGCTGCGCGAACTCCACCACGTGGCGCCGGTCCTGGGCATCGACCCCGGCAACCCGCCCGCGCCGCCGGCCGCGCCGGACCGCCCCACGGGCCTGGAGGAGCCCGCGGCGCCCGGCCCGTACGACGACAGCCCGTTCGCGCGGGAGCGGCACGTATGGCTGGGACTGCACGCCGCCGCGACGCGCAGCCTCGGTCAGGGATCGATGATCGTCTTCAGCTGACCCGACGGACGGTCCTGGTCCTGACCGGCCGGTGAACGGTCGCGGGCCGCCCCGCGTGACGATTCAGCGGGGCGGCTCCGGGGGACGCTGCCGGGGCATGTTGGGCCGGGTGCCCGGCGGCAGCGGGAAGCGCGGCAGCGGGCCGCCGCCCTCCCCGCGCGGCCCCCACGACACCAGCGACTGCGTGACCAAGGGCGTCGGCCCCGCCCGGAATTCGATCATCCAGTCCGCGGTCTCCGCCCTCACGAGCTCCGAGACGTCCTCGGAGAAGCGCCGCAGCACGCTCAGGCACCGCTCCGCGGCCTCGCTCGCCGTGCCCTCGGTCGGGCCCAGCACCTCGCGCACACACTCCGACGCCCAGTCGAACTGGAGCGCCTCCAGCCGCCGCTGCACGGCCTGGGCCGTCGCCACGGCCCGCATCCATCCCGACGTCAGCCCGAAGAAGCGGTCGCACGCGACGCACGCCACCGCCCCGAGCAGCACCAGGAACCCCCACGCCGAACCGGTGCGGACGATGCCCGTCAGCTGCAACAGCGGCAGCGCGGCGCCCGCCACGGCGCAGACCGCGGCGCCGATGCGCAGCGCGCGCGCCCAGCGGCGTTTCCAGGCGCGGTCCGCGAGATACCAGTCGACCAAATACAGCGCGCCGTTCTCCACCCATCGGTACAGCTCATCGAGACGCTCCGCGGGCTCCCCCCAGTCGCCGAGCGGGAAGGTCCGGCCGCGCAGGTCGCCACGGTGCCTCCCACTCTGCTCGCGGGGGAGCCCTTCGGGCTGCATCTCCGGCTGGCTCACCCGTGCACTCCCTCTGCCGCTGCGGATCGCGAGCCACCTTCCTACCGCCGAACGGTCGGTCTTGGGGACAAGATCCATGGTTTTCCGCCCGTAAGCGCTGAGGAATCCGGTATAGGGCCGCCCGGCACTCACCCGAAAGAGTGGGGCACGTGGGTGACGGCGGAGACGGAGAGTGACCGGCCCTGGGAATCGATCAGTCGACGAGGCAATAGGGTGACCGGTGTGAAGGTCCTCGTCATCGGCGGCGGCGCCCGCGAACACGCCCTGTGCCGCTCACTGTCCCTCGATCCCGACGTCACCGCGCTGCACTGCGCCCCCGGAAACGCGGGGATCGCGGAGGTCGCCGAGGTGCATCCGGTGGACGCCCTCGACGGTGCGGCCGTCGTGGCCCTCGCCGAAGCGCTGGGCGCGGAGCTCGTCGTCGTCGGCCCGGAGGCCCCGCTCGTCGCGGGCGTCGCCGACGCCGTCCGCGAGCGCGGCATCCCCGTCTTCGGGCCCTCGGCCGAAGCGGCGCGGCTGGAAGGCTCCAAGGCGTTCGCCAAGGACGTCATGGCCGCCGCGAACGTCCCCACCGCCCGCGCCTACGTCTGCACCACCCCGGAGGAGATCGACGCGGCGCTCGACGCCTTCGGCGCTCCTTACGTCGTGAAGGACGACGGGCTGGCCGCCGGCAAGGGCGTCGTCGTGACCGGCGACCTCGCCGCCGCCCGCGAGCACGCGCTCGCCTGCGGCCGGGTCGTCATCGAGGAGTTCCTCGACGGTCCCGAGGTCTCCCTCTTCGCGGTCACCGACGGTGAGACGGTCGTCCCGCTCCAGCCCGCCCAGGACTTCAAGCGCGCCCTCGACGGCGACGAGGGTCCGAACACCGGCGGCATGGGCGCGTACTCCCCGCTCCCGTGGGCCGACCCCAAGCTGGTCGAGGAGGTCCTCCAGAGCGTCCTCCAGCCCACCGTCGACGAGCTGCGCCGCCGGGGCACGCCCTTCTCCGGCCTGCTCTACGCCGGGCTCGCGATCACCTCGCGCGGCGTCCGGGTGATCGAGTTCAACGCGCGCTTCGGCGACCCGGAGACGCAGGTCGTGCTCGCCCGCCTGAAGACGCCGCTGGCCGGGCTGCTGCACGCCGCCGCGACCGGCACCCTCGCCACGTTCCCGCCGCTGCGCTGGAGCGACGGCGCCGCCGTCACCGTGGTGGTCGCCTCGCACAACTACCCCGGTACCCCGCGCACCGGTGATGTGATCGAGGGCCTGCCGGCGGTGGACGCGCTGGACGAGGCCTATGTCCTGCACGCCGGGACCGCCCACGACGCCGAGGGCCGGGTCGTCAGCGCCGGCGGCCGGGTGCTGTCCGTCACGGCGACGGGCCCCGACCTCGCCACGGCGCGGGAGCGCGCCTACGAGGGCGTCGCCCTCGTCCGGCTGGACGGTTCCCACCACCGCACCGACATCGCCGAGCGGGCCGCGGCCGCCGCCGCGCGCCCCTGACCTCGGGGCATCTTCCGTCGCGCGCAACCGGCCCGTACCGCCTCGGTACGGGCCGGTTGTCGGATCCGCTGAGGTGTGCCGGGGCCCGGGGCCGGGAAGGGTGGCCGCGAAGGCCCACTTGCCAGCCGGCTGACCGGTGGAGCAGTCTGTCCGGCGGTTTCCGGGCGGCTTTACCCAAAGCCATTCCATCGGGTGACCGGTTGTCCAACTGGCTGACGCGCGCCCCACCCCCAACTAGGGTGCGGCGCAAGCCAGGTGCCGCGCGTCCGGCAACTGGCCCACCGGCATTGCGATGTCAGAGGCCGGTGCCACAGTGGGGGAAGGGCAACGCAGCGGGCGTTGCTCCCGCTGTCGCACTCCTCGGCGGAGCACCAACTGGCAAGGGGGTGATCGGTCCCGTGGCAGGTCCAGAGACAGGCGTGCTGATCGCGCGTGCTCAAGCCCTCGCGGTGCTGCGCATCCGCAGCGTCGCGCTGGCCGTCGCCCTGCTGCCGGCGGCCGCCGCCGTCGTGCTGCTGGCCGGCGTCTCCATGGGGCGCATCCCGGACGGCGGCGGCTGGAGCACGGCCCGCTGGGCCGTCACCGGCGCCGCCCTGCTGGCCCTGGCGCTGGCCGCGGCGGTCACCGCCGTGGTCGTCCGGGCCCGGCCCGCCCAGAGCCCCACGGTCCCGATCCCCGAGGAGACGGCCCCCGACCTCTACCGCCTCGTCCGCGAGCTGGCCGACCGGCTGGGCGTCCCCGCGCCCTCCGCCATGGCCCTCACGCCCGACTGCGACAGCTGGCTGGAGGACCGTACGCACCCGGCGCACGGCCCGCGGCGCCGCCCGCGCGCCGGGCTGCCCCGGCCGCGGCGCCGCAGCGGCGCGGCCCCGGTGCTGGTGATCGGCTCCCCGTTCCTGTGGTGGATGCGGGTGGCCGAGCTCCGTGCGCTGCTGGCGCCCGTCGTCGCGGGCACGGGCCCGTCCGCCAACCCCGACATAGCGGCGGCCCGCCGCTTCGTCCGGGGCCTGGACGCCGCCGTGGCCGTCGCCGCGGGGCGGCCGGCCCTCGCGTTCGTCGGGGGCGTCGCCCGGCTGCTGCTGCACTCCTGCCGCGACCACGCCGCCCGGATGGAGCGCGGGGTGGCCGCGGCCGCCTCCGAGCGCGCCCAGGGCGTCGACTACGGCCTGCGGATCGTCGCCCAGGAACAGGTCGGCCTCGCCTACGCCGGCTGGGACCGCCTGCTGAACCGCGTCGCGCTGCCCGCCTGGCGGATGGGCCGCTGGCCCTCCCGGCTGGACGCCGGCGTCGTCTCGGCGCTCACCGAGCTGTCCCGGCGCGACCGCCTCGCCGAGGGCTTCACCTCCCGGCTGGGCGAGCGGCCCGCCTGCGATCTGCTGGAGGAGCCCGGCGCGATCGACGAGGCGGCCTCCCTGCTGGCCGCCAGGCTGTTCCACGGCGGCCCGGCCGAGTCCGGCCCCGACTGGTCCCCGGTCGCCTGGAGCCAGTACCCCGAGGAGGTCGTGGACCGTAAATGGCGGCTGGAGGCGGCCCGCCTGCACCGCGTCCTGGACGACATCCCGGCGCCCCTCGCCCCCGCCCTCGCGGAAGCCGTCCCCGAGGGCGTCCCGGACGCCGGCGGCCTGCCCGGAGGAGCGGCGGGCGGTGCTCCGGGGACAGGGCCCGGCGTGGCGGCCGTGCCCACCGCGCTCGGCGCCGCTCCGGGCGCGGCCCCGACCGTGGCCCGCGTCCTGGAGCGCCTCACCGGTCCCGCGGCCCCCGGTGTGGCGGAGGAGCTGGAGGCCCGGCTCACCGCGGAGGTGGCCCGGGAGGCCGCCCGGGTGCGGCCCGCGGCGGACCGGGGCCCGTTCGGCGCCGCCGGTGACGCCTGGGTCGACGGGCTCGCCCCGCTGTTCCCGCTGCAACCCCCGCGCAGCGGCAGGGAGCTGCTCACCGACCATGTGACGGCCATGGTGTGCTGCGCCGCCGTCGACACCGCCGGCGCCGCGCCCGGCCTGGACTGGCTGGACGGCCCCGCGCTGCTGGTCGGCGGCGCCCGCCGCGCCGACCTGGCCCGTACGGTCCTCAGCCTGATCGAGGACGGCGACGGCGAGCCGCTGCGCGCCTGGCTCGGCGAGATCGGGGTCCGCCCCGAGAAGCCGGTCCGTCTGGTGTGAGGCCGGTACGGGCGCGGCCCCCGGGCCCGCGCCCGTCGCCGCGCCGAGCCGCCGACCGAGCAGGGACCGAGCAAGGGACCGACCCGCGACCGAGCAGGCACCGACCCGGACAGGCCGGGCCCGGAACCGGCACCGCACCACCGGCACCGACCAGTACGAGCACCGAGGCACCACCCGGACCGGCGCGACGCCGGGGACGACGAGCACCGGCCCGGGCGTCAGGACGAACATCCACGGAGACGAGTACGCGTCGGGGGGCGTAGGGGAGGGAGCGCAATGGGGATGGACCAGATCCGCCGCTGGGAGTCGGGGGCGCTCGCGCACGCCGTCTCGGACCCCTTCGGCCAGGGCCCCCTGCCCTGGCTGCGCGGCACCGAGAGCTACTTCGACGGCACGGGCCAGATCATCCCCTGGTACGTGGACCCGGCCCCGGAGCAGCCCCCGGAGCACGCGGGGTCCCGCGTCCCGGCCCCGCGCGGGCGCCGCCCCCGAACCGCCGACGACGTCCACCGGCAGATCAAGGGCTTCGCGTCCGACAGCGCCGTCGCCCCCGGCGAGGCCATGGACTTCCGGATCACGGTCGACCCGCCGCAGCAGTTCGGCGTGGACGTCTACCGCATCGGGCACTACGCGGGCGACGGCGCCGCGAAGATCACCACCAGCCCGCGGCTGTCCGGCATCGTCCAGCCGCCCCCGCTCACCGTCGACCGCACGGTCTCCTGCCACCACTGGTGGCTCTCCTGGCGGCTCCAGATCCCCAGCTACTGGAGTCTGGGCGCCTATGTGGCCGTCCTGACCACCGCCGACGGCTACCGCAGCCACATCCCCTTCCTGGTCCGCGACACCCATCCGGCCGATCTGCTGCTCGTCCTGCCCGACATCACCTGGCAGGCCTACAACCTCTACCCCGAGGACGGCCGCACGGGCGCGAGCCTCTACCACGCCTGGGACGAGGACGGCCGGCTGCTGGGCGAGGAGGGCGCGGCCACCACGGTCTCCTTCGACCGCCCCTTCGCGGGCGCGGGCCTGCCTCTGCACGTCGGCCACGCCTACGACTTCATCCGCTGGGCCGAGCGGTACGGCTACGACCTGGCCTACGCCGACACCCGTGACCTGCACGCCGGCCGCGTCGACCCGTCCCGCTACCGCGGCCTGGTCTTCCCCGGCCACGACGAGTACTGGTCGCCGGCCATGCGCCGCTCCGCCGAGCTGGCCCGGGACTCCGGCACATCGCTGGTGTTCCTGTCCGCGAACACCATGTACTGGCAGGTCGACCTGTCGCCCTCGCCGGCCGGGCCGGACCACCTGCTGACCTGCCGAAAACACCGCGGCCCCGGCCGCTCCGCGCTGTGGCGCGACGTCACGCCCGCCGAGCAGCAGCTGCTCGGCATCCAGTACGCGGGCCGGGTGCCCGAGCCCGCCCCGATGGTCGTCCGCAACGCCGGGCACTGGCTCTGGGACGCCACCGGCGCCGCCGAGGGCGACGAACTGCCCGGCCTGGTCGCGGGCGAGGCCGACCGCTACTACCCCCGGACGGCCCTGCCCGAGCACACCCGCCGCATCCTGCTGGCCCACTCCCCGTACGACGACAGCGAAGGCGTCAGACGCCACCAGGAGACCTCGCTCTACCGCGCGCCCAGCGGCGCCCTCGTCTTCGCCTCCGGCACCTTCGCCTGGTCGCCCGCCCTGGACCGGCCCGGCCACGCGGACGCCCGGATCCAGCGGGCCACCGCCAATCTGCTGGACCGCATCTGCAAGCGCTGCTGACCCTCGTCCGCGGCGCTCGCACACGTACGGCAGAATCGTGGTGCTTGGACAAACCACCAGGAGGACGCGTGTCCGGATTCGTAGAGAAGCCCGAACCGGTCGAGGTGCCCGGCCTTGAGCACCTGCACACGGGCAAGGTCCGCGACCTCTACCGCGACGGGGCGGGCCGGCTGGTGATGGTCGCCTCCGACCGCGTCTCGGCCTACGACTGGGTGCTGCCCACCGAGATCCCCGACAAGGGCCGGGTCCTCACCCAGCTCTCGCTGTGGTGGTTCGAGCGCCTCACCGACCTGGCACCGAACCACGTGCTCTCCACCGAGCTGCCGCCCGGCGCCCCCGCCGACTGGGAGGGCCGCACGCTGATCTGCCGCTCCCTGGACATGGTCCCGGTCGAGTGCGTGGCCCGCGGCTATCTCACGGGCTCGGGCCTCGCGGAGTACGAGCAGACCCGCACGGTCTGCGGCCTCGCCCTCCCCGAGGGCCTGACCGACGGCTCCGAGCTGCCCTCCCCGATCTTCACCCCGGCCGCCAAGGCCGAGGTCGGCGAGCACGACGAGAACGTCTCCTACGAGGAGGTGGCCCGGCAGGTGGGCGCCGAGACGGCCGCCCAGCTCCGCCAGGCCACCCTCGCCGTCTACGGCCGGGCCCGCGACATCGCCCGCGACCGGGGCATCATCCTCGCCGACACGAAGTTCGAGTTCGGCTTCGCGGACGGGGAGCTGGTCCTGGCCGACGAGGTGCTGACGCCGGACTCCTCCCGCTTCTGGCCCGCCGACAGCTGGCAGCCGGGCCGCGCCCAGCCGTCCTTCGACAAGCAGTTCGTCCGCGACTGGCTCTCCTCCCCGGCCTCGGGCTGGGACCGCAAGGGCGAGCTGCCCCCGCCGGAGCTCCCGCGGGACGTGGTGGAGCAGACGCGGTCGAAGTACGTGGAGGCGTACGAGCGCCTGACGGGCATGAGCTGGCAGTAGGCGGCGTGGCCGGGCCGGACGGGCTGATTCCCGCCCGGCCCGGCCGCCGCACCACGTAACGGTCCGTCCGTCACACCACGTACCGGTCCGGCGCGAACAGGCCCAGGTTGTCCCGGACCCACTCCGACGTCCGGGCCAGCCCCTCCTCCAGGTCCACGACCGGCCGCCAGCCGGCCCACTCCCGCGCCCGGGAGTTGTCCGACAGCAGCCGCTCCACCTCGCTCCCCGACGGCCGCAGCCGGGACGGGTCCACGACGACCTTCGCGTCCCGCCCGGACGCCCGGATCAGCGACTCGGCGAGGTCCCCGACGGAGATCTCGCGGCCCGTGCCGAGGTTGACCGCGTGACCGACCGCCCGGTCGCAGTCCGCGAGCGCGAGGAACCCCTCGGCCGTGTCGGTCACATACGTGAAGTCGCGGGTCGGCGTCGTCGAGCCGAGCTTGATCTCGGAGGCTCCCGCGTGCAGCTGCGCCAGGATCGTGGGGATCACGGCCCGCGCGGACTGGCGGGGCCCGTAGGTGTTGAAGGGCCGCACGACCGTGACGGGCAGCTCGAAGGAGTGCGCGTAGGACAGGGCCAGCATGTCCGCGCCGATCTTCGAGGCGGAGTAGGGCGACTGCGGCTGAAGCGGGTGGTCCTCCCGGATCGGCACGGTCCGCGCCGTCCCGTACACCTCACTGGTCGAGGTGTGCACCATCCGCCGCACCCCATGGCGTCGGCAGGCCGCCGCGACGTGCTCCGTACCGGCCATGTTGGTCTGCACGTACGCCTCGGGCGAGGCGTAGCTGTACGGGATGCCGATCAGCGCGGCGAGGTGGAAGACGGTGTCGCAGCCGGCGACGGCGTCCATCACCCGCCCCGCGTCCCGGACGTCACCGGCGAGCGTCTCCACGGGGGAGTCCGGACCCAGGTACCGGGCGAGGTGGCCGCGCTCGGCGTAGGGCTTGTAGTGGACGAGCACCCGCACCCGGGCGCCGCGCTCGACGAGCAGGTCGACGAGGGTCGACCCGATGAATCCCTCGGCGCCGGTGACCAGGACGGTGCGCCCTGCCCAGCTCTGCGGGGCCGGAGCCGGGTTCGAGGCCGGGTACGGGGTGGTGAGCGTGCTCATGCGAGGTCCTTTCGGAGGCGGGAAGCGGTTCCCGCCGTGGCGAGGGGAAGTCGGGTACGCGCCGGGCGTCCGGCGGTTCGGTGGGGGAGGGGAGGACCGGGGCCGGGCCGGTCAGGCGGCGTCGGGCAGCCGCCCGGCATCCCACGGGCCGTGGACCGGCGCGGCCCCTCCCGGTGACCACCCGGCCAGCCGCAGCACCCACGCCGCCATCAGGTCCGCGGCGACCGCGTGCGTACCGGGATCCGCGGCCGCCCCCATCGCGGCCAGCCGCGCCGGATCCGTCAGGAGCGGCTCGATCAGCCCGGCCAGCCGGTCGCCCGTGGCCTCGCCGTCGGGGAGCAGCAGCCCCGCCCCGGCGTCCGAGAGCACCCGCGCGTTGTGGGTCTGGTGGTCGTGCGGGGCGTGCGGATAGGGCACCAGCACCGCCGGCACGCCCACGGTCGCCAGCTCGGCCACCGTCGCCGAACCCGCCCGGCAGACCACCACGTCGGCGGCCGCGTAGGCGAGGTCCATCCGGTCGAGGTAGCCGACCGCCGTGGCGACGCCGTCGCAGCCGTCCGCGGCCAGCCGGGCCCGTACGGCCGCCAGCGCGGCCGGCCCGGTCTTGATCAGCAGATGGACGCCGGGGGCGCCGCGCCACCGCCGGGCCAGTTCCACCGCCGCCTCGGTGAGCCGCGCCGCGCCCAGGCTGCCGCCGTTGAACAGCACCAGCCGCGCGTCCACGGGCACCCCGAAGGACTCCCGCGCCGACGCCCGCAGCGCGGCCCGCGCCGCCCGGTCCAGCCCGGCCACCGCGCCCACCAGCGGCATCCCCACCGTCTCGGCGCGGGCCCCGGCCCGCGCCGAGAGGTGCTCACGGCTGCGGTCGAAGGCCAGCGCCACATGCGGGGTCAGGGTGGTGGCGAACCGGTTCGCCCGGCCCGGCACCGCGTTGGACTCGTGGACGAGCGCGGGCCGCCCCGCCAGCCGGGCGCCGAGCACCGCGGGCGCGCTGGGATAGCCGCCCATGCCGACGACGACCTGCGCCCGCTGCTCCTCGATCACCCGGCGCGCCTGCATCCCCGAACGCAGCAGATCGGCGGGGAGCAGGAAGCGGCGCGAGCCGAGCGACGGGTCGAAGGGGATCATGTCGACCGTGTGCAGCCGGTATCCGGCCGCGGGGATCAGCCGGGTCTCCAGACCGCGTTCCGTCCCGATGAAGCTGATGACCGCGTCCGGCACGGCCCGGCGGACCGCGTCGGCCACCGCCAGCCCGGGATAGATGTGACCGCCGGTACCGCCCGCTCCGACGACCACCGAAAGGGTGTCGTGTGCTGTAGCCATGGCCGCAGCGTGGCGAGGCGGTCTAAGAGCCTTCTAAGACGCGTTCTGCCAAGGTGGGCGGGGGAACCGGACGGTTCCCCACCGCGTCCGCCCGCCCCCGGACGCGCCCGCCCGCACCCGCGCGAGAGGCCGTCCCCGCATGACCGCTGCCGAGCCGCCGACCGTCCTCGTCGTCGACGACGACCCCGAGGTGCGGGCCGCCGTCGTCGACGGCCTCTGCGTCGAGGGATACGTGGTCCGCTCCGCCGCCGACGGCCTGGAAGCGCTGTCCGCCGTCGCCGCCGAGCCGCCCGCCGCGATCGTCCTCGACCTCGCCATGCCCGTGCTCGACGGCCTCGCCGTCTGCCGGCGGCTGCGCGGCCTCGGCGACCGTACGCCCGTCCTCGTCCTGACCGCCCGCGACGCCGTCTCCGACCGCGTCGCGGGCCTGGACGCGGGCGCCGACGACTACCTCGTCAAACCCTTCGCCCTGGACGAGCTCTTCGCCCGGCTGCGGGCCCTGCTGCGCCGCGCGGCCCCCGCCGAACCGGCCGAGGAGAGCGAGACGCTGGTCTTCGCCGACCTCACCGTCGACCCGGCCACCCGCACCGGGACGCGCGGCGGCGTCCCCGTCGAGCTCACCCGCACCGAGTTCGCCCTGCTCGACGTGCTGATGCGGCACCCGGGGCAGGTGCTGCCGCGCGAGGTGATCCAGGAACGGGTCTGGGGCACGGACTTCGGCACGGACTCCAACTCCCTCGCCGTCTACATCGGTTACCTCCGCCGCAAACTGGAGGCGGGCGGCGCGCCCCGGCTCGTCCACACCGTGCACGGCGTCGGCTACCGGCTGGCCGAGCAGTGAGGGCCCTGCGGCGGCGCCTCCTCGGCCGCAGACCGCTGCGGGCCCGGCTGGCGCTCGTCACCTCCGCCGCCGTCGCCGTCGTCGCCCTGGGCGTCCTCGCGGCGGCCTACGTCGTCATCCGCTACGAACTCGTCCGCCAGCTCGACCTCCAGCTCAAGCAGCAGGCCAGCCTGATCGCCGCCCAGCAGAGCCGGGAGAGCCCCACGACCGGGACGCTGTACGGCGAGTGCGCCTGGCTCGCCGCGCCCGCCTGCGCCCAGGTCGTGCGGGCCGACCCGACCGCGCACCCGGCGGACCTGGTGCTTCCCGTGACCGGCGCCACCCGCCGCGTCGCCGCCGGCACCCTCGGCGAGTACTACAGCGACATCACCTTGGACGGCCGCGCCATGCGGATGTTCACCACCCCGGTCAAGGGCGGCCGCGCCCTCCAGGTCGCGGTCCGCTCCGACACCGTCGACAAGGGCGTGCGCCAGGCCGGCCTGCTGCTCGGCGCCGTCGGCGGCGGCGGGGTCCTCCTCGCGGCGGGGCTCGGCTACTTCGCCTCCCGCACCTCCCTGCGGCCCGTCACCCGGCTCACCGCGACGGCCGAGCGGATCGCCGCCACCCGCGACCCGGCCCACCGCATCGAGCTGCCCCCGTACGAGGCGCGCCGCCAGGACGAGATCACCAGCCTCGCCACCAGCTTCAACACCATGCTCGGCGAGCTGGAGGAGGCCGTCGCCGCCCAGCGCCGCCTGGTCGCCGACGCCTCCCACGAGCTGCGCACCCCGCTCACCGCGCTGCGCACCAACGCCGAACTCCTGGCCCGCGCCGAACGGCTCACCCCCGCCCAGCGCGAACGGGCCTCCGGAGCCCTCGGCCGGCAGCTCCGCGAGGTGACGGGCCTGGTCAACGACCTCATCGAGCTCGCCCGGGACGAGGAGCCGCAGCAGCTCGTCGAACGGGTCCGGCTCGACCTGCTGGCCGAGCGCTGCGTCGGCGAGGCCCGCGGCCACTGGCCGGCCACCCCCTTCGTCGCCGAGTTCGCCGAGGCCACCGTCTCCGGTGTGCCGGCCCGCCTCGCCCGGCTGCTGTCCAACCTGCTCGACAACGCCGCCAAGTTCAGCCCGCCCGGCGCCATGGTCGAGGTCCGCCTGGACCGCACCGCCGACGGGCTCGACCTCACCGTCCGCGACCACGGCCCCGGGATCTCCACCGAGGACCTGCCCTACGTCTTCGACCGCTTCTACCGCTCCCGCCAGGCCCGCGCCCTGCCCGGCTCCGGCCTCGGCCTCGCCATGGGCCGCCAGATCGCCCGCGCCCACGGCGCCGAGCTCACCGCCGAACAGGCCCCGGGCGGCGGCGCCCGCTTCCGCCTCCACTTCCCCCCGGAGCAGTGAAGCGGCCCGCCTCCGCTTGCCCCCCGGAAACGCCGAAGGCCCCGATCGTGATGATCGGGGCCTTCGTTCTCTGAGCGGACGACGAGACTCGAACTCGCGACATCCACCTTGGCAAGGTGGTGCTCTACCAACTGAGCTACGTCCGCATCGCACCGCGCTCTCGTGCGGTGCGGGAACCACTATAGCCAACCCTGAGCGCGTGCGATGCGCGCCGCCGCATGACGGTTCTCCGCCCCCAGCTTCGCGACCGCCGCCGAGAGGTAGTTCCGGACCGTCCCCGGCGTCAGCGAGGCGCGCTCGGCGATCTCCGCGACAGGCGCTCCGTCCTCGGCCAGCTCCAGCAGCTCCGCCTCCCGCGCCGTCAGCGGGGAGTCCCCGGCGCTTATCGCGTCGGCCGCCAACTCCGGGTCCACATAGCGGCTTCCCCCGTGCACCGAGCGGATGATCTCGGCCAGCCGCTGCGCCGAGACGGTCTTCGGCACGAACCCCCGCACCCCCGCCTCCAAGGCCCGCTTCAGGTGCCCCGGACGCCCGTGACCAGTCACGATCATGGTGCGGCAACCGGGCAGCTCCGCCCGCAGGGTTGTGGCCACCATCACACCGTCGGCCCCCGGCATCTGAAGATCCAGCACCGCGACATCCGGCCGGAACGTCCGCGCCATCGCCACCGCCTCCGGCCCCGACGCGGCCTCCGCGACCACCTGGAGATCGTCCTCCAGCCCCAGCAGCGCGGCCAGCGCGCCCCGGATCAGGTGCTCGTCGTCCGCGAGCATGACCCGCACGGGCGGGGGAGCGGAACGCCCGGGTGCCGGTGCCCCCTCGTACCGGTCGTCCGTCATGCCGCCCCTCCGCCTTCTCCGGCCGCCCCGTCCCGGTCGCCCGGAACCCGGACGAGACCCGCTCCCACGGCCACGGGCTCCCCGCGGCCTCCCCTCTCCGACGCCTCCCAGCCGGGGGCCGGTTCCCCGCCCCCGGCCCCCGGCAGGACGGTCCCCCCGCCCACCGATCCGGCAGCCGCCCCCGCGCCTGCCGTCCCCCCGGCTGCCGGAACTCTGTCCCCCGGAACCTCGCCTGTCGGAACCCCGCCCGACCGCACCCCGCCCGTCGGAACCCCGCCCGCCGGAACCCCGGCCGACGGGGCATCCGCCGCCGGGACCTTCGCCGCCCGCCCCTCGCCCGTCGGCACATCGCCCGCCGACGCCTTCGCCGCCGGGGTCTTCGCCGGCGGGACCTTGGCCAGCGGGACCTTCGCCGTGAGGCGGAACACCGCCGGCGGCCGCCGCTCCGCCGTCACCGTGCCGCCCAGGACCGCGAGCCGCTCCCCCAGGCCCCTCAGCCCCGAACCGCCCCCGGCCGACACCGAGCCGCCCACACGGTCCGCACCGTCCGCCGCCCCGGTGTCCGGTGCCCCGTCGTTCTCCATGACGAGCACCGCCACGTCGTTCACGATCCGCAGCCGCACCGCGCACCGCCCGGCGTCCGCGTGCCGCAGCACATTGGTCGTGGCCTCCCGGACCACCCAGGCCAGCGCCGACTGCACCGGCGCCGGCAGCTGCCCGCCCGCCGTGTCGTCGATCCGGCACTCGATCCCCGCGGCGGAGAGCACGCCACGGGCCCCCACCAGCTCGGTGGGCAGATCCGCCTCGCGGTAGCCGCGCACCACCTCACGGACCTCACGCTGCGAGTCCCGGGCGATGCCCTGGACCTCGGCCATCAGCTCCAGGGCCTGGGGCGCCCCCCGCCGCCCCAGCTGCACCGCCAGCTCGCTCTTGAGCGCGATCACCGCGAGGTTGCGCCCCAGGACATCGTGGAGGTCCCGCCCGAACCGCAGCCGCTCCTCCGCCACCGCCAGCCGCGCCTTCGCGTCCCGCGCCGTCTCCAGCTCCCACATCACCCGCAGCATCCAGCCCGACGCCCGCCCGACGGACGCGCACCACAAGGAGATGAAGAGCACCCCCGCGGTCAGGAAACCCGCGGCCGACCAGTCCCCGCCGGGCAGCAGGACCAGGAGCCCCAGAGCCAGCGCGACGACGACGCATCCCAGGACGTACCGGCGGAGCCGGACCATCAGGGTGAGCGGACCGAAGGTCGTCAGGGCGCTGTTCATCAGGAACACCCCGACGGTCGAGGCACCCCGCGGGCTCTCCACCTGGAAGGAGACCACCATGCAGACGAGCCCGGCGACGAACAGCACCCCCTGCGCGGCCACACCCCACCACGGAGCCGGCTTGTCCCAGAGATAGCGGTCGAGAGCGCGCCGGAAGACCGGGATGCCCAGCAGCCCCTGGAAGGTGGTGAGGCAGCCGAGGACCAGCATCCACGGCCGGTCGACGCCGTTGACCAGCATGGGGCTCAGAGCGAGCGCGGGAAGCAGACAGGGCAGCAGATACAGCGTCCACCGCGTATAGCTGTCGACCTTGGCGACCCTGCTCCGCCCCCGCCAGTCCCGTACCCGCGTCCATATCGACATCGGCCGCGCTCCCCCCGTCGCCCTGTCATCCCTCGTCCGGCAGGCTCATCGTCCTACCGGCGCGGCTCCCACCGGAACCACCGACGTACAGCAAACACGGCCACAAACGTCCAGGCCAGCGCGGTGGCCACGTGCCCCACGGCCTCATAGGCGCTCAGGCCGCCGAGCCAGCCGCCGCGCACCAGCTCGACCACCGGAGAAAGCGGCAGCAACTCGCAGACATCGGCCAGCACGTCCGGCATGGCCTCCAGCGGGATGAGGAGCCCCGAGCCCATCAGCGAGATCAGCAGCAGGGGAGTGGTGACCAGCTGGGCGCTCTCCACCGTCTTCGCCCAGGCCGTGGTCAGCGCGGCCAGCGCGATGGACAGCACCACTCCCAGCACCATCCCGATCAGCATCAGGTCGAGACGGGAAGGGGCCCGCAGGTCCATCCAGAAGACCCCCGCCACCAGCAGGACCACCATCTGGGCCAGGGCGACCGCCACAGCCGGCAGCGCCGTGCCGCCGAGTATCTCGGCGTCGCCCGCCTCGCCCGTGCGGAGCCGCTTGAGGACGAGCTCCTCGCGGCGGGCCACATAGGCGCTGACCAGGTTCTGATAGATGACGAAGAGCAGGATGAAGCCGAAGGCACCGGTCAGCGACGACTCGTTGAGCGACATCCCGGTGTCGCCGAGATCCATCTCGCCGACCGTGCGGCGCATCGTCCACACCATGAGCACCGGCAGCAGCAGCGCCACATAGAGCGCCATCTTGTTCCGTCCGAGCAGGATCAGCTCCGCCCGGCCCAGCGCCAGCATCCGCGGCGCCGCTGTGGATATCGCCATCACTTGCCCCTCCCCGCGCCCGCACCGGCGCCCACGCTCATACCGGAGCCGCTGTCCGCGCCCGGCTCGCCGCCACCGGCTATGGCCAGGAACGCCTCCTCCAGCGAGGCGGTCCGGGCGTCCAGCCCTTCCAGCTCTATGTCCTTCTCCCGCGCCCAGATCAGCAGCCCGGTGAGGGTCCGCTGAAGCGTGCGCGTCCGGAGCTCTATGCGCCCGTCGGACTCCTCGTGGTCCTCCACCCCCAGATCGGCCAGCGGCGGGAGATCCCCCACGAACCAGCCCACGGGCATCGCGAACCGGATCCGGGCCGGGTAAGCCCCGATCACCTCGCCGGGCGCCCCGGAGGCCACGATCTCGCCCCGCCGCATGATCGCCAGGCGGTCGGCGAGGGCCTCGGCCTCTTCCAGGTAGTGGGTGGTGAGGAGGACCGTCGTGCCGTCCTCGCGCAGGCGGCGCACCAACTCCCAGGTGCTGTGCCGCGCCTCGGGGTCCAGGCCCGTCGTCGGCTCGTCGAGGAACAGGACCTCGGGGCGGCCGAGCAGGGCGAGCGCCAGGTCGAGCCGCCGGCGCTCGCCACCGGAGAGCTGCTTGATCCGCACCGAGGCGCGGTCCGTGAGCCCCACCATCCCGAGGGCTTCCCCGGTCGGCCGGGCCCCCGTGGTGCAGCCGGCCCACATGCGGACGGTCTCGGCGACCGTCAGGTCCGAGGGGAAGCCGCCCTCCTGGAGCATCACCCCGATCCGCGGCCGCACCGCCGCGCGCTCCGCGTAAGGATCGTGGCCCAGGATCCGGACCTCGCCCCCGCTCGGCCGCTCCAGCCCCTCCAGCAGCTCGACCGTGGAGGTCTTGCCCGCGCCGTTCGTCCCCAGCAGTGCGAAGACCTCGCCCCGTCCCACGGTGAAGGACACGCCCCGCACCGCCTCGAACCCGCCGTCACCCTCCGGGCCGTAGCGCCGCCGCAGCCCCGACACGGCGATCACACTCTCTCCGATGTCCATGACTCAAGGCTCCCGGCCGCGCCGCCCGGAAGTCAGTGCGAGCTGTCATGACCTCGGATGACGAATGTCATCAGGGCCCGGAGCCGCCCGAGCCCGCATCAGGCCCGCGGCCGGACCCGGCCCCGCCCCCTCCACCCCAACTCCCGGCCCCAGCCCTCGTCCCCAGCCCCGTCCCCGGAAACATCGAAGCCCCGTCCCCGGAAACGCCGAAGGCCCGTCCCCGGAAACGCCGAAGGCCCCGATCATAATGACCGGGGCCTTCGTTCTCTGAGCGGACGACGAGACTCGAACTCGCGACATCCACCTTGGCAAGGTGGTGCTCTACCAACTGAGCTACGTCCGCGTGCTTCCGACCGGCTTTCACCGGGCGGCGCGTGCATCACTCTACCTGATCCACTGACGTGGTCGGTAACGCGATGAGAGCGGGTGACAGGGATCGCACACTGCGCCTCCCCCTTGGAAAGGGGGCGCTCTACTACTGAGCTACACCCGCATGGATCGCCGGGCCCGGTCCACGGCTGTGGACCGGTAAGCGATCAGAGCGGGTGACAGGGATCGCACACTGCGCCTCCCTCTTGGAAAGAGGGCGCTCTACTACTGAGCTACACCCGCATGATCCGTCCCTCGCACCACAGACGTGGTCCGGAGGACGTTCAGAGCGGGTGACAGGAATCGCACACTGCGCCTCCCCCTTGGAAAGGGGGCGCTCTACTACTGAGCTACACCCGCGCTACCTGGGGGTTCTTCCGGTTTCCCGGCCGCGCCCCTCGGCGTGATCCAGACTCTAGCTGATCATCCGGGGTGCTTGGCAAGTCGGCTCAGTCCGCGGCGTTGAAGGCCTCGTAGACCCGCTTGGGGATGCGGCCTCGCGGCGGCACGTCCATGCCGTGGGAGCGGGCCCAGGCGCGGACCGCCGAGGGGTCGGGCGCCACGGAGGTGCGGCGGTAGACCTTCCCGGAGCGGGACTGCTTGCGGCCGGCCTCCAGGTAGGGCTCCAGGGCGACCCGCAGTTTCTTCGCATTGGCAGTGTTGAGGTCGATCTCGTACGACTTGCCGTCGAGGCCGAAGGAAACCGTCTCCGCGGCTTCCCCGCCGTCGATGTCGTCGGAGAGTGTGACCACTACGCGCTGTGCCACGAATATCGGTCCTTTCGGGGGCGCATCGCCGAGGTGAACTGCGGTGATGCCCGGGTTCCGGTTGTTCCGGTGCAATGGTTATTCATTTGTACAACAAAGGGCATTGCAAAGTGAAGCCCAGTTAATTCTGTCCGCGTGGTGCTTGGCAATCGGGACCGTACGTTTTTCCCGGGATTTTCCCTCCCCTCTTCGGCGTCGATGCGTAAACGTGACAGGAGGCCCACCATATCTATGCGCGTAGATTTTTTGGGACTGTACTCTGGCGCTACCGCTTCAGCTCACGCACCACACCACCGGGAGTGCCAGTGGCACGCGTCGTAGTCGACGTCATGCTCAAGCCGGAGATCCTCGACCCGCAGGGCCAGGCGGTGCAGCGCGCACTGCCACGCCTGGGTTTCGAGGGGATCGCCGACGTCCGTCAGGGCAAGCGCTTTGAACTCGAGGTGGAGGGCCCGGTCGACGAGGCCGCCCTCGCCCGCATCCACGCCATGGCGGAAACGTTTCTCGCCAACACCGTGATCGAGGACTTCACCGTGAAGGTCGACGGAGAAGCACAGTGACCGCTCGCGTAGGAGTCATCACCTTCCCCGGCACCCTGGACGACCGCGACACCCAGCGCGCCGTCCGGATCGCCGGGCTCGAACCCGTCCCGCTGTGGCACCGCGACAAGGACCTCAAGCAGGTCGACGCCGTGGTCCTGCCCGGCGGCTTCTCCTACGGCGACTATCTGCGGGCGGGCGCCATCTCCCGCTTCTCGCCGGTGATGGAGACCGTCATCGAGCAGGCCAAGGGCGGCATGCCGGTCCTCGGTATCTGCAACGGCTTCCAGGTGCTCACCGAGACCCACCTGCTGCCCGGCGCGATGCTGCGCAACAACCACCTGCACTTCATCTGCCGCGAGCAGAAGCTGCGCGTGGAGAACGCCGGCACCGCCTGGACCTCCGACTACGAGGCGGGCCAGGAGATCTCCATCCCGCTGAAGAACATCGACGGCCGCTATGTGGCCGACGAGCACACCCTGGACGAGCTCGAGGCCGAGGGCCGCGTCGCCTTCCGGTACCTCGACGGCAATCCGAACGGCTCGCTCCGTGACATCGCCGGCATCACCAACGCCGCCGGCAACGTCGTGGGCCTGATGCCGCACCCCGAGCACGCCGTCGAGCCCCTCGTCGGCACCGGCCGTACGGACGGGCTCGGATTCTTCACCTCGATCCTGAAGAAGCTGGTCAACGCATGAGCCTCGACACGGTCAAGCACGCCAACGAAACGCCCGACGTCGACCAGCCTTGGGCCGAACTCGGTCTCAAGCAGGACGAGTACGAGCGCATCCGGGCCATCCTGGGCCGCCGCCCCACCGGCGCCGAGCTCGCGATGTACTCGGTCATGTGGTCCGAGCACTGCTCGTACAAGTCGAGCAAGGTCCACCTCCGCCAGTTCGGCGACAAGGCCCCCGAGAACGACGCCCTCCTCGTCGGCATCGGCGAGAACGCCGGCGTCGTCGACGTCGGCCAGGGCTACGCGGTCACCTTCAAGGTCGAGTCGCACAACCACCCCTCGTACATCGAGCCGTACCAGGGCGCGGCCACCGGTATCGGCGGCATCGTGCGCGACATCCTCGCCATGGGCGCCCGCCCGGTCGCGGTGATGGACCCGCTGCGCTTCGGCGCCGCCGACCACCCCGACACCAAGCGCGTCCTGCCGGGCGTCGTCGCGGGCATCGGCGGCTACGGCAACTGCCTGGGCCTGCCCAACATCGGTGGCGAGGTCGTCTTCGACGCCTGCTACCAGGGCAACCCGCTGGTCAACGCCCTGTGCGTCGGTGTGATGAAGCACGAGGACATCCACCTCGCGAAGGCGTCCGGCGCCGGTAACAAGGTCATTCTGTACGGCGCCCGCACGGGCGGCGACGGCATCGGCGGCGTGTCCGTGCTCGCCTCCGAGACCTTCGACTCCACCGGCCCGGCCAAGCGCCCGGCGGTCCAGGTCGGCGACCCCTTCCAGGAGAAGCTCCTCATCGAGTGCACCCTGGAGATCTTCCGCGAGGACCTCGTCGACGGCATCCAGGACCTCGGCGGCGCCGGCCTGTCCTGCGCCACCAGCGAGCTGGCCAGCGCCGGTTCCGGCGGCATGCGCGTCGAGCTGGACACCGTGCCGCTGCGCGACTCCTCCCTCTCGCCCGAGGAGATCCTCATGAGCGAGTCGCAGGAGCGCATGTGCGCGGTGGTCGAGCCCGGCAAGGTCGACCGCTTCATGGAGATCTGCGAGAAGTGGGACGTCATCGCCACCGTGATCGGCGAGGTCACGGACGGTGAGCGGCTGGAGATCTTCTGGCACGGCGAGCAGATCGTGGACGTGCCCCCGCGCACGGTGGCGCACGAGGGCCCGGTCTACGAGCGCCCGTACGCCCGCCCCGACTGGCAGGACGCCCTCCAGGCCGACGACGCGGCCAAGCTGGCCCGCCCGGAGACCGCCGAGGAGCTGCGCGCGCAGGTCCTCAAGGTGATCTCCTCGCCGAACCAGGCCTCCAAGTCCTGGATCACCGACCAGTACGACCGGTTCGTGCAGGGCAACACTGTCCTCGCGCAGCCGGAGGACTCCGGCATGGTCCGGATCGACGAGGACACCAATCTCGGTGTCGCCGTCGCCACGGACGGAAACGGCCGCTACGCCAAGCTGGACCCGTACGCGGGCGCCCAGCTCGCGCTCGCCGAGTCGTACCGCAACGTGGCCGCCTCCGGCGCCCGGCCGCTGGCCATCTCCAACTGCCTGAACTTCGGCTCGCCCGAGGACCCGGCGGTCATGTGGCAGTTCGCCGAGGCCACCCGCGGCCTGGCCGACGGCTGCCTGGAGCTGGGCACCCCGGTCACCGGCGGCAACGTCTCGCTCTACAACCAGACCGGCGAGACCGCCATCCACCCGACCCCCGTGGTCGCGGTGCTCGGCGTCATCGACGACGTCAACCGCCGTACGCCGATCGCCTTCTCCGACGAGGGCCACCTGCTCTACCTGCTGGGTGACACCAAGGAGGAGCTGGGCGGTTCGGCCTGGTCGCAGGTGGTCCACGACCACCTCGGCGGACTGCCGCCGGCCGTGGACCTGGGCCGGGAGAAGCTCCTGGCGGAGATCCTCATCTCGGCCTCCCGCGACGGCATGGTCGACGCGGCGCACGACCTGTCGGACGGCGGTCTGATCCAGGCCCTCGCCGAGTCGTGCCTGCGGGGCGGCAAGGGCGCCCGGATCGTCGTCCCCGACGCCGTCGACCCCTTCGTCCTCCTCTTCTCCGAGTCCGCCGGCCGCGCCGTCGTCGCGGTCCCGCGCAGCGAGGAACTCCGCTTCACCGACATGTGCGGAGCGCGCGGCCTGCCCGCGACCCGCATCGGTGTCGTGGACGGCGAAGAGATCGACGTCCAGGGCCAGTTCAGCATCCCGCTGGCCGAGCTGCGCGAGGCCCACGAGGCCACGATCCCGGCGCTGCTCGCCTGAGCCGACCGGATTCCCCGCGTCCGCCGGAGGCGGCCCACCCCAGCAGGGGCGGGCCGCCTCCGGCGTTCCGGCGTTCCGAGCCCCCGGCCCCGCGAGTGATTGTCGACATACCGGGCTCCGGAGGGTCCGTACGGGCGTGCCCGCCCGGAGTCCCTTGTGACGGAGAGCACTTCGTGGCGTGCGGGTCGCCGCTCGCCGCGTCGGACTAGGGTCGGGCCATGTCTGCCGCACCGCGTAAACCGCGCGCCCGCCGCTACGACTCCGCCAAGACCCGCGCCGCCGTCCTCGCGCAGTTCCAGCACGTGCGCGAGGTGACGGCCGGCCTGTCCGCCGAGCAGCTGGCGCTGCCCACCCGGCTGGGCGACTGGACCGTCCGTGAGCTCGTCTCCCACATCGCCATCATCCTCGACCACGTGAGCGACACCCTGGAGAAGCCGGCGCCCCCGAAGCTGGAAGTCCCGGTCCAGGAATGGCCGTTCGCGACCCGGGCCATCGCCGGGAGGGTCGACGAACTCGCCCATGAGATGGCTGACCGCGGCGCCGCGCCGACGGAGATCTTCGACCAGGTCGCCGAGCGCTTCGACCGGATCGTCGTGCCCGCCCCGGACGACCGCCTGCTCGCCTCCCGGGTCGGCGCGATGCGCCTGGACGACTTCCTGGTCACCCGCTGCGTCGAGCTCGTCGTGCACTCCGACGACCTGGCCGCCGCGCTGGGCGTCCACGTCCCGTTCGACCGGCAGGCCCTCGCCAACTGCACCCGCATGCTGGCCGACGCCCTCGCCCTCAAGGCGCCCGGCGGGTCGGTCGAGGTCCGCGTCCCGCCGTTCGCGGTCGTCCAGTGCGTCGAAGGCCCCAAGCACACCCGGGGCACCCCGCCCAACGTGGTCGAGACCGACCCCGTCACCTGGCTCCGCCTCGCCACCGGCCGTACGGACTGGGCCGCCGCGCTCGACGAGGCGGCCGTCTCCGCGAGCGGGGAGCGCGCGGACCTCTCCGCGCACCTGCCCGTCATGGGCTGACCGGACACCGCCTCCGGGCGGCCCTTCCGGGGCGTCCGGAGGCGGAAATGAAGGGGAAATCAGGAAAACGCCAGGGCCGACGGAGCGGGAATCTGCCGAGAAAAGAGGAAATGAGAGGAGGATTCCCTCGGAAAGGCCCGCCGGGCGCGGCGCGGGAGGCTCCCGGCATTGCGCCCGCGGCCGTCACGGAGGCGCCTCGCGAAGAACCGCGGATGCCACTCGGGCAGCGATCCTGAAGGTGATTGCCTGTACCCGTCAAGTGGCTGTCCGTGGTGTGAGCCATTCCTTGTCGTCCCCGGTTCGGATGAACCTCGGACCTGCAATAGACTTGTACACGTGCCTCGTGGTGACGGACGACTCAACCACGACCTGCTCCCCGGTGAGAAGGGCCCCCAGGACGCTTGCGGCGTCTTCGGTGTCTGGGCTCCGGGTGAAGAGGTCGCCAAACTCACCTATTTCGGGCTGTATGCGCTGCAGCACCGTGGACAGGAGTCCGCGGGCATCGCGGTGAGCAACGGCTCCCAGATCCTCGTTTTCAAGGACATGGGACTGGTCTCCCAGGTCTTCGACGAAACCTCCCTGGGTTCCCTCCAGGGACACATCGCGGTCGGACACGCCCGCTACTCCACCACCGGAGCCTCGGTGTGGGAGAACGCCCAGCCGACCTTCAGGGCGACGGCCAACGGCTCGATCGCGCTCGGTCACAACGGCAACCTGGTCAACACGGCCCAGCTCGCCGAGATGGTCGCGGCGCTCCCCCGGGAGAACGGCCGTGCCACCCAGGTCGCGGCGACCAACGACACCGACCTGGTCACGGCCCTGCTGGCGGGCCAGACCGACGAGGACGGCAAGCCGCTGACGATCGAGGAAGCGGCCACCAAGGTCCTCCCGGACGTCCAGGGCGCCTTCTCCCTCGTCTTCATGGACGAACACACCCTCTACGCCGCCCGTGACCCGCAGGGCATCCGCCCGCTGGTCCTGGGGCGTCTGGAGCGCGGCTGGGTGGTGGCCTCCGAGACCGCCGCCCTGGACATCTGCGGCGCCTCCTTCGTACGCGAGGTGGAGCCCGGCGAGCTCGTCGCCATCGACGAGAACGGCCTGCGGACCTCCCGCTTCGCCGAGGCCCGGCCCAAGGGCTGTGTCTTCGAGTACGTCTACCTCGCGCGCCCCGACACCGACATCGCGGGCCGCAACGTCTACCTCTCCCGGGTGGAGATGGGCCGCCGGCTCGCCGCCGAGGCCCCGGTCGAGGCCGACCTGGTGATACCGACCCCGGAGTCCGGCACCCCCGCCGCCGTGGGCTACGCCGAGGCCAGCGGGATCCCGTACGGCACCGGTCTGGTCAAGAACTCCTACGTCGGCCGGACCTTCATCCAGCCGAGCCAGACCATCCGCCAGCTGGGCATCCGCCTCAAGCTCAACCCGCTGCGGGACGTCATCCAGGGCAAGCGCCTGGTCGTCGTGGACGACTCCATCGTCCGCGGCAACACCCAGCGGGCCCTGGTGCGGATGCTGCGCGAGGCCGGCGCGGCCGAGGTGCATGTCCGCATCTCGTCCCCGCCGGTGAAGTGGCCGTGCTTCTTCGGCATCGACTTCGCCACCCGCGCCGAGCTGATCGCCAACGGCATGTCGGTCGAGGAGATCGGCAAGTCGCTGGGCGCGGACTCCCTGGCGTACATCTCGCTCGACGGGATGATCGAGGCGACCACGATCGCCAAGCCGAACCTGTGCCGCGCGTGCTTCGACGGGGAGTACCCCATGCCGCTCCCCGACCCCGAGCTCCTCGGCAAGCAGCTTCTGGAGACCGAGCTGGCCGGTGGCACGGACGCCGCCGACGCCCTCCGTCGCCCGTAACGCCCCGTAGTACCGAACGACACGAAAGATCTCAAACACATGTCTGAGACCACTGGTGCCAGCTACGCAAGCGCGGGCGTCGACATCGAGGCGGGCGACCGCGCCGTGGACCTGATGAAGGAGTGGGTGAAGAAGGCCACCCGCCCCGAGGTCGTCGGCGGGCTCGGCGGCTTCGCCGGCCTCTTCGACGCCAGTGCCCTCAAGCGGTACGAGCGCCCCCTCCTGGCCTCCGCCACCGACGGCGTCGGCACGAAGGTGGACATCGCCCGCCGCATGGGCGTCTACGACACGATCGGCCACGACCTCGTCGGCATGGTCGTCGACGACCTGGTCGTCTGCGGTGCCGAGCCGCTCTTCATGACCGACTACATCTGCGTCGGCAAGGTCTACCCGGAGCGGGTGGCCGCGATCGTCAAGGGCATCGCCGAGGGCTGTGTCCTCGCGGGCTGCGCGCTGGTCGGCGGCGAGACCGCCGAGCACCCCGGGCTGCTCGCCGCGGACGACTTCGACGTGGCCGGCGCCGGTACGGGCGTCGTCGAGGCCGACCGGGTGCTGGGCGCGGACCGCATCCGCGAGGGCGACGCGGTCATCGCGATGGCCTCGTCCGGACTTCACTCGAACGGGTACTCGCTGGTCCGCCATGTGCTCTTCGACCGGGCCGGCTGGGAGCTGGACCGCGAGGTTCCGGAGTTCGGCCGGACGCTCGGCGAGGAGCTGCTGGAGCCCACCAAGATCTACTCGCTGGACTGCCTGGCGCTCACCCGGACGGCCGATGTGCACGCCTTCTCGCACATCACCGGCGGGGGACTGGCCAACAACCTGGCCCGGGTGATGCCGGCGGGCCTGCACGCGACGGTCGACCGGTCGACGTGGACGCCGGGCCCGGTCTTCGACCTGGTCGGCCGGCTGGGCGGGGTCGAGCGCCCGGAGCTGGAGAAGACGCTCAACATGGGCGTCGGCATGATCGCGGTCGTACCGCAGGAGTCCGTGGACGTGGCCCTGGCGACCTTCGCGGACCGGGGCGTGGAGTCCTGGGTCGCGGGCGAGATCACCGAGCGCGGCGACCGCGCCGAGGCCGTGACGCTGACGGGTGACCACCACGCCGGCTGATTGCCTCCGGGCAGCACAGAACCCGGTCCGAGGTAAGGCCTCGGACCGGGCCGGTGAGAGTTACAGCGTCAAGCGCGGCGACGATATGTCGAGGAGTGGTCGGGCGCTTGCTCGTCCTCGTCCTCATCGTTGTAACGATCCGCGTACTGAGCGTACGGATCGTCCTCCAGCTCATCGTCCTTTTCGAGCGGCTCGCTGTTCGGCGGCTGCTTCGTCGGCGATGCGCCCAGCTCATTGGCCAGACGTGAGAGGTCGGTCCCGCCGCTGTTGTACTTCAGCTGGCGGGCGACCTTTGTCTGCTTGGCCTTGGCCCGGCCGCGCCCCATGGCTCGACCCCCTCAGTGACGGGGCTCGACGGCCCCAGAGTCTTGACACGCGTTCACGTTCATGAGTCAGAGCGGACCCTCGGGGAGGATCCGGCCTGTAGGGCTTCAACGGTACCTGCTTCCGCGGCCATACGGTACGTCGCCCGCATGACGTGCCACGCAGCACAACCCGAGGGGAGCCCCGTCCCCGCTGGTCAGCAGCGATTTTAACGTGTCTCGGGCGCCGACCCGCCGATGAGGTGGTGAGGGATCTCTCGCACTTCGGCCAGGGTGGCCCGTCTGTAGGGAACGCTGTGCGGGTACCGAGCGTGCGACCGGACCACCCTTCGTGAACGGGCGCCGGCCACCCTCGGGTGACCGGCGCCCGGCCGGTGGGGAGAGCTGGTTCAGCCGGTCAGCACACCGGCCCGCGCCTCCGCCATGCGCTGCTCGGCGAGCCGGTCCGCGGCGGCGGCCGGAGGGATCCCGTCCGCCTTCGCCCGATCGAATATGGCCAACGTCGTGTCGAAAATCTTGGTCGCCTTGGCCTTGGCGCGATCGAAGTCGAAACCGTGCAGCTCGTCGGCCACCTGGATCACTCCGCCGGCGTTCACCACGTAGTCCGGCGCGTAGAGGATCCCGCGGTCGGCGAGGTCCTTCTCGACGCCCGGGTGGGCCAGCTGGTTGTTGGCCGCGCCGCAGACCACGGTGGCGGTGAGCGCCGCCACGGTGTCGTCGTCCAGCGCGCCGCCGAGGGCGCACGGGGCGTAGACGTCGAGCGGCGTGCGGACGAGCACATCGGCGTCGGTCACGGCGGTCACCCGGGGGTGCCGGGCGATGATCCGCTCGACGGCCTCCGCGCGCACGTCGGTGATCACGACCTCCGCGCCGTCCTCGATCAGGTGCTCGACCAGGTGGTGGCCGACCTTCCCGACGCCCGCGACGCCGACCCGGCGCCCGCGCAGCGTCGGCTCGCCCCATTGGGTCCGCGCGGCGGCCCGCATGCCCTGGAACACCCCGAAGGCCGTGAGGACGGAGGAGTCGCCCGCGCCGCCGTTCTCGGGGGAGCGGCCGGTGGTCCAGGGGTTCTCCCGGGCGACCACGTCCATGTCCTGCACGTACGTGCCGACGTCGCACGCGGTGACGTAGCGCCCGCCGAGGGAGGCGACGAACCGTCCGTAGGCCAGCAGCAGTTGTTCGGTCTTGATCTCATCGGGGTTCCCGATGATCACAGCCTTGCCGCCGCCGTGGTCGAGCCCCGCCAGCGCGTTCTTGTACGACATGCCGCGGGAGAGGTTGAGCGCGTCCAGGACCGCGGCCTCGTCCGAGGCGTAGGGGTAGAAGCGGGTGCCGCCGAGGGCGGGGCCCAGGGCGGTGGAGTGGAGGGCGATCACGGCCTTGAGGCCGCTCTCCCGGTCCTGGCAGAGCACGACCTGCTCATGACCGCCCTGGTCGGACCGGAACAATGTGTGCAGCACGCCGTCAGCTTCATCGGTGGGACGTACGTCAGTCACTGTGGTGACTCCATATGTCGCGGAGGTCGCCCTCCGGGGGTGGTGGAGGGCCGGTTGGCACGAGGGTAAGACCTGCCGGCCCGGGGGGCCGGTCCCGTGCCGAGGATCACTCTCCCGAGGTGCCGCGCCATGGGACGATTTGGACAGTACGGGGAGGGCTCGGCAACTCCCTGGAGTGTCCTCCGGTTTGAGGGAGCGAGTGTGGGATCGGCGTCGTCGGTGACTGTCCCGTACGCGGCATATCTGCGGGTCTATGAACCTCTGGGCGCATTCCCGGAACCGGAACGCGGCCACTGGGAGCGGTACGCCCGGCGCGAGAACCTCCCGGGGGTGCAGGACGAGCTCCGTCGCTCGCTCGCGGACCTGCTGCCCACCCCGCCGGTGCCGGTGCCGGTGCACGAGAGCGGTGACGCCTTCGTGGCGCTCCTCGACGGCGTCCTGTGCGTCTGTCCCTGGCGGACCCGGCTGCGGGGCTGGCTCGCGCTGGAGGAGCTCGCCGAGAGCCTGCCCACCCCGGTGCTGGACGCGGCGCTGCCGCCGGTGGTCCGCCGCCAGGCCGAGGCGGACTACGAGCACTGGCTGGAGCGCAATCCCGACGCCCGGCCGTGGATCCGCACGGCGACCTGGCAGGTGCCGCTGCGCTGGTTCGTCCTCTTCGCCGACGAGGAGCGCGAGTACGGCAAGGGCGACGGCCCCCGCAAGGAACTGGTGCTGCGCTACCGCACGCCCATGGTCGAGGCCCGGCGCCGGGTGGCCCGCGGCCTGCGCACGCTCAAGGACGCGATCGACGAGGGGCCGCTGATCGACGGCCTGGTGGACGTGGGGCGCTGGCTGGAGGAGTTCCATCCGCGCTCCCTGGTCGAGCTGGACTACGGCGGCCTGGTGCATATGGTGCCGGAGGCGGACCTCGCGGATGACCACTCCGCGGGTGACACGGCCGAGGGGCTGGCGGCGCTGCGCGCGGGGGACGGCGCGCGGGCGGGCGAGGCGTACGAGCGGCTGACGGAGCGTTGGAGCGCAGTGCGGAACCGCCAGTACGCGAACTGAAGTCCCATAACGGTGTTCGGAGAGGTTCCCGAGGGCTCCTGTGGCGCCGGTGACAGGACCTAGGTCCCGATCCGGGCCAATGAGGCAACCGTGACCTAACGCACTTACGTTAGGTCTTGCGCCCATCGCCCAGCCTCGTGGCAAAATAGGACAAGGAGTCCGGGAAGGACTCCTTCCGTCCAACTTCGGGTGGATAGATCGGTATTGCACTCCTTGACGGGTCTGGTGACCCCTGATCCCGCTGTGACTGATCGTCACGGTGGCGTGACTGTCCGCTATGGCATGGTCCATCGGCTTCCGTCGAGGTTGAACACCTGAGAGGGCAATTCCATCGGTTTGGCCGACGTGGCTGGACGGATGGTGTAGTTGTAGTGCCGAGGACAAGCCGTTCGTCCTATAACCGACTCGGCCCGCGTCCGCCATTTCGGGCAACGTGGGTCAAGGTGCAGAATTTAGAGGAAAGAACCGACTCCATGTCTGGTTCTCCCGAGGAGGCCGCTCATGACCGCTCGCACCCCTGATGCCGAGCCGCTGCTGACCCCGGCTGAGGTTGCCACGATGTTCCGCGTGGACCCGAAGACGGTCACCCGCTGGGCCAAGGCAGGCAAGCTCACGTCCATCCGCACGCTCGGAGGACACCGCCGTTACCGCGAAGCGGAGGTCCGCGCCCTGCTGGCGGGCATTCCGCAGCAGCGCAGCGAGGCCTGAACAACAGCCTGACGCACTGCCGGGCACTTTCCGGGGCCCCCAACCCGGACGGACGCCCGAACAAGCTTCACCTGCTTCACACGACCGGGGACCCTGCCCCAACAGGTTCCCTGCCCACCGACTTGGGCCGGTCGTCGATCGCGCTGGACTCCGCCGGGTCCAGCGCGATCTTTTTATGCCCGGCCGGCCTCCGCCGGATCCCCGCCGAGCGCTCCCCCGGCGCCCCGACGGGTCGGCGCCGGAGCCCCGCCGAACCCTTTCGGGTGGAGTGCAATTGCACATATTAAATTGACCCGTTGTAGGGAGGGGGTAAGTTCCATCACTCTGGAAACTCTTTCGGTGACTCCCATCACAGCGCAACCCGCTTGTCACTCACCGTGTCGGTGCGGTAATGAAGCGCGCGGTGTCCGGAGCGCGGGAGTCCGGCCTCCAGCCTGTCACCCGACTGCCGCCGCGACGCCCGCCGTTGGTCACCCGGTGCGGGGACTTTCGTCCCGGGCCGGCCCGGTCGCGGGGGCGGCCCCGGGTCCGGGCACGGGGGTCCCGTCGGGGACCTTCTCCTGATGACTTCCCGCCGCCTCCTGGGCGAGCCGCAGCAGCCGGTGGCACACCGCGCAGTGTCGGGTCAGATGGCGGTAGCCCGAGGCGGCCGAGAGGTGGGCGCGCAGGAGCGCCCTCGTCTCATGCCGGATGCTCTCGGTCCGCTTCGGCTCGGTCGTGCGGGTGGTCGTCGTCATGGAGCGCAGCACCTCCACTGTCTGGGTACCCCTGGCACGTGTCCCAGTCAAGGTCGGATGCAAGAAGGCCCGGATCCCTCGAAAGGGATCCGGGCCTTCAAACAATGCGGTCCTGACGGGATTTGAACCCGCGGCCTCCACCTTGACAGGGTGGCGAGCACTCCAAACTGCTCCACAGGACCTTGCTTCGCTTTCCCGCTCTCGCGGTGCTGCGAAACAGACTCTACAGCAGGTCAGGGGGTGCAGTCGAACCCGATCCGGACCCGCACCGGAACGGACCCGGACGAGCTACGGGGCCAGCTGGTCGATCGCCTTCACGATCCGCTTGTCCGACACCGGGTGCGCCGTGCCGAGGGCGTGCGCGAAGTAGCTGACCCGCAGCTCCTCGATCATCCAGCGGATGTCCAGGGCCTCCTGGGGCACCGGACGCCCCTTGGGGAACTGCTCCAGCAGCCAGGCGTGCTCGTCCCGCATCTCCTTGACCTTCGCCATCCGGGCCCGGTCGCGGTCCACGTTGGACGGCAGCTGCGTCAGCCGCCGGTCGACGGCCACCAGATAGCGCAGCACGTCCGGCAGCCTGCGGACGCCGTGCGCGGTGACGAACCCCGGGCCGACGAGCTCGGTCAGCTGCTCCCGGACGTCCGCGACGGACGGCACCAGCGGCAGCGACGTGGACAGCGGCGGACTCTTCAGCCGGCGCTCGCACGACTGCCAGGCGGCCAGCACCTCCTGCACCTTGCGGATGGTGTCCAGCGTCGCGTCGACGATGTCGGCCCGCACGGCGTCGAACAGCTTGCGGAAGGACTCCTCGTCCCACGCCGGGCCGCCGCGCGCCGCGATCAGCTTGTCGGCCGCGGCCGCGACGCAGTCGTCGAAGAGCGCCGGGATGGAGCCGTGCGGATTCGCCGACAGGGCGAGCTTCTGCTGATTGCTGAGCTTGTCCTGGGCGAATTTCGCGGGGTTGGAGGGGAGGTTGAGCAGGATGAGGCGGCGGGTGCCCCGCCACATCGCCTGCCGCTGCTCCGCCTCGGTGTCGAAGAGCCGCACGGCCACCGAGGCGCCCTCGTCCACCAGCGCCGGGTACGCCTTGACGGGCTGCCCCGCCCGCCGGGTCTCGAAGGTGCGCGGCAGCGTCCCGATGGTCCACCGGGTGAGCCCCGAGCGCTGCTCCGGGCCGCGCGGGCCGCCGCTCTCGCCCGCGGCCTCCGACGCCTGCTCGAAGGCCTTGGTGATCGCGGCCTGCGTCTTCGGTTTGAGCCGCAGCCGCAGCGCCTCCAGGTCCTTGTCCTCGGCGATCTTCCGCTTGCGCTCGTCGACGATCCGGAAAGTGATCTTCAGGTGGTCGGGGACCTTGGCGAGGTCGAAGTCCTCCGGCTCCATCCGGACGCCCACCATCCGCTGGAGCTCACGGGTCAGCGTGGTGGCGAGCGGCTCCTGGAGCGGCACGGCCCGGTCCAGGAACGCCTTGGCGTAGTTCGGCGCCGGGACGTAGTTCCGGCGGATCGGCTTGGGCAGCGAGCGGATCAGCTCCGTCACCAGGTCCTCGCGCAGCCCCGGGATCTGCCAGTCGAAGCCCTCGGCGGAGACCTGGTTGAGCACCTGGAGCGGGATGTGGACGGTCACGCCGTCCGCGTCCGCGCCCGGCTCGAACTGATACGTCACCCGGAACTTCAGCCGGCCCTGCCGCCAGGAATCCGGGTAGTCGTCCTTGGTGACCGCCTCGGCGTTCTCGTTGATGAGCATGGAGTGCTCGAAATTGAGCAGCTCCGGCTCTTCCCGCCGCTTGTGCTTCCACCACGAGTCGAAGTGCGCCCCCGACACCACATGGTCCGGCAGCCGCTGGTCGTAGAAGTCGAAGAGCGTCTCGTCGTCCACCAGGATGTCGCGGCGGCGGGCCCGGTGCTCCAGCTCCTCCACCTCGCCGAGCAGCTTGCGGTTGTCGTGGAAGAACTCGTGGTGCGTCCGCCAGTCGCCCTCGACCAGGGCGTTGCGGATGAACAGCTCACGGCTGGTCTCCGGGTCGATCCGCCCGTAATTGACCTTCCGCTGGGCCACGATCGGTACGCCGTAGAGCGTCACCCGCTCGTACGCCATCACGGCCGCCTGCTTCTGCTCCCAGTGCGGCTCGCTGTAATTGCGCTTCACCAGGTGCTGGGCGAGCGGCTCGATCCACTCCGGCTCGACCTTGGCGTTGACCCGCGCCCACAGCCGCGACGTCTCCACCAGCTCCGCCGACATCACCCAGCGCGGCTGCTTGCGGAACAGCGCCGAACCGGGGAAGACCGCGAATTTCGCGCTGCGGGCACCGAGATACTCGTTCTTCTCGGTGTCCTTCAGGCCGATGTGCGAGAGCAGGCCGGACAGCAGCGACTGGTGCACCCGGTCCTCGGGGGCGTCGTCCTCCGAGAGGTGGACGCCCATCTGCTTGGCGACCGTACGCAGCTGGGAGTAGATGTCCTGCCACTCGCGTATCCGCAGATAGTTCAGGAACTCCGACTTGCACATGCGCCGGAAGGCCGACGACGACAGCGCCTTCTGCTGCTCGCGCACATAGCGCCAGAGGTTGAGGAAGGCGAGGAAATCGCTCGTCTCGTCCTTGAACCGGGCGTGCTGCTGATCGGCTTGCGCCTGCTTCTCCGAGGGCCGCTCGCGCGGGTCCTGGATGGAGAGCGCGGAGGCGATCACCATCACCTCGCGGACACAGCCGTTCCGGTCGGCCTCCAGGACCATACGGGCCAGCCGGGGGTCCACCGGCAGCTGGGCGAGCTTGCGGCCCAGCTGAGTGAGCCGCTTTTTCGGGTCCTTCTGCTGCGGGTCCAGCGCCCCCAGCTCGACCAGCAGGTCGACGCCGTCCTTGATGTTGCGGCGGTCCGGCGGGTCGATGAAGGGGAACTTCTCGATGTCGCCGAGCCCGGCCGCGGTCATCTGGAGGATGACGGACGCCAGATTCGTCCGGAGGATCTCCGCGTCCGTGAATTCCGGCCGGGCGAGGAAATCGTCCTCGGAGTACAGCCGGATGCAGATGCCGTCGCTCGTACGGCCGCAGCGGCCCTTGCGCTGATTGGCGCTGGCCTGCGAGACCGCCTCGATCGGCAGCCGCTGGACCTTGGTGCGGTGGCTGTAGCGGGAGATCCGGGCGAAGCCGGGGTCGATCACATAGCGGATGCCCGGCACGGTCAGGGACGTCTCCGCGACGTTCGTCGCGAGGACGACACGGCGGCCCGTGTGCCGCTGGAAGACGCGGTGCTGCTCGGCGTGGGACAGCCGGGCGTACAGCGGCAGGATCTCGGTGGTCTGCGCGACGGCGCCGCCGGCGCGGCCGAACTTCTTCTCCAGGGCGTCCGCGGTGTCCCGGATCTCCCGCTCGCCGGAGAGGAAGACGAGTATGTCGCCGTCGCCCTCGCGCTGGAGTTCGTCCACGGCGTCGCAGATCGCGGTGATCTGATCGCGGTCGGAGTCCTCGGAGTCCTCCTCCAGCAGCGGCCGGTAGCGCACCTCGACCGGATACGTCCGCCCGCTCACCTCGATGATCGGGGCGTCGCCGAAGTGCCGGGAGAAGCGCTCCGGGTCGATCGTCGCCGAGGTGATGACGACCTTGAGGTCGGGGCGGCGGGGGAGCAGCTGGGCGAGGTAGCCCAGGATGAAGTCGATGTTGAGGCTGCGCTCGTGGGCCTCGTCGATGATGATCGTGTCGTACTGGCGCAGCTCGCGGTCGGTCTGGAGCTCGGCGAGCAGGATGCCGTCCGTCATCAGCTTGACGAGGGTGTCGCCGCCCACCTGGTCGGTGAAGCGGACCTTCCAGCCGACCGCCCCGCCCAGCGGCGTCCGCATCTCCTCGGCGACCCGCTCCGCGACCGTGCGGGCCGCGATCCGGCGCGGCTGGGTGTGGCCGATCAGGCCCCGCACGCCCCGGCCGAGCTCCAGGCAGATCTTGGGGATCTGGGTGGTCTTGCCGGAGCCGGTCTCACCCGCGACGATCACGACCTGGTGGTCACGGATCGCCGCGAGGATCTCGTCCTTCTTCTGGCTGACCGGCAGCTGTTCTGGGTAGGTGATCTCGGGGACGGCGGCCCGGCGTGCCGCGACGCGCAGCTCGGCGGTGTCGACGTCGGTCGCGATCTCGGCCAGCACGGCCGTACGGGCCTCTGGCTTGCGGATGCGGCGCGCACCGTCGAGCCGGCGGCCCAGCCGCTGCGCGTCGTGCGGCGTCAGCTCGGGCAGGCGGGCGGCGAGGCCGGCGAAGGTGGCGGAGGCAGGCTGCGTAGACATACGAGGTCCAGGATCGCACCAGCCGCCGGAAAGCGGCGAACGCATTTCCCGGGGCAAACCACTGAGCCCCCCGTCCGAGGACGAGGGGCTCACGCTGTGGCTGGGGCCGGGGTCGAACCGGCGACCTTCCGCTTTTCAGGCGGACGCTCGTACCAACTGAGCTACCCAGCCACGCGACCTACGAGAGATCGCAGCGGTCCTGACGGGATTTGAACCCGCGGCCTCCACCTTGACAGGGTGGCGAGCACTCCAAACTGCTCCACAGGACCTTGCTATGTGCGAGCACTAGTCTCGCACACGGTAAAGCGTGCCCCCAACGGGATTCGAACCCGTGCTACCGCCTTGAAAGGGCGGCGTCCTGGGCCACTAGACGATGAGGGCTGATGGCCCACCTGGGCGCTTCGCAGCGCCTCGGGGACGTGAGAAGCATATGGGATGCAGGGAGAAACGCCAAAACGGTTTGCCGGCGGCTTGTCGCCGGCCCGCTCGGCGGCTCGCCGGCGGCCGGGCGCGGCCCCGCGCGGGCGGGTGACGGGCGGGGCCGGTGCGGCCGCGGGGGCGGGTGGCCGGTCCCGGTGGGTGCGGGGCCCGGGGCCGCGCCGAAGGCCGTTCCGGGGTACGGCGCGGAGCGCGCCCGTGCCGGACAATGGCGAGCGTGCTGGAGATGACGCGCGAGGAGTTCGAGGAACTGGTCGCCGAGGCCCTGGACCGGATCCCGCCGGAGCTGACGCGGCTGATGGACAACGTCGCGGTGTTCGTGGAGGACGAGCCCCCGGCGGACGACCCTGAGCTGCTCGGCCTCTACGAGGGGACGCCGCTGACCGAGCGCGGCGAGTGGTACGCCGGGGTGCTGCCGGACCGGATCACGATCTACCGGGGCCCGACGCTGCGGATGTGCGAGGACCGGGAAGAGGTCGTCCACGAGACGGAGGTGACGGTCGTTCACGAGGTCGCGCACCACTTCGGCATCGACGACGAGCGGCTGCACGCGCTCGGGTACGGCTGACCGGCCGCGCCCCGGGGGCGGGGTGGGCCGGGCTGTGGGAGAGGGCGGGAGTGCGGGGCCGAAGGGGCCTCCGGTGCCCCGGGGGCGGGTGAGGCGCGTGACAGCGTGCCGCGCGTGTCCTGCGCGGGGCGGGGCCAGTTGGGCAGGGGGCCTGTCCCACGCGATCCGAAGGCGGTCCCCTTCATGCGCTCCACCTCAGCTCACACAGCCGTCACCCGGATCGCGGCGGTGGCCGTCGCGGCCCTGGCCCTCGGGGGGTGCATGAGCGTGAGCGACCCGGAGCGGCCCACCCCGTCACCGGGCGCGGACAAGCGGCGCGAGGCCGCGCCGGAGCCGGACGGCGGGGTGCGGATCCCGGGCGGCCGGCCCGGCCGCCCGGACGCGCGGGCCGTGAAGGGCGCGAGCGGCAGCCCGGCGGCCAAGGGCGCGGCCGCCGCGTCCTCCTCCGCCTCGCCCTCCGACGACCCCGAGGCGTCCCCGGAGGCGGCGAAGCCGGGCAAGCCCGGTGGCAAGCCCAAGCCGCCCGGCTCGGGTCCCGGTACCGTCCCGGTACCGGGCAAGCCGCCCGCGCCCTCCCAGGCGCCGCAGCCGCCGCCGAGCAGCCCCGCACCGCCGCCGCCCGCCACCCAGGCGCCGCCGTCCACCACCCCGCCGGCGCCCCAGCCGGGCCCGCAGGCGGGCCCTGTGGCGTAGGCCATTCGGGGGGCGGCTTGCGCTCAGGGGTGGTGGGTGCGTATGGTGGTAGATCGTTTGATCCCATTTGCCCGGCGCCTGACAGAAGCGCGCCGTGTGGCGCGTTCCTTACCTTGCCGTGGCTGACCGCATCGAGGCGGTCATTTGTGAAGCCGACACGGAGCTTGGGCGCGTGCCGAAACTCCGGAAGGTTTCGCATTTCGCATGTCTATTTCCACTGAGAACACCGTCATGCCCGAGGGCGACGAGATCGTCGTCACCGAGGCTGTCGAGACCGTCGACGCCGTTGACGCCCTCGACACCGACGCCCCCCAGGCCGCCGAGGCCGTCGCCGAAGAGGCCGCCGAGCCCGCCGAGCCGACGATCACCTTCGGTGACCTCGGTCTGGACGACGCGATCGTCCGCAAGCTCGCGCAGAACGGTGTCACCACCCCGTTCCCGATCCAGGCCGCGACCATCCCGGACGCCCTGGCCGGCAAGGACATCCTCGGCCGTGGCCGCACGGGCTCCGGCAAGACGCTCTCCTTCGGCCTCCCGCTGCTGTCCACGCTGGCCGGCGGCCACACCGAGAAGAAGCGCCCCCGCGGCCTGATCCTCACCCCGACCCGCGAGCTCGCGATGCAGGTCGCCGACGCCCTCCAGCCTTACGGCGACGTCCTCGGCCTGAAGATGAAGGTCGTCTGCGGCGGTACGTCCATGGGCAACCAGATCTACGCCCTGGAGCGCGGCGTCGACATCCTCGTCGCCACCCCGGGCCGTCTGCGCGACATCCTCAACCGCGGTGCCGCCCAGCTCGACAAGGTCCAGGTCGCCGTCCTCGACGAGGCCGACCAGATGGCCGACATGGGCTTCCTGCCCGAGGTCACCGAGATCCTCGACCAGGTGCCGGCCGGCGGCCAGCGCCTGCTGTTCTCCGCCACCCTGGAGAACGAGATCGACACCCTGGTCAAGCGCTACCTGGTCAACCCGATCACGCACGAGGTCGACCCCTCCGCCGGCGCCGTCACCACGATGACCCACCACGTCCTCGTCGTGAAGCCGAAGGACAAGGCGCCGGTCACCGCCGCCATCGCCGCCCGTAAGGGCCGCACCATCATCTTCGTCCGCACCCAGCTGGGTGCCGACCGCGTCGCCGAGCAGCTGCTCGACGCCGGCGTGAAGGCCGACGCCCTGCACGGCGGTATGACCCAGGGCGCCCGCAGCCGGGTCCTCGAGGACTTCAAGGCCGGCTACGTGAACTGCCTGGTCGCCACCGACGTCGCCGCCCGCGGCATCCACGTCGACGGCATCGACCTGGTCCTGAACGTCGACCCCGCCGGTGACCACAAGGACTACCTGCACCGCTCCGGCCGTACGGCCCGCGCCGGCCAGTCCGGCACGGTCGTCTCCCTGGCCCTGCCGCACCAGCGCAAGCAGATCTTCCGCCTGATGGAGGACGCGGGCGTCGACGCCTCGCGCCACATCGTCGGCGGCTCCGGCGCCTTCGACGAGGAGGTCGCCAAGATCACCGGCGCCCGCTCCCTCACCGAGGTCCAGGCCGACTCCGCGGCCAACGCCGCCAAGCAGGCCGAGCGCGACCTCCAGGAGCTCACCCGTCAGCTCGAGCGCGCCCAGCGCCGTGCGACCGAGCTCCGCGAGGAGGCCGACCGCCTGACCGCGCGCGCCGCCCGTGAGCGCGGTGAGGACCCGGAGGCCGCCGTGGCCGCCGCGGCCGAGGCCGCCGCCAACGAGGCCGAGGCCGAGAAGGCCGCTGCCGCCGCCGCTGTGCCGGCCCAGGCCGCCCCGGCCTACGAGCGCCGTGACGAGCGTGGCAACTTCGACCGCCGCGACGACCGCTCGGGTGGCTTCCGCCGTGACGACCGCCGTGACGACCGCTCCTCCGGTGGCTTCCGTCGCGACGACCGCCCGTCCGGTGGTTTCCGCCGTGACGAGCGTCGTGACGACCGTCCCTCGGGTGGCTTCCGTCGCGACGACCGTCGTGACGACCGCTCCTCGGGTGGCTTCCGTCGCGACGACCGCCCGTCCGGTGGTTTCCGTCGTGACGACCGTCCGGCCGGTGGCGGCTTCCGCCGTGACGACCGCCCGTCCGGTGGTTTCCGTCGCGACGAGCGTCGTGACGACCGTCCGGCCGGTGGCGGCTTCCGCCGTGACGACCGCCCCTCGGGTGGTTTCCGTCGCGACGAGCGCCGCGATGACCGTCCGGCCGGTGGCGGCTTCCGCCGTGACGACCGCCCGTCCGGTGGCTTCCGCCGTGACGACCGTCCCTCCGGTGGCTTCCGCTCCGGTGGCAGCGACCGCCCGTTCAACCGCGACCGCCGCGACGACCGCCCCTCCGGCGGCCACCGCACCGGCGGCGGCGACCGCCCGTACGGCCGTCGTGACGACCACCGCGGCGGCACCGGCACCGGCTCCTTCGGTCGCCGTGACGACAAGCCGCGCTGGAAGCGCAACGGCTGATAACCGCAGGTGACTTGGGGCCCGTACGACACACCGGTGTCGTACGGGCCCCTCTGCTTCGCCACCCCCGGCCGTTGCGTGGGCCATAACGACTCGGGATAACGCGGTCGGCCGGGCTATGCTGCGGGGTGCGGGCCGTTAGCTCAATTGGCAGAGCAGTGGACTTTTAATCCATTGGTTGTGGGTTCGAGTCCCACACGGCCTACCGCGGCAGGCGCCGGGAAACCCGGCTGACCTGCGAAGGAGCGCCCCGTCCGGGCTTACCGGGCGGGGCGCTCCGCTGTTTGGGGAGGCCCTTCACGGGCCGGTCGGCACCCCGCCGGAGAACGTATGCGGAGACATCTCTTCCGTATGCACCGTTCCGCCGCTTCCTCAGGTCGATGTCGTACCAAAGGGCTATCGCACGACACGTACACCTCTTGTCGCGCACCTCTTGTCGCGTGACGCGCCCGCGCGTCGTCTCCTACGTCTCGTCTCGTCGGCCGCGCGGGGTTTCCGCGCACCGGGTCGCCGGAGGGGGCGCGCCGGCGCCCATGGCGGACGGGGCGGCGGCGCGCCTACGCCCGGTGCCCGGCCGCCGGGTGACACCCCCTCCGGCCGCCCCGGCCGTGAATTCCCCGGCGGCCGACGGGACATGCGCTTCGGGCGTGCCCCGGCGGGAGAGCCGGGGGAGAGCCGGGGCGAGCCCCCTGAAGCATTGCTTCCGCTGACTCGGGCCCTCATCCGACGAGTTCGCCGGAATCCCGCCCCCCTGCCGTGTTCACGCCGCTACGGTAAGTGCGCGGGGTGGGTGTGGCGAAGGTCGGGAGGTCGAGGGCCGTGGAGAACTCGCGAGCGGGTGAGGGCGAAAGCGGGAGCGGGCGCACGGAGCGCGAGCGGTGCCAGGGGCGCACCGGGCCCGCTGCCCGCCCGGCGCACGGCCGGCCCGCCGGGGAGCGCGGCGACGGCATCACCCCCGCCGAGCACGTGCGCGAGCTGCTGGACCGCGCGCAGAACGGCTTCGAGATCGGCGAACCGCTGCTCGCCCGGCTGCGGACCGCCCTGATGCACCAGGCCGAACTCCGCTCGTACCGCCAGCGCAACGACGAATCGCGCCCCCTGCGCTGCAACACCTACCGGCACGTCTTCCTGCTCGCCGACGGCAGCAGCCTGCTGCTGTACGAGCTGGAGCACGACACCGGCCCCGAGGAGGAGTTCCGCTACGAGCTCTACGCCCGGGAGGACGCCCTGGACCGCGCCGAGAGCAGGGTGCACGAGCGGATCGGCGGCGGCATCGGCCCCGGCAGCGAGACCGAGGAGCTGCCCGCGTGGCTGGCCGAGGAGCTGCTGCTCGCCATGGGCCCCACCCGGCCCCGCCGCGAGTACGTCTGCGACGCCTCGCCCGACCACGCCCGCCGCCTGCTGCGCCGCGCGGAGAACGAGGACGGCCCCGGCGAGGTGGTGCGCGAGCTGCTCCAGGGGGCGCTCGGCCACCACATCGCGCTGATCACCAAGCCCAGGCGCCGGGGCGCGGGCCGCGACGCGACCTGGTGCCGCTTCTACGAGCACGCGTTCCTGCTGGAGGGCGGGGGCGAGGTCAGCCTCTGGGAGCTGGAGCACAACATGAACACGGACGGCAGGCTCGTGTGCGAGGTCTATCTCGACGAGGCGGAGGCCGAGGTGGCGGCGGACCGGCACGCCCGCGCCCAGGGCGTGGAGCTGTAGCGGGCCGGACGGGCGGTCCGGGGCCGGTGGCGGGCCGCCCCGGCCGGGCCCCAGGTGTGATCGTCGGTGGAAGGGGGTTACGGGGGGCCATCGGCGTGTGTTATGGTCGTTCGAGTTGCAGTTGTGGTACCCATGAACTCGTGTGCGCCTGACGGTTATGTAGCCGAAGGCGCATTTTTGTTTTTAGCCGGTCTATTCCGGTGTGGGGCCCATCCCATTCACAAGGAGATAGACATGGCTACTGGCACCGTGAAGTGGTTCAACTCGGAAAAGGGCTTCGGCTTCATCGAGCAGGACGGCGGCGGCCCGGACGTCTTCGCCCACTACTCGAACATCGCCTCCTCCGGCTTCCGTGAGCTGCTCGAGGGCCAGAAGGTTTCCTTCGACGTCACGCAGGGCCAGAAGGGCCTTCAGGCCGAGAACATCGTCCCCGCCTGACGATGATCGCCCGCCCGGCAGCAGGCTGACCGGTCCTCCGACCGGTCCGGCCCAGGCCCTACGGCCCTGCCGGGCAACGCATCACGCTTGACGCAATGGGGCCCGCACCACTGGGTGCGGGCCCCATTGTCGCCCCCGCACCAGCGCGCCCAGGCTTTTCCGCCGCCCGTCCGTCCCGGACGGCCTCGCGATGCGAAGTCCTCATCTCGGGCGTGCCACCCCATTGAGGGAAGGTCCCCGTATGACTCGCTCCGCCCGCCCCGCCCGTCCCTCCGACGGCGGCGGTTCCCCCCGCTCCCGCGCCGGCCAGCCGTCCCGTGGCGGCCAGTCCGGCCGTGGCGGCCAGTCCGCGCGCCGCCGCCCGGCCGCGGCTCCGCTCCAGGGGGACTTCGAGACGCCCGTCTCCACCACGCCGGCGCTGCCGCCCGTGGCCTCCTTCGCCGACCTGGACATGCCGAACGGCCTGCTCGCCACGCTGACCCGCGAGGGCGTCACCGAGCCGTTCCCGATCCAGGCCGCGACGCTGCCGAACTCCCTCAGCGGCCGTGACGTCCTCGGCCGCGGCCGCACCGGCTCCGGCAAGACCCTCGCCTTCGGCCTCGCGCTGCTGGCCCGTACGGCCGGCCGCCGCGCCGAGTCCGGGCGTCCGCTTGCCCTGGTGCTCGTGCCCACCCGTGAGCTGGCGCAGCAGGTCACCGACTCGCTCAGCGTCTACGCGACCGCCGTCAACCTGCGGATCGCCACGGTCGTCGGCGGCATGTCCATCGGCCGGCAGGCCCAGTCGCTGGCGCGCGGCGCCGAGGTGCTGGTCGCCACCCCCGGCCGGCTCGCGGACCTGATCCAGCGCGGCGACTGCAAGCTCGGGGACGTGGCGATCACGGTCCTGGACGAGGCCGACCAGATGGCCGACATGGGCTTCCTGCCGCAGGTCACCAAGCTGCTCGACCAGGTGGACCCGGACGGGCAGCGGATGCTGTTCTCCGCCACCCTGGACCGCAACGTCGACCGGCTCGTGCGCCGCTTCCTGTCGGACCCGGTGACCCACTCCGTCGACGCGTCCGTGGGCGCGGTCTCCACGATGGACCACCACCTGTTCCACCTCACGGACCAGGACAAGAAGGACGCCGTCACGCGCATCGCCGCCCGCGAGGGCCGCGTGATCATGTTCGTGGACACCAAGCGCGGCGCCGACCGGCTGGTGAAGAAGCTGCTGTCCGAGGGTGTACGGGCGGCCGCGCTGCACGGCGGCAAGAGCCAGCCGCAGCGCAACCGCACCCTGGAGCTGTTCCGCACCGACCAGGTCACCGCCCTGGTCGCGACGAACGTCGCCGCGCGCGGCATCCACATCGACGGCCTCGACCTGGTCGTGAACATCGACCCGCCGACGGACCACAAGGACTACCTGCACCGCGGCGGCCGCACGGCGCGCGCGGGCGAGTCCGGCACGGTCGTCACGCTGGTGCTGCCCGAGCAGCGGCGCGAGATGAGCCGCATGATGGTCACGGCGAAGATCACCCCGAACGTCATCAACACCCACCCGCGCGACCCGGAGCTTGTCCGGATCACCGGTGCCCGTGAGCCCAGTGGTGTCGCGGTGGTCATCGCGCCGCCGGCCCCGGCCCAGCCGCAGGGCTCCGGCAAGTCCTCGTCCCGTTCGCGTTCGCGCGGCTCCGGCTCGGGCGCGGCGGGCGGTTCCGCCGCCTCCGCCGGGACCGGTTCGCGCGGCAGCCGGGGCGGTCGCGGGCGTACGCGTACGGCGGAGTCGGGCGCTTCCGGTGGTTCCGGTGGCGGCGGCTTCCGTGGCCTGGCGGCCGGCGGCAACGGCAACGGCTCCCGCCGGTCCAGCGCCTCCCGCCCCGGCACCGCGGCGGGCCGCCCCCGGCGCAGCGGCGGCGGCGCGGGCGGCGGCGCCCGGCGTCCTTCCTAGGACGTAGCCGGCGGGGCCTTCCCGGCCTCGCTCTTCTTCCTCCGGGTTCGGTACGGACCTCGTTCCCTCAGGCGCCGGACGGGCTGTTCTTCAGCCCGTCCGGCGCCTGAGGACGTTCGGGAAGGGGCGGGTAGGGGAAAACCCGGCACGTACAGACCGCCCCCCCGCCCCCCAGGCCGCACCCGCTTGGCCCACCACCGTTCGCCCCACCGCCCCCCACCCGGAAGGGTAGGCCGCGTGACGTGCGGGACGTCCGGTCAGGAGAGAGCGCGGTGGGGAACGGAAACGGGCACCGGAACCCCGTGGCCAGGCGGGTCGTCCGCCGACTCCCGGCCGTTCTGATCGCCTGCGGGGTCCTCTTCGACCTCGCCACCCCCTCCCGCTACACCAGCGCCCCTCTCCTCTCCGCCGCGCCGCTCGTCGCGGCCCCCCTCTCCTCCTGGCGCGCGACCGCCGGCGCCGCCGCCGCGGCCACCGCGGCCGCGATCGCGCTCGCCCTCCACGCCAGCGCGGACGACGTCGGGGCGTCCCTGAGCGAGGTCCTCGCCATCGCGGTCGTCTCCCTCCTCGCCCTCGGCATCAACCGTCTCGCCCGCCGCAGCTCCCAGCAGCTGGCCTCGGCCCGGGGCATCGCCGAGACCGCCCAGCGCGCCGTACTGCCGGTGCCGCCCGCCCGTATCGACAGCCTCCGGATCGCGGCGCGCTATGTCGCGGCGCAGGCGGACGCCCGGATCGGCGGCGATCTCTACGCCGTCCAGGACACCCCGCACGGCGTGCGCGTCATCGTCGGCGACGTACGGGGCAAGGGCCTGGAGGCGGTGGAGGCCGTCGCCGTGGTGATCGGCGCCTTCCGTGAGGCGGCCGAGCAGGAGCGCACGCTGGAGGGGCTCGCGGCACGGCTGGAGCGCGCGTTGCAGAGGGAGGGCTCCCGGCGCGCGAACCTTGATCAGTTCGAGGGCTTCACCACCGCCGTGCTGGGGGAGATGCCGCCCGGCGAGCCCGTCCTGCGCCTGGTCAACCGTGGTCACCCGGCGCCCCTCCTGCTCTACGCGGACGGCCGCGTCGGGGAGGCGGAGCCGGCCGTACCGGCCCTGCCCCTCGGGATGGGGGAGCTGGGGATGTGGCCGGACCGGGTGGAGGAGTGGGAGTTCCCCACCGGGGCGATGCTGCTGCTGTTCACGGACGGGGTGACAGAGGCCCGTGACGCGAACGGCGTCTTCTACGACCCACGGACCCGGCTGTCGGGCCGCCCCTTCAGGAGCCCGGAGTCGCTCCTCGACGTCCTCATCATGGACGTCACCCACCACTCGGGCGGGCACACGGAGGACGACATGGCGCTGCTGGCCATTCGGCGCGGGGACGGCCGCTATCAGCGCGCGGTGACCGGGTCGGCGTCCGGTGCGACGGCCGTGCGGAAACCGGCGGGCACCGTCCGTAGTGGATCTTGATCCGCGCGCATTTCCCCTCTCGGCGCACGGCCGAAGGGCGGCCGGTTGTGCGAACGGATGCCTGCTCAGGTAAGCGCCCGGATGTGCGAACTGACGAATGATCACCTGGACGTGAATCGTAAAGTCTGGCCAAGAAGCCCGCGGATTCACGCTTTCGGCTTGGATTCCGGCTGGCAAGTCTATTAACGTTCGATAACGCAGCGCGGTCCTCACAACCGCCGTAAGAGGCGGCGCCGTGCGCCTTCGCCGAATCCCTCGGGCACAGCTCCACCTGATCCACCAGCGGTATCTGGGAACCGGGGAACCACCAACCCTGGGGTGAATCGGGCCGCACTCCGGCCCGTAGGAGACCTTCCTGCTCCGAACCCGTCAGCTAACCCGGTAGGCGAGAAGGAAGGAAAGGAGAACGCCCCCGTGGCGTCCAACGAGCCTGCCCTTGGCGACAGTCCACTGCCGCACGCCCCTTCGCTGCCCGCCGGGTACGGGATGCCGTACGTGACGGACCACGCCGCCGCACACGCGCCCGAGCCCGGACACGCGGCGGAATACGCATCCGAATACGCGCCCGAGTACGAGGCCGGGTACGGGTACGGGTCCGGCTATGAGGCCGAGTACGCGTCCGGCCCGTATACGGCCGGTTACGAAAACGCCCATGTACCCGAGTACACGGCCGATTACGGGTCCGAGCCGTTGCCCGGACCGGTCCCCGGACTCGTTCCCGGATACATGCCCGCGTACGTCGAGCCGGGCGGGAGGGCCGAGCCGGAGGAGGCTTCCGGCCCGGTGAGCGCCGGGCCCGTGGTCCCCGCCCCCGCTCCTTCCTCCGCCTCCGCCCGGGGCCGGCACCGCGTGGCCAAGCAGCGCGGCGGCACGATGGCCCGCAGCGGCGCGGTGCTCGGCGTCGGTGTCATGGCGGCCGTCGGCGCGGGCGGCATGGCGAGCGCCCAGGACCGTCCGCCGGCCCCGATATCCGTGCCGGACCTGTCGGGGATCCCCGGCGTCGGGGCGTTCATGAGCAAGGGCGACGCGGGTACGGCCGAGAAGGCCGCCGACGGGAAGGGCAAGGCTGCCGCGGGCTCCGGAAGAGCCGCGGTCGAAGCGGCCGCCGCCGCGCCCGGCGCCGATCAGCCGCTGACCCGGGCGGGCCTGTCCGCCGAGGACGTGGCCCGCGGCACGGCGACGGCCGGCGAGGCGCTGCGCGCCCGCATCCTCCAGCAGGCGGAGTACCAGCAGAACGCCGCCGACGACGAGGCGCGCGACGCCAAGACGCGGGAGGCCGTGGAGGCGCAGCGGGAGGCCGCCCGGGAGCGGGCGGCGGAGGTGAAGGCCGCGAAGGCGGAGGCCCGTGAGGCGGCCGAGGCGGAGAAGGCGGAAGCCGAGGCGAAGGCCAAGGAGGAGAAGGCGGAGGCGGAGAAGCGGGAGCACGCGTCCTCGTCCCCTTCCTCTCATGGGTCCTCTCATGGGTCCTCCAAGGGGTCCTCCGGGTCGTCCTCGGGGTCCGGTGCGGGCGCGCGCTCGGGCTCGTACAGCCTGCCGGTCGGCTCGTACACCCTGACCGCGGGCTTCGGCCAGGCGGGCAACATGTGGTCCGCGAATCACACCGGTGAGGACTTCGCCGCCCCGACGGGCACGCCCGTCAAGGCGGTGGGCGGCGGCACGATCACCCAGGCGGGCTGGGCGGGCGCGTACGGCTACCGCATCGTGCTGCGGCTGGACGACGGTACGGAGCTGTGGTTCTGCCACCTGTCGTCGATGGTCGTGACGTCGGGGAAGGTCGCGGCCGGGGACGTCATCGGCCGGGTCGGGGCGACGGGCAACGTCACCGGTCCGCATCTGCACCTGGAGGTCCGGCCGGGCGGCGCGGGCCCGGTGGACCCGCTGTCGTGGCTGCGCGCGAGGGGCCTTCAGCCGTAGCGGGGTCCGGTCTGCCCTGGCGGAGGTCCGGTCCGCCGTAGCGGGGGCCCGGGCTGCATATCCGGCGCCCGAGTGGTTACCCGGCGCGTGTGACGGCTCACGCGACGCCAGACGCGACCCCTGACGCGGCGCTCACCACCTCCGTGCCCGCCCGGCTCGACCGGTTGCCCTGGTCGAGGTGGCACTGGACGGTGGTGATCGGCCTCGGCACGGTCTGGATCCTCGACGGCCTGGAGGTCACGGTCGTCGGCAACATCGCCGGCCGGCTGTCGGAGTCCGGCAGTGGCCTGCCCGTGACGTCCGGGCAGGTCACGGGTTTGGCGGCGGCGCTGTACGTGGCGGGGGCCTGTAGTGGCGCGCTGTTCTTCGGCCGGATGACCGACAAGTACGGCCGTAAGAAGCTCTTCATCGTGACGCTCGCGGTCTATCTGGCCGCGACCGCGCTCACGGCGCTGTCCTTCTCCTCCTGGTGGTTCTTCGCGTTCCGCTTCCTGACGGGCTTCGGCATCGGGGGCGAGTACGCGGCCATCAACTCCGCCATCGACGAGCTGATCCCCGCCGCCTTCCGGGGCCGCGTCGACCTGATCATCAACGGCAGCTTCTGGCTGGGCGCGGTCGGTGGCTCCCTGCTGTCCCTCGTCATGCTGGACACGGACATCTTCCCCATGGAGGTGGGCTGGCGGCTGACCTTCGCGCTGGGCGTCGTCCTGGGGCTGGTCATCCTGCTCGTACGCCGCCATGTGCCGGAGAGCCCGCGGTGGCTCTTCATCCACGGGCGGGGAAAAGAGGCCGAGGAACTCGTCACGTCGATCGAGCGGCGGGTGGAGGCGGAGAAGGGGCACGGGCTGCCGCCGCCGGAGGGTGAGATCACCATCCACCAGCGAGGCCCCATCACGTTCCGCGAAATAGCCCGCACGGTCTTCTCGGACTACCGGCGGCGGGCGGTCCTGGGCCTGTCGCTCTTCATCGGGCAGGCGTTTCTCTACAACGCCATCACGTTCGGCTTCGGGGCCATCCTCACGACGTTCTTCGGCGTCTCCACCTCGCGTACGGGCTACTTCTTCGCGGTCATCGCGGCGGGGAACTTCATCGGCCCGCTGGTGCTCGGAAAGCTTTTCGACACGGTCGGCCGGCGGGTCATGATCTCGTCCACCTATCTGCTCTCCGGGATCCTGCTCTTCGGCACGGCGTGGCTCTTCGGCGCCGGCCGGCTGACGGCCACGACCCTCACCGCGTGCTGGGCGGTCGTCCTCTTCTTCGCCTCCGCGGGCGCGAGCAGCGCCTATCTCACCGTTTCCGAGATCTTCCCGATGGAGACGCGGGCCATGGCCATCGCGTTCTTCTACGCCCTGGGAACGGCGGCCGGCGGCATCAGCGGGCCCCTGCTCTTCTCCGACCTGACCAGCAGCGGCGTCGTCGGCGACACGGTCCTGGCCTTCCAGGTCGGCGCGTCGCTGATGTGCCTGGCGGGCCTGGTCGCCGCGTTCCTCGCGGTACGTGCGGAGGGGCGCTCGCTGGAATCGATCGCGGAACCCTTGTCGGCGAAGCGCCCCGGGCCCGTACCGGCGACCGCGGAATAACCACCTCCGTAAGGGAGTTAAACCGGAACATGGCTGACATCCACCAGAAGATCGGCACCCTTTCCGTACACCCGCTGGCACTCGGCGGCAATGTCTTCGGCTGGACGGCGGACGAGGCGGAGTCCTTCGCGGTCCTCGACGCGTACGCGGCGGCGGGCGGCAATTTCATCGACACCGCCGACGTCTATTCCGCGTGGGTCCCGGGAAACAGCGGCGGTGAGTCCGAGACGGTGATCGGCAAATGGTTCGCCTCCCGTGGCAACCGCGCCGACATCGTCCTGGCCACCAAGGTCGGCGCGGGCATCCCCGACCCGCGCGGGCTGTCGTCGACCGTCATCAAGACGGGCGTGGAGGATTCCCTCCGCCGCCTGGGCACCGATTACATCGACCTCTACTACACCCACTACGACGATCCGTCGGTCCCGGTCGAGGAGTTCATCTCGACACTCGACGCTCTGGTGAAGGAGGGCAAGGTCCGCGAGATCGCGGCCTCCAACATCACCCCGGAGCGCCTGGCGGAGGCGCTGGAATTCTCCGACGCCGCGGGACTGGCGAAGTACGCCGCGATCCAGCCGCACTACAACCTGGTCTCGCGGGACACGTACGAGGGTGAACTGGCGAAGGTGGCGGCGAAGCACGGGCTGGCGGCGGTACCGTACTGGGCCTTGGCGTCGGGCTTCCTCACGGGCAAGTACCGCCCCGGCACGGCGGTCGACAGCCAGCGGGCGGAGAAAGCCGGCAAGTACTTGGCGTCCGAGCGAGGCCCGCGCGTCCTGGCGGCCCTCGACGAGGTGGCCGCGGCGCACGATGCCGAGATCGCCACGGTCGCCCTGGCGTGGCTGGCGGCCCGGCCGACGGTGGTGTCCCCGCTGGCGAGCGCCCGCACGGTGGAGCAACTGCCGGCACTGCTGGCGGTGGCGGACCTGAAGCTCACGGAGGCGGAGCTGGCGCGGTTGACGGAGGCGTCGGCGTAGGGACCGAGGGCAGGGGTGGGCGGCTCAGGATCCGCCCACCCGGGGCCTGCCGGGTCAGGCACTCAGGCCCTTCGGACCAGACACTCGGGCCCTTCGGACCATGCCTTCGGGCCCGGCTCTTCGGACCATGCCTTCAGGCCCGGCTCTTCGGACCAGGTATTCAGGCCCGGCTCTCCACGACCCAGGAGGCGAGGGCGACCCCGCCGGCCACGGCGAACACGGACGGCCAGGCCCCGATCTTCTTGGCCAGCGGGTGCGACCCGCCGAACGCGGCCACGTAGAGCCCGGTCAGCGCGGCGGCCTTGGGCGCCCCGACCGTGCCGCTCCACTGCCGGGCGGCCACGGCCCCGGCGGCCGCCAGCGCCACCCCACCAAGGGGCCGCTTCTTGGTCCACCGGGCGATGCCGTACCCACCGACGAGCCCACCAGCGGCAACAACAGACGTCGGAATCCGACCCATCCCGCAACCTCCGCATCAAGGAACGAACTGCCTGGCCCCAAGCTAACTCGACGGCTCGCGGAGCTCGGCGGGCGGGGTTCTTTCGCTACGAGCCGGAGGCGGCAGGGCCGAGATTGCCCTCGATCCTGCCCAGCAGCCGGGTGACGGCGGCCCGGTCCGCTTCGTCGAGGCCGTGCAGTGTGAGGTCCTCCAGCTGCTGCCAGGCCTGGACGACCTGCTCCTGAAGCGCCTGCGCGGCGGCCGTGGGCTCGACGAGAACAGCGCGGCGGTCGGTGTCGCTGCGCCGCCGCCGGACGAATCCCGCCTGCTCCAGCCGCTGGACCATCCGCGTCACGGTGGAGGCGTCCAGGCCGAGCAGATCGATCAACTGAGCCTGAGGCTGGGGCCCGTGGTCCCACAGCTGCATCATCAGCAACTCCTGCCCGGGGTGCAGACCGAGGCGGCGCAGCAGCTGGCCGGCGGCGGCGCGGTGGAGGCGGGCGACGCGGGCGAGGGCGTGGCTGACGGTGTCGTGGGTGGCGGACATGAAGTGATTGTACAAGCAAGGATGTAGCCGATCCTGGCGGGTGACCCCTAGGACTGCTTGCGAAGATCGCCCCCGAGACATTTAATTGGCCGCACAAGCAATATCCTGCTTCTCAGGGGAGGAAAGCCATGCGAACCATCAGCGCGACCGTGCCCGTCAACGAGCCCGGCCGGCCGGACGAGGTCCACCTGGACCGCGACGACGTGTGGGCGGGGCTGCTCGACAAGGCGCAGAACGCGGTGCCGTACGTGGCCGGGATGCAGGAGTGCACGGTCGTGGAGCGCAGGCCGGACGGCCTGGTGCGCGAGGTGGTCATCCACGGCGAGCGGATCCGCGAGGAGGTGGTCTTCCACCCGAAGCGCCGGGTCACCTTCTCCCGCCACGACGAGCGCGCGACCTGGCTGATCCACAACGACATCGCCGAGGACGAGAACGGGCTCACTCTCACCTTCAGCGCCACGATGGAGATCGAGGAGGGCGAGGAGGGCGACGGGCAGGCGGCGCGGGTGCGGGTGGGGTACCTGGAGGCTTTGCGGACGACGTTGGCGCGGACTCGGGAGAACGTTGCCGCGGGGAGCATGGTCTCCGTGGGCTAGGCCGTGGTGGCGAGGGTGGCCTAGCGGCTCGCCTGCGCGAGGGCGCGCAGTTGAGAGACACGGGCGTGGACGACGCCCTGTGCTGGCTCCCACGGTTCCTGGGATGGCGCCTCACTACGGCAGACACGGCACAGTCCACCAGGGAGCGCTTCGGGGCGGCCGGGGGTGCCGCAGCCGGTGCATTCCATCACCCGGCGAGGCGATGGTGCGTAGGCGGTCTCCGGTCGCTCGGGAGGCAGCCTGTCGATGAGCCTCTTGCGGGTGAAAGCGCCCGGGCAGTGAATGACGTCGGGGAGCCCGGCCGTGAGGATCCGCGCGAACTCCAACGGCGTGACACCCCGGTCGAACCACTCGGCGGCGAGGTCTTCGAGGGCGGTGCACTCGGCGGCGGAGAGCGTCAGTCGAGGGTCGGAGCAGCCGAGGCTTGCCAGGGCGATGTACGCGGGTGAGCGCTCATGCGGCGCCTGTTGCCGGGCGGATTCCTGGGCTGGAGGCGCGGCCGGCGAAGGCGCGGACTGCCGGGCGTTGCGCGCCAGGAAGGTCTCCCACCAGGCATCGTCACGCGCGGTGCGAGAGAAGTACGAGCGCGACACCCACTGCGTACAGCCTTCGACGGGCTCCCTGAAACGCCGCAGGTGACCGGCCGCGGACAGGGCCCTGAGCGCGGAGGCCACGGCTTGCTGCCCGTAGGCCGGAAGTTCCTTGGCGAGGGTCTTGATGTCGACGGCGGCACCGTCGGGGAGCCGGTCGAGGTGAGCGGCGATGGACGCCTCGCGGGCGGGGAGATGAGCGAAGTCGTCCCGGGTGCGCGGGGCTTGATCGGGGGCGGTTCGCTTGCCGTAGCCGGGTGCGGCCATGGGGGCAGGGGTAGGCTGGACGTCAGCCACGAGATCACGTTCCTGATCTAGGTGGTCAGACCCCGGCTTGGTGTTGGTAGCACCGGCCGGGGTTGTTTGTTGCGCCGCACGCTACACAGCAACAGCATGGCGTGGCGACTCGGTTGCAGAAAGTCAACACATGTGCTTTACGTGCGTGCCCGCGCGAGCTGGGAGGGAGGGTGGGGAGAGCCCCACCGTCCATTCCGTACATGGATCGCTCGGATCCCGACTCCCGAGTCTCAGGTTCCCAAATCCCCTGGTGACACGGCCGGATGGCAGCCACCCGCCACCGAAACCCGAGCTTCGGGCGGGTTGGCAAAAACTCAAGAGCTATCTCACCGCCGCCCGCAGTACAGCGCCGGCGTCGTCGGGCATGCCGTACTCGTGGAGCTGCAACGCGACAGACATCACCGCACGCTCTGACTGCTCGCGCCCGTAGATCTGGATGAAAGCGTCAGCCAGCTGGTCGTGCTGCTGTCGCAGAAGGACGAGAGACGCCGCGCTCTCCAGTGGTGTCAGCACGTCGGTGGTCCCATGAAGGAGACCGAGGGCGGAGGATTCATCCTCCGCCAGCAGCTCAGCCGCTCTCTGCGCGAGTTGCCTGGCGGCGGCAACATCTGACGCGGTGCGCTGCCGGTCCCCCTTATCTGGGGGGACCGGCAGGTGCGCTGCCGGTTCGCTGCCCCCTCGAACGGCAGCGTGGCCGGCCCCCGACGGGGACTGCGGCCCCTTGGCGGGCAGCCGAAGCGAGACGGTCTCTGTTCGGGTATGCGCGCACTCGTCTTCCAGAGCGGTGACCTTCTCTTCCAGAGTGCTTACCTGCTGGCGGAGAGCTCTGCAGGAGCTGCAGTCCGTCTTCTCGGCGGCTTGGCGTAGCGCGAGGTAGTGAGACAGTGGCTTGATAGCTGCTCTATCTCCCGAGGTGAGATTGGCCAGGGTGTGCAGGTTCTCTATGAAGTGCCGCGGTGCTGGCAGCCTTCCACTGAGGTAGCGGTGCACCGTGCTCGCGGCGATGCGGTACTGGCAGTGGCTGGAAAGAAGCTCTGCCACCGTCCGGACTGGGGCAGCCGAAGGCTCCAGCGATGCGTGCAACTCTGAGAGCCCATCGACAAGAGCCTTCCTGCCTGGCAGCAGGCCACCATCGATCTCGACACCCGCTTGACGGCGCTTTTGCATAGTCCATCCCCCACGGTTGCTGTGCCGGTGCGTGCTCACCAAGTGTGCAGCAGTGGTCTGTTGCGAACTCAGACGCAACAAGAGTTTTCACTGGCGTTTCGTTTGATCATGCGCTGAAGTAGTTGCCAGATGGGCTCCGGGGGTGGCTGGCTCTAGGCCTGCCAGAGGAGCCCGCAGACACGATGAGCGGAGGCTCTACATGACGCTGCCGTCTTGGCGGGACGGAAAGTACGGGACCAAGGTGCGCGCGGCCCTGTGGCTGGAGTCCGAGGTGGGGGAAGGCAACATCTTCACCAAGGCGCAGTTGCGCGAGGCATTCCCGGACGTGGCACAGATTGACCGCCGGATGCGTGATCTCCGTGACCATGACTGGACGATCCACACGCGCCGTGAGGACCCTGCCCTCAAGCAGGAGGAGCAGAGGTACGTCAGTAAGGGGGCCGAAGTCTGGATCCCTGGCCAGGCGAAGACGCTGAAGTCGAAGTCCAGCCTTACCGCATCTCAGCGGACCAAGGTCATGATGGCCGACAGCTTCCTCTGCCGGTCCTGTGGCATCGGCGCGGGTGAGTCCTACTACGACGGCGGGCAGGACTCCCAGCTCGACATCGCCCGGCGGAAGGTGGTGCTGGCAGACGGTTCTGTGCAGGTGCAGTTTGTCACCGAGTGCAATCGCTGTCGGATCGGCGGCCGGGAGCGTGAAGTGGACCTCGGCGAGGTGGTCAGCCAGGTGACGGCTCTCGCTCCCTTGGAGCGGAAGGTCTTCGCCGCATGGCTTGAGGCCGACGGCCGCAAGCCCAGTGCCCTGGAGAAGCTGTGGGGTGTGTACCGGACCCTTCCGGAGGAATCCCGGGAAGCGGTCAAGCGGGCCGCGGCCAACGAGGAAGAGTGAGCGAGGGAATCGGAACCATGCTGCGAGAGTTTGCAACGCCCCCGCGGGCGCAGGAGTTCAGCGAGCTGATCAAGACGAGGCTGAAGGAGGCGCAGAGCCAGGGCGGTACCCGGGAGTCCGTCACGATCGACCTGAATGGCCAGCCCCTGCACGTCGAGGTGATCACCCTCCCCCTCAACGGGCTCTACTTCAACCCTGGAACGCACCGCATCCGCGCTCAGCGCAGTCATAAGCCGGAGCTCGACGCGGCACTCGACAAGGACCCGTGGAGCGCCGAAAGCCAGGACTATCTGAAGTTCCTGCTCCAGGCCGAGCCGGCGAACCCGGATCGCCGGGACGTCGACTTCGACAAGCTGAAGGACAGCTTGAAGGAGTTCGGCCAGAACGACCCCGGTCTGGTGACCCATCACGGCGTGCTGGTGAACGGCAACACCCGTGCCGCCGCCTTGCGGGAAATCGGTGCGCAGTCCATGCGCGTGGGCGTCCTTCCGGAGTCTTTTACCTGGGCTGACATCAACGCGGTGGAGCTGGCGCTCCAGCTCCGTAAGGACCACCGCCGCGACTATTCGTACATCAACCGCCTGCTGGCCATGGAGGAGCAGGCCTCGCTGGGGCGTACCCCCGATGCAATCGCGAAGGACTTCCGCATCCGCACGGCTACCTACCATCAGGAGCGCTGGATCCTGGGCACCGTCCGCGAGCTGATCGAGCGCAGCAAGAGCGGGGGTGGCGCGGCGCTCCGGCTTGTCGACTTCGAGGATGACCAGGAGAAGCTGAAGGAGCTCCACCGCAGCTACGAGAAGCTGGCAGTAGTCGACCGGGACCAGGCGGAGGTACTCAAGGAGATGCGGCTGGTCGCCATCCTCTTGGGGTTCTCCAAGACGGATGTCCGCCACATCGACGAGGAATTCCTGAAGAAGGATTACTTGGGGAAGGAGCTTCCGGAGGAGCTGAAGAAGGCGTCGGGCGTCGGTGAGCCGGAGACGGTGTCAGTCCCCGGGCTCGGTGCGACAGTTCCTGGTGCGACGAAGGCCGTTGCCGCCGCGCGGGCGCTCAACGACCAAGTGCTCCGTGCCAAGGCTTCCGCTCGAAGCGCGGAAATCGACCTGCTTGGCTCGCAGGGCGGTAGCGCACAGAAGCTTTTCGACCAGGCGAAGGGTGCCTTCGATAAGGCGATCGACTCTGCCGGCCGAGACGCACGGGTGCGGAAGCGGAAGCAGCTTGCCCCGGCGCGGCTCGCGGATGCCTGCGCGGACATTGACCAGTGCCTGGTGGACCTGGTGCAGGCCCGTGCTTCCCGGACTCTCGACGAGGAGGCGTTCGACGAGGCCGTCCTGAAGCTCAGGGAGAGCCTTCGCAAGCTCGCCCAGCAGGCCGGCCGCGGACTTGCCCACCCGGGCGATGGCGTCTCATGGCTGATCGATGCCGCAACGGTGGAGGTCTCCTGATGGCCGAATCGGCCACAGAGGCGTCCTTGCGCCTCTCCTTTGACGAGTCGCGTACGAAGGTCATCCTGCGCACCACGGATGACTACCGCGAAGACTTGGTTCAGCTGGCTGCCCGTTTTCGTACGGGCGGCCAGCTTGGCCCGCTGGCCGTGTCGGTCGAGATCGATGACCTGCTCGCGCAGCTGAACGCGATCAGCACCTGGCCCCACCACACGGGCGTGGAGTGGGACCCGGAGCTTCGCGAACTGGTGCTCGGCATCCTCCAGGACGCCGATGCCGTCAAGAAGCGCCTCGATGCTCCTGACCAGGCACCGGAAATCTCGCCTGACGACGTTCCGGGCATGCTCGGGGACGGTTGGACGGCCAACCTGAATGCCTTCCAGCGGCGTGACATCGCCAAGCTTCTGTCGCTTCAGCACGGTGCGAATTTCAGTGTCCCGGGTGCCGGCAAGACCCGTGTGGCCCTTGCGGTGTATGCCGCCCAGAAGGCACAGGGAAAGGTGAGCAGACTGCTGGTCGTCTGCCCCAAGTCCGCCTATGAGTCCTGGCAGTACGAGACTGGAGCTTGCTTCGTTCACGCGCTGCGGCCGTGGTTCCCCGATGGCCCGCATGACCCGTTTGCCGAGGTCTTGATCGTTAACTACGAGCGGCTGGACCGCTCGCTGGGCATGCTGGCGGCTTGGCTTCAGGCGGCGCCCTCCATGATCATCCTTGACGAGGCGCACCGCATGAAGCTGGGGGCGCGCGGCACGTACGGGGCGGCGTGCATGGCGCTCGGTCCGCTCGCGCGCCGTCGGCTGATCCTGACAGGTACGCCGGCCCCGAACGGCCCGAAAGACCTGGAAAACCTCCTGGGCTTCGTGTGGCCGGGGCATGGCCAGCGGTCTGTGGTGCAGGCCGTGGCAGGGGGGGACCTCCGCCACGCCAGTACTGTGCTGAGGCCGCTCTTTACCCGTACCACCAAGCAGGAGCTCGGGCTGCCTCCGATGGAGGTGCGTATGCGCTACGTGGACATGCCTAGCCTGCACGCGGAGATCTACAACTCCCTGGTGACCGGCGTGAACAACGGGGCACGTGATGATCTCAGCACGCTCGGCAAGACGGCGCTTCGATTGCTGATGGCCGCGACGAGCCCGGCGCTGCTGCTCGAAGGCGCCACCCAGTACGAGCCCCTGGCCTATCAGCTGCCGCCTCTGGAGATACCTCAGGGTGACTCGCTGTTCACTCTTCTGCAGGACCTTCCGGACTACGAGCTGTCCCCCAAGTACAAGGAGGCCGTCTCGATCGTTGCCGCGAACGCGGCGCAGGGGCGCAAGACGCTGGTGTGGACGACGTTCGTGCGGAGCTTGACGACGCTGGAAAAGCTGCTGGAGGCGTATGGGCCCGCAGTCGTCTATGGCGGGACCCCCGACCGCGAAGAGCAGATCCGGCGCTTCCGGGAGGACCCCAGCTGTATGGTCCTGATCTCCAACCCGGCGACCCTGGGTGAGGGCATCAGCCTGCACCATGTGTGCCACGACGCCGTGTACGTGGACAGGGACTTCATGGCTGGCCGTTTCCTGCAGAGCCTTGACCGCATCCATCGGCTCGGTTTGGATCCCAGCACTGAGACGCGGGTCACCGTGCTGGCGGCCCGCAACACGATCGATCAGGTGGTTGAGGTGCGCCTTGACCAGAAGCTGGAGTTCATGGGCAAGATCCTCGATGACCCCTCCGTGCAGCAGCTCTCTGACCTGCAGGAAGAGCCCGCCGTCGGGGCGGGCCTCGGGACGAGTGACATCGCGGCCCTGCTGCACCACATGGACGGGAGCTAGCCACAGGCTCCGTGTACCTGTCCTGCTGGAAGTGACGAAAATCTAGGTGGGGGACACTCCTGGAGCGGGATGCTGTTGCTCATCGCTCTCTCTGCGAAACTTGAGCAACTGCTTTCGTCGCACCAGGAGGAACCCGCCGTGACCGCCGGCACCGAAGAACGCCAGCCGTTGACCTCGATCGAGATCTGCGCTGGTGCTGGCGGACAGGCTGTTGGCCTGCACAACGCCGGCTTCCGTCATCTGGCTCTTCTGGAGATCGACAAGTTCGCGTGCAAGACGCTGCGCACGAACGTGCGTGATCACCCCGAATGGGCAGGCTGTGAGGTCGTCGAGGGTGACGTCATCGACGTCGATCCCTTCGCTCACCAGCAACTCGCGAAGTTCGCGCTGAAGCCCGGAGAGCTGGACCTCCTTGCTGGTGGAGTGCCCTGCCCGCCGTTCTCTGTCGCTGGTCGGCAACTGGGGGCAGAAGACGAGCGTGACCTGTTCCCCAGGATGCGGCAGCTGGTGAATCTGCTCCGCCCGAAGGCGGTGATGATCGAGAACGTTAAGGGGATCCTGGAGAAGAAGTTCCAGGGCTACCGCGACGAGATCGTCGCAGAGCTGAAAGGGTACGGCTACGACTTCTGCGGCTGGGAGCTGATTGAAGCCTGCCGTTACGGGGTTCCGCAGCTCAGGCCTCGAGCCATCCTCGTCATGATCGACAAAAAGTTCACTGTTGATGCGAAGTTCGAGTGGCCGGTAGGCGATGACAGCGTCTTCACCGTGGCGGAAGCTCTTGACCAAACCATGAGCGAGCGATGCCAGCCCTACGGAGCCAGAGGGCAGGCCGCGCTCGAAAAGTGGCGGGATCATGCCAAGGGGCGTGGTGTGGCGCCGACTCTCGTTGGTGGATCCAAGAAGCATGGTGGGGCTGATCTTGGACCTAGCCGGGCAAAGGCTGCGTGGGCTGAGCTGGGTATCGATGGCATGGGCGTAGCCAACGACCCTGATAGGTGTGATCCTGACCGGGACCTCTTCAGGAAGAACGGTCCGATGCTCACGGTTGAGCAGGCCGCCATCATCCAGGGATTCCCGCGGCACTGGCACTTTGAAGGCGGGAAGACGGCCCGGTACCGCCAGGTGGGCAATGCCTTCCCGCCGCCGGTTGCCGAAGCGGTAGGAAGGGCCATCGCCGCTGTCCTTCGCCCTGAGGGCAACCAGGAGGATCTAGTCCCCGCCGCCCGGCAAGAGGCCGAGCTCAGCCCGGCGTCGGCGGACCACGTCGGCGATCTTCAGACTGCAGTCGTCTGAGGATTCGTGCTCCCAGAAGCGGAGCACGAGCCACCCCGCCGCGATAAGGCGCTCGTCCGTGTCCCGGTCGCGCGCCATGTTGCGGGCGACCTTGTCGGACCAGTAGCCGGCGTTAACCCGGGGTGCTAGGTAGTGCTCCGGGCAGCCGTGCCAGTAGCAGCCGTCGATGAAGACAGCGACCTTCGCCGGGCGGAAGACGAGATCTGCCGTCCGGCGGAGGTCCGGCAAGGGGCGCGCATGAAGGCGGTAGCGGAGGCCCTGGGCATGCACGAGGCGGCGGATCAGCTGCTCGGGCTTGGTGTCCTTGTTGCGGATCGCCTGCATGTTGCGGCGCCTGGCCGCTGATGAGGCCCAGGAGCCTTCCGGGGGCGTCCACTCGGTGTCTTCGGGCACGGTTCAGAGGGTAGTGCCGACCTGGACGCTGGCGGTCCGGTAGGCCACCAGCGCGATCTAGGAATCCGCTAGCGATACTGCCCAGGGCCCTGGGCCCAGCCCCACGCTGGCGGGGGCACAAACGGCCGCGGCACCGCACCCGCCGCATGCGCCAGCGCCGGCTGCGCCAAGTGCTTCCGCTGCCAGAGGTGGTGCAGGAGTTCCTGCTCGCGGGCCGTGAAGTCCGGGCCCGCCGTGCCGTTGTGGGCGCGTTGGCGGAGGAAGGCCAGGGACGTCGCGAAGGAGATGTACTCGGCCACGGCGCGGGCTGCCTGGGGGCCGCCGGTGCGGCGGGCCAGGTCGCGGGCCATGCCTCGGGCGCGCATCGAGGACAGGGCGATCGGTTCGGGCGGAGTGAGCCAGCCGGCCGCCTGGTAGGCGGGGAGGTGGGCCCGTACGGTGCGCAGCTCGTTCTGGCGGGACCAGATCGTCAGCCAGGTCAGCGCGCCGAAGACCGGGACCATGAACAGGCTGTAGACCGCCAGGAAGCCGACCGCGGGCAGGCTCGCCGAGCCGTTCCACACCCCGTGCAGGACCATCGCCGTGAGCAGGGCCGCCAGCGGGATCAGGAAGCGGCGTACGCGCCGGTGCGGGGCGAGGGTCGCGGCGATGCCGAAGCCCAGGCCCGTCATCGAGGTGAAGAGCGGGTGCGCGAAGGGGGACAGCAGGACGCGGATGAAGAAGGTCGCCGCCGTCGTCGAGCGCAGCCCCGAGTAGCCGAAACTCTGGTCGTTCGCGAACGCGTTGCCCAGGTAGAGGATGTTCTCCGTGAAGGCGAAGCCCGTCGCCGTGATCCCGGCGATCACCACTCCGTCGACGATCCCGTTGAAGTCCCGGCGCCGGTACAGGAACAGCAGCAGCACCGCCGCGGCCTTGGCGCTCTCCTCCACCACCGGCGCGACGAACGTCGCGCCCCACGTGTTGGCGTCCGCCCGCTGGGTGGCGTCGACCGTGTTCAGCAGCCACTTCGTGGCGTAACCGTTCGCCAGGATCGCCAGCAGGGTGGCCGCGCACGCGCCCCACGCGAACGCGAAGATCAGATTCCGCCAGGGCTTGGGCTCGACCCGGTCCATCCAGCGGAACGCCGCCACCAGCAGCGGTACGGGCAGCACCGCCAGCCCCAGGCCCACCAGGAAGCCCTCGGTGCCCGTCTGCTCCCGCACCAGCGCGAGGATGACCAGACCGCAGAGCGCGAGCAGCAGGATCAGCCCGCCCGCGCGCACCGCCTTGTTGTCCCACAGGGCCCGGCGCGGCTTGTAGCGCCAGCCCGCCGGCGCGGGCAGTGCGGGGAAGCTCGGCTGCTGTCCGTGGGCGGGCGCCGGCCCGGCGATCGGCTGGTGGTGGGGCGGGGACTCATGCACCCGATGACCCTAACGAAGGGCCCTGTCGGGGAGTGGGCGGTTTTCCGCCCGTGAGACATCCGTCCCACCACGGGCCCCCGCCGGGGTTCCCCCACGGCACGGGCCCGTCCTACCGGCGTCCCGCCTAGCGCTCCCTGCGCGTGAACATCACGTCGTGCACCACGTGCCCCTTGTCCAGCCCCTGTCCCTCGAACCGCGTCAGCGGACGGAAGTCCGGGCGCGGTGCGAAGCCGCCGTCGGGCTGGGTGTTCTCGAAGTCCGGTGCCGCCGAGAGCACCTCCAGCATCTGCTCGGCGTACGGCTCCCAGTCCGTCGCGCAGTGCAGCAGCCCGCCCGGCGCCAGGCGCGTCGCCGCCAGCGCGAGGAACTCCGGCTGGATCAGCCGGCGCTTGTGGTGCCGCTTCTTCGGCCACGGGTCCGGGAAGTAGACCCGGATGCCCGCGAGGGAGTCCGGGGCGAGCATCTCGCGGAGCAGGATGATCGCGTCGCCGTTGGCGACCCGGACGTTCGCCAGGCCGTTCCGCTCGGCGAGGCCGAGCAGATTGCCCTGGCCCGGGGTGTGCACGTCACAGGCCAGGATGCCCGTGCCCGGGTCGGCGGCGGCCATCTGCGCCGTCGCCTCGCCCATGCCGAAGCCGATCTCCAGCACGACGGGCAGCTTCGGGTCGCCGAACAGCTCCCCGAGATCCAGGCGGCTCAGGCCGTCGATGTCCAGGCCCCACTTCGGCCACAGGCGGCGCAGGGCCTCGCCCTGGCCGGTGGTCACGCGGCTGCGGCGCGGCTGGAACGAACGGATGCGGCGCTCGTGGTGCGAACCCGCCGGATCCGGGGCCGGTCCGTCGGGGAACATCGGCTCACGCCTGCGGGCGTCGGACGCCGGGACGCTGCTGTCTGGGGTGGGGGCATTGTTCTCGGGCACAGTGCTCCCAATTCTACGGGCGTGCCGGCGCCCCGGACCGGGCTCACGCGTGACCGCGCTCACTAGAGGCCCGGACCCGCGGAGCCCTGCCCGGACCCACGGAGCCCTGCCCGAGCCCGCGGTACCCGAACCCGCCGCGCCCGGACCCCGCCGCCCCCTCAGCCCAGCGCCGCCAGCCCCGCCAGCGCCCTCCGCGCGACCTCCCGCCCGATCGGCAGCGAGGCCGTCGCCGCCGGGGACGGGGCGTTCAGCACATGGACCACGCGCGGGGACTCGGCGAACAGGAAGTCGTCCACCAGCGTGCCGTCCCGCAGCACCGCCTGCGCCCGCACCCCGGCGGGCGCCGGTATCAGGTCGTCCGCCGAGACCTCCGGCAGCAGCCGCCGCACCGCCTCCGTGAAGGCGGCCTTCGACAGCGACCGCCGCACCTCACCGGCGCCGTACCGCCAGTGCCGCCCGGCCATCCGCCAGGCGCCCGGCCAGCCCAGCGCCCCCGCCAGCTCGCCGGGGCGTACCGTCCCGCGGGTGTACCCCTCCCGGGCGAGCGCCGGGACCGCGTTCGGCCCCAGGTGGACCGTGCCGTCGACACCCCGGGTGAGGTGGACGCCCAGGAAGGGGAACGCCGGGTCCGGCACCGGGTAGACCAGACCGCGCACCAGCTCCGCGCGGGACGGGTCCAGTGCGAAGTACTCCCCCCGGAACGGAATGATCCGCATGCCGGGGTCGTCCCCCGCCAGCCGCGCCACGGCGTCGCTGTACAGCCCCGCGCAATTGACCAGGACCCGGGCGCGCAGCACCTCGCCCGCGGCCGTGCGCACCGCGACCCCCGACTCCCGCCGGCTGATCACCCGCACCTCCGCGCCGTACCGCACCGACGCCCCCGCGTCCTGCGCGAGGCGGGCCAGCCGGCCGGCCACCGCGCCGAAGTCGCACACCCCCGTCGTGCCCACATGGATCGCGCCCAGCCCGCGGACGTGCGGCTCGTGCTCCGCTATCTGGGCGGGACCCAGCTCCCGCACCGGGATGCCGTTCTCCCGGCCGCGCTGGGCCAGGGAGTGCAGGCGGGGCAGCTCCGCGTGGTCCGTGGCGACGATCAGCTTGCCGGTGACCTCGTGCGGCAGGCCGTGCTCGGCGCAGAACTTCACCATCTCCGCCGCGCCCCGCACCGCGAACCGCGCCTTGAACGATCCCGGGCGGTAGTAGATCCCGCTGTGGATCACTCCGCTGTTGCGGCCGGTCTGGTGCCGCGCGGGGCCGGCCTCCTTCTCCAGGACGACGACGCGCGTACCCGGAGCGGCGCGCGTGATCGCGTACGCCGTCGAGAGGCCCACGATCCCGCCCCCGACCACCAGTACGTCGCAGTCGTACGCCCTCACCACCGTCACCTCCCCGCGCCGGCCGGACATCCGCGACCGGCACCCGGCGCCCTCGGCGCCTCACCCACCGTCCCCATGATGACCTGCGCCACTGACAACGGCTCGAAACCCAGGTCAGGCCCGGGATCCAGCCGAAAGGATCACACAGGGGGCGGAGCCGGGGGAGGCGGAGACGGCTGCGGAAGGAGGGGAGGGCGGAGACGGAAGAAAGAGGAAGGGGGCGTTCCGCGGGTAGAGGCGGGTCCGCCACCCAGCGGACAGCGGACAGCGGACCGGGAACAGGGGGCAGGGAACAGGGGACCCGCCCCCCTCACCCCAAAGACACCAGCAGCGGCCGCGCCCGCTCCCGCAGCTCCACCACACGCGGCTCGTCCCCGTACGGCTCCAGCCTGTGCAGCAGATCCCGGACGTACTCCGTCGTGCGCGCCGACGAGATCCGCCCCGCGACCTCCACCGCCCGCGTCCCGGCCGCGCACGCCGCGTCCAGATTGCCCGACTCCAGCTCGGCGACCGCCGACACCACCAGCCGCAGCCCGTGCGAGCGGACGAACTCCTCCGTCGGCCGGGCCAGCGCCTGCTCGGTGAAGCGCTGCACCTGCCGCGGCATGCGCAGGTCGCGGTAGCACTCGGCGGCGTCGGCCGCGAACCGCTCCTGGCTGTAGAAGTCCAGCCAGGACGGGTCCGGGTCACCGGCCCGCGCCCGCTCCAGCCACCCCTCGGCCGCCTTCAGCGCCGTACCGCAAGCAGGCGCGTCGCCCGCCTTGGCCTGGGCCCGCGCCTCGACCAGGCGGAAGAAGCTCATCGTGCGGGCCGTCGCCAGGCCGCGGTTGCGCTCCAGGGCGGCCTGCGCCAGGTCGACGCCCTCGTCGGCGAAGCCGCGGTAGGTGGCCTGGAGGCTCATCGAGGCCAGCACATAGCCGCCCAGCGGCACGTCGGCCGCCGCGCGGGCCAGCCGCAGCGCCTGGATGTAATAGCGCTGGGCCGCCTCCTGCTGACCGGTGTCGAAGGCCATCCAGCCGGCGAGCCGGGTCAGCTCCGCGGTGGCGCCGAACAGCGCCCGGCCCACCTCGTCGCTGTACGAGCCGAGGAGCAGCGGCGCCGCGTCGACCCGCAGGCACTCGGGAACCATCGACGAACGCCAGTCACCGCCCCCGTACTTGGAGTCCCACCGCCGGGCGTCCTCCGCCGCCTCCCGCAGCTTCGTCACGTCGCTGTGGCCCACCCGCTGCGGAGCCCCGCCCTCCGAACCACCGCCGACCTCGGCCTCCTTGGCCACCTGATGGGCCTCGCGGGCGACCGAGCTGTCGGCCGGGGTTATCAGCCAGCGCGAGGCGGGCGTCGCGTAGGCGCTGACGGAGAAGGATCCGGCCAGGCTCTGCCAGATGCCCCCGCCCCCGCGGCGACCGGCGAGATCCAGCCTGTACAACTCCGTGGCGGACCGCACCGCCTGGCCGACATCGCGCGGGAAGGCGAGCCCCACCTCGGGCGCCGGATCCGCGTCCGCGAGGCCGATCTCGTGCAGCGGCACCGGCCGGCCGAGCTTGCTCGCGATGGCGGCGGCGATCAGATGGGGGGCCGCGCCCTGGGGCACCATGCCCTTGGAGACCCAGCGGGCCACCGACGTCTTGTCGTAGCGAAGCGTCAATCCCCGCTGCGCACCGAGGTCGTTGACCCTGCGCGCGAGACCGGCGTTGCTGATCCCGGCGAGGACGAGGACGGTGCCGAGCTTCTCGTTCGGCCCGCGTGGCTCCCTGGACATGCGCACCCCTCGACAACGGCGACGCCCGCCCGGCATAGGCGCGGGGCATTCGTAAACCCAGCGTAGTTCCCCGGATCCCGACCGTTAAGAGGTGTTGTCCCGGATGGCGAGATTCTGGTCCGTGCGGACGTGCACGGAGGGGCACGTGCTCCGGTTGTGTGTGGCTGTGCGCCCATCGTGCGCTCTGTCCACGCCATAGGAACCGCGGTTCCATGGAAGGCGCGTGGGTTGGCCCGCTGTACTGGATCCAGTGGGCTGGGGGAGCCGCCGCCTCATTCCCCGCGGGCGGCGGAGTGGTCCGGGAGGCGGTCTGCCGCCTCCCGGACCTTCGCGTGCCGGGCCCGTACCGCCACACTTCGGGCGAGGCGGAAAGAAGCGTCCCGCGAGTGCGCCCCCGGCTGTCCGTCGCCGCCGAGTTTGGCCTGAACTCGCCGCAGGGCAAGCCTGGATGGCGCCCTTCCGCCCGACCGGCCGTCCACCCGGCAGCACCACCGGCCGGCCATCCGCCCGCCGGTGCCGCGACGCGCCCGCACACCTCGGGCACCCAAGGCCCCGCTCGTGACAGCATGTCCCGTGCAGTGGGCGTGACCGGTCCGGCGGTCGGTGCGGTGCTCCGCAACGGCCTTACGGACGGCCGTTGTTCGCCCCGGCGAGCCGGGTGGAAGCGCTCGTGGTGGCGGCGCCAGGGCGCCACCTCGCCCCGCTATCAGGCGGGTTGAGGAGAAAAGGAAACAGAACTGTCGCCGCTTTCGCCGTCGCAAATGACGGTCCACTGTGCATGATGACTGCACCTGTTGGTTGTCCACAGCCTGTGGAGGCGGCGATGCGCTGGTTGGTGGGGTGGAGCAGCACCGCCTCAGGGGCCGGACCCCGAGCCGCGCCCCCTTACGGCGACGGCCCGGACCGCTTCGGCACCCCGGCCGGCCTCGACGGGCCCACCGTCCACCCCGTCGGCGCCCAGCTCCTCTGGGGCGACCCGGCACCCCTGTGGGCCGTCGGCGACTGGCGCCCCGACGAGGTCCGCGTCGTCCAGGCCGACCCCTTCACCCGCCTCGCCGTCCTAGGCCGCTGCGGCGCCGGCGACGAGGAACTGCGGGTCGGGCTGATCGCGGCGCGCGGCGGCGCGCTCCGCCACCTCACCGCCTGGCCCGGCGGCTACACCGCGGTCGCCCAGGTGGGCCGGCGCATCACGGTCGCGGGCGACCTCGCCGGCGCCCGCCCCGTCTTCCACACGGCATGGGCGGGCGGCACCGCGTACGCCACGGCGGCCCTGCCCCTCGCCGACCTCATCGAGGCACAGCTCGACGTCGGCCACCTCGCCGCCCTGCTCGCCTGCCCCGACTCCCCGGAGGCCCTGAGCGACGGCACGCCCTACCTGGGCGTACGGCGCGTACCGCCCGGCCACGCGCTGGTGCTGCGCGACGGCGCCCGCGACATCACCGGGTACGAGCCCACCGCCTCGCTCGCCGTCGCGGGCCCCCAGCTCGCCCCCGAACAGGCCGTCGAAGGCATACGGGACGCCCTCGTCGAGGCCGTCCGCACCCGGCTCGCCGCCCCCCGCCACGCCCCGGAACCGCCGGGCTTCGACGGCCTCGACCCCGGTCCCGTCCCCGGCATGGGCCCCGCCCAGCGGCGCGCGGCGCGCGGCGCCGCCGTACCCGCCCCCGGCATCGGCGCCGACCTCTCCGGAGGCAGTGCCTCCGCCACCCTGGCGCTGCTCGCGGCCGGTCTGCCGGGCCTGCCCGGCACCCCGCTCGGCCACGGCAGCGGCGCCGGCGAACGCCTCCTCGCCGTCACCTTCAACGACCTGGCGGCCGACGGCGGCCGCGCGCGGGAGGACGAGCTCGAACGGGCCCGCGCCATGGCCGCGAACCCCCGCCTGCACCACGTCGTCGTCGCGGCCGGCGAAGAGGCCCTCCCGTACGCCGACCTCGCGAGCGGGCCGCTGACCGACGAGCCCGGCCCCTCCCTCGTCACCGCCGAACGCCACCGCAGACGGCTGGCCGCGGGCAGCGCCGACCACCTCGTGGGCCACGGGGCGCGCCAGGTGCTCGACGCCCACCCGGCGCGCCTCGCCGACCTGCTGCTGGACCGCCGCAGACGCCACCTGCTGCGGCCCGTCTCGGCCCTGGCCCGCGCCGAGGGCCCCTCGGCGCAGTCCCTCTTCGTGCCCTTCACCGTCTACCGCGCGGCGCGCCGGCTGGCCCGTACGTCCTACCGGGAAGGACTGGAGACGGTGGCGGGCCAACTGCTGGCACCCGGCTTCCCGGCCGTCGCGGACGAGCCGCCGGATCCGCACGGGCCCGCCGTCCCGGGCGCCGGCCTCGGCGTCGGCCCGCCCCCGGGTGCGGTGGTTCCGGGCGGCGCCGTCGACGCCTCGCTCGCCGCCCTGACCTGGTGCCGGCCGGGTCCGGCGGCGCGCTGGCTCACCGGTGAGGCACTGGCCGAAGTATCGGTTCGCCTCCATGCCGCCGCCGTACGGCCCTCAGGGCTCCTCCAGCGCCCCGGCGAGCGCCGCGCCGCCGCCGCGCTCGCCCGGCATGCGGCCGACCACCGGGTCTTCGAACAGGCCGCCGAGGTCCGCAGCCAGCGCCTGCACGCCCCCTTCCTCGACAACCAGGTCGTACGGGCCTGCCGCGCGCTCCCCGAGGCGCTCCGGGTGCAGCCGGGGGCGCGCGCGTCCGTCCTGCGCGCGGTCCTCGCCGGGGCCGGGGTCCGTGAACTGCCGCCCGGCTGGGGCGCCACCTCGCACGCCGCCCACGCCGCGGCCGTGCGCGCGGGCCTCAGAGCCTCCGTGAAGCCCCTGCTGGAGCTCTTCGACGCCCCGCTGCTGGCCGACGCGGGCCTCGTCGACGCCAGAGTCGTACGAGCCGCCCTGAACGCGGCCGCGGACGGCCGGGCCCTGCCCCTGGACGGCCTGGCGGAACTGGTCTCCACGGAGGTGTGGCTGCGGCGGCTGCTCGCACGGCGCGGCACCTGCTGGACGGGCGCGGCGGCCCCACGGCAGCGCGCGGTGGCGGGCGGGGTGGGACCGGGGACGGGGCGGTGACGTCCGAGGGCCGGTGAAGACCGGGAAAGCCGGGGCCGGTGGCCTCAGCCGCAGCTGAACCGGGCCGCCGCCCAGTCCGCCACCGTCATCGTGCCCCAGGCGGAGCCCGGCTCGACGACCAGCCGGATCGTCCGCTGTCCCGCCAGCGGTACATGCACGGGAACCGCCGCCTCGCCGCCTCGCACGACCTCCGAACGCCACAGCCGTGTCTCGTCGCCGTAGACGGAGAACCGGGCCGAGCCGAATCCGAACGTCATGTCGTCGACGCCCACCAGGGCGTCGTAGGACGTGCAGGAGCGGTTGAGATCGACGGTCACGGAGGACATGGCGTTCACGCTCACGCCGTCGCGGTACGTCACGCCGCCGATCCGCAGCCCGTACCGCTGCCAGAGCCAGCTGCTGACGCCCGGCCGGATCTCGGGGCCGGTGCCGTCGCCCACGCCCGCGTAGTCCATCTCGTTGAGGGGGTACGTGGCGGCGGGCGGCGGGGTGGGCTTCGGGGGCGGCTTGGGTACCGGCGGCCGGGGAGGCGTGGGCTTCGGGCTGGGCGCCGGCGGCCGGGGCGCGGACGGCGTCGGCGTGGGGCGTGGCTTCGGCGCGGCCGCGTGACGCGGCTCCGGCGGCTTGCTGCTCACGGACGGCGTCGGCGTGGGACTCGGGCTGGGGGTGGGTGTCGGACGAGGCGGAGGAGTCGGTGAGGGGGTCGGTGCCGGCTTCCGGGGCGGCGCGGGCACGACCGGCGCCGCGGTGGCCTTGGCCTGCGGCTTCTTCGGTGGCGCGGGGGAGTTCCCGATCAGGGCGTACGCGGCCACGGCACCGGCGGCGACCACCGCCCCCGCCGCGATGCCGATCTTCGCGGGCGCGCCGAGGCCCTCGCCGGCCGCCGCACCCCCCGAACCACCACCCGCACCCGCGCCTCCGGCACTGCCGGAACCAGCGGCCCCGGCGCCCCCGGCCGTCCCGCTCGCGGCCGCCGCCGCACCCGCCCCGACGGCCGTACCGGCGCCCGCCGCACCCGTGGCCAGCCCCGCCACCGCCTTGACGGAGAAATCGGCGGCGAACCAGCCGATGACCGCCACCGGCAGCAGCACACGCAGCCGCTCGTTGACGTCCGCGACCTCCAGCGCCGCCGTGCGGCAGCGCGCGCAGTCCTCCAGGTGCTTGCGCAGGCCGCGCTCGGCCCGCACCCGCAGCCCGCCCCGGGCGAAGGCGCCCAGCCGGTCCGCGTAGCGCGCGCAGTTGCCGCCCGCCGTCAGCGAGGTGCTCACATGCGCCTGGAGATACGCCTGCTTCAGACCCTCGCGGGCCCGGTGCGCGAGCACCGCCGTGGCATTGGCGGTCAGCCCCAGCAGCGGTGCCACCTCGCTGGGGGAGCCCTCCTCGACGGTGGTGTGCCACAGCACCGTCTGCCAGCGTTCGGGCAGGCTGCGGAACGCCCGCACGGCCAGCGAGTGTTCGGCCTCCCGCATGGCCAGCACATCGGCGGCCAGGTCGAGGGTGTCGTCGTCCGGAGCGGTGGACGCGCCGGCCGCCGAGGCCGCGAAGACCGCGAAGTCCTCGACCAGCTGCTCCCGCTTGGCGGTCTTCCCCCAGGCCGCCGCGACCCGCCGGACGGTGGTGAGCAGATACGCGCGCACCGACGAATCCGGTCCCGCGCCGCTCCGCACCGCCTGCAAGGTCCTGGCGAAGACCTCGTTGGTCAGGTCCTCGGCGGTGTGGTCGTCGCGACAGCAGCTACGGGCGTACCGGCGGACCGCCGCGGCGTGCCGCCGGTACAGCTCCTCGTACGCCACGCTCTCGCCGCCCCGCATCCGCGAGACGAGCTCGAGGTCGGACGGCGGTACGTCGGCTTCGGCACCCGCACCGGGAGGCGCATCGGAATCCCCGGCCGCCCCGGAGAAGATCTCGGCGAGGAAACCGGAGGGGGCGCCGTCGGACCCGCTGTCCGATGCGCCGTCCGATCCACCCTTCGACCCCGCTGCGGTGCTCTCCCCGGCCCCCGTGCCCGCCCCGCCGCGATGTCTGCCCTGGCGCTGCCGGGGCACGCTCGCGTCGATGCCGCGCGCGCCCAGGTCGGGCGAGAAGGGGGCGGGAAGGGAGAGGTCGTCGTGCACAGGCAGGTGACGGGGGAGCGGTGACTCACCTTCCTCATCGCTCCCGCGCGGTTCTTCCGGCCCGTCAACACCCATAGCGGAGGCCCCTGTACACACCAGCACATTTGGACATCCGGAAGCGTGGCACAGCGTCGGCCGTCACGAGGGCAGCGCGAGCCGCAACCACTCATCCGTGGTGTCTTGGCGCACCAGGAGTACTAGAGATCACCCGAAAGGGGAAGGATTGCCCGAACGCGCCCCGTGACCTGCTCCCGCAGACCACCTGACGGTTCGTGAAGCGAGCCTGACGGTTCGTGAAACGGAACGGAAGCCGGAGCGCCGTCGGACCCGGTCGGCGGCAGTCCCCTGTCGACGGCGGTGCCCGTCGCCAGAGGCCCGCCACCACCGCGGCACACTGAGCGAGGCGCCCGCGGCACGGGCCGCTCTCACGGCCCGCACCGCGGCTCACTCACGGATCGCCCGCGGCCCCGCCCGGACGTGCTCCGCCCGGCCCTACTGCTCCGACGGCCGCGACCGAAGGCCTTCCAGCAGGATGTCCAGCAGTCGCGAGGACGCCGCCGCCTGCTGCACCGCGTCCGGCAGCGACGGCGCGGCCGTCGCTATCACCAGCAGCACATCGGCGACCGTGACGTCCGCGCGCAGCTGACCCGCCGCCCGCGCCCGGTCCACCAGCCGGCCGACGACCTCCAGCAGCGCTGCCGCACCCGAGTCGTCCCGCTCGTCGACCGGGGCCGGCCGCTGCTCGACGAGCCGCAGCTCGTGCAGCTGACCACCGGTGGCGCCCGGCTGCCGCTGCTGCGGCACCCTCGGCTCCAGCCGCTCCTCGGCCTCCACGTCGACGCCGACCCGCAGCACCTGCGGCGGCAGCAGCCGACCCGCGCCCGAGGCGACCGACGTGCGGAGGAACCGGGAGAGAGCCGACCACGGCTCGTCCTCCTGGCCCAGCGCCGTACGGGCCTGCTCGGTCAGCCGAGCCGTCTCCTCCTCGGCTATCCGCCGTACCAGCACGTCCTTGCTGGGGAAGCGGCGGTAGACCGTGCCCACTCCCACGCGGGCCCGGCGCGCCACGTCCTCCATCGGCGCCCCGTACCCCAGCTCGCCGAAGACCTCGCGAGCCGCTCGCAGCACATGCTCGAGATTCCGCTGCGCGTCCACGCGCAGCGGAGTGCTCCGGCCACCACCTGCGTCAGCGGACGCGACAGCGGTCGACCAATGAGAGCCCTGAATATGCATATGTGTTCCCCCGGTTATGACGTCTCCCCCCGGAGACTCCCCGCCCTGACTGCCGGGGCACGTCTCTGACACCCCGACGGAGTACGAACATAGTTGAGCCCAGGTCAAGAAAGAAGAGGTAGTTCCGCACAGGCCATCCCCGATTGGAGTACGGGCCCCTTCCGGCCTGATTCTGCACCACCTCACAACCCCACCACAGCCACCCTGACCTGCGCGCCTGTCTCCCGCCCCAGGACCCCGGCCGCGGAGGGATCACCTCCATGACCGGTCATACATTTCGCCGGGCCTGTGGACAAACCGTCGCCGGGGGTGCGTCATGGGAGGGAGCTGTGCTCGCCGGGGCGACCCGGCACCCCGGCCGGACACCCCTCGGGCCGGGCGACATCGCGAGGAGGGGCCTTGGTGAAGGAACCGGCGCGCATTCTGATCGTCGGCGGCGGCTACGTCGGGATGTACACCGCCCTCCGCCTCCAGCGGAAGGCGAAGCGGGGCGAAGCACACATCATCGTGATCGACCCCGAGCCGTACATGACCTACCAGCCCTTCCTCCCCGAGGCCGCGGCCGGCTCCATCTCCCCCCGCCACGTCGTGGTCCCCCTGCGCCGCACCCTCCCCAAGTGCCAGGTCGTCATCGGCGAGGTCACCTCCATCGAGCACGCCAAACGCACCGCCACCATCAGCACCCTCGCCACCCGCGAGGACAGCACGGGCGCCATCGAGGTCCACTACGACGAGCTGATCCTCGCCCCGGGCTCCATCTCGCGCACCCTCCCGGTCCCCGGCCTCGCCGAGCACGGCATCGGCTTCAAGACCGTCGAGGAGGCCATCGGGCTCCGCAACCACGTCCTCGAACAGATGGACATCGCCTCCTCCACCCGGGACCCGGACGTCCGCGACGCGGCGCTCACCTTCGTCTTCGTCGGCGGCGGCTACGCCGGCGTCGAAGCCCTCGCCGAGCTGGAGGACATGGCCCGCTACGCGGCCCGGTACTACCACAACCTCGAACCCGACGATCTGCGGTTCATCCTCGTCGAGGCCTCCGGCCGCATCCTCCCTGAGGTCGGCGAGGACATGGGCCGCTACGCCCTCCGGGAGCTGCGCGGCCGCAACATCGACGTCCGCCTCGACACCCGGCTGGACTCCTGCGTCGACCGGGTGGCCGTGCTCAGCGACGGCGCCCGCTTCCCGACCCGCACCCTCGTCTGGACCGCCGGCGTGAAGGCGCACCCGGTCCTCTCCGCGACCGACCTGCCGCTCAACGGGCACGGCCGCCTCAAGTGCACGGCCGCCCTCACCGTCGACGGCGTCGAACACGCCTGGGCGGCCGGCGACGCGGCGGCGGTGCCCGACCTCACCGCGGAGGAGGAGGGCACGTACTGCGCGCCCAACGCCCAGCACGCGGTGCGCCAGGCCAAGGTCCTCGCGGAGAACGTCCTCGCCTCCCTGCGCGACCGGCCGCTGAAGGACTACCGGCACAAGTACGTCGGCTCCGTGGCCTCGCTCGGCCTCCACAAGGGCGTCGCGCACGTCTACGGCAAGAAGCTCAAGGGCTACCCCGCCTGGTTCATGCACCGCGCCTACCACCTCAGCCGGATCCCCACCTTCAACCGTAAGGCGCGCGTGCTCGCCGAGTGGACCCTCACCGGGCTCTTCAAACGCGAGATCGTCTCCCTCGGCTCGCTGGAGAACCCGCGCGCCGAATTCGAACTCGCCGCGGACACCGGACGTCATCCGGAAGCGAGTTGACGCAGGTCGTGGGCCCGGAGAGCGGGCCGGGAACTCCCCCACGGGGGTCGACGTCTGACGGATGTCAGTCCGGTCGGCCACACTGGTCGTGTGACCATGGGTGGGCTCGTCCCTGCGAAGAGTGACAATTACGAGGATTCGGACGTTTGCAGCATTCCCCCGGGGGCCGGCCCCCGCACCGTCAACCGCGGCCCCGCGCCGGGCGCGCGGCTCAGCCATCACACGTCGCCGAGCTGGTCCGGAACGACTCCGCGAGGTAATCCTCTGTGAACTTCACCCGCTGGAGCGCCCGGTTCCCCGGAACACAGCGCCGAGCCGCAGCGCGCACCGACCGTAACGATCGCGCCGACCGTAAGGACCGCAAGGACCGGACCGACCGTAAGGACCGGACCGACCGCGGCGCACCCGCACCGCAGCCTCCGCCCCCGGCGGGCGGCTCCGTGCCCGCCGCCCGCGCCGAGACCGCTCCACCGGCCCCCTCGGCCCCCAGCTGCCCCGCACCCGGCCCCGAGGACGCCGTCCCCACCCTCGACGGACTGTCGGTCCACGACCTCCTCGGCCAGGTCCCGGCGCTCGTGGCCGTCGTCTACGGCCCGGACCACCGCCTCGCCTACGTCAATGACGCCTATGCCGCCCTCTTCGGCCCCCGCGCCCCCGGCGCCCCCGCCCGCGAAGCCCTCCCCGAGCTGACCGAGCTCGGTCTGCTCCCCCTCATGGACCAGGTCCTGCGCAGCGGCCGGCCCCGTACGGTCAAGTCCCGCCGTGTCACCGCGGACGCCCGGACCCCGGAAGCCCGCACCACGGAAGCCGCTCCCGCGGACGGCAGCGGGCCGGACACCAGTACGACGGAAACCCGGCCCGTCCCGCACGCCACCGACACGCCGGCGACCGCCACCGAGCCCCCGGGCCCCAGCCGTCACGGCTACTACACCTTCACCTGCTCCCCGATCACCGTGGGCACCCCGGACGCCGACCGGCCCGGCGTCCTCGTCTTCGCCGCCGACGTCACCGACCAGGTCGAGGCCGCCGAGCGGCTGCGCGCCAGCGAGCGCCGCCAGCGCGAGGCCGCCGTCACCCTCCAGCGCAGCCTGCTCCCCCAGGAGCTCGAACAGCCCGACGACCTGCGCGTCGCCGCCACCTACCAACCGGGCGGCAAGGACACCGCCGTCGGCGGCGACTGGTACGACGTCATCACCCTCGGCGCCGGCCGCACCGCCCTCGTCATCGGCGACGTCATGGGCCGCGGAGTCCGCGCCGCCGCCGTCATGGGCCAGCTCCGCACCGCCGTAAGGGCCTACGCCCGCCTCGACCTGCCGCCCCACGAGGTCCTCCAGCTCCTCGACGGCCTCGCCTCCGAGATCGACGCCACCCAGATCGCCACCTGCGTCTACGCCGTCCACGACCCCAACGAGGGCCGCCTCGTCTACGCCTCGGCCGGCCACCTCCCGATCCTCGTCCGCGACCCCGACGGCACGGTCCGCCGCGCCGCCGAGCCCACCGGCCCCCCGCTCGGCACCGGCGGCTGGCTCCACACCTCCGGCACCATGCCCCTCGGACCGGGCTCCAGCGCCGTGCTCTACACGGACGGCCTGGTCGAGCGGCGCCACGAGGACATCTACGAAGGCGTCGAAGCCCTGGAGCGTGCCTTCGCCGGTGCCACCGGCTCGCCCCAGGTCATGTGCGACCGGCTCATCCGCGCCCTCGGCGTCACCGCCGACCACGACGACGACGTCGCCGTCCTCGTCCTCCAGCACCCCGCCCGCACGGGCCACGACGCCGAGCTCTTCCACAACGCCGCCCTGGAGCTCCTCGGCGGCGTCGAGGCGGCACCCCGCGCCCGCGCCTTCGCGTCGGGTGTCCTGGTCAGCTGGCGCTTCCCGACCGAGCTGCGCGACCTCGGGGTCCTGGCCGCGAGCGAGCTGGTGGCCAATTCCCTCCAGCACGGCACCCCGCCCATGCGGCTGCGCCTGCGCCGCACCGACCGCAGGCTGATCATCGAGGTCACGGATGGCGACGACCACCTCCCGCGCCGCCGCCGCGCCGAGCCCGTCGACGAGGCCGGACGCGGCATCTCGATCATCGCCACCATCGCCTCCTCCTGGGGCTCGCGCCGCACACCGGGCGGCGGTAAGGCGGTGTGGTGCGAGTTCGCGCTGCCGGCCGGGCACCCATGACGAACGGCTGTGGCCCGGAAACCAGGTTTCCGGGCCACAGCCGTTCGATGACACGTATATATGTGCGGCCCCTATAGAAGGGGAGGGGAGAAAGGAGCGGCAGCCCCGCGGGGTCAGACCGACACCTTCGCCCGCTCGACACCCTCGGTCCGTCCGGCCTCCTTGCCGGCGCGGACCACGCCACCCTTCGCACGCACCGCCGACACCCGCGGCGGGATCTCCTGCGCGGGGGTGAGCCGACGGCCCATCCGCAGCGCCAGCCCGGAGATGCCGAGCGAGCAGACGACCAGCATCACGATGTACGCCACGTACATGCCGCCACCGGCCATCAGACCGCCCACCGCCGGACCGACGGCCAGCGCCAGCTGTTTCACGAGCGCGAAGGCCGAGTTGTACTGACCCACGAGCCGCGCCGGGGCCAGGTCCGCGACGAGAGGGGCCATCGTCGGCGCGAGCATCGACTCACCGATGCCGAAGAGGGCGTACGTCGAGATCAGCAGCGCGGTCGCCACACCGTGCGCCCCCGGGACGAGCCCGGAGATCCCGGCCGCCACCCACGCCACGGTCCAGATCACACCGACCAGCGCGATGACCCGGCTGCGCCGCCGCCGCTCGACCAGCTTCAGGACGACGAACTGCGCCAGCACGATCGCCGCCGTGTTCGCGGCGAGGGCGATGCCGAGCGTCGCCGGCGAGATCCGGGTGACCTCGACGGCGAAGGCCGCGAGACCCGACTCGAACTGGCCGTAGCAGGCGAAGAACATCACGAAGCCCAGCACACACAGCTGCACCATGGCCCGGTCCGCGAGCAGCGTCCGCCACCCGCCCTTGGCACCGTCGGTCGGCACCGCGTCCTCGACCTTGGGCGCCTTCGGCAGCCGCACGGTCGCGATGGCCGCACCCAGGACCAGGAACATCACGGACTCGATCGCGAAGAGCCGCACGAAGCTCGACGGGTCCGAGGTGTCCACCAGCTGCCCGCCCAGCAGACCGCCGACACCGAGGCCGAGGTTGTTGAGGAAGAACTGCGTCGCGAAGGCGCGCGAGCGGGTGCTCGGCGTCGAGCACCACACGATCATCGTGGCCAGCGAGGGCTGGACCACCGCGATACCCGCGCCGAGCGCGGCAGCGGCCGCGACCACCAGGGACTGACTGTCCGCGAGCCCGAGGCCCATCGAACCCACGGCGGCGGAGACCGTACCCGCGACGGCGACCGGCAGCGGACCCCGCCGGTCGATGACCCGACCGGTGAAGGGCAGCACGACGAGCGCGGCCACGGCGAACGTCGCGAGCACGATGCCTGCCGTGCTCGCGCCGAGGTCCCGTACCTGAGACACATAGATGAACAGGAACGGAACGGTGAAGCCATTGCCGAACGCGCTCAACGCGTTGCCCAGCTGGATCCGGCGCAGTGCTGCGCCCATCGCGGTGGTCACACTCACCCCTTAGGTAGAAGAGATCGGTAGATCGGAAGAAAGATCGATAGAGAGGGACAGTCCAAGGCTGAAGACTTCAACTCTAAACTTCGAAGCTAAAGAGTACACATCAAAGGGCTTTAACGCCAATCACTCGTGCCATACTGCGGCCCATGGCTGACACACCCGGCGCCCCCGAGCCGAGCCTCGACGAACAGATCGCCGCCTACCAGCGCGAGTTCCAAGACCTTGATCCGCAGGTGGAGAAGGTGGTCTCGGCTCTCAGCCGCCTCAACCGGCGCATGAACGTCGCCTACGGGCGGCAGACCGCCGAGCTCGGCATGAGCAACCCCGAGTGGGAGGTCCTCAAGGCCCTCGTCCTGGCCGGCGACCCGTACCGCATGGGCCCCGGCGACCTCGCCAAGCGCCTCGGCCTCACGCCGGCCGCGATGACCCACCGCATCGACCGGATGGTCGCGGAGGGGCTCGTCACCAGGGAACGCGACGAGAGCAACCGCGTCCGGGTGATCGTCGGCATCACCGAGGAGGGCCGGGCGAAGTGGCTGGAGGCCATGCGGATGGCCACGGTCTTCGAGGAGGAGCTGCTCCAGGACCTCTCGGGCGAGGAGCGGCACCGGCTGGGCGAGATGCTCACCCGCCTGCTGCGGCGGGTGGAAGAGGCCCAGCCGGACGCCGGCGGCAGGCTCAGCGACCTCGACTGAGGCAAGGCATCTCATGGGTTGACACGGATTTGACCCATGGGTAGTGTTCTCCGGGTTGCCAGACGGGCCTGACGGTCCGAAGGCGGCCACTCACGCCACACCGGTGGCAATCTCTACTGCACGGCCCTTGAACGGGATGGATTTCGGCGTGTCCGGAATTCGGAACGGACTCCGATTAGGAGTCGCGGGGGAAATCCGCTAAAGTAGTGATCACGCCGGAAGGCGCGAAACACCCCGCTCCAACAGGGGGCCGGAAACGGAATTCGGACCGGAAACGGACTGAGAAACGGATCTGGTAAGGTTGGAAACAACGAAGGGAAGCGCCCCGAGGAAAGCCCGAGAGGGTGAGTACAAAGGAAGCGTCCGTTCCTTGAGAACTCAACAGCGTGCCAAAAGTCAACGCCAGACTATAAAATACCCCGTCTCCGGTCTTCTGACCGGGACGCGGTTCCTTTGAAAAGTCCTGTGAGCCTTTCGGGGCTGGCAGGCAACAACACAGCGAGGACGCTGTGCACGACTGGACTTATTCCGTCCGGTTGTGCCGCTCTCGTGTGTGTGCACCGGATTACCGGTAAACATTCACGGAGAGTTTGATCCTGGCTCAGGACGAACGCTGGCGGCGTGCTTAACACATGCAAGTCGAACGATGAAGCCCTTCGGGGTGGATTAGTGGCGAACGGGTGAGTAACACGTGGGCAATCTGCCCTGCACTCTGGGACAAGCCCTGGAAACGGGGTCTAATACCGGATAATACCTGCCGAGGCATCTCGGTGGGTTGAAAGCTCCGGCGGTGCAGGATGAGCCCGCGGCCTATCAGCTTGTTGGTGGGGTGATGGCCTACCAAGGCGACGACGGGTAGCCGGCCTGAGAGGGCGACCGGCCACACTGGGACTGAGACACGGCCCAGACTCCTACGGGAGGCAGCAGTGGGGAATATTGCACAATGGGCGAAAGCCTGATGCAGCGACGCCGCGTGAGGGATGACGGCCTTCGGGTTGTAAACCTCTTTCAGCAGGGAAGAAGCGAAAGTGACGGTACCTGCAGAAGAAGCGCCGGCTAACTACGTGCCAGCAGCCGCGGTAATACGTAGGGCGCAAGCGTTGTCCGGAATTATTGGGCGTAAAGAGCTCGTAGGCGGCTTGTTGCGTCGGATGTGAAAGCCCGGGGCTTAACCCCGGGTCTGCATTCGATACGGGCAGGCTAGAGTGTGGTAGGGGAGATCGGAATTCCTGGTGTAGCGGTGAAATGCGCAGATATCAGGAGGAACACCGGTGGCGAAGGCGGATCTCTGGGCCATTACTGACGCTGAGGAGCGAAAGCGTGGGGAGCGAACAGGATTAGATACCCTGGTAGTCCACGCCGTAAACGTTGGGAACTAGGTGTTGGCGACATTCCACGTCGTCGGTGCCGCAGCTAACGCATTAAGTTCCCCGCCTGGGGAGTACGGCCGCAAGGCTAAAACTCAAAGGAATTGACGGGGGCCCGCACAAGCAGCGGAGCATGTGGCTTAATTCGACGCAACGCGAAGAACCTTACCAAGGCTTGACATATACCGGAAACGGCCAGAGATGGTCGCCCCCTTGTGGTCGGTATACAGGTGGTGCATGGCTGTCGTCAGCTCGTGTCGTGAGATGTTGGGTTAAGTCCCGCAACGAGCGCAACCCTTGTTCTGTGTTGCCAGCATGCCCTTCGGGGTGATGGGGACTCACAGGAGACTGCCGGGGTCAACTCGGAGGAAGGTGGGGACGACGTCAAGTCATCATGCCCCTTATGTCTTGGGCTGCACACGTGCTACAATGGCCGGTACAATGAGCTGCGATACCGTGAGGTGGAGCGAATCTCAAAAAGCCGGTCTCAGTTCGGATTGGGGTCTGCAACTCGACCCCATGAAGTTGGAGTTGCTAGTAATCGCAGATCAGCATTGCTGCGGTGAATACGTTCCCGGGCCTTGTACACACCGCCCGTCACGTCACGAAAGTCGGTAACACCCGAAGCCGGTGGCCCAACCCTTGTGGAGGGAGCCGTCGAAGGTGGGACTGGCGATTGGGACGAAGTCGTAACAAGGTAGCCGTACCGGAAGGTGCGGCTGGATCACCTCCTTTCTAAGGAGCATATAGCCGACTGCGAGCGAATGACTCGCACGGTTGCTCATGGGTGGAACGTTGACTATTCGGCACGATCCGGTGGGATCACTAGTACTGCTTCGGCGTGGAACGTGAATTTCATCTGGGTCGGGCCGGGCACGCTGTTGGGTGTCTGAGGGTACGGACTTCGGTCTGAACCTTCTAACGCCGGCCCCGGTGAACTCCACTGCAAGGTGGGGGTGATGGGTGGCTGGTCGTTGCTTGAGAACTGCACAGTGGACGCGAGCATCTGTGGCCAAGTTTTTAAGGGCGCACGGTGGATGCCTTGGCACCAGGAACCGATGAAGGACGTGGGAGGCCACGATAGGCCCCGGGGAGCTGTCAACCAAGCTTTGATCCGGGGGTGTCCGAATGGGGAAACCCGGCAGTCGTCATGGGCTGTCACCCGCTGCTGAACACATAGGCAGTGTGGAGGGAACGCGGGGAAGTGAAACATCTCAGTACCCGCAGGAAGAGAAAACAACCGTGATTCCGGGAGTAGTGGCGAGCGAAACCGGATGAGGCCAAACCGTATGTGTGTGATACCCGGCAGGGGTTGCGCATGCGGGGTTGTGGGATCTCTTTTTCACAGTCTGCCGGCTGTGAGACGAGTCAGAAACCGTTGGTGTAGGCGAAGGACATGCGAAAGGTCCGGCGTAGAGGGTAAGACCCCCGTAGCTGAAACATCAACGGCTCGTTTAAGAGACACCCAAGTAGCACGGGGCCCGAGAAATCCCGTGTGAATCTGGCGGGACCACCCGTTAAGCCTAAATATTCCCTGGTGACCGATAGCGGATAGTACCGTGAGGGAATGGTGAAAAGTACCGCGGGAGCGGAGTGAAATAGTACCTGAAACCGTGTGCCTACAAGCCGTGGGAGCGTCGCGCATCGAGCTTGCTCGGTGCGTCGTGACTGCGTGCCTTTTGAAGAATGAGCCTGCGAGTTTGCGGTGTGTTGCGAGGTTAACCCGTGTGGGGAAGCCGTAGCGAAAGCGAGTCCGAATAGGGCGATTGAGTAGCGCGCCCAAGACCCGAAGCGGAGTGATCTAGCCATGGGCAGGTTGAAGCGGAGGTAAGACTTCGTGGAGGACCGAACCCACCAGGGTTGAAAACCTGGGGGATGACCTGTGGTTAGGGGTGAAAGGCCAATCAAACTCCGTGATAGCTGGTTCTCCCCGAAATGCATTTAGGTGCAGCGTCGTGTGTTTCTTGCCGGAGGTAGAGCACTGGATAGGCGATGGGCCCTACCGGGTTACTGACCTTAGCCAAACTCCGAATGCCGGTAAGTGAGAGCGCGGCAGTGAGACTGTGGGGGATAAGCTCCATGGTCGAGAGGGAAACAGCCCAGAGCATCGACTAAGGCCCCTAAGCGTACGCTAAGTGGGAAAGGATGTGGAGTCGCAGAGACAACCAGGAGGTTGGCTTAGAAGCAGCCACCCTTGAAAGAGTGCGTAATAGCTCACTGGTCAAGTGATTCCGCGCCGACAATGTAGCGGGGCTCAAGCGTACCGCCGAAGTCGTGTCATTCCAGCATGAGGGCCAACGCCCGCTGGGATGGGTAGGGGAGCGTCGTGTGCCGGGTGAAGCAGCCGCGGAAGCGAGTTGTGGACGGTTCACGAGTGAGAATGCAGGCATGAGTAGCGATACACACGTGGGAAACGTGTGCGCCGATTGACTAAGGGTTCCTGGGTCAAGCTGATCTGCCCAGGGTAAGTCGGGACCTAAGGCGAGGCCGACAGGCGTAGTCGATGGACAACCGGTTGATATTCCGGTACCCGCTTTGAAACGCCCAATATCGAATCCATTAATGCTAAGGCCGTGAAGCCGCCCTGGAGTCTTCGGACAAAGGGGAGTGGTGGAGCCGCTGACCCAAGGTGGTAGTAGGTAAGCGATGGGGTGACGCAGGAAGGTAGTCCAGCCCGGGCGGTGGTTGTCCCGGGGTAAGGGTGTAGGGCGCTGTCTAGGCAAATCCGGACAGCATGAAGCCTGAGACCTGATGCCGAGCCGATTGTGGTGAAGTGGATGATCCTATGCTGTCGAGAAAAGCCTCTAGCGAGTTTCATGGCGGCCCGTACCCTAAACCGACTCAGGTGGTCAGGTAGAGAATACCGAGGCGTTCGGGTGAACTATGGTTAAGGAACTCGGCAAAATGCCCCCGTAACTTCGGGAGAAGGGGGGCCATGTCCGGTGATGGAATTTACTTCCTGAGCTGGGTGTGGCCGCAGAGACCAGCGAGAAGCGACTGTTTACTAAAAACACAGGTCCGTGCGAAGCCGTAAGGCGATGTATACGGACTGACGCCTGCCCGGTGCTGGAACGTTAAGGGGACCGGTTAGCTTGGATTCGTCCAGGCGAAGCTGAGAACTTAAGCGCCAGTAAACGGCGGTGGTAACTATAACCATCCTAAGGTAGCGAAATTCCTTGTCGGGTAAGTTCCGACCTGCACGAATGGCGTAACGACTTCTCGACTGTCTCAACCATAGGCCCGGTGAAATTGCACTACGAGTAAAGATGCTCGTTTCGCGCAGCAGGACGGAAAGACCCCGGGACCTTTACTATAGCTTGATATTGGTGTTCGGTTCGGCTTGTGTAGGATAGGTGGGAGACTGTGAAGCATGCACGCCAGTGTGTGTGGAGTCGTCGTTGAAATACCACTCTGGTCGTGCTGGATGTCTAACCTGGGTCCGTGATCCGGATCAGGGACAGTGTCTGGTGGGTAGTTTAACTGGGGCGGTTGCCTCCTAAAGAGTAACGGAGGCGCCCAAAGGTTCCCTCAGCCTGGTTGGCAATCAGGTGTTGAGTGTAAGTGCACAAGGGAGCTTGACTGTGAGACCGACGGGTCGAGCAGGGACGAAAGTCGGGACTAGTGATCCGGCGGTGGCTTGTGGAAGCGCCGTCGCTCAACGGATAAAAGGTACCCCGGGGATAACAGGCTGATCTTCCCCAAGAGTCCATATCGACGGGATGGTTTGGCACCTCGATGTCGGCTCGTCGCATCCTGGGGCTGGAGTCGGTCCCAAGGGTTGGGCTGTTCGCCCATTAAAGCGGTACGCGAGCTGGGTTTAGAACGTCGTGAGACAGTTCGGTCCCTATCCGCTGTGCGCGTAGGAGTCTTGAGAAGGGCTGTCCCTAGTACGAGAGGACCGGGACGGACGAACCTCTGGTGTGCCAGTTGTCCTGCCAAGGGCATGGCTGGTTGGCTACGTTCGGAAAGGATAACCGCTGAAAGCATCTAAGCGGGAAGCCTGCTTCGAGATGAGGACTCCCTCCTCCTTTGAGAGGGTAAGGCTCCCAGTAGACGACTGGGTTGATAGGCCAGGTGTGGAAGACCGGTAACGGTTGGAGCTGACTGGTACTAATAGGCCGAGGGCTTGTCCTCAGTTGCTCGCGTCCACTGTGTAGGTTCTGAAGTAACGACCCGTGTCGATATCCGGTTTCGTTAATTTCATAGAGTTTCGGTGGTCATAGCGTTAGGGAAACGCCCGGTTACATTCCGAACCCGGAAGCTAAGCCTTTCAGCGCCGATGGTACTGCATGGGGGACCGTGTGGGAGAGTAGGACGCCGCCGAACAATTTTTAGCCTCAGGCCCCGAGTTTCCACTCGGGGCCTGAGGCATTTTTGCGTTGTCACACTTTGCCGGCCTCTTTCGTCTCCACAATGGATCCCCTGTCGGACCCCGCATAGGGCTCCGCATCGGATCCCACCTTGAGTCCCATGGAAATCCCCGTGGGACCGGACGTGGACGAGACGGAAGGAGCCGGCGCCCCTCATGGCACTGCTGGCCGACTTCGAGAATCACCGATCACGACTGTGGGCCGTCGCCTACCGCATCACCGGCTCGGTGGCCGACGCGGACGACGCCCTCCAGGAAGCATGGCTCCGCTGGCAGCACCTGCCCGACGACGAGGCCGCCAACCCGGGCGCGTACCTCACGGCCGTCGTGAGCCGCATCTGCTTCGACCAGCTCGGTTCCGCCCGCGCGCGCCGCGAGACCTATGTGGGGCCGTGGCTGCCCGAGCCCGTCGTCGCCGACGCGCCCGGCCCCGAGGACCGGGTGACGCTCGACGAGTCCGTCGGCATAGCGCTGCTCGCCGTCCTCGAACGGCTCACCCCCGCCGAGCGCACGGCGTTCATCCTCCACGACGTCTTCGCCGTGCCCTTCGGTGAGATCGCCGAAGTGGTCGGGCGGACCCCGGTGTCCGTAAGGCAGCTGGCGTCCCGGGCCCGTAGGCGCGTACGGGCCGAAGCGCCGCGGCGGTCCGTCGACCGGGACGAGCACCGGCGCACCGTCGAGGCTTTCCTCGCCGCCGTCCTGGGCGCGGACCTCGACGGGCTGCTGGCCGTCCTCGATCCCGAGGTGACCTGGCGGTCGGACGGCGGGGGCAAGGTTTCGGCCGCGCGCCGGCCCGTACTCGGCCGGGAGAAGGTGGCCCGTTACGTCCTGGGGATCGGCCGCGGCCTCGACCCGCTGACCATGCGGCTCCTCCTGCGAGAGGTCAACGGCGCCCCCGGCCTGGTTTTCGCCGACCCCATGGGAGGCAGGGTCTCGGTCTTCGCGTTCACTGTGCACGAGGGCCGGATCACCGAGGTCGACGCCGTCGCCAACCCCGACAAACTCCGGCACCTGGACGTGCGGGCACTGTGACCGGAAACAGCCCCCGCCTCCATGTCACATTCCTGCCGGCCGCGTCGTCGAGTGGGCATGATGACGCACTCTCCGCACGCCTCGCAGGTCGTTGTCCTCGGCGCCGGCTACGCGGGTCTCTCCGCGGCCCTCCGGCTGGCCCCCTATGCCCGGGTCACCCTCGTCGACCCCGCCGACCGCTTCACCGAACGCGTCCGGCTCCACGAACTCGCCGCAGGGCGCCCCGAGGTGAGCCACCCACTCTCCGCGTTCCTCCGGGGCACCGGCATCCGGCACCTCGCCGCCCGCGCCGTCGAACTGGACCTGGCCGGCCGCCAGGTCCGCACGGACAACGGACGCACGCTCCTCTACGACCGACTCGTCTACGCACTCGGCAGCGTCACCGACACCCGCGCGGTGGGCGACCACGCCTACACCGCGGAATCGGCGGCCGAACTGCGCAAGCGGCTCCAGGACGGACCGGGCAGGCTCACCGTCGTCGGCGGTGGGCTCACCGGCATCGAACTCGCCGCGGAGATCGCCGAGTCGAACCCGCGCTGGGAGACGCGCCTGCTCACGGCCGGCACCCTGGGCGCGGGCCTCTCGCCCAAGGGACGCGCCCACGTCCGTACGACCCTCGGCGCCATGGGCGTACGGGTCGAGGAGGGCCGGCGGGCCGCGTCGGCGCACGATGTCGACGCGGACGTCGTCGTGTGGGCGGCGGCCATGCGGCCGGTGACGGACCTCGCGGCCGGGGCCGGCCTGGCCCTCGACGCATCGGGCCGGATCGCCGTCGACCACGCCCTCCGCTCGACCACCGACCCCGCGGTCTTCGTGGCGGGCGACGCGGCGGCCAGCTCCCTCCGCATGGCGTGCGCGACGGCCATGCCGACCGGCGCCCACGCCGCCGCGGGCGTGCTCGCCGACCTCCGGTCCCGGCCCGCGCGGCCGCTCGACTTCCGCTTCGTCGTGCAGTGCCTCAGCCTCGGCCGGACCGACGGCCTCATCCAGCCGGTGCACGCGGACGACAGCCCCCGCCCCACCGCCCTGACCGGCCGCACGGCAGCCCGCGTCAAGGAGCAGGTCGTACGGTCCACCGTCCGGGTCCTCCACCTGTCGGCGACCCGGGCCCGCGTGCTCCGGCGGGCCCAGGCGGGACGGTAACGACGTTCGGGGCATGAGGAGTTGGTGGAAGAGCCGGGTGCGGCCGGCGCAAGAAGTGAGGCGCATGTCGAAGGGCGCTCAGGAATCCCCGAGCGCCCCCGATGGTGCGTGCTGGTTCAGGGCCCGACCGGTGGCCCCGTCGCCACCGCGCCCCGCGGTGCGGCGTTGCGCTCCGCCCAGGCGGAGAGCGCCGACCTACAAGCGTGGTCCATGTGCCGCAGCCCGCTCAGGTCGAGCTCCACGCCGTGCCCCGGGCGGGGCAACTCCTCCAGCTCGTCCAGCAGCTTCGGCAGGCGCAGGAAGTTCGCGTTCCCGAGCACCCGGGCGCGGACGACGCCGTCCTCCGCCCCGACCGTCTCCACATGCACATGGGAGGTCTCCCACGCCGCCTTGGCGATCGCCATGAGGAGGCCGAGGAGGACGCCCTCGAAGAGGTTCGTCGTGACGATGGCTCCCGTGGTCACCACCAGCACGACCGCCTCGCCGCGGTGCTCGTGCCACAGCCGGGCGAGGTCGCGGCCGGGGATCAGCTTCCAGCCGGCGTGGATCAGCACACCCGCGAGCGCTGCCACCGGGATGATCTCCAGGGCCCAGGGCAGTAGGGCGGCGAAGACCAGCATCCACAGCCCGTGCAGGACGCGAGAGGCCTTCGTGCGGGCGCCCGCGTTCACATTGGCCGCGCTACGGACGATCACCGCCGTCAGCGGGAGCGCGCCGAGCGCCCCGCACACCGTATTGCCCGCGCCCTGCGCGATCAGCTCCTTGTCGTAGTCCGTGCGCGGCCCGTCGTGCAGCCGGTCCACGGCCGCGGCGCTGAAGAGCGACTCCGCCGAGGCGATCAGCGCGAAGGCCAGCACGGTGCCCAGCACACCCATCTCGGTGAGCCGGGCGAGGTCCCGGGAGCCGGGCGGCTGCACGGCGTCGAGCAGGCCGCTCACCTGGATCCGCGCCACCGGCAGCGACAGGCCCGCCACCGCGGCCGTCGCCAGCGCGACCGCCGCCAGGGGGCCGGGCAGGACCTGGGCTCCGCGCCGCCAGCGGGGCCACAGCACCAGGACGGCCATCGTGCCGACGCCGACGGCGACGGCGCACATCGCGTCCGACGAGCCCAGGGTGTCGACGAGCAGTCCGGGAAGGCCGCCCAGGTTGGCCAGGCCGCCGCCGGGAGGGGCGGTGTCGGCGAGGGCGTAGAGCTGGCCGGCCATAAGGACGAGGCCGATGCCCGCCAGCATCCCCTGGACCACGGCGACGGAGATCGCCCGGAACCACCGCCCCAGGCGCAGCACCCCCATGGTGATCTGGAGCAGGCCGGCGGCGAGCACCAGGGCGCCGAGTGCCCCGAGCCCGTACTCCCGCACGGCTTCGAAGACGAGCACGGTCAGTCCCGCGGCGGGGCCGCTGACCTGGAGGCTGCTGCCCGGCAGGAGACCGGTGAGGAGGCCGCCGACCACGCCGGTGACGAGCCCCAGCTCGACCGGGACCCCGGAGGCGACGGCGATGCCCACGGACAAGGGGACCGCGACCAGGAAGACGACGAGCGAAGCCGTGAAGTCGGCCCGGAGGTCCGCCTTGCGCTCAAGGCTCGTCCGGGGACGGACATGGGGATGGTTTGACCGGAGCTTGGCCCGGGAGAACACATTCCGGGCATGGCTGAAGGGTATTTTGTCCATGAGCTTGCCTCCAGTGCGCGGCGGCGCGCACAGCGATGCGGATCGTTGCCTGTCGAAGGGGGAGTACGGGCAGCGGGAAGACGTCGTCGTGGGGGCGGCGGACGGTAAAGGGTGACGGAGCGTGCCGTGGACACCCGCGGTCATTCTGTCCAAGTGGCGCCGTAGGTTGAGCTGTTGGCGTGTTACCACGGTGTAAACGCGGGGTCGGGCCGCCGGAATCGGATGCTCGGTTCACTCCGGCGTGTGCCTGTGTGGTCTTGCGTTCGCCTCGCGCCGGAGCGCGGCGCACACGCTGGGTGCGAAGATGGCGGGGCACGCCCCTGGAACCCAGCGCAGCGAAGAGGTGAGCGAGCTCCGTGGCCCAGAAAGTCGCCGTCCTCGGCACAGGAAAGATCGGCGAGGCACTCCTCAGCGGGATGATCCGCGCCGGCTGGTCGACCGACGACCTGCTGGTCACCGCCCGTCGCCCGGAGCGCGCGGAGGCCCTGCGCGCCCGCTACGGCGTCGACGCGGTCGGCAACCTGGAGGCGGCGAAGGCCGCCGACACCCTGATCCTCGCCGTGAAGCCGCAGGACATGGCCGCGCTGCTGGACGAGCTCGCCCCGCACCTGTCGGCGGACCGGCTGGTCATCAGCGCGGCGGCCGGCATCCCCACGGCCTTCCTGGAGGAGAAGCTCCCGGCCGGCACCGCGGTCGTACGGGTCATGCCGAACACCCCTGTGCTGGTGGACGAGGGCATGTCCGTCATCTCGGCGGGCACGCACGCGGCGGAGGAGCACCTGCTCCGCACGGAGGCGATCTTCAAGCCGGTCGGCAAGACGCTCCGCGTGCCCGAGTCCCAGCAGGACGCCGCCACCGCGCTCTCCGGCTCCGGACCCGCGTACTTCTACTTCCTCGTCGAGGCGATGACCGACGCGGGCATCCTCCTCGGCCTGCCGCGGGACAAGGCCCACGACCTCATCGTCCAGGCGGCCATCGGCGCGGCCGTCATGCTGCGCGACAGCGGCGAGCACCCGGTGAAGCTCCGCGAGGCGGTGACCTCCCCGGCGGGTACGACCATCAGCGCGATCCGGGAGCTGGAGCGCCACGGCGTACGAGCCGCGCTGATCGCCGCGCTCGAGGCAGCCCGCGACCGTAGCCGCGAACTGGCTTCCGGGCAGGCCTGAGCTTCAGCCAGCAGCAGGACACGGGCTCCGGGCTCCGGGCTTCGGGCGGTACCGGACACAGGACGGGGCAGCTCCGGGACGGCGGGCCTCAGGGCACGCCGTCCCGGAACTTCGGGGCGAGGGACGTCCGCGGAGTTCAGGCGGGCGGCAGCAGACCGATCGCCGCGTACGCCGCGTCGACCGTCGGCCGGGCCAGCTCCCGCGCCCGCCCGGCACCCTCGCGCAGCACCGCGTCCACATACCCCGGGTCCGCGCACAGCTCCGCGTGCCGGTCCCGTACCGGACGCAGCAGCTCCAGCACCGCCTCCGCGGTGTCACGCTTCAGCGCCCCGTACGACTCGTACGTCCCGGCGAGCTCGTCAGGCTTCCCGCCCGTGCACGAAGCGAGGATCTCCAGCAGGTTCGTTACCCCGGGCCGCGTCTCACGGTCGTATACGACCTCGGTGCCGCTGTCGGTCACCGCACGCATGATCTTCTTCCGCGCGGCGTCCGGCTCGTCGAGGAGATAGACGATCCCCGCGGTCTCCGCGTGCGACTTCCCCATCTTCGACGTCGGGTCCTGGAGGTCCATGACCCGGGCGGCGACGGAGGGGACCACGGCCTTCGGCACGGTGAAGGTGTGCCCGTACCGCTGGTTGAAGCGGACCGCCAGGTCGCGGGTGAGTTCGACGTGTTGCGCCTGGTCGTCGCCGACCGGGACCTCGTCGGCCGAATAGGCGAGGATGTCCGCCGCCATCAGCACCGGATAGGTCAGCAGGGAGAGCCGCACCCCGCCGCCGGCCGCCCGCTCCCGCGCGGACTTCTCCTTGTACTGGATCATCCGCCGCATCTCGCCGTCGGACGCCGTGCACTCCAGGAGATAGGAGAGCCGGGTGTGCTCGTCCACATGGCTCTGTACGAACACGGTGCAGCGGGCGGGCTCCAGGCCGGCGGCGAGGAGGAGCGTCGCCGCCTGCCTGCTGAGCCTTCGTACCCGGGCCGGATCGTGGTCCACGGTCAGGGCGTGCAGGTCGACGACGCAGAACAGCGCGTCGGCCTTGTGCTGGTCCACTTCGACCCACTGCCGGACGGCACCCAGGTAGTTGCCCAAGGTCAGATGGCCGGTGGGCTTGATGCCGCTGAAGATCCGTGTCATCGGTTCCTGCCTCCTTGAAGAGGGCCCACCGCCACAGACAGCAAAACGGCCGCCGAGGCGGCGGCCGTTGGTTGCATGCGCAGAGTCGGGGCCGCCGTCAGGCGGTCCACCACTGCTGGGTGCAGCTGCACGCATGCTGAGTCATGAGCCGACCGTACGCCCCTGAAACCCGGTTGCGCCACGGGTTTGATGGGTCCTACGTGCTCGTGTAGAGTTCTTCGAGTTGCCACGGAGTCCCCAGGGACTGCGAGGCGGCCACTCACGCCACACCGGTGGCAATCTCTACTGCACGGCCCTTGAACGGGATGGATTTCGGCGTGTCCGGAATTCGGAACGGACTCCGATTAGGAGTCGCGGGGGAAATCCGCTAAAGTAGTGATCACGCCGGAAGGCGCGAAACACCCCGCTCCAACAGGGGGCCGGAAACGGAATTCGGACCGGAAACGGAACGGAAAACGGATCTGGTAAGGTTGGAAACAACGAAGGGAAGCGCCCGGAGGAAAGCCCGAGAGGGTGAGTACAAAGGAAGCGTCCGTTCCTTGAGAACTCAACAGCGTGCCAAAAGTCAACGCCAGACTATAAAATACCCCGTCCTCGACCGTTCGGTCGGGACGCGGTTCCTTTGAAAAGTCCTGTGAGCCTTTCGGGGCTGGCAGGCAACAACACAGCGAGGACGCTGTGCACGACTGGACTTATTCCGTCCGGTTGTGCCGCTCTCGTGTGTGTGCACCGGATTACCGGTAAACATTCACGGAGAGTTTGATCCTGGCTCAGGACGAACGCTGGCGGCGTGCTTAACACATGCAAGTCGAACGATGAAGCCCTTCGGGGTGGATTAGTGGCGAACGGGTGAGTAACACGTGGGCAATCTGCCCTGCACTCTGGGACAAGCCCTGGAAACGGGGTCTAATACCGGATAATACCTGCCGAGGCATCTCGGTGGGTTGAAAGCTCCGGCGGTGCAGGATGAGCCCGCGGCCTATCAGCTTGTTGGTGGGGTGATGGCCTACCAAGGCGACGACGGGTAGCCGGCCTGAGAGGGCGACCGGCCACACTGGGACTGAGACACGGCCCAGACTCCTACGGGAGGCAGCAGTGGGGAATATTGCACAATGGGCGAAAGCCTGATGCAGCGACGCCGCGTGAGGGATGACGGCCTTCGGGTTGTAAACCTCTTTCAGCAGGGAAGAAGCGAAAGTGACGGTACCTGCAGAAGAAGCGCCGGCTAACTACGTGCCAGCAGCCGCGGTAATACGTAGGGCGCAAGCGTTGTCCGGAATTATTGGGCGTAAAGAGCTCGTAGGCGGCTTGTTGCGTCGGATGTGAAAGCCCGGGGCTTAACCCCGGGTCTGCATTCGATACGGGCAGGCTAGAGTGTGGTAGGGGAGATCGGAATTCCTGGTGTAGCGGTGAAATGCGCAGATATCAGGAGGAACACCGGTGGCGAAGGCGGATCTCTGGGCCATTACTGACGCTGAGGAGCGAAAGCGTGGGGAGCGAACAGGATTAGATACCCTGGTAGTCCACGCCGTAAACGTTGGGAACTAGGTGTTGGCGACATTCCACGTCGTCGGTGCCGCAGCTAACGCATTAAGTTCCCCGCCTGGGGAGTACGGCCGCAAGGCTAAAACTCAAAGGAATTGACGGGGGCCCGCACAAGCAGCGGAGCATGTGGCTTAATTCGACGCAACGCGAAGAACCTTACCAAGGCTTGACATATACCGGAAACGGCCAGAGATGGTCGCCCCCTTGTGGTCGGTATACAGGTGGTGCATGGCTGTCGTCAGCTCGTGTCGTGAGATGTTGGGTTAAGTCCCGCAACGAGCGCAACCCTTGTTCTGTGTTGCCAGCATGCCCTTCGGGGTGATGGGGACTCACAGGAGACTGCCGGGGTCAACTCGGAGGAAGGTGGGGACGACGTCAAGTCATCATGCCCCTTATGTCTTGGGCTGCACACGTGCTACAATGGCCGGTACAATGAGCTGCGATACCGTGAGGTGGAGCGAATCTCAAAAAGCCGGTCTCAGTTCGGATTGGGGTCTGCAACTCGACCCCATGAAGTTGGAGTTGCTAGTAATCGCAGATCAGCATTGCTGCGGTGAATACGTTCCCGGGCCTTGTACACACCGCCCGTCACGTCACGAAAGTCGGTAACACCCGAAGCCGGTGGCCCAACCCTTGTGGAGGGAGCCGTCGAAGGTGGGACTGGCGATTGGGACGAAGTCGTAACAAGGTAGCCGTACCGGAAGGTGCGGCTGGATCACCTCCTTTCTAAGGAGCATATAGCCGACTGCGAGCGAATGACTCGCACGGTTGCTCATGGGTGGAACGTTGACTATTCGGCACGATCCGGTGGGATCACTAGTACTGCTTCGGCGTGGAACGTGAATTTCATCTGGGTCGGGCCGGGCACGCTGTTGGGTGTCTGAGGGTACGGACTTCGGTCTGAACCTTCTAACGCCGGCCCCGGTGAACTCCACTGCAAGGTGGGGGTGACGGGTGGCTGGTCGTTGCTTGAGAACTGCACAGTGGACGCGAGCATCTGTGGCCAAGTTTTTAAGGGCGCACGGTGGATGCCTTGGCACCAGGAACCGATGAAGGACGTGGGAGGCCACGATAGGCCCCGGGGAGCTGTCAACCAAGCTTTGATCCGGGGGTGTCCGAATGGGGAAACCCGGCAGTCGTCATGGGCTGTCACCCGCTGCTGAACACATAGGCAGTGTGGAGGGAACGCGGGGAAGTGAAACATCTCAGTACCCGCAGGAAGAGAAAACAACCGTGATTCCGGGAGTAGTGGCGAGCGAAACCGGATGAGGCCAAACCGTATGTGTGTGATACCCGGCAGGGGTTGCGCATGCGGGGTTGTGGGATCTCTTTTTCATAGTCTGCCGGCTGTGAGACGAGTCAGAAACCGTTGGTGTAGGCGAAGGACATGCGAAAGGTCCGGCGTAGAGGGTAAGACCCCCGTAGCTGAAACATCAACGGCTCGTTTAAGAGACACCCAAGTAGCACGGGGCCCGAGAAATCCCGTGTGAATCTGGCGGGACCACCCGTTAAGCCTAAATATTCCCTGGTGACCGATAGCGGATAGTACCGTGAGGGAATGGTGAAAAGTACCGCGGGAGCGGAGTGAAATAGTACCTGAAACCGTGTGCCTACAAGCCGTGGGAGCGTCGCGCATCGAGCTTGCTCGGTGCGTCGTGACTGCGTGCCTTTTGAAGAATGAGCCTGCGAGTTTGCGGTGTGTTGCGAGGTTAACCCGTGTGGGGAAGCCGTAGCGAAAGCGAGTCCGAATAGGGCGATTGAGTAGCGCGCCCAAGACCCGAAGCGGAGTGATCTAGCCATGGGCAGGTTGAAGCGGAGGTAAGACTTCGTGGAGGACCGAACCCACCAGGGTTGAAAACCTGGGGGATGACCTGTGGTTAGGGGTGAAAGGCCAATCAAACTCCGTGATAGCTGGTTCTCCCCGAAATGCATTTAGGTGCAGCGTCGTGTGTTTCTTGCCGGAGGTAGAGCACTGGATAGGCGATGGGCCCTACCGGGTTACTGACCTTAGCCAAACTCCGAATGCCGGTAAGTGAGAGCGCGGCAGTGAGACTGTGGGGGATAAGCTCCATGGTCGAGAGGGAAACAGCCCAGAGCATCGACTAAGGCCCCTAAGCGTACGCTAAGTGGGAAAGGATGTGGAGTCGCAGAGACAACCAGGAGGTTGGCTTAGAAGCAGCCACCCTTGAAAGAGTGCGTAATAGCTCACTGGTCAAGTGATTCCGCGCCGACAATGTAGCGGGGCTCAAGCGTACCGCCGAAGTCGTGTCATTCCAGCACATACCCCCAACGGGGGCTGGGATGGGTAGGGGAGCGTCGTGTGCCGGGTGAAGCAGCCGCGGAAGCGAGTTGTGGACGGTTCACGAGTGAGAATGCAGGCATGAGTAGCGATACACACGTGGGAAACGTGTGCGCCGATTGACTAAGGGTTCCTGGGTCAAGCTGATCTGCCCAGGGTAAGTCGGGACCTAAGGCGAGGCCGACAGGCGTAGTCGATGGACAACCGGTTGATATTCCGGTACCCGCTTTGAAACGCCCAATATCGAATCAGGCGATGCTAAGTCCGTGAAGCCGCCCCGATCTCTTCGGAGTTGAGGGGAGTGGTGGAGCCGACGAACCAGACTTGTAGTAGGTAAGCGATGGGGTGACGCAGGAAGGTAGTCCAGCCCGGGCGGTGGTTGTCCCGGGGTAAGGGTGTAGGGCGCTGTCTAGGCAAATCCGGACAGCATGAAGCCTGAGACCTGATGCCGAGCCGATTGTGGTGAAGTGGATGATCCTATGCTGTCGAGAAAAGCCTCTAGCGAGTTTCATGGCGGCCCGTACCCTAAACCGACTCAGGTGGTCAGGTAGAGAATACCGAGGCGTTCGGGTGAACTATGGTTAAGGAACTCGGCAAAATGCCCCCGTAACTTCGGGAGAAGGGGGGCCATGTCCGGTGATGGAATTTACTTCCTGAGCTGGGTGTGGCCGCAGAGACCAGCGAGAAGCGACTGTTTACTAAAAACACAGGTCCGTGCGAAGCCGTAAGGCGATGTATACGGACTGACGCCTGCCCGGTGCTGGAACGTTAAGGGGACCGGTTAGCTTGGATTCGTCCAGGCGAAGCTGAGAACTTAAGCGCCAGTAAACGGCGGTGGTAACTATAACCATCCTAAGGTAGCGAAATTCCTTGTCGGGTAAGTTCCGACCTGCACGAATGGCGTAACGACTTCTCGACTGTCTCAACCATAGGCCCGGTGAAATTGCACTACGAGTAAAGATGCTCGTTTCGCGCAGCAGGACGGAAAGACCCCGGGACCTTTACTATAGCTTGATATTGGTGTTCGGTTCGGCTTGTGTAGGATAGGTGGGAGACTGTGAAGCATGCACGCCAGTGTGTGTGGAGTCGTCGTTGAAATACCACTCTGGTCGTGCTGGATGTCTAACCTGGGTCCGTGATCCGGATCAGGGACAGTGTCTGGTGGGTAGTTTAACTGGGGCGGTTGCCTCCTAAAGAGTAACGGAGGCGCCCAAAGGTTCCCTCAGCCTGGTTGGCAATCAGGTGTTGAGTGTAAGTGCACAAGGGAGCTTGACTGTGAGACCGACGGGTCGAGCAGGGACGAAAGTCGGGACTAGTGATCCGGCGGTGGCTTGTGGAAGCGCCGTCGCTCAACGGATAAAAGGTACCCCGGGGATAACAGGCTGATCTTCCCCAAGAGTCCATATCGACGGGATGGTTTGGCACCTCGATGTCGGCTCGTCGCATCCTGGGGCTGGAGTCGGTCCCAAGGGTTGGGCTGTTCGCCCATTAAAGCGGTACGCGAGCTGGGTTTAGAACGTCGTGAGACAGTTCGGTCCCTATCCGCTGTGCGCGTAGGAGTCTTGAGAAGGGCTGTCCCTAGTACGAGAGGACCGGGACGGACGAACCTCTGGTGTGCCAGTTGTCCTGCCAAGGGCATGGCTGGTTGGCTACGTTCGGAAAGGATAACCGCTGAAAGCATCTAAGCGGGAAGCCTGCTTCGAGATGAGGACTCCCTCCTCCTTTGAGAGGGTAAGGCTCCCAGTAGACGACTGGGTTGATAGGCCAGGTGTGGAAGACCGGTAACGGTTGGAGCTGACTGGTACTAATAGGCCGAGGGCTTGTCCTCAGTTGCTCGCGTCCACTGTGTAGGTTCTGAAGTAACGACCCGTGTCGATATCCGGTTTCGTTAATTTCATAGAGTTTCGGTGGTCATAGCGTTAGGGAAACGCCCGGTTACATTCCGAACCCGGAAGCTAAGCCTTTCAGCGCCGATGGTACTGCATGGGGGACCGTGTGGGAGAGTAGGACGCCGCCGAACAATTTTTAGCCTCAGGCCCCGAGTTTTCACTCGGGGCCTGAGGCATTTTTGCGTTTAGGGTGACGTCATGCGCTATGACCTCGTCATCTTCGACAACGACGGTGTGCTCGTCGACAGCGAACCGATCGCGAACACGATCCTCGCCGCATACCTCACGGAGCTGGGTCACCCCACCACCTACGAGGACTCCCTCCGCGACTACATGGGCGCCGCGGTGCACCGCGTCCACGACCTCGTACTCGAGCGGACCGGGCAGCAGCTGCCGGCGGACTTCGACCACACCCTGCACTCGCGGACCTTCGCCGCGTTCGAAGAGCGCCTCCAGCCCATAAAGGGTGCCACCGAGGTCCTGGAGCTCCTCGTCGCCGAGGGCATTCCCTACTGCGTGGCCTCCTCCGGCACCCATGAGCGGATCCGGGTCGGACACCGGCGCACCGGCATGGACGAGTGGTTCGAAGAAGAGTGGATCTTCAGCTCCGAGGACGTCGGCAAGGGCAAGCCGGCGCCGGACCTCTTCCTCCACGCCGCGCGGTCCATGGGCGTGGACCCTCAGCGCTGTGCCGTCGTCGAGGACAGCGCACGGGGAATCGAGGCCGCCGTGGCCGCCGGAATGGACGTATTCGCCTTCACCTCCATGACCCCGCGCGATCGGATGCCCGGAGCCACCGCGTACTTCGGCGAAATGACGGAACTCCCGCGGCTCCTGGTCTGATCCCGGTGCCGTGGACCCCCGTCTCCGGGCCCGTTACCGCCCGCTACGGTGTCGGGCATGAGCGGCCGTGCACAGCTGATGTGGGACGAGGCAGTAACGGGCTACGACTTCGGTCCGGGGCACCCGATGGACCCGGTACGGCTCGCGCTGACCATGAGGCTGGTCGAGGCGTTCGGGCTCGACCGCGCCCTCCGGGTCACCGCGGCCAGGCCGGCCGGGGAGTCGACGCTCCGGCTGGCCCACCGCGCGGACTACATCGCGGCCGTCCGCGAGGCCTCGGCGCACCCGGAGGCCGCCGACGGCTCGTACGGGATCGGCACGGCCGACGTGCCGGCCTTCGCCGGGATGCACGACGCGGCCGCGCTGATCGCCGGCCAGTCCGTGGGCGCCGCCGAGGCCGTGTGGCGCGGCGAGGCGCTGCACGCCGTCAACTTCGCGGGCGGGCTGCACCACGCGATGCCCGGTGGCGCGTCGGGCTTCTGCGTCTACAACGACGCCGCCCTGGCCGTGGCCCGGCTGCTGGAGCTGGGCGCCGAACGGGTGGTCTACGTGGACGTGGACGTGCACCACGGCGACGGGGTGCAGGCGGCGTTCTGGGAGGACCCGCGGGTGCTCACCATCTCCCTGCACGAGCACCCCCGCACCCTCTTCCCGCAGACCGGCTGGCCCGAGGAGACGGGTGCCCCGGGGGCCGAGGGCAGCGCTGTGAACGTGGCGCTGCCGGCCGGGACCGGAGACGCCGGGTGGCTGCGGGCGTTCCACGCGGTGGTGCCCGAGCTGGTGGCCGCCTTCCGGCCGCAGGTGCTGGTGACCCAGCACGGGGCCGACACGCACTTCGAGGACCCACTGGCCCACCTGGCGGTGTCGGTCGACGCCCAGCGGCTGGTCGCCGAGGCGTGCCACGCGCTGGCCCACGAGCACACGGACGGCCGGTGGGTGGCCCTGGGCGGCGGTGGCTACGCCGTGGCGGACGTCGTGCCGCGGTCCTGGACGCATCTGGTGGCCGTCGCGGCCGGGCGGCCGGTGCCGCCGGAGTCGGAGGTGCCGGAGGAGTGGCGGGCCGAAGTGTTCCGTCGTACACGGCAGTTGGGCCCGCTGCGGATGACGGACGGCCGGACTCCGGAATGGCGGGATTTCGACGACCACGGGTACGACCCGGCGGACCGGCTGGACCAGGCGATACTGGCGGCGCGGCGGGCGGTGTTCCCCGCGCACGGGCTGCTGCCCTGAGCCGGTCGGCCCGGGGGCTCTCCGCGCCGTCCACGTGCGGGTGGCCGGGGGAACCCGCGGGCGAGGGGCCAACGGAGGTCCTGGGGCGGGCTGTACGCCAGTGACAGGTGTGCAACCCGGATGGACGTACGTCTGGTGGTGCCGATGCCCTTGGAGTGGCCTGTGCGGCTTGCTTACTTGCCGGTACGTTAGGCCAGGCGTGGGAACTCCCGGGTGAACTTCGACGCGGTGCCCGGGCGTCCGCCAGCATCGGACCTGTGTTGAGCCCCGGCACCTTGCGTGCCCATCTGCTGGCCGCCCGGCTGGCCGGTCCCGTGGCGACCACGCGGGAGCGGAGCCTGAACCGGTACCGCATGTTCGTGGCCCGGGACCCCCGGGCGCTGATCGGTCTGGAGCCCGAACGGGACTGGCTCCTGGGGGATTTGTTACAGCTGATGGGCCGAAGGTGTGGGGTTTCGGCCGACCCGGACCATGCCTCGGGGCAGGATGTGATCGACCCCGATCGTACGATCGCGGCACTCGATGCCTTCGCGGACCGGCTCGCGACGGTGGCAGCCACAGGCGCACCGGTGCTGCTCGGTACCGGGCACCCCCACCGACTCCTGGGTTTCTACGCCGGGTTGGCCGCCGGGCTCTCGGCGAAGGGATGCACTGTCCTCACCCCGGCGCAGGGTCGAAGTGTCGACATAACGACCCGGTTCGGGGTACGCACTTACAACCTTGACTACGTTCGAGGCGTCGCGCTGGTGCGTGAACCCGGCGCGCGAGGGGCGGGAAGTGAGCCGGGCGCACATACGCATTCGCCGCTCCCGCTTCGTACGGCGCTGGCTGCCGCGATGGACGGGGACGGACCACTGCCGGCCCTGGTCGTGGGGGACCACGGATGGGTCTGCGGGGCAGGTCAGCTGGGCATTGAGGCCATTGGGCTGGCGGACTCGGACGACCCCGCGCCGTTCGTCGGAGAGGCCGAGGGGCGGGTGTCCGTCGTGGTTCCGCTTGATGACACTGTGCGGTCTGATTACTACCGACCGCTTACTCGCTATGTACTCAATCGAGCGTGTCTGTCACAGTAGGCGGCCGATGGCTGCTCCTCTTCCCCACTCGCATCACGCGCCCCTAACCTGGGGAGTGAGCGCGCAGCGACGAGGAGTCACCGGAGGGGAAGCCGGTGCGCGTCATGTGCGGAAGGTTCAGGTGTGTCATGGCTGCTGGCGAGAGGCCTCTCAACGAGGTCGTGTTCCTGACCGTGGCGGAAGTCGCCGCGGTGATGCGAGTGTCCAAGATGACCGTGTACCGCTTGGTGCACAGTGGTCATCTGCCGGCGATCCGGGTGGGAAGGTCGTTCCGGGTCCCAGAGCAAGCGGTGCACGAGTACCTCCGAGAGTCCTACGTGGGGGTGGAAACAGCCTGACGTGGACCTCGGATTACGCTGTTCGCCCGGTGCCGGGTAGGCTGGCCCGATGTAGGTCGTGTGGGCTCGGACGCCCCGCACCGAGTGAATCGATGTAAGCGAGGGTAGTCGTGGGCTCTGTTATCAAGAAGCGGCGCAAGCGGATGGCCAAGAAGAAGCACCGCAAGCTGCTCAAGCGCACGCGTGTTCAGCGTCGCAACAAGAAGTAAGCAGCGCCGCTGTGCTCGACCCGCAGCCCCTCCACCGCTCAGGCGGTGGGGGGGCTGCGGTGCGTTGCGGTGCGTGAAGCTTTCGCTACGGCTTGAAATGTAGCTCCGTGCAGCGGCCGGTCATCACAGCGCAACAACGACCCGCTACGGTGGCCGCGGCAGCACCACTCGTGGCGCGACGCGACGGGCCCGAGTGATCCGAGCAAACCGGGGCATGGGCGGGGAAGGAAGGCGCTGATCTTGGGCAAGGTCGTGCTCGTCACCGGAGTCGCACGGCAACTGGGGGGCCGCTTCGTCCGGCGCATCCAGCGCGAGCCCGACGTGGACCGGGTCATCGGGGTGGACGCGGTGCCACCCGAGCACCATCTCGGCGGGGCCGATTTCCTACGGGCGGACATCCGCCATCCCACGATCGGCAGGCTTCTGGCCGAACACCGTGTCGACACCGTCGTCCATATGGATGTGAACGGCACCCCCCTGGGCAAGCGCGGCAGCCGGGCCACGGTCAAGGAGACCAACGTCATCGGCACCATGCAGCTGCTGGGCGCCTGCCAGAAGACCCCCAGCGTGAAGCGGCTCGTGGTGAAGTCGAGCACCAATGTCTACGGGTCCGCGCCCCGCGACCCCGCGATCTTCACCGAGACCACTCCGCCCAAGTCCCTGCCCAGCGGTGGCTTCGCCAAGGACGCCGTCGAGGTGGAGGGCTATGTGCGCGGCTTCGCGCGCCGCCGGCCCGACGTGGCCGTGTGCGTGCTGCGCTTCGCCAACATCCTCGGGCCCCGCGCGGACTCCCCGCTCGCCCAGTACTTCGCGCTGCCCGTGCTGCCCACCGTGCTCGGCTTCGACCCGCGGCTCCAGTTCGTCCACGAGGACGACGTCATCGAGGTGCTGCGGATAGCCGCCGGCGAGCCGCGCCGGGCCACGCTCAACAGCGGCACCTTCAACATCGCGGGCGACGGGGTGCTGCTGCTCTCCCAGGCCGCCCGGCGCCTCGGACGGCCCACCCTGCCGTTCTTCCTGCCGACCGTCACCTGGGTCGGCTCCGCGCTGCGTTCGGCCGGCATGACGGACTTCTCGCCCGAGCAGATCCGGCTCCTCACCCATGGCCGTGTCGTCCGGACCACCCAGATGCGCGAGACACTGGGCTTCGAACCCCGCTACACCACCGCGGGAGCCTTCGAGGACTACGCGCGCAGCCGGGCCCCGGGGCTGCTGCCACCCGCCACCCTCGCCCGTACCGTCGACCGGATCGCCGCGGCCCTGCCTGCCGGCCGTGGCCAGAACTGAGGAGCGCACCCACGATGGCGGACGCGAAGGTCATCCCGTTCGGTGAGGAGCCGCGGGCCAAGCGGAAGGGCAAGCGGGTGGGCCGGGCCCGTACGGACCGCACGTCGGCCCTGGCGCCCGTCGGGAGGGTCCTCACGCAGGCCGCGCCCGAGCAGGACGCCGAGGCGCCCACCGTCCCCGCGCAGGCGGGCCCGGCGGAGAGCGGCCGGGGCGGGGCGGGTACGTCCGAGGGCGACGGCGGCTGGGACCGGAAGCTGGCCCACGGGCTGAACTTCCTGCGCCGGCGGATCACCGGTGAGTACGAGGTGGACGACTTCGGCTACGACCAGGAGCTCACCGACCAGGTCGTGATGTCCGCGCTCCGCCCGCTGTACGAGAAGTACTTCCGGGTCGAGGTGAAGGGCGTCGAGAACATCCCGGACAAGGGCGCCGCGCTGATCGTCGCCAACCACTCCGGCACGCTGCCGGTCGACGGGCTGATGCTCCAGGTCGCGGTGCACGACCACCACCCGGCGGGGCGGCACATCCGGATGCTGGCGGCGGACCTGGTCTTCGTCCTGCCGGTCGTCAACGAGATCGCCCGCAAGCTCGGGCACACCCTCGCGTGCGCGGAGGACGCGCAGGAGCTGCTGGAGCGCGGCGAGGTGGTCGGGGTGATGCCGGAGGGGTTCAAGGGGATCGGGAAGCCGTTCTCGGAGCGGTACAAGCTCCAGCGCTTCGGGCGGGGCGGCTTCGTCCAGACGGCACTGCGTGCCGGGGCGCCGATCGTGCCGTGCTCGATCGTGGGCGCCGAGGAGATCTTCCCGATGGTGGGCAACTCCAGGACCCTCGCCCGGCTGCTCGGGATCCCCTACTTCCCGCTGACACCGACCTTCCCCTGGCTGGGACCGCTGGGCGTGGTGCCGCTGCCGACGAAGTGGACGATCCAGTTCGGCGAGCCGATCCCGACGGACGGGTATCCGCCGGAGGCGGCGGACGATCCGATGCTGATGTTCAACCTCACCGACCAGGTGCGAGAAACGATTCAGCACACGCTGTACAAGCTGCTCGTCCAGCGTCGGTCGGTCTTCTTCTGATCGGGTTCTTCTGAAGCGGTCGCGGCGGCCGGTGTTCTTCTGGAGTCCGAGGGAAGAACACCGACCGCCGGGGCGGCGGCCGGTGCCGCTGCCCTATTTCTCTTCGTCGCCCTGGATGCCGAGGCCCGGAAGGATCTCCGGGAGGAGCGGCGGGATGGTGATGTCCGGCTGCTTGGACTGCTTGCCGTCCTTGCCGCCGTGCGTGGGCCCGGCGGGGGTGGAGCCCCCGGGGCTGGGCGGGGGCTGGAGCAGCCCCGTGCCGCCGATGAGGCCCTGGTGGTCCTCATGGCCGCCGGGGGCCGTGGAGCGCCGCTGACCGTGGCCGCCGGGGTGCTTGCCCTCGGACTCCGCGGACGCCTGGGGCGGCGGGGCGGAGTGGCCGGACCGGCCCGAGGCACCGTGGGAGGACACGCCGGGGTGGGGCTCGGCGCCGCCGTGCTTGCCCGAGGAGGTGGGCAGCAGCGACCGCAGCGGGCCGACCTCATGGTCTATGGCCGCCATCAGCGAGCTGACGTCGTCCCCGACGTCGGACAGCTGGACCGGGAGCTTGTCGCGCAGCTGGCTCCAGCCCTCCCGGTGCAGCGCCGTGAAGGACGAGAGGCGCTGGATGGGGCCGAGGGAGCGGTCCCGCTTGTACGCCTGGTGGAGCAGGCGGTGGCCTTCCGAGACGTCGTGGCGCATGCCGGACAGCGTCTTGCGGATCTCGCCCAGGTCCTCGTGGTCGAGGGGGCCCGAGCGGCCGCGCTCCAGGAGGCGGCGGGCCTCCTGGAGGCGGGTGGCCGCCTGGTCGAGCAGCATCCCGCCGCGGTCGGAGTCGTCGTCGGCGAGGCCGAGGCGGAAGTCCTCCATGCCGCGCTTGAGCGGATAGAGGTGATCGCCCGGCAGGGCGCTGGAGCTGGCGGCGGCGACGCCGCCGAACGCGCCCGCCGCCACGCCGACCGTGAGGCCGCCGGCCGCGAGCCCCTTGGACCAGCGGGAGCGCGGCTTGAGGCGGTTGAGCGCGCGGTGCGCGCCGCGCTTCGACGAGCGGCCCGAGCGGGGCTCGGGGATCCCGGCGGACCCCTCGGCGAACTGCGTCTCCATGGCGGCGATCAGCCGCGCCCGCTGGACCGTTCTCGTCTCGGGGTCGAGCTCGGGCGCGGGCAGGCCGCCGAGCTCGCCCACCAGCGCCAGCAGCTTGCCCTTCTCGGTGTCGTCCACCGATGGGCCGGGCTGTGTGGCCGCCGCGCCCTGGAGTTCCTGGTCCTCCAGGGCCTGGGCGAAGGCGTTCGCCCGCCGGTGCGCCGAAACGTTCGCGATCACAGGCGGCACCTCCTCTCGTCATGACGGTCGACTCCCCTGAAAACCTGGAGGGTTGCACGCCATGAGCGCATCCACTCCTTCGAGTGAGTGGCTGCGGGCATGGCGTGACCGCAGGGAGTCTGCATCCCGCACAACGAGCGGCGCGGCGGCCGGGTTACGCGCCCTGGGAGATGTGACCGCTGGTGAGTGAACGGACGCACCGGGTCAGCGTGCGTCGTCCGGGAGGAGGCGGGCCAGGGTGCGCACCGCGCGGTACTGGAGGGTCTTGATGGCGCCTTCGTTCTTCCCCATGACGCGGGCGGTCTCGGCGACCGAGAGGCCCTGGAGGAAGCGCAGGGTGACGCACTCCTGCTGCTGGGGGTTGAGCTTGCGCACCGCTTCCAGGAGTGCGGCGTTGGACAGGGACTCCAGGACGGAGTCCTCGGGGCTGCGCTCGACCTCGTTGGCGTCGAGCATCTCGCCGGTGGTCACCTCGAGCCGGAATCTCGACGACTTGAAGTGGTCGGCGACCAGATTGCGGGCGATCGTCACCAGCCAGGCGCCGAAGTCACGGCCCTGCCAGGTGAAGGTGCCGATGCGGCGCAGGGCGCGCAGGAACGTCTCACTCGTGAGGTCCTCGGCCGTGGCCCGGCCGCCCACGCGGTAGTAGATGTAGCGGTAGACCGTGTCGGCGTACTGGTCGTAGAGCCGGCCGAAGGCCTCGGCCTCGCCGGCCTGGGCGCGCTCGACCAGGTCGAGCATGCGGGCGCTGTCGCTGTCGGCGCTCGGACGGCGGGTGGTCGTGGGCGCCGTGGACGTACCGGAACCGGCGCCGCGGCGGGCGCGTCTGCCGACCGCGGCACCGCTCTCGGCGAGGGCGTAGCAGGGACCGGCGTAGCAGGGACCGGCGGGGACGGGTGTGGCGAAGGCAGGGACGGCGTACGCGGTGGGGACGAAGCCGCGCAGACGGTCGAGGACCGTTGCGCGCAGCGTAGCCAGGCCCGAGGCGTCAACCCCGACGTGTGGGTACACGGGACTCCCAGAGGCAGAGCTTCCATCACGTGCAGTACGGAACCGTTCACTCGTCGTAGGGACAAGGGGGTACCGGTTTGCGTCTGAGGAGAATAACGCTTCGTACAGGCAGCACTACACCGAGTTGCTCAAATCACCGTTTCCGTTCGATCTCTTACCTCTTGGTGACCGATCAAATATCGAACTATGAAAGGAAGTTGACCGGATTTGGCGAGGGTGTGGCCGAATGGGCAGCGTGTTGTGGCAATCCGGGCAGGGGAGGACTGAGGGGGGCCGTGTGAGGGTATGAAGAAAGGATTGCCTGAGAGTGACGGGTGATTACGCACCGTGGTCGAACGGCCGGGTGGCTGTCGCTCTCCGGTGGCGCGATGTGAGTGCCCCGCGTTGACGCCCGGAGGCGGCCGCGGGCCCGCCGTGCGCCCGCCGGGGATCTCTCGGGGGCCGGCGCCGTGCCTGCCGGGGCCCGGCAGCGCCTTGTCAGTGCCCGCGAGGGTCCGTCAGTGCCGGTCAGTGCCGGTCAGTGCCCGTCAGTGTCCGCCGGGGCCTCGTCGGCCCCGGCCCCGGGTCAGCGGCGGCGGCGGTGCAGGGCGATCGCCGCGGCGGCGCCGCCCGCGAGCGCGCCCACGCCGGCCGCGGCCGGGATGCCGACCTTGGCCGCCTTGCGGCCCGTCCGGTAGTCGCGCAGCCGCCAGCCGTGCTCCCGCGCGTGCTTGCGCAGCCGGCCGTCGGGGTTGACGGCGTAGGGGTAGCCGACGAGCGACAGCATCGGGATGTCGTTGGCGGAGTCGCTGTAGGCCGCGCAGCGGGCCAGCTCCAGGCCCTCGGCCGCGGCCAGCGCCCGGACGGCCTCGGCCTTCGCGGGGCCGTGCAGCGGCTCACCGACGAGCTTGCCGGTGTAGACGCCGCCGATGGACTCGGCGACCGTGCCCAGCGCGCCGGTCAGGCCCAGCCGGCGGGCGATGATCGTCGCGGTCTCGATGGGCGCGGCGGTGACCAGCCAGACCTTCTGCCCGGCGTCCAGGTGGGCCTGGGCGAGCGCCCGGGTGCCCGGCCAGATGCGCTCGGCCATGTACTCGTCGTAGATCTCCTCGCCGATGGACATCAGCTCGGAGACGCGGTGGCCCTGGACGATCGACAGGGCGCTGTCGCGCGCGTCCTGCATGTGCTCGGGGTCCTCGACGCCCGCGAGCCGGAACCAGGCCTGCTGCCACGCGAAGCGCGCCAGCTCGCGCTTGCGGAAGAAGTGCCGCTTGTAGAGGCCGCGGCCGAAGTGGAAGAGCGCGGCGCCCTGCATGACCGTGTTGTCGAGGTCGAAGAAGGCGGCTGCCCGGACGTCGCCGGCGACGGGGAACTCCGGCTCGGCGGGGCCCTCGGACTCCTCCGCGGCGCGCGCGGCGGCCTCCGCGGCCTCCTCGTTCTCCTGCGCGGACTTGCGGGCTGCCTCCGCCGCGGCCTCGCCGGCGAGCACGCTGCGTGCCGTGGCGGAGCGCCTGCGCGGAGTGATCCATCCCAGTGCGGCCATACGGGGAGCATAGCCAGTGTGTTCGGGGTAACCGGAGCCGGGACGATTCGGTGGTGTGAACATCCTGCGACGGTCCGGTCACTCCCCGCGCGTCATGCGCCGAGCGCGCGCCTCAGCCGTGCCGGGTCCACCCGCCAGAAGTCGTGCTGCGCGCCGTCGACCAGGATCACCGGGATCTGCTCCCAGTACTTGCGGTGCAGCTCCTCGTCCTGGGTGATGTCCTTCTTCTCCCAGCGGGCGCCCAGCTCGCCGCAGACCTCGGCGATGACGGACTCGGCGGCGTCGCACAGATGACAACCGGGCTTGCCGATCAGGGTGACCGTGCTGTCGGCGGGGTTCTTACGGGCGCGTCGGCCCAGCAGCGGAGTCATGGCGGCCATTGTGCCGCGCCCGTTCGCCCGGGATCGAAACGTCCCGAATGGGTGCCTGGGTCGACTACCATCATGTGTCGATTTGTCGGTGAGCGGGGTCAGGGAGACGGGGAGTGTGGGCGCGTGTTCCCGTCGGTGCACCCCGGGTGTGAGGCCCACCCGTACGGCGGTCGCGGAGGTGCGGTCGATGGTTCCCGGATCGGGTCGAAACTCCGCGTGACGCCGGTCACTTTGCCCGGACAAAGCGGACACCATCTTTGTGCACGCGTTCACAAAGGCATAGCCTGCGTTCGACGGGGCGGTCCTGGGACGAGGCGCCGCCCGCAGCCCCGCTCTACCCGCAGGAGCACCGTGGCAACTGGCCGAACTCACCGACCGGCGACCCGAAGCCGAGGGATTCCCGAGGCCACCGTCGCCCGGCTACCGCTGTATCTGCGTGCACTGACGGCGCTCTCCGAGCGCTCGGTGCCCACGGTCTCCTCCGAGGAACTCGCGACCGCGGCGGGCGTCAATTCCGCCAAGCTCCGCAAGGACTTCAGCTACCTCGGCTCGTACGGCACCCGTGGTGTCGGCTACGACGTCGAGTACCTCGTCTACCAGATCTCCCGTGAGCTCGGCCTGACCCAGGACTGGCCGGTCGTCATCGTCGGCATCGGCAACCTCGGCGCGGCGCTCGCCAACTACGGCGGCTTCGCCTCCCGCGGCTTCCGCGTCGCGGCCCTGATCGACGCGGACCCGGCCATGGCCGGCAAGCCGGTCGCCGGGCTGCCCGTGCGCCACACCGACGAGCTCGAAGCGATCATCAGCGACAACGGCGTGTCCATCGGCGTCATCGCCACGCCCGCCGGTGCCGCCCAGCAGGTCTGCGACCGCCTGGTCGCCGCCGGGGTCACCTCGATCCTCAACTTCGCGCCCACCGTCCTCTCCGTCCCGGAGGGCGTGGACGTCCGTAAGGTCGACCTCTCCATCGAGCTCCAGATCCTCGCCTTCCACGAGCAGCGCAAGGCCGGCGAGGACAGCGCGTCCTCCGTCGCGCCCGCCGCGGCGGCCACCCGCTCGGGTGCGGGCGTCCGCTCCTCGGCGAGCCGGAAGGGCCCGGACGGGGATGTCCCCGCCGTGATGCCGGCATGAGTCTCCTCGTCGTCGGACTGAGCCACCGCAGCGCGCCGGTCAGCGTGCTGGAGCGCGCCGCCCTCACGCGGGACGCGCAGGCCAAGCTCGTCCAGGACACCCTCGCGGCGGAGCCCGCCACCGAGGCGACGGTCCTCGCCACCTGCAACCGCATCGAGCTCTACGCCGACGTGGACAAGTTCCACGCGGGCGTCGCCGAGCTGTCCACGCTGCTCGCCCAGCACACGGGCGTCGGGCTGGACGAGCTCACTCCGTATCTCTATGTGCACTACGAGGACCGGGCCGTCCACCACCTCTTCTCGGTGGCCTGCGGGCTGGACTCCATGGTCGTTGGCGAGGGCCAGATCCTCGGCCAGATCAAGGACGCCCTCGCGCTCGGCCAGGAGCTGCACACCGCGGGCCGGCTGCTGAACGACCTCTTCCAGCAGGCCCTGCGGGTCGGCAAGCGCGCCCACAGCGAGACGGGCATCGACCGGGCCGGCCAGTCCCTGGTCACCTTCGGCCTGGAGCAGCTCGCGGCAGGCACCGCCGTGCCCGAGTGGGCCCTGGGCAAGCGCGCCCTCGTCATCGGCGCGGGCTCGATGTCCTCCCTCGCGGCGGCCACGCTCGCGCGCGCGGGCGTGGCGCACGTGGCCGTCGCCAACCGCACCGCCGAGCGGGCCCGGCGCCTCGCCGCGATCCTCACCGAGCCGGGCGGCCCCGGGGCCGCCGGGTTCACGGCCGAGGCCGTGGAGATGACGGCCGTCGCCGAGGAGCTCTCGCGCGCCGACGTCGTGGTGTCCTGCACGGGCGCGACCGGCCTGGTGCTGACCGCCGAGGCCATACGGGGCGCCCTCGCGGCCCGTACGCCCGGGGGCGCCGCCGTGCCCCGGCAGAGCGGTGACGCGCCGGCCGCGCCGGCCGTGACCCTCGCGCTGCTCGACCTCGCCATGCCCCGCGACATCGACGCCGCCGCCCACCGCATCGAGGGCACCCGGCTCGTCGACATCGAGTCGCTGGCCGAGGCCTCCGCCGACGCGCCCATGGCCGCGGACGTCGACCAGGTGCGCACCATCGTCTCCGACGAGGTCGCCGCCTTCGGCGCCGCCCAGCGGGCCGCGCACATCACCCCCACCGTGGTCGCCCTGCGCACCATGGCCGCGGACGTCGTCGCGAGCGAGATCGCCCGGCTCGACGGCCGCCTGCCCGACCTGGACGACAAGCAGCGCGCGGAGATCACGCAGACCGTGCGCCGCGTCGTCGACAAGCTCCTGCACGCGCCCACCGTGCGTATCAAGGAGCTGGCCGCCACCCCCGGCGGCGCCGGCTACGCCGACGCGCTGCGCGAGCTGTTCGACCTGGACCCGCAGGCGGTGGCCGCGGTCAGCCGGGCCGACTCGCGCGCCGACACGCACACCACAGCACGGGAGCCAGCATGACCGACACCTCTACGCGCCCGCTGCGCCTCGGCACCCGCCGGAGCAAGCTCGCCATGGCCCAGTCCGGGCAGGTGGCGGAGACCGTGCGGCAGCTGACCGGCCGCCCGGTGGAGCTGGTCGAGATCACCACGTACGGCGATGTCTCGCGGGAGTCCCTCGCGCAGATCGGCGGCACCGGTGTCTTCGTCTCCGCGCTGCGCGACGCGCTGCTCGCGGACGAGATCGACCTCGCCGTGCACTCGCTGAAGGACCTGCCGACCGCGCAGCCGGACGACCTCGCCCTGGCCGCGATCCCGGTCCGGCAGGACCCGCGGGACGCGCTGATCGCCCGGGACGGGCTGACCTTCGAGCAGCTGCCGAAGGGCGCCCGGATCGGCACCGGTTCGCCGCGCCGCACGGCGCAGCTCAACGCCTGGGCGCGGTCGCTCGGGCTGGAGATCGAGACCGTGCCGATCCGCGGCAACATCGACACCCGCATCGGCTTCGTCACCGACGGGAAGCTGGACGCCGTCGTGCTGGCCGCCGCCGGTCTCGCCCGAATCGGTCGGACCGAGGACATCACCCAGTTCCTCGACCCCGACGCAGTTCTGCCCGCCCCCGGCCAGGGGGCCCTGGCAGTCGAGTGCGCAGCGACCAACGCGCAGCTCGTCGCCCGGCTCGCCGAGCTCGACGACCCGTACACCCGGGTCGCCGTGACCGCCGAGCGATCCCTGCTCGCCGCCCTGGAGGCCGGCTGCTCCGCACCCGTGGGTGCGTTGGCCGACCTGTTGGCCGACGGGCAGGTTGTCACCGAAATGCGCCTGCGCGGCGTCGTCGGCTCGACCGACGGCAAGACGCTGGTGCAGCTGTCCACCACCGGCCCCGTGCCGTCGTCCAGCGAAGAAGCCGTGGCCCTTGGCCGCGAGCTCGCCGCAGCGATGCTCGACAAGGGTGCGGCCGGTCTTATGGGGGAGCGAGCACTTTGAACCCCACCGCCCCGAACCACCCCGTGCACGGGCACGTCACCTTTCTCGGTGCCGGCCCCGGAGACCCGGGACTGCTGACGTTGCGCGCCGTGGAGGCACTCGCGGCAGCGGACGTCCTGATCGCCGATCCGCAGGTGCTCGACGTGGTGCGCGCGCACGCGCGCGCCCATGTGGACATGCCTGCGCAGACGGTTACTGACGAGTCATCAAAAACCGTCGGTACCCCGGAAGTACCTGTCCTTCGGGACACCGCCAATCTTGTCATGACGGCCGCGCGCGGCGGCAGGCGGGTCGTTCGTGCGGTCCTCGGTGACCCGGGCCTCGACGGCAACGCGGCCGACGAGATGCTGGCCTGCGCCAACGAGGGCATCACCTTCGAGGTGGTGCCGGGCGTCGCCACGGCCGTCGGCGTGCCCGCCTACGCCGGGGTGCCGCTGCGGGACGGCAAGGGCCGCGCGGACGTCCGCTTCGTGGACGCCCGCACCGCCTCGGCCACCTGCTGGGCCGAGGTCGGCGCGAGCGAGGTCACGGCCGTCGTCTCGACCACCCTCGACTCGGTCGTCGCGGCCGCCGCCGAGCTGGTCTCCGCCGGGCGCAAGCCCGACACCCCGATGACCGTCACCGTCGCCGGCACCACCACCCGCCAGCGCACCTGGACCGCCACCCTGGGCAGCCTCGCCCAGGTCCTCAAGGCGGCGAAGGTCCTGCCGTCCCCGGACGGCGGGCAGCCCGTCATAGCCGTGGTCGGCGAGCGCAGCGCGGCCGCGCAGCGCGACCCGCTCTCGTGGTTCGAGTCCAAGCCGCTGTTCGGCTGGAACGTCCTCGTGCCGCGCACCAAGGAGCAGGCCGCCTCGCTCTCCGACCAGCTCCGTTCGTACGGCGCCGTGCCCAGCGAGGTCCCGACCATCGCGGTCGAGCCGCCGCGCACCCCGCAGCAGATGGAGCGCGCGGTCAAGGGCCTGGTCACCGGCCGCTACGAGTGGATCGCCTTCACCTCCGTCAACGCCGTCAAGGCGGTGCGCGAGAAGTTCGAGGAGTACGGGCTCGACGCGCGCGCCTTCGCCGGCATCAAGGTCGCGGCCGTCGGCGAGCAGACCGCCAGGTCGCTGATCGAGTTCGGTGTGAAGCCCGACCTCGTGCCCAGCGGCGAGCAGTCGGCCGCCGGCCTGCTGGAGGACTGGCCGCCCTACGACCCGGTCTTCGACCCGATCGACCGCGTCTTCCTGCCGCGCGCCGACATCGCCACCGAGACCCTGGTCGCGGGCCTGATCGAGCTGGGCTGGGAGGTCGACGACGTCACCGCCTACCGGACCGTCCGGGCCTCGCCGCCGCCGGCCGAGACCCGTGAGGCGATCAAGGGCGGTGGCTTCGACGCGGTGCTGTTCACCTCGTCCAGCACCGTGCGGAACTTGGTCGGCATCGCCGGCAAGCCGCACAATGTCACCGTCATCGCCTGCATCGGCCCGGCCACCGCGAAGACGGCGGAGGAGCACGGCCTGCGGGTGGATGTGCTGTCGCCCGAGCCCTCGGTGCACAAGCTCGCCGAGGCGCTCGCGGACTTCGGCGCGGCCCGGCGCGACGCGGCCCTGGAGGCCGGCGACCCGGTCACGCGCCCGAGCGAGCGGCGGCCCGGATCGCGTAGAAGGGCACGGAGTTGAGCACCACGTACGGCACGTTCCCGGGGTCCCGCCCCCGGCGCCTGCGCACCACCCCCACCATGCGCCGCATGGTCGCGGAGACCCGGCTGCACCCGGCCGACCTGATCCTTCCCGCCTTCGTGCGGGAGGGCGCCAAGGAGCCGGTGCCGATCTCCGCGATGCCCGGGGTCGTCCAGCACACCCGTGACACCCTGCGGAAGGCGGCCGTCGAGGCGCTGGCGGCCGGGGTCTCCGGGATCATGCTCTTCGGCGTGCCCGAGGACGCCAAGAAGGACGCGGCCGGCACCGCCGGCACCGACCCCGACGGCATCCTCCAGGTCGCCATCCGGGACGTGCGGGCCGAGGTCGGCGACGACCTCGTCATCATGTCCGACCTGTGCCTGGACGAGTACACCGACCACGGCCACTGCGGGGTCCTCGACTCCGAGGGCCGGGTGGACAACGACGCCACCCTGGAGCGCTACGCCGAGATGGCGCAGGTCCAGGCGGACGCGGGCGTCCACGTGGTCGGCCCGAGCGGCATGATGGACGGTCAGGTCGGCGTCATCCGCGACGCGCTCGACCAGACCGGCCACGAGGACGTCTCGGTCCTCGCCTACACCGCGAAGTACGCCTCCGCGTTCTACGGCCCCTTCCGGGAGGCCGTCGGCTCGTCGCTCCAGGGCGACCGCAAGACGTACCAGCAGGACCCGGCCAACGTCCGGGAGTCGCTGCGCGAGCTCGCGCTCGACCTCGCCGAGGGCGCGGACATGGTCATGGTCAAGCCGGCCCTGCCCTACCTGGACATCCTCGCCAAGGTCGCGGAGGCGGTCGACGTGCCGGTCGCCGCGTACCAGATCAGCGGCGAGTACGCGATGGTCGAGGCCGCCGCGGCCAACGGCTGGATCGACCGCGACCGGGCGATCATGGAGACCCTCACCGGCATCAAGCGCGCCGGGGCGAACATGATCCTGACCTACTGGGCGACCGAGGTCGCGCGGCAGCTCTAGCCACGCGCGATCCGGCCGGAGCCGGGAGCGACCGTATCCGTACGGCCGCTCCCGGCTCTTCGCGTTCCCGGCCTCCGGCCGCCACAGGGGAGAGCCGATGCTCTACGGTGTGTGCCACGCCACTCACTCCACGGAGGCGCGGGCATGGGCGACGACCCGGAGCAGGACGACGTCAGGAAGGACGACCCGGAGCGGGCCGATCCGGAACAGGCCGACGACTGGGAGTACACGCTTCAGGTCCCCCGCGACCCGCTGGCCCCCTGCATCGCACGGCGCACCCTCCGCACGATCTTCCAGCAGCACGGCTTCGCCGCCGTGGCCGACACCGCCGAGCTGCTGACCTCCGAGCTGCTCACCAACGCCTACCGCTACTCCGACGGCCCCGCCTCGGTACGGGTGAAGGGCGAGGGGGAGCGGGTGCGGGTGAGCGTCTGGGACACCAACCCCAAGCTCCCGGCGCCGGTCAGGGCCGCGCCGCCGGACGGCGAGGCCGAACAGGGGCGCGGGCTGGGGCTGGTGATGACCTGCGCCGACAGCTGGGGCGGGTTCGCGCTGCGGGACCAGCCGCAGGGGCTGGTCGGCAAGCTGATGTGGTTCGAACTGGGGGGCGGGCACTGACCCCGCCCCCCGGCGCGGACTACAGCTGCTCGGGCGTCCGGATGCCCAGCAGGGTCATGCCCTGGCGCAGGGTGCGGGCCGTCAGGTCGCAGAGGAAGAGGCGGTTCTCCACCTGCTGCGGGGTCTCGGCCTTGAGGACCGGGCACTCGGCGTAGAACGTGGTGTAGAGCGAGGCCAGCTGGTAGAGGTACCCGGCCAGCTTGTGCGGCTCGTAGGAGGCGGTGACCTCGGCGAGGTTCTCCCCGAACTGGTCCAGGTGCATGCCCAGCGCGCGCTCGGCCGGGGCCAGCGCGAGCTCCGGGTGGGCGGCCGGGCGGGCCTCGCCCGCCTTGCGGAGGATCGACTGGATACGGGCGTAGGCGTACTGGAGGTAGACGCTGGTGTCGCCGTTGAGGGACACCATCTGGTCCAGGTCGAACTTGTAGTCGCGGGAGACGGACGTGGACAGGTCCGCGTACTTCACCGCGCCGATGCCGACCTGGGCGCCGCGCTCGGCGATCTGCTCCTCGGTCAGGTCCTGGGCCTTCTCCCGGACGACGGCCGTCGCGCGGTCGATCGCCTCGTCGAGCAGGTCGATCAGGCGGACCGTCTCGCCCTCACGGGTCTTGAACGGCTTGCCGTCCTTGCCGAGGACCGTGCCGAAGCCGAGCTGGACGGCCTTGACGCCCTCGGGCAGCCAGCCGGCCCGGCGGGCGGTCTCGAAGACCATCTTGAAGTGCAGGGACTGCCGGGCGTCCACCACGTACAGCAGGGTGTCGGCCTTGAGGTTGCCCACCCGGTCGCGGATCGCGGACAGGTCCGTGGCCGCGTAGCCGAAGCCGCCGTCGGACTTCTGGACGATCAGCGGCGAGGGCTTGCCGTCCGGGCCCTTGACGTCGTCGAAGAAGACGCACAGCGCGCCGTTGGAGCGGACGGCGACGCCGGACTCCTCCAGCAGGCGGCAGGTCTCGGCGAGCATGTCGTTGTAACCGGACTCGCCGACGATGTCCTCGTCGCGGATCTCCACGTCGAGCTTGTCGAAGACCGAGTAGAAGTAGATCTTCGACTCGTCGACGAACCGCTGCCACAGTGCGAGGGTCTCCTCGTCGCCCGCCTGGAGGTCGACGACCCGGCGCCGGGCGCGGGCCTTGAACTCCTCGTCGGAGTCGAAGAGCGTCCGCGACGCCTTGTACAGCCGGTTGAGGGAGGACATGGCCTCCTCGCCGGAGACCTCGCCCTCGTGGTCCAGCTCGTGCGGGTGCTCGATCAAGTACTGGATGAGCATGCCGAACTGGGTGCCCCAGTCGCCGATGTGGTGCCGGCGCACGACCTGCTCGCCGGAGAACTCCAGGATCCGCACCACCGCGTCGCCGATCACCGAATTGCGCAGGTGGCCGACGTGCATCTCCTTGGCCACGTTCGGCTGCGCGTAGTCGATGACCGTGGTGCCCGGGTGCTCCGCGAAGGGCACGCCCAGCCGGTCGTCGGCGGCGCGCGCGGCCAGGGTCGTAACGATCGCCTCGTCCGTGATCGTGATGTTCAGGAAGCCGGGGCCCGAGACCTCGACGTCCTTGATCAGGTCACCGGCGGGCAGGCCCTCGACGACCTTCGCCGCCAGCTCGCGGGGGTTGCCCCCCAGCTTCTTGGCGAGCGCCAGCATCCCGTTGGCCTGGAAGTCGGCCCGGTCGCTTCGTCGCAGCAGCGGGTCGGCGGCGCCGGCCTCCGGCAGGGCGGCCGAGAGGGCATCCGCGATGCGCTGGTGGAGCGAGGAAGCGAGGGAGGGAACCGAAGCCATGGGGTGGGTGCCATTCCGGTAGGCGGCATGAAGGTCCCACCGAGTATCCCATGCGTGTACCACGGCCCCTCGGTGATTTCGCCGCACCCCGGGCAACCCCGGGGCCACGCCTTTCGTCTGGGACAATGGTCATGCCAGGACCGTATGGAAGGAAGTGCCGTGGCTCAGGCTCAGAGCACCGAGGCCGACTGGGTCTCCCGTTTCGCCGACGACGTCATTGCCGAAGCGGAGCGCCGCGCCCCCGGCAAACCGATCGTCGTGGCCTCCGGGCTCTCCCCCTCCGGCCCGATCCACCTCGGCAACCTCCGCGAGGTCATGACCCCGCACCTGGTCGCCGACGAGATGCGGCGCCGCGGCCACGAGGTCCGGCACCTGATCTCCTGGGACGACTACGACCGCTACCGCAAGGTGCCGAACGGCGTCCCCGGCATCGACGAGTCCTGGGCCGAGCACATCGGCAAGCCGCTGACCTCGGTCCCGGCCCCGGCCGGCTCGGCGTACCCGAACTGGGCCGAGCACTTCAAGGCCGCCATGGTCGAGGCGCTGGCCGAGCTCGGCGTCGAGTACGACCCGATCAGCCAGACCGAGCAGTACACCTCGGGCGTCTACCGCGAGCAGATCCTGCACGCGATGAAGCACCGCGGTGACATCGACGCCATCCTCGACCAGTACCGGACGAAGAAGGACCCCGCCGCGGCCGGCAAGAAGCCGCAGCAGAAGCAGCAGAAGCCGGTCGACGAGGCCGAGCTGGAGGCCGCCGAGGGCTCCGGCGCCGCCGCCGAGGACGACGGCAGCGGCTCCGGCGCGGGCTACTTCCCGTACAAGCCGTACTGTGGCGCGTGCGAGAAGGACCTCACCACCGTCACCGCGTACGACGACGCGACCACCGAGCTGTCCTACACCTGTGTGTGCGGGCACTCCGAGACCGTGCTGCTCAGCGAGTTCAACCGCGGCAAGCTGGTCTGGAAGGTCGACTGGCCGATGCGCTGGGCCTACGAGGGCGTGATCTTCGAGCCCTCCGGCGTCGACCACTCCTCGCCGGGCTCGTCCTTCGTCGTCGGCGGCCAGATCGTCCGCAAGGTCTTCGGCGGCGAGCAGCCGATCGGCCCGATGTACGCCTTCGTCGGCATCAGCGGCATGGCCAAGATGTCCAGCTCCAAGGGCGGCGTCCCCACGCCGGGCGACGCGCTGAAGATCATGGAGGCACCGCTGCTGCGCTGGCTCTACGCCCGCCGCAGGCCCAACCAGTCCTTCAAGATCGCCTTCGACCAGGAGATCCAGCGGCTCTACGACGAGTGGGACAAGCTGGAGTCCAAGGTCGCCGACGGCACGGTGCTGCCCGCCGACGCCGCCGCGTACAGCCGGGCCGCCCGTACGGCCGCCGGTGAGCTGCCGCGCACCCCGCGCCCGCTGCCGTACCGCACGCTCGCCTCGGTCGTCGACATCACCGGCGGCCACGACGAGCAGACGCTGCGGATCCTCGGCGAGCTGGACCCGGCCAACCCGGTCACCACGCTGGACGAGACCCGGCCCCGGCTCGACCGCGCCGAGCACTGGATCAACACCCAGGTCCCGGCCGAGTCGCGCACGGTCGTCCGCGCCGAGCCCGACGCCGAGGCGCTCGCCGCCCTCGACGACGAGGCCCGCGCCTCGCTGCGGCTGCTGCTGGACGGCCTCGACGAGCACTGGTCGCTCGACGGCCTCACCACGCTCGTCTACGGCGTGCCCAAGGTCCTGGCCGGGCTGGAGCCCGACGCCAAGCCGACGCCCGAGCTGAAGGTCGCCCAGCGGTCCTTCTTCGCCCTGCTCTACCAGCTCCTGGTCGGGCGGGACACCGGCCCGCGGCTGCCCACGCTGCTCCTCGCCGTGGGCGCGGACCGGGTGCGCAAGCTGCTGGCGGCGTAACGCCCCGAGCGGTTCACGGCGGAGGGCCGCCACCCGGTGACACCGGGTGGCGGCCCTCCGCCGTTCCGCCGCTTCTCGCCGGCTACTTCTTGTTGGCGTCGGCGACGGCCGTGACGGCCTCCTTCGCCGCGGTCCGGGCGTTCTTCATCAGACCTTCCGCGTCGGGGTTCTTCGCACCCTGGTAGCCCGCGCCGCTGTACTTCACGGTGATCACGACATTGGCGGTCCGGGTGACGACGATCGCGTTGCGGTAGTCGTCGTCGCTCTTGCGGTAGTCCGAGGCCACGCTGTTCGCCTCGTCACCGATGTCGGCGACCTTCTCGGTCTTGGCCTCCTTGGCGCCGTCCTCGGTGGCCGCCTTGGTGGTCCGCTGGGCGACGAACGCCTGGGCGCGCTTCTCGCCCGAGCCCAGGGCCGGGTCGGCGGCGAAGCGCTTCAGGGAGACCGTCAGGGTGCGGAACTGCATGTCCTTGGGGTCCTCGTCGTCGAGGCCGTTCCAGAAGCAGCTCGCCGAGTCGTTGGAGTCGGAGGCGGGGAGCGGTTCCCCCTCCTTCTTCTTCGCCTTCGGCACGATCGAGTCGATCGTCTTCTCGGTGACGGTCTTGCACACCTCGGGCAGCTTGGTGAACGTCGCCTCCTTGACGGACGGCGAGGCGCTGGGCGTCGCCGCCGCGGAGGGCGTGGCCGAGGCCTTCTTCTTGTCGCCGGAGTCGTCGTCCGAGCAGCCGGTGGCGACGAGCATCACCGGTACTGCGGCGCAGGCGAGGATTCGGGCGAGTCGCGGGGCTGTTCGGTGCATGGGTCCTTCGCTCGTTCAGGTTCGAGGGCGGGCCGGGCTGCGCCCGGGTCTGGTCGGCACGGTACGCGGCCGACGCACGGCCGTGGTCGAAGTGGGACGTTACTCGCCGGGCTAATTGCCGAAGTGCCCCGCGTCCAGCTCCCGGGCCAGGCCGTGCGCCCGGCCCTGGAGGTCCTCGCTGCTGGGGACGTGCTGCCGGTCGGTCGACCACTGGTCGTAGGCGATGCTCACCAGGACGTTGGCGGACCGGAAGACGATCGCGATGTCGCGGTGCACGCCGGAGCCCGTGGTGCTCAGCTTGTCGTCGACGAACGCCTCGTCGCCGAGGTCGTCGAGGGCGCGCGGGGCCAGGCCCGAGGGCGAGCCAGAGGGCGGGACCGACGGGGAGGGGGAGGCGGTGCCGCTGGGCTTGCCGGACGCCGCGCCGCCCTGCGGGTGCGCGCCGGAGGAGGCGCTCGGCGCGCCGGAGGAGGGCGCCGGGGTGGCGGGGGCGGACGAGCCGGAGGCCGAGGCGGCGGCGGTCGGGATGTGGGCGGCGGTGGCCTCGCGGGCGTAGAGCTGCTGCGCGCGCTGCTCGTCGCTGACGCCCGGCTGGTACGACACCACGCGCTCGAAGTCGACCGACAGGTGGCGGGTGCCCTCGGGGGTCTCCAGCCGCCAGCGGCAGCCGACGCGGCGGTCGGTGTCGTAGGTGATGGCGGCCTGGCCCTTGTAGACCTTCTCGATCTCCGCCTCGCTCTCGTTCTCGCCCGCGGGCAGCAGGCGGCGGAGCGTGTCGCGGTTGACGTAGCCGCAGGGTTCGGGGAGGCCGCGGTACTTCCCGGGCTCGCCGGCGGGGGCCGAGGAGCCGGGCTGGCCGGGCTTGGAGTCGTCGCCTCCGCCGCCGGTGCCGGATGCCCCGCTGCACGAGGTGAGGCCCGCGGTCAGCACGGCCGCCACCAGCGCGGCGGCCGGTGCGTACGCCCTTCGCTGCACTGTCCGTGGCCCCTCTCGCCCGAAAACGTGTTGCCGCCGGTCCGGCGGCGGCTGGACAGTATGTCTACCGCACGTGCCGCCGCGTCCGCCGGTTCACTGCCATGAATCATGCGATTTGTCCGGCTTTTGCGTTATCTTTCTTTTACGGGGTAATGGGGAAAATCATGTCCTACACCGAGGTGCCCGGCGCCCGGGTTCCGATCCGCATGTGGGCCGACCCGGCCACGGTCGAGGGCGTCGCCATGCAGCAGCTGCGCAACGTCTCGACCCTGCCGTGGATCCAGGGCCTCGCGGTGATGCCCGACGTCCACTTCGGCAAGGGCGCCACGGTCGGCTCGGTGATCGCGATGCGTGGCGCGGTGTGCCCGGCGGCGGTCGGGGTGGACATCGGCTGCGGGATGTCGGCGGTGAAGACCTCGCTGACCGCGGAGGACCTGCCCGCCGACCTGTCGCGGCTGCGCTCCCGGATCGAGCAGGCGATCCCGGTGGGCCGCGGGATGCACGACTCCGCGGTGGACCCGGGCAAGCTGCACGGGCTGGCGACGTCGGGGTGGGACGACTTCTGGGGGCGGTTCGACGGGGTCGCGGATGCGGTCAAGTTCCGTCAGGAGCGCGCCACGAAGCAGATGGGAACGCTCGGATCCGGGAATCACTTCATTGAATTCTGTCTCGACGAGACGGGTTCGGTCTGGCTGATGCTCCACTCCGGCTCCCGGAACATCGGCAAGGAGCTCGCCGAGTACCACATCGGCCAGGCCCAGAAGCTGCCGCACAACCAAGGCCTGATCGACCGCGACCTCGCGGTCTTCGTCGCGGACACCCCGCAGATGGCGGCCTACCGGCACGACCTGTTCTGGGCGCAGGAGTACGCCAAGCACAACCGCGAGCTGATGATGGCGCTCTTCAAGGACGTGGTCCGCAAGGAGTTCGCCAAGGCCAAGCCGGCCTTCGACCAGGTCATCTCCTGCCACCACAACTACGTGGCCGAGGAGCGCTACGAGGGCATGGACCTGCTCGTCACGCGCAAGGGCGCGATCCGCGCCGGCAGCGGCGAGTTCGGCATCATCCCGGGCTCGATGGGCACCGGCTCGTACATCGTGAAGGGCCTCGGCAACGCGGCCTCCTTCAACTCCGCGTCCCACGGCGCGGGCCGCAAGATGAGCCGCAACGCCGCGAAGAAGCGCTTCACCACGCGGGACCTGGAGGAGCAGACACGCGGTGTGGAGTGCCGTAAGGACGCCGGTGTGGTCGACGAGATCCCCGGGGCGTACAAGCCGATCGAGAAGGTCATGGAGCAGCAGCGCGACCTCGTCGAGGTCGTCGCGAAGCTGAAGCAGGTCGTCTGCGTCAAGGGCTGATCGTCCGCGTCGAGCGCCTGGGCACGCGACCGGCGCGGGAGGGGCCCGGCACCCGGGTGGGTGCCGGGCCCCTTCGCCGTGTGTGTCAGGCGTCCTGCTGGTACCAGCGCAGCTCGACCGTGTTGCCGTCCGGGTCCAGGACGTAGAGGGACTGGCCGTCGCCGCGGGCGCCGAAGCGGGAGCCGGGGCCGTCGGTGACGGTGAAGGTGCCGGCGTCGATCACGGTCTGCCAGTCGAGGGGCTCGACGACGAGGCAGATGTGGTCGACGTTGGACTCGCCCCGGTCGCGCTTGAACAGGTCGATGATCGTCGTCGGCGAGACGCGGACCGAGGGGAAGGGCACCTCGCCCGCGCGCCACTCGTCCACGCGGACCGGCTCCAGGCCGAGCGGACCGGTGTAGAAGGCCAGCGCCCGCTCGACGTCGGAGACGTTGAGCACGAGGTGGTCGAAGCCGGTGACACGCATGGGATTCCCCTTTCGTAGGGCCGTCCCCCAGGACGGCCGCGCTAAGAAAGTAACCCTTGATGATCTTCAGCGCGATCCGCATTTCGTCCCGCGTCCGGGGCCCCGGGGCCGGTGGGCCCGCGGCTCAGCTCTCGCGGTGGACCTTGTGGTTGGCGGCCTGGGCGCGCGGGCGGACCACGAGGAGGTCGATGTTGACGTGCGGCGGGCGGGTGACGGCCCAGGCGATGGTGTCGGCGATGTCCTCGGCGGTCAGCGGCTCGGCCACGCCCGCGTAGACGGCGGCGGCCTTCTCCTCGTCGCCGCGGAAGCGGGTGACGGCGAACCCCTCGGTCTTCACCATGCCGGGCGCGATCTCCACGACGCGCACGGGCTCGCCGCACAGCTCCAGGCGGAGCGTCTCGGCCATCACATGGGCGCCGTGCTTGGCCGCGACGTAGCCGCCACCGCCCTCGTAGGTGGCGAGGCCGGCGGTGGAGGAGACGATCAGGACGGTGCCGCCGTCGGGGGCGGTGCGCAGGCGGGGGAGCAGGGCCTGGGTGACGTTGAGCGCGCCGAGGACGTTGACCTCGTACATCGCCCGCCAGTCGGTGGGGTCGGCGGTGGCGACGGATTCGGTGCCGAGGGCGCCGCCGGCGTTGTTGACCAGGACGTCGACGGCCGGGAAGTCGTCGAGGAAGACGCCGAAGACCGTGACGGCGGCGCGGTCGGTCACGTCGAGCTCGTAGGCGACGGCCTCGTGGCCGGCGGCGGTGAGCTCGGCGGCGAGGGCCTCGATCCGGTCCGCGCGGCGGGCGGTGAGCACGACACGGTAGCCCTCGGCGGCCAGCCGGCGGGCGGTGGCGGCGCCGATTCCGCTGCTCGCGCCGGTGATGACTGCGGTGCGGGTGCTCATGAGGGGCCTCCTGGGGCGCAAGCGACGTGGCAGATCCGTGCGCAGGATATGCGGCGGGTGCGCCGGGGCGGCGGCTGCCCGTGGCGTTCCGGCCGTCGTCCGCGGTGGCCGTGCGGCGGCGCCGGCGGCCGGACGTCAGCGGTCGCGGGGGACGTACATGATGATCGCGACGCCGGCCAGGCAGACGAGCGCGCCGAGGACGTCGTAGCGGTCCGGGCGGTAGCCGTCCGCGACCATGCCCCAGGCCAGCGAGCCGGCGACGAAGACCCCGCCGTACGCGGCGAGGATGCGGCCGAAGTCGGCGTCCGGCTGGAGCGTGGCGACGAAGCCGTAGGCGCCCAGGGCCACGATGCCGGTGCCGATCCACGCCCAGCCCCGGTGCTCACGGACGCCCTGCCACACGAGCCAGGCGCCGCCGATCTCCAGCAGCGCGGCGAGGACGAAGAGGGCGATGGAGCGCACGGTGAGCATGGGCGAAGGCTACGGCGGGCCCGGAACCGGAAGGGGACGGAAGGGGACGGCGGAGAGCCGGAAGGGGCCGGAGGTGGACGGACCGGCCGGTGGCCCACCCTCCCCTGGCGGGGACACCGGCCGGTTCTTCCTCGACCGCGGAGGGACCGGCAGGGTTGGGAGGCACCCGGAGCGTCCGCGGGAGGATGCGGCCGGGGGCCTGGGCCACGGGCGTCACCCTAGGGCACGGGCGGGGCGCCCGGAAGGCGGCCCGGGCCCGGTGGCGAGGGTCTCGGCCAACCCCGGGAGGGGGCGGCGGCGAGGGGATGCGCGAGGCGGACCTCGTCACCTAAGCACGGATCGTTCCCCGGCGTGGGCGAACCCGGGCGATTTTCATACCTTCGGGGGCCTGAAGGCATGGCCCCTTCTGGGCGGAGGGCATCGGACATACCGTTGCGGGAGCCACCCCGGACCCTGGTGGCGGCGGTGCCCGAAGGGTGTGCTCCCGGGGCCGTCCGACCTGGTCCGAGCAGGGGGAACAGCGGTGACGGAGTGGCAAGGTGAGGCCAGGATCCGGGTGGTCGGCCGTTGGGGTGTGCTGGAACTGGCGGGTGAGGCCGATGTGGCGGCCGTGCCGGAGATGGAGTCGCTGCTCCTCCAGCTGGTGGCGCTGGGCCGGCCCGTCGTCGTGGTCGACCTGCGGCAGGTGACCTTCTTCGACTGCGCCGTCCTGGGCGCGCTGTACCGGGCCCGGGGCGGGGTGCTCGCGGCGGGCGGTTCCTTCGAGGTGCTGTGCACCCGGCCGTGGGCGCTCAAGGTCATGCGCGTGGCCGGCCTGCTGGAGGTCTTCCGGCCGGTCGCCTCGCTCACGGATCTGGCTGATCTGGAAGCCCTCCAGGACAGCCCTCACAAGGGCTCCCGGGCGTAGGGTGAAGACGGCGGGTCGCTCGTTCCGGGCGGCACGTGGCGGACGGGCCCGGGAAGCAGGTGCCGACGGTGGCGACCAGCACGGGCATGGCCCGGGTGCTGCGCGAGCTGTCCTCGCGATCGGGCCCGGGACTGATCGGCGGGGATCCGCTGGAGTGCGCCCGCGTCCTGGGTGTGGACGGGGTGGCCGTCTCCCTCGTCACGGGCGGTGCCCTGAGCGAGCTGGTGTGGTCGTCCCCCGGAGTCAGCGAACGCCTCGAGGACGAGCAGTACACGCTGGGCGAGGGCCCGGGCGTGGACTCCGTCGGCTCCTGCGCGGTGGTCGTGGAGCCGGATCTGGCGCGGGTCCGCGCCGACCGGTGGCCGGTGCTGCTGCCCGCGCTGGCCGGGCTCGGGGTGGGCGCCGTCTTCTGCTTCCCGCTGCGCATCGGCGGGGTGTGCCTGGGTGTGCTGACCGCGCAGCGGGGCGCGCCGGGCCCGCTGACGGCGGCCGCGATGGACGACGCCCTGATCCTGTCCGCCGCGGTGACCGCGGTGGTGCTGGACGGCGCCGGGCGGACGGAGTCCTTCGCCACGGCCGGGTCCGGCGCTCCGCTGCACCGGGCCGCGGTCCACCAGGCCAGCGGCATGATCAGCGTCCAGGCCGGGGTGTCCGTCGCCCAGGCCCTGATCCTGCTGCGGGCCCACGCCTACCGCCATGAGACGCCTCTGCTGCGGGTCGCCGAGGACGTGGTCGCCCGCCGTCTGCGCTTCCGACACACTGGTGACGGGCCGGACCCGTCTTTCGAGAAGAAAAGGGGATGATGGCCATGGCTAGCCAGCAACGCACGCTGGAGATCCTGGTCGAGGCCGTGGATTCGCTCATCGACGACTTCGATCTGATCGACTTCCTGCACAGGCTCGCCACCCGCTGTGTCGAACTGCTCGACATCGACGCGGTCGGCGTGATGATCGTCGACCCCTTCGGCGAGCTCCAGGTCATCGCCGCCTCCGACGAGCACACCAGGCTGCTGGAGCTGTTCGCCCTCCAGCACGACCAGGGACCGTGCGTGCGGTGCTACCGCACCGGGCACGCCCAGCTCGACATCGATCTGGAGTCCCCTGGGGCCACGGTGGAGTTCGGGCCCTTCGCCGCCCGCGCCCGGGAGGCCGGCTTCCGGACCACCCACGCCATCCCCATGCGGCTGCGCCACCAGATCATCGGCGCGCTGAACCTCTTCCATTCCCGTGCCGAGAAGATCTCCGAGTCCGACGCCCAGCTGGCCCAGGCGCTGGCGGACGTGGCGACGATCGCCATCCTCCAGCAGCGCACCATCGAGCAGGGCAATGTCGACAAGGCGCAGTTGCAGGCCGCGCTGCACAGCCGGGTGGTCATCGAGCAGGCCAAGGGAGTGCTGGCCGAGCGCTGGCAGGTGGGGCTGGACGAGGCGTTCGAGGCCCTGCGGAGCTATGCCCGCCCCCGTCGGCTGCGGATGGCGGACCTGGCCCAGCGGGTGGTCCAGGGCACCCTGGACACGGCGGAGCTCGCGCCGCGCTGACCGCCGGGCCCCCGGGCCCGGCGGGCCGGGGTCAGGGCCAGACGAGGCAGTAGGGCTGGTGGCCGTTCTCGTGGAGGCGGCGGGAGAAGTCCTGCCATTCGCGCAGGAGCTGGTAGACGGTGAACGCGTCACGCGGGCCGCCGCGGTCGGGGACCGTGGACCAGATGAACGCCGCGGCGCCCACCGATTCCTCGCCGACCCCGCGCAGCGGGTCGACGACGGTCATGGGGAGCTTGACGACCGCGTAGTCGGGATGGAGAACGACCAGTTCGAGCGGGGGGACCTTGTGCAGGGGTATGCCCTCGATGCCGGTGAGCACCATGGCGGCGACCGTCTCCGGCTTGATTTTGGTGAACATGCCGCCCATGCCGAGCTCGTCGCCGCCGAGCTCCTCCGGGCGCATGGAGATCGGGACGCTGGCCGCGGCCGCACTGTTGGGTGCCCCGAAGTATTTGTAGGTCACCCCCACCCGGCCACCACTCCCGCTGATCTCCGTGCCGTCCACGCCGGGCGTGCCGTCTTCTTCGCGCCGGCCCCTGTGGCGCCCCCTGCGGGACCTCTGGGCTCGCTCGGGGCCCAGGTCATCGGTGCCCTCGCCCAGTCCGCCACCGCGATGCATATCTCCACCCGACCGCTTTTTTACGCAGGGCAGCCCCCGCCGCGCAACCCGATCATCGTCTCAGAGACCTCCCCCGTGAAGAGCGCGCGAAACGCCCGAGGGCGAGTCCCCGGCAGGCTCTGAGACCATGGCTAGCGTGAGCTACCCATATGACGCCCCAGTCTCGCAGAACCTCTTCGACCGCGCGTCTGCCGTGACGCCCGGTGGCGTGAACTCTCCGGTGCGCGCGTTCCGTGCCGTGGGCGGTACGCCCCGGTTCATGGTGTCCGGTACGGGTCCGTACCTCACGGACGCCGATGGCCGGGAGTATGTGGACCTCGTGTGCTCCTGGGGTCCGATGATCCTGGGGCACGCGCGCCCCGAGGTGATCGCGGCCGTCCAGGAGGCCGTGGCCCGTGGTACGTCCTTCGGCACGCCCGGCGAGGGCGAGGTCGCGCTGGCCGAGGAGATCGTGGCCCGGGTCGAGCCCGTGGAGCAGGTGCGCCTGGTGTCCTCGGGCACCGAGGCGACCATGTCGGCGATCCGCCTCGCGCGGGGATTCACCGGCCGGGCCAAGGTGATCAAGTTCGCCGGCTGCTACCACGGCCACGTGGACGCGCTGCTGGCCGCGGCCGGCTCCGGTGTCGCGACGTTCGGCCTGCCGGACACGCCCGGTGTGACGGGGGCGTCCGCCGCCGACACCATCGTCCTGCCGTACAACGACCTGGAGGCCGTGCACGAGGCCTTCCACGCGCACCCGGGCGAGATCGCCTGTGTGATCACGGAGGCGTCGCCGGGCAACATGGGCGTGGTGCCGCCGCGGCCGGGGTTCAACGCGGGCCTGAAGTCGGCCTGCGAGAAGAACGGCGCGCTGTTCATCTCCGACGAGGTGATGACGGGCTTCCGCACCAGCAGGGCCGGCTGGTACGGCGTCGACGGTGTGAAGCCGGACCTGATGACCTTCGGCAAGGTCATGGGCGGCGGCTTCCCGGCGGCGGCGTTCGGCGGCCGGGCCGATGTGATGGGCCACCTGGCCCCCGCGGGCCCGGTCTACCAGGCGGGCACGCTCTCGGGTAACCCGGTGGCGACGGCGGCGGGCCTGGCCCAGCTGCGGCTGCTGGACGACGCGGCGTACGAGAAGCTGGACGCGGTCTCCGCGGAGATCCGGGGGCTGGTGACCGAGGCCCTGACCAAGGAGGGCGTGGCGCACCGCCTCCAGGTGGCGTCCAACATGTTCTCCGTGTTCTTCACCGACCGCGAGGTGCGGGACTACGAGCAGGCGAAGGCGCAGCAGGCGTTCCGCTTCAACGCGTTCTTCCACTCGATGCTGGCGCAGGGTGTGTATCTGCCGCCCTCCGCGTTCGAATCCTGGTTCGTGTCGACGGCGCACGACGGCGCCGCGATCGAGCGGATCGCGGCGGCGCTGCCGGCCGCGGCGCGGGCGGCTGCCGAGGCGACGGAATGATGGACGGTATGACCACCGATATGAACGGGGCCCGGAGGGCCGGGGGCGACGAGCTGACCGTCGTCCATCTGATGCGGCACGGCGAGGTGCACAACCCGGAGGGCGTGCTCTACGGGCGCAGGCCCGGGTACCACCTGTCGGAGCTCGGGCTGCGGATGGCGGACCGGGTGGCGGAGCACCTGGCGGGGCGGGACATCACCCATGTGGTGGCCTCGCCGCTGGAGCGCGCGCAGGAGACGGCGCTGCCGATCGCCAAGGCGCACTCGCTGGACCTGGCGACGGACGACCGGCTGCTGGAGGCGGAGAACGTCTTCGAGGGCAAGACGTTCGGTGTCGGCGACGGCGCGCTGAAGAAGCCGGCCAACTGGAAGTACCTGACGAATCCTTTCCGTCCTTCGTGGGGCGAGCCGTACGTCGAGCAGGTCGTGCGGATGATGGGCGCGCTGGGCGCGGCGCGGGATGCCGCGCGGGGCCACGAGGCCGTGTGCGTGAGCCATCAGCTGCCGATCTGGATCGTGCGGAGTTTCGCGGAGCGGCGCCGGCTCTGGCACGACCCGCGTAAACGTCAGTGCACGCTGGCGAGCCTGACGACGTTCACCTTCAGGGGGGACAAAATCGTGTCGGTCGGCTACAGCGAGCCGGCCCGGGATCTCGTTCCCGCGCACCTTCTCGCGGGCGCGAAGCCGGTAAAGGGCGGGGCCAAGGCGTTCGGCGCCTGAGAGTAAGGCCTGGGCCGGAGTTCCGCGCCCTGAAGCATAAAGTCCGGTAAGTCTCCGTAAAGACCGGCAAAAGCGCGCAACCGCCTTGCTCGGCGCGCCCTCTCACGCGATGTCGTTTTATATGGACGACAAGATGCGTAGGGGGCACGTCGAGCAAGGACGGAGACGATATGCGCGACATCAGCCGACGAGGTCTCCTCGGCATGGGTATGGGAGCGGCCGCCGCGATAGGCGCCGCGGGGTGCTCCCATTCCCCGGCCGCCGTCCGCGATCCCTCGGCCAAGGCGAGCCAGCGGGCGAAGGCGAGCCCGATCGGTGACGGCTCCACCGCCGATGCCGGACCGCAGCCCAATCAGCCGCCCAAGCCGGAGCGGCTGGAGCCGGGGCAGCGGCCCCCTCAGTTCGTGATCTTCTCCTGGGACGGCGCGGGCGAGGTCGGCAACGGTCTCTTCCCGCGGTTCCGGAAGCTGGCCCGGGACCACGGGGCTCGGATGACGTTCTTCCTGTCCGGGGTCTACTGCCTCCCGGAGTCCAAGAAGAATCTCTACAAGCCGCCCAACAACCCGGTCGGCGCATCGGACATCGGCTATCTGACCGACGCCCACATCAAGTCGACGCTGGAGAACCTGCGGCAGGCGTGGCTGGAGGGCCACGAGGTCGGCACCCACTTCAACGGGCACTTCTGTTCGGGCTCCGGGTCGGTCGGGAACTGGACGCCCGAGGACTGGGAGTCCGAGATCGAGCAGGCGGTGTCGTTCGTCACCGAGTGGCGGACCAACACCGGGTTCAAGGACCTGGAGCCGCTCCCGTTCGATTACCGCAAGGAGCTCATCGGCGCCCGTACGCCGTGTCTGCTGGGGCAGGACAATCTGCTGCCGACGGCCGCGAAGCTGGGCTGGCGGTACGACGCGAGTTCGCCGGGCGGCCTTCAGATGTGGCCGAAGAAAAGGCGGGGTCTCTGGGACCTGCCGTTGCAGCAGATACCCTTCCCCGGCCATTCGTTCGAAGTCCTCTCGATGGACTACAACATCCTGGCCAATCAGTCGAAGAACACCACCCGGGGCCCCCGCGCCAACTATCCGGAGTGGCGGCAGCAGGCGACGGAATCGTATATCGCGGGATTCGATCGCGCGTACGAGACGAACAGGGCGCCCTTCTTCGTGGGCAACCATTTCGAACAGTGGAACGGCGGCATCTATATGGACGCCGTCGAAGAGGCGTTCAAATACATGGCCGACGACAAGCGCAAGGACGTCCGGGTGGTCTCCTTCCGGCAGTTCGTCGACTGGCTGGACGCCCAGGACCCCAAGGTCCTCAGCGGGCTGCGCAAGCTGGAGGTCGGGCAGAAGTGGCGGGCCCGCATCGACTGAGGCGGCGGAGGGGCGGGTCCCCGGTGAAGGCGGGCGGGGAGGGGCGGTGAGCCGTCGCGCGGCGGCCCCCGACCCGTTCGAGGGGACCCGGAGGGGGGTGCGGAAGATCCCTAAACGGACCATGCGAAACTTTTCACATGAGTGCCTGCCGCGCCTTTCGACGCCCTGTCCCACGCCGGCGTATCACCCTGCCGGCCGTTTTCGCCGCTGTCGCGGCCATGGCCCTGACCGCCTGTGGCTCGGGCGACAACCCCAAGAGCGGTGGCCAGACGCAGTTCGTGCAGGGCACGGGAGGCGTCAGCGTCGTCAACGACAAGAGCGCCCGGCAGAGCGCTCCCGACCTCGACGGCAAGACGCTGGACGGCAAGGCGCTCGACGTCGCCAAGGAGTACAAGGGCAAGATCGTCGTCCTTAACGTCTGGGGCTCGTGGTGCTCGCCCTGCCGGGCCGAGGCCAAGAACCTCGTCGCGGTCGCCAACGACTACAAGAGCAAGGGCGTGGAGTTCGTCGGGCTCAACACCCGCGACACCGACCCCGCCCCGGCGATCAAGTTCGAGAAGGAGTTCGAGGTCCCGTACCCGAGCTTCTACGACTCCGCCGGCGAGCTGCTGCTGCGCTTCCCCAAGGGCAGCCTCAACCCGCAGTTCATCCCCTCGACCGTCTTCATCGACCGCGACGGCAAGATCGCCGCGCGTGCCATCAAGGCGCTGAGCGAGGAAGAGCTGCGCAAGACGCTCGACCCGCTGGTCGCGGAGAAGTGACCGCGTGACCCCGCTCGCGACGACCCTGGCGGCCAACGCCGGGGACATGAACCAGACCGTCCTCACCGGGGCGCTGCTGCTCGCCCTGCCGGTCGCCGTGCTGGGCGGGCTGGTCTCCTTCTTCTCCCCGTGCGTCCTGCCGCTCGTACCCGGCTACCTCTCCTACGTCACCGGTGTCAGCGGCACCGACATCGCCGAGGCCAAGCGCGGCCGGATGGTCGCCGGCGCGTCCCTCTTCGTCCTCGGCTTCAGCGCGGTCTTCGTCTCCGGCGGTGCCCTCTTCGGCAACTTCGGCAACGACCTCCAGCGCTACCAGGACACCATCAGCAAGGTCCTCGGCATGCTCACCATCGTGATGGGCCTCGCCTTCATGGGGCTGCTCTCGCGCTTCGGCCAGCGTGAGTTCCGCTTCCACCGCAAGCCGGCCATGGGCCTGGCCGGGGCACCGCTGCTGGGCGCCATGTTCGGCGTCGGCTGGGCGCCCTGCGTGGGGCCGACGCTCGCCTCCGTGAACCTGCTGGCGATGAACCAGGGCAGCGCCGGCCGCGGCGCGCTGCTGATGTTCGCCTACTGCCTCGGCCTCGGTGTGCCCTTCATACTCGCCGCGGTGGCCTTCCGGCGCGCTCTCGGCGCTTTCGGCTGGGTCAAGCGGCACTATGCGTGGGTCATGCGGGCCGGTGGTGTCATGCTCGTCGCCGTCGGTGTGCTGCTCCTCACCGGCGCCTGGGACCGCATCATCGGCGAGATGCAGGTGTGGTCCAACTCCTTCGTCCCCGAGGTCTGATCACCATGGCCAAGACAGAGACAACGCCCGCCGCCGAGGACAAGGACGTCGGTGCCGCGGGCTCCCAGCTGTCCACGGCCCCGGCCGAGGAGACCGGACAGGCGGTGCCCGGCTCGTTCGGCGGCGTCCGCAAGCCCGGCGCGCTGGGCCTGCTCGCCTGGTCGGGCCGTGAGGCGGTCGGCTGGGCGCGCTGGATCTGGCGGCAGCTGACCTCGATGCGGGTCGCGCTGATCCTGCTGTTCCTGCTGTCGCTGGCGACCATCCCCGGCTCGCTCATCCCGCAGACCAGCATCGACGCGGTCAAGGCCGAGAACTGGCGCAAGGCCCACGAGACCCTCGCGCCCGTCTACGACAAGCTCGGGCTGTTCCACGTCTACAGCTCGGTGTGGTTCTCGGCGATCTACATCCTGCTGTTCACCTCCCTGATCGGCTGCATCGTCCCGCGCACCTGGCAGTTCGTCGGCCAGCTCCGCGGCCGCCCGCCGGCCGCGCCGCGCCGGCTGACCCGGCTGCCCGCGTACACCACCTGGCGCACCGAGGCCGAGCCCGAGCAGGTGCTGGCGGCGGCGGAGAAGCTGCTCAAGCGGCGGCGCTTCCGCGTCCGGCGCGCCGACGACTCGGTCGGCTCCGAGAAGGGCTATCTGCGCGAGGCCGGAAACCTCCTCTTCCACATCTCCCTGATCGTGATGCTGGTGGCCTTCGCCTCCGGCCAGCTGTGGAAGTCCGAGGGCCAGTCGCTGATCGTCGAGGGCAAGGGCTTCTCGAACAAGCTGGCGCAGTACGACGACTTCAAGTCCGGCTCCCTCTTCGACTCGGACGACCTGGAGCCCTTCAGCTTCTGGCTGGACGGCTTCGAGGCGACGTACGAGCGCACCGGCCCCCAGCGCGGCACGCCCCGCACCTACGAGGCGCACGTCAGCTACCGGGAGCGGCCGGGCGGCCCGCTGCTCAAGAAGACGATCAAGGTGAACAAGCCGCTGGAGGTGGCCGGCTCCAAGGTCTTCCTCATCGGCCACGGCTACGCGCCGGTCGTCACCGTCAAGGACGGCCAGGGCGACATCGCCTTCCGGGGCCCGGTGCCCTCGCTGCCGCTCGACGGCAACATCACGGAGACCACGGTCATCAAGGTCCCGGACTACCGGGACAAGAACAACAAGCCGGACGACCTGGGCTTCCAGGGCTCCTTCGTGCCCACCCTCGACCTGTCGACCGAGTCGATGAACTCGCAGTTCCCCGCCCTGGACAACCCGCACCTGGTGCTGACCGCCTACCGCGGCAGCCTGGGCCTGGACTCGGGCCTGCCGCAGAGCGTCTACCGCCTCGACGTGTCCAAGATGAAGCAGTTCAAGAAGGAGAACGGGCGCCCCTTCGCGCAGGCCCTCAAGGTCGGCGACAAGATGACCCTGCCGGACGGCGCGGGCACCCTGGAGTTCGACGGCATCAAGCCGTGGGCCACCTTCCAGGTCTCCCAGCAGCCCGGGAACGGGGCCGCGCTGGGCGGCGCCGTCGCCGCGCTCGTCGGCGTGGCCGCCTCGCTGTTCATCCAGCGCCGCCGGGTCTGGGCGCGGGCCGTCGCCGGCGAGGACGGGCAGACCGTCGTGGAGGTCGCCGGGCTCGGCCGCAGCGAGTCCGCGCGGCTCCCCGAGGAGCTCGCCGACCTCGCCGTCGCCCTGTACCCCGACGCACCGCCCGTCACCGACCCCACAGATTCCGCTGATCCCTCCGAAGGAGCGCGCGCGTGATCCCCATCGCTGCCGCAGCCAACGAGAACATGGCGAACCTCAGCAATGTGCTGGTGTACTCCGCCATGGCCGTCTACACCCTGGCCTTCCTCGCGCACATCGCGGAGTGGGTGTTCGGCAGCCGCAGCGCGGTCGCCCGGACCGCCGCCGCGATCACCACCGAGGCGAAGGCCGCCACCGCGGCCGCCGGTCAGGGCGCCCAGGGGGGCGGCGGCACGGCCGTCCTGGACCGCCCCAAGGTCGTCACCCGCGCGGTCGCCGGCGGCCGGGACGTCCCGGACGGGCCGGGCGCCGCGGGCACCAGCGAGAAGGGCGACGTCTTCGGCCGGATCGCGGTCTCGCTGACCGTCCTCGCCTTCCTGCTCCACGCGGGCGGCGTGCTCACCCGCGCGCTCTCCGTGGAGCGGGCGCCGTGGGGCAACATGTACGAGTTCTCCACGACCTTCGGCATGGTCGTGGTGGCCGTCTACCTCGGCCTGCTGGTCGCCAGGAAGAACGTGCGCTGGCTCGGCCTGCCGCTGGTCACCACCATCCTGCTCGACCTGGGCCTCGCCGTCTCGGTGCTCTACACCGACAGCGACCAGCTGGTGCCGGCCCTCCACTCGTACTGGCTGTGGATCCACGTCTCCTGCGCGATCATCTCGGGCGCGTCCCTGTGGGTGGGCGCGGCCGCCACGCTCTTCTACCTCTTCCGCAACGGCTACGAGGAGCGCCTGGAGCAGGGCTACGTCGGCACCGACGGCCTGAACCGCCTGCTGGCCGAGCTCCCGGCCGACGGCCGTAAGGTCGCCCGCTTCAAGGCGAAGCTCGCCAAGGGCACGGACTCCTTCGTGATGCGCCTGCCCTCGGCGGCCACCCTCGACAAGTTCGCCTACCGCATCAACGCGACCGTCTTCCCGCTGTGGACGTTCACGATCATCGCGGGCGCGATCTGGGCCGAGGCCGCCTGGGGCCGCTACTGGGGCTGGGACCCCAAGGAGGTCTGGTCCTTCATCACCTGGGTCGCCTACGCCACCTACCTGCACGCCCGGGCCACCGCCGGCTGGAAGGGCCGCAAGGCCGCGTACATCGCGCTCTTCGCCTTCGCCACGTACATCTTCAACTACTACGGCGTGAACATCTTCGTCACCGGCAAGCACTCCTACGCCGGCGTCTGAGCCACCCGTACGGCCCTCGCGCCGCCCTCCGGGCCCGTCTCCCGCCGCGCGGGAGGCGGGCCTCGGTGATAGAGCTGGACCCATGGAGATGCCCTCCCTGTACGGCCGGTCCGAGAAGCGGGGCGCCGACGACCACCTGCTCCGCTACGAGCTGTCGGTGCCCTTCCCCGTCGCGGAGGTCTGGCAGGCCGTCGCGACCCCCGAGGGCCTGCCGTCCTGGCTGGCCGCCGCCGACCCCTTCGAACAGCGCGAGGGCGGCGCCATCACGCTGCGCTGGCTCAACACCGACCCCGAGGGCCACGCCACGGTCGCGCCCGGCCGGGTGACCGCCTGGCAGCCCCGGAGGGTCGCCGAGTACACCGTCGAGATCCACGGCCGGATCCGCTTCGAGCTGGAGCCCGCGCCGCACAGCGTCGGCGGGACGCTGCTGCACTTCACCAACGAGCTGGCCTGCTCCGAGAGCGTCCGTCTGGACTGCCTGGCGGGCTGGCACCACCACTTCGAGTACCTGCTGGAGGCCCTGGCGGGCCGGCCCGCGGACTGGTCGGGGTGGACGCTGGAGCGGTGGCGCAAGCTGCGGGCGGAGTACGAGCTGAGGGGCTCGTAGGGCCGCGCCGTACGGGCCGTCCCGGGGTCCCGCCTCACCTTCGCGGGCGCGTCCCCGCCTCCTGGACCGGGAACTCCTGCGCCGCCCCGGGCAGCTTCGGCTTGGGCAGGCTCGCGACGTCCCGCCGCGCCTGCTCCAGCCGGGGGCCCGTGTCCCGGGGCAGCGCGGGCGGCGCCGCCCGGGTGCCGGAGAAGCCGAAGGCCGAGGTCAGGTCGCCGAAGGCGGAGCGCCGCCAGTCGCTGATGTTGGGCTCCTCGACGCCCGTCCAGCGCTCCAGGAAGCGGAGCACGGAGGTGTGGTCGAAGGGGTCGCCGGCGGCCCAGCCACCGACCGTCCACGGCGAGACGATCAGGCACGGCACCCGGAAGCCGGCGCCGATCGGCAGCCCCTTCACGAACTCGTCCGCCGTGCCCGCCGGGGGCACCGGCGGCGGCACGTGGTCGAAGAGGCCGTCGTTCTCGTCGTAGTTCAGGATGAAGACGGTCTTCCGCCAGACGTCCGGGTTGTCGGCGATGGCCCCGATCTTCCTCGCGACGAAGTCGGCGCCCGCCGCCGGCAGGTGCCGGGGGTGCTCGGACTCGGCCGCCGTGGGGATGATCCAGGAGACGGCCGGGAGCCGGTCGTTCCGGGCGTCCTCCTCGAAGGTGCCCTCGGGCAGCCGGCGCATGCCGCGCTCGTACAGCGGGTCGCCCGGCCGGGCCTCCTTGAAGGCCTGGAACTGCTCCAGCATGTTGCAGCCGTAGTTGTCCTGCTGCTGGTAGACGCGCCAGCTGACGCCCTTGGCCTGGAGCCGCTCGGCGTAGGTGGTCCAGCGGTACGGCTTGGGGGCGAGGTTGTCGACGACCGGGCCGCCCCGGGTGCCGCCGGCGTCGATGGTGCCGGTCATCCAGTAGAGCCGGTTGGGCCAGGTGGGGCCGAAGACCGAGCAGAAGTAGTTGTCGCAGAGGGTGAACGCCTCGGCGAGGGCGAACTGGAAGGGGATGTCCTCGCGGGTGTGGTAGCCCATCACGTACGGGCCGTTCGCGCCGTCGGCCTTGCGGTGCGCGGGCAGCCAGCGGTCCATCCGGCCGCGGTTCCACGCCTCGTGCTGCACCGACCAGGCGTGGCTGGTGGACGGGATGGCCTGGGCGCTGCTGCGCCGGGTGTCGAGGTGGAACGGGAGCAGGTAGCCCGCCGGGTTCACCTCGTCCGGCTGGTGGAAGACGGAGCGGCCGTCCGGCAGGGTCAGGGCGTCCGGGTCGGAGAAGCCCCGGACGCCCTTGAGGGTGCCGAAGTAGTGGTCGAAGGAGCGGTTCTCCTGCATCAGCAGGACCACGTGTTCGATGTCGCTCAGCGAGCCGCTGCGGGCCGGGCCGGCGGCGACGGCCCGGCGCACGCTGGGCGGCAGCAGTGACAGTGCCGCGGCGCCGCCGACCGCGCCCGCCGCCGTGCCGAGGAGTCTGCGTCGGGTCATGTCGGGCATGCGTGCCCCTCTCCCTGGAGTCGCGTGGGGCCTCAGTCTTGCCCGCAGGACTCTTCCGTCACGCCCGTGCACGGGACAGGGGAGAATGCGTGAACGATGCATCAAAGGGCTGTGGAGGTGCGGCAGTTGGGCGAGGGGCGCGCCCGGTGCCCGCCGTGGAGCTACCCGATCGGGGGACGCCCGGCTACGCCGGACGGCCGGTCGTGCGCCGGCGCCCGTCCCCCGGACGGTGGGCAGGCGAACAGGGGTGACCGGTGGCCGCTCAGGCGGCGGGCGGGGCCTCGCCCTGAGGGCCGCCGGTGCCGCCGTCCTGGTCCCGCTTGAGGGACCTGAGGAACTCGGGGTTGTCGTCGGGCGCGACCCACCGCTGCCCGCCGGCCGTGCCCCGGCCGCCCGCCGCGGCCCGCGGCCGCCCCGCGATCAGCCAGGCGACGGGCCCGATCAGCACCTCGCCGAAGAGCAGGATCACAAACACCCAGGCGATCTTCGGCAGGCCGCGGACCTCCTTCTCCGGGGTGTTCAGGCAGTCGATGAAGGCATAGATCCACAACGCCAGGATCAGCAGGAACGGCAGATACCTGAGCATGGTGGCGGACTCCCCGGTGCGGCGGTACGGGCCGCTGGGCGGCCCCGATACCGGTCCAGGGTAGTGCGTGCTTGATACTGGAACGCATGGCTTACGACGATCTCCGCTCGTTCCTCCGGGCGCTGGAACGCGACGGCGACCTCAAGCGCATCAAGGCCGAAGTCGACCCGTACCTGGAAATCGGGGAGATCGTCGACAGAGTGAACAAAGCGGGTGGGCCCGCGCTGCTCTTCGAGAACGTCAAGGGCGCGGCCATGCCGCTGGCCATGAACGTCTTCGGCACCGACCGCCGGCTGCTCAAGGCGCTCGGCCTGAAGTCCTACGACGAGATCAGCGAGAAGATCGGCGGACTGCTCAAGCCCGAGCTGCCGCAGGGCTTCGTCGGCATCCGCGAGGCCTTCGGCAAGCTGGGCTCGGTGGCGCACGTGCCGCCGCGGAAGGTGAAGTCCGACAGCGCCCCGGTCCAGGACGTGGTCCTCACCGGCGACGACGTCGACCTCGACCAGCTGCCCGCGCTCTTCACCTGGCCCGAGGACGGCGGCTCCTTCTTCAACCTCGGCCTCACCCACACCAAGCACCCCGAGACCGGCGTCCGCAACCTCGGCCTCTACCGCCTCCAGCGGCACGACAAGCGCACCATCGGGATGCACTGGCAGATCCACAAGGACAGCCGGAACCACTACCAGGTGGCCGCCAAGCGCGGGGAGAAGCTGCCCGTCGCGATCGCCTTCGGCTGCCCCCCGGCCGTCACCTACGCCTCGACCGCCCCGCTCCCCGGCGACATCGACGAGTACCTCTTCGCGGGCTTCGTCTCCGGCAAGCGCGTCGAGATGGTCGACTGCAAGACGGTGCCGCTCCAGGTCCCCGCCAACGCGGAGGTCGTCCTGGAGGGCTGGCTGGAGCCCGGCGAGATGCTCCCGGAGGGCCCCTTCGGCGACCACACGGGCTTCTACACCCCGCAGGAGCCCTTCCCGGCCCTGCGCGTCGACTGTGTGACGATGCGGCGGCGCCCGCTGCTCCAGTCGATCGTGGTGGGCCGGCCGCCGACGGAGGACGGGCCGCTCGGCCGGGCGACGGAGCGTTTCTTCCTGCCCCTGCTGAAGATCATCGTGCCGGACATCGTGGACTACCACCTGCCGGAGTCCGGCGGCTTCCACAACTGCGCGATCGTCTCGATCGACAAGAAGTACCCCAAGCACGCCCAGAAGGTCATGCACGCCATCTGGGGCGCCCACATGATGTCGCTGACCAAGCTGATCATCGTGGTGGACAGCGACTGCGACGTCCACGACCTCCACGAGGTCTCCTGGCGCGCCCTGGGCAACACGGACTACGCCCGCGACCTCACGGTCGTGGAGGGTCCGGTCGACCACCTCGACCACGCGTCGTACCAGCAGTTCTGGGGCGGCAAGGCGGGCATCGACGCGACGGCGAAGTGGCCCGAGGAGGGCTACACCCGGGACGGCGGCTGGCCGCGGATGGTCGAGTCGGATCCGGAAGTCGCCGATCGGGTGACGAAGCGCTGGAAGGAGTACGGGCTGTGACCCGTGGGCCGATGACCGTGGACGGTGCGGGGTTCCCCCGCGGCCGCCGGAGCGAACCGGGGTGCGGGCTGTGACCTCCACCGCCGAAGGGGTCCTCGGACCCGGCCCCGCCCCCGCCGGGGGCAAAATCCGGGCCTTCCTGCGCCTCGTGCTGATCGAGCACTCGATCTTCGCGCTGCCCTTCGCCTACATCGCCTCGTTCACGGCGATGTTCCAGGAGTACGGCGACATCCACTGGCTGCGGCTGCTGCTGGTGACCGTCGCCATGGTGGGCCTGCGGACGTTCGCGATGGCCTGCAACCGCATCATCGACCGGGAGATCGACGCCCGTAACCCGCGGACGGCGGGCCGCGAGCTGGTCACCGGCGCCGTGTCGGTGCGCTCGGCCTGGACCGGCGCGCTGATCGCCGTCGTGCTCTTCCTGGGCGCGGCCGCGCTGCTCAACCCGCTGTGCCTGGCGCTGGCCCCGATCGCCGTCGTGCCGATGGTCGTCTACCCGTACGGGAAACGGTTCACCAACTTCCCGCACGCGATCCTCGGCCTGGCCCAGGCGATGGGCCCGGTCGGCGCGTGGCTGGCGATCACGGGTACGTGGTCGTGGGACGCGGTGATCCTCGGCCTGGCCGTGGGCGTCTGGATCGGCGGCTTCGACCTGATCTTCGCCTGCCAGGACGTGATCGCCGACCGGGCGCACGGGGTGAAGTCCACGCCGGCCCGCTTCGGCGTCCCGGCCGCGCTGCACGGCGCCCGCGCCTGCCACGCCGTCACCACGGCCCTGCTGGTCTGGTACGCGCTGGCCACGGACGCCGGGGTGTTCTTCTGGGTGGGCCTGGCGGTGGTCGCGGTGGCGTTCGTCTACGAGCACACGATCGTCAAGCCGCACGACCTGTCCCGCCTGAACCGGGCATTCTTCAGCGTCAACAGCTTCATCGGAATTGCCCTTTTCGTGTGCGCGCTGCTGGACCTGCTGGTGCGGGGCCTGACGGTCTGACGCCGGCCCGTACGTACGCCGAAGGGCGGCCCCTCCTCGACGGAGGGGCCGCCCTTTTTCGTTGCGTTCAGCAGGCCGGGCCGGGGATCAGATCCCCATGTCCGAGTCCTTGCCGCCGCCGAGCTTGTCGCTGAAGAGCAGCATGCCCGCGCCGATCAGGTCCTGCGGCTTGAGCTCCTTGGCGCCGGCCGGGGCCTGGACCTTGCCCGCGCCGCCCTTGATGCCGAGGGTCAGCGGCAGCTCGCCCTTGACCTCGTCGTCGAGCTGAGCGAGGTCGACGGTCAGGGCGGAGACCATGCCGTCGCGCACGGCGACGTCGAGGGTCACGTCCTTGTTCTTGAGCTTGTCCAGGTCGCCGTCGACCTTGTCGGACTTGCCCTTGCTGCCCAGCTTGTCCTGGAGCGGCTTGAGGCTCTTGTTGAGGTCGTCGGCGAACTTCTTCGCCGGGACGGTGACCTTGACGTGGTCGGCGCCGTTCTTCTTGCCCGCGTCCTTGTAGGTCGCGTTGCCGTCGAGGGACTTCTGAAGCGCGTCGAAGAGCTGCTTCTGGTCCTTCGGGTCGAGCTTGGGCTTGTCGTCGGACTTGCCGTTGGCCTTGCTGAAGGCCTCGAAGGACTTCGTGTCCATCGCGACCCACTCGCCCTTGAGGGCGCCCTTGACGGAGTCCATGGAGGACGGCAGCGTGTCGGCCTTCTTGGCCAGCTCGTCGAAGTCGGGGCGACCGGTGGACTTGCCGGGGCCCTTCTTGTCGACCTTGGCGGCCAGGTCGCCGATGCCCTTGAGGTCACCGCGGAGGTAGACCTTGTCCGCGCCGAAGGCGCGGATCTCGACCAGCGGCTTGCCGTCCTTGCTGCCCAGGGCGACGGAGCCCTCGCCGTTCTCGTCCTCGGACTCGACGTCCTTGAGCGGCTTGTCGTAGCTGAGGGAGTAGGAGAGGCGCAGGTCCGCCAGCATGTCGGCGTGCTCGCGCTTGAAGTCCTTCTGGTCCTTCATCGCGGCGAAGATCTGGTCGGCGCTCGCGTTGAAGCCTATCTCCGCGCTCAGCGACTTCTGCCGGCCGAGCTTGTCGAACGCCTGCTTGACCTTGGCGTCCGGGCTGAGGTTCGCGTCCCCTCCGTCGCAGGCCGCCGTACCGGCGGTGAGAACGGCCACGCAGCCGACTGCGGCGAGAACCTTGCGCTTCCTGTGGATGATGAGCTCCCCGTGTGAGGGCCGCCGGGTGGGACGGCCGATAAGACAACTGAATCCAGTCCGAATAATCATGTCAAAGGACTTTCCCGCCGGATTCCCGGGCCAGGACTGCGGCGGGGAGCGCCCGGCACCTGCGGCTAGGCTCGGAGCCGTGGAGCCGTACGAACACGTAACGCAACGTCAGGAACGCCGGCCTTGGGTGGTCGGTGTCTCCGGCGCGTCCGGGACGCCGTACGCGGCGGCCGTGGTGCGGGGGCTGCTGGCCGCCGGTGAGGCCGTGGACCTGGTGGTCAGCCGGGCCTCGCGGCTCACGCTGCTGGACGAGACCGGGATCTCCTTCCGGGACGCCCACTGGCGCGAGGACCTGCGGAGCTGGCTGGAGCGGGGCGCCGACGGCAAGCCGCACACCTTCGGCGCGGAGGTGGCGGACCCGGCCCTCGCGGACGTGCGGTACTGGGCGGCCGGTGACCTCGCGGCCGGGCCGTCGTCCGGTTCGTACCCCGCCAAGGGGATGCTGATCGTCCCGGCGAGCACGGCCTGTGTGGCCGGGGTGGCGCTGGGGCTGTCGAAGGACCTGCTCCAGCGGGTGGCGAGCGTGACGCTCAAGGAGCGCCGCCCCCTGGTGGTCGCGGTGCGGGAGACCCCGCTGAGCGGCCAGACGCTCAAGCAGCTGGTGGCGCTGGACGAGGCGGGCGCCGTGGTGCTGCCCGCCTCTCCGGCGTTCTACGCGGGTGCGACGCACATCCAGGATCTCGTGGACTTCGTCGCCGGGCGGGTGCTGGACGCGGCGGGTGTGCCGCACCAGCTCTACCGCCGGTGGAGAGGGGAGCTGGGTGAAGCTCGCTCCCCGGGGTGAGGGTCAGCGCTTGCGGCCGCGGCCGGCGCGGTCCGCCTTGGCCTTCGGGGCCTGGCGCTCGGTGGTGGCGGGCTGGTGGGCACCCGAGCGGTTGGCCAGGTCCTGTAGCTCGCGCATACGGGCGTAGGCCATCTCGATCGTGTACACGGGGAAGATCACTCCTGAAGGATCGTCGTTGATCTAGGGATCTGAAGAGAGATTCACAGGTCGTGAACCCCTGCATGCCTTAGATTCTACATGTAAAGCGGCGAGTTCGCTGATTATTGAAAGGTGCCAGGTTATGGACGCGGTGGACAGGCAGCTCATCCAGGCCCTGCGGGAGAACGGCCGGGCCTCGTACGCGGAGCTGGGCCGGCTCGTGGGCCTCTCCGGGCCGAGCGTCACGGACCGGATCAACCGCCTGGAGGCGGCCGGTGTGATCACCGGCTACCGCGCGACCGTCAACGCCGCCTCGCTCGGCCTCGGCGTCACGGCGCTCATCGGCATCCAGCTCTCCGACGCGGCCGACCACGAGGACGTGGCGCGGCGGCTGCGCGACCTCGAGGAGATCGAGGACTGCTGGTTCATCGCGGGCGACGACTCGTACATGCTCAAGGTGCGCGTCGGTGACGTGGACGGCCTGGAGCGGACGATCCGCCGGCTGTCGGGGACCAAGGGCGTGAGCCGGACCCGTACGACGATCGTGCTGTCGACGAAGTGGGAGAACCGGGTCGGGGAGCTGCCCGAGGAGGTCTGAGCGGGACGGGGGGTCCGGGCGGGGCGGGGCCGCCGGCTAGGCGTAGGCTCGACAAGGTTGCAGAAGCGGATGTATGGGAGAGGCGGACGCAATGGACGCTGGGCTCAAGCGTGAGCTGGAGGACAAGGTCTTCGCCGGGGAACGGCTGACCCGTGAGGACGGCATCGCCCTCTACGAGTCCGACGACCTGGCGTGGCTGGGCGGTCTCGCGCACCACGTCCGCACGCGGAAGAACGGTGACGTCGTCCACTTCAACGTCAACCGTCACCTCAACATGACGAACGTGTGCACCGCGTCGTGCGCGTACTGCTCGTTCCAGCGCAAGCCGGGCGAGAAGGACGCGTACACGATGCGCATCGAGGAGGCCGTCCGCCTCGCCAAGGCGATGGAGAACGAGAACCTCACCGAGCTGCACATCGTCAACGGCCTGCACCCGACCCTGCCGTGGCGCTACTATCCGCGCTCGCTGAAGGCCCTCAAGGAGGCGCTGCCGAACGTCTCCCTGAAGGCGTTCACCGCCACCGAGATCCAGCACTTCGAGAAGATCTCCGGGCTGCCCGCCGACGAGATCCTCGACGAGCTGATCGACGCCGGTCTGGAGTCCCTGACCGGTGGCGGCGCGGAGATCTTCGACTGGGAGGTCCGCCAGCACATCGTCGACCACGACACCCACTGGGAGGACTGGTCGCGCATCCACCGCCTCGCGCACAGCAAGGGCCTCAAGGGCCCCTGCACCATGCTCTACGGGCACATCGAGGAGCCGCGCCACCGCGTGGACCACGTGCTGCGCCTGCGCGAGCTCCAGGACGAGACCGGCGGCTTCCACGTCTTCATCCCGCTGCGCTACCAGCACGACTTCGTGGACATGAAGGACGGCAAGGTCCGCAACCGCCTCCAGGCGCGGACCTCCATGGCCACCGGCGCCGAGGCGCTGAAGACCTTCGCGGTCTCCCGGCTGCTCTTCGACAACGTCCCGCACGTCAAGGTGTTCTGGGTGATGCACGGCGTGCAGACCGCCCAGCTCGCCCTCCAGCACGGCGCGGACGACATGGACGGCTCGGTCGTCGAGTACAAGATCACGCACGACGCGGACAACTACGGCACGCCCAACAAGCTGACCCGCGACGACCTGCTGGAACTCATCCGCGACGCGGGCTTCCGGCCGGTCGAGCGCAACACGCGCTACGAGATCATCCGTGAGTACCCGGGCCCGGACGCCTCGCTGCGCGAATCGCCGCAGGCGATGCGGGTGTGACCCGTGTCCCCGGGTCGTGCTTGACTGGAAGCGACCCTTTCGGTTGCCGTTGAGAAGAAGGTCCTGTCCGTGAGTAGCCAGAAGTTCGCCTCGCTCCGCTACACCGCCTCGCGTGTCGGCCTGCTCGTCGCGTGCTTCGCCGTCGTGTGGGTGCTCTGCTACTGGCACGTCATCCCGTTCGGCGCCAACGGCTCGAACGTGGTCTGGATGGTGCTGCTCGCGCTGATCCTCTCCGCGCCGCTCAGCTGGGTCCTGCTGCGCAAGCAGCGCGACGCGATGTCCGAGCAGATCGTGGAGCGCGTCGACCGCGCGAAGGCCCGGATGGCCGCCAGCAACGGTCAGGAGGACGGGGTGTAACCCTCGTCACACCGATTCGCCGCCCCGTCGTGGAGCTACCGCTCCACGGCGGGGCGTTGGCGTTCCCGGGCGGCTTACCGGACCCCAGGAGTCCACAACTTCCCAAAGAAGAGCTTTGAGTCCCTCAAAGTTCGAGTGTTAACGTATTGGACATGAAGACAGCAGCAGCGCAGCGATCCCTCACGAGCCACGTGCTCGTGGCGCGCCTGCACGTCGATCTTTGCCGCTGCGTCTCCGCGGCCTGTTGCCGCCGCTGACCTATGTCGCCCGCGGCCAGAACCTTGGGGGCACCTCCCGGCGTGAGCCGGGGGAGTACGGACCTCCTCCCTGGCGCGTTACGCCCTTTTTCTGACTTAAGTCCCCGGAGTTTCCGTTGCCATCTACGCCCACGTCCTCCCCGGCGTCCCTGCGCGGGCGCATACCCAAGGTCCCGTTCTGGGCCCAGATCCTGCTCGGCCTCGTGCTCGGCGCCCTGCTCGGCTGGGTCGCCAAGAGCGGTGACGTCCACTGGCTCGAGGTCACCCTCGACAAGATCGGCAGCGTCTTCGTCCAGCTGCTGATGGTCGTGATCGCGCCGCTGGTCTTCTTCGCCATCATGGTGTCGATCACCAACCTGCGGAACGTCTCCAACGCCGCGCGACTGGCCACCCGCACCCTGATGTGGTTCATGATCACCTCGCTGATCGCGGTGGTCATCGGTCTCGCCATCGGCCTGCTCACCGACCCGGGTTCGGGCACCGGCCTCACCGCGGCCGACGGCAAGGAGCCCAAGAAGCACGGCTCGTGGCTGGACTTCCTGACCGGGATCGTCCCCACCGACGTCATCACGCCGTTCACCGAGCTGAACGTCCTCCAGATCGTCTTCATGGCCGCCGCCGCGGGCATCGCCATCCTCCAGGTCGGCGACAAGGCCAAGCCCGTCCTCGACCTCAGCCAGGCCGCCCTGGAGCTGCTCCAGAAGGTCCTGTGGTGGGTCATCCGGCTCGCCCCGCTGGGCAGCCTGGGCCTGGTCGGCACGGCCATCGCCACCTACGGCTGGGACCTGATCGGCAAGTACGCGACCTTCACCGCGGACATCTACGTCGGCTGCGCCATCGTGATGTTCGGTGTCTACCCGCTGCTGCTGTCCACGGTCGCCAAGGTGAACCCGCTCCAGTTCTTCAAGGGCGCCTGGCCCGCCATTCAGCTGGCCTTCGTCTCCCGCTCCTCCGTGGGCACGATGCCGCTGACGCAGAAGGTCACCGAGCGCCTCGGCGTCCCGAAGGAGTACGCGTCCTTCGCGGTGCCCTTCGGCTCCACGACCAAGATGGACGGCTGCGCCTCGATCTACCCCGCGATCGCCGCGATCTTCGTCGCGCAGGTCTTCGACGTGCACCTGGAGATCCGGGACTACGTCCTGATCGCCTTCGTCTCGGTCATCGGCTCCGCCGCCACCGCCGGTCTGACCGGTGCCACGGTGATGCTGACCCTGACGCTCTCCACGCTGGGCCTGCCGATGGCGGGCGTGGGCCTGCTGCTGGCCATCGACCCGATCGTGGACATGATGCGCACCGCGACCAATGTCGCCGGCCAGTCCGTCGTGCCGATCCTGGTCTCGGCCCGCGAGGGCATCCTGGACCGCAAGGCGTACGACGCGGCGACCTCGTCCCCGCTGGAGCCGGTCCCGGCGACCGCCGCCGCGGCCTGACGGACACCCCCGCGGCCCGGCGCGGACTGGCCTGATCCTTGCGGTCGGGCCGGTTCGGCCTGAACCTCACTCCCCGACGTCCCTCCTCCCCGTAACATTACCTGCCGGTAACGTAGCGGGGGCGGAGGGACGTTTGTCGTGAATGCTGCACGAACTGACGCTGCTGAGGCCGGGACGATGACGAAGGACAGGCCCAAGCCGAAGGCCAGGATCAAGCGCATGCCGCGGGAGGTGCGCGAACGCCAGATGGTCGACGCCGCCGTGGAGGTCTTCGCGCGCCGCGGCTACCGCACGGCGTCGATGGACGAGATCGCCGAGCTGGCGGGTGCCTCGAAGCCGCTGGTCTATCTCTATCTGAACTCGAAGGAAGACCTCTTCAGCGCCTGCATACGGCGCGAGGCCGAGGCCCTGATCACGGCCGTCCGGGCGGCCGTCGACCCCGCCGCCCCCGCCGACCGGCGGCTGTGGAACGGGCTGCGGGCCTTCTTCGCCCACACCGCGGCCCACCCCGACGGCTGGGCGGTCCTGCACTGCCAGGCCCGCAGCCACGGGGAGCCGTTCGCGCTGGAGGTGGCCGCCCTGCGGCAGCGGCTCGTCGACGTCGTCACCCAGCTGATCGCCGACACGGCCCGGGACGGCGGCTGCACGGCGCCGCTGCCGGGCGAGGAGGTCACGGGGCTGGCCCACGCGCTGGTGGGCGCGGCGGAGTCGCTGGCCGGGTGGTCGAACGGGCTCACCGGCTCCGGGCGCTCCGACCGGGAGGCGGCCGAGACGCTGATGAACCTCGCGTGGGCGGGGCTGGGGAACCTGGCGAACGGGCGGCGCTGGGCGCCCGCCCGTTCGTAGCCGCTGCCGGTCCGCTGCCGGTCTGCCGCCGACCCGGCTGCCGGCCAGGTGCCGGCCGGTCCGCCGCCCGTACGCCGCCCCCCCGGCGGGCGGCCCCGGCCGTCCCTGGCCGTCCCCTCCGGAGCCCCCTCGGGCCTCAGCTCTCGGAACCCTTGCGGCGCCGGGCGGCGAGCAGGCCCGCCCCGCCGAGGACGCCGGCCGCGGCGAGTGCCCCGCCGACCAGACCCGGGTCGGTGTCCGGGCGGGAGGCGGGGGCCTCGCCCGCCGCGACGCCGCCCTTGGGCAGCTTCTTGCCGCCGTCGGTCTTCACGTCGGCCTTGGTGTCCTTCTTGGCGTCCGTCTTCGCGGTCCCGGTGTCCCGGGCCGCCTCGCCGTTCCCGCTCCTGACCGTCGTCTGGGTGATCCTCCCGGTCTTCCGGTCAAGAGTGACCTTCAGGCCACCGTCGAGCGTGACGGAGGGCGAGGAGGCGGTGAGGGTGCCGAAGACGAAGCCGTCGGGACCGGTGACGACCGCCTTGTACGAGCCGTCGGTGAGCTTGGTGATCACGGCGTACTTGCCGTCCCGGAGCGTCACCGTGCGGGAGGGTCCGGCCTTCTTCTCGCCCTTCTCGTCCTTCTCTTCCTTCTGTACGTCCGCCGTCGGCCGCGCGCTGCCACCGCCCGCCGTGCCCGGTGCCGGGCTCCCGTCGGAGGCGAACGCGGCGGTGGGGACCGCGACGACGCCTGCGAGAACGGTGGTGGCCATGACGGTGCGGAGTGCGGTGCGAGTGGTGGTGTTCATATGGCTCTGATCTCCTGACGGAGTCCGTGTGTGCCGCCCGTGCGGCGACCCGACACCACAGAAGTTATTTCGGGCACATCGGTACACGTATCGGCAAAAAGGGCAGAGCGGGGCCGGCCGTAAGGACTAGGTCAGGGCCCGGTTGTCAGTCCGAGGGGCGGAAACCGGTCAGACGTCAGCGCCTCGGTCCGGCCTCCGCCCGGCGTCGGCCCGGCGCCCCGAGGGGATGACGTGGACGCGCCGCGTCGCCGCCCCGAGGGCGTGACGCGGCGCGCGACGGGGCCGGGCGTCGGCTACGCCCGGCAGTTGCCGCTCGTCGGCTTGCCGGCGAAGCGGTCCGCGAGCCAGTTCGCGGCGGGGATCGATTCGGTGATCACGCCGAGGACATGCTCGCCGAGGGGGAGGGACTTCCACTGCACGGTGGCGTCCTTGGCGCACCAGTCGGCGCGCAGCCGGGTGCCGACCTCGTACGGGATCAGCTCGTCGATGACGCCGTGGTAGAGGTAGACCGGCCGGTCCGGGGCGTGCCGGCCGAGGTCGGAGGAGCGCAGGACGCGCTGCCAGTCGGCCTCGTAGAGCGGGTTGCGGACGGTGACGTCGGAGATCTTCTTGAAGAGACCGGCGACCGCCTCGACCCCCACGCAGCGCTCGCGCATCAGGTTGACGAAGAAGCGGCCCTTGTCGTTGAGGTAGCGCTCCAGGCCGAGCTCGGGGTAGGCCGCGTCCTGGCCGACCGCCGCCATGAGGACGAGGCCCGCGCCGATGCCGCCGTTGTTGTAGTCGGCCGTCTTGAGGAGATCGGCGGGGACGCCGCCGGTGGCCGTGCCCTTGAGGTTGAGCTCGGGGGCGTAGGAGTCGTGCAGCTCGGCGGCCCAGCTGGTGGCCTGGCCGCCCTGCGAGTAGCCCATGATGCCGACGGGCGCGTCCTTGGACAGGCCCGCCTCCGGCAGCCGCAGCGCCGCGCGCGCCGCGTCGAGGACGGCGTGGCCCTCGGCCCGGCCGACGGTGTACGTGTGCTCGCCGGGGGTGCCCAGGCCCTCGTAGTCGGTCACGGCGACCGCCCAGCCGCGCAGCGTGAGCTGCTGGATGAGGTTGGCCTCCAGCGTCGTGCCGTACGGGAAGCCGGCCGACGGCGCGCACTGGTCGCCCAGGCCCACGGTACCCACGGCGTAGGTGACGAGCGGGCGCGGGCCCTTTCTGCCGTCCTGGGGCACGATCACGGTGCCCGAGACGACGTTCGGGGTGCCCTTGGCGGTGGTGGAGCGGTAGGTGACGTGCCAGGCCTTGGTGTTCGTCGGCTGGCCGGGCAGCGGGTGGAAGGAGGTGGGGGCGGAGCTGACGACGTCCCCGGGGGACTTCGCCGCCTCCGCCCGCGGCCCGGCCGCGGCCGTTGGCGAGGCCGTGGCCGTGCCCACCCCGAGCGAGACGGCCAGGGCGGTGACGGCGGTGAGGGCGATGGATCGCAAGCGCATGCGGCTCTCCCGACTTTCCGTGGCGGTGAGTCAGTGAGGGTGACCGTAGTGACCGCGGTGTCGGCCTGGAGTTGACCGGGGAGCTCAGCTTTGCTGACCCTGCCGCCCCCGGCCGGTCTCCTCCAGCAGCCGGTAGGCGCCCGGCGTGGTGCCCGTCCAGCGGCGGAAGGCCCGGTGGAAGGCGGTGTCCTCCGAGAACCCCAGCCGCGCCGCCAGCTCCGCGATCGGCTCCCGGCCCTCCAGCAGGCTGCTGACCGCGGCTTCCTGCCGCACCTGGTCCGTCAGCCGCCGGTACGAGGTGCCCTCCTCGCGCAGCCGGCGGCGCAGCGTGGCCGGGCTCACCGCGAGCAGGGACGCCAGCTGCGCCACCTCCGGCAGCCGGGCGGCCCGCCCCTCGCGCATCGCCAGAACGAGTGAACGCCGTACCTGCTCCGCGACGGTCGTCCCGTACTCCCGGCGGCTGAGCAGCTCGGCGGGCGCCCGCCGCAGCAGCTCCTCCAGGGCGGTCTCGTCCTGGACGAGGGGCGCGGCCAGCCAGCGCGGGTCGAACCCGGTGCCCGTGCGGCGGGCGCCGAAGCGCACCGGGCAGCCGAACAGCTGGTCGTACTCGTTCGCGTACGGGGGCGCCGGATAGGCGAACTCGGCCCAGCGCAGCGGGATCCGCCGGCCGATCAGCCAGCTGGCCAGCCGGTGCCAGATGACGACCAGGCACTCGGTGAGGAAGCGGCCCTCGGCGAAGCCGCGCAGATCGCTGCGGACGGCGAACACCGCTTCGCTGTCGGTGTGTTCGAGCACGAGGTCCGGGCCGCCGGGGAACAGCCCGTAGAAGCGGGTGGCCCGCTCCAGGGCCGCGCCGAGGTCCCGGCAGGCGACGCAGGCGTAGCACATCATGGCGAAGGTGCCGCGGCGGCTGGGCGCCGGGCCGAGCCCCAGGAACTCGTCGCGGGTGGCCCGGCGCAGGGCCGTGACCAGCCGCGCGAACTGCTCGGGGGTGACCCGCGCCCGGTCGTCGCCGACGAGCAGCGGGGAGATCCGCGCGCCCTGGAGCAGGGGCACGGTGTCGATGCCGAGGCGGCGGGCGCCGCCGAGGGCTGCTCGCACGTAGTGCACGGTGATCGTGCGACGGCTCATGCGACGACGTTAGCCCGGTTGAGCGTTGGGGTCAGCGGTGCTGACGGTTCCGGTCATGTCGAATGCCCGACCGGGTTCTTAGCGTCATGGATGTCCTCAATGGCCGGACAGGCTTGAGTTTCAAGCTTTTTGGGAGGCGTCATGTCGCGGCAACGACCCCGCACGCTCGCTGTGCTCACGGAGTGGGCGGCCGAACGGTACGGCGGGGCACCGGCCTTGCGGTTCCGGTCCCGCGCCGGGGGCGGCGGGTGGACCGATGTCGGCTACACGGCACTGCGCGACTCCGTACGGGCGGTGGGGCGCGGGCTCCTGGCGCTGGGGGTGCGGCCGGACGACCGGGTGGCGATCCTCGCGGAGACCCGGCCGGAGTGGACCCGCGCGTACTTCGGCGCGCTGGCCGCCGGGGCGGTGATCGTGCCGGTCTATCCCACGGCGGGGGAGGAGGAGCTGGCCTGGGTGCTGGCCGACTCGGCGGCGTCGGTGGTGATCTGCGAGGACGCCGCGCAGGCGGAGCGGGTGGCGGCGGTACGGGTGAAGCTGCCGGAGCTGCGGCACGTGGTGCTGATGGAGGACGGGGGCGGGGACGCCGCCGCCCAGGGCGCGCGCGGCGGTGACGCGTCCGGCGAGGGCCTCCGCCGCGGCGGCCCGGCTCCCCTGGACGAGGGCGGTGGTGACGCCTTCTCCTCCGGCGCGCCCGGTCGTGACGTCCTCGTCCTGGACGCGCTGCCCGGCCCCGCGCCGGTCGAGGAGCTGCTCGCGCGGGCCGCGTCCCGGACGCCCGAGGACGTGTGTTCCCTCGTCTACACCTCCGGCACCACCGGCCCGCCGAAGGGCTGCCGGCTCACGCACGGCAACCTCGCCGTCGTCGACGACGCCTCCGCCGCGTTGCTCGGCAGCGAGGAGGGCGACGTCCTCTACCTCTACCTCCCGCTCGCCCACGTCTTCGCCCAGCTCGCCCAGCAGTCGGCGCTCGTCCAGGGCCGTACGCTCTGCTACTTCGGCGGCAGCGTCCGGGACGTCGTCGCCGAGCTGCGCGAGGTCCGCCCGACGCACCTGCCCTCCGTGCCCCGCCTCTTCGAGAAGGTCCACGCCGGGGCGCTGTCGGCGGCCGAGTCCCAGGGGCCCGAGGCGCGGGCCCGCTTCGACGCGGCGATACGCACCGGCCTGGAGGTCGCCGAGCTGCGCGCCCGGGGCGCGGAGCCCGGCGGTGCGCTGCTCGCGGCCTGGAAGGTGGCGGAGGAGGGACTCTTCGCGCCCGTCCGGGCGGCCTTCGGCGGCCGGCTGCGGGTGGCGATCACCGGGGCCGCGCCGATCGCCCCGCGTGCCCTGGAGTTCCTGCGGGCCTGCGGGGTCCCGGTCTTCGAGGGCTACGGCATGACGGAGTCCAGCGGGGTGATCACGATCAGCCACCCGGGCGGGCTGCGGCCCGGGACGGTGGGCAGGCCGGTGGACTGCTGCGAGGTGCGGATCGCGGAGGACGGCGAGGTGCTGGCCCGCGGCCCGGGGATCTTCGCCGGCTACCACGGGGCCCCGGAGGCGACCGCCGCGGTGCTGGACCCGGACGGCTGGCTGCACACCGGTGACGTGGGGGCCTTCGACGGGGACGGCTTCCTGAGGATCACCGGCCGGAAGAAGGACCTGGTGATCACCTCGGGCGGGAAGAACCTCGCCCCGGCGCCGGTCGAGTTCGCCCTCCAGCAGTCGCGCTGGATCTCCCGCGCGATCATGATCGGCGACCGGCGGCCGTACCCGGTCGCGCTGCTCACGCTGGACGCCGAGGAGATCGCGGCCTGGGCGGAGCGCGAGGGCCTCGCGCCCCTGGCCCGGCCGGCCGGACACCCTACCGTACGGGAGCTGTGCCGGAAGGCGGTCGACGCGGCGAACGAGCAGCTCTCCGGGCCCGCCCGGATTCGCGCGTTCGCGATTATCGACGGCGACTTCACGGTGGCCGACGGATCACTGACGCCCACTCTGAAAGTGCGCCGGGCGGTGATCGCCGAACGGTACGCGAGCGAGATAGACGCCCTCTACCACCATCGTCCGATCAAAAGTGAAAAATAAACGTCAGAATTTCATGTTTAAGTGAAAGCCTGACGAACAGAAGGTGAAAAAGGCAGGAGCCCTGCCACTCCGCCGGAGAAGGCGGGGGCAGGGCTCCTTGGGTACAGCATGCGACCGCGATCGGTCGGTGCGGCAGCACCCTTGGATCATGAAGATCCGGTGGGGTGACTACTGCGGGGTGACGTTCTCCGCCTGCGGGCCCTTCGGACCCTGCGTGACGTCGAAGGTGACCTGCTGGTTCTCCTCGAGGGAGCGGAAGCCAGCGGCGTTGATCGCGGAGTAGTGGACGAAGACGTCGGGGCCCCCGCCGTCCTGGGCGATGAAGCCAAAGCCCTTTTCAGCGTTGAACCACTTCACGGTTCCGGTAGCCATAAAGCCCTCCTTGGGCCAAAGGGTTGCCCTGCTCCAGAACCTGCGAGAAGTCTGAAAACTACAAAAGCCTGCGGGGTCACATGCTCCGCAGGCTCTGTACTGCAAGGGAAACCAAACTGCAACTTGCGGCGAGCCTAGCACGCGAGGTTCTCACTGGGAAAGAGTCGAAGATCACGCTGTCGGATGGTTTTCCCGCTCTCCGGACCGGAAAAGATCGACGGTCGGGCACCGGTTGTCGAGCCGGTCGCCGGACCGGGTTCCGGGCCTGGTCCCGGGCTCGTCCAGGGCTGGTTCAGGGCCGGTTCCGGACGGCTTCCGGGCCGGGCCGCATCGGGCCGCACCGGGCCGTCAGTCGCCCGGCGCCGCGCCGCGCACCCCCGCCCCGGCCGCCCCCGCCGTCCGGGGCTAGCCTCCAGATGTGGACAATTCAGCCTCAGCCCGCCCCCGCGTCGGCCACATCCAGTTCCTCAACTGCCTGCCCCTCTACTGGGGGCTCGCCCGTACGGGCACGCTGCTCGACCTGGACCTGACCAAGGACACCCCCGAGAAGCTCAGTGAACGGCTGGTCCGCGGCGACCTGGACATCGGTCCGGTCACCCTGGTCGAGTTCCTGCGGAACGCCGACGAGCTCGTCGCGCTGCCGGACATCGCGGTGGGCTGCGACGGCCCGGTGATGTCCTGTGTGATCGTCTCGCAGCTGCCGCTGGACAAGCTGGACGGGGCCCGGGTCGCCCTCGGCTCCACCTCGCGGACGTCCGTACGCCTCGCGCAGCTGCTCCTCGCCGAGCGGTTCGGCGTGACGCCGGACTACTACACCTGCCCGCCCGACCTCAGCCTGATGATGCAGGAGGCCGACGCCGCCGTGCTCATCGGCGACGCCGCCCTGCGGGCCTCGCTGCACGACGCGCCCCGGCTCGGGCTGGAGGTGCACGACCTGGGCTCGATGTGGAAGGAGTGGACGGGGCTGCCGTTCGTCTTCGCGGTGTGGGCCGTGCGCCGGGACTACCTGGCCCGGGAGCCGCGCATCGTCCGTAAGGTCCACGAGGCCTTCCTCGCCTCCCGGGACCTCTCCCTGGACGAGGTCGCGAAGGTGGCCGAGCAGGCGGCCCGCTGGGAGGCCTTCGACGCGGAGCTGCTGGAGCGCTACTTCACGACGCTGGACTTCCGCTTCGGGGCGGAGCAGCTGGCGGGCGTGACGGAGTTCGCGCGGCGGACGGGGCCGACGACGGGGTTCCCGGGGGATGTGCGGGTGGAGTTGCTGCGGCCCTGACGCGGTCGGGGCCGGGTGGGGTACGGCGGGCGGCCTGGGGGAACGGGCCGGGCCGCGCGCCGTGGGGGTGCGGCGGGTGCGGGGTGCGGTGGTGCGCCTGCGGCGGGCCTGTTCCCCACCCCGCCCCTTCCCGGAACCGGGGCTCCGCCCCGGACCCCGGTCCTCAAGCGCCGGACGGGCTGAGTTGTCGCCCGGAACCGGGCGAAGTCAAGCCCGTCCGGCGCTTGAGGACATTCGGGAAGGGGCGGGTAGGGGACAAAGCCCCGCGCAGCGGCAACCGCCCCCTCAGGACCGGGTCAGGGCGCGACCGGCCCCTCCATGTGGTCGCTGATCCACTTCATGCTGCTCGCGTCCATCCCCTGGATGTACGTCTTCGCGTTGTGGCTGCCACCCTGGATCACCTGAAGGTTGGTGTGCACCGGACCCTTGTTGCCGTAGGTCGCGATGAACTTGTCCACGTGCGGGATGACGCTGCTCTCCTTCGACCCGTACTGGAAGGCGAGGTAGACGTCCGGCCCCTTGCGGGCGATGAGGTCCTTCGCCAGCAGCTCGGGGTTGTTCTCGTTCTTCTCCTTCTCGTGGCCCTTCCACAGCGGGGAGTCCGGGACGATGTCCGGGCCGGAGGCGATCACGGCCTTGAACTTGTCCGGGTGCTTCAGGACGGCCTTGAGGCCGGCGAAGGCGCCGGAGGAGGAGCCCATGAAGGCCCAGCCGTCGCGCGACTTCACCGTGCGGAAGTTGGCCTTCATCAGGTCCGGGACGTCCTCGGTGAGCCAGGTGCCCATCTTCGGCTGGCCGGGGATGTCACTGCCGTCCCAGTACAGGCCGCCGTCGTCCGGCTTCGGGTTGAGGACCGGCATGGCCAGGATGAACGGCTTGCCCTTGCCCTCGTTGTACCACTTGGTGATCGACGACTCGAGGTGCAGACCGCCGTCGTCCATCCAGTAGTTGTTGGGGAAGCCGGGGCCGCCGGGGAGCGCGACGAGGACCGGGAAGCCGTGGTCCTTGAACTTCGGGTCGTTGTACGCCTTGGGCGCCCAGACCCACACCTTGCCCGTGAAGCCGGACTTCTTGCCCTCCAGCGTCGTGACGCCGACCTGGGTGCCGTCGGAGAGGGTGCTGGTGTTCTTGAACACGGTCTTGGGGCCGGTCGGCAGCGAGACCTTGGAGTCCGGCTTCTGCGCGCCGTTCGCGCCGCCCGCCTGGCCGCCGCTCGGCTCGTCCTGGCCGAAGGTGACCGGCTTGCCCTTGTCCGAGAACGGGCCGATCTTGAAGTAGTTCAGGACGCCGGCGGTTATCAGCCCGAGCACGGCTATGGACGCCACGACGATGGTCCATCGTTTGGCGCGGGATGCCCGGCGGTGGCCTTGGGACTGGTAAGCCCCATGGGGGTTCGAATGCGTCATCGCGTCGCTCCGGATGATGCTGCTGCCCCGAAGGACATGACGGTTTGTTCCGCCCTTGTGGATGGGCGAATCAGGCCCGGGGGTTCCTGGGACACCCAGTGAATTGAGTCATAGGCTGAAAATCGGGCCGGGAGGCCCCGACGGGGGAGGCGAAGGTCCCGATGCAGCCATTGCTGGCGGAAGATCCGCAGGTCATAGGCGCGTACCGGCTGCTCGGGCGGCTCGGTGCGGGCGGTATGGGGCGGGTGTACCTGGGGCGCAGCGCGGGCGGCCGTACGGTCGCCGTCAAGGTCGTGCACCCGCACTACGCCCTCGACGAGCAGTTCAGGGCGCGCTTCCGGCGCGAGGTCCAGGCCGCGCGCCGGGTGGGCGGCGCCTGGACGGCTCCGGTGCTGGACGCCGATCCGGAGGCCGCCGTGCCCTGGGTCGCCACGGGCTATGTGGCCGGGCCCTCGCTGACGGAGGCGGTCCGGGACACCGGGGCGCAGCCCGAGCCGACGGTACGGGCGCTGGGCGCGGGCCTCGCGGAGGCGCTGGCCGCGGTCCACGCGCTGGGCCTGGTGCACCGCGACGTGAAGCCGTCCAACGTCCTGCTGACCCTGGACGGCCCCCGGCTGATCGACTTCGGCATCGCGCGGGCGACGGACGCCACGGCCTCGCTCACGGCCACGGGCGCCTCGATCGGCTCGCCCGGCTACATGTCGCCCGAGCAGATCCTGGGCCAGGAGGTCACCGGCGCGGCCGACGTCTTCTCGCTGGGCGCCGTCCTGGCCTACGCGGCGTCCGGCGAGCCGCCCTTCCCCGGCGACAGCTCGGCGGCCCTGCTCTACCGCGTCGTCCACGAGCCTCCGGTGCTCGGCTCCGCCCTGACGGGCGAGCTCCGGGCCCTGGTGGAGGAGTGCCTGGCCAAGGCGCCCGGGGAGCGGCCCGCGCCGGCCGAGCTGGCAGGCCGGCTGGCCCCCGAGGGCGGGGTGCGCGGGCTCGTCCGGCACGGCTGGCTGCCGGCGCCGCTGCTGGAGCGGGTGAGCCGGCGGGCCGTGGAACTGCTGGACCTGGAGGCGCAGGGGCCGCTGCCGGGCGGGGGCGACGGGGGCGGCACCCCCGGCGGCTCCGGCGCTTCCGGCACCCCCGGCGCTACCGGTACCTCCAGCGGCTCCGGCGGCCCCGGCGCGCCCCGGGGCTTCGGGCCGCCCGACCCGTCGTACGGGAACGGGGTCGCGGACGCCGCGGCTCCGGGAGCGTCGGGCGTGGAGCCCCTCGCGGACGTGGCGGGTTTCGGACCGCCCGACCCCTCGTACGGCAAGGGGCTCGCGGACGCCGCACCGCCGGTGCCGGGCCGGCCCGGGGGCCCGGGGTCCGCCGCCGGGCCGGGCGCGCCGGGGGACGGGAAGGCGGCGGAGAAGCGCCTCGCGCTGTCCGCGACCGCGGGCGGCGGCAAGGACGGCCGGCGCAAGCTGAGCTGCACCTTCGTGGTGTCCGTGGCGGCGGCGCTGGCGGTCGCCACCACGATGGTGTTCGTCCTCGACCTGCTGCCCGGGAGCGGGGGCGACGCGAAGGAGGCGAGCCCGGGGTCGGCGGCGAGCCGGCCCTCCGCGGGTTCGTCGGACGGCGGCCTGGACGCCGACTCCCCGGCCGCCGCCGGCGTGCCCGAGGCCTTCCTCGGCACCTGGAGCGGCGAGGTCCGCCAGTCCGACGGCACCCCCAACGGCAGCCTGACCGCGGTCATCACCAGCGGCCGCAAGGGCGCCTACGTGGCCCGTACGACGTACTCCCTGCTGGGCACCCTGGAGTGCCGCAGCAAGGCCTCGCTCACCGCCGCCACCGCCACCCGGATCACCCTGGAGGAGGTCTCCGACGGCACGCCGAGCCCCCTGTGCACCGGTGACAAGGCGCGGATCACCTTCACCCTCGCCAAGGACGGCAAGCTCGCCTACGCCTCGGAGGACGTCAGGGGCGGCAGGCCCACCGCCACGCTCACCAAGGGGGGTGGCTGACCGGCCGCCCTCGGACGCCGGACGGGCCTGGCGTAGGCTGAACCGTCGTGTCAAACCCCCTCCGAAGGGACGCCCCGGTGACCGAGAACGCCGACCTCCAGTCCGTCCTCGACCGCGCCGCCGCCGGTGGCCGCATCACCCCCGAAGAGGCGCTCGACCTGTACCGGTCCGCGCCGCTGCACGCGCTGGGCAAGGCCGCCGACGCCGTGCGCCGCAAGCGCTACGCGGGTGTCGAGCACATCGCGACGTACATCATCGAGCGCAACATCAACTACACGAACTCCTGCGTCACCGCGTGCAAGTTCTGTGCCTTCTACGCCCCGCCGAAGAGCGACAAGGTCTGGACCCGTCCGCTCGACGACATCCTGCGCCGCTGCGCGGAGACCGTCGAGCTGGGCGGCACGCAGATCATGTTCCAGGGCGGTCACCACCCGGACTACGGCGTGGAGTACTACGAGGAGCACTTCTCGGCGATCAAGAAGGCGTTCCCGCAGCTCGTCATCCACTCGCTGGGCGCCTCCGAGATCGAGCACATGTCGCGGATCTCCGGCGTGAGCGCCGAGGAGGCCATCCGCCGCATCCACGCCGCCGGCCTCGACTCCTTCGCGGGCGCGGGCGCCGAGCTGCTGCCGGAGCGGCCGCGCAAGGCCATCGCGCCGCTGAAGGAGTCCGGCGAGCGCTGGCTGGAGATCATGGAGATCGCCCACAACCTGGGCGTCGAGTCGACCTCCACGATGCTGATGGGCACCGGCGAGACCAACGCCGAGCGGATCGAGCACCTGCGCATGATCCGTGACGTGCAGGACCGTACGGGCGGCTTCCGCGCCTTCATCCCGTACACCTACCAGCCCGAGAACAACCACCTCAAGGGCCGCACCCACGCGACGATCTTCGAGTACCTGCGGATGATCGCGATCGCCCGGCTGTTCCTCGACAACGTCGCCCACATCCAGGGCTCGTGGCTGACCACGGGCAAGGAGATCGGCCAGCTGTCGCTGCACTACGGCGCGGACGACCTCGGGTCGATCATGCTGGAGGAGAACGTCGTCTCCTCCGCCGGCGCCAAGCACCGCTCCAACCGGATGGAGATCATCGATCTCATCCGCAAGGCGGGCCGGGTCCCGGCGCAGCGCGCCACGACGTACGAGCACCTGCTCGTGCACGACGACCCGGCGAACGACCCGGTCGACGACCGCGTGGTGTCGCACCTGTCGTCGACGGCGATCGAGGGCGGCACGGCGCACCCCGAGCTGAAGCTCGTCAGCTCCAACTGAGGCCGGCCGTGCTGACGCTTCACGCCGCGCCCGCCGTGCGCCCGGCCTGGGACGCCGAGCCGGTCGCCGACGGCGCCGTCGCCGTCGAGGGCGACCGGATCGCGGCCGTCGGCCCGCTCGCGGAGCTGCTGGAGCGGTTCCCGGGCGCCCGGGTGCGGCGCTGGCCCGCCACGCTGGGCCCGGCGCTCGTCCACGAGGGCCCGCTGCCGGACGCGCCGAGTCCGCGCGAGCGGGTGCACGAGGTGCTGAAGCGGGGTGCCGCGGCCGTGCTGGCCGAGCACGCGGACGAGCCGGGGCTGCGGGCGGCCGCGGGCCGGGTCGGCGTGGCGGTCCTGGAGCGGCCCCGGGCGGTGGCGCTCGCCGAGGGCGGCCGGGCGGATCTGGCCGCCTTCGCGGAGGACGGCAGGTGCGTGGCCACGGTGCTGGCCGGCCGCCTGGTGCACCGCCGGGCCTGACCTTCCCCGCACTTGGCCCCCGAGCGGGCCGGGCCCTCCGTCAGTGATCCGTAAGGACGGCGTCGTCGCACGTCAGAGAGGCATTAAGAGGAGCCTCTCCTACCGCTTTCGCCCGCCAGGATGAGAACCGCGGGGACGGCCGCTTCGGCCGCCTCGCGATGCGAACCGTGGAGGACCCTGGCAACGGCTGGACGCCGGGTCGTAAGGGCGCGCACCGCCGGCCGGGGGGTCCGGGCGGGTGCCGGGGGCGGGGGTCCCCGGGACGGCGCAGTCGGCATCGTGAGGCGGCCACCCTCGGGGGGTGGGAAGCGGCCGGACCTCGTCCAAGGTCCCGGGCCGCCCCGGCGGCCGGGTGTCATCCGAGGCACCGGGCCCGGTCCGAGCGGCCGGACGCCTTCCGAGGTACCGGACCCGGTCCGAGCGGCCGGACGCCTCCGAGGCACGGGGCCCCGGTCCGAGCGGCCGGGCCTCGTCCGTAGCCCTTTCCTGTCCGGGGACCACGCGCCCGGGACACGCCCCCGGCGCCCGTGGCGCCCCCGTGCTCCCCGGAGGGGACGCCGGGTGAAGAATGGGGGAGTGACCCGAGCATCCCTGGACAAGCAGCCGCACGAAGTCGCCGCGATGTTCGACGACGTGGCGGCCAAATACGACCTGACCAACGACGTGCTGTCGCTGGGGCAGGCCCGCTCCTGGCGGAAGGCCGTCGCCCGGGCCGTCGACGCCCGGCCGGGGGAGAAGGTGCTGGACCTGGCGGCGGGCACGGGCACCTCCTCGATGCCGTTCACCGCCGCCGGCGCGTACGTCGTGCCCTGCGACTTCTCCGTGGGCATGCTGCGCGAGGGCAAGAAGCGCAACCCGTGGCTGCCGCTCACCGCCGGTGACGCGACGCGGCTCCCCTTCGCGGACGGCGTGTTCGACGCCGTCTCCATCTCCTTCGGGCTGCGCAACGTCCAGGAGACCGACGCCGCGCTGCGCGAGATGCTGCGGGTGACGAAGCCCGGCGGGCGCGTGGTGATCTGCGAGTTCAGCCAGCCGACGTGGGCGCCGTTCCGCACCGTCTACACCGAGTACCTGATGCGCGCGCTCCCGCCGGTCGCGCGGGCCGTCAGCAGCAACCCCGACGCGTACGTCTACCTCGCCGAGTCGATCCGCGCCTGGCCCGACCAGCCGGCGCTCGCCGCGCGGCTCCAGGACGCGGGCTGGTCGAAGGTCGCGTGGCGCAACCTCACCGGCGGCGTCGTCGCGCTGCACCGGGGGACCAAACTCCCCGCGTGACGCCGGGGTTCCGGGGCCCTGAAGGGATCTGAGGGAGCGCCCGGCGCCGGTCCGGACGGAGCCCCGGCGGGGCCCGGAAGGGACCGGCCGGGCTTTCGGGGCACGGGCCGCGGGTCCGTCCCCGCAGTTGTCATGGGCAGCGCGCGCCGAGTCGATACGATCATGCCCCCCGCCGCACGACACTGCCCGAGCCCCGGAGCACCCTATGCCGTCGTCCTGTCCTGCCTGTGGTGTCGCGTCCACCGCGGACGCGCGCTTCTGTATGAAGTGCGGGCACGAACTCGCGCAACCGGCCGCGGCCGCCGCACCGGCGGCCCCGGCGATGCCCGCCGGTCCGCCCAGACCTGATCAGCCACCCGTACCGGGCGGCCCCCCGCCCTTCGCCCCGGGGCACGCGCCGGGCGCGCCGGTCCCGCCCGGTGCCGCCGCGCTCTTCCTGCGGCGCGCCTTCGGCGGCGGCTGGGCCGGCTCGGCGAAGGCCGTGCTGTGGCCCACCGGGCTGCTGCTCGTCCTCGCGCTCCTCGCGTCGCTGCCCGACCCCGACGCCTACGCGGAGGTGGGGCTGCACACCTGGGGCGACCGCTTCCAGAGCGCGCTCGCCGTGCTGATGCAGGGCCTCGGCGGCACCCTCGACTTCGAGACGAAGCGCGGCGGCGGGCTCGTCACCCTCTTCATCCGGGGCAACGGCTCGGTGTCCGTATGGCCCTTGACGGTGACGCTGCTGTGGGCGGGGGCCCTGGCCGTCGGCGCGCGCCGGCTGCGCCGCACCCGTCCGCCGGGCGCCGCCGGCGGCCCGGAGGACACCCTGCGGATCGCGCTGCTGAGCGCGGTGGCGGTGCTCGTGCTCGGCCTCGTCGGTCAGCCCGACCTCGACGGCCTGTCGGTCTCCACGACCCCTGTCCTCGCCACCCTGGTCAGCTGCGTGCTGGCGGGCGCGGTGAGCGGCGCGGTGCTGTGCCGCGACCAGCTCGTCGCGCGCCTGGGCGCCGGCGCGCAGATGGCCGTGAGGGCGTTCGGCACGGCCATGCGCGCCCTCGGTCTGTCGGCGGCCCTGGGCGGCCTCGTGATGTTCGTCGTCCTCGCGGCGCACTCCGACGAGGGCGCGGGCTGGGCCGTGGCGCCCTCGCTGCTGTTCCTGGCCAACATGGGCCTGATGGCGCTCGGTCTGGCCTGGGGCGCGGACCTGGAGGGCAGCGCGACCGAGCGCGGTACCCGGGAGGCCGGGAGCTTCGGCCTCTCCGACCTCGGGCACGCCGCCGGCGGCTGGGCACAGGCCGGCGCGCTGGCCGGGGGCGCGGCCTGCGCCCTGATCCTGGCCGTGCTGATGGCGCGGCGCTCCGCGGACCGGCGCGAACAGGCGCTGGCCGGCGGCTTCTTCGTCGCCGCCTTCTGGCTGCTGTCCTTCGTCGCCGGCTTCTCGATGAAGATGTCCGCGGGCACCACGTTCGGCTTCGGCCGCACCCGCTCGATGGACCTGGAGTACGGCGCGGACCAGGGCGAGCTGCTGCTCTTCGGGCTCCTGTGGACGGCCGGCGCGGTGCTGGTGGCCGCGTTCCTCCTCCGTACGAACCGGCCCGCGGGGCCCGGCGGGTTCGCCGGTCTCGCGCCGGGGCTCGCGCCCGGCTTCTCCGTACCGCCGATGCCGCAGTCCGTCCCGGGCGCGCCGGCGGCCGTCCCCGGCGCCCCGGCGGCGCCCCCGCTGCCCGTCACGCCCCCCGCGCCGCCGGCGCCCTTCGCGCCTCCCACGGCCGCCACGCCCGTCACGCCCGCGGCGGCCCCGAACCCCGCCGCGGCTCCCGTACCGCCGGCGCTGCACCGCTCCGGTCCCGGCACCGGCTTCACCACGCTGCCGACGGCACCGCCCGCCTCCGGCCGTTCCCTCAAGTGGGTGGCGATAGCCCTGGCCGCCTTCCTGGTCGGCGGGTCGGTGGCCGGTGGCGTGCTGCTGACCCGGGACAAGGGCGGCAAGCACGACAACGCGGCCACGCGGGAGGATCAGCCGGAGCTCGACCCGGCGCCCTTCGAGGCGCCGCCGTCGCCCGCGCCCTCCGCCTCGCCGCTCCCGTCCCCTTCGGCGAGCCCGTCCGCGTCGCCCTCGGCGAGCCCTTCGGAGAGCGCGTCGGCGAGTCCCTCCGAGAGCGCCTCCGCCACCCCCTCCGGCTCCCCTTCCGGACCGGTCACGCTTCCGGGCGGCTTCGAGAAGGTCAGCGACCCGCTCGGCTTCAGCATGGCCGTCCCGGAGGCCTGGCGCCGTGACGACAAGGGCGGCGGCCAGATCGACTACGCGTCCCCCAACGAGGACGCGTTCCTCCGGGTGGGCGTGCTCAAGGACAGCGGGCAGAGCTCGTACGACCACTTCGGCGAGCTGGAGAAGACCGTAAGGAAGAAGCCGGGCTACAAGCGGGTCGCCCTGGAGAAGAACACCTTCAACGGCCGCCCCGGCGCCCGCTGGGAGTTCACCTGGACCGAGAAGGGCACCGGCCGCACGATGCACGCCGTCGACCAGGCGTACGTGACGGAGTCCGGTACGGAGTACGCGGTGTTCTTCCAGGGCTACGACGACGGCTGGTCCGGTGGCAGGAAGGTCTTCGACGCGGCCCTGGAGCACTGGTCCGTCGACCACGAGTGAACCGCCGCCGGGGCACGGCCGGGCCGTGCCCCGGGCCGGGGGCGCGTACGGCTTGGGCGACCCTTCTCTCCCCGCCGTACCCGCCCCCATAGACTTCTCATGTCCGGTGCCCGGCCTGACCGGCGCACGCACACCGCCGAGCTACGGGAGTCCCCACCGTGACCGAGTCCCCTACCGAACACAGCGCAGATGTGATCGTCGTCGGGGCCGGCCCGGCCGGCTCCACCACCGCCTATTACCTGGCGAAGGCGGGCCTGGACGTCCTGCTCCTGGAGAAGACGTCGTTCCCCCGCGAGAAGGTGTGCGGCGACGGCCTGACGCCGCGCGCCACCAAGCAGCTCGTCGCGATGGGGATCGACATCTCCGAGGAGGCGGGCTGGCTGCGCAACAAGGGCCTGCGCATCATCGGCGGCGGCGTCCGCCTCCAGCTCGACTGGCCGGAGCTCGCCTCCTTCCCGGACTACGGACTCGTCCGCAAGCGTGACGACTTCGACGAGCAGCTGGCCCGGAACGCCGAGAAGGCCGGCGCGCGGCTGTACGAGCGCTGCAACGTGGGCGCGCCCGTCATCGACGACCGCACGGGCCGCGTCACGGGCGTCCACGCCAGGCTCGGCGAGGAGAAGACCCCGGTCACCTTCCACGCTCCGCTCGTCGTGGCAGCCGACGGCAACTCCACCCGCCTGTCGCTCGCCATGGGCCTGCACCGGCGCGACGACCGCCCGATGGGCGTCGCCGTGCGCACGTACTTCACCTCGCCGCGCCACGACGACGACTACCTGGAGTCGTGGCTGGAGCTGTGGGACCGGCGCGGCCCGCAGGACCGGCTGCTGCCCGGCTACGGCTGGATCTTCGGCATGGGCGACGGCACGAGCAACGTCGGCCTCGGTGTCCTCAACACCTCCGACTCCTTCAAGGAGCTGGACTGGCGCGAGGTCCTCAAGGCCTGGTGCGCCTCCATGCCGGAGGACTGGGGCTACACCCCGGAGAACATGACCGGCCCGATCCGCGGCGCGGCCCTGCCGATGGCCTTCAACCGTCAGCCGCACTACACGCGCGGGCTGTTGCTCGTCGGAGACGCGGGCGGCCTGGTCAACCCCTTCAACGGCGAGGGCATCGCGTACGCCATGGAGTCCGGGCAGATCGCCGCGGACGTCATCACCCAGGCGCACGCCCGCGCCTCGTACGCCCAGCGTGAGCTGGCCCTCCAGCGCTACCCGAAGATCCTCAAGGACACCTACGGCGGCTACTACACGCTCGGCCGCGCCTTCGTGAAGCTCATCGGCAACCCGAAGATCATGAAGCTGGCGACCGAGCGCGGTCTGACGCACCCCCTGCTGATGAAGTTCTCGCTGAAGATGCTGGCCAACCTGACCGACCCGACGGGCGGCGACGCGATGGACCGCATCATCAACGGGCTGAGCAAGGTCGCCCCGCGGTCCTGAAAGCGCAGGTCGGACGGCATCCGGCCGGGCCGTCGGGATGATTCGGCAAGAGATTCACCCATTCGGGTAACTTTCATGCCGTTTCGGCGTGTTGGCTTTACGGAAGTAAACGAGCAGAGCCCGCTCCCGCTCGGGGCGGTTCCCTCGTGACGCGAAGGGAATCGCGCCCCTCGCGGGCGCCGCCGGACCCCCTGTCCGTCCGACTGGAGAGGAGACCGTTTGCACAGCGAACACCCGGCGGCGGGCAGCCGCCACATATCCCCGCCCGTCGTGCGAACAGCCCCCGCACGGCGGGCGGTTCCCTGCCCGGGTTCACCCCTTTGTGTGGCGTATGCGGCGCTTTGAGGCCGTGGGTTCAGGGGAGGCTCCGGGGGCGGCCGGGCCTCGTCGGCTCCGGGCCGCGTCCGGGGAGCCGACGGTGAAGGGGCCGGTAGCCGTGCTGTACGCCAGGAGAGACGCCGCACGACCCGTCCGGCCGGCCGTCCGGCGCGCCGCCCTCGTGGCGGCGCCCGCGCTGACGGTGCTGCTGGCCCTGGCGGGCGCCCCGCCGGCGGCTCCGGCGAGGGCGGGCGGCCCGACCGTCTGCACCGTCGACGGCGTCCTCCGGCCGGGGCCCGACGTCGTGGGCACCGCGTCCGCCGACCGGATCGAGTGCTCCTCGGTGGCGGCGGGGCATTCCGTCGAGGGGCTCGGCGGCGCCGACACCCTTGTGCTCAGCGGGCCCGTGGAGGGCGATGTCCGGGGCGGGCCGGGTGACGACGGCCTGCTGGCCCTGCCGGGCGCCGGACAGGCGCCGCGCGCCGGTCTCCACGGCGACGAAGGGAACGACACCATCCGGATCGCGGACGGTGTCGAGGTGTCAGGGCTGGTCGAGGGCGGCGAGGGGGACGACAGGATCGTCGTCCGCGGCACCGTCACCGCGTCCGGCCAGCTCTTCGGCGACGAGGGCGACGACGACATCCACGTCCACAACAACCAGGGCTTCGCCGACGCCCGGCCCGGCGTGCGAGACCTCTGCGTCGCCGACATGGGCAACCCCTGCCCGCGCTGACGGGCCGCCGGGTGCCGCCGGGCGCGGGGGAGCCGGACACGCCGAAGGCCGCCGTTCCGAGCGGTGGGAGCGGCGGCCTTCGGTGTTGCCGGTGCGGGCGGGTCACATGACGCGGACGGCACCCGTGGGCGGGGAGTAGCTGAGGTCGCGCTCGACCACGCCGGTGCTGGGGTTCTGCGCGCCGATGAACTTGCCGCCGCCGATGTAGACGCCGACGTGGTACGCGCTGCCCGCGGAGCCCCAGTAGAGGATGTCGCCGACCTGGAGGTTGCTCAGCGACACCTGGGTGCCGGCGGTCGACTGGTCCTGCGAGACGCGCGGGAGGTCGATGCCGATCTGGTTGTACGCGGCCATGACCAGGCCGGAGCAGTCGTACGAGGACGGGCCGGTGGAGCCCATCACATAGGCCTTGCCGACCTGCGCCTGGAGGAAGGAGACCAGCGTCGCGGAGCTGCCGGAACCGGTCGTCGACTTCGAGCCGGTCGAGGTGGAGGCGGCCTCGGCGGCGTCCTCGGAGGTGTTCGAGGCGGACTTGACGCTGAGGTTCTTGCGCTCGGTGGCGCGGGTGGCGCGGGCCTGCTCGGCGTCGCGCTTCTCCTGGGCCTCGGCGGCCTTCTTCTCGGCCTCGGCCTTGCGGTCCGCTTCCTGCTTCGCCTTCTTGGCGGCGGTGCGGGCCGTGTCGGCCGCCTTGTCCTGCTCCGCGCGAACCGTGTAGTCGAAGGCGGTCTGCTGGGTGGCCACCGCGCTCTGCGCGATGGAGGTGGCCAGGGTCGCGTTGACCGCCGGCATCTCCATGGTCGACTCGACGGGCTTCTCGGCGGCGGTGGCGGAACCGGCACCCGCCACGGCCAGCGTGCTGAGGACGCCACCGGCGACACCAGTGCGGACGACCCACGACTGGGTGGCCGTACGACGGGGCTTCCGGTGGCTGGTTATCTGCGCATTGGGGGACATGGAACAACGGACTACCAGTCCGCGCAGGTTGAGTTCAACAAAAGTGACGTGCGCCACAATTGGCATGTGCGTGCCGAGAATTCGGGCATTTGATCACGGGGACGTCACGGTCCCGACCGGGCCGCCGATCGTCAACAGGCGCCTCAGCACGGCGTTTGGCCGCCGAAAGGGATCACTGGCCGCTCTATCACTCATGCGGCTCACATGTCGAGGCTACCCACGGAATCCGTCCTCCGAACCTCTTCCCGCGTGGCGCAGCTCACGCCCCGCCCGTCCCTGGAGCGCGCTCGTGAACCGGATCGCGAACCGGTGCCCGGGGGTGGCCGACGGCTGTCGCCGACTCACCGGACGGCCATCCTTTATCACTTGACGGACCGTGAGGCGAATTTGTGTGCACGCGCCATCTCTTGATAAAGCCGCACGCCCCCGACCTGCATCAGAGCCCCGGAATGTCACCTCTGGTGATCACTCGGGCGCTTCGCGTACGAAGATCGCCGCTCATCCGACTTGATGATCGTTCGTCAGGTGGTGGAGATCACAAACACGGTGGCGTACCCCGTGTCGCAGATCACAGGCCGACGGGCATAGGATGCGTGCGACCCGGGCTTGTGAACTGCCTCACATATGGGTGATCTTCGCGACGATCGCCCGCGAGCTCCCAGAGGGCGGTGCGCCCGCCGGGGTCCCGTAAGCCGGCAGTCAGCGTCGACTGGAAGGAGCGAGGAGCGGTGAACGCCTACGCGCCCATCCTCGTACTGGGAGCCCTCGGGGCAGGCTTCGCGATCTTCTCCGTGGTCATGGCCTCGCTCATCGGGCCCAAGAGGTACAACCGCGCCAAGCTCGAGGCCTACGAGTGCGGCATCGAGCCCACCCCGCAGCCCGCCGGTGGCGGGCGCTTCCCGATCAAGTACTACCTGACGGCGATGCTCTTCATCGTCTTCGACATCGAGATCGTCTTCCTCTACCCCTGGGCCGTCACCTTCGACGCCCTGGGGCTCTTCGGGCTCGTGGAGATGCTGCTCTTCGTGCTCACCGTCTTCGTCGCCTACGCCTACGTCTGGCGCCGCGGCGGCCTGGAATGGGACTAGGGGGCACCACGCAATGGGACTCGAAGAGAAGCTGCCGAGCGGCTTCGCGCTGACCACCGTCGAGCAGGCCGCCGGCTGGGTGCGCAAGTCCTCCGTCTTCCCGGCCACGTTCGGACTGGCCTGCTGCGCCATCGAGATGATGACGACCGGCGCGGGCCGCTACGACCTGGCCCGCTTCGGCATGGAGGTCTTCCGCGGCTCGCCGCGGCAGGCCGATCTGATGATCGTGGCGGGCCGGGTCAGCCAGAAGATGGCGCCCGTGCTGCGGCAGGTCTACGACCAGATGCCCAACCCCAAATGGGTCATCTCCATGGGCGTCTGCGCCTCCAGCGGAGGAATGTTCAACAACTACGCGATCGTCCAGGGCGTCGACCACATCGTGCCGGTCGACATCTATCTCCCCGGCTGCCCGCCGCGCCCCGAGATGCTGATGGACGCGATCCTGAAGCTGCACAGCAAGATCCAGGGCGAGAAGCTCGGCGTGAACCGCGAGGAGGCGGCCCGCGAGGCCGAGCAGGCGGCCCTGACGGCGCGGCCCCTGATCGAGATGAAGGGCCTGCTGCGGTGAGCGACCCCAAGAGCACCCCGAACGGCACCCCCGGGAACACCCCCGGCCGGAACGGCGTGAACCCCGACAAGGACGTCAACGCCCAGAACCTCCCCGGCCAGCGTGGCGACCAGGGCGAGGCCGTCCGTGTCCAGCACGGCATGTTCGGCGCCCGCAACGGCGGCGACACCTCCGGCTACGGCGGCCTCGTCCGGACCGTACGGCTGCCGGGCGAGACCTCCCGCCCGTACGGCGGCTGGTTCGACGAGGTGGCCGACGAGCTGGAGGGCGCCCTGGAGGAACAGGGCATCGTCCCCGAGAACGCCGTCGAGAAGACCGTCGTCGACCGCGGTGAACTCACCTTCCACATCGCCCGCGAGCACCTCCAGATCGTCGCCCGCACCCTCCGCGACGACCCGGCGCTCCGCTTCGAGCTGTGCACGGGCGTCAGCGGGGTGCACTTCCCCGGGGACAAGGGCCGTGAGCTGCACGCCGTCTACCACCTGCGCTCCCTCACCCACAACAGGCTGATCAGGCTGGAGGTCGCGGTCCCCGACGCCGACCCGCACCTGCCGTCGGTCGTCGACGTCTATCCGACCAACGACTGGCACGAGCGCGAGACGTACGACTTCTTCGGCATCGTCTTCGACGGCCACCCGGCACTGACGCGGATCATGATGCCGGACGACTGGCAGGGCTTCCCGCAGCGCAAGGACTACCCCCTCGGCGGCATCCCCGTCGAATACAAGGGCGCCCAGATCCCGGCTCCGGACCAGCGGAGGTCGTACACCTGATGAGCACATCCCATGCGAGCCCCCGCGACACCACCGAGGGCACCGTCTACACCGTCACCGGCGGCGACTGGGACGAGATCGCGTCCGCGGCCCGGCGGGCCGACGACGAGCGGATCGTCGTCAACATGGGCCCGCAGCACCCCTCCACGCACGGCGTGCTCCGGCTCATCCTGGAGATCGACGGCGAGACCGTCACCGAGGCCCGCTGCGGCATCGGCTATCTCCACACCGGCATCGAGAAGAACCTCGAATACCGCAACTGGACGCAGGGCACCACCTTCGTCACGCGGATGGACTACCTCACCTCGTTCTACAACGAGACGGCGTACTGCCTGGGCGTGGAGAAACTGCTCGGCATCGAGGAGCAGATCCCCGACCGGGCCACGGTCGTCCGCGTGATGCTGATGGAGCTGAACCGTCTCTCCTCCCATCTGGTCTGCATCGCCACCGGCGGGATGGAGCTCGGCGCCACCACGATCATGATCTACGGCTTCCGGGACCGCGAGATGATCCTGGACCTCTACGAGCTGATCACCGGCCTGCGGATGAACCACGCGTACATCCGGCCCGGCGGGCTCGCCCAGGACCTGCCGCCGGGCGCGGTGGACGCGGTGCGCGAGTTCGTGAAGAAGATGCGCCGCAACCTCCCCGAGTACGACAAGCTCGCCACCGGCAACCCGATCTTCAAGGGCCGGATGCAGGACGTCGGGTACCTCGACCTCGCCGGCTGCCTCTCGCTCGGCGCCACCGGGCCCGTCCTGCGCGCCGCCGGCCTCCCGCACGACCTGCGCAAGGCCCAGCCCTACTGCGGCTACGACACCTACGAGTTCGACGTCCCGACCGCCGACAGCTGCGACGCCTACGGGCGGTTCCTCATCCGCCTGGAGGAGATGCGGCAGTCCCTGCGGATCGTCGAGCAGTGCCTGGACCGGCTGGCACCCGGGCCGGTCATGGTGGCCGACAAGAAGATCGCCTGGCCCGCGCAGCTGGCCCTGGGGCCGGACGGGCTCGGCAATTCCCTCGACCACATCAAGAAGATCATGGGCACCTCCATGGAGGCCCTGATCCACCACTTCAAGCTGGTGACGGAGGGCTTCCGGGTGCCGCCCGGCCAGGCCTACGCGGCGGTGGAGTCGCCCAAGGGCGAGCTGGGCGTGCACGTCGTCAGCGACGGCGGCACCCGCCCGTACCGGGTCCACTTCCGCGACCCGTCCTTCACCAACCTCCAGGCCATGGCGGCGATGTGCGAGGGCGGCCAGGTCGCCGACGTCATCGTGGCGGTGGCGTCCATCGACCCCGTGATGGGAGGCGTCGACCGGTGAGTGACGTCCAGCTGGGAATGCCCCGGCTTCCCGCGCCCGACTATCCGGCCGACGTACGGGCCCGGCTCGACGGGGACGCGAAGGAGGTGATCGGCCGCTACCCCGACAGCCGCAGCGCGCTGCTGCCGCTGCTCCACCTGGTCCAGGCGGAGGAGGGGTACGTCACCCGGACCGGCATCCGCTACTGCGCCGAGATCCTGGAGCTGACCGTCGCGGAGGTCACGGCGGTCGCCACCTTCTACACCATGTACCGGCGCGAGGCGGGCGGCGACTACCACGTCGGCGTCTGCACCAACACGCTGTGCGCGGTGATGGGCGGCGACGCCATCTTCGACGGCCTCAAGCGCCACCTCGGCGTCGGCAACGGCGGCACCACCCCCGACGGCAAGATCACCCTTGAGCACGTCGAGTGCAACGCCGCCTGCGACTTCGCGCCCGTCGTGATGGTCAACTGGGAGTTCTTCGACAACCAGACCGTCGAGAGCGCCACCGCGCTCGTCGACGACCTGCGCGCCGGCCGCCCGGCCTCGCCCACCCGCGGGGCGCCCCTGTGCACGTACCGGGAGACGGCCCGCATCCTGGCGGGCTTCCCCGACGAGCGGCCCGGTGCCGTCGAGGCGAGCGGCGGGGCCGGACCCGCGTCCCTGGCGGGGCTGCGGCTGGCCAAGGGGGAGAGCGGCCCGGCCCGGGTGGGCCCGCCGCGCGGCGCCCCGCCGGGCGGGAGCCCGGACGCGGGCGGAACGTCCGGAGAGCACCTCAGCTCGCACGACGCGCCCCAGCAGACGTCAGCCTCGGACCCGGAGCACCCCGCCGGGCCGGTCGGCGAGGAGGGGGAGGGATGACCATGGCACCCGCGAACGGGGGCACCCCCCGGCCCCAACCAGGGGCGGGGCCGGGGGACGGCCCCGAGAAGCTGCTCGCGCCCGTACTGAGCGCGCACTGGGACCAGCCCCGGTCCTGGACGCTGGAGACCTATCTGCGGCACGACGGCTACGCGGGCGCGCGCAGGGCGCTCGCGATGCCCCCCGACGAGGTCATCGCCTACGTCAAGGACGCGGGGCTGCGCGGCCGCGGCGGCGCCGGCTTCCCCACCGGGATGAAATGGCAGTTCATCCCGCAGGGCGACGGCAAACCGCACTACCTCGTCGTCAACGCCGACGAGTCGGAGCCCGGCGCCTGCAAGGACATCCCGCTGCTCTTCGCCTCGCCGCACAGCCTCATCGAGGGCATCGTGATCGCCTGCCACGCGATCCGCTCGGAGCGGGCGTTCATCTATCTGCGCGGCGAGGTCGTGCCCGTCCTGCGGCGGCTGCACGAGGCGGTGCGCGAGGCCTACGAGGCGGGCTACCTCGGCAGGAACGTCCTGGGCTCGGGCCTGGACCTGGAGCTCACGGTGCACGCCGGCGCCGGCGCGTACATCTGCGGCGAGGAGACCGCGCTCCTCGACTCCCTGGAGGGGCGCCGCGGCCAGCCCCGGCTCCGGCCGCCCTTCCCGGCCGTCGCGGGCCTCTACGCCTGCCCCACCGTGGTGAACAACGTCGAGTCCATCGCGTCGGTTCCCGCGATCCTGCACCGGGGCAAGGAGTGGTTCCGGTCGATGGGCACCGAGAAGTGCCCCGGCTTCACCCTCTACTCCCTCTCCGGCCACGTCGCGCGCCCCGGCCAGTACGAGGCCCCCATGGGCATCACGCTGCGCCAGCTGCTCGACATGAGCGGCGGCATCCGGCCCGGCCACCGGCTGAAGTTCTGGACCCCCGGCGGCTCCTCCAGCCCGATGTTCACCGAGGAACACCTCGACGTGCCGCTGGACTTCGACAGCGTGGGCGCCGCCGGCTCGCTGCTCGGCACCAAGTCGCTCCAGTGCTTCGACGAGACCACCTGCGTCGTGCGCGCCGTCACCCGGTGGACCGAGTTCTACGCGCACGAGTCCTGCGGCAAGTGCACCCCCTGCCGCGAAGGCACCTACTGGCTCGTCCAGTTGCTGCGCGACATCGAGGACGGCAAGGGCCGGCGGGCGGACCTCGACAAGCTCACCGACATCGCCGACAACATCAACGGCAAGTCCTTCTGCGCCCTGGGCGACGGCGCCGCCGCGCCGATCCTCTCCTCGCTCCAGTACTTCCGCGCCGAGTACGAGCGGCACATCACGGGCAGGGGCTGCCCCTTCGACCCGGCCGCGTCGACCCTGTGGGCCGACGGGCCGAAGAACTCCCACCTGGAGGTGAACGCATGACAGTCACCACGTCTGCCCCCTCCGGAGGGGGCGAGGTGGTTCCGCCGGAGGACCTCGTCTCCGTCACCATCGACGGCATCGCGCTCTCCGTCCCCAAGGGGACGCTGGTCATCCGCGCCGCCGAGCTCCTCGGCATCGAGATCCCGCGGTTCTGCGACCACCCGCTGCTCGACCCGGCCGGCGCCTGCCGGCAGTGCATCGTCGAGGTCGAGGGCCAGCGCAAGCCGATGGCCTCCTGCACCATCACCTGCACCGACGGGATGGTGGTCCGCACCCAGCTCACCTCGCCCGTCGCCGAGAAGGCGCAGCGCGGCGTGATGGAACTGCTGCTCATCAACCACCCGCTCGACTGCCCCGTGTGCGACAAGGGCGGCGAGTGCCCGCTCCAGAACCAGGCGATGTCCGCCGGGCAGGCCGACACCCGCTTCGAGGGCCGCAAGCGCACCTTCGAGAAGCCGGTGCCGATCTCCACCCAGGTGCTGCTGGACCGCGAGCGGTGCGTGCTCTGCGCGCGCTGCACCCGCTTCTCGCAGCAGATCGCGGGCGACCCGATGATCGAGCTCCTGGAGCGCGGCGCGCTCCAGCAGGTCGGCACCGGCCAGGACGTGCCCTTCGAGTCGTACTTCTCGGGCAACACCATCCAGATCTGCCCGGTCGGGGCGCTCACCTCGGCGGCGTACCGCTTCCGCTCCCGCCCCTTCGACCTGGTCTCCTCGCCGTCGGTCTGCGAGCACTGCGCGGGCGGCTGCGCCACGCGCACGGACCACCGGCGCGGCAAGGTGCTGCGCCGCCTCGCCGCCGACGACCCCGAGGTCAACGAGGAGTGGGTGTGCGACAAGGGGCGCTTCGCGTTCCGCTACGCCCAGCGGCCGGACCGGTTCACCACCCCGCTCGTACGGAGCGCGGAGGGCGTCCTGGAGCCCGCGAGCTGGCCCGAGGCGCTGGCGGCCGCGGCCGAGGGGCTGGCCGCCGCGCGCGGCCGGGCCGGGGTGCTGACGGGCGGCCGGCTCACCGTCGAGGACGCCTACGCCTACGCCAAGTTCGCGCGGGTGGCCCTGGCCACCCATGACGTGGACTTCCGCGCCCGCGTGCACAGCGGCGAGGAGGCCGACTTCCTCGCGGCCCACGTCGCCGGGCGCGGCCGGGACCTGGACGGCCAGGGGGTGACGTACGCGGCGCTGGAGAAGGCGCCGGCGGTGCTGCTCGTCGGCTTCGAGGCGGAGGAGGAGGCGCCCGGCGTCTTCCTGCGGCTCCGTAAGGCGCACCGCAAGCACGGTCAGCGCGTCTTCGGGCTGGCCACGCACACCACGCGCGGCCTGACGAAGGCGGGCGGCACGCTGCTGCCCGCCGCGCCGGGCACCGAGACGCCCTGGCTGCGGGCGCTGGCCGACGGCACCGGGCTGGACCCGGCCGGGCAGGCGGCGGCCGAGGCGCTGCGCGGCGAGGGCGCGGTGATCGTCGTCGGCGAGCGGCTGGCCGGTGTGCCGGGCGCGCTGACCGCGGCGCTCGCCGCCTCCGCGACGACCGGCGCCGCCCTGGTGTGGATCCCGCGCCGGGCCGGGGAGCGAGGCGCGCTGGAGGCGGGCGCGCTGCCCGGGCTGCTGCCCGGCGGGCGGCCCGCGACCGACCCGCGCGCGCGGGAGGAGACGGCGGCCGCCTGGGGCGTCGCCGAGCTCCCGCGCGGCACGGGCCGGGACACCGGGCAGATCGTCGAGGCCGCGGCCAGCGGCGAGCTGGGCGCCCTGCTGGTGGGCGGCGTGGAGGTCGCCGACCTGCCGGACCCGGCACGCGCGCGTGCCGCGCTGGACGCCATCGGCTTCCTCGTCAGCCTGGAGCAGCGGCCCGGCGAGGTGACGGACCGGGCGGACGTGGTGCTGCCGGTCGCCGCCGTGGCCGAGAAGGCGGGCACGTTCCTGAACTGGGAGGGCCGGGCGCGGCCCTTCGAGGCGGCCGTCCGGCCCGAGCACCTGACCCGGACCTCCCTGCCGCCCGACGCCCGGGTGCTGAACATGCTGGCCGACGCCATGGACGTGACGCTGGCGCTGCCGGACACCGGTGCCGTACGGGCGGAGCTGGCCCGGCTCGGGCCGTGGCGCGGCGCCCACGCGGCGGCCCCCGCCGAGCCGGCCCGGCCGGCGCCGCGGCCGGGCGCCGGCGAGGCCGTGCTGGCGGGCCACCGGATGCTCCTCGACCGGGGCCTGCTCCAGGAGGGCGACGACGCCCTGGCCGGCACCCGGCACCCGGCGCTCGCCCGGCTGTCGGCCGCCACGGCCGCGGAGGCCGGGCTGCGCGACGGCGAGCCGCTGGCGGTGACCGGCCCGGCGGGCATGGTCCGGCTGCCGCTGCGGATCACCGCCATGCCGGACCGGGTGGTGTGGCTCCCGCTGAACTCCGTGGGCGCGGGCGTCGCCTGTGACACGGGGGCCCGCCCGGGTGAGCTCGTACGGATCGGCCGGGCGGCCGGCGAGGACACCGGAACCGAGACACCGGAGGCGCGGTAGTGAACGCTTACCAACTGGCCGCCGAGGACCTGTCGATGTTCGGCCGCGACCCGTGGTGGCTGGTCCTCGTCAAGGCCGTCTTCTGCTTCGCGTTCGTCATGGTGACCGTGCTCTTCTCGATCGTCTGGGAGCGCAAGGTCGTCGCGTGGATGCAGCTGCGCATCGGCCCCAACCGGCACGGTCCCTGGGGGATGCTCCAGTCCCTGGCCGACGGCATCAAGCTGATGCTGAAGGAGGACCTGATCGTCAAGCGGGCGGACAAGGCGGTCTACCTCCTCGCCCCCGTCGTCGCGGCGATCCCGGCCTTCATGGCGATCGCCGTGATCCCCTTCGGCCCGGCGGGCAACGAGATCTCCGTCTTCGGGCACCGCACGACGATGCAGCTGACCGACCTGCCGATCGGCGTGCTGTACATCCTCGCCACCGCGTCGGTCGGCATCTACGGCATCGTGCTGGCGGGCTGGTCCTCCGGGTCGACGTACCCGCTCCTCGGCGGCCTGCGCTCGTGCGCCCAGATGATCTCGTACGAGATCGCGATGGGCGTCTCCTTCGCGGCCGTCTTCCTCTACTCCGGTTCGATGTCGACCTCGGCGATCGTGGAGGCGCAGCACGACCGCTGGTACGTCCTGCTGCTGCCGGTCTCCTTCCTCATCTACATCGTGGCGATGGTGGGCGAGACCAACCGGGCGCCGTTCGACCTGCCGGAGTCCGAGGGCGACCTGGTCGGCGGCTTCAACACCGAGTACTCGTCCATCAAGTTCGCGATGTTCATGCTGGCCGAGTACGTCAACATGATCACGGTCTCGGCCGTGGCGGTGACGCTGTTCCTCGGCGGCTGGCGGGCCCCGTACCCGGTCTCGGCCTTCTGGGAGGGTGCCAACCACGGCTGGTGGCCGCTCCTCTGGTTCGTGATCAAGCTCCAGCTGCTGCTGTTCTTCTTCATCTGGCTGCGCGGCACGCTGCCGCGGCTGCGCTACGACCAGTTCATGAAGCTGGGGTGGAAGGTCCTCATCCCGATCTCCATGGTGTGGCTGATGCTGGTCGCGGCCGTACGGGCGCTGCGGAACGAGAACTACGACTTCCAGCGGATCGTGCTCTACGTCGGCGGCGCCGTGGTGGCGGTCCTGCTGTTGTCGTTCGTGGCCGACGTCTTCCGCGGCCGGGGCGAGGAGCCGGAAGCGCCCGCGGAGGAGCGGGAGTTCGACCCCATGGCGGGCGGCTACCCCGTGCCGCCGCTGCCCGGCCAGACGCTGCCGCCGGTGCCGCGGCGCCGGTCGCGCCACGACCGCGAGCTCATTGTCAGTGGTGGCGTCGATACTGTCAGTGACGGTCCCCGAGACGGAAAGGAGGGGGCTGACGGTGCCTGACTTCCAGAACCCCGTGGCCGGCTTCGGCGTGACCTTCAAGGCCATGTTCAAGAAGCGGCTGACCGAGCAGTACCCGGAGGAGAAAAAGCACACGGCGCCGCGCTTCCACGGCCGCCATCAGCTCAACCGCCACCCGGACGGCCTGGAGAAGTGCATCGGCTGCGAGCTGTGCGCGTGGGCCTGCCCGGCGGACGCGATCTATGTGGAGGGCGCGGACAACACCGAGGAGGAGCGCTACTCCCCGGGCGAGCGGTACGGCCGCGTCTATCAGATCAACTACCTCCGCTGCATCCTGTGCGGGCTGTGCGTGGAGGCGTGCCCGACCCGCGCGCTCACGATGACCAATGAGTACGAACTGGCCGACACCAGCCGCGAATCGCTCATCTACACCAAGGAGGAGCTGCTCGCGGGCCTGGAGGAGGGCATGGTCGACTCCCCGCACGCGATCTTCCCGGGCATGACCGAGAAGGACTACTACCGGGGCCTGGTCTCGGAGGCGGCGCCGGGCACGGTCCGGCAGCCGGCCGTCTCCCAGGGCGAGACGCCGGCGCCCACGGCGGAAGGGGCGGGAGCGTGAACACCGCCGCCACGGCCACCTCCACGGGCGAGGCGGTCCAGTTCTGGATCCTCGGGATCGTCGCCGTGGCCGGGGCGCTGGCCACGGTCCTGATGAAGAAGTCCGTGCACAGCGCCCTCTCGCTGGCCGGCACCATGATCGTCCTGGCCGTGTTCTACTTGGCCAACGGGGCGTACTTCCTCGGGATCGTCCAGGTCGTCGTCTACACCGGCGCGATCATGATGCTCTTCCTCTTCGTGGTCATGCTCGTCGGCGTCACCGCGGCCGACTCCCTCAAGGAGACGATCAAGGGGCAGCGCTGGCTGGCCGCGCTCTGCGCGCTGGGCTTCGGCATCCTGCTGATCGCGGGCATCGGCAACGCCTCGCTGAAGGAGTTCACCGGCCTCGGCACGGCCAACTCCGGCGGGAACGTGGAGGGTCTCGCGGCCCTGATCTTCACCAAGTACGTCTTCGCCTTCGAGATCACCGGCGCCCTGCTGATCACCGCGGCCGTCGGGGCGATGGTGCTCACCCACCGCGAGCGCACCGAGCGCGCGGCCTCCCAGCGCGAGCTCGCCGAGCGCCGGGTCCGCGCGGGCAAGCAGGTCCCCCCGCTGCCCGCCCCCGGTGTCTACGCCCGGCACAACGCCGTGGACGTCCCCGGCCTGCTGCCGGACGGCACCCCGTCCGAGCTCACCGTCAATCCGACCCTGCGCGCCCGCGGCCAGATCCGCGACGTCTCGGGCACCGCGCTCCGGGAGCTGGCCGCGCTGGAGCAGCGCGCGCAGGAGTGGCGCGAGCTCGGCCGCAGCGAGGACGCGAAGGGAGCCGGCAAGTGAACCCGGTCAACTACCTCTATCTGGCGGCCCTGCTGTTCACCATCGGCGCCGCCGGTGTGCTCATCCGGCGGAACGCGATCGTCGTCTTCATGTGCGTCGAGCTGATGCTGAACGCCTGCAATCTGGCGTTCGTCACCTTCTCCCGGCTGCACGGCAATCTGGACGGCCAGATCATCGCGTTCTTCACGATGGTGGTGGCCGCCGCCGAGGTCGTCATCGGCCTGGCGATCATCGTGACGATCTTCCGTTCCCGCCACTCGGCGTCGGTCGACGACGCGAACCTGCTGAAGCTGTAAGGGGACGGTGACGTGGAGAACCTCATCGGATTGCTCGTCGCGGCACCGCTGCTCGGCGCCGCCGTGCTGCTGTGCGGCGGGCGGCGGCTGGACCGCTCCGGCCCCTGGGTGGGCACGCTGCTCGCCGCCGTGTCCTTCGCGCTCGGTGTCGCGCTCTTCGCCGACATGCTCGGCCGGAGCGGCGCGGAGCGGACGCTCGCGACCACGGTCTTCAGCTGGGTGCCGGTCGGTGGCTTCCAGGCCGACGTGAGCTTCCAGCTCGATCAGCTGTCCATGACCTTCGTGCTGCTGATCACGGGCGTGGGCACGCTGATCCACCTCTACTCCGTCGGCTACATGGAGCACGACGAGCGGCGCCGCCGCTTCTTCGGCTATCTCAACCTGTTCCTCGCCGCCATGCTGCTGCTCGTCGTCGCCGGCAACTACCTCCTGCTGTACGTCGGCTGGGAGGGCGTCGGCCTCGCCTCGTACCTGCTGATCGGCTTCTGGCAGCACAAGCCCGGCGCGGCGACGGCGGCGAAGAAGGCGTTCCTCGTCAACCGCGTCGGTGACGTGGGCCTGTCGATCGCGATCATGCTGATGTTCACCACGTTCGGCACCTTCGCCTTCGGGCCGGTGCTGGCGGGCGCGGGGCAGGCGGGGGAGGGGAAGCTGACGGCCATCGGGCTGATGCTGCTGCTCGCGGCCTGCGGCAAGTCGGCCCAGGTGCCGCTCCAGAGCTGGCTCGGTGACGCCATGGAGGGCCCGACCCCGGTCTCGGCCCTCATCCACGCGGCGACGATGGTGACCGCCGGCGTCTATCTGATCACCCGCTCCGGCGCCCTCTTCGACGCGGCGCCCACGGCGCAGACCGCGGTCGTCACGGTCGGCGCGGTCACGCTCCTCTTCGGTGCGATCGTCGGTTGTGCGAAGGACGACATCAAGAAGGCCCTCGCGGGCTCCACGATGTCCCAGATCGGCTACATGATCCTGGCGGCCGGGCTGGGCCCGGTCGGCTATGTCTTCGCGATCATGCACCTGGTCACCCACGGCTTCTTCAAGGCCGGGCTGTTCCTCGGCGCGGGCTCCGTGATGCACGGCATGAACGACGAGGTCGACATGCGGCGCTACGGCGGCCTGCGGAAGTACATGCCGGTCACCTTCGTCACCTTCGGCCTCGGCTACCTCGCCATCATCGGCTTCCCCGGCCTCTCCGGCTTCTTCTCCAAGGACAAGATCATCGAGGCCGCCTTCGCCAAGGGCGGCACGGAGGGCTGGATCCTCGGCGGCGCGGCCCTGCTGGGCGCGGGCATCACCGCCTTCTACATGACGCGCGTGATGATCATGACCTTCTTCGGCGAGAAGCGCTGGCAGCCCGACGCGGACGGGAACGCCCCGCACCCGCACGAGTCGCCGAGGACGATGACGGTCCCGATGGTGATCCTGGCCTTCGGGTCGGTCTTCGCGGGCGGGCTGTTCAGCATCAACGACACGTTCCTGAAGTGGCTGGAGCCCGTCACCGGCCACGCCCACGGCCACCCGCCGGTCAGCGCCCTCACCGTCACCGCCGCCACCATGGTGGTGCTGGTCCTCGGCGTCGCGCTGGCCTGGGCGCAGTACGGCCGCAAGCCCGTCCCGGTCACCGCGCCGCGCGGCAGCCGGCTCACCCGGGCGGCCCGGCGCGACCTGCTCCAGGACGACTTCAACCACATCGTGCTGGTCCGCGGCGGCGAGCACCTCACCCGCAGCCTGGTCTACGTCGACCACACCCTGGTCGACGGCGTCGTCAACGGCACCGCCGCCGCCGTCGGCGGCCTGTCGGGCCGGATGCGCAGGCTCCAGAACGGCTACGCGCGGTCGTACGCGGTCTCGATGTTCGGCGGTGCGGCAGTGCTCATCGCCGCGACCCTGCTGATGAGGGCGGTCTGATATGTCTTTTCCCCTGCTGACGGCCACGGCCGTGGTGCCCGCCGTCGGCGCGGTCGCCACCGCCGCGGTCCCGGCCGCGCGGCGCGCCGCGGCGAAGTGGCTGGCGCTGGGCTTCTCGCTCGCCACGCTCGTCCTCGCGGCCGTCCAGCTGGTGCGCTTCGACCCGGACGCGGCCGGGCCCTTCCAGCTCACCGAGTCCCACGCCTGGATCAAGGACTTCGGCGTCCGCTACGAACTGGGCGTGGACGGCATCGCGGTCGTCCTCATCGCCCTGACGGCGCTGCTGATCCCCTTCATCGTGCTGGCCGGCTGGCATGACGCCGACCCCCTCGAAGGGGCCTCGCCCAACCGGCGCTGGCGGCCCACCCAGGGCTTCTTCGCGCTGATCCTCATGGTCGAGGCGATGGTGGTGATCTCCTTCGAGGCCACCGACGTCTTCCTCTTCTATCTCTTCTTCGAAGCCATGCTCATCCCGATGTACTTCCTCATCGGCGGCTTCGGCGACCGCGCGGGCGAGCGGTCCGAGGAGGAGACGGCGGCCCAGCGCAGTTACGCCGCGGTGAAGTTCCTCCTCTACAACCTGGCCGGCGGCCTGATCATGATGGCCGCGGTCATCGGCCTCTACGCCGTCACCGCCGACCAGCTGGGCACGGGCACCTTCTCCCTCCAGGAGATCGTCCAGGCCCGCGCCGACGGCCGGCTGGACCTCGCGCCCGCCGCCGAACGGGCCCTGTTCCTCGGCTTCTTCTTCGCCTTCGCGGTGAAGGCGCCGCTGTGGCCGCTGCACACCTGGCTGCCCAACGCCATGGGCGAGGCCACCGCCCCCGTCGCCGTCCTGATCACCGCGGTCGTCGACAAGGTCGGCACCTTCGCGATGCTCCGCTTCTGCCTCCAGCTCTTCCCGGAGGCCTCCAAGTGGGCCACCCCGGTGATCGTCGCCCTGGCGCTCGTCAGCATCATCTACGGCGCGCTGCTCGCGGTCGGCCAGCGGGACATCAAGCGGCTGGTGGCCTACGCCTCGATCTCGCACTTCGGCTTCATCGTGCTGGGCATCTTCGCGATGACCACCCAGGGCCAGGGCGGCGCGACGCTCTACATGGTCAACCACGGGATCTCCACGGCCGCGCTGATGCTCGTCGCGGGCTTCCTGATCTCGCGCCGCGGCTCGCGGCTCATCGCGGACTACGGCGGCGTCCAGAAGGTCGCGCCGGTCCTCGCCGGCACCTTCCTGGTGGGCGGTCTGGCCACCCTGTCGCTGCCGGGGCTCGCGCCCTTCGTCTCCGAATTCCTCGTCCTGGTCGGCACGTTCAGCCGCTATCCGGCGGCCGGGATCATCGCCACCGCCGGCATCGTGCTCGCCGCGCTCTACGTCCTCGTGCTCTACCAGCGCACCATGACCGGGCCGGTGAAGGACAGCGTGCGCGGGATGCCCGACCTCCGGGTGCGCGAGCTGGCCGTCGTCGCCCCGCTGATCGCGCTCCTGCTCTTCCTGGGCGTCTACCCCAAGCCGCTGACCGAGATCATCGACCCCGCGGTCGGCCACACGATGTCGCAGGTCGAGAAGTCCGACCCCAAGCCCGATGTCCCTGTGAACGAAGCGGAGGCCGCGAAGTGAGTTCCGCAGCATCCGTCCACAGCCTGTGGACGGCCGCGGCCGACACGCCGCAGAAGATCCCGGCCCCGCAGATCGAGTACGCCCAGCTGGCACCGACGCTGATCGTGCTCGGCGCGGCCGTCCTCGGCATTCTCGTCGAAGCGTTCCTGCCCCGCCGCACCCGCTACACCGCGCAGCTGCTGCTGACGACCGTCGGGCTGATCGCGGCGTTCGCCGCCGTGATCGCCCTGGCCGCCGGGGGGTACGGCACGGACAAGGCGCACATCGCCGCCATGGGCGCCGTCGCCGTCGACGGCCCGGCGCTCTTCCTCCAGGGGACCCTCCTCCTGGTCTCCCTGATCGCCGTGTTCACCTTCGCCGAGCGGCGGCTGGACCCGGCGGCGCACGGCCGGCGCGTGGACTCCTTCGCCGCGCAGGGCGCGGCCGTCCCGGGCGGCGAGGCCGAGCAGGAGGCGGTCAAGGCGGGCTTCACCACCACCGAGGTCTTCCCGCTGGTGCTCTTCGCGGTCGGCGGCATGCTCGTCTTCCCCGCGGCGAACGACCTGCTGACCCTGTTCGTGGCCCTGGAGGTGTTCTCCCTCCCGCTGTACGTGCTGTGCGCGCTGGCCCGCCGGCAGCGGCTGATGTCGCAGGAGTCGGCGGTCAAGTACTTCCTGCTCGGCGCGTTCTCCTCGGCGTTCCTGCTCTTCGGCGTCGCCCTGCTGTACGGCTACGCCGGCACGGTCTCGTACGCGGGCATCGCCGACGTGGTGAACGGCACCACCCGGTCCGTCGACCCGGCCCTGGCCTCGACGACGGGCAACGACGCCCTGCTGCTCATCGGCGGCGCGCTGGTCCTGATGGGCCTGCTCTTCAAGGTCGGCGCGGTCCCGTTCCACATGTGGACGCCCGACGTCTACCAAGGGGCGCCCACGCCGGTCACGGGCTTCATGGCCGCCGCCACCAAGGTCGCCGCCTTCGGCGCCCTGCTGCGGCTGCTCTACGTGGTCCTGCCCGGCCTGCGCTGGGACTGGCGCCCGGTGATGTGGGGCGTCGCGATCGTCACCATGGTCGTCGGCGCGATCGTGGCGGTCACCCAGACGGACGTGAAGCGGCTCCTCGCCTACTCCTCCATCGCCCACGCGGGGTTCATCCTCGCCGGTGTCACGGCCGCCAGCCCCGAGGGCGTCTCCTCCGTCCTCTTCTATCTGGTCACCTACGCCTTCGTGACGCTGGGCGCGTTCGCCGTGGTGACGCTCGTCCGCGACGCGGGCGGCGAGGCGACGCACCTGTCGAAGTGGGCGGGGCTCGGGCGCCGTTCGCCGCTCGTGGCGGCCGTCTTCGCGATCTTCCTGCTGGCCTTCGCCGGCATCCCGCTCACCAGCGGTTTCGCGGGCAAGTTCGCGGTCTTCAAGGCCGCGGCCGAGAGCGGGGCGGCGCCGCTGGTCATCGTCGGTGTGCTGTCCTCGGCGGTCGCCGCGTTCTTCTACGTCCGGGTGATCGTGCTGATGTTCTTCAGCGAGCCGAAGGCCGACGGGCCGACGGTCGCCGTGCCGAGCGCGCTGACCTCCACGGCCATCGCGGTCGGCGTCGCGCTGACGGTGGTGCTCGGTGTGGCGCCGCAGTACTTCCTGGAACTCGCGGGGCAGGCGGGTACGTTCGTCCGCTGACCGGCGCCCCCGTACGAGACCGTCGCCCGGCACCCCGAGGAGGGGTGCCGGGCGACGGCGCGTCGTGCTGCGGGTGGCTCAGCCGATCTTGCCGGGGAGGCCGGCCGCCGGCTTGCCGTCCGTGCCCACGGCCTTCGTGAAGGTGTCCTCCTTGCCGGAGGCCCAGGCCACCGTCAGGGAGCCTGCGTCGACACCCTTGACGGTGCCGGAGGCGTACTGGTCGCCTTGCTTGCACTTGAAGGCGAGGGTCACCGGCTTCGCGGAGTCGTTCACCGTGCCGGTGCAGGACTGCCCCGGGCCGCTGAGCGCCGCGGTCCTGCCCGCGAAGGACAGGACCAGGAAGCTGTTGTCCTGGAGCTTGCCCTTCGACCAGCCGCCGGCCAGCTTGGCGGCCGTGACGTCGCCGCCGGACTTGGCCGGGTCCTCGGCCGGCGCCTGACTCGGGGCCTTCGGCGCGTCGGCCGGCGGTGTGGCCTGGGCGGGCTCCTTGGCGCCGCCGTCCTTGCTCTCGCTGCCGCAACCGGTCATCAGCACAGCGGCGATGATCGCCGCCCCCGTGATCTGTACTGCCTTGCGCACGTGCGCCCTTTCGTCTCCATTGGATCTGGACACGACAAGTTAGCAGCCTTGATCGCGGGTTCCGGAACCTCGCGTTCAGTCGCCGCCGCCCCCGCCGCCGTCGCCCCCACCGGAGTCGCCCCCGCCGCCGCTGCCGTCCGACTGGTCCCGCTGCACATTGCGGTGGACCGCCTTGGCCGCCCAATCGGCGTGCACGAGACGCCGCATGGCCTTGCGCTCGGTCCGCATGTCCCAGCCCGGGTAGAGCCGGCCGGCCGCGCCGACCGCCGACACCAGGGCGGCCAGGGCGCGCGAGCGGGGATCGGGGAAGCCCGCGACGCGGGCCGCGTCGAAGCGCTGCCGCGCCGCCGTCGTCAGGTCGGCCGGGCCGACGGGGTAGCGGTTGTAGGGGAAGACGCCCAGGAACCGGCGGCGGTGCACGCGCAGCGCCCGCCGCTCCACCAGCCGGGTCAGCCAGGGCTCCTCCATGTGCTTGGCCGCGCTGCGCACCCAGCGGTGCGTCTTCGGCCCCCGGGTGCCGGCGGCCGGCAGGCTCGCCGTCGCCATCGCCAGCAGCGGGTCACGGGGCCCGGCCGGCCCGAGCACGACCGGACGCCCGTACTGCTCCATCACCTGGCCGCGCAGCCGGAGTTCGGCGAGCACGGCGCCGGCGACGCCGTACTCCAGGGCCCCCGGCATGCACAGCCGCCGGCCGTCCTCCGGGTGGAAGCAGAGCAACAGCAGTTCCTCGGGCAGCGTGAGGCCGGGGGCGTCCTGGGTCATGGCGCGGCGGTCCCGTGGGCGGGCACGACACGGCCGGTGACCTCGCCGAGGCCGATGCGGGCACCGCCGGGGCCGGGGGCCCAGGCGGTGAGGGTGACCACGTCACCGTCCGCCAGGTAGGGGCCCTTGCCCTCGGTGAGCTCCAGCAGGCAGCCGCGCTGGTCCGGCTCGGGGCCGCTGACCGTGCCGGAGGCGAAGAAGTCGCCGGTGCGCAGGGAGGCGCCGTTGACCGTCATATGGGCGAGCTGCTGGGCGGCCGTCCAGTACATGGACGCGAACGGCGGCCGGGAGACCGTCTCGCCGTTGATGGTGACCTCGATGCGCAGGTCGATGCCGCCCGGCTCGGCGGCGGCGTCGTCGAGGTAGGGCAGCAGCGGGTACGTGCGCTCCGGCGGCGCGGTGCGGGCCTCGTCGAAGGCGTCGAGCGGGGTGATCCACGCGGAGACGGAGGTGGCGAAGGACTTGCCGAGGAACGGGCCGAGCGGCACGTACTCCCACGCCTGGATGTCGCGGGCCGACCAGTCGTTGACCAGGCAGACGCCGAAGACGTGCTCCCGGAAGTCACCGAGCGCGACCGGGGTGTTGGCGGGCGCGGGGGTGCCGACGACGAAGCCCACCTCGGCCTCGATGTCCAGCCGCAGCGAGGGACCGAAGGACGGTACGGCGTCGCCGGGGGCCTTGCGCTGGCCCTGCGGGCGGATCACCTCGGTGCCGGAGACCACGACCGTGCCGGCGCGGCCGTGGTAACCGATGGGCAGGTGCTTCCAGTTGGGCGTGAGGGGCTCGCTGTCCGGGCGGAAGATCCGGCCGACGTTGGTGGCGTGGTGCTCGCTGGCGTAGAAGTCGACGTAGTCGGCGACCTCGAACGGCAGGTGCAGCGTCACGTCCTCCAGCGGGAGCAGTGGGCCGTCGGTCAGCCAGCCGCGCACCTCGGCGCGGACGGCCTGCCAGACGGGCCGGCCCGCGGCCAGCAGCGGGTTGAGCGTCGGCCGGTCCAGCAGGCCGGCGTGCGCGGAGCCGTGGGCGGCGGCCGCGGCGGCGGCGTCGAGCACCCGGTCGCCGTAGCGGACGCCGATCCGGCGGCGGTCCGGGGCGTCGGCGGTGCTGAACACGCCGTACGGGAGGGTGTCCGCGCCGAAGGGGTCGCCTTCGGCAAGCTCGCGGGGGCTCTGCTGGGACATGGTGACGCAGCCTCGCTCTCTCCTGGACGCTCCTGGGAGCCTGGTGGCCCCGGTGGCGGGCCCGTGCCCACATTACGTGCTGGCGGCCGCCAGACAAGGGGTGGCCGGGGGCGGCTTCGGCCGGGCGCCTCCGGGTGCGCCCGGCGTGCCCGGAGCGCCACGCGCCGGTCGTGTGACCCCGTTCCGGGGACTCCCCGAACTAATGCGCCCCACCTGCCCGAACCGCTGTCCGACCGCTCACTAAAGAGCTAGCAATGTCCGGTAATTCCTTGCTGGAGGCGGCGATTCCGAAGTAGCGTCCTTAGTCGGGTCACGCACAGTGGGGGGGCCGCTGCGGCTGGTGGCCGAGGGGGATGCTGGTGGCGAGCAGGAGCACGCCCATCGCGGCGGACCGGACCGTTCCAGGGCTGATAGTGAAGATCGGCAACTACCCCCTCCACCACGGTGGTGTCGGTGCGATACGCAGCCTCGGCAGACTCGGTGTCCCGGTGTACGCCGTCACCGAGGACCGCTGGACGCCCGCCGCCGCCTCCCGTTATCTGCGGCAGGGGTTCGTCTGGCCCACCACGGGCACCGAGCGGCCCGAGGTGCTCGTCGAGGGTCTGCTGAGGATAGGGCACAGGATCGGCCGCCCCAGCGTCCTGCTGCCCACCGACGACGAGGCGGCCGTGCTGATCGCGGAGCACGCGGAGCAGTTGTCCGGCACCTTCCTCTTCCCGCCCGTGGACCGCGAGTTGCCCCGCAGGCTCGCGAGCAAGCAAGGGCTGCACGAGCTCTGTGTGGAGCACGGGGTGCCCTCCCCGGAGGCCCTCTTCCCCGCGTCGTTCGAGGAAATCGAGGAGTACGCGGCGCGCGCCCGCTTCCCCCTCGTCGCCAAGAACCGGGAGGCGTTCGAGCGGCGCCGCAAGCCCGCCGTGCACGGCACCACCCGCATCGGCGGCCCCCGGGAGCTGCTGGCCCTCGCGCGCGGCTGGGGCCCCTCGCCCGGCGTGATCCTCCAGGAGTACCTGCCCCGCGAGGACGCCGAGGACTGGATCGTGCACGCCTATTTCGACGGCCGGAGCACCCCGCTGGCGATGTTCACGGGCGTGAAGGTGCGCTCCTGGCCGCCGCACGCGGGGATGACGGCCCACGCCTACGTCGTGGAGAACGCCGAACTGGCCGACATGGCCGCCCAGTTCATCAAGCAGATCGGCTTCTGCGGCGTCATCGACCTCGACTGGCGGTTCGACCGCAGGGACGGCCGGTACAAACTCCTGGACTTCAACCCCCGGATGGGCGCGCAGTTCCGGCTCTTCGAGAGCACCGCCGGCGTCGACGTCGTGCGGGCCCAGCACCTCGACCTGACCGGCCGCACGGTCCCCGAGGGCGAGCAGACCGACGGCCGGCGGTTCGTCGTGGAGAACATCGACCTGCCCGCCCTGCTCGCCTACCGCCGCAGCGGCTACACCACCCCCCACGCGCCCGCGCGCGCCACCGGCACGGAGTTCGCCTGGGCCGCGCGGGACGACATCAAGCCCTTCTTCACCATGCTCGCCCGGTTCGTGCGGCCGGGCGTGCGGCACCTTTGGCAGCTGTGGCGCTCCCGCCGTGCCGCTGCCGTCGTCGAGTAACGCCCTGGGAGGGGAATCCGTGGCACTTCCGGTAGCAGTCATCGGAGCCGGACCGTACGGTCTGTCGACCGCCGCCCATCTGAGGGCGCACGGCATGAGCACCCGCGTCTTCGGTTCGCCGATGGTGAGCTGGCGCGAGCACATGCCCGTCGGCATGCTCCTGAAATCCACCCCCGTCGCCTCCAGCATCGATGCCCCGCAGCCCGGTCACACCCTCCTCGACTTCTGCCGGAGCACCGGCGAGCGGCGGTACGAGTCGGACTGGGACGCCATCCCGGTGGAGACCTTCGCCCGCTACGGACTGTGGTTCCAGGAGCGCCTGGTGCCCGATCTGGAGCAGGTGCGGGTGGTCTCCGTCGACCGCCGGGCGCAGGGCTTCGAGCTGAAGCTGGACTCCGGGGAGCAGTTCACGGCCCGCGCGGTGGTCGTGGCGACGGGCCTGAGCGGACTCGCGACGCTGCCGCCCGAGCTGGCCGCGGCGGTGCCCGACGGCCCCTCGGCGAGCGGGCCGGTCTCGCACAGCTCGCACCACCGCGACCTGTCCCGCTTCACCGGCAAGGACGTGGTCGTCGTCGGCGCCGGGCAGTCCGCCCTGGAGACCGCCGTGCTGCTGGCCGACGCCGGGGCCGCTTCCGTGCGGATCGTCGCCCGCCGGAGGGGAGCGGTCCGGTTCGGTGCCGCGCCGGACGGCCAGTCGCTGCGCAAGCCCGACACCCCCTTCGGGCGGGCCTGGTCGCTCTACGCCTTCTCGTATCACGCGGACGCTTTCCGCCATCTTCCGGCGCCGTCCCGGAAGTACCTCGTCCAGCGGGTGCTGGGACCGCTGGGCGCCTGGTGGCTGCGCGACCGCTTCATCGGCCGGGTCCAGGTCTCCGAGGGGAAGCGGATCGTCCGGGCACGGGTGGACGAGGGCCGTCCGGTGCTCACCCTGGCCGGTGAGAACGGCGTCACCGAGGGCGAGCTCGCCGCCGACCACGTCGTCGCCGCGACCGGCTACCGCATGGACCTCGCGGCCCTGGACTTCCTCGGCCACGGCCTGCGCACCCGCCTCGTGGCCGCCGCGGGCGGCCCCCGGCTGGGCCCCGGCTACCGCTCCTCGGTGCCGGGCCTGTTCTTCACGGGCCTGCCGGCCGCGGCCAGCTACGGCCCCGTGATGCGCTTCGTCTGCGGCACGGAGTACGCGTCGCCGCGCCTGGCCAAGGCGGTGGGCGCACTGTCGTAGCGGGTGCGGGCCCGCCCCGGGCGGGCCCGCTCACGCTCCCCGCCCCCGTGGGCGGGGAGCGTGGCCGAAGGACCGCGCCGCGGGGGTTACCGGCCCCGCGGCGGGGCGCGATACTCCTGCCACGGCGGCGCGTGGCCGCCGGGGCGGCCGGCCGCCGGGAGGCGACCGCGTGTGACGGGGTGTGACGGGAGGCGTCGGCGGAGAGCGATCGAAGAGGCAGGCGCCCACGGTGATCGACAGCCGACCGGATACGCTGACTTTCGGTAGAGACAGCGACACATCGACAATCCCCGTGTTCGCAGGCAGACAGGAGTACCCCTCGTGACCGTCGTCGGGCCTTTCGGGCTGAGCGTGCGGGACCAGGCTCTTGAAGCCGATGTCCAGGCCGGTCTGGCCGCTGTCGAGGAGGGCCTCCTGGAGGCCACCAAGAGCGACGTGCCCTTCATCACCGAGGCCGCGCAGCACCTCGTACGAGCCGGCGGCAAGCGGTTCCGGCCGCTGCTGGTGATGCTCGCCGCCCAGTTCGGCGACCCCTACGCCCCGGGCGTCGTGCCCTCGGCCGTCGTGGTCGAGCTCACCCACCTGGCCACGCTCTACCACGACGACGTCATGGACGAGGCCGAGGTGCGGCGCGGCGTGGACAGCGCCAACGCCCGCTGGGGCAACTCCGTGGCCGTCCTCACCGGCGACTTCCTCTTCTCCCGCGCCTCGCACATCCTGGCCGACCTCGGCCCGGAGGCCGTCCGCATCCAGGCCGAGGCGTTCGAGCGGCTGGTGACGGGCCAGATCCTGGAGACGGCCGGACCGCGCGACGGCCGCGACCCCATCGAGCACTACCTCGACGTCATCGCCGGCAAGACCGGCTCGCTGATCGCCGTCGCCGGGCGGTACGGCGCGATGATGTCCGGCGCCGACGAGCGCACGATCGACATCCTCACCCACTACGGCGAGCGCCTCGGCACCGCCTTCCAGCTCGCCGACGACGTCCTCGACATCGCCAGCGACTCCCACGAGTCGGGCAAGACCCCCGGCACCGACCTGCGCGAGGGCATCCCCACGCTGCCCGTGCTGCACCTGCGCGCCCAGGCGGCCGCCACCGGCGCGGCCGACGACCTCCAGCTGTGCGAGCTGCTCGACGGCGACCTCACCGACGACACCCTGCACGCCGAGGTGCTGCGTCGGCTGCGCGCCCACCCGGCCCTGGAGCAGGCCCGGCGCGACACCATCCGCTACGCCCAGGAGGCGCGGGCCATCCTGGCCCCGCTGCCCGACTGCTACGCCAAGGCCGCGCTGGAGAACCTCTGCGACGCGGTCGTGCACCGCGCGGGCTGATCCGCCCTGCTCCGCCGGGGGCCCGGACGGCCGTGCCGCCCGTGCTCCCCGTGTCTCCTGACGCCTCCCGGTGCCCCTGGGAACGGCAGGGTCCCCCGTCCGGGTGGCGCCCCCTTAAGGGGCGTCATACCCGAGAGGTACGCGGACTTGATCCCGTCGGCTGATGACCCGGCGGGGTGGGGTTTGGTGGAATCGAGAGCGTCATGAGCCGGGGAAAAACCTCCGGTTCCCCGTTCCACCACCGAGCGGCCGGGCCACAATGAGCCTGGGGGGTGGGCGAGTGCAGGACGCGTGACGGCCGCCGCCGACGACGGAGGTAGAGCAGATGACACGGAACGAAGCGCACCAGGACAACGCGGGGTCCGGGGACTCCGCCTCGGGCATACCGGGCGCGCGGGGCCGCCGTAAGGCCGTCCGCTACGCCGTGCCCGTCGCGGTCGCCGGCATCGCGGCCGCCTCGATCGGGATCGGCTCCGCGCTGGCCAGCAGCGGTGACCCCGACCTGCCGAAGATCAGCGCGGAGGAGCTGATCGCCAAGGTCGCGAAGTCGGACGTCCAGCAGCTCTCCGGCTCGGTGAAGTTCAGCACCGACCTGGGTCTGCCGTCGCTGCCGTCGGGCATCTCGCTCGGCGAGGGCGGCAAGGACGGCAAGGACGGCAAGGGCGGCGGGGGCTCGGACGCCTCCCCGCAGGCCAAGCTCGCCGAACTGGCCACCGGTACGCACACGCTGCGCGTCGCCGTCGACGGCCCGGACAAGCAGCGGCTGTCGATCGTCGAGCGCGCCGCCGAGTACAGCCTGATCCGCAACGGCGACCAGGTCTGGGCGTACGACAGCGGCAGCAACACCGTCCACCACTCGACCGCGCCCGCCGGCGAGGGCGCGAAGGACGGCAAGGGCGGCAAGGGCAAGGCGCCCGAGGAACTGCGCGGCGCCTCCCCGCAGGAGCTCGCCAAGAAGGCCCTCGACGCCGTGGGCGACTCGACCTCCGTGGCGGTCGACGGCACGGCCAAGGTGGCCGGCCGGGACGCCTACCAGCTGACCGTGAAGCCGAAGGCGGCCGAGTCGACCGTCGGCGCCGTGCGGATCGCGGTGGACGCGAAGACGGGCACGCCGCTGAAGTTCACGCTCTCGGCCAAGAGCGGCGGCAAGCCGGTCGTCGACGCGGCCTTCACCAAGGTCGACTTCGGCAAGCCGAGCGCGAGCACCTTCGACTTCACCCCGCCGAAGGGCGCCAAGGTCACCGAGGACAAGGACCTGGAGGGCCGCGCCGCGCACCAGGCCGAGGGGATGCCCGACCTCTCCGGCCTCTCGGGTCTCTCCCAGGCGCCCGGCCTCGACATCCTCGGCAAGGACTGGGCGTCCATCGCGCACTTCTCCGTGCCCAAGGACCTCAAGCCGGCCGACAAGCCCGCGGGCAAGGCGGGCAGCGCGGGCAAGAGCGCCCCGGCCGGTGGCCTGTTCGAGAAGTTCGGCAGCAAGGTCTCGGGCTCCTTCGGCTCGGGCCAGGTCTTCTCCACCCGCCTCGTCAACGCCCTGATCACGGACGACGGCGAGGTGTACGTGGGCGCGGTCACCAAGGACGCGCTGATCGCCGCGGCCAAGTAGACGGACTCCCGCCCGCCCCCGCCGCCCGGTGGCCCCGCTGCCGGGCGGCGGAAGGCGTCGTACGGCCGGAAGACGGAAGGGGACCCCGGTGGAGGAGCTGCCCGCGCGGAGCGAGGGACCGGCGAGCGCGCCGGGGGAAGGGCCCGCCGCGGCCCCGGCCCCGGCCGGCCGGGTGCCGCCGGGCGGCGCCGCGCTGGAGGCCCGCGGGCTCACCAAGCGCTACCGGGGCGGGCAGCTCGCCGTCGACCGGCTGGACCTGAGGGTGCCGCGTGGCAGCGTCTTCGGCTTCCTCGGCCCCAACGGCTCGGGGAAGACCACCACCATCCGGATGGCCATGGGCCTGATCGAACCGACCTCGGGCACCGTCGAGGTGCTCGGTGAGCCCATGCCGCGCGCGGCCCGCCGGGTGCTGCCCAGGGTGGGCGCGCTCATCGAGGGGCCCGCGCTCTACGGCTTCCTCTCCGGCCGCGACAACCTCGTGCGCTTCGACGCCGCCGACCCCACCGCCGATCCCCGCACCCGCGCGGCCCGGGTCGGCGCGGCCCTGGACCGGGTCGGCCTCGTCGCCGCGGCCGGCAAGAAGGCCCGCGCGTACTCCCTCGGCATGAAGCAGCGGCTCGGCCTGGCCGCCGCCCTGCTCCGGCCGCGCGAGCTGCTCGTCCTGGACGAGCCGACCAACGGCCTCGACCCGCAGGGCATGCGCGAGATCCGCACCCTGGTGCGCGAGCTCGCGGCCGACGGCACCACCGTCTTCCTCTCCTCGCACCTCCTCGACGAGATCGAGCAGGTGTGCACCCACGCCGCCGTCATGGCCCAGGGGCGGCTGCTCACCCAGGGCACGGTCGCCGAGCTGGCCGGGCGGGCCGCCTCGGCCCGCGGTCGGCTGGCCGTCACCACCCCCGACACCGCGGACGCCGTCCGGATCCTCAAGGAGCACGGAGTGACCGACCTCGTGGCCGCCTTCGACCGCGTCACCGGCGAACTGCCCGCCCAGGGCGCCCCCGACCTCGCCGACCTCAATGCCGCGCTGGTGGGCGCCGGGGTCCGGGTGCGGGCCTTCGGGCAGGAGCGGGCCTCGCTGGAGGACGCGTTCGTCGCCCTGACGGGGGAGGGCTTCGATGTCGCGGGCTGAGCGGAGTCCCGATCGTACGGAGCGCCCGGCCGGGCCGCTCCCCGGTGCCGCCCCGGCGGTCGGCCGGGGCGCGCATCCGCTCCGGCAGCTGTCCCTGTTCCGCAGCGAGATCGGCACCGTGTTCCGGCGCTGGCGGACGCTCGCCCTGCTCGGCGTGCTCGCGGCCGTGCCCGTCCTCGTCGGCATCGCCGTGAAGGTCGAGACCGGCGACGGCGGCACGGTCGGCCAGGGCGGCGGGGGCCCGGCGTTCCTCAGCCAGGTCACCAACAACGGCCTCTTCCTGGTCTTCACCTCCCTCGCCGCGACCCTGCCCTTCTTCCTGCCGATGGCCGTCGGGGTGGTCGCGGGCGACTCGCTGGCCGGGGAGGCGGCCTCCGGCACCCTGCGCTACCTCCTGGTCGCGCCCGCCGGCCGTACGCGGCTGCTGCTCGCCAAGCTCGTCTCGACGCTGGTCTTCTGCCTCGCCGCCACCATGGTGGTCGCGCTCTCCGCGCTGGCGGTGGGGGCGCTGCTCTTCCCGCTCGGCGACGTCACCCTGCTCAGCGGGACGACGGTGTCCTTCGGCGAGGGGCTGCTGCGGGCGCTGGCCGTCGCCTGCGCGGTGGCGCTGTCCCTGGTGGGCATCGCGGCCCTGGGGCTGTTCGTCTCCACGCTCACCAACAGCGGGATCGCGGCCATGGCCACCACGGTGGGCCTGCTCATCACGGCCCAGATCGTCGACCAGTTCCCGCAGCTGGACGCCGTGCAGCCGTATCTCTTCCCGCACCACTGGCTCAGCTTCGCGGACGTCCTGCGCCAGCCGGTCTACTGGGACCAGCTGCTCGACAACTTCCGTCTCCAGGCGCTGTACGCGGCGGTCTTCGGCTCGGCGGCGTGGGCCCGGTTCACGACGAAGGACGTCACGGCATGACGCCGGACGGGCTGCTTCTCAGCCCGTCCGGCGTGTGCGGACCGGGGTCCGGGGCGGAGCCCCGCTCCCCTCAGAACGTGAGCTTCCAGCTGTCGATGTACCCCGTGTCCTGCGCCCCGATGTCCTGGACCCGCAGCTTCCACGTCCCGTTCGCCGTCTCCGCCGAGGCGTCGACCGTGAACGTGTCGATGACGTTGTCCGCCGAGTCGCTGCCGCTGGACGACTTCACCCGGTACGCGCGCCCGCTCGGCCCGACCAGGTCGACGACCAGGTCACCGCGCCAGGTGTGCTTGATGTCGACCCCGACCTTGAGCGCCGAGGGCGCGTTGCCGGTGCGGCCGGTGACGGCGATCGACGACTCCACGGCCGCGCCCGCGTCCGGGATCGCGACGTCGGCCGCGTTCTCGAAGGAGGTACCGCCCGGGTTGGTCGTGCCGCCGCTCAGCGTCCACACGGCGTGCGCGATGGCGTCGCTGTTGAGGTCGAGCGCGGTGTCGTTGATGTTCGACGTGCTGTCGCAGGAGGAGTGGTAGCAGCGGTCGAACGCCTGGCCCGCGGTGCCGCCCCACTTCTGGGCCTGCGCGGCGGACTTACGGGTCTCGGCGCCGCTGAACAGCCCGCCGACGCGGATGCCCGCGCTCTTGAACGGGGCGTGGTCGGAGCGGCCGTCGCCCTCGGTCTCGATCTCGGTGGAGATGTTCTTGCCGGCGAACCAGGTCTTGAAGACGCCCTCGATCGTCGGGTCGTCGTCGTAGACGAAGTAGCCCGGGTTGGGCGAGGCGAGCATGTCGAAGTTCAGATACCCGTCGATCTTCGCGCGCTCGGCGGCGGGCAGGTTGTTGACGTAGTACCGCGACCCGACCATGCCCAGTTCCTCGGCGCCCCACCAGGCGAAGCGCAGGTGCTTGCCGGGCTTGTAGCCCTCGCGGGCCACGGTGAGGGCGGTCTCCAGGACGGCGGCCGAGCCGGAGCCGTTGTCGTTGATGCCCGGCCCGGCGGAGACCGAGTCGAGGTGGGCGCCGGCGAAGAGCACATGGCTCGCGTCGCCGCCCGGCCAGTCGGCGACGAGGTTGTAGCCGGTGCTGCCGCCGGAGGTGAACTGCTGGACGCTGGTGGTGAACCCGGCGGCGTCCAGCTTGCCCTTCACATAGTCGATGGACGCCTTGTAGCCGCTGCGGCCGTGCGCGCGGTTGCCGCCGTTGGCGGAGGCTATCGACTGGAGCTGGGACAGGTGCGCCTTGACGTTGGCGAGGGAGATGTCGGGCGCGGCGGCGGCCTTGGCGGGGGCCTTGGCGGCGGTGGGTTCCGCCAGGGCCGTGCCGGAGGCCGCGCCGAGCAGGGTCGCGGTGAGAGCCGCGCCGGTGGCCAGGAGGGCCACGGCGCGAGATCTTCGGGGCAGGGTTGGTCCGGTGAGCTCAAGCATGGGGGGCTCCCAACTCCATTTGACGTGGCCATGATGTTGGGGGCGGCCCGAAGGTGCGTCAAGGGCGGATTTCGGACACGGGACACCGCTTTCCGGATATCGGGCGGTCCCGCACCGGCTCTGAGCTGTGACTTCTGTGCTGGCTGGGGCAGTTGTGACTTCTGGGTTAAAAGTTGCGCCCGGCCCGTGCCCGGACCCCGCGCCCGGACCCCGCGTCGGGCCTGCTCCGCCCTCTCCCGGCCCTACTTGGCGACGGCGTCCGCTTCGGGCTCCTCGGCGGGCTGCGCCGGGGAGTCCGTTCCGCCGGCCGCCCCGCCGTCCCGTACGCCCTCCGCCTTGTCCCGGGCGTCCCGCAGCCGCGCCCGCGCACTCCGGGCCGTACGCGCCGCGTCCCAGGTGAGCAGCGCCAGCGCCAGCCAGACCAGCGCGAAGCCGGCCCACCGCTCGGCGGGCATCGCCTCGTGGAAGACGACGAGGCCCAGCACGAACTGGAAGACGGGGGTGAGGTACTGCACCATCCCGATCACCGACAGCGGCAGCCGCACCGCCGCCACGCCGAAGCAGATCAGCGGCAGCGCGGTGATCACACCGGTGCCCATCAGCAGCAGGGCGTGCCCCGGGCCGGTGGCGGTGAAGGTGCTCCTCCCCTGCGCGCCGAGGAAGAGCAGGAAGCCCAGCGCGGGCAGGAACTGCACGGCCGTCTCGGCGGCCATCGACTCCAGCCCGCCCAGCGCGACCTTCTTCTTGACCAGGCTGTACGCGCTGAAGGTCAGCGCCAGCGTCAGCGCGACCCACGGCAGCTTGCCGTAGCCGACGGCCAGCACGACGACCGCGGCGCCGCCGACGCCCACCGCGGTCCACTGCGCCGGCCGCAGCCGCTCGCGCAGGACGAGCACGCCGACGGCGATGCTGACGAGCGGGTTGAAGAAGTACCCCATCGACGCCTCGATGACGTGTCCGGAGTTCACCGCCCAGATGTAGGCGGCCCAGTTCGTGGAGATGAGGACCGCGCCGAGCGCGACCATCCCCAGCCGCTTCGGCTGCCGCAGCAGCCCGGGTATCCAGTTCCAGCGGCGCGTCACGGCCAGCACGACCAGGACGGCGGCGAGCGACCACACCATGCGGTGGGCCAGGATCTCGACCGCTCCGGTCGGCTCCAGCAGGGGCCAGTAGAGCGGGAAGAGGCCCCAGATCGTATAGGCGGCGACCGCGCAGAGCAGACCTGTGCGGGTCTCGTTGCGAGGGGTGGGCGGCGGCAGCACGGGTTCCTCCCGGAGGGCGGGGCGACGTCGACCTTGCGAAGGTAGCGCCGCTCACCGGGCGGTGTCATGTCCGTATCGAATGACGGTCATGACATCGCGCGGCCGGTCACGCGGGAGGTGCGCCGGAGGCGGCCGGGTGCCGGGTGCCGGGCGGGGTGCGCGCATGCGAACGGCCGGGCACCCGCTCCCGGGTGACCGGCCGTGCTGTGTTCCGCAGGGGCCCTTACGCGTCGGCTAGCCGACGACCGTCCAGGTGTCGTTGCCGGCGAGGAGGGCGGCGAGGTCGCCCTTGCCCTTCTGCTCGACGGCGGTTTCGAGCTGGTCGGCCATGAGGGTGTCGTAGACGGGGCGCTCGGTGCTGCGGAAGACGCCGATGGGGGTGTGGTGGAGGGTGTCGGGGTCGGCGAGGCGGGAGAGGGCGAAGGCGGTGGTCGGGGACGCGGCGTGGGCGTCGTGGACCAGGATGTCGGCCTCGTTCCCGGGGGTGACCTCGACGACGTGGAGGTCACCGGTGGCCCGGTCGCGGATGACGCCCTTGGTGTTGTCCGAGCCGAAACGGATGGGCTGTCCGTGTTCGAGGCGGATGACGGCCTCTTGGGCCTGCTCCTTGTCCTTGAGGGCTTCGAAGGCGCCGTCGTTGAAGATGTTGCAGTTCTGGTAGATCTCCACCAGGGCGGTGCCGGGGTGCTCGGCGGCCTGGCGCAGGACCTCGGTGAGGTGCTTGCGGTCGGAGTCCACCGTGCGGGCCACGAAGGAGGCCTCCGCGCCGATCGCCAGCGACACGGGGTTGAAGGGCGCGTCGAGGGAGCCCATCGGCGTCGACTTGGTGATCTTCCCGACCTCGGAGGTGGGGGAGTACTGCCCCTTGGTCAGCCCGTAGATCCGGTTGTTGAACAGCAGGATCTTGAGGTTGACGTTGCGGCGGAGGGCGTGGATGAGGTGGTTGCCGCCGATGGAGAGGGCGTCGCCGTCGCCGGTGACGACCCAGACGGAGAGGTCCTGGCGGGAGGAGGCGAGGCCGGTGGCGATGGCGGGCGCGCGTCCGTGGATGGAGTGCATCCCGTAGGTGTTCATGTAGTACGGGAAGCGGGAGGAGCAGCCGATGCCGGAGACGAAGACGATGTTCTCTTTGGCGAGGCCGAGTTCGGGCATGAAGCCCTGGACGGCGGCGAGGATGGCGTAGTCACCGCAGCCGGGACACCAGCGCACCTCCTGGTCCGACTTGAAGTCCTTCATGGACTGCTTGGCCTCGGCCTTGGGCACCAGCTTCAGCGCCTCAGTCATTGATGGCCTCCTTGAGAGCCGTGGCGAGCTGCTCGGCCTTGAACGGCATGCCGTTGACCTGGTTGTACGAGTGGGCGTCGACCAGGTACTTCGCGCGGAGGAGCGTGGCGAGCTGGCCGAGGTTCATCTCCGGGACGATCACCTTGTCGTACCGCTTCAGCACCTCTCCCAGGTTCTTCGGGAAGGGGTTGAGGTGGCGCAGGTGGGCCTGGGCGATGGGGACGCCCTCGGTGCGCAGGCGGCGGACGGCCGCGGTGATCGGGCCGTAGGTCGAACCCCAGCCGAGGACCAGGGTCTTCGCACCGTGCGGGTCGTCGACGTCCAGGTCGGGGACGTCGACGCCGTCGATCTTGGCCTGGCGGGTGCGGACCATGAAGTCGTGGTTGGCCGGGTCGTAGCTGATGTTGCCCGTGCCGTCCTGCTTCTCGATGCCGCCGATGCGGTGCTCAAGGCCCGGCGTGCCCGGGACCGCCCACGGGCGGGCGAGGGTCTGCGGGTCGCGCTTGTACGGCCAGAAGACCTCGGTGCCGTCGGCGAGCTCGTGGTTCGGGCCGGTCGCGAACTGCACGCGCAGGTCGGGCAGCTCGTGGACCTCCGGGACCCGCCAGGGCTCGGAGCCGTTGGCGAGGTAGCCGTCGGACAGCAGGAACACCGGCGTCCGGTAGGTCAGGGCGATGCGGGCCGCGTCCACGGCCGCGTCGAAGCAGTCGGCGGGCGTGCGCGGCGCGACGACGGGCACGGGGGCCTCGCCGTTGCGTCCGTACATCGCCTGGAGCAGGTCGGCCTGCTCGGTCTTGGTCGGCAGGCCGGTCGAGGGGCCGCCGCGCTGGATGTCGACGATCAGCAGCGGGAGTTCGAGGCTGACCGCGAGGCCGATGGTCTCCGACTTCAGGGCCACACCCGGGCCGGAGGTGGTCGTGACGGCCAGCGCGCCGCCGAAGGCCGCGCCGAGCGCGGCGCCGATGCCGGCGATCTCGTCCTCGGCCTGGAAGGTGCGGACGCCGAAGTTCTTGTGCTTCGACAGCTCGTGCAGGATGTCCGAGGCCGGGGTGATCGGGTACGAGCCCAGGTAGAGGGGCAGGTCCGCCTGGCGGGCGGCGGCGATCAGGCCGTAGGACAGGGCGAGGTTGCCGGAGATGTTGCGGTACGTGCCCATGGGGAACGCGGCGGAGGCCGGCGCGACCTCGTAGGAGACGGCGAAGTCCTCGGTCGTCTCGCCGAAGTTCCAGCCGGCCCGGAAGGCCGCGACGTTCGCCTCGGCGATCTCGGGCTTCTTCGCGAACTTCTTCCGCAGGAAGGACTCGGTGTTCTGCGTGGGCCGGTGGTACATCCACGACAGCAGGCCGAGGGCGAACATGTTCTTGCTGCGCTCGGCCTCCTTGCGGGACAGGCCGAAGTCCTTGAGCGCCTCGATCGTGAGCGTCGTCAGCGGGACCGGGTGGACGCGGTAGGCGTCCAGGGAGCCGTCCTCCAGCGGGGAGGTGGCGTACCCGACCTTGGCCATGGGGCGCTTGGTGAACTCGTCGGTGTTGACGATGATCTCGGCGCCGCGGGGGACGTCGGCGATGTTCGCCTTGAGGGCGGCGGGGTTCATGGCCACCAGGACGTCGGGGGCGTCGCCGGGGGTGAGGATGTCGTGGTCGGCGAAGTGGAGCTGGAAGGACGAGACGCCGGGCAGGGTTCCGGCGGGGGCGCGGATCTCGGCGGGGAAGTTCGGCAGGGTCGACAGGTCGTTGCCGAACGACGCGGTCTCCGAGGTGAAACGGTCGCCCGTGAGCTGCATGCCGTCACCCGAGTCCCCCGCGAACCGGATGATCACCCGCTCGAGCTTCCGCACCTCCTTGGCGCCGGACCCCTCCGCGGGGTCGCGCCGGGGGGCGAGGAGCGCTGTGTCCCGCTCCGCCGTGGGCGGGGCGACCCCACCCGGCTGCTCGGCTGGTTCGGCCTGTTCGGCCGGGCTACTGACCTGGCTGGTCACTGCTTCGGACCTCCCTCATGGCGGCGGCGCGCACACGGTGGTGCCGACCGGCTTACCCAGGGCCATCGTACGTGGGTAAGGGTCGCCTACCTGGGATGGATCAGAAGATCGAATCGAGGAAGCAGCGGCTTTATATCCGGAAAATGTGGGTTTTTACGGTCGTACGGGCCTTCGATGGGAAGACGTCCCCCACTAGTCCTTTGGTTCTAGGCCTTTCCCGGCCGCGCGCCCGGCGGACCCCTCCGACCTGGACACCTTCCACGGCCGGGCGACCCGGCAGTGGATCATGACCGGAGGTGCGTCAGCACGGCCAGCACCCGGCGGTGATCCCCGTCACTAGGGGAAAGCCCAAGCTTCAGGAAGATGTTGCTGACGTGCTTCTCGACGGCACCGTCGCTGACCACCAGCTGGCGGGCGATGGCGGAATTCGTCCTTCCTTCGGCCATCAGACCGAGGACCTCCCGCTCCCGGGGCGTCAGCCCGGCCAGCACGTCCTGCTTGCGGCTGCGGCCCAGCAGCTGCGCCACCACCTCGGGGTCCAGGGCCGTGCCGCCGCGCGCCACGCGCACCACCGCGTCCACGAACTCGCGGACCTCGGCCACCCGGTCCTTCAGCAGATAGCCGACGCCCCGGCTGCTGCCGGCCAGCAGCTCGGTGGCGTACTGCTCCTCCACGTACTGCGAGAGCACCAGCACGCCCAGCTCCGGGTGCTCCCGGCGCAGCTGGACGGCCGCCCGGACGCCCTCGTCGGTATGGGTCGGGGGCATCCGCACGTCCGCGACGACCACGTCCGGCAGGGCGCCCTCGGCGGCGAGCTCGGCGATGGCCTTGAGCAGCGCCTGCGCGTCGCCGACGCCGGCCACGACGTCATGGCCACGGTCCGTCAGGAGCCGGGTCAGGCCCTCCCGGAGAAGCACCGAGTCCTCGGCGATGACGACCCGCACCCTGTCTTCCACGATCACGACCTCCGGCCCCCTGTCCCGGCGTCCGCCGGTTCTCGCTGCAACCTTCCCAGCATCGCAGCAATCGGGGCGGGGTGTGGGGAGCGGCGGGTGCGCGGGCCCTTCGCCGCGCTCCGCGCGGAGTGCCCGCGAGCGCCGGGCGGGCGGGGTTCCCGCCCGCCCGGCGCCCGTCGCCGGGGTTCAGCCGCGCCAGGGGAGCTCGGCCGTGACCGTGGTCGGGCCGCCCGCCGGGGAGTCCACCACCAGGAGCCCGTCGACCGAGCCCAGCCGCTCGGCGAGGCCGGCCAGCCCGCTGCCGCCCTCCGTGGACGCGCCGCCCTGCCCGTCGTCGGACACCTGGAGCATCACCCGCTGCCCCGAGCGCCACACGTCGACGCGCCCCGAGCGGGCCCGGCTGTGCTTGCTGATGTTCTGGAGGAGCTCCGAGACGGTGAAGTAGGCGATGCCCTCGATCGCCGCCGCGGGGCGGGCCGGCAGGTCCACCTCGACCGTCACCGGCACCGTGCACCGCGCGGCCAGCGCGGAGAGGGCCGGGCCGAGGCCGCGGTCGGTGAGGATGGCGGGGTGGATGCCGCGGGCGAGGTCGCGGAGTTCCTGGAGGGCGAGCTTCACCTCGCCGTGCGCCTCGTCGACCATCCGGGCCGCGGCCTCCGGGTCCTCCTCCAGCTTCTCCTTCGCCAGACCGAGATCCATGGCGAGGGCGACGAGCCGGGCCTGGGCGCCGTCGTGCAGGTCGCGCTCGATGCGGCGCAGGTCGGCGGCGGCGGTGTCCACGACGACGCCGCGGTCCTCCTCCAGCTCCCACACCCGGGTCGCCAGCCGGGACGGCCCGAGCAGGCCCACGACCAGCATCCGGTCCACGTACGCCATGCCGCGGATGATCCACGGGGTGACCAGGACCAGGACCAGACCGGCGGCGCTGGTGACCCCGATCTCGAAGGGGTTGTCGAGGTAGAGGGCGGTGCCGTCGGCGTCGCCGTACACCTGCATGCCCGGCTGCCCCCAGTACGCCGGGTACATCCACGCGTAGAGCGGGTAGAGGAACACCGCCCAGCCGACGGCCCACAGTGTCAGCGACACGCAGAACGCCGCGACGGCCCACGGCATGTGCACCAGCGCGTAGAGCAGGTGCCGCCAGGACGTGCCGCTCTTGAGCAGCGCCGTCATCCAGGCCATCGGCCCGCCGCGGCCCTTGGCGGGGCGTACGGGCTCGGGCTCGGCGACCTCCAGGCCCAGCAGCCCCCGCGCCCGCGCCCGCTCCACCGCGCCCAGCGCCCGTGCCCCGGCGAGCGCCCCGGCCAGCACCGGTACACCGAGGAAGGTGATCAGCAGTCCGACGCCCGTCGACACCATGGTGATCGCGAAGGAGAAGGCGATCACCGAGATCGGAAGGCTGAGCAGGAGATGGAGGAACTCACGCCAGGTGCGGCCCTCCAGCGGTGCGCGCAGCACGGCGGGCACCCGGTGGGCCCGGGGTGCCGTCGCCTGTCCGTGATCCATGGCCATCTCCTCGTCCGATCTCCTTGACCGCGTGCGGCCGTGTCCGGCCGCGTCGTGTGCGCCGCTCGATGCCTCAAGGCTCGCCGACGGCGGCGCCGCGGACCATGGAGCGCGTCGGTGTCCCGGGGGTAGGGCTGTCCCCACCCCCCGGGGTGCGTGCGGCCGGTTCAGCCCGCCGCGCGGTCCCGCCACGGCAGCTCGGCCGTGATCACGGTGGGCCCGCCCGCCGGCGACTCCACGGCGAGCAGCCCGTCGACCGAGCCCAGCCGCTCGGCGAGCCCGGCCAGCCCGCTGCCGCCTTCCGTGGACGCGCCGCCCCGCCCGTCGTCGCGCACCTGGATCAGCAGCCGCTTCCCGCTCCGCCACACCTCGACCTCGGCCGAGCGGGCCCGGCTGTGCTTGCTGACGTTCTGGAGGAGCTCCGAGACGGTGAAGTAGGCGATGCCCTCGATCGCCGCCGCCGGCCGCTCCCCGAGCTCCGCCGTGACCGCCACCGGCACCGTGCACCGCCCGGCCACCGACGACAGGGCCGGGCCGAGGCCGCGGTCGGTGAGGATGGCGGGGTGGATGCCGCGGGCGAGGTCGCGGAGTTCCTGGAGGGCGAGCTTCACCTCGCCGTGCGCCTCGTCGACCATCCGGGCCGCGGCCTCCGGGTCCTCCAGCAGCTTCTCCTTCGCCAGACCCAGGCCCATGGCGAGGGCGACGAGCCGGGCCTGGGCGCCGTCGTGGAGATCGCGCTCGATGCGGCGCAGGTCCGCGGCGGCCGTGTCCACGACCACGCCGCGGTCCTCCTCCAGCTCGGCGATCCGCCGCTCCAGCTCGCTGGACGGGCTGAGCAGACCGCGCACCATCGCCCGGTCCACGTTCGACATGGCCCGCGCCAGATGACCCAGCACCGGCCAGGCGACGAACAGCGAGACCAGCGTGAGCGCGAAAGTGAGAACGCCCCATGGCAATCGGATGAACGCGTACAGCGTGCCGCGCCACGCCACCGGGTCCTTCAGGGCCGTCCACACCCACGCGAAGAATCCGGCGTTGCGGCGCTGGCGCGAGAGCGGGCTCGGCTCGTCGATCCGCACCCCCAGCAGCCACCGCGCCCGGCGGCGCTCCCACCGGCCCAGCGCCCGCATCCCCAGCAGACCGGCGGCCAGCATCGGCAGCCCGACGACGGTGACCGCGAGCAGGACGCCCGCGTAGAGCCAGACGGCCACGTAGACGAAGCCGAGCAGCCCCATCGGCAGATCGAGCAGCAGGTACGCCACTTCCCGCCACGTCCGGGCGTCGAACGCGAAGCGGGCGGGCGGCAGGCGGTCGCCGCCGTCCTGGGCGGAGGCGCCGTGCGGACCCCGGGGGAGGCCACGGCCGGCCGCGCTTTTCGCGGCTTTTCCGGTCATACTGCTGGCGGTCATAGCCCTAAGCCTGCATGGCCGGAGTGGGCCGCCGCCATGGGGGCCGTGGGTGGTGAGGGGTGGGGATAACCCCACCAGGGCCTAGACTCCCGTGCGTACAGATCGTCGAACACGCGGGACAGGGAGCGAGGGGCGGACGTGCCGGAGGCCGGTGTCCACATCGCGGCGGACTACTTCCACAGCTATTCCGTGGTCGGCCTGCTCGCGGTCGTCGGCGTGCTCTTCGTCGCCGTCGCCTTCACGGCCGGCCGGCTGCTGCGGCCCGTCGTGCCGACGCCCGAGAAGCTCCTGACGTACGAGTGCGGCGTGGACCCGGTCGGCGAGGGCTGGGCGCACACCCAGATCCGCTACTACGTCTACGCCTTCCTCTACGTGATCTTCGCCGTCGACTCGATCTTCCTGTTCCCCTGGGCGACGGTCTTCGCCGCGCCCGGATTCGGCGGCGCGACGCTCGTGGAGATGTTCATCTTCCTCGGCTTCCTGGCCGTGGGTCTGTTGTACGCATGGAAGAAGGGCGTCCTGGAGTGGACGTGACACCCCCGGCACCCCCCGTGGACCTGCCCGAGCCGCGCCGCCTCGGAGTGCTGTCCCGGCTCGCGCCCGAACCCATGAAGGTGGTCCTGAACTGGGGCCGCCGCTACAGCCTGTGGGTCTTCAACTTCGGCCTGGCCTGCTGCGCGATCGAGTTCATCGCCGCGTCCATGGCCCGGCACGACTTCATCCGCCTCGGCGTCATCCCCTTCGCGCCGGGTCCCCGCCAGGCGGACCTCATGATCGTCTCGGGGACGGTCACGGACAAGATGGCGCCGGCGGTCAAGCGGCTCTACGAGCAGATGCCCGAGCCGAAGTACGTCATCTCCTTCGGGGCCTGCTCGAACTGCGGCGGCCCGTACTGGGACTCGTACTCGGTGACGAAGGGCGTGGACCAGATCATCCCGGTCGACGTCTACGTGCCGGGGTGCCCGCCGCGGCCGGAGGCGCTGCTCCAGGGCATCCTCAAGCTCCAGGAGAAGATCGCGAAGGAGTCGCTGGGCGAGCGGTACGCCTCCGGCGGGGGCGCGGGCGCGTCCACGGCGGCGCTGCGCAGCGGGCTGGTGACGCCGCCGCCGGTGCCGGGCGGCGAGCCGGGCGTTGCGCCGGGCGGTGAGACGGGCCGATGAGCGAGCCGAGGGACGAGTCGGCGGGGGCCGCCGGGTCCGCCGGGTCCGCCGGGTCCGCCGACGGGCGTGAGGCCGGGGCGCGGGCCGCCGGGCCGGACACCGCGAAGCCAGGGGCCGCCGCGGAGCCCGCCGGGGCTGGTGCCGGGACACCCGCGTCCGGCGAGCCGGCCGCTGCGGGGGCTGAGGCCGGGACACCCGCGTCCGCCGCTGCCGGGACCGCCGACGGGTCCACTCCCGAGCCGTCCGCTGCTTCTTCTTCTTCTGCCTCTGCCGACACTCCCGCTCCGCCGCCCGTGGCCGAGCCGGCCGTCGGCTGGCTGCCGCACCCGGCGACGGAGCTCTTCGGCGAGGGCGCGAGCGCGGCGGAGGCCTACGACCTCCTCACGATCGACGTACCCGCCGGGGCGTGGATCGCCGCGCTGGAGACGGCGCGCACCACGCTCGGCTGCACCTTCTTCGACTGGCTGAGCGCCGTCGACGAGCCGGGCACGGGCTTCCGCGTCTGCGCGCACGTCGCCGCGCTGCCGGGCACGGCCGGCGAGGGCGTGCGGCGGCTGATCGTACGGACCACCGTGCCGCACGACGCGCCGGTCCTGCCCACGGCGATCGGCGTCTACGCCGGGGCCGCGTGGCACGAGCGCGAGACGCGCGAGATGTTCGGCGTGGAGTTCGAGGGGCACCCCGACCCCGCGCCGCTGCTGCTCCCGGAGGGCTTCGAGGGCCACCCGCTGCGCAAGGACTTCGTCCTGGCGGCGCGGGTCGCGAAGGCGTGGCCGGGCGCGAAGGAACCGGGCGAGTCCGAGCACGGCGGCCCGAAGCGACGCCAGATGCTCCCGCCCGGCGTCCCCGACCCCAACGAGTGGGGCCCCCTCAAGGGCCAGCTCCCCCCGGCCCCCGCCCGCCCGGCCCGAGCGGCCCGCCCGGCGGGCGACCGCCCGGTCCGGCGCACCCGCACGACGGGCGAAGGCTCGGCGAGCCAGGCGGAGCCGGCGCCGCGCCGTACCCGCAGCGTGAGCGAGGGCTCCGCGAGCCAGACGGAAGGGGCGGCGGCCCCGGCCCGGCGCGCGCGCAGTGCGAGCGAGGGCTCGGCGAGCCAGGCGGAGCCGGCGCCGCGCCGTACCCGCAGCGCGAGCGAGGGCTCCGCGAGCCAGCAGGCGCCTGCCCCGGTGGCCGGTCCGCGCCGCAACCGCGGCGTGAACGAGGGCTCCGCGAGCCGGCAGCCCGCGGCCGACCAGCCGAACCAGGCTGGCCGGCAGACAGCAGCGGACCAGCCGATCGAGGCGGACCAGCCGATCGAGGCGGACCAGCAGGCCGCGGCGGACCAGCAGGCCGCGGCGGACCAGCCGCGCCCCGCCCGTACCCGCCCGGCCCCGTCCTCCTCGGACGCCCCCTGGCACCACGCCCGCCCGGCCTTCGACGAGAACCCCCCGGCAAAGCCCCCCACGCCCCCGGCCCCGGAAGCCAAGCCGGAACCCACCGAGCCCCGCCCCGCCACGACACCGGAGCCCCCGGCCGAGGCGGGGTCCGGCGCCGAGCCGCCCGCCGCCCGCGAGGCCGAGCCGGCCGAGTCGCCGACCGGCACCGCTCCGGCCACCGAGCCGCAGGCGCTTGACATCCGTGGGGACCAGGCCGCCCGGTCCGCCGAGCTTCGCCCTGCCTCGACGCCGGAGCCCCCGGCCGAGGCAGGGTCCGGCGCCGAGCCGCAGGCCCCCGCCGCCCGCGAGGCCGGGCCCGCCGCGTCTCCGACCGGCGCCGAGCCGGCCACGGCACCGGAAGTCCCGGCGGCCGGGTCCGGCGAGTCCCCGGCCGGTGCCGTCCCGGGCGCCGAGCCGCAGACACCTCACACCCGTGAGAGCCAGGCCGCCGCACCGGACTCCGGTACGGGCGCGGGCGCCCGGTCCGCCGAGCCCCGCCCCGCCACGGCCCCGGCGCCCCCGGCCGCCGAGCCCGCCCCCGCGAGGCCCGGCGCCGAGCCGCAGGCCCCGGCCGAGCCCCCGGCCGGTGCCGGCACCGCCGCCCCCGCGGAACCCGGCGGTCCCGCCGACGAGCCCGCCGCGCCCCCGGCCGGGCCCGGCCCCGGCGCCGGCCCCACCGACCCCACCCGCGGCAAAGCCGCACACGGCACCCCCGAAGACGACACCCCCGCCGGAGGCGACCCCGCATGAGCGACACTCTCGACGTCGTCCTGCGCCTCCTCGCCGTGTTCGTCGTCTTCCTCGTGCTGCCGCTCGCGATCGGGCAGACCGAGCACAAGGTCATGGCCCATATGCAGGGGCGCCTCGGGCCCATGTACGCCGGTGGGTTCCACGGCTGGGCCCAGCTCGTCGCCGACGGGGTGAAGTTCGCGCAGAAGGAGGACGTCGTCCCCGCGGGCGCGGACCGGCGGATCTTCCAGCTCGCGCCCGCCGTGGCGCTGCTGCCCTACCTCCTCGTCCTCGTCGCGATCCCGGTCGGTCCGGGCAACGCCGTCGGGCAGTTCGTCGACGCGGGCATCTTCTTCGTGCTCGCCGTCATGGGCGTCGGCGTCCTCGGCTCGCTGATGGCCGGCTGGGCGTCCGCCAACAAGTTCTCGCTGCTCGGCGGCCTCCGCACCGCCGCCCAGCTGATGGCCTACGAGCTTCCGATGCTGCTCACCGCCGCCTCGGTCGCGATGGCCGCCGGCACGGTGTCCCTGCCCGGCATCGTGGACGCCTTCCACTGGTGGTGGGTCCCCTGGCAGATCGTCGGCGGGGTGGTGTTCTTCATCGCCGGCCTCGCCGAGCTCCAGCGCCCGCCCTTCGACATGCCGGTCGCCGACTCCGAGATCATCTTCGGCGCGTACACCGAGTACACCGGCCTCCGCTTCGCCCTCTTCCTGCTCTCCGAGTACGCGGGCATCGTCGTCCTGTGCGGCCTGACCACGGTCCTCTTCCTCGGCGGCTGGCACGGCCCGTTCGGCGCCGACGGCCTCGGCTGGCTGTGGACGCTGCTCAAGGCCGCCCTGCTCGCCTTCGTGGTCATCTGGCTCCGCGTGACCTATCCGCGGCTCCGCGAGGACCAGCTCCAGAAGCTGGCCTGGACCGTCCTCATCCCGCTCTCCCTCGCGCAGATCGCGCTCACCGGCGTCGTCAAGGTGGTGATCCAGTAGTGTCCCCGTTCCCCGGCTCCGGCCTGGCCAAGGGCCTCGCCGTCACCCTCCGGACGATGACGAAGCGCACGGTCACGGCCCAGTACCCGGACGTCCAGCCCGAGCTCCCGCCCCGCACCCGCGGGGTCATCGGCCTGTTCGAGGAGAACTGCACGGTCTGCATGCTGTGCGCCCGTGAGTGCCCCGACTGGTGCATCTACATCGACTCCCACAAGGAGACCGTGCCCCCGGCCGCCCCCGGCGGCCGCGAGCGCAGCCGGAACGTCCTCGACCGCTTCGCGATCGACTTCTCGCTCTGCATGTACTGCGGCATCTGCATCGAGGTCTGCCCCTTCGACGCGCTCTTCTGGTCCCCCGAGTTCGAGTACGCCGAGACGGACATCCACGACCTCACCCACGAGCGCGACAAGCTCCGCGAGTGGATGTGGACGGTCCCCGAGCCGCCCGCGCTCGACCCCGCGGCCGAGGAGCCCAAGGAGATCGCGGCGGCCCGCAAGACCGCCGAGAAGCTGGCGGCCCAGGAAGCGGCCGCGGCCCAGGAGCAGCAGGAGAAGAAGGAGGGAGAAGCATGACCGGCACGGGCCTCACCGCGCTCGCCGCCCAGGCGCACGGCACCACCGCGCTCGCCGCGAAGGCGCACGGCTTCCTCTCCCCGACCGGCGTCGAGGTCGCCTTCCTCCTCGTCGGCCTCGTCACCTTCGGCGCCGCCCTCGTGACCGTCACCACCAAGCAGCTCGTGCACGCCGCCCTGTGGCTGGTGGTCACCCTCGGCGGCCTCGCCGTGGAGTACCTCCTCCTCACGGCCGAGTTCATCGCCTGGGTGCAGGTGCTGATCTACGTCGGCTCCGTCGTCGTCCTGCTGCTCTTCGGACTGATGCTCACCAAGGCCCCCATCGGCCGCTCCCCGGACGCCGACTCCGGCAACCGATGGCCCGCCCTCGGCGTCGCCGTCGCCGCTGCCGCCGCCCTCGTCTGGGTGGTGACCGACGCCTTCCGCGCGACGTGGATCGACCTGGAGGGCGCCGCGGCCGCCGGGGAGGGCTCGACCAAGGTCACCGGCGAGTTCCTCTTCCGGCACTGGGTGCTGCCCTTCGAGGCGCTGTCCGTCCTGCTGCTGGCCGCGCTCGTCGGCGCGATCGTCCTCTCCCGGCGCAAGAGCGGGGAGCAGCGCTGATGCATCTCGTCTACCCCGCCGTCCTCGCCGCGCTCCTCTTTTGCACCGGCCTCTACGGCGTCCTCGCCCGGCGCAACGCCATCCTCGTCCTGATGTCCGTCGAGCTCATGCTCAACGCCGTCAACCTCAACCTCGTCGCCTTCGACGTCTGGCTGCGCGACGAGCTCCACGCCGGACAGGCCCTCACCCTCTTCACCATCGCCATCGCCGCCGCCGAGATCGGCATCGGCCTCGCGATCGTGCTGCTCGTCCACCGCAACCGCGGCACCGCCGACGTCGACCGGCTCCGCGACCTCGCGGAGAGCGGGCAGCGCACCGAACCCGCCGACCGCGAGCACCAGGCGGAGGCCGCCGCATGACGACCACGACCACCGCCGTCCTCGTCCCGCTGCTGCCCTTCCTCGGCGCCGTCGCGGGCCTCCTGCTCGGCCGCCGCGCCCCCGGCTTCGTACGGCCCCTCGCCGTGCTGCCGACCGTCGCCGCGGCCGTCCTCGCCGTCGTCGTCGCCTGGCGGCAGGGCGGCGGCACCGGCGAGGAGGCGATCGACGCCGCCGTCGAGCTCACCCCGACCGGCTCCGTCCCGATCGACCTCGCCCTGCACCTCGACGGCTTCGCCGTCCTCGTCGCCGTCCTCGTCGGCGTCGTCGCGTCCTGCGTCCAGCTGTACTCGACCGCCTACCTGCGCGACGACCCCCGCTACCCCTCCTACGCCGCCCTCGTCTCCCTCTTCACCTCCGCCATGCTGCTCGTCGTCTACTCCGGCGACCTGATGGTGCTGCTGGTCGGCTGGGAGATCATGGGCATCTGCTCGTACTTCCTGGTCGGCCACTACTGGGAGACCGAGGCCGCCCGCGCCGCCTCCCTCAAGGCCTTCCTGGTCACCAAGCTCGGCGACGTCCCCTTCCTGATCGGCATCCTCGCGCTGGCCGCCGACGCCGGAACGTTCCGGATCAACGGCATCCTCACCGCCGCCGTCTCCGGCGACCTCGCCCACCCCACGCTGATCGCGCTGCTGCTCCTCGCCGGCGTCGCGGGCAAGTCCGCGCAGTTCCCGCTGCACACCTGGCTGCCGGACGCGATGGCCGGCCCCACGCCCGTCTCCGCGCTGATCCACGCCGCGACGATGGTCGCCGCCGGCGTCTACTTCATCGCCCGGCTGCTGCCCGTCTTCGCGGCCTCCGCCGCGGCCCTGGTCGTGCTCGCCGTGACGGCCGCCGTCACCATGGCCGGCTCGGCCCTCGCCGCGCTCGCCCAGGACGACATCAAGCGCGTCCTCGCCTACTCGACCGTCGGCCAGCTCGGCTACATGACCGGCGCCCTCGCCGTGGGCAACCGCGACGCGGCCGTCTTCCACCTCATCACCCACGGCGCGTTCAAGGCCCTCCTCTTCCTCGGGGCAGGCGTGATCATCCACGCGGCCGGCACGAACTCGCTGGCCGCGATGGCCAGGACCGGCGGGCTCGCCAAGCGCGTCCCCGACGCCTGCTGGACGATGACCGTCGCCCTCCTCGCGCTCGCCGCGATCCCGCCCTTCAGCGGCTTCTTCTCCAAGGAGGCCGTCCTCGGCGCCGCGGAGCACGCCGCCAGCGGCGACACCCCCGGCATCCCGGGCGCGGCCGGCTGGACCGTCCTCGCCGCGGGGCTCCTCACCGCCCTCCTCACCGCGGCCTACGCCACCCGCCTGTGGCTGCTGGCATTCCGCGGCAAGGGCCCCGAGGCCCCCGCGCACGGCCGCGAACCGGTCGCCATGAACGCCGTCCTCTGGGTGCTGTTCGTCCCCGCCCTCGGGCTCGGCCTCGCCGCCTGGAAGCTCCCCGACTGGTTCGACGGGCACTCCCTCACCCCGACCCTCACCACCTCCGTCCTCGGCACCGGCGCCGCACTCGTCGGCGGCCTCCTCACCTACGGGGCCTGGCGGCGCACCGCCGCGCTCGCCGCCCGCACCCCCATGGGCGCCGTCGCCGCCGACCCCGGCGCCTCCCCGGCCGTCTCCGAGGAGGAGGCCATCGCCACCCACGAGGCCGTCTACGGGAACATCGCCTCCGCGAAGGACCCGGCCGACCCCGGCCGTCTCCTCCTCGGCCCCCTGCACCGCCACGCCGCGGCCGGCTTCCACCTCGACGCCGTCTACGACGCCCTGTTCGTCCGGCCCGTGCGCGGCGCCGCCCGGCTCGCGCACTTCCTCGACCGCGAGGTCGTCGAGACCTACGTCCGCGGCGCGGGCACCGCCCCCGGCCTGCTCGGCGCGGCCGTCCGCAAGGCCCAGACCGGCAATGTGCAGACCTACCTCAGCGCCCTGCTCGCCGGCTCCGTGGTGCTGGCCGTCGCCGCCGTGCTCGTAGCCACCGGAGCCTGAACATGAGTCACACCGTCATGCAGTACCTCCTCGCCGCCGCACTCGTCCTCCCCCTGCTCGGCGCCGTCGCCGCCCTGCTCCCGGCCCCGCCCGGCCTCAAGGGGAGCAGCCCCGAGCAGGCGGTGCTCCGGCACGGCGTCACCGTCACAGGCGCCGTGCTCGCCCTCACCGTCGCGCTGGCCGCCGGCTTCGACCACGACCGCCCGGCCCGGATGCAGGGCACCACCGACATCAGCTGGATCCCCTCCCTCGGCATCCGGATCCACCTCGGCGTGGACGGCGTCTCGCTCCCCCTCCTCGTCCTGACCGCGCTGCTGACCTTCCTCTGCGCGCTGTACAGCTACGGCTCACCCCCGCGTGAGCGGGGAACCAGCCCCAAGGCATTCGTCGCGCTGATCCTCGTGCTGGAGTCCGGCACCCTCGCGAGCTTCGCCGTCCTCGACCTGATGCTGTTCTTCCTGGCGTTCGAGATGGTGCTGATCCCGATGTACTTCCTCATCGCCCGCTGGGGCGGTGACGGCCGTGAGCGCGCGGCCTGGCGGTTCATCCTCTACACCCTGCTCGGCTCCGTCGTGATGCTGCTCGGCCTCCTCCTGCTCGGCATCAAGGGCGGCACGTTCGACATGGTGGCACTGGCCACTGACAACGGCTCGAAGCTGAGCCACACCACCCAGCTGATCGCCGTCCTCGCCATCGGCGCCGGACTGGCCGTCAAGGCCCCCATGTGGCCCCTGCACAGCTGGCTCCCGGACGCCCACACCGCGGCCCCCACCGTGGGCTCGGTGCTCCTCGCGGGCGTCCTGCTGAAGATGGGCACCTACGGCTTCGTCCGCATCGTGCTGCCCATCGCCCCCGAAGGAGCCCACACCTTCGCGCCGTACCTGGCCGCCTTCGCGGTCGTCGGCATCATCTACGGCTCCCTGGTCTGCCTCTCCCTGGCCCGCACCGGCGCCAAGGGCGACCTCAAGCGCCTCGTCGCCTACTCCTCCGTCGGCCACATGGGCTTCGTGCTGCTCGGCATCGCCACCATGACCCCGACCGGCGTGAACGGCGCGCTCTTCGCCAACATCGCCCACGGCCTCATCACCGGCCTGCTGTTCTTCCTCGTCGGGGCCGTCAAGGACCGCTACGGCACCAGCGACCTCGACGCCCTCTCCGGAGCCACCGGCGCCGCGCTCTACGGCAAGGCCCCGCGCCTGGGCGGCCTGCTCGCCTTCGGCGCCGTCGCCTCGCTCGGGCTGCCCGGCCTGGCCGGCTTCTGGGGCGAGATGCTCGCGATGTTCGGCTCCTTCCGCCCCGCGGAGGGCCTCAGCCGCCCCGCCTTCCTCACCTTCATGGCCCTGGCCGGCTTCGGCACCCTGCTCACCGCCGCGTACATGCTGATCGTCGTGCGCCGGGTGTGCATGGGCGGCGACGGCGAGGGCAGGCCCGCGCACGAGCCCGCGCTCGCCGACGTCCGCACGTACGAGTTCGCCGCCTGGACCCCCCTCGTCGTCCTCACCGTCCTCGCCGGACTCTGGCCCGCGGCCCTCCTCGGCCTCACCGACCCGGCCGTGTCGCAGCTCCTCCGAGGAGGCAACTGATGGGCTCCCTGGTCCAGTCCGTCGACTGGCTCGCCATCGCCCCGCCCACCATCACCGCGGTGGTGGCGCTCGTCATCCTGGTCGCCGACCTCTTCCTGCCCGAGGGACGGAAGCCCCTCCTCGGCGTCATCGCCCTCGTGGGCCTGGTGCTGGCGGGGCTCTCCCTGCTGCCGCTCCTCGACGGCGACCGCTCCACCTTCTGCCTGACGTCGTCCGGCACCCAGGCGTGCAGCTACACGGCGGACCACTTCACGCTCGTCATCCAGTTCCTGGTGCTGGGCGGCGCCCTGCTGACGGCCCTGCTGTCCGTGAGCGACCTCGTGGACTTCTCGCTCCCCTCGGGCGAGTACTGGTTCCTGCTGCTGTCCTCCGCCGCGGGCGCCGCGCTGCTGCCCGCCTCCCGGGACCTCGCGACCCTCGTCGTGGCCCTGGAGGTGGCCTCGCTGCCCGCGTTCGCCCTCGTCGGCATGCGCCGCGACGACCGCAAGTCGTCCGAGGCGGCCCTGAAGTTCTTCCTGTCGTCGGTCACCGCGACCGCCGTCATGCTGCTCGGCGTCAGCTTCGTCTACGCCGCCACCGGCAGCCTCCACCTCACCCAGGTCGCCGGGGGCCTGCCCGGCGACGGCACCCGCCTCGGCGTCCTCGCCCAGACGGGCGTGGCCCTCACCCTCGTCGGCTTCGCCTTCAAGACCGCGGCCGTGCCCTTCCACTTCTGGGTGCCCGACACCTACGTGGGCGCGCCGCTGCCCGTCGCGGCCTACCTCTCCGTCGTCGGCAAGGCCGTCGGCTTCACCGGTCTGATCCTGGTGACCGTGGTCGCCTTCCCGTCCTACGCGGACGTCTGGGGCCCGGCCCTCGCCGTGCTCGCCGCCCTCACCATGACCGCGGGCAACGTCGCCGCCCTGCGCCAGCGCGCCGACCGCGCCCACAGCGCGGTACGCCTGCTCGCCTGGTCCTCCGTCGGCCAGGCCGGCTATCTGCTGGTGCCGATCGCGGCCGCCGGGTACACCGGCGACCCGGCGCACGCCATCGGCTCCACCGTCGCGTACGCCCTGATGTACGCGGCCGTGAACCTCGGCGCGTTCGCCGTCGCCGCGCTCGTCGCCCGTACGAGCCCGGCGCACCGCCTCGCCGACTACCGGGGCCTCTACGCCCGCCGCCCGCTCGCCGCCCTCGCCCTCGGCTTCTTCCTGCTCTGCCTGGCCGGCCTGCCGCCGGGCGTCATCGGGCTGTTCGCCAAGGTCACGGTCTTCTCGGCGGCCGTCGACGCGGGCCTGGGCTGGCTGGCGGTCGTCATGGCGGTCAATGTCGTGATCGCCCTGTACTACTACCTCCAGTGGACGGCGCTGCTCTTCCGCCCGGCGGAGGAGCAGGCCGCGGGACCGGCCGCGGAGGCGGGGGAGGAGCCGGAGGCCCCCGCGCGCGTCCCGCTGCCGCTGGCGGCCGCCATGGCCCTCGCCGCGGTCCTCGGCATCGTCCTGTCGGGCGCCCCGCAGCTCGTGCTCCGCTTCGCCTCGGGGGCGCTGCTGTAGCCGGCGTCACCCGTAAGGCCCAGCGTGCCCGCCCGTGCGCGAGGGAACCAGCTGTGCTCATCTGGCGTTGACCGAACGAGAAGGTTCCACTGGAAGGTGGAAGCGCCACAGCAAAAGGGTTCCCCTGCCGCACCACTTGGAGGGCGTACCGTGCACCGCCGGCACAACGGGCTCAGGACCGCCGTCCTCCTCGGAGGCCTGTCCGCGCTCATCATCGTCATCGGCAGCCTGTTCGGGCGTACGGGCCTGATCGTCGCCGTCCTGGTGGCCCTCGGCACCAATGCCTACGCCTACTGGAACAGCGACAAGCTGGCCCTGCGGGCGATGCGCGCCCGGCCGGTCAGCGAGTTCGAGGCGCCCGCGCTCTACCGCATGGTGCGCGAGCTCTCCACGGCCGCGCGCCAGCCGATGCCCCGGCTGTACATCTCCCCGACCGAGGCGCCCAACGCCTTCGCCACCGGCCGCAATCCGCGCAACGCCGCGGTCTGCTGCACCGACGGCATCCTGCGCCTGCTCGACGAGCGGGAGCTGCGCGGCGTCATCGGCCACGAGCTCAGCCATGTCTACAACCGGGACATCCTCATCTCCTCGATCGCCGGCGCGCTCGCCTCGGTGGTGATGTTCCTGGTCAACTTCGCCTGGCTGATCCCCTTCGGCAGATCCGACGACGACGAGGGCCCCGGCATCCTCGGCATGATCATGATCATGCTGCTGGGCCCGATCGCGGCCTCCCTCATCCAGCTCGCCGTCAGCCGCTCCCGGGAGTACGAGGCGGACGCCTCCGGGGCCCGGCTCACCGGCGACCCCCTGGCCCTGGCCTCGGCGCTGCGCAAGCTGGAGGCGGGCACCCAGCGGCTCCCGCTGCCCCCGGAGCCGCGCATCGAGACCGCGAGCCACATGATGATCGCGAACCCGTTCCGCGCGGGCGAGGGCATGTCCAAGCTCTTCTCCACGCACCCGCCGATGGCCGAGCGCGTCCGCCGCCTCGAAGGCATGGCCGGCCACCGCCCCTGAGGGGCGCCGGGCCCCTCTCCCGCAGGTCAGCCGGGGACCCCGGCAACCACGGCGCCGCCCGTGGTCGTCCCCCTCGCTAGGAGCTGTTTCGCGTGGGAGGCTGTTTTTATGAGGTTCATCCTTAATGTCATCTGGCTGGTCCTCTGCGGACTCTGGATGGCGATCGGCTACGTCGTGGCCGGATTGATCTGCTGCATTCTGATCATCACCATTCCCTGGGGCATCGCGTCCTTCCGGATCGCCTCCTTCGCCCTGTGGCCCTTCGGCCGGACGACGGTGGAACGGCGGGACGCCGGCGCGGGATCGCTGCTGGGCAACGTCATCTGGTTCGTCTTCGCCGGCTGGTGGCTGGCGCTCGGCCACATCGTCACGGGCATCGCCCTGTGCGTCACGATCATCGGCATCCCCCTCGGCATCGCCAACTTCAAGCTGGTGCCGATCTCCCTGATGCCGCTCGGCCGGGAGATCGTGCCGACGGACCGCCCCTTCGCCACCCGCTGACAACAGGGGCCGCGTCAAGGCCCCTTGAACGCCGCGAGGGCGCCCCACCGGACAACTCCCGGTGAAACGCCCTCACTGCGCGCCTGGCCGCCTCGCGGTACGGCGGACTAGCGGTAGTTGACGAACTGGATCGCGAAGTCCAGGTCCTTGCCCTTGAGGAGGGCCTGGACCGCCTGGAGGTCGTCACGGCTCTTGGAGCTGACGCGCAGCTCGTCACCCTGGACCTGCGCCTTGACGCCCTTCGGGCCCTCGTCGCGAATGATCTTGGCGACCTTCTTCGCGTTCTCCTGCGAGATCCCCTCCTCGATCGAGGCGAAGATCTTGTACTCCTTGCCGGAGGGCTGCGGCTCGCCGGCGTCCAGGGACTTCAGCGAGATGCCGCGCTTGACCAGCTTGGTCTCGAAGATGTCGAGAACGGCCTTCACGCGCTCCTCGGCGTTGGCCCGCATCTCGATCTTCTCGCCGGACCACGCGATCGAGGCGCCGACGCCCTTGAAGTCGTAGCGCTGCGAGATTTCCTTGGCGGCCTGGTTGAGGGCGTTGTCGACCTCCTGCCGCTCGACCTTCGAGACGATGTCGAAACTGGAGTCGGCCATATTGAGTTGGCTCCTCGTACGTAGATCCATCAGGGGTGCGGCCGGGGTGCCGCCCCGCCAGCCTAGCCACCCGGGGGCCGGTGAGCGGTGAGGAATCGAGTGGCGGACCACCCCAGGTCATCGGGTATGGTTTACGTCGTTGCCACGGAGCACCACCGCAAGGCGGAATCCGGGGCGGCAACCCTTGGCGGTGTGCCCGAGTGGCCAAAGGGAGCAGACTGTAAATCTGCCGGCTCAGCCTACCCAGGTTCGAACCCTGGCGCCGCCACATGCGAAGGCCCTCTCCTTACGGAGAGGGCCTTCTGTGTTGTCCGGGGGAGTCCCCGGGCCGATGATCATGTGATCTGCGGCACGTGCGAACGGATCAGGCCGCCGGGATCGCCCTCACGCCACGCTCTTCACGGCCTCCGCCACCGGCGTGTCGCCCCCGACCAGCTCCAGCGTCCGGCCCGCCGTGCCCGGCTCGGTCAGCAGGGCCGCCAGGACGGCCGCGACGTCGTCGCGGGTCACCTCGCCCCGGCCGGTGGACTCCGCCAGCCGCACCAGGCCCGTCCCGGGGTCGTCCGTGAGCCGGCCGGGCCGCAGGATCGTCCAGTCCAGACCGGCCCGTGAGCGTACGTCCGCGTCCGCGGCGCCCTTGGCCCGCAGGTAGGCGGCGAAGACCGGATCCGTACCCTCCGGAGGCTCGCGGTCGGCGCCCATCGAGGAGACGACCACGAAGCGCCGGACCCCGGCCGCCTCCGCCGCGTCCGCGAAAAGGGCCGCGGCTCCCCGGTCCACGGTGTCCTTGCGCCCGATGCCGCTGTCCGGCCCGGCGCCGGCCGCGAAGACGGCCGCGTCGGCGGACTCCAGGTGCCGTACGAGATCGCCGACCGTCGCCGACTCCAGGTCGCACACGACCGGTTCGGCACCCGCGGCGAGCAGGTCACCCGCGTGTGCCGGCCGGCGGACGACACCCGCGACCTCGTCCCCGCGCCCGGCGAGCAACCGCTCCAGCCTCAGCGCGATCCGACCATGTCCACCTGCGATGACAATGCGCATGATCCGACCGTACGCGCTGTGCCGCGCACCGCCAGAGGGCCGCGCGGCACGGGCCTCAGGACGGCTCGCCGCCGCGGGAGGACTGCCTCGGCAGCTCCAGGGCGGCCGCGGCGGAGGTGTCGCAGTACTCGCGCACCGCGCTCGTCCGGGCCACCACCCGGCCGCGGTGCACCACCAGGCGGCTGTACGCGAGCGAGAGCACGCCCTCGATCCGCTCGCCGCGCACGGCCAGCAGCTCCGCCGGGAAGCCCGCCTCCACCCGCACCTCCGGCAGCCCCATGGCGGCCCGCGCCCGCCCGCTCACCGCCTCGTAGGCCTCGTCCGGGCGCAGTTCGCCCCGGGAGGCCAGCAGGAACGCGGCCTCCAGCGGGTCGCCCCGGCCCACGGGGTTGGCCGCGTCCCGGAGCGCGCCGCTGCCCGCGGTCACCCGCACCCCGGCGGCGCGCAGCAGCCGCACCGGCGCGCAGGTGGAGACCCGCGCTCCCCGCTGTTCGAGCGTGCCGCAGTCACCCTGCGGCAGGCACGCCACCGTCACCCCGGCCGCCGCGAGCCGCTCGGCGGCCCGCGCGGCCGGCTCGTAGGGCATCCGGGCCAGGCCGCCGCAGGGGCCGAGGGTGACCCCGGGGCGCAGGCCGCCGGCCATCGCGGCGAGCCGGGCGAGCCGGGCCGGGTCGTCGGCGTCCGTGTGCAGGTCGACGGGGCAGCCGTGCTCGGCGGCCACCCCGAGCGCGACCTCGGCGTAGCCGATCGGGTCCGGGTCGAGGTCGGGGCAGCCGCCCACGGCCGCGCCCATCTTCACGGCGTCGCGCAGCATGGCCAGGCCGTCGGCCCCGGCGGCGCCGGTGAGCAGCCGGGGCACGGCGACCGTGCCGAGGTCCGTGAGGCCCCGCAGGGCCCGCCGGGCCTGGAGCACGGCCTCCAGGGAGCGCAGGCCCTCGACGTCGCCGATCCGGACGTGCGCGCGCAGCGCCGTGGCGCCGTGGCCGAGCTGGAGCAGGGCGGCCTCGGTGGCCCGGCGCTGGACGTCCTGGGGGGCGTACGGGACCGGGCCGTCGGCGTCCGCGGTGAGCGCGGTGCCGGGGTGGGCGTGCGGCTCGGCGGGCGCGGGCAGCAGCAGATAGCCGCCGAGGTCCACGCGGGGGCCGGGGGCGAGGCTGCCGGCGGTGCCGACCGCCTCGATGCGTCCGTCGCTGAGGCGCACGTCCACGGTGCGGCCGTCGGCGAGCCGGGCGCCGCAGAGCAGCAGGACGCCGTCGCCGGGCGGCGCGGCGGGCGGAGTGGCGTCTCCCCCCGGGTTTTTCGGGGGCTGCGGCTGGCTGTCGGGCATCGCGCTCCTCCGGGGGCCGGGGCGTGCATGATCACGCAGCGTGTTCCGAGCGTAGGGCGCGTTCGGATCGGCTTCGAGCAGGCGACGAATAGTCGTACTGGTGTGGTGCCGAAGAGCCGGGAAGCGGTCCGTGGGGCGGCCTCCGGATACGGATTTCACCTTCGGCGGCCAACCGTGTAATGTCTTCCTCGCTCGCCCCAATAGCTCAGTCGGCAGAGCGTCTCCATGGTAAGGAGAAGGTCTACGGTTCGATTCCGTATTGGGGCTCTGGTGTGTGGGGGTTCCTCACCTTCGGGTGAGGATCTCTCCTGCATCACAGCGGTGTAGCTCAGTCGGTAGAGCAAGCGGCTCATAATCGCTGTGTCACCGGTTCAAGTCCGGTCACCGCTACATGTAGTAGCCGATTGTGGGGTCGGTCCTCCGATCGGCTACTCTTGTCTGCGTTCATCCGTCCATCCGTCAAGGAGCACTCACGTGGCTGCCACCGACGTCCGCCCGAAGATCACGCTGGCCTGCGTGGAGTGCAAGGAGCGGAACTACATCACCAAGAAGAACCGGCGTAATGACCCGGACCGTCTTGAGATGAAGAAGCACTGCCCTCGCTGCAAGGCTCACACCGCGCACCGCGAGACGCGATAAAGACAGGCTAGCTCGTGAGGCCGTCCCCATCCTTGGGGGCGGCCTCGCGGCATATCTCCATCCTTTTCCACGCAAAGTCCAGCCAGGAGGTAACGAGCCCATGGCGCTCGACCAGTCCTTCGTCGGACGGACCTACCCGGCCACCGATCCGTACGAGGTCGGCCGGGAGAAGATCCGTGAATTCGCCGAGGCCGTGGGCGACGCCCACCCGGCGTACACCGATCCCGAGGCGGCCAAGGCGCTCGGTCACCCCGATGTGATCGCCCCGCCCACTTTTGTGTTCGCCATCACGTTCCGGGCCGCCGAGCGCGTCGTCCAGGACCCGCAGCTGGGCCTGGACTACAGCCGCGTGGTGCACGGCGACCAGAAGTTCGCCTACAGCCGCCCGGTCCGCGCGGGCGACCGCCTGTCGGTCACCTCGACGATCGAGTCGATCAAGTCCATGGCGGGCAACGACCTCGTGTCGGTCCGCGGCGACGTCCACGACGAGCACGGCGAGCACGTCGTGACCGCGTACACGATGCTGGTGGCCCGCGCGGCCGAGGAGGCGTGATGGCTGCCCGGATTTCCTTCGACGACGTCGAGGTCGGCCAGGAGCTGCCGTCCCGGAGCTTCCCGGTGACGCGCGCGGACCTGGTCCGCTACGCGGGCGCCTCCGGCGACTTCAACCCGATCCACTGGAACGAGAAGTTCGCCAAGGAGGTCGGACTGCCGGACGTCATCGCGCACGGCATGTTCACCATGGCCGAGGCCGTCCGCGTGGCGACCGACTGGGCCGGTGACCCGGGCGCCCTGGTCGAGTACGGGGTGCGCTTCACCAAGCCGGTCGTCGTGCCGAACGACGACGAGGGCGCGGTCATCGAGGTCGGCGGCAAGATCGGCGCCAAGGACGACGAGGCCCGCACGGTCCGCGTCGACCTCCTGGTCAAGAGCGCCGGACAGAAGGTGCTGGGCATGTCCCGGGCCGTCATCCGCCTCGCCTGAGACCGGCCGGCAAGCAAGGTAAGGGGCGTCCGCAACGGCGGGCGCCCCTTACGCATGCCCGGGCGGGCGGCAGACGACGACGGAGGGTGACGGGGCCGCAGGGGGTGCCCCGGAATGCTGCCGGATATTTGCGGGCGGCGGTTCGGAGCGCCTCCCACAGGAACGGCTCCCGCCCGTAAATATCCGATTCCGGGGCACCCCCGGAGGCCCCGGCGCCCGGCCCGCACCACGGCCCCCGGACCCCGGCGGAGCTCCCCGTACCCTTGTGCGCGTGCAGGAACTCCACGATGCCCCCCTCGCCCCCCTGACCACCTTCCGGCTCGGCGGCCCCGCCACCCGGCTCGTCACCGCCGTCACCGACGACGAGGTCGTCGCGGCGGTCCGCGAGGCCGACGCGGACGGCACCCCGCTGCTGATCATCGGCGGCGGCAGCAACCTCGTCATCGCCGACAAGGGCTTCGACGGCACCGCCCTGCACATCGCCACCAGCGGCTTCACCCTCGACGGCACCGACCTCGAACTCGCCGCCGGCGAGAACTGGTCCGACGCCGTCGCCCGCACCGTCGAGGCCGGCCTCGCGGGCATCGAGTGCCTCGCCGGCATCCCCGGCTCCGCCGGCGCCACCCCCATCCAGAACGTCGGCGCGTACGGCCAGGAGGTCTCCCAGACCATCACCGAGGTCGTCGCCTACGACCGGCACGCCGGCGAGACCGTCACCGTCCCCGGCGCGGACTGCGATTTCTCCTACCGCCACAGCCGCTTCAAGCAGGACCCCGCGCGCTACGTCGTCCTCCGCGTCCGCTTCCGGCTGGAGGACGCGGACGGCCTGTCCGCGCCCCTGCGCTACCCCGAGACGGCCCGCGCCCTCGGCGTCGAGGCCGGCGACCGGGTGCCCGCCGCGACGGCCCGTGAGACGGTCCTGAAGCTGCGCGCGGGCAAGGGCATGGTCCTCGACCCCGAGGACCACGACACCTGGTCCGCCGGATCCTTCTTCACCAACCCGATCCTCACGTCCGCCGAGCACGAGGCGTTCCTGGCCCGCGCGGCCGAGCGGCTCGGGGCGGACGTCACGCCGCCGGCCTTCCCGGCGGGGGACGGCATGGTCAAGACGTCGGCCGCGTGGCTGATCGACAAGGCGGGCTTCGCGAAGGGGTACGGCTCGGGGGCGGCGCGCATCAGCACGAAGCACACGCTGGCGCTGACGAACCGGGGTGGGGCCACGACGGAGGACCTTCTCGCGCTTGCGCGCGAGGTGCGGGACGGGGTGCGTTCGGCGTTCGGGGTGACGCTGGTGAACGAGCCGGTCACCGTGGGCGTCAGCCTGTAGGGGGTACGGGCTGGTCAGGCGTTCCGGCTGCGGGTCCGGTTGTGCCCACCCTCCCCCGGCTACCGCTGGGGGTGCCCCCAGCCCAGCGGAACGACTGCCCACTACCTGTCAGGACGCGAGCCACTCGTCGACGCCGCCCAGCAGCCGAGCCTGGACGTCCGCCGGGGCCCGGGAGCCGCGGATGGACTGGCGGGCCAGTTCCGCCAGCTCCGGGTCCGTGAAGCCGTGGTGCTCGCGGGCCAGCTCGTACTGCGCGGCGAGGCGGGAGCCGAAGAGCAGGGGGTCGTCCGCGCCCAGCGCTATCGGCACGCCGGCGTCGAAGAGCGTGCGCAGCGGGATGTCCGAGGGCTTCTCGTAGACGCCCAGGGCCACGTTCGACGCGGGGCAGACCTCGCAGGTCACCCCGCGCTCCGCGAGCTTCCGCAGCAGCCGGGGGTCCTCCGCCGCCCGCACCCCGTGGCCCACGCGGCCCGCGTGCAGGTCGTCCAGGCAGTCCCGGACGCTGCTCGGGCCCGAGAGCTCGCCGCCGTGCGGCGCGGCCAGCAGGCCGCCCTCACGGGCGATCTGGAAGGCGCGGTCGAAGTCACGGGCGAGCCCGCGCCGCTCGTCGTTGGAGAGGCCGAAGCCGACCACGCCGCGGTCCGCGTAGCGCACCGCGAGGCGGGCCAGGGTGCGGGCGTCCAGCGGGTGCTTCATGCGGTTCGCGGCGACGAGGACGCGCATGCCCAGGCCGGTCTCCCGGGAGGCGCTGTCCACCGCGTCGAGGATGATCTCCAGCGCGGGGATCAGCCCGCCGAGCCGCGGGGCGTAGGAGGTGGGGTCGACCTGGATCTCCAGCCAGCCCGAGCCGTCGCGGACGTCCTCCTCGGCGGCCTCGCGGACCAGCCGCTGGATGTCCTCGGGAGAGCGCAGGCAGGACCGCGCGATGTCGTACAGGCGCTGGAAGCGGAACCAGCCGCGCTCGTCCGTGGCGCGCAGCTGCGGAGGCTCGCCGCCGCTCAGCGCCTCGGGGAGGTGGACCCCGTACTTGTCGGCCAGCTCCAGCATGGTCGACGGGCGCATGGACCCCGTGAAGTGCAGGTGCAGATGGGCCTTCGGCAGCAGTCGAAGATTTCTTTCAGCGGCTCCGCCGCGGGCACGGACACTCTCCATCCCAGGATCTTGCCGTACGAGCATGACAACCGGAAGGGAGTTTCCTTGAACGGGCACCGAATCGGGCACGGCCCCGAAAAGACTTGCGGGCCCCCGGCGGCAGCCGGAGGCCCGCGAGCGGGGGAGGGCAGGCGTTACGCCTTGGCCTCCGCCAGCAGCTTCTGGATCCGGGAGACGCCCTCGACCAGGTCCTCGTCGCCCAGGGCGTAGGACAGCCGCAGGTAGCCCGGGGTGCCGAAGGCCTCACCGGGGACGACGGCGACCTCGACCTCGTCGAGGATCAGCGCGGCCAGCTCGACGGAGGTGGCGGGGCGCTTGCCGCGGATCTCCTTGCCGAGCAGCTCCTTCACGGACGGGTAGGCGTAGAACGCGCCCTCCGGCTCCGGGCAGAGCACGCCGTCGATCTCGTTCAGCATCCGCACGATGGTCTGCCGGCGGCGGTCGAAGGCGACGCGCATCTCGGCGACGGCGTCCAGGTCGCCGGAGACGGCGGCCAGGGCGGCGATCTGTGCGACGTTCGACACGTTGGACGTGGCGTGCGACTGGAGGTTGGTCGCGGCCTTGACCACGTCCTTGGGGGCGATCAGCCAGCCCACGCGCCAGCCGGTCATCGCGTACGTCTTGGCGACGCCGTTGACCACGATGCACTTCTCGCGCAGTTCGGGGACGAGCGCGGGCAGCGAGGTGAACTTCGCGGCGCCGTAGACCAGGTGCTCGTAGATCTCGTCCGTCAGCACCCACAGGCCGTGCTCGGCGGCCCAGCGGCCGATGGCCAGGGCGTCGGCCTCGCTGTAGACGGCGCCGGTCGGGTTGGACGGGGAGACGAAGAGGACGACCTTGGTGCGCTCGGTGCGCGCGGCCTCCAGCTGCTCGACGGAGACCCGGTAGCCGGTGGTCTCGTCGGCGACGACCTCCACCGGGACACCGCCCGCGAGGCGGATCGACTCGGGGTAGGTGGTCCAGTACGGAGCCGGGACGATGACCTCGTCACCCGGGTCGAGGATCGCGGCGAACGCCTCGTAGATGGCCTGCTTGCCGCCGTTGGTCACCAGGATCTGGGCCGGGTCGACCTCGTAGCCGGAGTCGCGGAGCGTCTTCTCGGCGATGGCCTTCTTCAGCTCGGGGAGCCCGCCGGCCGGGGTGTAGCGGTGGAAGCGCGGGTCGCGGCAGGCCTCCACGGCGGCCTCGACGATGTAGCCGGGGGTGGGGAAGTCGGGCTCACCGGCGCCGAAGCCGATCACCGGGCGCCCGGCGGCCTTCAGGGCCTTGGCCTTGGCGTCCACGGCGAGCGTCGCGGACTCGGAGATCGCCCCGACGCGGGCCGAGACCCGGCGCTCGGTGGGGGACTGTACGGGGGGCTGGGAAGGGGTCGCAGCGGTCATACCCGCATCGTCGCAGACCGCGGCCGAAGGGGGCACTCGCCCGGGGGAAGCGGCGGCGGAAGGCCCCTTCCCCGGGTGTCCCGGGCGAAGCTGTTCGACGACGGCCGCCGGAACACGTACACTCATGGCTCGTTGGCCCCTCACAGGCGATCCGATCGACGCACAGCGTGCGTACGACCGGATGCTGTACGTTGAGGGAACCACAAAGGGTCGTAGCTCAATTGGTAGAGCACTGGTCTCCAAAACCAGCGGTTGGGGGTTCAAGTCCCTTCGGCCCTGCTACACGCATCTTCACCAGGTTGCGTGCTTGCGTAGGTAATGAAATGCACCGCCGTGCGGCTCAACCGGGCGCGGCACGGCTCACGACCCGGATTCAGGTGAGGACGTAGTGACGGAAGCCCTTGGCTCCACCGCGACGCCTGAGAGCGGTCGTCCCGAGGACGAGGTGGCCACCAAGAAGGGCCGCCGCGGTGGGAAGCGCGGGAAGAAGGGCCCCTTCGGCCGCCTCGCGCTCTTTTACCGTCAGATCGTCGCCGAGCTCCGCAAGGTCGTCTGGCCCACGCGCGGCCAGCTCTCGACTTACACCACCGTGGTGATCGTCTTTGTCGTCATCGTCATCGGCCTCGTCACCGTGATTGACTATGGGTTCTCCAACGCCGTCAAGTACGTCTTCGGCTGAACCCGCGCGTAGGGCGGCTGCTTCCAGGAGAGCCGCCCCTTCGCACGTTCCACCCCTTGAAGCCAGGAAGAAGCAGCCACGTGTCTGACCCGAACCTGAACGACGCCGTCGACTCCGTCGAGGCGGCAGAGGCCGACGTCGACGCGGCTACGGCCGAGGTCGAGGGCGACGACACCGCACAGGAGATCGTCGAGAACGCCGACGGCATCGACGAGCTCGACGCCGAGGACGCCGCCCTGGGCGAGCCGGCCGAGCAGGCCGCGATCCACGTCGAGGGCGACGCCGAGTCCGAGGCCGCCGCGGCGGTCGAGGCGGGCGAGGAGCCCGCCGAGGAGCAGGCCCCGGTCGACCCGGTCGCCGCGCTCCGCGACGAGCTGCGTGGTCTGCCCGGCGAGTGGTACGTCATCCACACCTACGCGGGTTACGAGAACCGCGTGAAGACCAACCTCGAGCAGCGCGCCGTCTCGCTCAACGTCGAGGACTACATCTTCCAGGCCGAGGTGCCGCAGGAAGAGGTCGTCCAGATCAAGAACGGCGACCGCCGCACCGTCCGCCAGAACAAGCTCCCGGGCTACGTCCTGGTGCGCATGGACCTGACGAACGAGTCCTGGGGCGTCGTCCGCAACACCCCGGGTGTCACCGGCTTCGTCGGCAACGCCTACGACCCGTACCCGCTGACCCTGGACGAGATCGTCAAGATGCTCGCCCCGGAGGCCGAGGAGAAGGCCGCCCGCGAGGCCGCCGAGGCCGAGGGCAAGCCGGCTCCGTCCCGCAAGGTCGAGGTCCAGGTCCTGGACTTCGAGGTGGGCGACTCGGTCACCGTCACGGACGGCCCGTTCGCCACGCTCCAGGCCACGATCAACGAGATCAACGCCGACTCGAAGAAGGTCAAGGGCCTCGTCGAGATCTTCGGCCGCGAGACCCCGGTCGAGCTCAGCTTCGACCAGATCCAGAAGAACTAGTTCCTTCTGGGCAAAGCACTTCCGAACAGGTCAGATCGGCTGCTCACAGCCGGTCTGACCTGCTCGGTTTTTGGCCGCAGCATGTTACCCGTTATCGTGGTGCGGTATGCCTGCGCGCACTGTGCGCGGGCAAAAAACTCTCACTAGGACCCGGAGAGAGCAATGCCTCCCAAGAAGAAGAAGATCACGGGGCTTATCAAGCTCCAGATCAGCGCCGGTGCCGCCAACCCGGCCCCGCCGGTCGGCCCCGCGCTGGGCCAGCACGGCGTCAACATCATGGAGTTCTGCAAGGCCTACAACGCCGCGACCGAGTCGCAGCGTGGCATGGTCGTGCCGGTGGAGATCACGGTCTACGAGGACCGTTCCTTCACCTTCGTCACCAAGACTCCGCCGGCCGCGAAGCTGATCCTCAAGGCCGCGGGTGTGGAGAAGGGCTCCGGCGAGCCGCACACCAAGAAGGTCGCGAAGATCACCCGCGACCAGGTCCGTGACATCGCCACCACGAAGATGCCCGACCTGAACGCCAACGACCTGGACGCCGCCGAGAAGATCATCGCCGGCACCGCCCGTTCCATGGGTGTCACGGTCGAGGGCTGACGAACGAGTTCGCGCAGTGGCCGGCCGAGCGCAGCGAGGCCGTCCGCGTAGCGAGCGAGTGAGGAAGCCCGAGCGACCAGAGCGCGGGCTGATCAGCCACCTCGCAGTAACCGTGGAAGGACCAGCGCTGGTCCGCACCACGACTCCATAACCACTGAGGAGAAGCAGTGAAGCGCAGCAAGACTCTCCGCGCTGCGGACGCCAAGATCGAGGCGGAGCGCCTGTACGCCCCCCTCGAGGCCGTCCGTCTCGCGAAGGAAACCTCCGCCACCAAGTTCGACGCGACCGTCGAGGTTGCCATGCGTCTGGGCGTCGACCCGCGCAAGGCCGACCAGATGGTCCGTGGCACCGTGAACCTTCCGCACGGCACCGGTAAGACCGCCCGGGTCCTGGTCTTCGCGACCGGTGACCGTGCTGCGGCCGCGGAAGCCGCCGGCGCCGACATCGTCGGCTCCGACGAACTGATCGACGAGGTTGCGAAGGGCCGTCTGGACTTCGACGCCGTCGTCGCCACCCCGGACCTCATGGGCAAGGTCGGCCGCCTCGGCCGCGTGCTCGGTCCGCGTGGTCTGATGCCGAACCCGAAGACCGGCACGGTCACCCCGGACGTGGCGAAGGCTGTCACGGACATCAAGGGCGGCAAGATCGAGTTCCGCGTCGACAAGCACTCGAACCTGCACTTCATCATCGGCAAGGTGTCGTTCGATGAGGCCAAGCTGGTCGAGAACTACGCTGCGGCGCTGGAGGAGATCACCCGTCTCAAGCCCTCCGCCGCGAAGGGTCGCTACATCAAGAAGGCGGCCATGACCACGACGATGGGCCCCAGCATCCCGCTGGACTCCAACCGCACCCGCAACCTCCTCGTGGAGGACGAGAACGTCTGATCGACGTCTCGTAGCGTGTGACACACGTTGTGGGCCGGGCCCGCACCCTTCGGGGTGCGGGCCCGGCCTTTTTGCGTGGGGAGGGCGGCGCGGCCCTCCACGGCCCCGCAGAGGGCCGCGCGCGGGCGCTGCCCGCCCATCGCCCCGGCGGCCCGTGCCGGGGGCGGACGGCCCGGTAGCGGCTCTCCGCCGGGCCGTCGGCGGCCGTGATCCGGGCCCCGCGGCCGGGCCGCTGTGGCCTCGGTCTCCTTCCCCCGGGTCGATTTGCCTGCGGGCGAACCGTTCGCGTACCTTGATGCGGAAGCCAAAGACCGCTGGTCGTTGCTGTGCCTTCGCAAGAAGGTGTGGTGGCCGAAGGATCCGCTAGCTGCGGGCGACCTGCGCAGGTGATTTGAGGATGAACTCCCGTGAGGACCCCTGGTCCGAATGGTCGAGTGCACGCCCCGAGCGCCTGCGCCGGGGCGTTTCGTTTTGCCCAGGTCCCTTCGCGTAGCGGTCCGAATCACCCGGAAGGAGGCCGAGGCTCATGGCGAGGCCCGACAAGTCTGCTGCGGTTGCCGAGCTGACGGACAAGTTCCGCAGCTCGAACGCCGCCGTGCTGACCGAGTACCGCGGTCTCACCGTGGCGCAGCTCAAGACGCTGCGTCGTTCGCTCGGTGAGAACGCCCAGTACGCCGTGGTGAAGAACACGCTGACCAAGATCGCGGCTGGCAACGCCGGGATCACGCTGGAGGACGAGCTTTTCGCTGGTCCGACGGCTGTTGCCTTCGTCACCGGTGACCCGGTGGAGTCGGCGAAGGGTCTTCGTGACTTCGCCAAGGACAACCCCAACCTGATCATCAAGGGCGGTGTCCTTGATGGCAAGGCGCTGTCCGCCGATGAGATCAAGAAGCTTGCGGACCTCGAGTCCCGCGAGGTTCTGCTCGCCAAGCTGGCGGGTGCCATGAAGGGCAAGCAGTCCCAGGCTGCCTCGCTCTTCCAGGCCCTGCCCTCGAAGCTGGTCCGCACCGTGGACGCGCTTCGCGACAAGGTCGAGCAGGGCGGTGCCGGTACGCCGGCTCCCGTCGAGGCCGAGGCTGCCGAGTAATTCGGGCTCACGCCTGAACCACTCGCGCCCGTCACGGTCGCAGCGGGCCCTACGTACGCCCGCCGAAATGTACATCCGGCACCTGCCGAATTAGTGGAAGGATCGCCCATCATGGCGAAGCTCACCCAGGACGAGCTGCTCGCGCAGTTCGAGGACATGACCCTCATCGACCTCGCCGCGTTCGTGAAGGCGTTCGAGGAGAAGTTCGACGTCACCGCCGCTGCCGCCGCCCCGGTCGTCATGGCCGGCGGTGTCGCCGGTGGCGCCGCCGAGGCCGCTGAGGAGCAGGACGAGTTCGACGTCATCCTCACCGCCGCCGGTGACAAGAAGATCCAGGTCATCAAGGTCGTGCGTGAGCTGACCTCCCTGGGTCTCAAGGAGGCCAAGGACCTCGTCGACGGCACCCCGAAGCCGGTCCTCGAGAAGGTCGCGAAGGACGCCGCGGAGAAGGCCGCCGAGGCCCTCAAGGGCGCCGGCGCCTCCGTCGAGGTCAAGTGACCCGCGGAGTCTCCTGACTCCTTGTTTCACGTACCAAGGGCGATCACCCATGCGGGTGGTCGCCCTTGGGCGTTCCCGCGACGGCTTGTTGCCCTGAGGCCAGGGGCGAGTATGGTGATCATCGGTGTCTGCCGAGCGGGCAGCCGCTCGGCCGCCACGGGAGGCACCCGGAGGCCGAGGGGCCTTGACGAACGGCACGCCGCGCGCAATTCTCAGGGACGCGTCGCCACATCGATTCACCACCGAGGCATGGATCGTCGGCGAAGAGGGAAGCCTTGCTCCAGGCATGAGGAACAACAGGATCCCGGAGGGAGAGATTGGTATCGCACCGGTCTCCGGAAATCCGCTCTGGACATCAGTGGGCCAAGTGGCTACACTGACCCTTTGCGCTGCCTGTTAGCTGCTCCCTGCCCGTCACCAGGGGCATGCCCACTGTCGAGCCATGCTGATGGAAACCCGCTGAGCTGGGATTTCTCTCGTGTGCACGGAGTGGGGCCGGTACGCGCGTAGTGAGTCCGAGCCCTCGGAAGGACCCCTCTTGGCCGCCTCGCGCAACGCCTCGACTGCCAATACGAACAACGGCGCCAGCACCGCCCCGCTGCGCATCTCTTTTGCGAAGATCAAGGAGCCCCTCGAGGTTCCGAACCTCCTTGCGCTGCAGACCGAGAGCTTCGACTGGCTGCTCGGCAACGCCGCCTGGAAGGCTCGCGTCGAGGCTGCGCTGGACAGTGGACAGGACGTCCCCACCAAGTCCGGTCTGGAGGAGATCTTCGAAGAGATCTCCCCGATCGAGGACTTCTCCGGGTCGATGTCGCTGACCTTCCGCGACCACCGCTTCGAGCCGCCGAAGAACTCCATCGACGAGTGCAAGGAGCGCGACTTCACGTACGCGGCTCCGCTCTTCGTCACCGCCGAGTTCACCAACAACGAGACCGGCGAGATCAAGTCCCAGACGGTCTTCATGGGCGACTTCCCGCTCATGACCAACAAGGGCACCTTCTGCATCAACGGCACCGAGCGTGTCGTCGTCTCGCAGCTGGTCCGCTCGCCGGGTGTCTACTTCGACTCCTCCATCGACAAGACGTCCGACAAGGACATCTTCACGGCCAAGATCATCCCGTCCCGGGGTGCCTGGCTGGAGATGGAGGTCGACAAGCGCGACATGGTCGGTGTCCGCATCGACCGCAAGCGCAAGCAGTCCGTGACCGTTCTGCTCAAGGCTCTCGGTTGGACGACCGAGCAGATCCTCGAGGAGTTCGGCGAGTACGAGTCGATGCGCGCCACCCTGGAGAAGGACCACACCCAGGGCCAGGACGACGCGCTCCTCGACATCTACCGCAAGCTGCGTCCGGGCGAGCCGCCGACCCGCGAGGCCGCGCAGACGCTGCTCGAGAACCTCTACTTCAACCCGAAGCGCTACGACCTCGCGAAGGTCGGCCGCTACAAGGTGAACAAGAAGCTCGGCGCGGACGCTCCCCTCGACGCCGGTGTGCTCACCGTCGACGACGTCATCGCGACCATCAAGTACCTGGTCAAGCTGCACGCCGGCGAGCAGGACACGGTCGGCGAGAACGGCACCTCGATCGTCGTCGAGACCGACGACATCGACCACTTCGGCAACCGTCGTCTGCGCAACGTCGGCGAGCTCATCCAGAACCAGGTCCGCACGGGTCTGGCTCGTATGGAGCGCGTCGTCCGCGAGCGGATGACCACCCAGGACGTCGAGGCGATCACGCCGCAGACCCTGATCAACATCCGGCCGGTCGTCGCCTCCATCAAGGAGTTCTTCGGCACCAGCCAGCTGTCCCAGTTCATGGACCAGACGAACCCGCTTTCGGGTCTGACGCACAAGCGTCGTCTGTCCGCGCTGGGCCCGGGTGGTCTGTCGCGTGAGCGGGCCGGCTTCGAGGTCCGAGACGTCCACCCGTCGCACTACGGCCGCATGTGCCCGATCGAGACGCCCGAAGGCCCGAACATCGGTCTGATCGGCTCGCTCGCCTCCTACGGCCGTGTCAACGCGTTCGGTTTCGTCGAGACCCCGTACCGCAAGGTCGTCGAGGGTGTCGTCACGGACGACGTCGACTACCTGACTGCCGACGAGGAAGACCGCTTCGTCATCGCCCAGGCGAACGCCGCCCTCACCGAGGACATGCGCTTCGCCGAGGCCCGCGTGCTGGTCCGCCGCCGTGGCGGCGAGATCGACTACATCGCCGGCGACGACGTCGACTACATGGACGTCTCCCCGCGCCAGATGGTGTCGGTCGCGACCGCGATGATCCCGTTCCTCGAGCACGACGACGCCAACCGCGCGCTCATGGGATCGAACATGATGCGCCAGGCCGTTCCGCTGATCAAGGCGGAGGCCCCGCTGGTCGGCACCGGCATGGAGTACCGCTGCGCGGTCGACGCCGGTGACGTCATCAAGGCCGAGAAGGACGGTGTGGTCCAGGAGGTCTCCGCGGACTACGTCACGGTCGCCAACGACGACGGCACGTACAACACGTACCGGGTCGCCAAGTTCTCCCGCTCGAACCAGGGCACGTCCTTCAACCAGAAGGTCGTCGTGGACGAGGGCGCCCGCGTGATCGCCGGTCAGGTGCTCGCCGACGGCCCGTCCACGGACGAGGGCGAGATGGCGCTGGGCAAGAACCTGCTCGTGGCGTTCATGCCGTGGGAGGGTCACAACTACGAGGACGCGATCATCCTGTCGCAGCGCCTCGTGCAGGACGACGTCCTCTCCTCGATCCACATCGAGGAGCACGAGGTCGACGCCCGTGACACCAAGCTCGGCCCGGAGGAGATCACCCGGGACATCCCGAACGTCTCCGAGGAGGTCCTCGCCGACCTCGACGAGCGCGGCATCATCCGCATCGGTGCCGAGGTCGTCGCCGGCGACATCCTGGTCGGCAAGGTCACGCCCAAGGGTGAGACCGAGCTGACCCCGGAGGAGCGCCTGCTCCGCGCGATCTTCGGTGAGAAGGCCCGTGAGGTCCGTGACACCTCGCTGAAGGTCCCGCACGGTGAGATCGGCAAGGTCATCGGCGTCCGCGTCTTCGACCGCGAAGAGGGCGACGAGCTCCCGCCGGGCGTGAACCAGCTGGTCCGCGTCTACGTGGCCCAGAAGCGCAAGATCACCGACGGTGACAAGCTCGCCGGCCGTCACGGCAACAAGGGTGTCATCTCCAAGATCCTTCCGGTCGAGGACATGCCGTTCCTCGAGGACGGCACCCCGGTCGACATCATCCTCAACCCGCTCGGTGTCCCGTCCCGAATGAACCCGGGACAGGTCCTCGAGATCCACCTCGGCTGGCTCGCCAGCCGCGGCTGGAAGGTCGAGGGCGACGAGGAGTGGATGAAGCGCCTCCAGGCGATCGGCGCCGACGACGTCGCCGCCGGCACCAACGTCGCGACCCCGGTCTTCGACGGCGCCCGCGAGGACGAGATCGCCGGTCTCTTCGAGTCCACGATCCCGAACCGCGACGGCGAGCGCATGGTGCTCCCGTCCGGTAAGGCCCGGATGTTCGACGGCCGCTCCGGCGAGCCGTTCCCGGACCCGATCTCGGTCGGGTACATGTACATCCTCAAGCTGCACCACCTGGTCGACGACAAGCTGCACGCCCGCTCGACCGGTCCGTACTCCATGATCACGCAGCAGCCGCTGGGTGGTAAGGCTCAGTTCGGTGGCCAGCGCTTCGGTGAGATGGAGGTGTGGGCGCTGGAGGCATACGGCGCCGCGTACGCCCTCCAGGAGCTGCTGACCATCAAGTCCGACGACGTCACCGGCCGAGTGAAGGTCTACGAGGCGATCGTCAAGGGCGAGAACATCCCCGAGCCGGGCATTCCCGAGTCCTTCAAGGTGCTCATCAAGGAAATGCAGTCGCTCTGCCTCAACGTGGAGGTGCTGTCCTCGGACGGCATGTCCATCGAGATGCGCGACACGGACGAGGACGTCTTCCGCGCAGCGGAGGAGCTCGGTATCGACCTGTCCCGGCGCGAGCCGAGCAGCGTCGAAGAGGTCTGACGGGTCTGGCGGGGGCTCCCTAGCGGAGCCCCCGCCGTCCCCGGACCCCCAGACCATGATGAAGACACGACCCTGAAAGAGGGATTGACGAACAGTGCTCGACGTCAACTTCTTCGACGAGCTGCGGATCGGCCTGGCGACCGCGGACGACATCCGAACCTGGTCCCACGGCGAGGTCAAGAAGCCGGAGACCATCAACTACCGCACCCTGAAGCCCGAAAAGGACGGACTCTTCTGCGAGAAGATCTTCGGTCCGACCCGGGACTGGGAGTGCTACTGCGGCAAGTACAAGCGTGTCCGCTTCAAGGGCATCATCTGTGAGCGCTGCGGCGTCGAGGTCACTCGCGCCAAGGTGCGTCGTGAGCGGATGGGCCACATCGAGCTTGCCGCTCCCGTCACCCACATCTGGTACTTCAAGGGCGTCCCGTCGCGTCTGGGCTACCTGCTCGACCTCGCCCCGAAGGACCTCGAGAAGGTCATCTACTTCGCCGCCTACATGATCACGTGGGTGGACGAGGAGCGCCGCACGCGTGACCTGCCCTCGCTGGAGGCGCACGTCTCCGTCGAGCGTCAGCAGATCGAGCAGCGCCGTGACGCCGACCTCGAGGCCCGTGCCAAGAAGCTCGAGTCCGACCTGGCCGAGCTCGAGGCCGAGGGCGCCAAGGCCGATGTGCGCCGCAAGGTGCGCGAGGGCGCCGAGCGTGAGATGAAGCAGCTGCGCGACCGCGCGCAGCGCGAGATCGACCGCCTCGACGAGGTGTGGAGCCGCTTCAAGAACCTCAAGGTCCAGGACCTCGAGGGCGACGAGCTGCTCTACCGCGAGCTGCGCGACCGCTTCGGCACCTACTTCATGGGTGCGATGGGCGCCGCGGCGCTCCAGAAGCGCCTGGAGTCCTTCGACCTCGACGAGGAGGCCGAGCGCCTCCGCGAGATCATCCGGACCGGCAAGGGCCAGAAGAAGACCCGTGCGCTCAAGCGCCTCAAGGTCGTCTCCGCCTTCCTCCAGACCCGCAACAGCCCCAGCGGCATGGTGCTGGACTGCATCCCCGTGATCCCGCCGGACCTGCGTCCGATGGTGCAGCTGGACGGTGGCCGCTTCGCGACCTCCGACCTGAACGACCTGTACCGCCGTGTGATCAACCGCAACAACCGTCTGAAGCGTCTGCTCGACCTCGGTGCCCCCGAGATCATCGTGAACAACGAGAAGCGGATGCTCCAGGAGGCGGTCGACGCCCTCTTCGACAACGGCCGTCGTGGTCGCCCGGTCACGGGCCCCGGCAACCGTCCGCTGAAGTCCCTCAGCGACATGCTGAAGGGTAAGCAGGGTCGATTCCGTCAGAACCTGCTCGGTAAGCGTGTGGACTACTCCGCGCGTTCCGTCATCGTCGTCGGTCCGCAGCTGAAGCTGCACCAGTGCGGTCTGCCCAAGGCCATGGCGCTGGAGCTCTTCAAGCCGTTCGTGATGAAGCGCCTGGTCGACCTGAACCACGCGCAGAACATCAAGTCGGCCAAGCGCATGGTCGAGCGCGGCCGCACCGTCGTGTACGACGTCCTCGAAGAGGTCATCGCCGAGCACCCGGTGCTGCTGAACCGTGCGCCCACGCTGCACCGCCTCGGCATCCAGGCCTTCGAGCCGCAGCTGGTCGAGGGCAAGGCCATCCAGATCCACCCGCTCGTCTGCACCGCGTTCAACGCGGACTTCGACGGTGACCAGATGGCCGTCCACCTGCCGCTCTCCGCGGAGGCGCAGGCCGAGGCCCGCATCCTGATGCTGTCCTCGAACAACATCCTCAAGCCGGCCGACGGCCGGCCGGTCACCATGCCGACCCAGGACATGGTGCTGGGTCTGTTCTTCCTCACCACGGACGAGGCGGAGCGCAAGGTCATCGGCGAGGGCCGGTCCTTCGGCTCCACCGCCGAGGCGATCATGGCGTTCGACGCCCGGGAGCTCTCGCTCCAGGCGAAGGTCGACATCCGCTTCCCGATCGGCACCGTCCCGCCGCGTGGCTGGACCCCGCCGGTCGCCGAGGAGGGCGAGCCGGAGTGGCAGCAGGGTGACACCTTCCGCCTGCGGACGACCCTGGGCCGCGCGCTCTTCAACGAGCTGCTGCCCGAGGACTACCCGTTCGTCGACTACTCGGTCGGCAAGAAGCAGCTCTCCGAGATCGTCAACGACCTCGCCGAGCGCTACCCCAAGGTCATCGTGGCGGCGACGCTCGACAACCTGAAGGCGGCCGGCTTCCACTGGGCCACGCGCTCCGGCGTCACCGTCGCCGTCTCCGACATCGTCGTGCCGGAGGCCAAGAAGGAGATCGTCAAGGGCTACGAGGCTCAGGACGAGAAGGTCCAGAAGCAGTACGAGCGCGGTCTGATCACCAAGGACGAGCGCACGCAGGAGCTCATCGCGATCTGGACCAAGGCGACCAACGAGGTCGCCGAGGCGATGAACGCGAACTTCCCCAAGACGAACCCCATCTTCATGATGGTTGACTCGGGTGCCCGAGGAAACATGATGCAGATGCGACAGATCGCCGGTATGCGTGGTCTGGTGTCGAACGCGAAGAACGAGACCATCCCGCGACCCATTAAGGCGTCGTTCCGTGAGGGTCTCACCGTGCTGGAGTACTTCATCTCCACCCACGGTGCCCGTAAGGGTCTCGCGGACACCGCCCTCCGTACCGCCGACTCGGGTTACCTGACCCGTCGTCTGGTGGACGTCTCGCAGGACGTGATCATCCGCGAGGAGGACTGCGGCACCGAGCGCGGCCTCAAGCTGGCGATCGCGACCAAGGGCGCCGACGGTGTCCTGCGCAAGACCGACGACGTCGAGACGAGCGTCTACGCCCGCATGCTGGCCGAGGACGTCGTCGTCGACGGCAAGGTCATCGCGCCGGCCAACGTCGACCTCGGTGACGTGCTCATCGAGCAGCTCGTCGCGCACGGCGTCGAGACGGTCAAGACCCGCTCGGTCCTCACCTGCGAGTCCGCGGTCGGCACCTGTGCCTACTGCTACGGCCGCTCGCTGGCGACCGGCAAGCTGGTGGACATCGGTGAGGCGGTCGGCATCATCGCCGCCCAGTCCATCGGTGAGCCCGGTACCCAGCTGACGATGCGTACCTTCCACACCGGTGGTGTGGCCGGTGACGACATCACCCAGGGTCTGCCCCGTGTCGTCGAGCTCTTCGAGGCCCGTACGCCCAAGGGTGTCGCCCCGATCTCCGAGGCCGCCGGCCGCGTGCGGATCGAGGAGACCGAGAAGACCAAGAAGATCGTCGTCACCCCGGACGACGGCTCCGAGGAGACCGCCTTCGGCATCTCCAAGCGTGCCCGTCTGCTGGTCAGCGAGGGCGAGCACGTCGAGGTGGGCCAGAAGCTCACCGTGGGTGCCACCAACCCGCACGACGTCCTGCGCATTCTGGGTCAGCGTGCCGTCCAGGTCCACCTGGTCGGCGAGGTCCAGAAGGTCTACAACTCGCAGGGTGTGTCGATCCACGACAAGCACATCGAGATCATCATCCGGCAGATGCTCCGCCGCGTGACGATCATCGAGTCCGGCGACGCGGAGCTGCTGCCGGGCGAGCTCGTGGAGCGCACGCGCTTCGAGTCGGAGAACCGTCGTGTGGTCACCGAGGGCGGTCACCCCGCCTCCGGCCGTCCGCAGCTGATGGGTATCACCAAGGCCTCGCTCGCCACCGAGTCGTGGCTGTCGGCGGCGTCCTTCCAGGAGACGACCCGGGTTCTGACCGACGCGGCGATCAACGCCAAGTCGGACTCCCTGATCGGCCTCAAGGAGAACGTCATCATCGGTAAGCTCATCCCGGCCGGTACGGGTCTGTCCCGCTACCGCAACATCCGGGTGGAGCCCACCGAGGAGGCCAAGGCCGCGATGTACTCGGCTGTCGGTTACGACGACATCGACTACTCGCCCTTCGGCACCGGCTCCGGCCAGGCGGTTCCGCTGGAGGACTACGACTACGGTCCGTACAACCAGTAGGACGCGGTACGTCACGCAGGGCGGTCACCTCTTCGGGGGTGGCCGCCCTGCGGCGTTCCCTGCCGGGGGAGGGGGCGGGTGCCGCTGCGCGGGGCCTCTTCCCCACCCCGCCCCTTCCCGAACCGGGGGCGAGCCCCCGGGCCCCCGGTTCCGCGCTCCGCGCGGTGGCCTCAAGCGCCGGCCGGGCTGAAGTCAGCCCGTCCGGCGCTTGAGGACATTCGGGAAGGGGCGGGGTGGGGAAAGGCCGCGCAGCGGCGCCTGCGCGCGCCCCCCGCCCCCGCCGTGACCCATCGCACAACCCGGGAGCGATCTCCCGAAACCGGCTGGTAGCCACCCGTTCGGCGGAACGGGGTACCCCTAATTGCGACATACGTCGCACATCGGGTCGTCCACCGCGTGTGCATTTGTTTTGACCGCAGCCCATGCGGTAGGTACGCTCTGACCTTGTGCCTGGGGTGTCCCTGGGCTCTCGTGCGTGCCTTCAAACCGCGCGGGAGGCCCGGTACCGACCGGTTCCGACCGGCTCGTAGACACCGAAATCTGCGCCTACCCGCCTCCGGCGGGGGTCTGCAGTCTTCGACACACCCGACCGCGTGGGTCGGTGTTTGCTCCCAGGTTAGTTTTATCGTGATCGGCACACAGAAACCGGAGAAACGGTGCCTACGATCCAGCAGCTGGTCCGAAAGGGCCGGCAGGACAAGGTCGAGAAGAACAAGACGCCCGCGCTCGAGGGTTCGCCCCAGCGTCGTGGCGTCTGCACGCGTGTTTTCACGACCACCCCGAAGAAGCCGAACTCGGCGCTCCGTAAGGTCGCGCGTGTGCGTCTGACCTCCGGCATCGAGGTCACCGCTTACATTCCGGGTGAGGGTCACAACCTGCAGGAGCACTCGATCGTGCTCGTGCGCGGTGGCCGTGTGAAGGACCTGCCGGGTGTTCGCTACAAGATCATCCGCGGCTCCCTCGACACGCAGGGCGTCAAGAACCGTAAGCAGGCTCGCAGCCGCTACGGCGCCAAGAAGGAGAAGTAAGAATGCCTCGTAAGGGCCCCGCCCCGAAGCGCCCGGTCATCATCGACCCGGTTTACGGCTCCCCCCTGGTGACGTCGCTCATCAACAAGATCCTCCTGCACGGCAAGCGCTCCACCGCCGAGCGCATCGTGTACGGCGCCATGGAGGGTCTGCGCGAGAAGACCGGTAACGACCCGGTCATCACCCTCAAGCGCGCCCTCGAGAACGTGAAGCCGGCTCTCGAGGTCAAGTCCCGCCGCGTCGGTGGCGCCACCTACCAGGTGCCGGTCGAGGTCCGTCCGGGCCGCGCCTCCACCCTGGCGCTCCGCTGGGTCGTGGGTTACTCCCGCGCCCGTCGCGAGAAGACCATGACCGAGCGCCTCATGAACGAGCTCCTGGACGCCTCCAACGGTCTGGGCGCTGCGGTCAAGAAGCGCGAGGACACCCACAAGATGGCCGAGTCCAACAAGGCCTTCGCGCACTACCGCTGGTAGTCGCTACCCCCATCGAGATCCGAGAGAAGACTGAGCCATATGGCCACCACTTCGCTTGACCTGGCCAAGGTCCGCAACATCGGGATCATGGCCCACATCGACGCGGGCAAGACGACCACCACCGAGCGGATCCTGTTCTACACCGGTGTTTCGTACAAGATCGGTGAGGTCCACGATGGCGCTGCCACCATGGACTGGATGGAGCAGGAGCAGGAGCGCGGCATCACGATCACGTCTGCCGCGACGACCTGCCACTGGCCGCTGAACGACGTCGACCACACGATCAACATCATCGACACGCCGGGCCACGTCGACTTCACCGTCGAGGTGGAGCGTTCGCTGCGCGTCCTCGACGGTGCCGTGACGGTGTTCGACGGCGTCGCCGGTGTTGAGCCACAGTCCGAGACCGTTTGGCGTCAGGCGGACCGCTACGGCGTTCCGCGTATCTGCTTCGTCAACAAGCTCGACCGCACCGGTGCCGAGTTCCACCGCTGCGTCGACATGATCGTCGACCGCCTCGGTGCGGTGCCGCTGGTCATGCAGCTGCCGATCGGTACCGAGGCCGACTTCAAGGGCGTGGTCGACCTCGTCCAGATGAAGGCTCTGGTCTGGTCCGCCGAGGCCGCCAAGGGCGAGATGTACGACGTCGTCGACATCCCGGACACGCACACCGAGGCGGCCGAGGAATGGCGCGGCAAGCTCCTCGAGGGCGTCGCCGAGCACGACGACGCCATGATGGAGCTCTTCCTCGAGGGCCAGGAGCCCACCGAGGAGCAGCTGATGGCGGCCATCCGCCGCATCACGCTGGCCTCCCGCGGCAGCGCCGACTCCGTCACGGTCACCCCGGTGTTCTGTGGCACCGCGTTCAAGAACAAGGGCGTTCAGCCCCTGCTCGACGCGGTCGTGCGCTACCTGCCGTCGCCGCTCGACGTCGAGGCTGTTGAGGGTCACGCCGTCAACAACCCCGACGAGGTCGTGAAGCGCAAGCCTTCCGACGACGAGCCGTTCGCCGGCCTTGCCTTCAAGATCATGAGCGACCCGCACCTCGGCAAGCTCACCTTCGTCCGGGTTTACTCGGGCCGCATGGAGACCGGCACCCAGGTGCAGAACTCCGTGAAGGGCAAGAAGGAGCGCATCGGCAAGATCTACCGCATGCACGCGAACAAGCGTGAGGAGATCGAGTCGGTGGGTGCCGGTGACATCGTCGCCGTCATGGGTCTGAAGCAGACCACCACCGGTGAGACCCTCTGTGACGCGGGCAAGCCGGTCATCCTCGAGTCCATGGACTTCCCGGCCCCGGTGATCCAGGTCGCCATCGAGCCGAAGTCCAAGGGCGACCAGGAGAAGCTGGGTGTCGCCATCCAGCGTCTCGCCGAGGAGGACCCGTCCTTCCAGGTCCACACGGACGAGGAGACGGGCCAGACCATCATCGCGGGTATGGGCGAGCTGCACCTCGACGTGCTGGTCGACCGTATGCGCCGTGAGTTCCGGGTCGAGGCCAACGTCGGCAAGCCCCAGGTCGCGTACCGCGAGACGATCCGCAAGGCCGTCGAGCGTATCGACTACACGCACAAGAAGCAGACTGGTGGTTCCGGCCAGTTCGCCAAGGTGCAGATGGCCATCGAGCCCCTCGAGGGCGATGGCTACGAGTTCGAGAACAAGGTCACCGGTGGCCGTATCCCGCGGGAGTACATCCCGTCCGTGGACGCGGGCTGCCAGGAGGCCATGGAGTTCGGCGTGCTGGCCGGCTACCCGCTGACCGGCGTGAAGGTGACGCTGCTCGACGGCGCCTACCACGACGTCGACTCGTCCGAACTCGCCTTCAAGATCGCCGGTTCCATGGCGTTCAAGGAGGGTGCTCGCAAGGCGTCCCCGGCTCTTCTCGAGCCGATGATGTCCGTCGAGGTCACCACCCCCGAGGACTACATGGGCGATGTGATCGGTGACATCAACTCCCGCCGTGGCCAGATCCAGGCCATGGAGGACCGTCACGGCGCCAAGCTCGTCAAGGGCCTGGTCCCGCTGTCGGAGATGTTCGGCTACGTCGGCGACCTCCGCAGCAAGACCTCGGGTCGCGCAAGCTACTCGATGCAGTTCGACTCCTACGCCGAGGTTCCCCGGAACGTCGCCGAGGAGATCATCGCGAAGGCCAAGGGCGAGTAATCCAGCTCCCGTCTCCACAGACGAAGCTCACGCTTTAGGCTTGACACCGACTGTCGGGGCATACCGCCGCAAACCGTAAGGTTTGTGTCGGGTGCCCCGGCGGACGGCACCCCAGAAGATCACCTGGCGCCGATGAAGTAAGGCGTACAGAACCACTCCGTAGGAGGACCCAGTGGCGAAGGCGAAGTTCGAGCGGACTAAGCCGCACGTCAACATCGGCACCATCGGTCACGTCGACCACGGTAAGACCACTCTTACCGCGGCGATCACCAAGGTGCTGCACGACGCGTACCCGGACCTGAACCCCTTCACGCCGTTCGACGAGATCGACAAGGCGCCGGAAGAGCGTCAGCGCGGTATCACGATCTCGATCGCTCACGTTGAGTACCAGACCGAGTCGCGTCACTACGCCCACGTCGACTGCCCGGGTCACGCGGACTACATCAAGAACATGATCACCGGTGCCGCCCAGATGGACGGCGCGATCCTCGTGGTCGCCGCGACCGACGGTCCGATGCCGCAGACCAAGGAGCACGTGCTCCTGGCCCGCCAGTCCGGCGTTCCGTACATCGTCGTCGCCCTGAACAAGGCCGACATGGTGGACGACGAGGAGATCCTGGAGCTCGTCGAGCTCGAGGTCCGTGAGCTCCTCTCCGAGTACGAGTTCGACGGCGACAACGCTCCCGTCGTCCAGGTCTCGGCGCTGAAGGCGCTCGAGGGCGACAAGGAGTGGGGCGAGAAGCTCCTCGGCCTCATGAAGGCCGTGGACGAGAACATCCCGCAGCCCGAGCGTGACGTCGACAAGCCGTTCCTGATGCCGATCGAGGACGTCTTCACGATCACCGGTCGTGGCACCGTCGTCACCGGTCGTATCGAGCGTGGTGTCCTCAAGGTCAACGAGACCGTCGACATCATCGGCATCAAGACCGAGAAGACCACCACCACGGTCACCGGCATCGAGATGTTCCGCAAGCTGCTCGACGAGGGCCAGGCCGGTGAGAACGTCGGTCTGCTCCTCCGTGGCATCAAGCGCGAGGACGTCGAGCGCGGCCAGTGCATCATCAAGCCGGGTTCGGTCACCCCGCACACCGAGTTCGAGGCCACGGCCTACATCCTGTCGAAGGACGAGGGTGGCCGTCACACCCCGTTCTTCAACAACTACCGTCCGCAGTTCTACTTCCGTACGACTGACGTGACCGGTGTCGTGACCCTCAAGGAGGGCACGGAGATGGTCATGCCCGGCGACAACGCCGAGATGACCGTCAACCTGATCCAGCCCGTCGCGATGGAGGAGGGCCTGCGCTTCACCATCCGTGAGGGCGGCCGCACCGTCGGCGCCGGCCAGGTCACCAAGATCAACAAGTAAGTCCTCTTACTTGAAGGTCTGAAAGGGCCCGCACATCCTCGGATGTGCGGGCCCTTTCGCGTTCCCGTCGCACGGCCGGCCGTCCCGCGGGCCGGCGGCGGGCTCAGCTGTGCGGGACCTCCGGACGCCACAGCCACGGGCTCGCGTCCGGGCTCATGCCCGCGACACAGAGCCGGTGCCCGGCGTCCATGGCCATCGCGGCGGTGCCCACGGGCACCAGCTTCGCGTCCGCGCGGACGGTCTCGGAGTCGCCGGAGGCGTCCGTGAGCTGTATCTCGCCGTTCACCGCCCGCCCCAGCACCATCACAGCGTCCCCGGCCCCGCGCACGGCCAGCGGGTGCGCGGCCAGCGGTCCGTAGCCGGCGAAGTCGTGCAGCTCGGTGCTGGCGACCGACTCCGAGCCCGGCGTGAGGCGGTGCACGGTGGGCTGCTCGGCCGCCGGGCCGCGGTAGACGACCGCCAGCTCGCCGTCGCCCCCGAGGGCGGCCCCGGGCAGCCCGCCGGGCTGGGGGAGGCCCTTGAGGGGCTGGTGCCGGACCGGCTGCCCGGGGGCGTCCTGGGCCCAGTGGTGGACCGTGTCGCGGCCCGTGCCGAAGACGTGCACGCGCTGCTCGGCGTCCAGCACCGCCGTGAGGCCGTCCTGGATCTCCTGGCCGTGCAGGCTCTGCCACTTCCCCCAGCTGCCGTCGGCCTCACGGACCCGGCTGGAGACGCCCTTCCCGGCGTTGCGCACGAAGAGGTGCACCCGGCCGTCGGGGCCCGCCACGGCGGCGGGCATGCCCACCCGGCGGCCGCGGTCGGGCCGGTGCTCGGGGTTGCCGAGGCCCTGCCAGGCCTTGAAGGGGCCGTCGGGGGAGCGCTGCTCCAGCACCACGATCTCGCGGGTGTCGGGGCGGCCCCGGCCCTCCAGGGCGGAGAACCGCAGGGCGAACAGCAGCCGGCGCCCCTCGGAGTCCCGGACGGAGGCGAGGGCGGGGGCCAGCGGGCCGCCGCCGAGGTTCTGCGGCTCGCCCCAGCGGCCGCTGCCGGGGGAGGTCTCCGCCCAGCGGACGGCCTGGGTGCCGAGCACGCCGTAGGCCTCCAGGCGGCCGGCCTTGTCGGTGCCGGGGGCCGCGGCCGGGCCCTCGTAGCGGTAGTGGGTGGAGCGGATCCAGCCCTTGCGGTTCTTCATCGGGCGGTCGCCGCCCTGGCCGTAGTCGCCGCAGCCCGCGGGGTTGTCGCAGTCCCAGGACGGGTCGCCGCCGTAGGCCTCGACCAGGCGGTGCTTCTGCTCCACGACCTCGGGCGGCAGATTGTGCGGCCAGCGCTGGTTGTAATAGCCACGGAAGGCCGTGGTGACGAAGCGCGGCGGGTGGCCGTCGCGCTCGGTGCTGTCGGCCACCCACTGGGAGAGCGCCTTCCAGGTGAAGAGCGCGGTCGGGGTGTGGTCGCGGTGGTCGGAGCAGGCCCCGTAGTCGTTGTCCTTGGGGTGGGTGGCGTCGTGGACCTGGTAGTCGGGGTCCGGATCCATCGTGTGGACCACGGTCGGCTTGAACCGGTCCATGAGCGTGGCCAGCGTGTCCACCAGGGTGTCGTGCCGGTACGTGCTGCTGGTGGTGCACGGCGAGCCGGTGGCGACCAGGGACTGCATGGCGCCCGCGGGGCGCTCCCAGAGCAGCGGCAGGCGCATGTCGCCGGCCGAGAGCATGGCGATGTTGAGGAACACCAGCTGGGCCTTGCGGGCGCCGTTGACCAGCTCGTTCGTCTCCGCCTTCACCCCGCCGCCCAGGTCCAGGACGGACTTCTTCCAGGGCGCGAACCGGTCCAGGCCCAGCATCTCGGCGTAGGCCTGGCGCAGGCCCTGGTGGCGCGCGGAGGAGTAGGCGGCCTTGTCGGGCTTGCCCTTGGGCATGCCCTCGATCCAGTTCTGGCCCACGGCCTCACCGGCCGTGACGTAGACGGACACGACGGGCACCCCGGCGTGCACGATGTGCTCCGCGTCGGGGTTCATGAAGTACAGGTCGTCGTCCGGGTGGGCCATCACCTGGAGCAGCAGGGAGGCCTTGGCGTTGTTGAACGACTGCGTCGCACGGGGGTCCACGGCCCTTATGGGGACGCTGGGGGAGGCCTTGGGCTTGCCGGAGCCGCCCCCGCCCGAGCAGCCCGCGGCCAGGGCCGCCGAGCCGGCGACGAGGCCCGCGAGCGCGGCCCGGCGGGATATCACCATGCGCTGTGAGATGTTCAACTACATGACTCCGTCCCGTTGTGCACACGCAGTCCCCGGCTGTCCCGGCGTGATAGGGGACGACGGGGGCCTCGCGTCGGTTGCCCAAGACCACGGCAAACCACGGCAAGGGTGGGTAAGGACCGCCGGGGGATGAGCGACCCGGGCGAACCTAGGAGGATAGAGCGACGGACGAGGCGCAGGACAACTGGAGCTGGCTGGTGTAAACGGTGCGGGCTGCTGTGCAGCCTGGATCACTGCGACCATAGTGTCCTGTATGTCGGCGGGGTGGTTTGACAACTGAGCCGGTCGGGGTACCTTCTTCGGCCACGATTGGCGCCTCTTCGGGCACGTATGGCACACTGTTCAGGTTGCTCGGTTGAGTGCCGATGCTGCGCGCCTCCCGCCGGGAGGACTGGAAGCGAGTCCCGCAGTACTCGTCACCCTTTTTCAAGGGTGGAAGTACGGGAATCTTCCGGGAAGTGTCAGCGGGGCCCCTTCCAGGCACTCGGTGGGTGTCCTTCCCCCACAGCCCTCGTCAGGGACTTTCCTTCGGGAAATTTGCTGGAGCGGGTGCGACACGCCCGACCGCGTGGGTCGGAGAAGGACGGCGCTTCACTGAGGCGCAACACACCGAGTCCCAGAGCGTACGAGAGACAGGACTACGAAGTAGCCATGGCGGGACAGAAGATCCGCATCCGGCTCAAGGCCTACGACCACGAGGTCATCGACTCCTCGGCGAAGAAGATCGTCGAGACGGTGACCCGCACTGGTGCGTCGGTCGCAGGCCCGGTGCCGCTGCCCACTGAGAAGAACGTGTACTGCGTCATCAAGTCGCCGCACAAGTACAAGGACTCGCGCGAGCACTTCGAGATGCGCACGCACAAGCGCCTCATCGACATCCTCGACCCCACGCCGAAGACGGTTGACTCGCTCATGCGCCTCGACCTGCCGGCGGGCGTCGACATCGAGATCAAGCTCTGAGGTGACGACCAAGATGACCAAGAACATCAAGGGCGTCCTGGGCGAGAAGCTCGGCATGACCCAGGTCTGGGACGAGAACAACCGGGTCGTCCCGGTGACCGTCGTCAAGGCCGGGCCGTGCGTCGTGACGCAGGTGCGCACGAACGACGTCGACGGTTACGAGTCGGTCCAGATCGCCTTCGGCGAGATCGACCCGCGCAAGGTGAACAAGCCCCTCAAGGGTCACTTCGCCAAGGCCGACGTCACCCCCCGCCGTCACCTGGTGGAGCTCCGCACCCCTGACGCCAGCGAGTACACGCTGGGCCAGGAGATCACCGCGGCCGTGTTCGAGTCCGGCGTCAAGGTTGACGTCACGGGCAAGAGCAAGGGCAAGGGCTTCGCCGGTGTCATGAAGCGTCACAACTTCAAGGGCCTCGGCGCCGGTCACGGCACCCAGCGCAAGCACCGCTCGCCCGGTTCCATCGGTGGCTGCGCCACCCCGGGCCGCGTGTTCAAGGGCCTCCGCATGGCGGGCCGCATGGGCAACGAGCGGGTCACCACCCAGAACCTGACCGTCCACGCCGTTGACGCGGAGAAGGGCCTGCTCCTGATCAAGGGCGCGGTTCCTGGTCCGAACGGCGGCCTCGTCCTGGTCCGTACCGCGGCCAAGGGGGCCTGAGGTAACGATGAGCACCATTGACATCCTTTCGCCGGCAGGCGACAAGGCCGGGACCGTCGAGCTCCCCACGGAGATCTTCGACGCGAAGGTCAGCGTTCCGCTGATCCACCAGGTCGTCGTCGCGCAGCTGGCCGCTGCCCGTCAGGGCACGCACAAGACCAAGACCCGTGGCGAGGTCCGCGGCGGTGGCAAGAAGCCTTACCGCCAGAAGGGCACCGGTCGCGCCCGTCAGGGCTCGACCCGCGCGCCGCAGTTCGCCGGTGGTGGCGTCGTGCACGGTCCCGTGCCGCGTGACTACTCGCAGCGCACCCCGAAGAAGATGAAGGCCGCCGCCCTGCGCGGTGCCCTCTCGGACCGCGCTCGTCACTCCCGCATCCACGTCGTCTCCGACGTGGTCGAGGGTGCGGCGTCCACCAAGGCCGCCAAGAGCCTGTTCGGCAAGATCAGCGAGCGCAAGAACCTGCTCCTGGTCGTCGAGCGCTCCAACGAGGCCGCGTGGCTGTCCGCCCGCAACCTGCCCCAGGTTCACATCCTGGAGCCGGGCCAGCTGAACACGTACGACGTGCTCGTCTCCGACGACGTGGTCTTCACCCAGGCCGCCTTCGAGTCCTTCGTGTCTGGCCCCAAGGCCGTTGAGACCGAAGGGAGCGAGGCCTGATGACTGAGGCCGTCGTCACCAGCAAGACGTTCTCGGACCCGCGCGACCTCCTGGTCAAGCCGGTTGTCTCCGAGAAGAGCTACGCGCTGCTGGACGAGAACAAGTACACGTTCATCGTCGACCCGCGCGCCAACAAGACCCAGATCAAGCAGGCCGTCGAGGCGGTCTTCTCGGTCAAGGTCACCGGGGTCAACACGATCAACCGTCAGGGTAAGCGCAAGCGCACCAAGACCGGTTTCGGCAAGCGCGCCAACACCAAGCGCGCCATCGTGACCCTCGCCGAGGGCGACCGTATCGACATCTTCGGCGGCCCGGTCTCCTAACGGAGTCCGAGTCGTCCGGAATCGGACGAGGACTGAGAAATGGGTATCCGCAAGTACAAGCCGACGACCCCGGGCCGTCGTGGCTCCAGCGTCGCCGACTTTGTCGAGATCACGCGGTCCACGCCGGAGAAGTCGCTGGTCCGCCCGCTGCACAGCAAGGGCGGCCGTAACAACGCCGGTCGTGTGACCGTTCGCCACCAGGGTGGTGGCCACAAGCGCGCCTACCGCGTGATCGACTTCCGTCGTCACGACAAGGACGGCGTGCCGGCCAAGGTCGCTCACATCGAGTACGACCCGAACCGCACCGCGCGCATCGCGCTTCTGCACTACGCAGACGGCGAGAAGCGCTACATCATCGCCCCGGCCAAGCTGAGCCAGGGCGACCGGATTGAGAACGGCCCCACGGCCGACATCAAGCCGGGCAACAACCTCCCGCTCCGCAACATCCCGGTCGGTACCACGATCCACGCGATCGAGCTCCGTCCCGGTGGTGGCGCCAAGTTCGCCCGCTCCGCCGGTTCGTCCGTGCAGCTGCTGGCGAAGGAGGGCCAGTACGCCCACCTGCGTATGCCGTCCGGTGAGGTCCGCCTGGTCGACGTCCGCTGCCGCGCCACGGTCGGCGAGGTCGGCAACGCCGAGCAGTCGAACATCAACTGGGGCAAGGCCGGCCGCATGCGCTGGAAGGGCGTTCGCCCGACCGTCCGCGGTGTCGCGATGAACCCGGTCGACCACCCGCACGGTGGTGGTGAGGGTAAGACCTCCGGTGGTCGCCACCCGGTCTCCCCGTGGGGTCAGAAGGAGGGTCGTACTCGTTCTCCCAAGAAGGCGAGCAACAAGTACATCGTCCGCCGCCGCAAGACGAACAAGAAGCGCTAGGAGCGGGTTTAGATGCCGCGTAGTCTCAAGAAGGGGCCCTTCGTCGACGACCACCTCATCAAGAAGGTGGACGCCCAGAACGAAGCCGGCACCAAGAACGTCATCAAGACCTGGTCCCGTCGCTCCATGATCGTGCCGGCCATGCTCGGCCACACGCTCGCGGTGCACAACGGCAAGACGCACGTCCCGGTGTTCGTCACCGAGTCGATGGTCGGCCACAAGCTCGGCGAGTTCTCGCCGACCCGCACCTTCCGCGGCCACGTCAAGGACGACCGCAAGTCGAAGCGCCGCTAAGGCGGGGTGTGAACGACTATGACTGACACCGAAGGGACAACCATGGAAGCCAGGGCCCAGGCGCGGTACATCCGCGTCACGCCCATGAAGGCCCGCCGCGTGGTGGACCTCATCCGTGGCATGGATGCCACGGAGGCTCAGGCGGTCCTGCGTTTCGCCCCGCAGGCCGCGAGCGTGCCGGTTGGCAAGGTGCTTGACAGCGCCATCGCCAACGCTGCACACAACTACGACCACACGGACGCCTCCACGCTGGTAATCAGCGAGGCGTACGTGGACGAGGGCCCGACCCTGAAGCGGTTCCGTCCGCGTGCCCAGGGCCGTGCCTACCGGATCCGTAAGCGGACCAGCCACATCACCGTGGTCGTCAGCAGCAAGGAAGGAACCCGGTAATGGGCCAGAAGGTTAACCCGCACGGGTTCCGGCTCGGCATCACCACCGACTTCAAGTCGCGCTGGTACGCCGACAAGCTGTACAAGGACTACGTCAAGGAAGACGTCGCCATTCGTCGCATGATGACGAAGGGCATGGAGCGCGCCGGTATCTCGAAGGTTGAGATCGAGCGCACCCGCGACCGCGTCCGCGTTGACATCCACACCGCTCGTCCGGGCATCGTCATCGGCCGCCGCGGCGCCGAGGCCGACCGCATCCGCGGCGAGCTGGAGAAGCTGACCGGCAAGCAGGTCCAGCTGAACATCCTCGAGGTCAAGAACCCCGAGGTCGACGCTCAGCTGGTGGCCCAGGCCGTCGCCGAGCAGCTGTCCTCCCGCGTCTCCTTCCGTCGCGCCATGCGTAAGAGCATGCAGTCGACGATGAAGGCCGGCGCCAAGGGCATCAAGATCCAGTGCGGTGGCCGTCTCGGCGGCGCCGAGATGTCCCGCTCGGAGTTCTACCGCGAGGGCCGTGTGCCCCTGCACACGCTCCGCGCGAACGTCGACTACGGCTTCTTCGAGGCCAAGACCACCTTCGGTCGCATCGGCGTCAAGGTGTGGATCTACAAGGGCGACGTCAAGAACATCGCCGAGGTCCGCGCCGAGAACGCCGCCGCCCGTGCGGGCAACCGCCCGTCGCGTGGTGGCGCCAGCGACCGCCCGGCCCGTGGTGGCCGTGGTGGCGAGCGTGGCGGCCGCGGCCGCAAGCCGCAGCAGAACGCCGCTGCCGAGGCCCCCAAGGCCGAGGCCGCTGCCGCTGCTCCGGCTGAGTCCACCGGAACGGAGGCCTGACCGACATGCTGATCCCTCGCAGGGTCAAGCACCGCAAGCAGCACCACCCCAAGCGCTCTGGCATGGCCAAGGGTGGCACCGAGCTCGCTTTCGGTGAGTACGGCATCCAGGCCCTGACCCCGGCCTACGTGACGAACCGGCAGATCGAGTCCGCTCGTATCGCCATGACCCGTCACATCAAGCGTGGCGGCAAGGTCTGGATCAACATCTACCCGGACCGTCCGCTCACGAAGAAGCCGGCCGAGACCCGCATGGGTTCCGGTAAGGGTTCCCCCGAGTGGTGGATCGCGAACGTCAAGCCCGGTCGGGTGATGTTCGAGCTGTCCTTCCCGAACGAAAAGGTCGCTCGTGAGGCGCTTACCCGCGCCGCGCACAAGCTTCCGATGAAGTGCCGCATTGTTCGGCGCGAGGCAGGTGAGTCGTGATGGCCGCTGGTATCAAGGCGACCGAGCTGCGTGAGCTGAACGACGAGGACCTCGTCGCGAAGCTCCGTGAGGCCAAGGAAGAGCTGTTCAACCTCCGCTTCCAGGCGGCGACCGGACAGCTCGAGAACCACGGTCGGCTCAAGTCCGTCCGTAAGGACATCGCCCGGATCTACACCCTGATGCGTGAGCGCGAGCTCGGCATCGAGACGGTGGAGAGCGCCTGATGAGCGAGAAGAATGTGACTGAGACGAACGAGCGCGGCTTCCGCAAGACCCGTGAGGGTCTCGTCGTCAGCGACAAGATGGACAAGACCGTCGTCGTCGCCGTCGAGGACCGTGTCAAGCACGCGCTGTACGGCAAGGTCATCCGCCGTACGAACAAGCTCAAGGCGCACGACGAGCAGAACGCTGCCGGCGTCGGCGACCGCGTCCTCATCATGGAGACGCGTCCGCTGTCGTCCAGCAAGCGCTGGCGCATCGTCGAGATCCTCGAGAAGGCCAAGTAATTTCTGAGGGGTTTTCCCTCGGATAAGTTCCGCCAGGCTCGGCGTGGGGTCCTCGAACGGGTGTTCACCTGTTTGAGGCCCCCGCCGGGAACCGGCAGACGATCAGGAGATAGACGTGATCCAGCAGGAGTCGCGACTTCGGGTCGCCGACAACACTGGTGCCAAGGAGATCCTTTGCATCCGTGTTCTCGGTGGTTCGGGTCGCCGCTACGCGGGCATCGGTGACGTCATCGTCGCCACCGTCAAGGATGCGATCCCCGGTGGCAACGTGAAGAAGGGTGACGTCGTCAAGGCGGTCATCGTTCGCACCGTCAAGGAGCGCCGCCGTCCCGACGGCTCGTACATCCGCTTCGACGAGAACGCGGCCGTCATCCTCAAGAACGACGGTGACCCCCGCGGCACCCGTATCTTCGGCCCCGTGGGCCGAGAGCTGCGCGAGAAGAAGTTCATGAAGATCGTCTCGCTCGCGCCGGAGGTGCTGTAACCGATGAAGATCAAGAAGGGCGACCTGGTTCAGGTCATCACCGGTAAGGACAAGGGCAAGCAGGGCAAGGTCATCGTGGCCTACCCGGCTCAGGACCGTGTCCTCGTCGAGGGTGTCAACCGGGTCAAGAAGCACACCAAGGCCGGTCAGACGGCCCGTGGTGCCAAGACCGGCGGCATCGTCACGACCGAGGCCCCCATCCACGTCAGCAACGTTCAGCTGGTTGTGGAGAAGGACGGCAACAAGGTTGTCACTCGTGTCGGTTACCGCTTCGACGACGAGGGCAACAAGATCCGCGTTGCCAAGCGCACCGGTGAGGACATCTGATGACTGCCACCACCAACGCGCCGCGTCTCAAGCTGCGCTACCGCGAAGAGATCATCGGCAAGCTGCGTGAGGAGTTCTCCTACGAGAACATCATGCAGGTGCCCGGTCTGACCAAGATCGTGGTCAACATGGGTGTGGGCGACGCCGCCCGCGACTCCAAGCTGATCGAGGGCGCCATCCGCGACCTCACCACGATCACGGGCCAGAAGCCGGCGGTCACCAAGGCTCGCAAGTCCATCGCGCAGTTCAAGCTGCGTGAGGGTCAGCCGATCGGTGCCCACGTCACCCTCCGTGGTGACCGCATGTGGGAGTTCCTGGACCGCACCCTGTCGCTCGCGCTGCCGCGCATCCGCGACTTCCGTGGTCTGTCCCCCAAGCAGTTCGACGGCCGGGGCAACTACACCTTCGGTCTCACGGAGCAGGTCATGTTCCACGAGATCGACCAGGACAAGATCGACCGCGTCCGGGGTATGGACATCACCGTGGTCACCACGGCGACCAACGACGACGAGGGCCGCGCCCTCCTTCGTCACCTCGGCTTCCCCTTCAAGGAGGCGTGACCGAGATGGCGAAGAAGTCTCTGATTGCCAAGGCCGCCCGCAAGCCCAAGTTCGGTGTGCGCGCGTACACCCGCTGCCAGCGCTGCGGCCGTCCGCACTCCGTGTACCGCAAGTTCGGCCTGTGCCGCGTGTGCCTTCGTGAGATGGCTCACCGTGGCGAGCTGCCGGGCGTGACCAAGAGCTCCTGGTAACAACCCACTTGGGTTGACCAGGGCTCTCGGTAAGCATCCTGGACGGTGGTCGCCCGACCTCGATCTCCACGCGTGGCGTTCGCGCTCGCGTAGAGTGGAAGGGTTGGGCGCCCGCCGCCCATGACCGTCTTACTACGCCGTAGGTCCCCGCACCGCACCCGCTCCGACACAGCTCGGGGAGAGGGATGGCGCAGATAGGAAACCACGGCGAGAGAGGCCGAAGGCCAAACATGACCATGACCGATCCGATCGCAGACATGCTGACGCGTCTGCGAAACGCTAACTCGGCATACCACGACTCCGTGTCGATGCCGCACAGCAAGATCAAGTCGCACATCGCGGAGATCCTCCAGCAGGAGGGCTACATCACCGGCTGGAAGGTCGAGGACGCCGAGGTCGGCAAGTCCCTGACCCTCGAGCTGAAGTTCGGCCCGAACCGCGAGCGCTCGATCGCCGGCATCAAGCGTATTTCGAAGCCGGGCCTGCGGGTCTACGCAAAGTCCACCAACCTGCCGAAGGTCCTCGGCGGCCTGGGCGTGGCGATCATCTCCACGTCCCACGGTCTCCTGACCGGCCAGCAGGCCAGCAAGAAGGGCGTGGGTGGGGAAGTCCTCGCCTACGTCTGGTAACCAGGGAACGGAGGAATAGCCAATGTCGCGTATTGGACGGCTGCCCATCCAGGTTCCCGCTGGTGTGGACGTCACCATCGATGGCCGTACGGTCCACGTGAAGGGTCCCAAGGGCTCCCTCACGCACGCCGTGTCCGCGCCCATCGAGATCGCTAAGGCCGAGGACGGCACCCTTGTCGTCTCTCGTCCGAACGACGAGCGTCAGAACAAGGCCCTGCACGGCCTGTCCCGCACGCTGGTGGCGAACATGATCACCGGCGTGACCGCGGGCTACAGCAAGGCTCTTGAGATCAGCGGTGTCGGTTACCGCGTCCAGGCGAAGGGCTCCAACCTGGAGTTCTCCCTGGGCTACAGCCACCCGATCCTGATCGAGGCCCCCGAGGGCATCACCTTCAAGGTGGAGTCCCCGACGAAGCTCAGCGTCGAGGGCATCGACAAGCAGAAGGTCGGCGAGGTCGCCGCCAACATCCGCAAGCTTCGCAAGCCCGACCCCTACAAGGCCAAGGGCGTGAAGTACGCGGGTGAGGTCATCCGCCGCAAGGTCGGAAAGGCGGGTAAGTAAGCCATGGCATACGGTGTAAAGATCGCCAAGGGTGACGCGTACAAGCGCGCCGCCAAGCAGCGTCGCCACATCCGCATCCGCAAGAACGTGTCGGGTACGGCCGAGCGTCCGCGCCTGGTCGTGACGCGTTCGAACCGCAACATCGTTGCTCAGGTCATCGACGACCTCAAGGGTCACACCCTTGCGTCGGCGTCGACCCTGGACACCTCGATCCGCGGTGGCGAGGGCGACAAGTCCGCGCAGGCCAAGCAGGTCGGCGCGCTCGTCGCCGAGCGCGCGAAGGCTGCCGGCGTCGAGGCCGTCGTGTTCGACCGCGGTGGCAACCAGTACGCCGGGCGCATTGCCGCTCTGGCGGACGCCGCCCGCGAAGCCGGGCTGAAGTTCTAAGCCCCGGTTCCGGAGCTAGCGGACGTAACAGAGAGAGGTAATCCAATGGCTGGACCCCAGCGCCGCGGAAGCGGTGCCGGTGGCGGCGAGCGGCGGGACCGGAAGGGTCGCGACGGTGGCGCTGCCGCCGAGAAGACCGCGTACGTTGAGCGCGTTGTCGCGATCAACCGCGTCGCCAAGGTTGTCAAGGGTGGTCGTCGTTTCAGCTTCACCGCGCTGGTCGTGGTGGGCGACGGTGACGGCACCGTAGGTGTCGGTTACGGCAAGGCCAAGGAAGTTCCCGCGGCCATCGCCAAGGGCGTCGAAGAGGCCAAGAAGAGCTTCTTCAAGGTCCCGCGTATCCAGGGCACCATCCCCCACCCGATCCAGGGTGAGGAAGCGGCGGGCGTCGTCCTGCTCAAGCCCGCGTCCCCCGGTACCGGTGTTATCGCCGGTGGCCCGGTCCGCGCGGTCCTCGAGTGCGCCGGCGTTCACGACATCCTGTCGAAGTCGCTCGGTTCGTCGAACCCGATCAACATCGTGCACGCCACGGTGGCAGCGCTCAAGGGGCTTCAGCGCCCCGAGGAGATCGCCGCCCGTCGTGGTCTGCCGCTGGAAGACGTCGCCCCCGCCGCACTGCTGCGGGCGCGTGCCGGGGTGGGTGCGTAATGGCTCGCCTCAAGGTCACGCAGGTCAAGTCCTACATCGGCAGCAAGCAGAACCACCGCGACACCCTGCGTTCGCTCGGGCTCAAGCGCCTGAACGACGTGGTTGTCAAGGAGGACCGTCCCGAGATCCGCGGCATGGTGCAGACCGTCCGCCACCTCGTGACGGTTGAGGAGGTCGACTGACATGGCGGAGCAGAACCCGCTGAAGGTCCACAACCTCCGGCCCGCCCCGGGCGCCAAGACCGCCAAGACCCGTGTGGGTCGTGGTGAGGCGTCCAAGGGTAAGACCGCCGGTCGTGGCACCAAGGGCACCAAGGCCCGTTACCAGGTTCCGGAGCGCTTCGAGGGTGGGCAGATGCCCCTCCACATGCGTCTCCCGAAGCTCAAGGGCTTCAAGAACCCGTTCCGTACCGAGTTCCAGGTCGTGAACCTGGACAAGCTGGCCGCGCTCTACCCGCAGGGTGGCGAGGTCACGGTGGCCGACCTGGTCGCCAAGGGTGCGGTTCGTAAGAACCAGCTCGTCAAGGTCCTGGGCCAGGGCGAGGTCTCCGTGGCGCTTCAGGTTTCGGTTGACGCCGTCTCCGGCTCCGCCAAGGAGAAGATCGTCGCCGCTGGCGGCACCGTCACCGAGCTCGTCTGAGCTCGTTGAACCGACTACCGGGGATGTCCCAAAAGGGGCATCCCCGGTTGGTCGTTCCTAGGGGGGCACGGTCGCCGGTAAGGTGGCGTGCACTGTTAACCTCCGCACGGGCCCTGTCCGTGCGGATTTTGACTGATATGTATTCGTCGATCCTCAAGACCGTCACCTCTCGCGTCGCTGCGTGAGAGGCGCAGGAGGCACCGTGCTCACCGCGTTCGCCCGAGCGTTCAAGACGCCCGACCTGCGCAAGAAGCTGCTGTTCACGCTCGGCATCATGGTGCTCTTCCGGCTCGGTGCTCATGTACCGGTACCGGGTGTTGACTACCAGAACGTCCAGACGTGCATGGATCAGGCCAAGAGTGGTCTGGGCCTCTTCGGCCTCGTGAACATGTTCAGCGGTGGCGCGCTGCTGCAAATCACGATCTTCGCGCTCGGGATCATGCCCTACATCACGGCGAGCATCATCCTCCAGCTGCTCACCGTCGTCATCCCACGGCTGGAAGCCCTCAAGAAGGAGGGACAGTCGGGCCAGGCGAAGATCACGCAGTACACGCGTTATCTGACCGTCGCGCTCGCCATCCTCCAGGGCACCGGCCTGGTGGCCACCGCCCGTAGCGGCGCCCTCTTCGGCAACTGCACGGTCGGCAACCAGATCGTCCCGAACCAGTCGATCTTCACCACCGCCACCATGGTCATCACCATGACCGCGGGTACCGCGCTGATCATGTGGCTCGGTGAGCTCATCACCGACCGCGGCATCGGCAACGGCATGTCGATCCTGATGTTCACGTCGATCGCCGCGGGCTTCCCCAGCGGCCTGTGGGGCATCAAGCTCCAGGGCAAGCTGATGGGCGGCTGGCTGGAGTTCGCGCTGGTCATCATCTGCGGTCTGGCCATGGTCGCGCTGGTGGTCTTCGTGGAGCAGGCCCAGCGGCGGATCCCGGTGCAGTACGCCAAGCGCATGATCGGCCGCCGTTCCTACGGCGGTACGTCGACCTACATCCCGCTCAAGGTCAACCAGGCGGGCGTGATCCCGGTCATCTTCGCCTCGTCGCTGCTCTACATCCCGGCGCTGCTCGTCCAGTTCACCGGCTCCAAGGCCGGCTGGGCGAACTGGGTCAACGCCAATCTCGTCAAGGGTGACCACCCGATCTACATGGTCACCTACTTCCTGCTGATCGTCTTCTTCGCCTTCTTCTACGTCGCCATCTCCTTCAACCCCGAAGAAGTTGCCGACAACATGAAGAAGTATGGTGGGTTCATTCCGGGCATCCGGGCCGGTCGTCCCACCGCGGAGTACCTGAGCTACGTGCTGAACCGCATCACGTGGCCGGGGTCTCTCTACCTGGGGCTGATCGCCCTGGTGCCCACCGTGGCACTGGTCACACTCAACGCGAACCAGAACTTCCCGTTCGGGGGAACCAGCATCCTGATCATCGTGGGTGTCGGTCTGGAGACTGTGAAGCAGATCGAGAGCCAGCTTCAGCAGCGCAACTACGAAGGGTTCCTCCGCTGATGCGAATCGTCCTCGTCGGACCTCCCGGCGCCGGCAAGGGTACGCAGGCCGCGTACCTCGCCAAGAATCTCGCGATCCCGCACATCTCGACGGGCGACCTCTTCCGGGCGAACATCAGCCAGGGCACGCCGCTCGGTCAGAAGGCGCAGGAGTACATGCGCGCCGGTCAGCTGGTGCCGGACGAGGTCACCATCGGGATGGCCAAGGACCGCATGCAGCAGGCCGACGCCGCCGGCGGCTTCCTGCTGGACGGCTTCCCGCGCAACCTGGCCCAGGCCGAGGCGCTGGACGAGATCCTCAAGGCCGACGACCTCCGCCTCGACGGCGTCCTGGACCTGGAGGTCCCGGAGGACGAGGTGGTCAAGCGGATCGCCGGCCGCCGGATGTGCCGCAAGGACAGCAGCCACATCTTCCACGTGATCTACAACCCGCCGAAGACCGAGGGCGTCTGCGACGCCTGCGGCGGCGAGCTGTACCAGCGCGAGGACGACAGCGAGGACACCGTCCGCAAGCGGCTCGAGGTCTACCACAGCGAGACCGAGCCGATCATCGACTACTACAAGGCCCAGGGCCTCGTGGTGACGATCTCCGCGCTCGGCAAGGTCGGCGAGGTCACTCAGCGCGCGATGGCCGCGCTGGAGCGCGAGAGCGCCTCCTGACCGCCTGATCGACGGCTTCTCCACGGCCGCGGTGCCCCTCGGGGTACCGCGGCCGTAGTGTTGGTGGCTGAACAGCAAGCAGCGGCAGCGGCAGCGCCACCGGGGGCCGAGCGGCCCGAGCGGGCCCGTAGCGGTACGGCAGCGGACGCGCGCGGCACCGTCGCGATACCAAGGAAGGCGCCCATATGGTCGAGATCAAGACCCCGGACCAGATCGCGAAGATGCGCGAGGCGGGGCTGGTCGTCGCCGCCATCCACGCGGCCACCCGTGAGGCGGCCGTGCCGGGGGCCACCACCAAGGATCTGGACGAGGTCGCCCGCAAGGTGCTGGCCGAGCACGGCGCGAAGTCGAACTTCCTCGGGTACGGCGGCTTCCCCGCCACGATCTGCACCTCGGTGAACGAGGTCGTGGTCCACGGCATCCCGGACACGAAGACCGTCCTGAAGGACGGCGACATCATCTCCATCGACGCCGGCGCGATCGTGGACGGCTGGCACGGTGACGCGGCCTTCACGGCCTTCGTGGGCACCGGTCACGCTCCGGAGCTGATCGAGCTCTCCCGGGTGACCGAGGAGTCGATGTGGGCCGGTATCGCCGCCGTGAGGAACGGCAACCGCCTGGTGGACATCTCCAAGGCCATCGAGGGCTACATCCGCCGCCAGCCCCGTCCGGCGTCGGGGAAGTACGGGATCATCGAGGACTACGGCGGGCACGGCATCGGCTCCGAGATGCACATGGACCCGCACCTGCTGAACTACGTCTCCCGCAAGCGCGGCAAGGGCCCCAAGCTGATCCCCGGCTTCTGCATCGCGATCGAGCCCATGGTCAGCCTCGGCACGGCGCGCACGCACGTCCTGGCCGACGACTGGACGGTCCTCACGGACGACAAGACCTGGTCCTCGCACTGGGAGCACTCCGTCGCGCTGACGGAGGAGGGCCCGCTGGTCCTGACCGCGGTCGACGGTGGCAAGGCGAAGCTGGCGGAGTACGGGGTGGCGGTGGCGCCGGACCCGCTGGCCTGAGCCTCGGCCATCGACTCGACGGACGGAGTCCGGCGCAGCCGGCCGAAGCTTGTGAGGCGCCCCGGCGCCGGACCCGCGAGGGCGGCGTTGGGGGGAGCGGCGCAGTCGGTCGCGCTGACGGAGGAGGGGCCGCTGGTCCTGACCGCGGTCGACGGCGGTAAGGCGAAGCCGGCGGAGTACGGCGTGGTGGCGGCGCCGGACCCGCCGGCGTAAGCCGCGGGCCGGTCGGCGTAAGGATCAACGCGGCTGGGCAGTCACCCCTGGATTAGTCTTTCCGGTTGCCCTGACGTAGACTGACGCGTCGGCTCTCGTGTATCCGCATGCCCACTTGGCAGTAACTGGTCAGTGGGCCGCACAGCACGAGAGTTGATCAAGGTAGCCGATTCGAAAGGCGAAGCGTGGCCAAGAAGCAAGGTGCCATCGAGATCGAGGGCACCGTGATCGAGTCTCTGCCGAACGCAATGTTCAAGGTGGAGCTCCAGAACGGTCACAAGGTCCTCGCGCACATCAGCGGCAAGATGCGGATGCACTACATCCGTATTCTCCCGGATGACCGGGTCGTCGTGGAGCTGTCTCCCTACGACCTGACGCGTGGCCGGATCGTCTACCGCTACAAGTAGATCTTGTCGGTGCCCCGCGTTCCGCGGGGTGGCGGCACTGACCCGGAGAACCTGACATCCCATGAAGGTCAAGCCGAGCGTCAAGAAGATCTGCGACAAGTGCAAGGTGATCCGCCGTCACGGCCGGGTCATGGTCATCTGCGACAACCTGCGCCACAAGCAGCGCCAGGGCTGACGCAGGACCTGCACTCCGCAGTTACTTCGCGCGACGCGAGCAAAAACGTACATACGCAGAACCCGTCCAGTGCTCACTGGCGATACCTCCGGCGGGGGCCGGGGACCCGGAACGTACCTAGTACGGCGGCCGGGATCGGTTCTGTGTCAGACCCCCGAGAACATCTGGAGCCATTGAATGGCACGCGTTTCCGGTGTTGACATCCCGCGCGACAAGCGTGTGGAGGTTGCACTCACCTACGTCTTCGGCATCGGCCGCACCCAGTCGCAGGCGACTCTCGCCGCCACCGGTGTGAACCCGAACACCCGCGTTCGTGACCTTCCCGAAGAGGACCTGGTCAAGATCCGCGAGTACGTGGACGCCAACCTCAAGACCGAGGGTGACCTCCGTCGCGAGATCCAGGCCGACATCCGCCGCAAGGTCGAGATCGGCTGCTACCAGGGTCTGCGTCACCGCCGTGGCCTGCCGGTCCACGGTCAGCGCACCAGCACGAACGCTCGTACCCGCAAGGGCCCGCGTCGCGCCATCGCCGGCAAGAAGAAGCCGGGCAAGAAGTAGTCCTCAGCGGACGCTCACCAGCGGTCTTCGCTGTAGGACCGACCACCTCCCTCCATTCAGGAGTCAGACATGCCCCCCAAGGGACGTCAGGGCGCTGCCAAGAAGGTGCGCCGCAAGGAAAAGAAGAACGTCGCCCACGGGCACGCTCACATCAAGAGCACGTTCAACAACACCATCGTTTCGATCACGGACCCGTCCGGCAACGTGATCTCCTGGGCCTCCGCCGGCCACGTCGGCTTCAAGGGCTCGCGCAAGTCCACCCCCTTCGCCGCGCAGATGGCCGCCGAGTCGGCTGCCCGTCGCGCGCAGGAGCACGGCATGCGCAAGGTCGACGTCTTCGTCAAGGGTCCGGGTTCCGGTCGTGAGACCGCCATCCGTTCGCTCCAGGCGACCGGCCTCGAGGTTGGCTCCATCCAGGACGTCACCCCCACCCCGCACAACGGCTGCCGTCCGCCGAAGCGCCGCCGCGTCTGACGCTGAGGCCTTCTCCGCGCGAGCGGAGGTGGCCCGCGCCGACGCGTCCGAGTCAAGGGGTCACTGACCCGCTTGGTTCTTCGCGCCGCTTCGTACGGCACACGGGCGGTACGGCTCCTCGGGGCCGTATCGCCCGTACCCTTGTAGTACCTCAGGGCATCAAATAGTGGGTGCCCATGACTGAAGGATTCATCGCATGCTGATCGCTCAGCGTCCCTCGCTGACCGAAGAGGTCGTCGACGAGTTCCGCTCGCGGTTCGTGATCGAGCCGCTGGAGCCGGGCTTCGGCTACACCCTCGGCAACTCCCTGCGTCGTACGCTCCTCTCCTCGATCCCGGGTGCGGCGGTCACGTCCATCCGCATCGACGGTGTCCTGCACGAGTTCACCACCGTGCCGGGCGTCAAGGAGGACGTCACCGACCTCATCCTGAACATCAAGCAGCTGGTCGTCTCCTCGGAGCACGACGAGCCGGTCGTGATGTACCTGCGCAAGCAGGGTCCCGGCCTGGTCACCGCTGCTGACATCGCCCCCCCGGCCGGCGTCGAGGTGCACAACCCCGACCTGGTCCTGGCGACCCTGAACGCCAAGGGCAAGCTGGAGATGGAGCTGACCGTCGAGCGCGGTCGCGGCTATGTCTCCGCCGTCCAGAACAAGCAGGTGGGCCAGGAGATCGGCCGTATCCCGGTCGACTCCATCTACTCGCCGGTTCTCAAGGTCACCTACAAGGTCGAGGCGACCCGAGTCGAGCAGCGCACCGACTTCGACAAGCTGATCGTCGACGTCGAGACCAAGCAGGCCATGCGCCCGCGCGACGCCATGGCGTCCGCCGGTAAGACCCTGGTCGAGCTGTTCGGTCTGGCCCGCGAGCTCAACATCGACGCCGAGGGCATCGACATGGGCCCGTCCCCGACGGACGCCGCCCTTGCCGCCGACCTGGCGCTGCCGATCGAGGAGCTCGAGCTCACGGTCCGCTCGTACAACTGCCTCAAGCGTGAGGGCATCCACTCCGTGGGTGAGCTCGTCGCCCGCTCCGAGGCCGACCTGCTCGACATCCGCAACTTCGGTGCGAAGTCGATCGACGAGGTCAAGGCGAAGCTGGCCGGCATGGGCCTGGCCCTCAAGGACAGCCCGCCCGGATTCGACCCGACCGCCGCGGCGGACGCCTTCGGCGCCGATGACGACGCGGACGCCGGTTTCGTCGAGACCGAGCAGTACTAAGAGCTCGGACCTTTACGGTCTGATCTTGGCTGCGGGCCGGCTTCGGCCGGCCGCGCAGTTCCCCGCGCCCCTTCGGGGGCGCGGTCTCCGACGGGCGACCGCCCGCTCGGATACTGACTCCGGTACCTGATACGGCCGGGGCAGACACCTAGGAGAAACACCATGCCGCGTCCCACCAAGGGTGCCCGTCTGGGCGGCGGTGCCGCGCACGAGAAGCTGATGCTGGCGAACCTCGCCAAGTCGCTCTTCGAGCACGGCCGCATCACGACCACCGAGGCCAAGGCCCGTCGCCTTCGTCCGGTCGCCGAGCGTCTGATCACCAAGGCGAAGAAGGGCGACATCCACAACCGTCGCCAGGTGCTCCAGACGATCACGGACAAGAGCATCGTCCACGTGCTCTTCACCGAGATCGCCCCGCGCTTCGCCGAGCGTCCGGGTGGTTACACCCGTATCACCAAGATCGGCAACCGTCGTGGCGACAACGCCCCGATGGCCGTGATCGAGCTCGTCGAGGGCGAGATCGCCAAGAAGGCGACCGTCGCCGAGGCCGAGGCCGCCACCAAGCGTGCGGTCAAGGAGTCCGAGGCTGCCGCCGAGGCTCCGGCCGAGGAGTCCAAGGACGCCTGACGCATCTGATGCGTGCAGTGGACGGGTCCGTTCCCTCTTTCGAGGGGGCGGGCCCGTCCCGCATTTTCTTGAAAGAGGAACGCGGTGAGTGACGAAGTTGAGCCCGGCTTTGTGCGGGTGCGGCTGGATCTGTCGTACGACGGCAAGGACTTCTCCGGCTGGGCCAAGCAGCGCTCGGGTCTGCGCACGGTGCAGGGCGAGATCGAGTCCGCCCTGCGTACGGTGACGCGGTCGTCCGAGACCTACGAGCTGACGGTCGCCGGCCGTACGGACTCCGGGGTGCACGCCCGGGGCCAGGTCGCGCACGTCGACCTGCCGGCCGAGGTGTGGGCCGAGCACGAGGAGAAGCTGCTGCGCCGGCTGGCCGGCCGGCTGTCGCACGATGTGCGGGTGTGGAAGGTCTCCGAGGCGCCGGCCGGGTTCAACGCGCGCTTCTCGGCGATCTGGCGCCGGTACGCCTACCGGGTCACCGACCACGTGGGCGGCGTGGACCCGCTGCTGCGTGGTCATGTCCTGTGGCACGACTGGCCGTTGGACGTCGAGGCGATGAACTCCGCCTCGCGGGCGCTGCTCGGGGAGCACGACTTCGCCGCGTACTGCAAGAAGCGCGAGGGCGCGACGACCATCCGCACGCTCCAGCAGCTGAGTTGGGAGCGCGACGCGTCCGGTGTCGTCACCGCGACCGTGCGGGCGGACGCGTTCTGCCACAACATGGTGCGTTCGCTGGTGGGCGCGCTGCTGTTCGTCGGCGACGGGCACCGGCCGGTGGACTGGCCGGGCAAGGTGCTGGCCGCGGGCGTGCGGGACTCGGCGGTGCATGTGGTGCGGCCGCACGGGCTGACGCTGGAGGAGGTCGGCTATCCGGCGGACTCCGAGCTCGCCGCGCGCAATCGTGAGGCGCGGAACCGCAGGACGCTGCCGGGCGCCGGCTGCTGCTAGGCGCTCCGCTGGAACTCCGGCGAGTCATCCGCGGGTGCGTCGTGGCTGGTCGCGCAGTTCCCCGCGCCCCTTCGGGGCGTTGCCGAACCGCACCGGACTTCGCCGGGCCGGCTCAGGGAAGCCGCCGGGGCAAAGAAGCAGGGCGGGCCGCACACAGCGGCCCGCCCTGCTTTCGTCTTTTCCGGGCGTCAGGACGCCGGGACGCTGACCGCCAGGTCGCTGTTGACCGTGAAGTACGGCTTCACGCCGTCGACCGTCGGGTACAGATCGGTCTTGTTGCGGTCGACGATGTCGCCGATCAGGCGGGCGATCTTGATGGGCTCGCCGTCCGGGGTCAGGCGCAGGGCCAGGTCCCAGATGGTGCCCTCGTCGCCGACGCTGCGGGAGGCGCGGATCTTGTCGTACGGCAGGGTGACCGTGAAGCTCGACTCGTCGACGACGGTGACCTCGGCCGTGAGCTTCTCGGCGGTGTCCACGCGCGGGGTGCCGACGACGACGGGGTTGCTGTCGGCGGTGAACTCCGTGCCGTGCAGGGTGCCTTCGACCGTCAGGGTGGTCTTGTCCTGGCGCACGGCGCGGGCCTCGGCGTGGGCGGTGCGGTGCCAGGCGCGCAGGGCGAGGAAGCCGTCGACGGTCGGGTAGGGCACCCACCAGGTGAAGGGAGCGCCGGTCAGCGGCTCCAGCTCCACCAGGCCGCGGCCCTCGGCGAGGTGCGAGACGACGCGGCGGCGGGCGCCGTCCTCGCCCCGGACGACGTGGAGGTCCCAGCGGCCCTCGCCGAGCTTGAGCTCGCGGCGGTCGAGGACGGCGGTCCAGGGGCCCTTGGGGGTGGCCGGTGCCTTGAGGGGCACCGCGACGGGCTTGCCCTCCTTGCGCCGGGTGACCGTCAGGGAGAGCTTGTCGCCGGAGAGGCCCTTGCGGTCGACGGAGACGACGATGTTGCCGTCGGCGTCGACGCGGCAGGAGGCGGTGCAGCGCAGCGGCTTGCGGACGATCTCCTTGAGGGCGGCCTTGACCGGCGGGGTGGCCGGCTTGGCGACGCCCCGGCGGAGCGGCCGGAGGATCTTGCCAGCGGTGCGGCGCAGCATCTTCGACAGCGGTACGGGCGCGGGCTTGGGCTCGGCCTGTGCGTCGGCGCCGGCCGGGGCCTTGGCGGTGGTGGCGCCGGTGTCGCCGCCGAGGCTCGCGATGAGCTCCTCGTAGCGGCGGGCGATGGCGTCCGGGTGGTAGCGCTCGGCGGAGACGAGGGCGGCCCGGCCCATGGCGCGGCGCAGCTCGTCGTCCTCGATGAGCTTGAGGAGGCCCTTGGCGATGGCGTCGCTGTCGAGGTTGGTGACGAGGAGGCCGTCGTGGCCGTCGCTGATGATCTCGCCGGGGCCGTGCGGGCAGTCCGTGGCGACGACGGGCACGCCGCAGTTCATGGCCTCCACGATCGTCATGCCGAAGGACTCCTCGCGGGAGGTCACGGCGGCGATGGAGCCCTTGGCCCACTCGGTCTCGATGGGGGAGTGGGCACCCATGAGCGTGATCTGGTCGTTGAGGCCGAGCTGGTCGATCTGCTCGCGGAGCTTGGCCTGCTGGGGGCCGCGGCCGTAGATGCGCAGCTTCCAGTCGGGGCGGGTGGCGGCCACGGTGGCCCACGCCTTGACGAGGAGGTCGTACCGCTTGACGGGGATGAGGCGGCCGGCGGCGACGACCAGCTTGGCGCTGCCGTCGGAGGGCTCGACCTCGGAGGCCGGGACGCCGTTCGGCAGGGCGATCAGCTTGGTCTTGACGTCGGGGAAGTGCTCGCGGTGGGTCGCGGCGTCGGCGTCGGAGACGGCCGTGTGGGCGTCCAGGTGCGGGATCGCGAGGTCCTGGGCGGCGCGGATGTTCGGCTCGTGGGTGCCGTAGATCCGGTGCTCCTGGCCGATCCGCAGATAGCGGTCCTGGCCGAACTCGGCGAGGTACATCACGAGGCCGGGGCGGGTGGCGATCACGACGTCGGCGTCGGTGCGGGCGAGGTGCTCCGCGACGCGCTTGTCGGTGAGGGCGCTGAAGTGGGCGCCCTTGGCCTCGACCGGCGGGATGTGCGCGCTGTCCTGCTGGAGCAGGGGGTTGTCCCGGTCGGCGCCGGTGTCGGCGCGCTGGTCGATCAGATGGACCAGCTTGACCTTGCGGTCCAGGGGGAGCTTGGGCGTGCCGCCGGTCCGGTGGATCGACACGATCTCCACGTCGTGCCGCGCGGCGAGGGCGCCGGCGACGTTGAACGTGGAGCGGATCGTGCCGCCGATGCCGTAGGCGTTCTGCAAAAGGAAAGAGATCTTCATGGCGGTGTCTGCGCGGCGCGTCTCGGGCGTCGCGTCCGTCCTTCCCCCTGGGCCTGGGTGTCCGGGTCGTCCCCTTTGCGAGGACCACTGGACTTGTCTACGTCGGGTGCGGTCCGATCCGTCGGTTAAGACCCTTGGGAGGGATTTCGGTTGCCTGCGAAGCCTACATTGTGGCTTGAGTCACATCCCGTACGTCAAGGGTGAGATCGTTCTCAGGATCGAACACGGGTCGTACGGCCACGGGGCCGCGGATCGCGTGCTCCAGGGTACGGGCGGGGTGCACGTCCGTGCGCCTGCGGTCCACACTGTCGCCCGCGAGGCGGCCGAGCGGGACGAGCGGGCCGCCCGGAGCGAGGCGCAGGCGCAGCGGCCAGACGTCGTGGGCGGTGCCGCGCCGGCCCAGGAGGAGCGGGTAGGGCAGGGCGGCGCGGACCCGCCGGGCGTCCTGGACGGCGGCGGGCAGCTCGATGTCGTAGGCGCTGTCCAGGGGTGACACGGCGACGAGCGTGACGGGGCCGTGCGCGGGGAGCGGGCCGGCGGCGCCGTGCAGGGTGGCGGCGACGGTGAGGGAGTCCGTGCCGACGTGGATGCCGTCGAGCTCGGCGTGGGCGGGCCGGTGCCAGGCGCGGAGCGTGAGGGAGCCGGCCGCGGTGGTGTAGGGCACCCAGGCGGTGACCTGTGAGGCGTCGGAGGCCAGGGAGAGGTTGAGCAGCCTGGCCTGTTCGACGAGGGTGCTGCGGACGCGGGCGCGCGTGCGGTCGTCGGCGCGCTCCAGGTAGAAGTCCCAGCGGCCCTCGGCGAGCGGGACGGTCGCCCGGTCGAGGGTGGCGGTGTACGGGCCCTTGCCGGACTCCGGGCGGGGCAGGGGCAGCTCGACGCGCTCCCCGGGGCCGGTGCCGTCGGTGCCGCGGAGCAGTGCGACGAGGGTCAGCCGCTCGCCGCCGAGCCCGGCGCGGGGCAGCCGGACGGCGAGCCCGCCGTCGGGGGTCGCGCGGGCGGTGGCCCGGGGGCGCAGGGGCTTGAGCGGCGCGGGGGCGGCGGGGGTGGGCGCGGGTGCCGGTGCCGGGGGTTCCGGCTTGCGGCGCAGCGGGCGGACGATGCGGGCGGCGGTGCGGCGCAGGGCGAGCGCGGGTGCGGGCGCGGCCTTGGCGTCGGCCGTGGGCAGGGGTTCGGGCGGCGGGGGCAGCAGTTCGGGGCGGAGCTCCTGGACGATCCGCTCGAAGCGCTCGGCGATGCGGTCGGGGGTGTAGTGCCGGGCGGTGGCGCGGGCGGCGGTGCCGAGGTCGGCGCGGCGGGCCGGGTCGCCGGCGAGTGCGGTGAGGGCGGTGGCGAGGGCTTCCTCGTCGCCGACGGGTACGAGGAGGCCGTCGACCCCGTGGGTGATCAGTTCTCGGGGGCCGACGGGGCAGTCGGTGGAGATCACGGGGACGCCGCAGTGCATGGCGTCGACGATGGTGAGCCCGAAGGACTCGGCGTCGGAGGCGGAGACGCCGATGGCGGCCTTGGCCCACTCGGTCTCGGTGGTGGGGTGCGGGCCCATCAGGAAGGCGCGGTCGCTCAGTCCGAGCCGTTCGACGAGGGCGCGCAGCCGGGCGCGGTCGGGGCCGCGCCCGTAGATCCGCAGGGACCAGTCGGGGCGCTCCGCGGACATCTTGGCGAAGGCGCGTATCAGCAGGTCGAACCGTTTCGCCGGGACGAGGCGGCCGACGGCGACGACGATCCGGGAGGTGCCGTCGGACGGTTCGACGGCGGGGGCGGGGACGACGTTGGGCAGGCACCGGACGAGGCGGGGCGGCCGGGGGAGCCGGGCGCGGTAGGCGGTGGCGTCCTGCTCGGTGACCGTGAGGAAGCCGTCGAGCCGGGCGACGGCCGCGTCGCGCGCGGCGCGGACCTCGGGGTCGTGGGCGTCGTACGTCAGGTGGTCGTGGGCCAGCCGCAGGAAGGCGGGGGCCCGGCCGTCCGGGCCGGTCCCGCGGTCGTCGGCGGCCCGGGCGAGGTAGCCGGTCAGGCCGGGGCGGGTGGCGATCACCACGTCGGCGTCGGTGGCCTGGAGGTACTGCGTGATCCGGAGGTCGGCGAGGCGGCTGAACATCCGGGGCGAGCCCTCGGCGCCGGTCAGGACGGCGCTGGGCTGGTGCTGGAGCTCGTTGTCGTTCTCGGAGCCCGGGGCGTCCTCGCGGACGTCGATCAGGGGGATCAGCCGGACCCGGCGGTGCGGGGGCAGCTTCGGGGCGTCCGCGCCGCGGTAGACGGAGACGAGCTCGACGTCGTGGCGGGTGGCCAGCGCGTTCGCGAGGCCGGTGGTGGCGCGGACGGTGCCGCCGGCGCCGTAGGCGTGGTGGACGAGAAGCGCGATCTTCATGAGCGTGCGGACGGGCGGAGCTCCATGAACGCCACGCCGGCCCCCTCCCTGCCGGTTGTAGCCGGTTGTATCGGACAGTCGTTCAGAGGGTAACCGTGGTTCCGGGCGTGGCGAGCGGACGGACCCCGAGGGCGCTGGGAGGGTGGAAGTTGTGAAGGCGATGGTGGCGGTCTCCGCGGTCGTGGCCCTCGGGCTGACCGCCGGATGCGTGGGCGGTGACGGCGCGGCGGACGGGACCGGAAGGTCCGGGCGTTCGGGCGGGGTCCGGGGCGAGGGCAAGGACGCGCGCGACGCCGTGCGGGTGCTCAGCCCGGCGCAGCTGAAGCACGTCGAGCTCGGGGCGCGTGAGGTGCCCGGCTTCCAGATCGAGAAGGCGGGCGAGAGCGCGGCCGGCGGCGGCCGGCCGGGCACGGACCGGGCGCCGTGCCGCCCGCTGGTCGACGTGCTGGGCTCGCAGCCGCGGCCGAAGCCCGCGGCGTCCGTGGTGAACACCTTCGCCAAGGCGGGGGAGGGCCTGGACTTCGAGGGCCTGATGGGCATGATCCGGGTCTCCACGTACGGGCGCGACGGCGCGGCCGCCACCCTCAGGGGGCTGCGGTCGGCCGCCGAGGCGTGCGCCGACGGCTTCGGGATGCGCACGGGCGAGGGCGAGCCGCAGGAGTTCGCGTCCGTGCGGACGCTGCCGGCGCCGGAGCTGGGCGACGAGGCGGTGGCGTACCGCCTGGAGAACGCGGCGGAGCGGGCCCCGAGCCTGATCACGGTGGTGCGGTCCGGCAGCACGCTGGCGATGTTCTTCGCGACGAGCCTGTCGGACCCGGAGGGCGTGGAGATCCCGCCGGAGCTGGTGCGGGCGCAGGTGGCGAAGGTGGAGGGGGCGGAGCGGAAGGCGCCTACGGTGCCGCCGCCGCCGTCTTCCGGGGGGCCGGGGGAGGGGGGCGAGGCGGGGGACAGCGTGGGGTAGGGGGCGCCTGCGGCGGGCTTTTTCCCCACCCCGCCCCTTCCCGAACCGGGGCTCCGCCCCAGGCCCCGGTCCTCAAACGCCGGACGGGCTGAATTGTTGCCCGGAACCGGGCGAAATTCAGCCCGGCCGGCGTTGAGGACACCGCGCGTCAGCGCGGAAAAGGGGGCCCGGGGGCTTGCCCCCGCCACGCGGCGGAGCCGCACATCGGATGCAGCGGGAAGGGGTGGGTAGGGGAAAGCCCCGGCAGGGCACCCCCCACCGCCGCCCTACGCCTGCTTCTGCTTCCCTGCCGTCGGGGCCGTGCTCGGGGACGCCACCGACGCCTTCGCCTGTTGGTCCGCGCGGGCCCTGATGCGGCGGAAGGTGTAGCCGGCCACGTCGCGTCCCGCCGTCAGCGCCGCCTTGTCGTCCTCGCCGACGGCCTTCCCGTTGGTGTAGCCGGCGACCGTGAAGTACGCGTAGCGCCCCTCCGCGTTCGCCGTGAGGCGGCAGGCCGTGGAGCGGCAGAAGGCCGGGGTGTCGTCGTCCGACAGGGAGGTGATGTTCCCCGTCGACTGTTCCTTCGCCTTGTCCGCCGCGGCCTTCGTGTCGAAGACGGCGACGCCGACCGTCACCGCGACGCCGTCCCGTACGTACGTCGCGCGCAGCATCTTGCGGCAGCCGTTGTCCGTAAGGACGGAGCCGAGGCCGCCCTGGGTGGCCGAGGCGCAGTCCGTGGTGGTGGCCGTGTCGACGCGCTTGTACTTGCGCTTGTCGAGGACCGGCCTGGAGTGCGGGAAGAGCGTCTTCGTGCTCAGCGTCGCCTTGTCCTTGTCGGCGCTGGCTATGAACTCGTCCGGGTTCGGCGGGGCCGGGGGCGCTACCGGGGAGAAGGACGGCTCGGGGGACGCCGGGGCGGTCGGGCCGGCCGCCTTCTTGCCGCCGCCGCTGCCCTGGGAGGCCACGGCCGTCACCACGATCGCCGCGACCGCGCCCGCGGCCAGCACGCCGCCGCCCACGAAGAGCAGCTTGCGCCGGCGGCCCCGGTGCGCGGTGTTGTCCGCGAGCGCCGCCCAGTCGGGTGTCTGCGGCGCGCCGGTCGCCGCGCCGGGGACGCCGGGCCCCCAGGGGGCGGGCGGCTGCGGCGGCGGGGGCGGACCCCACTGCGGCTGCGGCATCGGCTGATGGGGATCCCCCGGGGCCCCCTGCGGCCCTCCCTGCCCAAAACTCATGGGGCGCATCGTAATCGTGTTGGTCGGGAGCCTCGACGGCGGCGACAATCCCTCTCATGGGACACGTGGACGCGGCACATCTGGAGTACTACCTTCCCGACGGACGGGTGCTGCTCGGCGACGTCTCGTTCCGGGTCGGGGAGGGCGCCGCGGTGGCCCTCGTCGGCGCGAACGGCGCGGGCAAGACGACGCTGCTGCGGCTGATCGCCGGTGAGCTCCAGCCGCACGGCGGCTCCGTGTCGGTCACCGGCGGCCTCGGTGTCATGCCGCAGTTCGTGGGGTCCGTGCGGGACGACCGTACGGTCCGTGACCTGCTGGTCTCGGTGGCCCAGCCGCGCATCAGGGAAGCCGCGCGGGCGGTCGACGAGGCCGAGACCGCGATCATGGAGCGGGACGACGAGGCCGCGCAGATGGCGTACGCCCAGGCCCTCTCCGACTGGGCCGAGGCGCGGGGGTACGAGGCCGAGACCGTCTGGGACATGTGCACGACTGCCGCGCTCGGCGTCCCCTACGACAAGGCGCAGTGGCGCCAGGTCCGCACCCTCTCCGGCGGCGAGCAGAAGCGGCTGGTGCTGGAGTCGCTGCTGCGCGGCACGGACGAGGTGCTGCTGCTCGACGAGCCGGACAACTATCTGGACGTCCCCGGCAAGCGCTGGCTGGAGGAGCGGCTGCGCGAGACGAAGAAGACCGTCCTCTTCGTCTCCCACGACCGCGAGCTGCTGGCCCGCGCCGCCGAGAAGATCATCAGCGTCGAGCCCGGCCCGGCCGGCAGCGACGTCTGGGTGCACGGTGGCGGCTTCGCCACGTACCACGAGGCCCGTAAGGAGCGCTTCGCCCGCTTCGAGGAGCTGCGCCGCCGCTGGGACGAGAAGCACGCCCAGCTGAAGAAGCTGGTGATCAATCTGCGGCAGGCCGCCGCGGTCAGCCACGAGATGGCCTCCCGCTACGCCGCGGCCCAGACCCGGCTGCGGAAGTTCGAGGAGGCCGGGCCGCCGCCGGAGCCGCCGCGCGAGCAGGACATCCGGATGCGGCTGCGCGGCGGCCGCACCGGCGTGCGCGCCGTGACCTGCGAGGGCCTGGAGCTCACGGGCCTGATGAAGCCGTTCGACCTGGAGGTCTTCTACGGCGAGCGGGTCGCGGTCCTCGGCTCGAACGGCTCGGGGAAGTCCCACTTCCTGCGGCTGCTCGCCGGTGAGGACGTCGCGCACACGGGCGCGTGGAAGCTGGGCGCGCGGGTCGTGGCCGGCCACTTCGCGCAGACCCACGCCCACCCCGAGCTGCTGGGCCGCACGCTCGTCGACATCCTGTGGACGGAGCACGCGAAGGACCGCGGCGGCGCGATGTCCGTGCTGCGCCGGTACGAGCTGGAGAAGCAGGGCGACCAGCGCTTCGAGAAATTGTCGGGCGGCCAGCAGGCGCGCTTCCAGATCCTGCTCCTGGAGCTGGCCGGCACGACGGCCCTGCTCCTGGACGAGCCGACGGACAACCTCGACCTGGAGAGCGCGGAGGCGCTCCAGGAGGGGCTGGAGGCGTACGAGGGCACTGTGCTCGCCGTCACGCACGACCGCTGGTTCGCGAGGTCTTTCGACCGTTTCGTGGTGTTCGGCGCGGACGGGCTGGTGCGGGAGGTCCCGGAGCCGGTGTGGGACGAGGGCCGGGTGGCCCGCCGGCGGTAGGGCCCGCGCGGGGCGCCCTCCGCCCCGCCGGAAGATCGGGAACACCGGACCCGCAGGTCACAGCGGTGCCGCGGCCGCCGGGCTCGCCGCCCGCGGCGACTAGTGGGACCATGTTTTGACCCAGCACGCAGGCGGCCGGTACTCTACGAGTTCGTTATGCGTATTGGCTAGTCGTTCTCACGCGAGGGGCCCTTACGCTTGTTCGTCGGTCGACATTCCGCCGGCGCGTGTTCGGGTTGCGTCCCCGGACCGCCGCCAGGGTGGACTGTCCGCCCGGAGGACCGTGTCAGGACCCGTCCCCTCAGCCTTAGCGGGCTTGGGGAGACCCCACTCGAAGAAGCGAAGGCTACGACCGTGCGTACGTTCAGCCCCAAGCCCGGCGATGTCCAGCGCCAGTGGCACATCATTGACGCGCAGGACGTCGTCCTGGGCCGTCTGGCCTCTCAGGCCGCCAACCTCCTGCGTGGCAAGCACAAGCCCGTGTATGCCCCGCACATGGACATGGGTGACTTCGTCATCATCATCAACGCCGACAAGGTTCACCTGTCCGGCAACAAGAAGACCCAGAAGCTGGCGTACCGCCACTCCGGCTTCCCGGGTGGTCTCCGTGCCGTTCGTTACGACGAGCTGCTCGACAAGAGCCCCGAGAAGGCCGTCGAGAAGGCCATCAAGGGCATGGTTCCCAAGAACTCCCTCGGCCGTCAGATGCTCTCGAAGCTGAAGGTCTACTCGGGCAGCGAGCACCCGCACGCCGCCCAGCAGCCCGTCCCGTTCGAGATTACCCAGGTCAAGCAGGGCTAGTCCCGGCCACCGCCGACCAGACAGAAAGTATCTGAGGAGAATCGTGGCTGAGACCACCGCCGAGACCCCCGTCATCGACGACGAGGCTGGCGTCGAGGAGTACACCACCGAGACCGAGGTCGTGGAGTCGGAGTACACCTCCGAGTCGCTCGCTTCCCGTTTCGGTGACCCCCAGCCGGCCGCCGGCCTGGGCCGTCGCAAGAACGCCATCGCCCGCGTCCGGATCGTTCCGGGCTCCGGCAAGTGGAAGATCAACGGTCGCACCCTTGAGGACTACTTCCCCAACAAGGTGCACCAGCAGGAAGTCAACGAGCCCTTCAAGGTGCTCGAGCTCGACGACCGCTACGACGTCATCGCCCGCATCGCGGGTGGCGGCGTGTCCGGCCAGGCCGGCGCCCTGCGCCTCGGTGTGGCCCGCGCCCTGAACGAGGCGGACGTGGACAACAACCGCGGCCCGCTGAAGAAGGCCGGCTTCCTGAGCCGCGACGACCGTGCGGTCGAGCGCAAGAAGGCCGGTCTCAAGAAGGCCCGCAAGGCCCCGCAGTACAGCAAGCGCTAAACACGCGGCTTCGCTGCTTCTGCTCGAACGCCCCGGCGGCACACTCCGTGCCCGCCGGGGCGTTCGGCTATCGGCGGCACGGGGCGTATACCTGGATGTATCCGGCTGCAACGCTCCGGTCCCGGACTCGACACCTTGATGTGCGGGGGCCCGCTCGTGGGACCCGTACCGCGTTTTTCGGAGGACACCAGTGGGACGACTCTTCGGTACGGACGGTGTGCGCGGCGTCGCGAACGCCGATCTGACGGCTGAGCTCGCGCTCGGCCTGTCGGTCGCCGCGGCGCATGTGCTCGCCGAGGCGGGTACGTTCGAGGGCCACCGCCCCGTGGCCGTCGTCGGACGAGATCCGCGCGCGTCCGGGGAGTTCCTGGAGGCCGCCGTCGTGGCCGGTCTCGCCAGCGCCGGCGTCGACGTCCTGCGGGTGGGCGTGCTGCCCACGCCGGCCGTCGCGTACCTCACCGGCGCGCTCGGCGCGGACCTCGGCGTGATGCTCTCCGCCAGCCACAACGCCATGCCGGACAACGGTGTCAAGTTCTTCGCCCGCGGCGGTCACAAGCTCGCCGACGAGCTGGAGGACCGGATCGAGCAGACCTACCGCTCCCACGCCTCCGGCGAGCCCTGGGACCGGCCCACCGGTGCCGGCGTCGGCCGTGTCCGCGACTACGACCAGGGCTTCGACAACTACGTCGCCCACCTGATCGGTGTGCTCCCCAACCGCCTCGACGGCCTCAAGGTCGTCATCGACGGCGCCCACGGCGCGGCCGCCCGGGTCTCCCCGGAGGCCTTCGCGCGGGCCGGCGCCGAGGTGGTCACCATCGGCACCGAGCCCGACGGTCTCAACATCAACCACGAGTGCGGCTCCACCCACCTGGAGAAGCTGCGGCAGGCCGTCGTCGAGCACGGCGCGGACCTCGGTGTCGCCCACGACGGTGACGCCGACCGCTGCCTGGCCGTGGACGCCAAGGGCAACGAGGTCGACGGCGACCAGATCCTGGCCGTCCTCGCCCTCGCCATGCGCGAGGCCGGCTCGCTGCGCAAGAACACCGTCGTCGCCACGGTGATGTCCAACCTGGGCTTCAAGCTGGCCATGGAGCGCGAGGGCGTCGACTTCGTCCAGACCGCGGTCGGCGACCGCTACGTCCTGGAGGAGATGAAGGCCCACGGCTACGCCCTCGGCGGCGAGCAGTCCGGCCACGTCATCGTCCTCGACCACGCCACCACCGGCGACGGCACCCTGACCGGCCTGATGCTGGCCGCCCGGGTCTCCGCCACCGGCCGGTCCCTGGCCGACCTGGCCGGCGTCATGGAGCGCCTCCCGCAGGTCCTCATCAACGTCCGCGACGTCGACAAGACCCGGGTCACGTCCTCGCCCGAGCTCACCGAGGCCGTCGAGACCGCCGAGCGCGAGCTGGGCTCCACCGGCCGGGTGCTGCTGCGCTCCTCCGGCACCGAGCCGCTCGTCCGGGTCATGGTCGAGGCCGCCGACATCGAGCAGGCGCGCGCGGTCGCGCAGCGCCTGGCCGACGTGGTGAAGTCCGCCCTGGGCTAGCCCCGGGGCCGGGGCGCACGCCCCGCCGGGTCAGCCCCGGGCCGTGACGACGCGCCGCCTCGCCCAGAACCACTTCTGGGCGAGGAGCGTGAGCGTGCCCGCGGCGATGATCCCCAGCAGGTTCAGCGCGAGCTGTACGGCCGAGCCACGGGTCTCCGACCAGTTGCCGTACGAGAGCGCCACGGCCGCGTTCGCCGCCGCCGGGACCGTCGTCACCGAGATCGCCACCCCGATCAGCGCCCCCGACTTCGCCGAGGTCAGGGAGAGGATCCCGGCGATGCCGGCCAGGAACGCCACCACGAAGGAGAAGGCGTCCGGCTGCCAGATGAACGAGGTCTGCGGGCGGTCCGCGAGGAACCTCGCCTCGTGGAAGAGCCCCACCCAGTCCATCAGCACGCTGAAGCCGCCGGTCAGCGCCATCGCCACCGGGAAGCCCACCAGCAGCGCCGCCATCGACCGCCAGGCCAGCCGGGGCGCCCGCCGCACGATCGCCGTGCACAGCCCGGCCAGCGGGCCGAACTCCGGGCCCACCGCCATGGCGCCCACGATCAGGATCGCGCTGTCCATGATCACGCCGCAGGCGGCCAGCATCGTCGCGACGGTGAGGAACGCCAGGAACGTGACGGTGAGCGTGGACTCCTCGTGCGTCTCCTCGACCAGCGACTCCCAGACGACCGCGTCGGCCCCGTCGCCCGGGGCCGCCTCCTCGGCCGCGTCGGCGCGCCGCGAGAGCATCAGACCGATGTCGTCGACGGAGACCGAGCCCCACTCCGGCAGCCCGGCCGCGCGCAGCTCGCCCAGCAGCCCGTCGGCCGCCTCGCGCGCCACGTCGCACAGCACGATGTCGCCGCGCGGGCTGCGGGCGGCGCCGGTGAGGACGGCCAGATGGGTGACGCCCACGGTCTTCTCGACGAGCGCCACGACCTCCTCGGTGCGGTCCGCCGGGGTCATCATCCGCAGGTGCAGCATGGGTCACGTCCTCGCGGGTGTCAGAGCTTGCGCAGGGAGAGCCGCTGCACCTTGTGGTCGGGGCCCTTGCGCAGGATCAGGTTCGACCGGCCGCGGGTGGGCGCCACGTTCTCCAGCAGGTTCGGCTTGTTGATGGTCCGCCAGTTGCGGTGCGCGTAGTCCAGGGCCTCCTCCTCGGAGACCTGGGTGTACTTGCGGAAGTACGAGTCGGGGTCCTGGAAGGCGGTCTTCCGGAGCTTCTTGAAGCGCTCGTAGTACCAGCGCTCGATGTCCTCGGCGCGCGCGTCCACGTACACGCTGAAGTCGAAGAAGTCGGCGAGGCCGACCCGGGTGCGGCCGTCGGTGCCGGGCAGGGCCGGCTGGAGGACGTTCAGGCCCTCGATGATCAGGATGTCCGGGCGGTGCACGGTCAGCCGCTCGCCGGGCACGATGTCGTAGATCAGATGGGAGTAGACGGGCGCGGAGACCTCGTCCCGGCCCGCCTTCACGTCCGCGACGAAGCGGGTCAGGGCGCGCCGGTCGTAGGACTCGGGGAAACCTTTCCGCGACATCAGGCCGCGGCGGTGCAGCTCGGCGTTGGGCAGCAGGAAGCCGTCCGTGGTCACGAGCTCCACGCGGGGGTGCTCCGGCCAGCGGGCCAGCAGCGCCTGGAGGAGGCGGGCCGTGGTCGACTTGCCGACCGCGACGCTGCCCGCGACGCCTATGACGAAGGGGGTGCCCGGCTGGGAGCCGTGCCCGCGGTCGCCCGCCTCGCCGAGGAAGGTGTTCAGCGTGCCGCGCAACTGGCTGGTCGCGCCGACGTAGAGGTTGAGCAGGCGGGACAGCGGCAGGTAGACGTCGCGGACCTCGTCGAGGTCGATGACGTCGCCGAGCCCGCGCAGCCGCTCGACCTCGTCGGCGGTCAGCGGCAGCGGTGTGTTCTCCCGCAGCGCGCTCCACTCCGCGCGGGTGAGGTCCACGTACGGGGACGAGTCGGCGCGGCGACGGTGCTGCGGCTGCTCTGTGGTGGTCGGCACGGGCCCATTGTGCGCGGGTGACGCTCGGTGCTCACTTCCGGGTGCTGGGTGAGGGTGTTCTTGTGCGGTTTGTGTGGCTCGTGCGGTTCCAGGCGGCTCCAGAAGGTGAAGTTCTCCGAGAGCCCTGTACCTACTGGCCGGTCAGTACTAGCGTCCCTGCCTCCTGACCGCCGCACCATGCTGGGGACGCCGTGTTGGTCATCCTTTCCGTGCGGGCCGCCGTGCGCAGGCTCGTATGCCGTGATCGCCGCGATCGCCGTGACGTGCGTGAGCGCGCCGCCCCGCCGGGGTGCGCGGACGGGCGCGGCCGTTCGGGCCCGCGCCGCGCCGTGCGCCCGGGCGGGGCCGGGTCCGGGACCGGGCCCGGCGGCCGGGACGCGTTCGCCGCACAGGTGTGCGGGGAGCTGTGCGCGGAGCTGCCGGACGAGGACCTGGGCCAGGACCTCGACGACTGCCTGGACCGCTACCAGCTGGGCAGCAAGCCGCGCTGCGAGGAGGTGGAGTACCTGGAGCTCGTCCAGGAGGCCATCGACCGCATCGAACGGGGCCGTTGAGCCATTGGTGGCACCTCCGGCGGGGCCTGAGCCGTACGCTGCTGCGCATGTGCGGAATCGTTGGCTATGTGGGAGGGCAGTGCGCCCTCGACGTCGTATTGGCAGGGCTGCGGCGCCTGGAGTACCGCGGCTATGACTCGGCCGGGGTGGCGGTCCTGGCCGACGGCGGGCTCGCCTCGGCGAAGAAGGCGGGCAAGCTCGCCAACCTGGAGAAGGAGCTCTCGGACCGGCCGCTGCCCTCCGGGCCCACCGGCATCGGCCACACCCGCTGGGCCACCCACGGCGGCCCCACCGACGCCAACGCCCACCCGCACCTCGACAACGCGGGCCGGGTCGCGGTCGTCCACAACGGCATCATCGAGAACTTCGCGGAGCTGCGCGCGGAGCTTCTGGAGCGGGGCCACGACCTCGCCTCGGAGACCGACACCGAGGTCGTCTCGCACCTGCTCTCCGAGGCCTTCTCCTCCTGCGGCGACCTCGCCGAGTCCATGCGGCAGGTGTGCCGCCGGCTGGAGGGCGCGTTCACGCTGGTCGCGGTGCACGCGGACGAGCCGGACGTGGTCGTCGGCGCCCGCCGCAACTCCCCCCTCGTCGTCGGCGTCGGGGACGGCGAGGCGTTCCTCGCCTCCGACGTCGCCGCCTTCATCGCCCACACCCGGGAGGCGATCGAGCTCGGCCAGGACCAGGTCGTGGAGGCCCGCCGGGACGGCGTCACGGTCACGGACTTCGACGGCGCGCCCGCGGACGTCCGGGCGTACCACGTCGACTGGGACGCCTCGGCCGCCGAGAAGGGCGGCTACGACTACTTCATGCTGAAGGAGATCGCCGAGCAGCCGAAGGCCGTCGCCGACACCCTCCTGGGCCGCATCGACGCGGCGGGCGCGCTCTCCCTCGACGAGGTGCGGATCCCCGCGTCCGTGCTCCGCGAGGTCGACAAGGTCGTCATCGTGGCCTGCGGCACGGCGTACCACGCCGGCATGATCGCCAAGTACGCCATCGAGCACTGGACCCGCATCCCCTGCGAGACCGAGCTCGCCAGCGAGTTCCGCTACCGCGACCCGATCCTCGACCCGCGGACGCTCGTCATCGCCATCAGCCAGTCGGGCGAGACCATGGACACCCTGATGGCCCTGCGGCACGCCCGGGAGCAGGGCGCGAAGGTGCTCGCGATCTGCAACACGAACGGCTCGACGATCCCGCGGGAGTCGGACGCGGTCCTCTACACCCACGCGGGCCCCGAGGTCGCCGTCGCCTCGACGAAGGCCTTCCTCACCCAGCTGGTGGCCTGCTATCTGGTCGCCCTGTACCTGGGCCAGGTGCGCGGCACCAAGTGGGGCGACGAGATCGTCTCGGTGATCCGCGAGCTCTCCGAGATCGCCACGCAGGTGGAGGAGGTCCTGGAGACCATGGAGCCGGTGCGCGAGCTGGCCCGCTCCCTGGCCGACAAGAACACCGTCCTCTTCCTCGGCCGGCACGTCGGCTACCCCGTGGCCCTGGAGGGCGCCCTCAAGCTCAAGGAGCTGGCGTACATGCACGCCGAGGGCTTCGCGGCGGGCGAGCTCAAGCACGGCCCGATCGCGCTCATCGAGCACGACGTGCCGGTGGTCGTGGTCGTCCCGTCCCCCCGGGGCCGCTCCGTCCTGCACGACAAGATCGTCTCCAATATCCAGGAGATCCGCGCCCGGGGCGCCCGTACGATCGTCATCGCCGAGCGCGGCGACTCGTCGGTCCACCCCTACGCCGACCACCTGATCGAGATCCCCGCGACGCCCGTCCTGCTCCAGCCGCTGGTCGCCACCGTGCCGTTGCAGGTCTTCGCCTGCGAGCTGGCCACGGCCCGCGGCAACGAGGTCGACCAGCCGCGCAACCTCGCGAAGTCGGTGACGGTCGAATGATCGTAGGAGTCGGCATCGACGTCGCCGAGATCGACCGCTTCGACGCGGCCCTCCGCCGCACCCCGGCCATGGCCGAACGCCTGTTCCTGGAGCGCGAGCTGTACCTCCCGAGCGGTGAGCGCCGCGGCATCGCCTCCCTCGCCGCCCGCTTCGCCGCGAAGGAGGCTGTGGCCAAGGCGCTGGGCGCCCCCGGCAATCTGCTGTGGACGGACGCCGAGGTCACGACGGAGAGCAGCGGGCAGCCGCGGCTGGTGGTGACGGGGACGGTGGCGACGCGGGCGGAGGAGCTGGGGGTGACGTCGTGGCATGTGTCGCTGAGCCATGACGCGGGGTCGCTTCCGCTGTGGTGATCGCGGAGCGGTAGGGGGCGTTGTCGCTTTGCCGGTGCGGCCTCTGTGTGTGGGGGCCGCACCGGTCAGGGAGCCGGGCAGGGCAGCGCCGGTGCGGCTCGGTTCGGCGAGCAGGTCACCAACGCCAGTGACAGGAACAGCGGTTGGTTCAGGTAATGCCCGAGCGACACGTCCCCGCCCCAGCTCAACCTCTCCCGGGCGGCACGGCCCTGTCCCGCCAGCCGCCGTGCGTCTCTGTCCTGTGGTGAAAGGAACCTGGGGGCGTGCTCGGCGAGCCGCGCCGTGAGCCAGTCCACGGCCGTTTCCGGGTCCGTCCAGGTGCCCCGGACCACCCCGGCCGGCTTCAACAGCCAATGCGCCGTCTGCATCGGCGGAACCTCCGACCGTGTGAATGCCGGGCTCTCCGGTCTCCGGACGCCTTCCTTGTCGAATGTCGACTTCTCGCCGACCCACATGTATCCGTGCACGTGCAACGATGTCACCGCTCCGTGGACCGATGGGCCCCGGCGCCGAGCGCTGTGGCGACGGGCCGGGGCCGCGGACGTACAGCTAGGCCGAGAGGCCGAAGCGTCCGGGGTCGATTCCGGCGGCCCGCAGCTCGGCGGTGCTGAACCTCAGCGGCTCCTGCTCGGGCCGCTTGCTGTCGCCTACGGCCCAGACGCCGTCGTCGACGCGGGCGAGGGTGACGCACGATTCGCCGTCGGGGTGCGTGTTGCCCCCGCATGCCTTTGCGAACTGGATTCCCTCGATGGGGAGGTCGTAGAAATCGATCCGCGCCATGGTCCACCTGTTTCTCTCGGGTATCCGGCCGCCTTCCGGGCGGTCATGGCGCAATGTTCCCGGCGGGGCTGCGACTCTTCCAGAGGAATTTCCGTAGTGAAATAAAGATCAAGACCGGTATGCGTCAGCCCATAGGGAAAGGAGCTCCCGGGCCGGATCCCCGGTGAGCGCCCTACGCTCGTACCCGGCGAACACGTCGAGATGTTCCGCGATGTCCCTGGGGTCGCGGAACACCAGCCTGCCGGTGAAGTTCTCCACCGTCGCGAGCCGCTCGTCGTACACCGTGAAGGTGTTCATAGGGCCTCGCGTCATGACGGTGCCGCAGGGAATGACGCCGAATCGCAGGTTCGGTAGATGGGAGAGCGACACGATCCGGTCGATCTGCACGGCCATGGCCGGTGCGGGCATGATCGCCCATCGCACTGCCTGCTCGGTGAGCAGGAACGTAAAGGACTTGGAGGTGTCGTAGAGCACGGCCTGCCGCTCCAGCTTCCGTGCGACCGTCCTCGACGTGTCTCCCGGGGAGTGAGTCAGGCTCGCTCGCACGTATTCCGGGGTCGCCAGCAACCCGGTGATCATGGCGGGCAGGAAGAATCGGAATGTGGTCGACTCGGATTCCAGGGCCAGGAGTTCCGCCTGGCGCTTCTCCAGCCCGCGCCGCCAGGAGGAGCGCTTGTCCTGCCATTCGGTATTGGCGATCCGGGCGAGTGCGGTGATCTCGGCGATCAAGGCGGGAGGAGCGTCGAGAGCCCGAAGGATCCGCTCGACGTCCAGGAGCCGGGGTGTCTTCTTGCCTGTCTCGAATTTGCTGATCTGCGATTGGGACATGTTGCAGCGTTTGGCGAGCCGGTCCCCGGTGAGGCCGGCCCGCCTGCGTAGCTCACGGAGCTTCTCCGCCAGATCCGTCTGCGACTGACCCAGCTGCTCAGGCTCGAATGTCACCCGCCGTCTTCACATACTCGGCGAACGGCACGGATGCGGCCTGCGCCAGGCGTTTCCACTCCCGGTACGGCGAGGTGTCGCCGCTGACGGTTTCGCGGTTGATCTGGGTCCCGTCGGTCCGGAAGTTCAGGTGCACCACGCGGGCGTCGTCGAACATCCACCAGTCGGTGGTCGTCAACGGCAGCCCGTGGTCGTCATGGGTGACATCGAGGACGCGGATGTCCTCCCCGGCCCGGATGTTTTCGGGGATGCCCCAGGCGAACTGGTACCTCTGGTACGCGGTGAGCGGTTGCCGGACGATGCGTACTCGGCCTATGCGGCGCCCGGACGCCACGTACTCGCGAATGCGCTCGTGCCAGCGGGCGTTGTGTCCCGGCGGCATCGGCTCGCCCCGCAGGAACGCGGCCACGCTCTCGGCCTCCCGGGGCATGGTGTAGGTCGGCTGCGCCTCGAATCGCCACGCGTCCGTCTGGAAGGCGTCGAAGGCCTTCCGCCACTCCTCGCCATCCAAGTGCACGGACCGCCTCCTTCAGTACCGATTCCGGGATCTCTACGAGGGCTTCGCCCTCCGGCGCGACGAAGCCGCGGTAGATGTCGCCTTGGACGACGACGCTGCTCCTGCCCTCATGGCGGTACACGTTGGGGCAGTCGTCGTCATCGCACTGGGGTCCACCGGACCTGCCGGTGAGCCGGGTCAGTTCCTGGCGCGCCATGGTGCCCCCTTGTCCCGGCCTCGCCCGAGGCCGCCGGTCGACGCTAGTGAAGCGTCGGGTGGCGCGTCCACGTGCACCGCGAACTATTCCCGTTCCGGAATAAAAGATCACCGGTTGACCACATCGCGGTCGGCTGCCGTGCAGGGAGCCGTCCGGGCTCGCCCGCAAAGACGAACGGCCCCCGGTTTGGGGGCCGTTGGCCTTACTCCCGGGTGTGCCAGGAGTACCGTTCCGAGTGTCGAAGTCAGAACGGAGCTCAGTATGCCTGACGAGATTGACAAGTACATCGGCGCGCGGATCGCGGAGCGGCGCGCGGACCGGGGGCTCACTCAGCAGGGGTTGGCGATGCGGGCCCATGTCTCCAAGTCGCTGCTGTCGAAGGTGGAGTGCGGGCAGCGGCCCGCGTCGCCCGAGCTAGTGGCGGCGTGTGCTCGTGGCCTGGGGTTATGCCCGCCGATCTGCTGGGGCAGCCCTATCTCGACGAGCTGCGGCGGGATCAGCTGGATCTGCTGATCCAGCCCATCCGGGAGGCCTTGAATCTGCACAACCTCGGTCACGATCCGAGCGTTCGGCCTCGCCCACTGGAACAACTGGCCGGTGATCGTGACCGTGTCTGCCTGCTCGTACATGAGACCGATCTCCGGAAGGCCGCGGCGGATCTGCCCGCCCTGATGGTGGAGGCGATCGCCGTCGCCCATGCCACCGGCGACCCTCGGGCGTGGGCCCTGCTGGCGGGGCTGGACCGGGTGGCGTTCAATGTCTCGGCGAAGTTCGGGTTCCACGACCTCTCGCTCGTCGCCGCCGGCCGTGCGGAGTACGCGTGTGAGCGCGCCCAGGATCCGTCGCTTGCGGCGATGGCGAAGTGGATGCACACCATCGCGTGCCTGCGCTCGGGCGAGTTCGCCACCGGTAGGCGCCTGCACGCGGTCGGGATGCGGTACGTGGAGGACGTGGCCGAAGGGCCTGAACGGGACGCGGCAACAGGGCAGATGGAGCTCGCGGCCGCGCTCCTCGACGTCCGGTGCGGTGACATGGACGCGGCGCACGGTCACCTTGAGGAGGCCGAGCGGTACGCGCGGCGCACCGGGGACGTGACACCGGCCCGCTGGCTCGGTTCCGACCCCCCGGAGGTGGTCGCGCCGGACCGGATCGGTTTCCGGGAGAGGGGCGTGCACTGGTACGCGTTCGGCCCCACCAACGTCGCGGCGCACCGCATCTCAGCCCTGGCCGACCACAACGACCACGCCCAGGCGGTGCGCGTCGGCCGGACGCTCCGCATTCCCGAGGGCTGGCCCGCCATGCGCGCCGGCCAGGTGCACATCGACCTGGCGCGCTCGCACCTGTGGACCGGCCAGGACGACGCGGCGTTCCGCAGCCTGCTGGACGCCCAGCGGGTGGCACCCCAGCAGACGCGATACCACCCGCAGGTCCGCGAGACGGTCGTACAGCTCCGGAAGCGTGAGCGGCAGAGCCGGGGGACCCTGGCCCACTTCGCCGAGTGGGTCGGCGTCTGACGCCAGAAGTCACGTCCGGACGTTGCACAGATCGGTGCAACTTCCGGCAGCCGAACGGCGGCAGGCTGACCGGGTCAGCGAAGTCCCCCGCGACCGCGTGAACGGCCCGGGGGCGTGGCCCACGCTTACAAGGAGCGTCGACATGCGAGACCTTAGCCGCCGGATCACCCTCTGGGCGAGAGCCCGTTTCGGCTTCAGGACAGAACGGGGAGCGGCACCCACGCCGGACGGCGGACCCGTACCGCGCATGGTGGTCGGGGCGCACGGGATCAACCTGATGTACGCGGAGGGGGAGGCCCGATGAGCGCGAGCCCCGGCGTCGTCGCCGTGCCCGTCCGGCAGGAAAGCTACAAGATGGTGGCCCCCACCAGCCCCGCCACCGCCCGGCTCGCCCGGGACTTCGTCACCGCCGCCCTCGTCGCGGCGGAGCGGCGGCCGCTGATCGAGGACGCGCGGATCTGCGTCTCCGACGCCGTCGCGAACGTCGTGCGGCACGCGCGCGTGCCCGAGCTCAGCGTGGAGATGACCGTCGGCGAGGGGCACGTCGTGGTGGCCGTACGGGACGACGACCCCGCCCGGCCGCCGTGGCCGCGCGGCCCGCAGCACGTGGGGGAGGGCGGCCGGGGGCTCGGGCTCGTGCGGCGGCTCGCGCACGCCTCCGGGGTGACGTGGGTGTGGGACGGGCTGGACCTCGTCGGCAAGCGGGTCTGGTTCGAGCTGCGGGAGGGGGCCGGCGGGCACCCGCACTGAGCGGGGGGCGGGGCCCAGGCGGGGCTCGGACGGCCGCGTTCCGCGTCCTGCGCGAGGTCGTCGCCGCCTACGCTTGACCCTCCAGCTGAGGGAGACCCCAAGGTGGCGGACATGGACGACGACGCCCTCCATTCCATCGGTGACCTGGCCCGGCTGACCGGTCTCACGGTCAAGACCATCCGGTTCTGGTCCGATGCCGGAGTGGTGCCGCCGACCGCCCGCACCCCCGCGGGCTACCGGCTCTACGGTCAGGAGGCGCTCGCCCGCCTCGGCCTCGTCAGGACGCTGCGCGACCTCGGCGTCGGGCTCGTGGACATCCGGCGTGTGCTGGAGCGCGAGATCACCGTCACCGAGGTCGCCGCGGCGCACGCCGAGGCGCTGGAGGTGCAGATCCGCACGTTGCGGCTGCGCCGGGCCGTGCTGAGAGCGGTGGCCGGACGCGGGGCGACACCCGAGGAGACGGAACTCATGCACAAGCTCGCGAACCTCTCGGACCAGGAACGCCGCCGCCTGATCCACGACTTCATCGACCACGCCTTCCAAGGCGTCGACGTCGACGACGCGTTCATGACGACGATGCGCGGCTCCGTGCCCGTACTGCCGGACGACCCGGCCCCGGAGCAGGTCGCGGCCTGGGTCGAGCTGGCCGAGCTCGTCCAGGACGACGAGTTCCGCGCCGGGATGCGGCGCGCCGCCGAGGACCAGGTCCGGGCAGCCGAGGAGGTCGGGCGGCCGGGCCCGGACGAGACCCGGGAACTGGCCGAAATCATGCGGGCCCGGACGGACGCGGCCCGCGAGGCGGGCATCGACCCGGCTTCCGAGGCCGCCGGGCCGATCGTCGACGAGCTCGTCCGGCGGAGCGCCGAGCTGTCCGGCCGGGAGGACGGGCCGGAGTTCCGGGAGTGGCTGCTGGGACGGCTGGAGATCGGCAATGACTCGCGGTACGAGCGGTACTGGCGGCTCGTCGCCGTCGTCAACGGCTGGCCGGTGACGCCCGGCATGGGCCCGGCCGTGGAGTGGCTGAGCGCCGGGCTGCGGGCGAGGGGCGCCGGGGCCGCCACCGAGGGCTGAGACGGTGGAGGGGACGGGCCGGGCGGAGTCCGCGGCTCCGTACCGCCGTCCCCCTCCGATCCCCCACACCCGCCCCTCATCTGGCGTATCGTCAGCGCCGCGCTCAGTCAGGCGGAGGCCAGGAGGGAGCGGGGCGTGCACCCGGCGAAGGAACGCATCGCGGCCGTATTCGGCCGGGCCCAGGGCAGCGGCTATCTGCTCACACCGAACCTGGTACTGACCGCCGCACACGTGATCGGCGACTGCGACACCCCACGGGCCGTCGTGCCCGGCGGCACCGGCCCGGTCCGCTGCCGTACGGTCTGGGCGCGCGACGACAGCCGGCGCTGCGACGCCGCCCTGCTGGTCGCCGAGCGGGACCTCGTCGACGTGGAGACCGCGGCGGCCTTCGAGCCGCTCGTCTGGGGCCGCGCCTACGACCTGCGGGCCTGGCCCGGCGCCCAGGCCGTCGGCTTCCCGCAGGTCCAGCGGGACGGGGACGACGAGCTCGACACCGAGCAGATCGTCGGCACCTTCAAGCCGGGCAGCAACCTCATCGGCGGCCGCCACGTCCTCGACAGCGAGCACGCCGCCCCCGAGGAGCCCGGTGGCGGCGGTTCGCCGTGGGCGGGCATGTCCGGCTCCGCCGTCTTCGTCGACGGCCTCCTCGCCGGCGTCGTCTGCGCCGACCCCGGCGGCTGGCGGCACGGACGCCTCACCGTCACCCCCTCGGCCACCCTGTGGTCGCACTTCCGGTTCCTCAGCGAGTGCCTGATGGCGGGCCACAAACCGGAGTCGCGCTCGCTCACCTCGCACCGGCAGCTGGAGGTCGAGGTGTTCGAACAGCGGTTGCGGGACTACCTCGTCGAGAAGGCCGGCGCGCTCACCATCATCGGCCTCACCCTCTCCGACGGCGAGGGCGAGACCTGGCCGCTGGACGCCGCGTACCTCAGCCTCGAACTGGTCGGCGCGGGCGGCCCGGCGGACGGGCAGGGCTTCGAGCCGCCCACCGGCGACCCGGCGGGCCCCGCCCGGTCCGTACCCGCGCCGCAGCGCGCCGAGGAGGCCCTCGCCGGGCAGCGGCGGGTCCTGCTGCGGGGCGCGGCCGGGTCGGGCAAGACCACCCTCCTGCAATGGCTGGCCACCGTCACCGCCCGCGGTGACCTGCCGCCCGGCCTCGGCCACCTCAGCGGCTGCATGCCGCTCACCCTGCCGCTGCGCACCCTCATACGTCAGGGTGAACTTCCGCAGCCCGAGGAGTTCCTGGCCGCCGCGGCCCGGCCGCTCGCCGGGCTGCCCGCCGCGCAGGGCTGGGTGACCCGCCGGCTGGCCGAGGGCACCGCGCTGATCCTGATCGACGGCGTGGACGAGGTCCCCGAGGCCGACCGCCGGCGCACCCTGTCCTGGCTGAAGGACCTCCTGGCCGCATACCCCGACGCGCGCTACGTCCTCACCACCCGGCCCTCCGCCGTGCGCGAGGGCTGGTTGTCGGACGCCGGGTTCACCGAGCTGGAGCTCCAGCCGATGAGCCGGGCCGACGTCGCCGACTTCATCGACCGCTGGCACACCGCCGCCGGGCAGGCGCACGACGAGCGGCTACGGGCGTTCCGCGACTCCCTGACCGCCGCGGTCGTCACCAAACGCGACCTCGGCCGGCTGGCCACCAACCCCCTGATGTGCGCGCTGATCTGCGCCCTCAACCGCTCCCGGCGCGGCTACCTGCCGCACGGCCGGATGGAGCTCTACCGGGCCGCGCTGGAGCTCCTCCTGATCCGCCGGGACCGCGAGCGCGACATCGTCGTCGGCCTGGAGGGCCCGGAGCTGGAACAGGCCCAGACCGCGCTCCTCCAGAAGATCGCGTACTGGCTGATCCGCAACGGCCGTTCCGAGATCGAGTGGGACCGGGCCGTGGAGATCCTCGACCGTGCCCTCCCCGCGATGCCCGCGGTCGCGGCCCGGGGCAGCGCCGAGGAGATCCTGCGCCATCTGGTGCTGCGCAGCGGGCTGCTGCGGCAGCCGACCAGCGAGACCCTGGACTTCATCCACCGGACGTTCCAGGACTACCTGGGCGCCCAGGCCGCCGTCGACGACTGGGACTTCGACCTGCTCGTCAACCACGCCCACGACGACCAGTGGGAGGACGTCCTCCGGATGGCCGTCGGCCACGCCCCGCCGCGCGCCCGCGCGGAGCTCCTCCGCAAGCTGCTGGAGCGCGGCGAGCGCGAGGAGCCCAACCGGTACCGGCTGCACCTGCTGGCCGCCGCCTGCCTGGAGCAGGCGACGGAGGTCGACGCGGACGTCCGTACGCGGGTCGAGAAGGCGGCGGCGGAGCTGGTCCCGCCCCGTGACCAGGAGGCGGCGAAGGCGCTGGCGGCGGCGGGGCAGGTGGTGCTGGACCTGCTGCCGGGGCCGGAGGGGCTCGACGACGTGGTCGCCCACGCGGTGGTCGTGGCGGCGACGGTGGTGGCGGACGACCGGGCTATTCCGTTGCTGGCGCGGTACGCGACGCATCCGTCGGTCCGGGTGCGGGCGCAGCTGGCGTGGTCGTGGGACCGGTTCGACACGGAGCACTACGCGGAGGCGGTGGTCGGCGCGCTTCCCTGGGCCGGTGAGGACTTCGAACAGCTTCAGTTCGTCGCCAAGACGGCGGAGCAGCTGCGCGTGCTCAAGCGCTGGGGCGGACGGCCCCGGATCCAGCTGAACGGGCCGCTGGCGGCGGCCGGTCCGGCGGACCTCGCCACGCCGGCGCTCGTGGACCTGTCCCTCCAGCAGTGCCCGGAGGTCGTCGACCTGCGGACGCTCGGCCACTGCGCGCCGCTGCACGGCCTGTGGATCGGGGCCACGAAGGGGATCTCGCACCTGGCGGAGCTGGACAGCAGCGCGCTGCGGACCTTCCATGTCTCCCTGGACGAGTGCCCGGAAGGACTGGACGTCCTGGCGGACATGCCGGAGCTCACGTCGCTGCGGCTGCACTGGCCCGAGCGCGGGCACCAGCGGTGGCAGACGCTGTCGCTGCCGCCCGGGCTCACCCGTCTCGACCTGGGGCCGGGCCTGTGCGCGGCTCTGTGGTCGGCCGGGGTGCGGGGGCATCACCGCCTCGAAACGGTCGCCTTCCACGCCGTTCCCGACTCGGTCCTGAGGCGGCAGCTCGCCCTGGACGCGCTCGACGAGCTCAGGGCGCTCGAAGTGACGGCGGAGCATCCGGACCTCCTCGACGAGGCGCCCCCGCTGCCCCAGGTGGAGCGGGTGACCTTGACCGACCCCGTCCGGCTGCCGGATCCGTCCCAGCTCTTCCGGGCCTATCCGCGGCTGAAGACCCTCTTCCTGCGGGTGACCACGTCGGACCCCGTCGACCTGGCGGTCTTCCGGGAGCTCGGCCACGCGCTGAAGCTGGACGTCGTCCATCGAGGGCCCCTGCTCAACCAGGACCAGCTCCCCGAGAGCGTCGAACTGACCGCCCAGCCCTGGATCACCTTCTAGCCTCGGCCGGCCGCCGGTCCAGGACGGTCCCCGTCACTCCTCCGAGCGCCCCCGCACCTCCTCCCAAGCCCCCGCCAGCGCCCCCGCCACCCCCGAAGCCGTCAGCGGCGCCCCGCCCAGCGAGCGCGCCGCCAGCCCGTGCAGGTACGCCCCCACCGACGCCGCGTCCAGCCCTCGCAGGCCCGCCGCCAGGAGGGAGCCCGTGACGCCCGAGAGGACGTCGCCGCTGCCCGCCGTGGCCAGCCAGGGGGTGCCCGTGGGGTTGACGCGGACCGCCTTGCGGCCGGGGGCGGCGACGACCGTCGTCGAGCCCTTCAGGAGGGTGGTCGCGCCGAAGCGGGCGGCGAGCTCGCGGGCGGCGGACAGGCGGGCGGACTCGACGCGGGCGCGGGTGACGCCCAGCAGGGCGGCGGCCTCGCCCGCGTGCGGGGTCAGGACGGTCTCCGCGTCCCGCGCCCGTACGGTCTCCTCCGACAGCAGCCGCAGGCCGTCCGCGTCCACCAGGACGGGGACGTCCGAGGCGAGGACGTCGTCCAGGGCCCGGCGGGCCGCCGCGTCGTCGCCGACGCCGGGGCCGACGACCCACGCCTGGACCCGGCCGGCCTTCGACGGCGGGCCCTCCGAGACGAGGGTCTCGGGGAAGCGGGTGACCACGGCGTCCGCCGCCGGGCCCGCGTAGCGGACCGCGCCCGCGCCGCCGTGCAGGGCGCCCGCCACGGCCAGGACGGCCGCGCCGGGGTAGCGGGCGGAGCCGGCCACCACGCCGACCACGCCCCGCCGGTACTTGTCGCTCTCCGCACCCGGGCGCGGCAGCAGCGCCGCGACGTCCGCGTGCTGGAGCGCCTCGGCCGCGGGGACGCGCGGCAGGTGCGGCCCGAGGCCGATGTCGATCAGACGCAGGGCGCCGGCCCGCTCCCGGGCCGGGTCGACGAGCAGGCCCGGCTTGTACGCGCCGAAGGTCACCGTCGCGTCCGCGCGCACCGTCGCGCCGCGCACCTCGCCGCTGTCCGCGTCGACGCCGCTCGGCAGGTCCACGGCGAGGACGAGGGCGCCCTCGGCGGCCGTGACCAGCGCCTCGGCCTCCGGGCGCAGCCCGCCGCGGCCGCCGATGCCGACGATCCCGTCCACGACCAGGTCCGCGCGGCGCACCGCCCGGTCGCCCTCCTCCGCCGAGGCCACCCGGCCGCCCGCCGCCCGCAGCGCGGCCAGGCCGCCCGCGTGGGCCCGCTCCGGGGAGAGGAGCACCGCCGTCACCCCGGCCCCCCGGCGCGCCAGGCGCGCGCCGGCGTAGAGCGCGTCCCCGCCGTTGTCGCCGCTCCCCACGAGGAGCGCCACCCGTGCCCCGTACGTGCGTCCCAGCAGGTCCGCGCAGGCCGCCGCCAGCCCGGCGGCGGCGCGCTGCATCAGGGCGCCCGGGGGGAGCTGTGCCATGAGCGCGCGCTCGGCGGCCCGTACGGTCTCGACGCTGTAGGCAGTCCTCATGCCCCCAGTGTCACCGTCGGGCCCGGCGCCCGCCCCCGAAATGAGGCACCGGACGAGGCACCGGACAGGCCACCGGACGGGACACCGACGAGGCACCGGCGCACGCCCCCGGCGCCCCACCCCTCACGCCCATCCCGGACGTCCTGAGACACTGACGGGGATGAACGAGACTCCGATGCGCGCCCGTGCCCTGGTCGACCTGGCCGCCCTGCGGGCCAACGTACGTGTGCTGCGCGCCCGCGCGCCCCAGGCGCAGCTGATGGTCGTGGTCAAGGCGGACGCGTACGGCCACGGCGCGGTGCCCTGCGCCCGCGCGGCCCGCCAGGCCGGTGCCACGTGGATCGGCACGGCCACCCCGCAGGAGGCGCTCGCGCTGCGCGCGGCCGGGGACGAGGGTCGGCTGATGTGCTGGCTGTGGACCCCGGGCGGGCCGTGGCGGGAGGCGATCGAGGCCGACATCGACGTCACCGTGAGCGGTGTGTGGGCCGTCGAGGAGGTCCGGGCGGCCGTCCGGGCCGCGGGCCGGCCCGCGCGCGTCCAGCTGAAGATCGACACCGGTCTGGGCCGCAACGGCTGCCAGCCCGACGACTGGCCGGAACTGATCGCCGCCGCCCGCGCCGCCGAGGACGAGGGCGTCCTGCGCGTCACCGGCGTGTGGTCGCACTTCGCCTGCGCGGACGAGCCCGGCCACCCCTCCATCCAGGCCCAGCTGCGGGTCTTCCGGGACGCGGTGGCCTACGCCGAGCGGCAGGGCGTGCGGCCCGAGGTGCGGCACATAGCCAACTCCCCGGCCATGCTCACCCTGCCGGAGAGCCACTTCGACCTGGTGCGGACCGGTGTCGCGGCCTACGGCGTCTCGCCGAGCCCCGAGATCGGCACCCCGCAGGAGCTGGGCCTGCGCCCGGTGATGACGCTGTCGGCCTCCCTCGCCTCCGTCAAGCGGGTGCCGGGCGGGCACGGTGTCTCGTACGGGCATCACTACATCACCCCGGGACCCACTACTCTCGCCCTGGTTCCCGTCGGCTACGCGGACGGGATCCCGCGCGCCGGGTCCGGCACCGGGCCGGTGCTGATCGGCGGGAAGTGGCGGACGGTCGCCGGCCGGGTGGCCATGGACCAGTTCGTGGTCGACCTCGGCGGCGACACGGCGCGGGTCGGTGACGAGGCGGTGCTGTTCGGCCCGGGTGACCGGGGTGAGCCGACCGCCGAGGACTGGGCACGGGCCACGGGGACCATCGCGTACGAGGTCGTGACGCGCATCTCGAACCGGGTCCCGCGCGTCTATGTGGGTGAGGACGCGGGCACGGACCCGGGCGCGGGTACGGACAAGAACGTGAACGAGAGCGTGAACCAGCAGCAGAGCTAGGACACGGGGGTCACGGAATGAGCGACAGCGCGAACACGGGCGGGGACATGGCGGCCACGGCCGCCTCCGTTCTCACGGCGGCCACCGCGGCCACGGAGGCCACCGCCTCCGCCGCGCCGGCCGCCTGGCGGCGCGGGGCGGGCGTCGCGGGCGCGGCGCTCGGCGTGGTGGCCGCCGGAGCCGCCGTCGGGGTCGCCGTGGAGCGGCTCACCGTGGGGCGGGGGATGCGCCGTAAGGCACGTCTCGCGCTGGACGCCGCCGGTCCGTACGGGACGCTGCGCGGCACGCCCGGCACCGCGGTCGCCGAGGACGGCACCCGGCTGGCCTACGAGGTCGACGAGGTCGGCCCCGAGCCCGGCCGGCGGTTCCTGGGGCGCCGCCCCGCGCCGCCCGTCACCGTGATCTTCAGTCACGGCTACTGCCTCCAGCAGGACGCCTGGCACTTCCAGCGCGCCGCCCTGCGCGGCGCCGTCCGCACCGTCTTCTGGGACCAGCGCAGCCACGGCCGCTCCGAGCGCGCCCGCACCCCCGGCGTCTCCATCGACCTCCTCGGCCGCGACCTCAAGGCCGTCATCGACGCCGCCGCGCCCGAGGGACCGCTGGTGCTGGTGGGGCACTCGATGGGCGGCATGACGATGATGGCGCTCGCCGCGCACTACCCCGAGCTGATCGCCGAGCGCGTCGTCGGCGCGGCCTTCATCGGCACGTCCGCCGGGCGGCTCGACGAGAACACCTACGGTCTCCCGGCCGTCGGGATGAGTGTGATGCGGCGCGTCCTGCCGGGCGCCCTCAAGCTGATGTCCGCGCAGCCGGAGCTGGTCGAGAAGGGGCGGCGGGCCACCGCCGACCTCTTCGCGGGGATCATCAAGCGCTACTCCTTCGGCGCGGACGACGTGGACCCCGGGGTGGCCCGGTTCGGCGAGCGGCTCATCGAGGCCACCCCCGTCGACGTGGTCGCGGCCTTCTACCCGGTCTTCGCCGAGCACGAGAAGATGACGGCGCTGCGCGCCTTCGACCACCGGCCCGTGCTCGTCCTCGCCGGCGAGCGGGACATGATCACCCCGTACGAGCACAGCGAGGCCATCGCGGAGGCCCTGCCGGCCGCCCGGCTCGTCCGTGTCCCCGGCGCGGGCCACATGGTGATGCTGGAGCAGCCCGCGACGGTCGGCGACCAACTGGCCGAACTGCTGGCGGCGGCCGGCGCGAGTGGCGTACAGGCGGGGCTGCGGCACGCGGCCGGAGCGCGTCGCCGGGGCTGAGCCCCGTACCATCGGCGGGTATGAACGCCCCGAACGCCCGGCCTGACGCCGCAGCCACCGTCGCCACCGCCATCTCCACCACCTCCGCCCAGGTCACCGTCAAGTCCGCCGAGGGCATGCGGGACTTGGGCCGCCGGCTCGCGGCCCTGCTGCGCCCCGGCGACCTGCTGCTCCTCACGGGCGAGCTGGGCGCCGGCAAGACGACCCTGACGCGCGGCCTCGGCGAGGGCCTCGGCGTGCGGGGCGCCGTGACGTCCCCGACCTTCGTGATCGCCCGCGCCCACCCGCCCCTCGGCGACGGCCCGGCCCTGGTCCACGTCGACGCCTACCGGCTGAACGGCGGCCTCGACGAGATGGAGGACCTGGACCTCGACGTCTCGCTGCCCGAGTCGGTGATCGTCGTGGAGTGGGGCGACGGCAAGGTCGAGGAGCTGTCCGAGGACCGGCTGCACGTCGTCATCGAGCGCGCGGAGGGCGCGGACGGGCTCGCGCTGGACGAGGCCGACGACGTCCGCACGGTGACCCTGGCGGGCGTGGGCCCGCGGTGGGCGGGCGTGGATCTGACGCCGCTGGGGTGACGTGGGATCACGTGGGGTGACGCGGTGACACCCGGGGTGTACGGGATCTCCGCGCGCCTCCCCGTATTCCGACAAGCCGTCGGCAAGATGTTGCGCGGGTGGTATCAGGCGTGGTCACATGGAGGCAGAGACACGGTTAGGTCTACCTAACCTTGCCCAGCTGCCCCAGGAGGCATTCATGTCGGCCCACGAGCCTGCTGCCGAGCCTGCTGCCGCCGCGGCCCACGAGAACCGCCGCCCCGAGGAGCTGAGTGGCGCGCGGCGTCCGGCCATGTCGATGAGGGATCTGCTGGCGGCCTGTGCGGCGGCGGACGCGGTGTCGACGCCGCCGCGCGCGCCGGAGGCGCGTGAGGATTCCGAGGACGGGGAGCGGGACGCGGCGTAGTCGCCCGTACGGGGTAAGGGTGACGCCTGCGGCGGGCCTTTTCCTCACCCCGCCCCTGCCTGAACCGGGGCCCTGCCCCGGACCCCGGTGGACGGGCTGAGCTGTCGCCCGGAACGGGCAGGAAGCCACCCCTGGCAGAGGGGAAAGCGGGCCGCGGGCAGGGGCGAAATCCAGCCCGGCCGGCGATTGAGGCCACCGCGCGTAGCGCGGCCGGGGGCCCGGGGATCTCCCCGGTTCCGGGAAGGGGCGGGTAGGGGAAAGATCCGTCCCTACGGGACCACGACCACCTTCGCCCCGTTCACCGCCACATTCCACAGCGCCAGACCGTCCGCCGGCTTCTCCCGGATGCCGCCCGTCTTCTTCGTCGACGCTGGGTCCGGCGAGGACCCGTCCACCGCCGCGCTGAAGCCGAACACCACCCCGTTCGCGTCCCGGTGGAAGCGCACGATGTGCTCGACCCGGGTGCCGTCCGAGCCCAGGCCCGTGGGGTCACGGGAAGTGACCTTGTACGGGCCGACCGGGGGGTTCACGGTGCTGGGGGCGACCTCGAAGGTGCGGGTGACCTTGCCGTCGGGGCCGACCAGCCAGACCCGCTTCTGCGCGAGGGCGTAGACGACGCGGGCGCCGGTGCCGGAGTTCGCGGGGAGCTCGGTCGCGGCCTTCTCCTTGGCGGCCTTGTCCTGGGCCGCCGCGTCCTGACCCTGGTCCTTCTCCTTGCCGGACGGCGAGGAGGCGGACGGGCGCGGGCGGTCGGGCGCGGCCTCGGCCTGGAAGGCGAGGAAACCGACGCCGCCCAGCGCCGCGGCGGTGAGCGCGGCCACGATGATCCCCGAACTGCGTGCCACGGCTGCGCACCCTTTCGTCCTGCGTACGGCTATGCGGCTGACCGTAGCACCCGCGTACGCCCCCGCCGCGCCCTCGGCGCGGGCGGGCGCGGGCACCGCCCGCCCCGTGGCGCGCCGTAGGCTGTCAGTGTGCTGCTGCTCGCTCTTGATACCGCCACTCCCGCCGTCACCGTCGCTCTCCACGACGGCGACAAAGTCATCGCCGAATCGCGTCAGGTGGACGCCCGCAGGCACGGTGAGCTGCTGCTCCCGGCCGTCGACCGGGTGCTCGGCGAGGCCGGCCGCACGCTGGACGCCGTGACCGGCATCGTCGTCGGCGTCGGCCCCGGCCCGTACACCGGCCTGCGCGTCGGCATCGTGACCGCCGCGACGTTCGGCGCCGCGCTGTCCGTCCCCGTCCACGGCCTGTGCTCCCTGGACGGCATCGCCTACGCCGCCGGCCAGGCCGGGCTGGAGGGCGAATTCGTCGTCGCGACGGACGCCCGCCGCAAGGAGGTCTACTGGGCCCGGTACGCCGACGCCCGCACCCGGGTCACCGAGCCCGCCGTGGACCGCCCCGCCGACCTCACCGAGCCGCTCGCGGGCCTCACCGCCATCGGCGCGGGCGCCGTGCTCTACCCCGACGCCTTCACGGACGTACGGGCCGACATGCCCGAGCACCAGTACGCGGGCGCGCTGGCCTCCCTGGCCGCGGAGAAGCTCCGCGCGGGCGGCGAGTTCCTGCCGGACCAGCCGCTGTACCTGCGCCGTCCGGACGCCAAGGTGCCGGCCAACTACAAGGTGGTCACCCCGCAGTGACCGGCACGGTGCGGATCCGCGAGATGCGCTGGTGGGACATCGCGCCCGTGCTGGAGCTGGAGCGGGCGCTCTTCCCGGACGACGCCTGGTCGAAGGGCCTGTTCTGGTCCGAGCTGGCGCACGCCCGCGGCGCGGGCGCCAACCGCCGCTACGTGGTGGCCGAGTGGACCGACCCGGGCGCCGCGCCCGAGACCGCCCCCGGCCCCGCCGAGGGCGGCGCCCCTGGCTCCGGCCCCGCGGGCGTGGCGGGCCGCCATATGAGCGCCACCGACGAGCCGACGGGCGCGGGCGCGTCCGGCACGGGCCCCGGCAGCCGGATCGTCGGCTACGCCGGCCTCGCCGCGATCGACGGCACCGGTGACGTCCAGACCATCGCCGTCGCCTACGACCACTGGGGCACCGGCCTGGGTGCCCGCCTGCTCACCGAGCTGCTCGCCACCGCGACCGCCTTCGAGTGCCGCGAGGTGCTCCTGGAGGTCCGGGTGGACAACACCCGCGCCCAGCGGCTCTACGAACGCTTCGGATTCGAACCCGTCGGTGTCCGCCGCGGCTACTACCAGCCCGGTAACGTCGATGCCCTCGTCATGCGCCTCACCGACCCCGACTCGGCAGTGCGAGGTACCCCCCATGGCCCTGAGAGCTGATGAACCCCTTGTCCTAGGCATCGAGACCTCCTGCGACGAGACGGGTGTCGGCATCGTCCGCGGCCACACCCTCCTCGCCGACGCCGTCGCCTCCAGCGTCGACGAACACGCCCGCTTCGGCGGCGTCGTCCCCGAGGTCGCGAGCCGCGCCCACCTGGAGGCGATGGTCCCGACCATCGAGCGGGCGCTGAAGGAGGCGGGCGTCCGCGCCCGCGACCTCGACGGCATCGCCGTCACGGCCGGCCCCGGCCTCGCGGGCGCCCTGCTCGTCGGTGTCGCGGCGGCGAAGGCGTACGCGTACGCCCTCGGCAAGCCCCTCTACGGCGTCAACCACCTCGCCTCGCACATCTGTGTGGACCAGCTCGAACACGGCGCGCTGCCCGAGCCGACCATGGCCCTGCTGGTCAGCGGCGGCCACTCCTCGCTGCTGCTGGCCCCCGACATCACCTCCGACGTCCGGCCCCTGGGCTCGACGGTCGACGACGCCGCGGGCGAGGCCTTCGACAAGGTCGCCCGCGTCCTGCACCTCGGCTTCCCCGGCGGCCCCGTCATCGACCGCTACGCCCGCGAGGGCGACCCCGACGCGATCCGCTTCCCCCGCGGTCTGACCGGCTCGCGCGACCCCGTCTACGACTTCTCCTTCTCCGGCCTGAAGACCGCCGTCGCCCGCTGGATCGAGGCCAAGCGGGCGGCCGGCGAGGAGGTGCCGGTCGCGGACGTCGCCGCGTCCTTCCAGGAGGCCGTCGTCGACGTCCTCACCCGCAAGGCCGTCCGGGCCTGCACGGACAACGGCGTCGACCACCTCATGATCGGCGGCGGCGTCGCCGCCAACACCCGGCTGCGGGCCCTGGCCGCCCGCCGCTGCGAGGCCGCGGGCATCACGCTGCGCGTGCCCCGCCCGAAGCTGTGCACGGACAACGGCGCCATGGTCGCGGCGCTGGGCGCGGAGATGGTCGCGCGGGGCCGCACGGCGTCCTCGTGGGGGCTGTCGGCCGACTCCTCGCTGCCCGTGACGGAGCCGCACGTCCCCGCGGGCCCCGGCGACCCGCACGGCTCCCACACGCACGACCACGTACACGAACTGAGCAAGAGGAACCTCTACGACGCATGACCGCCCTGCCGCCGCCCCCTCCCCCCGCGCACATACGCACCTGGCCCGACCGCCCGTCCCTGCTCGCCGACCGGGCCCGGGCGATCGGCCACCTCGTCCACGCCCAGCTGGCACCGCAGCGGCTGCTGCTCCTGTGGCTGCTGACCGCCCTGACGATCCTCGGCTGGGTGTTCGCCGTGCTGGGCCTCGAAGCCGCGGCGGACGGCGGCGTGGTCCGCTACGCCCACGCGGCGGCCTTCCTCCTCCTGGCCGGCTGCGCGGCCGTCCCCGCGGTCCTCGGCATCGCCTCCGGCCTCCGCGAGGACCGCCGGGCCCGCGACCGGCTGCGCCGCTGGACGGCCCTGGACCGCGACCCGTACGGCGACCAGGCGTACCGGGCGGCGGGCCTGACCTGGTTCTGGCTGCTGATGTCGCTGCTGCCGTCGGCCGGCGCGGTGGTCGTCGGCTGCGCCTACGTGGCGGAGGTCCTCTCGCGGCCGCCGGGGGAGATCGACGGGTCGACGTACGCCTACGCGGTGGGCTGCACGGGGCCGCTGGCGGTGGCGGGGGCGCAGGGGGTGGCGAAGGCGCTGGCACACCGGCGGTGGACGCGGGGGATGGAGAGCGTGAACGGCGGCCCGGTCCCGCGCCACGGGTGAGCCGCCGGGCGGCGGACCGGCCGGACGCGGTTCCGGCGGGCGTCTTCCGCTAGTCCGGCCGCCATCCGCTCATCCCCGTCGCGTCCATGGTCTCCGCGGCCCCGGCCTCCGCCTCGGACGGGCCGCCCCGCAGGCGTCGCAGGTCCGACGGCCGCACCTGGATCGCCAGCAGCGCGATCACCGCCGCGACCACCGTGAACGCCGCCGCGACGACGAAGGCCGCCGAGACCCCGGAGGTCAGCACCTCGTCCGACCACGGGCGCGGCAGCTGACCCGTGCGCTGGAAGGCCAGGCGCTCCGGTGGGGTGGCGGTTTCGAGGAAGCGGGGGACCTGGGTGCGGGCCTCGTCGCGGCTGGCCGTGCCGAAGACCGTGACCAGGATGGACAGGCCCAGCGAACCGCCCACCTGCTGGGTGGCGTTGAGCAGGCCGGACGCCGCGCCCGACTCGTGTGCGGGGACGCCGGAGACGGCCATCAGGGTGAGCGAGACGAACTGCATGCCCATGCCCAGGCTGAAGACGAGCATCGGGCCGAGGACGCTGCCCAGGTACGTGGAGTGGACGTCGGTGAGGGTCAGCCAGCTCAGTCCGCCGGCCGCCAGGATCGCGCCGGCCACCATGAAGGGCTTCGGCCCGTAGCGCGGCAGGAGCTGGGAGGCGATGCCCGCGCCGACGGCGATGACCGCGCTGACCGGCAGGAAGGCGAGCCCGGCCCGCAGCGGGCTGAAGCCCAGGACGTTCTGCACGAACAGGGTGAGGAAGAAGAACATGCCGAAGATCGCGGCGGCGAGGCTCAGCATGATCCCGTAGGTGCCCGCCCGGTTGCGGTCGGCGAACATCCTCAGCGGGGTGATCGGTTGCTTCGAACGCGACTCGACGAGGACGAACGCCGCGAGGAAGAGGAGCGCCGCGCCGAACGAGGCCAGGGTGATGCCGTCCCGCCAGCCCTCCTGGGCGGCGCGGATGAAGCCGTAGACGAGCAGGGCCATGCCGCAGGTCGAGGTGAGGGCGCCGGTGAGGTCGAAGTGGCCGGGGTGGCGTTCGGACTCGCTGATGCAGCGGGGCGTGGCGAGGGCGATGAGCAGGCCGATGGGGACGTTCACGAAGAGCACCCAGCGCCAGTCCAGCCACTCGACGAGGATGCCGCCCGCCAGCAGGCCGATGGCGCCGCCGCCCGCGGACACCGCGGCGAAGACGCCGAACGCCCTGTTGCGGGCGGGGCCTTCGGTGAAGGTGGTGGTGATCAGGGCGAGCGCGGTCGGTGAGGCGATCGCGCCGCCCACGCCCTGGAGCGCGCGGGCGGCGAGCAACTGGTGGGAGTCCTGGGCCAGGCCGCCGAGCAGGGAGGCGAGGACGAACAGCAGCACGCCGAAGACGAAGACCCGGCGCCGGCCGAGGATGTCACCGGCCCTGCCGCCGAGGAGCAGCAGTCCGCCGAAGGTGAGGGTGTAGGCGTTGACCACCCAGGCCAGGCTGGTGGTGGAGAAGTGCAGTGCGCTCTGGATGTGCGGCAGGGCGATGTTCACGATGGTGATGTCGAGGACCACCATCAGCTGGCACGAGGCGATGACGAGGAGCGCGGCGCCGTTGCCGCGCGCGTGTGCGGTGCCGGGCCCCGGATCGCCGGGGCCCGTGGCCGGAAGTGGTGTCGGCTGGGAGTTCGTCATGGCGGTGGTGCGTCCTGCGCGCGCGAGCGCGCCGTGGCCCGGCCCACGAAGACTTCGTGGGCCCGCGGAAGGGTGCGGTTCGCACCCTTCGTCCACCGTAAGGCCGCTACCCGGAGGCGGCCATTCGAGTGACGGGGGTGGGCGCTACGCGCGCGCCGGGTGCCCCAGCAGCATCGTCGGGGCACCGGCCACCCGGGTGAGCAGGATCGTGCAGGAGTTCGCGCCGTCGAGCTTGAGCTTCTTGCGGAGCTCCTCCGGCTCCACCGCCGAGCCGCGCTTCTTCACGGTCACGACGCCGACCTTCCGCTCGCGCAGCAGCGCCTTGAGCTTCTTCAGGTTGAAGGGCAGGACGTCGGTGATCTCGTACGCCGCGGCGTACGGCGTCTCCACCAGGTGGTCCGATGTCACGTACGCGATCGTCTCGTCGACGAGCCCGCCCGACACCCGCTCCGCGACGTCCGCGACCAGGTGCGCGCGGATCACCGCGCCGTCCGGCTCGTAGAGATAGCGGCCCACGGGGCGCACGGCCGGGTCCGGGAGCCCGGCGCCCACCAGTGTGTGCGGGCCGGGCAGCAGCGTCGCGCGCCGGGTGCCCGGGGCCGTGCCGAACCAGAGCACGGCCTCCTTCACATCGCCGCCGTCCGAGATCCACTCGGCCTCGGCCTCCTCCGGGACGGCCTCGTGGGGGACACCCGGGGCGATCTTGAGGGCGGCGTGCGGGGCCTTGAGCGCCGCCCCGACCGCCCAGGAGAGCGGCGGCGAATACGCCTCGGGGTCGAAGATCCGGCCCCGGCCGCCCCGCCGCGCGGGGTCGACGAAGACGGCGTCGTACCCCGCGGTGTCGATCTCCGCGACATCCGCGCGGCGCACCTCGATCAGCTCCGCGAGCCCCAGCGCCTCGGCGTTGGCCCGGGCGACCTCGCACGTCAGCGGGTCGCGGTCGACGGCCAGGACGCGGATGCCCAGCCGGGCCAGGGCGATCGCGTCGCCGCCGATGCCGCAGCAGAGATCGGCCACCGAACGGATGCCGAGCCCGGCGAAGCGGGCGGCGCGGTACTCGGCGACGGACTTCCTGGTGGACTGCTCGACGCCGTTCGGGGTGAAGAACATGCGGTACGCGTCCTCGGGGCCGAACTTCGCGACCGCGCGCTGCCGCAGCCGGGCCTGCCCGAGGGCCGCCGAGACCAGCTCGGCGGGGTGGTCCCGGCGCAGCCGGGTCGCCGTGGCGAGCTCCTGGGCGGGGTCGTGGTCGCGGAGCCCCGCGAGGAGCTGCCGGCCCTCGTCGGTGCGGAGGGCGGCGAAGGCGTCGAGGCTGGCAGCGGTCTGCGTGTTCGGTGCGGGCACGTGTCTCATTCTCGCCGACGGCGCGCCCCGGACGGAGGACCGGACGGGATCGTCACTCGAATACATGAACAACAATCGGAAGGGTGAGCCCCTCCATATCCGGCCTCCGGGCCCCCCGCCGCCGTCTCCGTACCACCGGTCCCGCCTGCGCCGCGGCCCTGCTCCTGGCCGGACTGCTCGCGGGCTGCTCGGGGTCGCCGGGATCCTCCTCCGGCCCGGACGAGGCGGCCGGCTCGCCCTCCCGTACGGGCACGGGCGCGGCCTCCCCGAGCGCCGCGCCGGATCCGGAGACCTACCGCCGCTGGGGGCTCGACAAGCCGCTCGCCGCGCCCCCGAAGCCGCCCGCGGCGAAGCTGACGGACGGGATGCGGCCGGGCGACGCGCCCAAGGTCGTCAAGCGGGTGCCCACCCAGGACAAGGTCGTCTTCGTGACCTTCGACGACGGGGCCGAGAAGGACCCCGAATTCGTGAAGATGGCCAAGGACCTCAAGCTGCCGTTCTCCATGTTCCTCACGGACGACATCGCCCGCGCGGGCCGCGGCTACGACTACTTCGAGCAGCTGCGGGGCGAGGCGGGCGCCGGAGGGAAGCGCAACGGCGTGCACAACCACACCCTCTCGCACCCCAACCTCCGCACCCTGTCGCCCGAGGCACAGCGCCGGGAGGTGTGCGGGCAGCAGGAGGCGCTGGAGAAGCGGTTCGGCACGCGCCCGCCCCTCTTCCGCCCGCCCTACGGCAACCTCGACGACGCCACGCTGACGGCCGCGGGCGGCTGCGGTGTGAAGGCGGTCGTGCTGTGGGAGGCGACGATGCAGATCAACGACATGCGCTACGCGGACGGCGGCAAGCTGCGCGCGGGCGACATCGTGCTGGCGCACTTCCGCGGGCCGCGGGAGCTCAAGGGCACGTCCATGACCGAGCACGTCACCAACATGCTGCGCAGCATCCAGCGGCAGGGGTTCACGGTGGCCCGCCTGGAGGATTACGTGTAGGGCCGGGCGCACGGAGCGGCGCCGTGGGCGCCGTGCGGGGAATCCGGAGGATTACGACCCCCGGCGCGCGGGCAGATCCACCTCCGCGCCGGGACGCCGGGGCGCGCCGCCCCGACCGGCCGGAACGCCGTGCGCGCACCCCGCGCGACGCGGCCGGGCCCGCTCCGGAACCCGCCCGGCGGGTGCTTACCCCCAGGGGTGAAATGCGAGCCCGCCGCACGGCGAATTGGCACTCCGCTTGACCGAGTGCTAACCGCGTCATAGTCTCGGCTCCGTTGGCACTCTCCACTCGGGAGTGCCAGCCGCAGCGACGGGCAGGATCCGGCACCCGCGACGACGGATGCTCCTGGTCGCCACCTCAGACAGATAACCCCGTGAGATCTCCGAAGGGGGAGGTCGGATCGTGACGACCACCAGCTCCAAGGTTGCCATCAAGCCGCTCGAGGACCGCATCGTGGTCCAGCCGCTCGACGCCGAGCAGACCACGGCCTCGGGCCTGGTCATTCCGGACACCGCCAAGGAGAAGCCCCAGGAGGGCGTCGTCCTGGCCGTGGGCCCGGGCCGCTTCGAGGAGGGCAACCGCCTTCCGCTCGACGTCTCCGTCGGCGATGTCGTGCTCTACAGCAAGTACGGCGGCACCGAGGTGAAGTACAACGGCGAGGAGTACCTCGTTCTCTCGGCTCGCGACGTTCTCGCGATCATCGAGAAGTAAGCCGGGGGTCCGGGGGTCGCTCCCCGGGCCGGTGCTGCACCCCGTTTGATGTGATCTGTGCCCTGGTCCCCGTGTCATTTCGACAATTGGGCACCAGGGCGCAGTTCGTTTGAGAGGACTTGAAGCAACTCATGGCGAAGATCCTGAAGTTCGACGAGGATGCCCGTCGCGCCCTCGAGCGCGGCGTCAACAAGCTGGCCGACACGGTCAAGGTGACGATCGGCCCCAAGGGCCGCAACGTCGTCATCGACAAGAAGTTCGGTGCCCCGACCATCACCAACGACGGTGTCACCATCGCGCGCGAGGTCGAGCTCGACGACCCGTACGAGAACCTGGGCGCCCAGCTCGTCAAGGAGGTGGCGACCAAGACCAACGACATCGCGGGTGACGGCACCACCACCGCGACCGTGCTGGCCCAGGCGCTGGTCCGCGAGGGTCTGCGCAACGTCGCCGCCGGCGCCTCCCCGGCCGCCCTGAAGAAGGGCATCGACGCCGCGGTCAAGGCCGTCTCCGACGAGCTGCTCGCGACCGCCCGTCCGATCGAGGACAAGTCCGACATCGCCGCCGTCGCCGCCCTGTCCGCCCAGGACAAGCAGGTCGGCGAGCTCATCGCCGAGGCGATGGACAAGGTCGGCAAGGACGGCGTCATCACCGTCGAGGAGTCGAACACCTTCGGCCTGGAGCTCGACTTCACCGAGGGCATGGCCTTCGACAAGGGTTACCTGTCCCCCTACATGGTGACCGACCAGGAGCGTATGGAGGCCGTCCTCGACGACCCGTACATCCTGATCCACCAGGGCAAGATCGCCTCGATCCAGGACCTGCTGCCGCTGCTGGAGAAGGTCATCCAGGCCGGCGCCAGCAAGCCGCTGCTGATCATCGCCGAGGACGTCGAGGGCGAGGCGCTCTCCACCCTCGTCGTCAACAAGATCCGTGGCACCTTCAACGCCGTGGCCGTCAAGGCCCCCGGCTTCGGTGACCGCCGCAAGGCGATGCTCGGCGACATGGCCACCCTCACCGGTGCCACCGTCATCGCCGAGGAGGTCGGCCTCAAGCTCGACCAGGCCGGTCTGGACGTGCTGGGCACCGCCCGCCGCGTGACGATCACCAAGGACGACACCACCATCGTCGACGGTGGCGGCAACTCCGGTGACGTCGAGGGCCGCGTCGCCCAGATCAAGGCCGAGATCGAGTCCACGGACTCCGACTGGGACCGCGAGAAGCTCCAGGAGCGCCTCGCCAAGCTCGCCGGTGGCGTCTGCGTCATCCGCGTGGGTGCGGCCACCGAGGTCGAGCTCAAGGAGAAGAAGCACCGTCTGGAGGACGCCATCTCCGCGACCCGCGCCGCGGTCGAGGAGGGCATCGTCTCCGGTGGTGGCTCCGCGCTCGTCCACGCCGTCAAGGTCCTCGAGGGCAACCTCGACAAGACCGGCGACGAGGCCACCGGTGTCGCCGTGGTCCGCCGCGCCGCCGTCGAGCCGCTGCGCTGGATCGCCGAGAACGCCGGCCTCGAGGGCTACGTCATCACCTCGAAGGTCTCCGAGCTCGACAAGGGCCAGGGCTTCAACGCCGCGACCGGCGAGTACGGCGACCTGGTGAAGGCCGGCGTCATCGACCCGGTCAAGGTCACCCGCTCCGCCCTGGAGAACGCCGCCTCCATCGCCTCCCTGCTGCTCACGACCGAGACCCTGGTCGTCGAGAAGCCGGCCGAGGAGGAGGCCGAGGCCGGTCACGGCCACGGTCACGCCCACTAGTTCCGGTACCCCCGGCTGGTCGCGCGCCTGACGCACCGAGGCCCGGCACCCCTTCGGGGGGTGCCGGGCCTCGGCCGTTTCCCGTACCGGCTACTTCGGTCCGTACTTACGGCCCGTCGTGGACGACGCCCGCGACACGACCCGGTGCGGCGCCAGCTTCATCAGGCCCGTGATCGCCTTGTACCGGGGGTCCGGAACGGACAGCGTCTTGCCGTGGCCCAGGTCCCGCAGCGCCGCCCCCACCAGCTTGTCCGCGTCCAGCCACAGCCAGCCGGGCACGTTGTCCGTCCCCATGCCGGCCCGCTCGTGGAACTCCGTCCGCACGAAACCGGGGCACAGCGCCATCAGCCGCACCCCGCTGCCGGCCATGTCCCGCGCCACGCCCTGGGTGAACTGCACGACCCACGCCTTGCTCGCCCCGTACGTGCCGCGCGGCACGAACGCCGCCACGGAGGCGACGTTGATGACCGCGCCCCGGTGGCGCTCGCGCATCGCCTCGGTCGCTGCGGCCGTCAGCCGCAGCACCGCCTCGCAGTGCACCTTGAGCATCTTCAGCTCGTCGGCCATCGAGACCTCGAGGAAGCGGCCCTTGTTGCCGAAGCCCGCGTTGTTGACCAGCAGGTGCACCGGGCGCGCGGGGTCACGGAGCCGGTCCTCCACCGCCTCGATGCCCTTGTCCTCGGACAGGTCCGCGGCGAGCACCTCCACCTCCACGCCGTGCCGGTCGTGGAGTTCGGTCGCCTGCTCGCCGAGCCGCTCCTCGTTACGGGCCACCAGCACGAGGTCGTGGCCCTCGCCCGCCAGCCGGCGGGCGAACGCGGCGCCGATCCCGGCGGTCGCGCCTGTGATCAATACAGTCGTCATACCGGCACGTTAGAGCCCGGCGGCGCCGGGCGTGCCGCCGCGGTCCCTTCGGGGTGGATCTTCAAGCCATCGTCAGGCGCTCGCCCGGTAGGCCAGCGCCTTCTCCCGAGTCGCCTCGGGGAGCGCGTCACCAGCAGCCAAAACGTCGGGCAGCAGGGTCCGTTCCGTGGTGCTCGCGCGGAACAGGAAGGAGACCGTGACGGAGTGGGCGGGGCGGTGGACGACCGTGACGGGATCACCCGCACGGACCTCCCCGGGGGTTATCACCCGAAGGTAGGCGCCGGGGACCGCGGCCTGGGTGAAGCGCTTCATCCAGCCCTGTTCGCCCAGCCAGTCGGCGAACATCCGGCAGGGGATGCGGGGTGACGTCACCTCCAGCACCAGCTCCGGGCCGACGCGCCAGCGCTCGCCGACGAGCGCGCCGCTGACGTCGATCCCCTGGGTGGTGAAGTTCTCGCCGAAGGTCCCGTCGGGCAGCGCCCGGCCCAGCTCCCGCTGCCAGCGGTCGAGGTCCTCGCGGGCGTACGCGTAGACGGCCTGGTCGTCGCCGCCGTGCAGGTGCAGGTGGGTGATGGTGTCGCCGGCCAGTCCGCTGCCGCCCACGCCCCGGGGGCCGGGCGCGGCCACGGCGACGGGTCCGGCCACCGGGCGCTTGTCGATGCCGGTGCGCAGACCGGGCGTGAAGCCGGTGAGCTCGTCGGTGGTGTCACGGCCGACGTTCACGGAGAGCAGCGAGGGCGCGGGAGAAGGCGAGGGTGAGGGCAAGGACACGGAAGGCGAAGACATGGCCAAAGGCTAGGGGAGACCCGTACAGGGTCTCAAAGGTATTTGGCGTCATTTCACTCCGGGTCCAAGGTGGTCTTATGCTCAAGGCATGATCGAGGCTCGTCATCTGAGGGTGCTGCGCGCGGTGGCCGCCACCGGTTCGTTCTCGGCCGCGGCCCGCGAACTGGGCTGCACCCAGCCCGCCGTCAGCCAGCAGATGAAGGCCCTGGAGCAGTCCGCGGGCACCCCGCTGCTGATCCGCACGGGCCGGGAGATGCGGCTGACCCAGGCCGGCGAGGCCCTGGTGCGGCACGCCTCCGGGATCCTGGCCGGGCTCACCGCGGCCGAGGAGGAGGTCGCGGCGATCGCCGGGCTGCGGGCCGGGCGGGTGCGGATGGTGTCCTTCCCCAGCGGCAGCTCGACGCTGGTGCCCGGCGCGCTGGCGCAGATGCGGGCGGCGCACCCGGGTACCCGGGTCTCCCTGGTCGAGGCCGAGCCGCCGCGGTCGGTGGAGATGCTGCGCGAGGGCGACTGCGAGATCGCGCTGGCCTTCCGCTACCCCGAGGTGCGCGGCTCGGACCCGGCCGCGGGCACGGAGTGGGAGGACCTGGTCGTCCGGCCGCTGCTGACCGACCGCCTCGTGGGCGTGGTGCCGGAGGGGCACCGGCTGGCGGGGGCCGAGCGGATCGGGATGGCCGAGCTGGCCGACGAGTCGTGGATCGCGGGCTGCCCGCGCTGCCGGCGGCACCTGGTGGAGGTGTGCGAGAGCACCGGCTTCACCCCGCGGATCGACTTCGCGACCGATGACTATCCGTCGGTGTTCGGGCTGGTCGGGGCGGGTCTCGGGGTCGCGGTGATGCCCGAGCTGGCGCTGGCGGCGGTCCGGCCGAAGGGCGCCCGGACGGTACCGGTCGAGCCGGTGGTGCAGCGCGAGATCGTGGCCCTCACCCTGCCGGACCTGGCCAGGGTGCCGGCGGTCGCGGCGATGCTGGACGAACTGGTGGCGGCGGCCGCGCGCTAGCGGCTGCGCGCCCGGCGGCTCCGGCGGCGGCTCTGTGACCGGCTCCGGCGCCGGTCCTGTCAGCGGCTACGCGGCGGCGGCGGTCGTGCCGAGGTCCCGGTGCCGGCTACGCACCGGTGGTGCTCATGACGAGGCCCCGGTGACGGTCAGGCACCGGTGGCACTTATGGCGGTGTCCCGGTGGCGGCTAGGCACCGGTCGTACTCACGGCGATGACCCGGTGTCGCGCGCGGCCCATGAGCTCCTCACGCTCGTCCTCGGTCAGGCCGCCCCACACGCCGTAGGGCTCCCGTACGGCCAGGGCGTGCGCCGCGCACTCGGCGCGTACCGGGCAGCGCATGCACACCTCCTTGGCCGAGGTCTCGCGCGCGCTGCGGGCCGCGCCGCGTTCGCCTTCGGGATGGAAGAACAGAGAGCTGTCGACCCCGCGGCAGGCGGCCAGGAGCTGCCAGTCCCACAGGTCGGCGTTGGGACCGGGAAGGCGGGAGAAATCTGCCATTGCTATCCCCTCGAAGCGATCCTCCGGGGCGACCCGCCGGAGGATCCGGCGCGGTGACCCGGTACGAGCGATCAGATGCGGACGCACTACCTGTGCCCTTACAACCGCCAAGCAAGCGGATGTAAATATGACTGATTGCGAATCTAGTCATAGACACCGGCAAATGGGAAGAAAAACTGCTCCGCGTGGGCAAATGGGGCATCGCTTGCGCGCCGGGAAGGGCGCCCCCAATGCGCCCTGCTCCGTGTCCGCGCCCTCACGTAGAGTGCCGAAGGTGGCCGACCGAGCCCGTAACTCTTTCGGGTGACCGTCGTTGAGAGGGCGGAGGCGGTTGACGGATGAAGCAGTCGGGCAGATGTCCGAACTGACCCGAGAGTCGTCGATCGCACAGGTGACGATCAGTACCAGCCTGGAGGCTCAAGGTGACGCGCATCAGCTGCGGAGGACGGTCATGACATCCGTCCTCGTCTGCGACGATTCCCCGCTTGCCCGAGAGGCGCTCCGCCGTGCGGTGGCGACCGTGCCCGGCGTCGAGCGTGTGACGACGGCGGCCAACGGCGAGGAAGTCCTCCGCCGCTGGGGCGCCGATCGTTCGGACCTCATTCTGATGGACGTACGGATGCCCGGACTCGGCGGTGTGGAGACGGTGCGCCGGCTGCTCTCCGCGGACCCCGGCGCCCGCATCATCATGCTCACGGTCGCCGAGGACCTCGACGGTGTCGCGCTCGCGGTCGCCGCCGGGGCGCGGGGCTATCTGCACAAGGACGCCTCGCGTGCCGAACTGCGGGCCACCGTGACGCAGGCCCTCGCCGACCCGACGTGGCGGCTCGCCCCGCGCCGGCTGCGGTCGGCCGAGATGGGGGCGGCGCCCACGCTCACCGCGCGGGAGATCCAGGTCCTCGAAGGAATGAGCCACGGCCGGTCCAACGCCGAGATCGGCCGTGAGCTGTTTCTCTCCGAGGACACGGTGAAGACCCACGCGCGACGTCTGTTCAAGAAGTTGGGTGCATCGGACCGGGCGCACGCCGTGGCGCTCGGATTCCGCTGGGGCCTGGTCCGCTAGGCGCCTGACGTGCAGCGCAGCGGGGGAGTGAGGCACCCCGTCCGTCGCGCGACGGACGGGGCGGACCACTGCGGCCGTCCGGTCCGCTGCACGTTTCCCGCGCGCTGCCGCATCCTTGGAGTATGGAGTTCCTCGGGGACGGCTCGGTCGGGCGTGATGGGAGGGCGCGGGAGATGACTGCCGGCGCACCCGCTCACAACGCATCGGTACAGGACTACGGACGGGACCACGGACGGGAGAGCGGACTCGGTGCCGCGGAAAGTCCGGTTTCAAGGCACCATGGACCGATGCGCGACGACGATACGACGGGACCCCCCGCGGCCACCGCTCCCGGGGAGATCGGCGCCCTCGTCGCCCGCGCGGTCGAGGGCGACCGGAGGGCGACGCACGATCTGCTGGCCCTGGTCCACCCCCTCGCGCTGCGCTACTGCCGCACCCGGCTCTCCCGGCTCCCGGGTGACGCCCGCCACTTCGTGGACGACCTCGCGCAGGAGGTCTGCCTCGCCGTGCTCTGCGCCCTGCCGCGCTACCGCGACACCGGGCGCCCCTTCGAGGCCTTCGTCGTGGCCATCGCCGCGCACAAGGTCGCCGATCTCCAGCGGGCCGCCATGCGCCACCCCGGTTCCACGGCCGTCCCCTCGGACGAGATGCCCGAGCAGCCGGACGACTCGCTCGGCCCCGAGGAGCGCGCGCTGCTCAGCAGCGACGCCGAGTGGGCCAAGAAGCTGCTGGCCAATCTCCCGGAGAACCAGCGCGAGCTGGTCCTGCTGCGGGTCGCCATCGGCATGACGGCGGAGGAGACGGGCCAGATGCTGGGCATGTCGCCGGGTGCCGTGCGGGTCGCCCAGCACCGGGCGCTGAGCAGGCTCCGGGCGCTCGCCGAGCAGTGACCGGCGCGGTGATCCGAGCGGTGGGAGGGCGGTGCCCGGAAGGTGTCACGGGCGGCGTCCGGGCCCGTGATCCGCTCGGTGATCCGTGTGGGTGCCGGGGGCGGTGCGCGGCCTGTTTGGTGCGAACGTCCAAGTGACGCGGGACTCAGCCGTCGTGGAATGGGACACGTGTCGCGGCCGTTAGCATGGGAGTCCGCGCTGGGGCAAGACCATTTGGGAAGGTGTCATGACTGACAACGTCGACGGAATGCCCGGGAAATTCGCGATGCTCGGTCTGACTTATGACGACGTCCTGCTGCTGCCGGGCGCTTCGGAGGTCCTGCCGAACGCCGTCGACACCTCCTCCCGGGTCTCGCGCAACGTCCGGGTGAACATCCCGCTGCTCTCCGCGGCGATGGACAAGGTCACCGAGGCGCGCATGGCGATCGCCATGGCCCGCCAGGGTGGCGCCGGCGTGCTGCACCGCAATCTCTCCATCGAGGACCAGGCCAACCAGGTCGACCTGGTCAAGCGCTCCGAGTCCGGCATGGTCACGGACCCGATCACGGTCCGCCCGGACGCCACGCTCGCCGAGGCGGACGCGCTGTGCGCGAAGTTCCGCATCAGCGGTGTCCCGGTCACCGACCCCGCGGGCAAGCTGCTCGGCATCGTCACCAACCGCGACATGGCCTTCGAGCTGGACCGCGGCCGCCAGGTGCGCGAGGTCATGACGCCGATGCCGCTGGTCACGGGCAAGGTCGGGATCTCCGGCGAGGACGCCATCGAGCTGCTCCGCCGGCACAAGATCGAGAAGCTTCCGCTGGTCGACGACGCCGGTGTGCTCAAGGGCCTCATCACGGTCAAGGACTTCGTCAAGGCCGAGAAGTACCCGAACGCCGCCAAGGACTCCGAGGGCCGCCTGGTCGTCGGTGCCGCCGTGGGCGTCGGTGCCGAGGCCTACGAGCGCGCCCAGGCGCTCGTGGAGGCCGGGGCCGACTTCCTGGTCGTGGACAGCGCCCACGGCCACAGCCGCGGCATCCTCGACATGATCGCCAAGGTCAAGTCCAACATCGCCGTCGACGTCATCGGCGGCAACGTCGCCACCCGCGACGGCGCCCAGGCGCTGATCGACGCCGGCTGCGACGGCGTCAAGGTCGGCGTCGGCCCGGGCTCGATCTGCACCACCCGCGTCGTCGCCGGCATCGGCGTCCCGCAGGTCACCGCGATCTACGAGGCCGCCCAGGCGTGCCACGCGGCCGGTGTGCCGCTCATCGGCGACGGCGGTCTCCAGTACTCCGGCGACATCGCCAAGGCGATCGCCGCCGGTGCCGACACGGTGATGCTCGGCTCGCTGCTCGCGGGCTGCGAGGAGTCGCCGGGCGAGATGGTCTTCATCAGCGGCAAGCAGTTCAAGTCCTACCGCGGCATGGGCTCGCTGGGCGCGATGCAGTCCCGCGGCCAGGCCCGCTCGTTCTCCAAGGACCGCTACTTCCAGGACAACGTCCTCTCCGAGGACAAGCTCGTCCCCGAGGGCATCGAGGGCCAGGTCCCGTACCGCGGCCCGCTGGCGTCCGTCGCCCACCAGCTCATCGGCGGCCTCCGCGCCTCCATGGGCTACGTCGGCTCGGCGAACGTCCAGGAGCTCAAGGACAAGGGCACCTTCGTCCGGATCACCGCGGCCGGCCTCAAGGAGAGCCACCCGCACGACATCCAGATGACCACCGAGGCGCCGAACTACTCCCGCCGGTAGTAGTCCGCGTTTCAAGCGCTTTACGGAGCCCGCGACCGCTCAGGCCGCGGGCTCCGCCGCGTCGGGGATACTGGATGCGGCAGGACGTAGAAGGAAAGGCCACACACGTGACTGAGATCGAGATCGGGCGCGGCAAGCGCGGCCGCCGGGCGTACGCGTTCGACGACATCGCCGTCGTCCCGAGTCGCCGTACCCGCGACCCCAAGGAGGTCTCGATCGCCTGGCAGATCGACGCCTACCGCTTCGAGCTGCCGTTCCTGGCCGCCCCGATGGACTCGGTCGTCTCGCCCGAGACCGCCATCCGCATCGGCGAGCTGGGCGGCCTGGGCGTGCTCAACCTCGAGGGCCTCTGGACCCGCTACGAGGACCCCGAGCCGCTGCTCGCGGAGATCGCCGAGCTGGACGAGACCGCGGCCACCAAGCGCCTCCAGGAGATCTACGCGGCTCCGATCAAGGAGGAGCTGATCGGGCAGCGCATCAAGGAGGTCCGCGACTCCGGTGTCGTGACCGCCGCCGCGCTCTCCCCGCAGCGCACCGCGCAGTTCTCCAAGGCCGTCGTGGACGCCGGCGTGGACATCTTCGTGATCCGCGGCACCACGGTCTCCGCCGAGCACGTCTCCGGCGCCGCCGAGCCGCTGAACCTGAAGCAGTTCATCTACGAGCTCGACGTCCCGGTGATCGTCGGCGGCTGCGCCACGTACACCGCCGCGCTGCACCTGATGCGCACCGGCGCCGCGGGTGTCCTCGTCGGCTTCGGCGGCGGCGCCGCCCACACCACCCGTAACGTCCTGGGCATCCAGGTCCCGATGGCGACCGCCGTCGCCGACGTGGCCGCCGCCCGCCGGGACTACATGGACGAGTCCGGCGGCCGCTACGTCCACGTCATCGCCGACGGCGGCGTGGGCTGGTCCGGCGACCTGCCGAAGGCCATCGCCTGCGGTGCCGACGCCGTGATGATGGGCTCCCCGCTCGCCCGCGCCACCGACGCGCCGGGCCGCGGCTACCACTGGGGCATGGAGGCCGTCCACGAGGACGTGCCGCGCGGCAAGCGCATGAACCTGGGCACGGTCGGCTCCACCGAGGAGATCCTCACCGGTCCCTCGCACACCCCCGACGGGTCGATGAACATGTTCGGCGCCCTGCGCCGCGCCATGGCGACCACGGGCTACAGCGAGCTCAAGGAGTTCCAGCGGGTCGAGGTGACGGTCGCACCGTCGCAGCACGACAACCGCTGATCCCGTAGCGACACGAAGGGCCCGGACCGCATCGCGGTCCGGGCCCTTCGCGCTGTCCCGGCGGCCGCCGGGACAGCGGGGCTCAGCCGGCGAGCTTGCGGGTCACCTGGAAGGCGCCCGCGCCGCCGAGGAAGTAGAAGAGCGCGTCGATGGGCTCCAGGTTCTCCTTCCACGCCCGGTTCACGACGTCGAAGTGGTCGACGAGCACGTCCATCAGCGGGATGTTCGCGGCGTCGGAGAGGGCCAGCGAGATGCCGAAGACCTGCCCGAGGTAGACGCCGGCCGCGCCGAGGACCGCGCCGACGGCGGGCAGCGCGGGCGCCCGGCCGCCGACCTTGCCGAGGGCCAGGCCGATGAGGGCACCGGTCACCACGGCCATGTAACCGATCTGGCCGCCGTCGGTCGCCTTCAGGACGGCGCCGTACACGCCCGAGCCGACCAGCATCGCGACGATCGCGAGGACGACGGCGAGGCCCGGGTTGCCCCGGCGGACGGGGGCGGGCGGCGGCGGGAAGCCGCCGGGGGCGCCGTAGGGGGCCTGGGGTGCGCCGTAAGGCGGCTGGGGCTGGGCGTAGGGCTGCGGCTGGGGCTGCGCGTACGGCTGCTGAGGGCCGGGCTGCTGTCCGTAAGGCTGCTGCGGCGGCTGCTGGCCGTACGGGTTCGGCTGCTGCGGCTGCTGCCAGGGCTGGCTCATGTGGGTTCCCCCGGGATAGGTGGTGCGGTGTCACCGACAGCGAGCACGCCGGTGTGAACTCCGTATAAAAGTTCGACCGTAAGGAATAATGGCAACTTATGGCGCAAAGCAAGTCGTTCAGCGGCAGGGACATGGGGATCGACCTCGGCACGGCGAACACGCTGGTGTACGTCCGGGGTAAGGGGGTAGTGCTCAACGAGCCATCGGTTGTCGCCGTCAACGCCGAGGACGGCAGTGTGCTGTCGGTGGGTTTCGAGGCCAAGGAGACGATCGGCCGCACCCCTTCGAACATCGTCGCGGTCCGCCCGCTGCGCGACGGCGTCATAGCCGACTTCGAGATCGCCGAACGCATGATGCGGCACTTCATCAAGAAGGTCCAGGGCAACCGCCGTTTCTCCCGCCCGCGCGTCGTCGTGTGCGTGCCCTCGGGCATCACGGGCGTCGAGCGGCGAGCCGTCATCGAGGCGGCGTCCCAGGCCGGGGCACGTCAGGTGCACCTCGTCGAGGAGCCCATGGCGGCGGCCATCGGCGCGGGGCTGCCGGTCAGCGAGCCGACCGGCTGCATGGTCGTCGACGTCGGCGGCGGCACCACCGAGGTCGCGGTGATCTCGCTGGGCGGCATCGTCACGGCGCGCTCGGTGCGCACCGCCGGGGACGCGATGGACGCGGCGATCACCTCTTACGTGAAGAAGAAGTTCTCCCTCGCGATCGGTGAACGCACCGCCGAGGAGATCAAGATGAGCATCGGATCGGCCTCCCCGACGGGCTCCTGGACGGCGGCCGGTCTCACCGCGCTCGCCAAGCAGCTGGAGAAGAACGACGGCCTGGAGGACGCGGGCGACCCCGAGGAGACCCAGGGCCTGCTGCCCCCGGACCGCTTCACGATCCGTGGCCGCGACCAGGTCAGCGGTCTGCCCAAGACGCTGGAGCTGACGGCGGACGAGATCCGGCACGCGCTGACGGAGCCGGTCGACGCCATCGTCATGGCGGTCCGCCAGACCCTGGACGAGACCCCGCCGGAGCTCGCCGGCGACATCATGGACCGCGGCATCGTCCTCACCGGCGGCGGCGCGCTCCTGCGCGGCCTGGACGTCCGGCTGAGCAAGGAGCTCGACATCCCGGTCATCATCGCGGACGAACCCCTGGACTGCGTCGCCATCGGCACGGGCCGTTGCGTGGAGGACTTCGCGTCCCTGAAGACGGTCCTGGACGCCCAGCCGAGCCGTCTGCTGGGGACGGGCAGGCTGTAGGCGACGGGCGGACCGCAGCCGCTTTCACCGGACGGGCTGGTCTTCAGCCCGTCCGGCGTTTGAGGACCGGGGTCCGGGGCGGAGCCCCGCCACGCGGCGGAGCCGCACATCGGATGCGGCGGGAAGGGGCGGGTAGGGGAAAAGGCCCCGCGCGGCGGCACCCCACCTGGCCCGCCCCTCACGTCACAACCGATGCGCCGCCCCCGCCGGCGTAGCCCCCCGCGTGTCCAGCAGCAGCTGCGCCTTCACCGCCAGCCCCTGCAAGTCGTACGTCCGGTGGTGCTGGAGCAGCACCGTCAGATCCGCCGCCGCGGCCGCCTCGTAGAGGCTGTCCGCCCGCGGCACCGGCCGCCCGAGCAGGTTCCACTGCGCCACGTACGGGTCGTGGTAGCTGAGCTGCGCGCCGAGCTCCATCAGCCGGGAGGCGATCTCGCGGGCGGGTGAGCCCTCCTGGTCGCCCGTGTCGGCCTTGTAGCTGACGCCGAGCAGGAGCACGCGGGCGCCGCGCGCCGACTTGCCGTGCTCGTTGAGGAGCTTGGCGCAGCGCTGGGTGACGTAGCGCGGCATCCGTCCGTTGACCTCCTGCGCGAGCTCGACCATGCGCAGCGGGTAGCCGAGGCTGCGGCCCTTGTAGGAGAGGTAATTGGGGTCCACGGGCACGCCGTGGCCGCCGACGCCGGGCCCGGGGCGGAACGCCTGGAAGCCGAAGGGCTTGGTCTCGGCGCAGCGCACGACGTCCCACAGGTCGACGCCGATGTCGTGGCAGAAGACCGCCATCTCGTTGGCGAGGGCGATGTTGACGTGCCGGTAGTTGCTCTCCAGGACCCGGACGGCCTCGGCCTCGCGCGGCCCCCGGGCGCGTACGACCTTCTCGCAGATCCGTCCGTAGAACGTGGCGGCGGCCTCCGTGCAGGCCGGGGTGAGGCCTCCGATGACCTTGGGGATGGTGGCGTAGCCGTGCCGGCGGTCGCCGGGGTCGACGCGGCTGGGGGAGTAGGCGAGGTGGAAGTCGCGCCCGGCGCAGAGGCCGGAGCCGGTCTCCAGCAGCGGACGCAGGTATTCCTCGGTGGCGCCGGGGTAGACGGCGGACTCCAGCAGCACCGTGGTGTGCGGGCGCAGCCGCCGTGCGAGCGCCCCGGCCGCGGCGGCGACCGCGCTCAGGTCCAGGGCCCGGTCCTCGCCGAGCCGGGTGGGCACGCAGATCACGGCCGTGCGGACCCGGCCGAGCTCGGCGTCCGCGGTCGTGGGGCGGAAGCCCGCCGCGAGCATGCGGCGGACGTCGGCGGCGGTGAGGCCGGCGCCCTCCGAGGGCAGGCGGCCGGCGCGGAGCTCGGCGACGGTGTGCGGGTCGGGGTCGTAGCCGATGGTGTCGATGCCGGCGGCGGTGGCGGCCTGGGCGAGGGGAAGACCGAGCCGCCCCAGTCCGATGACGGCGAGATCTGCGGGCATGGCGTGCCGGTCCTTCCCCGGAGAGCCGATCCCTGGACGAGTTACTTCAGGTTAAGGGGATATATGACTGTTATTCGGGATTGTCGCGGCGTGGCTCGCGAACACCTGTCGCCGGCGCGGCCAAAGTGGCCGATCTGGGGCAGCATCGAAGGGGAACGTGTGCCTGCCCGTGGCACGGGCAGTGGCGACAGCGGCGGCGATCAGCGTCTTCGTGGACGGCAGCGAGAGCGGTCAAGCGGGAGGCAGCGATGAGGACGGCGACACTCGGTCCGGCGGAGCGCGGTGCGGCGCTCGCCCGGATGGCGGAGCGGGAACTGGACATCCTGGTGGTCGGCGCCGGCGTCGTCGGCGCGGGTACCGCGCTCGACGCGGCCACCCGGGGGCTCACGACCGGGCTCGTCGAGGCGCGGGACTGGGCGGCGGGCACCTCCAGCCGGTCCAGCAAGCTGATCCACGGCGGGCTGCGCTATCTGGAGATGCTCGACTTCGCGCTCGTACGCGAGGCGCTCAAGGAGCGCGGGCTGCTGCTGGAGCGGCTGGCACCGCACCTGGTGAAGCCCGTGCCCTTCCTCTACCCCCTCCAGCACCGCGCCTGGGAGCGCGTCTACGCCGGCTCGGGCGTCGCCCTCTACGACGCCATGTCGGTCTCCTCCGGGCACGGGCGCGGGCTGCCCACCCACCGGCACCTCTCCCGCAAGCGCGCGCTGCGGGTCGCGCCCTGCCTGCGCAAGGACGCCCTGATCGGCGCGCTCCAGTACTACGACGCCCAGATGGACGACGCCCGCTATGTGACGACCCTCGTGCGCACCGCCGCCGCCTACGGCGCGGACGCCGCGAACCGGGCGCGCGTGGTCGGCTTCCTCCGGGAGGGTGAACGGGTGGTCGGCGCCCGCGTCCTGGACGTCGAGCAGGGCGGCGAGTTCGAGATCCGCGCCCGGCAGATCGTCAACGCCACGGGAGTGTGGACCGACGACACCCAGAAGCTCATCGCCGAGCGCGGCCAGTTCCACGTACGGGCCTCCAAGGGCATCCACCTGGTCGTGCCGAAGGACCGCATCCACTCCACCACCGGGCTGATCCTGCGCACGGAGAAGAGCGTGCTCTTCGTGATCCCCTGGGGCAGGCACTGGATCATCGGCACCACGGACACCGACTGGGACCTGGACAAGGCGCACCCGGCCGCCTCCAGCGCGGACATCGACTATCTGCTGGAGCACGTCAACGAGGTGCTCGCGGTGCCCCTCACCCGCGACGACGTCCAGGGGGTGTACGCGGGGCTGCGCCCCCTCCTGGCCGGGGAGTCGGACGCGACGAGCAAGCTCTCGCGCGAGCACACCGTGGCGCACCCCGTGCCCGGCCTGGTGGTCGTGGCGGGCGGCAAGTACACGACGTACCGGGTGATGGCGAAGGACGCGGTGGACGAGGCGGTGCACGGGCTCGCGCAGCGGGTCGCGGACTGCGTCACGGAGGACGTGCCGCTGGTGGGCGCCGAGGGGTACAAGGCGCTGTGGAACGGGCGCGCCCAGATCGCCCAGCGCACGGGCCTGCACGTGGCCCGCGTCGAGCACCTGCTCAACCGCTACGGCTCGATGGTCGACGAGCTGCTGGCCCTCGTCACCGACGACCCCTCCCTGGGCGAGCCGCTCACGGGCGCCGAGGACTATCTGCGGGCGGAGGTCGTCTACGCCGCCTCGCACGAGGGCGCGCGTCACCTGGACGACGTCCTCACCCGCCGGACCCGGATCTCGATCGAGACCTTCGACCGGGGCACGCGCAGCGCGCGGGAGGCCGCCGGGCTGATGGCGCCCGTCCTGGGCTGGGACGAGGCGCAGATCGAGAAGGAGGTTCAGCACTACGAGAAGCGGGTGGAGGCGGAACGGGAGTCGCAGCGTCAGCCGGACGACCTGACGGCGGACGCGGCCCGGCTGGGTGCGCCGGACATCCAGCCGCTGTAGCGCGGCGTGGGACGTGGGGCCCCGGTGAGGGAAGGGCAGGGTGAGGCCCCTTCGGCGGGGCGCTACCGCCCCGCGCAGAACTCCGCCCGCACCAGCCGCCGCTCGCCCCCGGCCGGCACCCCCGCGTCCCCGTTCACCCGGTAGCTGACCACCCGCCCCCCGTCCGCCGTCCCCAGCACCCGCACGTAGGACCCGTTGATCACCCCGTCGTGTCCCCACACCGTGCGCCGGCACGGCAGCCGTACGGGATACAGCCCCATCCCGTACCGCCCCCGGGAAGCCGTCGTGTCCCGCATCAGGCGGAGCTCCCGCGCCGGCAGCAGCTCACCCCGCAGCAGCGCGCCGAAGAGACGGTTGAGGTCGGGCAGGGTCGAGATCATCTCGCCGGCCGCGCCCGCGGCGGACGGATTGAGCTCGGTGACGTCCCGGGAGCCCGTGTACGCGCGCCCGTGCGGCGTGGGCAGCCCGGTGCGGGTGCCGGGGAAGCTGGTGCCGGTGAGGTGCAGCGGTTCGATGACGCGCCGTCGGGCCTCCGTGGCGTACGAGTGTCCGGTCACCTGACGGATGACCATGCCGAGGAGCAGGTAGTCGGTGTTGGAGTAGCGGTAGCGGGTGCCCGGCGGGGCGTACGGCGGGTGGGCGAGGGCGGTTCGTACCAGTGCGCCGGGATCGTGACTCTCGAAGCGGTGCGCGGCGAACCCCGTGCCGAAGAAGTCTCGGTGGAAGGCGCGGTCGTCGGTGTACGAGAACAGACCGCTGGTGTGGTCCAGGAGTTGACGGACGGTGATGCCGCTTTTATCGGCGTTTCGGGCGGTGTCGCCCACGGAGGCCGGGCCGCGCTCGTGACCGTTTTCGCCGTTGCCGCGCAGCAGCGCGGCGGTCCTCGCGGGCAGGTGGCCGGCGGCCGGGTCGTCCAGGCCCAGCCGGTGCTCGGCCACGAGTTGGAGCACGACGGTGGCGACGACCGTCTTGGTGATGCTGCCGACGCGGAAGCGGTCCGTGAGGCCGATGCGGCGCCCGGTGCGGACGTCGGCGACGCCCGCCGTGCGGAATCCGGCCACCCCATGAGCGTCCTGTGACAGCTTCGCCGCGCCGGGAACCGTCCCGCGCGAAACCAGGTCCTGTACTGGAGAGCGGACCGGCGCGCCTCCGTCGCCGCTGCCGCACGCCGTCCCGGTCAGCGCCAGGACGGCGCAGGTCAGCCAGGCCAGCGCGACGGTGGCCGGAGCCCGGCGCGGGGCGGCGGTATGCGTGGACATGGGCTCATCATCCACGGGTGCCACGGACCCTGGCCTTCCACCGGTCCGCGGATGAGAGACAATGGTGGCTCTGCCAGGGTGGGTTGGTCGCAGAGCTGATTGCCAGAGGGGACGCATGTCGGAGGCGGAGCAGACGCAGGGCACGGCAGGGCGCCTCCTGGCCGGGCGGTACCGCCTCGGGGACGTCCTCGGCCGGGGCGGCATGGGCACGGTCTGGCGGGCGACCGACGAGACCCTGGGCCGTACGGTCGCGGTGAAGGAACTGCGATTCCCGGCCAACATCGACGAGGACGAAAAGCGCCGTCTCATCACCCGGACGCTGCGCGAGGCGAAGGCCATCGCCCGGATCCGCAGCGCCGGCGCCGTGACCGTCTACGACGTGGTGCACGAGGACGACCGGCCGTGGATCGTCATGGAGCTCATCGAGGGCCGCTCGCTCGCCGACGTCATCCGCGAGGACGGACCGCTCAAGTGGCGGCGGGCCGCCGAGGTCGGGCTGGCCGTGCTCGACGTGCTGGGCGCGGCGCACCGTCAGGGGATCCTGCACCGGGACGTGAAGCCGTCCAACGTCCTCATCGCCGAGGACGGCCGGGTCGTCCTCACCGACTTCGGCATCGCGCAGGTGGAGGGCGACCCCTCGGTCACCTCGACCGGCATGCTGGTGGGCGCCCCCTCGTACATATCCCCGGAGCGGGCGCGCGGCCACAAGCCCGGCCCCCCGGCGGACCTGTGGTCGCTGGGCGGCCTGCTCTACGCGGCCGTCGAGGGCGCCCCGCCGTACGACAAGGGGTCGGCCATAGCCACCCTCACGGCCGTGATGACGGAGCCGCTGGGCCCGCCGAAGAACGCGGGCCCGCTGGCCGAGGTCATGTACGGGCTGCTGGCGAAGGACCCCGAGAAGCGGCTGAACGAAGCGGGCGCCCGCGCCCTGCTGAACGGCGCGGTCAACGCCCCCGACGAGCGCCTGCCGAAGCCCCCGGCCCCGGCGCCGGACCTGGACGCGACGCAGGCCATAGCGGTGCCGGTGATCCCGGAGCGCCCGGCGCCCAGGAAGCCGTCGGGCTCCCCCGCGAGACCGGCCGCCTCCTCGCACTCCTCCTCGAAGCCGGCGGCCAAGGGCGCCGGCGGTCCCGGCACGTCGGGCCCGTCGTCGGCCAAGCCCGCGCAGGGCGGCGGCGCTTCCGCCGCCACACACTCCACCCACGGCCCCGCGCTGGGCGAGCCGTCCGCCGTGCCCGGCATCCACCGGGTGACGTGGGAGCGGGCCTCGGTCATGGAGGTCGTCCCGCGCCGCACCAAGGTGATCGCGGCGCTCGTCGTGCTGCTGATCGTCGTCGCCGTCGTCCTCGCGTTCGTCCTGGGCGGCGGGGACTGAGCCGAGACGTACTGAGCCGTACGGGCCCGTAGGGGTGGGTTCGCCACGTATCGTGAGTTGTCGTGGACCGTGCGCAGCCGGGAGAAGCGCCGCAACAAGAGCCGCCGACAGCGCCATAGGTGCGCGACGGAACGGCGACCGGCGCTGACGGGTGTTCGGGCGATGGGGTGGATCGCGCGCTTGGGGAGGCGTCGTGGACGACTACGCGGGACGGGTGCTCGCCGACCGCTACCGCCTTCCGCTGCCGCCGTCCGATGTCTTCGAGCTCGTGGAGACACGGGCGTTCGACACCTACAGCGGCCAGGAGGTCATCGTCCGGCAGGTGCCCCTGCCCGAGGTGGTCGAGGCGGAGGTCGTCGGCCCTGACGGCGCGCCGGGCGTGGCCGGGTCTGCCGCCGGGGCGCGCGCGACGGGCGGTGCCGGAGGCCCGGGCCGGGCCGGGCAGGGGGCCGCCGACCCCGCCGTGCGGCGCGCGCTCGCGGCCGCGACGGCCGCCGCGCGGATCCCCGATCACCCCCGGCTCGACCAGGTCTTCCACGTCTTCGCCGAGTCGGGCAGCCTGTGGATCGTCAGCGAGCTGGTCTCGGCCCGTCCGCTCGCCGCGCTCCTCGCGGAGCGGGCCCTCTCGCCCCACCGCGCCGCCGAGGTCGCCGCCGACGTCCTCACCGCGCTCAGGGCCCTGCACGCCCATGGCTGGACGCACCGGAACATCACCACCCGCACGGTCCTCATCTGTGACGACGGGCGCGCCATACTGACCGGCCTGGCGGCCGGCGCCGCCGAGGAGGCGCTCTGCGGCTACGACCCTGTGCCGGAAGGCATGTCCCTGACGCCGGGCACGCCTGTGCCGGGGCCGGGTACGGGTACGGCGGGATCCGGTGCGTCGGCGTCGGGTGCGCCGGGATCGGTGCCGGGCGCGCGTACGGCGGCCGGGCCGGGGGCCGGGGGAGCCGGCAGACCGCCCGGGGCCGGGTTTCCGGGGCAGCGGGGCGCGGGCGCGCCGCCGCAGGGCGGTGCGGGCCGTCCGCCGGGTGGCACCGTGCCGCCGGGGACGGGCGCGCCGCAGGGCGCCCCGGTCCGCGGGCCGGGGCGGACCCCGCCCGGAGGGCCCGGAGCTCCACCGCCCGGGCCGGGCACGGCCCCGCGAGGGGCGTCCGGCACGCCCGGCTACCGGGACCAGGGCGCCGCCGGCGGATTCCCGGCCGCGCCCGGCGCGCCGTCCGGAAGCCGCCCGCCCCGCGCGGGGACCGACGGGCGGGACGGCACGCAGGACCCGCGCGCCGCCCGGGCCGGTGCCATCGCCGCGTATCGCGCGGGGGCCCGCGCCGCCGCACGGGCGGCCGTGGAGGGTGCCCCGGCCACGTCCACGGGAGCCTCCACCTGGGGCGGCGGCAGCGCCGCCAGCGGCACCGCGCCCGCGCCCTCCCCCTGGACGATGCCCCCGCCGTCCCGCGCCCACCGCTCCCCGAACCCGCAGAAGGTGCCGGCCCCGCAGAGCCGCCAGAGCCCCCAGAAGCCCCCGAGGCCCGGTGCTCCCACGGGGCCCGGTACCGCCCCGGCCCCTCAGGGCGGCGCGGCCCCTGCCTCGTACACCGGCCACGTCTCCGTCGACGTTCCCGCCCCCGCCACCCCCTCCGGTCCGAACGCCCGGACGGGACAGCCCGGCCCGCCGGCGCCGGGCGGGGCTGCCGGTCCGCCCGGCCCGTCCGCCCGCTGGGGTGGTGACGGTCAGCCGGCGGGCGGGCTCGCCGCCGAGCGGGCCCGGCAGGCGCGCATGGCCGTCGTCGGGGCCGTCACCGAGCGATGGGCGCCGGAGCAGGCCTGGCCGGTGCGGGAGAGCTGGCAGCTGGCGCCGCCCGTCGGCCCCGCCGCCGACCTCTGGGCGCTCGGCGCCCTGCTCTTCCGCGTGGTGCAGGGCCACGCCCCGTACCCGGAGGAGAGCGTCGCCGAGCTCGTCCAGGTCGTGTGCGCCGAGCCGCCCGCGTACGCCGAGGAGTGCGGTGCGCTGCGGCCGGTCGTCGAGTCGCTGATGCGCAAGGACCCCGCCGAGCGCCCCGAGTTCGAGGAGCTCCGCGGCTGGCTGCGGTCCCTGATCCGGTCGGCTCCGGAGCCGGAGATCGGCAGCCGCACCGTCACCGTGCCCTCGATCGGGCCGAGCGCGCCCGCCGACCAGCACCGGCTGCCCATCGTCCGCCGTAAGGGCGAACTGGTGCGCCGCAGACGGCCCCGTACGACCGCTCCGGCGGACCCCTCCGGGACGGCGTCCGCGCACGGCCGGCACAAGAAGTCCGCCAAGGACCAGGTGCAGCCGCGCGTCCGGGCCCATACGACAGGGCACCTCCAGGAGCAGCACATCCGCACCCGGCGGGGCTCCCGCAGCCTGGGCAGGCTGATGCTCGGGCTGATCCTGCTCCTCCTGATCGGCGCGGTGCTCTATGCCCTGCTGTTCATGCCGGGCGCGGACGAGAGCGCCGGCGGCGAGTCCGCCGAGCGCACCGGTGCGGCCGGGGTGCTGAGCGCGGCGCCCAGCGCGCCCGCCACCTCCGGGAGAGCGGGCCGGCCCTCGCCCGCCGGGCCGGCCGAGGCGCCGGCGGCCGGGACGGCCGAGGTGGCGAAGGGCTTCGTCCTGCGCCAGGACCCCAAGGGCTTCACCCTGGCCGTCGCCAAGGACTGGCAGCGCCGCGGGGAGAACGACCGCGGCCAGGTCGTCTACGCCGGCGGCGACATCCAGCTGATCGTCGTGCCCGGCCGGGACAAGGCCGCGGAGTTCGGCACCGACCCGATGGCCTACCAGCAGGACAGGGAGCCGGAGCTGGAGGCCTACCGCACCTCCTCCTGGTCGGGCGCCTCCGGCCTGAGCCGCAGCGACGTCGGCCGGACGGCGGCCGCGGAGGGCGCCTTCAACTGGAACGACAGCAGCGGGCGTCAGGTCTACGTGCGCAATTCCGCGATGCTCCTGGAAGGCGCCTACCATGTCCTCCAGGTCATCGGCCCGATGAACGAACAGCGCACGGTGGACGGCTATTTCGACAAGGCCCTTGCCACCTACCGGTTCCGCTGACTCAGCGGGCCGCGCCCTCGGGCCCGTAGCGCTCCCGCAGCTTGTGCTTGAGGACCTTGCGGAGTGTCTCGTTACGGGGCAGGGCGTCGACCAGCTCCAGTTGCTCGGGCACCTTGTGCACGGACAGACCGGCCTCCCGGAGGAAGGCGGCGACGTCCGTAAGGGTGAGCGGCGGGGCTCCGGCCGGCTGCTGGACGACCGCGCAGACCCGCTCGCCGCGCACCTCGTCGGGGAGGCCGATGACGGCGACGTCCGCCACGCCGGGGTGCCCGTGGAGCAGCCGCTCGACCTCCTGCGCGGAGATGTTCTCGCCCTTACGGATGATGATGTCCTTCGCGCGCCCGGTGAGGACGAGGTACCCGTCGTCGGTGAGACGGCCGAGGTCCCCGGTGATCAGGAAGCCGTCGTCGTCGAAGGCCCCGGCGTGCTGTTCCGGGTCGAGGTAGCCGCGGCAGACCGCCTCGCCGCGCAGCCGGACGTGCCCGTCCGTCCCGGCCGGCACGGGCAGGCCGGCCCCGTCGACCACGCGGATCTCCATGCCCTCCGGCGGCCGTCCCTCGGTGCCCGCCAGGTGCGCGTCGGTGTCGTCCGGATCGCCCATGGTGATCATCGGGGCCTCGGTCATCCCGTAGCCGTGGACGAGCCGGCAGCCCAGCTCCCGGACGACCTGGTGGTACAGCTCGGGCGGCTTGGGGGCGCCGCCGCCCGCCATCAGCCGGAGGGCCGGGAGCAGCGGCCGGCCGGGGGCCTTGCGCTGTTCGGCGAGGAACATCGCGTAGAAGGCGGTGGAGCCGCCCGCGACGGTCACCTCGTGGCGCCGGTAGGCGTCGAGGGAACCGGGGAGCGCGAAGTGCTCCAGGAGCACGGCCGGGAAGCCGCACAGGAGCAGCATCACCGTGTAGTCGGGCCCGGCGACGTGCGCGTAGGGGAAGGCCATGGAACCGACGTCGTCCGGGGTGAGGCGCAGGGCGCGGGCGAGGCAGGCGCCGGCGGCGATGAGCCCGCGGTCGGTGTGGAGGGTGCCCTTGGGGTCCGAGGTGGTGCCGGAGGTCCAGTAGACCCAGCGCACGGAGGTTCCGTCGGCGGGCGGGGCCGGGAGGACCGCCGGGTCACCCTCGGGGAGGGTGTCGTAGGCGGTGAACACCAGGGGTGGGGCCGGGAGGGACAGGGCGAGCCGGAAGGCCATCGCCGTGTGGTCGAAGCCCCGCCACACCCCGGGCACGGCGAAGAACCCGGCCCCGGTGGCCCGGAGCGCGTGACCGGCCTCCCGGTCGCGGTAATAGGGGATGAGCGGTGTCTGCACGGCCCCGAGCCGGGCCAGCGCGAAGGTCAGGACGACCGTTTCCAGGCGGGTCGGCAGCTGCCAGGCGACCCGGGATCCGGGCCGCACCCCGAGCCCGTGCAGGCCCGCCGCGACCCGCTCCGCGCGGTCCCGCAGGGCGCCGAAGGTCAGGCTCCGGTCGGCGCCGCCGGGCCCGGGGTCGTCGGCCTGGACGAGCGCGAGGGCGCCGGGGGTGCGGGCGGCGCGGCGGTCGAGCAGCTCCCACAGGGTCCGGGAGGCGGCGAGGTCGTCGGCGGTACCGGTCATGAGGGCTCCCGACTTGACCTGACTGGGTGTCAGGGTGGGCGGGAAGCGTAGGGCGCCGCGCCTTGTCGGTCCAGGGGGCCGGGTCTAGCCTCAGTTCTGACGTAGTGTCAGATTCCTGGGAGGGGCGCCGTGGAACTTCCGCGCATCGTCAGCGTCGACGACCATGTGATCGAGCCTGCCCACCTCTTCGCCACCTGGCTCCCCGCCCGCTACCGCGACCACGGACCCCGCGCGCTGACCACCGGGATCGGTGAACTCCGCTACACCGGGGGGAAGTACGTCACCGCCATGGACCCCGACGGTCCGCCCGCCGACTGGTGGGTCTACGAGGACCTCGCCTTCCCGTACAAGCGCAACATCGCCGCCGTCGGCTTCGACCGCGACGAGATGACCCTGGAGGGCATCACCCGTGCCGAGATGCGGCCCGGCTGCTGGGACCCCGTGGAGCGGCTGAAGGACATGGACCTCAATCACGTGGAGGCGTCCCTGTGCTTTCCCACCTTCCCCCGCTTCTGCGGCCAGACCTTCGCGGAGGCACGGGACAAGGACGTCGCGCTCGCCTGCGTGCGCGCGTACAACGACTGGATGGTCGAGGAATGGTGCGGTGACAGCGGCGGCCGGCTCATCCCCCTCTGCCTCATCCCCCTGTGGGACGTGGACCTCGCCGTCGCCGAGATCCGGCGCAACGCCGCCCGGGGCGTCCGGGCCGTGACCTTCAGCGAGATCCCCACCCACCTGGGCCTGCCCAGCATCCACTCCGGCTACTGGGACCCCTTCTTCGCCGCCTGCCAGGAGACGGCCACCGTCGTCAACATGCACATAGGGTCGTCCTCGCAGATGCCCGCCGCCTCCCCGGACGCCCCGGTGGCCGTGCAGGCGACGCTGTCCTTCAACAACGCCATGGCCTCGATGGCCGATTTCCTTTTCAGCGGGGTCCTGGTGCGCTTCCCCCACCTCAAACTCGCCTACAGCGAAGGGCAGATGGGGTGGATTCCCTACGCGCTCGAACGCGCCGATGACGTATGGCGGGAACACCGCGCCTGGGGCGGAGTGCGCGATCTGATCCCCGAACCTCCCTCCACCTACTACTACCGGCAGATCTTCTGCTGCTTCTTCCGGGACAAACACGGGGTCGCCTCACTGGACGTCGTGGGACGCGACAACGCCACCTTCGAGACCGACTATCCCCATGTCGACTCGACCTTCCCGCACACCCGGGAAGTGGCACTCGACCATGTGCGGGGACTCGACGACGAGACCGTCCACAAACTCATGCGGGGCAACGCGATCCGCATGCTCGGCCTGGACCTCGACCGGACGGCCGCCTGACGCCATGGACCTTTCCGAGACCCGCGAGGAGGAGGAATTCCGGCACCGGCTCCGCGCCTGGCTGAGGGAAATACTCCCCACGCTGCCGCCCGAACCGGCCGCCACCAACTGGCCCGGCCGGCGGGCCTACGACTGCGCCTGGCAGCGCGCCCTCCACGACGCCGGATACGCCGGACTGCACTGGCCCGCCGACGTCGGCGGCCGGGGCGCCACCCCCACCCAGCACCTGATCTTCCTGGAGGAGACGGAGCGGGCGGGCGCGCCCTACGTCGGCGCCAACTTCGTCGGACTGCTCCACGCGGGCCCCACCATCGCGGCGGAGGGCACCGCCGGGCAGCGGGCCCGCTGGCTGCCGCCGATCCTGCGCGGCGAGGAGATCTGGTGCCAGGGCTTCTCCGAACCCGAGGCCGGCTCCGACCTCGCCGCCCTCCGCACCCGGGCCGTCCGCGACGGCGACTCCTACGTCGTCACCGGCAGCAAGCTGTGGACCTCGCACGCCGAGGTCGCCGACTGGTGCGAACTCCTCGTCCGCACGGACCCCTCGGCCCCCCGGCACCGGGGCCTGTCCTGGCTCGCCCTGCCCATGGACGCCCCCGGCGTCACCGTCCGCCCGCTGCGGACCCTCGCGGGCTCCGCGGAATTCGCCGAGGTCTTCCTCGACGACGTGCGGGTGCCCGTCACCCACCGCCTGGGCGCCGAGAACGACGGCTGGCGGGTCACCATGGTCACCCTGTCCTTCGAGCGCGGCACCGCCTTCGTCGGCGAGGTCGTCGCCTGCCGCCGCACACTGGCCCGCCTCGCCCGCACGGCCCGGGAGAACGGCCGCTGGGACGACGCCGTCCTGCGCCGCCGCCTCGGCCTGCTGAACGCCGAGTTCTCGGCGCTGTGGCGGCTGACCCAGTGGAACGTGAGCGAGGCCGAGCACGCCCCGCCCGGCGGCCGCGGAGGTGTGCCGGGCGCCGCGGGCTCCGTCTTCAAGCTGCGCTACTCCCACGCCCGCCAGGAGCTCTACGAGGCCGCCGCCGAGGTCCTCGGCCCCGACTCCCTCGACGGCGGTCACGAGTGGACCGTGGACCGCCTCTCGTCGCTCTCGTACACGATCGCGGCCGGGACCTCGCAGATCCAGCGGAACATCGTCGCCGAGCGCGTCCTCGGCCTCCCCAAGGCGCGGTGACCATGGACTTCCGGCTGACCGAGGACCAGCGCGCGCTCCGGGCGGGAATGCGCGAGCTCCTCGCCGCGCGATTCCCCCGCGAGCGGCTGCGCGCCCTGGTGGACGGCGACCCGCGGGCCGCGGCCCGGCCCGACCGCGAGCTGTGGCGGGCGCTCGGGGACGCCGGGCTGTTCGCCCTGCGGCTGCCCGGGGGCGACGGCGGGGCGGGTCTCGGGCTGCCGGAGGCCGTGCTCCTCTTCGAGGAGCTGGGGCGGGCCCTGGTGCCCGGCCCGCTGGCCGCCACGCACCTCGCGGCGGGCCTGGTGCCCGGCGCCGCCGAGGGCCGTCGGTTCGTCACGGCCCTGGACCGCCCCGGCGCCGTCCCCCACCTCGCCCGGGCCGACGCCGTGCTGCTGCTCGACGGCACCACCGCCCGCGTGCTGACCCCGGGGAGGGGAACGGCCCGGACGCCCTGGGCGCGATCCCCCTCCGGTCCGTGGACCCGGCGACGCCGCTGCACCGGGTGCGGCACCTCCCTCCGCCCTTGGGGGGAAGCTCACTTGAAGTGACCGCCGACGCGGCCCGGCTGCACCGGGAAGCGACTTTGCTGACCGCCGCACAGCAACTGGGCAGCGCCCGCCGCACCGTCGAGTCGGCCGTCGCGCACGCCCGGCACCGTTTCCAGTTCGGGCGCCCCGTCGGAGCCTTCCAGGCCGTCCAACACCTCTGTGCCGATATGCACGTACGCGCGGAACTCGCTCGCGTGAGCGTCTATGCGGCCTCGCTCACCGCGGATCCGGCCGAGATCGCCGGCGCCAAGCTGCTTGCGGACAGTGCTGCTATCCGCAACGCCCGTGACTGTCTGCAAGTGTATGGGGGCCTGGGCTTCACCTGGGAAGTCGACGTCCATCTGCATCTCAAACGCGCCTGGATTCACGCGGGTCAGTGGAAATCGGTTGCCGAAGGCGAGGAATTCCTGGCGAACAGCCTGCTCATGAGTGGTCTCTCGGAAACCCCCTCGGATGTTTTGGCCGGAGGTTTGGATGGAGACAATGTCGGCCTGTAATCGGCATGGGTGAAATGCCGGGCATGTCATACATAACCCATCACAGGCCGTCGATATCAGGCTGTGTCCTGCGCGTTACTCGTTACTGGGTGGAGTCGGCCTCGCCCTCCGGTACTCTCCCTTGGATGCGAGTGGTTCAGAGGCGCAGCGAGCCAGGTGTTGTCCATGTGGCGACGTCGGGCGGGAAAATGTCTGGCACTCGTGTCGGAACGGGGCCCGTGGTCCCCCGATGTTCGAGTCTCCGCAGCGCGCGTCGCACAGTATGCAGTACGCATACTCCTTTGCGCCGGAATATGCCCGAAGCGCTTGTTGAGGTGACTGAGCGTCAACCATGCTGTCTCGGAAAGGGATCACGTTCCGTGACCCCTCGGAGACGCGAGGCGTTGTGTCCGCCGGTTCGGATGGTGTGAGCGGTGCAGGTGCTTCAGATGCAGATGGAGGTCCGGGCCGACCCCGCGGAGGTGGGGCGGGCCCGCAAGTGGGCGAGGTCGCGCCTCGCGGGTTCCGGGATAGGTGTCGACGAGCCCCTCGCGGAGACGCTGATCCTGCTGATCTCCGAGCTGGTCACCAACGCCGTGGTGCACACCGGCTGTCCCGCCGTCCTGCGCATGCTCTTCCCGGACGTGGGGCCCGCCGGTGCCGCCGAGTGCTGCGCGGGGACGGTCCGGGTCGAGGTCGCCGACATCAGCTCACGCCCGCCCCGCCGACGGCGTGCCGAGGGTGATGACACCGGCGGCCGGGGCCTGGAGCTGGTGGACGGTCTGGCCGACCGCTGGGGCTGGCAGCCCGAGGGCAACGGCAAGCGCATCTGGTGTGAGGTCGACCGCGGCGCCGCCTCCTGGGTCGGCGCTTTCGAGGCTCCGCGCGCCGTGACAAATAGGGCTTAGTCGACAAAGTCCAGACCAGGTGTTGACGTGAAGTGTCCACGTGATCACCCTTGGACGCAGCGATTCGTTGCGAGGGGACGTCGAGAGGCCCGTTCGTATTGGGCTGCCTTGGCGAGTGCGGGTCGCGGTCCGGCGCGTACAGGGTTACAGCGCCGGAGCCGGCGGCGACGTGCGGTGCCGTGCTCGGGGTGCGCATCGGCGCGTCGCCGCCTGCCCGTCCTGTCATGGGTCGGCCGGCTCCGAGGGCCCGGCCTGTTCCGGTCAGAGGATCGCGACCGGCGCGACCGGGGATCCCACGCCGCCCACGAAGGGCTCGGGTGTGGCGGTCAGCAGGAAGGCGTGGTGTCCTTCCTCGGCGCAGGCCGCCGACAGCTCCTCCAGATCCCAGTTCTGACCCTGGAGCATCCCCATCTCGACCAGGTGGAGGGCGTGCACCGGGAGCCAGAGCCCGTCGATCTCGGGCGGGACGATCTCGAAGGTCAGCGTGTCGGTCGCGACCGCGGCGACGTCGCGGGCGTGGAACCACTCCGGCGTACGGATCGACAGCCCGGGCGACGGATAGCCGTACGCCTCCCTGTCGCCCGCCAGATACCGCTGGATCTGACCGGTCCTGACGAGCGTGATGTCGCCGGACCGGATGGTGGTCCCGGCCAGTTCCTCCGCGGCGTCGAGATCCTCGGGGGTGACGACATGGCCCGCGTCCAGCCGCTCGACCCCCCGGACGCGCGCCACGTCGAGGAGCACGCCGCGTGAGACGAGGTGCCGGACCGTCTGGATCCCGCTGCGGCCGGCCCGGCCGTGCACGGTGACCGAGTCCGCCGGGCGGCCGTTGTAGATCCGCCCGCCGTGCGAGACATGCGGCAGGGCGTCCCAGTGGGTGCCTGCCTGGAGCCCCATCGTCACGGCGTCGTCGCTCGTGGCGACCGTGTCCGGTCCGAACATCTCCTGATTGACCGCGATCATGGTGTGCAGAGGGTTCACTCTCCCGGGGATCAGCCCCGTCTGCACCCCGTCCTGCCGTAAGGGCACCGCCAGAGGGACGCGGCGACCGGTCCGTACCGTCGCGGCGGCGTCGCGGACGACCGCGCCGGTGATGAGGTTGAGCGTGCCGATCTCATCGGCATCGCCCCAACGGCCCCAGTTGTTTACTCGTTTGGCGATCTCGTGGAATTCCGGCGGCAGCGTCATGTGATCCCTTCCGGATCAGGAGTCGTGCGGGTCTTGTGCCCGCGCCCACTCTGCTCAAAAATCTAACGGTCCGTCAGATGATGGGGAGGGGTGCCGCGTGGGGAACTTCTTGGCCGGCAAGGTCGTCGCCGTCACGGGGGCGGGCCGGGGCATCGGACGCGCGGTGGCCCTCGCCTGCGCGGCGGAAGGCGCGCGGGTCGTCGTCAACGACTACGGGGTCTCCCTCGACGGCGGAGAACCGACGAGCGACATCGCCACGGCCGTGGCCAAGGAGATCGAGGCCGCCGGCGGCACCGCCGTGGCACTCGCGGACGACATCTCGACGATGGCCGGAGGCCGGCGCGTCGTCGAGACGGCCCTCACCCGCTACGGACGGCTCGACGGAGTCGTGTGCGTCGCCGGCATCCTCCGGGAACGCATGCTCTTCAACATGACCGAGGAGGAGTGGGACCCCGTCATCGCCACCCACCTCAAGGGCACCTTCACCGTCTTCCGGGCCGCCTCCGCCGCCATGAGGCAACAGCGGCACGGCACCCTCATCGGCTTCACCAGCGGAAGCCACCAGGGCAGCTTCTCCCAGGCCAACTACGCCGCCGCCAAAGGCGGCGTGATCTCCCTCGTCCGCAGCGCGGCCCTGGGCCTCGCCAAGTACGGCGTCACCGCCAACTGCGTCGCCCCCGTCGCCCGTACCCGTATGTCCGCCAATGTGCCCATGGAGCTGACCGAGATCGGCGAACCGGAGGACGTCGCGCCGCTGGTCGTCTATCTGCTGAGCGACCGGGCCCACGCCGACGGCGTCACCGGACAGGTCTACACCGTCGCCGGACCCAAGATCGCCGTCTGGGCGCAGCCCCGCGAACTCCGTGCCGCCTACGCGGACGGCGCCTGGACACCCGAACGGATCGCCGAGCTCCTGCCCGGCACCGTCGGCACCGACCCGATGCCCCTGCTCACCCGCCCGCAGGCCGCGACCGGGCCGAACGAGTCCAAACCGTCCGGAGAGCGCACCGACGCCTGACGGGCAGAGAGCGAGAAGCGCGTGGACTTCGCATTCGGGCCACAGGACGAGGCGCTCCGGGAAGAGGCCCGCGACTGGCTCACCCGCCACCTCGCCTCCGACCCCGCCCCCGACCGCCGCGCCTGGGAGCGCCGGCTCGGCGCCGACGGCTGGATCGGCCTCGGCTGGGACCCCGCCCACGGCACCTACGGCAACCGCACCACCACCCTGACCGGCCAGGTCGTCTGGGCCGAGGAATACGCCCGGGCGCAGGCCCCCGCCCGCCTCGGTCACATGGGCGAGCAACTCCTCGCCCCCACCCTCCTGGCCCACGGCGACGCGGCCCAGCGCACCCGCTTCCTGCCCGCGATCGCCCGCGGCGAGGAGCTCTGGTGCCAGGGGTACAGCGAGCCCGGCGCGGGCTCCGACCTCGCCTCCCTGCGGACCATGGCGGTGCCGGACGGACGCGGCGCCTACCGGATCACCGGGCAGAAGATCTGGACCTCGCACGCCCACGAGGCCGACTGGTGCTTCCTGCTGGCCCGCACCACCAAGGGCTCGCACCGGCACCACGGGCTCTCCTTCCTGCTCGTGCCGATGGACCAGCCCGGCCGGATCGAGGTCCGGCCCATACGCCAGATGTCGGGAACCGCCGACTTCAACGAGGTCTTCCTCGACGGCGCGGAAGCCCGGGCCGAGCACCTCGTCGGCGGCGAGGGCAACGGCTGGCAGGTCGCCATGGACCTCCTCGGACGGGAGCGGGGCGTCTCCACCCTCGCCCAGCAGATCGGCTTCGCGGCCGAACTCTCCAGGGTGCTCCGGCTGGCCCTGGAGACGGGTGCCGCAGAGGAGCCGGTGACCCGCGACCGGCTCGTACGGCAATGGGCCGAGCTGCGCACGATGCGCTGGAACGCCCTGCGGACCCTCGGGACGGCGGGGGACCCCGGAGCGCCCAGCGTCGCCAAGCTGCTCTGGGGCGGCTGGCACCAGCGGCTCGGCGAGCTGGCCATGCAGGTCCGCGGCCCGGGCGCCGCCCTGGGCCCGTACGACTGGAGCGCGGACCTGCCGTATGAACTCGATTCCCTGCAAGGCCGGTTCCTCTTCTCGCGCGCCGACACCATCTACGGCGGGTCGGACGAGATCCAGCGCACCATCATCGCCGAGCGCGTGCTCGGCCTGCCGAAGGAGCCGCGCCCATGACCACGTACGGACACTGGATCGACGGCTCCTGGCACTCGCCGGAGAAAGGGCACTATCCAGTTGTCAATCCGGCGACCGAGAAGGTCGTCGGGGAGGCCCCGGAGGCGACTCCCGCCGAAGTCGCCTTGGCCGTGACCGCCGCGCGGGCCGCTCAGGACGGCTGGTCCCGCACCTCACCACGCGAGCGCGCGGCCGTGCTGGACCGGATGGCGGATCTGATCAACGCACACGAATCCGAGCTCATACCCCTGCTCCAGGCCGAGACGGGCGCGACGCTGCGCCTGACCTCCACCGTTCAGGTGCCCGTGGCGGCGGACCGCTTCCGCCGCTACGCACAGGGCGCCCTCGAGCCGGCCGTCATCCCGCTCGCGCCACGCACCGTTCAGAGCAGTCCGCTCGCTCCGGGCGGCCTCATCGGCGCCGCCGCGGTCCGGCGCCCCGTGGGCGTCGTCGGTTGCATCACCTCCTACAACTTCCCGATCGTCAACCTCGCGGGCAAGGTCGCCCCCGCTCTGGCCATGGGGAACACCGTCGTCGCCAAACCGGCCCCGCAGGATCCCCTCTGCGCACTCGCGCTCGGCCCGCTGCTCCGCGAGGCGGGCCTGCCGGACGGCGTCTTCAACATCGTCACGGGATCGGGCCCCGACGCGGGCCGAGCGCTCGTGGAACACCCCGGCGTCGACATGATCAGCTTCACCGGGTCCACCGCTGTCGGAAAACAGATCGCCGAGACCGCGGGGAGGTCGATGAAGCGCACCCTGATGGAGCTGGGCGGCAAGGGCGCGGCCATCGTCCTGGGGGACGCCGACGAGAAGACGGTCAAGTCGGCGATCGGGGCGGTCGGTTCGGTCTGGTCCTTCCACAGCGGACAGATCTGCACGGCGCCGACCCGGGTCCTCGTTCATCGATCGCTGTACGAGAAGGTCGTCACCGGCCTCACACACTACGCCCGGGCGCTGAAGGTCGGGGACCCTGTGGATAACTCCACGGTCGTCGGCCCGTTGATCTCCGCCGCCCAACGCGACCGCGTCGAGGCGTACATCGCCGGAGCCCGCGCGGAGGGCGCCCGTATCGCCGTCGGCGGCACCCGCCCCGAGATCGCACCGGGCTTCTACGTCGCGCCCACGCTCATCACCGACGCCACCCCGGACATGGCCGTCGCCCGCGAGGAACTCTTCGGTCCCGTCGTCGTCGCCCTCCCGTTCGACGACGAGGACGAGGCCGTACGGATCGCCAACGGCACCTCGTACGGCCTCCACGACTACGTCTTCAGCGCGGACACCGCCCACGCCTGGGCCTTCGCCGCCCGCCTGCGCAGCGGAAACGTCGGCGTCAACACGGTCCAGCGGCATCCGGAGACGCCGTTCGGCGGATTCAAGGAGAGCGGGATCGGCCGCGACGGCGGCTCCTTCGGCCTGCACGCCTACAGCGAACTCCAGTCCCTCGTCTGGCCCTCCTGAGCCCGAACACGTTCAGCAGGAGCTGGGCGTCGGATCGGAACCTTGCGGCACGAGACCGTTCTTGACCGGATGAGAGGCGGAACCGCCATGAGAGGCGTCATCTTCGACGGCGAGCGACCGCAGGTCGTCGACGATCTGGAGGTCCGCCCGCCCGGCCCCGGCGAGGTCCTCGTCGCGATCGCCGCCGCCGGGCTCTGCCACAGCGATCTCTCGGTCGTCGACGGCACCATCCCCTACCCCCTGCCCGCCGTACTCGGCCACGAGGGCGCCGGAGTGGTGGCGGAGACCGGGCCGGGCGTCACGCACGTCGCCCCCGGTGACCACGTCGCGCTGTCGACCCTCGCCAACTGCGGGACCTGCGGCGAATGCGACCGCGGCCGCCCGACCATGTGCCGCCTGTCGATCGGCCGGCCCGGCCGGCCCTTCTCCCGGCGGGGCACCCCGCTCCACCAGTTCGCGGCCAACTCCGCCTTCGCCGAACGCACCGTCGTCAAGGCCGTCCAAGCCGTCCCGATCCCGGCCGAGGTGCCCCTGACCTCGGCCGCCGTCATCGGCTGCGGCGTGCTGACCGGCGTCGGCGCGGTCCTCAACCGCGCCCGCGTCCGGCACGGCGAGACGGTGGTGGTCATCGGGGCCGGCGGCATCGGCCTCAACGTCCTGCAAGGCGCCCGGATCGCCGGGGCCTCCACCGTCGTCGCCGTCGACGCGAACCCCGCGAAGGAGACCACGGCGCGGCGGTTCGGAGCCACCCACTTCGTCGACGCCACGGCCCCCGGCACCCTGGCCGCCGTCCGCGCGATCCTGCCCGACGGCGCCGACCACACCTTCGAGTGCGTCGGGCGCACCGCCCTCATCCAGCAGGCCGTCGACCTCCTCGGCCGGCACGGCCAGGCGGTCCTCCTCGGCGTACCGCCCGCCGACGCGCGGGCGTCCTTCCTCGTCTCCTCGCTCTACCTCGACAAATCGATCCTCGGCTGCCGTTACGGATCGTCGCGCCCGCAGCACGACATCGCCCTGTACACGCGCCTCTACCGCGAAGGACGGCTCCTGCTGGACGAGCTCGTCACCCGGACCTACCCCGTCGAGGACTTCGCCAAGGCCGCCGAGGACGTGCACCACGGCCGGGTGGCCCGCGCCGTCCTCACCTTCCTCTAGGCGCGCTCAGCGCCGCGCGTGCGCCGGGGGCGCGGGCACCGCGCGGAACGTACGCCGGTACGCCGTCGGCGACACCCCGAGCGCCGCCTGGAGGTGCTGCCGCATCGACGCCGCCGTCCCGAAGCCCGCGTCCTGCGCCACCTGGTCCACGGACAGGTCGGTGTCCTCCAGCAGATGACGCGCGCGCTCCACCCGCTGCTGGGTCAGCCACTGCCCGGGGCTGATGCCCACCTCCTCACGGAAGCGGCGGGTGAAGGTCCGTACGCTCATCGCCTCCCGCTCCGCCATGTCGCGCAGCTGGATCGGCTCGTGCAGCCGTCCCAGCGCCCAGGCCCGCGCCGCCGTGGTCGTCGCCACCTGCGGCTCCGGAACCGGGCGCTGGATGTACTGGGCCTGGCCGCCGTCGCGGTGCGGCGGCACGACACTGCGCCGGGCCACCTCGTTGGCCACCGCCGAACCGTGGTCGCGCCGCACGATGTGCACGCACAGGTCGATGCCGGAGGCCACCCCCGCCGACGTCAGGAGATCGCCGTCGTCGACGAACAGCACATCGGCGTCCACCCGGACCGACGGGTACAGCCGCTGGAAGTGGTCCGTGCTGCTCCAGTGCGTGGTCGCCGGGCGCCCGTCCAGGAGCCCCGCCGCCGCGAGCACGAACGAGCCGGTGCAGATCGACACCATGCGGGTGCCGGGGCGTATCCAGGCCAGCGCGGCGGCCTGATCCTCGTCCAGCCGCCCCTCCGAGAACGCCGGGCCGAGCTCGTACGAGGCCGGCACGACGACGGTGTCCGCCTCGGCCATGGCCTCCGGCCCCCGGTCGACGGTGATGTCGAAGTCCGCGTCCGTACGGACGCTGCCCGGCGCCAGCCCGCACGTGACCACCTCGTACAGCGGGTCCCCGGCGGAGGTCGTGGCCTTGCCGAAGATGCGGTACGGGATGCTCAGCTCGAACGGGATGACACCGGGCAGGGCGAGAACGACGACGCGGTGCGGCGGCGCGTCGGGATGCTGCTCGCTCCGCCGGGCCCCGATGGACTGCGACATGTGTGTACGCCCCCTCAAGCGATACCCGATGCCTGTCGGCCTGTGTCTGACAAGGCTGCCCCGGAGCGGTGCATTCCCGGGAGCCCGCGACCGCGATCCCAGGGGTCCCGCTACCGCACCGCCGAAACCGCCGTGGCCCGATCCTGACGAATGCTGTCCTTCGGGCCACTCGATGCCCGGAGCGGCCCGCCCGATGCTGACCGTGTGACCCAGACGACCCGACCTCCCGCTCTCTCCGCACGCGGACCGGCGCCCGCCGGTCGGCGACGCCGTGTCCATCGTGCCTGGTCCGTCGCCGCCGTCACCTTCGTGACGATCATCGGCGCGGCGGGCTTCGCCTCCCTGCCGGGACTGCTGATCGAACCCCTGCACACGGAGTTCGGCTGGTCCCGGGGCACGATCGGCCTCGCCGCCTCCGTGAACCTCGCCCTCTACGGGCTCACCGCGCCCTTCGCGGCCGCCCTCATGGACCGTTTCGGCATCCGTAAGGTCGTCGCCTTCGCCCTGACCGTCATCGCGATCGGCTCCGGTCTCACCGTCTTCATGACCGAGAGCTGGCAGCTCGTCCTGTGCTGGGGCGTCCTCGTCGGCCTCGGCAGCGGCTCGATGGCCTTGGCCTTCGCCGCCACCGTGACCAACCGCTGGTTCGTCGCCCGGCGCGGCCTGGTCACCGGCATCCTCACCGCCGCCGGAGCCTCCGGGCAGCTCGTCTTCCTGCCGCTGCTCTCCTGGATCGTCGAGCACCACGACTGGCGGCCCGCCGCGGTGACCGTCTCCGTGGCCGCCCTGGTCGTCGTCCCCTTCGTCTGGCTGCTGCTGCGCGACCACCCGGCGGACGTCGGCCTCAAGGCGTACGGCGCCGAGACGTACGCCCCCAAGCCGCCGCCCTCGCCGGGCGCGGCACGACGCGCGCTCAAGGCCCTGGCCGACGCGGCCCGCACCGGGCCCTTCTGGCTGCTCGCCGGCACCTTCGCGATCTGCGGGGCCTCCACCAACGGCCTGGTCAAGACGCATTTCGTGCCGGCGGCCCACGACCACGGCATGCCGATCACGGCCGCCGCCGGCCTGCTCGCGGTGATCGGCGTCTTCGACGTCGTCGGGACGATCGCCTCCGGCTGGTTCACCGACCGGTTCGAGGCCCGCAGGCTGCTGGCCGTCTACTACGCGCTGCGCGGCGTCTCCCTGATGTTCCTGCCGATGCTGATGGCGCCGACCGTCCACCCGCCGATGATCTTCTTCATCGTCTTCTACGGCCTGGACTGGGTCGCCACCGTGCCGCCCACCATCGCGCTGTGCCGGGAGCACTACGGCGACGACAGCGCGATCGTCTTCGGCTGGGTGCTCGCCTCCCACCAGGTGGGCGCGGCCCTGGTCGCCTTCCTCGGCGGCGTGGCGCGGGACGCGCTCGGCTCCTACGACCTGGTCTGGTACGCCTCCGGGGCGCTGTGCGCGGTGGCGGCGCTGATGGCACTGGTCATCCGCAGGCGGTCCGCCGCCACCCCGGCCCCGGCCGGCGCGGCGGTCACTGTGTGATCCCCCTCGCCCAGGCAACCCTGCGGCCCCCGGGGGAATCCTTCAGGGGGAGAGGGGCTGGTCATGACACAGCACGCCGAGCCGGACGCGACTCCGGCCGACGACGAGAAGGACGCCGCGCCCGAGGAGACCCCTCGGGCGCCGCGGCGCGTGGTGCACGCGGACGGCTTCGGGGCGGCCTTCTGCGCGTCCATGGCCGCCCTGTGCGCCGAGGCGGTCATCGGCGGGACGGGCGCCCTCCTGGTGATGCTCTCGCGCGAGCACGACAGCCTGCCGGGCAACCTCATCATGATCGTCGGGGTGGTCGTCGGCGTCGCGCTTCTCGCAGTACTTGTCAGTGGTTTCGTCACGGCCGTCGCGGTGATGCCCGCTCTGGCCCTCGCCCGCCGGGCCGCGCGGCGTGCCGGACGGGCCGAGCGCGGGTGGTGGACCCTGGCCGCGGTGCCGGTGGTGGCCGCCGCGGCGGTGGTGGTGTTCGGCGGTGTGGTCGCTCTCGGCAGCCTCGCCCTGTCCCCGCCCCTGACGTACCCGCTGTGGTGGGGCGCCCTTACGGCCGCACTGCTGCCTGCCTCCCTGGTCGCCGGAGCGGCGGGCCGCCGGGTCCGCGACGGCCGCCCCGTACGCATGGCCCGCAGGGTGGTGCGCGACGGACTGCTCGCCTGGCTCGCGGTCGGCGCGCTGGGCGCCGGGGCGTACGGCACCGGCCTGGTGAAGGTCTACGAGCCGCCCCGGCTGGAGAGGGAGGACCTCGCGGGCGTCTGGAGCGACGGGCACGGCGGCAAGGTCGAGCTGACCTCCGACGGCGCCGCGGTCGCCAAGGGCCTCGACAACTACGTGTGGGACGGAACGGGCAACGCCAAGCCCAAGGAGTGCGACGGCTCCGGCAAGTGGGCGCCGATCAAGCGGGACGGCAAGGTCGAGGGCGTGTCCCTGACCATCGCCGGCTGCGAGCTCGCCCGGAACTGGAACGTCGGCGGTACGGCGAAGGAGCCGCGGATCTTCCACGAGGTCGGCAAGCCCGGCTCCGGGAAGCGCTACGTGCTCGTGAAGGGCTCCGAGCGCGAGGAGTAGGGGGGCGGGCCACCGGGGAGCGGGTGGCCCCTCAGGGCGGGCCTCGGTGCGGGGCCGTCAGGGCCGGGCACCCTCGGAGCCGGGCAGCCCCTCAGGGGCGAGCGCCCCGAACGCGCCCCGGTGGAAGAGCAGCGGTCGCGCCGCGGCCTCGTCCGCCCCCAGTGCCTCGACCCGCCCGACGACGATGAGGTGGTCCCCGCCCGTGTGCACGGCGTGGACCGCGCAGTCGACCCAGGCGGGCACCCCGGTGAGCAGGGGTGAGCCGGTGACGGGCGCGGGCGCGTACGGCACGCCCGCGAACTTGTCCGCCGTCCGCGCGCCGCTGACCGCGAAGGCGCGGCACAGCGCCTCCTGGCCGACGGCGAGCACATTGACGCAGAAGACCCCGGCGCGGGCGATGCGCGGCCAGCTGGTGGACGTCCGGGCCACCATGAAGACGACCAGCGGCGGGTCGAGGGAGAGCGCGGCGAAGGACTGGCAGGCGAAACCGGCGGGCGGCTCCGGGGCTCCGGGCAGGTCCGTGCCGGGGGCCGTGACGACGGTGACGCCGCTGGCGAAGTGCCCGAGCACGCGCCGGAAGTCCTCCGGGGCCGGTGGGGGCCGCTCGTCCGTCCGGAGCGCCCGGACCACCCGGGCCGGTCCCGGCCCGTGGCGGGGTGCCGCGGCGGTCGGCGCGCCGGACGACCGCAGATAGCGCACGGCGACGGCCGCCATCCCCGCGTGTCCCATCATGCCTCCATTGAATCTGACGAACCGTCAATTCGGAAGGTGCGGCACAGGAAGGTGTGGGATGGAGCGCGTGGGACGGAAGGCGCCGGGCGAGGGGGTGCGGGACGAAAGGCGCGGGTCAGGAAGGCGCTGGCGACGGTGCATCGATTCAGCGCCCGCGGTACGTCGGGGTGCGGCGCTCCACGAAGCTCGCCACGCCCTCCCGTGCGTCCTCCGTCGTCATATTGATCTCCTGCGCGGCCGCCTCGGCGGCGAAGGCGGCCGCACGGTCCATCTCAAGCGAGGTGTTGACCAGCTGTTTCGTCAGGGCGAACGCCCGGGTCGGGCCGGCCGCGAGGCGGTCGGACCAGGAGCGGGCCGCGCCCGCCAGCTCCGCCTCCGGCACCACGCGGTTCACCAGCCCCAGCCGCTCCGCCTCGGCGGCCGTGAGCGCGTCCCCGAAGAACATCAGCTCCTTCGCCCGGCGCGGCCCGACCAGCCGGGGCAGGAGGTAGGTGCCTCCGCCGTCGGGGACCAGCCCCCGGCGGGCGAACACCTCGACGAACGTGGCGTGTTCGGTCGCGATGACGAGATCGCAGGCGAGGGCCAGATGGGCGCCGAGTCCCGCCGCGGTGCCGTTCACGGCGGCGATCACGGGCTTCTCGCAGTCCAGGACCGCGCCGATCAGGCGCTGGGCGCCGCGCCGGATCACCCGGGCCACATCGCCCGCGGCGCGCTCGGCGGGCGGGCCGGGACGGTGCGCGGCCGCCACGCGCAGATCGGCCCCGGCGCAGAACGCCCGGCCCGTGGCCGTGAGGACCACGGCTCGCACGGCCGGGTCGGCGGAGTCCTCAAGTAGCCGTGAAATCAGGCGTTCCCGCTGGTCAGGGGTGAGGGCGTTGCTCGCCCGGGGCCGGTTGAGAGTGATCCACGAGACGCCGTTGTCAGTGGTGTGGAGTATCACTGAGTCATCGGGCCCCACGGGCTCGACGGGCCGCGCCGCGTCCTCGGGACCGGTGGGGCCGACGGGGTTCGCACGGGGGGATACGGGCATGGGGGAGCTCCTGGTTCTACGGGCCGTAGCGGTGCCACGGGGCGTCGCGCGCGGTTCAGCGGCAGTAGGCCAAGGCGTCCAGGGCCACCGCGCCCTGGCCGCGCGGCAGCACCACGAGAGGGTTGATGTCCAGCTCGGCGAGGTCGCCGGCCAGCTCCAGCGACATCCGCTGGACGCGCAGGACGGTCTCGACGAGCGCGTCCACATCGGCCGGGGGCGCGCCCCGCACACCGTCGAGCAGGGCGCGCCCGCGCAGCTCGGTGAGCATCGTGCGCGCGTGGTCCTCGCCGAACGGCGGGACGCCCACGGCGGTGTCGCGCAGCACCTCCACCAGCGCCCCGCCCAGGCCCACCGTCACGGTGGGACCGAAGAGCGGGTCGGGGGAGACCCCGACGACCATCTCCACCCCCCGCCCGACGAGCTGGCAGACCAGCACGCCGTCCAGGGGCAGCCCCTCGTAGCGCGCGATGTCGGTGAGCTCGCGATAGGCGTCCCGGACCTGGCTGGCCGAGGTCAGCCCGACCTTGACCAGCCCGAGCTCGGTCTTGTGGGCCAGCCGGGGGCCGGACGCCTTCATGACGACGGGGTAGCCGACCAGTCCCGCCGCGCGTACGGCCGCGGCGGCGCTGGTCACCAGCTGCTCCCGGGGCACGCGGATGCCGTAGGCGCGCAGCAGCTGCTTGGCCGCGTGCTCGCTCAGCTGCTCGCCTGGGCGTATCAGCTCCTGGGCCTTGCGCGCGGAGGGGGAGAGGACGCGCGGCGCCTCGTCGAAGGGGGAGCGGTAGCCGGCGGTGAAGCGGTGGTGGCGGAGATAGGCGCTCACGGCGGTCACACAGTTGGAGAAGGTCCGGAAGGTGGCCACGCGCGAGGAGCCGAGGAGGGTGGTGCGATAGGCGTCCTCCGTGCCGACGGGCGATCCCCACACCACGCAGACCAGCTTGTCCGTCTCCTCCGCGGCGGCCACGAGGTCGCGCACGAGCCGGTCGCTCATGGGCGGGAAGGGGCCGGTGACCGGGCAGACGAGTACGCCGACGGCGGGGTCGGCGAGCAGGGCGTCGATGATCCTTCGCCCGCGCTCGTCGCCGACGGGGTGCCCACCGCTGTCGACGGGGTTCTCGACGCTCAGGTCCTCCGGTATCCACTGGTGCAGCTCGTGCTGCTTGGCGGCGGAGAGGGTGGGGAGGGGAAGGCCGGCCGCCGCGGCCAGGTCCGCGAAGTGGGCCCCCGTGCCACCGGAGATCGAATAGACGGCGACGCCGTCGGCCCGTGGCGGCCGGGCGCGGGCGAGCAGGGCCGCGGTGTCCTGGAGCTCGTCCAGCCCGTCCACCCGGATCACGCCGAACTGCCGCATGGCCGCGTCCACGACCTCGTCCGCGCCGGTGAGCTTGCCGGTGTGGGAGGCGGCCGTGCGGGCGCCGGCCTCGGTCCGGCCGACCTTGACGGCGACGACCGGCACCTTGTGCCGTGCCGCGCGGTCCGCGGCGAGCAGGAAGGAGCGGCCGTCCTTGAGCCCTTCCACATACGCGGCGATGGCGCCGACCTCGGGGCGCGTGGCGAAGTAGGAGAGGAAGTCCGCGCACTCCAGGTCCGCCTCGTTGCCCGTCGGCGCCCAGTGGGAGAGCCGGATGCCCAGCTCCTGGAGGGCGAAGACGGGCCGGCCCTGGTGGCCTGACTGGGTGATCAGCGCGATGGCCGGTCCTTCGAGGTCGTCACGGAAGCGTTCGAAGGCGTTGAGGTTGGTGTTCGGTCCGAGGAGCCGGACCCCGGCCGCGCGGGCCGCGGCGGCGAGCCGGTCCTGGGCGGCGGCCCCCTCCGGGCCCGTCTCCGCGAACCCGGAGGCGAAGGCGACGGCGAACGCCGCCTTGGAGCCGCCGAGTTCGGCCATGACAGGCAGGGGGTCGCCCACGAGGAGGACGGCGAGGTCGACCCGCTCGGGGAGATCCGCGACGGAAGGATGGCAAGGGAGGCCGAAGACGGTCCTCCGGGTGGGGTGGACGGGGTGGAGGCGGGCGCCGACCCGCTCGCACCAGGCGAGGAGCTGACGGGTGATGCCGGTGTTGGGACGGCCCTCGGCGTCCGAGGCGCCGATGACGGCGACGGTCTCGGGGCGGAAGAGCCGGTCGAGGTCGGGGACGTCCGAGTGCAGCGGGCGGCCGCTGACGTCGACGTCGGCGATGTCGGTGGCCAGGCCGTGGACGGCGGGGCCCGGACGCTCGCCGCAGGCCACCACGCGGGCCGGACGGGAGGTGGTGGTGAGGGTGCCGTGAGTCGATCCAAGCATCGTTCTCGTCCACTCCTGCTCAATGGCCGATACGCTGACGTATAGTCAGGCTACCGATCTGACGTCACGTCAGGAATGGTGCGGGCTCAGGGCGGTGGCGTGAATCGGCTGGTTCCATGCCCCGTCCCGAGTGGCCCTGGACGGACGGGAGTCGGATGCCCCGACGGTGCTGGGAGGCTGCCGCCATGACCGTGTCCGCCCGCTTCGACGTGCCCGGGGTCGACGACTTCACCCGCCCTTACTGGGACGCCGCCGCCCAGGGGCGGCTCCTGCTGCGCCGGTGCCGGGATGAGAGGTGCGGTGCGGTCCACCACTATCCGCGCGAGTTCTGTCCGCGCTGCTGGGGCGAGGACGTCGTCTGGACCGAGGCGAGCGGCCGGGCCACGCTCTACACCTGGTCGGTCGTCCACATGAACGACCTGCCGCCCTTCGGCGCGCGCCTGCCCTATGTCGCCGCCGTCGTGGACCTCGAGGAGGGGCCGCGCATGATGACCGAGATCGTGGACTGCCCGGAGAGCGCCCTGCGGGTAGGGATGGAGCTGCGGGTCCGCTTCCGGCCGATACCCGAAACGTCGTTGAGAGCACCGGTGTTCGGTCCGGAGTGAGCCGGGTTCCTGGCCCCGCCCGGCGCTCAGTCGCGGCCCAGCACCAGCGTCCCCGAGGAGCAGAACCAGCCGCCCGTACCCGACGCGAGCGCGAGCCGTGGCGGCCCGCCGTCGCGGCCCCGCACCTGCCGGCCCTCCTCCGCCTCGCCCCGCAGCTGCCGCACGGCCTCGACCAGCAGGAAGAGGCCGCGCATGCCGGGATGGCAAGCCGACAGCCCGCCACCGTCCGTGTTCACGGGCAGCTCTCCGCCGATCGTCAGCCTGCCGTCCGCCACGAACGCGCCGCCCTCGCCCTTCGCGCAGAATCCGAGGTCCTCCAGCGCCACCAGGGGCATGTACGTGAAGGCGTCGTACAGCTCCGCCACCTCGATGTCCTGGGGCGTGACGCCCGCGCGGCGAAAGGCCCGGGCCCCCGAGACCGCGGCGGGGGAGACCGTGAAGTCCTCCCACTCCGACATCGTCGCGTGCGAGACGGCGGTGCCGGAGCCCAGCACCCATACGGGTGGTTTCACCGCGTCCGCCACGTACTCCTCCCCGGCCAGCAGCACGGCACAGCCGCCGTCGGAGCGTACGCAGCAGTGGAGCTTGGTGAACGGGTCGGCGATCACCGGCCCGCCGAGGACGTCGTCGACCGTGATCGGGGCGCGGTACATGGCGTGCGGGTTGTGCAGGGCGTTGGCGCGGGTCTGGACGGCGATGTCGGCGAACTGCTCCAGCGTCGTCCCGTACTGGTGCATGTGGCGGCGTGCGGCCATGGCGTACTTGGCGACGAGGGTGTGACCGTAAGGCGCCTCGAATTGCGCGGGGCCGTGCGCGCCCAGGGAGAGGGTGGCGGTGCGGCGCCCGGCCTTGAGGTCGGCGCGGGCGGTGGAGCCGTAGACGAGGAGGACGGCGTTCGCGTGGCGCGCGGCGATGGCGTCGGCCGCGTGGGCGGCCATGACCTCCCAGGTGGAGCCGCCGACCGTGGTGGAGTCGACCCAGGTGGGCCGCAGGCCCAGGTAGTCGGCGATCTCGATGGGGGCGAGGGTGCCGACCCCGGCGGAGGCGAGGCCGTCGACGAGGCCCTTGCCGAGGCCGGAGTCGGCGAGGGCGCGCCGGGCGGCCTGCGCGTGCAGGGCGAAGGAGGTGGCGTGGTCGATCCTTCCGCAGTCCGAGAGGGCGACGCCGACGACGGCCACCTTGCGGGTGCTGCCTGGACTCATGAATCTGACGGTACATCAGCTCAGGGCTGTGAAAGTGGCGTCGGCGAACTTAATATGACGATCCGTCAGCATGGGAGGTCTGTCGTGGACGCCGCACCCAGCGAGGAACAGGAGAGGATCCGCCGCACCCTGCGCGACGTGCTGCGCGAACGCTGCGGCCCGGGCGAGGTCAGGGCCGCGGTCCGCACGGAGGCCGGCTACGACGAGGAGCTGTGGGGCCTGCTCGCCGGCCGGGTCGGGCTGGCGGGACTGGCCGTTCCGGCCCGCTACGGCGGTGCCGGCTGCGGCCCCACGGAACTGGCGCTGGCCTGCGAGGAGACCGGCCGGGTGCTGCTGCCGTCCCCGCTGCTGGGCACCGCCGGGCTGGTGGCGCCCCTGATCGCCGCGCTGGGTACGGAGGCGCAGCGCGCCGAGCTGCTGCCGGGAATCTCCTCCGGCGAGCTGACGTGCGCCTTCGCGGTGCCTGGCGGGGCGTTGCCGGCCGCGCTCGGGCTGACGGCGCCCAACGACGGGGAATGGTCCGGAGGCGGCCGCGCCGGTGGCGTGCAGGCCCGGCCCGGCCCGGACGGGCAGGCCCCGGACGGGTCCGGCTGGCGGCTCTACGGGGAGGCCTCCCAGGTGCTCGGCGGGCACAGCGCGGACCTGCTGCTGGTGGCGGCCCGCACCGGGGGCTACGTCCGGGGCCGGACGCTGCTGTTCGTCCTGCGCCCCGCCGGAGCGCGCGGCGTGACCCGCACCCGGCAGACCGCCCTGGACGAGACGCGCCCGCAGGCCCGCGTCGAGCTGCGGGACGCGGAGGCCGCCCTCCTGGGCGACGCGGGGGCCGAGGTGCCGGGCGAGCTGGCACGGCTGGGCCGGTCCGTGGCCGCCGTCCTCGCCGCGGAGGCGGTCGGCGCGGCGGACCGGGCCCTGGAGCGGACGGTCGGCCACGCCCGCTCCCGGGTGCAGTTCGGCAGGCCGATCGGGTCCTTCCAGGCGGTCAAGCACAGGCTGGCCGATCTGTACGTGGCGGTGCAGGCGGCGCGTTCGGCCGCGTACTACGCGGCGTGGGCCGCCGGCGGAGGCGCCGCGGACGACGGGCCGGTCGGCGGGCTCGCGCTCGCGCAGGCCCTGGAGGCGCTGCGCAAGGTCGCGGGGGAGGCCGTGCAACTGCACGGCGGCATAGGGGTGACGTGGGAGCACGAAGTGCAGCTGTACTTCAAACGGGCAGCGTCGGACGAGCTGTTGTTCGGTCCCGTCCACCGGCTGAGAGCCCGAGCGGCGGACGAGGCCGGGCTGTTTGCCGGCCGGGTGGCCAGGGAAGCGGTGGCCCTGTGACGACCGCTGTGGAGCGCATCGTGAGAAGAGTGTCCTCGACCCGTACGTTCGCGAGGGTCGCACCGCACTTCGTACCGGCACTCGACCGTGCCGTGCACAGACTGACGCACGGCAGGAGGCTGCTCAGCGGGAAACTGCTGCCGAGTCTTGTCCTTACGGCGAGAGGCGCGAAGAGCGGGCAGCTTCGTCGGACACCGCTCGCGTGCATGCGGGAGGGCGATCCGGCGAGCGCCTGGGTGGTGGTCGGCAGCAACTTCGGCAGGCCGGGGCACCCCGCCTGGACGGGGAATCTGCTGGCGCACCCGGATGTGGAGATCAGCTGGAAGGGACGGGACATCCCCGTCAGGGCGCGGCTGCTGCGAGGGGCGGAGCGGGACGCCGCCTGGGCGGCGGTGGTGAGGTTCTGGCCTCCGTACGCGCGCTATCAGGCGCGGGTGGAGCGGGAGATCCGGCTCTTCAGGCTGGTGCCGAGGGATTCGGAGGATCCGGGGGCCGCAGGGGCCACGGGGGCTTCGGGGGAGGGCCCTGATCGCTGAGCCCGGTCGCCGGGCGTGGATGTCACTGCGGCGGGCCGCTCCGGCCCGAGCCGGTGCGGCCCGCCGCTGCGATGACAGGACGTGCGAGGCGCCGAGGCGCTACCTGGTGGGCTTCTTGCCGGTGATGCCGAGGTGGACGAGGAGCGCGAGGTTCGGCTTCAGCTCGGCCTGCTTGACGCCCCAGCTCTGGAAGCCCTTCTGGTGCGAGGCCACCGCGGCGAGCATCGCGACGAGCGAGCCCGCGACGGCCGCGGGGTTGACGTCCTTGTCCACCTTGCCCTTGGTCTGGAGCTCCTTGACGGAGTCGGTGAGGGAGCTGGTGACGGCGTTGAGGATCTTCATGCGGATCTTGTAGAACCGCTTGTCGCCCTCGGCCGCCCCGAGGTCCACGACGCGCAGGATGGCGTCGTGCTTGCGCCAGAATCCGAGGAAGCCGTCGACCAGCTCCTCGGCCGCCTGCCAGCCGGACTTGCCGACCCAGGAACGTCCTGCGACGAGATCGGTCAGGCTTGCGCCTTCCTTCGCCATTTCCTCGGCGATCTCCAGCACCGCGCCCTCGACGTCGGGGAAGTACTGGTAGAAGGTGGCGGGGGAGGTGCCGGCCTTGCGCGCGACGTCGATGACCTTCACGTCGCGGTAGGGCGAGGAGCTGAGCATTTCGCTGAGGCAGTCGAGCAGCTTCTGCCGCGTCGCCTGGCCGCGTCGGCCGGCCACGCGGCCGTCGACGGTGCGTACTTGTCCTGTCATGCCGTCAGCTTACCGAGGGGTGATCGGAGCGCGATTCGGCCGCATGCAAATGGGGGCAGGGGGGTGGGGAGGGGTGAAAGGCCAGCTCAGGCGGCATATCGGGGTCCGCCCGGAGATCGAGGTGGATTGGCCCGTACCGGTGAATCGTCTTATCAACAGGCTGTGGACAACGCAGGTCGGGCGGACTCCCCACGGTTATCCACAGGCCCGGGCGAAAGGCTCGATACCCCGATAACGTGGCAGTCGGAACAGCGTGCGCGAGTCAGGGTGAAGCCCCCTGATGGTAACGGAGAGTCACGGAGCGGGAGGCGGGTCGGAGGCGGGAGCACAGTCGCGGGACAGGACGTTCCGCATGTGGTGGAGACACGGCGAAGCACGACCCGGGTTCGCAACCGCGGCCTTCGCCAGGAAGAATCAGCATGCGTACCCCGGAGATAATTCGCGGTGAGACGCTGCACGGGGCTGAATCCCTTCAAGCCCCCACGGGGAGGTGGCAGGCCAGTGGTGGAGCAGCTTACGCAGCACGACCCGAGACGGATCGGCCCGTTCGAGGTGCTCGGCCGACTCGGCGCCGGCGGCATGGGGCTGGTCTATCTCGCCCGCTCGGCATCCGGCCGACGGGTCGCGATCAAGACGGTGCGCACGGAGCTGGCGGAGGACCAGCTCTTCCGGGTCCGCTTCACCCGTGAGGTGGAGGCGGCCCGGGCGGTCAGCGGCTTCTACACCGCCGCCGTCGTCGACGCCGACCCGCGCGCGGCCGTGCCCTGGCTGGCCACCGCGTATGTCCCCGCGCCCTCGCTCGAGGAGATCGTCAACGAGTGCGGGCCCCTCCCGGCCCAGGCCGTGCGCTGGCTGGCCGCCGGTGTCGCCGAGGCCCTCCAGTCCATCCACGGCGCGGGCCTCGTGCACCGCGACCTCAAGCCGTCCAATGTGCTGGTCGTCGAGGACGGTCCCCGCGTCATCGACTTCGGCATCGCCTCGGGCGTCTCCAACACCCGGCTGACGATGACGAACGTCGCGGTCGGCACCCCGGCCTACATGTCCCCCGAGCAGGCGCGCGACTCCCGCAGCGTCACGGGCGCGAGCGACATCTTCTCGCTCGGTTCCACCCTGGTCTTCGCCGCGACCGGCCACGCCCCCTTCCACGGGGCGAACCCCGTGGAGACCGTCTTCATGCTGCTCAGGGAAGGTCCCGACCTCAGCGGGCTGCCGGACGAGCTGCGGCCGCTGATCGACTCCTGTATGCAGACGGCGGCGGAGCTCAGGCCGTCCCCCGCCGACCTCCAGGCGCAGCTGGCACCCCATCTCTTCGCCTCCGGCGGGGGCGACGACAGCGGCACGGCCTCCGCCTGGCTGCCGGACAACGCCACCACCCTCATCGAGCAGCGCCGGGCCGGGCAGCGGCCCGCCGCGGCCGGCGCCGGTGCCCGCGGCGGCCGGGCCCGGTCCGTGGCCCCGCCCCGCCCCGCGCAGCCGCCGACCCCGCCGCGCACCCCCGCCCCGGCCTACGAGCCCGCCGCCGACGCCCGCAGCGGCCCCGCGTGGGGCGACGGCGGCACCGGCCGCTCCGGTATGGCCGCCCGCGACCCGCGCGGTGGCCTGGGCGCGCCGCCCGCCGGTCCCGGCACGGGCCAGGCCGGCGGCCAGGGCCGGCACGCCGCCGCGCCCGTGCCCGCGCACGACGGGTCGGTGCGGCTGGCAGGCTCGCAGGTGCCGATCGGCCCCGGTCCGCGCGTCGCCGACGGCCGGGAGTCCCAGGCCCGCACGGGCACCGGGCCCGCCACCGGCTGGGTGCGGCCCCCGGCCGGCCTCCCGGCCACCGCCCCGGCCTCCGCGTCCGTGCCGGTCCAGACGCCCGCCCCGCAGGCGGACGGCGGCAACACCCAAGGTGAGCCGGGCCGTTGGCGCCCGTGGCGCTTCCGGATGTCCAACGACGTCTGGGGCACCCCGACCGTCGCCGGCGACCTGCTGTACGTCACCTCCTTCGAGGTCCACGCCCTCGATGTCGCCAGCGGGCGGCGGCAGTTCAAGACGCGGGACGTCGCCTGGGCGATGGCCGTGGCGGACGGCCGCATCCACGCCTCGGACGGCCCGACGCTCTACGCGCTGGACGCGGCCGACGGCGCCGAGCGGTGGCGGCTGGCCACGGACGGCTGGGTCTACTCCCTCCGCGCCGACCGCGGCACGGTCGTCACGGGCACGCGAGGCGGCGGCGTCCAGGCCTGGGAGGCGGCCAACGGCGAGCTGCTGTGGGAGATGGGCGGCCTCCAGACAGACTTCGAGACGCCCGACTGCGGCCCGTTCCTCCAGGACGGCACCGTCTATGTGTGGGCCGACGCCCGGCTGCGCGCCCTGGAGGCCCGCACGGGCGCCGAGCGCTGGTCGTACCCCGTGGGCGACACGGCGGCCTGCGGCGGCGTGCCGGTGCGGCTGCTGCCCGCTCCGGACGGCGCCGTCTACGTCGTGGCGGGCACCCGCGTCCTCGCCATCGACGTGGCGCGCGGAGACGTCCGCTGGCGGTTCGAGGCGCCGGCCGTCTTCCTGAGCCCGCCGGCGTTCGCGCCGGGCCCCGCCGTCACGGGCGGCGGTGTCTACGTGGCCGACTATCTGGGCACCGTCTACGCCCTGGACGCGGCGACCGGCCGCGACCGCTGGCGCATCGCCACGGAGCCCCGGCAGTCGACGGAGCCGGTGCTGGTCTCGGCCGGTTCGGTGCACCTGGGCAGCGGCGGCGCGCTCTACACCTTGGACGCGGTCACGGGCACCCCGAAGTGGCGTTTCGCGGCCGGCGGCGATGTGGTGGGCGCCCCCGTCGTGGCCGACGGCCGGGTCCACTTCGGCTCCGCCGACCACTGCCTCTACACGGTCGACGCGGCGGGCGGCCAGCTCCGCTGGAAGCTGGCCACCGGCGGCGAGATCACGGGCTCGCCCGTGGCGACGGGCGGCGTGGTCTACGCGTGCAGCAAGGACCGCTGCGTCTACGCCCTGGACGCGGCCAAGGGCACGGGCCTCACCCAGCGCCGCTGAGCCGGGGTCGCGGGGGTCGCGGCATGGCATCCGGGGCCCGACACCAGGTGGAAGGCCCAGGCCCCGGTGCCGGGCCGTCGGTATCCGTGTCCTGGCGTGGGCCTATCGCGTGCGATAGGCGCGGCTCCGGTTCGTGAACAGTTCCGTCTGCTGGGCCGGGGGGCGGTTGCCCAGGGAGATCAGGTGCGGGGCCAGGGCGAGGGCCCGGTCGCGGGTGGCCTCCTTGGCGGCCCAGAGGGCCCGGACCGTGCCCTGGACGGCTTCGGTGGGGAAGGACGCGAGGACCGCGGCCGCGCGGAGGGCGGCCGGGACGGCTTCTCCGGGAGGGGTGATCTCGGAGACCAGGCCGGTCTCGTAGGCGCGCCGGGCGGAGAGGCGCTCGGCCGTGCCCATGAGGGCCAGCCGGGCGGCTTCGCCGTACGGCATGCGGTGGGCCAGGTGGACGGCCTCGTAGGCGCTGACCATGCCGTAGGAGGTGTGGGGGTCGAAGAAGGTGGCGTTCTCGGCGGCCACGACGAACTCCGACTCGCCCAGGAGGTAGAACGCCCCGCCGCACGCCATCCCGCCGACCGCCGCGACGACCGGCTTCCAGAGGTCGGCGGCCTTGGGGCCGACGGTCAGGAGCGGGTCGTCGACCGAGTACGGGGAGGGCGGCTGCGGGACGTCGGCGGAGCGGTCGACGCCGGTGCAGAACGCCCGGTCACCGGCGCCGGTGAGGACGACGGCCCGGACGGCCTCGTCGTGGCGGAAGCCCCGCCAGATTTCCTTCAGTCGGGCGGCGGTGGCCAGGTCGATCGCGTTGTGGCGCTCGGGGCGGTCGAGGGTGACGAGGGCGACGCCGTCCTCGCCGGTCTCGGTACGGACCGTCGGCGCGGCGGCCGTCATGGCCGTTCCAATAGCCAGCACGGCACGGTGACGCCCTCGGCGAGCGCGTCGAAGGTCACGCGCACGGGCGCCCCGATCCGCAGCAGGGCGGGGTCCACGGAGTCGGCCGGGGCGCCCGGCGCGGCGACGACATTGCCGACGAGACGGATGCGGGGAGCGTCGGTGAGCTCCACGACCGCGACGTTGTACGGGGCCAGTTCGGCGTAGAAGGGCAGCAGCGGCGGGTGGGGCAGCACGTACGACCAGATGCGGCCACGGCCGGACATCCGGCGCCAGGCGGTGGCGAAGGACTGACAGCGCGGGCAGCACGGCCGGGGCGGGAAGCGCGGCTCGTGGCATTCGGCGCAGGTCTGGACGCGGAGTTCGCCGTGGGCGGCGAACTCCCAGAAGGGGGCGCCGTCGTCGTCCGGCTCGGGCAGCAGAGGACCCGGGCGGCGGTCGTCGGGGGCGTTGTCAGTGGTGCCCCTCATGATGGAGGACATGAAGACTCAACTCCTCAGCAGCAGCGCTGAAGTGGGGACTCCTTCGCCTGCCGTGACCAGACAGGTGGCGGCGCCGGGGACCTGCGCGGTGGAGGTGCCGCGGAGTTGCCGGACGCCCTCGTTGATGAGGTTGAAGCCATGGACGTAGGCCTCGCTGAGACCGCCGCCGGCCGTGTTGAGGGGGAGCCGGCCGCCGGTCTCCAGCGCGCCGCCCTCGGTGAAGGCCGCGCCCTCGCCGCGTCCGCAGAAGCCGTAGCCTTCGAGCGAGAGCGGGACGAGGGCGGTGAAGGCGTCGTAGATCTGCGCGACGTCGACGTCCTGCGGGCCGAGGTCGGAGCGCTTCCACAGGTGGCGGGCGGCAGTCCAGGCGGGGCCGGTCAGCGGGTCCTCGTTCCAGTAGTTGACCATGCCGTGGTGCTGGGCGGGCAGGCCCTGGGCGGCGGAGTGCACGTACACCGGCCGCCGGCGGCAGTCGCGGGCCCGCTCGGCGGAGACGACGACGCAGGCGAGGGCGCCGTCGGTCTCCAGGCAGTTGTCGAAGAGGCAGAGGGGTTCGCTGATCCACCGCGAGGTCATGTACATCTCGCGGGTCAGCGGGCGCTCGTACATGATCGCGGCCGGGTTCTGGTTGGCGCGGTTGCGGCAGGCGAGGGCGACGTTGAAGAGGTGGTCGCGCGTCGCGCCGTACTCGTGCATATAGCGGCGGGCGAGCATGGCGATCTCGTCGGCTGGGCGCAGCAGGCCGTAGGGGCGGGTCCACTGGGCGGGGGTGGGCAGCTGGGCCCGGGTGTCGCGCCAGGGGCGGGGGCCGGAGCCGCGCTTGCGGGAGCGCCAGGCCACGCCGACGTGCGCCTGCCCGGTGGCGACGGCCATCGCCAGGTGGGCCACGGTCGCGCAGGAGCCGCCACCGCCGTAGCCGGCCTTGGCGAAGAAGGTGACGTCACCGGCGCCGATGGCCTTGGCGACCTCCACCTCGTCGGTCTCCTCCATGGTGTAGGAGGCGAAGGCGTCGACCTGGGAGGGAGGGATGCCGGCGTCGTCGAGCGCTTCGAGGATCGCGTGGCAGGCCAAGGTCTTTTCCGATGAGGGGAGTTGCCGTGCGAAGGGGGTCTGTCCTATGCCGACGATCGCGGTCGCGTCCTTGAGTCTCGTCGCCATCGCCACCTCCGTGCTGTCGCTGCTGTCACTGCTGACAGCGCGGAAGGCTATCGCTAATCTGACGCAGAGTCAGCCAATGGCGGTGGGCCGGGAGGTCACGCGATGCGCGGCGATCTGGAATTCATGTCCGTACCCCGGCTGGTCCGCACGGCCGCCGCGCGGTACGCCGACCGTGAGGCCGTGGTCGAGGGCCGGACCCGGATCGGCTTCGCGCAGCTCGCCGGGCGCGTGGAGCAGGCCGCGGCCGGGTGCCTGGCCGCGGGTGTGGCGGCGGGCGACCGGGTGGCGGTCTGGGCCCCGAACACCCTCGACTGGGTCGTCGCTTCGCTGGGCGCCGTCTCGGCCGGCGCGGTCCTCGTCCCGGTCAACACCCGGCTCAAGGGCGCCGAGGTCGTCGAGGTGCTGGCGCGGACCCGCGCCCGGCTGCTCTTCGTCACCGGCACCTTCCTCGGCACGTCGTACGTCGCCGCCCTGCGGCGGGCGGCGGGGCGGGGGACCGGCCGGGGGCCCGGGGGCGGACCCGGGTCGGCGGCGGCGCCGGTGGCGGGGCCGCTGCCGGGGCTGCCGGACCTGCGCGAAGTCGTCGTCCTGGCCGATGACGCCCCGGCCGAGTTCCGCACCTGGAAGGAGTTCCTGGCGGCGGGGGAGTCACAGCCGGGCTGGGCCGTACGGGCGCGGGCCAACGCCGTCGGGCCCGACGCGCCCTCGGACATCATGTTCACCTCGGGCACCACGGGCGAGCCCAAGGGTGTCGTCGCCACCCACGCCCAGACGCTGCGCGCCTTCGGCGCCTGGTGCGACTTGGCCGGACTCCGGAGGGGGGACCGCTATCTGATCGTGAGCCCCTTCTCCCACACCTTCGGCTACAAGGCCGGTGTGCTGGCCTGCCTGATGCGGGGCGCGACCATGGTGCCGCAGTCCGTCTTCGCGGCGGACACCGTGCTGGCCAACGCCACGGCCGAGCGGATATCCGTGCTGCCGGGCCCGCCCACCCTGCTCCAGGCGCTGCTCGACCACCCCGGGCGGGCGGCGCACGACCTCTCACCGCTGCGGCTGGTGGTGACGGGCGCGGCCATGGTCGACGGGAAGCTGGTCGAGCGGCTGCGGGGTGAGCTCGGCGTGCCGACGGTCCTGACCGCGTACGGGATGAGCGAGGCCACCGGCGTGATCACGATGTGCAGGCGCGGGGACCCGCCGGAGGCGGTCGCGGCCTCCTCGGGCCGGGCCCTCCCGGACACCGAGGTCAAGGTGGTGGGCGCCGGCGGGGAGGCGCTTCCCCCCGGGGAGCCCGGCGAGGTCCTGGTGCGCGGCTTCCAGGTCATGGCCGGCTACTTCGAGGATCCGGAGGCCACGGCGCGGGCGGTGGACGCGGAGGGCTGGCTGCACACCGGGGACGTCGGGGTGCTGGACGCCGACGGCTACCTCCGGATCACCGACCGTGTCAAGGACATGTTTGTGGTCGGCGGGTTCAACGTCTACCCGGCGGAGGTCGAACGGCTGCTCGTCCGGCACCCGGGGATCGCCGAGGTGGCCGTCGTCGGCGTGCCGGACGGCCGGCTGGGTGAGGTGGGCAAGGCATTCGTGGTGCGGGGGCGTGACGCCCGGGCGCTGACCGCGGACACGGTGATCGGATGGGCCCGCCGGGAGATGGCGAACTACAAGGTGCCGCGCACGGTGGAGTTCGTGGCCGCGCTCCCGCGCAACGCGTCCGGGAAGGTGCTCAAGCGCGCCCTGCGGGAGGGCGGGGGCGGAGAGGAGCAGGGCGAAGGGCGCGGGGCGAAGGGCTAGGGGCGAAGGGCTAGGGGCGAGGGCGCGGACCACGCGTGGCTCGGTCGCGCCTGGTGAGGCCTTCGAGTTGCCCCGCTGGGCCGAGGCCTCGGCGCGAGGGATGCGGCACGGTGCGCGTGCCCGGTCCGGGGTGGTACCGGACAGGCGGTGGTGTCATGGCGCGTCACCGGCCGCACCCCCGCTGTGAGGCGTGGCTCGTCGCCGATGCCGGTCGTCGCGTGCCCCCCGGTGGGGCGCGGGGCTCGCCGGCCGCCGGCGGAGGCGGCCGCGGCATGGCGCTCGGCCTGGGGCCGGCCGACTCCGTGTCGGTGGATGCGGCCGGCGTACGGCCGCGGCGTCGGCGCTCGGCTGATCCGGGTGGATCGAGCGGGCCTCAGGGGTTAGCCGGCGTTCTCACCGGTGGGGTGGTCGTCCCGCCCGCCGTCGACCCGGTCCGTCGTGGCCCCGGTGGGGTGGTCGTCGTCGATGCCGGTGGGGTGGTCGTCGTGCGGGGCGCCGCTGCCGCCCCCGTGGCCCAGGAAGGTGGCGGCCGGGGGGAGGGTGGGGTGGTCGTCGGCGCTCACGGCGCTCGCGGGCACCGCGGTGGCGATCGCCGCAGCGGCGGCGAAGGTGGCTATGGCGAGCGCCCGCTTCGTGCGGGTGCGCGTGCTGTTCATTTCCAACTCCTTTGTTCGGGGGCGGTGTTGCGGTGGTGATGCCCGTGGACGCGAACGTAGCCTCAGAGGAAGACGGCGTCCGCGATGTGGGCCGGAAACAGATGAACCTTGGCCGGTTCGCCCGTGATCGACGGTGAATCGAGGCGGCTCGGCGGTGGTCCACCGGCTCCGGCCGCTGCGGCCTTGGCGATTTCCTGACGCCTTTCGACACATGACCGCAGGGGCCGGCGTCGACGGCTCCCCCTCCGCGCTGCCGACGCCGGCCCCTGTCAGTCCCCCGTTGGTCGGTCCCCCCGCTGGGACTTACCTGTTCAGTTGTCGTGCGGGGCGCCCGGCGGCTCCGGTTCGACTCCCCCGTTCGAGAACGTCAGTCGAACCCCGGCCGTCGAGCGCCCCTTTGGTGCTTCCCCCCTGCGGTGGATCCCCCTGTGTTTCCCCCGTGGCGGATCCTCCGTGGTACTTCCCCCGTCGCACTCCCCCGTCGTACTTCCCCCGTGGTAGCTCCCCCGTGCGACTTTCCCCCGTGCGACTTCCCCCGTTACGGGCCCCCACCTACAGGTCTCCCACTCGTGGGTCCCCCCCATTGCAGGTCTCCCCTTTGTGGGTCCCCCCCGATGTGGGTTCCCGCTGTGCGGCGGCACTTCCCCCGTCGTGCTCCCCCGTTGTCCGTGCCGCCGCTATGGAATTGTCGAACTCATTCCGTGGTGCGCTTTTCCTTGGTGCTTCCCCCGTGGGCGTTCCACCCGTGAAGCTTTCCCCCGTGGAACTTCTCTCCTCCAGGTCGGGCCCCCGTCCGCCCGGCTTCCGCCGGACACCCCCGTGAGGCCTTTCCCTGGAGGTTTCCCACGTCTTTCCCCCTCCGGGTTCCCCTGCTTTCCCCCGTGGTTCCCCCGGTCGTTCCCCCGTGATCCCCCTGGTCACCCGGCCGGCCCGTGATTCCCGGCCGGCCGGGCGCGTTCAGCGTCCCGTGGTCAGACGGGCTCGCTGCCGGCGTGGTCGTCCTGGACGACGTTCAGCGGCTTGGGGCTCCCGGCGTGATCGTCCATGGGGGCGATCAGCGGCTTGGGGGTCCCGGCGTGGTCGTCCATCGGGGCGAGCAGCGGCTTCGGGCTGCCGGCGTGGTCGTCCGGCGGCACGAGCTGTGGTGCGGCGAGAGTGGCACCGCCGGCGTGGTCGTCCTGCGGTGTAGTCACCACTCCCGGCCTGAGCAGTTTCTCGTCGCTCATAGCGATCACTCCGTTGGTCAGTGCGAGTCGTTTTGGTGTGAAGGGGAAGTGGTGCGGTGTTTCTCCGGGATAGCAAACCCGCCCGGCGACTCCCCCGAGGATCGCCGGACGGGGGATGGGGCTGATCAGGGTGACCACCCCAGAGGTGAAGCCGTATGCCTCACCTACGACCCGCCTGCCCCCCGACGCGACGGATCGACATGAGTAGATTGGCGCGTCGCGATAAACGATCGATGAACGGCCACGTGACAGCGCTTTTTCGGAGCCTTTCGGCCCTGGTACGACCATGCCGCCGCCCTGTAATGAGCGGTTCGCCACCGGCGCTGTCCGGCGCTGTCCGGGGGCCGGAGTCCCTCCTGGGGCGGAAGACGTCGATCGGTGAGCCACCAGCCCGCCGAGCCCGCCGAGCCCGCCGAGCCGGTCAAGCCGGCCGCCGGCACCCGGCCGCCGTCACTCCGCCACCCGACCCGCACCGTCCCCGCGTACACCCGCCCGCAAACCCCCGGCGCACCGGAGCCGCCCGCTCCCCGGCCGGCGGGGTGCGGGCGGCTCCGGAGGTCGCTAGGCCGCCGTCACGACTCCCGTGAGGAGCCTGCGGACGTCGGCGGCCTCCGAGGTGCCCAGCTGCTCGAAGATCGACAGGGCCTCCGTCCAGCAGGCGCGCGCCCGCCCCGGCTGGCCCAGCGCGTCGAGCGAACGGCCGAGGACGATCAGGACGTTGCCGCGCCGCCACTCGCCGCCGATGCCCCGCAGCTTCAGCGCCTGCTCGGCGTGGTGCGCGGCCGCGGCGGGCCGCCCGGCGGCGAGGTGGACCTCGGCGAGGCGGTAGTTCGTCATGCCCTCCCACAGCCGCTGCCGGTTGTCCCGGAAGACCGGCAGCGCCTCCGAGAGCCGGTCGAGCGCCTCCTCGTAGCGCCCGCCCTCGGTGAGGGCGAGCCCGAGGGCGTAGAGGGCGTTGGCGACCCGCCAGGAGGCGCCGATCTCGCGGTAGAGGGCGAGAGCCTGCTCGGCGAGCTCGACCGCCGAGCCGACGCGCCCGCCGTCGAGCCGTACGCGCGAGAGGTTGCTGAGGGCGCTGGCCTCGCCCGGCCGGTTGCCGTCGGCGCGGAAGGCCGCGAGCGCCTGGCCCACGTACACCTCGGCGTCCTCGTGCCGGTGCTCGTAGATGGCGATGATGCAGCGGATGTTGGAGGCGTAGCAGCAAGGGATGGGGTCGCCGCAGGAGCGGCCGAGGAGGACCGCCTTCCGGGCCTGCTCGTCGGCGAGGTCGAACCGGCCGCCGATGCTGTGCACATGGGCCAGGACGTAGCGGGCGCGCCCCTCGGCCTGCGGGTCGCCGGCCTCGTGGGCCGCGACCAGCAGGGCCGCGGCGGCCTGCTCGTACAGCCGGGAGTCGGCGCCGGACTCGGCGAGGTCCTTCGCGGCGAGCAGCAGGTCGACGGCGCGGCGCAGCGTGCTGCCGGTGGACGCGGCGTGCTGCCGCACGCAGGCGAGCAGGCAGCCGGCCTCGGCGAACAGCCAGTCGCCGGCGGCGCTGCGCTCGGCGAAGGTGAGGCCCGGGTGAGTGGTGGGAGTCAGGTGGGTGAGGAGCTGGTCGCCGGGGCGCTCCAGGACGTATCCGCCCGCGGCCGTCGCCAGGTAGAAGTCGAGGAGCCGGGACATGGCGGCGTCGCGCTCGGCGGGCGGCTGTTCGTCGCGCTCGGCGCATGCACGCGCGTAGAGGCGCACGAGGTCGTGGAAGCGGTACCGGCCCGGCGCGGCGGATTCCAGCAGCGAGGTGTCGACGAGCGACTCCAGGACCTCCTCGGTGGCGTCGAGGTCCAGGTCGAGCACGGCGGCGGCCGCGGCCAGGGACATGTCGGGGCCGTCGGCGAGGCCGAGGAGGCGGAAGGCGCGGGCCTGGGCGGGCTCCAGCTGTCCGTAGCCGAGCTCGAAGGTGGCCTTCACGGCGAGGTCGCCGGCGCGCAGCTCGTCGAGGCGGCGGCGCTCGTCGCCGAGCTTGCGGGCGAGGACGGAGACCGTCCAGGTGCGCCGGGCGGCCAGCCGGGAGGCGGCGATGCGGATGGCGAGGGGCAGGAAGCCGCAGGCGGCGACGACGTCCATGGCGGCGTCGCGCTCGGCGCCCACGCGCTCCGTGCCGACGATGCGGGTGAAGAGGACGAGCGCCTCCTCGGGGCTCATCACGTCCAGGTCGACGAGGTGCGCGCCGGCCAGGTCGACCATGCGGGAGCGGCTGGTGACCAGCGCCGCGCAGCCCTCGGTACCGGGCAGCAGCGGGCGGATCTGGGCGGCGTCCCGGGCGTTGTCGAGGAGGGTGAGGACGCGGCGGCCGTCCAGGGTGGAACGGAAGAGGGCGGCGCGCTCCTGGAGGCCCTCGGGGATGGCGTTGTCGGGTGTGCCGAGGGCGCGCAGGAAGGCGCCGAGGACGGCCTCGGGCTCGGCGGGCACCGGCCCGGCGCCCTGGAGGTCGACGTACAGCTGGCCGTCCGGGAAGTGGTGCCGGGCGGCGTGCGCCACGTGCACCGCCAGGGTCGTCTTGCCCACGCCGCCGATGCCCGCGACGGCGGAGACTGCCATGATGCGGCCCTCGGCCGTGGCCAGCTGATCGCTGAGCTCGTCGACGAACGCGACGCGCCCGGTGAAGTCCGAGACCGTCGCCGGCAGCTGCGCGGGCCGGATGAAGGCGGGGCCGGAGCCGGGCCGGTCGGCCGGGGACAGGTGCAGGGCGAGATCGACGTCCGCCTGGAGGATGCGCTGCTGGAGTTCGGAGAGTTCGGGGCAGGGGTCGACGCCGAGTTCGTCGGCGAGGAGGCGGCGGGTGTCGGCGTAGACGGCGAGGGCTTCGGCTTGGCGGCCGCTGCGGTAGAGGGCGAGCATGAGGAGTTCGCGGAGGCGTTCGCGCAGGGGGTGGGCGGCGGTGAGGGCGGTGAGTTCGGAGACGGCCTCGGCGTGGGCGCCGACCTCCAGATCGAGGTCGAGGCGGGATTCGAGGAGGGTGAGGCGCCATTCCTCGAGGCGGGTGCGCTGGGTTTCGGCGAAGGGGCCGGGGAGCCCGGCCAGAGGTTCGCCGTCCCAGAGGTCGAGGGCTTCGTTGATGAGGTCGCGGGCGCGGGGGCGGTCGCCGGTGGCGCGGGCTTTTTCCGCGTCGGTGGCGAGGTGTTCGGCCCGGTCGGTGTCGAGGCAGCCTTCGCCGACGCGTATCGCGTAGCCGCCGGATTCGCTGACGAGGGCGTCGGCGTCGGGGCCGAAGACCTTGCGCAGTCGTGAGGCGTAGGTGCGCAGTGCGGCGAGGGCGGCGTGGGGTGGTTCCTCGCCCCACAGTGCGTCCACGAGTTCCGCCGCGGTGGCGGTGCGGCCGCCGCGCAGCAGCAGCGCGGCCAGGAGCGCGCGCTGCTGGGGCGAACCGGTGTGGAGGAGCTCCGCACCGCGCCGGGCCCGCACGGGCCCGAGCACGGTGAAACGAAGCTGCTGCCCGTGCCCTGTGTCGCCGGCCATTGTGACCCCCTGCTTGTCCCGCTCGGTCGCACCGGCCAGTCTGCCTTGTTCGGACCCTCTACGTCAGCAGGGGTCCGGCCTCTCCACAAGGCCTGCCACAGACCGTCGCACCAGCATGCTGACGGGCCGTCAGTTCGTCGCTAACGTGTCAGCCATGGCGAGCTTCCCCAAGATAATCTCGGTGGACGACCATACGGTCGAGCCTCCCCACGTCTGGCGGGACCGGCTCCCGGCGAAGTTCCTCGACGTCGGACCGCGAATCGTAAGGGCTCCCGTGAAGGAAATGACCTTCGTCGGAGGCAGATTCGCGCCGGTCATGGGGGCCACCGGGGACGACGGCCCGGTGGCGGACTGGTGGGTCTATGAGGATTTGCACCGTCCACTCACGCGGCTGGATACCGCCGTCGGATACTCCAGGGACGAGGTCCGGCTGGAGGGAATCACCTACGACGAGATGCGCCCAGGGTCCTACAGCGTGCCGGAACGTTTGGCCGATATGGATCGCAACCATGTCCAGTCCGCGCTCTGCTTCCCCACGTTCCCGCGCTTCTGCGGGCAGACCTTCACCGAGGCGAAGGACCGCGAGCTGGGCCTGCTGGGCGTCCGCGCCTACAACGACTGGATGGTCGAGGAGTGGTGCGGCCCGGACGCCCACGGACGCCTGATACCCCTCACCCTCGTCCCCCTGTGGGACGCGGACCTCGCCGCCGCCGAGGTGCGGCGCAACGCCGCCCGTGGCGTACGCGCCGTCTGCTTCTCCGAGATCCCGCCGCACCTGGGCCTGCCCTCGATCCACACCGACGCGTGGGACCCCTTCCTGAGGGCCTGCGCCGAGACCGGCACGGTCGTCGCGATGCACATCGGCTCGTCCTCCCGCATGCCCTCCACCTCGGCGGACGCGCCTCCCGCGGTCGGTTCCACCATCACCTTCGCGAACTGCTGCTTCTCCCTGGCCGACTGGCTGATGTCCGGGGCCTTCGACCGCTTCCCGGGTCTCCGCATCATGTACGCGGAGGGACAGATCGGCTGGATCCCGTACATCCTGGAGCGCGCGGACGTCGTCTGGGAGGAGAACCGCGGCTGGGGCGGCATCGCGGGCAAGGTGCTCCGCCCGCCCTCCGAGCTCTTCGCGGCGCACGTGTACGGCTGTTTCTTCGACGACGCTTTCGGCCTGCGCAACCTCGACGCGATCGGCGCGGGCAACGTCCTCTACGAGACGGACTACCCGCACTCGGACTCGACCTGGCCGCGCTCCCGGGAGGTCGCGGAGGAGCAGATGGGACACCTGGCGCCGGACGTGGTCGAGCGGATCGTGCGCGGGAACGCGATCGAACTGCTGGGGCTGACGGGGGAGGGGCTCTGGGCGGGGGCCGGGGGTGCGTGAGGTGATGCGGGGGAGCGGGGGCGGGGACGGTCGTGAGGGTCGCTGCGGGGACGGTCGTGGCTCTCACGAGGACGGTCGTGAGGGCTGCGGCGGGGACGGTCGAGAGTCCGGTGCGCCGCGCACCGGGCTCCGGGTGCTGCCCCGCGACCGGCTCTCGTACGGCATGCAGGTGCCCGTCACCTCCCTGAGCACGCTCTACGCCGAACCCTGGGAGGTCGAGGCCGGCCCCCGCGAGCTGCGGGAGGTCGCCCGCGCCGCCGACCGGCTCGGCTTCGCCTACCTCGCGACCTGCGACCACGTCGCCGTCCCCACGAGGCTGGCCGCCGCCATGGGGACCGTCTGGTACGACCCCGTCGCCACCCTCGCCCATCTCGCCGCCGTCACCGAGCGGACCCTGCTGCTCAGCCATGTCGCGGTCGCCGCGCTGCGGCACCCGCTCGCCCTCGCCAAGCAGTACGCGACCGTCGACCGGCTCGCGGACGGCCGGCTCGTCCTCGGCGTCGGCGCCGGACACGTGCGCGAGGAGTTCGAGGCGCTCGGGGTGGACTTCACACGGCGCGGCGCCGTCCTGGACGAGACGGTCGACGCCCTCAAGGCGGCCCTGGGCCCGGCGGAGTTCCCCGAGTTCAGCGGCCGGCGCTTCGCCTTCCGCGGCCTCGGCCAGGCACCCCGGCCGGCCCGTACGCCCCGGCCGCCCCTCTGGGTGGGCGGCTCCTCGCCCGCCGCGCTCCGCCGTGCCGCGCTCCGGGGCGACGGCTGGCTCTCCCAGGGCGACCGGCGCGAGGTCCTGCCCCGCCGCGTCGCGACGCTGCGCAGGCTGCGCGAGGAGGCCGGGCGGGACGGCCCCTTCGCGGTCGGCGCGATCACGGAGCCGCTGTACGTGGGGACGCCTTCCTGGGACACGGGGGCGGGGACGCTCACGGGGGCGGCGGGGACGGTGGCGGAGTCGTTGCGGGTGTACCGGGGGATGGGGGTGGATCAGGTGCAGGTGCGGTTCCGTTGCCGGGGGGTGGGGGAGTTGCTGGAGCAGATGGGGGTGTTTGCGGGGGAGGTCGGTCCGTTGCTTGTGGATTAGGGGTGCGGTGTGCCGGGTGGGGTGCCGCTGCGCGGGGCCTTTCCCCAGCCCCGCCCCTTCCCGATACCGGGGCTCCGCCCCGGTATCGGGAAGGGGCGGGGCTGGGGAAAGGCCCGCCGCAGGCGCCTCCCGCACCCGCATCCGCACCGCCACCCCCGCACCCCGCCCACCCTCCACCACACCCCCTCACCCCAGGAGGCCCCCATGCCCCCTCTCACCGGCCGCGTCATCCTCGTCACCGGCGCCGCCCGCGGCCAAGGCGAGCAAGAAGCGCGCCTCTTCGTCGCCGAAGGCGCGCGTGTTGTCCTTACGGACGTACTCGACGAGCGAGGGAAGGCCGTGGCCGAGGAGCTGGGCGCGGACTCCGCTCTGTACGTCCATCTGGACGTCGGCGAGGAGGGCGACTGGGCGGCGGCCGTCGCCGCGGCCAAGGAGAGGTTCGGCAAGCTCGACGGGCTGGTCAACAACGCCGGGATCCTCCGTCTCAACGAGCTGGCCGGCACCCCGCGCGAGGAGTTCCTCGACGTCGTCCGCGTCAACCAGCTCGGCACGTTCCTCGGTATGCGGGAGGCCGCGCCCGAGCTGGCCGCCGCCGGGGGCGGGACGATCGTCAACACGGCCTCGTACGTGGCGCTCGCGGGCATGGCCGGCCTGACCGCCTACGCGGCCACCAAGGGCGCCGTCGTCGCGATGACGCGCGTCGCCGCCCTGGAGCTCGCCGGGCGGGGCATCCGCGTCAACGCCATGTGCCCAGGGGCGATCGACACCCCCATGAGCAACCCGGCCCTCCTCGACCCCGCCGCCGACCCCGTGCGGGTCGCGGAGGGCATGGCCGGGTTCTACCGGAAGCTGGTGCCGATGGGGCGGGCGGGGCGGCCCGAGGAGGTGGCGCGGCTCGCGTTGTTCCTTACGGCGGACGACTCCTCGTACGTCACCGGGCAGCAGTTCGTCGTGGACGGCGGCTGGCTGGCCGGGGCGCCGATGCCCGCCTGACGGGCGTGCCTCCGGCCGGGCCCTTGCGATGTCTTGACGGTGTCCCGCACCGGTGCCAGAGTCTGGAGATCTGACGGAGAGTCAGAAAACTGTCAGACCGCTGCCAGGAATCCGTCAGGGATCTAGGGACGGTGAACCTCCTTGGAATTCGGGATCTTCGTGCAGGGCTACGTACCGGCCGACCGGTCGCGGACCGACCCCGAGGCCGAGCACCACGCGCTGATGGAAGAGACCGAGTACGTCATCCAGGCCGACCGGTCCGGCTTCAAGTACGCATGGGCCTCCGAGCACCACTTCCTGGACGAGTACTCGCACCTCTCCGCCAACGACGTCTTCCTCGGCTACCTCGCGCACGCCACCGACCGCATCCACCTCGGCTCCGGCATCTTCAACCCCTTGCCCCAGGTCAACCACCCCGCCAAGGTCGCCGAGAAGGCCGCCATGCTCGACCACCTCTCCGGCGGCCGCTTCGAGTTCGGCACCGGCCGGGGCGCGGGCAGCCACGAGATCCTCGGGTTCATGCCGGGCGTCACCGACATGAACGCCACCAAGGAGATCTGGGAGGAGACGATCGCCGAGTTCCCCCGGATGTGGCTCCAGGACGAATACCAGGGCTTCCAGGGCAAGCACTGGTCGCTGCCGCCGCGGAAGGTCCTCCCCAAGCCTTACGGGAAGGCCCACCCGGCCATGTGGTACGCGGCCGGCTCCCCCTCCTCGTACGAAATGGCCGCCCGTAAGGGTCTCGGCGTGCTCGGCTTCAGCGTGCAGAAGGTCGCCGACATGGAGTGGGTGGTCGACTCCTACAAGACGGCGATCAAGGAGGCCCGCGCCGTCGGCGCCTTCGTCAACGACAACGTCATGGTGACCTCGACCGCGATCTGCGCCGAGACCCACGCCGAGGCCGTCGCCACGGCGGCGCGTGGCGGGCTGCACTACCTCCAGTCGCTCCTCTTCCGCTACCACGACACCTTCCCCCGCCCCGAGGGCATCCCGCGGTGGCCCGAGCTGCTGCCCGAGTACACCGAGGAGATCATCGAGCTGCTCATCGCCGAGGAGCTGATGATCTGCGGCGACCCGGACGAGGTCTTCCGCCAGTGCAAGCGGTGGGAGCAGGCGGGCGCCGACCAGCTGGCGTTCGGGCTGCCGGTGGGCGTGCCGTCCGAGGAGACCCTGCGGACGATCCGGCTGATCGGCGAGCACGTCATCCCGAAGATCGACACGGATCCCCTGCACCGGACCACGCGGCTCCGCCGGACGGCGGGCTGACCGGGGCACCCCAGTACGCCGGGGCGGTGCCTCCCGGGTCACCGCCCCGGCTTCCGGCCGGGTGTCCCGTACGGCGTTCCCGGTTTCCGGCCGGGGTGCCCTGCGCGGCACTTCAGGCCGCCGGCCGGGTGTCCCGTACGGCGTTCCCGGCTTCCCGCCGGGTGCCCAGTACGGCGTTCCCGGCTCCCGGCCGGGCGCCCCGCACGGCGCCCCCGGCTTCCGGCCGCGTGCCCTCCGGGGCCGGGCGGGCTCGACCTCCACCGGCCGGGTGTCATCCCACGCTCCCGACAGAGACCGAGGTGAGCCCTCATGCTCGACCACCTGATCAGGCGCGCGACCGTCGTCGACGGCACCGGAGGCCCCTCCTACACCGCCGACGTGGGGATCCGGGACGGACGGATCGCCCTGATCGGGCGGTCGAGGGTGCACGCCGGGCGGATCGGCGAACGGGCCCGGACCGAGGAGGACGCGAGCGGGCTCGTCCTCGCTCCCGGCTTCGTCGACCCGCACACCCACTACGACGCCCAGCTCTTCTGGGACCCCTGCGCCACCCCGTCCCTGAGCCACGGCGTCACCACCGTCGTCGGCGGCAACTGCGGCTTCACTCTCGCGCCCCTCAACCCCGGCCGGCCCGCCGACGCCGACTACACGCGCCGGATGATGAGCAAGGTCGAGGGGATGTCGCTGGCGGCCCTCGAAGAAGGCGCCCCCTGGAACTGGTCGACCTTCGGGGAGTACCTCGCGGCGCTGGACGGGCGGATCGCCGTCAACGCCGGTTTCATGGTCGGCCACTGCGCGCTGCGCCGCCACGTCATGGGTCCCGACGCCGTGGGCGGCCGGCCGGACGCCGGGCAGCTCGCGGCGATGACGGGCCTGCTGCGCGACGCGATGGACGCGGGCGCCTGGGGCCTCTCCACCACCCAGTCCACCACCCACTCCGACGGCGACGGCGCGCCCGTGGCGTCCCGGCACGCCCTCCCCGACGAGCTGCTGGCCCTGGCCCGCGCCGTGGGCGCGCACGAGGGCACCCAGCTGGAGGCCATCGTCACCGGCTGCCTCGACCGCTTCTCGGACGCCGAGATCGACCTCCTGGCCGGTCTCACGGCCGCCGCCGGGCGGCCGCTCAACTGGAACGTCCTCACCATCGACGCCGCCGTCCCCGAGCGGGTGCCCCGGCAGCTCTCCGCGAGCGCGCGGGCCCGCGCCGCGGGCGGCCGGATCGTCGCGCTCACCATGCCGATCCTCACACCCATGAACATGTCGCTCGGCACCTTCTGCGCCCTGAACCTCATACCCGGCTGGGGCGAGGTCCTCGCCCTGCCCGTGCCCCGGCGCATCGCCGAGCTGCGCCGGGCGCCCGTCCGCGAGGAGATGCTGCGCCGGGCGCGGAGCGAGGAGGCGGGGGTGTTCCGGCGGCTGTCGGACTTCGGGCGGTACGTCGTCGGGGACACGTACGCCCGCGAGAACGACGGTCTCACCGGGCGGGTCGTCGAGGACATCGCCGCCGAGCGCGGCCTGGACCCCTTCGCCTGCCTGGTGGAGATCTGCGCCGCCGACGAGCTGCGTACGGTCCTGTGGCCGATGCCCACGGACAACGACGCCGCGAGCTGGGAGCTGCGCCGTGCCACTTGGGAGCACGAGGACGTGCTGCTGGGTGGTTCGGACGCGGGGGCCCACCTGGACCGGATGTGCGGGGCGCCGTACACGACGCGCTTCCTGGGCGACTGCCTGCGCGGGCGGAAGCTGGTGCCCCTGGAGACGGCCGTAAGGATGCTGACCGACGACCCGGCCCGCCTCTTCGGCCTCCGCGACCGGGGCCGGATCGCCGAGGGCGCGCACGCGGACCTCGTGCTCTTCGACCCGACCCGGATCGACGCGGGACCCGCCTCGCTCGTCCACGACCTGCCCGGCGACGGGCCGCGGCTGGACTCACGGGCGGTGGGCGTGGTGAGCGTGCGGGTGAACGGCGTGGAGACGGTGCGGCACGACGTGGCGACGGGGGCGCTGCCGGGGCGGGTGCTGCGGTCGGGGAGGGACACGGAGACGGTGGGGACGGGGGGTTGAGCGGGGCCGGCGGGGACCGGGTGCTGAGACGGTCCCGGTGTTACGGGGCGGGCTCGGGAAATTTTTGAACCGGGACAAAAGGGGCGTCGCTGCGGTTCCCGCAAAGCGGCCGGATCGGTCCGCCCCCTTGGTGTTACCTGGCGTAACTTACGGATGGCCTTTCTTTGCCAGGTCAACTCACCTTGGAAGGCGCTACGTTCAAGGTCCGAAAGCTGGACCGTGAGACCCGGGATGCGGAAACAGCAGCGCTTAACGTCCTGCCCATGGTGCAGACAGCCCCGCGGCCACGGGCCGGAGACACGGTAATGAGCGCCGGCCGCGGACGGCGTCGCGGAAGGCCCGGCCCCGCCGGCGGGAGCGCCGGTGCCGCCGCCGGTGGCAAGGGCCTCAGCGGGAACTCCGTCGGACTGCTCGGCAGCGCCGTCATCGGCATCTCCACCGTCGCGCCCGTCTACTGCCTGACCTCCACCCTCGGCCCCACCGTCGGCCAGGTCGGCGTCCAGATGCCCGCCGTCTTCCTGGCCGGCTTCCTCCCGATGCTGCTGGTCGCCTTCGCCTACCGCGAGCTGAACAAGGCCGTGCCCGACTGCGGTACGTCCTTCACCTGGACCGTCCGGGCCTTCGGGCCCAAGGTCGGCTGGATGTGCGGCTGGGGCCTGGTGATCGCGACGATCATCGTGCTGTCCAACCTCGCCGGCGTCGCGACCTCCTTCTTCTACCTCCTCCTCGGCGAGCTCACCGGCAGCGACGCGGTCGCCGCCCTCGACGGCAACCGGCCCGCGCACGTGGCGACCTGCCTCGCCTTCATCGCCCTCGCGACCGCCGTCAGCTACCGCGGGATGACCGCCACCAAAGGCGTGCAGTACGCCCTCGTCGGCCTCCAACTGGCCGTGCTGGCCGTGTTCGTCACCATGGCCCTGGTCAAGGCCCGCTCGGGCGATCTCTCCGTCCCGGCCGGGGCCGTCGGCTTCTCCTGGAGCTGGCTGAACCCCTTCGCCGTGCGGTCCTTCGCGGCCTTCACGGCCGGGCTGTCCCTGTCGATCTTCATGTTCTGGGGCTGGGACGCCTGTCTGACGGTCAACGAGGAGACCGAGGGCAGCGACCGTACGCCCGGCCGGGCCGCGCTCATCGCCATGGTCGTGCTCGTCGGCTCGTACCTCCTGACCGCCGTCGCCGCCCAGATGTTCGCCGGCGTCGGCGACGAGGGCCTGGGCCTCGGCAACCCGGAGACCGCCGACAACGTCTTCGCCGCCCTCGCCGACCCCGTCATGGGCACGGCACTGGGCGTCCTGCTCTTCGTCGCGGTCCTGGCCTCGGCCGCCGCGAGCCTCCAGACGACGTTCCTGCCGGTCGCCCGCACGGTCCTGGCCATGAGCGCCTACCAGGCGCTGCCGCCGTCCTTCGCCCGCATACACCCGCGCTTCCGGTCCCCGGGCCGCGCGACCGTCGCGGCGGGCATCGCCACCGGCGTCTTCTACGCCGTGATGAGCTTCCTCAGCCAGAACGTCCTGATCGACACGATCTACGCCCTCGGGCTGATGATCTGCTTCTACTACTCGATCACCGCCTTCGCCTGCGCCTGGTACTTCCGCGGCGCACTCCGCGACTCCGTGCGCGACGCGCTCTTCAAGGGGGTCTTCCCCGTGCTGGGCGGGCTCCTCCTGGCCGCCGTCTTCTCCAAGACGCTCTACGACATGTGGGACCCGGCGTACGGCAGCGGCAGCTCCGTCCTGGGCATCGGCTCGGTCTTCGTCATAGGGGTGGGGCTGCTGCTGGTGGGGATGGCGCTGATGCTGGTGATGCGGTGGCGTCGTCCGGCGTTCTTCCGGGGCGAGGTGCTGTCGGGGGCGACGCCCGTGTCGGTCGTCGTCGGCGAGTGAGCGGAGCCGGGGTGCCGCCCTGCCAAAGCCCCCTCTGTTCCGGACATGCTCGGTCACGGCTCTGGCCGAGCCTCCGGCTGATGGGCAGCATGTGCGGCTGACGGCATCCTCGACCTCATCACAGGGGGAGTAGGTCCATGAGAACCCGTATACGCACCAGCCTCGCCTTGGCCGCGTCAGCGGCGGCCGTACTCGCCGGCGGGCTCGCCGCCGGTCCGGCGGCGGCGGAGTCCCGTGTCGCGGCGGAGACCTGCCAGTCGCCCCGGACCATCACCGACACGGGCGGGGAGGTCACGTACACGGAATGCCAGCGCACGTACAAGGGCAAGCGGCAGAGCAGCGTCCGCATGTACCTGTGGGACCGCGCCTACTGCGCCGACCCGTTCGCCCGCGTGCTGATCGGCTCGTACGACGTGACGTACACCTACTTCGACCCGGTGTCGCCCGGCCGCAGCCCGAAGTACGAGACGGGGTGGCACAACGGGGCGGACGCCAAGGTGTGGTTCGAGGTACGGCGCACGTGTCACGGCGGCGATCTGGCCTGACGCGTCCGGGAATCCTTCCGTGCGGCGGGGTGCGCTGCCGAGGCGGCGGCGCACCCCCGTTCCTTCCTCCGCCTCCACACGACAGGGAGAACCGGGAAATCCATGAACCGTACCCAGGAGGTCGCCCGGCTCCGCGCCGGCTACCAGCGCGAACTCGCCCTCGGCACGGAACGCTTCCACGCGCCGGGACGCACCACGTGCCCCTGGTGCGGCTCCTCCCGGCTGCGCACCAGACTGCGCACCGCCGACCTGCTCCAGCACAAACCCGGCGCCTTCGTCGTGGACCAGTGCCGCGACTGCTCCCACTCCTTCCAGAACCCCCAGCTCACACCCGAGGGGCTGGACTTCTACTACCGGGACTACTACGACGGCCTCGGCGTCGCCCACTCGGACTGGCTCTTCGGCCCCCGGGGCAGCCGCAAGCGCTACCTCGCCAGTGCCCGCGCCCTCCTCCCGTTCGGCACTCCCCGCCGCTGGCTCGACGTCGGCACCGGGCACGGGCACTTCCCCCGGGCCGCCGGCACGGTGCATCCGGCCACCGTCTTCGACGGCCTCGACCGCAGCGCGGGCGTCGACGAGGCCAAGCGCGAGGGCCGCATCGCCGAGGCGTACCGCGGCCTCCTCACCGAACTCGCCCCGAAGCTGGAGGGGCGCTACGACGTGGTGAGCATGTTCCACTACCTGGAACACAGCATCGACCCGCGCGCCGAACTGGCCGCCGCGAAGACCCTTCTCGCCCCCGGCGGCCGCCTGATCATCGAGGTACCGGACCCCGAATGCGCGATGAGCCGGATCCTGGGCCGCTGGTGGATCCCGTACCTCCAGCCCCAGCACCTGCACCTCTTCCCGTTCGCCAACCTCCACCGCGAACTGGAGTCACTCGGCTTCACCGTCGTCGCCACCGAACGGTACGAACCGCACACCGCGGTCGACCTGACGTGCGCGGCGGCCCTCGCCCTCGGCCACGTCCTGCCACCGGCCGACGAGCCCTGGCACGCGCGGCCGCCCTCGGGGCGGCAACGGGTCGCCCGTACGGCGTTGTTCTGGTCGGCCTTTCCGCTGCTGGCCGGGGTGTACGGCCTGGACCGGGCCCTCGCGCCGGTCCTGAGCCGGACGGGGTTCTCGAACGCGTACCGGATCGTGGTGCGTAGGGGAGTGGCGGCGTGACTGCTTGGTCCGGACGACTGGGCCGCGTCAGCGGCCCAGTCGTCCGGAACGGACCCCGTGTATGAACGCGGACCAGGATGTCGTCGGGACGACGACGGCGGGGCCGTTGCGCTGCTTGGAGTCGCGGAAGCCGACGCGGTCGGGCAGCGCCGCGACCGAGACGCAGCCACCCGCTCCGTTGTCGCCGCTGTGCGAGGACTTGAACCAGACGTCGCTGGGGGCTACTTCGAGGGCAGTGAGGCGGGGGCTAGTGCTCATCGATCTCTCTTCCCAGTCGGTGCAGAAAATCCGCTGTCTTGGCGGGAGCGAGGGCGCCCTCTCGCAGCGCGTCGAACTTCCGGGCGTGCTTCCAGACCTCGCGCGGCCGGTCGCTGACCGTCATGACGGACGGGCTGTCTTCCATGACGACGGGGTCGAGACCGGAGTCGAACTCCAGGATGACGAAGTTCGCGTTCGCCCTGTAGGTGGGCAGGTTCATCGGGAGGACTTGGACCGTCACGTGGTCGAGCTCAGCCGCCCTCGCGATCTCTTCGTATTGCTCACGCATGACAGCAGGGCTACCGACCACGCGTCGTAGGGCGGCCTCGTCGAGGATCACGCGCAGCTCGACAGGATCATCGCCGAAGACCACTTCCTTGCGCTTCATTCGGGCGGCCACGGACTCCTCCACGAACTCGGTTGTCCTCTCCTCGACCGGCTTGGCCGTCGTGAACAAGGCGTGTGCGTAGCGTTCCGTTTGCAAGAGGCCGAAGACGACCTGGGAGTGCCAGGCGCGCATCGTACGGGCATCGGTCTCCAGTCCTACGTACAGCAGCTGGCCGGACGGCATGTAGTTCTGATACGGCCTGTACCAGTCAGCGCTGAGGGAATCCCGGTGGAGCTCCAGCAGCTGATCACGGTCGTTGCGGTCGGTTACGCCGTAGAAATCGAGCAGGTCTTCCAGATCGCGGACACGCGGAAGCTGGTTGTGTCCGGACTCGACCCTGTTGAGCTTGGTGTCCGAGCTCTCGATGGCCGCGGCTGCTTCCTTGGTGCTGTACCCCTTCTTCTCCCGCAGGCGGCGGAGCTCCTTGCCCAGCTCCCTCCGACGGAACGTCGGACCGCGTCGTGCTGCCACTTTGAGCCCTCCCGGTGCTGTACCCGGTGCCGCGCCTCTGTACCCCGACAGCCCATTGCTGTTGGTTCGCAACAGGACCCTGTCGCCTTCCGAGGTCCCTGCTGCTGGCAGTCTTCCACCGCCTGTCCCCTGCTGTGCAAGCCATGACCAGGGTTGGGCATATTCCAATTCTCCCGAGAACCTTCGGTTAGCTTGTGGTGTAACTCGCTGTTGCGGGACGGTAGTTCGGCCACCCCCCGTCACGCTCGTGAAGGAGCCGTCCCATGCCCGCGTTCTCCCGCACCGGACACCACGTCGGAGAGCTCACCCCCGTACCTCCTCAGGCCGCCGGGGCTCCGAGCCGGTCCGCCATCGAGGACGTGATCCGCGAAGCCCTCTCCATGGACCGCCTCCTGCCCACCCCCGACCGCATGCGTGCCCTCACCACCCGCCTGCTCGCCTTCGTCGGGGCCGCGGCCACCGCGCTGGAGGAGGACGTGAACGACCTGCCCATGGACGACCCGGTACGGCGGGACGCCCTCGCCGTCGTCAAGGAGGCCCGCTACCGGCGGGGGATCGGGCCCGGGGACGGGTACGGCTCGGCGATGGCGTTCACGAGGAGCCTCGGGCAGGCCGCCGACGCGCTGGTCCGGCAGCGGCGCCGGATCAATCCTGGTCCGGCTTGACGGCCGGCGCCACGACCCGCGTCACCACCCCCGGCCCGATCGCCTTGCCTGACACACGCATCGAGAACGGCGTCCCCGCCCTCATGGCGAGGGGCGCCGTCAGGCGGACCGTCATGGAGACATGGCCGCCCCGGGTGAACTCGCGTACGTCGCCGTCCTGACGGAGGGCGGTGACGCGGCCCGTGACGTCCGTGGTGCGGAAGTGGAACTGGGCCTCGGGTCTGCCGAAGAAGGTGACGTCGAGGCCGCCGTCGTGCTCGGGGAGGACGTACGCCTCGGCATCGAACTCGGTGTGGGCGGTGGCCGTTCCCGGGGTGGTGAGGACCTGGCCGCGTGCGATGTCCTCCGGGGTGGTGCCGGTCAGGGTCAGGCTGACGTTGTCGGGGGCTCGGCAGAGCCTTTCGACGGCGGTCGCCGTCACCGTGCGGCCGGGCTCGCCGAGGCCGACGAGTTCGAGGGTGTCGCCCGGGTGGACGGTGCCCTGTTCGATGCGGCCGGTCACGACGAGGCGGTGGGACGCCGGGCGGTCCTTCAGGTGGAAGGTGTCCTCGACCGGCATCAGGAACGGGCGGTCCGCGGCCTCGTCCGGGCTGGGAACGGCCGCCTCCAGAGTCCTGAGCAGCGCGTTCACCGTTTTCGCGTCGTGGGCCGAGCCGAAGACGAGCGGCGTCTCCTCGCCCGCGTAGCCGTGCGCCGTCAGCGCCTCGCGGATCTCCAGCCCGACCACCTCCCGCAGCTGGGGGTCGGGCAGCAGGTCCGCCTTGTTCACGAAGACGGACACGTGCCGCACGCCGACCCGGCGCGCCAGGCCCAGGAGTGCGCCGCCGCGAGCCGTCAGGCCCGACCCGGCGTCGAGCACGAGGACGATCCCGGCAGGGCGGCGCGAGATCAGTTTCTTCTCGGCGGGGGTGTGGGCGGGCCAGCTCAGAGCGGCCGAGAGCTCACTTTCGGAGCCCGTCAGCCTCCTCACCGCCGTGACCAGCGTCGTCGTGCCGCTGCCCGGCTCCCCGACGTACTCGACGTGCTCGTGCCGCACCGGCCGTGTCATGACGTTCTCCCCGAGGCCCCGGCGGCCGGGACTCCGCCGTCACCTCCTCATTCTCGCCCCAGGAAGATCGGGTTCGTCATCGCCGCCATCGGCCCCGGCACCCCCGGCGTGCCGCCGTCCGCCGCCGGATGCCGCACCTCCGCCCGTACGTAGGCCGCGTACGACGGTGTGGTGCGCCACTCCAGCCGGCCGTCCGCCGGTACGGGCGCGCTCAGCAGCCGGCCCTGGTCGGTGACGAACGACGCCATGCAGTCGCGCGGCACGCCCGACACCTCCAGCCGCACCGTCACGCCCGCGTCGTCGTCCACGCGCAGCCGTTCGCCGATGCCCGCGTGGGCGCCCCGGCCGCCCGTCGCCGTGAAGGACAGCCGGACGGCCGAGGACTCGGCGATCCAGCTGTGGCCGGAGCGGATGCCCGCCAGCAGCGCTTCCTTCGAGAGGCCGTCCGCCAGGACCACGGTCTGCGGGTGGCCCACCCGCTCCGGCTCGCGGTGGGCGTCGCTGTTGCCCATGGCCGGCAGCCAGCGGCCGCCGCCGCGGGCCGCCGCGACCAGCGTGTTGTCCCACTCCGCGATCGTGGCCTCGTCGTCGGGCGTGAACGGGCCGTTCCAGACCTCCACCGCGTCCGCGTCGTTGAAGCCGAACTTCCAGTTGCAGCCGACGCAGGTCGCGTGCGGATGCGCCGGCACCACCAGGCCGCCCGCGCGGCGGATCGCGCGGGCGTAGCGGCCGAAGGCGTTGTCGCGGGCACGGTAGCGCCAGTCGACGAACGTGCCGGGCTCGGTACCGAGGGCCACGACGTGGCCGTTGCGGGTGGTGACCTCCTCGCCCGTGAGGATCAGGAAGTCGTCGCTCCACAGCCCCTGCCAGGCACCGTGCGACGACGTCGTGTTGTGCTCCGTCGTCGTGATCCAGTCCAGCCCGGCGGCCCGCGCCGCGGCCGCGACCTCGGCCGGGGTGCGCCTGCCGTCGGAGTGGACGGTGTGCAGGTGGTTGTCGCCCCGGTACCAGGCGCGGCCGCGCCCCTTCGCCCGCCGCGGCGGGTACACCGGCGCCGGGGCCGCGCCCGCCGCCCCGTAGCGCAGGGTGACCGTCACCTCGTAGGCCAGGCCCTGCGGCGCGACCGTGTACGGGCCCAGGCAGACGTGCCACCTGCCGGGGCGTACGGGCCCGGCGAGGTAGCCGGGCGTGGCCCGCTCCGCGCCGACCGTGAATTCCGTGCGCGCCCCGCCCGACCAGCCCCGGAAGCCGGGCCCGCCCGGCCCCGTGCCCCGCTCGTCGAAGATGCCGATGTCGCAGGCGTTGCCGGGGGTCCCGGGCGGTACGGCCGGTCTGTCGTAGGAGTACGAGACGGCGATCTCCCGGACACCGCGCGGAACGTCCACCGGGAGGTACACGAAGTCCGGGGCGCCGGCGGGCAGCCGTCCGGTGACCGTGCGGGACTCCTCCGCCGGGCCTGACCGGTCGGACCCGGCGGCCCCCGCGGCCCCTTCGGCGTGGGCGAACGTCACGGTGTCGAGCGTAAGCGCGCTCGCCGCCCCCGCGGCGGCGGCCGTCAGTCTGAGCAGGTCGCGTCGGTGCATCCGGGGCCTCCGGGAGGACGGGAACGGCACAGGGGCGGGAAAGAGGAGACGGAAGTGCGCCTGGGACACCGTTGTACGCCCGGGTGGCGCACAGCGGAACGGGTGCGGACGGGTGGATTGCGGTCCGCCGTCACCTGTCCGGCCGCCCGACCGGGCAGCCTTCAGAGGTCCGGGAGGGAAAGGCCGGACCAGGGGCCCGATTGCGACAGTCGCATGGCGTTCGGCGCCGTTCGGGATCCACGGCGCGCTGTTGGGCTTACGGTGATCCCACGCCACCCGTGCCCCGCACCCGGCGCCGCCACGCCTTGCCCCACGCCCCGCCCCACGCCCTGCCCCATGTCATGTCACCCGCCAGTCACACGTCATGCCACGACGGAGGTGCCCCCGCATGCGGATCTCCACCACGATCTTTCTCACGGACGAGACGATCAGCCCGGTCCGGCTCGCCCGCGAGCTGGAGCAGCGCGGCTTCGACGGGCTCTATCTGCCCGAGCACACCCACATCCCGGTCAGCCGCGAGACGCCCGCCCCGTCGGGCGACGACCCGCTGCCGCGTGAGTACGGGCGGTCCCTCGACCCCGTCGTCGCGCTGAGCCAGGCCGCCGCGGTGACCGAGCGGATCACGCTGGGCACCGGGATCGCGCTGGTCGCCGAGCACGACCCGATCGTGCTCGCCAAGCAGGTCGCCTCGCTCGACTTCGTCAGCGGCGGCCGCTTCACCCTGGGCATCGGCTTCGGCTGGAACGTGGAGGAGGGCACCGACCACGGCGTGGAGTGGTCGACGCGGCGGGCGCTGGTACGCGACCGGATGGCCCTGATGCGGGCGCTGTGGGCGCCGGAACCCACAGCGTACGAGGGCGAGTTCGGGTCCGTACGGGCCAGTTGGGCACACCCCAAGCCGCTGCGCGCGCCACGGGAGCGCAAGGGCGCGGAGCCGCTGCACGGGCCGCGCGTCCTGATCGGCGGAGCCGCCGGGCCGAAGCTCTTCGCGCACGTCGCGGAGTACGCGGACGGCTGGCTGCCCATCGGCGGCAGCGGCCTGGGCGAGGCGCTGCCTCGGCTGCGCCGGGCGTGGGAGGACGCGGGACGCCAGGGCGAGCCGGAGGTCGTGCCGTACGCCGTGCACCCCTCGGCCGGGAAGCTCGCGCACTTCGCCGAGCTGGGCCTGCGGGAGGTCGTGGTCGGGCTGCCGGCGGCGGACGAGGCGGAGGTGCTCCGGGCGCTGGACGCGCATGCGGATTTTCTGTGACGGCCGGACACTCTCTCTGACGGGCGGACCTCGTCTGACGGGTGGGTCCTTCGACGGGCGGACTTGCTCCGACGCCGGTCAGCGGGCTCCGTCGGGGAGGGCCGTCCGGCGGTCTCCCGGGGTGAGGGCCGGCCCACCCCCGGTGGTGGCCGGCCTGCGGCCCGGGGCCCTATCGGCGACCGTCAGAGCTCTGTCAGGGAAGCCGCCAGAGCAGGACCGAGTCCTTGGCGTCGTAGTCGATCGCCATGCTCAGGCCGATCGCCACGGTCTTCCCGTCCGGGCTGACGGCGATCGCCTCGACCGAGTTGGGGCACTTGAAGCTGCCGACTTCCTTCCCCGCGAGCGTGTCCCACACCCGGGCGGTCGGACCGGCGCCGCCGCCGGCCAGGAGCCGGCCCCCAGGGTGGAACGCGAGGGCCATGAGCGTGCCCAGGTCTGTGAACCTGACGACCTCCGAGCGGGATTCGACGTTCCACACCGCCACCTGGCCGCCGTTCGTCCCGAACGCGAGGAGACTTCCGTCCGGGCTGAAGACGACGGCACTGGCGCCGTCGCTGGCCTTGACCGTGGTGGTGCTCTGGCCCGCGGGGGTCAGGGTCTTGAGGGGGTGCCCGGCGACCAGCGTCCGGCCGTCGCCGCTGATCGCCACGGGGCCGCTGGACGCGTGGGTGAAGGTGCCCTTGTCCTTGCCGGACGGCAGCTCCCACAGGTGCAGGCCGTCCGAGGTGTTCGCGGCCAGCATGTCGCCGCCCGAGCTGATGGCCAGGCCCGTGGGCCAGCCCTTCTGGGTCGGTCCCTCCTCGGTGGGCAGCGTGAACGTGTGCACGGTCCTGCCGGTGGCCGTGTCCCAGACACGGACCTTGTTCTCCTCGGCCCTGACGAGGAGGCCGAGGTCCTGGCTGAACACCGCGGGCTGGATGTACCCCGGGGTGCCGATGCGGACGGGGGTGCCTTGCCCGGTGTTCGGGTCCCAGCGCCAGATGGTGTTGTTGCCGGTGCCGTACAGCTGCTTGCCGTCCTTGCTGAAGGCGAGCGCCCGCACTGAGGGGAGGCCCTTGAGCCGGGTGTACTTCTCGGTCTTCTCCGGTTTCGACGTGCCTGACGGGGAACCGGGCCCGGCGCCGGCGTCCGAGGAGCCGTCCGCCTTGCCGCCACGGAGCAGGACGGGCAGCCCGACCGCCGTGGCGGCGGCCGCCGTCCCGAGCCCGGCGAACAGGAGCGTGCGCCGCGACAGCCTGCCCGTCCGAGGAGCGTCGCCGGCGTCGACGGCGGTGTTCCCCGGCCCGGACCCCGGTGGCGGAGGGGCGGGGGGTGCGGCGACGGTCGGCGTGTGGGTCATCAGCGGGGGCGCGGCGGCCGCGGGGGCACCCGCGGCAGACATGGGGACGCGAGGATCCACAGGGCGGGGTCCCGCCGGGCCGGGTCCCGCTGGTCCGGGTTCCACCGGCCCGGACCCCACGACCGCACCCCCGCCCCCGCCGCCCGCACGCGCCGCGAACCGCGCGGGCAGCCCGTCGACGTCCGGCCGCGCCTCGGGCTCCTTGGCCAGGCACGCGAGGAGCAGTTCCCGCAGGGCGCCGTCGTCGATGCCGTCGAGCGCGGGCGGCTCGTCCAGGATGCGCTGGACGACCTCGATCAGCGTGGGCGCGTCGAAGGGCCCGTGCCCGGTCGCGGCGAACGCGAGTACCGAGCCGAGCGAGAACACATCGCTCGCCGCCCCCGCCCGGTCGGCGCGTATCTGCTCCGGTGACATGTACGAGTAGGTGCCGATGATCGTGCCCGTCGCGGTGAGCGAGCTGGCGTCCACGGCGCGGGCGATGCCGAAGTCGATGATGCGCGGCCCGTCATCGGCGAGGATGACGTTGCCGGGCTTCAGGTCCCGGTGCACAAGGCCGCACTTGTGGATCGCGGCGAGCCCTTCCGCGAGCCCCGCGCCGAGCCGCAGCACGGCGGCGGCGTCCAGCGGTCCGTCCTTGGTGACGATGTCGTGCAGGGTCGGGCCCGGGATGAACGCCGTCACGAGCCACGGGCACTCGGCGCCGGGGTCGGCGTCGACCACCTGGGCGGTGTGGAAGCCGCCGACCCGCCGCGCCGCGTCCACCTCGCGCGCGAACCGCGCCCGGAACTGCGGGGTCGCCGCGAGCTCCCGCTTGATCAGCTTGACCGCGACCTTCCGGCCGCCCGGGGACGTACCGGCAAAGACCGATCCCATACCGCCCTCGCCGAGCCGTCCGTTCAGGCGGTAGGGGCCGACCCACTGCGGGTCGTCGGGTCTGAGCGCGTCCATGGGCTCCGTCCGGTGCGAAAGGGATCAGAGGAGGTAAGGGATCGGAGGGGCGAGGGATCAGAGGAGGCAGGGTGACGCAGGAGGCTTGAGCGGTCCTCCGTGGCCGCCGCTTACGGCAGCTTCCACAGCTGCACCGACGGCTTGACCCCGTTCTCGCTGGCCGCCGGGCTGCACACGCCCGCCAGAGTCCTGCCGTCCGGGGTGAAGGCGAGGTGGTCGACGGAGGCCCGCAGGGGAGTCTTCGGGTCGCCTACGACCAGGGTGGCGGTGAGTTTCCCGCTGTCCGCGTCCCAGACGCTGACCGTGCGGCCGACGGTGTCGGTCTTGCTGACCTCGACGTAGCCGCCGCCGCCCACGACGATCGCCTTCCCCGCGGTCCCGGTGCCGGCGGGCCGGTATGCCGCGCTGCCCAGGTACTCGTGCTGGTCGGTGAGCTTCCTGGTGAGTTTTCCGGAGGCCACGTCCCACAGCTGGATGCCGGGGCCGTTCGCGATGAGGGTCCTGCCGTCGGGGCTGAACGCCACCCCGGAGTAGTTCTTCTCCCCGCCGTCGCGCAGGGTGTCCAGCGGGCGGCCGTCCGCGGTGTTCCACAACCGGATGCCGCTCTTGCCGAGGTCGGCGGCGACACTGGCGAGGGTCTTGCCGTCCGGGCCGAAGGCGACCGCGTGCATGCTCCCCGTGTGCCCTTCGAGGGTTGCTCGGACCCGGCCCGTGTCCGGGGTCATCAGCTCGATCCGGCTGCCGACACCCACGGCGAGGGTCTTGCCGTCCGGGCTCATGGCCAGGCAGCTGACGTAGTCGAACTCACCCTGGTACGTGGCGAGTTTGTTCTTCGCGGCCCCGCTGTTCGCGTCCCAGGCCAGCAGCTCCTTGAAGGAGCCGGAGTACAGGGTGGCGCCGTCGGCGCCGAAGACCACCGACATGACGGGCTCGGAGTGGCCTTCGCAGGTGGCTTTCTCACGGCCCGCGGTGAGGTCCCACAGCTTCACGGTCTTGTCGTAGCCGCCCGTGGCGAGGAACCTCCCGTCCCGGCTGACCGCCAGGCCGTCGATGTCCCCGTCGTGGCCCTTGAGTTCGCCGACGGGGCCGGTGATGTCGCGGTCGGGGCTCCTGCTCGCCTTCGGCTTGTCCTTCGGCCCGGCGGTCGGTTCGTCCTCCGGCCACAGCGCGAAGGCGGTGGGCACGGCGACCGCGGCCGTCGCCGCGGCGAGCCCGCCGAACAGCACGGAGCGGCGACGGACCGGACGTCCGGCGACGGGAGGCGTGGCCGGGAACGGGGGTGCGACCGGGGGCGTGGCCGGGAACGGGGGTGCCGCCGGGGGCATGGCAGGTACGGGAGGAGCCGTGGGGGCCGTGACGGCCAGCCGGCGCAGGACCTCGACGGCCGGCGGGCGCCCGGCGGGGTCCTTGGTGAGGCAGTGGCGGACCAGGGCGTGCAGCGGGCCGCCCTCGGCGATACCGGTGAGCACGGGCGCCTCGCTCGTGACCCGGTGGATGATCGCCGGAACGGTCGACGCGTCGAACGGGCCCCGGCCGGTGGCGGCGAACGCGAGCACCGAACCCAGGGAGAAGACATCGCCGGCGGGGGTCACCTGGGCGGGGTTGCGGATCTGTTCCGGCGACATGTAGGCGTAGGTGCCGATGACGGTGCCCGTGTGCGTCATCGGTCCGGCGTCGGGGATGTGCGCGATCCCGAAGTCGATGATGCGCGGGCCGTCGGCGGCGAGGATGACGTTGCCGGGCTTCAAGTCCCGGTGCACGAGACCGCGATCGTGCACGGCGGCCAGGCCCTCGGCGATCCCCGCGCCCAGCCGGAGCACGGCGTCGGGGGCGAGCGGGCCGTGTGCGGTGACGACCTGCTGGAGGGTGGGGCCGGGGATGTACTCGGCGGCCAGCCAAGGCGATGCGGCCCCGGGGTCGGCGTCGACGATCTGGGCGGTGTGGAATCCGCCCACCCGTCGGGCCGCCTCGACCTCGCGGGCGAATCGTGCGCGGAACTGTGCGGCGTCCGCGAGTTCCGGCCGGATGACCTTCAACGCGACCTTGCGCCCTCCCGGCGAGATCCCGAGGAAGACCTGCCCCATGCCGCCCGCGCCGAGCCGCCCTTCGAGCCGGTACGGGCCGATGTGCCGGGGATCCGAAGGGGCCAGGGGACCCACCATGGCTACGCGAATCTTCCAGATATGCGTGTGATCACGCAGGGCATTGAACCATGGTCGGATGTTCGGGGGAGGGCGGACGGAGCCCTGAGGTTCGCCCGCCGCAGGGCGCGGGCCGGTACCGGAAGACGCAGGTCCGGGAGCGTCGGTGGCCCTTTCGTACTCCTGGCCCCGGTGTGGCGGACGGGCGGCCTGGAACCGGAGGCCGCCCACCCGCGTCCCCGGCCCCCTTGCCCGCCGGAAGCCCCCTGGCCGAAAGACGTCCCTCCGCTGGGGCAGCCGTCTTCGCAGGTCCAGGCCATGACCGCCGCTCCCTCCAACTTTTCGGAGGCTCCCTCCGTCTGACGTGATGAGGGGCACACAAAAGGTCCGGGTGGTCCCTCGGGCGGCGGCCGGGTGCGCTCGTATGCTCGGACAATGACTTCGAGCGCGCAGGGATCCGAGCAGGCAGCACCGACCGCGAACTCCATGCGGCGCGCGCTCAAGCGCGCCCGCGACGGCGTGGCACTCGACGTCACCGAGGCCGCCGTGCTGCTCCAGGCGCGCGGCGCGGACCTCGACGACCTCTGCGCCTCCGCCGCGCGGGTGCGTGACGCGGGCCTGGAGGCGGCCGGCCGGCCGGGTGTCATCACCTACTCGAAGAGCGTCTTCATCCCGCTCACCCGCCTCTGCCGCGACAAGTGCCACTACTGCACCTTCGCGACCGTCCCCGGCAAGCTGCGGCGCGCCGGGCACGGGATGTTCATGTCGCCCGACGAGGTCCTGGACATCGCCCGCCGCGGTGCCGAGATGGGCTGCAAGGAAGCGCTGATCACCCTCGGGGACAAGCCCGAGGACCGCTGGCCCGAGGCGCGCGAGTGGCTGGAGGCCGAGGGGTACGACGACACCATCGCGTACGTCCGCGCCATGGCGATCCGCATCCTGGAGGAGACCGGCCTCCTCCCGCACCTCAACCCCGGCGTCATGTCCTGGACGGACTTCCAGCGGCTCAAGCCCGTCGCCCCCTCGATGGGCATGATGCTGGAGACCACGGCGACCCGGCTGTGGAGCGAGCCCGGCGGCCCGCACTACGGCTCCCCGGACAAGGAACCGGCTGTCCGGCTGCGCGTCCTGGAGGACGCGGGCCGCAGCTCCGTGCCCTTCACCAGCGGGCTCCTGATCGGCATCGGCGAGACGTACGAGGAGCGCGCCGAGTCGCTGTTCGCGCTGCGCCGCGTCTCCCGCGCCTACCACGGCGTCCAGGAGCTCATCATGCAGAACTTCCGCGCCAAGCCGGACACGGCGATGCGCGGGATGCCCGACGCGGAGCTGGACGAACTGGTCGCCACCGTCGCCGTCGCCCGGCACATCATGGGCCCCTCCGCCTGCCTCCAGGCGCCGCCCAACCTGGTGGCCGGCGAGTACGAGCGGCTCATCGGCGCGGGCATCGACGACTGGGGCGGCGTCTCCCCGGTCACCCCCGACCACGTGAACCCCGAGCGCCCCTGGCCCCAGATCGACGAGCTCGCCGAGCGCTCCGCCGCCGCGGGCTTCCGGCTCCGGGAACGGCTCGCCGTCTACCCCGAGTTCATCCAGCGCGGCGAGCCCTGGCTGGACCCGCGCCTGCTGCCGCACGTGCGCGCCCTGGCCGACCCGGAGACGGGCCTGGCGCGCGAGGACGCCGTCGTGGAGGGCCACCCCTGGCAGGAGCCCGAGGACGTCTTCGTCGCCAGCGGGCGCACCGAGCTCAACCGCACCATCGACACCGAGGGCCGCACCTCCGACCGCCGGGACGACTTCGACGAGGTCTACGGCGACTGGGAGGCCCTGCGCGAGGCCGCGGTGCCCGGCATGGTGCCCGAGCGCATCGACGGGGACGTGCGTCAGGCGCTGAAGCAGGCCGCCGACGACCCCACCCGCCTCACCGACGCCGAGGCGCTGGCCCTGCTGCACGCCGACGGGCCCGCCCTGGACGCCCTCTGCGGCATCGCCGACGACCTGCGGCGGGCCACCGTCGGCGACGACGTCACCTACATCGTCACGCGCAACATCAACTTCACCAACGTCTGCTACACCGGCTGCCGGTTCTGCGCCTTCGCCCAGCGCCGCACCGACGCCGACGCGTTCACCCTCTCCCTGGAGCAGGTCGCCGACCGCGCCCAGCAGGCGTGGGAGGTCGGCGCCGTCGAGGTGTGCATGCAGGGCGGCATCCACCCCGACCTGCCCGGCACGGCCTACTTCGACATCGCGCGGGCGGTCAAGGAGCGCGTCCCGGGCATGCACGTGCACGCCTTCTCGCCCATGGAGGTCGTCAACGGCGCCACGCGCACCGGCATGTCGATCCGCGAGTGGCTCGTCGCCGCCAAGGAGGCCGGGCTGGACTCCATCCCGGGCACCGCCGCCGAGATCCTCGACGACGAGGTCCGCTGGGTCCTCACCAAGGGCAAGCTGCCGACCGCCACGTGGATGGAGGTCGTCAGGACCGCGCACGAGGTGGGGCTCCGCTCGTCCTCCACGATGATGTACGGGCACGTGGACCAGCCCCGGCACTGGCTGGGCCACTTCCGGAAGCTGACGGAGATCCAGAAGGAGACGGGCGGCTTCACGGAGTTCGTCACCCTCCCCTTCATCCACACCAACGCGCCCGTCTACCTCGCCGGCATCTCCCGCCCCGGCCCGACCATGCGGGACAACCGGGCGGTCACGGCCATGGCGCGGGTACTGCTCCACCCGCACATCACCAACATCCAGACGAGCTGGGTGAAGCTGGGCACGGAGGGGGCGGCGGAGATGTTGCGCTCCGGGGCGAACGACCTGGGCGGGACACTCATGGAGGAGACCATCTCCCGGATGGCGGGCTCCTCCTACGGTTCGTACCGCTCGATCCAGGACCTGGTGGCGATCGCGGAGGCGGCGGGGCGGCCGGCGCGGGCGCGGACGACGACGTACGGGGCGGTGCCGCCGGAGCGGCTCGCGGCGGCTCTGGCGTCGGACGGGCATCTGCCGGAGCTGCTGCCGGTGCTGGGGGATTGACGGGGGCTTTTCCCCTACCCGCCCCTTCCCGAATGTCCTCAAACTCCCCCAGCTACCGCTGGGAGGTGCCCCCAGACGGGCTGAATTTCAGCCCGTCCGGCGCTTGAGGACACCGCGCGGAGCGCGGAAAAGGGGCCCGGGGGCTTGCCCCCGGTTACGGGAAGGGGCGGGGCTGGGGAAACTCCAGCGATGTTGCCGTTCTGTCGAGAACAGGCGACCGGGCGGCCACAGTCCGTCGCCTAGGGTGGCCCGCATGTCTTGGCCCCAGAACCCCCCACAGCCTCACCAGCCCCAGCAGCCCCACGGCACCCCGCCGGGCGTCCCCGAGGCCACCGCCGTCGACCAGCCGGCCGTCGCCCCGCCGCCCGGTGGTGTGCACGCGCAGCCCACCGTGTTCGCGCAGCCCGCCGTCTCCTCGCAGGTGCCGCCGCCCCCGCCGCCGGCCCCCGGCCCGCCCGGCGCGCGGCCGCCCGCGCGGCCGCAGCAGCCGTACGGTCAGTGGCAGGGCCAGCAGCCGCCGCCCCCGCAGCAGCCGCACTTCCCGCAGCAGCACCAGGCGCCCCAGCCGCCGCAGCCCTCCGGGCGGGGCAACCGCACGCTGCTCGCCGTCGTCGGCGGCGTCGTGGCGCTGGCCGTCATAGGCGGCGGCGCCTTCATTCTGCTCAAGGGCGGCGACGACAAGGAGGACCCGGCCCCGTCGAAGGAGTCGGCCGCCCCGGCGCAGGGCCAGGGCAAGGGGCAGGACAAGGGCCAGGGCGACAAGCCCGAGCCGGGCGACAGCGCACCGCCCGCCGGCGACCAGCCGATGATCGCCGGCTGGCAGACGCAGACCAGCCGGGAGTACAAGTTCCGCTACGACGTGCCGGGCAAGGCCGAGCAGTGGAAGCTCTTCCCGCAGGACACGATGATCGCGTACACCGACGAGGCCGGTAAGCCGCAGATCACCATGCGCGACACCGCCAGCTTCCGCGAGGGCGGCTGCACCTCCGGCGCCAACCCCAACGCGATCGGCGAGGCGGGCAAGGGCCAGCTCGCCAACGTCGGCACGATGGGCGGCGACACCTCCCTCAGCATCCAGGAGAACGCCCGCAACTGGGCCGGCAACTGGGGCTTCTACGCCTACGGCGGCAAGGGCAACAAGCCCAAGATCGACGTGACTCCGGCCAAGCCGTGGAAGAAGAACGGCATCGACGGCTGGACGGCCACCGCCAAGGTCACCGTCGCCAACCGGCCCAGCCAGTGCGTCCCGGCCACGGCGATCGTGAAGAGCATCGTCGAGAAGCTCCCGGACGGCAGCTTCCACAGCTGGGTCGTCTACGCCGACCAGGGCGTGCCCAATGCCCTGTCCGAGGCGCAGATCGACAAGATCATGGGTACGGTCCGGCCGGTCAAGGACTGAGCCCCCGCCGGGCGCCGCCGCTCACCGTGCTCGTCCGGTCCGGCACCGGACCGGACACCGAACCAGGAGACCAGGAAGTGACCGACACCGCCGGCGCGAGCACCGCGCTGTGGAGCCGTGCCCAGCAGCAGGACTTCCGCGCCCGGGTGCGGGGCGCCCTGCTGGGCGGGGCGATCGGTGACGCGCTGGGCGCGGGCATCGAGTTCCAGTCCCTCGCGGCGATCCGCGCCGCGCACGGGCCGGACGGCGTGCGGGACTACGTCAGCGCCTATGGGCGGCGCGGCGCGGTCACCGACGACACCCAGATGACGCTGTTCACCGTCGACGGCCTGATCCGGGCCCATGTGCGGCGCGACAGGGGCGCCTGGCAGCCGCAGGCCGACGTCCACCGGGCGCATCTGCGCTGGGCCTTCACCCAGCGCGCCCGGGGGCCGGCCGGGCACCGTCCGGGGACCGGCTGGCTCGCCCGCCAGGAGTGGCTGTACGCGCAGCGCGCGCCCGGCAACGCCTGTCTGTCCGGGCTCGCCGACGACCGGATGGGCACCCTGGAGGCGCCCAAGAACCCCGGCTCCAAGGGGTGCGGCGCGGTCATGCGCTCCGCCCCCTTCGGGCTGCTCGCCGGCTGGGAGCCGCGGCAGGTCTTCCAACTGGCCGCCGAGTGCGCCGCCCAGACCCACGGGCACCCCTCCGGCTACCTCGCGTCCGGTGCCTTCGCCGTCGTCGTGCAGGCCGCGGCGCGCGGTGAGACCCTCGACGCGGGCGTCCACCGGGCGCTCACGCTGCTCGCCGGCCGGCCTGGCCACGAGGAGACGACCGCGGCGCTCCAGGGGGCGCTGGCCGCCGTCCGGCAGGGGCCGCCGACGGCGGAGCGGCTGGAGTCGCTCGGCCAGGGCTGGGTGGCGGAGGAGGCGCTCGCCATGGGCGTCTACTGCGCGCTCGTCGCCGAGGACATGGCCCACGGCCTGCTGCTCGCGGTCAACCACGGCGGTGACTCCGACTCCACCGGCTCCCTCTGCGGAAACCTGCTCGGCGCGCTGCACGGTGAGACGGCGCTGCCGCCGGCCTGGCTCGCCGGACTGGAGGGCCGGTCGACGATCCTGGAACTCGCCGACGACTTCGCGATGGAGCTGTTCCAGGGGGCGGCCCTGCACGGTCCCGGGGTGTCCTCCGGCGCCTGGCAGGACCGCTATCCCGGCACTTTGGACGCGGAGTGGTTGCGATAGCACAAGGGGCCCGGACACGGCCGAGCCCTCTCGGCCGGGACGGCGCACCAGGCGAGAGGGCTCTGCGCGGAACTGCTTATGGATCAGGAAGGGTTCTATCGGCCGGACGTATCAGAGGTCGTAAGCGCCATCGGTAACGGTCGTCACGAACGAGGCCCAGGCATCGGGGGTGAAGCCGAGGACGGGGCCCTGCGGGTCCTTGGAGTCACGGACCGCAATGGACTGCGGGAGAGGGGAGGCGACCTCCACGCAGTCGCCGTTGGCCAGCGAGTACGAGGACTTCCGCCACGTGGTCTTTCCCTGCTGGATCGCCATGATTGCTCCCATGCCTTGGTGAGTGCCGTGTGAGTATTGCTCCGCCGGAACCGCCGGTCGAAGCACCGGTTTTCCCGCGGTGCGACCGACGTTACGCGCCAACATCAGCTGATGAATGGCCCGTTCACTCGACCGGATGGCATATACCAGGAGTCTCTTCCCTCGGTGGTGTAAGTCGGTGTACGGTGCGGCCGCCTCAGCTCGCCCACTCCTCGGCGACCCTGTCGATGAACTGTCGTGAGTGGTCCGCGTTCAATGCCTGCATCCGCAAATGTTCATACATCACGCTGTAGGTCTGGACGTCATTCGGCTTCTCCAGGTAAAGGTCGCTGGTGATTCCCTCCAGATAGACGGTGCTGGCGTCCTGCGGGTCGGTGAACTCGAGGATGGAGAACTTTCCGTACATGCCCGGGTGCGCGCCCACGTCATAAGGCAGCACCTGCACCGTGATGTGCGGTTCCAGGCTGAACTGCACCAGCTGTCGCATCTGTTCGCGCATGATGGCCCGGTTGCCGACGATCCTGCGCAGCGCCGATTCGTCGATGACCGCCCACAGCCGGAGCGGGTTCTCCGGGTCGGTGATGCGTTCCTGCCGGCGCATGCGCACCTGGACGCGGCGCTCGATGTCCGCGGCCGTCGCCTCCGGCCAGGAGCCCTCCGTCACGGCGCTCGCGTAATTGGGCGTCTGGAGCAGTCCCGGGACGAGCGAGGCCTCGTACACCCGCAGCGAGGCGGCGTCGGTCTCCAGACCGATGTAGACGCTGTAAGGGATGTCGCCGAAGGCGTGCCACCAGCCCTGCTGGCGCGATTCCTTGGCCATCTGCATCAGCGAATCGACGATGCGGTGGTCCTCGACGCCGTACACCCCGCACAGGTCGCGGACGTCACGCTGGCTGATGCTGCGACGCCCGTTCTCCAACCGGCTGATCTTGGATTGCGACACCAGTAGCCGCTCCGCCACCTCCTCGGCCGTCATGCCTTTGAGCTCGCGGAGCTTGCGCAGCTCCTGCCCCAATCGGCGTCGCCTAACGGTGGGATTGACACTGGACGCCACGGGACGCACCTCCGGCTCCGTCATGCTGCTGTCTCCTGACCTCGCAGCCTGCCACCACTGGCCGGGGCGGCGCTGGGAAATGCCGACACAGAGTGCGCTCGTGGTGAGCGCTGACGTGCGGTGATCCGGGAAGTCCGGCCCGGTGCGCCGGGAACGCGTGCGCGGGGCGGCGGGTCCCGCCGCCGTCCCGGGCGGCCCGGCCCACCACCCCGCGCGATGTCGCGGCTCCCGAATCGGCCGGGGGACTGCGGTGCGGTCTGCTGGAGCTGTGCGTGTGCTGTGTACGGGTGGTGCGGAGAACCGGGTGCGTGGTGCGGAGAACCGCCGGCAGTACGGGTGCGCGGCGGTCGGCCTTCACCGGCCGGCGGACCGGCTATGAGGCCCCGGCACGGGCCATCACCGCGGCACCGTGCGCCACGGGCTGGTCGGCGGATCCCACCGAGGCCCGCACGGACGCCGCACGGCGCCCCGGTCCGGCGCCGTTACCGGCCGCGGTGGCCGGTGCCCGCCGCGGCTGGGCGGCGACGCCGTTCTGTACGTCCATCACCGCGTGGGCCACCAGTCCGCCCATCGGGTCGTGCCTGATCAGATCCCGGAGCCTGGAGCGGGAGGACCGCCCCTCGTTCCCCGGGTAGAGGTGCTTGCCCAGACCCACCGCGTGCGCGAGCGCGGCCAGGGCGGCGGTCCGCGGGTCCGGCGGGACGCCGGTGCGGATCGCGCTGTCCAGCCGGGCCCTGATCTCCCGGCTGATGGCCGTGTCCGTCGCCTGGTAGCGAGTTGTCGGCAGCACCCCGCACATCTGGCCGGCCACGGCATGCACCATGCCGCACCGCTCCAGGTGCGTGAGATACGTCTGACGGAGCCCCAGCCGGGGCCCGCCGATCCAGTGGACCGCGCGCACCGGACTGCCACGACGACGCAGCAGCTCCAGTGCGGAGTCCAGGGTCGGATCTCCTGTCGGCCGTGGCATCACCACGGCGATACGATCCCCGTCTGGGGCTATCCGTCCAGCCAGAGCCAGCTCCACTAGCTGCGCTCCGGCGAGACCGAGGTCGAGCGACTGCGGCTGCGCCGTGGTTCCCGTGGCCGGGTCCAAGGCGAGCAGCAGAAGCTCCTCCGGAATTGTTCTGCGGCTCCTGCCCATCCATGCCTCCCCGCGTGGATGAGTGACAGGGTGACCCCTCTCACATTGGTCTGTCGAGAGTGCGTGGTGGCTTCGGGTGGGAACCGGTAGGTATGTCGTCTCGTCTTGCACGGGGGTGAGGCCAGTCGAACCCCATTGACGGAGCGGTTGCGCGGTGGCGTGGCGGCGACACAGGACACTGGTAAGCGTTGTGAAGGTTCGGGCGGCGGGGTGCTCAGCTCCTCGCGGCGGCGTATGGCGTGGGAATTCGAGGAGGCATCGGTGGCGGGCGAGTCCCCCGACAAGTCGGAGCAGCGGAAGTCGTCGGGGGAGACGACTGTCGGCGAGCGTGATCCCCGGCTCGGGATTTTCCGGGATTCCGGGGAATCCGGTGCGGATTCGGCTGCGCCGAAGGCCGCGGATACCGATGCGGATGCAAAGTCACCGGCCGGCGAGGGTGAGTCTTCCGGCGCGCCCAAGGCGGGTGACGCCCGGCTGAAGGCCGCGGTGGCGGCGTGGGTCGCCGTCGCGGACGAAGACGAAGAGGACGAGGGCGCGGTGACCGCCTCCGACGGCGGCGATGACGCGGACGCGGCCTCCGGCTCGGCCGACGCTCCCGCGAAGCCCTCCGCGAAGCCCTCAGCGAAGTCTTCCGCGAAGGGTGCCGACGGCGACGAGGACGGCCCGAAGGCTCCCGCCGACCGTGCGACGGCCGTTTTCGGCGCGCTCCGGCCCAAGGCCGACGGTGGCTCGGAAGCCTCCGCGAAGGCCGACGGCGCCGACGAGGCCGGCGAGGGTGCCGAGGCGTCCGGCAAGGGCTCCGGCGTCCCCGCGGACCGTGCCACGGCCGTGTTCCGTACGGTCCCGCCGAAGGCCGACGACGCCGCGGAGGCTCCCGCGAAGGCGGCCGAGGGTGACGGTAAGGCGCGTACGTCGGCGAAGGCCGACGAGGCGTCCGGCAAGGGCTCCGATGCCCCCGCGGACCGTGCCACCGCCGTGTTCCGTACGGTCCCGCCGAAGAGCGGCGACGCCGCGGAGACCCCCGCGAAGGACGACGCCAAGGACACCAAGGGCGCGAAGGCCACCAAGGCCGCCAAGGCCCCCGCCAAGGACGCCGCCGCCCCCGCCGACCAGGCCACGGCCGTCTTCGGTGCCGTCCGGCCCGAGGCCGGGAGCGGCTCCGAGGCCCCCGCGAAGGGTGAGAAGGCCCCCGCGGACCAGGCCACGGCCGTGTTCCGTGCCGTCCGTCCCAAGGGTGACGACGGTGCGGAGGCCCTCGCGAAGGACGCCAAGGACACCAAGGCGGCCAAGGCGGCCAAGGCGGCCAAGGGCGGCGAGGACGCCCCCGCCGACCGTGCCACCGCCGCCTTCGGCGTCGTCCCGCCGAAGAAGAACGGCAAGGCCGCGGCCTCCGTCGACCAGCCGACCGAGCTGCTCAAGGCCCCCGAGGTCAAGCCTGAGGTCAAGCCGGCCGCCAAGGCCGACGGCAAGGGAAAGACCCCCGCGGAGTCGGACTCGGAGCGTACGAGCCAGTTCGTACCGCTGAAGTCGCTCGACGGCGCGCCCGCGAAGTCCGAGAAGGCGGCCGAGCCGGCCGCCGCCAAGCCCGCCATACCGGTCTCCGTCACGCCCCCCGCCCCGCAGAAGGCGCAGCCGCCGAAGGGCGGGCCCGGCCAGGACGGTGCCGCCAAGGGCGCCGCCGCCGCGCCCGAGGTGCCCGCGCAGCCCGCCGCGCCCCTCGACCTGCTGGCGCAGCTGACGAACACCCCGCCGCCGCCGGACACCCCCGCCCGCACCGCGATGCGCCGGGTCAAGATCTACGCCCCGCTGGTGGTCCTGCTCCTGATCGTCTTCTGCGCGGTGCAGGCGTTCCGGCCGCTGCCGGACACCAAGCTCTCGATCGCCTCGGCCAAGGCCACGTTCACCTTCGACGGCGAGAAGTTCGCCATGCCGTGGCCCGGCGAGGGCCAGGCCGCCGCGATGGTCCAGGGCGTGGGCAGCCTCGGCACGTACGGCGAGGAGAAGCCCGTACCGACGGCGAGCGTCGCCAAGGTCATGACCGCCTACGTGATCCTCAAGAACCACCCGCTCCAGAAGGGTGACAAGGGTCCCGACATCGAGGTCGACGCCGAGGCGGAGCAGGAGTCGAACTCCTCGGACGAGTCGCGCGTGCCCCTGAGGAAGGGCGAGAAGTTCTCGGAGTACGACATGCTCCAGATGCTGCTCATCCCCTCCGGCAACAACGCCGCCCGGCTCCTCGCCCGCTGGGACGCCCAGACCCGGGACGCGTTCGTCGCGAAGATGAACGACGCCGCCAAGGAGCTGGGTATGTCGAAGACGACGTACACGGACCCCAGCGGCTTCGACAAGACGACCGTCAGCACGGCCGTCGACCAGCTGAAGCTGGCCGAGGCGGTCATGAAGAACGAGGTCTTCCGCGAGATCGTCGCCAAGACCAACACGGACGTGCCCAACGGCCCGCACCTGAACAACAACAACGACACCCTGCTGCTCAAGGTCGGTGTGCTCGGCATCAAGACCGGCTCCAGCACCCCGGCCGGCGGCACCCTGATGTGGGCGGCGAAGCGCACGGTCGGCGGCAAGGAGCACATGATCCTCGGCGCCACGATGGACCAGCACTTCAAGGGCGGCCCGGACCCGAACGCCGAGAACAGCCTGATGATGGTCAAGAACGTCAGCTACAAGATGATCAAGGCCGTGCAGGACAACCTGGCGGCGGCGACGATCGTGAAGAAGGGCGACGTCGTCGGCTACGTCGAGGACGGCCTCGGCGGCAAGACCCCGGTCATGGCGACGAAGGACCTGAAGGGCGCGGGCTGGCCCGGCATGACGGCCAAGCTCACGATCGGCAAGGGCGCCAAGCCCGTGCCGCACACGGCCAAGGCCGGCACCGAGGTCGGCGAGCTGACCGTCGGCAGCGGCACCGGGGCGATGAAGGTGCCGGTGGCCCTCCAGAAGGAGCTCGTGGAGCCGTCCTTCGGCGCGAAGCTGACCCGTCTGGGCTGATCGGCCCCAGGAGGACCGATCCGGCCGTCCGGAGGCCCCCGAGGCCCCCGGACGGCGGGGCGCCGCGGCGGCCCCCGGCCCGTACCCACCGGTACGGGCCGGGGGCCGTTCACCGTTCCGGACGGGTCCCGGCGGCGTGCTAGCGTCGCGAGGGTTTGAGCACGGCCGGGCGCCGTGCCCCACGATGGGGGAAGACCTCGGGGAAGACGGGGAGAACGGCAGTGACCACGGTGGGGCCGACACGGACCGGCAAGACGCGAGGGCCGGGCGGACGGAGTGAGGGAGCCTCCTCCGGGACCGCTCCCTCAGGGATACGACGGCAGCCGGACGGCACGGGCGGTGCGGACGGCACGGGCCCGCGCGCGCGTCTGCGGCGGACCCGCCGCGCGCTCGCGCGCCGGCCCGTCCTGACCACCCTCGGCTTCGCCGCGCTGCTGCACGTGCTCTGGGTGCTGATCTTCGCCACCAGCGGTGGCGACCTCGCCGCCCAGGACGCCTGGGCGGAGTTCGCGCTCCAGCACCCGACCTCGGCGTACAACCTCTCCTGGTACGGCGGGATGCACCCCGTCTCGTACAGCGCGATCTCGCCGTACCTGATGGCCCAGCTCGGCGTCCGCCCCACCATGATGATCGCGGGCACCCTCTCGGCCGGCCTGATCACTCTGCTGCTGGTGCGCAGCCGCGCCGTGCGGCGCCCGCTGTGGCCCGCCCTCTACGGCTCCTTCGCGCTGGCCTGCAACGCGATCTCCGGCCGGGTGACGTTCGGCCTCGGCATGATGTTCGGCCTGGCGGCCGTGGCCGTGATCTTCGCCTGGCCCACGCGCTGGCGCTCCGAGGGGAAGTACCGCTGGGGCCGCGCCGCGCTGGCCGGCCTGATGGCCGCCCTCGCCACGGCGTCCAGCCCGGTCGCCGGCCTGTTCGTCGGCATCGTGGCGGCCGCCCTGTGGCTGAGCAGGCGCCGCCCGGCGGCGTACGCGCTGGGCGTGCCGCCCGTCGTGGTCGTGGGCCTGTCGGCGTGGCTGTTCCCCTTCTCCGGCACGCAGCCGATGTTCTTCGGCTCCGTGATCCTGCCGCTGCTCAGCGGCGTCTTCGGCGTGGTCTTCGTGCCCAAGGAGTGGCGCACGGTCCGCATGGTGTCCGCGCTCTACACCGTCGGTGTGCTGCTCGTCTGGCTGATCCCCTCGCAGATCGGCACCAACATCTCCCGGCTCGGCATGATCATCGGTGGGGTGGTGCTCCTCGCCGTCCTGGTGGAGCGGAAGCTGCCGCCCATGTCCGAGCTGCTGCGCTCGGCGCGCGACTGGACCGCGCTGGTCCTCGCCCTGACCACCATCACGGCCTGGCAGGCGGCCAACTCCATCGGCGACATCCTGCACGCCACCCCCGCCGCGTCCTGGGCGCGCGAGCTGGCGCCCGTCGTCGACCGCCTCCAGCGGGTGGACGCCGGCCGGGGCCGGGTCGAGGTCGTCCCGGCCCGCAGCCACCGCGAGGCCTCCGCCCTCGCCCCGTACTTCAACCTGGCGCGCGGCTGGAACCGCCAGGCGGACCGCGAGCGCAACCCGCTCTTCTACGAGCCGGGCATGCTCACCCCGGCCAGCTACCGCGCCTGGCTCGACCGCTGGGCCGTGCACTACGTCGTGCTGCCTGTCGGTGAGCCCGACCCCGCCGCGCGGGGCGAGGCCAGGCTGGTCGCCAAGGGCCAGCCGTACCTGCGCGAGGTCTGGTCCGACGCGAACTGGCGGCTCTACGAGGTGGAGTCCCCGACCCCGCTGGCCGAGCCGCCCGCCACCGTCGAGCGCGCGGACGCCGACGAGTGGACGATCACGGTGCGGAAGGCGGGTCCGGTGCTCGTCCGCATCCCCTACTCGCCGTGGCTGGGCCTGCTGGACAAGTCCGGCAAGGACGTCCAGCCGCCGCGGACGGGGCCGGACGGGGAGCCGCCGGTCAACGTCAACGGGTGCCTGTCGAAGCGGGTGCAGGAGGCCCGGGCGGGCGAGCCGGAGGACAACTGGACGGTGCTGCACGCGCCGAAGGCGGGCACGTACCGGATCGCGGCGAAGTACAAGCTGCCGCGCGGTACGGGGTGCCCGGAGGAGCTGCTGCCGTAGCGGGCGGGGCGCCCCGATCCACGGGGCGCCGCGTCAGTTGCACACCCGGGGCGGGTCCGCGTGCGGGGTCCTCGCCGTGCCCACGCGCACCGCGTCCAGGTCGTCCAGGACCCGGGTGAGCGTCGCGTCGTCCGGCGAGCTGAGGTAGTCCAGCACGCCGTGCTGGAAGGCGGAGCGCATCCGTGGGGGCATGACGTCCGAGGCGTCCAGGCACAAGGGGGCGCGGGCGTGCAGCTCCTCGTCGACGCGGGCGTTGACGGAACCCTTGGGCAGGGTTTCCCGGTAGGTGAGGAAGAAGGGCCTCCAGGGGTCCTCACCGGCGGTGACGGTCGTGCCTTCGCTGTCCGGCAGGGGCTTCGCCCAGACGCGCTGGGCCTCCTCCTCGGTGAGGAACCTCATCAGCTTCCTGGCCGCCGCGCTCTTGCCGAACAGCGTCGCGAAGTCCGCCGAGATCTCGCGGGCGGTGCCGGTGCGGTCGGCCCCGGGCAGGAGGTCGCGGAAGGGCGTGAAGGTGGCGGCCGCGCCGTCCCGGTAGGTGGTGCGGATGAAGGAGCCCTGGTGCTGGAGGTCGCACCCGGGCGGCCGGACGTCGCCCTTCCCGTCGGGCTTCGGGAAGGGGCCGTGGGTGTAGTCCTGCCGGAGCGCGGTCCTCGCGGGCCCGGCGCCGAGCCGCTCGCCGAAGAGCCGCCAGGCGTCCCGGACCTCCGGTGAGGACCAGGGCAGGTCGCCACGGGCCCACGCCATGTAGGTGTCCTTGCCGCTCCGCTGGAGCAGGATGTCCTCGACCCAGTCGGTGCCCGGCCAGCCGGACGTCGCGTCGCCGCCCATGCCCGCGCACCAGCGGGCGCCCTGGGCGGAGCGCGCGTCGAGGCCCCGGGAGAGCGCCTTGTCGTGCCAGACGATGCTCTTCAGGGAGACCTTGACGGGGACGGCGTGGATCTCGGCGCCGTCCTGGGAGGTCCAGAGCGGCTCGTAGTCCCGGTAGGACCGGAGCGGTTTCTCCTGGACCTTCCCGAGCGGTTGCAGATCGCCGATGTACTCGGCCGCCTCGCCGAGGCTGGGCAGGATCGCGATGTCCGGGGCGGTGCCCGACTTCACCCGGGACAGCAGGACGTCGCGCAGGGAGGTCGTGCCCTGATAGGTGAAGTCGATGTTCTCCTTCTCGCGGAAGCGCTCCAGGACCGCCACGAAGCGCTTCTCCTCGTCGCCGGTCCAGGAGGCGAGGACGGTGACCCTGCCCTCGCGCAGGTCGGGCCAGCCGCCGTTGACGACGGACCCGAGCAGCACCAGGCACACGGCGAGGAACGCGGCGGTGGCCTGGTACATCCGGTTGTGGAACCGGGTCCGCGGCCGCCGCTCGCCGCGCCGCCGTACCTTCCCGAAGCGGTACTCCTCGATCCGTGGCTGGAGGCCGGCCACGACCAGGGCGGCGAGGACGACGGCGGCCAGGGGGATCCAGCCCGCGACCGCGGCCCGCCAGTGGGTGCCGGCCATGGTCTGTTCCACCTTCGGCAGGGTCCCGGCGGGATCGCCGATCCTGCCGAGCCGCCCGGCCGCCAGCTTCAGGCCGTCCTGGATCTGGAGGCTGAGCACGGTGAGGAGGGGCAGCACCAGTGCCACCAGCGCCGTGGCCCCCGCCAGCGGCGGGCTGATCCTGCGGCGGAACCGCCGGCGCAGCGCGCGCTGGGTGCCGGCCAGGAGCCAGGCGAGCGCGGCGCAGAGCACATAGGCCGTGGCCCACAGGAACCACAGCGGCCCGTCGAACGACGTCTCGTCCGCCAGCGTCCCGCGCTGGCTGAGCTGGACCTTCTCAAGGCGGGAGACGATGCCGCTGCCCTTCTTCCGCAGCGTGTTCTCCGCGTAGCCGAGGTAGGCCCTCCTGAGGGTCTCGTTGTCCGGGCTGCGGGCGGCCTGCTGGATCAGGAAGTCGTACGAGGAGACCTGCCCGGTCGCCGTCCGCAGGGTCTCCCGCCCCTCCTTGTCGGCGACCGTGCCGAGGCCGGCCTTCACCAGGTGCTGTTTGGCGGCGTTGAGTTCGGCGCCGTACGTCTCGCCGACGCCCTCGGCCTCGGCGGTGTCCTTCTCGTCCAGGCTGGCCCGCGCCGCGGCGTAGGACGTCTCCAGCGCCTTCCGGGCCGCCTCGACCTCCACGATGGCCGGTGCCGTGCGGTCCGTCACCGCGGCGGCGTTGCGGCCCACCCCGTAGAAGGCGGCCAGCAGGGCGGCGAAGGCGAGGGCGGTGGCGGTCAGCAGGGCGGCCAGGCGGCGTATGAGGTACGGGCGGGTGCTCGGGGGCTCCGGTTTCATACGGCGTGTCCAGGGGGGTCGGGGGTACCGGGGGATCCAGGTGCTCCGGAGGTGTCGGAGGCGCCGGGGGCCTCCGGGAAGAGGTAGCGGCACTGGGCGCAGTGCCGGTCCGCGGGCGCCGCGAGGCGTTCGCAGTTCGGGCACCGCCGGTCCGGGGCCGGGCGCCGGGCGGCGGGGACCGGCCGCGGCGGCCGGTCCGCGGGCTCCGAGGGCGCCGTCCACTGGGTGCTGTGGTCGGCCGTCACCCAGGCGGCGTTGAGGTCGCCCGGCGCGACGTCGCCGCGGACCCGCACCGCGCCCCGCGGCAGGTCGGTGACGTGCACCAGCCGGCCGAGCCTGCGCAGCACCTTCTCGTCGCCCAGCTCGTGGGCGAGCCGCACGGCGCGGCCCCACTCCCGCTCCGCGGACTCCCGCGCCCCGCGCTCGTACGCCTCGCAGCCGGCGATGACGGCCCGGCCGAGGTCGGCGTAGCCGCCGTAGTGGGCGACGCGGGGGTGGATCCGGGTGGACAGGGCGTGGTCGTCGGTCCAGTGCAGCAGCATCGGGCGGGGCGCGGGCAGGGAGACGCCCTCCACGGCGCCGCCGCCCTCGGCCGGGCCCGTCACCAGCGCGACGAGGGCGAGCTGGAGGTCCTGCCCGCGCGGGTCGCCGTCGGGGCCGGTGGCGACGCAGAGGTGGAAGTCGCGGGCCTCGTCGCCCCAGGCCCCGGTGGGGAACTCCCAGGTGAGCTCGCCGGTCCGGACGCCCTCGGCGGTGAGGTCCAGCTCGGTGGGGAAGACCTGCTTGAGGAAGCGCAGCTCGCTGCCCTCGCGCAGGCTCACCCGGATCCTCATGTCCGGCAGGGCCTTCGCCATGGCGGTGGTCATCATGGCGCGGAACTCCGCCTCCAGGTCGGAGTCGTCCTCCACGGCGTCCGCGACGCCGTGCAGCCGGGTGGCGATCTCGCGCAGCTCGGTGGCGGCCCACTCGTCGCCGATGCCCCGCGCGTCGCAGGTGAACGCGGCGGCGCAGTCGGCGAGCACGCTCTCCAGCCGGCCGGGCGGGTCGTGTTCGTTGCGCCCGTCGGTCAGCAGCAGGGTGTGCCGGATGGGGGCGTCCTGCCCGGTGAGGAGGTCGAGGGCGCGGCTGAGCCAGGCACCGATGGCGGTGCCGCCGGCGGCGACGAGCCCGGTCGCCACATGGGTGGCGTCGGCCCTGGTGTCCGGTCCGGCGACGGCCATGCGCCCGCCGGGCGGGTAGACGACGCGGGCGTGCTCGGTGCCCTCGACGAGCGCGAAGCGGGTGCCGTCACGCAGCACGTCGACGGCCGCGGCGGCCGCCCGCCGGGCTGCCGCGATCTTGGTGCTGGGCCAGTTCATCGACCCGGAGCAGTCGATGACGATGACCTCGGCGGACCCGGCGCGGGCGGTGAGCCGGTCCAGGCCGTCGGCCTCCACGGTGAGGATGGCGTGCGCCGGTACGGTGCCGTCGCCGGCGGCGAGGTATTTGTTCTGCCCCAGCTGCGCGGCCACGGTGGGCTGCCGGTGCGCTCTGGGGTGGTCGGCCTGGCTGCCGTTCGCTCGGTGCATCTGGTCCCCCTGGTCAGAAGCGGGTCTTGGGGCGGACGCGGTTGGCCAGGTCGACCAGTGCGCCGAGGTCGGCCGGGGTGCTCGCCTGCCGGGCGAGGCCGCGCAGCTTCGCCTCCAGCCGGGTGCGGATGGTGAACTCCTCGTCGGCGGTGCCGAACAGGCCGCCGCCGGCGCGGTCGGCGGTGGGCGTCGACTCCGCCCGTACCCAGTCCAGGGCGACGTCGAGGATCTCGGCCTCCAGGCGGTCGCGGGCCGGGCCGGTGCGGTGTCCCTCGTCCAGATAGAGCTGCGGGAGGCGGGTGAGGGCCTCGGTGAGCTCGGCCAGGCCCGGCAGGCCGCGCCCCTGGTCGGCGCGGAGCCGTCCGGCGAGGATCCGCACGCAGGCGGTGCGCGCCGCGTCGTGGTGGCGGGAGACCTCGGGGACCTTGCTGAGCAGGTCGACGGCGCCCGTGCGGTCGCCGTCGGCGAGCCGGATGCGGGCGAGGCCGAAGGCGGCGCTGCCCTGGGAGCGGTTGCGCTGCCAGACGGCCTGGTAGTAGCGCTCGGCGGAGTCCGGGTCGCCGCGCTGCTCGGCGCAGTAGCCGAGGGCGAGCTTCGGGGCGTACTCGCCGGGCAGATCGCTGTAGACGCGGTCGAAGGCGCCCTCCGCGGCGTCCGTGTCGCCCCGGGCGAGGCAGAGCAGCCCCTGGTGCCAGTGGACCCGCCAGTCGTACAGGCCGCCGTGGGCCAGGGCGTGCCGGGCGTCCGCCAGATAGCGGGCCGCCGCGTCGAGTTCGCGGAGCTCCAGGGAGGCGCGGCACTGCCGGAGCCGGATCTCCACGGAGTCGTACCCGGAGGCCTCCAGCTGCTGGACGAGCCGGCCGGGGCCGCTGGTGGTCGGCTGGAGGAGGAGCATGACGGCCGGGTCCGCCGGGTCGGGCGAGGGCACGGGCAGGTCCAGCGGCACCCGGTCGGGCGCGGGCAGGCCGCCGTCGAGCACCGGCCGCCGCCCGCCGGTCAGCCAGCGCTCCAGGGGCGGTACGCGCCCGAGCGAGGCGTCGAGGAGGGCGGCGGTGGGGGTGAACAGGGTGGAGGGCTCGGGGTGTTCGCGCTCGGTGCGCAGCGACCGGATCTCGCGGAGGACGCCGCGCAGCTGCTCGGACATGGCCCGGGCGCCGGGGTAGCGGGCGAGCGGTTCCTCGGCGACGGCGCGGGCGACGGCCCGCTCGTAGGACTCGCCGGCCAGGCCGGGCGGGCGTGGGCCTGCCTCGTCGGAGAGGGCTCTGAGGGTCATCCCGGCGCTGTAGAGGTCGGACCGCGGTGAGAGGCCCGCGGCGAGGCGGTCGATCACCTCGGGTGCCATGAAGGCGCGGGCGCCCATGACCGGGCCTTCGAGGTCGCCGATGACGCGGACGGCGCCGAGGTCGATGAGCTTCACCCGGTCGCCCTGGTGCATCACGTTGTTGGGCTTGAGGTCGCAGTAGACGAGGCCCTCGCGGTGGAGGTGGTCGAGGGCGTCGAGGATGTCGCAGCCGTAGGCGAGGACGTACTCGAAGACGCGGTCCTCGCCGAAGGGGCCCTCGCGGCGGCCTATGCGGTCGCGGACCTGCGAGAGCGGCATGCCGTTGACGAACTCCATGACGATGTAGTCGACGGGCGGCTCCTCGGGGTCGCCGTCGGTGCCGCTACGGCCCGGGTGGGTCACGTAGTTGATGATGCGGACGATGCGCGGGTGGTCGAGGCGGGTGAGGTAGTCCCGCTCGATGTGCAGGGGCGTCCCCGGGTCGCCGGTGTGGATGAGGCCCTTGAGGGCGACGGGGTGGTCCTCCAGGCGGATGTCCTCGGCGAGGTAGATCCAGCCGAGGCCGCCGTTGGCGAGGCAGCCCACCACGCGGTACTGCTCGCCGACGAGGTCGCCGGGGGAGAGCTGCGGGGTGAAGTCGTAAGGGTGGCCGCAGCGGGAGCAGAATCCGGTGGTGAGCGCGGGCTGGCCGGCGTAGGCCCGGCCGACGACGGCGGTGCAGCCCTCCCAGCCGCACGTCCGGCCGCCGAGCGGGGCGTACCGGTCGGTGACCACCAGGTCCTCGGGGGACGGGGCGCGCACGACGGGCAGGTCGAGCAGGCCGTCGCCGGCCGGGCCGACGGTGAACAGGCGGTCGGTGGCCCTCCGGCGGTGGGTGCCGGCCGTGGGCGGGCTCTCGGCGAGGCCGTCGGCCTGCGCGGGGACCCGCAGGGCGTGGCCGGTGACGCGGCAGAAGCCGGTGCCGTCGGCGGAGCAGCCCCGGCAGTCGGGACGCTCGCAGTCGGCGCGTGGGGCCTGCGGTGCCTGCGGGATCTGTGGGGTCACTGCCGGTCGCCTCCTCGCGGGCGGTGGGTGTGCCGCCGTACGGCCTCGGCGAACCGCTCCACGGCCCGCTCGGCCTCGGTGAGCTCGCAGGGCGCCTGGTAGAGGAGGTTGTGGGCGACGCGGTAGAGGGGCGCCGTGGCCCGCTCCTCCTCCAGGCTGCGGGTGGCGAGCAGGGCGTAGAACGCCTCCAGGCGGCCGCGCAGTTCGTCGCGGCGGGCCACGCCCGCCTCGGCCACCCCGATGGCCTCCTCGACCCGGAGCAGTCCCGATTCCACGGCGCTCTCGAAGGCCGCGAGCTTGGGGAGGAACCTTCTGCTGCCGCGCTCGGGGTCGCAGGACAGGGTGGTGAGGTCGAGCCGCAGCCCCGTGGCCTCCTGCGGCACGGCCCGTACGGGCGCGACGAGCGCGGCCCGGTCGTAGGCGGTGCGCTCGCGGCGGGCGATGTGCTCGATGCGGTCGCGGACCCGGTCGAGCCGGGCGGTGATCTCGTCCTTGCTCGGGTCGGCCATCCTCAGCGCCAGCTCCAGGCTCTGCGATTCGGGGTTTCGGAAGACGAGGAGCAGCCGGGCGCCCCGGGCGGCGAGCAGGTCGGTGAACTCGACCAGCGCCATGGGGTCCTCGGCGTAGTCGACGCCCTCGGCGACGACCGTGAGCGGCACCGTGCGGATCTCGCCGAAGCGGCCGACGGCGGTGGCGCCGTCGCCGTCGCCGGTGTGCAGGCCGAGCCGGTCGGCGACCCGCTCGGCGACGTGGGCGACGGTCCCGCCGGAGACGTCGAGGGCGAGGTCGACGCTGCCGATGGGCGGCACGGTCTCGTCGGCGGGGCGCGGGGGGCGGAGCGTGCGGGGCGGGCCGGGTGGCGCGAGGCGGTCGGGCGGCCGGTCGGAGGGGCGGGCGGCCGGGGGCGGGCAGTCGGCCGTCACCTCGCGGTCGGCGAGGGCGACGGCCCGGCTGAGGGTCGCGGCGCGGGCCGCCTCGCCCTTCTTGATGACGATCGCCTCGACGACGCCCCGGCGGCCGCCGCCGTCGGCGGCCCCCAGCCAGCGGGCCAGCCAGCGGGCGAAGTCCTGGTCGAGCGGGGCGCCCCGGGGCACGGACGGCAGGTCGTTGCCGCGCCGGCCGCCGACGTGCTCCTCGATCTGCGGCAGGTGCCGGACGATGGTCTCGATCGGGATCATGTACGACAGGTGCAGCCGCTGGCCGGTGGGGGCGTCCATGGTCCGGTCGTCGTAGCGGCTGACCACCATGCCCAGCACCCGGTGGGTCTCGACGTCGGTCACGGCCGCCCCGCTGAAGCCGGGGCGCACGGTCTCGGCCGGGGTGCGCGGGGACAGCTGCACCCACTCGCCGCGCGGGCCGCAGGGGCCGTCGATCGTGGCCCAGAAATACACGCCGTCGCGCAGCCCGGGGATGTCCGGGTGGCCGAACATCCGCACGGTGCGGCCCGGGGACGGCGCCATCCGGTGCAGCGGGGCCGCGTGCCGGGCGTGCTGCGGCTCGGCCAGTCTCAGCAGGGCGACGTCGCCCCGGGAGTCCCGCTGCTCGGGCACCCAGGCGCCCTCGGCGACCCGGGCCCGCACGGGCGGTGCGCCGGCCACGCCGACGAGCTCGACCAGGACCTCGTCGGCCGGATCCGGGCCGCCGTCCCACGGGATGACGTGGGCGCAGGTCAGCACGGTGTCGACGCCCAGCAGGATCCCGGCGCCCAGCATGCCGCCGCCGGGCGTGGAAATGCGCACCCGCCACGTTTCCTCGAACACCTGGTCGTTGACGGGGACTTCGGTGCTCTCCCCCATGGGCGCAGAGCATACGCGCGGGCTCCTCGGCTGTGACCCCTTGTGACTCATGGGCCACCGTTCCGTGTGGTTCAGGGCAGAGGTCGCGCGGGGAGGGGTGGGAGTGGCGGGGGAGGGGTGGCGCCTGAGGCGCGGAAGGGGGCGCACGCCGGGGTGGTGTGCGTGGCCGTGCGGGCGCCGTCGGGTCACCCGTTCGCCGTGATCGGGTGCCGCCGGACCGGTGACCGTACGGTCACCCCCGGTGACCTGCCGTTACGCCGTCCGGTGGGCCCGGCGTGGGTGGCCGGGGCGGTGGATCTGATGTGACGTCAGGGTGCGGGGGCGGCGGAACGCCGGTTCCCTCGGCTTGGAGGAGCGCGGAACCCCCCACTCCGTCGCCGGCACACCGGTGCCGCGTCCGCGCTCACGGAGGAACAAGCATGCGTACAGCACGAGTGCTCACCGGGACCGCCATGACCATAGCCGCCCTCGGGCTGGCGGGCTCGCCCTCGCTCGCCGCGACCTTCGGGAAGCTGGAGGTCACCCCGAACCCCGCGCAGCCCGGCACGATGGTCACGGTGAACACCACCGCCTGCGGGTCGAACGGCTCCGGTACGGGTGACGCCAGCGCGGTCGGCGGGCCGGCTTCCTTCCAGCTCATGCCGGGCACGCACAAGGAGGTCGTGGTCGGCCAGTTCACCGTGCCGAACACGGCGAAGCCGGGCACGTACGGCATCGGCGTGAAGTGCAAGAACGGCAAGGAGGCCACCGGTGACCTGGTCGTCACCAGCGGCGGTGGCGGCGGGGGCGGCGGCGCCACCACGAAGCCCCCGACGGGCGGCGTGAAGACCGGTGTCGGCTCCACGAGCGACGACTCGGGCATGACGGAGATCGTTGCCGGCGCGGCGGTGCTGGCGACGGCGGCCGTCGGCGGTACCTGGTTCCTCCGCCGGCGCGGCGGCGGCAACCGGGTCTGACGCCCGCGTACCCCGTCCGGCAGGCTCCGTCCCCGGTCCCCGCGCGCGAACGCCCGGGGACCGGGGGCGCGGTGGAGGATCCCGATGTCCCAGAAGCACGGAGGCCGGCGCTCCCGCAAGCGAGCCCGGCAGCGCCGCGCGCGCGAGTCCCGGCAGCGGGCGGCGTCGGCGGCGGCGCCGACGCCGAAGGGCGCGGGCGCGGAGGGGGCGCGTGGTGCGGCGGCCGCGGCGCGGGCGGGTGCGGGCGGTGCGGTGGCGCGGCGGGACGGTGCGGCGAGTTCGCGCGGGGCGGCCGAGGGGCGGCGGGACGGTGCGGGCGGTGCGCGTGGGGCGGCAGCGCGGCGGGCCGGGCCCGCCGGCGCGTCCGGGGCCGGGCGGGGGCGGGCGAACGGCGCGGTGGCGCGGCGGGACGCGGCGGGCGACGCGGCCGGGACGGTGGCGCGGCCGGACGGTCCCGTAGGCACGCGCGGGCCCCGGGAGGGGCGGGCTCCCGGGCCCGCCGGACCCCAGGAGGCGGCTGCCGGAGATCCGGCGCGGCGGGAGCACGCCGCGGGGGCGCGGGAGGAGGCCCCGCCGGGGCTCCTCCGCAGGCTCACGGCGCGTGGCGCCCTCCGGCGCGGGGCGTGGAGCTTCCCCGGCGCGCGGACGTGGGGCGCCGGGGCGTACGGGCTGTGGGGCGTAGGCGGGCGGTACGGGTACGGGCCGTGGGGCACCCGCCCGTACGGCCGCCGCGACGCGGGCGCGTACGGCGACCCGCCCTCCGCGCCGGGGGCGGGGCCTGGGGTCGGGCGGCGGGCGGGTGAGGGCGCCCGCCCGTACGAGGGGCGGCGGGCCTGGCGGGGCCGGGCGCGGGGTTCGGAGGCGAGGGCGGACCAAGGGCCCGGGACGGGACGGCCTACGGGCGAGGGCGCCCGCTTGTACGAGGGGTGGTGGGGTCGGCGGGGGCGGGGGCGGGTGCGGGGCTCCGGTGCGTACGGTGAGTCGGCCTCCGGGCCCGGGCGGGAATCCCGGGCGGGGCGGCGGCCGGGCGATGGCGCCCGCCCGTGCGACGGGTGGTGGGGCCGGCGGGGGCGGGTGCGGGGCTCCGGTGCGTACGGTGAGTCGGCCTCCGGGCCCGGGCGGGAATCCCGGGTGGGGCGGCGGGCGGGTGAGGGCGCCCGCTCGCGCCAGGGGCCCGGGGTTCATGACGGCCGTTACCGTCCCGCCTACGGCTCCGGGCATCGTTCCGGGTACGCCGAGGAGTCCCGGCGGAAGACCGTCGTCGCCGTCGTTCTCGCCGTCGCGCTGTGCGTCGGGAGCTGGCTGATACAGCACGGCGCCGGTGCGCAGGGGCCGCCGCCGCAGCCCTCCGCCGCCGAGGCGTTCGCGACCGGCCGGCCCGGCCCGGCCGCCCCCGGTCACGGCGCGGAGGCGCCCCCGCTGCCGCCCGCCCAGCCCATCGGGATACGGATCCCGTCCATCCGGGTCGACGCCCCGATGCGTCCCCTGGCCCTGCTCCGTGACGGCAGTCTCTCCAGCCCGCCCGACGACGACCAGAACCTCGCCGGCTGGTACGCGGACGGCGTCGCCCCCGGCTCCGTCGGCACCGCGATCGTCGCCGGCCACGTCGACACGGCCACCGGCCCCGCCGTGTTCTACAGCCTCGGCGCCCTGAAGAAGGGCAACGCGGTCGAGGTGCCGCGCGCGGACGGCCGCACGGCCGTCTTCACCATCGACGCGATCGAGGTCTACAGCCGCAAGGACTTCCCCTCGCGGAAGGTCTACGGGCACACCGCGCGCGCCGAGTTGAGGGTGATCACCTGCGGCGGCGGCTTCGACGAGGAGGCCCGCGCCTACCTGGGCAACGTCGTCGTCTACGCCCACCTCACCGGCGTGCGGCAGTCGCCCCGTCCTGGGCTTGAACCTCTCTCGCCCACGCCGTCAGCCCCGCGATGAACCCCGCGCGGTCCCGCGGCGACAGGCTGTCCAGCGCGCGCAGCATCGGCTGCGAGCGCGCGGTGATGAACTCCTGGACGACGGGCAGCCGGTCCGCCGGGATGGCGACCAGCGTGCGGCGCCGGTTCGCCGGGTCCTCGCGGCGCTCGACCAGCCCGGCCCGGCTCAGGGCGCCGACGAGCTCACTGGTGGTCGACAGCGACAGCCGCAGCCGCTGCGCCAGCTCGCCGACGGCCAGGGGCTGTTCGGCCAGCAGCTGCGGGAGGACGGCACCGTGCCGGGGCGTGAGGCTGTGCGCCTCGAAGGCCGTCCGCAGCTCGTCGGGCATCTGGCCGCGGGCCTGGCGGAGGTAGGGGGCCAGCAGGGGGACGAGGCCGATCGCCTCGATCTCCTGCGGGGTGGGGACCCGGGGCGCGGCGGTTTCCGGGGAGGACGGGGGGCGTTCCGCGGCTGCGGGGTCGTGCGGCATACTGCGAGTGTAGACGCTTCGGAAAACCAAACTATTCGGGAATCCGAACAGAAGGTGCGGGGGCCCGCCGCGGCCCCGGCGCCCGTCCGGACCCGTACGGAGGGGGAGTACCGCCATGCCCGTCATCGGATACCGGGACGCACTGAACGACGCGCTGGAGCGCATGGCCGACCTCGGCTACGAGCGCGGGGCCGGCGCCGACCTCGCCAACCACGGCCCCATGGGCGCCGAGGCCCTGGCCGTGCTCGGCCACGGCGACGCGGTCGCCGCCTGGGTCGAGGGCTACCGCACGGCCATGCCCCACCACGAGGTGCCCGCGCGCGGCTTCCCGCTCGACCCCGCCGACGAGACGTCCTGGCGCCCGGCGCTCGGCGACTTCTCCCGGGCCGGCGACTGGGAGCAGCTCTTCGTCCGCGAACTCGCCGACGCCGCCTGGCGCGACGTCCTCGTGCGCTGGTGGCCCCGGCTGCTGCCCGGCCTGCTGGCCGGCCTGACGCACGGCCTGATCCGCACCGCCCACGCCGTACGCTCCCTCGCCGCCACCCCGCTGCCCACGCCGCACCAGCTCACCGAGCTGTCCCGGGGCCTCGCCTACTGGGCCGCCCGCTTCGCCCACCTCCCCGGCCAGGTGCGGATGCGCGGCGGGCTGGACCTGCCGGGCGCCGTCGCCGCACTGCCGCGCACCCCCTTCCCCGGCGAGCGGGGCCGGGCGGAGGCGGCCCGCCGGCTCGCCCGCCCCGACGAGCTCGCCGGCTGGTCCGAGGCGCTGGACGCCCTCGCACCGGCCCGCGCGCAGTGGCTGCTCAGCGAGATGACCACGGAGTTCGCCGGGGTCTACCTGGGCCACCCCGAGGTCTTCCCGATCCCCCTCGTCCACGGCGTCACGGCACCCGCCGCCGTGCGCCTCGTCCTGCCCCACCTGCCGGTGGAGCTCCACGAACCGACGGTGGCCGTGCTCTGGCAGGTGCACGTGGCGTTCCTGCTGGCCTTCACCGCCGACCGCGGCGGCGAGGCGGATGCGGCGCGCGAGGCCGCGGAGACGGAACTGCCGTCCTTCGGGGAGCTCGCCGCGCGGGCGGTGGAGCACGGCGACGAGCACGTTCTGAAGTTCACGGAGGCGTGCGGGCGGGAGCACGCGCTGCGGCCGGATCCGCGGTTCGCGGCGGCGGTGGTGGCGGCGCAGCGGCGCATCAAGCCGATGGGGAGGGCGTAGGGGGATCTTTCCCCGGCCCCGCCCCTTCCCGAAACCGGGGGCTTCGCCCCCGGGCCCCCTTCCCGCGCTGACGCGCGGTGTCCTCAGGCGCCGGACGGGCGGAAATTCAGCCCGTCCGGCGCCTGAGGACCGGGGCCCAGGGCGGCGCCGGGGAAAGGCCGTCCGCCAGGGCCACCCGCTACGCGGGCGTCCCCAGCAGCCCCAGGATCGCCTCCCCGTGCTTCGCCAGCTTGCTCTCACCCACGCCGCTCACCCCCGCCAGCTCGTCCAGCGACGACGGCGACACCGTGGCGATCTCCCGCAACGTCGCGTCGTGGAAGATCACATACGCGGGTACGCCCAGCTCCTTGGCCGTCGCCGCCCGCCACGCCCGCAGCGCCTCGAAGACCGGCACCGCCTCGGCGGGCAGGTCCACGGGCGCGGCCCGCTTGCCGGAGCCGCCGGACCGGGACGAGCTCTTCGCGGCGCGGGCCGGCTTCGCGGGCTCGCGCCGCAGCAGCACCTCGCGGCGCCTGCCCAGCACCTCCGCGCTGGAGTCGGTGAGGACGAGCGTGCCGTAGTCGCCCTCGACGGCGAGCAGGCCCTGGGCCAGCAACTGCCGCACCACGCCCCGCCACTCCGCGACGCTCAGCTCGGTGCCGATGCCGAAGACGGTCAGGCCGTCGTGGTCGTGCTGGATGACCTTGGCGGTCTTCTTGCCCAGCAGGATGTCGATGATCTGCCCCGCGCCGAACTTCTGCCGCCGCTCCCGGGCCAGCCGCAGCACGGCCGAGAGGAACTTCTGGGCGGCGATCGTGCCGTCCCAGGTCTCGGCGGGCGTCAGGCAGGTGTCGCAATTGCCGCACGGGCCGCTCGCCTGCCCGAAGTACGCGAGCAGCCGCACCCGCCGGCACTCGACCGTCTCGCACAGCGCCAGCATCGCGTCGAGGTGTGCGCCGAGCTTGCGGCGGTGGGCGTCGTCGCCCTCCGAGCCGTCGATCATCTTGCGCTGCTGGACGACGTCCTGGAGCCCGTACGCCAGCCAGGCCGTGGACGGCAGGCCGTCCCGCCCGGCGCGGCCGGTCTCCTGGTAATAGCCCTCGACGGACTTCGGGAGGTCGAGGTGGGCGACGAAGCGGACGTCCGGCTTGTCGATGCCCATGCCGAAGGCGATCGTGGCCACCACGACGACGCCGTCCTCCCGCAGGAAGCGCGACTGGTTCGCGGCGCGCGTCGCCGCGTCCAGGCCCGCGTGGTACGGCAGGGCGTCGATGCCGTTGGCCACCAGGAAGTCGGCCGTGTCCTCCACGCTCTTGCGGGACAGGCAGTAGACGACGCCCGCGTCACCGGGGTGCTCGGAGTGCAGCAGCTCCAGGAGCTGCTTCTTCGGGTCGTTCTTCGGCACGATCCGGTACTGGATGTTCGGGCGGTCGAAGCTCGCGACGAAGTGCCGGGCGTCCTTCAGGTTCAGCCGGGCCGCGATCTCGCCGTGGGTGGCCTCCGTGGCGGTCGCGGTCAGCGCGATGCGCGGGACGTCCGGCCAGCGCTCGTGCAGCTGCGAGAGGGCCAGGTAGTCGGGCCGGAAGTCGTGGCCCCACTGCGCGACGCAGTGCGCCTCGTCGATGGCGAACAGCGCGATCTTGCCGCGGTCGAGCAGCCGCAGCGTCGACTCCACGCGCAGCCGCTCCGGTGCCAGGTAGAGCAGGTCCAGCTCGCCCGCCAGGAACTCGGCCTCGACGAGCCGCCGCTCGTCGAGGTCCTGCGTCGAATTCAGGAACCCGGCGCGGACCCCGAGCGCCCGCAGGGCGTCGACCTGGTCCTGCATGAGGGCGATCAAGGGCGAGACGACGACGCCGACGCCCGGCCGGACGAGGGCCGGGATCTGGTAGCAGAGCGACTTGCCGCCACCGGTCGGCATCAGGACGAGCGCGTCGCCGCCGGCGACGACATGCTCGATGATCGTTTCCTGCTCGCCCCGGAACGCGTCGTAACCGAAGACGCGCCGCAGGCAGCTCAGGGCCTCGCTGGGGGCTGGGCTGGGGGCTGTGGGGCAGGCGGTCTCAGTGGGGTCGGCCATCCGGAAAGTCTACGAGGGTTGGGTGACACGGATGGGTGATGTGGATAAGTGGGGGTGCGGCGGGGTGGTGCGGGCGCCGCTGCGCGGGGCTTTTCCCCAGCCCCGCCCCTTCCCGACCGGGGCTCCGCCCCGGACCCGGTCCTCAAACGCCGGACGGGCTGATTTGTTGCCCGGAACCGGGCGAAATCAGCCTGGCTGGGGGCACCTCCCAGCGGTAGCTGGGGGAGTTCGAGGCCACCGCGCGTCAGCGCGGAACGGGGGCCCGGGGGCTTGCCCCCGGTTTCGGGAAGGGGCGGGGCTGGGGAAAAGCCCGCCGCAGGCGCACCCCGTCACCCCCTACGCCACCTCGATCCCGAACTCCCGCACCAGCGCCTCCAACCCACCCCCGTACCCCTGCCCACCCAGCACGAAGTCCCAGTCCCCGTTCGCCCGCCGCCGGAACGAGCCCAGGACCAGCGCCGTCTCCCCGGGCCGCCCGTCGGAGACCTCCAGCTGGCCGAGCTCGGCCCCCGAGGCGTCGCGGAGGCGGATGAGGGCGTCGGTGAAGCCCGTCAGATCGGCCAGGGGGTCGATCTGGGGGTCGACGGCCGCGACGAGGACGAGCCGGTCGGCGTCGGCCGGCAGTGTGTCGAAGGACACCCGGACCGCGGCCTTGTCCGCGGCGGACGGCGGGACGGTGCGCACGGAGCCGTCCGGGGTGGCCGGATTGTTGAAGAAGACGAAGTGGTCGTCGCTGAGCACCTGGGTGCCCCGGCAGACGAGGGCGCAGATGTCGAGGGCGACGCCGCCGCTCCAGGACATGCCGAGGACGTTGTGCGCGGCGTCGGACTCAGGGGCACCGCCGCCCGCCGCGCCCCCGGTCCCGGCACCCGGGCCCGTACCGGCGTCCGCACCGCCCGCGTCCGCGCCCGTACCCGCCGAGGCCCCCCGCCGCGGCGTCGCGCTGGTGTCACCCAGCCGGCCACGCAGCCCGTGCCGCCCCAGCAGCCCCACCAGCTCCTCGCCGGAGACCAGGGTCAGCGGCTTGCCGTTGGCGAAGGCGTACGAGCCGGGGCCGAAGCCCGACGTCGTGACCAGGACGCCCTTGTTCGCTCCGGCGCCCTGCACCGTCCCGTAGAGATCACGCACCGCGGTCGGCGGGACCGTCTTGCGGTAGCGCTTCACCTGGACGATGATCCGGCCGCCGCTGATCGGGTCCGGGTCCAGGGCCTCGACGTCCACGCCCCCGTCGTTGGAGCGCTGCGTCATCACCGCGCGCATGCCCCGGGCGCGGAACAGCTGGGCGACGAGCGCCTCGAACTCGACGGGGTCCATGGCGTACAGGTCCGGGTCCTCGCCGCCGCCGTGCGAGACGACGCCCTGGCCGACCTCGTCGGGCAGCCGGCCGGGCCGCACCGCCGCGAGCTGGTCGGGGCGGGCCGACAGCTGGCCGCCGAGCCCGTCGGTGAGGCAGTCCACGGCGCTGACCTGCTCCAGCCGCAGCCCCTCGAAGACGGGCCGGGAGACGGTGACCGTCGCGAGCACGATCTCGGCCCGGCGGCCGGTGGCCGGGTCGTGGTCGTCGACGAAGCCGTTGACCGAGACCGACTCCAGCGCGCCGAACTCGTCGGCGGCGAAGAGCTCGCGCAGGACGAGCAGCATGGACTGGGCCAGCACGTCGCGGTGGATCGCCCGCCGCTGCGCCGCCGGCCGGGCGGTCTCCCGGTCCTGGTCGGCGGTGGGCATGTAGCGCACGGACTTGGCCGCGGGCACGAGGTCGTACCCCGGCAGCTCCCAGGTCAGCACGAGCTGCCGGGCGCCCGGGTCGTAGGCGGCGGAGACCTGGTGCGGGAACTCCTCGGGCCAGGCGGCGGAGGCGTAGAGCGCGGCGGAGAAGTACTCGACGACGGCGTCGGGGTCGCGGCGGCGCAGCGCCGCGGTCATCTCCTCGACGCCGGCGTTGTGCGTCCGGGTCTCGGCGAGCCGGTCGGCCGCCCACTGCTCGTACTGCTGCCGGTAGGCGGCCAGCTGCTGCTGCCGCTGGGCCTCGGCGAGCTGGGCCGCCTGCCAGTCCTGCTCGAACTGCCCACGGGCGAAGCGGTAGAGGGCGGGGTCGGGCATGGGCACGGGGCGGGCGAGGTGGCCGGGCTGGAACGGCTCGACCTCCTCGGGGCGGCGCAGCGCGGCCGTCGTGAAGGCGGGTTCGCCGCAGCCGGCGAGCAGTACGCCCGTCAACTCCGCGACGCGCGCGTCCAGCTCCTCGGTGCGGCGCCGGGCCTCGGCCTCCCGCCGCTGCCGGTACGCCGCGCGCTGCTCGCGGTCGAGCCGGGCGGCCTCACGTTCGTACGCGCGCTGTTGCCGCTCCTGTTCCCGCTGGGCCTGCGTCCGCTCCCGGTGCTCGGCCTCCCGCTGCCGCTGCTGCTGGCGTTGCGCCTCGGCCCAGATGCCTATCAGTCCGTTGGAGCGACGACTCATGCGGATACATGTCCTCCCCCCGAGACCTGCGGGGTCCCGGAAAAGCCACGCACTGGCCCCGAAAACCAGCGGTCATGAGTCGACTTTAGTCACATTAGTAGGCGTAATCCGCCTGGACCGATCTTCTCGGTGCGGCAGCGCCGGGGCGCGCGCGGCGCGTAACGCGCCGGGTGGTGGGTACGCGTTTAGATCATGAACACGCCGAAACGAACGATGAATCGCTTACGGAAGCCCGCCGCCCTCGCCGTCGCCGCGGCCGCGCTGCTGACGGTGGGTCCGCTGACGGCGCAGGCCGTCGCGGCGGAGGGCCCGCGCGTACGGGCGGCCACGTCCGGGGTCTCCCGGGCGGAGGCCCGCGTCGACGCCTTCCTCCAGGAGTACCGCCGCGCGACGCTGGGCGCGGGCGACCGCACCCCGGCCCAGGTCAGGGCCCGCTTCCTGGCGCCCGAGCTGAACGAGCGGCTGGACGGCTGGGCCCGGCTGCACGGGGCCGATCCGGTCTTCCGCGCCCAGGACGCCCCGTCGTCCTGGTCCCTCCGGTACGAGGGCAGCGGGGCGGGTCACTCCACGGTGGTCGTCACCGAACGCTGGCCCTCGGGTGCCACTGCTGACATCTGGTACTCCGTCAGGCTCTCGGACCTCACGGTGAACGACCTCAAGGGACCGCCGGAGTAGGCGCGTGTGAGGGGCAGGAGAAGGAAAGGGAAAACAGAGGCTTCAGAGGGTTCAGGGAAATCGGAGAATGGGCGAACGGCCCCCGGGGGAAACCCTCCGGGGGCCGATTCGTCGGCGATTCGGCCGCCCCGTCCCCGCCGCCGCGGGGGCGGTTCCGGGCCGGGTTCGAGCCGGGGCGCACGCCGGCGGAACCGGCGGGCATGGCCGGAAGCTCCCGCTCCGCACCCGGCCGCCACGGCGCCGGCCGCGCCGCGTTCCTTTGCACCGGCTATCCGCCTGCGAAGTCGTGTCCACCGGTCGCCCGCCCGGTGAAGATTTACGGCCAGTTCCGTACTGGCCGCCCGGTGCGCTTGCCGAAGGGCGGACCGTACGGGAATGCGCCCGCGGGGAACGCGCGGCTTTCAAGGAAATTCACTGACGCGAAACACCTCTGTTTTCCCGGGGTGCCGGGCCGTAGGTTCCTCGAACGAGGCGAGTGCCTCGGGAAGTTGCCCGGCGAGGTTTTCTCCCGGGCAGCAGTGAAGCCGTCGGAAAGGAAGGCAACATGACCAGGATCAGGAACGCCGCCGTCGCCGTGACCGCGGCCGCCCTGCTCGGCGGGGGCCTGCTGGCCTCCGGGACCGCCGCCGCGGCCGGCCACCCGGCCGACCCCGGAGACGTCTGGTACACGTTCCAGAATTTCAGCACGGACCGCAACCTCGACGCGTTCGGCGGCACTCACGCCAAGTCGTACAACCCCGACGGGACCACCGACCAGGAGTTCCACCTCGTCACCGGAAAGCACCCGGGCTACCAGGTGGCGAGCAAGCGGCACGCGAACATGTGCTTCACGGCCAAGGGCATCAACAAGGAGATCACCCTGGAGACGTGCAACACCAATCTCCAGTCGCAGTACTGGAATTACGACATCAAGGACTCGGGTTCGGCCTTCCAGAGCCGTAAATACCCGCAGGGCTGTATCCAGGACAACGGCACCGCCAACGCGGTGACGCTCCGCGCCTGCAACGGCGGCGACCTCCAGCGCTACCTGCCGCTCGTCGTCTGACCACCGCGAACCCCGCGGACCGGGCGCCCGCCGACCGGCGCCCGAAATGCCGAAGGCCCTTCCGTCACGTCCGACGGAAGGGCCTCCGGCCTTCACGGTGCCCCCGGGCAGATTCGAACTGCCGACACCCGCTTTAGGAGAGCGGTGCTCTATCCCCTGAGCTACGGAGGCGAGGCAGGGCCGCCGTCAGTGTAGCGGGTGGTGGGGGCGGGGGGTCAGGTGGCGAGGGACCAGGAGAGGGTGTGGTCCGTCGCCGTGAGCGCCGCGAGGACGATCAGGTCCGCCGCGCCGAGGGTCAGGCCCAGTGCGGCGCGGCCCCGGCGGGTGGTGTTCCGGCGGAGGGCCAGGGTCGCCAGGGCCAGGGCGGCCGGGCCCAGGACCAGGTTGAAGATCAGCAGGCCGACCAGGCCCAGTACGAAGGACCAGACGGCCATGGAGTCCGCGTCGGAGCGGTGGGGGCGGTGTCCGGCGCCGGGGGCGGGGGAGATCCCGCCGGAGGTGGTGCGCTCCGGGGTGGTCCGCTCAGGAGCGGCCGGTTCCGGGGCGGGTCCCGCGGTCGTCGTCCGCTCCGGCGCCGCCGCGCGGGTCGTCGTCCTGGTCGTCATGTCAGCGCTCCCTCAGGTGTTCGCGGACCGAGAAGGCCAGCAGCCAGAGGGCGATGGCCCCGGCCGCCGGGAGGAGGACCGGGAGCGGGGTGTGTGCCGCGGCTCCCACCAGGATCCCCAGGACGAGGAGGGCTGCGACGAGGAAGATCATCACGCTTCCTTTCTCGGTGAACAGTTGTAGTGACAGTTGTTCACTGAATGCGGTTCGAGCGTACCCCCTCCTGGCCTCGTCCGGCAAACAGTTGTTTACTGACTCCATGAGCAGCAACACCCTCGGCGTCCGTCAGGCCCAGAAGCTGAAGACCCGGCAGGCCCTCCTCGACGCCGGGCTGCGGCTGCTGGAGGAGCAGAGCCTCAGCAGTCTCGGGCTGCGGGAGGTGACCCGGGTCGTGGGGGTGGCGCCCGCCGCCTTCTACCGGCACTTCCGGGACATGGCCGACCTCGGGGTGGCCCTGGTGGAGGAGTCGCTGGGCAGCCTGCACGTGGTGGTGCGGGCCGTGCTCGCGGAGCAGTCGGAGGCCGAGGAGGTCATCGACGGCAGCGTCGCGGCCGTGGCGGCGCACGTGGAGCTGCACCCGGCGCACGTACGGTTCATCGCGCGGGAGCGGCACGGCGGGGTGCGCGCCGTCCGGGAGGCCATCGGTGCCGAGCTGGACCGGTTCGGCGACGAGGTCGCCGCGGCCCTCGGCGCGCAGGAGCTCTCGGCGGGGTGGAGCGCCGAGGACGTGCGGATGCTCGCGGGGCTCTACGTCGACCACCTGGTGATGACCGCGTCCGCGTTCATCGAGGCGGCCGGTCCCGAGGAGCGCCGGCGGATCGCCGACACCGCCCGGCGGCAGCTGCGGCTGATCAGCGTCGGGCGGAGCCACTGGCGGGACGGCTGAGCCGGGACGACGGCGGACGGAGCCGCTCCACCGTGACCCGCCAGTTGCCGTCCGCGTCCCGGCCCGTCACCGCGACGCGCACCCCGCCCGTCGAGAAGCGCTCCCCGACGACGTAAGGCGCGTCGCTGAGCTGCGGGTTCACGTTCGGGTCGGTCGTCCAGCAGCCGTCGCTGCCCGGCGTCGCGTCCGAGACGTGGACGGGTCCGGCGCCCGAGGGGACGTCCGTGGCGAGCGTCGTGACGAGCACCCCGGGGCGGCAGACCGTGTGGTCGAGCGGGCCGCGCGCGCGGGCCTCCACGGTGACGGCGCGCGTCCGGGAGAGCGGCACGACCGTCAGCTTGGTGCCGCCGGGGACCGAGGCGGGCGTCAGCGTCACCGTGCGCGGGCCCGGGGTCAGCACGCACTCCACCTGCCCCGGGGCCAGCCAGCCCAGCTTCCACTTGTGCCAGGCGAGGAAGTCGTCGGACGGCCCCCAGTCCTCGTCCATGAGGTCCCAGTGGCCCACCGGGGTCTTCAGCAGGCCGCTGCCGCGACCGGTGTAGTAGAGGTCGGGGAGGCCGAAGGTGTGCGCGTTCTCGTGGTTGAGGACCCGGTAGGGGCTGTTCCCGGTCTGCCGGCTCCAGATGAACGAGACGTTCTTGAACGGCACGCCGTCGCCGGTGGTGAGCCCGGTGGGCGCGCCCGCGAAGGTCACGGACTGCACGTCCTCCGTGGCGGGCGGGCCCGCGTTCGGCGTCACCAGCACATTGACCAGGTCGAAGCGGCGGAAGTCCACCGTGTCGTCGACCGCGTCGATGATCTCCTTCGACAGGGCCCGGTAGCCGCGTTCGAAGGGGGTGCCGCGCTCGATCCCGTACGCGGCGTACTTGCGGGACATGCGGATCCAGCGCGGCACCGGCGTGGAGCGGTAGTCGAGCCGCCCGTACGAGGACGTCCGGTAGTAGTCCGCGACGGCCGGGAAGAACTCGGCGTAGCGCTCCTGCGGGGTGCCCTCGGCCGGCGCGTCGGGGAAGTCGACGAAGAGGGTGACGGCCCGCACGGTGCCGTTCGAGGGGGCGAAGCCGGGCGGGGTGTCGGCGGCCTCGGAGACGCTGTCGGTGATCCCGCGCAGCGCGCACGGGCCGGTCGGCCGCCGGCCGTCCGTATCCAGGGTGACCGGCTCCCCGGCGGGCCCGGGCTCGGCGACCGGCTCGGCGCGCGAGGCCGCGGGCGCGGTCAGGGCGAGCGTGGTGAAGGCCGTGACCAGGAGAGCCAGGAACCGCATGCCGCCCACCTCCAGCCGCGTACGACGGAAGACCGCTCTGTCCGATCACCCTGTGCCGGGGCGCGGCCGCGCGCCCTCTGGCCGTGGCAGATGGGGGGCCGGGGCGTTCGCGCGTGGTCCCTTCGGGGGTGCGGAGCGGGTGCGAGGGGGCGCGGCGGGGAGCGCGAGGAGATGTGACGTGCGTCATGGAAGAGCCGGGAAATAAACGGGGAGCTCCTCCCCGTTTAACCCTTCGCCGGGCGAAACGGGGAATCGCTCCCCGCTTACGCCCCGGCACCCGCGGGCGTCACGGCCCGGCCGCGCGCCGGTCACCGGCGCCGGACACACCCGTCAGGAAGACCAGGAAGGAGTGCCACACATGGCCACCGCCCAGCAGCCCCGCCTCCGCGCGGACGCCCTCCGCAACCGGGAGCGGATCGTCTCCGCGGCCCGCGAAGCGTTCGTCGAACACGGGGTCGAGGGCTCGCTCGATGAAATCGCTCGACGAGCCGGGGTCGGCAATGCCACGCTGTATCGGCACTTCGCGGATCGGTCCGAGCTGATCCACCACGTCACCCTCTCCGTACTGACCCGTGTCGCGGATCAGGCGGAGGCAGCAAGAGCTGAGGAGCCCGATGCTTTCCGAGCGCTGAGGCGGTTCGCCCACGCCGCCGTGGACGAACGGGTGGGCGCGCTGTGCGCGATGCTCCAGGAGGGCATCGACCCGACCCACCCCGACCACGTGGTGGCGCGCGAGCGCGTCGACCGCGCGGTCGAGGAGCTGATGGCCGCCGCCCGGGTCTCCGGGCAGCTGCGGGAAGGCGTCGACGTCGGTGATCTGATGGTCGCCATCGCCCAGTTGACCAGGCCGCTGCCCGGAAGCTGCGCCAGCTCGATGTTCGACCGCTTCGCGCACCGGCACCTCCAGCTCTTCCTCGACGGGCTGATGGCCCCGGCCCGGTCCGAGCTCCCCGGCAGCGCGGTCACCCTGGAGGACCTGCGCCGCACCGAGTGTCCCGGCTGACCCCGCGCCCCACGAACTTCGCCACCCCCACCCCTTTTCGCCCGCCCGTCCCACCGACGCACCACTGAGGTAGGCACTCCCATGCCAGAAACCACCACTCCCGACCCCAGGCGCTGGAAAGCGCTGATATTCATCGCCCTGGCCCAGCTGATGGTCGTCCTCGACGCGACCATCGTGAACATCGCGCTGCCCTCCGCCCAGTCCGACCTGGGCATCTCGGACGGCAACCGGCAATGGGTCATCACCGCCTACGCCCTCGCCTTCGGTGGTCTGCTGCTCTTCGGTGGCCGGCTGGCCGACCTGTGGGGCCGTAAGAAGACCTTCGTCATCGGTCTGATCGGCTTCGCGCTCGCCTCCGCGCTCGGTGGCGCCGCGGTCAACCTCGGGATGCTGCTGGGCGCCCGCGCGCTCCAGGGCGTCTTCGGCGCGCTGCTCGCGCCGGCCGCCCTGTCGCTGCTCTCGGTGATGTTCACCGAGGCCCAGGAGCGCGCCAAGGCGTTCGGTGTCTTCGGTGCCATCGCCGGTGCCGGTGGTGGTGTCGGCCTCATCCTCGGCGGCGTGTTCACCGAGTACCTGAACTGGCGCTGGACGTTCTTCGTGAACATCCCGTTCGCCGTCGTCGCCGCGGCCGGTGCGATCGCCGTGATCCACGAGCCCGCCGGCAGCCGCAACCCCTCGAAGCTCGACATCCCCGGCGTCGTCCTGTCCACGCTCGGACTGGTCTCGCTGGTCTACGGCTTCACCCGCGCCGAGTCGGACGGCTGGACCTCCGGCAGCACCATCGCCATGTTCATCGCGGCCGTCGTGCTCCTCGCCGCCTTCGTCGTCGTCGAGTCCAAGGTCAAGGCCCCGCTGCTGCCGCTGCGCGTCCTCACCGAGCGCAACCGCGCCGGTGTGTACCTCTCGCTGGGCCTCGCCGCCATCGCGATGTTCGGCCTGTTCCTCTTCCTCACCTACTACCTCCAGGTGGTCAAGGGGTACAAGCCGGTCACCACGGGTCTGGCCTTCCTCCCGATGATCGCCACGATGATCGCCGGTTCGACGCAGATCGGCGCCCGTCTGATGACCCGGGTCGCGCCGCGCTGGCTGATGGGTCCGGGCTTCCTGCTCGCGGGCGTCGGCATGCTGCTGCTCACCCAGATCGACCTGGGCACCTCGTACGTCACCGGCATCCTGCCCGGCCTGGTCGTGATGGGTCTCGGCATGGGCACGGCCTTCATGCCCGCCATGAGCCTGGCCACGCACGGCATCCAGCCGCGCGACGCCGGTGTCGCCTCCGCGATGGTGAACACCTCGCAGCAGGTCGGCGGCGCGATCGGCACCGCCCTGCTCAACACCATCGCCGCCAGCGCCACCACGGCCTACGCCACGTCCCACATGGCGGGCGCCAAGTCCGTGGAGATGCTCAAGCTCCAGTCCATGGTGCACGGCTACTCCACCGCCATCTGGTGGGCCGTCGGCATCCTGGCGCTGTCCGCGCTGATCGCCTTCGTCGCGATCAACACCGGTCACCAGGGCGGCCACACCGTCGCCTCCGGTGACGGCGAGGGCGCCGAGGCCGCCGACTCCGTGCCGGTCATGGTGCACTGACGAGCGCCGGTTCCTTGCGTGTAAGGCCCTCCGCCCATGGGCGGAGGGCCTTACACATGCCCGCGTGCGGGTGACCGCGGGAGGGTGTGTGCGGGCGCGCGCCCGCCGTTCAGCGCAGCCAGGGCAGGTCCGCGCCCGACGCGGGCTGGAGGCCGTTCGCGATGGTCCGGCAGATGTCGCCGAGCTGGTCGACCTGCTCCGGCGTGAGCCGGTCGAAGATGGCGCCCCGGACCGCGGCCACATGGCCGGGCGCGGACTTCCGCAGCGTCTCGAAGCCTTCGTCCGTAAGGACGGCGAGCTGCCCCCGCTTGTCGGAGGGACACTCCTCGCGCCGGACCCAGCCGTACTTCTCCAGGCGGGCGACCGCGTGCGAGAGCCGGGACCTGGTGATCTTGGCGTCGTGGGCCAGCTCGGTCATCCGCAGCCGCCGGCGCGGCGCCTCGGAGAGGTGGACGAGCAGTCCGTAGTAGATGTGCGGCATGCCGGCGTCGCGCTGGAGCTGCCGGTCGAGGTGGTCCTCCAGGAGCGTGGTGGCGTTCAGGAACGCCTGCCAGGCGCACTGCTCCTCCGCGCTGAGCCAGCGCGGTTCCCCGGCCGCCGGGGTCGCGGCGTGCGTCGGGGCCTGCTCGGCCGCCGTGTCCCCTGCGTCCGCTGCGCGTCGTTTGGTCATGACATCCACTGTTTCACCCACCGGCTTCCTCTTGGTACTCAATCCTTGAAGTTTAAATAAAGCAGGGCTAAGCTCGAACCAAGACGCTTGAGAGTTCAAGCATTGCCCCTCGAACAGCCTGGAGGGCCCATGCAGGTCACCGCAACCCCCGCCGGCGGGCGGATGCCCACGCTCTATCTCTCCCACGGTGCCCCGCCGCTCGCGGACGACGCGCTGTGGCCCGGCCAGCTCGCCGCCTGGGCCGCCGGCCTGCCGCGCCCGAAGGCGATCCTGATGATCTCCGCCCACTGGGAGGAGGCCCCGCTCGCCCTCGGCGCCACGGAGACCGTCCCGCTCGTTTACGACTTCTGGGGCTTCCCGGAGCACTACTACCGGGTCCGGTACGAGGCGCCCGGCGCCCCCGGGCTCGCGGAGAAGGTCCGCAAGGCGCTGCGCGCGCCCGGTACGCCCGTCCAGGACATCCCGGACCGGGGGCTCGACCACGGCGCGTACGTACCGCTGGTCGAGATGTTCCCGGAGGCGGACGTGCCCGTCCTCCAGGTCTCCATGCCCACCCTCGACCCGCGGCGGCTGATGGAGATCGGGCGCCGGCTCGCGCCGCTGCGCGACGAGGGCGTGCTGATAGTCGGCAGCGGCTTCTTCACCCACAACCTGGCCGCGCTGCGGCACACCGGGCCCACGCCGCCGGGCTGGTCGGCGGAGTTCGACGCGTGGGGGCGGGAGGCGCTCGAAGGGCAGGACGTCGACGCGCTGCTGGACTTCGAGCGGAAGTCCCCGGCGGCCCGACTGGCCCACCCGCGCACCGAGCACTTCGCGCCGCTGTTCGTCACGATGGGTGCCGCCGAGGACGAGCTGGACAGGCAGCGCAGCGTCATCGACGGCTTCTGGATGGGCCTGGCGAAGCGGTCCCTCCAGTTCGGCTGAGGCCGTGACCGTGACTGTGACCGGGGGCGGGTGCGGCGGGGCCGGGGCCCTCCCCATCAGGCCGGCGGGATCAGTTCGCAGCTCGCGGCGGCGGCCGCCCAGACCCGCGGCGCCCGTTCCGGCTCGGCCGCGGCGACGTCCAGCGCCGTGTCCGTGAACTTGATCGTGTGCGCGTCGCCGTGCGCGGCCGCCCGCGCGAAGACCTCCTCGGCGGTGGCGGGGACGGCACCGGCCCGCCGCGGCTCCGCGGGCCCGGCGGGGGAGTAGGCCGTGATCACCGCGGCGCTCGCCTCCCACGCGGCGGCCAGGCTCGCCGCCCACAGCTCGCGGGGCAGGGCGGGCAGGGTGCGCAGGACGGCGTTGGGCGCGGTCGCGGCGTGCACCAGCATCACGGGGCTGCCGTGCCCGTAGGCCGCGTACCGCGTCGTCGCCTCGCGGACCAGTTCCGTGAGCCGCTCCCGTGCCTCGTCGGGCCCGGCGGCCGGGCGCAGCGTCGCGGCCCCGGCGGGCCAGCCGGGGGCCGAGGGGAGCTGCGCGAGCCGGTCGCGGATGCCGCCGCGCTGGTCGGGTACGCGCGGGACGGCGGCCAGGGCCTCGGCCGCGCCGAGGGTGCCCGGGGTGCCGGGGGCCCCGAGTCGGACGGGCACGGGCAGCGGCTGGTGGCGGGCGGCCCAGTAGCCGAGCGCGTGACCCAGCTCGGCCACGCGCGGCCCGGTGGCGCCGTCGCCACCGTCGTCGCCGTCGAGCAGGGTCCGGACGGCATGGCCGACGCGGATCACCGGGTGGGTCGCGGCGGCCGTGATGCCCGGCAGCAGCCGGGGCCACCACTCGGCGAGGACGTCGCGCCAGGGGCGCTCGGCGAGCAGCCGGGTGAAGTGACGGACCCAGTCGCCGGCGCGGCGCGGGTCGCCGAGGGCCTCCCGCCAGTTGGCCTCGGTCACGGGGTAGTGGGCGCCGGGCAGCTCGTCGAGCCGGGTGCGGTAGGCGTCCAGCCACGGGTGCACAGTGGCGGCCTGCCCGTGCCGGACGAGCGCCTCGACGGCCATCGGGGCGTGGTTGCTCAGCCAGCCCTCGAATTCCGGGCCTGTCGTGTGGAGGCGTTCGAGCGCCTCGTCGAGCGTTCCGCACGGGGCGGGGGAGGTGGCGACGGGTGTGGGGGTCTCACGCGCTTCGATGTCGGCCATCCCCTCACGCTAGGGGTGCCGGTAAGGGGCGCGGAACGGTCTCCGGACCTACATCCGAGGACCCTGTCCGGTCGGTTCCGCCCCTTTCGGGCAGCGCGGCGCGGGGCTCGGGCGCCGGAGGGGGAAGGCGGCGCCCGGGCCCCGCGGACGGGCGGCCGGGAGGGGTCAGTGCTCGTGCCAGTAGAAGACGTAGTACGAGGCCAGGCCCATCCCCAGGCCCAGCAGCAGCCCGATCTCCGAGGCACGCAGCACCGTGCCGCCGCCGAGGCTGTGCAGGAAGCCCATGCAGCAGCCGAAGAGCGTGCCGAAGGCGGCCGCGCGGACCTCGGCGACCATCCGGTTCCGCTGCCGGATGAGGACGTAGCCGATGCCCATCGAGACGACGGCGACGGCGAGCCCCATCATCCAGTACCCGAGCGTGGAGAACCCGTTCTGGCTCGCGAGGTACGTGGCGTACAGGCCGAGGACGACGCCGCCGGCGATCGGGACGTCCCGGGTCCAGCGGCCTTCCCGGCCGGCGTGCGGGAGGTGGGTACCGCGGGCCACCGGCCCGGGGCCCTCGTGGGCGTGGTGGTGACGCCCGGGCATGATCGAGTGGGTCGGCATCGCGGGCTCCTCTCATGGCGGCGCGCGCTCTGTCTGTACACCAGGGCACACCCGGGGCCGGGGGTGGGGCAACTCGATCATTGGGGCCGGGGCCGGGGCCGGGCCGCGGGTGCGGGTGCTGGGGACGGTGCCGGTGGTGGGCGCCTGCGGCGGGCTTGTTCCCCAGCCCCGCCCCTTCCCGAAACCGGGGGCTTCGCCCCCGGGCCCCCGGTTCCGCGCTCCGCGTGGTGGCCTCGGTGGCCCCCGGGCCCCCGGTTCCGCGCTCCGCGTGGTGGCCTCGGTCGCCCCCGGGCCCCCGTTCCGCGGCCCGCGCGGTGGCCTCAATCGCCGGCCGGGCTGGATTCTGCCGCTGTCCGACGCCGGCTTTCCGTACGCCGGAGGCCGCTCCCCTTGCTTGCGGTCGGGTTTCGCTGCCCGGTTCCGGGCGACAACTCAGTCCGTCCGGCGATTGAGGACCGGGGTCCGGGGCGGAGCCCCGGTTCGGGAAGGGGCGGGGTGGGGAACAAGCCCGCCGCAGGCGCACCCCACCCGACACCCCGCCGACCCGACACCCCGACGCAACCGGACAGACCTCCCCGTCGTCTTGAGGGGTGGAAGCGCGCACCGGCGGCCCCTGGCGGCCCCCGCCCGCCGCCGCGCGCGGCGGTCCGCGCCTCGACCGAAGAGGGTCTGACCTGCGCTTCCGTAGGGTCCGGAGACCCGCCTCCCGTGCTGTGGCCGGGCAGGATACTGCATGATCACAAAAAATAAGACGTTCCGTGGGAATTCTGTCCGGATTCCAGTCGTTCTTTCCATCGGACGGGGCACTCGTGACAGGGTCCGCCCTGGGAGCCCCATCCGTCCCGCGACCCACTCATCGCAAGGGAGCACGCATGGCAACCCGTGCCGTCGCCCGCCGTCAGACCGCCGCCAAGGGCGCTGGGGGGACGAGCAGCGTTCGCGCCGCGAGCGGGGAGATCGCCGACCGCGACCTGGTCGGCATGTACCTCGACGAGATCGCGCGCACGCCCCTGCTCGACGCCGCGAAGGAGGTCGAGCTGTCCCAGACCATAGAGGCGGGCGTCTACGCCCAGCAGCTTCTCGACGGCCTTGACGGGGCCGCGGAGGCGGACGCGGCCGAGGCCGGTTCCCCGCACAAGGGCGCGTCCCGCGCGGAGCTGGAGGCGATAGCCGCCGCCGGCGCGCACGCCAAGGACGTCTTCATCAAGTCCAACCTCCGTCTCGTCGTCGCCGTCGCCCGCCGGTACCCGCGCAGCGGCCTGCCCCTGCTCGACCTGATCCAGGAGGGCAACGCCGGCCTGGTCCGCGCGGTCGAGAAGTTCGACTACACCAAGGGCTTCAAGTTCTCCACGTACGCCACGTGGTGGATCCGTCAGGCGATCACCCGCTCCATCGCGGACCAGTCCCGGACGATCCGGCTGCCCGTCCACCTCGTCGAGGAGCTCGGCCGCATCCGGCGTGTCCAGCGCGAGTTCAACCGGGAGAACGGCCGCGACCCCGACCACACGGAGATCGCCGCCGAGCTCGGCGCCACGCCCGAGCGCGTGGGCGACGTCCTGGACTGGGCCCGCGACCCCGTCAGCCTCAACATGTCGGTGGACGACGAGGGCGACACCCAGTTCGGCGATCTGCTGGAGGACACCTCCGCCGTGTCGCCCGAGCAGTCCGTGATCGCCCTGCTGCGCAGCGAGGAGCTGGAGGACCTCATCAGCCGCCTCGACCAGCGCACGGCCTCGATCATCAAGGCGCGCTACGGCATCGAGGACGGCCGCGAGCGCACCCTCACGGAGGTGGGCAAGCAGCACGGGCTCACGCGTGAGCGGATCCGGCAGATCGAGAAGCACGCGCTGCTGGAACTGAAGAAGATGGCGCACGACACGGGCTTCGACGCGGCGGCGTGAGTTCTGCGGAGCGGGCCTTCAGGGCATAACCTCATAGACCGGACCCCGGCGCCACCCCCCCGCGTCGGGGTCCTTCCCCTGACCGCGCGCCGCGCGGTGGGCTCAGGCCCCGGTGGAGCCCGTTCCCGCCGAGGCCGCCCGGCTGATCCGCGCCCCCAGTTCACCCAGGTGCTCGATCAGCTCGCGCGGCTCGTGCACCCGGAATTCGCAGTCCAGCAGGGCCAGCCGGAAGGCCACCCACTCCAGCGAGTCCGCCGTCGTGATGTCGAGCCGGCACCGCCGGTCGTCGACCGGGGCCGGGGTGCCGATGGCGCGCGGGAGGCGCGCGGCGACGAAGGCCGCCGGGGCCTCCACGTCCACCACGACCCGGTAGGTCGGCTGGAGCCTGGCCAGCGAGCGGCTCATGAACTCCGCCGCGTCCGCCGCCGGCAGCTCCCGCTGGACGAAGCGCGCCCCCGTGGCGAAGGGCTCGCTGACCCGGTCCACCCGGAACGTCCGCCAGTCGTCGCGGTCGATGTCGTACGCGACGAGGTACCAGCGGCGCCCCGTGCTCACCAGCCGGTGCGGCTCGACCAGCCGCTGCGTCTCCGTGCCGTCCCCCTTGCGGTAGGCGAAGCGCAGCCGCTCCTGCCCCGTGGCGGCGGCCGCCATCACCGTCAGCGTGCGCGGGTCGACGGTCGCGCCGTCGCCCCGGGTGAGCGGGACCGTGGCCGCCTGGAGCGCCGCCACCCGGTGCCGCAGCCGGGACGGCAGCACCTGCTCCAGCTTGGCGAGGGCCCGTACCGACGCCTCCTCGATGCCCTCGACGGCATGGCCCGCGCCCGCGCGCAGCCCCACGGCGATGGCCACGGCCTCCTCGTCGTCCAGGACCAGCGGGGGCATCGCCGCGCCCGCCGCCAGCCGGTAGCCGCCGATCGCGCCCATCGTGGCCTGGACGGGATAGCCCAGGTCCCGCAGGCGTTCGACGTCGCGCCGGATCGTCCGGGTGGTGACCCCGAGCCGTTCCGCGAGCTCGCTGCCCGGCCATTCGCGCGGAGTCTGGAGCAGGGAGAGCAGATTCAGCAGCCGTGCGGGAGTGTCGGTCATGTCTCCCAGCCTGCCAGCGATATGGGACACGCTCTGTCCTACATGAGGGTTAGCGTCAGGGACGTACCCGAAAGTCCAGGAAAGGCCACCGCCCGATGACCGCCGCATCACCGCCCGCCTCACCGCACGACGCACCACTCGCGTCCCCGCCCGCCGCCCGCCGCCGCTGGCTGGCGCTGGCGGTCGTGATGACGGCGTCCTTCATGGACCTGGTCGACGTCACCATCGTCAACATCGCGATGCCGAGCATCCAGCGCGACATCGGCGCGTCCTTCAGCGTCCTCCAGTGGCTCAGCGAGGGGTACGCGCTCGCGTTCGCCATCGGTCTGATCACGGGTGGCCGGCTCGGTGACATCTACGGCCGGAAGAAGATATTCCTGCTGGGCATCGGGGGCTTCACGCTGGCCTCGATGCTCTGCGGCGTCGTCAGCGACCCGCAGCTGCTGGTCGCCGCCCGGGTGCTCCAGGGCCTGATGGGCGCCCTGATGGTGCCTCAGGTGCTGTCGATCATCCACGTCACCTTCCCCGCCCACGAGCGCGGCAAGGTCTTCGGCATGTTCGGCGCGGTCGTCGGCCTCGGCGCGGTCTCCGGCCCGCTGCTGGGCGCCCTGCTCACCCAGTGGAACATCCTCGGCCTGGAGTGGCGCCCGATCTTCCTGATCAACCTCCCGGTCGGCATCGCCGGTCTGATCCTCGGCCGCCGCTTCATCGTCGAGTCCAAGGCGCCCAAGGCGCTCAAGCTGGACCTCGTCGGCATGGTCCTGGCCAGTGTCGCCCTGCTGATGCTGCTCTACCCGCTCACCCAGGGCCGCGAGCACGACTGGCCGCTGTGGGGCTTCGTCTCGATGGCGGGCTCGCTGCCGATGTTCGTCGCCTTCGTCGCGTACGAGCGCCACAAGACCCGCAAGGACGGCTCGCCGCTGGTCGAGCTCTCGCTGTTCAAGGTCAAGAGCTTCGCGGGCGGCGTCGGCGTGCAGCTGGCCTTCGGCGTCACCACCGGCATCTTCTTCATGGTCTGGACGATGTACATGCAGATCGGCCTCGGCTGGTCGGCGCTGCGCGCGGGTCTGACCGGCATACCGTTCTCGGTGGCCGTCTCGACGGCCGCCGGCATGTCCGTGCAGAAGCTGGTGCCCCGCTTCGGCCGTAAGGTCCTCCAGGCCGGCGCGCTGGTGATGGCCGCCGGTGTGCTGATCTACATCTGGGAGGCCGACCACTACGGCGCCGACATCGCCTCCTGGCAGATGGCGCTGCCGCTGATCGTGATGGGCGCGGGCATGGGCCTGGTCGTCTCCCCGATCACGGACGCCATCCTCTCCGAGGTGCCGCGCGAGCACGCGGGTTCGGCGTCCGGCCTGATCAACACCACGATGCAGCTCGGCAACGCGGTCGGTCTGGGCCTGGTCTCCGTGGCCTTCTTCTCGGTGGTGGACGACTCCGACCCGCGGCGGGAGGCGCTCGCGGACATCTTCGGGAGCGCGTTCGTCAACGCGATGTGGTGGGTCGCGGCCGGCCTGGCGGTGGTGTTCGCGCTGATGTTCCTGCTGCCGAAGCGGAAGGTGGCCGAGGCGGTCCCGGACGCGGACACGGGTGTGGAGCTGGGCAAGACGACGGAGCGGGCGGCGGTCTAGGCGCGCCCGCGCTTTCCGGGGGCGTCGCCCCGGATCCTGGTTCCGGGACGCCGGACGGGCCGGTTTCTGCCGGCCCGTCCGGCGTTTGCCGTTCCTCCCCGCCTTCCCCCCTGCCTCTGCGGGCCCATTTCTGCCCGTTCGGCGCCCGAATCTGTTTACTTCTTCGCCTTACGGGCGGTAACGTGGCCGGCAACCACACACCCGGGCATCGAACGGACACAAAACCATGTACGGACCGGAGCGTCAGCAGGAGATCCTGCGGCTCGCCCGTGAGAGCGGCCGGGTGGAGGTGCTGTCCCTCGCCGAGGAGTTCCAGGTCACCGCCGAGACCGTGCGGCGCGACCTCAAGGCCCTCGACCGGGCCGGCCTCGTGCGCCGGGTGCACGGCGGCGCCATCCCCGCCGGGCGGCTCGACTTCGAGCCGGACCTCGCCGAGCGCGAGACCACGGCGGCGGACGAGAAGGACGCCATCGCGCGGGCCGCGCTCGCGGAGCTGCCGCCCGAGGGCAGCGTCGTCGTCGACGCCGGGACGACGGCGGCCCGCCTGGCGGCCCTGCTCCCGCTGGACTCCTCCCTCACCGTCGTCACCCACGCCCTTCCGGTCGCCGCCCGCCTCGCGGACCACCCCGGCATCGAGCTCCACCTCGTCGGCGGGCGGGTACGGCACCGTACGCGCGCGGCCGTCGACGCCTGGGCCCTGCGCGCGTACGCCGAGATCCACGCCGACGTCGCCTTCGTCGCGACCAACGGCTTCTCGCCCGAGGGCGGGCTCACCACCCCCGACCCGGCCGAGGCCGCGGTCAAGCGGGCGGTCGTCGCGGCCGCCCGGCGGGTCGTGCTCCTCGCCGACTCCGGCAAGTACGGGCAGCGGCACTTCGCGCGCTTCGCCGGCCTCGACGAGGTCGACCTGGTGATCACCGACACGGGCCTCGCCGCCGAGGACGCCCGCGCCGTCGAGGCCGCGGGCCCGGCGGTGGTCCGCGCATGATCCTCACCGTCACCCCCAACCCGAGCCTGGACCGCACGTACGAGGTCCCGCGGCTGGAGCGCGGCGCGGTGCTGCGCGCCGGGACGGACCGGGTCGACCCCGGCGGCAAGGGCGTCAACGTCTCCCGCGCGGTGGCCGCCGCCGGCCGCCGCACCGTCGCGGTGCTGCCGCTCGGCGGCCCCGAGGGCGCGCTGCTGGCGCGGCTGCTCGGCGAGCGCGGCATCGAGGTCGCGGGCGTGCCCGTACAGGGCTCGACCCGGGTCAACATCGCCGTCGCCGAGCCGGACGGCACCCTCACCAAGGTGAACGCGGCGGGCCCCGAACTCACCGCCGGGGAGGCCGAGTCCCTGCTGGTCGCCGTGCGGGAACGGTCGTCCGGCGCGGACTGGATCGCCTGCTGCGGCAGCCTGCCGCGCGGCCTCGCGCCCGAGTGGTACGGGCAGCTGGTGGCCCGCGCCCACGCCGCCGGCGCGCGGATCGCCCTGGACACCTCGGGCCCGTCCCTGACCGCCGCGCTCCGCGAACGCCCCGACGTCGTCAAGCCCAACGCGGAGGAGCTCGCCCAGGCGGTGGGCCGCCCGCTGGCCACGGTCGGCGACGCCGCCGGGGCCGCGCGGGCGCTACGGGCGCTGGGCGCGCGCTCCGTCCTGGCCAGCCTCGGCGCGGACGGCCAGCTGCTGGTCGACGACTCCGGCACGTACTTCGGCACCGCCCGGGTGCCCGCCGTCCGCAGCAACGTCGGTGCGGGCGACGCCTCCCTGGCCGGTTTCCTCGCCGCGGGCGGCACCGGCCAGAAGGCCCTGGCCGCGGCCCTCGCCCATGGCGCGGCCGCGGTCCAGCTGCCGGGCAGCGCGATGCCGGCGCCCTCCGACCTCGACCCGTCGGCGGTCACGGTCACGTCCGACGTGCCGTGGGACCGCGCGCTGACGGAGCCGGTGCCGGCGCCCGCGCCGACGGGACCGGTCTCGTGACCTCGCGCTGCGCCGCCGGTGCGGCGAGGTCCCGCTGCGCGGCCGCGGGCCGCCGGCGCCGGGTGGCCGCGCGGCGCCGGGACCGGTGGATACGCCGGCTGGTCGTGACGCTCACGGCGGCGCTGGCGCCCCTCACCCGGGCCCGCGCCGCACGGCCGGGCCCCGAAGGCCCGTACTGCGCGGGCCCCGTCGCGCCCCGACCCGGGAGCGCCGGCCGGACCGGTGAGTGACGGCTGCCTCTCCTGCCTGTCCCCCCACCCTTTCCCCCACCGCCCGTAGGGCGCGACCGCGAGCAAGGGAGCCCGCGTTGAGTGAGCTGATCACGGCGGCACTGGTCGATCTCGACCTGGCCGCCGACACCAAGGAAGCGGCGGCGAGATCGCTGGCCGAGCGGATGCGGGAGCTCGGGCGCGTCACCGACCTCGACGGGTTCCTCGCCGACGTCGCCGCGCGCGAGGCGCAGATGCCGACCGGGCTCGACGGCGGCATCGGCATCCCCCACTGCCGCAGCGCCCATGTCACCGAACCCACGCTCGCCTTCGGCCGCTCGGCCGCCCGCGTCGACTTCGGCGCCCCGGACGGCCCGGCCGACCTGATCTTCCTCATCGCGGCACCGGCGGGGGCGGACAGCGACCACCTCACGATCCTGTCGAGCCTGGCGCGCCGCTTGATGGTGCCGGAGTTCACGGAGGCGCTGCGCTCGGCGGAGGACGCGGGGAGGGTGGCGGCGCTGATCAGGGGGGAGGAGCCGGAGGGGCAGGCACCGGAGCCGATATCGGAGGAGCGGGTGCCGGAGCGGACGCAGGCGACGGCATCCGTTGAAACGGCTGATCCGGCTGATCCGGCACCGGCCGAGGACCAGGCGGCGGCCCGGCCCCCTTCCGCATAGTCGCGGTCACTTCCTGCCCCACCGGCATCGCCCACACCTACATGGCCGCCCAGGCGCTCGAACAGGCCGCGCGGGACGCGGGCGTCGAGCTGGTGGTGGAGACGCAGGGCTCGGCGGGCTTCGTCGCGCTCGACGCGGAGGTGATCGCACGGGCGGACGGCGTGATCCTCGCGCACGACGTCGAGGTCCGGGACAGGGCGCGCTTCGCGGGCAAGCCGGTCGTCGACGTCGGGGTGAAGGCCGGGGTGAACAGGGCGGCCGAGCTGATCGCGGAGGTACGGGAAAAGGCCGCGCACGGCCCGGCGCCCGAGCCGGCCGCGGCGTCCGCGCCCGCGCCCATGGACGCGGGCGCCGAGGCGGGCGACGGCTTCGCCACCCGCCTCCGCACGTGGCTGATGACCGGTGTCAGCTACATGGTCCCGTTCGTCGCCGCGGGCGGCCTGCTCATCGCGCTCGCGTTCGCCATCGGCGGGTACGAGGTGAACAAGGCGCCGTCCGTGGCGAGTCACTTCGTGTGGACGGAGTCCGCGAGCTGGGCCGCGCTGCTGTTCCAGACCGGCGGCGCCGCGTTCGGCTTCCTCGTGCCCGTACTGGCCGGCTACATCGCGTACGGGATGGCCGACCGGCCGGGCCTGGTCCCCGGCTTCGTCGGCGGCGCGATCGCCCTCACCGTCAACGCGGGCTTCCTCGGCGGCCTGATCGCCGGCCTGCTCGCGGGCGCGGCCGTGCTGGCCGTGCGGCGGGTGGACGTACCGCCGGTGCTGCGCGGGATCATGCCGGTGGTGGTGATCCCGCTGCTCTCCTCGGCGGTGGTCGGCTTCCTGATGTTCCTGGTGGTCGGCAAGCCGGTCGCCTCGCTCCAGAAGGCGCTCACCGACTGGCTGGCGGGCCTGTCCGGCGCCAACGCCGTCATCCTGGGCGTGATCCTGGGCCTGATGATGTGCTTCGACCTGGGCGGCCCGCTCAACAAGTGCGCGTACGCCTTCGCGGTCGGCGGCCTCGCGCACCCCAACGACGGCAGCCTCAAGGTGATGGCGGCGGTCATGGCGGCCGGCATGGTCCCGCCACTGGCCCTGGCACTGGCCACGACCGTGCGCGGCCGCCTGTTCACGGCGACGGAGCGGGAGAACGGCAAGGCGGCGTGGGTGCTGGGCGCGTCGTTCATCACCGAGGGCGCGATCCCGTTCGCGGCGGCCGACCCCCTGCGCGTGATCCCGTCCGCGATGGCGGGCGGCGCGGTGACCGGCGCCCTGTCGATGGCCTTCGGCTGTACCCTCCGCGCCCCGCACGGCGGCGTGTTCGTCGTCCCCCTGATCGGCGCGCCGTTCCTGTACCTGGTCGCGATCGCGGCGGGTGTGGCGGTCGCGGCCGGGTCGGTGGTCGCGCTCAAGTCCTTGCGCGGGCCGGTTTCCCGGCCGGGGAACGCGACGGCGGAGGCGGCTGATTCCTGACGGGCCGATGGGGTGCCGTCCGGAGGCCTCGCCGGACGGCACCCCACCACCAGCCCGTAGGACCTCCGGCCCTCAGTCGAGGCAGAACTCGTTGCCCTCGACGTCCTGCATGTTGAGGCACGACTCGTTCTCGCCATCGGCAAGCAGCAATTGCCCGCGTACCGCGCCGAGCGGGATCAGCCGCGCGCACTCGGCCTCAAGCGCGGCGAGGCGCTCCTCACCCACCAGCCCGGTGCCGACCCGTACGTCGAGATGCAGCCGGTTCTTGACGGCCTTGCCTTCGGGGACGCGCTGGAAGTACAGGCGCGGGCCCACACCCGTGGGATCGATGCAGACGAATGACGCGCCCTGACGCTCGGCGGGCAGCGTGCGCTCGAATTCGTCCCAAGTGGCGAACCCCTCCGGTGGCGGCGGGACGACATACCCCAGCACCTCACACCAAAAACGAGCGACGCGCTCAGGATCCGCGCAGTCGAAGGTCACTTGGAACTGCTTGACCGATGTCATCGGACCACCATAGTGGCGCGCGCGTTCAACGAGCCCCCTGATTTCCCATGGGATTCGAGATGCCGTCCCGTCGGAGAACGGCCGCCGGCTCGTCCAGCCAGACGCTGCCGCGCCCTCCCTCCGTGACGGTCAGCCCGAACCGCTCGAACCCGGGCCGGCCCTTGCCCTCCCACCACCGGTGGGCTTCCTCCAGCTCGTCCCAGAGGCGGCGCGGCCCGCTCTGACAGACCTTGGCCTGCTCATGCCCGTCGCGGAAGACAGCCACGGCCCAGGAAGTGTCCGAGAGCCCGTACAGCCACACAGCACGCCGGCCGTCCCGCTCGCGGTCGGCGACGTGGGTGACGCCAGGCATGAGCAGGCCTTTCACGAATCCAGCCGCGTCGGCCGTCCTCAGGGTGGTGACCGAGGTTTCGGCGCGGTCCATCGCGCCCGGTGGCACATACGCGGCGTGCGCCCGCCGTACGAGCCGTTGCGCACGCATCCGCATGAAGCCCACCGGCCGTGTGAACGGCCCGGACGCGCTGCGGCCGTCCTCGGAGACGACCAGCCGGACCGTGGCCTCGGCCGGACCGTAGTACGTACCCCAGGGGACGAGGATCACCCCGCCCGGTGTGGTCTGTGCGACCCATGCGAACGGGATGTCCCGCAGGCCGCACGTGGCGATGACCCGGTCGTACGGCGCGCGCTCCGGGAAGCCCAGGAATCCGTCCCGGTGCAGGACGCGAACGGGCAGCCCCGCGCGCCGCAGGGCTTCCCGGCCGGAATCCGCGACCGCTCTGTCCACCTCGACGGTGACCACGTTCCCCGCCCCGACCCGGTGCGCTAGCAGCCCCGCGTTCCACCCGGTGCCCGTGCCGATCTCCAGTACCCGTTGCCCCTCGTGGACGTCCAGATCCGTGAGCATGTCGAAGACCAGGCTCGGCATGGACGAGGAGGAGCTGAAAGACTGCCCGGGTTCGGTCCCGGCGTGGGCCCCGTCGTCCCACTGGGTGACGATGGGGACGTCGGACTCGGCGTACGTCCGCCAGACATCCGGCTCCCGGTCCCTGTCCACGGTCACGCTGCGACCGGTCGCCATATCGTGCGGCCACATGACGTCGGGCAGAAAACCGGCCCTGTCCACGGCCTCGAAGGCCGGGATCCACGAGGGCGTGAGCGAGCCGGATCCGACCAGCTGCCGACGCAGCGCGTCCCGGCCACGTCCTGTTGTCCGCTCGGCCGGGGCGGTCACTTCCCGTGTGTCCCGCCACCAGGGGGAGTCGACCCGTCGGGGGTCGGCTCGTCGGTCGGCGTCCACGGCTGCCCGGGGAGCCCGTCCCCGTCGTCGTCGGGCCTGCCGTGACCGCCGCCCTGTGCGTATCGGGTGATCGGCTGGTGGCTCATCGCATGCTCCTCCGGGTGTCCGGCTCGCTCGGTGCCGGGGTGGGTTTCCTGCCGGTGCCGCTTCTCGCTCTCCACCGACGTGAAGGCGTCCTCCCAGCGTCCGTCCCGCACGGCGGTGACACGGGTGAGGGTGAGCCGGAAGCACTCCATGCAAGGTGTGCGTGTGTGCCTTTCGGCAGCTTCCGTGGGCGGCGCGCTGCCGTGGGATACGGGAACAACCCTTGTGTTCATGTGCCGAAAGTAGGGATGGTGGTGCTGCCTCCGCGTGCCGATTGCGCACTATTGCGCGACGGTCCGCGTGGTTGCCCGGGATTGCCTACGTGGAAGTCACTGCCGCCCTCGCCCGGGCGATCAAACGGTGTGCCTGGGCCCCACTCACAGCGGATCCGTTGAGCCGGTCCCACACTCGCCTGTACAGGGCGACGTCCTCATCGGATTCGAGGTGCAGCTCGGTGTTGACGGTCTCGACGACCACCCGACTGTCGTCGAAGATCCAGAAGCCGTGCTTCGGGGACAGCGCGAGTGGCGCTCCGAGCGGGATGACGCTGAGGTGCACGCGGTCGAGCCCGATCAGGCTCACAAGTCGATCGAGCTGTCCGGCCATGACCTCGCGTGGGCAGATCAGCGCGTGCAGGGCGCCCTCCCACACCATGACGTGGAAGGTTCGGCCGGGCTGGTACAGCACCTCTTGCCGCTGCATCCGTCCCCGCACCGCGGCGTCGGTGTCCCTCGGCGACTGCATCAACTCGGAGTTGTGCATGAGGAGATGCCGGGCATAGCCGGGGGTCTGGAAGAGGCCGGGAACGACCGTGGCCTCATATCCGCGTATCAGAGCGGTGCTGCGGTACTCGACGACGTACCGCTCCTGTACGCCACGGTGGCCGGAGGCGAGTTGGCGGCGCCATGAACGCTGCTGCGACTCCAGGCCGTTCAGCCGGGCCAGCAGGTCGCTTGCCTCGTCCGGGGCGTCGGCTTCCCGCGCCCACGCCTTCAGGTCCTCGGCGGTCGCGGTCTGCTTGCCGTGCTCCAGGCGGGAGACCTTGGACTGTTGCCAGCCGAGGCGGACAGCCAGGTCCTTTCCGTTGAGGCCGGCCTCGGTGCGCAGCTCGCGCAGCCGCGCACCGAGGGCTACCCGGCCTGCCTGGAAATCGGTGCTCACACAGTCGAAGGTACCTGTGCCTGGAACTCGACTGTGGGGATTGCGTAGTGCCAGGCCTTGTCTCTGACCTGGCAGGCGTGGACGACCGTCGCGGCGTCCTCGAGAAGGTACACGCCGAGCGTCTCGTCCTGGTCGTCGATGACGAACTTCATGACGATGCGGGAGTCGAACAACCAGAAGTCGTAGTCCGGCAGCCCGAGGCGGCGGGCCTCGGCGCGGTACATGTTCCGGATGTCTTCGCCCGCCTCGACGTTTCCCAGGCCTGAGGCCAGCAGAAAGCGCTGCCCCTCGGTCGGTGGGTCATCCACGAGGCGGACCCGTTCGAATCGCTTCCCCTCGTCGGTCTGCCGCCTTACACCGGCGTGCCACGGGTGGTCCGGCTCGTAGCCCAGCGTCTCCCCGTGCTGGAACCGTTCCCATTTGGGGCTCACGCGATCGGAGGCGTACCCGCGCCGGGTCTCCAGGCGCCACGCCGTGTGCTCGAATTCTTCGAAGAGGTGTGCGGCCTCCTCGAAGGGGATCATCTTCTCCACGTCACTCCTTCGGCGCGAAGCGGGTCAGCAGCTCACGTGGGACGACGACGAACGTCTCGGAACGTTTGACGTCCCGGAGCTGATCGAGATGCTGGGGGTCGGTGAGGAGGTCGCCTTGAACGACGATGTCACCCGTCTCCTCGATCTCGTACAGGGTCGGGCAGTTCCCGTTGTCGGACGTCGTGCCCAGGAACCTGAGAGCCATGACCACATCCCTTCGTGGTAGGTGCCGGGCTCACAGAATGCTGGTGGCCGCCGTGGTGCGTGACTTGTTTGCCGAATGTTGCGCGACTGCCCGAGTCGGTCGCTGATTGCGCGCAATCCGTGAGCTCCGGGATCCGGGCTCTCGGACCCGAGCGCTCTTTGTGAGGAACGGGTGGTGGATACCACCCACCCACCCTCCCAACTGCCGCCTATACCATGGCGCGTTCACTTTGGGTGATCGGGTTGCAACGACCTGTCGCCGCGCTCTAGCGTTCGCAGCAACAAACGACCCCGGTCGGTGCGCCAACACCGGGTCCGGGGTCTGACCACCGAGATCGCAGGAGCCGATCCCATGGCTGACGCCGACTTTAGTGGTGCCTCGCGCGCCCCGCACCCCCATCCCGCCGCGACTTCCGGCTACGGCAAGCGATCCGTACCCGATCAAGCCACCCGCCGCCGGGACGACTTCGCCCATCTCCGCCCCCGTGAAGCCTCCATCGCCACCTACATCGACCGGCTTCCCGACGGGTCCTCCATGGACGCCAAGACCCTGGCCGCACAGCTTCCCGACTACGGGCAGGCCGCCTGCCTCACCGCACTGCGGCGCCTCTCGGAGGCCGGGCATCTGCGGCGGGTGACGGAGCGGATCAAGGGTGACGGCGGGAGCTGGAACTGGGTGACCCGGACATATTTCTCCCGCGCCGCCAGGTGTGACGAATGGTGGGAGACGTTCCTGGCCGGAAACCTGCCGGGCGACACCGGCCCGCAGCCGGAGTGCGGCGGGAGGGGGCGGGGTGGGGTGGGCCCGGCAAGGGGCGTGACGCGTGATTTGCGGGCCGTACGGCGGGAAACCGGGCAACGTCGCGTAACGGGGCCCGTAAATCATGCAGCCCCGGAGGGTCCACCCCGCCCCGCCCCCGACCCACCGCCACTCGCACCCCCGCGCACCCGAAGCCGCACCCGCGCCTACCTCCTCCTCGCCTCCGTAGGCCGCGCCGACCCCCGCATGACCCTCTCCGCCGCCGAATGCTCCGCCCTCGAAGAGCTCGCCACCCAGTGGCTGGAACTCGGCGCCGACGACGCCGACGTCGTACGGGCCCTCACCGCCGGCCTCCCACCGGACGTGCACAGCCCCGGCGCCCTCGCCCGGCGGCGGCTCGTCGACAAGATGCCCCCGGAGCGGCCCCCGGCCGACGTGGCAGCCACGGCCCGCCCGCCCCTGCGCATCGTCGAATGCACCGTCTGCCGCGCGCCCGGCCGCCCCGAAGCCTTCCCCGGCGGCGTCTGCCGTCAGTGCCGGGGCGAGGCCGAGCCGGCGCCGTCGTCCGGCGTGCCCCCGGCCGGCGTCCCCGCCCGCATCGCCGCCATCCGGGCCGCCGTCCGGACGTGCGGCCGGTCCGTCGACTGAGCACGGCGAAAGGCCCTGGGGGCTCGCCCCAGGGCCTCGTCATCGGGATGTCAGCCGTGTTCAGTGCCGCGGCCGGGCACCGCGGTCGACCAGCAGGTTGCTCGTCCGGACCGACTTGTCGATCGACGTGCTGTTGTCGGTCGCGGTGCTCTTGTCGACCGTGTGGCTGATCTCGGCGTCGGTGCTCTGCCCGCAGCGGTTGTGGTTGGCCTGCTGGACGTTGGACAGGTCCGCGCTGCCGCCCTTCCCGCCGTTGGCGGTGGCGCCCTGGTGCTGGGCACCGCTGCTCGCGCCGGAGCCGCCGCTGCCGGGCCCGCCGGTGCCGACGCCGCCCCTGCCGGGACCACCGGAGGCGGGACCGCTCGTACCGGAGCCGCCCGGGGCCGAGCTGCCCTCGTCGCCGAAGACGGGACCGCCGATGTTGCCGAAGCCGCCGCCGTTGTCGGCCGCGCCCGAACCACCCCTGGCGTTACCGCTGGTGGCGTTGCCGCCGGCCCCGTTGCCACCGGCCCCGGACCCGCCCGAGCCGTCGCCACCCACACCGATGCCCAGAAGATCCTGCGCCTGACGCACCACCGCGGTCCCGCCGGAGGCGTCCACCAGCGTGGCGTTGTACGGGTTGTTGCAGTAGATGTGCGTGGAACCCTCGCCCTGGCCCGCGGCCGAGGCGGTCCCGCACCCGAACCCGAGAGCGGTAACGACCAGCGTGGCGGCGGCAGCGACCCTCTGAACGATGCTCACAGCATTCCTCCCAGTCGGCGCCGGTACCCGTATGACCGGCGTACTTCCATGTCGAGTGAACTGCCGACCGTGTGAAAAGTGACGGGTTCGGACGGGTTAAAGGCGGTGCGCCGCGTTTACGGCATTGACCCGGGAGCGAAGGGCCGCGGAAGGGCGGGCCGATGGCCGGTGACAGTCTTGTGCCCCCGGGCAACTCCCCGGGGGCACAAGGCTGTCGCCGGTCCGCCGTTCACTTGGCCCGCAGCCACCACCAGTGGCCGTGCCGCTCGCACTTGTACTCGTGCCACTCGCCCTTTTGCTTACCGTGCTTGCCTGCCCCGTGGCAGCAGTCCTGGTTGTGGTAGTACTCGCCACGCGTTGTCCAACTCGCCCGTGTCAGCTGGTTGTCCGACGTGCCCCCAGGGCTGGCGGTCGCGCTCGGGGACGCCTCCGACGGAGTCGCGACGGCCGCCCCCGACGCTCCGGCCAGCAGCAGGCCCGCCGTGAGCGCCGCCGCCGGGACGAGGCGCGATGCCCTCGATTTCATGGGGTTGCCTCTCTTCTCGGTACCTGCCCCGATGATGGGCCCGGCCCCGACTCCCGGGAACGGGCGTGTGGGAGCGGCGCCCCGAGGGTGTCCCGCGCGGGCGTGTCCGGGTTTCACGCGGCGTGACGGGCGGGGCGGGTCGTCAGGCGGCGGCTCGCACCCCCACCCGGGGCTCGGCCCGGGGGGAGCGCCTCCGTGCCCTGGCGGGCGCCGGTCCCTTCCGGCCACCCCCGCACCGCGCCGCTCGTACCGCTGTGTGATCAGCCGGATACTTTCTGTGGTGATTTGACGTCATCGTCGTACCCTCGCATCATTCCACTAACACCTTAGTGAAACGAGTGTGCGAAATGATCGCATTCCGGATAGATCGGCGCAGTGGTGTAGCGACCTATCTCCAGCTCGTGCACCAGGTCAGGCAAGCCCTGCGCCTGGGTGCACTGGAGCCGGGCGACCGGCTCCCCACCGCCAGAGAGGTGGTGGCGGCCGTCGCGATCAACCCCAACACCGTGCTCCGCGCCTACCGGGAGCTGGAGCGCGAGGGGCTGGTCGAGCCACGGCCCGGACAGGGGACGTTCGTGCAGCGGTCGCTGTCCCGGGCCGCCGCCGGGGCCGACTCACCGCTGCGCGCGGAGGCCGTCGTCTGGGTGGCGCGCGCCCGCGCGGCCGGGCTGGAGCGGGAGGACATCGAGGCGCTCACCGAGGCCGCCCTCGACGCCACGTTCGCGGTCGCCCCCGCTGCCCCGGGGCCCGGTCCCGGGCCCACGCCATCGCCCGAACGGGCGACCCGCCGATCACCGCAGTCCATGGAGGAAGACACGTGACCGACCCGACCGTCCCCACGGCCCTGCGGGCCACGGGCCTCGGCCGCAGGTTCCGCAGCCGGTGGGCGCTGCGCGACTGCGAATTCGCCGTGCCCGCCGGGAAGATCACCGCCCTCGTCGGCCCCAACGGCGCCGGCAAGAGCACCCTCTTCCACCTCGCGACCGGCCTGCTCCACCCCACCACCGGTGAGCTGAGCGTCTTCGGCGCCGTCCCCGGCAGCGACGAGGCCCGCGCCCGTACCGCGTTCCTCGCCCAGGACAAGCCGCTCTACCCGCGCTTCACCGTCGCCGACACCCTCCGCTTCGGCCGCGAGCTCAACGGCGACTGGGACCAGGCCGCCGCCGAGCGCATCGTCCGGGCCGGCGACATCCCCTTCGACGTCCGGATCGGCACCCTCTCCCAGGGCCAGGCCACCCGCGTCGCGCTCGCCGTCGCCTTCGGCAAGCGCCCCGAGCTGCTCCTCCTCGACGAGCCGCTCGCCGACCTCGACCCGCTCGTGCGCATCGAGGCCATGGGCCTGGTCATGGAGGAGGTCGCCGAACGCGGCACCACCGTCGTGATCTCCTCGCACGTCCTGTCCGAACTGGAGAGCGTCTGCGACCACGTGCTGCTGCTCAAGCACGGTGGCGTACGGCTCGACGGCGACGTCCAGCGGCTCTGCGAGGAGCACGTACGGTTCACCGGCCTCGCCGACACCTCCACCGAGGACGGGCTGCCCGCCGGCCTCGACCGGGCCGGGATCGTCGAGGCCACCGTCACCGGCCGCCAGGTCAGCGCGTTCGTCCGGGGCACCGCGCCCGCCGGCGACCGCTGGATCACCGAAACCCCCTCCCTGGAAGAACTGTTGCTCGCCTACCTGCGTTCCGACCGCCCCGAAGACACCGGCCGTCACGGAGCGGCCGCGTGAAAGGCTCCCTCTGGCTGGCCTGGCGCCAGCAGCGCACACTCATCCTGACCGGCGCCGCGCTCCTCCTCGCCTGCGTGGCGTGGGTCGCGTTCCAGCGCGCGGACATGATGTCGTTCATCGACAGCCACCACTTCGAGGTCTGCAAGGGCTGGGACGCCGAGGAGTGCTCCGGCACCGACCTCGACCAGGCCCAGCGGCTGCTGAGCGACAACGACGACGGCATCGTCGCCCTCGGCACCCTCAGCGCCGCCCTCCCCGTGATCATCGGCATCTTCTGGGGCGCGCCGCTGCTCGGCCGCGAGCTGGAGAGCGGCACCTGGAAGCTCGCCCTCACCCAGGGCGTCGGCCTCCGCCGCTGGTTCACCGCCCGCTTCGGGCTCGCCGCCCTCTGCTCGGTCCTCGGCTCGGCCGTCCTCGCCGCGCTCGTCGCCTGGTGGTGGTCGCCGATCTCCAACATGCTGGACGGGCTCTACTGGCACGACGGCTACATCTTCAACGCCACCGGCCCCGCCGCCGTCGCCTGCGCCCTGTTCGGCCTCGTCGCCGGCACGGCCGCCGGACTGCTGATCCGCCGCACCCTGCCCGCCATGGGCGCCGTCCTCGGCGTCGTCGCCGGACTGCGCTTCCTGCTCAACACCTTCCGGGCCGACTGGATCGAGCCCACGGCCCGGATCAGCCAGGGCGACGCGCCCCGGGAGAACGTCCGCAGCGCCTGGTCGACCGGCGAGTTCGGCTTCATCGACGGCGCCGGCCGCAAGCACCCGGTCGCGGACGCCTGCCCCTGGGGCGAGGGCCTGCCCGACCTGAAGACCTGCATGGCCCAGAAGGGCTTCGTCGGCCGGTACCACAAGGTCTATCCCAGCAGCGACTTCTGGGTCTTCCAGTGGATCGAGACCGCGGTCTTCCTCGGGCTGGCCGCCGCGCTGTTCGCGCTGATCTGCGTCGTGCTGCGGCGCCGCGCCGTCATCTGACGCGGCGTCTTCCCCTTCCCGTACGCCCTTCCTGTACTGCCTGTTCCGCTCGTCCCGTTCGAAGGAGGTCCACCCCCATGTCTTCGCCCAAAGCCATGCTCAAGAACCGCAGCCACCTCAGCCACAAGGTCCGTTACGCGGTCACCAACCCGGCACGCATCGCCCCCTACCTCAAGCGCCACGCCCGTGACACCTGGCTGCGTCTGAAGCACCCCGACCACGTCGACTACTACCGCGCGGTCATGGCCTCCGACACCGCCCGCAACCCCGAGGCCGCCGTCGGCAGCCGCAGCCACGACCGCTGGCTCGCCCTCGGCAAGATGCAGTTCGACTACCTCAGCGAGCACGGCCTCGCCCCGCACCACCGCATGCTCGACATCGGCTGCGGCAACCTCCGCGCGGGCCGCCTCTTCATCGACCACCTCGACGCCGGCAACTACTACGGCATCGACATCTCGCCCGACATCCTCATCTCCGCCAAGCAGACCCTGACGACCTACGGCCTCCAGGACAAGCTGCCCCACCTCACCATCACCCAGAACCTCACGCTCGACTTCCTCCCCGACGCCCACTTCGACGTCGTGCACGCGCACAGCGTCTTCTCGCACTCGCCGATCGAGGTCATCGAGGAGTGCCTGGCCCACGTCGGCCGCGTGCTCGCCCCCGGCGGCTTCTTCGACTTCACCTTCGACCGCACGGAGGGCGCGGAGCACCAGGTGCTCCGCGAGGACTTCTACTACCGCACCCAGACCCTGATCGCCCTCGCCGAGAAGCACGGGCTGCGCGGCCGCTTCATGGAGGACTGGGAGACCCGCCCGCACGGCCAGTCGAAGATCCGGGTGAGCCTGCCCGGGTGACGGGGGTGCGTCCGGCCGCGTGAGCGGGGGACGGGTGAGAGTCTCGGCTGGTGAGCGATGACAAGCCCGGCGTCCCCCGTCACGACGGCCCACGCGACGAGGCGGCCTCCCCGGCGCCCGCCGGGTCCGACGCCGGGTCCCACGCCGAGCCCCACGAGGGCGGCGCCCTCGGCAACCGCCTCAACCGGCTGCGCGCCGCCGTCCTCGGCGCCAACGACGGCGTGGTCTCCACCGCCGGCCTCGTCGTCGGCGTCGCCGGGGCCACCGACGCGCGCGGCACGCTGCTGACCGCCGGGCTCGCCGGGCTGCTGGCCGGCTCCCTGTCCATGGCCGCCGGCGAGTACGTCTCGGTGAGCACCCAGCGCGACTCGGAACAGGCCGCGCTCGCCCTGGAGCGCAAGGAGCTCGTCGCGGCCCCGCAGGCCGAACTCGACGAGCTCACCGAGCTCCTGGAGGGCAAGGGCCTCACCACCGGACTCGCCCGCGAGGTCGCCGAACAGCTCACCGAGCACGACGCGCTCCGCGCCCACGCCGAGGTCGAACTCGGCATCGACCCCGACGAACTCACCAGCCCCTGGCAGGCCGCCGGCGCGAGCTTCCTCGCCTTCACGGCGGGCGCGCTGCTCCCGCTCCTCGCGATCGTCCTGCCCCCACCGGGTGTCCGGCTGCCGGTCACGGTGGTGGCGGTGCTGGCAGCGCTGGCGCTGTGCGGGTGGGGGAGTGCGCGGATGGGGCGGGCGGGGGTTTGGCGGGCGGTGTTGCGCAATGCGGGGGGTGGGGTGGTGGCTATGGGGGTTACGTATGGGGCGGGGTCGTTGCTGGGGGCGGTGGGGGTTTGAGGGCGGGTGCGGGTGGGTGCGGGTGGGGTGCGCCTGCGGCGGGCCTTTTCCCCACCCCGCCCCTTCCCGCTGCATCCGATGTGCGGCTCCGCCGCGTGCGGGGCTCCGCCCCGGACCCCGGTCCTCAAACGCCGGACGGGCTGAGTTGTCGCCCGGAACCGGGCGAGATCCAGCCCGGCTGGGGGCACCTCCCAGCGGTAGCCGGGGGAGTTTGAGGACACCGCGCGGTAGCGCGGAAGGGGCCCGGGGATCTCCCCGGTTTCGGGAAGGGGCGGGGCTGGGGAAAGGCCCCGCGCAGCGGTCATCCGCCGGCGCCCCACCCGCCCGCCGTCACTCCACCCCGCCACTCACCCCCGTACAACTCCCCGTACGACGGAAACACCCCACCCGCCCCCTCCACCGACCCCGCCGCCAGTACCCCCTTCACCACAGCCCGCGTCAGCACATCCGCCCCCGCCGCCAGGATCTCGTTGAGCGCCCCCGCCGCCAGTACCGTCGGGTCCCCGAAGACGTCCTCCGCGACCAGCGGCCGCGCGCCCGTGGCCAGGGCGAAGACCGTGTCGCCGTCGTTCAGCAGGTGGACCGGGCGTACGGCGCGCGCCAGGCCGTCGTGTGCCGTGCCCGCGAGCTTCTGTGCCTGGGCGCGGGTGAGCGCGGCGTCCGTGCAGACGACGGCCAGCGTCGTGTTCAGCGGCGGGCGCGCGGACGCCGCCGAGCGCTTCGCGGACTCCTTCACGGCCGCGGCCAGCGTCTCCCGGGCGGCGCGGTGCCGCTCCCGGTCCGGGACCTCGACCTCGCCCATGGCCAGCCGCCCGTACAGCGCGCCCGTCGTCGGCTCGACCACCGAACCCGCCGCGTTGACGATCGCCAGCGCCGCGACCGTCGTCCCCGACGGCAGCACCGCGCTGGCCGTGCCGACGCCGCCCTTGAGGCCGCCGGCCACCGCGCCCGTACCCGCGCCCACCGTGCCCTGGACGACCGGCGCCCCCGATTCCGTACGGGCCGCCGCCTCCGCCGCCGCGCGGCCCAGCGCCGCGTCGGGCCGGGCCCGCCAGTCGCCGCCGCGGCCGAGGTCGAAGAGCGCCGCCGCCGGGACGACCGGTACGACCTGGGACGGGTCCGGGCCCACGCGGAAGCCGCGGCCCGCCTCCTCCAGCCACGCCACCACCCCGGACGCGGCGTCCAGCCCGAACGCGCTGCCGCCCGTGAGGACGACGGCCTCCACCTTCTGCACGAGGTTGCGCGGGTCCAGGGCGTCCGTCTCCCGGGTGCCGGGGCCACCGCCCCGTACGTCCACGGCGGCGACGGCTCCGCCGACCGGGGCGAGGACGACTGTGGTGCCGGTGAGGAAGCCGTTGCCTGTGCGGTGTGCGTGGCCCACGCGGATGTGGGGGACGTCGGTGAGGGCGTCTTGGGGGCCGGGGGTTGTGACGGCATCAGTCATGGGGCCTGGGTACCACGAGGGGTGCGGGGTGGGGGCGGGTTGTCGCCACGGGGCGCTTGTGCGGGGGGTGGGTGCCGCTGCGCGGGCCTTTTTCCCCGGCCCCGCCCCTTCCCGAAACCGGGGCTCCGCCCCGGACCCCGGTCCTCAAACGCCGGACGGGCTGAGTTGTCGCCCGGAACCGGGCAGAAAAGCCAGCCTCAGGCAGGGGCGAGATCCAGCCCGGCTGGGGGCACCTCCCAGCGGTAGCTGGGGGAGTTTGAGGCCCGCGCCTAGCGCGGACCGGGGGCCCCGGGGGCCTGCCCCCGGTCACGGGGAAGGGCGGGGCGGGGAAACATCCCCCGGCTCCCGCACTCGCACCCGCTCACGCCCCCGCGCCGCAAGCGTCACCCCCACCCCCACCGTCACCGCCGCCACCACCCCCGCCAGCAACACCGCCGCACGGCCCGCGAACGTGCACGCCAGCATCAGCGCCGCCGACACCGGCAGTACCGCCTGCTGCGCCGCGCCCCTCTTGTAGTGCCGGGAGTGCAGCAGCCACACCACGAACAGGAAGGCCGCCGACGGGATCGTCACCGCGGCCGCCGCCGCGGTCGTCGAGACATGGGCCTTGCCCACGGCCTGTTCCACCGCCACCTCGATGCCCGCGCCGATCGCCGCCGCCGAGGCGAAGATCAGGTAGTGGCCGTACCCCCAGGGGAGGGCGTAGCGGTTGGAGGACAGCCGTTCGTGGATGGGCACCGCGAAGTAGATCCACCAGGCGGCGAAGACGATCAGCAGCCCGCCCGCCGCGATCGGCAGCAGCTCGTCCAGCGCCTCGTTCTCGTCCAGGGCCGACTGCACCGCGACCGTGCCCGCCGTGATCGTCTCGCCGATGACGATCACCGTGAAGAGGCCGTAGCGCTCGGCGATGTGGTGCGGGTGCCAGGGGGTCGGCGTGTTCCGCTCGGCGATCAGCGGTACGGACAGTTCCGCCGCCACCAGGACCAGGAACAGCCACTTCCGGGAGCCCTCCGGGGCGAACAGGAGGGCCACCCAGCCGAGCTGGCAGATCACCAGGCCGATCGCGTACCGCCGGGCCGTGAGGGCCGCCCCGGGGTCCTCCTCGGAGCGTGACGCCCGCAGCCACTGCGTGGTGAGGGCCAGCCGCATCACGACGTACCCGACGACCGCGATCGTCCAGTCGTTCTTGTCGAAGGCGCGCGGCACCCCGGCCGCGTAGATCTGCACGCCCGCCATCTGGATCAGGGTCAGCACCCGGTACGGCACGTCGTCGCAGTCGTAGGCGGAGGCGAACCACGAGAAGTTCATCCACGCCCACCAGATCCCGAAGAACACGAAAAGGTAGGAAATGATCCCTGTGTCCGTGTGTCCTTCGGCCAGCGCGTGCACCAGCCGGGCGCCCGCCTGTGCCACGGCGACCACGAAGCAGAGGTCGAAGAACAGCTCCAGCGGTGTCGCGGCGCGGTGTTCCTCGTCGCGGGCGCGCGCGACCATCCGCCGCAGGACGGCACCGGTCCGGGGCGCGGGGTGCTCGCTCATGCGCCGATTGTCACCGCCCGTGGCGCGGTGCGCGCGGTGAGGCGTCCGCCGGGCGGGTACGGGCGGGTACGGGCTGGTGCGAGCGGGTGCGTACGGGCGGGCCCGCGCCTGCCCCGCCCGCGCCGCCACCCGCCCCGTACCCTGGACGGATGAGCGACACCGCCCCCGAGCCCGCCCCGCGGCCCCGTCCCGCCGCGCTGATCTTCGACGACCCGCTCTCGCAGCAGTCCTCGGACGACACGGACCACGGCTGGGGCGACCGCCCCTCCGGCGGCGGGAGCGCCGCCGACCTGGCCCGCTTCCTGGACGAGAAGCCGCCGCACCACGTGTGACGGCGGCGCGTCCGGGCGCTGGCGCGGGTCCCGGCGCTGCCGCGCGCCCGGGCGCTACCGCTGGGCCGGCACCGCGTCCGCGCCCGGCTCGCGCCGCTGCTCCACCAGCGCGTCGCGGATCTGCGCGAGCAGCTCCAGCTCGGTCTCCTTGGCGGGGGTCGCCGGGGCCTTGGCCGCCTGGCGGTCCTGCCAGCGCTTCATCGGCAGCAGCATCAGGAAGTAGACGACCGCCGCCGTGATCAGGAAGGTGAGCGTCGCGCTGAGCACGGTGCCCCACTGGATGAAGACGCCCTTGGTCACCTCGCCCGCCGCGTTCCGGTCGCAGGGGCCCTTGAGGCAGGACGCGTAGTGGTCCAGGTCCTTGGTGCCGAAGGCGCCGACGACCGGGTTGATCACACCCTTGACCACGGAGTTCACGATGTTGGTGAACGCGGCGCCGATGACGACGGCGACGGCGAGGTCTATCACGTTGCCCCGCATCAGGAACGCCTTGAAGCCCCCGAGGACGCCTGTCTTCTTCTCGCTCACCGCAACTGCCTCACTGTCTTGCTGTCTCCGACGCTGTCTCCGTACGTTGCGGAATGAATAGTTCCGCAACGTACGGGAGATTTTGCCAGCTCTGTCCGGTCACCCGGAGCACAAGAGCCGTTACGGCAGCTCGATACCCAGGTCCCAGCCCTCGTGCACCCCGGCGCAGAGGCAGGACCGGCCGTCGTTCTCCGGCAGCGCGGTGACCGCCGCGAAGAGCACCTCGCGCAGCCGGCCGACGTTCTCGGCGAAGACCCGCATCACGTCGCCGTGGTTGACGCCGTCGCCCGCCTCGGCCCCCGCGTCCAGGTCCGTGACCAGGGCCATCGAGGTGTAGCAGAGCTCCAGCTCGCGGGCGAGGACGGCCTCCGGGTGCCCGGTCATGCCGACCACGGACCAGCCCTGGGCCGCGTGCCACCGGGACTCGGCGCGGGTCGAGAAGCGGGGCCCCTCTATGACGACCATCGTGCCGCCGTCCACCACCTGTCCCCAGCCGTGGCCGCGCGCCACCGCGACCGCCACCGCGCGCCCGGTGGGGCAGTAGGGGTCGGCGAACGTGGTGTGGACGACGTTGGCCACCCGGCCGTCGTACAGCGGCTCGCCGTCGAAGAACGTCTGGACGCGCGACTTCGTGCGGTCCACCAGCTGGTCCGGTACGACGAGCGTCCCCGGGCCCAGCTGCGGGTGCAGCCCGCCCACCGCGCAGGGGGCCAGGACCTGCCGGACGCCGAGCGACCGCAGGGCCCAGAGGTTGGCCCGGTAGTTGATGCGGTTCGGCGGCAGGGTGTGGCGGCGGCCGTGCCGGGGGACGAAGGCGACCTTGCGGCCGGCCAGCTCGCCGACGAAGAGCGAGTCGCTCGGCGACCCGAACGGGGTCTCCACGACGACCTCGGTCACGTCCTCCAGGAAGGAGTAGAACCCCGACCCGCCGATCACGCCTATGTCCGCGCGCACGCCGTCGCCCACGGGCCCGCCGTCCGTCTCGTCCCTCACGGTGTCTGTATCGACCATGCGGCCCACCCTAGCGGCGCCCCACCGGGCCCCGGACGTCATGGCCGATCATGGCCACGGCGGCCCCGGACGGGACCGCCCCGGACGCGACGGAGCCCGCCGCCCCGGTGAGGGGCGACGGGCTCCGTGATGTTCCTGGTGGCGCCGTCAGGCGGCCGACGTGCTGCTGCTCGACGTGCTGCCGGACGAGCTCGGCGTGGAGGCCGTGCTCGTGCTCGACGAGGAGGAGTCCGACTTGGACGTGGTGCTCGTCGTGCTGCTCGCCTTGGCGGGGCTGCTGCTGGACGACGAGCCACGGCTGTCGTTCCGGTAGAAGCCGGAGCCCTTGAAGACGATGCCGACCGCGGAGAAAACCTTCTTCAGGCGTCCGTCGCAGCTCGGGCACACGGTCAAGGCGTCATCGGTGAACTTCTGCACCGCCTCGAGGCCCTCGCCGCACTCGGTGCACTGGTACTGGTAAGTCGGCACTTGCTCCTCCTGGCACTCTCACTCGTTGAGTGCTAACGACGATCCATATTGCAGTATTCCGTCGCGTCAGTCCACCGAGACCGGCTCACGGTGACCGACCCCACGCGCGGCCACGATCGACTCGCCGCGCGGTGTGAGCGCCTTCCGCAGCGCCAGCAGGACCACCAGCGCCGCCGCCGTGCCCACCAGCGGCACCAGGAATCCGGTGCTCGCCGAGTGGCCGTCGATGAGCTTGCCGCCGACGGCCGCGCCGGCCGCCTGGCCGAGGCCGACCGCGCCGGTCAGCCAGGTGAAGGCCTCGGTGCGGCTGCCCGCCGGGACCAGCTTCTCGACCAGCGTGTAGCCGGTGATCAGCGCCGGGGCGATGCAGAGACCGACCAGCAGGCCGAGCCCGCCCAGGACCGGCAGCGCGTCCGCCGCCCACAGCGGGGTGGTGGCCAGGGCCAGCAGCGGGTAGGCGATCAGGAGCCGGCGCTGGGCGCTGACGCGCCAGGCGACGGCACCGCAGATCAGGCCCGCGATCATGTTTCCGGCCGCGAACGTGCCGTACATCAGACCGTTGAGGCCCGGCTCGCCGAGCTCCTTGGTGAAGGCCGTCATCGACACCTGCATGCCGCCGAAGACGGAGCCGATGCCGAGGAACGCGATCGCGAGGACCCGCACACCCGGCACGGACAGCGCCGACGCGTGCTTCTCCGGGCTGCCCGCGGCCGTCCGGACCGGGGTGGGCTGGGTGCGCCGCTGGGCGGCGAAGAGCAGACCGCCGCCGATGGTGAGCACGGCCTCGGTGATCAGACCGGCGGCCGGGTGGACGCTCGTGCACAGCGCGGTGGCGAGCACCGGGCCGATCACGAACGTGAACTCGTCCGTGACCGACTCGAAGGCCGCCGCCGTCGGCATCAGCGGGGAGCCGTCCAGCTTGGCCGCCCAGCGGGCCCGGACCATCGGCCCGATCTGCGGGGTCGACGCACCGGCGGGCACCGCCGCGGCGAAGAGCGCCCACAGCGGCGCGTCCGTCAGCGCCAGCGTGATCAGCAGGGCGATGGCCGCCGCGTGCACGACCACCCCGGGTATGAGCACCCGGGCCTGGCCGAAGCGGTCCGCGAGCTTGCCGCTCTGCGGCGCGAAGAGCGCCATGGCGACGCCGGCGGTCGCCGAGACGGCGCCCGCCTTGCCGTACGAGCCTGTGGTGTGTTCGACGAGCAGCAGGATGCCGATGGTGAGCATCGCGAACGGCTGCCGCGCGAGGAAGCCGGGGAGCAGGAACGTCCAGGCGCCGCGCGTGCGCAGCAGCTGTCCGTATCCCGGCCGGGCCTCGGCGTTGTCGTTGACCGTGGTTGCCACGGCCTGGGCCTTTCCGCCGCCTGGTAGCGCGCACCGGACGGAGGAAAGCCGCACGGAGCGCGCCGAGAGCTGTCCTCTCGCGCAGGACCGTGGTAGATGCCGAGCGGGCCGCCTTGTACTGCGCGACCGCGGCCGCCGTGCGGTCGCGCCAGCCCTGCATCAGGCAGAGTTGGTTCGGTGATGTCGGTGTCGCCGGCCGGGGAGGCCGACGGTGAAGTGGACCCGTCGAGTCAGTTCGAAGATCAAGGATTTCGAACTAAATAGGTTACTTCCTCTTTATCGTACCCGTACTCCCCAGCCAGCCCGCAAGCTTTCCTCCCTCACCGACCGCGCGCAGCCGTTTCTCGGTCGCGTCCCGCACCGGGTCCGTGGCCACCACCAGCAGCTCGTCGCCCCGGCGCAGCACGGTCGTGGGCGAGGGCACGAAGCTGGTGCCGTCGCGCACGACGAGCGTCACCGCCGCCCCGGGGGCAGCCGCAGCTCGCCGACCTCCACACCGTGCATCCGTGACGGCTCGGGGATCGCCACGGACAGCAGGTGGCCGCGCAGCCGCTCCAGCGGCGCCGACTCGATGCCGAGGTCCTCCGGCTCGTTGTCGCCCAGCCGCAGGTGCCGGGCGAGCCAGGGCAGGGTCGGGCCCTGCACCAGGGTGTAGACGATCACGAGCACGAAGACGATGTTGAAGATCGTCCGGCTGTTGTCCACGTCGGCCACCATGGGGATGGTGGCCAGCACGATCGGTACCGCGCCGCGCAGCCCGGCCCAGGACAGCAGGGTCTTCTCCTGCCAGGTGGTCCGGAAGGGCGCCAGGCTCAGGAACACCGACACCGGGCGCGCCACCATGGTCAGCACCAGGCCGACGACCAGCGCGGGGATGATGTCGTCGCCCAGCTCGTGCGGGGTGACGAGCAGGCCGAGCAGGACGAACATGCCGATCTGCGCGATCCAGCCGAGCCCCTCCGCGAAGCCGCGGGTGGCCGGCCAGTGCGGCAGCTTGGCGTTGCCGAGGATCAGCGCCGCGAGGTAGACGGCGAGGAAGCCGGAGCCGTGCGCGAGGGCGCCGCCCGCGTAGGCGGTGACGGCGATGGCCATCACGGCGATGGGGTAGAGGCCGGAGGCGGGCAGGGCGACGTGCCGCAGCCCGTAGGCGCCGAGGAAGCCGACGGCGAGGCCGATGGCGCCGCCGATCGCCAGCTCCAGGGCGATCTTGCCGACCAGCAGGTACCAGTGGTCGACCGGCCCGGCCGCCGAGAAGGCGACGACGAGGATGACCACGGGGGCGTCGTTGAAGCCGGACTCCGCCTCCAGCACACCCGTCAGCCGGGAGGGCAGAGGAACGTTTCGCAGGACGGAGAAGACGGCCGCGGCGTCGGTCGAGGAGACGACCGCACCGATGATCAGGGCCTGGCGCCATTCGACACCGGCGAGGTAATGGGCGGCCGCCGCGGTGACGCCCACGCTGACGGCGACGCCGAAGGTGGACAGTACGGCCGCCGAGGGCAGGGCGGGTTTGATCTCATGCCACTTCGTGCCGAGACCGCCCTCGGCGAGGATCACCACGAGCGCCGCGTAGCCGATCACCTGGGTCAGTCCGACGTCGTTGAAGGAGATGCCGAGGCCGTCCTGGCCGATGGCGACGCCGATGCCCAGATAGATGAGCAGGCTGGGGAGCCCGCTGCGCGAGGAGATCCGTACCGCCGCCACCGCGACGAGCAGTACGACCGAGCAGATCAGCAGGAGTTCGTTGAGGTGGTGGACAGTCAGGGGCCGGTCCCTTCACGAGTCTTTCCACGGATATCGGGCGGGTTTCGGCCGGAACGTTCCTCCGGCCGATGGGAACTTCATTTCCTAACCTAATATTTTACGCGTTCTTGACGCGTGACGGCGGTCACAGGAGGGCGATGGCGATCTATGTCACTTCGGCGGCCGGACTCCGCGTCGGGCCGCTCCTGGCCCTGCGCCTATGGTTGCTTCAGCACTCCAGGACCACCCTGCCCCTCTAAGGACAGCGATGCCCGCCAACAAGACCGGCCCTTCCGGCAAGAAGAAGACCGGTAAGAAGAAAGGCCGACGCGCCCGGCTGCTCGTGATCACCCTCGTGCTGCTGATCGTGGCGGGCGTGGGGTTCGGCGCGTACTGGAGCGTCAGTACGGTCCGCGCCTCCTTCCCGGAGACGAGCGGCACCCTTCAGCTGAAGGGTCTGTCGGGGCCGGTGAAGGTCGCCCGTGACGCCAACGGCATTCCGCAGGTCTACGCGGACACCGCCGAGGACCTCTTCCGCGCCCAGGGCTTCGTCCAGGCGCAGGACCGGTTCTGGGAGATGGACGTCCGCCGCCATCTGACGGCCGGCCGCCTCTCCGAGATGTTCGGCGACGGACAGGTCGAGACCGACGCGTTCGTCCGGACGATGGGCTGGCGGAAGGTCGCGCAGGAGGAGTACGACACCAAGCTCTCCGCGACCACCAAGAAGTACCTCCAGGCGTACTCCGACGGGGTCAACGCGTATCTCAAGGACCACCAGGGCAAGTCGCTGTCCGTCGAGTACGCGGCCCTGGAGTTCGAGAACGACTACAAGCCCGAGCAGTGGACCCCGGTCGACTCCGTGGCCTGGCTCAAGGCCATGGCCTGGGACCTGCGCGGCAACATGCAGGACGAGATCGACCGCTCGCTCGCCTCGACCCGGCTGAGCCCCAAGCAGATCGAGCAGCTCTACCCGGCGTACCCGTACGGCCGGAACAAGCCGGTCGTCGAGGGCGGTGCCGTCGACCCGGCCGCCAAGGCGTTCGACCCCAAGGCGACGCCGACGGCGGGTCAGAACGGTCAGAACGGCCAGGAGGGTCAGAGCGGGCAGACCGGCCAGAACGGCCGTAACGCCCAGAACGGCCAGGCGGGCCAGAACGGTCAGACCACCCCGAACACGCAGAGCGGCGGCGCGGGCACCCCCGCCACCACCGGTGGCGCGGGCGCCGCGAACGGCCTCAAGACCGGCCTGTCCTCGCTCTCCAACACCCTCGACAAGATCCCGGCGCTGCTCGGCCCCTCCGGCAACGGCATCGGCTCGAACTCCTGGGTCGTCTCCGGCACGTACACGACCACCGGCAAGCCGCTGCTGGCCAACGACCCGCACCTCGCCCCGCAGCTGCCGTCCCTCTGGTACCAGATGGGCCTGCACTGCACGAAGACCGGCCCGTCCTGCCCCTACGACGTGGCCGGCTACACCTTCGCGGGCATGCCCGGCGTCGTCATCGGCCACAACAAGGACATCGCCTGGGGCATGACCAACCTCGGCGCCGACGTCTCCGACCTCTACCTGGAGAAGGTCACCGCCGACAGCTACCTCTACGACGGCAAGCAGGTCCCCTTCGCCCAGCGCAAGGAGAAGATCAAGGTCGCCGGCGGCAAGGACCGTGAGTTCACGATCCGCACCACCAAGAACGGCCCGGTCGTCTCCGACCGCAACACCGAGCTGGGCAAGGTCGGCCAGGACGCACCGGTGCAGGACCCCGCGCCCGACCGCGCCGAGGGCTACGCCGTCTCGCTGCGCTGGACCGCGCTCGACGCGGGCAGGAGCATGGACGCGCTGCTGGACCTGAACCGCGCCGCGGACTTCACCCAGTTCCGCAAGGCCGCCGCCGGCTTCGAGGTCCCCTCGCAGAACCTCGTCTACGCCGACACCAAGGGCAACATCGGCTACCAGGCGCCCGGCCGCATCCCCGTCCGCAAGGGCGACGGCCGCTACCCCGCCCCCGGCTGGGACCCGGCCTACAAGTGGACCGGCTGGATCCCGCAGGAGGAGCTGCCCTGGGAGTACAACCCCAAGCGCGGCTACATCGTCACCGCCAACCAGGCCGTCGTCGACAAGAAGTACCCGTACAACCTGACCTCGGACTGGGGCTACGGCGTCCGCAGCCAGCGCATCAACGAGCTCATCCAGTCGAAGATCAAGGACGGGGGGAAGATCTCGACGGACGACATGCAGAAGATGCAGATGGACAACACCAGCGAGATCGCCAAGCTGCTCACCCCCTACCTGCTGAAGATCGAGCTCAAGGGCGCCAACGAGCGCGAGACGAAGTACGTCCGCGAGGCCCAGAAGCTCCTCCAGGGCTGGGACTACACGCAGGAGGCCGACTCGGCCGCCGCCGCGTACTTCAACGCCGTCTGGCGCAACACCCTCAAGCTCGCCTTCGGCAACAAGCTGCCCAAGGAGCTCCGGGTCAAGGACCAGTGCCTGCGGGTGCGCCCGGCCAACGACGCCGGTCCGCAGGAGGACCTCGACGGCAACACCCGCCTCGTCACCGAGTGCGGCGAGCGGGACGCGGACTCCGCGCAGCCCGACGGCGGCGACCGCTGGTTCGAGGTCGTCCGCTCGATCCTCGACAAGCCCGAGGACGACTGGTGGAAGTTCGGCACCCGCAGCAACCCGGGCGCCAGCAACCGTGACGAGCTGCTCGCGCGCGCCATGAAGGACGCCCGCTGGGAGCTCACCTCCAAGCTCGGCAAGGACGTCAACTCCTGGAGCTGGGGCCGGCTGCACCAGCTGACCCTGAAGAACCAGACGCTCGGCAAGGAAGGCCCCGGCATCGTCCAGTGGGTCCTCAACCGCGGGCCCTGGAACCTGGCGGGCGGCGAGGCCGCGGTGAACGCCTCCGGCTGGAACGCGGCGGGCGGCTACGAGGCCGTCTGGGTGCCGTCGATGCGGATGGTCGTCAACCTCGACGACCTCGACAAGTCCCGGTGGATCAACCTCACGGGCGCGTCGGGCCACGCCTACAACGACCACTACTACGACCAGACGGACAAGTGGGCGAAGGGCGAGCTGCTGCCGTGGGCCTTCGGCCCGGACGCGGTGAAGAAGGGCACGGACGCGGAGCTGACGCTGAAGCCGTGACCCTTCCCGGGGCTCCGCCCCGGACCCCGGTCCTCAAACGCCGGACGGGCTGTTTCTCAGCCCGTCCGGCGTTTCGTGTGCCGGGCGGAAACCGGCCCGCGCGGAGCGCGGAAAGGGGGCTCCGGGGGCTTGCCCCCCGTTACGGGGAGGGGCGGGCAGGGGAAAACCTCCGCACCCCACCCGGCGTCACCACGACATCCACCGGCCGGTCGTGCGCCTCCTCCGGCACCCGCTCCACCACCTCGTGGTCGTACAGCAGCACCACCCGCACCGGAGCCACCCCCGCCCGCGCCAGCCGCTCCAGCACGCGGTCGTACGAGCCTCCGCCCCGCCCCAGCCGCATCCCCCGGCCGTCCACCGCCAGGCCCGGCAGCAGCACCGTGTCCGCGCCGGTGACCGCGTCCGGGCCGAGTCGCTCGCCGGCCGGTTCCAGCAGGCCGCGGCCGGCCCGGACGAGGCGGTCGGGGCCCTCGTAGGCGGCCCAGTCGAGATCGTTGTCGTCGAGCAGCACCGGAAGGAGTACCCGTACGCCCCGCTCGCGCAGCGCGTCGATCAGCGCGCGGGTGGCGGGCTCGCGCCCCACCGAGACATAGGCGGCCACCGTTCCCGCCCCCGTGATCTCCGGCAGGCCCAGTGCGCGGCCGGTCAGCGCCGTTCCGGACACCTCCAGCTCATCGGGGGTCAACCCGGCTCTCACCGCCAGGAGACCCGTCCGCAACTCACCCTTGGTACCGTCGTACTTGATCACTGTTCGTACAAACTCCCTGTGTCGGGTCATACTCGGTGGAGCCTCATCTTCCGCCCATTCCCAACCGTTAGTGTTCGGCCCATGACTCATTCGCGTCCTCGGATCAGCAAGGCTGTCATCCCTGCCGCCGGTCTCGGAACCCGCTTCCTTCCGGCCACCAAGGCCACGCCCAAGGAGATGCTGCCGGTCGTCGACAAGCCGGCGATCCAGTACGTGGTGGAGGAAGCCGTCCTGGCCGGGCTGTCCGACGTCCTCATGATCACCGGCCGGAACAAGCGGCCGCTGGAGGATCACTTCGACCGCAATTACGAGCTGGAGGAGGCCCTGCGCCGCAAGGGCGACGACTCCCGGCTCGCCCGGGTGCAGGAGTCCAGCGACCTGGCGACCATGCACTACGTCCGCCAGGGCGACCCCCGCGGCCTCGGGCACGCCGTGCTGTGCGCGGCCCCCCACGTCGGCGACGAGCCGTTCGCCGTCCTCCTCGGCGACGACCTCATCGACGCCCGGGACCCGCTGCTGTCGCACATGGTCGACATCCAGCGCAAGCACGGCGGCAGCGTGATCGCCCTCATGGAGGTCGACCCCTCCCAGGTCCACCTCTACGGCTGCGCGGCGGTCAAGCCCACCGACGTCGACGGCGTGGTGCAGATCACCGGCCTGGTCGAGAAGCCCGACGCCGCCGAGGCGCCCAGCAACTACGCCGTGATCGGCCGCTACGTCCTCGACCCCGCCGTCTTCGACGTGCTGCGCGAGACCGAGCCCGGCCGCGGCGGCGAGATCCAGCTCACCGACGCCCTCCAGGCCCTCGCCGCCGAGCCCGGCCTCGGCGGGCCCGTGCACGGCGTGGTCTTCAAGGGCCGCCGCTACGACACCGGGGACCGCGGTGACTACCTCCGCGCCATTGTCAGACTGGCGTGCGAACGTGAAGATCTAGGACCGGACTTCCGCGCCTGGCTTCGCCGTTACGTCACCGAGGAGATGTAGCACCTTGAGCAAGACCGCCGACAAGGGCACTCACGCGCACACCGACGTGGCGAGGGACGACGAGCGCCTCTGGTCGGTGGAGGAGCACCTCGGGGACATCCTGGACCGGATCCGGCCGCTGGAGCCGATCGAGCTCCAGATCCTGGACGCGCAGGGCTGCGTCCTGGTCGAGGACGTCACCGTGCCGCTCGCCCTGCCCCCCTTCGACAACAGCTCCATGGACGGCTACGCCGTCCGCACGGCCGACGTCGAGGGCGCGAGCGAGGAGTTCCCGGCGGTCCTGACCGTCATCGGCGACGTGGCCGCGGGCAGCGGCGAGCTGCCCACCGTCGGCCCCGGCGAGGCCGCCCGGATCATGACCGGCGCGCCCCTGCCCCCCGGCGCCGAGGCCGTCGTCCCCGTGGAGTGGACCGACGGCGGCACGGGCGGCGGCCCCGCCTCCGCCATGGCCGCCCACAGCGCCGACCCCGACGGCGCCACGGGCGAGGTCCGCGTGCACCGCCCGGTGGCCGCCCGCGGGCACGTCCGCGCCCGGGGCAGCGACGTCACCGCCGGGGAGCTCGCGCTCGCCGCCGGCACGGTCCTCGGCCCGCCGCAGATCGGCCTCCTCGCGGCCATCGGCAGAGCCACCGTGCGGGTCCGCCCCCGCCCCCGCGTCGTCGTCATGTCGACCGGCAGCGAGCTCGCCCCGCCCGGCGAGACCCTCACCCCCGGCCGCATCCACGACTCCAACAGCTTCGCCCTGGCCGCCTGCGCCCGCGACGCCGGAGCCATCGCCTACCGCGTCGGCGCCGTCGACGACGACGCCGAGACCCTGCGCTCCACCCTGGAGGACCAGCTCATCCGGGCCGACGCCGTGGTCACCAGCGGCGGCGTCAGCGTCGGCGCCTACGACGTGGTCAAGGAGACCCTCTCCGAGCTGGCCGGCGACGAGGGCAGCGTCTCCTTCCGCAAGCTGGCCATGCAGCCCGGCAAGCCGCAGGGCTTCGGCCGCATCGGCCCCGACCGGACGCCCCTGTTCGCCCTGCCGGGCAACCCCGTCAGCGCGTACGTCTCCTTCGAGCTCTTCGTCCGGCCCGCCGTCCGCGCCCTCATGGGCCTCGACCCCTTCGACCGTCCCACCGTGCGCGCGGTCTGCGCCGACGCGGTCGCCTCCTCGCCGAAGGGCCGCCGGCAGTATCTGCGCGCCCGCCACGAGGACGGCACGGTCAGGGTCGTCGGCGGGGCGGGCTCGCACCTCGTCAAGGCCCTCGCCGACGCCAACGCCCTGATAGTCGTCCCCGAGGCGACGACGGCCGTCGACGCCGGCACCGAGCTCGACGTGGTCCTCCTCGACCGGACTCCCTGACACGCTGCCGATACGGTGTCTGCCCACAAGGACCGGATCAGGAGAACGATGAGCAGCGCCCAGGACCCCAGCCTCACCCATCTGGACAGCGCGGGGGCGGCCCGCATGGTCGACGTCTCGGCCAAGCCCGTCACCGCCCGCACGGCCCGCGCGAGCGGCCGGGTCCTCGTCTCCCCGGAGGTCGTGCGGCTGCTGCGCGGCGAGGGCGTGCCCAAGGGCGACGCCCTGGCCACCGCCCGGATCGCGGGGATCATGGGCGCCAAGCGCACCCCCGACCTCATCCCGCTCTGCCACCCCCTCTCCGTGGCCGGCGCGAAGGTCGACCTGACGGTCACCGACGACGCCGTCGAGATCAGCGCCACCGTGAAGACCACCGACCGCACGGGCGTCGAGATGGAGGCCCTGACCGCGGTCTCCGTGGCCGCCCTGACCGTCGTCGACATGGTGAAGGCCGTCGACAAGGCCGCCGTCATCACGGACGTGAGGGTCGAGGAGAAGACGGGCGGCAAGTCCGGCGACTACGCGCGCGCCGCGCGGGACGGGAGCGGGGCGTGAGCACCCGCCCGGAGGGGGCGCGGCCCCCGAGCGACGAGCGGCCGGACGGCGCGCGCCCCCCGGGCCCGTACCGCGCCCTCGTCGTCACCGCGTCCAACCGCGCCGCCGCCGGGGTCTACGCCGACCGGGGCGGCCCGCTCCTCGCGGCCGGCCTGACGGAGCTCGGCCTCGCGGTCGACGGGCCGCGCGTCGTCCCCGACGGCGACCCCGTCGAGGCCGCCCTGCGGGAGGCCGTCGCGGCGGCGTACGACCTCGTGGTCACCACGGGCGGCACCGGCATCTCGCCCACCGACCGCACCCCCGACGCCACCCGCCGCGTCCTCGACTACGACATCCCGGGCATCCCCGAGGCCTTGCGCGCCGAAGGGCTGGCGAAGGTCCCCACCGCCGCGCTCTCCCGGGGCCTCGCCGGGGTGGCCGGCCGCACCCTGATCGTGAACCTCCCGGGCTCGACGGGCGGGGTCCGCGACGGCCTGGCCGTGCTGGGCCGGCTGCTGCCGCACGCCCTGGACCAGGTCCACGGCGGTGACCACCCCAGACCCGGGAGCCCGAGCTGAGCGCCGTCTGGCCCGCCGAGCTGGCCGACGGCGACGTCCTGCTGCGCCCGATCCGGCTGCGCGACCAGCACGCCTGGCGCGAGGTCAACCGGCGCAACCGCGACTGGCTGCGCCCCTGGGAGGCCACCATCCCGCCGCCCCCGCCGGGCGGCCCGGTCACCCAGCGCCCCACGTACCGGCAGATGGTCCGCCATCTGCGGGCCGAGGCGCACGCGGGGCGGATGCTGCCCTTCGTCATCGAGTACCAGGGACGGCTGGCCGGACAGCTGACCGTCGCGGGGATCACCTGGGGCTCGATGTGCTCGGCCCACGTCGGCTACTGGGTGGACGCGGCCGTCGCGGGCCGGGGCGTGATGCCGACGTCCGTCGCGCTCGCCGTCGACCACTGCTTCCGCGCCCTGGGGCTGCACCGGGTGGAGGTCTGCATCCGGCCGGAGAACCTGCCGAGCCGCCGGGTGGTGGAGAAGCTGGGGTTCCGCGAGGAGGGGCTGCGGCCCCGCTATCTGCACATCGACGGCGCCTGGCGCGACCACCTCGTCTACGCCCTGACGGCGGAGGAGACGGGGGACGGGCTGCTGGCGCGCTGGCACCGTTCGCGGCCGGGGACCCGCTCGGCCGGCAGTGCCGAATAGGAAAAACAAACCGAACAAGAAAACGAATAAACGTTCGAAATTGACTGTCAATTGACGGTATTCGAGTGATCTCGGCCCCAACAATCACAAAAAAAGTTCGAGATATCAGCCGGATCGTGCGACACACCGGGCCAATTGGCGGAATCCCTCGCGTGGACCCCTCTACGGTGTGAACTGTGAGCAGCAGCGGCCTCATCTACGCAGTCATCGTCGGGGCCTGGGCCGCCTACTTGGTGCCGATGTGGCTCCGTAGGCAGGACGAGCTCAATGAGGCCCGTCCGACGGAACGCTTCAGCACCGCCATCCGGCTCTTGTCCGGACGGGCGGGAATGGAGCGCCGTTACGCCAAGGACCTGGAAGGGCGCGCCTCCGACGACGCGCCGGCCCCAGCCGAGCCCGCGGAGCCGGAGGCCCGCGTGCCCGAGCCGGACACGCCGACCGAAATGGTCGACGTCCGGCCCTTCGCCATGCCCTCTTCCGGGCCGGCGGCGGGCCGGCCGTCCGCGGCGGCGTCCGGCGGACAGGCCCCCGGCTCCGGCGCGTCCGGCGCGGCGGCCGCCTCCGCGGCGGCCGAGCGCGCCCGGCGCTCGAAGGTCCTCGCGCGCCGCCGCCGCACCACCGTGATCCTCTTCCTGGCCTTCACCATCGGCGCGGTCGTCGCGGGCGTGGGCGGGCTGGCGTTCCTCTGGGTCCCGGCGGCACCGGCCCTGCTGCTCAGCGCGTACATCATCTATCTGCGGATCCAGGAGCGGCGCCGGTTCGCCTTCACCATGGACCAGCGCCGTGCCGAACTGGCCGCCCAGCGGCTCCGTGAGGGCCGCCCCCGCCCTCACGCGGCGGCGCCGGACCCCGTGACCGCCGCCGCCCCCGTTGACACCGTCTCCCACCCGGCGCCCACACCGCCGCCGGTGCCCGAGCCCTCGGTGACGGCGGACCGCCGCGCGCTCGTCGAGCAGACGGACCACGCGGAGTGGGTCGACCAGCAGCGCGACCGGCGCGCCGGCGGCGAGGGCTGGGAGCCTGTGCCCGTGCCGCTGCCGACGTACGTCACCGCGCCGGTCGCCCCGCGCGGCGCCGAGAGCGTCGACCTCGGCGCGCCCGACACCTGGAGTTCCGCCCGCTCCAGCACCGCCGAACCGGCCGCCGCCCCCGCGCCCGCGCAGGAGCGCCGCCCGGCCCGCGGCCGCCGCCGCCCCCGCGAGCGCGGCCGCACCCCCCTCTTCGACCAGTACGCGGAGGACGGCCGCCCCCGCGCGGCCAACGAGTGACCGGGGCCGTCCGCGACCCCCGCCGCTGACCAGCGGGGGAGCGGATTTCCAAGCACCCGTATGGAGGTGCTAGAGTTTCACTCGTTGCAAGGGCCTGTGGCGCAGTCTGGTAGCGCACCTCGTTCGCATCGAGGGGGTCTGGGGTTCAAATCCCCACAGGTCCACCGCAGCGCCTCTCCCGGGTCCGCCCGGGAAAGGCTGACGAAATCCCGTCCGATCATCACGATCGGGCGGGATTTCGTCGTTGTGGGGCCTGTTGAGGTGTCCGACGCGCCGAAGTCCCTGAAAGCCCGGCACATTCACCCGGCGGCGGGGGAGTTTGTGACAGAGGTCACGAATTCCTGATGGAGGGTCGGCGACGCGGCGAGGAAGCCCTCGGAGCGAGCGTTCCAGGGGCCGCCGGCCGCGTCCGTGACCGTGGCGCCGGCCTCGCGGGCGATGAGCGCGCCCGGCAGCAGATTGGTGGCGTCGGGCCCGTACGACCAGAAGGCGTCGAGGTGGCCCGAGGCGACATGGGCGACCTGGAGCGACGTCGGCCCGAGGTTGCGCACGGCCAGGACGTGGCCCAGGGCCGCGCCCAGCGAGCCGCCGGCCCGGCGGGCGGCCTCCGGCCGGCGGTCCGCGAACGGCGGATGGCTCGTGGCGACGACGGCGGCGGACAGTGCCCGGCGCGAGGGCCGCACCGGACGGGAGCCCAGGCGGGCGCCGCCGCCGAGGGTCGCGGTGTACGTCATGCCCTGGAGCGGCGCGTGCAGCACCGCGAGGACGGGGACGCCGTCGCGCAGCAGGGTCACCGAGACGCACCAGTGCGGCAGGCCCTGGAGGTACTGCACGGCGCCGTCGGTCGCGTCGCACAGCCACCACTCGCCCTCGTCGGGGATCCCGCCCCCGAACTCGTCGGTGAGCAGGCCCGCCTGGGGCCGGAGCGCGCCCAGCCGGTCGTGGAGGAGGGCCGCCGCGGGCTCGTCGTAGGAGCGGAACGCGGCGGCGAGCGAGGCCAGGTCGGTGGCGGGGGAGGGCTCCGCCGGCCTGCGGTCGGCGAGGAGGGTGCCCGCGGCGCGGGCGGCGTCGACGGCGGCGGGGAGGAGGCGGGCGAGGTCCGGGGCCGGGCGTGTGGGCGCGGTCGTCGCGGTCTTGGTGGGAGCGGTCTGCGAGGGCGTGGTGTTCGAGGGCGTCGTGTTCGCGGTCATGGCGGATGTCTACCGAGCGAGCGCCCCGAACCGGCCCTGGAGGGCCCGGATGTGGCGGATAGTGGAAAGCATGGATACCTCAGTGGCGGATCCCGCCAAGGTGCTGGATCCCCTCGACCGCCGGATCGTCTCCGCCCTCCAGATCGACGGGCGCGCCGAGACCCGGCTGATGGCGGAGGTCCTCGGCGTCTCCGCCCGTACGGTCGCGCGCAGGCTGGCCCGGATGCGGGAGGCCGGCCTGCTGCGGGTGACACGGATGCCGGACCCCAAGGGCACCGGCGCGGTCGGGGCGCTCGTCCTGCGCGTACGGGTGCTGCGCGGGAAGGTCGAGACGCTCGCGGACGCGCTGGCCGCCCGCCCCGACGTGCCGTTCGTCGACATCCTGATGGGCGGTGAGGAGATCGGCGCCGTGGTCGTCCCGACCGCCGGGGACCGCGACCGGTTGCTCTACCGGCAGCTGCCCGCCACCCGGGCGGTCGCCGAGAGCACCGTCCACGCCGTCCTGCACGTCCACGCCGACGCGGCGCAGTGGCGGGCCGGCTGGCTGGACGACGGGGAGGTGGCGGCGCTGACCCCGGAGGATCCCGGTCCGCCGGCCGGTGACGCGTACGCCGCCGGTGACGCGTACGCCCCCGACGCCCTGGACCTGCGGCTGCTCGCCGTCCTCGACCAGGACGCCCGGCTGCCCGGCGCCGCGCTCGCCGCCGAGCTGGGCGCCCCCGAGTCCACCGTGCGCCGCCGGCTGCGGCGGCTGACCGGCGCCGGGCTGCTGCGGACCCATGTCGGCGTCGACCCGCGCCTGCTGGGCATGGCCGTCGACGCCAACCTGTGGCTGGAGGTGCCGCCCGCCCGGCTGGCCGAGGCGGGCCGGGTGCTCGCCGCGCATCCGCGGGTGCACGGCGTGCTGGCGACGAGCGGTCCCGCCAACCTCCTGGTGGCGCTCTTCTGCGAGGACCTCGGCGGGCTGTACCGCTTCACCACCGAGGTCCTGGCCCCCCTCGGCATCGCGCGGGCGGAGACGACGGTGGTGGGACGGGCGGTCAAGCGGGCGGGCGTGCGGCTCTGAGGCCCGGCCGGGGTCAGAGCTTCGCCGCGACCTCGCGGGCCACCCGGACGATGTCCCCCGACGGCCGCGCCGGGTACGCCGGGTGGTGGCGCGTCCAGCGGTCCTCCAGCGCGAACCAGTCGATGGGCTTCGGCTTCCGGTGGGCCGCCAGGGCCGCGTCCAGCTCCGTGAAGTACGTCTGCCAGCGCAGCCGGTAGAGCCCGCCGACCAGCCCGGACCACTCGCGGTTGGCGTAGTCGTGGAGCTTGCCGCCGTTCGCCGAGGCGCGCCCGCCCCAGGTGGTGAGCAGGGACACCGCGTCGTACTCCAGCCGGTCGCGCTCGGCCTCGGAGGAGCCGTGGGAGCGGGCGTCGGCGATCCAGCGGCCCAGCAGGTGGTCCGCGTCGGTGGCGACGGTCTTCTCCAGGAGGTCGATCCAGCCCAGCCACTGGCGCGTCAGCTCGCGGAAGCGGGCCCGGTTCCCCGCGTCGTAGGCGGCCTTGACGCGGGGCAGCAGCAGCCGGGCGCGGTTGGAGACGCACTGCCGGGTGACGTCGAGGAGGTCGTAGCGGTACGCGCTGCTGCGGCGCAGGGCCGGGGCCACCGCGAGCAGTTCGGGCAGGGCGCGGTCGAACTGCTTCGCGTCGTAGCGCAGGGCGCGCGGCGACCAGGCGGCGGCGTGGCTGACGGCCAGGTCCGGGCGGGCGCCGAACAGGCCGTCGGCGGGCTCGCTCCAGCGGTCGGCGCGGCTGGTGCCGTAGGCCGTGCGGCGCAGGACGTCCCAGGCGCGGACGGCGTGGGCGTCCGCGCCGCCGTAGCGGTAGCGCGGCCACCGCTCGAACCACTCCTTCAGCGCCACCGGCCCGTCCGTCCACGGCAGGTCGCTGAAGAGGGCCAGGGCCGCCGGGTTGTTGTCGGCGGCCTCCGGCATGAGGGCGATGCCGTCCATGGCGCTGCCGTCCCGGGTGCGCCAGCGGTCGTAGAGGGCGGCCCAGTCGGGGGTGTTGGCGCCCATCGCGGTGTGGCCGCCGAAGTTCCAGATCGAGCCGAAGGTGTAGGGCGTGCCGCCCCAGTCGGCCTCGCGGTCGGTGACGTTGGGGTAGTGGTCGGAGATGCCGTCGAGGATCAGCATGCGGCTGTTGTCGACGGCGTCGACGATCTCGCGGCGCGGGTTCTCCTGCCAGCCGAGGATGGCCCAGGTGGCCTTCGGGTGCGCGGCGCGCAGCGCCTTCTCGACGGCCTTCGCCGCCTCGCCCACGGGGACGTCCCCGGGCTTGCCGCCCTCGTGCAGCAGGTCCATCTTGTACATCGACGTGGCGCCGAACAGCTCCTTCTGCACCCGGTAGAACGTCCGGGCCACGCGCCCGAAGTGCCGGGTGCGCGGGTCGAGCCAGTCGGGGCGGCGGAACCCGCCCCAGTTGCCCTGCGGGACGGTGCGCGCGCCGGGGTTGCGGCGGGTGAAGCCGGGCGGCACCGTGCCGAAGTAGCCGGGGAACACCGGTGTCATGCCCAGCTCGCGCAGCCGCCGTACGATCCGCTTCGCCAGGGCGGTGCGGCGCTCGAGGAGCGAGTCGGAGACCGGCCCGCCGAAGGAGGACATGTTCTGGAGCAGCCACCACGGCTGGTGGGCGGGGCCGGGCAGCCAGCGGCGCAGCTCGGCGTCGTCGTAGCCGTACTCCGCGAACGTCCGGTGGTAGACCGCGTCGGCGCCCGCGTAGACCAGCACTTCGTTGTAGCCGTGGAGGGCCAGTACATCGATTTCGCGCTCCCAGTAGTCCCACCCCTTGTACGGCCCGGTGTAGCCGTCGTTGGTGTCGTTGAGGGCGAAGCGGTGGGTGACGTTCGCGGCCTTGACGAGCGGGGTACGGACGCCGGGGAGACGGTCGGGGAGGGCGGTCTGCGCACCGTTCCAGGAGAAGTGGGCGTGGGCCGTATGTCTGAGGTACCAGTGGAAGCCGGTGAGCTGCACGGCCGGCGTCGTGCCTTCCACCACGAGGGCGCCCGGCCCGCCCGTCACCCGGAAGGCGTCCGCGCCGCCCGCGCGCGGCACGGTGCGGAAGGTGACCTGGCGGTGGTGGCGGGGCAGCAGCCGGGCGAGGGCGGCAGCGGCGGCCGCCGAAGAGGGCCTGACCTCGGCCTGCGCGGCCTCCGTGACGCGGTCGGCGTCGGCGGCGTCCCCGGCGGCCGCCGCTCCGGCCTCGTCGTCGGCCGCGGCTCCGGCGGGGGACAGGCCCACGGCCCCGAGCGCGGTGGATCCGGCGAGCGCGCCGAGGAGCGTACGACGGGCGATGTGCATGAGTGACCTCCACCGTGGCACTGGGGCGACCGGACTGGACCACTGGAGCGCGGTGATCCTACGAGCTGACGACCGCCGAGGGGCAAGGGCGCGGGCGGCAATCCAGCCACGCCGGTTACATTTGGCACGAATGGCCCCATCGGGTGGGTCGGAACTGCTAGGCGTGCGGACGTTCGGCTACGGACCGGGCGGCGGGTCCGGTTCCGGTCCTGGTGACCGGCCTGGTGACAGGTCCGGTGGCGGGTCCGGCGTCCGGGTCGGCCGGGCGCCGGTGGTCGGCGGAGCATCGGCGTCCGGGCCCTGGCGGCCCGACCCCGGCCCGACTCCCCGTTCGACTCGCTCGCTCTTCAGTTCGAAACGTCCGTCCCGTCCGTCCCCTCAGAGAAAGCCCGACCCCGTGCGTTCCCCGCGAACCCTCGCCCTGCCCCTCGGCGCCGCGGCCCTCGCCGCCGCCCTGGCGGCCGTGCTGCTGTGCGGGTGCGCCGAACCCGGCGGGCTGGAGATCAGTGGCCCCGCGCACAGCCCTCAGGCGGCCGCCGGCGATCCCGTCCTCGTCTCCGAGGGCCCGGGGAAGCCCCCGCTCCGCCGCCCGGCGGCCCTCTCTGTCTCGGAGACCGTCCGGCTGGCCGGCCTGCGCTGGCGGACCTGGGGCGGGCCCACCGCCGTGGCCGTCGGCCGGGTGGAGGGCGCCTGGTGCGGCCCCGGGTGTCAGGACGGGCCGCGCCGGGCGAAGGTCACGCTCAGCGGGCTCGTACGACAGGATCGTTCCGCCTACTACAGCCGCGTGACGGTCGACCCCGACGGAGCGCCCGCTGGCCGCTCCGCCCAGCCCCCCGCCGGCCTGCGCGGCCTCCGGCTCCACGTCCCCCAGCGTTAGCCGTCGAGGAGCCGCCAGCCATGGGACTGCGTACGAAGATCGGTGTGGCCATCACCGCCACGGCCGCCCTGGTCGCCGTCATCATGGGCCTCGTCGTGCACCACCGCACCGCCATGAACCAGCTGGAGACGGCCCGCGAGGCCATCGACACCCGGCTGGGCACGGCCGTCGAGGACCACGCGGCGGGCGTCGACCGGCCCCGGACGCTGATCAACCCCGAACGGATACCCGGGCCCCTGCGGGCCGCGATCGACAAGGGCAAGCGCGCCACGTACCTGGAGCGCGGCGGCCCCGAGCCGACGCTCTGGGCGGGCAGCCGGCTGGGCCACGACATCATCGTCGTCAAGCACCCCTACACCCGGCAGACGGAGAACCTCCGCAACCTCGACGAGGTCCTGTGGTGGGCGGGCGGCCTCGGCACGGCCTTCGCGTGCGTCGTGGGGGTGGGCCTCGCGACCGTGGCGGGCCGCCGTCTGAACGCCTCCGCGCGCACGGCCGAGCGGATAGCCCAGGGCGACCTCAGCGCCCGGCTGAGACCGCGCGGCGGCAAGGACGAGATCGCGCGGCTGACGGTCGCCGTCAACACCATGGCCGACGCGCTGGCCGCCCGGCTGACGGCCGAGCGCGAGGTGACCGCGAACATCGCGCACGAGCTGCGCACCCCGGTGGCCGGCCTGGTCGCGGCGGCGGCGCTGCTGCCGCCCGGCCGGCCCGCCGAGATGGTCCAGGAGCGGGCGCGGCGGGTGAGCGGCCTGATGGAGGACGTCCTGGAGGTCGCCCGGCTGGACGGCTCGGCGGAGCGCGCCGACACGGACGTACGGGCGCTGGGCGAGCTGACGCGGCGGGCGGTGCGGGGCACGGCGGTGCCGGTGGAGGCGGGCGGGGCCGAGGTCGCGGTCAAGATCGTCGCGGACGCCCTGGTCGAGACCGACGGGCGGCGCGTGGAGCGGATCCTGGCCAACCTGGTGACCAACGCGTTCCGGCACGGCCGGGCGCCGGTCGTCGTCGAGGTGGACGGCGGTGCGGTCCGGGTGCGGGACAGCGGGCCCGGCTTTCCGCCGGAGCTGCTCACGCGGGGTCCGCAGCGGTTCCGTACGGGATCCGGGTCGGGCCTGGGCCTGGGGCTGACGATCGCGGCGGGCCAGGCCAGGGTGCTGGGGGCGCGGCTGACGTTCGCGAACCCGGAGGGCGGGGGAGCGGAGGCGACGCTGGACCTCACGGAGGCGGTGCGGGGGCCGGACGGTGCCGGGGGCGCGGCTGAGGGGCCCGCGGACGCCGGGGCGTGAACGCGGGAGCGAACATGGGGGTGAACGCGGGGGCCAACGTGGGGGTGAACGCGGGCGTGGACATGCGGGCCGACGGGGTAGCCGCAAAAGTGGAACCGACAGTGGAACCGCCTGGAACCGACGGTTCCGGCGGAGTCCGGCGGAGACCGGACCCCGCCGGCGCGGACGTAGCAGGCAGGCACAGCCGGAGCAGCGGCAGCTGACGCGGCAGACGCATGGGAGCGGCCACGATGGACGAACACGTCCTGTTCATGAACGTCGACGGCCCTGGGGCGGGGCGGCACGCCCTCGACGCCCTGCGGCAGGCGCACGAGGACGGTGACATCCGCCTGCGCGAGGCCACGGTGATCAGCCGGGACGCGGACGGCAACCTGGAGTTCCCCGACTCCGAGGACCACACCGGCACGGCGCGCGGCTTCGCGGTGGGCGGCCTGGTCGGCGGGCTCGTCGGCATCCTCGGCGGCCCGCTCGGCATCATGATCGGCTTCGGCGCGGGCGGGCTGATCGGCGGCGCCCACGACGCGCGCGAGGCGACGGCGGCGAACGCGGCGGTGGAGATGCTGGCGGCGGAGGTGCCGCCGGGCAGCACGGTCCTGATCGCGGAGGTGGCGGAGGACCGGCCGGAGCTGGTGGACGACGCGCTGGAGCCGTACGGGGACGCGGTGGAGAGGTACCCGGCGGAGGGGGTGCGGCAGGCGGTGGAGGCGGCGATCGGGGAGAAGTGAGCCGGGGCCGCTCGTCGGGCCGTCACGCCTCGTCGGCCCGTCGGACCTCGTCGGATCGCCCTTCCTCGTCGGACCGTCAGACGAGGAAGGACTTGGCGAAGCACCGGCTGCTGTCGTGGAACCGGTACATGCCGAACTTCGGCTCGGCGGGCTCGTAACCGGAGGAGAGGTACAGGGCGATGGCCTCGGGCTGCATGACGCCGGTCTCCAGCACCATCCGGGTGCGCCCGGCCAGGCGCGCGTCGTCCTCCAGGGCCGCGAGGATCTTCCGGGCGAGCCCGCGCCCGCGCGCGCCCCGGACGACGTACATCCGCTTCAGCTCGGCGTCCCCGTCGGCGTAGCCCTCCTCGCCCGCCTCCTGGGACCGCCAGCCGCCGGTGGCGACGGGGGTGCCGTCCTCGTCGTAGGCGATGAGATATAGGCCACGCGGCGGGTCGAACTGCGCGGGGTCCATGGGGGAGAGGTCGCCGTCGCCGTAGCGCTCCACGTACTCCTGCTGCACCTGGTCAGTGAGCTTCACGGCGTCGGGGTGATCGTAAGCGGCAGTCACGATACGCATCGGAAAATCGTACGGGTGGACGGGTGGTCCGCGGCAGTGCTGTCTCGGAAGTCGGTATCGTGCCGGAATGCTCACCGTGACCTCTGTGAATGTGAACGGGCTGCGCGCCGCCGCCAAGAAGGGCTTCGTGGACTGGCTGGCGCAGACCGAGGCCGATGTCGTCTGCCTCCAGGAGGTGCGCGCCGAGGCCCACCAGCTCCCCGACGAGGTCCGGGAGCCGGCTGGCTGGCACACGGTGCACGCCCCGGCGGCGGCCAAGGGCCGCGCGGGCGTCTCCCTCTACTCGCGCCGGGAGCCGGAGGCGGTGCGGGTCGGCTTCGGCTCGGCCGAGTTCGACGGCAGCGGCCGCTACGCGGAGATCGACCTGCCCGGCGTCACGGTCGCGAGCCTCTACCTGCCGTCGGGCGAGGTGGGCACGGAGCGCCAGGACGAGAAGGAACGCTTCATGGCGGAGTTCCTGCCGTACCTGGTCGCGCTCCGCGCGCGGGCGGCGGCGGACGGCCGCGAGGTGATCGTCTGCGGTGACTGGAACATCGCCCACACCGAGGCCGACCTCAAGAACTGGAAGGCCAACCGCAAGAGCGCCGGCTTCCTCCCCGAGGAGCGCGCCTGGCTGACCCGCGTCTTCGACGAGGCGGCGTACGTGGACGTCGTCCGCGCCCTCCACCCCGGCGTCGAGGGCCCGTACTCCTGGTGGTCCTACCGCGGGCGCGCCTTCGACAACGACTCGGGCTGGCGGATCGACTATCAGGTCGCGACGCCGGGGATCGGGGAGCGCGCGGTGAAGGCGTACGTGGAGCGGGCGGCCAGCCATGACCAGCGGTGGTCGGACCACGCGCCCGTGACCGCCGTCTACGACCTGTAGACCGGCGAGCGGGCGGCGGGGCACGGTCCGGGCGCGTGCCCTGTACGCCCTCGCGCGCGGCGCCCACGTCACCGGCCTCGAACACCGCGCCGCCTACGAGTGCACCGATGCCGCCGAAGCCAAGGCGCTTCTGGAGGAAGCGTCCAACATCCGGCACATGGCGGCCCGCGCGGAACCCGGCCGGTGACCGGTGGGTTCATGGGCCCGCCCTGGTACGGACTGGACCTTCAGCCCGTACCAGGACCGGCGATCGTCGGCGCTTGCCGTGCCTCCCAGCCGATGGGGCGGCCCATCGACTACCTCGTCGCCACCCCGGGCCGCGCGGCCCGCACCCTGAAGGCCGTGGTGGAACGCGCGGCCTTGCGGGCGAGCAGTCACCGTCACCCGATCCCCGCACGGCTGCGTCCGCGCACGGGAAGGCGCCGCAACAAGATCCTTAGTCCGACACGCGCATAGTCGCGTCCTGGCATGGACGCCCACGCATAGGCCCTCGTAACGTCATCGGCAGTCGGTCCAACAGGGCCAGCAGCCAAGGGGGTTCGCATGCCCGGACACGCGGCGCTCACCCGTCTCACGGGTAACGGCAATGGTGAGTGCGGGGAAAAGGACTGCCCGAACGTGTACCGCACGACGACAGGATCGTTCGTAGTTCAGGGCAACGTGTCCGACGCCTTCACTCCGCCTCACGGTGAGGGGCTCGTGGAGGTTCCCGAGAGCGTTCTCAAGGAGGCATTCCGTGCTCTTGGCTGGTGAAGAGTGGAACAGGTGCTTCGACTCCATGCGGTCGGAGGCGTGGCGTCTGGAGACGCTGCCGGTCTACACCATGCCTCAAGAAGCCGAAAAGATGGACCGCTTCCTGGCCGGCGAGAAATCCCCCGACGACTACTGGTCGAGCTGGATGGGCGAGGTCCGGGAGTGGCGCAAGGAGGGTAAGAGGGCAGGCCGGGTGCACATCGTGACCCGCCCCCTCTCCGAATACCTGCGATTCGAGTTCGAGTATTACTACCGGCACCACGTCAAGGCCGGTGAGGACATCCGCATCCTCGATGTCACGGAACGGGAGAACCCGCTGCCGGGGGTCCGGGACTTCTGGATGTTCGACCGGTCCAAGGTGGTCCTCATGAATTACCGACCGGATGGCACACAGATCAGCCGCGAACTGCACGACGGAGACGTCAGTCGGTTCGTCGAATACCAGCGGATCGCAGTGTCCGAGTCGATTCCGTTCCTGGAGTACACGGGAGGGTGACGCTCCACCCCGAGCGGATGGGCCAGTCCAAGCAGGATCTGGCGGCCATGCTCAAGGACGTACGCAAGCGAGCCGGACTCTCCGGGGACCGGCTCGCCAAGCGCTGCAACATGTCTCAATCCAAGATCAGCAGAATCGAGAACGGGAAGGTCCTCGCCAGCATCATCGATGTCGAACGCATCCTGAGGGCGACCGATGCCCCACAGGAGCTGATCGATGAGGCGACGGCTCTCGCGAGGACCGCCCACACCGAATGGCAGGATCTGCGGTCGCTCCGCCGCCGAGGGCTCCACCAGAAGCAGCAGGAGCTGGCCGGCCTGGAATCCTCATCGTCCGAGTTCAGATACTTTCTGCTGTCGATGATCACTGGACTCCTCTCCACGCCGGAGTACATCAAAGCCAGCCTTTCCCACCTGCAAGGCGACCAGAGCAGGCTGATCGCGAAGAAGCTGGACCGTCAGGAGATCCTGTACGACACGACCAAGAAGTTCACGTTCATCCTGTCGGAATTGGCCGTCAAATGGCCTCTCGTCCCCGCCCCGGCGATGGCCATGCAGTTGGACCGGCTGGTCTCGGTGTCGAGACTTCCCCACGTGAAACTGGGAGTCGTCCCGGCCAGGGGGCACATTTCGGTGGCCCCGATGGACACCTTCACGATCTATGACACGACCCTGACCACAGTGGAGACGACTGCCGGGATTCGCGTCCTGCGGGACTCACGGGATGTGGCCGCACACCTGGAACTTTTTTCTGCCATGGAAAGACATGCTCTGTTCGGGGACGATGCCCGAACCTTCTTGAGAGAGTGCGCGGACGCCGCTCGTGATCTTTAAGCCAGGACGTGAATAGAGCTGGTCCTGCGACCGGGTCGGATCCACGATGTGGGGGCACTCCTGCGGAATCCGTCCCACACTCAGGAAGGCTCATTGTGACCGATCTGTACGGCCTGCCCCTCGACGGCGTCCGGTTCGCGAAGGCATGCGGCGGCAACACACATCCGGACGGCGAATCGTGCGTCACTCTCGCCCGTATCGGAGCCGGCGTCTACGCGTTCGGTGACAGCAAGCGGCCCGGCGCGGAGCCGCTGAGGTTCACTCTCGCGGAACTGGACGCGGCCGGTATCGATCCGGCCCGTTTCGGGCTCTCGGTCTGACCCTTCGATACGCGGCCCCCGCCTTCCCGCTCCGGGAGTGCGGGGGCCGCCTCCATCAGCGCTCCGGGAGGGGCTGCGGCTGTGCATTTCCACGGTTATCTCTGGGTGGGCGACAAAGCCGAGTTCGACAGGGAGAGTCTGCGGCGACCGCCTTGCCGGACGCCTCCGACGGACACCAGTCCGCCGGATGTGCGGGAGCGGTACCGACAGGCCACGGCGGAGTGGCGGGTGACCGGTCTGCCCCCGCTGGAGACGGCGTACTGGCTGGCGAAGCCCGCCGCACTGATCCAGGGCACGTGGGACGAGCCCAAGGAAGCCGCGGACTGGCTCGGGGAGCGGCTCGCGGAGTATGCGCCACGCTTCGGCTCGGCGGCGGATCGTGACACCGCCCGGCTCGCGGGGAGGACCGCTCATGCGGCCGCGACCCTCGCGTGGGGCGGGGACATCTCACTCGGCCACTACCTAGGGCGTCCGCTCTTCCTCAGCCTCGCCGTGGTGACCTGTTCGCCCAACCGCGCGCATCCTGAACTGGAATGCCCCCTCACCTGAGGGCCGATCGGTCGCCACCCACACCCGTCACGGCGCCACCCCGTCCGCGATCGCCCGAAGCGCCGCCAAGTGCCGTTCGTACACGGCTCTTCCCTCGTCCGTAAGGGTGAGCCAGGTCCGGGGACGACGGCCCACGCGGCCCTTCTGCACCGCCACCAGGCCCGCTTCCTCCAAGGCCGCGACCTGCTTGGAGAGGGTCGAATCGGTGACCTCGACCAGGTCGCGGACGAAGGCGAACTCCGCCTTGTCGACCCGGGACAGGGCCGCCGCCACGGAGAAGCGCACCGCGGAGTTGAGCAGGGGCTCCAGGGCGTGGCGAGGGTGCGTGCCACGCTGGTCGTTCCGGGAATCGGTCGTCATGGCCGGTGCCGCGTCTCAAGCCGGGCGCCCATCAGCGCACAGGCCAGGGCGGCGGCCGCCGCGAACGGCAGGCTGTCCTTGAAGACCGTGGTGCCGAGTGCGACGACGAGGCCGAACGTGACCGCCCAGGCGCCCACCACCAGGCCGTGCTTGACGCCGAATCCCCGGCGGACGACGCGCTGCCGGGCCGCGTAGACGCTCAGGCCCGTCACGAGGAGCGCGTTGGCGGCCGCGTAGACCATCGCCGAGGTGGCCCCGTGCCACAGCAGGGCCATCGGGACGAGCACCAACTGGCTCGCCGCGAACACCCGCAGGTAACGGGCGTACCAGCCGCTCCCGTCCCGGGCGGCCCGCTCCACGGCCGCCGCGCGGCCCAGCGCCCCCATGGCGTCGGCGACTTCGCTCATGACTCCCCTCACACCCTGACGATCTTCTCCTTTCCGAGATGGCTACTATTTTCCAATTTGGCAAGTACATACATGGGTCACTCGTTCTCATGACGGTCGTCTACGATCCGACCCAGTACACCCACCCAGGAGGACCCCGTACCGAAGCACATCTGGCCACAGTCCGCCGACCGGACCGGCCCCCCGGCGTTCGCCCTGGTCAACACCGACAACGACACGGATTGGGGCGTCTGCGCGGACGTGTCCGGGCTGTTCGTGGACCTGTACCACTGGCCCTACCGGCTCATCGGATGCGATCCCGCCGGCCCCTTGCGCGAGGCGCTGGCGGGTGGCTCGGCCCGGCTCGGCGACATCTGGGTGGCGCCGCGGCCCGACGAGCTGTGCCCCGAGGGGTCGGAGCGGATCGACCCCTGGCCCCTGCGGGACGTGCGGGTCGTCGAACACCGCCCCCACCCCGCGGACGCCTCGTTGTGGGACATCGTCATCGAGGGAGCGGACGACCACCTGAAACCGCCCGACGACCCGTACTTCGGGGCGGGGCTGATGCTGCACGACGAGTACGAACCGCTCGGGACGTGCGTGGACTTCGAAGAGATCGACCCACCGGACGACGAGCCGGAGCCTCCTCCCCTGCGGCTGATCGGCTGCGCCCCCGGCGCCGCGCTCCAGGAGGCCCTCGCCACCGGCACCCGGAGCGCGCTGCGGCTCGGAGAGGCACGCCTGGTGGTCCTGGACCGGACCGGCGCCGAGCTGGCCGACCGCTACGTCACCGCCGAGGTGGCCGCGTGGCGCCCGTCGGCACTCGGCCCCGGGCTGATCGACGTCGACCTCACCAACGCGCTCCGGGATCCGGTCCCGGCGCTCGCCCGGCCCCTCTGGGAGCGCCGGATCGGCGGCTGTCCGACGGAGCCCGACACCTGGGCCGGTTACGGGACCTCCGACCGCCAGGCGTGGCTGGACCTCGTACGGGAGAGTGGCTGCCGCGGCCGCGCCACCCCGGACCGCGCGGCCGGGACCGTCCACCGCATGGACGGGCGGCACATCACGGACGCGCCGGGCCTGTACCTGGCCCTCGGCGAGGCCGTCAACGGGCCCGGCGGGTACTTCGGCGGCTGCTTGGCGGCGGTGAGGGACTGCCTGAGGGGAAACTTCGGGGCGACAGCTCCCTTCACCCTCGTCTGGGAGGACTCCGGCGTCGCACGGCGGAGCCTGGCCCGGATGGTGAGCCCGCAGGGTGAGCGGTACAGCTACTTCGACGAGATGCTGCTCGAACTGGCGGAGGGGCGGGTGGAGGTCATCCTCCGCTGACAGCCGCCCGGCCGCGACAGCGGCCGCCGCGCGGCGCACTCCTTCACCGCCCGCGCATCCCCGCCTTCGGCGCAAACAAAGCGTTTGATCGGGCGGTATCCGGCTTCTTCTGCGGCACCGCGTCGCTTCTTGCTTCAATCGCCTTGCGCACAGCGCCCGTTCCCGGAACCCCGAGGACCGGAGCCGCCACCGCACACCGCACCACCGCACACCGCACCACTGCACACCGCACCACCGCGCACCGCACCACCGCGCACCGCACACCCGGCCACCCCCGTCGTGTGGGCCGTACTTACGGCATGGGTCCGCCCACACGATCGCCGCCGTCGTCAGCCGGGCCGGGCAGGTCCCGGTTCGTCGGCGGCGCCGTGCGCACCGAGCCATTCGTCGAGTTCGGTGCGCACGCGCCGGTCCATGGCCATGGCCACCTCCGCCTCCACGACCGTGTTGGTGAGGGGGCGTAGCCGGCTCAGGGTGTCGGTGATGCGGGCGAGTTCGGCTGGGGGTACGGGGCGGCCCGCGGCGGCGCGGGTGAGGGCGTCCGCCAGGACGTGGGTGCGGATGAGGGTCGTGAAGGTCTCCGCGAGGGCGTCGGCGTGGGCGCGGACCTCGCGGCCGGCGGCGAGCACCGCGGCCAGCGGGACGCCGTGGGCCACCAGGGCCGTCGAGGCGTCGAGCAGGCGGCGGCTGATGTGGACGAGCTCGTCGCCCTCCAGCCGGAGGTAGCCGATGTCCACGGAGGCCGCGAGGTTCTCCGGGGTGACCTCACCCGGGAAGCGGTCGGCCAGTTCCGCCGGGGTGAGCCGGACCGCGGTCTCCTCCGACCACGGGACGGTGATCGCCGCGCCCGCCAGGCCGAGGAGCTCCCCGACGTCCCGGCCGCACTCGAACGCCGTGAGCAGCTCGGCGATGCCGCCCAGCGTGTGGCCGCGCTCCAGGAGCGCCGCGATCGCCCGCAGCCGGGCCAGGTGGCGCCCGCCGTACCAGGCGATGCGGCCCTCCCGGCGGGGCGGCGGGAGCAGTCTGCGCTCGCGGTAGAAGCGCACCGTGCGGACGGAGACACCGGCCGCCTCGGCCAGCTCCGCGACCCGGTACTCGCGCCCCTCGGGCACGGCGGCACCGCTCGCCGGCACGGGCCCGGAGGCGTCCTCGTCACTCGCCACGCCCGCAGCCTATGCCTTTACGTCCACGGGGGAAGCCCCTCCGAACCGTCGGTAACTTCCTTGTCCCCGGCCCCTATCGCTCCTCCGCCCACTGTCCTACGCTCCCACCGTGCCAGCAATCACTGGCACGGTCGACGCGAGAGACCGGAAGGCGGCGGCATGGCCGAGCACGAGCACGAGCACACACGGGTGGCGGTGATCGGGTCCGGATTCGGCGGCCTCGGAGCGGCCGTGCGATTGCGCCGCGAGGGCATCACCGACTTCGTCGTCCTGGAGCGGGCCGACTCGATCGGCGGCACCTGGCGGGACAACTCCTACCCCGGCTGCGCCTGCGACGTCCCCTCCCATCTCTACTCCTTCTCCTTCGCCCCCAACCCCCGCTGGCCCCGCAACTTCTCCGGCCAGCCGCACATCCGCGCCTACCTGGAGCACGTCGCCGACACCTTCGGCATCCGCCCGCACCTGCGCCTCGGCTGCGAGGTGCGCGGCCTGCGCTGGGACGCCGGGCGGCTGCTCTGGGAGATCGACACCGCCGCCGGCCCGCGCACCGCCGACGTCGTCGTCTCCGCCTGCGGCCCGCTCTCCGACCCCAGCGTCCCCGACGTGCCCGGCCTGGACACCTTCCCCGGCAAGGTCTTCCACTCCTCCCGCTGGGACCACTCCTACGACCTGCGCGGCAAGCGGCTCGCCGTCGTCGGCACCGGGGCCTCCGCCATCCAGATCGTCCCGGCCGTCCAGCCCGAGGTGCGCCGGCTGACGCTCTTCCAGCGCACCCCGCCCTGGGTGCTGCCCCGCGCCGACCGGCGGATCACCGCCGCCGAGCGCTGGCTGCACACCCACGTGCCCCCGACCCGCACCCTGCGCCGCGGGTTCCTCTGGGGCGTCCGCGAGGCCCAGGTCAGCGTCTTCACCAAGCGCCCGGAGCGGTTCGGCCTGGTCGAGAACGTCGCCCGGGCGCATCTGCGCAAGGCCGTCAAGGACCCCGCGCTACGGGCCGCGCTCACCCCCGACTACCGCATCGGCTGCAAGCGGATCCTGCTCTCCAACGACTACTACCCGGCCCTCACCCGGCCCAATGTGGACGTCGTGACCTCCGGCCTCGCCGAGGTCCGCGGCTCGACGCTGATCGCCGCCGACGGCACGGAGACGGAGGCCGACGCCCTCGTCTTCGGCACCGGCTTCCGGGTGACCGACGTGCCGATGGCCGCGCACGTGACCGGCGTCGACGGGGTCACCCTCGCCGAGGCGTGGAAGGGCGGCATGGCCACCCTGCGCGGCGCCAGCGTGCCCGGCTTCCCCAACTTCCTGATGGTCCTCGGCCCCAACACCGGCCTCGGCAACAGCTCGATGATCCTGATGATCGAGTCCCAGCTGAACTACCTGGCCGACTACATGCGGCAGTTGGACACCCTCGGCGGCCGCGCCGCGCTCGACGCCCGCCGCTCCGCCATGGGCGTCTGGAACCGCGGCCTCCAGTCGCGGATGCGGCGCACGGTCTGGAGCACCGGCGGCTGCCGGAGCTGGTACCTGGACGCGGAGGGCCGCAACACCACCCTCTGGCCGGACACCACCTCCGCGTTCCGCCGCGCCACCCGGCGCGTCGACCTCACCGAGTACCAGCTGCTGCGGGCGCCCAGGGCCCGCAGCGCCGCACCCGCGCCCTCACCCGTCACGGAGGCAGCGCGATGAGAGGACGTATCGCCCTGGAAGGCCAGGTCGCCGTGGTGACCGGGGCCGCCCGCGGGGTCGGGGAACAGCTCGCCCGGAAGCTTTCCGCGCGGGGCGCCAAGGTCGCGCTCGTCGGCCTGGAGCCCGAGGAGCTGCGCCGCGTCGCCCGCTCGCTGCACGAGGACGCGGCCCACTGGCACGCCGACGTCACCGACCACGAGGCGATGGCCGAGGTCGCCGCCGAGGTCAAGGCCCGCTTCGGCAAGGTGGACATCGTCGTCGCCAACGCGGGCGTCGCGTCCGGCGGGCCCTTCGCCGACTCCGACCCGGAGACCTGGCGCCGCGTCATCGAGGTCAACCTCATCGGCAGCGCGGTCACCGGGCGCGCCTTCCTGCCCGTCCTGTCCGAGAGCCGCGGCTATCTGCTCCAGATCGCCTCCCTCGCCGCCCTCGCACCCGCGCCCATGATGACCGCGTACTGCGCCTCGAAGTCCGGCGTCGAGGCGTACGCGCACTGCCTGCGCGCCGAGGTCGGCCACAAGGGCGTACGGGTCGGCGTCGGCTACCTCACCTGGACCGACACGGACATGGTGCGCGGCGCCGACGAGAACGAGGTGATGCGCGAGCTGCGGCAGCGCCTGCCGTGGCCGCTGAACCGCACCTATCCGCTGGGCCCGGCCGTCGACCGGCTGGTCACCGGCATCGAGCGGCGCTCGGCCCACGTCTACGGTCAGGGCTGGCTGCGCGGCATGCAGCCGGTGCGCGGCCTGCTGCCCGGCCCCCTCGCGCTGGGCGCCCGGCGCGAGATGCGCCGCTTCGGGCCGCTGCTCGAAGGGGCGCGGGCCGGGCTGGTGGGCGCGGGCGGCGCGGCGGACGAGAAGGCCCGTACGGAGCGTCCGAGGCGCGAGCGTAGCGTTCCGTAATCGTCCGATATGCGTGCCGTGGGGGTGCGTGCCACGCTGATCCGGGGCGCTCATCCGCCCCATCCCCCACCCCGCTAGGAGTGAACCAGCATGGGCATCAAGGACGAGATGCAGGCCAAGGCCCAGCAGGCCAAGGAGAAGCTACAGGGCAAGCAGGACGAGGCGAAGCAGCGCGGCCAGAGCGAGCAGGAACGGCTCCGCCAGCGCGCCGACGAGGCCCGTCAACAGGGTCAGCGGTCCTTCGACGACATACAGGACGAGATGGACGACCGCCGGTAGGACGTAGCAGAAGCGAGAAGTAAGGGGCACTCCCTCTGGGGGAGTGCCCCTTACTTCTCGCTTCTCGGTTCACCGGCGCGGCGGCAGCTTCGGCCGCCGCAGGTCCGGCACCCCCGAGTAGTCCGGCGGGTTCGCCGCCCCGTGCCGTTCCAGCAGATCGAGCGCCACCCGCACCGCGTCGTCGAGCTGCTTGTGCCGGCCCTCCGCCCAGTCCAGCGGGGTGCGGTCGATCTCGATGTCGGGCTCGACCCCGTGGTTCTCCACGCCCCAGCCGTACGCGTCGAACCACGCGGCGTTCATGGGCACGGTGATCGCGGTGCCGTCGCCCAGCCGGTGCCGCCCGGTCATCCCGACCACGCCGCCCCAGGTGCGCAGGCCCACCACCGGCCCGATGCCCTGGAGCTTGAACGCCGCGGTGATCATGTCGCCGTCGGAGGAGGTCATCTCGTCCGCGATCGCGACGACCGGCCCGCGCGGCGCGTTGCTCGCGTACGACACCGGCTGGGCGTCCCGCGTCAGGTCCCAGCCGACGATCGTGCGGGTCAGCTTCTCCACCACCAGCTCGCTGATGTTGCCGCCCGCGTTGCCGCGCACGTCCACGATCAGCGCCGGCCGTGACATCTCCATCCGCAGGTCGCGGTTGAACTGCGCCCAGCCGGAGCCGCCCATGTCGGGGATGTGCAGATAGCCGCACTTGCCGCCGCTGAGGTCCCGGACGACCGCGCGGCGCTTGGCCACCCAGTCCTGGTAGCGCAGCGGCCGCTCGTCGACCAGCGGCACGACGGCCACCCGGCGGGCCGGGCCCTCGCCCTCCGGCGGCCGGAACGTCAGCTCCACGGTCGTGCCGCCCGCCGCCGACAGCAGCGGGTACGGGCCCGCGACCGGGTCCACCGGCCGCCCGTCGACGTGCGTGAGCGCCGCGCCCTCCCGGATGCCCGAACCGGCCAGCGGCGAACGCGCCTTGGAGTCGGAGGAGTCGCCGGGCAGGATGCGGCGCACGGTCCAGGAGCCGTCCTTGCCCCGGACCAGGTTCGCGCCGAGCAGCCCGATGGCCCGCTGGTAGTGCGGCGGGCCCTCGTTGCGGCGCGCCGGGACGACGTACGCGTGAGAGGTGCCCAGCTCGCCGAGGACCTCGCGCAGCAGGTCCGCGAAGTCGTCGGGGGTGGCGACCCGTTCGACCAGCGGCCGGTACTGCGCCAGCACCCCGTCCCAGTCGACGCCGCACATCCCCGGCTCCCAGAAGTACGCGCGGACGATCCGGCCCGCCTCCTCGTACGCCTGCCGCCACTCGGCCGCCGGGTCCACGTCGTGCAGGATGCGCCGCATGTCGATGTAGACCGTGGAGTCGGGGTCGCCGACGTCCGTGGCGGGTACGGCGCGCAGCTCGCCCTCGTCGTTGACGACCAGCCGGGTGCCGTCGCCGCTGACCGCGAACCAGTCGAGGGAGCTGGTGAGTTCGGTGCGCTTGGCCTTCGCCAGGTCGAAGTGTTCGAGCGTGGGGCGGCCGGAGGTGTCGGCGGGGTTGGCGAACGTCTCGCCCAGGGCGCCGGAGATCGGCCAGCGCAGCCAGACCAGGCCGCCGCCGCTGACCGGGTGGAGCGCCGAGTACTTGGAGGCGGCCACCGGGAACGGCGTCACCCGGCTCTCCAGCCCCTCCACCTCCACCAGCGTCGCCCCGTCCGCGCCGCCGTTCTCGTCCGCGTCCAGCCCGCCGGCCGCCGGCCTGCCCTCCGCCGACAGCGCGAACGGCGAGGGCGTCGCGGACGACAGCGGTACGAGGTAGGGGCGGCAGCCCAGCGGGAAGGAGAGGTCGCCGGTGTGGACGTCGTAGACCGGGTCGAAGCCGCGCCAGGAGAGGAAGGCGAGGTAGCGGCCGTCGCGGGTGAAGACGGGCTGCTCGTCCTCGAAGCGGCCGTTGGTGACGTCGACGATCAGCCGGTCCGAGAGCCGGGCGATCTTGATCTGGCGCAGGGAGCGGCCGATGCCGGGGTGCGACCAGGTCAGCCAGGCGGAGTCGGGGGAGAAGGCGAGGTCGCGGACGGGGCCGTTGGTGGAGCGGATGAGCTCGCTGACGACACCGGCGGCCCCACCGGTCCCGTCCGCCTCACCCCCTTCACCTTCCTCACCCGCCGAGGTGTCCACGAGCAGCAGCCGCCCGTCGTGCGCGGCGACCGCCAGCCGCTCGCCGTCCGGCGACGCGAGCAGCTCCTGCACCCGGCCGATCCGGCCCACCGCCAGCCGGCGCGGCTCGCTGGGCCCGGTGGCGCGCGGAAGCTGCGCGATCTCGATCGCGTCCTCGCCCTCCGCGTCCGTCACATAGGCCACCTGGCCGGTCGAGCCGAGCATCTCCGGCAGCCGGACCCGGACGCCCGGGGTGTCGGCGATCGTCCGGGCCGGGCCGTCGCGGTGGGTGAGCCAGTAGAGGCTGCCGCGCACCTGGACGGCGCTGGCCCGGCCGGTCGCGTCCACCGTCAGCGCGTCGACGTGCGAGGCGGCCTGCACCTGGTACGTCCGCCTGCCCGCACGCGGCCCGCCCAGGCGGACGTCCAGCCGGCGCGGGACGCCCCGCGGCCCGAAGTCGTCGACCAGCCACAGTTCGCCCGCGCACTGGTAGACGACGCGGGTGCCGTCGGTCGAGGCGTGCCGGGCGTAGAAGGCGTCGTGGTCGGTGTGGCGGCGCAGGTCGGAGCTGTCGGGGAGGCAGGAGTAGAGGTTGCCGACGCCCTCGTGGTCGGAGAGGAAGGCGATCCGGTCGCCGACGAACATCGGCGACTCCAGGTGGCCGCCCAGGTCCGGGACCAGCCGGGTGCCGTGCAGCCACAGCCGGCCGGTCGCCCCGCCGCGGTAGCGCTTCCACGCGGCGGGTTCGTGCGGCGGCTTGCCGGCCAGCAGCAGCGTCTTGTGATCCGCGCCGCGGGTCGCGATGTCCGAGACCGGGCCCCAGGGCAGCCGGCCGCCGGGGCTGCCGTCGGTGGGCAGCCGGTAGGCCCAGGAGAAGTACGAGAAGGGCTGGCCGTGCGAGGAGACGGCGAGGATGTCGCAGGTGCCGTGCTCGTCGGGCGGCGCCCAGCCGCAGACACGGGCGTCGCCGCTGCCCCAGTAGGTGAGCCGGCGGGCGGGGCCGCCCGCCACGGAGGCGAGGTGGATCTCGGGGTCGAGGCTGCGCCAGGTGGTGAAGGCGATGTGCCGGCCGTCGGGCGAGAAGCGGGGGTGCCCCACCCGGGTCCGGTCGACGGTCAGCCGCCAGGCCCGCCCGGCCGCCCCCGGACCTCCCGGTCCGTCGTCGGCCGCGCCCACGGGGGCCAGGGGCGCCACCCAGAGATCGTCCTCGGCGGTGAAGCAGAGGAGATCGCCGTGCAGATGCGGGAAGCGGAGATACGCGCCAGGGTCCTCTCTCACCCCACCCATGGTTTCGGGCCCCGGGGGCCGCGGCAACTCGGTCACCGTGACGGAGAACACCACCGGAACGGCGTCGTCCCGCTTTTCGGCCCCGTACCCTCAAGGTGTACGAAACCGTTTCGTTCAGCAGTTCACCGGTCAGCCGGAAGGGAGGCGTGGCAATGCCGACGGAATCACCCACTCCGGCGGTGCGACGCACCCGGCTGACCCCTGAGCGCGAGGCCGAGCTGTACGAAGCCGTGCTCGACATCCTGCGTGAGGTCGGCTACGACGCCCTCACCATGGACGCCGTCGCGGCCCGTACGCACTCCAGCAAAGCCACCCTCTACCGCCAGTGGAAGGGCAAGCCGGAGCTGGTGGTGAGCGCCCTGCGCCACACGAAGCCGATCAAGTTGGCGGACATCGACACCGGTTCGGTGCGCGATGACCTCCAGGCCCTGGTGTGCGAGGCCGACGATGCGCAGATGGAACAGGACGCCGCCCTTATGCGGGGTCTGGGGCACGCGATCCACACGAACCCCGATCTCCACCGCGCCCTGCGCGAGCTGCTGATCGAGCCGGAGAAAGCCGGCATGGAAGCGTTGCTGCGGCGCGCGGTCGACCGGGGCGAGATCGCCGCGGACACCCCCGCGCTGGATTTCGTCCCGCACATGATGCTCGGTGCCTTCCTCACCCGGCCGCTGGTCGAGGACCGGAACGCCGATCCCGCGTACCTGAGCCGCTACATCGACGCCGTGGTCCTCCCCGCCCTCGGCCTGTAGCTCAGGCTTCCACTCTCCCCACCACCCCCACACCTCCCACCTGACGCGCCGCTCTCGTCGTCGGGCTGGCCCCCCATGCCCTGTTCGTCCACCTGATCCGACGGGAGCACGACCTTCTCGTGGCCACGTTCCTCTACAAAATAGGCCGGCTCGCCTACCGGCGCCGCTGGTACTTCGCCCTCACCTGGCTGTTGCTGCTGGTGCTGGCCGGGGCCGGCGCCGCCACGGCGTCCAAGTCCTCCAACAACGACTTCTCCATACCCGGCACCGAGGCGCAGCAGGCGTTCGACCTGCTGGAGAAGCGCTTCCCGGGCAACAACGAGCAGAACGCGAGCGCCCGCGTCGTCTTCAAGGCGCCGGAGGGCCAGAAGCTCACCGACGCGAAGAACAAGGCGGCCGTCGAGAAGGTCATCGGCGACCTCAAGCGCAGCCCGCAGGTCGCCACGGCCGTCGACCCGTTCCTCGGCCAGTCCGTGAACCCGTCCGGGACCACCGGCTACGCCTCCGTGGCGTACAAGGTCAAGTCCATGGACCTGGAGGAGTCCTCGCGCGACGAGCTGAAGGACGCCGCGCAGGACGGGCGTGACGCGGGCCTGACCGTCGAGGTCGGCGGCAGCGTGCTCCAGTCCATGCCCGAGGGCGGCTCGGAGGCCATCGGCATCGCGGTGTCGGCGGTCGTCCTGCTGATCACCTTCGGCTCGCTGGTCGCGGCCGGTCTGCCGCTGCTGACCGCCATCATCGGCGTGGGCATCGGCGTCTCCTCGATCGCCGCGCTGGCGCCGGTCCTGGACCTCTCCACCAACACCTCCACGCTGGCCATGATGATCGGCCTCGCGGTCGGCATCGACTACGCGCTGTTCATCGTCTCCCGCTACCGCGCGGAGCTCGCCGAGGGCCGGGAGCGGGAGGAGGCCGCCGGCCGGGCCGTCGGCACCGCCGGTTCCGCCGTCGTCTTCGCCGGTCTCACGGTCGTCATCGCGCTGGCCGGTCTCGCGGTCGTCAACATCCCCATGCTGACGAAGATGGGCATGGCCGCCGCCGGTACGGTCGCCATCGCCGTCCTCATCGCGCTCACCTTCATCCCCGCGCTGCTCGGCTTCGCGGGCAAGCAGGTGCTGGCCCGCAAGGTCCGCAAGGCGAAGCCGGGCGCGGCCGCCGACGAGAAGGCGAACATGGGCACCCGCTGGGCCCGTTTCGTCCTGCGCAAGCCGGTGCTGGTCCTGGTGGCCGGTGTGCTCGGCCTGGGCGCGATGGCCGTGCCGGCCGCCTCCCTGGAGCTGGGCCTGCCGGACGACGGCGCCGCCTCCAAGAACACCACCCAGCGCAAGGCGTACGACCTGCTGTCCGAGGGCTTCGGCCCCGGCTTCAACGGTCCGCTGATGGTCGTCGGCGACGTGGCCGGCGCCAAGGACCCCAAGGGCGCGATGGACAAGGTCCAGAACACCCTGAAGGGCCTGGGCAACGTCGCGACGGTCACGCCCGCGCAGTTCAACAAGGCCGGGGACGCGGCCACCCTGCTGGTCGTCCCCAAGTCCAAGCCGACCAGCGTCGAGACCGAGGACCTGGTCCACGAGATCCGCGACAAGGGCGCCGCGGCGGGTGCCGACGCGGGCGCGAAGGTGCTCGTCACCGGCGCGACGGCGATGAACATCGACGTCTCGCAGAAGCTGAACGACGCGCTGCTGCCGTACCTGGCGCTCGTCGTCGGCCTGGCCTTCCTGCTGCTGATGGTCGTCTTCCGGTCCGTGCTCGTCCCGCTGAAGGCGGCGCTCGGCTTCCTGCTGTCCGTGGTCGCGGCCCTCGGTGCCGTCGTCGCGGTCTTCCAGTGGGGCTGGCTGGGCTCGCTCTTCGGGGTCGAGGAGACCGGCCCGATCATGAGCATGATGCCGATCTTCATGGTGGGTGTCGTCTTCGGTCTCGCGATGGACTACGAGGTCTTCCTCGTCACCCGGATGCGGGAGGCGTTCGTCCACGGCGAGCGTCCCGGCCAGGCCGTCGTGACCGGCTTCAAGCACGGCGCGCGGGTCGTCACGGCCGCCGCCATCATCATGATCAGCGTCTTCGCCGGCTTCATCGGCTCCTCGGAGCAGATGATCAAGATGATCGGCTTCGGCCTGGCCATCGCCGTCTTCTTCGACGCGTTCGTCGTCCGCATGGCGATCGTCCCGGCCGTCCTCGCCCTGCTGGGCAAGGCCGCCTGGTGGATGCCGGGCTGGCTCGGCAAGGTGCTGCCGAACGTGGACGTCGAGGGCGAGAAGCTCCAGGAGCGGCTCACGGACGAGGCCCCGGAGCGGGTGGCGGACCGCGAGCCGGTGCGGGAGCCGAGCGGCGTCTGACCGCTGAGACCGGGCCGTAACGGCCCGGCCGAGGACGGATGAGGAACGGGCCCGGTGGGTCTCCTGGGAACAGGAGACCCACCGGGCCCGTCCGTTTCCCCGGCGGTCACGTTTTGTGGTCTACGCCATGTGAGGGAACTGTTGGTCCCTAAACGGGCGTTTTCTTAAGTCCACACACGTTGTGGGCGCGGTCGGGGGCGCGTGTGACGGAAAGGGCTCCACGTTGAACCTGCTCGATGTGCTTCTCATGCTGATCGTCGTCGCCTACGCGGTCTCGGGCTTCCGGCGCGGCCTGGTCGCCGGAGTGGTGCTGCTCGCCGGGTTCCTCGGCGGCGCGGTGCTGGGCGTGCTGGCGCTGCCGTACGCCCTGGAGCCCTTCACCGCGGGCACCTCGACGGCCGCGGTCGTCGCCGTGCTCGTCGTCCTGCTGCCCGCCGCGATCGGGCACGCCCTGGCCGGGCGGCTGGCCTGGCAGCTGCGCCGCAGGCTGACGTGGGCGCCCGTGCGCGGCGTGGACGGCATCGGCGGCGCGGCCGTCAACTCACTGGCCGTGCTCCTCGTGGGCTGGGTCGCCGCGAGCGTCCTCGTCTCGGCGAACTCCACCCTCCTGACGAGGGAGATCAAGGACTCCACGCTGCTCGGGGCCGTCCAGAAGGCGATGCCCGAACAGGCGCCCACCTGGTTCAGCCGCACGACGGACGCGCTGTCCGGGGCGGGCTTCCCGCAGGTCTTCAACCCCTTCGAGAACGAACCGGCCACCAGCGTCGCCAAGCCCTCCGGCGACGCGGTCACCGTCGCCGCGACGCGCGCCGCGCGCGAGAGCGTCGTCAAGGTCGAGGGTGTCGCCGACGTCGGCGACGGCCGCCGGGGCCAGGAGGGCAGCGGCTTCGTCTACGCGTCCCGCCATGTGATGACCAACGCCCACGTCGTGGCGGGCGTCAGCCGCCCGACCGTGAAGATCGGCGGCGTCGGCAAGGCGTACCCCGCGAAGGTCGTGCTCTTCGACCCGAAGACCGACGTGGCCGTCCTCGACGTCCCCGGCCTGAACGCCCCCGTCCTCCCCTTCGACAAGACCGCCAAGCGCGGCGACGCGGCCGTCGTCGCGGGCTTCCCCGAGAACGGCGGCCTCGACCTGCGCGCCGCGACCGTCGCCAACGAGGTCCGCGCCAAGGGCCAGGACATCTACGGCGACGGCATCACCAGCCGCACCGTCTACTCCGTCCGCTCCACCGTCCGCCCCGGCAACTCCGGCGGCCCCCTCCTCACCACCACCGGCAAGGTCTACGGCGTCGTCTTCGCCCGCTCCACCGCCGACACGGAGACCGGCTACGTCCTGACCGCCGACCAGGTCGCGGACGCGGCGGCCCGCGCGGCGACGGCCACGACGGCGGTGGACACGGGGAGCCGGGCGGCGCTGTGACGGGGGCGCGTCAGCCCAGGTAGGGCTGCTCCCGGCGGGCCAGGTAATGCTCCAGCCGGAGCCGTTGCGTGTGGTGCGTGGGGAGCGCGTCCAGTTCGTCCGGCGTCACGAAGCGGAGCTCCGTGGACTCCTCCGAGACGGCGAGCGCGCCACCGGTGATGCGGGCGGTGAAGCAGACGTTGAACTGCCGGCGCACCTCGCCGTCCGTATAGGCGATCACGTGTCGCGGATCGGTGTACGTCCCCACGAGCCCGGTGATCTCCACGTCGAGCCCGGTCTCCTCCTTGACCTCGCGCACGGCGGCGCCGGGCAGGGAATCACTCATCTCCATGCCGCCGCCCGGCAGGGCCCACAGGCCGCTGTCACGGCGGCGCTGGAGCAGGACGTGGCCCGCGGCGTCGGTGACGACGGCCGAGGCGGCGACGACCAGGGAGTTGGGCTCGGGGGCGGTGGGGTCGTCGTAGTACTCGGTACGGGCCACGGGCTCAGCCTAGGGTCCGCCGGGCGGTGCCGCAGGGGTGAACGGCGTGCCGCTGCGGTCCTCTTGGGCGATGGCGAAAGACCGGATCGGCCCGGCCCCGCCCCTACACCCCGATCCGCTCCTGCCCCTTCTCGTCCTCCTCCAGCAGCCGCGCCGCCATCGTGTCCAGCGCCCTGTCCAGGAGCGCCCTGTCCTGCGGGTCCGTGACGTCCCAGTCGTTCAGGTGGCCGGCCAGCCAGGCGCGCCAGGCCGTGCCCAGGCGGTCGAGTTCGGCCTCGCCGGCCGGGGTGAGGGTGAGGTGGTCGCCGTCCAGGCGGGCGAGGCCGGCGGCGGCGGTGCGGGTGAAGGCCGGTTCCAGGGCCTCCGGGGGCATGCGGTGGGCTGCGGCCACGGAGGAGAGGAGGGCCTCGCCGCGGACGCGGAGGCGCCAGTGGATCTGGCCCAGCGTCCAGGCCTCGGCCGGGCCCAGGGAGCTGCCCGAGGCGGCGAGGACCTGGCGGCTCACCGGGGGGCCCTCGGCCTTGCGCATGACGCTCGCCACCGCCCGTTCCAACTGGCGCTGCGCCTCCGCCGAGTCGGGCGCCGAGAACGCCTCGCCCATGTCCTGCGCCCCCGCCCGCGCGCTGTCGCGCAGCGGCACCTGCTTGAGGAACCACGCGGCGACGAAGCCGGCGAGCGCGACGGGGACGACCCACAGGAAGACGTAGTTGATCGTCTCCGCGTAGGCGTCGATGACCGGCCGCGCCTGCTCCGGGGTGAGCCGGGCGAGGTCCTGCGGGCTCTGCACCGCGGCCGGCGGGACGCCGGGGGAGCGGGCGAGCGCCTCCTCCAGGTTGGGCCGGAGCTGCTTGACGTAGAGCGTGCCGAAGATGGCCGTGCCGAAGGCGCTGCCCAGGGTGCGGAAGAAGGTCACGCCCGAGGTCGCCGTGCCCAGTTCGTGGTACGGCACCGTGTTCTGCACGGCGATCGTCAGCACCTGCATGGCCAGTCCGATGCCGGCGCCGAGCACGAACATGTACAGCGACTCCAGCCACGGCCCCGTCGACGCGCCCATCGTCGACATCAGGAACAGGCCCAGCGCCATCACGGCCATCCCGGCGATCGGGAAGACGCGGTAGCGGCCGGTGCGGCTGACCGCCACGCCGGACAGCATCGACGCGCCCAGCAGCCCGGCGACCATGGGCAGCGCCCGTACGCCCGACATGGTGGCCGACACCCCGTCCACGTACTGGAGATACGTCGGCAGGTACGTCAGCGCCCCCAGCATCGCGAAACCCACGATGAAGCTGAGCACCGAGCAGATCGTGAAGACGGGGTTGGCGAAGAGGTGCATGGGGAGCATGGGTTCCTCGGCCCGCAGCTCCACCCGGACGAACGCGGCCAGCAGCACGATCGAGCCCGCGAACAGGCCGATGATGACGGGCGACCCCCACGCGTACTCGTTGCCGCCCCACTCCAGGCCCAGCACCAGCCCGGACGCGCCGAGCGCCACCAGCGCGATGCCCGCGTAGTCGATGACGGGCCGCACCGCCGAGCGCACCACCGGGATCGTCCGCGCCGCCATGACCACCATGACGATCGCCACGGGCACGTTGACGTAGAAGCACCAGCGCCAGGTCGCGTGGTCGGTGAAGACCCCGCCGAGCGTCGGCCCGACCACCGTCGTGACGCCGAACACCGCGCCCAGCGCCCCCTGGTACTTTCCGCGTTCGCGCAACGGGATGACGTCCGCGATCAGCGCCATCGCCGTCACCATCAGACCGCCGCCGCCGATCCCCTGGAGGGCTCGCGCGGCGATCAGCATCAGCATGGAGTTGGCCGCGCCCGCGAAGACCGAGCCGCCGACGAACACCACCGCGCTCAGCTGGAAGATCACCTTTCGGCCGAAGAGGTCGCCGAACTTGCCGACGAGGACGGTCGAGACGGTCTCGGCGAGGAGGTACGCCGTCACCACCCACGCCATGTGCCCGCCGCCGCCCAGGTCCGCGACGATCGTCGGCAGCGCGGTCGACACGATCGTCTGGTCGAGGGCGGCCAGCAGCATGCCGAGGACGATCGTGACGAAGACGAGGTTGATCCGGCGGCGGCTGAGCTCGGGCGGGGTCACGGGGACCTCGGCGGTGGGCGCGGCGGCCGTGGCCATGTGGCAACCTCCGAAGTCCGCGGAACGTAGTCCTCCGGGATTCAGCATTCGGGCAGACGCCGTCTCCCGCCACCGCTGGCGGCGCGCGGGTGAGCGAGAGGCGTGCAGAAGCGGCGCACACGCTCTTGCGAAGGGTTCGCAACACGCGCCTATCATCGAGCGGTTCCTCCGTTGCACGGCGTGCGGGCCGGTGCATCCGCACGGGCGCGCGGCACCGCGCGAGCCCCGCGCCGCGCGGAGCACGCCGGACAGCGGACGCGCCGCCCGTGACGATCAGCCGTGCCGGACACCTGTGGCGCACAGCCCCGCCGCAGGCCACCGCGCACGGCCCCGCAGAGCGGAGTCCCGCCATGCACGTCCCCGACGGATTCATCGACGCCCCGGTCTCCCTCGCCACCGGCGCCCTCGCCGCGGCGGCCGTCGCCACCGCCCTCCGTGGCGCGCGCCGCGAGCTCGACGACAGGGCGGCACCGCTCGCCGGCCTCGTCGCCGCCTTCGTCTTCGCCGTCCAGATGCTCAACTTCCCCGTCGCCGCCGGTACCAGCGGACACCTCCTGGGCGGTGCCCTCGCCGCGATACTCGTCGGCCCGTACACCGCCGTCCTCTGCATATCCGTCGTCCTGCTGATGCAGGGAGTGCTCTTCGCGGACGGCGGCCTCACCGCGCTCGGCGTCAACATCACCGACATGGGCGTCGTCACCACCCTCGTGGCCTACGGCACCTTCCGCGCGCTCCTCGCCCTCCTGCCCCGCCGCAGGTCCGGCGTCACCGCCGCCTCGTTCGTCGCCGCGCTGGTGTCCGTACCGGCCGCCGCCTGCGCCTTCACCTTCCTCTACGCCCTCGGCGGCACCACCGACGTCCCGCTCGGCAAGGTCTTCACGGCCATGGTCGGCGTGCACGTCCTCATCGGCATCGGCGAGGCCGCCATCACCGCCCTGACGGTCGGCGCGGTGATCGCCGTGCGGCCCGACCTCGTGCACGGCGCCCGCGGGCTCGTACGGCCGCTGGAACTGCGGACGTCCAGGGCGCCCGCCCCGGAGCCCGTGCCCGCGCGGGCCCCCGTCCCCGCCCGCCGCTCCGTCCGCCGGGTGTGGGCCGCCGGCCTCGCCGCCGCCCTCGTCTGCGCCGGCGGCGTCAGCTACTACGCCTCCACCAGCCCCGACGGCCTGGAGAAGGTCGCCCACGACAAGGGCCTCGACAGCAAGACCGAGGAACACGCCGCCAAGGGCTCCCCCCTCGCCGACTACCAGGTCAAGGACGTCTCCGACACCCGGATCTCCGGCGGCCTCGCCGGGGTGATCGGCGTCGGCGCCACCCTCGCCGCCGGCACCGGTGTCTTCCTCGTCGTCCGCCGGCGCCGCTCCCGCACGGCCGCGTCCGCCGCGGAGGCCCCGGCGGCCGGGTCCGTCTGACATGGGCGCCGGCCACGCCTCCCACCGGCTCTACCGGCCCGGCCGCTCCCCGGTGCACGCGCTGCCCCCGCACTGCAAGCTCCTCGCCGTGCTCGCCTTCGTCCTCGTCGTGGTCTCCACCCCGCGCACCGCGGTCTGGGCCTTCGCGCTGTACGCCGCGCTCCTCGCCGTTGTCGCCGCCACCGCCCGGATCCCCGCGGCCGTCCTCCTCCGCCGGATGCTGATCGAGGTCCCCTTCGTGGCGTTCGCCGTGCTGATGCCGTTCGTCGCCGAGGGGGAGCGGGTGCGCGTCCTCGGTCTCGCCCTCAGCGAAGCCGGCCTCTGGGGCGCCTGGAACGTCCTCGCCAAGGGCACCCTCGGCGTCGCCGCCTCCGTCCTCCTGGCCGCCACCACCGAGCTGCGCGCCCTGCTGCTGGGCCTCCAGCGCCTCCGGCTGCCGCCGCTGCTCGTCCAGATCGCGTCCTTCATGATCCGGTACGGGGACGTCGTCGCCGACGAGCTGCGGCGGATGCGGGTCGCCCGCGCCTCGCGCGGCTTCCGCGCGCGCGGCGTCCGGCACTGGGGCGTGCTGGCCAGGACGGCGGGCACGCTGTTCATCCGCTCCTACGAGCGGGGGGAGCGCGTCCATCTGGCGATGGTCAGCCGGGGGTACGCGGGCGCCGTGCCGGTCATCGACGAGGTGACGGCGACACGGGCGCAGTGGGCGCGGGCGGCGGCTCTGCCGGTGGCGGCTCTGGCGGTGTGCGCGGGTGGGTGGGCGTATGCGGCGGGGTGAGCGGCGGGCCGGGGCGGGGTGCCGCTGCGCGGGGCTTTTCCCCGGCCCCGCCCCTTCCCGGAACCGGGGGCAAGCCCCCGGACCCCCGTTCCGCGCTGACGCGCGGTGTCCTCAAGCGCCGGACGGGCTGAATTTCGCCTGGCCACCGCACCCCGGACGGAGACCACCATGCCCCCCGCATCTCCCACACCTCCCGTAACCCCCACCCCGTACTCCCTGGAAGTCTCCGGCCTCGCCTACGCCTACCCCGACGGCCACCAGGCCCTCTTCGGCGTCGACCTCACGGTCGCCCGCGGCGAGCGCGTCGCCCTGCTCGGCCCGAACGGCGCCGGCAAGACCACCCTGGTCCTCCACCTCAACGGCATCCTCGGCGGCGGCCTGGGCGGTGTCCGGGTCGGCGGGCTGCCGGTGGAGAGGCGGAACCTCGCCGAGGTCCGCCGCCGGGTCGGCATCGTCTTCCAGGACCCCGACGACCAGCTCTTCATGCCCACCGTCCGGGAGGACGTCGCCTTCGGCCCGGCGACGGCCGGGGTGCGCGGGCCCGAGCTGGAGGCGCGCGTACGCAAGGCGCTGGCCCTCGTCGGCATGGAGGGCTTCGCCGACCGGCCCCCGCACCACCTCTCCTTCGGGCAGCGGCGCCGGGTGGCCGTCGCGACCGTCCTCGTCATGGAGCCCGAGATCCTCGTCCTGGACGAGCCGTCCTCCAACCTCGACCCGGCCTCCCGGCGTGAGCTCGCCGACATCCTGCGCGCCCTCGACGTCACCGTCCTGATGGTCACGCACGACCTGCCGTACGCCCTGGAGCTGTGCGGCAGGGCGGTGGTGCTCAGCGACGGCGTGATCGTCGCGGACGGCGCCACGCGGGAGCTGCTCTGCGACGAGGCGCTGATGCGGGCGCACCGGCTGGAGCTGCCGTTCGGCTTCGACCCGCGCGCGGTGACGGTCCCGGGCCGGGGGCCGGGCGGCGGTCCCTGACGGGGGCGACGCGTCCGGACCGTCGGGGCGGCCACCGCGGTCACCGCCCGCGCGGCGGCCGCACCTGACGGTTCCGGTGCCCCGGTCTACGCGCATCGACCATGACGTTGCACCATTGTGGGAGGTATTGACAGCGATCGGCACAGTGGGAGCAGGAGAACAGTGGTGGACGTCCAGGGCACGGTGGCGGACGGCTTCGAGCCGGTCCGGGACGCCTTCGCGGAGAACTTCGCCCGGCGCGGGGAGCGCGGCGCCGCCGTCACCGTCTACCGGCACGGCCGGAAGGCCGTCGACCTGTGGGGCGGCACGAAGGACGCCGACGCGGCGCCCGGCGACACCGACGCCGCGCCCTGGCTCCCCGGCACCGCCCAGATCGTGCGGTCGGCGACCAAGGGCGTCGCCGCCGCCGTGCTGCTCCTGCTCCACCAGCGCGGCCAGGTCGACCTCGACGCGCCCGTCGGCACGTACTGGCCCGAGTTCAAGGCGAACGGCAAGGAGCGCGTCCTCGTGCGCCACCTGCTGTCCCACCGCGCCGGCCTGCCCGTCCTCGACACGCCGCTGACCCCGGCCGAGGCCGTCGACGGGGTGAGCGGCCCGCGCGCCGTCGCCGCCCAGGCCCCGGCCTGGGAGCCCGGCACGGCCCACGGCTACCACGCGCAGACGTACAGCTGGCTGCTGGGCGAGCTGGTGCACCGGATCACCGGGCGCACGACAGGCACCTGGGTGGCCGAGGAGATAGCCCGGCCGCTCGCCGCCGATCTGTGGATCGGGCTGCCGGACGCCGAGCGGGACCGGGCCGGGCGGGTCGCCGGCATCGAGCCGCCCGCCGCGCCCGCCACGCCGGGGCTGCGGGTGCGCCCCAAGAAGTCCGTCTCGGCCGCCTACGACGACCCGGACTCCCTCACCCGCCGCGCGTTCGCCGCGATCACGCCGCTCGCCGACGAGAACGACCCCGCGTACCGCGCCGCCGAGCTCCCCGCCTCCGCGGGCATCGCCACGGCGGACGGGCTGGCCCGCTTCTACGCCTCGCTGATCGGGGACGTGGAGGGCGGCCGCCGGCTCTTCGCGCCCGCGACCCTGACCCTGGCCCGTACCGAGGAGTCGGTCGGCCCGGACCGCGTCCTGGTGGTGAACACCCGCTTCGGCCTCGGCTACATGCTGCACGGCGCGGCCTCGCCGCTGCTGGCCCCCGGCTCCTTCGGCCACCCGGGCCGGGGCGGCTCGCTGGCCTTCGCGGACCCGGAGTCGGGCATCGCCTTCGGCTACGTCACCAACGGCCTCCAGAAGAACGTCACGGCGGACCCGCGCGCCCAGGCGCTCGTACGGGCGGTTGGCAAGGCGCTCGCCGGGTAGTGCTTGCCGCATGGCAGCAGCGGCGCGCTTCGACGGCTACGCGGTACTGATCACCGGGGCGGGCCGCGGCATCGGCGAGGCCACGGCGCGGCGCTTCGCGGCCGAGGGCGCGCGGGTGCTCGTCACGGACCTCGACGGGGCGCGGGCGGACCGGGTCGCGGCCGCGGTGCGGGCGGCGGGCGGCACCGCCGAGCCGCTCGCCTGCGACGTGGGCGACCGCACGGCCGTCGAGGCGGCGGTGGCCACGGCGGTGGGGCGCTTCGGCCGTCTCGACGTGCTGGTCAACAACGCCCTCTCCTGCCACCCCGACCCGGCGCTGGTCGAGGACGAGGCGGACGACGACTGGTTCCGGGACCTCGACATCACGCTGACGGGCGCCTTCCGCTGTGTCCGCGCGGCCGTGCCGCACCTGGCCGCGGCGGGCGGCCGCGGCTCCGTCGTCAACATCGGCTCGGTCAACGGCGAACAGGACTTCGGGAACCACGCCTACAGCGCCGCCAAGGCCGGCCTCGCGAGCCTCACCCGCACCCTCTCCGGCCACTGCGCGCCCCGGGGTGTCCGGGTGAACCTGGTCGCGCCCGGCACCGTCCACACCCCGAACTGGGCGGGCCGCGAGGCGCACCTGGACCGCGCGGCCACCCAGTACCCCCTCGGCCGCGTCGGCCGCCCGGAGGACATCGCGGCGGCGGTGACCTTCCTGGCGTCCCAGGACGCGTCCTGGATCACAGGGGTGACGCTGCCGGTGGACGGCGGGCTTCTGGTGAGCAACGTGGGGCTGCGGGGAGCGCTGGCGGGGGACTGACCCACGGGCGGGACGGCCGCGGGCGAGGGGCCGGCCGGGAGCGGGCCGCGTGCCCCGCCGCCCCGGAACGCGCCCCTCCGCCCCCGCCGGACGGGGGGCCGCGCGCCGCCCTCCGGACTCCCACAGGCTGGTTCCCTACGATGGCGCGGTGACCAGTGACACCGCGACCCGAGCACACCAGGGCCAGACGGCGGACGAGCGACAGCCCCCGTGGCAGCGCAGACTCCGCCGGTTCGGCTATGCGGGAGGGCCGCGGCCCGACGTCCGGGAGCGGCTCGTACCGGCGTTCCCCGAGCCCGGGACGCGGGTGTGGGAGGCGCTCGGGGCACGGCCGCCGCTCGCCCTGGTGCTGGCGCGGTGGTCGGGGTGGATCGGGCCGCTGCTGATCGCGCTCGTCGCCGGGCTGACCCGGTTCTGGCACCTGGGCAGCCCCAAGGCCGTGATATTCGACGAGACGTACTACGCCAAGGACGCCTGGGCCCTGTGGAAGTCCGGGTACGAGGCGAAGTGGCCCGACGACATCAACGACAAGATCATCGACGGCTTCCACACGGTCCCGGACGCCCCCGGTTACGTCGTGCACCCGCCGGCCGGCAAGTGGGTCATCGGCCTCGGTGAGTGGCTCTACGGGCTGAACCCTTTCGGCTGGCGTTTCATGGTCGCCGTCCTCGGCACCCTCTCGGTGCTGATGCTCTGCCGCATCGGCCGCCGGCTCTTCCGCTCCACCTTCCTGGGCTGCCTCGCGGGCGCCCTCATGGCCGTGGACGGCCTGCACTTCGTCATGAGCCGCACCTCGCTGCTCGACTCGGTGCTGATGTTCTTCGTGCTGGCCGCCTTCGGCTGCGTGCTCGTGGACCGCGACAAGGCGCGGGCCCGGCTGGCCGCCGCCCTCCCGGTCGGCGACGACGGGCCCGCGCGGCCCGACGCCGCGGTCGGCGACCGGCTCCCGCTCGGCCTCCGCCCGTGGCGGATCGCGGCCGGCGTCTTCCTGGGCCTGGCCTGCGCCACCAAGTGGAACGGAGCCGTCTATCTGGCGGCCTTCGGCCTGCTGACCGTCCTGTGGGACATGGGCTCGCGCCGCCTGGCCGGCGCCCGCCGGCCCACGCTCGCCACGCTGCGCCGCGACGTGCCGTGGGCGTTCCTGTCGACCGTGCCCGTCGCCCTCGGCGTCTACCTCGCCTCCTGGACGGGCTGGTTCCTCAAGAGCGGCACGTACAGCGAGAAGGACGGCTGGCAGCACAGCGGCTACTACCGGCACTGGGCCGAGACCGAGGGCGGCCACAGCCCGGACGGCTTCCTCGCCGGCGTCCTCAACCCGCTGCGCAGCCTGTGGACGTACGAGCAGGAGGTCTGGAGGTTCAACACCACCCTCACCTCGCCGCACACCTACCAGTCCAACCCCTGGAGCTGGCTGGTGCAGTCCCGCCCGGTCTCGTACTTCTACGAGTCCCCCTCGCCCGGCCAGGACGGCTGCCCGGCGGACGCCACCGACAAGTGCGCCCGCGAGGTCCTCGCGCTGGGCACCCCGCTGCTGTGGTGGGCCGCCTGCTTCGCCCTGCTCTACCTGCTCTACCGGTGGGGGCTGCGGCGCGACTGGCGCGCGGGCGCGGTGCTGTGCGCCGTCGCGGCGGGCTATCTGCCGTGGTTCCTGTGGCAGGAGCGGACGATCTTCATCTTCTACGCGGTCGTGTTCGTGCCGTTCCTGTGCCTGGCGCTGGCCATGATGATCGGGGCGGTCCTGGGGCCCCCGGGCTCCTCCGAGCGGCGCCGGGTCGTGGGCGCGGTCGGGGCGGGCACCCTGGTGCTGCTCATCGTCTGGAACTTCATCTACTTCTTCCCGATCTACACCGGGCACCCCATCCCGATGGAGGCCTGGCGCAACCGGATGTGGTTCGACACCTGGATCTGAGCCGCCCGGCGGGCGCCGCGCGTGCCCGGGAGCGGGGTGTGTGCCGGGGTGTCCGGAGAGACCGGTTCCGGCCATCGGGGTCCCTTCCTCCCCTCCTGTCCCGTACAGTGCCGAACCGAAGGTTTTAATCAGCTGATTAAAACCTTGGGGTGGGGGCCTGGAGGGGGCTGACTTATGCACAAGGGTGCGAAGATCGCGGTGGGTGTCGTGACCGCCGGACTGGTGGGAGCCGCCGGACTCGGCGCGTACAACGTGATCGACGCGGTCGCGGGAACCAACTCCGCGCACGGCGAACCGGCCCCCAAGAGGACCGGGCCGCCGACGGAGAAGGAGACCGCCGACACCGCCCGCGACTTCCTCGCCGCCTGGCAGGACGGCGACGCCGCGAAAGCCGCCGCCCTGACCGACAACGTGGAGGCGGCGACCACCGCCCTCAACGGCTACCGCGACCAGGCCCACGTCGAGAAGGTCACGCTCAAGCCCGGCACGGCGACCGGCACCCGGGTGCCCTTCTCCGTCAGCGCCGAGATCGGCTACGGCAAGCAGCGCGTCACCTGGACCTACGAGTCGGCCCTCGACGTCGTCCGCGGGCCGGCCACCGGGAAGGCCCTCGTCGACTGGCGGTCCGCCGTCGTCCACCCCCAGCTCGCCCGCGGCGAGACCCTGCGCACCGACGCCGGCGCCGCGCCGCAGCTGACCGCGCTCGACCGCAACGGCACCGTGCTCGACGCCAAGGACCTCCCCTCGCTCGCGCCCGTCCTGCCGGAGCTGCGCAGGCGCTTCGCCGAGAAGGCGGGCGGCGAACCCGGCGTCGAGGTGCGCGCCGTCACCCCGGGCGCCGGCCCCGAGGCCGCCCCGAAGACCCTGCACGTGGTCTCCAAGGGCAAGCCCGCAAAGCTGAGGACGACGCTCGACGCGAAGGTGCAGCGCGCCGCCGAGACCGCCGTGAGCGGCCGCGACGACGCCTCCGTCGTCGCGGTCAAGGCCGGCACCGGCGAGATCCTGGCCGTCGCCAACTCGAAGAAGACCGAGTTCAACGCGGCGCTCATGGGCCAGACCCCGCCCGGCTCCACCATGAAGGTCGTCACCGCGGCGATGCTGCTGGAGAAGGGCAAGGCCGCCCCCGGGAAGCCGCTGCCCTGTCCCAAGTACGCCACCTACGGCATGCGCTTCCACAACGTCGAGGAGAGCGAGAACCCCGGCGCCACCTTCGCCCAGGACTTCGCCGCCTCCTGCAACACCGCCTTCATCTCCCTCGCCGGCGGCGTCCCGGACGACGCGCTCGCCGCCGAGGCCCGGGACGTCTTCGGCCTCGGCCTGGAGTGGAAGACCGGCCTCGCGAGCTTCGACGGCAGCGTCCCGGTAGAGTCCGGCGCCGGCAAGGCCGCCGCGATGATCGGCCAGGGCAAGGTGCAGATGTCCCCCCTGAACATGGCCTCCGTCGCCGCCACCGCGCGCACGGGCTCCTTCCACCAGCCCTACCTCGTCGACCCGTCCGTCGACGGCCGGCAGCTCGCGCGGGCCTCGCGCTCCCTCCCGGCGGACGTCGCCCAGCAGTTGCGCTCGATGATGCGGCTCACGGCGGTCTCGGGCACGGGGCGCAAGGCGATGTCCGGTCTCGGGAACGACGTCGGGGCGAAGACGGGGTCGGCGGAGATCGACGGGCAGACGCTGCCGAACGGGTGGTTCACGGCGTACCGGGGGGACGTGGCCGCGGCGGCGGTCGTGCCGCAGGGGGGTCATGGCGGGGATTCGGCGGGGCCGATCGTGGCGGCGGTGCTGCGGGCGGGGTGACGGGTGCGGGTGCGGGTGCGGTGGGGGCGGGGTGCGCCTGCGGCGGGCTTTGTCCCCTACCCGCCCCTTCCCGGAACCGGGGGCAAGCCCCCGGGCCCCCGTTCCGCGCTGACGCGCGGTGTCCTCAAGCGCCGGACGGGCTGGATTTGCCCGGTTCCGGGCGACAACTCAGCCCGTCTGGGGGCACCTCCCAGCGGTAGCTGGGGGAGTTTGAGGACCGGGGTCCGGGGCGGAGCCCCGCACGCGGCGGAGCCGCACATCGGATGCAGCGGGAAGGGGCGGGGCTGGGGAAAAAGCTCGCCGCAGGCGACCCACCCGCCCGCGGAGCCCCGACGGTGACCGCCGCAACAGCGCACCCCACCGCCGCGGCGCTAGCGTCACGACATGAGCACTTCAGCTGATCGCCCGTCAGGAATACGTACGCGCGAGCACCCCGCATGACCCCCCTCGTCGTCGCCGCCGTCCTCGCCGCCGCCGTCACCCACGCCAGTTGGAACGCCATCGCCCACGGCATCAAGGACCAACTGCTCGCGTTCACCCTCGTCGGCGGCGGAGGCGCGCTCTGCGGGTTCGCGCTGCTGCCCTTCGTGCCCGGGGTCGCGGGCGGGGCCTGGCCGTATCTGCTCGCCTCCGCCGTGCTGCACGTCGTCTACCAGCTGCTGCTCATGCGGTCCTTCACGCTCGGCGACTTCGGGCAGATGTACCCGATCGCCCGTGGCAGCGCGCCGCTGGCCGTGACCGTCCTCGCGGCGGTCTTCGCCGGCGAGCTGCCGGACGCCTGGCAGCTCGCCGGGGTCGCGGTGGCCTCGGCCGGGCTGGTCGGCCTGGCGCTGTGGGGCATCCGCGGCTCCGGCGCGCGCCCGCACTGGCCGGCGATCACCGCCGCGCTCGCCACCGGCCTGGCCATCGCCGCGTACACGGTCGTCGACGGCCTGGGCGTCCGCGCCTCCGGCTCGCCCCTCGGCTACATCGCCTGGCTGATGATCCTCGAAGGGCTCGCCATCCCCGCCTACGCGCTGGCCACCCGCCGCGGCCGGCTCGTCGCCGGGCTCCGCCCCCACGCCGCCCGCGGCCTGCTCGGCGGAGTGCTGTCGGTCTTCGCCTACGGACTCGTCCTGTGGGCACAGACCCGGGCCGCGCTGGCGCCGATCGCGGCGCTGCGGGAGTCGTCGATCATCGTGGGCGCGGCGATCGGCGCCGTCGTCATGAAGGAGAGGTTCGGGGCGCCGAGGATCGCCGCCGCGGGGCTCATGGTCGTGGGGATCAGCCTGATGCTGCACGCGGGGTGACGCCCCGCACCGGCCGCTACGGGCCCGCCCGGCGAGCCGCGCCGTCCGACCCTGCGAGGATGGAGCCGTGACTGGAACGCTCGTACTCGCAGGTACCCCCATCGGTGACGTCGCCGACGCGCCCCCGCGGCTGGCCGCCGAGCTCGCCGCCGCCGAGGTGATCGCCGCCGAGGACACCCGGCGGCTGCGCCGCCTCACCCAGGCGCTGGGCGTGCACACCACCGGCCGCGTCGTCTCCTACTTCGAGGGCAACGAGTCGGCCCGTACGCCCGAGCTCGTCGAGGCGCTGGCCGGCGGTGCCCGGGTGCTGCTGGTCACCGACGCGGGCATGCCGTCCGTGTCCGACCCCGGCTACCGGCTCGTCGCCGCCGCCGTCGAGCGTGACATCAAGGTCACGGCCGTGCCGGGCCCGTCCGCCGTGCTGACCGCGCTCGCCGTCTCCGGGCTGCCCGTGGACCGCTTCTGCTTCGAGGGCTTCCTGCCGCGCAAGGCGGGGGAGCGGCTCGGCCGGCTGCGCGAGGTGGCGGACGAGCGCCGTACGCTCGTCTACTTCGAGGCGCCGCACCGCCTGGACGACACCCTCGCCGCCATGGCCGAGGCGCTGGGCCCGAAGCGCCGGGCCGCCGTCTGCCGCGAGCTGACCAAGACGTACGAGGAGGTCAAGCGCGGCCCCCTGGACGAGCTCGCCGCCTGGGCCGCCGAGGGCGTCCGCGGCGAGATCACCATCGTCGTGGAGGGCGCCCCCGAGGCCGGCCCCCAGGACCTCGACCCCGCGGAGCTCGTGCGCCGGGTGCAGGTCCGGGAGGAGGCGGGGGAGCGCCGTAAGGAGGCGATCGCCGCGGTGGCCGCGGAGGCCGGGCTGCCCAAGCGGGAGGTCTTCGACGCGGTGGTGGCGGCGAAGAACGCGGCGGGGAAGCCGGCGAAGTAGCGGGCTCCCCGGCCCTGCCCGCGCCCTGCCCGCCGCACCCGGGTGCGGCGGTGGCGCACCCGCCGCACGGGCCGGAATCAGCCCCTTCGGCGAGGGCCTCCGGGAGGGGGCGGGCGGGGGAAAAGCTCCACCGGGACCACCCGGGGGCGCTCCCGGGCGCGCCCGGGAGCGCCCCCGGAGCGAAAGGCCCGTCCCGGCCCTCATTACCAGGCCCATCCCCAGGTAAAGGGCTATCGTGAAAGGCAAAGCTTAGGCCTGGCAGCCTGGCATTTTGGGCAGTGCGACGCCAAGTTTGTCCCAATTCGGGGGAGAGGCTGCTGCGACTTCGCCGGTAAGGGCGTTCCCTGGATGTGGGACGTCCGATCCCGGAGAGACTTGTCCTCAGGACAAGAGGAGCTGCCATGAGCGAGATCGCAGGAACCTCGAACGGTGTCCGTCCGACAGCCGCCGGCCACCCGGCCGCCGCGCCCGGCGCACTGGAGCCCGCCCACGAGTCGTACGCCTTCGCGTGCATGCGGTGCGGGCACGGCTGGGAGCAGTCGTACGAGATACAGCACTACACCGACGCCGAGGGCCGGCCGTTCGTCGTCTACTACGCGGACGGGGAGCGCGTCCCGTCCCCGCTGACGCACCCCACGTGCATGAACTGCGGCGGTCACGCCGTCCGCATCATGCGTTCCGGGCAGGTCTCCCGGATAGCCGGCGTCCTGCACCAGTACGCGCAGACGGACGTGCCCGCCACGGACCAGGCGCCCGCCGGGCCGTACCGCACGAGCGGTTCCGCCCCCTCCCCGCGCGCCGGGGAAGCCCCGGAGAAGACCGAAGGCGCCGAGGAGTCCTCGCGCGCCCACCACTGGCACCTGTCGGACCTCCTGCACCCCTTCCACCACCGCAAGTGAGCGCGAGGCCGCGCGATCTCTAGAATCGCGTCCATGGCGGCAAAAGCATCGAACAGCGACAGGCCCGGCGGCGCGCGGAGTCAGAGCGACAAGGACGTCCCCCCGCCCCTCCCGGCACCGCTGAACGTGCCGGTCGCCGACTCGCACACCCATCTGGACATGCAGGGCTCCTCCGTCGGGGAAGCCCTGGCCAAGGCCGCCTCGGTAGGGGTGACCACCGTCGTCCAGGTGGGGTGCGACCTGGCCGGATCCCGCTGGGCGGCGGAGACGGCCGCCGCGCACGAGAGCGTCTGGGCCACCGTGGCCCTGCATCCGAACGAAGCCCCCCGCATCGTCCTGGGCGACCCCGACGGCTGGTCGCGCCAGGGCGCCCGCGAGCCGGGCGGCGACGCCGCGCTGGACGCGGCGCTGGAGGAGATCGACGCCCTGGCCGCGCTGCCGCACGTCCGCGGCGTCGGCGAGACCGGCCTGGACTTCTTCCGTACGGGCCCCGAGGGCATGGCCGCCCAGGAGCGCTCCTTCCGTCGCCACATCGACATCGCCAAGCGCCACGGCAAGGCCCTGGTCATCCACGACCGGGAGGCGCACGCCGACGTCCTGCGGGTGCTGGAGGAGGAGGGCGCCCCGGAGACCGTCGTCTTCCACTGCTACTCCGGCGACGCCGAGATGGCGAAGGTGTGCGCCGAGGCGGGCTACTACATGTCCTTCGCGGGCAATGTGACCTTCAAGAACGCCCAGCACCTGCGGGACGCCCTCGCCGTCGCCCCGCTCGACCGGGTGCTCGTCGAGACGGACGCGCCGTTCCTGACGCCGATGCCCTATCGCGGACGGCCCAATGCGCCGTACCTCATTCCGGTCACGTTGCGCGCGATGGCCGGGTACCGAGGGGTGGACGAGGACGCCCTGGCCACGGCGGTCGCCGCGAATACCGCAAGGGCGTTCGGCTACTGAGCCGGTTCCGCCGCGACACCGTGTGATCATATGACTTTGGAGAGTGACGCTCCCTCCGCTACAGTCCCGGGCCGGACAGTTCGACCCAGGGGAGTGTCGCGTGACGCATGCACAGGGCAGCCCCCGCGCCGCACGCCGCGGTGCGGCGGAAGTACCGCTCTACCCAGCATTTGACCCGTACGACGCATACAGCCCGTACGACCCGTACGAGCCCTCCGGCCACTACGCGCCCTATGAGCCGCACGGTGCGTACGGGACGTCCGGGGCCTATGCGCAGGCCGCCCCGGCCGCCGCGCCGCCCGCCCCCGCGGCGCCGTACGGCTCCTACGACGCCCCCGGCGAGCCCTACGGGATATACGAACCACCCCAGGGCTTCTACGATCCGTTCCTGCCCGAACCGCGCGAAGCGGGCTCCTACGCGCCCCCCGCCGATCCGGACGAGCTCCCGCACCTGCCCCGGCAGGGCGCCGCCACCACCCCCGCCGAGGAGCTCACGGAGGCCCCGCCGGAGCCCCCCGCGCCCCTTGCCGACCCCGCCGGCGAACCCGAGGGCGAGCGCGCCCGCCGCTCCGCCCGGCGCAAGCGGGCCGGCGAGCGGCCCGACGCCCTGCGCCGGCTCGTCCCGCAGGCCCTCGTCGTGGCCTTCCTCGCCGGCGGCACCTCGGCCTTCATCGTCAGCGACAAGACCGTCAAGCTCAACGTCGAGGGTAGCTCCCGCACGCTGCACACCTTCGCCGACGACGTCGAGGAGCTCCTCGCCGACGAGCACATGTCCCTCGGCGCCCATGACGCCGTCACCCCCGGCCACGACCACGACCTCAGCGCGGGCGACGAGATCACCGTCCGCTACGGGCGCCCCGTCACCCTCACCCTCGACGGCGAGCACCACCACGTGTGGACCACCGCCCGCACGGTCGACGGCGCCCTGCGCCAGCTCGGGGTGCGCGCCGAGGGCGCCTACCTGTCCGCATCCCGCTCCGCCTCCATCGCGCGCGAGGGCCTGGACCTGGACGTCCGCACCGAGCGGACCGTCACCTTCATGGCCGACGGGCGCGAGCGCACCATCCGCACCAATGCCGCCACCGTCCACGAGGCCATCGACCAGGCCGGCATCACCCTGCGCGGCCAGGACACCACCTCCGTCGACCCCGACAGCTTCCCGCGCGAGGGCCAGACGATCTCCGTCATGCGGATCACCGGCAGCGAGGAGGTGCGCGAGGTGCCCATCGACTTCACCACCGAGCGGCGCGACGACCCCACCCTCTTCAAGGGCACCGAGGTCGTCGCCCAGCGCGGCGAGAAGGGCGTCGAGCGCGTCACCTACGCCCTGCGGACCGTCAACGGCGTCAAGCAGAAGCCCCGGAAGATCTCCACCGAGACCGTCCGCCGGCCCACCACCCAGATCGTGAAGGTCGGCACCAAGGCCATGCCCACCGCCGTGCAGGGCGCGGACGGGCTGAACTGGGACGGCCTCGCCCAGTGCGAGGCCGGCGGCCGGGCGAACGCGGTCGACCCGTCGGGCACCTACGGCGGCCTCTACCAGTTCGACGTCCGCACCTGGCAGGGCCTCGGCGGCAAGGGCCGGCCCCAGGACGCGCCCGCCGCCGAGCAGACCTTCCGGGCCAAGAAGCTCTACGTCAGCCGGGGGGCGAGCCCGTGGCCCGTGTGCGGCCGTAAACTTCACGGGTGAGCTCCAGCCCCAGCACAGACGATTCCGGCGCCCTGCTCGGTCCCGCCGACATCCGCGAGCTGGCCGCAGCCCTCGGGGTACGCCCGACCAAGCAGCGCGGCCAGAACTTCGTGATCGACGCCAACACCGTCCGGCGCATCGTGCGGACCGCCGAGGTGCGGCCCGACGACGTCGTCGTCGAGGTCGGCCCCGGTCTCGGGTCCCTGACCCTCGCCCTGCTGGAGGCCGCCGACCGGGTCACCGCGGTCGAGATCGACGACGTGCTGGCCGCGGCCCTCCCGTCGACGATCGCCGCCCGGCTGCCCGGCCGCGCGGACCGCTTCGCACTCGTGCACAGCGACGCCATGCAGGTCACCGAGCTGCCCGGCCCGCCGCCCACCGCCCTGGTCGCCAACCTGCCCTACAACGTCGCCGTGCCCGTGCTGCTGCACATGCTGGCGCGGTTCCCCAGCATCGAGCGGACGCTCGTGATGGTCCAGGCCGAGGTCGCCGACCGGCTCGCGGCCGCGCCCGGCAACAAGGTCTACGGCGTCCCCTCGGTCAAGGCCGCCTGGTACGCCGAGGTCAAGCGGGCCGGCTCCATCGGCCGCAACGTCTTCTGGCCCGCCCCGAACGTCGACTCCGGCCTCGTCTCCCTCGTCCGCCGCAGCGAGCCGATCGACACCACGGCCACCCGCGAGGAGGTCTTCGCGGTCGTCGACGCCGCCTTCGCGCAGCGCCGCAAGACGCTGCGGGCGGCGCTGGCGGGATGGGCCGGCTCGGCCGCCGCCGCGGAGGCCGCGCTGGTCGCCGCCGGGATCTCGCCGCAGGCGCGTGGCGAGTCGCTGACGGTGGACGAGTTCGTGGCGATCGCGGAGAACAAGCAGGGCTGAGGCGTACGTGTCCGGTGCCGGTGCCGGTGCCGGTGCCGGGGGCTCCGGGGTGGGGGTCCGGGGCCGTATATTTACGGGCCCGCCGCCCCGAACCGCAGGGGAACCCCCGCACTGGGCCCGCAAATACACGTAAGCGCCCCGGACCCCCACCCCTGCGCCCCCGTCACCTCCCGCCGTCTTCCGGCTGACGGCTCACGCCCCCGTACGATCGGCCGTGACCCTCTCCCGTACGACCCGAGGAGCCCGCTCCGTGAGCCCGTCCGTCACCGTCCGCGTCCCCGCCAAGGTCAACGTGCAGCTCGCCGTCGGCGGCGTACGGCCGGACGGATTCCACGACCTGGCCAACGTCTTCCTCGCCGTCGGCCTGTACGACGAGGTGACCGTCACGCCCGCCGAGGAACTGCGGATCACCTGCTCCGGGCCGGACTCCGGCCAGGTGCCGCTGGACGCCTCCAACCTCGCGGCCCGCGCGGCGCTCGCCCTCGCCGCCCGGCACGGGCGCGAGGCGGCCGTCCACATCCACATCGACAAGGACATCCCCGTCGCCGGCGGCATGGCGGGCGGCAGCGCGGACGGCGCCGGGGCGCTCCTGGCCTGCGACGCCCTGTGGGGCACCGGGGCCTCGCGCGAGGAACTGCTCGACATCTGCGCCGAGCTCGGCAGCGACGTGCCGTTCAGCCTGGTCGGCGGGGCGGCGCTGGGCCGGGGCCGGGGCGAGATCCTCACCCCGCTGCCCGTCGGCGGCACCTTCCACTGGGTCTTCGCCGTCGCCGACGGCGGCCTGTCGACCCCGGCGGTCTACGCCGAGTGCGACCGCCTGCGCGAGGTCTCAGGCGGGGGCTCGGGTGTGGCGGACGTGCCCGCCCCGGAGCCGTCGCCCGCGCTCCTCGACGCCCTGCGCACCGGCGACGCGCCCGCGCTCGCCGCGGCCGTCACCAACGACCTCCAGGCGGCCGCGGTCTCCCTGCGCCCGTCCCTGGCCGCCACCCTCGCCGCGGGCACCGGCGCCGGCGCCCTGGCCGCCCTGGTCTCGGGCTCGGGCCCGACCACGGCGTTCCTGGTCCGGGACGAGGAGGAGGGGGAGAAGGTGGCGGACGCGCTGAGGTCGTCGGGCACGTGCCGGTCGGTCCGGGTCACGTCGGGTGCGGCCCCGGGAGCGACGGTGCTGCCGACGGCCTGAATCCAGCCGGGCCGGGGCGAAATCAGCCCGGCCGGCGTTTGAGGCCACCGCGCGTCAGCGCGGAAGGGGGCCCGGGGGCTTGCCCCCGGTTCCGGGGAGGGGCGGGTAGGGGAAAAGGTCCCGCGCAGCGGCACCCCCATGGCGACCCGCCCCCCCATGCCGCCCCGGCCCCCCATGGCGACCCGCCCCGCCCACCCCGCCCGCGGCGCTCCGCCCCACGCCGCACCCCCACCCCTACGGCGCAGCCATCCGCACCGTCTCCGCATGCCCCGCCGCATCCACCGCCCGCAACGTCAACTCCCCCTGATACGGGTCCACATACCGCACATACGCCTCGTACGAGAAGTTCCCCGCGCCATCCACCCGCGGCTCGCTCCACGCCCGTGACACCGGCGCCCGGTGCCACCCCTCCGTCGACAGGCTGACCGTCGTGTGCGGCGGCCACCCCTGCCCCGTGACGTAATAGGTCGTGGCGTCCCGCCACCGCTTCGCCCGCCAGCTGAGCCAGTACGCGAACCGCCCCTGCCCGTCGTCCGCGACCACCCGCTCGGGAGCCGGTGCCGCCGCCGCGGGCCCCGGCGTCACCGCGGCGCCCGTCAGCATCAGCCCGGCGGCGGCCACCGCCGCCCACCGGAGTGCCCGTACCGCTGCCATGCGTCGTCCCCCTCGTCCCGTCCGTACCGATGGCCGAGAAGCACGATCCCGGACGGCGAATCCAGGAGCAACCATGCGAAACCGCGCAGATGCGCCGCGCTGGAACGCCCGTACGGGCAGGGCGGGGTCACCGGCTGAGTAGCCGTACTCAGCCGCACCTGAGTACGGCCTCCGTGGCGACGCCCGCCCTCGCCGGGCCAGGGTGCGGGCATGGCTACGACACCCACCGCGCGCGACCTCGCCGCGGCCACCCCCGCCGGGCGCGACCGGACGATCGACCTGCTCCGGGTCGTCTCGCTCGGCACCGTCGTGCTCGGCCACTGGCTGATGGCCGCCGTGACCGCCGACCACGGCCGGGCCGAGGTCGGCAACCTGCTCGCGGTCGAGCCCGGGTTGCAGCTCCTCACCTGGGTGCTCCAGGTCATGCCGGTGTTCTTCTTCGTCGGCGGCTTCTCGCACGCCCTCTCCTACCGGTCCCTGACCCGCCGTGCCGGGGGACCGGCCTACGCCGCGTTCCTTCGCGCACGCCTCCAGCGCCTCCTGCGCCCCACCATGCTCTTCATAGCCGTCTGGGGCGCCGGCGCCCTCGCCGTCCAACTCCTCGGCGGGGACGGCCCGCTGACGGACGTCGCCGCCCGGCTCGTCGCCCAGCCCCTGTGGTTCATCGGCATCTACCTGGCCATGGTCGCCTTCACCCCGCCGCTGCTCCGGCTCCACGAGCGGTGCGGATGGGGCGCGTTCGCCGCACTGGCCGGCGCGGCCGCCGGCGTCGACGTGCTGCGGTTCGCCGCCGGCGTCCCGTACGTGGAGTTCCTGAACTTCGCGTTCGTCTGGCTCGCCGTCCACCAGCTCGGCTTCCTGCGCGCCGACGGCCGCCTGCGCCGCCCGGCCGTCCTCGCCGCGGTGGGTATGGCCGGGGCGGCCGGGCTCGTGGCCCTCGGCCCGTACCCGCTGTCGATGGTCGGCATGCCCGGCGAGAGGATCAGCAACATGGCGCCGCCCACGTTCGCCCTGCTCTGCCACGGCCTGTGGCTGGTCGGCGCCGTCGAACTCCTGCGCCGCCCCATGGCGCGCCTGGTGGCCCGCCCCCGGGTGTGGCGCGCCGTCGTCGCGGCCAACGGCATCGCCATGACCGCGTTCCTGTGGCACCTCACCGCGATGCTCGGCGTCTACGGCGCCCTGCTCGCCCTCGACGTCCCCCTGCCGGCCCCCGCGAGCGCCGCGTGGTGGGCGCAGGTGCCGCTGAGGATCGCGGCGGCGGCACTGGTGACCGCGCTCCTGGTGGCCGTCTTCCGCAAGGCGGAGGCCCCGGCGGTGCCCAAGAGGGTTTCCCCCACCCACCCACGGGAGGCGGCGGGCCGCAGCGGGGCCTTGAGGGACGTAAAGCGAAGCAGTCCCTCAAGGCCCCGCGGAGGCACGGCGCCGCACCCGGAAAGCTCCGCGCAGCGGGTACGGTCCGCGCAGCGGGAGACGGCGCCGCACTCGGAAAGCCCCGCGCAGCGGATACGGTCCGCGCAGCGGGAGACGGCGCCGCACTCGGAAAGCCCCGCGCAGCGGATACGGTCCGCGCAGCGGGAGACGGCGCCGCACTCGGAAAGCCCCGCGCAGCGGAACCGCGCCATGACCGCCGCGGCCGCCACCGGCGTCACCCTCGCCCTCCTCGGCGTCCTCGGTCTCTCCATGGTCGGCTTCGCCGGTCTCCTCGAAGGCCGCACCGCCGTCCTCGTCGCCTTCCGGGTCACCGCGCCCGCCGCCGTCCTCATGGCCGCCGTGGGCTGGCTGCTCGTCGAGGCGGCCGGCGGAACCCCACGTCGCCGGTAGGGCTGTCCCCACCCCCAGGAGGCCCGCTCGTCCCATGGGGCCGCGCCCGCCCCGTCCCTAGCGTTGAGGCCGTCGCCGCGACCGGCGGCCGCACGACGGAAAAACAGGCACGACGGAAAAACAGGGGTGGGGCGTGATCCGCAGAACGACGGGCCATGGACGGGCCGGGGCCGCCGCGTGATGGGCAAGCTCGCGCGCCGCTCGCTGCGCCACCGCACCGCTTCCTTCACCGCCACCTTCCTCGCGCTGCTCTTCGGCGCGACGATCGTCATGGCCTGCGGCGGCCTGATGGAGACCGGCATCCGCAACAACACCCCGCCCGAACGCCTCGCGGGCGCGCAGCTCCTCGTCACGGGTGACCCGAGGTACTCCCTGGCCGACGACGAGAAGCACAAGGCGAAGGGGCTGTTCCCGGAGCGCGTGGAGCTGGACGAAGCGCTCGTCGAGCGGGTCCGCGCCGTCCAGGGCGTCCGTACCGCGGTCGGCGAGCGCACGATCGACGCCGCCGTCACCGGAGGCACCGGCACCCCCGCCGCCGCCCGGGCCCACGGCTGGGAGTCCGCCGCCCTCACCCCGTACGCCCTCACCGCGGGCGAGGCACCCACCCGCCCCGGCGAGGCCGTCCTCGACGAGGGTCTCGCCCGTGCGGCCGGGGTCCGGACGGGGGACCGGGTCGCCCTCACCGCGCACGGCACCACCGCCCCGTACCGGGTCACCGGCGTCGTCCGGCCCGCCGCCGGGCGCGCCGTGCCGCAGGCCACGCTCTTCCTCTCCACCGCCGAGGCCGCCCGGCTCGCGCCCCGCGCGGGCACCGTCGCCGACATCGCCGTCACCACCCGCCCCGGCACCGGCACCGCCGCCCTCCGCGAGCGGATCGCCGACGCCCTCCGCGGGCACGGCGTCACCGTCCTGGCCGGCGACGACCGGGGAGCCGTCGAGCACCCCGAGGTCGTCGAGGGCGGCGAGAACCTGATCGCCGTCGCCGGGGCCTTCGGCGGGCTCGCCGTCGAGACGGCGGTGTTCGTCGTCGGCGCCACCGTCGCCCAGGCCGCCGGGCAGCGGCACCGTGAACTCGCCCTGCTCCGGGCCGTCGGCGCCACCCGGGGCCAGCTGCGCCGGCTCGTGCTCGGCGAGACCCTGATGGTCACCGCCCTCGCCGGGGCCGTCGCCTGGTTCACCGGCCCGCTCGCCGGCCACTGGCTGTACGAGCGGCTGGTCGGCACCGGCATGATCGCGGAGACCGTCGAGTTCCGGCAGGGCTGGATCCCCGCCGTCACCGCGGGCGGCGCCCTCCTCCTGACCGCGCTCGGCGGCGGTGTCCTCGGCGCCTGGCGCGCCGTCAGGGTCCGGCCCACCGAGGCGCTCGGCGAGGCCGAGGCACGGCAGCGCTGGATCTCCTGGCCCCGGCTGCTCCTCGCCGCCCTGTTCCTGGCGGGCACGGTGGCGCTCGGCCTGGTGACCGCCCTCGTCCTGGAAGGCCCGGTCGCGGCGTCCACCGCCGGCCCCACCGTGCTGTGCGCCGCGATCGGCTTCGCCCTGATCGGTCCCGCCCTCACCAAGGCGGCGGCCGCCGTCCTCCAGTGGCCCGCCCGGCTGTTCGGCGGGGTCACCGGCCGGCTCGCGGCCCGCAACTGCCGGGCCCGCTCGATCCGCGTGGCCGGCGCCGTCACCCCGATCATGCTCGCCACGGCCGTCACCACCGGCATGCTCTACCTCCAGACCACCGCCGCCGACGTCTCCGGCAAGCAGTTCACCGACGGCCTCAAGGCCGACGCCGTCGTCACCTCGGCCGCCGGCGGCGTGGACCCCGCCTTCGTGGACCGGGTGCGGAAGGTGCCCGGCGTCGGTGCCGCCGGCGCGTACGTCACCAGCACCGGCTGGCTGGAGCGGCCCGTCGACCACGGGCAGGACAAGCGCGGCCTGGCCCTCCAGGGAGTCGACGCCGGATCCGCCGGGCGCACCCTGGCCGCCCCGGTGACCGCGGGCAGCCTGACCGCCCTGCGCGGCGACACCGTGGCGCTGCCCGAGGCCACCGCCCACCGGCTGCGCCGCGGCGTCGGCGACACCGTACGGCTGCGGCTCGGCGACGGCTCCACCGCCGGCCTCCGCGTCGTCGCCCTGCTCGCCGACCGGCCCGGCTACGCGACGGCCCTCGTCCCCGTCACCCTCCTCGCCCCGCACACCACCGCCGGCCTGCCCGCGCAGATCCTGGTGCGCGCCGCCGCCGGCACCGACCCCCGGACCGTGGCCGGCGCCCTGCGAGCCCTGACCGCCGCCCACCCGGGCCTCACCGTCACCGACCGGGACGGCGTGATCGACGGGCACGCCCGCGACACCCGCGCCCAGGCGTCCGTCAACTTCCTCATCTGCGGCATGCTCATCGGCTACACCGCCCTGTCCGTCGTGAACACCCTGGTGATCTCCGTACGCGACCGCCGCCGCGAGTTCGGCCTCCAGCGCCTCACCGGCGCCACCCGGGGCCAGGTGCTGCGCATGATGACCGTGGAGGCCGCCCTGGTCACGGCCATGGGCCTGACCCTGGGCACGCTGGCGGCGGCCGCCGCCCTGGTCCCCTTCAGCCTGGCCGCGACGGACGGCTGGCTGCCCTCCGGGCCGCCCGTGATCTATCTGACGACGGCGGCCGGGGCGCTGGCACTGGCACTGGTGGGGACGCTGGTCCCGACCTGGGCCGCGCTGCGGATCCGCCCGGTGGTGGCGGCGAAGGCCTGAGCCGCGGGGGCCGGGAGAGCCGGCCCTTCCGGCGCGCGGGCGCCCGCGACCTGGCGCGTCCCCCGTGGCCCGGCAGCGCTCCCGGGCCACGGGGCCGGCCGCGCCGTGCGCCGACTACCCTGGGAAGCCGATCACAAAAGCAGCGCAGCCCGCGCAGGAGCAGGAGCGGAATGGCCACGAACCTCGTCAATCTGGAAGCCGTCGACAAGGTGTACGGCACCCGTGCGCTGCTCGACGGCATCTCCCTCGGTGTCAACGAGGGTGACCGGATCGGCGTCGTCGGCCGCAACGGCGACGGCAAGACCACCTTGATCCGCATCCTCGCCAGGCTGGAGGAGGCCGACAAGGGCCGGGTCACCCACGCGGGCCACCTGCACCTCGGCGTGCTCACCCAGCACGACTCCCTGGACCCGGCCGCCACCGTCCGCCACGAGGTCATCGGCGACCTCGCCGACCACGAGTGGGCCGGCAGCGCCAAGATCCGCGACGTCCTCACCGGCCTCTTCGGCGGCCTGGACCTGCCCGGCTTCCCGCAGGGCCTCGACACCGTCATCGGCCCGCTCTCCGGCGGCGAGCGCCGCCGCATCGCGCTCGCCAAGCTGCTGATCGCCGAGCAGGACCTGATCGTCCTCGACGAGCCCACCAACCACCTCGACGTCGAGGGCATCTCCTGGCTGGCCGCCCACCTGCGCGCCCGCCGCTCCGCCCTGGTCTGTGTCACCCACGACCGCTGGTTCCTCGACCAGGTCTGCACCCGCATGTGGGACGTCCAGCGCGGCGCCGTCCACGAGTACGAGGGCGGCTACAGCGACTACGTCTTCGCCCGCGCCGAGCGGGAGCGGATCGCCGCGACCGAGGAGGCCAAGCGGCAGAACCTGATGCGCAAGGAGCTCGCCTGGCTGCGCCGCGGCGCCCCCGCCCGCACCAGCAAGCCGCGCTTCCGCATCGAGGCCGCCAACGAGCTGATCGCCGACGTGCCGCCGCCGCGCGACACCGCCGAGCTGATGAAGTTCGCCAACTCCCGCCTCGGCAAGACCGTCTTCGAGCTGGAGGACGTCACCGTCCAGGCCGGCTCCAAGTCCCTGATCCAGCACCTGACCTGGCAGCTGGGCCCCGGCGACCGGGTCGGCCTCGTCGGCGTCAACGGCGCGGGCAAGACCTCGCTGCTGCGCGCCCTCGCTGAGGCCGCCCGCACCCAGGGCGAGGAGCAGCCCGCCGCCGGCCGCATCGTCGTCGGCAAGACCGTCAAGCTCGCCTACCTCTCCCAGGAGGTCGGCGAACTCGACCCGAAGAAGCGCGTGTTGGAGGCCGTCCAGCAGGTCCGTGACCGCGTCGACCTCGGCAAGGGCCGGGAGATGACCGCCGGGCAGCTGTGCGAGAAGTTCGGCTTCACCAAGGAGAAGCAGTGGACGCCCGTCGGCGACCTCTCCGGTGGTGAGCGCCGCCGCCTCCAGATCCTGCGCCTGCTGATGGACGAGCCCAACGTCCTCTTCCTCGACGAGCCCACCAACGACCTCGACATCGAGACCCTGACCCAGCTGGAGGACCTCCTCGACGGCTGGCCCGGGTCGATGGTCGTCATCAGCCACGACCGGTACTTCGTCGAGCGCACCACCGACAAGGTCTACGCCCTGCTGGGAGACAAGGCCCTGCGGATGCTGCCGCGCGGCCTCGACGAGTACCTGGAGCGGCGGCAGCGGGTCATCGAGGCTGCTGTGCCCGCTGTCGCCCCGGCCGCGCCGGAGGCCGCCACCAAGCAGAAGTCGGCCGGCGACGCCCGCGCCGCCAAGAAGGAGCTCCAGAAGATCGAGCGCCGCCTCGACCGCATCAGCGAGCAGGAGACCAAGCTGCACGCGCGGATCGCCGAGCAGGCCACCGACTTCGAGGCCGTCGCCAAGCTCGACGCCGAACTCCGGGAACTCGCCGCGGAGCGCGACGAGCTGGAGATGCGCTGGCTGGAACTGGCCGAAGACGCCTGAGTCGTACAAGGACTCATAAGTCGCAACAGTCTCGTCACGGGCCGGTCTCAGGCGGTGCAAACCCCGGGATCGGCCCGTTGATATGGGAAGTCGGGTGATAGAAAGAACACCCGCTCGCCTGCCGTCCGACTGGCGGGTCGCCTGCCCGATTCGCTCCTTCCCGGTGGATTTTCGGCCACCGGGATCGCGGGGGAGACCGCTCGGGCCACCGACCCGCGTGAAGAGGAAAGCTGATGTCACAGCCGCCCCAGCCGCCCAACCAGCCGCCGGGGGTTCCGCCGGCGCAGCCGGGCGGAGGCTTCGGCGCGCCGAACCCCTCGTACGGCTACCCGCCCCAGCAGCCGACCCAGGCGGCACCCCAGGTGCCGTCGAAGCCGTCCCAGGTGCCGCCGCCTCCGCCGGGCGCTCCGCAGACGCCGCCCCCGCCGCCGGGCGCTCCGCAGACGCCGCCGCCCCCGCCGGGCGTGCCGCAGGCCCCGCCCGCGGCGCCGCCGGGCGGCTACGGCTACCCCGGACAGGCCCCGCAGCCCGGCGGTTACGGCTACCCGGCCCCCGGCCAGGCTCCCCAGCCCGGTGGTTACGGCTATCCGGGCGGGCCCGGACAGCCCGGCCAGGGCTTCGGCGCGCCCACGCAGCCGCAGTTCGGCGCCTACCCGCAGCAGCCCGGCCCCTACGGCGCCCCCGGCGCCCCGGGCGGCCCCGGCTCCGGCGGTGGTGCCAAGAAGCGCATGGCCGTCATCGTCAGCGCCGCCGTGGCGCTCGTCCTCGTCATCGGCGGCGGCGTCTGGTTCGCCGTGTCGGGTGACGACAAGGAGGAGCAGGCCAAGGGCGGCGACGGCACCAGCCAGGGCACCGGCGGCAAGCAGGGCAACGGCGAGCAGGGCGGCGGCAAGGGCGAGAAGCCCAAGACCGTCGACGGCAAGCTGCTCTTCGAGGTCGAGCAGGAGAAGGTCGACGACCTCGTCAGCGCCAAGGGCATGTGGGTCGGCGACCAGGCCGTCGCCAAGGCCGACGTCTACAAGATCGTCGGCTACGGCCTGAGCGGTGGCAAGAAGTGGGAGCTCCCGCTCGACGGCGCCGTCTGCTGGGCCAACGCGAAGCCGACCGACGACGGCAAGGCCGTCGTCCTCGTCAGCGACGGCAAGCCCAGCGAGGAGAAGAAGTACGGCGGCCCCTGCACCCAGGTCGTCGCCTTCGACGTGAACAAGGGCACCAAGCTCTGGCAGAAGTCCGCCAAGGCCGGTGACCGGGACGTCACGTTCGACGAGGTCACCATCGGCGCCGGCACCGTCGCCGCCGGCGGCACCAGCGGCGGCGCCGCCTGGAGCCTCGACGGCGGCCAGGAGCTGTGGAAGCCCAAGGAGGACAGCTCCAACTGCAAGGACGCGGGCTACGCGGGCGGCGGCAAGCTCGTCGCCGTCCGCCGCTGCGGCGACTACGAGCGCCCGCAGGTCTCCGTGCAGACGCTCGACCCCAAGTCCGGTGCGGTCAAGTCCACCTACAAGGTGCCGAGCGGCCTGAACTACCCGCACATCGCCTCCACCGACCCGCTCGTCGTCGCGGTCTCCGCGGGCGACACCACGGGCAACGGCGCCTCGGACTTCCTCGTCGTCGACGACAGCGGCAAGGACGGCACGCTCCGCAGCAAGATCTCCACGGGCAACGGCAAGTACGAGCCGAAGTGCCCCGCCACCGAGGTCGAGGGCTGCTCCAAGCTGGCCGTCACCAAGGACACGCTGTACCTGCCGACCGAGGAGCACCCCTCCGGCAACAGCAGCCAGCCGGGCCGGATCAACGAGATCGTCGCCTTCGACCTGGCCACCGGTCAGACCAAGGGCAAGACGGACGGCACCGCCGGCACCGAGATGGTCCCGCTCGGCGTCGACAAGGACGGCTACCCGATCGCCTACCGGAACGCGACCTTCCGTTGGGGTGGCCAGGTGCTGCGCATCGACCCCAAGACGTACAAGGCCGATGTCCTGCTGAAGAACGCCGACGACACGGCGCGGGCCGAGGGTGAGCTCTCGCCCAACTACCAGCAGGGCGTCTACGCCCAGGGCCGGCTCTTCCTGGGCACGAACTACATCCGTAAGGTCACCATCTCCGGTCTGGGCAAGCAGTACACCCTCCAGATCTACGGCGGGAGCTGACGCCTTAGGTTGACGCGCGGGTCCCCGGGCCCGCGCGCCGCGTTGACGCGGTTGCCGTTTCCGACCGGTTGCCGCACGATGCGGACCATGAAAGTCCGTATCCCTGCCCGCCACGCCTTCGTGCCTGAACGATCCGTTTCAGTCTCGAAGTACACGTGATTGGCAGGGATTTCGGCATTCCGGGGGACTTCTCACCGGTAAGGGGCGCGCGACGTCGAACAAGCGTGTAGCTTCCGGGGGCAAGAGGGGCCGAGGAGAGACGTACGCGGGCGACAGGGGGCAAGCGCATGGGCGTGCGGCTCATGGTGGTCGACGACCACCGTCTGCTGGCCGAGGCGCTCGCCTCGGCGTTGAAGCTGCGCGGGCACCGCGTGCTGGCCGCCGCCGCGCCGAGCGCGGGAGCGGCCGACCTGGTGGTGAGCCGCGCGCCGGAAGTGTGCCTGCTGGGCACCGCCACCCCCGCCGAGCCGGGGGCCTTCGACCCGGTCGTCCGGATCAAACGGGAGCGGCCGCAGGTCGCCGTCGTGGTCCTCGGTCCGGTGCCGAGCCCGCTCGGCATCGCCGCGGCCTTCGCCGCCGGCGCCTCCGGCTACGTCCGGCACAACGAGCGCATCGAGGGCGTCGAGCGCGCCATGATGAAGGCCCGCGCCGGCGAGGCCGCGGTCGACCCGCAGCTGCTCCAGGGAGCCTTCACGGAGCTCCTCAACCCCGCCGCCCAGCCGGACGACGAGGGCGCCCGGCTGCTCCAGCTGCTGACGCCGCGCGAGGTCGAGGTGCTGGTGCGGGTGGCCGAGGGGAGGACACGCGACTGATCGCGGCCGGGATGGGAATAGCGCCCAGCACGGCGCGGACACATGTCCAGCGGGTCCTGATGAAGCTCGGCGTCGGGTCGAGGCTGGAGGCCGCGGCGCTCGCGGCCCGCACGGGGCTTCTGGACCGCGCGGCGGCGGGCGCGGCGCCGGTGCCGCCGCCGCGGGGGCCTGGGGGTCGGGGCCGCTGTAGTCCTGGGCGGGCCGGGTCCGGGGCCGGGTGACGGCTGTGCGGCCGAGGTGCCCTGCGGGCGGCCTTTCCCCAGCCCCGCCCCTTCCCGTAACTGGGGGCTTCGCCCCCAGGCCCCCTTCCGCGCTGACGCGCGGTGTCCTCAATCGCCGGACGGGCTGATTTCAGCCCGTCTGGGGGCACCTCCCAGCGGTAGCTGGGGGAGATTGAGGACCGGGGTCCGGGGCGGAGCCCCGGTTCGGGAAGGGGCGGGGCGGGGACAAAGCCCCGCGCAGCGGCCCACCCCGCCGCACCACCCACCCGGCAGCACCGCTTCCGGTTAAGGCGCCGCACGGGATGGGGAAGAGCCCCCCGTGAAAAAGACGGCGATCACCCTCGCGGACGGCCGCACCCTCCGCTACTACGACCTCCGCGACGACACCCCGCACGACACCCTCGACCCCCGCCCCCTCCGCCCCGACCCCACCACCCCCGAGATCCGCCACGACCCCTTACTCGGCGACGACGTCGTCATCGCCCCGCACCGCCAGGCCCGCACCCACCACCCGCCGCCCGACGCCTGCCCGCTGTGCCCCACCCGGCCCGGGGCCGCCCCGACCGAGATCCCGGCCCCCGGTTACGACGTCGTCGTCCTCGACAACCGTTTCCCCTCCCTCGCGGGCGACCTCGGCCGCTGCGAGGTCGTCTGCTTCACCCCCGACCACGACGCCTCCTTCGCCGACCTCGACCCCGAGCGCGCGGCCCTCGTCCTGGAGGCCTGGACGGACCGCACCGCGGAGCTCTCCGCGCTCCCCACCGTCGAGCAGGTCTACTGCTTCGAGAACCGGGGCGCGGAGATCGGCGTCACCCTCGGCCACCCGCACGGCCAGATCTACGCCTACCCCTTCGTCACCCCGCGCACCGGGCGCGTCCTGGACCGCACCGCCGCCCACCACCGGCGCACCGGCGGCCGGAACCTCTTCGACGACACCCTCGCCGCCGAGCTCGCCGACGGCCGCCGCACGGTCCTCGACGGCGCGCACTGGACCGCCCACGTGCCCCACGCCGCCCGCTGGCCCTACGAGGTCCACCTGTATCCCCGGCGGCGCGTCCCCGACCTGACCGCCCTCGGCGACGCCGCCCGCGCGGAGCTCCCCGGGATCCAGCTGGAGCTCCTGCGCCGCTTCGACCGGATCTTCGGTCCCGGGCAGCCGCCCACCCCGTACATCTCCGCCTGGCACCAGGCGCCCGCCCGGCATCCCCTCAGGAGTGAATTCGCCCTGCATCTGGAGCTCTTCACCGTCCGCAGGGCTCCCGGAAAGCTGAAGTTCCTCGCCGGTTCCGAATCCGGCATGAGTGTGTTCATCAACGATGTGCCGCCCGAGGCCGCGGCCCGCCGACTGCGAGAGGTAGCGAGCACGTGAATCAGCGAACGAGCGGCAGCACTTACCTGGTCACGGGCGGGGCGGGCTACGTCGGCAGCGTCGTCGCCGCGCACCTGCTGGCCGCCGGGCACTCCGTCACCGTCCTCGACGACCTCTCCACCGGCCACCGCGCCGCCGTCCCCGACGGCGCCCGCTTCATCGAGGGCCGGGTCCAGGACGCGGGGCGCTGGCTGGACAGCTCGTACGACGCCGTCCTGCACTTCGCCGCCTTCTCCCAGGTCGGCCAGTCCGTCGCCGACCCCGAGCCGTACTGGCGCAACAACGTCGGCGGCACCGCCGAGCTGCTCGCCGCCATGCGCGACGCCGGCGTCCGCACCCTCGTCTTCTCCTCCACCGCCGCCGTCTACGGCGAACCCGGCACCGTCCCGATCACCGAGGACGCCCCCACCCGCCCCACCAACCCCTACGGCGCCACCAAGCTCGCCGTCGACCACATGATCAGCGGGGAGTGCGCGGCCCACGGCCTCGCCGCCGTCTCCCTGCGCTACTTCAACGTCGCGGGCGCGTACGGGCGGCACGGCGAGCGGCACGCCCCCGAGACCCATCTGATCCCGCTCGTCCTCCAGGTCGCCCTGGGCGGGCGCGCGGCGATCTCCGTCTACGGGGACGACTACCCCACGCCCGACGGCACCTGTGTGCGCGACTACATCCACGTCGCCGACCTCGCCGAGGCCCATCTGCGCGCGCTGTCCGCCGCCCGCGACGGCGAGCACCTCGTCTGCAACCTGGGCAACGGCAACGGGTTCTCCGTCCACGAGGTCGTCGAGGCCGCCCGCAAGGTGACCGGACACCCGATCCCGCAGCTCGCCGCCGAGCGCAGGGCCGGCGACCCGGCCGTCCTCGTGGCCTCCGCCGAGCGCGCCGCGGAGACCCTCGGCTGGCGCCCCGCCCGCCCCGACCTGGCCGGGATCATCGCCGACGCCTGGGAGTTCGCCCGCCGGACGGCCGTCGAATGACCGCCCGTGACACGGCCGGGGCCGACGCCTCCGCGGCCGCCTTCGAGCGGGCCTTCGGCCGCGCCCCGGCCGGCGTCTGGGCGGCGCCCGGCCGGGTCAACCTGATCGGCGAGTACACCGACGTCAACGAGGGGCTCGTGCTGCCCTTCGCGCTGCCGCGCACGGTCCGGGCGGCCGCCGCGCCACGCGCCGACGGGCGGCTGCGGCTGCACCTGGGCGACGGACCGGAGGCCGGCCGCGCGGAGTTCTCCGCGACCGGCCCGGAGCCCGGCCTCGTCCCGGGCTGGGCCGGCTACCCGGCCGGCGTCCTCTGGGCGCTGCGGGCGGCCGGGCACCCCGCCCCGGGCGCGGACATCCACCTGGACGGCGACGTCCCGCGCGGCGCCGGGCTCTCGTCCTCCGCCGCCATGGAGTGCGCCGTCGCCCTCGCGCTCGACGGCGTCGGGGAACTCGGGCTGTCCCGGGCGGAGATCGCCGCGGTCTGCCGCCGCGCCGAGAACGAGTTCGTCGGCGTCCCCTGCGGGATCATGGACCAGACCGCCTCCGCCCGGTGCGTCGCGGGCCACGCCCTGTTCCTCGACACCCGCGACCTCAGCCACCGGCACGTCCCCCTCGGCCTGGCCGCCGCCGGGCTGTCCCTGCTGGTCGTGGACACCCGCGTGCGGCACGCCCTGGCGGGCGGCGCGTACGCGGCCCGGTGCGCCGGTTGTGAGGAAGGAGCTCGCGCGCTGGGCGTGCGCTCTCTGCGGGACATCCCTTCCGAGGGTCTGGAACCGGCCCTCGGAAAGGTGCCGGATCCGGCCGTACGAGCGTTGGTGCGCCATGTCGTCACCGAGAACGACCGGGTGCGGCAGGTTGTCGATCATCTGGAGGCCGGTCGTGTCGCCGCCGTCGGGCCGGTGCTCACGGCCGGGCACGCCTCGCTCCGCGACGACTTCGCGGTCTCCTGCCCGGAGCTGGATCTGGCCGTCGCAGTCGCGAACGGCGCGGGCGCGCTGGGCGCCCGGATGACCGGTGGCGGCTTCGGCGGTTCGGCCGTCGTGCTGGTGGAATCGGGGGCTGAAGCGGCCGTCACCGAGGCCGTCGCCGGGGCGTTCGCGGCGGCGGGGCACCGCGCGCCACGGGTGTTTCCGGCCGTCGCGGGGGAGGGCGCCCGGCGGCTCCGCTAGCCGCTGACCGGCCCTTGCGGTGCGGGTGTTCGCCCAGGGGCCGGACCCGGACGGAACCGGACCGGCCGGGACCGGTCAGGTCGGACCGCTCATGGCCGACATCGCGTCGTTCCATGTCGTTCACTGCCCCAATACTGAACATAAAGCTCACCATCAACAGGCGGGTCAGGCAGTTTTGCCAATCGGCTTCCGACGCCGGACCCCGGCCGTACGCTGATGCACAGCGTCGGTGGGGGCCGACGCTGATCAGGGGGCGAGACAGTCAGGTACGACGCCCGGGGCGGGGCGGTCTGTCAGGGCACGGCGGCGGCCGTGCGCGCATGGCGGCCCCGCGGCCGGGCGCCGTACCCGCACTGGCCGTTCTCCCGGGATATGGGGGTGGCTGTGGCACGTATTCGGGTACTGGTGGTCGACGATCACCGCATCTTCGCCGAGTCGCTCGCCGCCGCCCTTGCGGCCGAGCCGGATGTGGACGTCTCGGCGGCCGGCAGCGGGCCGGCGGCGCTGCGCGCGCTGGAGCGGGCGGCGGGTGAGGGGCGGCGGTTCGACGTGCTCCTCGTGGACGCCGACCTGGGCACGGTGGCTCCGGACGTGGTGCCGGGGCAGCTCCGGGGCCAGGAGGGCCCGGGGCAGGGCGAGGGCGTGGTCGACGGCATCTCTCTGGTGGCGGGGGTCCGCAGCGGCCAGCCCGCCGTGCGGACGGTGGTCCTCGCCGAGCGCGACGACCCCAGACGAGCCGCGGCGGCGCTCCAGGCGGGCGCCGGCGGCTGGGTGGCCAAGGACTGCTCGCTCTCCAGGCTGCTGGCCGTCATCCGTGGCGTCCTGCGCGACGAGACGCATCTGCCGCCCGCGCTGCTCACGGGCGTGCTGCGGGAGCTCACCGCGGCCCGTAAGCACCGCACCGAGAGCGAGCGGCTGGTGGAGTCGCTGACGCCGCGCGAGCGGGAGGTGCTGCGCTGCATGGTGGCCGGGCTGGGCCGCAAGGCCGTCGCCGAGCGGCTCTACCTCTCCCCGCACACCGTCCGCACGCACATGCAGAACGTGCTGGGCAAGCTCGGGGTGCACTCCACGCTCGCGGCGGTGGCCCTGGCCCGGCGGGCCGGGGTCGGGCCGGTGGACCTAGCCGGGAATGTTGTCGAACGGGGCGGTCAACTGGCGTAGCAGTCCGGCCAGTTCGCCGCGTTGGGCGCGGGAGAGCTCGCCGAGGATCGCGCGCTCCTGCGCGAGCAGCCCGGCCAGTGCCTCGTCCGCGCGGTCCCGGCCCTCGGCGGTGAGCCGCACCAGCACGCCCCGCCGGTCGGTGGGGTCGGGCAGCCGCTCGACGAGGCCCTTCTTGGCGAGCCGGTCGATGCGGTTCGTCATGGTGCCCGAGGTGACCAGCGTCTGGGTGAGGAGCTGCCCGGGGGAGAGCTGGTAGGGCGCGCCGGCCCGGCGCAGCGAGGTCAGGACGTCGAATTCCCAGGGCTCCAGCTGGTGCTCGGCGAAGGCGAGCCGCCGGGCCCGGTCGAGGTGGCGGGCCAGCCTGCTGACACGGCTGAGCACCTCGAGTGGTTCCACATCGAGGTCCGGGCGCTCGCGACGCCATGCTGCGACAAGCCGATCGACCTCGTCCTCCATGACGATCAGTGTAGAGGGTCTGTCGACATGAAGTCTCTTGACGTCAAGAGATTTGCGGGGTCATGCTGGAACGGAAGCGTACGGAATGTTCCCGTCCGCCGTATTCGGCACGCCCCTGCCCGCTCGCGAGGAGGCCCACCCATGCCCACCGCCGCCACCTGGGACCCCCGGCAGTACCTCCGCCACTCCGGCCACCGTGCCCGCCCCTTCCACGACCTGCTCGCCCGTATCCCCGATCCCGTCGCCCGCCCCGGCGGGCCGCGCGTCGTCGACCTCGGCTGCGGCCCCGGCAACGTCACCGCGCTCCTCGCCGCACGCTGGCCCACGGCCCATGTCACGGGCCTCGACAGCTCCCCCGAGATGCTCGCCGAGGCCGCCGCGCACGCCGGCCCCACACCGGGCGGCGGCCGGCTCGACTTCACCCGCGCCGACCTCACCGACTGGGCGCCCGCCGAACCCTTCGACCTGATCGTCTCCAGCGCCACCCTCCAGTGGGTGCCGGGCCACGCCGGGTCCTTCCCCGCCTGGACGGCCGCCCTCACCCCCGGGGGCAGCCTCGCCTTCACCCTCCCCGGGAACTTCCAGGCCCCCAGCCACACCCTGCTGCGGGACCTGTGCGGGAGTGAGCGCTGGCGGGACCGGCTCGGCGGCCTGTACGACACCCGGCACATCCTCGAACCGGCCGGCTACCTCGACCGGCTCACCGGCCTCGGCCTCACGGTGGACGCCTGGGAGACCACCTACAGCCATCTGCTCACCGGCCCGGACCCGGTCCTCGACTGGACGAAGGGGACGGCCCTCAGGCCCGTCCTGACGGCCCTGTCCGGCGACCCCGGGGCGGTGGAGGAGTTCCTGGGCGCGTACGGGGCGATGCTTCGCGAGGCCTACCCGGCCGGGCCGCACGGCACGGTCTTCCCGTTCCGGAGGATCTTCGTGGTGGGCCGGCGGCCCGGCTGAGCGGGGCCGGGCGGGATCCGGGCCCGGCCGGCCTGCCGGGAACGGGGTCCGGGGAGGGCCCCGGTCAGGAGCGCCGGTGCCCCACCAGCCGCGGCTTCGGCTCCAGGCCGTCCAGCCCGTGCCACGCCAGGTTCACCAGGTGCGCCGCCACCTCCGCCTTCTTCGGCTTGCGCACGTCCAGCCACCACTGACCCGTCAGCGCCACCATCCCCACCAGCGCCTGGGCGTACAGCGGGGCGAGCTTCGGGTCGAAGCCGCGGGCCTTGAACTCCAGGCCCAGGATGTCCTCGACCTGCGTCGCGATATCGCTGATCAGGGAGGCGAAGGTGCCCGTCGACTGGGCCACCGGCGAATCCCGGACCAGGATCCGGAAGCCGTCGGTGTACGACTCGATGTAGTCCAGCAGGGCGAAGGCCGCCTGCTCCAGCAGCTCCCGCGGGTGCCCCGCCGTCAGCGCGCCCGTCACCAGGTCGAGCAGCTGGCGCATCTCGCGGTCGACCACCACCGCGTACAGCCCCTCCTTGCCGCCGAAGTGTTCGTACACCACCGGCTTGGAGACCCCGGCCTTCGCCGCGATCTCCTCCACCGACGTGCCCTCGAACCCCTTCTCGGCGAAGAGCGTGCGACCGATGTCCAGCAGCTGCTCACGGCGCTCCGCGCCGGTCATCCGCACCCTCCGGGTGCGGCGCGGCCCCGAATCCGAGGCCCGGTTCTTGTTACTGGTGGTACTGCTATCGATCGCCACGCTGTCAATCATGCCGCGTGAGCGGCATCTTCCTTCCTTCGGGAGTCGATGCGGCCGGCATCCGGCCACCGCACGTCATGGGCCCAGCCGGCCTTCTCGAACCAGCGGATGATCCGGGCGCTGGAATCCAGCTGCCCCTTCAGCACGCCGTGCCGCGCGGACGTCGGATCCGCGTGGTGCAGGTTGTGCCAGGACTCACCGCAGGACAGCACCGCGAGCCACCACACGTTGCCCGAGCGGTCCCGCGACTTGAACGGCCGCTTGCCCACCGCGTGGCAGATGGAATTGATCGACCACGTCACATGGTGCAGCAGCGCCACCCGCACCAGTGAACCCCAGAAGAAGGCCGTCACCGCACCCTGCCAGGACCAGGTGGCCAGACCGCCCACCAGCGGCGGGATCAGCAGCGACACCGACGTCCACAGCACGAACTGGCGCGACACCCGGCGGATGTCCGGATCCTTGATCAGATCCGGGGCGTACTTCTGCTGCGGCGTCTGCTCCTCGTCGAACATCCATCCGACGTGGGCCCACCAGAGACCCTTCAGCAGCGCCGGGACCGTCTCGCCGTAACGCCACGGCGAATGCGGATCACCCTCGGCGTCCGAGAACCGGTGGTGCCGGCGGTGATCCGCCACCCAGCGCACCAGCGGACCCTCCACGGCCATCGACCCCATGATCGCCAGAGCGATCCGCAGCGGGCGCTTCGCCTTGAACGACCCGTGAGTGAAATAACGGTGGAAGCCGATCGTGATGCCATGGCAGCCGATGTAGTACATCGCCACCATCAGACCCAGATCCAGCCAGCTCACCCCCCAGCCCCAGGCCAGCGGCACCGCGGCGAGCAGCGCGACGAACGGGACGGTGATGAACAGCAGCAGCGCGATCTGCTCCACCGAACGCTTGCTGTCGCCACCCAGCGTGGCGGAGGGGAGCGGGGTTTCCTGGGCCTTCGGCGCGTCTTCGATCACGTCGGGGCTTGCAGTCATGAGATCCCTCAGGGGGCTCGGGGCATGGCTACGGGTCCGTAACCTACGGCCTCGTAAGTATGGCAGGCGGGCGCCCCGGAGCACGAGGGCTGTGGACAACCGCGCGTCGGACGGCGACCTATGCTGGTGCACGCCGGACAGCGCGGTCCGCAACCCCTCCAGACGTGCTCAGAAACTCTGCAAGGAGCCGCACCTGTGAGCAGTGCCGACCACATCAGCCCCGCCGCCGACGAGACCCGGCAGAGCGCGGACGAAGCACAGCGCAGCGCCGCCCTGCGCGCCGACATCCGCCGCCTCGGCGACCTGCTCGGCGAGACCCTGGTCCGCCAGGAGGGCGAGGAGCTCCTCGCCCTCGTCGAGCGCGTCCGCGCCCTCACCCGCACCGACGGCGAGGCCGCCGCCCACCTCCTCGGCGAGACCGACCCCGACACGGCCGCCAAGCTGGTCCGGGCCTTCTCCACCTACTTCCACCTCGCCAACGTCACCGAGCAGGTGCACCGCGGCCGCGAGCTGCGCGCCAAGCGCGACGCCGAGGGCTCGATCCTCGCCCGCACCGCCGACCAGCTCAAGGACGCCGACGCCGACCACCTCCGGCAGACCGTCGAGAACCTCAATGTGCGCCCCGTCTTCACCGCGCACCCCACCGAGGCCGCCCGCCGCAGCGTCCTCAACAAGCTCCGCCGCATCGCCGAGCTCCTCGACACCCCCGCCACCGGCGGCGGCGAGAAGCGCCGCACCGACCTCCGCCTCGCCGAGAACATCGACCTGCTCTGGCAGACCGACGAACTGCGCGTCGCCCGCCCCGAGCCCACCGACGAGGCCCGCAACGCCATCTACTACCTGGACGAGCTCCACGCGAACGCCGTGGGCGACGTCCTGGAGGACCTCGCCGCCGAGCTCGACCGCGTCGGTGTCACCCTCCCCGCCACCACCCGCCCGCTGACCTTCGGCACCTGGATCGGCGGCGACCGCGACGGCAACCCCAACGTCACCCCCCAGGTCACCTGGGACGTCCTGATCCTCCAGCACGAGCACGGCATCACGGACGCCCTCGAACTCGTCGACCTCCTCCGCAGCGCCCTCTCCAACTCCATCCGCAACAGCGGCGCCACCGAGGAGCTCCTCACCTCCCTCCAGCACGACCTGGAACTCCTCCCCGAGATCAGCCCCCGGTACAAGCGCCTCAACGCCGAGGAGCCCTACCGCCTCAAGGCCACCTGCGTCCGCCAGAAGCTCGTCAACACCCGCGAGCGCCTCGCCCGCAACACCCCCCACGAGCCCGGCCGCGACTACCTCGGCACCGCCGACCTCCTCGCGGACCTCCAGCTCATCCAGGACTCGCTGCGCGCCCACCGCGGCGCCCTCATCGCCGACGGCCGCCTGGAGCGCGCCCTGCGCACCCTCGCCGCCTTCGGCCTTCACCTGGCCACCATGGACGTCCGCGAGCACGCCGACGCCCACCACCACGCCCTCGGCCAGCTCTTCGACCGCCTCGGCGAGGAGTCCTGGCGCTACGCCGACATGCCCCGCGACTACCGCCGCAAGCTCCTCGCCAAGGAGCTCCGCTCGCGCCGGCCGCTCGCCCCCAAGCCCGCGCCGCTCGACGCCGACGGCGCCAAGACCCTCGGCGTCTTCGACACCGTCCGCGAGGCCCTCGCCCGCTTCGGCCCCGAGGTCGTCGAGTCCTACATCATCTCCATGTGCCAGGGCGCCGACGACGTCTTCGCCGCCGCCGTCCTGGCCCGCGAGGCCGGCCTCGTGGACCTCCACGCCGGCTGGGCCAAGATCGGCATCGTCCCGCTGCTGGAGACCACCGACGAGCTCAAGGAGGCCGACCGCCTCCTCGACGACATGCTCGCCGACCCCTCCTACCGCCGCCTCGTCGCCCTGCGCGGCGACGTCCAGGAGGTCATGCTCGGCTACTCCGACTCCTCCAAGTTCGGCGGCATCACCACCAGCCAGTGGGAGATCCACCGCGCCCAGCGCCGGCTGCGCGACGTCGCCCACCGCTACGGCGTGCGGCTGCGCCTCTTCCACGGCCGCGGCGGCACCGTCGGCCGCGGCGGCGGCCCCACCCACGACGCGATCCTCGCCCAGCCCTGGGGCACCCTCGAGGGCGAGATCAAGGTCACCGAGCAGGGCGAGGTCATCTCCGACAAGTACCTCATCCCCGCCCTCGCCCGGGAGAACCTGGAGCTGACGGTCGCCGCCACCCTCCAGGCCTCCGCGCTGCACACCTCACCCCGCCAGTCCGACGAGGCCCTGGCCCGCTGGGACGCCGCGATGGACACCGTCTCCGACGCCGCCCACGACGCCTACCGCCGCCTCGTCGAGGACCCGGACCTGCCGGCGTACTTCTTCGCCTCCACCCCCGTCGACCAGCTCGCCGAGCTCCACCTCGGCTCCCGGCCCTCCCGCCGCCCCGACAGCGGCGCCGGCCTCGACGGCCTCCGCGCCATCCCGTGGGTCTTCGGCTGGACCCAGTCCCGCCAGATCGTCCCCGGCTGGTTCGGCGTCGGCTCCGGCCTCAAGGCGGCCCGCGAGGCCGGCCTCGACACCGTCCTGGAGGAGATGCACGAGCACTGGCACTTCTTCCAGAACTTCCTCTCCAACGTCGAGATGACCCTCGCCAAGACCGACCTGCGCATCGCGCGGCACTACGTCGACACGCTGGTCCCCGACGACCTCAAGCACGTCTTCGACGCCATCAAGGCCGAGCACGAGCTGACCGTCCAGGAGGTCCTCCGCATCACCGGCGAGGCCGAACTCCTCGATTCCAGCCCCGTCCTGCGCCAGACCTTCCACATCCGCGACGCCTACCTGGACCCGATCTCGTACCTCCAGGTCACGCTCCTGGACCGGCAGCGGCAGGCCGCGGAGCGCGGCGAGGCCGCGGACCCGCTGCTCGCCCGGGCGCTCCTGCTCACGGTGAACGGCGTGGCCGCGGGTCTGCGCAACACCGGCTGACCCCCGCGCACACGCCGAAGGGCCCCTCCACGGAGGGGCCCTTCGGCGATTCCGGCTCAAGAGCCCAAGAGCCCAGGAGCTCGACGGCCACGAGGAGCGCGGTCAGGCGTTGTACGTCCCCTGTGCCCGCTCCAGACCGTCCACGATCAGCGTCTCCACCGCGTCCGCCGCCCGGTCGACCTCGAACGCAAGCTCCTTGCGCTCCGTCGACGAGAAGTCCTTCAGCACGAAGTCCGCGACCTGCATACGGCCCGGCGGCCGCCCGATGCCGAAGCGCACCCGGCAGTAGTCCGGCCCCATCGCCTTCGTGATCGACTTCAGACCGTTGTGGCCGTTGTCGCCACCGCCCAGCTTCAGCCGCAGCTGACCGAAGTCGATGTCCAGCTCGTCGTGGACGGCGACGATCCGCTCCACCGGCACCTTGTAGAAGTCCCGCAGCGCGGCCGTCGGCCCGCCCGACAGATTCATGAACGACATCGGCTTCGCCACCACGACCCGCCGGCTCGACGGCCCCGGCGCGCCGAGCCGCCCCTCGACCACCTGCGCCCGCGCCTTGTGCGTCTTGAACTTCGCGCCCAGCCGCTCCGCGAGGAGGTCCGCGACCATGAAGCCCACGTTGTGGCGGTTGCCCGCGTACTCCGGACCGGGGTTGCCCAGGCCCACGATCAGCCAGGGGCTGGAGTCGTCCGTCATCTGCATATCTCCTTCATAGCCCAACCGCCGCCCCGCTCCGGTGGAGCGGGACGGCGGTCGCAAAGAAAAAGCCGGTGAGGGCGAGGATCAGGCCTCGGTGCTCTCGGCGGTCTCCTCGGCGGCCGACTGGCCGGCGACGACGTGCAGGACGACGGCGTCGGCGTCGACGGCGAGGGAGACACCGGCCGGCAGGACGACGTCCTTGGCCAGCACGGAGGCGCCGGCGCCCAGGCCCGCCACGGAGACGACGATGGCCTCGGGGATGTGGGTGGCCTCGGCCTCGACCGGCAGGGCGGTCAGGGTGTGCTCGAGCAGGTTGCCGCCCGGGGCCAGGTCGCCCTCGGTCTGGACCGGGATCTCGACGGTGACCTTCTCGCCGCGCTTGACGACCAGCAGGTCGACGTGGACCAGGAAGCCCTTGAGCGCGTCACGCTGGACGGCCTTGGGGATGACCAGCTCGTCGCGGCCCTCGATGTCCAGGGAGAGCAGGACGTTCGGGGTCTTGAGCGCCATCATCAGCTCGTGGCCCGGCAGGGTGACGTGGACCGGCTCGCCACCGTGGCCGTAGACGACGGCGGGAACCTGGCCGGCGACGCGGGCGCGGCGGGCGAAGCCCTTGCCGAACTCGGTGCGGGTCTGCGCGGGAATCTTGATCTCGGACATGAGCACTCCTCGTAAGCGATAAAGATCTGACGGCCGTTACCCGGCCCACGACAGACCTGCTACGAAGAGCGCGTCGATAACGGACCGCCGCACACCAGTGCGGCCTCCCTCGCCGAGCAACTTGAGAAGTGTACCCGGCGGGGAGGCCGCCCAGAAATCGATCAGAACGATCGGCTGTGGTGAGGGAGGGTGTTACGCCTGCTCCTCGAAGAGGCTCGTGACCGAACCCTCCTCGAACACCTCACGCACCGCGCGCGCGATCGTCGGCGCGATCGACAGCACCGTGATCTTGTCCAGCTCCAGCTCACCCGGGGTCGGCAGGGTGTTGGTGAACACGAACTCGCTCACCTTGGAGTTCTTCAGACGGTCCGCGGCCGGGCCGGAGAGCACACCGTGCGTGGCCGTCACGATGACGTCCTCGGCGCCGTTGGCGAACAGGGCGTCCGCGGCGGCGCAGATGGTGCCACCGGTGTCGATCATGTCGTCGACCAGGACGCAGACGCGGCCCTTCACGTCACCGACGACCTCGTGCACCGTCACCTGGTTGGCGACATCCTTGTCACGGCGCTTGTGGACGATCGCCAGGGGCGCGCCCAGACGGTCGCACCAGCGGTCGGCGACCCGCACGCGGCCGGCGTCCGGGGAGACGACCGTCAGCTTGTCGCGGTCGACCTTCGCGCCCACGTAGTCCGCGAGGATCGGCAGGGCGAACAGGTGGTCGACCGGGCCGTCGAAGAAGCCCTGGATCTGGTCCGTGTGCAGGTCGACCGTGAGGATCCGGTCCGCACCCGCGGTCTTGAACAGATCCGCGACCAGACGGGCCGAGATCGGCTCACGGCCGCGGTGCTTCTTGTCCTGGCGGGCGTAGCCGTAGAACGGCACGACCACGGTGATGGAGCGGGCCGACGCGCGCTTCAGCGCGTCGATCATGATCAGCTGCTCCATGACCCACTTGTTGATGGGAGCCGTGTGGCTCTGCATCAGGAAGCAGTCGGCGCCGCGTGCCGACTCCTGGAAGCGGACGTAGATCTCGCCGTTGGCGAAGTCGAATGCCTTGGTCGGGACCAGGCCTACGCCCAGCTGGTGCGCGACCTCCTCGGCAAGCTCGGGGTGGGCGCGGCCGGAGAAGAGCATCAGCTTCTTCTCGCTGGTCGTCTTGATCCCGGTCACAGCACAGTCTCCTTGGATGTCGCTTTGTGTGCGCTTATCACGGTACGCCCCGCACGGCGCCCCCGTGTCACGGTCACTGCCCGCCGTCGGTCTCCTGGGACTCGGGACGAGCGTCTCGACTAGCAGCGGAAGCGGCCTGTGCGGCTGCGCTCCCGGGGCGCTTACGTGCAACCCAGCCCTCGATATTCCGCTGCTGCCCACGTGCGACAGCCAGCGAACCCGGGGGCACATCCTTGGTGATGACCGAGCCGGCGGCCGTGTAGGCGCCGTCCCCGATCGTGACCGGAGCCACAAACATATTGTCCGAGCCGGTCCGGCAGTGCGAGCCGATCGTCGTGTGGTGCTTGTTCACACCGTCGTAGTTCACGAAGACGCTCGCGGCGCCGATGTTCGTGTACTCGCCGATCGTGGCGTCGCCGACGTAGGAGAGGTGCGGCACCTTGGTGCCCTCGCCGATCACGGCGTTCTTCATCTCGACGTACGCGCCGGCCTTGGACTTCGTCCCCAGCCGGGTGCCGGGCCGCAGATAGGCGTACGGGCCGACGTTCGCGCCCGCGCCGATCTCGGCGCCGTCCGCGACGGTGTTGTCCACGACCGCGCCCTCGCCGACCGTCGTGTCCTTCAGCCGGCTGTTCGGGCCCACCTCGGCGTCCTGCGCCAGGTGGGTGGCGCCCAGCAGTTGGGTGCCCGGGTGGACCAGCACGTCCTGCCCGAAGGTCACCGTCACGTCGACGAAGGTGGAGGCCGGGTCGACGACCGTCACACCGCTCATCATCGCCGTGTGCAGCAGCCGCTCGTTGAGCAGCTTGCGGGCCTCGGCGAGCTGGACGCGGTTGTTGATGCCCAGGATCTCGCGGTGGTCCCCCGCGACGGCCGCGCCCACCCGGTGCCCGGCCTCGCGCAGGATGCCCAGGACGTCGGTCAGGTACTCCTCGCCCTGGCTGTTGTCCGTGCGGACCTTGCCGAGGGCGTCGACCAGCAGCCGGGCGTCGAACGCGAACACACCGGAGTTGATCTCACGGATGGCGCGCTGCGCGTCGGTGGCGTCCTTGTGCTCGACGATCGCCGTCACGGCGCCGGTGGCCTCGTCGCGCACGATGCGCCCGTAGCCGGTGGAGTCCGGGACCTCGGCGGTGAGCACGGTGACGGCGTTGCCGTCGGCGGCGTGGGCGTCGCTGAGCTTCCGCAGGGTCTCGCCGGTCAGCAGCGGGGTGTCGCCGCAGACGACGACGACGGTGCCGTCGAGGACGATCCCGCTGTCCCCGAGCGCCTCCAGGCCCATGCGCACGGCGTGGCCGGTGCCGTTCTGCTCGTACTGCACGGCGGTGCGGACCTCGGGGTCGATCTCCGCCAGATGCGCGGCGACCTTCTCGCGGGCGTGCCCGACGATCACCACGAGGTGCTCGGGGTCCAGCTCGCGGGAGGCGGCGACGACATGTCCGACGAGAGAGCGGCCGCAGATGGCATGCAGGACCTTGGGGGTCGCCGACTTCATGCGGGTGCCCTCACCCGCTGCGAGGACGACGACGGCTGCCGGGCGGTTGGCGCTCACGGGTGTGCCCTTCGGCTTCGGGTGGTGGACATCCGAAGGATACCGGTGCGTTTACACGCCGAAACGCGGGCGGGTCCTGACCTGGAGGTCAGGACCCGAGGGGATGCGAACTCAGGGCTCCCGGGGAAGGAATCGAACCCTCATTCAATGGACCAAAACCATTTGTCCTGCCATTAGACGACCCGGGATAGTTCGTCCAATATGTCCGATTCTCTTGATCGGGCATACGCGCAGCCACCACTATGCCGTACCACCGGCCTTCAATGCGACGGTACGGGTCGGTGCCGTTCGGGACGCGTGCCGCGAGGGGCCGGCGGGCCCGTGCTCCGGCCCGCGGCCGGGCCGAAGGCCGTGGGCTCGTGGCGGCGTGGACGCATGTATGGCGAAAAGGGAATCGATCCAACGGTTCGCGGGAAAGTGGTGCCTTTCACCCCCAATCGCACGCGTCCCGTGCTGCCTCGCGCACAGGAAAACCGGTGGCGACCGCCCGTAGTCTGGGTGGTATGACCACAACGGGGGCAATCGCGGAAGGCGGCGCGGGGCGCGCCCGAGGGGCCGTGGTGGTGGGCGCGGCGGCGGAGTCTGGTGCTGGATGTCGTGCTGGGACTGCTGTCGGCGTTGGAGTGCGCGGCCGAGGGGGTCGGCTTCGCGCATCAGATCGGGGCGCCAGGGGAGCTGGGGCTGGTGCTGGGGGTGCCGATCGGGGCGTCGCTGGTGCTGCGGAGGCGGTGGCCGATAGCCGTCGTGCTGGTGGCGATCGCGATCACGCCGGCCGAGATGGGGCTGCTGCTGGGGATCGTGGGGCTGTACACGCTGGCCGCGTCCGATGTGCCGCGGCGGCTGACGGTGGTGCTGGCCGGGGCGTCCGTCGTGGGGACGTTCATCGTGGTGTTCGTCCGGTTCGACCAGGACCTGGCCGAGGACGGCTACCGTCCCGGCACCTGGCTGGTGACGTTCTTCGCCGTGCTGATGTCGCTGGGCGTGGCCGCTCCGCCGGTGCTGACGGGACTGTACGTAGGGGCGCGGCGGCGGCTCGTGGAGAGTCTGCGGGAGCGGGCCGACGGGCTGGAGCGGGAGCTGTCGCTGCTGGCGGACCGCGCCGAGGAGCGGGCCGTCTGGGCGCGGAACGAGGAGCGGACCCGGATCGCGCGGGAGATGCACGACGTGGTGGCGCACCGGGTGTCGCTGATGGTCGTGCACGCGGCGGCGCTCCAGGCGGTGGCGCTGAAGGACCCGGAGAAGGCGTCGAAGAACGCGGGCCTGGTCGGGGACATGGGCCGGCAGGCGCTGACGGAGCTGCGCGAGATGCTCGGCGTGCTGCGGACGTCCTCGGGGGAGGCCGTGGTGGGCCCGTCGGCCGCTGCCGGGCCGCAGCGGCTGGCGGAGGTGGCGGCCGCCGCCTCGGCCCGTGTGTCGGTGGCGGGTGCCGGTGCGGTGCCGGCGGCCGGCGACGGCCTGCTCGGCGACGGTCCGTGCCTGGACGGTCTGGAGGACCTGGTCGGGCAGTCGCGCGCGGCGGGGATGGTCGTCGAGCTGTGCGTGGAGGGTGAGGAGCGGGCGTACGGGCCGCGGGTGGAGCGCACCGCGTACCGGGTGGTGCAGGAGGCCCTGACGAACGTGCACAAGCACGCGCCGGGCGCGAAGGCGATAGTCCGGCTGGCGCACCGTGAGGGTGAGGTGGCGCTCCAGGTGGAGAACGGCCCGTCGGAGGGCGGGGCGGCGGACGCCGGGCTGCCGAGCGGTGGCAACGGTCTGGTGGGGATGCGGGAGCGGGTCTCGGCGCTGGGCGGGGTCTTCGTGTCGGGGGCCACGGACGCGGGGGGTTTCCGGGTGTCGGCGGTGATTCCCGGGGGCGGTGGCGCGGGCGCCTGAGGGTGCCGGGTGCCGCGGGCGGCTCGTCGGTTCAACGACGGTCCGGACGGTCCGGTTCGGGCTCACGGGGGCCCGTTGGCGATTCGACCGGTTTTCGCCCTGGTTTTGGCTGGTTCTCGCCCCCGGCGGGCGTCCTTGTGGGTGGCTCCGCCGCGGGGCGTGCGCGGCCGCCGCGGGCCTCAGGCGCGCGGCCCCGCCGAGAGGCGTGACGGGCGGGTGCCGGTGACGAGCGCGCCGATGGCGCGGTCGATGTCGGAGCCGAGGTACCAGTCGCCGGTGTGGTCGAGGCTGTAGACGCGCCCGTGGGCGTCGATGGTGAGCAGCGCCTGCCCGTCGGCCTCCTGGCCGAGGGGGCAGACGTCGGCGCCGAGCGCGCGGCCCAGGTCGGCGACGGTGCGGGCGAGGTGCAGCCCGTGGAGCGGGTCGATCCGGAAGGGCGTGGGGGCGATGTGCCGGCCCGGTCCGGAGGCGGCGATGTGCAGGCCGCCGAACTCGGCCCAGGCCTCGACGGCGGCGGGGAAGACGGTGTGCCGGTGGCCGGCCGGGGAGGTGTGGGCGCGCAGCGCGTCGGCCCAGTGCTCGGCGGCCTTGATGTCCCATCGGCCCGGCTGCCAGCCGGCCTCGCGCAGGGCGGCGTCCACGGCGACGGGGAAGCGGGTGGCGGCGGTGCGGTCGAAGGCGCGCATGCGGGTCAGCCCTTGCCGTTGTTCGGGGCGGCGGGGTCGACGGCCCGGACGCCGAAGTGGGTGAGGAGCGCCGTACAGGAGCGGCAGGGGGGCGCGTAGGCGCCGTGGCGGGGGTCGCCGTCCTCGCGGATGTGGCGGGCGGTGAGCTTGGCGTGCTTGAGGGCGCGCCGGGCCTCGCCGTGGGTGAGGGGTTTGCGGGAGGCGCGTTTGCTGCGGCCGGCTTCGAAGGCCGTGAGGTAGCGGGTGACGAGGAGCGCCTCGGGGCAGCGGCCGGTGAAGCGCTCGCGGCGGTCGCTGGTGAGGGTGTCGAGGAAGTCCTGGACGAGGGGGTGGAGCGCGGGGGGCTGTTCCGCCTTGCCGCCGGTGCAGGTCAGCGTCTCGCCGCGGACGGAGAGGGCGGCGGCGACGGCGGGCAGGATGCCGTCGCGGCGGTGGAGCAGGGCGGGCGGACGGTCGGCGTCCTCGGTGGCGCTCCAGCTGAGCCGGGGGTCGCCGGGCGAGGTGCCGTCCGTCTGGCGGTCCTGTGTCGTGTGCATGGTGGTTCTTCCCTCCCGTGCAATCCCCCTGTTGCGGGGATCAGCCTGCCAAATGGGGTGGCGGGTGTGGAAGTCAGGTCGGGGTTGGGTGAGTGCCGTGTGGTGTTCATGTGTCGGGTGATCACTGTGGGGCATCGCATGGTGACCGTGGCACGCCGGGCGTGGCGGGCCCGTCGAGTGCGCCCGCAAACGGGGCGCGGAGCGCGCCGGCCTCCTTGCGGCACCGCATAGGCTGTGCCGCACTAGGGGTGTTCTCGGCCATGGGGACACCGACCGGCCGGGCCGCCCCGTGGCGCGGCCGGGGTCTGGTGGCCCGCGGCGTCCGCCGCACCTGTCCGGGCCGTCAGGGGACACAGTCAGCAGGGGGCATCCGCCATGACGACAGGTCGGCTCGGGCAGCAGGCCGCGCCACCGAACACGGCCTATGCCGGGCAGGTCGTGCACTTCCCGGACCCGGTGCGGGCCGGCCGCTACCCCAAGGGTGTGCGGGTGGACGACGACGGCTTCCCGGACTTCTCGCCCTACGCGCGGGCCGCGGCGGAGATCGCCGAGCCGCCGGAGGGCTTCGGCGTCGACGAGCTGCGGCTGACCGACTACGTGTCGGCGAACGCGGCCCTGCACGCGGAGGGCCACGAGCTGTGGGCGAGCCTGCCGCTGGTGGCGACGCCGCACGGCTGGACGTGGCACCACGTGGCGGGCACCCGCCGGCTGGAGCTGGTCCCGGCCGAGGTGAAGGCGCTGCTGCGGCACCACGGCGGGCTGGCGACGGCCGCCGTCGAGCAGGACAAGCGCGGCACCCGGCCGCTCCAGGAGACCCGGCCGGTGCACTTCGCGCTGCCGCACCGGGACCTGGCGGTGACGGAGGAGCAGGTGCAGGGCGTCGAGGAGGACCTCGGCTACCGGCTGCCGGGCGCCTACCGCGCGTTCCTGAAGGCCGCGGGCGGCTGCGCGCCGGTGGGCGCGGCGCTGGACGCCGAGCTGGGCCTGCTGGTGGACCAGCCGTTCTTCACGGTGCGGGACGAGGCGGCGGTCAACGACCTCGTGTACGTGAACAAGTGCCTGCGCGACCACTTCACCAAGGACTACCTGGGTGTGGCCTTCGTGCAGGGCGGTGTCCTCGCGGTGAAGGTGAAGGGCGAGGCGATCGGTTCGGTGTGGTTCTGCCCGTACGACGACGCCCGGGACCGGGACGGTTGGACGGTGCACGAGCGGGTGGAGCGGCTGTTGCTGCCGTGCGGTGAGGACTTCGACGCGTTTCTGTCGCGGCTGGCCGGTGGGCCGCCGGAGCTGGAGACCGTCGCGAACCTGATGGTCGACGGTGGCTTCGCGTACGCCGTCCCGGTGGAGGGGTGAGCGCGGGATGGTGACGTTCGCGCAGGCGCAGGAGCGCGCGGAGCGGTGGGTCAACGGTGACGTCCCGGCGTACCAGCACCGGGAGGTGCGGGTACGGGAGTTCGACCTGGGCTTCGTGGTCTGGGCGGAGGACCGGGAGGACGGTCCGACGTCGGACGGCGGCGGCGCCCGCCTGGTGATCGCCCGTGACAGCGGGGAGACGACGCTGTGGCCGGGGCTTCCGGTCGGCGAGGTGATCCGGCGGTACGAGGAGGAGTACGGAGTCGTGGAGGAGCCCGCGCCGGTGGCGGACGAACCGCCCAAGCGGCTGGATCTGGAGGCGACGTCCTTCCTGCTGAGTCCGCCTCAGTGGTTGCAGGACGCGGCGGACGCGATCGGGATCCCCGACCGGCGTACGGGTACGTCGGGGACGTCCGGTGCTCCGGTGACTTCGGGTGCTTCGGGTGTGTCCGGGGCTTCCGGGGCTTCCGGGGCGACGCCCGCCGGGGGTACGGCCGCTCCGGTCCCGGCTCCCGCTCCGGTGCCCTCCGCCGAGGTGCGTAGCGAGGACGCGTCGGCCGGCCCGGCCGGCCCGCTCGGTACGGACGGTTCCGCCGGGTTCTCCGCCGGTGCCTCGGGCACGGGCGACACGTTCTCGGGGCCGGGTACGGACGCCTCGGCGACCGGCCCGGTGGCGAGCCCCTGGGCGGACCCGCAGGCCGGTTCCCCGGCCGGTCCGTCCGGTGCGGGCGACGGTGTCGCGGAGCCCCTCGGCGCGGTCTCGTGGGCCGACGCCGACACGAACGTGGGCGACGACGACGCCGACCGCTCCGTGGGCCTGCCCGCCACGGTGCTGGCGCCCGCGCTGTCGGGCACGGACGACGAGGACGACGCGCCGGCGCCGAGCGTCCAGCCGGACGCCAAGACGGCGCTGATGGCCACGGGCAGCGCGCTGCCGCCGACGGCGATCGCACCGGCCATCGACGACCCGACGGGGCGGCCGGCCCCGCCGGCTCCGGCCGGCGCTCCCGTACCGCCCGGTGCTCCCGGTGCCCCCGGCCAGGCCCTCGGGGCCCCGGCCGCGCCCGGCAGGCCGGCAGCCGGTGCCCCGATGCCGCCCGGACCTCCCGGTGCCCCGGGCCGCCCCGGCGCGGGCGCTCCCGTGCCGCCCGGCCCGCCGGGCGCCCCCGGTGCCCCGGGACAGCCCCCGCAGGCCCCCGGCGCTCCCGGTCAGCCTTCGCAGGGCGGCCCCGAAGGGGCGCGGCCCGCGGGCGGCACCCCGCCGCCCGGTGGCGCGCACTACGCCGCCACGATGCTCGCGGACCCCAACGCCCCGGGCATGCCCGCCGCTCCGGTTCCTCCGGCGGGCCCGGCGGCTCCCGGTCAGCCGCCGCAGGCGCCGGGCGCGCCCGGCGCCCCGAACCCGCCGGCCGGTGGTGTGCACTACGCGGCGACGATGCTCGCCGACCCCAACGCCCTCGGAGCCCCAGGCGCTCCGGGGCAGCCGCCGCACGCGCCGGGAGTCCCGCACGCGCCCGGCGCCCCGGGTGCCCCCGGTGCGCCGGGCCGGCCCGCCACGGGCGGCCCCGTGCCTCCGGGCGCCCCCGGCGGCCCGCAGGGGCCCGGAGGGGTGCACGCCGCGGCGACGATGCTCGCCGGTCCGGGTGCGCCCGGTGCCCCGACGCCGCCGGGCGTACCCGGCGCACCGGCGGCTCCGCACGCCCCCGCCGCTCCGGTGCCGCCCGGTGCGCCCGGCGCGTACGGCTATCCGCAAGCCCCCTCCGGGGTGCCGACGGTCGGGCCCGGCTACATGGCCGTGCTGCGTTACCGCGCGCCCGACGGTTCGGAGCAGCAGCTGATCCGGCGCAGCGCGCCGGGCACGCCGCACCCGGAGTGGCAGATCCTGCACGAGCTGCGGGCCATGAACGTGCCGCCGCAGCAGGTGCTGGAGCTGCACACGGAGCTGGAGTCGTGCGACCTGCCGGGCGGTTACTGCGCCCGTATGGTGCGCGAGACCTGGCCGCAGGTGCGGGTGAGCCACACGGCCGCGTACGGGCGGGACCACGCGACCCGGCAGCAGGGTGTGCGGCACCTGGTGGAGCACCAGGGCGAGCTGCACCAGGTGGCGGACGGCCCGGCCCGGCCGGCGCCGAACCGGGTGCCGCTGCCGCATCCGCAGCAGGTGCGGCAGGCGCCCCCGGTGGGTCCGGAGGCCGTCGCGCGGGAGCTGGCGGAGTCGTTCGGCCCGCAGGGCGTCTTCCGCTTCGACCAGCGCGCGGTGTCGCGGCAGGGCGTGCCGGACGTCGTGGCGCAGACGCTCGTGTGGGCGGGGCTGCCGGTGGACTTCGGCCCGTTCTTCTGGGGCCAGGCGCAGCCGGGCCGGCCGGTGCCGACGCTGGGCGAGCTGGCGGCGGAGCGTGGCGTGCGGGCGGCCCCGGACGCCGGTTCGTATCTGGTGATGGGCAGCGACTACGGGCGGCAGCTGTGCGTGCAGTACGGCACGGCGCACATCGTGGCGGTGCCGATGGAGGCGGGACCGGACGGCGGGCCGGTGCCACCGCAGTTCGTCAACACGAGCCTTCCTCAGTTCGTACGCTCTTTGGCTCTGCTCGGGAAGATGTGGCGGTGGCGCTACGGGCTGACGCCGGAGCAGGCCGGGCGCTGGACCGTGGACTTCCAGGAGCAGTTGCTGGCGCTGGACCCGGCGGCGCTGGCGTCTCCCGAGAACTGGTGGGCCGTGCTGGTCGAGCAGATGTGGGACGGTCTCTTCTAGGGGGCCGACCGGCGTGTTGAGGGCGCAGGGCGTTCGACCCTTGATGAGGGGTCGGACGCCCTGCTGTCGTCGGTCGGCGCATTCTTGACAGAGGAAGCGGGCGGAGTGTCGTGTTTCGGGCAGTTCCGTCGTCCAGGAATGATGTGCGCCGGACCGCGTCACATACCGGATATCCGGGATAAAAGGGGCTTCAAGGATGAGTGCATCGGTATCTCCTGACGGTTTCTCCGTGGTACGGGGCCGTGGTTACCGTCCTGATCAGGTGGAGCGCGCCCTCGCCGAGTACGCGCGCCGACGGGACGACGCGTGGGAGCGCGCCGCCCGGCTGACCGTGCTCGCGCGCGAGATGGAGGACGAGGTCGCGCGCCTCGCGCAAGTCGTGGCCCAGCTTCCACCGCAGACCTACGAGCAGCTCGGGCACCGCGCCCAGGGGCTGCTGTTCACGGCGCAGGCCGAGGCGACGGGGCTGCGGGAGCGCGCGGAGGCGGCGTCCGCCGAGCTGATGGACGCGGCGGAGGGCCACGCGCGCGCGGTGCGGGACGCCGCGCACGAGCACGCGGTGGCCGTGCGCGCCGAGGCGGAGGAGTGGGCGCGCCGGGCCCTGGAGGCGGCCGAGGCCGTCGCCGACGACGTGGCGGCCGTGGCGCGCCGCGAGGTGAAGGAGCGCCGCGAGGAGGCCCTCGCGGCGCTGAAGGAGATGCGGCAGCGGACGGCGGCGGTCCTCGCGGACCAGGAGAAGGGCCACGCGGAGCGCTGGGAGACCGCGGGCCGTGAGATCGCCGAGCGCGAGGCGGCGCTGGACGTGCGGATCGCCGCGATGGAGGAGTACGCGCGCAACGCCCTGGCCGAGGCGCAGCGGCGCTACGCGGAGGCCGAGGAGGCCGCGCGGCACGGCCAGGAGGACGCGGAGGCGCAGGGCACGGCCCTTATCTCGCACGCGCGGGTGCGCGAGGAGCGGGTGGCCCGGGACACCGAGCGGGTGCTGCGGGAGCACGACGAGCGGAGGGAGGAGCTGCGGGCGCACATGGCGCACGTGCGGCACAGCCTCGCGGCGCTGACGGGGAAGCCGGTCGCGGAGGACCTGGGCGCGGGGGAGCTGTGACCTCCGGCGAGGCGTCTCCGGCGGGCGGGCGGCTCCCCGGGTGTGCGCGGACCGTACGGCCGGGCCTTGCCGCCCGCCCCCGGCGAGACGCAGGCGGAGCGGTGTCCTAGGTCGCCGGGCGGCGGCTGAGCCCGCCCGGCGACCCGGGGCCGGGGCCCCGGTGCGGACCTCCGGTCACGACGTGGCGCCCGCCTTCTTCGTCGGCGTGGCCGACGGGGTGGTGGCCGGCGTGGACGGTGAGGGACTCGCCTTGCCGTCCTTCTCCTTCCCGCCCTCCGGCTTCTGCTCCACGTTCAGGTGGACCACCAGGCCCGTGCCGTCGGCCGCCGTCAGCCGCAGCGCGTACGCCCCCGTGTTCTTGTCCGTGAACAGCTCGGGCAGGGTGAGCGTCCCGTCCGCGGCGGTCCGGCCGAGGTCGAGTGTGCGGGTGGGCTTCCCGTCGGCGCCCTTGAAGTACGGGCCGGAGGTCACGTCCGTCTTGCCGTCGGGGGTGGTGACCGTGGCGGTCAGGCGGAGGTGGTTGACGGCCGTGCCGTCCTTCTTCCGAGCGACGACCGTCAGGCGATCGGTGAAGAAGCCGTTCGGGGTAGCCGTGAACTTCTCGTTGCCGACCTGCGTGAGGGTGTCGGCGTGCGGGGCCACGACCGTGGCGTAGAAGTCGACGGGGTCGACGTTCCGGACGTCGACGGTGGCCCGAACGGGGAAGTTGCCGGACCGGTCGCCCGCGACGACCTGCGGTGCGGAGGCGACGCCGTCCTTGCCGGTGGGGAGCGTGACCTTGGTGACCTTGGTCGCCTTGGTGCCGCTCGGGAAGTAGGCGTCGGTCTTCCCGATGATCTCGAAGGTCACCTGGATGCCGGCGACCGGCTTGCCCGTGCGGTCAGTGGCCCGTACACGGGCCCGCTCCTTGAAGGTCGCGCCCTCGGTGGTTTGCCACTCCTCGGCGGTCTCGTAGCGGTCGAGGTGGGCGACGGGCGCCGGCTTCCCGGGAGTCGGCTTCTGCGGATCGGGCTTCTGCGGATCGGGCTTCTGAGGCGTCGGCTTCTGAGGTTCGGGTTTCTGAGGCGTCGGCTTCTGCGGCGCGGGCTTCGCCGGCCCCGTGGAGCCGCCGCCGGAGCCGCCCGGGGTGTTCCCCGGCTTCCGGTCCGGCGGGGTCGGCGTGGGCCGGTTGCCCGGGGTGCTGCCGGAGGGCGCGGGGCGCTGCGGGCTGCCGCCGCCGGGCAGGCCCGGCAGCTCGGCGACGTCGCCGGACTGGTACTTCCGCATCCAGGCGAGGACGGCGGTGACGTACTCGCGGGAGGGGTTGTAGCGGAGGATGGCCCGGTCGAGGTCCTCCGGCTTGTTCATGTCCCGGCCCTCGGCGCAGAGGTAGCGCGCGGTGCCGAGGGCGGCGTCGTAGATGTTGTTGGGGTCCTTGACGCCGTCGCCGTTGCCGTCGGAGGCGAAGCTCTCCCAGGTGGAGGGGATGAACTGGGTGGGGCCGACGGCCCGGTCGTACTCGGTGTCGTCGTCGTAGCGCCCGTGGTCGGTGTCGCGGACCGTGGCGAACTGCCCGCCCGTCAGCCGGGGACCGAGGATCTTCCGGTCGCTGCGGCCGTCGGAGAGCAGCTGTCTGCCCTCCATCGTGCCGTGGTGCGACTCGACCTTGCCGATGCCGGCGATGAGCTCCCAGGGGATGTGGCAGTCCGGCCGGTCGGTCCGCATGGCCTGGGCCGCCTTCCGGTAGGCGTCCAGGGCCGTCGCGGGGATGCCCGAGGCGGCGTCCGAACCGTCGACCCTCTGGTTCGGCGGGGGCAGCGGGCCCGGGGAGCGGGGCTTGAGGTCCGGCAGCGTGAGGTTGGGCGTGCCGTGCGGCAGACCCTGGGGGTTGTCCGGGCCGGGCTTGGTGTCGTCGGCGTCGGCGATGTTGTGCGGGGGGCTGACGCCGACGGCGGCGGTCAGGCTGGCGACGAGCAGGGCTGTGCACAGGCCCTGCCGGGAAACGCTGGCAGCGCGGGTACGGAGTATCTTCACAGGCTGCTTCCTCCGGAGGCCGTCGGCCGGTGCGAAGGGGGTCGCACGGTGCCCCCCTCGGCCATGAACCCGAACACTAATTCTCCGCAGCCCCAATTGTCTTGTCCGGGGACGGGCTTCACGCATTCTTCGCTCTTCGTTCCCCGCGCGGGCGCCGTCCGCGGGGGCGCGGCGCGGGCGCCGGGGCGCGCGGTGGCGTGGCCGGAGCTACCCCGAGACGGAGGGCGCCGGCAAGGTCACGTCCCCTAGGGGATGTTCCCCGCGATCTCCTCCGCGCTCCTCCGCGAGGTTCGTCCCGCAGCAGGAGGAGGGTGCCCCGGGCGCTCCCTAGCCTTCTTACGGACGGCCGGAGTGCGGGGGTGGGGTTAGCACCACCCCACATACACGGATGAGCACCATCGCGGCCGGTACCCGCATTCCCGCAGGCTGAGCACATGGCCCGGTGGCATGGACGCACCGGACGGAACAGGTAATAGGAGACTCACGTGACTACCGCTGTATCGATTCCCAGGACCGGGGGCAGTGGAGGGCATACGGCCGTCGCGGCGAGCGCGCGTCAGGTTGTGAAGGCCTACGGATCCGGGGAGACCCGGGTCGTCGCCCTCGACCATGTGGACGTGGACATCGCCCGTGGGCAGTTCACCGCCATCATGGGTCCCTCCGGTTCCGGCAAGTCGACCCTGATGCACTGCCTGGCGGGCCTCGACACCGTCACCTCCGGGCAGATCCACATCGACGACACCGAGATAACCGGTCTCAAGGACAAGAAGCTCACCCAGCTGCGCCGGGACCGGATCGGCTTCATCTTCCAGGCGTTCAACCTGCTCCCGACGCTCAACGCGCTCGAGAACATCACGCTCCCCATGGACATCGCCGGCCGCAAGCCCGACCGGGCCTGGCTGGACCGGGTCGTGGAGACCGTCGGCCTCGCGGGGCGGCTCAAGCACCGCCCGAACCAGCTCTCCGGCGGTCAGCAGCAGCGCGTCGCCGTGGCCCGCGCCCTCGCCGCCCGGCCGGAGATCATCTTCGGTGACGAGCCGACCGGCAACCTCGACTCGCGGGCCGGCGCCGAGGTGCTGGGCTTCCTCCGGCGCTCGGTGGACGAGCTGGGCCAGACCATCGTCATGGTCACCCACGATCCGGTGGCCGCCTCGTACGCCGACCGGGTGCTGTACCTGGCCGACGGCCGGATCGTCGACGAGATGTACAGCCCGACCGCGGACGCGGTCCTGGAGCGGATGAAGCACTTCGACGCGCGCGGGCGGGTGTCGTGACCGTCCTCCGTACCTCCCTGCGCAATTTCCTCGCCCACAAGGGGCGGATGGCGCTGTCGGCCGTGGCGGTCATGCTGTCGGTGGCGTTCGTCTGCGGCACGCTCGTCTTCACCGACACGATGACGGCGACGTTCGACAAGCTGTTCGCGTCCACCGCCTCCGACGTGGGCGTCAGCCCCAAGAAGAACGACGACGCCCAGCAGACCGGCAAGCCGGAGACGCTCCCCGCGTCGCTCCGGGAGAAGCTGGCCGCCGTCGACGGCGTCGCCAAGGTCGAGCCGCACGCCACCAGCCAGCAGATCACGGTCGCCGACAGCCGTAGGAAGAGCCTGAGCCCCACCTCCGGCGCCCCCACCGTGGGCACCAACTGGGACGACAGCCAGAAGAAGTCCGTCGAGATCACCAGCGGGCACGAGCCGCACGGCGTGGGCGAGGCCGTCCTCGACTCCGACACCGCCGACAAGCACCACGTGAAGACGGGGGACACCCTCCGGGTGATCGCCGCCCCGGGCGACTTCACCGTGCGGGTCGTCGGCATCGCGACGTACAGGACGACGAACCCCGGGGCGGCCGTCCTCTATTTCGACACCCCGACCGCGCAGGCCAAGCTGCTCGGCAGCACCCGTGAGTACAGCAGCTACGGGCTGACCGCCGCCTCCGGCGTCAGCCACGAGCAGCTCAAGGAGCGCGTCACCACCGCCCTCGGCCCGGCCGCCGGCGACTACGCGGTGCGCACCGCCGCCGAGACCAAGGAGGAGGACAAGAAGGAGCTGGGTTCCTTCCTCGACGTCATGAAGTACGCGCTGCTGGGCTTCGCCGGCATCGCCGTCCTCGTGGGCATCTTCCTGATCGTCAACACCTTCTCCATGCTGGTGGCCCAGCGCACCCGGGAGATCGGCCTGATGCGGGCCATCGGGTCCAGCCGCCGGCAGATCAACCGGTCGGTGCTGGTCGAGGCGCTGCTGCTCGGCGTCGTCGGCTCGGTGCTGGGCATCGGTGGCGGTGTGGCCCTCGCCGTGGGGCTGATGAAGCTCATGGGGTCCATGGGCATGAAGCTCGACATGGGCGAGCTGACCATCAAGGCCGCCACGCCGATCACCGGTCTCGCCATCGGTGTGATCGTGACCGTCCTCGCCGCCTACCTCCCCGCCCGCCGGGCCGGGAAGATCTCCCCGATGGCCGCCCTGCGCGACGCGGGCACCCCGGCCGACGGCAAGGCCGGCAAGGTGCGCACCACGGTCGGCCTGCTGCTGACCGCCCTGGGCGGGCTGTCGCTGGTCGCCGCCGCCACGTCCGACGACGCCCAGGCGGGCTCGGGCATGCTGGGCCTCGGCGTCCTGCTCTCCCTGGTGGGCTTCATCGTCGTGGGCCCGCTGCTCGCCGGCTTCGTCGTCCGCGTGCTGAGCGCGGTCGTGCTGCGGGTCTTCGGCCCCGTCGGCCGCCTCGCCGAGCGGAACGCGCTGCGCAACCCGCGGCGTACGGGCGCCACCGCCTCCGCCCTGATGATCGGCCTCGCGCTGGTCGCCGCCCTGGCCGTGGTGGGTTCCTCCATGGTCGCCTCGGCCACGGACCAGCTCGACAAGTCGGTGGGCGCGGACTTCATCGTCCAGTCCGAGAACCAGCAGCCGCTGAGCCCGGCCGTGGTCAAGGCGGTCACGTCCGCCGGCCACGTCGAGCACGTCACCGAGTACACGGTCGTCAACGCGAAGATCACCACCCCGGACGGCAAGAGCGCGACCCAGCGGCTGTCCGCGGTGACCCCGACCTACGCCGACGACGTGCGCGCCGAGACGGTCAAGGGCGACCTCAAGGACGCCTACGCCAAGGACGCCATGTCCGTGCCGGAGGGCTTCGCCAAGGACCACGGCGTCAAGCTGGGCGACCGGCTGAAGGTCGCCATGGTCGGCGGGAAGCCGGCCGAGCTCACGGTCAAGGCCGTCACCTCGGACGACACCAGCATCGACCAGGGCGCGATGTACACGAACATCGCCACCGCGCGGAGCTACCTCCCGGCGGAGAAGATGCCGCTGGACTTCATGCTCCTCGCCAAGGCCGCCGACGGGCAGACCGAGCAGGCCGCCGCCGCGCTCAAGGCGTCCGTCGAGCAGTACCCGCAGATCAAGGTCCGTGACCAGTCCGACTACAAGAAGCTCATCCAGGACCAGGTCGGCCAGCTGCTCAACATGATCTACGGCCTGCTGGCCCTCGCGATCATCGTCGCGGTGCTGGGCGTCGTGAACACCCTGGCCCTGTCGGTCGTCGAGCGGACCCGGGAGATCGGCCTGCTGCGGGCGATCGGCCTCTCGCGCCGCCAGATGCGCCGCATGATCCGCCTGGAGTCGGTCGTCATCGCCCTCTTCGGCGCCCTGCTCGGCCTCGGCCTCGGCATGGCCTGGGGCACCACGGCCCAGAAGCTGCTGGCCCTCCAGGGCCTCGGCGTCCTGGACATCCCCTGGCCGACGATCGTCTCGGTCTTCCTGGGGTCGGCGGTGGTGGGCCTGCTGGCCGCACTGGTCCCGGCGTTCCGGGCGGGCCGGATGAACGTCCTGAAGGCCATCGCCACCGACTGATCCCCGCGAGGGGGTCCGTCGGACCCGGCCCGGTCCCGGTGCGCCACGGGGGTGCGCACCAGGACCGGGCCTTCTCATGCCCTCTTCCTGCCGTTCGCGCGGCTCTCCCCGGCCCGCGCCGACCCGGCCGCCCGGGCGAATCGTTCCAGCGGTGTGTGTCGGCCCACCGTCGTAGGCTGGGGGCACCCCGGCCCGTGCGTACGTGTCGGGCGATTCGCGTTGTCCCTCACGTCCAACCCGGGATCGGAAACCCTTCATGAGCCTGCACGGTCTGCTCGACGCCGTCGTCAACGATCCGGCGCTCGCCGAAGCGGTCAAGGCCGCGGCCGACGGCAACCGTCCGCACGTCGACCTCGTCGGCCCGCCCGCCGCGCGGCCGTTCGCCGTCGCCGCCCTCGCCCGCTCCGCCGGGCGCCCCGTGCTCGCCGTGACCGCCACCGGCCGGGAGGCCGAGGACCTGGCGGCCGCGCTGCGCTCGCTGCTGCCGCCCGACGGCGTCGTGGAGTTCCCCGCCTGGGAGACGCTGCCGCACGAGCGGCTCTCGCCGCGCTCCGACACCGTCGGCCGTCGCCTCGCCGTGCTGCGCCGGCTCGCGCACCCGCGCGCCGACGACCCGGCGGCCGGGCCGGTGAGCGTGGTCGTCGCGCCCGTGCGCTCCGTGCTCCAGCCGCAGGTCAAGGGGCTCGGCGACCTGGAGCCCGTAAGCCTGCGCACGGGCGAGAGCGCCGACCTCGGGGAGGTCACGGAGGCGCTGGCCGCCGCCGCGTACGCCCGGGTCGAGCTCGTCGAGAAGCGCGGCGAGTTCGCCGTCCGCGGCGGCATCCTCGATGTGTTCCCGCCGACCGAGGAGCACCCGCTGCGGGTGGAGTTCTGGGGCGACGACGTCGAGGAGATCCGCTACTTCAAGGTCGCCGACCAGCGGTCCCTGGAGGCCGCCGAGCACGGCCTGTGGGCGCCGCCCTGCCGCGAGCTGCTGCTGACCGGCGCCGTGCGGGCGCGGGCCGCCGAGCTCGCGGAGGAGCACCCCGAGCTGGGCGAGCTGCTCGGCAAGATCGCCGAGGGCATCGCGGTGGAGGGCATGGAGTCCCTCGCCCCCGCCCTGGTGGACGACATGGAGCTGCTGCTCGACGTCCTCCCGGCCGGGGCCATGGCCGTCGTCTGCGACCCCGAGCGGGTGCGGACCCGGGCCGCGGACCTCGTCGCCACCAGCCAGGAGTTCCTCCAGGCGTCCTGGGCGGCCACGGCCGGCGGCGGCGAGGCGCCCATCGACGTCGACGCGGCCTCGCTGTGGGGCATCGCGGACGTCCGCGACCGGGCCCGCGAGCTCGGCATGATGTGGTGGTCCGTCAGCCCCTTCGCCGCCGACGAGACGCTGACATCTGCCGCCGGCGCGGCGGGCGACGGCGACACCCTCAAGCTGGGCATGCACGCCCCCGAGACCTACCGCGGCGACACCGCCCGCGCCCTGGCCGATACCAAGGGCTGGCTCGCGGACGGCTGGCGGGCCGTCTTCGTCACCGAGGGGCACGGCCCCGCCGCCCGCACGGTCGAGGTCCTCGGCGGCGAGGGCATCGCCGCCCGGCTGGACGCGGACGTGGCCGAGCTGTCGCCGTCCGTCGTCCACGTCTCCTGCGCGAGCCTCGACAACGGCTTCGTCGACCCCGGCCTGAAGCTCGCGGTCCTCACCGAGACCGACCTCTCGGGGCAGAAGTCCGCCAGTAAGGACCTGGGCCGGATGCCGGTCCGCCGCCGCAAGACCATCGACCCGCTCACCCTCCAGGCGGGCGACTACATCGTCCACGAACAGCACGGCGTCGGCCGCTACATCGAGATGGTGCAGCGCACCGTCCAAGGCGCGACCCGCGAATACCTGCTGGTGGAGTACGCGCCCGCCAAGCGCGGCCAGCCGGGCGACCGGCTCTACATCCCCACCGACCAGCTGGAGCAGGTCACCAAGTACGTCGGCGGGGAGGCGCCCACGCTGCACCGCCTCGGCGGCGCGGACTGGACGAAGACGAAGGCGCGCGCGAAGAAGGCCGTCAAGGAGATCGCCGCCGACCTGATCAAGCTGTACTCGGCGCGGATGGCGGCCCCCGGCCACTCCTTCGGCGCGGACACCCCCTGGCAGCGGGAGCTGGAGGACGCCTTCCCGTACGCGGAGACGCCCGACCAGCTCACCACCATCGCCGAGGTCAAGGAGGACATGGAGAAGTCCGTCCCCATGGACCGCCTGGTCTGCGGCGACGTCGGCTACGGCAAGACGGAGATCGCGGTCCGCGCGGCCTTCAAGGCCGTGCAGGACGGCAAGCAGGTCGCGGTGCTGGTGCCCACCACGCTGCTGGTGCAGCAGCACTTCGGGACGTTCTCCGAGCGGTACTCCCAGTTCCCCGTGGTGGTGAAGGCGCTGTCGCGGTTCCAGACCGACGCCGAGGCGAAGGCGGTCCTGGAGGGGCTGCGCGAGGGCTCGGTCGACATCGTCATCGGCACGCACCGGCTCTTCTCGTCCGAGACGAAGTTCAAGGACCTGGGCCTGGTCATCGTCGACGAGGAGCAGCGCTTCGGCGTCGAGCACAAGGAGCAGCTGAAGAAGCTGCGCGCCAACGTCGACGTGCTGACGATGTCCGCCACCCCGATTCCGCGCACCCTGGAGATGGCGGTGACGGGCATCCGCGAGATGTCGACGATCACCACGCCGCCGGAGGAGCGCCACCCGGTGCTCACCTTCGTGGGGCCGTACGACCAGAAGCAGATCGGCGCGGCCATCCGCCGTGAGCTGCTGCGCGAGGGCCAGGTCTTCTACATCCACAACCGGGTGGAGTCCATCGACCGGGCCGCGGCCCGGCTGCGCGAGATCGTGCCGGAGGCGCGGATCCAGACGGCGCACGGACAGATGGGCGAGAGCGCGCTGGAACAGGTCGTCGTCGACTTCTGGGAGAAGAAGTTCGACGTGCTGGTCTCGACGACGATCGTGGAGTCGGGCATCGACATCTCCAACGCCAACACCCTGATCGTCGAGCGCGGCGACAACTTCGGCCTGTCCCAGCTGCACCAGCTGCGCGGCCGCGTGGGCCGCAGCCGCGAGCGGGGCTACGCCTACTTCCTCTACCCGCCGGAGAAGCCGCTGACCGAGACCGCGCACGAGCGGCTCGCCACGATCGCCCAGCACACCGAGATGGGCGCGGGCATGTACGTGGCGATGAAGGACCTGGAGATCCGCGGCGCGGGCAATCTGCTCGGCGGCGAGCAGTCCGGGCACATCGCGGGCGTCGGCTTCGACCTCTACATCCGCATGGTCGGCGAGGCCGTGGCGGACTACCGGGCGTCGGTCGAGGGCGGCGAGGAGGAGGCGGAGGCACCGCTGGAGGTGAAGATCGAGCTGCCGGTCGACGCGCACGTCCCGCACGACTACGCGCCGGGCGAGCGGCTGCGCCTCCAGGCCTACCGGGCGATCGCCTCGGCCAACAGCGAGGAGGACATCCGGGCCGTCCGGGAGGAGCTCACCGACCGGTACGGCAAGCTCCCGGAGCCGGTGGAGAACCTGCTGCTCGTCGCGGGCCTGCGGATGCTCGCGCGGGCGTGCGGCGTCGCCGACATCACCCTCCAGGGCTCGAACGTCCGCTTCGGCCCCGTCGAGCTGAGGGAGTCCCAGGAGCTGCGCCTCAAGCGGCTCTACCCCCGCACGGTGATGAAGCCGGCCACCCAGCAGATCCTCGTGCCGAGGCCGGCCACCCGCCCGATCGGCGGGAAGCCGCTGGTGGGCCGGGAGCTGCTGGCGTGGACGGGGGAGTTCCTCACGACGATCCTGGGGTCGTGACGCCCTCGTCGCCCTCGACCGCCGGGCGGGCCGGATCCTTCGGCCCGCCCGGCGGCATTTGCAGGGGGCGTTCCGGGAGGCAGCGGGTGAGGTAGCCGGGGGGAGTCAGAGCGGCCGAGGTCCGAGGAACAGGGGCCCGGGGGCCGGGGGCCGGACCGGGGAACGCCTCCCGTCAGGGGGCGGTCGCCGCGACCCGCCGCAGCACGGTGTACCCGCCCTCGTTGCCCAGCACCGCGTACTCCGTCCCGGGGTGCAGCCGGCGGATGTCCTCCACGACGTCCGCCGCCCCCTTGCCGTCGGGCGTGCGCATCGCCACGTACTCCGGTATCAGCCCGCGGGTGTCCCCGATCCACAGCACCCGGCAGCGCCCCGCCAGCCGGCTTATGGGCCCGACGTCGGACTCGACCGTGGCGCCGTCGGGGATGCGGTCGAGGAGCCGCTCGGCGGCGCGGACGCTCGCGGGGACGCGGTAGGTGTCCGGCTCGGTCAGGCTGTAGAGCGGCAGCGAGGCGGTCAGGGCCAGGGCCGCCGCGAGGACGGCGCCGGGCAGGTGGTCCGCGTAGGAGCGCAGCCAGGGGCGGCGGCTCCCGCGGGCCCGGGTGAGGGCGTCGGTGAGGGCGATGAAGACGACGGGCATGAGCACGGCGCTGTAGTGCCAGTCGGTGCCCCAGTAGTGGTCGTCGTGGGAGGCGAACCGCCAGCCGAGGGTGGGCAGCGCGACGATCAGCAGCGGCGAGCGCAGGGCGAGGAGCCCGGTGGTGGGCAGCAGCAGCCAGAGCAGGGTGCGGATCGCGGTGTCGGCGGGGATGGTCGGGGCGGGGCCGTCGCCGCCGCCGAGCTTGGTCCAGTAGTCGTAGGAGCCGTCGTGGTTGAAGCCGGGGATGATCACGCCGAAGGCGAGGGCGGCGAAGGCGAGCCCGAAGGCGACGAGGCCGATGGCGAGCGCGGCGGCGTTCGGCTCGCGCCGGGTGCCGCGCAGGCGTATCAGGACGACCACGCCGATCGCGGCCACGGTGATCCCGAGGTCCTCCTTGACGAGGACGAGGGGCAGGGCCCAGGCCATCGCGGCCCGCCAGCGCCGGCGGACCACCGCCTCCAGGGAGAAGGCGAGCAGCGGCATCGCGAACGCGATCTCGTGGAAGTCGAAGTCGACGGCGCGCTGGACGCCCCAGGACAGGCCGTAGGCGATGCCGACGGCCAGGCCGCGCTTGCGGCCGAGCAGCCCGGCGGCCAGCCGGGTGACGGGGACGGCGGACAGGGCGAAGAGGGCGGCCTGGGCGACGAGCAGGACGACAGGGCTCGGGAAGAGCCGGTAGAGCGGGGCGAGGAGCGCCGTGACCGGGCTGAAATGGTCGCCGAGGATGTTGGTGCCCGGGCCCTTGAGGTCGGCGACCGGTGCCTGGAGGTGGGCGTAGGCCCGTATGGCCTGCTCGAAGATCCCCAGGTCCCAGGACATGGTGAGCATCCGGCGGTGCCGGCAGACCGACAGCGCGGTGAAGAGGACGAAGAGGACGCCCGCCACCCAGTAGGGATCGAGCCGTGGCGCGCGCAGGGAGGCCGCGCGGGGCCGGCTCCCGGGCGTCGCCTCGGCCGCGTGCCGGTCCGGTGCCGGAGCGGTGGCGGCTGCGGCCGGGTCCATGGGGGAGTCCTTTTCTCTGGGGCTGCGGGGGACATGTGGGACGACCGTCCGGGAGGACGGGACGACTGTCGGAAAAGATACGCGGAGCCCCTGGGCCTCCGGCCCCCCTTCAGGAGACGGGCCGTCGCCCGGACCGGTTCAGTCTGGTCCGGACCGGCTCGGCCTCGTCCGGGGTGGCTCAGCCCGTCTTCTTCCAGTCCGCGCAGCCGTTGGTCTTGAAGTACCCGTCCTGCGGGGAAAGTGTCACGATGCCGCTGCCCGTGACGTTCTCGTTGGCCTCGATGCTGTCCATCTCGTGGAGGGCGTCCTTGTCGCGCTCCCAGTAGCACCCCGACTTGTTGCCCTCGGCCTTGTAGGTGCCCGGGGCTATGTCGACACCCACGCGGTACATGCCGTTGCCGGACACCTGGGTCTGCGGGGTGGCGCCCGCCTTGTCCTCGGTGACGCGGTGCCAGCCCTTGCAGCCGCGCGTCTTGAAGATCTTGTCGTCCGCCTTGACCGTCACATAGCTCGCCCCCTGCACGTTGTCGTTGGCGAGGATCGAGTCCAGGCCGCCGCTGGAGTCCTTGGCCCGCTCCCAGTAACAGCCGAGCTTGTTGCCCGTGGAGCGGTACGTGCCCGGCTTGATGTCCGAGCCGACCTGGAACGTGCCGTTGCCGGAGACGTCCGCCTTCTTCTTGTCCTTGCCCTGGCCGTCCTGGTTCTCCTTGGCGCCGCCCTTGGCCGTGTCCTTGCCCGCGCCGGCCCGCTCCGAGGACGACGAGGCCGTGGTCGTGCCGTCGCCCTCGTCGCCGCCTCCGCCGACCGCGGCGCCGACCGCGACGACCACGACGAGCGCGCCGGCCCCGGTGAGGACCTTGTGCCGCGCGAACCAGCTCCGCTGCTTGTGGGGGTTGGCGTGGTGAGACATGGCTGACACCTTTCGGCGTGAGGAAAGTCGTGAACCGATGAGGCAATGACAACAGACGCTGTGAACCGAGTCAACACGATTCACGAGAACGGGTGAGTTCACGGCTGTGAACGGGTCGGGTCGTTGTGCGCGGGTATGCTCGGCACCACAGCGAGACGACGCAGGCCGGCGAGCGTGCGAGTGAGAGGGGAGCCCGGTGCAGGAGAGCGCAGCGGAAGTGACCGCGGCCGGGATCGCCCGGCTGGCCGGAGTGGGCCGCGCGGCCGTCAGCAACTGGCGCCGGCGCCACCCCGACTTCCCCCAGCCCATAGGGGGCACCGAGACGAGTCCGACCTTCGCCCTCGGCGACGTCGAGACCTGGCTGCGCCATCAGGGCAAGCTCGCCGAGGTGCCTCTGCGCGAGCGGGTCTGGCAGCAGCTCAGCGGCGACCCGGCCGGCGCCGTGGCCGCCCTGCGCACCGCGGGCGCGGTCCTCCTGCTCGTCCACGACCGCCCGACGACCTGGCTGGAGCTCGCCGCCCTCACCGACCTCAAGCTGGCCGAGGAACTGCCCACGGCCCTGGAGGCCGTGCTCGCCGCCCGGCTCGGCGAGCGGCACCCCGTCACCGTGCCCGGCCCCGCCGAGCTGGCCGTCTCCTCCGCCCTCCTCCGCGGCGCCGCCGAGCTCGCCGCGGGCCGGAGCGCCGCCCAGGTCTACGAATTCCTCCTCGGCCGGCACCTCGACGCCAACCCCCGGCAGTACACCCTGACCCCGGCCGGCCCCGCCGAGCTGATGGCGGCCCTCGCCCTCGGCCTCCCCCAGGGGGCCGCCCAGGACCCCGCGGACCGCCCGCGGCCGCACACCGTCCTCGACCCCGCGTGCGGCACCGGCGGCCTGCTGCACGCCGCCGTCACCACGGGCACCCCGGCCCCGGCCGGGTTCCACGGCCAGGAGGCCGACCCCGAGCTCGCCGCCCTCACAGCCCTCCGCCTCGCCTTGCACACCGACGGCCGGGTGCGGGTGCGCGCCGGTGACAGCCTGCGCGCCGACGCCTTCACGGACTCCGCGGCCGACGCCGTGCTGTGCCACCCCCCGTTCAACGAACGCAACTGGGGCCACGAGGAGCTGGCCTACGACCCGCGCTGGGAGTACGGCTTCCCCGCCCGCACCGAATCCGAGCTCGCCTGGGTCCAGCACGCCCTCGCCCGCCTGCGGCCCGGCGGCACCGCCGTCCTGCTGATGCCGCCGGCCGTCGCCTCCCGCCGCTCCGGCCGCCGGATCCGGGCCGACCTCCTGCGCCGCGGCGCCCTGCGCGCAGTGATCGCCCTGCCCGCCGGGGCCGCGCCGCCCTACGGCATCCCCCTCCACCTGTGGGTGCTGCGCCGGCCCGGTGCCCAGCAGTCACCCACCCCGCACGTCCTGCTCGTCGACACCGCGGGCGCCGGCGGCCCCGCCCCGGCGGGCCGCGAGAAGCTCCCCTGGCAGGCCGTCCGCACCGCCGCCCTAGAGGCCTGGGCGGACTTCGACCGGCACGGCACGGTCGCCGAGCGGCCCGGCCGGTGCCGCTCGCTGCCCGTCATCGACCTCCTCGACGACGACGTGGACCTCGCCCCGGCCCGGCACCTCCCGCCGCCCGCGGCCGGCGGAGGCGCCGCCGAGCTCGCCGACGTCCACGACCGGCTCACCCTCGCCCTGCGCCGGGCCGGCGACCTGGCCCCCGCCCTGCCCGGCGAGCCCGCCGACCCCGCCCGCTGGCCCGCCACCACCGTCGGCGAACTGGCCCGTGCCGGAGCCCTCGTGCTGCGCGCCGGCGGCCCCGGGGCCGTCCCCGAACCGGGCGCCGACGCCCCGCCCGTCCTCACCGACTACGACGTCAAGGCGGGCGGCGCCCCCTCCGGCACCCTCCCCGAGGGCCCGGCCGAGGAGCCCGTCCTCGTCGAGGCCGGCGACGTCGTGGTGCCGGTCCTCGGCGACGTCACCGCCGCCCGCGTGGTCGACGAGGCCACCGCCGGGGCCGCGCTCGGCCGCGGTCTGTTCCTCCTGCGGCCCGACCCGGCCGCGCTCGACGCCTGGTTCCTCGCCGGTTTCCTGCGGGGCAGCGCCAACCAGCGCCAGGCCAGCAGCTACGCCTCCACCGCCACCCGGCTCGACGTGCGCCGGCTCCAGGTGCCCCGGCTGCCCCTGGCCGACCAGCGGCGCTACGGCGCCCGCTTCCGCGAACTCGCCGCGTTCGAGGAGGCGCTGCGGCTCACCGAGCGGCTGGGCGAGCGCCTCGTCCAGGGGCTGTACGACGGGCTGACCGACGGCACGGTGCGGCCGGAGTGATCTGTTACACCGTCTGATCCGTACAACTGGGGCGGTGTTGTCCGGGTCGGTAGATAGGCTCAGGCACAACCGCACTCCAGGAGCAGGAATGAACGGCCCCGGCCTCGCACCGCCGCAGAACAGCCGACCCGGCAGATCGATGGTGATCGCCACCAGGGTGGTCGTCATCGTCCTCACGGTGTGCTCCGTCTGCATCCTGTGCTGGGTGCCGATGCTGAGGCTCGCCATCGTCCGCCGGCGGGGCCTGGACTGGGCGTTGTTCTGGGGAGTGCTCGTCCTCTCCGTCTTCCTGATGTCCTGCTTCCGGGAGTCGCTCGCCGGCACCCCCTGGCCCAATGTGGCGGTGGCCTCGCTGCTCGTGCTGGGCGGCGTCACCCTCACCACCTACATCCGGGGCGACATCAGGCACCAGCGGGAGCTCGACGCCCAGCTCGCGCCCGCCTTCCCGGCGGCCCCCGCCCCGGCCGGGGCGTACGACGCGTACGCGGGCGACGCCCAGCCGTACGGACAGCCGGGGCCGCCCCCGGCGCCCGGCTTCCGGGACGCCCGCCCCGTACACGCCGACCGGTCCTTCGCGGAGACCCAGCCCTTCCGGTCCCCGTTCCCCGCCCAGCTGTCCCACCCGCAGCCGCCCCGGCCCCGCCCGCCCCACGCCCAGCCGCCCCTGCCCCAGCAGGCCCACCTCCAGCAGACCCGGCCCCGGACGTCGCCCTTCCCGCCGTCGCATCCCCAGCCGTCGCATCCCCAGCCGCCGTACGCCCAGCCGCCGCACGCCCGGCAGGCGCCGCCGACCCCTTCGTACGGCTACATATCCCAGCCCTCGCCGGGCCCCACGCCGCAGCCTCAGATGCCGCCGGCTCCCGCACCCCCGGCTCCCACACCCCCGGCGCCCACGCCTCCGCCGTGGCAGGGCGTCCAGGCTGTCCAAGGTGTCCAGGGCGACCCGGTCGCCCAGGCCCCCGCCCAGCCGCAGGCGCCGGGCCGGCACCGCCGCCCCCAGGCCGCGACGCCGTACCAGCCGCAGCGCATCGACGAAGTTCGGGCGGAGCTGGACGAGTTGAGCGACCTGCTGCGCAGGGAGCCCCGGGACCGTAGGGAGCAGGGCCTGTGAACGGCCGCGTCATCGCCGGTCGCTACGAGCTCGCCACGGTCATCGGCCAGGGCGGCATGGGCCAGGTGTGGACCGCCTACGACCGCCGCCTCGACCGCCGCGTCGCCGTGAAGCTGCTGCGCCCCGACCGGATGGCCGGCACCGAGGGCGCCGACGAGATGCGCCGCCGCTTCGTCCGCGAGTGCCGGGTCACCGCCCAGGTCGACCACCGCGGCCTCGTCACCGTCCACGACGCGGGCAGCGACGGCGAGGAGCTCTACCTCGTCATGCAGTACGTGGAGGGCGCCGACCTCGCCGACCACCTCGCCGAGAACGACCCCTACCCCTGGCCCTGGGCCGTCTCCGTGGCGGCGCAGCTGTGCTCCGTGCTGTCCGCCGTGCACGCCGTGCCGATCGTCCACCGCGACCTCAAGCCACGGAACGTCATGGTCCGCCCGGACGGCTCCGTGCTCGTCCTCGACCTCGGTGTCGCCGCCGTCCTGGACACCGACACCACCCGGCTCACCCGCACCGGTTCGCCCATCGGCAGTCCCGCCTACATGGCGCCCGAGCAGGCCATGGGCGGCGCGGTCGGCCCGTACACCGACCTCTACGCCCTGGGCGTGCTGCTCCACGAACTGCTGGTCGGCGAGGTGCCGTTCGCCGGCTCGACGGCGCTGGGCGTGCTCCACCGCCACCTCTACGAGCCGCCCGTCCCGGTCCGCCAGCTGCGGCCCGAGGTGCCCCGGCCCCTGGAGGAGCTCGTCCTGCGGCTGATGGCCAAGGACCCGCTCCACCGCTTCGCCGACGCCCAGGAGGCGTACCAGGCGCTCGCGCCCCTGCTGCCGCTCCCCGGCACGGCCACGGGCAACGCCGCCGGGCCGGTCCTGGGGCCCATGAACCCCACGCGCCCCTTCCTTCTGCCGCACGCCCCCTGGCCCGACCGGGCCGCCACCGCGGCGCAGCCCGCCCCGGTCCCCGCGACGGCGCTGCTCGGCCCGCCGCCGGAGGCCCCCAGCGGTCCCGACGTGGCCGAAGCGGTGGAAGAGGTCAAGCGCCTCCTCGACCAGGGCGGCATCACCCAGGCCGTGGACCTCCTCGGCTCGATCCTCCCCGCGGCCGCCGCCGAGCACGGCGAGCGGTCCACGGTGGTGCGCACCCTCCGCAGGCAGTACGCGGCCACGCTGATGGACGACGGCCAGTACCGGCGCGCGCTGCCCGAACTGCGCCGCCTCGCCGACGACTACGCCATGGAGAGCGGCCCGCAGGCCGCCCGCCGGGTGCTTCGCTTCCAGTACGACGCCGCGCAGTGCCTGGAGCAGCTCGGGGAGGCGGTCGCGGCGCTCGCCGAGTACCGCGCCCTGCTCCCGCGCTTCGAGGGCTACCCGGACGACCCCACCACCCCCCTGGACATCCGCCGTCGCATAGGCCATCTGCTGCTGTCCCTCGGCGACCGGCAGGCCGCCCACGACACGCTCGTCGCGCTGCTCCACGACGCCGAGCGGCTGCACGGCCCGCACCACCCCCTGCCCGCCGAGGTCCGGCACACCCTCCAGTGGCTCGGCCAGGTGCGGGCCTGAGGAGTCGGCCGCCGGCCCGCTCCGGGCCCGCCGCCGGGAGCCTCCGGGCCTGCCCGGCTGGTGCGCTGACGGTCCGTCGGCGGATCCGCGCGTCTCCGCGAATCGCGAATCGTTGGTCGAATCGGTGGCCCGCGTCACACCGACTCCCTAACATCGAGGGACCGTCGCACGATCTTTGCCGGGAGGCTTCATGATCCGCCGAAGGACCGCGCTCTCCGTCTCCGCCGTCGCCCTGCTGGCCGCGGCACCGGCCCTCACCGCCTGCGGATCCACCGCCCATCCGGGTGCCGCGGCCGTCGTGGGCAAGGACCGGATCACCGTCGCCCAGCTCCAGGCGCGGGTGGCGGAGGTCCGGGAGGCGCAGCGGTCCTCCCCGCAGGGGCAGCAGGCGGCGGCCAACAGCGCCCGGCTCGGCCAGGACACCCTCGTGCGGCTCATCCAGTACCGCATCGTCGAGAAGGCCGGCAAGGACAACGACATCACCGTCTCCCGCCGCGAGCTCCAGGAGCAGCGCGCCCAGGTCGAGCGCTCCAACGGCGGGGCCGAGGCGGTGCGCGACAGGTTCCTCGCGCTCGGGATCGCCCCGGACCAGATCGAGCGGGCCCTGACCGTGGAGCTCGTCCGCTCCAAGCTCGACGCCCGGTTCGGCACCGAGCGGACCAACCAGCTCCTGATGCGCACCTCCGACGCCCTGAACGTCGACGTCAACCCCCGCTACGGCACCTGGGACTCCAAGCGCGGCACGGCGCAGCCCGCCAAGGAGCCCTGGCTGCGCGCCGCCGCGCCCGTCGCGGAGCGCCCGGCCTGAGCCACGGTGCCGGCGCCCGGGCCCGGGCACCGGCACCTCAGGCCCGGAAAGCCGCCCCCGATCCGGCACGTCTGGGCCCTCGCCCCCCGCGTCGCCTAGGCTCGGCCGTGTGAACGAGTCCGTACCTGGCCGCATCGTCCTGCTCACCACCAGCCACCGGGTCGCCCCGGGCCTGCTGTCCTGGCCCGCCTGGCAGGCGCTGCGCGCCGCCGACCGGGTGCTGTGCGGCGACCCCGGCCACCCGCAGCTGCCCTATCTGCGCGAGGCCGGGATCGAGGTGGAGCAGGGCTCGGCCACCGCCCGCGAGCTGGTCGACTACTGCCTGACCGGCCGCGGCGCGGTCGTGCTCACCTCCGCCGAGGGCGAGTCGGCCCTCACCGACGGGCTGGCCCGGCTGGCCGGCTCCGGCCGGGAGGCGATGCCCTCCCTGGAGCTGCTCCCCGGCTCGTACGACCTGCCCGGCGCCCGGCTGCTGGACCTCGTCCAGGTGATGGACCGGATCCGCCGCGCCTGCCCGTGGAGCGGTATCCGCACCCACGAGGACCTGGCGAAGTACGGCCTGGAAGAGATGTACGAGATGCTGGAGGCCATCGAGACCGGGGACCGGGAGGCGCTGCGCGAGGAGCTCGGCGACGTCCTGCTCCAGGTCGTCTTCCACGCCCGGATCGCCCAGGACGACCCGGACGAGCCCTTCGCGATCGACGACGTGGCGGGCACGATCGTCGACAAGCTCATCCACCGCCACCCGCACGTCTTCGGCGAGGAGACCGCCGGGACCCCGGAGGAGGTCAAGGCGCACTGGCTGCGCGCCAAGGCGGAGGAGAAGGGCCGGGTCTCGGTGACCGAGGGCGTCCCGCTGGGTCAGCCGGCGCTCGCCCTCGCGGCGAAGCTGGCCTCCCGGGCCCGTACGGAGGGACTGGACGTCGCCCTTCCGGCCGGGTCCGGCATCGGCTACGAGCTGCTGGCCCTGGCGGCGCGGGCCGAGGCGTCCGGCGTCGAGCCGGAGACCGCGCTGCGCGCCGCCGCGCGCGCCTACCGCGACGCGATCGTGGCCGCGGAGTCGGCGCGGGGCGGCGCCGCCGGCTGAGGTCAGGCGGTCCCGGCCGCGGCCGCCGTCAGCTTCTCGGCGGCCTTGGCGAGGCCCTTGGTGAAGGCCTCCTTGCCGCGGTCGCCGTTGGCACCCCAGTTGTTGCGGACCGTCGTGACGGCACCGCGGCTGCGCACCGTGCCGAAGTCGAAGTCCATGGCGTACTCGCCGACGAGGATGGTGACCGTGTAGCCGAGCGAGTCGTCGCCGGCCTTCGCCACGTCGAGCCCCTTCACCGTGACCGTGGCCTTCTTGCCCTTCATGGTGGCGCTGAAGGAGGAACAGTTCCCGACGGCCGTGCGCAGCGCGGCCATGGCCTTCCCGGCCTGCTCGCGGGTGTAGCCGCTGACGTCCTGGCTGATGTTGGTCTCGTCGCCCTGCTTGACGAAGACCTGCTGGAGGTTGGCCTTGTAGTCCGCTTCCAGGCGGCCGGAATTGATGACGGTCACCAGGGGCGCGCACTGGGCGCGGGCCTTCTCCAGCATCTCGTCGGTGGCGCCCATGGTCTTGTCGATGACGGCGTTCTCCTCCAGCTTCCAGCCGGCCGGCAGGTCCGTGGCGCCGATGAGGGCGTCCTTCGCGCGGGCGGGGGTGAGAGGGGCCGGGGCGCTGCTCGGCTTCGCCTTGTTCCCGGGGCTCGACGTGGAGCCGGAGCCGGAGCCGGAACCGCTGCCGGAGCCGCCGTCGCAGGCGGTGGCCAGCAGCAGCGTCGAGGCGGCCAGGGTGGCGACCGCGAACCGGCGGGGGTGAACGTGCACGGTTGTTCCTTAGTGAAACGGATCCGCGGCCGGCCGGAGCGGCCTGGGCGGCAAGATCATCAAATGACCCGAATGTCGAACGTAAGTATGACTTCGGGGTCGGCCCACCCCCGCTCGGGCACCCGTTCGGCCTAGGTACCGACTTGTCCGGGCGGCCTCCGGGTACCCGAGTCCCATGCGCATCGAGTACTCAGTCCTCGCCGCCCCGCACTGGGCGGGGGGCATCATCCAGTTCATCGTCGGCATCGTCGTGGTCGCGCTGCTGATCGTCGCCGTCGTCAAGGGCTTCCGGAAGCGGGACCAGGAGCCCCCGCCGACCTCCGCGCCGCAGCGCCGGATGGGCGCCTGGCAGACGCGGCAGGAGCACGAGACCGGGCCGACGTCGCCCGACCACGGGCCCGGGCACAACGACGAAGAGGGCACGGTCGGCTATGTCACCGAGCACCGCGAGTCGCACGAGCTGCATCCGGAGGCGGAGGGGGAGCGGGTGCTCCCGCACGAGGTGCAGAACCCGGGCAGCCACCCGGAGGAGCTGTCGGAGGAGCGCAAGAAGTGGAACCCGGGCAGCAGCGGCGGCTTCGGCAGCGGCGGGCCCGGCCACCACTGAGGCCGCCGGGTGCGCCGCCGGCGTGCCGCCGCGCGGGACCCGTCACCCGGAACGCCCCTTCCTGCCGGGACCCGTCACCCGGTACGCCCCTTTCCGCCGGGGCCCGGGCGGGGTCCCAGGGGCGCGGGGCGGCCCCGCCCGCCCCGCCCTAGTAGCGTCGGAGCGTGCACGACAAGACCGCCTCGCCCGCCCCCGCTCCCGCGCCTCCCCTCTTCACCTGGGAGTTCGCCGCCGACCCGTACCCCGCGTACGCCTGGCTGCGCGAGCACGCCCCCGTGCACCGCACCGCCCTGCCCAGCGGTGTCGAGGCCTGGCTGGTCACCCGGTACGCCGACGCCCGTCAGGCCCTCGCCGACCAGCGGCTCTCGAAGAACCCCGTGCACCACTCCGAGTCCGCCCACGGCAAGGGCAAGGTCGGCATCCCCGGCGAGCGCAGCGCCAATCTGATGACGCACCTGCTCAACATCGACCCGCCGGACCACACCCGGCTGCGCCGGCTGGTGTCCAAGGCCTTCACCCCGCGCCGGGTCGCGGAGTTCGCGCCCCGCGTGCAGGAGCTGACCGACCAGCTCATCGACGGCTTCGCGGAGAGAGGGGAGGCCGACCTCATCCACGAGTTCGCCTTTCCCCTCCCCATCTACGCGATCTGCGACCTGCTCGGCGTGCCGCGCGAGGACCAGGACGACTTCCGCGACTGGGCGGGCATGATGATCCGCCACGGCGGCGGGCCGCGCGGCGGCGTCGCCCGCGCGGTCAAGCGGATGCGCACCTATCTGGCGGAACTGATCCACCGTAAGAGGGAGAACCCGGGAGAAGACCTCATCTCCGGCCTTATCCGGGCGAGCGACCACGGTGAGCACCTGACGGAGAACGAGGCCGCGGCGATGGCCTTCATCCTCCTCTTCGCCGGTTTCGAAACAACTGTGAACCTGATCGGTAACGGAACCTACGCTCTGCTGCGCCATCCGGAGCAGCGCGCGCGGCTCCAGCGGGCCCTCGCCGAGGGCGACGAGAGCCTGCTCGCGACCGGTGTCGAGGAGCTGCTGCGCTACGACGGGCCGGTGGAGCTCGCCACCTGGCGGTTCGCCACCCAGGACCTGACGATCGGCGGGCAGCGCGTCGCCGAGGGCGACCCCGTGCTCGTCGTCCTCGCCGCCGCCGACCGTGACCCCGAGCGGTTCGCCGACCCGGACACCCTCGACCTCGCCCGCCGCGACAACCAGCACCTCGGCTACGGCCACGGCATCCACTACTGCCTGGGCGCGCCGCTCGCCCGGCTGGAGGGCCAGGCGGCCCTCGCCACACTGCTGCGCCGTCTGCCGGACCTGCGGCTGGCCGCCGATCCGGAGGAACTGCGGTGGCGCGGCGGGCTCATCATGCGCGGACTGCGCACGCTTCCGGTGGAGTTCACGGCGCACGAAAAATGACCCCATGTCATACCACGTGCCCCGCACGTGATCTGCGCGTGACCTGCGCTACACCGGCTTGTGACTCCCGGGGGCCGTCGCTATCTTCGACGACCATATCCGCCGCCACACGAGAGGCCACCGCATGCGCTCCGGGAACGGTCGACATCGCAGACCCCGCCAGGCACCCGCCATCGTGGTCGCCGCGGGGGTGACGGGATCGGCGATCGCCATGCCGCTGCTCGCCGCCACCGGCGCCCACGCGGCCGACGCCCCGACCTGGGACCGCGTCGCGCAGTGCGAGAGCGGAGGCATGTGGAGCGCCAACTCCGGCAACGGCTCGTACGGCGGACTTCAGCTCACCCAGGAGCTCTGGGAGCAGAACGGCGGCCGGGTGTACGCCCCGCGCCCCGACCTCGCGAGCCGGTCCCAGCAGATAGCCGTCGCGGAGAAGATCCTCAACGGCAGCGGCCCGAGCGCCTGGCAGAACTGCGGCGCGGCGGCCGGTCTCGGCAAGGGCGGCCGGGCGCCGGACGTGAACCCCGGGAGCACGAAGGACCCCTCGCGGCCGGAGTCTCCCGCCCCGCGCGCGCCGGAGCACTCGCCGTCCCCGTCGACGGACCGCTCCGAGTCGCCCGCGTCGTCGAAGCCGTCCGAGCCGACGAAGCCGTCCGAGCCGACGAAGCCCTCCGAGTCGCCGAAGCCCTCCGAGCCGTCGAAGCCTTCCACGCCGTCCTCCTCGCCGTCCCCGTCGGCACCCGCCCCGAGCGGAACGCCTTCCGGCTCCGGGGAGCCGGGCAAGGGCGACGGATCCCCGTCGCGGACCCCCTCCGGCTCGCCCTCGGCCCCCGCGAGCGGACGGCCGGACGCCGGACCCGGCGGCGCGCCCACCGACGACCCCACCGCGATCCCCACGGCCCCCGTCAACCCGCCCACGGGCACCCCCGGCACGACGCCCGGCCCCGCGGACTCCCGTACGCCCGGCGCCCCCGCCGGGGAGGGCACGGGCAAGCACCGCGCGGATCCGCCGCGTTCGGACGACGAGCAGCGCCCGTCCCGGGGCGGCGACGAGGCGCGCCCGGGTGTGCCGGCGGCCGGCGACTACACCGTGCGTCCCGGTGACAATCTGTCAGCGATAGCGGAGAAGCACTCCGTTACGGGTGGCTGGCACTCGCTCTACGAGCGCAACGAGAAGGTGGTCGGCAAGGATCCGGATCTGATCCTTCCTGGTCAGAGGCTTGAGATGGGCAAATAGCGCGGCAGTTCGGGGGGAATGTCCGTTCCAGTCGAAAGTGAGACATGGGTCTCGTTGCTTTTCGGCGGAACGGCATCCTCCCGGACTTTCCGCACCCGCCCTCACCTGCGGAAATGTCGGGTTCCCATGGGTAACCAGAGGCAACTGTGGCTGGAAAGAGGGGTTTGAACCCTCCGGCCGACTGTGTTTACCGTCGTGACCGCTCGCCACCGCGAGCACCACGGTCGCCACGCCGAATCCTGCCGGCGGCCGGCGGAGTCGTCGCGTTAAGCGCCGTAGGCAGGAGCGGGGGAACCAAGGTAGGCGCCGGAACGGATTCCGTCGGTCGGTGACCGGGGGAGGCCGGAACGGCTTGGGGTGAAGCCGGGAGTGCTCGCACGACCGGCCGGGCGAACTCACTAGCCCGAACCCGACAGCTCACCTCGTAGGCGTCGGTGAGGAAACGACTCATGTCCAAGGGCAAGCACCGTCGTCCGTCCAAGGCCGTCCGCATCGTCACGCTCGCCGGTGTCACCGGCGCGGCCGTCGCCGCCCCGCTGATGATCGCCACCTCCGCGAACGCCGCCTCCGTCTCCACCTGGGACAAGGTCGCCCAGTGCGAGTCCAGTGGCAACTGGTCCATCAACACCGGCAACGGCTACTACGGTGGCCTCCAGTTCTCGAAGTCCTCCTGGGACGCCGCGGGCGGCGGCCAGTACGCCGCGTACCCGCACCAGGCCACCAAGAGCCAGCAGATCGCCGTCGCCGAGAAGCTGCTCGCCATGCAGGGCCCGGGTGCCTGGGGCTGCGCCGTGCCCGGCCTGACCCCGGGTGGCGCCAAGGCCGACGTCGACACGTCCGACTCCGGCAGCACCGCCAAGTCCTCGCGCGGCACCTCCACCAAGTCGCACGCCGACCGCAGCGAGCGCCAGGCCGCGCCCAAGCGGACCGCGCCGAAGCAGAGCGCCCCGAAGTACGTCGCCCCGCAGGCCGACGACCAGGACGAGGCCCCCGCGCCGAAGCCGGCCGCCCCGAAGCACTCCGCCTCGGGGTCCTTCAAGAAGGGTGACGGCGAGTACCAGGTCAAGGAAGGCGACACCCTCGCCAAGATCGCCGAGACCGAGAAGGTCAAGGGCGGCTGGCAGAAGCTCCACGAGCTGAACAAGGACGTCGTCGAGGACGCCGACCTGATCTTCGTCGGTCAGCAGCTGCACCTGCGCTGACCCGGCGGGCGCCACGCCCCGCCGCCGCCCGGCCGGACGCTCACCCGTCGCCGGCCGGACACCGATCGCAGCGGTCGCCCCGCTCCGCCGCGCCCCCGGGCGCGCGCCGGAGCGGGGCTTCCGCCGTTTCCCGGCGCACCGCCGCCCGGCCACGGGCGGTTCCCCGCTCCCTTCACCGCTGAGCGAACACCCTTGACATTCGTCCCCTGATCTCGGCGTTTGTGTTGTTTTTTCCGGCTTCCCGGCCCGGGAAACCGGTCCAACGGCAGGGGGAGCCTCCGGGGCCCGTTAGGCTCGGGGTGCAGAACTCCAGACACACACGAAGGAGACCCTCGTGCCGTCCATCGACGTCGTCGTAGCTCGCGAGATCCTCGACTCGCGAGGCAACCCCACGGTCGAGGTCGAGGTCGGCCTCGACGACGGCTCCACGGGCCGTGCCGCCGTGCCGTCCGGTGCCTCGACCGGTGCCTTCGAGGCCATCGAGCTCCGTGACGGTGACAAGAACCGTTACCTCGGCAAGGGCGTCGAGAAGGCCGTCCTGGCCGTCATCGAGCAGATCGGCCCGGAGCTCGTCGGCTACGACGCCACCGAGCAGCGCCTGATCGACCAGGCCATGTTCGACCTGGACGCCACCGACAACAAGGGCTCGCTCGGCGCCAACGCCATCCTCGGCGTCTCCCTTGCCGTCGCGCACGCCGCGTCCGAGGCCTCCGACCTGCCGCTCTTCCGCTACCTCGGCGGCCCGAACGCGCACCTGCTGCCCGTTCCGATGATGAACATCCTCAACGGTGGGTCGCACGCCGACTCCAACGTCGACATCCAGGAGTTCATGATCGCGCCGATCGGCGCCGAGTCCTTCTCCGAGGCGCTGCGCTGGGGCACCGAGGTCTACCACACCCTCAAGGCCGTCCTGAAGCGCAAGGGCCTGTCCACCGGCCTTGGCGACGAGGGCGGCTTCGCCCCGAACCTGGGCTCCAACCGCGAGGCCCTCGACCTCATCCTCGAGGCCATCAAGGAGGCCGGTTACACCCCCGGCCAGGACGTGGCGCTCGCGCTCGACGTCGCCGCCTCCGAGTTCTACAAGGACGGCGCGTACGAGTTCGAGGGCAAGTCCCGCTCGGCCGCCGAGATGACCGACTACTACGCGGAGCTCGTCGCCGCGTATCCGCTGGTCTCCATCGAGGACCCGCTGTTCGAGGACGACTGGGACGGCTGGAAGACCCTCACCGAGCGCCTCGGCGACAAGGTGCAGATCGTCGGTGACGACCTGTTCGTCACCAACCCCGAGCGCCTCGGCCGCGGCATCGAGGAGGGCGCCGCCAACGCCCTGCTGGTCAAGGTCAACCAGATCGGCTCGCTGACCGAGACCCTGGACGCCGTCGAGCTGGCCCAGCGCAACGGCTTCAAGTGCATGATGTCGCACCGCTCCGGCGAGACCGAGGACGTCACCATCGCCGACCTGGCCGTCGCCACCAACTGCGGCCAGATCAAGACCGGTGCCCCGGCCCGCTCCGAGCGTGTCGCCAAGTACAACCAGCTGCTGCGCATCGAGGAGATCCTCGACGACGCCGCGGTGTACGCGGGCCGCAGCGCCTTCCCGCGGTTCCGCTCCGCGAACTGAACGAACGGCAAGGGCTGAGAAAACTCCCCCGGGAGAGTCGACAGCCTCACTACGTCCCCGGCCACGGTCCCGTACCGTGGCCGGGGACGTACGTTCGTAACGGGGAGGCGATGTGGTGGCTGACCGGTTCTCCACCGCGACCAAGCTCAAGGCGCTCGGCACGGTGCTCGTCAACGGGCCCTCGGCCCGGGTCTACCGCGCCAAGCCGCCCCGCCGCAGCCGGCTGACCGGCCGCGCGGCGCTCCTCGCGCTCGTCGTCTGCTCCCTGGTCGTCGCCCTCGCCTACCCCATGCGCCAGTGGGTCACCCAGCGCTCGGACATCGCCGACCAGCGGCGCCAGTCCGAGCGGGCGCGCGAGCAGGTCCAGGAGCTGCTGGACCACAAGGCGCGCCTGGAGGACCCGGCCTACGTCGAGCAGCAGGCGCGCGAACACCTGCACTACGTACGCGAGGGCGAGACCGGCTACAGCGTGGTCGACGGCAGCGGCGACGCCAAGCGGCCCGAGGACCAGGGGGCCGCGGACCGCCCCTGGTACAGCAACCTCTGGGACGGCGTGGACACCGCCGACGCCGACACACCCTGAGCCGCACCCCCGACCCCGATCCGAGACCGAGTACGAGCGAGCACGAGCGAGCACATGGACACCCCTCCTCCGAAGACCGAGCCCACCGAGCCCACCGACGCGGACATCGCCGCGTTCAAGGAGCAGCTGGGCCGCCCGCCGCGCGGGCTGCGCACGATCGCCCACCGCTGCCCCTGCGGCAACCCCGACGTCGTCGAGACCCAGCCGCGGCTGGAGGACGGCACGCCGTTCCCGACGCTGTACTACCTCACCTGCCCGCGCGCGGCCTCCGCGATCGGCACGCTGGAGGCGGACGGCGTCATGAAGGAGATGACGGCGCGCCTGAAGACCGACCCGGAGCTGGCCGCCGCCTACCAGGCGGCGCACGACGACTACATCACGCGCCGCGACGCGATCGAGGTGCTGGAGGGCTTCCCGAGCGCGGGCGGCATGCCGGACCGCGTGAAGTGCCTGCACGTCCTCGTCGGCCACTCGCTGGCCGCGGGCCCGGGCGTGAACCCGCTGGGCGACGAGGCCCTCGCGATGCTCCCCGAGTGGTGGGCGAAGGGCCCGTGCGTGAGCCCCTGCGGAGGTGACGAGAAGTGACCCGCGTCGCCGCGGTGGACTGCGGCACGAACTCCATCCGCCTGCTGGTCGCCGACCTGGATCCGGCCACCGGGGAGCTCACCGAGCTGGACCGCCGGATGACGATCGTCCGGCTCGGCCAGGGCGTGGACCGCACCGGCCGGCTGGCCGACGAGGCCCTGGAGCGGACCTTCGCCGCCTGCCGGGAGTACGCCGGGGTCATCCGCGAGCTGAAGGCCGAGCGCACCCGCTTCGTGGCGACCTCCGCCTCGCGCGACGCGGAGAACCGCGCGGACTTCGTGCGCGGGGTCGTGGAGATCCTGGGCGTGGAGCCCGAGGTGATCAGCGGTGACCAGGAGGCGGAGTTCTCCTTCACCGGCGCGACCAAGGAGCTGACCGGCCGCGACGACCTGGCGAAGCCGTATCTGGTGGTCGACATCGGCGGCGGCTCCACGGAGTTCGTCGTGGGCGAGGACCGGGTGCGGGCCGCGCGCAGCGTGGACGTGGGCTGCGTCCGGATGACGGAGCGTCATCTGGTGCGGGACGGCGAGGTGTCCGACCCGCCGGCGGCCGACCGGATCGCCGCGATGAAGGCGGACATCGAGGCCGCCCTGGACCTCGCGGAGGAGACCGTTCCGCTGGGCGAGGCGAAGACGCTCGTGGGGCTGGCCGGCTCGGTCACCACGGTCGCGGCGATCGCCCTCGGCCTCCAGGAGTACGACTGGTCGGTGATCCACCACTCCCGTATCTCGCTGGAACGGGTGCAAGAGATCACCGACGAGCTGCTGACGTCGACGCACGAACAGCGTGCGGCGATCCCCGTGATGCACCCGGGCCGGGTCGACGTGATCGCCGCCGGGGCGCTCGTGCTGCGCTCGATCATGGAGCGCATAGGCGCCCAGGAGGTCGTCGTGAGCGAGCACGACATCCTCGACGGGATCGCCTGGAGCGTCGCCTGACGGGCGCCGCGGAAAAAGGTTCGTGAAATCCTTCACATGAAAAAATGGCCGACGGGCCACGGCAGGGGACCTTTGGGTCCCCTTTGTCCGTCCCGGGGGTCGTCACGGCCGGAATGGGTCCGGTTTCTGGTGGGTTAAAGGAACGTTTATGCAGGCGGCCACGGAGCAGTGGTCCAGTCGCCTCACACGCCACAAGTCCAGTTCAGTGGGGGTGCACAACGCACGCCCGGACGGAGTGGTTCCCTTTCGGCACCATGACATGGGTCACGGAGGCGGCGGAGTGTAGCAGACAGGTCCCCACACCTTGTGAAGGGGCTCACGAGCACCCCTGTCGGGAGTGCTGGATACTCGAAACATGAGCACCACGGAGCGTCCACGGATCCTCGTAGTAGGCGGCGGGTACGTCGGCCTGTACGCGGCGCGCCGCATCCTGAAGAAGATGCGGTACGCGGAGGCGACCGTCACAGTCGTCGACCCGCGCTCGTACATGACCTACCAGCCCTTCCTGCCCGAAGCAGCTGCCGGCAGCATCTCCCCCCGCCACGTCGTGGTGCCGCTGCGACGCGTGCTCCCCAAGGCGGAGGTCCTCACCGGCCGCGTCACCACCATCGATCAGGACCGCAAGGTCGCCACGGTCGCGCCGCTCGTCGGCGAGGCCTACGAGCTGCCCTTCGACTACCTGGTCATCGCGCTCGGCGCGGTCTCCCGCACCTTCCCGATCCCCGGCCTGGCCGAGAACGGCATCGGCATGAAGGGCATCGAGGAGGCCATCGGCCTGCGCAACCACGTCCTGGAGCAGCTCGACAAGGCCGACTCCACGACCGACGAGGAGATCCGCCGCAAGGCGCTCACCTTCGTCTTCATCGGTGGCGGCTTCGCCGGCGCCGAGACGGTCGGCGAGGTCGAGGACATGGCCCGCGACGCCGCGAAGTACTACCCGAACGTCAAGCGCGAGGACATGCGCTTCGTCCTGGTCGACGCCGCGGACAAGATCCTTCCCGAGGTCGGGCCGAAGCTCGGCGCGTACGGCAAGGAGCACCTGGAGAGCCGTGGGGTCGAGATCCACCTCTCCACCTCGATGGACTCCTGCATCGACGGCCACGTCGTGCTGAAGAACGGCCTTGAGGTCGACTCCAACACGATCGTGTGGACCGCGGGCGTCAAGCCCAACCCGGCGCTGTCCCGCTTCGGCCTGCCGCTGGGTCCGCGCGGCCACGTCGACACCTCCGAGACCCTCCAGGTCCAGGGCACCGACTACATCTGGGCCGCGGGCGACAACGCCCAGGTCCCGGACATGATCGGCCGCAAGGCCGGCAACCCCAACGCCTGGTGCCCGCCGAACGCCCAGCACGCGCTGCGGCAGGCCAAGGTCCTCGGCGACAACGTCATCTCGGGCATGCGCGGCTTCCCGCAGAAGACGTACGAGCACGCCAACAAGGGTGCGGTGGCGGGCCTCGGCCTCCACAAGGGCGTCGCGATGATCGTCATGGGCAAGATGAAGATCAAGCTCAAGGGCCGTCTCGCCTGGTACATGCACCGTGGCTACCACGGTCTGGCCATGCCGACCTGGAACCGCAAGATCCGCGTCTTCGCGGACTGGACCCTCGGCATGTTCCTCAAGCGCGAGGTCGTCTCGCTCGGCGCCATGGAGAACCCGCGCGACGAGTTCTACGAGGCGGCCAAGCCGGCCCCCAAGCCGCAGGACGCCTCGGCGCCCTCGCAGAAGGCCAAGGCTTCCTGAGTCCGCTGGTCCGATCCGCGGAGCTCGCGCTACCGCGGTCGTCGTAGCCGAAAGGCGTCCACCAATCCGTGGGGTGGGCGCCTTTCGGCGTGTTCGGAAGCGCAGAGTTGATCTAGTCTGACGGAACGGGACTACCGGACCCACTCCGGGTGTTTAGGTGTCAGTTGAACGTTTCTCCTGACCTTGCATCATGGAGGTGTGCGACATGGCCGACGCCGCCCGACGGCTCACCGCGCTCGCGGAACAGGTGCTGGGAGCCCCGCTCCCGATCCGGCTCCGCGCCTGGGACCGCAGCGAGTACGGCCCGCCGGGCACACCCGTCCTGGTCGTCCGCCGCCGCCGGGCCCTGCGCCGGCTGCTGTGGAAGCCGGGCGAACTCGGCCTGGCCCGCGCCTGGGTGGCGGGTGACCTCGACGTCGAGGGCGATCTCTACGAGGCGCTGGACCTGCTCGCGGGCTCCCTCTGGGAGCGCGGCGAGGACGCCGCGGGACCCACGGGCCTCGCGGCCCTGCTGACCGCCGCGCGCGACCCGCGGCTGCGCGGCGCCGCCCGCGAGCTGGTCAAGCTCGCCGGGCCCGGACTCCGCCCCCGGCCCCCGCGCGAAGAGGCCCGCAGGACCGGCGGACGGCTGCACACCCTGCGCCGCGACAAGGCCTCCATCAGCCACCACTACGACGTCGGCAACCCCTTCTACGAGCGCGTCCTCGGCCCCTCGATGGTCTACTCCTGCGCGTACTGGGGGACCGGGGAGGACGGGGTGAGCAGCCTGGAGGACGCCCAGCGCGCCAAGCTCGACCTCGTCTGCCGCAAGCTGGCCCTGGAACCGGGCCAGCGGCTGCTGGACGTCGGCTGCGGCTGGGGCTCGATGGTGCTCCACGCGGCCCGCGAGTACGGCGTCAGCGCCGTCGGCATCACCCTCTCCGAGGAACAGGCCGCCTACGCCCGGAAGCGCGTCGCCGAGGCCGGTCTGACGGACCGTATCGAGATCCGGGTCCAGGACTACCGCGAGATCGCCGACGGGCCCTTCGACGCCGTCTCCTCGATCGGGATGGCCGAGCACGTGGGCTCCGCGCTCTACGCCGAGTACGCCGCCGACCTGCACGCCCTGCTGAAGCCGGGCGGCCGGCTGCTCAACCACCAGATCGCCCGCCGCCCGCTGCGCGACGAGGCGGCCTACGAGGTCGACGAGTTCATCGACCGCTATGTCTTCCCGGACGGCGAACTGGCCCCGGTCGGCCGGACCGTCGCCCAGTTGGAGGAGGCGGGCTTCGAGGTCCGGGACGTGGAGGCGCTGCGCGAGCACTACGCGCTGACCCTGCGCCGCTGGGTGGCCAACCTGGAGACCCACTGGGACGAGGCCGTCGAGCTCACCTCGCCCGGCCGCGCCCGGGTCTGGCGGCTCTACATGGCCGCGTCCGCGCTGTCCTTCGAGCGCAACCGGATCGGCGTCAACCAGGTCCTCGCGGTCCGTACCCCGGTGTCGGGGAGGCCGGGGTGCCGCTGCGCCCGCGCGACTGGCGCTGACGCCCGCGCCCCCTTCCCGTACGGAAAACGGGTCCGGCCCCGCAGCACGCGCTGCGGGGCCGGACCCGTACCGAAGGGGGAGTGACCGCTACTCGGCCTTGATCGCGGCGAGCATGTTGAGCTTCGCCGCCCGGCGGGCCGGCCACAGTGCGGCCAGCACGCCGACCAGGGCGGCCAGCAGCAGGAAGACGCCCATCCGGCCCCAGGGGAGCACCAGCTCGTAGGTGCTGATGCCCTTCCTGATGAGGTCGCCGGCGGCCCAGCCGAAGAAGACGCCCAGGCCCACGCCCATCACACCGCCGAAGAGCGAGATGATCAGCGACTCCAGGCGCACCATCCGCTTGATGCCCTTGCGGTCCAGGCCGATGGCGCGCAGCATGCCGATCTCCTGCTGGCGCTCGAAGACCGACATCGCCAGGGTGTTGATGACACCGAGGACGGCGACGATCACGGCCATGGCCAGCAGGCCGTAGAGCATGTTCAGGAGCAGGCTGATGGCCTTGGAGATGCCGTCGGAGATGTCCTGCTTGGTCTGGATCTGGATGGCGGGGTTGTCGCCGAGGGCCTTGCGCAGGGAGTCCTCGGTGCTGTCGCTCACGCCGCCCTTGGTCTTGACCATCACCTGCCGGTCGTCGACCTGGCTCTGATGCGGGGTCAGGGTCTTGAGGTCGACCATGATGCCGCGCATCAGGTCGTTGCCCTTGTAGACGCCGGAGACCGTCAGCCGGCCCTGCTTGCCGTCCTCGAAGGTGACGGGGAAGGACGAGCCGAGCTTCCAGTGCTTGGTGCGGGCGGTGGCGTCGTCGACGACGACCTTGTCGCCGGTGAGCCCGCCGAAGGAGCCCGCGGTGAAGTCGAGGTTCGTCAGCTTGCCGATGGTCCGGCCGTTGACGCCGGTGAGCTGCTCGTGGTCGCCGTCGATCCGGGACGGGGAGCCGCGCAGCGGGCTGGCGGCGGTGACGTCCGGGTGGGCGGAGAGCTTCTTCGCCACGTCGGTGGAGAGCGGGGTCATGCTGGCCATGGAGACGACGTAGTCGGCCTTCAGGGAGCCAGTGGCCATCTTGTCGATGGCCTGCTGCACACTGCCGGCGATCACGGTGAGGCCGGTGATCAGGGTGAGGCCGATCATCAGCGCGGAGGCGGTGGCGGCGGTGCGGCGCGGGTTGCGGACCGCGTTCTGCCGGGCCAGCTTGCCGGGCATGCCGAACAGGCGCAGGACGGGCGCCGCGGCGGCGATCACCGGGCGGGAGATCAGCGGCGTCAGCACGAACACGCCGATCAGGACCAGGGCCGCGCCGAGGCCCATCATGGTGGAGCTGGAGGCGGTCAGGACGACCGCGGCGCCGAGAGCGGTCAGGACGCCGCCGATGGAGTTGCGGACCACCAGGGACTTGGTGGTGGCGACGGCGTGCACGCTGTTCATCGCGGCCACCGGCGGGATCTTCGCGGCGCGGCGGCCGGGCAGCCAGGCGGCGAGCATGGTGACGACGACGCCGACGACCAGCGAGGTGACGACGGTGCCGGGGGAGACGACGAGCGGGCCGTCGGGGACGGTGGCCCCGGTGCCGCCGATCAGGCCGCGCAGCCCGGCGCCGATGCCGATGCCCGCGAGCAGGCCCGCGACGCCGGCGACGGAGCCCACGACGAAGGCCTCGATGAGCACCGAGCGGGTGACCTGGCGGCGGCTGGCGCCGACCGCGCGCATCAGCGCGAGCTCCTTGGTGCGCTGGGCGACCAGCATGGTGAAGGTGTTGGCGATGATGAAGACGCCGACGAACAGCGAGATGCCGGCGAAGACCAGCAGGCTGGTCCGCATGCCGTCCATGCCCTGGGCGATGATCTTGGCTTCGTCGTCGGCGAGCTGCTTGCCGGTCGTGGCCTCGGTGTCCTTGGGCAGGACCTTCTCGACCGCGGACTTCAGGGCGGCCTGCGAGGTGCCGGCCGCGGCCTTGACGTCGATCTGGTCGAACTCGCCGGGCTTGCCGTAGAGCTTCTGCGCCGTGGCGGTGTCGAAGAGGGCGAGGCTGCCGCCGGCGGAGACGTTGCCGTCGTCGGTGGTGAAGACGCCGGTGAGCTTCTGCGGGAGGACGGGGCCGTCGACGGAGATCCGGACGGTGTCGCCGACCTTGTACCCGGCGCGGTCGGCGGTCTTCTCGTCCAGCGCGACCTCGCCCGCGCCGTGGGGCGCGCGGCCGCTCTTGAGCGGGTAGCGGGGGTCCTTGCCGTCGGCGCCGGGGTAGTAGTTGGCACCGGAGGAGTTGAAGCCCTCGCCGGCGAGCTTGCCCTTCTTGTCGGCGACGGCGGCGAAGCCGTTGACCGAGCCGGTGGCGGAGGCGGCGCCCGGGACCTTGGCCACCTGGTCGAGCAGGCTCTGGGAGAGCCGCGGGGCCGCGCCCGGGTTGCTCTTGTCGCTGTCCTGCTTGTGCGGCTGCACGGCGACGTCGACGCCGGTGAAGCCCTTCTGGGAGCTCTTCTGGTAGGCGTCCGAGATGGTGTTGGTGAAGACCAGGGTGCCGGAGACGAAGGCCACGCCGAGCATGACGGCGAGGACGGTCATCAGCAGCCTGGCCTTGTGCGCGAGCACATTGCGCAAGGCGGTACGGAACATGTCAGTCCTGAGTGGGGTTCCCGCGCCGCCGAGCGCGGGGCGAGGGGAGAAGTCCGGGGGGTTCGGTGCGGGCCCGGTGCGGGGCCGCGCGGGTCAGCTCGTACGGCCCTTGGCGTCGAAGCGCTTCATGCGGTCGAGGACGGCGTCGGCGGTGGGCTGCCGGAGCTCGTCGACGATGCGGCCGTCGGCCAGGAAGACGACGCGGTCGGCGTAGGAGGCGGCGACGGGGTCGTGGGTGACCATGACGACGGTCTGGCCGAGCTCGCGGACGGAGTTGCGCAGGAAGCCGAGGACCTCGGCGCCGGAGCGGGAGTCGAGGTTTCCGGTGGGCTCGTCGGCGAACATGATCTCGGGCTTGCCGGCCAGCGCGCGGGCGACGGCGACGCGCTGCTGCTGGCCGCCGGAGAGCTGGTTGGGGCGGTGCTTGAGGCGCCCGGAGAGGCCGACGGTGTCCACGACCATGTCGAGCCACTGCTTGTCGGGCTTCCGGCCGGCGATGTCCATCGGCAGGGTGATGTTCTCCAGGGCGGTCAGCGTCGGCAGCAGGTTGAAGGCCTGGAAGATAAAGCCGATCTTGTCGCGGCGGAGGCGGGTGAGCTTCTTGTCGTTGAGGGTGGTGAGCTCGGTGTCGCCGATGGTGGCGGAGCCGCTGGAGACGCTGTCGAGGCCGGCCATGCAGTGCATGAGGGTCGACTTGCCGGAGCCGGAGGGGCCCATGATCGCGGTGAACTCGGCCTGGCGGAACTCCACGGAGACGGCGTCCAGGGCGACCACCCGGGTCTCGCCCTGCCCGTAGACCTTGGAGAGCTCCGTGGCGCGGGCGGCCACCGCGGTGGTGCGGGGGGCGGCGGTCTGCACGCCGAAGGGGGTGGTGGTCACGGGGGAGCGCTCCTGTCGGGACGACGGTCGGGGGGACTCCTCCATCGTCGCTGGCCAGGAGGGCGCGGGGATCAGACCTGGCGCCCGTTCCCGGGGGCGACCCGGGAGGTATCCCGGCGGGCCGGTCTCCTCCTCTGGTATGAGGGGAGCCCTCAGGGGCCCCGGCCGTCCCGAAGGCACGAGATTGCGACAATTCCGCACCGGGGCGCGGGTGGGGCCATGAGCGGGGGGTATCGGCCCGTGGCATGTGCCTTTGGCGCCGAACATGTACTGATGTTCCCTCAGCTGCCCATAAAATAAGACAACCTCGGGTCCTCGTTCCGCTGTTTGGGGGGCGCTCCCGAGCTAGGCTCGTCCTGCTCTCCTTACAAGGGAGGCTCGCGCGCCTCTTCCTGCCTGTGCGCTTGAGAGCCCTGCCCGGATGGTGGAATGCAGACACGGCGAGCTTAAACCTCGCTGGCCCTTCGGGCCGTGCCGGTTCAAGTCCGGCTCCGGGCACTCCTCAAAAATTCAACCTCGTCCGCGAGGCGGTTCACGCGAGGGCTTCGGCCGGCTTCCGGTCCGGATCCCGGAACGCGTGGCCCGCCGAACAAAAAACCGGTCCGCCAGTGTGTTTTTCTGACTGACGTTCGATCGGTGGCGAACCGTCGGATCCCATGGCGGGCCCGCGCGAGGGCCGCCCGCGCCGCCGCCCCGAGGGTATTGCGGTGTCCCAAAGGACAATTGACGCTCCTGGCCGCTCTGGCTAAGTTTTTCGATGCTGCGGGATGGAACGTGCGTATTCCGTCCCGGGCGAGCTGATTGTGTGAGGGGGCGTTGACGGGGCGCGGGGTTTCTCTTACTCCGGCAATTCGTCATCGGCAAGATATCGGCCAGTGGGATACGTATGCCGCCCTCCGGAAACCTGGAACTCAGTTCCGCCACACACCATGGTAGCCAAGAGGGAGCGACGGTACGATGGTTGAGCGCGCCAAGGTTATTGCCCTTTTTCCGGGCCAGGGTGCATTTGACGGCGCGGCACTCGCCGCCGCCTATCGTGAGTACCCGCAGATCAAGCGGGTTTTCGAAGAGATCGACACGGTCAGCCGGGAATTCTTCTCCCGTGACCTCAGCAAGGTGCTTTTCGGCGATGTGACACCCGAGATGGAGAAGCTGCTCGCGGACGACGCCTGGGTGTCGCAGCTCGCCATCTACGGCAGCAGCCTCGCGGCCTGGCAGATCCTGGCCGACAGCGGCGCGGAGGCCGACGTCCTGGTCGGGCACAGCCTGGGGGAGATCGCGGCCCTCGTCGCCGCGCAGGCGTTCTCGGTGGCGGACGGCGCCCGCATCGTCGCCCACCGGGTGCAGGTCATCGAGCGCCAGGGCCTGGCGCCGGGCCGGATGGCCGCGCTGAGCGCCGACGGCGACCGGGTCCGCGCCCTGATCGCCCTCATCGGCGACGAGCTGCTGAGCGTCGCCACCGAGAACCACGACACCCAGACGGTGGTGAGCGGCCCGCGGGACGCCATGGAGAAGGCCCTGGCCGTCTCGAAGCAGCTGGGCATCTCGACGGCCGACATCAACTCGCCGTTCCCCTTTCACACCCCGATCCTCGCGCCCGCCGCGCCGGTCTTCGCCGGCCTGGTCGGCAAGCTCGACCAGCGCCCGCTGCGGACGCCGGTCTACTCCCCGGTCCTCGGCCGCTACTACGAGCCCGACGACGCCCTCGGCGAGCTGCTGGCCGAGCACTTCGTCAAGCCGGTGCGGTTCAGCGCCGCCGTGCGCCACCTGCACGGGGAGGGCCGCGAGCTGCGCTTCGTCGAGGTCGGCGGCAAGGCCGTGCTGACCAAGCTGGTCGGCAAGGTCCTGGGCTCCGGCGCCCGGCCGGCCACCTGGTCCACGCTGAGCCTGGGCGGCGACGGGAAGCTGGGCCTGGCCGGCGCCCTCGCGGACCTCGGCACCCCCGCGAAGCTCGACGACGGCAAGGCGAAGGCCCTCGCCGCCGTCTTCGCCCCCGACGCCGGCGCGGCGGAGTTCGCCGAGTTCTGGGCCGCGTTCGGCGGCCAGCTCGTCGGGCTCGGCAAGGAGCGGCTGGCGGAGTTCCGCGCGCTGCGCGCCGAGGGCACGGGGCAGGCCGCTCCGCCGGCCGCCGCCGGTACGGGCCCGAAGGCCGCCGTCGAGCGCGGTGCCGTGGCCGACGCGATTCGTTCCATTTATGCGGCCGCGTTGGAGTACCCGGAAGAGGTCTTCACGGAGGACGTGTTGTTGGAGGCCGAGTTGGGTGTGGACTCGGTGAAGCAGGTGGAGTTGTTGACGCGGGTGTCGGAGCACTACGGGCTGCCGCCGCGTGACACGGGTTTCCGTCTTGTGGAGATCGACACCATGGCCAAGGTTGTCGACTTCTTCGTCGCGAACCTCGGTGACGGAGCCGCGGAACTCGACGTTCCGCAGGAAAAGACGGCAACGGAACTTCCCGCCGAACAGGCCGCCGTCGAGCGCGGTGCCGTCGCGGATGCGATTCGTTCCATTTATGCGGCCGCGTTGGAGTACCCGGAAGAGGTCTTCACGGAGGACGTGTTGTTGGAGGCCGAGTTGGGTGTGGACTCGGTGAAGCAGGTGGAGTTGTTGACGCGGGTGTCGGAGCACTACGGGCTGCCGCCGCGTGACACGGGTTTCCGTCTTGTGGAGATCGACACCATGGCCAAGGTCGTCGACTTCTTCGTCACCAACCTGGAATCCGGCGCGGTCCCCGTAGCGGCCTGATCAGCCCCGCACCACCACGCATCCCACCGTCGGCCCGGGGCGCCCGAGAGCGGCGCCCCGGGGCCCGGCAGGCCATGTAGAAGGGCGAGGAGTACGTTCGTGCAAGATCTCAAGGGCAAGCTGGCGCTGGTCACCGGTGGTGCCAGGAACGTGGGCAAGGCAGTGTCGAAGGCACTCGCCGCCCGCGGCGCACACGTCATCATCAACTACTTCCATTCCGCCGACGCCGCCAAGCAGACCAAGGCCGAGCTGGAGGCCGCCGGCGGCCAGGTGACGCTCATCCGCGCCTCCGTCGCACGCCAGGAGCAGGTCGACCGGATGTTCGCCGAGATCGACGAGCGCTTCGGCGGCCTGGACATCCTGGTGAACAACGCCGCCAACGGCGCCCTGGTGCCGGTGGACGAGATCACCGACGACCTCCTCGACCGGGCCATCGACACCAACTACAAGGGCGGCCTGCGGGTCTCCCGGGCGGCGGCGCCGCTGATGGCCCGCCGGGGCGGTGGCTCGATCGTCACGGTCTCCGCCCTGGGCAGCTCCCAGATGGTCATGGCCAACTACCTCGCCTGCGCGCCCGCCAAGGCGGCCGCCGAGGCGGTCACCCGCTACCTGGCCGTGGAGTTCGCGCCGCACAACATCCGGGTGAACACCGCGTCCGCCGCGATGCTGGTCAGCGAGGTCGCCGACGCCTTCCCGCGCGCCGAGGAGATGCAGCGGGCGATCGCCGACGCCACCCCGCTGGGCCGGCTCGGCACCGCCGAGGACTTCGCCGAGGTCGTCTGCTTCCTCGCCTCCGACTCCTCGCGCTGGATCACCGGCCAGACCGTCCTCGCCGACGGCGGCCTCACCCTGGGCGCCACGCTCCTCGCGCCCCCCGCCCGCACAGACTCCGCCGCGTCGGTCGTTGATGCCCATCCCGCCGACGCGGCGGGCACTTCCCCGGAGGCCGCCGCCGGCGCCTCCACCACCCCGGAGGCCGCTCCCGAGCCCGCTCCCGAGCCCGCAGCGGCCGCCGCACCCGCGCCCGTAGCGGCCGTGCCGGACCGGACGCCGGCCGAGCCGGCCGCCGCGGCCGCAGCCGAAACCGCCGACGAGCTCTTCGACGACGCGGGCCCGGACGACATCGCCGTCGTCGGCATGGGCATGGCCGTCGCCGGCGCGAACAGCCCCTCGGAGTTCTGGCAGCTGCGCATCACCGGTGACGAGCTGTTCGTCCCCGTCCCGGAGGACCGCTGGGAGCGCGCCCCCTTCTTCTCGCCCGACACCGCGGCCGAGGACAAGTCCTACCAGGACACCTGCGTCTTCATCACCGGCTTCGAGCCCGAGGAGGGCTCCCTCGACGGCCTCGGCGACGCCGCGGACCACGAGCTGACCACCATGTGGCTGCGCCACTCGCTGGTGCAGGCGCTCGACGGCGTCAAGCACGACGGGGACGACCGCTACTCCTTCCTCGTCGGCTACACCCCCGACGGCAGCCAGCACCTGGAGGAGGCCGGTGTCATCACCGGCATCCGGCAGCGGGCCGAGGAGATCGTCCAGGACCTGGACGTGCCCGAGGCCGAGCGCGCGGAGGTCCTCGCCCGGATCGAGGCGACCCTGGACGAGCGCTACTGGCGGGGCGGGAACGCCCCCTCCAGATTCCTGCCGCACCGGGTCGGCCAGCTCGCCATGGACGGCGTCCTGCCGGGCAACACCGAGCTCCAGATGGTCGACACCGCCTGCTCCTCGTCCCTCTACGCCATCGACATCGGCATCAAGGGCCTGCTGATGGGCAAGCACGACATCGCCGTGTGCGGTGGCGCCTTCGCCCTCGCCCCGCGCGGCACGGTGCTCTTCTCCAAGCTCCAGGGCCTCTCCAAGCGCGGCGCCGTGCACTCCCTGGACGCCGACGCCGACGGCGTGATCTTCGCCGACGGCGCCAGCGTGATCGTCCTCAAGCGGCTGCGCCAGGCGCAGCGCGACGGTGACAAGGTCCTCGCGGTGCTCAAGGCCTTCGGCTCGTCCTCGGACGGCAAGGGCAAGGCCATCTACGCCCCCAACGCGGCCGGCCAGGACCTCGCCGTGCAGCGGGCGCTGGACGGCGACGTCTCCGCGGCGGACGTGGACTGGATCATCGCCCATGCCACCGGCACCCCCGCCGGTGACCTGGCCGAGTTCACCACCCTCCGGGGCCACTTCGGTACCGAGCGCACCAGCTATGTGACCTCCAACAAGTCGCTGATCGGGCACACCGGCTGGGCGGCGGGCGTCGTCTCCGTCATCGAGGCGATCCTGGGCATGGAGCACGGCGCGATCCCGCACCAGTACCGCTTCAACGCCCCCAACCCGGACTTCCACCTGGAGGACTCCAAGCTGGAGATCCCCACCGAGACGGTCTCCTGGCCGGCCGAGGAGGGGAAGGTCCGCTCCGCCGCGGTCTCCGGCTTCGGCTTCGGCGGCACCAACGCCCACCTGATCGTCCAGGAGCACCGGGCCGGCGAGCCCGCCGGGCCCGCGGCCGCGGGCCCGCTGACCCCGCCCACCGACGAGCGGATCGCCGTCGTGTCCTGGTCCGCGCACGTCCCCGGGCTGGACTCGCGCGAGTCCGTGCGCGGCTGGCTCACCGACGGCACGGCGCGGGCGGAGAGCAGCTTCGGCGAGTTCTACCCGGCGCCCTCGTTCAACAAGGTCCGGCTGCCTCCGAAGACGGTGCGCGCCATCGACCGCTGCCAGCTGATGATCCTGGAGTGCGCGCACGACCTGCGCGACCAGTTCACGGACTTCTGGGAGGAGCACAGCCGCACCACGGGTGTGTTCGTCGGCAACATGGGCCCGACCCGCGCGGCCATGCTCTACGCCAACCGCTGCTACCTCGACGACATCGCCCTCGCCCTGCGGCAGAAGGCGGACGGCGCGGCCCCGGGCGCGCTGGACGAGGTGATCGACCGGCTGCGGGAGCGGGTGCGCGGCCAGATACCCCCGTCCAACGAGGACTCCTTCCCGGGCATGATGCCCAACGTCATCTCCGCCCGGGTCGCCAACTACTTCGACCTCAAGGGCCCGAACATCACGCTCGACTCGGGCTTCTCCTCCGCGCTCACCGCGGTCGAGACCGCCTGCCGCTACCTGCGCAGCGGCGAGCTGGACTTCGCGCTCGCCGGCGGCATCAACGGCAACAGCCTGCGCGAGTACCGCACGGTGCTGGCCGACCTGTTCGGCCCCTCCTTCGAGGAGGACAAGGACCTCGCCGAGGGCGCGTTCCTCTTCGGCCTGGCCACCGAGACGAAGGCCCGCGAGGCCGGGCTGCCGATCCTCGGCTACGTGGACGGGCTGACCGTCGACGACGAGCGGGCGGGCGGCGCCGACACCATCGAGTGCGGCGCGGAGACCTACGACCGGTCCCGCTACCTGGGCGCCGCGGGCGGCCTCGCGCTGCTCGACGCCCTGCACCGGCCCGCCGGCCAGGTGGCCATCACCTGCGGCCAGGGCACCGCGACCACCCGGCTCCAGCTGACCGTCACCGGCGCCTACGCCCCGGCGGCCGCGCCGGCCGCCGGGCCCGCGGCGGACGGCACCCCCGCGCCGCTCCCGGAGCGGTTCGCCGACTCCGCGGAGTACGCGCCGGGCAGCCCCCTCCAGGTGCGCCGCCGGGTGCCGGTCCTCACCGAGCTGCCCGCGGCGGAGACCCGCGAGCGGATCCCGTTCCTGCCGCAGGGCGTGGTGGTCCTCACCGACCTGCCGGACCTCGGCGCCAGCCTGCGGCACCTGCCGAAGGACTCGCTGGTGCTCTCCACCGCCAAGGTGGACGTGACCCGGCCCGGCTGGACCCACCTGTCGGAGGTCACCCCGGAGACGGTCCGCGCCGCCCTGGACGCGCACGGCCTGCCCGTACGCCACGTCCGGGTCGTCACCGACCTGAACCGCTCCGCCCCGCTGCCCCGGTCGCTGGCCACCGGCAGCCCCACCCTGACCGCGCTGCACGACGCGCTGTTCCTCACCCTCCAGGCGCGCTTCGACGACCTGGACACCGAGGGCTCCTCCGTCATCGGCCTGCTGCTGGGCGCCGTCACCGACGAGGTGCCGCACGCCTTCGCCGGCCTCTTCTCCGGCCTGTTCAAGGGCGCCTTCCTGGAGCTGTCCGAGGCCCTGGTGTTCGCCCTGTTCACCGCCGAGGACGGGCCCCGCAAGGGGGCCCTGCTCGCCGAGGCGGAGACCCGGCTGGCCCGCACCTTCCCCGTCGTGTACGAGGACGGCGGCGTCCGTAAGGGCTACACGCTCGTCGACGAGCCCGTCGAGCTCACCGGACCCACCGAGGCCCGGCTGACCCGCGACTCCGTGGTGCTGGCCATGGGCGGCGCCCGCGGCATCACCGCCGAGGTGGTCAAGAGCCTCGCCGAGCACTTCGGCCCGCGGATCTACCTGGTCGGCAGCAACCCGCTCGACAGCTACCCGGCCGAGGTCTTCGAGGGCGACGACGAGACGTTCGCCGCCACCCGCCAGGCCCACATCCGCCGGAGCATCGGCGCGGGCAAGAACGTCGCCCAGGCCAACCGCGAGTTCGACCGGATGCTGGACGCCCGCGCGGCGCGCCGCAACATCGCCGACATGGAGGCGCACAGCGGCGCCGGCCGGGTCACCTACTTCGCCTGCGACGGGCAGGACGGCGCGGCCGTCGAGGCGGTCGTGGCGAAGGTCCTGGCCGCAGGCGCCGGCGTGGACCTGCTGATCAACGCGGCGGGCCGGAACCGCTCCGCGTCCATCAAGGACAAGAACTTCGCGGAGTTCACCGCCATCCGCGACCTGAAGCTGCGCAGCTACCACAACCTCAAGCGGGCGTTCGGCGACCGGCAGCCCCGCATGTGGTGCAACTTCGGCTCACTGCTCGGCTACTTCGGCCAGGTCGGGGAGCCCGACTACGCCTCGGGCAACGACTTCCTGGCGACGGCGGCCACCTACGGCGCCCGGAGCGCGGGGCAGAGCGAGTTCACCATCGGGTGGACGCTCTGGGACGGCACCGGCATGGGCGCCAACGAGCTGACCAAGGCGTACTTCCAGCGCGCCGGCTCGTACAGCCACATGGCGGTGGCCGAGGGCACCCACCACTTCGTACGGGAGCTGCACGCCCCCTACCGGCACCCCTCCGTGGTGCACCTGGGCACCGCCGAGGAGGCCACGGTCGAGCGCTTCTACCCGGGCTACCCCAGCGGCGCCGGCACCCGGGCGGGCGCGGCGGCCGGCGGCCCGGCCGACCGCGGGTTCTACCTGCGGGAGGTGGTCTCCGCCGACCGCGACGAGGCCGTCTTCTCCTGCGTCTTCGACCTGGAGACGCACGGATACCTGAACCACCACCTGGTCCGTGAGGCACCCACTCTGCCGGGCACGTTCGTCACCGAGATCGCCGGCGAGGCCGCCCGCTTCCTCGCCCCGGACATGCAGGTCTTCGCCTACGAGGACCTGGAGTTCCAGCACTTCCTGCGGGCCTACGACGGGGGCAAGGACACCCCGAAGCGGATCACCGCGCGGGTGACCGACCGCACGGAGGAGGTGACGACGGTCGAGGTGCGCATCTCCACCGACGTCGTCTCGCCCAGCGGGGTGCTGCTGGTCAAGGACAAGACGCACTTCACCGCCCGGGTGCTGCTGCGGGCCGGGTTCCCGACGCCGCCGCGCTGGGAGAAGTGGGACGAGTCCGACGCCCAGCCGGTCATCGACCCGTACCACGCGCCGGCCTCGCCGGTGACGCTCACCGGGCCGTTCGTCTCCACCACCGACACCCGGCTGACCTCCCAGGGCAAGCGGGCCACCTACCGGGTGGACCTGCCCGCGGGCGACCCGGTGTGGTCCCGCTTCACCGCGCCGTCGATCCTGCTCGACGGGCTCGCCCGGACGGGCGTGCTCAACCTCGTCGACGGGCACCTCGTACCGATCGCGGCCCCGCTGTCGATCCGCCGGATCGACCTCTACGAGCGGGCCAACGACGCCGAACTCGTCGAGCGCTACGGCTCGCTGGAGCTCTACGCCACCCCGGCCGGCTTCAACATGCCGGGCAGCGACCCGGACAACCGGTTCGTGGCCGCCACCTCCGACGGCCGCGTCATCGCCCAGATGAAGGACGTCCGCGCCACGGTCATCGGCTACGTCGACCACCTGACCGGGCAGTTCTACTCCCCCGAGAAGGAACCCCTCACCGAGCCGGCGATGGCGGTGCGCTGAATGACGACCAAGGAGAAGCCCGTGCCCGAGACCGGAACCGGCCGGCAGGCGCCCGGCCCCGAAGGCGGCGTCCTGTTCGGAGCCCTGAGCAGCTTCAAGAAGGACACCCTGAAGCTCCTGATGGAGATGCAGCGCCGGTACGGCGGCATCGTCCGGATGAAGATGGGCCCCTACCTCGTCCACCAGCTGACCAGCCCCGAGCACGTCAAGCACGTGCTCCAGAACAACAGCTCCAACTACACGCGCGGCAAGTTCTACCGCGGCTTCAACCTCTTCTTCGGCCGCGGCATGCTCACCACCGACGGCCCCGAGTGGAAGACGCGGCGCGCGGTCAGCCAGCCGTTCTTCAACCGCACCAAGCTGCGCAACAACTCCGCCGTCATCACCACGACCACCGACGAGCTCATCGCCAAGTGGGAGGGCGCGGCCCGGACGGGCGAGGAGATCGACGTCACGGACGACATGATGTGGCTGGCGATGGGCGTCCTCGGCCGCATGTTCTACGGCGTCGACCTCCGGAACTACGCCGACCGCCTGATGCCCGCCGTCCGGTTCTCGCTCAAGGCGATGATCCTGACCGGCGAGGTCAAGCAGATGCTGCCGAAGTGGATCCCCACCAAGTACCAGCGCGACCTCAAGCACTACCAGGGCGTGCTCAACGGCGTCATGGACGAGATCATCGACCTCCACCGGCAGGGCAAGGGAGACGACGAGAGCGTCGTCGCCGCCCTGCTCGGCGCCACCCACGCGGTCACCGGCAAGCCGTTCACCCAGACGCAGATCAGGGCCGAGCTCAAGACCCTGTTCCTGGCCGGGCACGAGACCACGGGCTGCGCCCTGACCTGGACGCTCTACGCCATCGCCAAGAACGTCGACGTCCGGCGCAAGCTGGAGGCCGAACTGGACGCGGTGCTCGGCGACCGGGTGCCCACCGCCGACGACCTTCCCCAGCTCACCTACCTGCGGCAGGTCGTCGACGAGTCGCTGCGGATGTACCCGCCGATCTGGCTGTTCCCCCGGGACGCGGTGGCCGACGACAACATCAACGGCTTCCACATCCCGGCCGGCAGCACGATCCTGGTGCCCACCTACGCGGCGCACCACAACAAGGAGAGCTGGGACGACCCGGAGGCCTTCGACCCGGAGCGGTTCTGCCCGGTCGCGGGCAAGAAGAGCGGCCGTGACCGGTACGACTACTTCCCCTTCGGTGGCGGCGCGCGCAAGTGCATCGGCATGGACCTCGCGCTCCTGGAGATCCAGCTGGCCGTCGCGATGATCACCCGGCGCTACCGGCTCAGCCTGGTGGCCGGCCACCCGGTCACCCCGTCCGCGCTGGTCTCGCTCCGCCCGCAGCCCAAGGTCCTGATGACCGTCAAGCACAACGACGGACAGCGGGCGGCCGCGGCATGACGACGGCGGCGGTGGCGCCCGTGCGCCGGATGGTGTGGCGGGCGGTGGCCCAGGCCGGGCTGCCGCCGGAGCCGTCCGCGCGGCTGCGCGGGGCCAGGATCGTGGTGCTCGGCGGCACCCCGGAGCTCGCCGGCCGGGTGGCCGGCGAGCTCCGGGCCGCGGGCGCGACCGCCGTCGTGGCCGGGCACGGAGAGACGGGACGGGCGGGCGCGGACTGGACGGTCGGCGGGCAGCCGCCCGACGGCCTGGTGGACCTCACCACCGCCGAGCCGTTCGTCCCCGGGGAGCACCACGGCTACCGGGACGCCCTGCTGCGCTCGGTCACCGCGCTCCGGGCCTGCTACCCGCACTGGACCGGGACCGAGGACGCGGACCGGGTCTTCTACGTCGCGGTCACCTACCTCGGCGGCCTCATGGGCTACGGGGACCCCGCCGGGCAGGCCCCCGCCCAGCCGCTCGGCGGCATCTGGGCGGGCCTCGCCAAGACGCTCCACCGGGAGCTCCCCAACTGCAACACCCGGGTCGTGGACGTGGCGCCGGAGGAGACCGGCGCGCTCCCGTCCCTGCTCGCCCGCGAGCTGTACCGGTGGGGCCTGTACGAGGTCGGCCACCGGGACGGGCGGCGCTACAGCCTGCTCGCCCAGCGGGAGGAGCCGGGCCCGGAGCGGGTCCGGATCACCCCCGGGGACCTGGTGCTCGTCTCGGGCGGCGGGCGCGGCATCGGCTTCGAGTTCGCCAAGTCCCTGGCGAAGGAGTCCGGCTGCCGCATCGTCGTCACCGGCCGGCAGCGGCTGCCCGAGGGCTCCGAGCCCTGGGCGGACCTGACCGACGAGGAGTTCAAGGGCTACGAGCGGGACCGCCTGGTGCACCGCGCGGAGGGCGAGGGCCTCGCGGACGTACGGGCCGACCTCGCGCGCGTCCGCTCGCTCCGGGACCTGGCCCGCAACATGGCCGAGGTCGCCGGGGCCGGGCTCGACGTGGTCTACGAGCGCTGCGACTTCACCGCGCCCGGACAGGTCGCGGACCTCCTCGCACGGCTGGGCCGGCCGCTCACCGGCGTCATCCACAACGCCGGGGTCGACACCCCGGTCCGGCTGCCGAAGAAGACCGACGAGGAGTTCCTGCGCACGGTCTCCACCAAGGTCGACTCCTTCGTCACGCTGTTCCAGCAGGTGCGCGGGCTGCCCCTGAAGTTCTTCTGCAACGTCGGCTCGCTCACCGGCCGGCTGGGCGGGATGACGGGCCAGCTCGACTACGGCGCGGCCAACGACGGTCTGGCCCGGCTCGGCCTGTGGGCCCGCCACCAGGTGCCCTTCCCGGTGACCACGCTCTGCTGGCCCACCTGGGACCGCGTCGGCATGATCGCCAACTTCGAGGCGACCCTGCGCTACATGACGGCCCTCGACGTCGACGAGGGCATCCGGTGCTGGCGGACCGAGCTGGTCACCGGCGCCTCCGGGGAGATCGGCTTCGTCGGCCCGCTCGGCCGGGCCCTCGGCCCGCTCCAGGCGCGCGGCTACCCCGCCGCCCCGGACCTGCCCGGCTTCGCCGAGCTGCTGCCCCGGATCTTCCACCTGGGCGAGCCGCGCACCCAGGTGCCGGGCCGCTCCCTCACGGCGACCGTCGCCCTCGACCGCACCGTCGCCCCGGTGCTCGGGGACTTCCTCGTCGGCGGCGAGGAGGCGGTGCCCGTCTCCCTGATGCTGGAGAACGCGGTACGGGCGGCGAGCTGGCTGGAGCCCGAGGGCGGCCTGGAGCCCGGCCCGCTGTCCGTCGAGGACCTGACCGTACGCGTCGGCGCCCTGCGGCTCACCGGGCCCGGCTTCCTCGTCCGGCGCGAGACGACCGGCCGCTACGAGGGCGCCCGCTGGGTCGTCGACGTCCGCTACCTCCCGGCCGGTGCCCCGGCCGGTGGTACCGAGGACGTGCTGGCCCGGATGCGGGTGGTCCACGACCCCGAGCGGGCCGGGCGGGCGGAACCGGTGGGGCGGACGGAAGGGACGCCGGCGGCCGGGACCGCCCGCCATCTGCCCGGCACCGGCGGGCCGCTGCGCTGGCGGGGCCTGGTCCTGCCGCTCGCGCGCTGGTCCCAGGACCCGGCCGGCGGCCACCTGGCGGAGCTCCGCGAGAGCGTCGCCGGCGACCTGTGGACGGCACCCTCCGTGCCGGCCTCCCGGCTCCCGCTGGCCGCCCTGGAGAACATCTGGCGGCACACCGCACGGCAGGCCCCGGGCGTGGACCTGCTGACCGTCGCCCGCTTGGACCTGGCCCCGGAAGGCGACGCGACCGCCGCCCGGGTGCGGCTCCACGGCGGCCCGGACGGCCGGGACTGGCGGGTCGCGGACGCGGGGAGCGACCGCACCCTGCTCCGGGTGACCGGCCTGGCCTGGGCGCCCGAACACCTCACACAGTGATGCACACAAGGAGAGTCATGAGCCCCGAGACCAGCTCGGATCTGCCGGTCCTTCCGCAGAGGATGACCATCCCGGCCGGTCCCTCGCCGCTGCCCAAGGAGTTCCCCGGCTACCAGAGCCTGGACCAGGAGGTCAGCGTCGACCGTCTGCCGATCACCGGGCGCATCCCGGAGTGGCTGACGGGCACCCTGATCCGCAACGGCCCCGCCAAGTTCGACCTGGGCGACTACCGCCTCACGCACTGGTTCAACGGGCTCGGCATGCTCCACTCGTACTCCTTCGGCAACGGCCAGGTCTCCTACGTCAACCGGCACCTGCGCACCAAGGCCTACGACCTGTGGATGGACAAGGGCGAGTTCCACGGCAAGCAGTACGGCCTGGAGCTCCTCGACCCCTGCCAGAAGCTGTTCGGCCGCCACATGTCCGCGTACTCGCCCAACATCAGCGACAACCCCAGCGTCAACCTGATGAAGGTCGCGGAGAAGTTCTACGCGATCAACGAGTCGCCGATGTGGATGGAGTTCGACCCGCTGAAGCTGGAAGCGCACGGCGAGCACACCTTCAAGGACCAGTTCCTCGGTGAGGTGTCCACCCCGCACCCGCACTTCGACTTCCACAAGCGCGCGGTCATCAACTACACGACGAAGATGACGGACGGGAACGCCTACCAGGTGTTCTACATCCCCGAGAACGAGGCCGTGCAGAAGCCGCTGGCCGTCGTCGACATCGACGACCCCTGCTACATGCACAGCTTCGCCGTGACCGAGAACTACGTGATCCTCGTCGAGTTCCCCGTCGTCCTCGACACGGAGAAGTTCCGCGACCCCGGCTACCCGTTCGTCGCCTGCATGAGCTGGCAGCCCGAGCGGCCCGCCCGCTTCCTCGTCGTCGACAAGCGCGAGGGCAAGGTCACCCGCACCTTCGAGAGCGAGGCGTTCTTCGCCTTCCACCACGTCAACGCCGCCGAGATCGGCAACGACATCGTCGTGGACATCGCCGCCACCCACACCCCGTACGAGTCCGTGCTCGGCCTGCCGCCCACCGAGGGCCAGTTCGACCTGGACGCCTACGGGTACGCGCTGCGCCGCTACACCCTGCCGATGGCCGGGTCCGGCGACACGGTCGGCTGGGAGCACCTCTCCCCGCGCGGCATCGAGATGCCGACGATCAACTACCGGGGCAACAACGGCCGCCCGTACCGCTACGCCTACGGCATCAGCTCCTCGCCCAAGAGCCTGATGGCGATGAACCGGCTCTCCAAGATCGACATCGTCGACGGCTCGTACAAGACCTGGTACGAGCGCGGCTGCTTCCCCAGCGAGGGCGTCTTCGTCCAGCGTCCCGGTGCCACCGGGGAGGACGACGGCGTCCTGCTGTCGGGCGTGCTCGACGCCAAGACCGGCAAGTCCTTCATGCTCGTGCTGGACGCGCGGTCGTTCGAGGAGCTGGGGCGCGCCCATGTGCCGCACCACATCCCGAACGACTTCCACGGCCAGTTCCACGCGGGCCTGGTGCGCTGAGCGGAGCCCGGACGAGCGACCCGGAAGAGGGGGACGGGGACCGTGGCGCGGCCACTGCCCTCGCGGGGCAGCGGCCGGCGGGCGGCCGGGTCAGCCGGCCCAGGCCTGGCGGAGGTACTTCATCGTGCCGAGGCCGATGCCGCCGTCCGCGTAGAGGACCTGGCCCGTGACGTAGCGGGCCTCGTCCGAGGCGAGGAACGCGATCACCCCGGAGATGTCCTGGGGGCGGCCGATGCGGCCGAGCGGGATGTGGCTGCCACGCCGGTCCCGCTCCTCGCGCGTCGGCCCGTACATGTCACCGGCCCCTCGGTCTGGATCATTCCGGGGCCGACCGCGTTCACCCGTATACCGAGTTCCGCGTATTCCACGGCGGCCTGCCGGGTGAGGGCGTTGATGGCCGCCTTCGCCGCCGGATAGATACCGGACTCGGCGCGGGTCGTTTCGGCGAGAAAGGACGTGAGATTGACGATCGAGCCGCCACCGCTGCGGGCCATGACCGGAGTCAGGGTCTGGAGGCACAGCAGGCTGCCGAGCACATTGATGTCCATGACCCGCCGATAGCGCTCGACGGTCGTCTCGGCGAGCGGGATGAATTCCCAGACGCCCGCGTTGTTGACCAGCACGTCCAGCCGGTCGAGGCCGTCGGCCAGCTCCTGCACGGCCTCCGGGTCGGTCACATCGCACTGCACGGCGCGGCCGCCGGTCAGCTCGGCGACCTCCGAGACGGCCTCGTCCCGGTCCGCGGCGACCACGAAAAAGCCCTCCGCGGCCAGCCGGATCGCGGTCTCCCGGCCGATTCCATGGGCTGCGCCGGTGACGACGGAAACGGGTTTCCCGGTCATGGGATTTCTCCTTTTCTCGTTTTGAAGGGGCGGCGCCCGCCGCACCGTTGACAACATAGCGAAGGTAATTGCTGTTGAGAAGCCCGGATTTACCGGTGCGGATCTCGGCGGCAGTCAGGATTTCAAATAATGGGGCCGGACCCGATGCCGGTGCCATGGGAGGAATTTCTCGATGACGAACAGCCCGGAAGAGCGCAGGATGCTGATCGGCGGCAAGTGGGTCGAGGCCGCGGACGGCGCGACCTTCGAGACCGTGGACCCGGCCACCGAGCAGGTGCTGGCCACGGTGCCCTGGGGCCGCGGCGCGGACGTGGACCGTGCGGTGCGCGCGGCCCGGGAGGCCTTCGAGCCCGGCTCGCCGTGGCGCAGGATGCCGCCGTCGGCGCGCGGCCGGATCATCCACAAGATCGGTGACCTGATCCTGGAGCACCGGGACGAGCTGGCGCTGCTGGAGTCGAAGGACAACGGCAAGCCGGTGTCCTTCGCCGGCTTCGCGGACGTCCCGATGGCCGCGGACACCTTCCACTACATGTCCGGCTGGGCGACGAAGATCGAGGGGAACACCATCCCCATGTCGTCCGCGTCGCCGGGCCGCTTCCTGTCCTTCACGCAGCGCGAGCCGCTCGGCGTCGTCGCGCAGATCGTGCCGTGGAACTACCCGCTGCTGATGGCCGCGTGGAAGCTGGCCCCGGCGCTCGCGGCCGGCTGCACCATCGTCCTCAAGCCCGCCGAGCAGACCCCGCTCACCGCGCTGCGGCTCGGCGAGCTGATCCAGGAGGCGGGCGTCCCGGACGGCGTCGTCAACATCGTCACCGGTGACGGCTCGACCGGCGCCGCGCTGGTCGCCCACCCCGATGTGGACAAGGTGGCGTTCACCGGCTCGACCGAGGTCGGCAAGGAGATCATCCGGGCCTCGGCCGAGAACGTGAAGAAGGTGACGCTGGAGCTGGGCGGCAAGTCCCCCAACGTCGTCTACGCCGACGCCGACCTGGAGAAGGCGATAGCCAAGTCCGCCGAGGCGATCTTCTTCAACCAGGGCGAGACCTGCTTCGCCGGCTCGCGCCTCTACGTGGAGCGCCCGGTGCACGACGAGGTCGTGGCCGGCCTCAAGGCCGCCGCCGAGCAGATCACCGTGGGCGCCGGCACCGAGCCGGCGACCGTGATGGGCCCGCTCGTCTCCGCCGAGCACCTCGACCGCGTCATGGAGTACGTCGAGTCCGGCGTGGCGGAGGGCGCGACCCTGTGCACCGGCGGCCGGCGCGTGGGGGAGAAGGGCTACTTCATGGCCCCGACCATCTTCACGGACACCAAGCCGCACATGCGGATCGTCGCCGAGGAGATCTTCGGCCCCGTCCTGGTCGTCCTGCCCTTCGACAGCCTCGACGAGATCGTCGCCATCGAGAAGGACAACCCGTACGGCCTGGCGGCCGGCGTGTTCACCCGCGACATCGACAAGGCGTTCACCACCGCCTCGGCGATGAAGGCGGGCACGGTGTTCGTGAACACCTGGAACACCGTCGACGCGGCGCTGCCCTTCGGCGGCTACAAGCAGTCCGGCTGGGGCCGCGAGCTGGGCCACGCGGTGCTGGAGAACTACCTGGAGACCAAGAGCGTCATCGCCGAGCTGGGCCGCTGACCCGGCGTCCCCTTCCGTGGCACGACGGCGGCGGGTGACCGGTACGGACCGGTCACCCGCCGCCGTCCGCGCGGGGCGCGGAGCTCAGTCCATGAGCTCCGCGATGGTGCGCAGGACGCGCGGGTCCTCGTCCCGGACGAGCATGGTGGTCACCACCGTCTCGTCCCACGCGGCCAGGTCGTCGCGGATCTTGTCCTTGCCGCCGACGAGCGCCACGTCCTGCACCAGGGCCGCCGGGACCGCCGCGATCGCGTCCTTCTTGTGCCCGCCCAGATAGAGGTTCTGGATCTTCTCGACGTCGGCCTCGTAGCCCATCCGGGCCACCACGTCGGCGTGGAAGTTGGCGCCCTTGGCGCCCATGCCGCCGACGTAGAGGGCGATCAGCGGGCGGAGCTTGTCGATGCCCCGCTCCAGGTCGTCGTCGAGCACGATGGGCGCGCTGACGAGGACCTCGAAGTCCTCCTTCGGGGAGCGCTCGGCGGCCCGCAGCCGGAAGCCCTCCTCCAGCCGCTCCTTGTAGTAGGCGTCGCTGCGCGGCGAGAAGAAGAACGGCAGCCAGCCGTCGGCGATCTCCCCGGCCAGCGCCACGTTCTTCGGGCCCTCGGCCGCCAGCAGGACCGGGATCTCGCGGCGCAGCGGGTGCAGCGTCGACTTCAGCGGCTTGCCCAGGCCCGTACCGCCGGGGAAGGGCAGTCGGTAGTGCTCGCCGGCGTACTCCACCGGGCGTTCCCGGGCGATGACGGCGCGGACGATGTCCACGTACTCCCGGGTGCGGGCCAGCGGCCTGGGGTACGGCAGGCCGTACCAGCCCTCCACCACCTGCGGGCCGGAGGCGCCGAGGCCGAGGACGAACCGGCCGCCGGAGAGGTGGTCGAGGGTGAGCGCCGTCATGGCCGTCGCGGTGGGGGTGCGCGCGGACATCTGCATGATGCCGGTGCCGAGCCGCAGCCGCTCGGTCCGCGCGCCCCACCAGGCCAGCGGTGCCACGGCGTCCGAGCCGTACGCCTCGGCGGTCCACAGCGAGTCGAATCCGAGCCGCTCGGCCTCCGCGACGAGACCCTCCACGCCCGTGGGGGGCTTCGCGGACCAGTAGCCGGAGTGGTACCCGAACTTCATGGAGTCTCCTGACGGTGATGCATCGGGATGGACGGGGCGCCGGGGGCGCCGGGCGCGTGCCTACTGCGGCGGGTTGCCGTGCTTGCGCGACGGGAGGTCCGCGTGCTTGCCGCGCAGCATCCGCAGGCCGCTGATCAGGGCGGACCGGGTCTCCCTGGGGTCGATCACGTCGTCCACCAGACCGCGCTCGGCCGCGTAGTAGGGGTGCATCAGATCGCTCTTGTACGCGTCGATCTTCTGCGCCCGTACGGCGTCGGGGTCGTCGGCGGCGGCGATCTCGCGCCGGAAGATGACGTTGGCGGCGCCCTCGGCGCCCATGACGGCGATCTCGTTGCCGGGCCAGGCGAGGGTGAGGTCGGCGCCGATCGACTGGGAGTCCATGACGATGTAGGCGCCGCCGTAGGCCTTGCGCAGGATGACCGAGACCCGGGGCACGGTGGCGTTGCAGTAGGCGTAGAGCAGCTTGGCGCCGTGCCGGATGATGCCGCCGTGCTCCTGGTCGACGCCGGGCAGGAAGCCGGGCACGTCGACGAGGGTGACCAGCGGGATGTTGAAGGCGTCGCAGGTGGACACGAAGCGGGCGGCCTTCTCGCTCGCGTGGATGTCCAGGACGCCCGCGAGCGAGGCGGGCTGGTTGGCGATCACCCCGACGACATGGCCGTCCAGCCGGGCCAGGGCGCACAGCACGTTGGTCGCCCAGCCGGCGTGGACCTCGAAGAACTCGCCGTCGTCGACGATCTCCTCGACGACGGCGCGCATGTCGTACGAGCGGTTCGGGTCGGCGGGGACGAGGTCCAGGAGCGCGTCGTTGGAACGGTCCGCCGGGTCGGTGGGCAGCTCGTGCGGCGGCAGCTCGCGGTTGTTGGAGGGCAGCAGCGACAGGAGGTAGCGGACGTCCTCCAGGCAGCTCTCCTCGTCGTCGTAGGCGAGCGAGGCCACTCCGGAGACCGTGGCGTGCACATCGGCGCCGCCGAGGCCGTTCTGGCTCACCTGCTCACCGGTGACCGCCTGGACCACGTCCGGGCCGGTGATGAACATCTGGGAGATGTCCCGCACCATGAACACGAAGTCGGTGAGGGCGGGGGAGTAGGCGGCGCCGCCCGCGCAGGGCCCGAGCATCACGCTGATCTGCGGGACGACCCCGGAGGCCCGGACGTTGCGCTGGAAGATGCCGCCGTAGCCGGCGAGCGCCGAGACGCCCTCCTGGATGCGGGCCCCGGCCCCGTCGTTCAGGCTGACCAGCGGCGCGCCCGCGGCGGCGGCCAGGTCCATGATCTTGTGGATCTTCTGGGCGTGCGCCTCGCCGAGCGCCCCGCCGAAGATCCGGAAGTCGTGCGCGTAGACGAACACGGTACGGCCGTGGACGGTGCCCCAGCCGGTGATCACACCGTCGGAGTGCGGTCGCCGGGCCTCCAGGCCGAAGCCCCGGGCACGGTGTCTGCGTAACCCCTCGACCTCGGTGAACGACCCCTTGTCGAGCAGCAGGGCGATGCGCTCGTGGGCCGTCAGCTTGCCCTTGGCGTGCTGGCGCTCCGTCGCCGCGGGGTCCTGGCCCAGCCGCGCCGCGGACTTCAGCTCCTGGAGTTCCGCGATCCGCTCGTGCAGCGTCCCGTCACCCATGTGTATTTACGCTCCGCATCCGATGCAGGCCGTGGTGTTGCAAAAGAATCGGCAGTCCATTGCGATGGCCGTCCAGTCGAACACGAAACCGGCCCGGACCGCATCGGTCCCGGCCGAACACTGGTCAAAAGTACAGTGGCAGCACAGGCCCCGGACCCGTGCAATGTATCGAAAGTTCAATTTACGGGACATGCGCCGACTGCTAGCTTCCCGCTCGGTGGCCTCTGTGCTTTGTCTGCCCCAGAAAGGCCGGCCGGAAATGCGAACTCGCGGAAGGGAGCCTCAGTGAGCGGCAACATAGTGGACCTGGAGGAATTTGGTCCAGTGTTTACCGAGAATCCCTATCCGATTTATCGGGAACTGCGGGCGCGGGGCCCCGTGCACCGGGTGCGGCTGCCCGGCGGCCTGGAGGCCTGGCTCGTCGTCAGCTACGAGGAGGCGCGGGCCGCCCTCGGCGACCCGAGGCTGCGCAAGGACTGGTCCTTCGCCGCCCCCGAGCTGCGCAGGATGCGCACCGGGAGCGAGGAGAACACCACCCAGCTGTTCGGCCGGAGCATGCTCAGCGCGGACCCGCCGGACCACAGCCGGCTGCGCAAGCTGGTCTCGAAGGCGTTCACGCCGCGCCGGATCGAGGCCCTGCGGCCGCGCATCGAGGAGCTCACCGCGGACCTGGTCGGCGCCCTGGCCGCGGGCGGCCGGGCCGATGTGATGGAGGCGCTGGCCTATCCGCTGCCCATCGCCGTGATCTGCGAGATCCTCGGGGTGCCCGCCCTGGACCAGGACCGCTTCCAGGAGGCGTCCAACAAGCTGATCTCCTCGGACGCCCCGACGCCCGACTACTTCGAGAGCGCCACGCGCCTCAACACCTACCTCGACGAGCTGGTCGCCGAGAAGCGGCGCGCGCCCGGGGACGACGTCCTCAGCGCGCTCGTCCACGTCACCGACGAGGACGGCGGCCGGCTGAGCGACGAGGAGCTGCGCGGTACGGCGTTCGTGCTGCTCTTCGCGGGCCACGAGACGACCGTCAACCTGATCGGCAACGCCACGCTGGCCCTGCTGACGCACCCGGAGCAGCTGGCCGCGGTGCGCGAGGACTGGTCGCTGCTGGACGGGGCGATCGAGGAGACCCTGCGCTGGGAGGGGCCGGTGGAGGCGACGACCTGGCGGTTCGCCTCGGAGGACCTGACGATCGGGGACACCCTGATCCCGGGCGACGGCGGGATCGTCCTGATCTCCCTGGTGTCCGGGAACCGCGACGAGGCGGTGTACGAGGACCCGGAGTCCTTCGACATCCGCCGGAAGACCGGCGGGCACCTGGCCTTCGGGCACGGGATCCACTACTGCCTGGGGGCGGCGCTGGCCCGGATGGAGGCCCGGATCGCGCTCCGCGCCCTCTTCGAGGGCTTCCCCGGTCTGGCCCTGGACACCCCGGTGGACGAGCTCCGCTGGCGCCCGGGGATGCCGATGCGCGGTCTGCTCACCCTCCCGGTCGACCTGGGCGGGCCCGCCGGGACCCCGCTGTACGGGGGCCAGGAGGTCTCGGCGGCGGCCGCGGCCTGACGGCCGTGACCGGTCCCGTGGCGACGGAGCCCGCGTGCGGCACGCGGGCTCCGTCCCCGTTCCTATCCGCCCGTGGCGGCCAGCGCCCGGTCCGTGGCGTCCCGCCAGGCCATCCAGCTCAGCAGGGCGCACTTGACCCGGGCCGGGTACTTGGAGACCCCGGCGAAGGCGACCGCGTCGTCCAGCACGGCCTCGTCCGCCTCGTCGGGCGCGGTCCGGCCCTTCGACTGCATCAGCTCCAGGAACGCGCCCCGGATGCGCTCCGCCTCGTCCAGGTCGCGGCCGACCAGGAGGGTGTTGAGCACGGAGGCGCTGGCCTGGCTGATGGAGCAGCCCTGCCCCTCGTACGAGACGTCCTGGACGACCCGTCCGTCGAGCTTCACCCGCAGGGTGATCTCGTCGCCGCAGGTCGGGCTCACGTGGTGCGCCTCGGCGTCGCCGTCGCGAAGCCCTCGACCGTGCGGGTGCTTGTAGTGATCGAGGATCACTTCCCGGTACATCGAGTCGAGATTCATGGCGGGTCTCCTCGGTTTCCCTCAGCTCTTCGACATGGCCGGGGTGGTGGCGGACGCCTCTTCCGGGGCGTCCTCGCCCTTCTTGATGAGCCGGCTCGCGATGCCCGAGGAGATCAGGCCGAGCACGATGAAGCCGAGCCCGAAGAGGCTGAGGTTGTGCACGCCGACCAGGCGGATGCCGGCGGCGCCGGTGAGGCCGGAGGCGGACACCGCGAGGTACGTGGCGGCGGCGTTCAGGCCGATGGTCAGGGTGCCGTGGGCCGGGGAGATCGTCAGGAGCCGGTGCTGGAGCGGGACCAGCGAGGCCCAGCCGCAGATGCCCCAGACGAAGATGGCCACGATCGCGGTGCCCAGGTACCGGTTGGACAGCGGCATCAGCGCGAAGTCGATGCCCGCGACGATGATCGCGACGGCGATGATGCGCTTGCCCGGGATCCTGTCGGTGAGCCGGCCGGCGCCGAGGTTGCCGACGGTCGCGCCGGCGCCCCAGACGAAGAGCAGCACGGCCAGGACCGTGCCGTTGCCGTCCGTGGCCCGGTCGTAGGACTCGGCCACGAAGCTGTAGTTGGTGTACAGGCCGGTGAAGACCAGCACGGTGGTCAGCAGGGTGAAGCCGACCCGGGCGTCCTTGAGCGGGGCCATCCGCTTGCGCAGGTTGACCGGGGGCATCGAGGGGACGTCGGGCATCTGCACGGCGATGCCGACGGCGCCGAGCACGCTGAGCACGGCGACGAACCAGAGCGTCGCCTGCCAGTTGACCTGGCTGCCGATGACCGTGCCGATGGGCGCGCCGAGGGCGGTGGCGCCGCTGAGACCGGCCATCACGATCGCGAGGGCCCGGCCGCGCTGCTCCGGCGGGGCGAGCGCCGCCGCCGTGGTGCTCGCGGTCGGGGTGAACATCGCCGCGCCGAGACCGGCGACCGCGCGGCTGGCCAGCACCAGCCCGAAGGTGGGCAGGACCGCGGTCAGCGCGTTGCCGATCGCCAGGATGAGCAGGCCGGCCAGCAGCAGGCGCTTGCGGGGCCAGTGCGCGGTCGTGGCGGCCACGATGGGCGACAGGATCGCGTAGGTGAACGCGAAGACCGTGATCAGCAGGCCCGCGGTCGAAATGCTCACGTCGAGCGAGTCGGAGATCTCGGGGAGGATTCCTGCGATGACAAAGCTGTCCGTACCCACCGCGAAGGTTCCTAGGGTAAGGAAGAGCAGGCGACTGTACATTTCCCCTCGCTTAATACGTAACAGATCGTTTGACAGTCGTCATACTAGGGCTCCGTCCCGTGATCGTGTCAAGGTACGGTTTGATCGCCATGCAACGGATACAATCGCTGCGTCGACTTGGCGGAGGGAGGCCCGGTGGCTCGCTACCTCGCGGAACCGGACGCGGTGGGCATCAAGTTCGTGGAGGTCATGCGCGCGCTCGCGGACCCGGTCCGGCTGCGCATGCTCCTGGTGCTGGCGGACGGCGAGTACCACCCGTGCTGGCCGGAGGAGTTCCTGGTGGGCGTCCACAAGTCCACGCTGTCGCACCACTTCCGGGTGCTGCGCGAGGCGGGGATCACCCGGACCCGCCTGGAGGGCCGCAACTATTTCGTTCAATTGCGTAGAGAAGACCTGGATGCCCGGTTCTCCGGTCTGCTGGACGCCGTGCTCGGCGGCGCCCGGGAATTGGATGTGACGGACTCTCCCGACGCGGCCGGCGCCGGAAACGGAACCGGAAACGATGTCTGAAACGTGTTTCGTCCGCGGTACGTGAGATGAACGCGGGGTTGCGCCGCAGCGTAAAAATGGTTCAAAATGCACCAACCTCCCGTCAAAGGCGGCGCACAGTGCCTTCGGGACATGCGCATACTGGGCGGCGTCGACGGTGCGGAGCGAAGTCGCAATTCTCCGCATCCAGGAGCTGAGATGATAGAGACCAAACCGGTCGCAGGGCGCCGGGAGCGAAATAAGCAGAGGGTCCGCCAGCGGCTGTACTCGGCGGCGGTCACGCTTTTCGCGAAGCAGGGCTACGACCAGACCTCGATCGACGAGATCACCGAAGAGGCCGACGTCGCGCGGGCCACGTTCTTCAATTACTTCCAGCGCAAGGAAGACATCATCATCGCCTGGGGCGACCTGCGGCGGGAGAAACTCCAGGCCAGCCTCGGATTCCTGCCCGCGCCGCGCGGCGATGTCGTGGCACGCCTCGATCAGTGCGTGTCCGCCCTGGTGGACATCAACGAGGAGGAGCGGGACATCACCCGCGCCATGCTCCTCGCCTGGGTGAAGGCCGGCCGGCCGATGCTGGAGGACCCCTATTCCAGCCGGATCTTCGCGGAGATCATCGAGGAGGGCCTCCGGCAGGGCCAGGTGTCCCCCGGCGTGGACGCGTCACGGGTGGGCCAGCTGCTCCGCGACGCCTATCTGGGCGCCCTCTACCGCTGGACGCAGGCGCAGGGCGCGGACACCCACCTCTATGCGGAACTGCGGGAGCTGTTCCACATCATCCTCCGGGGCATCATGCCCGGCTACGCGCTCGGCGTGGAGCGGCCGCTCGCGGCCGCCCCCGAGCCGAGCGGGGCCCCCGGCGCCGCCTGACGGGGACCCCGGTCGCGGCCTACCGCAGGGAGCCGGCCAGGCTCCCGATGCTGTCCTCGCCCAGCAGGCGGCCGATGCTCAGGTCGACACCGTGCTCGGTGAGCAGCCTCCGGCGCAGCTGACCCGCCATCAGGGAGTCCAGCCCGAGGTCACGCAGCGGCCGGCGGCCGTCGATCCGTTCGGGCGGCAGCCCGAGCACCGCGGCCACCTGGGCCAGGAAGCGCTCCTCGGCCGTCGCCGCCGGGACGGACGCGGGTGCCGGCGCCGGCCGTGGCCCGGGCGGACCCGCCTCCGCCGCCGGAGGCGCGACGGCGGACGGGACGGGGGGTGGCGCGGCAGTTGCCACAGGAGGTGCCACAGGAGGTGCCACAGGAGGTGCCACGGGAGGCCGGTGCGCCCCGGCGGAGGACAGCGGGTCCGGTCCGGCCCCTGCGGATCCGGCGGTGGCCGCGGTCCGGGCCGCCACCTGCCCGAGCAGGCTCCCGACGTGCGAGAGCAGCGCCGTGGCCCCGCCGCGCACGGTGGCGACGGCCGGCGCGCTCACGACGAACTCCGGCAGCCTCGGCAGCAGCGAGGCCATCCGCTGCGGCAGGGACGCCTCGGCCCCGGCGATCCGGTGCATCCGGATGTCCCGGAACGCGGCGAGGACGGCGCCGGCGCCGTCCAGGAGCAGCACCTCGGCCCGCCCCTCCGGCCGCGCCGGGTCCGGCACGAACCGCGCCAGGCTCCAGAACTCCGCCGGGAGTTCGCCCGCGATCTCCACGCTGTCGAAGGACACCGGGACGTAGGCGCACGTCGCGGCGGAGGGTGCGCCGCCCAGCGGATAGGCCGCGGCGACGGACTGGAGGCCCGCCTCCCACAGGGCCGGCTGCCCCGCCCCCGTCAGCCGCATCCGGGCGACGGCCTCCCCTTCCGTACGCCACGCCTGGGCCACCGCGCGGGACGCCTCGCCGAACTCGTAACCGCGCGCCACGGCCAGGCGTTCGAACTCGGCAGCGGGCAGGTAGGCGCGGCAGCGGGCCAGCGCGTCGTTCAGCTCGTCGGCGCCCCGCCGCCCGTCGCCGGCCTCCTCGTCGTGCCGGACCCGGGCCGTCATGCAGAGCACGGGCGGCCGCTCGTCGCCCGGCGGACGCAAAGCCTCCACCCGGGCCCGCGCCCCGCCCGCCCGGCCGTCGTCCGTGAGCGTGACCCGGAGCGTCACCCCGGCGCCCTCCGTCACGTCGACGAACTCCTCGCCCAGCCGGACGTCCTCCAGGACGAGGCGCCCGTCGTCCCCCTCGCCGTCGGCGCGCGCCGTGTCGAGCACCGCCGCCATGTAGTACGAGGGCGGGATCGGCGCGAGTCCGCGCAGGGAGGTGACCGCGACCGACCCGGTCACGGGGAACTCGCGCACCCGCTCGCGCCGCGCGGCCGGCCGCGACGGGCCGGCGGGCAGCCGGTACGTCTCGGTGTCCCAGGGGTAGGCGGGCAGCGGGACGACCGGGCCGCGGGGGGAGAACCAGCGCTCCCACGCCACGGCCGCCCCCTGGCCAAACAGCTGTCCCAGCGAGCGGGCCAGCATCAGCGGCTCGTCCTCGTGCCGCCGCAGCGAGGCGACCGGCGGCACCGGGGTACCCAGGTCGCCCAGGACGTCGTCGACCGCCGTCAGCAGGGCGGGGTGCGGGCTGATCTCCAGGAAGACGTGCTCGCCCTCCTTCGCCACGGACCGCACGGCCTCGGCGAACTCCACCGGGTGGCGCAGGTTGTCGGCCCAGTAGGCGGCGTCGAGCTCGGGGCCCCGGACCCGGTCGCCGCGCACGGTGGACACCATCGCGGTCTTCACCGGCTTCGGCCGCAGGCCGGCGAGCGCGGCCAGCAGGTCCTCGCGGATCAGGTCCATGCCGGGGGAGTGCGAGGCGACGTTCACCTTCAGCATGCGGTGGAAGACCCCCCGGCCCGCCAGCACCCGGCCGAGCTCCCGGAGTTCGTCCGGGGCGCCCGCGAGCACCGCCGACCTCTGCGAGTTCTCCACCGCCACGCAGAGGGAGCCGAGCCCGGCCGCGGCCCGCCGCGCCTCGTCGGCCGACAGCTCGACGGCCATCATCGAGCCGAACCCGGCCACCCGCTCCATCAGCCGGCTGCGGCGGCAGATCACCGCGGCGGCGTCCTCGGCCGAGAGGGCGCCGGCGACCTGGGCGGCGGCCACCTCGCCCATGCTGTGGCCGACGCAGACGTCGGGCTCGACGCCCCGCTCGCGCCAGGCCGCGGCCAGCGCGACCTGCACGGCCCACAGCACGGGCTGGACGACGGCGACGTCGTCGGGGAACTCCTCCGTGGCCGTGGTGAGCAGCTCGGTCACCGACCAGCCGAGCTCGTCGCGCACCGCCCTGTCGCACTCCTCCATGGCGGCGCGGAAGGCGGGTGAGGTCTCCAGCAGCCGGCGGCCCATGCCGAGCCACTGCGACCCCTGGCCGGGGAAGACGAAGACGGTCCCGCGGGCGCCGCCGAAGCCGGCCTCCGCGATGCCGCCGTCGGGGGTCTCCGTCCCCTCGGCGAGCGCCCGCAGCGTGGCGGCGAGGTTGTCGTGCGTCGTGCCGACCGCCCACAGCCTGTGGGTGTGCGCGTCGCGGCGCGTGGCCGCGGTCGCGCAGACGTCCCGGAGCGAGTGCCGGCGGCCGGGCCCGTCCGGCCCGAGGTGGCGGGCGTACGCGCGGGCCAGCCGGCGCAGGGACGAGTGCGACCGGGCGGACAGGACCAGCAGGTGGGGGCCGGTGCCGTCCTCGGCGGTCGCGGCCGGGCCGTCGGCCACCGGGACGTACTCGCCGATCACGGCGTGCACGTTGGTGCCGGACAGCCCGAACGAGCTGACCCCGATCAGGGCCCGCTCGCCGGTCCTCCCCAGCGGCCGGTTGGCCCGGACGAGGTCGAGGGGCGAGTCGTCCCGCGTGAGCAGCGGGTGCGGCGTACGGACGTGCAGGGAGGCGGGGATGACGCCGTGCCGGGCGATCAGCACGGCCTTGATGAGGCCGGCGACGCCCGCGGTGGCCTCGGTGTGGCCGATGTTGCTCTTCACCGAGCCGATCGGCAGCGGGCGGTCCGCCGACCGGGCGCCCGCGACGGCCTCGGCCAGGGCGCGCAGCTCGACGTCGTCGCCGACGGGCGTCCCGGTGCCGTGGGCCTCCACGTAGTCCAGCCGCGCGGGTGTGACACCGGCGGCGCGGCACGCCTCGTGGATCATGTCGGACTGGCCGGACACGGCGGGCTGGAGCAGCAGGCCCGAGCCCCGGCCGTCGTTGTTGCAGACGCTGCTGTGCAGCACGGCGAGCACGGGGTCGCCGTCGCGCTCGGCGTCGGCGAGCCGCTTGAGCACCACGACGCCCACGCCCTCGCTGCGGACGAAGCCGTCGGCGGTGACGTCGCCGAACTTGCAGCGGCCGTCCGGGGCCATCATGGAGCCCTGGGTGTAGGCGATGGAGTCCTCGGGCGACAGGATGATGTTGACGCCGCCCGCGATCGCCAGGTCGCTCTCGCCGGTGAGCAGGCTCTGCCGGGCGGTGTGGACGGCGGCCAGCGAGGACGAGCAGGCGGTGTCCAGCACCATGCTGGGTCCGCGCAGGTCCAGCGCGTAGGAGACGCGGCCCGCGGTGATGGCCCGGAGCCGGGTGCCGGCGGCGGTGCGCACGGTGCGGTCGGCCGGCGCGATGGTCTCGCCGTACTCGGCGGTGGCCTGGCCCACGAACACCCCGGTGCGGCTGCCGGCCAGGCGGGAGGGGACCACGCCCGCGTTCTCCAGGGCCTCCCAGACGACCTGGAGGAGAAGGCGCTGCTGGGGGTCGGAGGTGACGGCCTCCACTGGGGAAATTCCGAAGAATCCCGCGTCAAAATCGAACGGCTTGTCGAGAAAGCCGCCGTAGGCCGACACGGTCTTCCCGAGGACGCTGCCGGTCGGGTCGTGGTGGTCGGCCACGGGGTAGCGGTCGGCGGGTACCCGGGTGATCGCGTCGGTGTTCTCCGTCAGCATTTTCCAGAATTCATCGACATTCTGTGCGGCGGGGAATCGGCATCCCATTCCAATAACAGCAATATCTTTCCTGTTCTCGCCATCCAGGTGATTCATGCTTCAAATGTATACCAGCGCACATGTTTTATTCGGCGGGAAGTGGGCGGCCTTCCCCGGCCACTCGGGCAACTGCCCGGCATATGTGTATTGATCGGCATTTGCGCATTTATGATTCCTTGATTGAGACGTGGGTCACGATTAAGTGCGCCGGAGTGCAAAGACCGTCTAGTGTCCAGTTGTAGACGCGAGTCCATGTTTCGTGTTGTCGATGCGAGGGGGTCGGTGACGGATGCCTGACTGGTGGCCGCAGATCAGGAGGGTGGATCTCCTGTCCATCCGGGAGAAGGACGTGTTCTGGCTGCTCGGAGCGGGTTGTTCCAACCGCTCCATCTCGGTGCGGCTCCAGGTGACGGAGCGCACCGTCAAGGCCCATGTGGCCCGCATACTCACCAAGTTGGAAGTGGAATCCCGTCTTCAGGCCGGCCTCGTCTCGTACATCTACCACCAGGCGCAAGGGCGCCATCTCGCCGCGGTGAAGGCCGGCTGAGCCGCCGCGTCCGCGCGGCGCGGCCGGTGGCCGGAACCGGCCGCCGGGCCGCGCGTCGTCGGCCGAAATGGTTCGAGGAACGTCAAACTTTTGCAAGGCCGGTGGCCGGGCGGGGGGTGGGGGAGGCGGATCCGTCGTTGCGTCCTTCACTCCGCACCGCCGGTTCCGCCTCTTTCGCCGTCCCGCTGTGCAGGAGAATCAAAAATGATTTATCGCAGCCCGTTCCAGGACATAGATCTTCCGGGCCGACCGCTCGACGAATACATTCTCGACGGTGCCTCGGAGCGCGGTGACCACCCCGCCCTGGTGGACGCGGTGAGCGGCCGGACCATTACCTACACGGAGCTGGCCGGGCTGGTCGACTCCGTGGCCGCGGGACTCGCCGACGCAGGGCTGAAGCCGGGCGAGGTCCTGGCGGTTTATTCCCCGAATTCCCTTTTCTACCCGGTGGTCTGTCTCGCCGCCGCCCGGGCCGGAGCCGCCGTCACCCTGGTGAATGCGCTGGCCACCGCCAAGGACTTGGCCCGCCAGCTGCAAGATGCGGAAGCCCGCATTCTATTCACCGTCTCCGCATTGCTCCCCACGGTCCGTGAGGCGGGCGGCGACACCGTGCGCGAGGTGTTCGTCCTGGACGAGGCCGAGCACCACCGGAGCATCGGCGACCTGGCCGGCTCCGGCGCCCCGCGGCCGGCCGCCGACGCCTCCCGGGGCAGCGCGGACATCGCGCTGCTGCCGTACTCCAGCGGCACCTCCGGGGCGGCGAAGGGCGTGGTGCTCACCCACGGCAACGTCACCGCGAACATCGCCCAGATGAGCCACGCCCTGGAGGTCACCCCCGACCACCGGGTGCTGGCGGTGCTGCCCTTCTTCCACGCCTACGGCTTCAGCACGCTGATCGGCGTCACCCTGCGCTCCGGCGCCACGCTGGTGGTCCTGCCGCGGTTCGACCTCGCGGGCTTCCTCGACATCCTGACCGGGCAGCGCATCACGCACGCCCTCGTGGCGCCGCCCATCGCGCTCGCCCTCGCCAAGCACCCCCTGGTCGAGGGCCGCGACTTCTCCTCGATCCAGCAGCTGCTCAGCGCCGCCGCCCCGCTCAAGCCCGAGCTCGCCGAGATGGTCCACCGGCGCATCGGCGTCCCCGTCGTCCAGGCCTACGGCATGACCGAGCTGTCGCCCGGCGCCCATGTCCCGCCCCGCGGCCAGACCCCGCCGCCCGGCTCGGTCGGCAAGCCGCTGCCCTCCACCGAGTGCCGGCTGGTCTCGCCCGAGGACGGCCGCGACGTCGCCCCGGGCGAGGAGGGCGAGCTGTGGGTCCGCGGCCCCCAGGTCATGCGCGGCTACCTGGGCCGGCCCACCGAGACCGCCGAGGTGGTCGACGAGGACGGCTGGCTGCACACCGGCGACCTGGCCCGGGTGGACGAGGACGGCTGGTTCTTCATCAGCGACCGGGTCAAGGAGCTCATCAAGTACAAGGGCTACCAGGTGCTGCCCGGCGAGCTGGAGGCCGTGCTGCTCACCCACCCCGGCGTCGCCGACGCGGCCGTCGTCGGCGTGGTCGACGAGGACGGCATGGAGACCCCCAGGGCCTACGTCGTCGCCGCGCCGGGCCCCGGCGACGGCGCCGCGCTCACCGCCGAGGCCGTCATGGAGTACGTCGCGGCCCGCGTGGCCCCGTACAAGAAGGTGCGGTCGGTCGCGTTCCTCGACGCCCTGCCCCGCTCGAACGCGGGCAAGATCCTGCGCCGCGAGCTGCGGAACCCCGCCGCCGGGGCGGGCCGGGCCGGCTCGTGAGATTCGGCCTGCTGACCTACCCGGTGCACGACGGCATCGAGCCGAGTGAACTCGGGCGGGCGGCGGAGGACCTGGGCTTCGAATCCCTGCTCTTCCCCGAGCACACGCACATCCCCGCCTCGCGCCGGCCCCGGGTGGCCGAGTGCGAGGCCCTGCGCCCGCGCTCGTACCGCGTCTACGACCCCTTCGTGGCCCTGGCCGCCGTCGCCGCGACCACCACCGAGCTGCGCATCGGCACCGGGCCCAGCCTGATCGCCCAGCGGGACCCGATCATCCTGGCCAAGGAGACGGCGAGCCTGGACCAGATGTCCGGGGGCCGCTTCCTGTTCGGCGTCGGGCCGGGCGGGGACGCCGAGGAGCTGCGCAACCACGGCGGCGACCCCGACACGCTCCTCGACCTGATGCGGGAGCGGGTCCAGGCCGTCAAGGCCATCTGGACCCAGGAGGAGGCCAGCTACGAGGGGACGTACGTCTCCTTCCGGCGGATCTGGTCCTGGCCCAAGCCCAGGCGCCGGCCGCACCCGCCGGTGCTGGTCGCCGGCGACGACGAGGGCGTCATCGACCGGGTGATCGCCTACGGGGACGAGTGGCTCCCCTACGCCCGGAGCCCGGCCCGGCTCCACCGGCGGGCCGAGGCCCTGCGCCGGCGGGCCCGCGCGGCCGGGCGCGCGGACATCCCCATCACGGTCTGCGCGGGCGAGCCGTCCGCCGAGGACGTCGACGAGTACGCCGCCCTGGGGGTGCACCGCATCCTCCTGCCGGTCACCCCGGGCCCGGCCCCCCAGGTGCTCGAACAGCTCAAGGGCATCGCCGGGCGGCTCACCGTCGCGGGGCTCGGGTGACCACCGTGGCCGGGGTGGATTCCGCGTGGGGCAGAAGGGGGAAGGGAACCGTCGGCGCGGGATTCCCGTTCTCCGGGTGGGGGTACCCGACCAAAAGATCGTCCCCAAGCACGAGTGCATTCTTTTGCCTACCCATTACCCTGGTCGCAAGGCCGCGCAGGGTGGCCACGGAGGAGTGAGGATGAGGAGCAGCAACCCGGTCTTCTCGCGAGGGTTCCGCGACAACGGCTACGCCGGCTTCAACGGTGCCCCGCAGGCCGGGACCGCGGCCCAGGGCAACCCGTACGCGAACAACCCCTACGCGGAGCCCACCAACCCGTACGCGGCGAACCCGTACGCGCAGGGTCCCGACACCCAGCAGGGCGCCCCGCAGGCCCCCGCGCGGGCCGACCGGATGACGATGGACGACGTCGTCATGCGCACCGGCACCACGCTGGGCCTGGTCGTCGTCGCGGCGGTCATCGGCTGGGCGGCGAAGATCCCGGTGGGCGTCGGTTTCGCCGCGGGCCTCGTCGCGATGGTGCTCGGCTTCGTCCAGTCCTTCAAGCAGAAGCCCGTCCCCGCGCTGATCCTGGGGTACGCGGCCCTGGAGGGCCTGTTCCTCGGCGTGGTCAGCCGGTCGTACAACCACTACGCGGACGGCGCCCCGGTCCAGGCCGTGCTCGGCACGATCGCCGTGTCCGTCGGTGTCCTGATCGCCTACAAGACCCGGCTGATCCGCGTCGACCGCCGCTTCATCCGCTTCGTGACGGCCGCCGCCATCGGCTTCGTCCTGCTGATGCTGGTGAACGTCCTGTTCGCCGCCTTCGGCGGCGGTGACGGCCTCGGCCTGCGCTCGGGCCCGCTGGGCATCGGCGTCGGCGTCATCGGCGTCCTGATCGGCGCGGCCTTCCTGGCGATCGACTTCAAGCAGATCGAGGACGGCGTCCGCTACGGCGCCCCCCGCGAGATCGCCTGGATGGCGGCCTTCGGCCTCACGCTGTCGCTGGTGTGGATCTACGTCCAGATGCTCCAGCTGGTCACCGCCATCACCGGCAACGACTAGCGCCCCGGCTTGACGGCCGGCGGCTGACGAAGGGCCCGGGAAGACATCGTCTTCCCGGGCCCTTCGCATGTGCGTGCCCCGTTGTGGAGGTGCTGATCGGGGTGGCGTCCGCTACCGGAGCTTCCGCGCGGCCCGTCGGAGGTCGTACTCGTGGACGATCGCTTTGGCATGGCCGTAGGCGAGGTCGTGCTCTCCACGGAGCCAGCTCACCTTCTCCTCGAATCGGAAGAGGGAAGGGCCTTCTTCTACCGTGCGCAGCCAGTCCGCGACTTCACGGCCGGTGCATTGAGGGATACGGGAGAGCAGATTCCGGTGGGTCTCGTCGGAGAAGACGTGGGACATCGGCGCCTCCGGACGCGTCGGCTGATGGTCCTTCCTGTCACCGTGCCTGAGTGTTCATCCGTTGGCAACAGTCCGTCGGCGGCGCATAGGCTCGCGCTGTGGATGATGTGACGCCTCTTCTTGCCGCCGTGGACGCCTACGCCGACCGGCTGCGGTCCCTGCCGCAGTCCCGTCTGAGCAGGGGGGCCGCGGCGGAAGCGCTGGCCCTGGCCCGAGAGTTGGCCGCGTGGACCCAGCGCCTGGAGGAACCGGGCGCGGGTTCGCCGCGCGAGATGCCGGACGCGGGGATGTTCGCGGTCGCGGACCAAGTGGCGGTGGCCGGTCATGATTTGGCCGAAGCGCTGGCGCTGGCGGCCGGGGGCGCGGGTGCCTTGCCGGAGGGGGTGGGGGTCGCGGAGGCGGTGGCCCGGGTGGAGGAGGCGGGGAGGCGGAGCGGGGTTGTCTGAACGGGGGTGGGTATACCGCTGCGCAGGGCTTTGTCCCCACCCCACCCCGCCCCTTCCCGAACCGGGGCTCCGCCCCGGACCCCGGTCCTCAAACTCCCCCGGCTACCGCTGGGAGGTGCCCCCGGACGGGCTGAAACGCAGCCCGTCCGGCGCTTGAGGACAACTCGGGATCACGGCGAAGCGATCACCCGATCAGCCAGGACGTAAACCCTCTCCACCGCACAGGAGAACGTCAGCGCGTACGCCCCCGAAACCCCCGACCCCCCGAGAAGCACAGGCGCGTCCCCCGCGTCCAGCGCCGCCCCCAGCCGCTCCGCCGTCTCGCGGTGCCCCGGGGTCATGCAGAGCGTCGTGCCGTCGGCGAAGACGTACACGTCGAGGGTGCCCAGCGGCCCCGGCCGTACGTCGGTCAGCGGAATCCGGGCGTCCGAGAGTTCGGCGAGGCGCTCGACGGTGCTCTCGTGGTCGCCGGCGGGGCCCGCGGGGGTGAATTCGGGGTGGGAGGGGTGCCGGCGGCGCGCGGCGGCCAGCTCCGGGGACTCCGCGGCCTCCGCCTCGGCGGAGGCCGCGGAGTCCAGCGGGTCCAGTCCCACGAGGTCGGCCTGGCGGGGCAGGTAGAGGCTGCCGTACGGGCCCTCGGGGCCCAGCAGGTCGTCACCGAGCCCGGGCAGGCCGCCGAGCAGCGAGGGGGCGTCGGCGCCGCTGGGGTCCCTGGCCTCCTGGGCCGCCCAGAAGGCGCGGGCCTCGGCGAGCTCGCGCTCGCGCTCCTCGGCGAGGGCGTCGGCGACGGCGGCCCGTATCTCCGCGATCTCGGCGCCGGGGGCGGGCCGGGCGTGCGGCACCTGGGCGCGCTCACGCCGCTCCGCGCCGGCCGCGGCGAGGTCGGCCCGCAGGGCCGCGATCTGCTTGCGCAGGCCGCGCGTGCTGTGGAGGGCGGCGGCACCCGCCGCCGTGGCGGTGGCAGCGGCAAGCAGCAGGGCAAGGGACAAGGCGCTCACTGACGTACTCCCGGTTGCTATAGGTCCCCCAGATTCCTACCTCAGCTTCGCCCGTGATGCTGTATGCCCACAGTGCAAAACGTCATGAAGGGGACGGGACTTAGGGCCCGGACGTTGCCTCTTCAACATATCTGACCTGCGGAAACGAATCGCCCCCAGGAGGTTGGTCACATCCTGGGGGCGATTCGGTCACGGTCACGTACAGGGCGCCGTGAATGAGTTCGTGATCAGCTCAGCCGCTCGGACCGCCCGCGCGTCTTCGCCTCGCTTCCGCTGCGCTCCAGCTCAGCTCAGCCGCTCGATGACCATCGCCATACCCTGCCCGCCACCCACGCACATCGTCTCCAGCCCGAACTGCTTGTCGTGCCACTGGAGGGAGTTGATCAGCGTGCCGGTGATCCGGGCGCCCGTCATGCCGAAGGGGTGGCCGACCGCGATCGCGCCGCCGTTGACGTTCACCCGGTCCAGGTCCGCGCCCAGCGCCTGGTAGGAGGGGATGACCTGGGCCGCGAAGGCCTCGTTGATCTCGATCAGGTCGATGTCGCCGATGCCCAGGCCGGCCCGGCGCAGCGCCTGCTTGCTGGCCTCGACCGGGCCGAAGCCCATGATCTCGGGGGAGAGCGCCGAGACGCCGGTGGAGACGATCCGGGCCAGCGGGGTCAGACCCAGCTCGCGCGCCTTGGTGTCGGACATGATCACCAGGGCGGCGGCGCCGTCGTTGAGCGGGCAGCAGTTGCCCGGCGTGATCAGTCCGTCGGGGCGGAAGGAGGGCTTCAGGCCCTGCACGCCCTCCAGGGTCACGCCGGCGCGCGGCCCGTCGTCCTTGGTGACGACCGTGCCGTCCGGGGTGGTGACCGGGGTGATCTCGCGGGCCCAGAAGCCGTTCTTGATGGCTTCCTCGGCGAGGTTCTGCGAGCGGACGCCGAACTCGTCCATCTCCTGGCGGCTGATGCCCTTCAGGCGCGCCAGGTTCTCGGCGGTCTGGCCCATCGCGATGTACGCGTCCGGCACCAGGCCGTCCTCGCGCGGGTCGTGCCACTCGTCCGCGCCCTGCTCGGCGCGGGCGGCCGTGCGGGCCTCGGCCTCGGCGAAGAGCGGGTTGTGGCTGCCGGGCATGCCGTCGGAGGAGCCGTTGACCGTCCGGGAGACCGTCTCCACGCCCGCCGAGACGAAGACGTCGCCCTCGCCCGCCTTGATGGCGTGCAGCGCCATCCGCGAGGTCTGGAGCGACGAGGAGCAGTAGCGGGTGATCGTGCAGCCGGGCAGGTGGTCCATGCCCATCTGGACGGCCACGATCCGGCCCAGGTTGTGGCCCTGCTCGCCGCCGGGCAGGCCGCAGCCGAGCATCAGGTCGTCGATGTCGCGCGGGTCGAGCTCCGGGACCTTGGCGAGCGCGGCGCCGATGATCGTCGCGGTCAGGTCGTCGGCGCGCATCTCCTTCAGCGAGCCCTTGAAGGCGCGGCCGATCGGGGAGCGGGCGGTTGAGACGATCACGGCTTCGGGCATCACGGCTCCAGTGGGCGTGGGAAGGCGGGCCTGAGGCGGGCCTGCCGAGCGCCTGGGCGGCGGGACGACAGGGCCTGTTGGAAGTTACCCGTCCGTAGGGCTCTGGTCACGGCTTGGCGGCTGTGATGCGGACCTCTTTTCTAAGCGGCCGCTCAGGGGGGGTAACGGCCCGCAGCCGGCGTACGGCGGGAGGGGGCGGGGCGGGGTGGGCCCGGAAGGGGCGTGAAGCGTGATTTGCGGGCCGTACGGCGGCCAACTGTGCACCGGTGGGTGAGTGGGCCCGTAAATCATGCAGCCCCGGAGGGCCCACCCCGCCCCGCCCCCGACCCACCGCCGCCGGCACCCGAGCCCGAACCGCCCAGTCAGGGCGGGCCTCCTCACGACCCCCGCCCCACCCGAAGCCACGCGTGGTGCGGAGTCGCCTCCGTATGGGCAGGCAGGTGCCGCCGCTTGCGGTGCTTGAGCAGGGCCCAGCGCCCGCGCGCCGCCGTGACCTCGGTGCCGCCCTCGGACGCCGCCTCCGCGGCCGCCCGGGCCACCGGCAGGATGCCCTCGCGGCGCGCCACGTCCGGGCGCTCCTCGTGCTCCGGCCACAGGCCCAGCGCCGCGCACAGCGTCGGCAGCACGGCCATCGCCGCCGTGGCGTAGCCCTCCGCGGACGGGTGGTAGTTGTCGGGTCCGAACAGCTCGCGGGGGTTCTCCGCGAACTCCGGGCCCAGCAGGTCGCCGAGCGAGACCGTACGGCCGCCGGCCTCCAGGACGCCGATCGTCTGGGCCGCCGCCAGCTGCCGGCTCAGCCGCTTGGCCACCCAGCGCAGCGGCTGGTAGACGGGCTCGATCGTGCCCAGGTCGGGGCAGGTGCCCACCACCACCTCGCTGCCCGCCTCGCGCAGCCTGCGCACCGCGTCGGACAGCAGCCGCACCGAGCGGGCCGCCGGCATCCCGTGGGTGACGTCGTTCGCCCCGATCATGATCACGCAGACGTCGGGGGGCGGGCCGTCGTCGAGCAGCAGGGTGACCTGCCGGTCCAGGTCGTGGGACTGGGCGCCGGACAGTGCCACGTTGCGCAGCGTGACCGGCCGCTCGGCGACCGCCGCGAGCCCGGAGGCCAGCAGGGCGCCGGGCGTCTGCCGGGGCCGGTGCACGCCCTGGCCCGCCGCCGTGGAGTCGCCGAGGACCCCCAGCAGCAGCGGGTCCCGGCCGAGCCGGTGGACGAACGCGGAGCCGTAGCGGCCGTCCGCGTGCGGCGGCGCCTCGTGGGCCCCGCCGACCACCCGCTTGGCCAGCCGCGCCTCGGTGAGCAGCACACCGACCGCCGTCGCGCCCAGCAGGCCGATACCGCCTCCGCCGTACGCCGCGGCGGCCGCGATCCGCCGTGCGACTCTCGCCCTCGACATGGACATGGGCCCCGACCTCCTCCCGCTCCGACGGTACGCACCCCCGCCGGACCCCGCTAACTGGTTGTTGCCCCGAGACCACCCCCGTGCAACGCGGGGCCGTGTCCCCTCGACGGCGCAATAGGCTGGAGATACGGGTACGCGATGCGCTAGTGCCCCTGACCGCGGAGATCACCGTGCAGTATCACGATTCGATGGTTGAGCTTGTCGGCAACACCCCGCTTGTGAAGCTCAACAGCGTGACCGAAGGCATCCAGGCCACCGTGCTTGCCAAGGTCGAGTACTTCAACCCCGGCGGTTCGGTGAAGGACCGGATCGCCGTGCGGATGATCGAGGCCGCCGAGAAGTCCGGCGAGCTCAAGCCCGGCGGCACCATCGTGGAGCCGACCTCCGGCAACACCGGTGTGGGCCTGGCGATCGTGGCCCAGCAAAAGGGCTACAAGTGCATCTTCGTGTGCCCGGACAAGGTGTCCAACGACAAGATCAACGTGCTGCGCGCCTACGGGGCCGAGGTCGTCGTCTGCCCGACCGCCGTCGACCCGGAGCACCCGGACTCCTACTACAACGTCTCGGACCGTCTCGTGCAGGAGACCCCGAACGCCTGGAAGCCGGACCAGTACAGCAACCCCAACAACGCCCTGTCGCACTACCACTCCACCGGCCCGGAGATCTGGGAGCAGACCGAGGGCAAGATCACTCACTTTGTGACCGGCGTGGGCACCGGCGGCACCATCAGCGGCACCGGCCGCTACCTCAAGGAGGTCAGCGACGGCCGGGTCAAGGTCATCGGCTCCGACCCCGAGGGCTCCGTCTACAGCGGCGGCTCCGGCCGTCCGTACCTGATCGAGGGCGTCGGCGAGGACTTCTGGCCGAGCGCCTACGACGGCACGGTGACCGACGAGATCATCGCGGTCTCCGACAAGGACGCCTTCCAGATGACCCGCCGCCTCGCCCGCGAGGAGGGCCTGCTCGTCGGCGGCTCCTGCGGCATGGCCGTCGTCAGCGCCCTGGAGCTCGCCAAGCGCCTCGGCCCGGACGACGTCGTCGTCGTGCTGCTGCCCGACAGCGGCCGCGGCTACCTCAGCAAGATCTTCAACGACGAGTGGATGGCGGACTACGGCTTCCTGGAGGAGCCGGGCGACGCCGCCCGCGTCGGTGACGTGCTGCGCCGCAAGGACGGCGGCATGCCCTCGCTGGTGCACATGCACCCCGAGGAGACGGTCGGCGAGGCCATCGAGGTGCTCCGCGAGTACGGCGTCTCGCAGATGCCCATCGTCAAGCCGGGCGCGGGGCACCCCGATGTGATGGCCGCCGAGGTCATCGGCTCGGTCGTGGAGCGCGAGCTGCTGGACGCCCTGTTCACGCAGCGCGCCTCGCTCACCGACCCGCTGGAGAAGCACATGTGCCCGCCGCTGCCGCAGGTCGGCTCCGGTGAGCCGGTCGCGGACCTGATGGCGGTGCTCGGCGAGGCCGACGCGGCGATCGTGATCGTCGAGGGCAAGCCCAAGGGCGTCGTCAGCCGCCAGGACCTGCTGGCCTTCCTGGCCGAGAGCGCCGCTCCCGCCAAGTAGCCGCCGGGCGCGCGCCGGACGGATGTCCGGCGCGCGCCGGACGGGGCGCCGGACAGGCGCCGGATCCCGCGCCAAGTGGGCGTCAAGTCACGCGGACGACGCGTAAAGGGTACGTATGCGTCACGCGTCCGCAGCACGGACTTAACAACGGTCCGGCATATTGAGGGGTGTCGGCGAGGGTCCGCCCGGACCGGCACCAGTGCGGCGGCAGGACCTCCGGAGCGGCTCCCGGACTCCAAGGCCGTCCGGACACGGGTGGACCGGCCCTGACCCGGAACCGTGTCCTCGTGGGGGACCGCCGTCGTCCCGACTCCGGCCTCGGCCGGGGTACGGCGGCCCCCCGCTCACTTCTCCCCGGGGGCGCGCGGCTCCCGTCAGCTCTCGTCGTGCGGCTTGCGGTGGCTCGGCCAGGGGAAGAACCCGGCGGAGTTGAGCGCGTTGACGCCCACGATGCCCGCCCAGGTCACCAGCAGGCCGGCCAGCCCGGCGTTGACCACGCCGATGGCGGACAGCGGCACCGCCAGCACCAGCGAGATCGCCGCGAAGCCGAACCGCTCCCCGAAGCTGCCGGGCCCCGCCTCGGCGGGCCGCGGGCGGGCGCCGCGGGCGGCGGCCATCTGCTGCTCCGCCAGATGCCGGCGCACATGGCGGTCGATGGTGCCGTCGATCTTCCGGTCGACCTTGTCCAGGAAGCCGTCGACCAGCTCCGACTCGTACTCCGGCCCCAGTTCCTTGCGGGTCTGGAGGGTCGCGTCGAGTTCCTTCTTCATCTCTGACTTCGTCTCGGGGTCGTGGGCCGTCATGCCGACGACGATACGGTCGCGGGAGCCCCGGGTCGTTGGGGCTAGCACCCGTATCCGCAGTGGGGGCTGTCCCCGGACCGCCGGCGGACCCCCGTGGAAGGAGCAGTCCGTGCCCGAACCGACCGTACCTCTGCTGACGTCCCTCGCCGCCGGAGCGGGCGGCGCCGGCGGCCCCGACCTGCCCGACGCCCTGACCGTCGCCGGCCGGACGTGCTCGCGGGAGGAACTGCTGGGCGCCGCGGCCGCGGTGGCGCACCGGATCGCCGGGGCGCCGTCCGTGGCCGTCCAGGCGGAGGCCACCCTGGAGACCGTCGTCGCCGTCGTGGGCGCGCTGCTCGCCGGGGTGCCCGCCGTGCCGCTGCCGCCGGACGCCGGGCCCGCCGAGCGGGACCACATCCTGCGCGACTCCGGTGCCGCCCTGGTGCTGGGCGCGGGCGGCGACCTGCCGGTCGACGTGGCGGAGCGGGCCGACTGGTCAGGCGCCGAGCCGGACCCCGCCACCACCGCCCTGATCCTCTACACCTCCGGCACCACCGGCTCGCCCAAGGGCGTCCTGATCCCGCGCGCGGCCGTCGCCGCCGGCCTGGACGGGCTCGCCGAGGCGTGGGCGTGGACGGCCGGGGACACCCTCGTGCACGGCCTGCCGCTGTTCCATGTGCACGGCCTCGTCCTCGGGGTGCTGGGCGCCCTGCGCACCGGCTGCCGGCTCGTCCACACCGGCCGGCCCACCCCCGCGGCGTACGCGGCGGCCGGCGGCAGCCTCTACTTCGGCGTGCCGACCGTGTGGTCCCGCGTGGTCCGGGAGCCGGCCGCCGCCCGGGAGCTCGGCAAGGCGCGGCTGCTGGTGTCGGGCAGCGCGGCGCTGCCCGCGCCCGTCTTCCGCGACCTGGAGGCGCTCACCGGGCAGCGGCCCGTGGAGCGCTACGGCATGACGGAGACCCTGATCACCGTCTCGACCCGGGCCGACGGTGACCGCCGCCCCGGTTCGGTGGGCCTGCCGCTGCCGGGCATAAGGACCAGGCTGGCGCGGACCGAGAGCGGCATCGGCGAGCTGGAGGTGTCCGGGCCGACCCTCTTCGCGGGCTACCTCGGGCGCCCGGAGGCGACGGCCGCGGCGCACGCCGGGGACGGCTGGTTCCGCACCGGCGACATCGCGACCGTCGACCCCGACGGCATGCACCGCATCGTGGGCCGGGCCTCCGTCGACCTGATCAAGACCGGTGGCTACCGGGTCGGCGCGGGCGAGGTGGAGAACGCCCTGCTGGACCACCCCGCGGTGCGGGAGGCGGCCGTCGTCGGCGTGGACCACGACGACCTCGGGCAGGAGATCGTCGCCTATGTGGTGGCCGACGGGGTGTCCGAGCGGACCCTGATCGACTTCGTGGCCGGACACCTCTCCGCGCACAAGCGGCCCCGCCGCGTCCGGTTCCTGGAGGCGCTGCCGCGCAACGCGATGGGCAAGCCGCAGAAGAAGCTCCTCCCGCCGCTGTAGCGGTGGGAGGCCCTGGGAGAACACCCTCCTGCATAATTCCATGCAGGACCAGGGGTCGTGAATGACCGTGCGAGGCCCCGCCGGCGGACCCGCCGACGGTCCGTACCGAGAACGTGGAGGGCCGATGAGTGACAACGGCGGCGAGCCGGAGGCCACCGCGCGCCTGCAAAAGCTCTTCGAAGGGCACCGGCTGACGCCCACCCAGCGCCGGATCGCCCACTGCGTGGTGCGGCGGGCCGCCGACGCGCCGTTCCTCTCCAGCGTCGAGCTCGCCGAGCTCGCGGGCGTCAGCCAGCCGTCCGTGACCCGGTTCGCGGTCGCCCTCGGCTTCGACGGCTACCCCGCCCTGCGCCGCCACCTGCGCGAGGTCGTCCCCACCACGGCCGAGCCCGGCGAGAGCTCGTACAACGAGTACCAGGAGGCGGTCCAGGCGGAGATCGACAACCTCCGCCACCTCGCCTCCCTGCTCGCCGACCCCGAGCCCGTCGCCCGCGCCGGGCGGCTGCTCGCGCGGTCGCGGCCGCTGCCCGTGCTCGGCCTGCGCGCCGCCACCGCGCAGGCGGCGGGCTTCGCCTACTTCGCGCGCAAGGTCCACCCCGACGTCCGGCTGCTCGACGAGGGCGGCACGCTCCTCGCCGACCGCATCGACGCGGCCGTGCGGGCCGGTGCGAGCACCCTGCTGTGCTTCGCGCTGCCCCGGCACCCCCGCGAGGTGGTCGAGGCGCTGGAGTACGCGCGGGGCGAGGGCCTGACCGTCGTCACCGTCGCGGACTCCACCTTCGCGCCCGTCGCCCGCCACAGCGACCTGCTGCTGCCCGCCGCCGTCGGCACCGGGCTCGCCTTCGACACGGCGTGCGCGCCGATGCTGCTGGGGCGGGTGCTGCTGGAGGCCATGTGCGACGCGCTGCCCGACGCCCAGGCACGGCTGGAGGAGTTCGACGCGAAGGCGGCGGCGCGGGGGCTGTTCGTCGAATGAGGCTCGTTCCCCACCCCGCCCCTTCCCGAATCGTCCTCAAGCGCCGGACGGGCTGAAATCAGCCTGTCCGGCGCTTGAGGACACCGCGCGTCAGCGCGGAGCGGGGGTCCAGGGCTTGCCCCCGGTTACGGGGAGGGGCGGGTAGGGGAAAAGCCCGCGCCGGACAGCCGCATCTCGGGGAAGCGGGTCGACGGGCCGTCCAGGAGGCCGCCGTCCCGGCCCTTCAGGAAGCGGTCGAAGAACGCCACCGTGTACGCCCGCGTCGCCGCCACCGCCCGCTCCGGCCGTACGGTCCCCAGGGTCTCCTTCAGATCGGCCCCGGACAGCGCGCCCTGCCGGGACAGGGCAGGCAGCAGCGACGCGGCGTCGGTGTACGCGCCGTGCCGGGAACCGGCCATGGTCAGCTCGGCGTTCCAGCCGCGCGAGTGCTGCCGGAAGGCCGTCCACGACGGCCGGTTCTCCGCCGCGCCCGGCCCCTCGGAGCCCAGCAGCAGGAACGGCCGGTCCACGCCCTCGCGCGCGGCCCCGCTCAGCGCGCTCCCGGAGGCGTCCGGGAGGGCGAAGGCCAGCTGTCCGTCCATGTTGACGCCCGCCCGGACCCGGCGGTCCTCCAGCATGGTCTGGGCGGCGGTCAGGCCGCCCATGGAGTGCCCCGTCATGCCGACGCGCCGCAGGTCCATGGCGTCGGCCAGGCCGCGCGGCATGGCCCGCCGCCAGGCGGCGTCGCCGCCCAGGGCGTCGAGGACGAACCGGGTGTCGCCCACGCGCGCCGCCAGCGACCGGCGCAGCGCGGCGTCGATCTCGCGCGGCCCCGTGCCGGGGTCCTTGGCGAGGGCGGGCAGCACGGACTCCGCCAGGCGCCCGCCGGGGAAGGCGACCTCCGACGAGTCGTAGGTGTGGTCGATCGTGACGACGACGTAGCCGCGCGACGCCAGCTCCTCCGCGAGGCCGGTGTTCCAGGTGCGCGGGTCGCCCAGGCCCGCCGAGTACAGGACGACCGGGAGGGACCGGGCGCCGCGGGCCACCGGCGCGTCCACGCGCGCGTGCGTGCGCGTGGCGGCCCAGTCGGCCGCGCCCGCGCGCACCCGGTAGTTGGCCTCCGCCGCGCTGCCCGCCGCCCCGAAGTGCGCGGCGGACGCGGCGTCCATGTGCGGGGCGGTCCGGCCGTGCCCGCCTCCGCCGGCCGGGTAGAACAGGCTCGCCATCACCTCGCGGTCCCCGCTCTCCGGCTTCCACGGGTCCCGGCGGGAGGCGTCCACCAGGTGCCGGGTCGCCGTGCCGACGGCGTACGGGCCGGTGGGGGCCGGCAGCTCCGCGTGCGGCCGGGCCGCGGCCGCCGCGCCGGCCGGGGCGGCCAGCGCCTCGGCCCGGCCCGCCGCCGTGCCCAGCAGCGCTGTCCCGGCCAGCACCCCCGCCGCCAGTACGGCCCGCCGCCGCAGTCCCCGCTCGTACGCCACCATGCCCCGCTCCTCCCGCTCGCCCGGTGCGCCGACTCTAGGGAAGGGCCGTGCCCCGCCGCGTCGTACGACGGAGCCAACACGCGGGTGCTACCCCGGTATGACCCGCGCCCCGGCCGTGCCCGGCGCTTCTCAGCCCGCACTCAGATTCGTTGGCTAGCCTGCCGCGCGGATTCCGGCCGGAATCCGGGCAGATTCCGGACGGGGCCGGGCCCGGTCCGGGCTCCGGTTCCGGTCAGGTTCACGCAGGGGGCCGAGAGGTCCCCGGGTACGAGGAGGTGCGTCGTGGGGCGCGGTGCGTATGCGCTGGCACGGGTGGCGGTGGTCGTGAGAGCGGCCGCGGGCCCGCTGTGGTGGGCGGGACTGGTGGGCGCGGGCGTCGGCACCCTGGTGCCGGGGCTCACCGGGCGCCGGATCGGGGTGACGGCGGGCGCGGCGCTGTTCCTGATCACGGCGGCCGTGGTCTTCGCGGTGCGCCGCGGGCGCTACGAGGAACTGGCGCGCGGCGCGTCGCGGGCGGGCCGGTCCGTCTTCCTCCAGGACCGCGCCGTCACCCTGCGGAACCGGCGGCGAGCCGGCCGCTGGTGGCTGGCGCTCGCCTTCCTCGCGGCCGTCGGCTCCTCCTTCGCCGCGCCCGCCGCCGCCGGGCTGGCGACGGCCGGGGCCGGCGCCGGGCTGTGGGCGAAGGCCCGCTGGCTGGGCGGGCTGGAGCGGCGGTCCGGGAGCCTGCTGTGGGTGCGCGTGGACAGTGTCCGGCGCGGACCCGCCGGGCCGGACGTGCGCGGCTACGAGACCACCGGGCTCTCCGCCGGGGACGCGGCACCGGGCGGCGCGCGGCGCCGGGCCGGGCGGGCGGCCTCCCGGCCGGGCGTCAGCGCAGCGCGCTGAGACCCGCGGCGAGCGGGCCGCCGCTCTCCTCGACGAGCTCGTCGAGCGACTGCGGACGGCGGACGGGCACGAAGCGGACGTCCGGGCCGCCGGGCGCGCGCCCGGCGCCGTACTCCCCGTGCTGCCCGTACTCCCCGTGCCCGTCGCGGAGATCCTCCGTGCGGCCTTCTGCGGACACGTAGCCGTAAACCCCCGGGCGGGGCAGAGAGTTGTACGCGAAGTGGTTCGAGAAGTAGTACGCGCCGGTGTCCAGCAGCGCCACATGGTCGCCCGGCTCCAGGAGCGGCAGCGGCCGGTCCACCGCGACCAGGTCGCCCGCGAAGCAGCACGGCCCGGCCACGTCCTGCGGCACCGGCTCGCCCTCCTTGGGCCGCCCCTCCGCGTCGAAGGCGGCCACCCGCAGTGGCCAGGCGCCGGGCGCGAACACCGTCCGCGCCGCGACCTGGGCGCCCGCGTGCGTCACCGCGATCCGCCGCCCGCCGGCCGACTTGGCGTACTCCACCCGGGCCAGCACCGTGCCGCTCTTGGCCAGCAGCGACCGGCCGAACTCCGTGACCAGGCCGTAGCGCCCGTCGAACAGGGCGGGTACGGTCACGTCGAGCAGCCGCGCGTAATCCCGGAAGCTCGGCGTCACCTCCTCGGAGGCGAAATTGACGGGCAGTCCGCCGCCGATGTCCAGGGTCCGCACCCGCTGCCCGCCGACGGCCCGGTTGATCTCCTCGGCCAGCTCGTACGCGGTCCGCACGCCCTCGGCCATCAGCTCCGGCGGGCAGCCCTGCGAGCCGACGTGGGCGTGCATCCGGGTGAGCCAGGGGCGCTCCACGAAGGCGCGGACGAGCCATGCGCGCGCCCCCTCGTCGCGCAGCGCCACCCCGAACTTGGACGTCGCCGTGGCCGTGCTCATCGCCCCGATGCTGCCCGCGCCGAGCTGCGGGTTCACCCGTACGCCCAGCACGGAGGCGGTCGGCGCGGACCGTACGAGCGCGTCCAGGCGGGCCAGCTCCTGGCGGCTGTCGGCGTTGACCGCGATGCCGAGCGCGAGCGCCTCCCGCAGCTCCGCGTCCGTCTTCGCGGGGGAGTCCAGGACCGTGCGGTCCGCCGGCACGCCCGCGGCGCGCGCCAGCGCCAGCTCCCCGGGGCTCGCCACCTCGCAGCCCATCCCCTCGTCGGCGAGCAGCCGCAGCACGGGCACCAGCGACGCGGCCTTCACGGCGAAGGCGTGCAGCACCTCCGTGCCGGGCGCCGTGACCTCCTCGAACGCGGCCCGCAGCGCGGCGACGGCGCCGCGGACGCCCCGCACGTCCAGCAGCCCGGCCACGGGGCGCCGCGCGTCGACCAGACCGTCCCGCACCGCCGCCCGGACGGCGGCCTCACGTCGCTCGCGCGCGCTCGCGCTCTCCGGACCCATGCGTCCACTCCACCATCCGGCGGGGCGCGATGCCATGGGACGCGGCCGGTCCGGTCCCCGGCGGCCCCCGCACACCTGTTGACTGGAGGTATTCACTGCCACAAGATGTGAAGTGTTCTATTCAATGGTCTCTACGGAGCGCCAGGGAGGCAGGGCCCCATGTCAGGACCGCGACCCGTTCGAGCACCGCGAGGTACCGAGCTGAGCACCTTGGGGTGGCAGCAGGAAGCCGCTCTGCGGATGCTCCAGAACAACCTCGACCCGGAGGTCGCCGAGCACCCGGACAAGCTCGTCGTCTACGGCGGCACGGGCAAGGCCGCCCGTGACTGGCGCTCGTTCGACGCCATGGTGCGCACCCTGCGGACGCTGAAGCAGGACGAGACGATGCTCGTCCAGTCCGGCCGCCCGGTCGGCGTGATGCAGACGCACGAATGGGCCCCGCGCGTCCTCATCGCCAACTCCAACCTGGTCGGCGACTGGGCCAACTGGGAGGAGTTCCGCCGGCTGGAGGCCCTCGGCCTCACCATGTACGGGCAGATGACGGCCGGTTCGTGGATCTACATCGGCACCCAGGGCATCCTCCAGGGCACCTACGAGACCTTCGCGGCCGTGGCGGCCAAGAAGTTCCACGGCACCCTCGCCGGGACGATCACCCTCACGGCCGGCCTCGGCGGCATGGGCGGCGCCCAGCCGCTCGCCGTCACCATGAACGACGGCGTCGCGATCTGTATCGACTGCGACCCGCGCGCCATCGAGCGCCGCATCGAGCACCGCTACCTGGACGTGAAGGCCGACTCCCTCGACCACGCGCTCCAGCTGGCCGTGGAGGCGCGCGACGCGCGCCGCCCGCTCTCCATCGGCGTGCTGGGCAACGCGGCCGAGCTCGTCCCGCAGCTGCTGGCCATGAACGCCCCCATCGACATCGTGACGGACCAGACCTCCGCCCACGACCCGCTGTCGTACCTGCCGGTCGGCGTCGACTTCGACGACATGGCCACCTACGCCGCCGAGAAGCCCGCCGACTTCACCACCCGGGCGCGCGAGTCGATGGCCCGGCACGTCGAGGCCATGGTCGGCTTCCAGGACGCGGGCGCCGAGGTCTTCGACTACGGCAACTCCATCCGCGGCGAGGCCCAGCTCGCGGGCTACACCCGCGCCTTCGACTTCCCCGGCTTCGTCCCCGCCTACATCCGCCCGCTGTTCTGCGAGGGCAAGGGCCCCTTCCGCTGGGCGGCGCTCTCCGGCGACGCGGCCGACATCCACAAGACCGACAAGGCGATGCTCGAACTCTTCCCCGAGAACGAGTCCCTCGCCCGCTGGCTCAAGATGGCCGGCGAGCGGGTCCACTTCCAGGGCCTGCCCGCCCGCATCTGCTGGCTCGGCTACGGCGAGCGCGACAAGGCGGGCGAGCGCTTCAACGAGATGGTCGCCGACGGCACCCTCGCCGCGCCGCTGGCCATCGGCCGCGACCACCTCGACTGCGGCTCGGTGGCCTCGCCCTACCGCGAGACCGAGGCCATGCTCGACGGCTCCGACGCGATCGCCGACTGGCCGCTGCTGAACGCCATGGTCAACGTCGCCTCGGGCGCCTCCTGGGTCTCCCTCCACCACGGCGGCGGCGTCGGCATGGGCCGCTCCATCCACGCGGGCCAGGTCACGGTCGCCGACGGCACGAAGCTCGCGGGCGAGAAGATCCGCCGGGTGCTGACGAACGACCCGGGGATGGGCGTCATCCGGCACGTCGACGCGGGGTACGACATCGCGGAGTCGGTCGCGGAGGACAAGGGCGTCCGCGTCCCGATGCGGGAGGACTCGTGAGCGAGGCCGCGGGCAGTCGTGCCGCAGGGCCGGGGGCACCCCCTGGGGGAGGGCGGGCGCAGCCCGACCACCGGGCCGCGCCCGGGTACGAAACCCCCGGTGGGGCTGACCGTACGCCGCCGGGTGCGGGTGGGGTCGTGCCCACCCGTTCCGCCCCGGCGGAACGACTGCCCACAACGCCCTCGTTCCACGAGATGTGGCGCGACCTTCTGCCCCTCGGCCGTAACCAAGAAAGCGGCGGATACCGCCGCTACGCCTGGACCGGTGCCGACACCGACTGCCGCGCGTGGTTCCGCGCGCAGGCCGAGAGCCGCGGGCTCGCCTACGAGCTCGACCGCAACGGCAACCAGTGGGCCTGGCTCGGCGACCCCGCCGCCGGTGACGCCGTCGTCACCGGCTCGCACCTGGACTCCGTCCCGGACGGCGGCGCCTTCGACGGGCCGCTCGGCGTCGTCTCGTCCTTCGCCGCGCTGGACGAACTGCGCTCGCGCGGCGCGAAGCCGGGCCGTCCCCTCGCCGTCGTCAACTTCGGCGACGAGGAGGGCGCCCGCTTCGGGCTGGCCTGCGTGGGCTCCCGGCTGGCCGCCGGGCAGCTCACCCCCGACAAGGCCCGGGAGCTGCGCGACGCCGACGGCGTCACCCTGCCGCAGGCGATGGAGCGCGCCGGGTACGACCCGGAGGCCATCGGGGCCGACCCCGAGCGGCTGGCCCGGATCGGCGCCTTCGTCGAACTCCACGTCGAGCAGGGCCGTGCCCTGGACCTCTCCGGCGACCGGGTGGGCATCGCCTCCGCCATCTGGCCGCACGGCCGCTGGCGGTTCGACTTCCACGGCGAGGCCAACCACGCGGGCACCACGCGCCTCGACGACCGCCGCGACCCGATGCTCACCTACGCCAACACCGTCCTCGCCGCCCGGAAGAAGGCCCGCCTCGCCGGCGCCCTCGCCACCTTCGGCAAGGTCAGCGTCGAGCCGAACGGGGTCAACGCCATCCCGTCCCTGGTCCGCGGCTGGCTGGACTCCCGCGCCGCCGACCAGGACACCCTCGACCTGGTGATCGCCGAGATCGAGAAGGCGGCCGTCGAGCGCGGCGAGCGCGACGGCGTCGACGTCCGGATCACCCGGGAGTCCTTCACCCCCGTCGTCGAATTCGAACACGCGCTGCGCGACGAGCTCGGCCGGATCCTGGGCGGTGACGTCCCCGTCCTCGGCACGGGCGCGGGACACGACGCCGGAATCCTCTCCGGGACCGTCCCGACCGCCATGCTGTTCGTACGCAACCCCACGGGCGTCTCGCACTCACCCGCCGAGACGGCGGACGAGGACGACTGCCTGGCCGGGGTGACCGCACTCGCCGACGTACTGGAGGGCCTGGCGTGTCGCTGACGGCACAGACTTACTGGGCGGAACACGCCTGGCTCGACACCGGGGTCGAGCAGGGCGTGGTCATCAAGACGGGCACGGACGGCCGGATCGCGTCCGTCCGCAAGGGCGCGAAGAAGCCGCCGACGGGCTCGGTGACCCTGCGCGGCCTCACGCTCCCGGGGCTGGCCAACGCGCATTCGCACGCGTTCCACCGCGCCCTGCGGGGCACGGTGCAGCAGGGCGAGGGGACCTTCTGGACCTGGCGCGACATCATGTACGGCGTCGCCGACCGGCTCACGCCCGACAGCTACTACGCGCTGGCCCGCGCGGTGTACGCCGAGATGGCCCTCGCCGGCATCACCGCCGTCGGGGAGTTCCACTACCTCCACCACGCCCCCGGCGGCACCGCCTACGACAACCCCAACGCCATGGGCGAGGCCCTGATCGCGGCCGCCGCCGAGGCCGGCATCCGCATCACCCTCCTCGACACCTGCTATCTCTCCTCCGGCTTCGGCGCGCCGCCCAGCCGGCACCAGCTCCGCTTCAGCGACACCACCGCCGAGCGGTGGGCCGAGCGGGCCGCCGGGCTCAAGAGCGACGACAACACCCGGATCGGCGCGGCCGTCCACTCCGTACGGGCCGTGCCCGTCGACCAGCTGGCCACCGTCGCCGCCTGGGCCGACGAGCGCGAGGCGCCGCTGCACGTCCACCTCTCGGAGCAGACCGCCGAGAACGACGCCTGCGTCGAGGCCCACGGCTTCACCCCCACCACGCTCCTGGCCGACCACGGCGTGCTCGGCCCGCGCACCACCGCCGTCCACGCCACCCACCTGACGCCCGGGGACATCCGCCTCCTGGGTCACTCCGGCACCGGCGTGTGCATGTGTCCCACCACCGAGCGGGATCTCGCCGACGGCATCGGCCCGGCGCCCAGGCTCCAGAGCGCGGGCTCGCCGCTCTCCCTCGGCAGCGACAGCCACGCCGTCATCGACATCCTCGAAGAGGCGCGCGCGATGGAGCTCGACGAGCGGCTGCACAGCCGCACCCGCGGCCACTGGACCGCGCCCCAGCTGCTGCGCGCCGCCACCGCGGACGGCCACGCCGCCCTCGGCTGGCACGACGCGGGCGGCATCCGGGCGGGTGCCCTCGCCGACCTCACCTCGATCGCGCTGGACACGGTGCGCACGGCGGGCCCGCCGCCGGAGCTCGCCGTCGAGACGGCCGTATTCGCGGCGACCAACGCGGACGTCCGGGACACCGTCGTCGGCGGCCGGCACATCGTCCGCGAGGGAGCCCATCAGCTCGTGCCCGACGTGGGGCAGGCGCTGGCCGAGGCCGTCGCGGCGCTGCGCGCCTGAGATCCCGGAAGCCACCGAGAAACCCGAAGGAGAACCGACCGCCCATGGCGACCACGGTCATCACCAACATCAGCAGTCTCGTCACCAACGACCCCTCCCTCGGTGAAGGCCCCCTCGGTCTGCTCCAGGACGCGGCGGTCGTCGTCGACGGCGACCGCGTCGCCTGGGTCGGTACGTCCAGCAAAGCACCCGCCACTGACAATCGCGTCGACGCCGGGGGCCGCGCGGTGCTCCCCGGCTTCGTCGACTCCCACTCCCACCTCGTCTTCGCGGGCGACCGCACCGCCGAGTTCAACGCCCGGATGTCCGGCAGGAGCTACAGCGCCGGTGGCATCCGCGTCACCGTCGCGGCCACCCGCGCCGCGAGCGACGAGGAGCTGGCGGCCAACCTCCGGCGCTATCTCCACGAGGCGCTGCGTCAGGGCACCACCACCCTGGAGACCAAGTCCGGTTACGGCCTCACCGTCGAGCAGGAGGCCCGCGCCCTGCGCATCGCCGCCGCGCAGACCGAAGAGGTCACCTACCTCGGCGCGCACATCGTCTCCCCCGACTACGCCGACGACCCGGCCGGCTACGTCGACCTCGTCACCGGCCCGATGCTCGACGCCTGCGCCCCGCACGCCCGCTGGATCGACGTCTTCTGCGAGAAGGGCGCCTTCGACGGCGACCAGGCCCGGACGATCCTCACCGCCGGCGCCGCCCGCGGCCTCGTCCCGCGCGTGCACGCCAACCAGCTGTCCTACGGGCCCGGCGTCCAGCTCGCCGTCGAGCTCGGCGCCGCCTCCGCCGACCACTGCACCCACCTCACCGACGCCGACGTCGACGCCCTCGCGAGCGGTGCCACCGTGGCCACCCTCCTGCCGGGCGCGGAGTTCTCCACCCGCGCGCAGTGGCCGAACGCCCGCCGGCTCCTCGACGCGGGTGCCACCGTCGCGCTCTCCACGGACTGCAACCCCGGTTCGTCCTTCACCAGTTCGATGCCGTTCTGTGTCGCCCTGGCCGTCCGTGACATGGGGATGACCCCCGACGAGGCCGTGTGGGCCGCCACGGCGGGCGGCGCGGCTGCCCTGCGCCGCACGGACATCGGGCGCCTCTCCCCGGGGGCCCGCGCCGACCTCGCCCTCCTCGACGCGCCCAGCCACGTCCACCTCGCCTACCGGCCGGGCGTCCCCCTGGTCACGGCGGTCTGGCGGCGCGGCGTCCGCGAGCTCTGACGGACCCGGGGGCGCCTCACACCGCGCCCCCGGCCTCCGGGGCCGGCGCGACCCGCTCCAGCGCCACCAGGGGAGTCGTCCGCCCCGCCCGCCGCGCCCGTTCACGGAAGTCCGCGAAGGCCGGGTCGGCCGCGATCTGACGGGCCCACAGCGCGTCGTGCTCGGCCTCGTCCACGAGCCGGGCCCGTACGGAACGCCGTTCCGCACCCACCTCCACGGTCGCCTCGGGCGCGGCCATCAGGTTGTGGAACCAGGCCGGGGCGGTGGGCGACCCGCCGTTCGACGCGAAGACCACGAGCCGGTCCGCACCGTCCTCCAGGTGGACGAGGGGAGTGGTGCGCGGCAGCCCGCTGCGGGCCCCGAGGGTGGTGAGGAGCAACAGCCTCACCCCGGCGAACTGCCCTCCGACCCGGCCCGCGTTGGCCCGGAACTCCTCGATGACGCGGAGGTTGAAGGGGTTGCTGTTGACGGCGGGAGCGGCGGAAGGGGAATCGGCCGGGGCGGGTGCGGTGTTCGTCATGACCGCAACGCTAAATTCTCACACCCGTGTGAGATTCAAGGGGATGTGGGGCGGGTCACATGAAGATCGGTGAACTGGCGCGGGCCGCCGGCGTGAGCGTCCGGCTGCTGCGCTACTACGAGGAGCAGGGCCTGCTCGCCTCCCGGCGCCTGCCCAGCGGCCACCGCCGCTACGACGCGGACGCGCCGGAGACCGTCCGCCGCATCCGGGTGCTGCTCGCGGCCGGGCTCCCCACGCGCGTCATCCGTGACGTCCTGCCGTGCGTGCGGGGCGCTGCGGCGACGGCCTTCGACCCGTGCGTGGCCACGCACCTGCGCGAGCACCTGGAGGGCCTCGACGCGCGCATCGCGGACCTCCAGGGCGCGCGGACGTCGCTGGCGGGACTGCTCGCGGCGACGGAGGGGGCGGCGGCGTAGCCGTACGGGCGTCTCGCCGCCCGCGTACGTCACGGAAACGCGGAGCGCCGCACGGGATTCCGTGCGGCGCTCCGCGAAGGGGCGGGAGGGAACGGCGGGCGGTCACTCCTCGACCGTCAGTCCCCTCCGCAGCCGGACCAGCGTGCGGGAGAGCAGGCGGGACACGTGCATCTGGGAGATGCCCAGCTCCTCGCCGATCTCCGACTGGGTCATGTTCGCCACGAAGCGCAAGGAGAGGATCTTCCGGTCGCGCGACGGGAGTTCGGCGATCATCGGCTTGAGGGACTCGACGTACTCGATGCCTTCGAGGCCGTGGTCCTCGTAGCCGATGCGGGCGGTGAGGGCGCCCTCGGTGTCGTCCTCGTCGGGCTGGGCGTCCAGGGAGCTCGCGGTGTACGCGTTGCTCGCGGCCATGCCCTCGACGACCTCGTCCTCGGGGATGCCGAGGCGCTCGGCCAGTTCGCCGACGGTGGGGGAGCGGTCCAGCTGCTGGGCCAGCTCGTCACGGGCCTTGGCCAGCTCGATGCGGAGCTCCTGGAGGCGCCGCGGGACGCGCACCGACCAGCTGGTGTCGCGGAAGAAGCGCTTGATCTCACCGATGATGGTCGGCATCGCGAAGGTCGGGAACTCGACGCCCCGGCTGAGCTCGAAGCGGTCGATGGCCTTGATCAGACCGATCGTGCCGACCTGGATGATGTCCTCCATCGGCTCGCTGCGGGAGCGGAAGCGGGAGGCCGCGAACTTCACCAGCGCCAGGTTCAGTTCGACCAGGGTGTTGCGTACGTACGCGTATTCGTGGGTGCCCTCTTCGAGCTCCATGAGCCGCGCGAAGAGCGTCTTGGACAACGCCCGGGCGTCGACCGGTCCCACCTCGTCGTACGGCGGGATCGTGGGGAGCCCCCAGTTCTCGGGCTCGATCTGCTCGGGCGGGGTTGTCGACGAGGCGGTCTCCCGAGAGTATTCGGTACGCGGTTCGTCGAGCCGGGGTGACATGGTCTCCTCCATCATTCTCGGCATAAGGCCGCCGATGCCATGACTTCTTGCTGCGGTTTGCGGCGCCTCCAAAGCCGTCCGTGGTGGATGTCCTCTACTAGCCCTACCTGCCTTGCCCTCCGGATAGCAAGTGAGTCTTGTCCTCTTATATGGGTAAATAACGGATGTTCGGCTACCGGACGCCGTAGCGAAGGCGTAGTGTTTTCCCCGCCCACGCAGGCCCACGAGAAAGGACGCGCATGGACCGCGAAATGGTCGGCAGTGCGAGCAAGGGCCGGCTGAATGTTGAGGTCCGGCGCCATGGCCGGAGCGCCGTCGTGACGCCGGCGGGTGAGCTCGATCACCATACGGCCGATCTGCTCCGTGAATCGCTGGACGGATGTGTGGCGCAGGGCCTGTCCCGAGTGGTCGTCGACTGCTCGAAGCTGGAGTTCTGCGACTCCACCGGGCTCAATGTGCTCCTCGGCGCCCGCCTCACCGCGGAGGCCGCCGGTGGCGCCGTCCACCTCGCGGCCATGCAGCCCGTCGTCGCCCGGGTCTTCGAGATCACCGGTGCCGAAGCCGTCTTCGCCGTGCACGACACGCTCGACGCCGCGCTCGCCGAGTAGCCGCCGAGTGACCACGGCCACACCGCCCCGTCACCTGTGTCACGCACGCGTTGCCTGCGTCACAGTGTCGCACCGAAGAAGTGGGTGTTCCCCTCGTTCGGTCGGGCAGGAGTCTGCTGAATCTGTTCAATGTGCCAGGTGACCATCATTTCTGAATCGGTGAATCGGTGAGGTGAAGCGCTGATGAGCACCACCCGGCCGTACCCGCCGCCGGGCGAGCCCGGTCCGGAGGCGGAAGGCGCCGCCTCGCCCGTCACCCCACCACCGGCCGGGCAGGTCCGCCGCCTGCGCCTGGTCGGGGTGAGCGGCGCCGTGCCCCGGTCCCGGGACTTCGCCCGCCAGGCACTCCAGGACTGGGGCTGGCTGCCGGCCGCCACCGCCGATCACCGGGCCGCCGCCGAGGACGTCCTGCTGGTCGTCTCCGAGCTGGTCACCAACGCCTGCCTGCACGCCGACGGCCCCGAGGAGCTCCGTGTGAGCTGCGCGGGCAAGGTGCTGCGGCTGGAGGTCGTCGACCTCGGCGCGGGCCAGCCCGCGCCCCGGACCCCGCACCGCGCGGGCCGGCCGGGCGGCCACGGCATGTTCATCGTGCAGCGCCTCTGCCTGGACTGGGGGGTCGTGCGCAACGACGGCCGCCCCGGCAAGACCGTCTGGGCGGAGCTCGCCGCGCCCGCCTGACCCGGCCGGCCCCGCGCGGGCCCGCCGGCGCCCGGTCACGCGCCGCTGATGTCCACAGCGGCGCGTTCCGTGTCTTCCTTCCGCAAGGTCCCCGGCGTACTGTCGGCGCCCGATCTGATGTGTCGTCAGTGAATTTCGGCTACGGCACCGGACGAGAGGGGAACCCGAGGTGTCCCACTTACCACGCCGCACCGCGCGCCGTACGGCCGCGACGGCGGCTGCCGCCGCCCTGGCCGGCGGGACGATTCTGCTGGTCGCCCCGGCCGCGCACGCCGTCACGGTCGACGTGAACTACCAGTGCAAGACCCCGATCGGGGACCGCAGCGCCGTCTCGCCCATCGACATCAAGGCGACGCCCACCGGCGACACGTACAAGCTCACGATGTCCTTCGAGAAGGGCGTCTCCTCCAGCCCCGTCGAACTCGGCAAGGGCGCGATGCAGCCGAGCGCCCTGATCAAGCTCGGCGGCGCGGAGTCCGGCACGGTCGCGGTGACCGGCCCCCCGAACGCGGACAAGATCCCCGCCAACACACCCATCAAGATCGGTGACCTGTCGGGCACGTACACGCCCAAGAAGGCCGGCTCCGTCACCTTCACGGCCGGCGTCCTCACCATCAAGGCGCTCGGCACGACGACCACGTGCACCCCGTCGAACAACCCGAAGCCTTCACTGACGCTCGACGTCAAGCTGCCCGGCGGGTCGTCCTCGGGCGGGTCCACGACAGGCGGCTCGACCACGGGCGGGTCCACGGGCGGCTCGGACACGGGTGGTTCGACGACCGGCGGGTCGACGGGCGGCTCCACGGGCGGCTCGGGCGGCAGCACTACCGGAGGTTCCGGTTCCAGCAGTGGTGGGCAGTTGCCGCAGACCGGGCCCACGGATTCCGCGGTCGCGCTCGGGACGCTGGGTGGCACGGTGCTGCTCGCGGGGGTGGCCGGGGCGCTCTGGCTCACCCGGCGGAACCGCGCGGCGGGGTAAGGGGTGCGCGGCGGTTTCCCCTACCCGCCCCTTCCCGGAACTGGAGGCTCCGCCCCCAGGCCCCCTTCCGCGCTGACGCGCGGTGTCCTCAAGCGCCGGACGGGCTGAGAGCAGCACGTCCGGCGCTTGAGGACCGGGGCCGGGGCGGAGCCCCGGGCCGGGAAGGGGCGGGGCCGGGGAACGACCGCCGGAGGCACCGCCCCGCCCCGTCCACCCCCGCCCCCGCGCCGTACGCCCGCACAGGGAGCCGCCGATGACGACCCGCCCCCGCCTCGCCCTGAGCGCCCTCACCGCGACCGCGGTCCTGCTCACCGCCCCCGCGGCCCTCGCCGCCGCCCCGCCCTGGACCGCGGCACCCGCCACGAACGGCAAGGGCGCTCCGGCCCGCACGGCGTTCTACCTGGAGGGCGGCCCGGGCGCGGTCCTGGAGGACAGCCTCTCCGTGGCCAACCCCGCCGATCAGCCGCGCTCCCTGGAGCTGCGGGGCTCCGGCCCCTGGATCGCCCTGGCCGCGAAGCGGGTGCGGGTGCCGCCGCGGACCCGCGCGGACGTCCCGTTCACCGTGACCGTCCCGAGCGGCGCCCGGCCCGGCGACCACTCCGCCGCGCTCGTCGTCACCGGCGGCGGCCGGGAGGCGCGGATACGGCTCGCCCTGCGCGTCACCGGCGGGCCCGCGCTGGCCGCGCTCGCCGTCGAGGACGTGCGGGTCGAGAAGGCCGGTACGGGCGCGGTCATCCGGTACGCCCTGGTCAACAGGGGCAACACCACGCTCGCCCCGAGCCTGGCCATCCGCGCCGACGGCCTCTTCGGCACGGTCCTGCGGCGTGCCGCGAGCGGCGTACCCGCCGAGCTGCCACCGGGCGGCAGGGTGCGGCTGGCCGAGCCGTGGCCCGGTGCGCCGCGCCTGGACCGGGTCGACGTCCGGGTCACCGCGACGGCCCCCGGCGGCGCGCACGCCTCCGCCACCGGAGCCTGGACGCCCCTGCCCTGGGTGCTGCCGGCACTGGGAGTGTTCGCCCTCGCCCTGGTGACCTCGGCCGGACTGTTCGTACGCCGCCGCCTGCGGGCCCGTGGCCGGGGGCGGCCTTCGGAGAGTGCCGCCCTGGAGAACCCTCCCGAGGGCTCGGGGGGGACGGTGGCGCAGGCCGTACGCCGCCGCCTGCGGGCCCGTGGCCGGGGGCTGCCCCCGGAGCGTGCCGCCCAGGGGACCCGTTCCGAGGTCTCCGGGGAGACCGTCGGGCAGCCCGTACGCCGTCGCCTGCGCCCCCGTGGTCCGGCTCGGCCTCGGGAGCGTGCCGCTCTGGAGGGCCGTCCCGACGCCTCCGGGGAGGCGGTCGCGCAGCCCGTACGCCGCCGCCCGCGCGCCCGTCGTCCTGCCCGGCCCCCGGAGCGTGCCGTCCCCGAGGCCCCTCCCGAGACCCCCGGAGAGGCCGCCGCGCAGCCCGTCGCCGGGACCCCGGCGTGACGGGCGCCCCCGCTCCCCGCCGCCACGGCCGCCCCTGGGCCGGGCTCCTCGTGGTCCTGCTCGCGGCCGCGCTGCTCGTCCCGCTGCCCGCGGGCCGGGCGGCCGCCGACGGCTCGGTGCTCACTCCGGCCGTCACCCTGGACCGTAAGGAGGCCGGCAAGGGCGGCAGCCTCACCGTGAGCGGCACCGGGTGGCGGCCGGGGACGCTGCTCACCCTGCTCGTCTGCGGCCAGAACATGATCGGCGGCACCAACGCCTGCGCCAACGCGGACGGCCGGACCGCCACCACGGGCGCGGACGGCGCCTTCCGTACGGGCATCCCGGTCGCCGCGCCGCCCAAGCCCTGCCCGTGCGTGGTGCACGTCGCGACCGTGACCGGCGAGGCGGCGGCCGTGGACGCGCCCTTCGCCGTCGCGGGTCATCCGATCGCCCCGCTGCCCCGGCAGACGGGCGGGGAGCGCCTCGGCGTCCTGGGGGCGCGGCTGGAAGGCTCCAGCGGGATCCTCACGTGGTTCGGGGCGCCGCCCAGGCGGCGGCTCGTCCTTACGGTGGGCAATCTCGGCACCACGGCGGCCGAGAACCCGGTCTTCCGGGTCGGCGCCTCGCACGGGGTGCTCGCGCCCACCTGGGAGGAGCGGCGCTGGCGGGGCACGGTCCCGGCCGGGCAACGGGCGAAGGTCGCGCTGGACGTGGAACTGGCGGCGGGCGCGTACGGCGACTACCTGGTGTCGCTGAAGTACGGCGACAAGCTGCTCGTCGAGGAGCCGTGGGACGTGAGCAGGCCGTGGGGTGTGACGCTCTTCTGGATCCTGCTGGGTGTGGTGGTGCCCGCGGGGCTGTTCCGGGCGGGCATGGCCGTCGTGGACCGGTTCCGGCCCGCGGAGGTCCGTAAGACCCGTAGTGAAACCGGTAAGAGCCGTAAGGCCCGTAGGGTCCGGAAGGCCCGTGTGGCCGGTAAGGCCCGTAAAGCCCGTAAGGCGGCCTCCGCGGCCTCCGGCGGCATCAGGCCCTCCGGTCAGGCTCCGGGAGCCTCCGCGCCGCCTTCCAGCGCCTCCTCGGCGGCGGCCGGGGCTTCCCCCGCCCGCACCCTCCCGTGGTTCACGCCGGACACGGCCCCCGGCCGCCCGGCGCCGCCCCCGCCCGAGCCTCCCGCACCCCTGCCGTGAGCCGGCCGGAGCGGCCCCGATGAAAGCGCCCCCGGCGCGTCATCGCGCCGGGGGCACCCTCAACCGTTCCGCGACCGCGTCAGCGGACGTCGCCCATGAGGGCTTCGATCTTCTTGCGGTACATCCACACCGCGAAGGCCGCGAGGACCGCCGCGGTGGCCTGGCCGAGGATCACGCCGATGCCGTTGAGGTCGAGACCGCCGACCTCGCGCAGCAGGGTCGTGGTGCAGTTGCCCGCGGTGACCGCGAGGAACCAGACGCCCATCATCTGGCTGGCGTACTTCACCGGCGCCATCTTGGTGGTGAGCGACAGGCCGACCGGGGAGAGGCAGAGCTCACCGATGGTCTGGATCATGTAGATCATCACCAGCCACATGGGGCCGGCCTTCGAGCCCTCCGAGGCCGACGACATCGGGATCGCGAAGATGAAGAACGACGCGCCGATGAGGACCATGGCCACCGCGAACTTCACCGTGGAGCTCGGCTCGCTGCCGCGGCGGGCCAGCCACAGCCACAGCCAGGCGATGACCGGGGCGATGGTCATGACCCAGATGGGGTTGATCGACTGGAACAGCGTGGACGGGATCTGCCAGCCGAAGATGGTGTCCGAGGTCCGCTTCTCGGCGAAGGTCGACAGCGTCGAGCCCGCCTGCTCGAAGATCATCCAGAACACGGCGGCGGCGATGAAGAACCAGATGTAGCCGGTGACCTTGGTCTGCTCGTCCGAGGTCAGGTCCTTGTCGCGCTTGATGCGGATCAGGACCGCGGCCGGGATGGCCACGCCGAGCAGGGCGAGCGGGATGGTGGCCCACTTCTGCGTGAAGTGGCCGGTGCCCGCGACGACGCCGTAGAAGACGGCGGCGATGCCGAACCACAGCAGGGCCTTCATCAGGATGGACTTGCGCTCGTCCGCCGGCAGCGGCTTCGGGACGACGCTGCTCTCCGGGCTCAGGAGGCGGGTGCCCAGCAGGAAGATGATCAGGCCGAGGCCCATGCCGATCGCGGCGATCGCGAAGCCCAGGTGCCAGCTGACCGTCTGGCCGACGGTGCCGATGACGAGCGGCGCGAGGCCGGCGCCGAGGTTGACACCGATGTAGAAGATCGTGAAGCCACCGTTGCGGCGCGGGTCCTGCGGGCCGTCGTAGAGGTGGCCGACCATGGTGGAGATGTTGGACTTCAGCAGGCCGGAGCCGATCGCGACCAGCGCGAGGCCGATGAAGAAGGACGGCTTGCCGGGGACCGCCAGGCACAGGTGGCCGGCCATGATCACGGCCGCCGCGATGGTGACCGTCTTGCGCGGGCCCCAGATCCGGTCGCCGAACCAGCCGCCGGGCATGGCGAGCAGGTAGACCATGCCCACGTAGACGCCGTAGATGGCGACCGAGCTGGCCTCGGGCATCGCCAGACCGCCGCCCTGGCTGCCGGGCTTCGCGTCCGGGCCACCCGCGATCAGGTAGAGGACGAGGAGAGCGCGCATGCCGTAATAGCTGAAGCGCTCCCACATCTCCGTCAGGAAGAGGGGGGCCAGGCCGAGGGGGTGGCCGAAGAAGGTCATGCCGCCGGCGCTCGGAGAGGTCTTCTCCTGCTCGGCGGTTCCCTTCGTCAGGCTGGACGCCATGGTCGATCCTTGTGTGCTCGGGACGCGCGGTGGAGCTGCTGCGCGCCCGGGTGGGGGTTGGCCGGCACCGGACACCGCACCGTCCGCCCCCTACGCCCCAGGGGTTCGGCCCTTGTGAGGGCCGGCAGGTCGGCCGTGCACCGGGATCCACGCCCCCGCGCATCTTCGCGCGGCGGGCCCGGCCGCCAGGTCATTCACTGTGAAACAAGGCTGGGGGTCCAGCCCCGCGCACAACAGAGACCTTCGGTGCGAAAACCTGCCGAAGGTCCCTCGGTGGTGCTACAGACTTCCGGTAACCATACGTCACACACCGCCCGCAAAAGGAAGGAGTTGAGACATGGATCACAGGCCGATCCGGAACCATTCACACCCTTTCGAAGGTGAGTTCAGCCGAGGTGAAGTGTTGGTCCCGGTGGCGCCGACTGCACCTCTGACGTGGGCCCGAGCGGACTACCATCACCCCATGACCCGTGTACTGCTCGCCGAGGATGACGCGTCCATCTCGGAGCCTCTCGCGCGCGCGCTGCGCCGCGAAGGCTATGAGGTGGAGGTGCGCGAAGACGGTCCCGCGGCACTCGATGCCGGCCTCAAGGGCGGGGTGGACCTGCTCGTCCTCGACCTCGGGCTGCCCGGAATGGACGGCCTGGAGGTCTGCCGACGGCTGCGCACCGAGGGCCACGGCTTCCCCGTGCTGGTCCTCACCGCCCGCGCCGACGAGGTGGACACCGTCGTCGGCCTGGACGCCGGCGCCGACGACTACGTCACCAAGCCCTTCCGGCTCGCCGAGCTCCTGGCCCGGGTCCGGGCCCTGCTGCGGCGCGGCGCCGTCGAGTCCCACCAGCAGCCGGCCGCGACCCACGGCGTGCGCATCGACGTCGAGTCCCACCGCGCCTGGATGGGCGAGGAGGAACTCCAGCTCACGGCGAAGGAATTCGACCTGCTCCGGGTGCTGGTCCGGGACGCCGGCCGGGTCGTCACCCGCGACCAGCTGATGCGCGAGGTCTGGGACACCACCTGGTGGTCCTCCACCAAGACCCTCGACATGCACATCTCCTGGCTCCGCAAGAAGCTCGGGGACGACGCCGGGAACCCGCGTTACATCGCCACGGTCCGCGGCGTCGGATTCCGCTTCGAGAAGAGCTGAGCCGACGCAGCGGCCCGTCCGGGCTGCTCCTCGTACCACCGCCCGGAGGGCACCGTGCGCCGCCGACTGATCAACTCCACCCTCGCCGTCGTCCTCGTCGTGATCGCCGTCTTCGGCGTCTCGCTCGTCCTCGTCGAGACCCGGACGATCGAGAGCAGCGCGCGGGAGAGCGTGAAGTCCGAGGCCGTGCGCCTGGTCGCCATCGTCGACAGCCGGCTGCTCGGGCACGAGCGCGTGGAGTCCGGGGTGCTGCGCGAGCAGATCACGCAGGAGCGCTACGCCCGCATCGACATCCCGGGCCGCCCTTCCATCGAGGTCGGCACCCGCCCGGAGGGCGGGGTCATCGCGGCGACGGAGAAGGGCGAGCAGGGCGAGATCGTCCGGGTCGAGGAGTCCCGCTCCACGGTCAGCCGGGAGGTCGGCCGCACCCTGCTGGTGATCCTCGCGGTGGCCCTGCTGGCCGTCGTCGCGGCCGTCTTCCTGGCCGTGCGTCAGGCCAACCGGCTCACCGCGCCGCTCACCGACCTCGCCGAGACGGCCGAGCGCCTGGGCTCGGGCGACCCCCGGCCCCGCCACCGCCGCTACGGGGTGCCCGAGCTGGACCGGGTCGCGGACGTCCTGGACTCCAGCGCCGAGCGGATCGCCCGGATGCTCACCGCCGAGCGGCGGCTGGCCGCCGACGCCTCGCACCAGCTCCGCACCCCGCTGACGGCGCTCTCCATGCGGCTGGAGGAGATCACGCTCACCGACGAGCCGGAGACGGTCAAGGAGGAGGCGACGATCGCCCTCGCCCAGGTGGAGCGGCTCACCGACGTCGTCCAGCGGCTGCTGACGAACTCCCGTGACCCCAAGTCCAGCTCGGCCGTCACCTTCGACCTGGACGAGGTCATCAAGCAGCAGCTGGAGGAGTGGCGGCCCGCCACGCGCAGTGAGGGCCGGGCGCTGGTGCGCTCGGGCAAGCCGGGGCTGCGGGCCGTCGGCACCCCGGGCGCCGTCTCCCAGGTCCTCGCGACGCTCATCGAGAACTCCCTGATGCACGGGGACGGCACGGTGGCGCTGCGCACCCGGGTCACGGGCAACCAGGCGGTCGTGGAGGTCACCGACGAGGGCCCGGGGGTCCCCGCGGACCTGGGTGCCCGGGTCTTCGAGCGGACGGTCAGCGGCCGGAACTCCACGGGCCTCGGCCTCGCGGTCGCCCGCGACCTGGCGGAGGCGGACGGCGGCCGGCTGGAGCTCCTCCAGGCGAACCCGCCGGTGTTCGCGCTCTTCCTGAGCCGTGAGGCGGACGGCCACGGCGAAGGCGACGGCTGAGAGCCGCCGCCCGTACCTCCGGCGCCCCCGGGGACACCTACTTACGCGCCTCGGCCCGCTCCGGAGCCGTCGCCAGGAACGATTCAGCAGTCTCCACGGCCTCCCGCGCGGGCAGCGCCCGGAAGACCCAGGTCCGGTAGGACCAGAAGCGGAAGACCGTCCCTATGCCGAGCCCGACGACGTTCTTCGCGATGTTGTCCGCGAGCGACGAGGTCAGCCCGAAGCCGTAGTGCGAGAGCGCCAGGATGCCGTTCTCGATCACCAGGCCCGCCCCGCTGAAGAGCAGGAAGAGGGAGAGCTCGCGGCTGCGCCGGGAGCGGTCGCACTCGCGGTACGTCCAGTAGCGGTTGCCCACATAATTCGTGGCGATCGCGACGGCGGTGGCGATGACGCCCGAGCGCACCACCGCGAGCTGGAATCCGTGCACGCAGATGTTGAAGACGATGAGATTGACCACGAACCCCATGGCTCCGACCGCGCCGAATTTCGCGATCTCGCGGGCCAGCCGTTCCAGCCGGGATCGCACTGTGCGCCGTTGATTCATAACGATCGTCAGGCTCCGTCGGTGGGCGGTCGGGGAAAGTGTTCCGAGGGGTGAAGCGGCGTTCATGCTATCCAGCGACCCCGGCGGCCGATGGGCCGAGTCGGTGAACGCGAGACGAACGCGCGCGATATCGGCCATCACCGCACGGGACGTCTCTTCGGACGATCCTCCAAACGCGGTGCCCGGGTGGTTCGCGCGTACGGATACTCTGGGGGCGTGACGTTCCCGGTAGTCGGCATGGTCGGCGGCGGCCAGCTCGCCCGTATGACCCACGAGGCGGGCATCCCCCTCGGCATCAAGTTCAAGCTGCTCAGCGATACCCCGCAGGACTCGGCGGCCCAGGTCGTGAGCGAGGTCGTCATCGGCGACTATCGCGACCTGGAAACCCTTCGTGCTTTCGCACAAGGCTGCGATGTGATCACCTTCGATCACGAGCACGTTCCGACCGAGCACCTACGGGCCCTGGAGGCCGACGGCATCCCCGTCCGCCCCGGGCCCGACGCGTTGGTGCACGCCCAGGACAAGGGCGTGATGCGGGCGAAGCTCACGGAGATCGGAGTGCCCTGTCCACGGCACCGGATCGTGGCCGATCCGGCCGACGTGGTGCGCTTCGCGGAAGAGGGTGACGGATTCCCCGTCGTCCTCAAGACCGTGCGCGGCGGTTACGACGGCAAGGGCGTGTGGGTGGTCCGCGACGCCGAGGGCGCGCGGGAACCCTTCCGCGCCGGGGTGCCCGTCCTCGCCGAGGAGAAGGTCGACTTCGTCCGCGAGCTCGCGGCCAACGTCGTCCGCTCCCCGCACGGCCAGGCGGTCTCCTACCCCGTCGTGGAGTCCATCCAGGTCGACGGCGTGTGCGACACCGTGATCGCCCCCGCGCCCGGCCTCTCCGCGGAGCTCTCGGCGCACGCCCAGGAGCTCGCCCTGAAGGTGGCCAAGGAGCTGGGCGTGGTCGGACACCTCGCCGTGGAGCTCTTCGAGACCCGCGACGGCCGCGTCCTCGTCAACGAGCTGGCCATGCGCCCGCACAACTCCGGTCACTGGACCCAGGACGGCGCGATCACCTCGCAGTTCGCCAACCACGTCCGGGCCGTGCTGGATCTCCCGCTCGGCGACCCCCGCCCCCGGGCCCGGTGGACCGTCATGGCCAATGTGCTCGGCGGCGACTACCCGGACATGTATTCCGCGTACCTCCATTGCATGGCACGCGACCCGGGGCTGAAGATCCATATGTACGGCAAGGACGTGAAGCCCGGCCGCAAGGTCGGGCACGTCAACACCTACGGCGACGACCTGGCGGATGTGCGTGAGCGCGCGAGCCACGCCGCCGGATATCTGCGAGGAACGATCACCGAATGACCAGCTCCCCCCTCGTCGGCATCGTGATGGGCTCGGATTCCGACTGGCCCGTCATGGAGGCCGCCGCCAAGGCCCTGGACGAATTCGAGGTCCCTTACGAGGTCGACGTCGTCTCCGCGCACCGGATGCCGCGCGAGATGATCGCGTACGGCGAGGGGGCCGCGGGCCGCGGTCTCAAGGCGGTCATCGCCGGCGCCGGGGGAGCCGCCCACCTGCCCGGGATGCTCGCCTCCGTCACCCCGCTGCCGGTCATCGGCGTGCCCGTGCCGCTGAAGTACCTCGACGGCATGGACTCCCTGCTGTCCATCGTGCAGATGCCGGCCGGGGTGCCGGTCGCCACCGTCTCCGTCGCCGGTGCCCGCAACGCGGGCCTGCTCGCCGTCCGGATGCTCGCCGCGCACGACGCCGAGCTCCAGGAGCGGATGCGCCACTTCCAGGACGAGCTCAACGAGCAGGCGACCGAGAAGGGCCGCCGGCTGCGCGCCAAGGCCGGCGGCAACGACTCCTTCGGCTTCGGGAAGTGACCGCCGTGACCGCCGGGAACGCCCACCTCGCCCGCGCCCGGGAGCTCCTCGCCGCGCACCCCGTCGTCGACGGCCACAACGACCTCCCCTGGGCGCTGCGCGAGCAGGTCCGCTACGACCTCGACCGGCGCGACATCGCCACCGACCAGAGCGCCGACCTGCACACCGACCTGCCGCGGCTGCGCGAGGGCGGCGTCGGCGCGCAGTTCTGGTCCGTCTACGTCCGCACCGACATGGCCGGCGACGAGGCCGTCAGCGCCACGCTCGAACAGATCGACGTCGTACGGCAGCTCGTCGCCCGCCACCCCGCCGACCTCCGGCTCGCGTTCACCGCCGACGACATGGAGGCGGCGCGCGCCGAGGGCAGGATCGCCTCGCTGATGGGCGCCGAGGGCGGCCACAGCATCAACAACTCCCTCGCGACGCTGCGCGCCCTGCACCGGCTCGGCGTCCGCTACATGACGCTGACCCACAACGACAACATCGCGTGGGCGGACTCGGCGACCGACGAGCCGAGGGCGGGCGGGCTGACCCGCTTCGGCGAGGAGGTCGTCCGGGAGATGAACCGCACGGGCGTGCTCGTCGACCTCAGCCACGTCTCGGCCGGCACCATGCGGGACGCGCTGCGGGTCACCGAGGCGCCGGTGATCTTCTCGCACTCCTCCGCGCGCGCCGTCTGCGACCACCCGCGCAACATCCCCGACGACGTGCTCGCCGCGCTGCCCGCCAACGGCGGCGTGGCCATGGCCACCTTCGTGCCCAAGTTCATCCTGCCGGCCGCCATCGAGTGGACCCTGGCCGCGGACGAGAACATGCGCGCCAACGGCCTGCACCACCTGGACACCACGGCCGCGGGCATGGCCGTGCAGCGCGCCTTCGAGGCCGTCCGCCCGCGCCCGCTCGCCACGGCCGCGACGGTCGCCGACCACCTCGACCACATGCGCGAGGTCGCCGGCGTCGACCACATCGGCATCGGCGGCGACTACGACGGCACGGCCTTCACCCCGGCCGACCTCGCGGACGTCGCGGGCTACCCCCACTTGATCGCGGAGCTGCTGCGCCGCGGCTGGTCGGACGCCGACCTCGCCAAGCTCACCTGGAAGAACGCCGTGCGCGTGCTGCGCGACGCGGAGGACGTGGCGCGCGGGCTCCAGGCGAGCCGCGGCCCGTCGATCGCCACGATCGACCAGCTGGACGGCTGACCGGCCCGCCGGAGCGGAACGGCCGGAAAGAGCCGGCCGGACCGCTCAGGCGGTACGGATCAGGCAGAACGGGTGCCCCGCGGGGTCGGCGTAGACACGGAAGTCGCGCCGGCCCCCGTCGTCGTCCACGTCCAGCGGCTTCGCCCCGAGCTCCAGCACCCGCGCGTGCGACGACTCCATGTCCGTCACGTCGAGGTCGAGGTGGAGCTGCTGGGAGCCGCCGTCGGCGCGCGGCCACTCCGGCGGTACGAAGCCGGGGGCGCGCTGGAAGGCCAGCCGCGCGCCGTCCGGCAGATGGAGGTCCACCCAGTCGGCGTCCTCGGGGTCCTCCTCGATCCGGCCGCCGAGCACCTCGGCGTAGAACCGGGCGAGCCGGAGCGGCTCGGGGCAGTCGACGACGGTGGCCGTGATCTTCGCGAAGGACACGCTCTCTCCTCGGACGGTGCGGGTGGTGCGAGGGGGAAAGAATGAGGTCCCGGGGGTGCTTCCCCCGGGGTCCGCCGGGCTACGCCTGCGGCCGGCCCATCGCCCGGAAGGCCCAGCCGGCGGTCCGCCAGGCGGCCGCGTCCAGGGCGTTGCGGCCGTCCAGGATCCGGCGCGCGGCCACGACCTCGCCCAGCGCCGCCGGGTCCAGCTCGCGGAACTCCGCCCACTCGGTGAGGTGCAGCACCACCTGGGCGCCGCGGCACGCCTCCAGCGCGGTCGGCGCGTAGCCGAGCGTCGGGAAGAGGCTGCGGGCGTTGGCCATGCCCTTGGGGTCGTAGACCGTGACCTGGCCGCCCTGGAGGTGGATCTGCCCGGCGACGTTCAGCGCGGGGGAGTCCCGGACGTCGTCGGAGTCGGGCTTGAAGGTCGCGCCCAGGACGGCGACCCGCTGCCCGAGGAAGCTGCCGCCCAGGCTCTCGCGGGCCAGCTCGACCATGTGGCCGCGGCGGCGCATGTTGATGGAGTCGACCTCGCGGAGGAAGGTCAGCGCCTGGTCCACGCCCAGCTCGCCGGCGCGGGCCATGAAGGCGCGGATGTCCTTGGGCAGGCAGCCGCCGCCGAAGCCGATGCCGGCCCGCAGGAACTTCTTGCCGATCCGCTCGTCGTGGCCGATGGCCTCGGCCAGCTTCACCACGTCGCCGTCGGCCGCCTCGCACACCTCGGCCATGGCGTTGATGAAGGAGATCTTCGTGGCGAGGAAGGAGTTGGCGGCGGTCTTCACCAGCTCCGCCGTCGGGTAGTCCGTGACGACGAAGGGGGTGCCCTCGCCGATCGGGGTCGCGTAGACCTCGTGCAGCAGCTTCTCGCCGCGCTCGCCGGAGACGCCGACGACGATCCGGTCGGGGTGCAGGGTGTCCTGGACGGCGAAGCCCTCGCGCAGGAACTCGGGGTTCCAGGCGAGCTCGACCTCGTCGCCCGCCGGGGCGAGCTCGCGCAGCAGCGCCGCGAGCCGGGCCGCGCTGCCGACCGGCACGGTCGACTTGCCGACGACCAGCGCCGGGCGGTGCAGCACCCGGGCCAGCGAGGAGAAGGCGGCGTCGACGTAGGACATGTCGCAGGCGTACTCGCCGTGCTTCTGCGGGGTGTTCACACAGACGAAGTGGACGTCGCCGAACTCGCCGACCTCCTCCCAGGAGGTGGTGAAGCGCAGCCTGCCGGTCGAGCCCTCGATGCCGGCCACGTGGCGGCGCAGCAGCTCCTCCAGCCCGGGCTCGTACATGGGGACCTTGCCCCGGCCGAGCGTCTCGATCTTCTCGGGGACCACGTCGAGGCCCAGTACCTCGAAGCCGAGCTCGGCCATGGCCGCGGCATGGGTGGCGCCGAGGTATCCGGTGCCGATCACGGTGATCCTGGGGGCCATGCGTGCTCCATGTGCTGACGGGCTGGTGCGGTGCCCGAGCATAGTAGGGGCCCGGCAGGGGAAGGACCTGGGGAGACGCCATGAACATCGGGCGCCGTACCGGACGTGGTGCCGAGCGCGGTGCGCACTCGTGCGGACCGTCGTCGCGACGCTGTCGGCAAGCTCACGTATCCCTGCCCGGAAGCCGCCCCCTAGAATCGAGTTACTAAACGGTAGTTAACTCTCAGGGGAGTACGCCTTGGCGGGATCAAAGGACTTCGACCTGTACCGGCCGGCCGAGGAGCACGACGAGCTCCGCAAGGTCGTGCGCCAGCTCGCCGAGGCGAAGATCGCCCCGTTCGCCACCGAGGTCGACGAGCAGGCCCGCTTCCCGCAGGAGGCGCTGGACGCCCTGGTGGCCTCGGACCTGCACGCCGTGCACGTCCCCGAGGAGTTCGGCGGCGCCGGCGCCGACGCCCTGGCCACCGTGATCGTCATCGAGGAGGTCGCCCGCGTCTGCGCCTCGTCCTCCCTGATCCCCGCGGTCAACAAGCTCGGCTCGCTGCCGGTGATCCTCTCCGGCTCGGACGAGCTGAAGAAGCGCTACCTGGGCCCGCTCGCCAAGGGCGACGCGATGTTCTCGTACTGCCTGAGCGAGCCCGACGCGGGCTCCGACGCGGCCGGCATGAAGACCAAGGCCGTGCGCGACGGCGACCACTGGATCCTCAATGGCGTGAAGCGCTGGATCACCAACGCCGGCGTCAGCGAGTACTACACGGTGATGGCCGTCACCGACCCCGAGAAGCGCTCCAAGGGCATCTCCGCCTTCGTCGTGGAGAAGTCCGACGAGGGCGTCTCCTTCGGTGCCCCGGAGAAGAAGCTCGGCATCAAGGGCTCCCCGACCCGCGAGGTCTACCTCGACAACGTCCGCATCCCCGCGGACCGCATGATCGGCGAGGAGGGCACCGGCTTCGCCACGGCGATGAAGACCCTGGACCACACCCGCATCACCATCGCGGCCCAGGCCCTCGGCATCGCCCAGGGCGCCCTCGACTACGCCAAGGGCTACGTCCAGGAGCGCAAGCAGTTCGGCAAGCCGATCGGCGACTTCCAGGGCGTCCAGTTCATGCTCGCCGACATGGCCATGAAGATCGAGGCCGCCCGCCAGCTGACCTACGCGGCCGCCGCCAAGTCCGAGCGCGGTGACAGCGACCTCACCTTCCAGGGCGCGGCGGCGAAGTGCTTCGCCTCCGACGTGGCCATGGAGGTCACGGTGGACGCCGTCCAGCTCCTCGGCGGCTACGGCTACACCCGTGACTACCCGGTCGAGCGCATGATGCGCGACGCCAAGATCACGCAGATTTATGAAGGCACGAATCAGGTCCAGCGCATCGTGATGGCGAGGAACCTGCCGAAGTAGCCCCGGGCACGCGCCCGTGCGGCGCGCGAGCGGGAAGGCCCCCCGGCACCCTGCCGGGGGGCCTTTCGCGCCCGTACGGGCCAATACCCCTGGCGGCGCCGCGGCCGCGCGCCGAAGCTGCGGGTGGAGGACGCCCGTACCGCCATGGAGGCCCCGCTCATGCCCGACGTCACCGGTCCGTACCCACCCGGCACCCCCTGCTGGGTCGACCTGATGGTCCCCGACCAGCAGGCCGCCCTCGACTTCTACCGCGACCTGTTCGGCTGGCAGGGCGAGGCCGGGCCGCCCGAGACCGGCGGGTACGCGATCTGCGCCAAGGACGGCAAGCCCGTGGCGGGCATCATGACGGCGATGAACCCGGACGGCAGCACGCCCGACCCGGCGCCGCCGAGCGTGTGGACCACCTATCTGGCCACCGACGACCTGGACGCCACCGAGCGGCAGATCACCGGCAACGGCGGCAAGCTCATGATGCACGGGACGGACGTGCTCACCCTCGGCCGGATGGCGGTCGCCGAGGACCCCACGGGCGCGGTCTTCGGCCTCTGGCAGGCCAAGGACTTCACGGGCGCGAAGGTCGTCAACGAACCCGGCTCGTTCATCTGGAACGAGCTCAACACCAACGACACGGCCACCGCCTCGGGCTTCTACGCCACCGCGCTCGGCCTCAAGGCGGCCCCGATGGACGGCGCGCCCGGCTACTTCTCGCTGACCGCGGGCGACCGGACGGTGGGCGGGATGCAGGCGCTCGGCGTGCTGCCCGCCCCGCCCGACGGACCGTCGCACTGGCTGACCTATTTCTCGGTCGACGACACGGACAGCACGGTCGACGCGGTGATCCGGGCCGGCGGCTCGGTGATCAAGCCGCCGTTCGACATGGTCGCCGGGCGGATGGCCGTGGTCCAGGACCCGCAGGGCGGTGCCTTCGCCCTGATCGACGCCAGCACCACCGAGGCCCCGTGATCACTCGGCGGTGACCTTCTGGTCCTTCTTGAGCTGGTCGAAGAGCTGCTTGGCCTTGGCCGTGTCCCACTTCACGGCGACGCCGTCGCTGCGCGTCGGGAAGTTCGCGGACGCGATCGGCACTGTCAGCTGCTTGCCGTCGCCGCCCGTCACGCCCTTCATCGCCCAGAACATCGACGTCAGGTCGAACAGCCCCATGTCCTTGTCGACGATGAGCGTGTCCAGCCCGGAGCCGATCACGGGGTAGAGGCGGAACGGGTTGAGGACCGTGCTCGGCGAGGCGGCCTGCTTCGCGAGGGTGTTCAGGAACTTCTGCTGGTTGCGCATCCGGCCCAGGTCCTGGTCGGCCTCCTGGTGGCGCTGGCGCACGAAGGCCAGCGACTGGGCACCGTCCAGCTCCTGGCAGCCCGCCTTGAAGTCCGCGCCGGAGTCCCGGTCCTTCAGCGGCTTGTCCAGGCACATCTCCACGCCGCCCAGCGCGTCGACCAGATTGCGGAAGCCGCCGAAGCCGATCTCCGCGTAGTGGTCGATGCGCAGCCCGGTGTTGAACTCGATGGTCTGCGCGAGCAGCTCCGGCCCGCCGTCGGCGTAGGCCTGGTTGAGCTTGTGCGTCGAGGCGGGGAACTTCTTGCCCGACTCCTTGCCGGTGAAGGCGGGGATCGTGACGTACGAGTCGCGGGGCAGGCTCAGCATCGTGGTGCCGTTGTCACCGGTGTGCAGGATCATCATCGAGTCGGTGCGCTTGCCGTCCGCCGACCCGGTGTGCAGCTGCTTCTTGTCCTCGTCGGACAGGCCCTCGCGGCTGTCGGAACCCACGATCAGATAGTTGGTGCCCTCGCCCGCCGCCGGCCGGTCCTGGACCTTGCCCAGGTCGACCTCGCGGCGCAGCTTGGAGTCGGCCCAGAAGTACGTGCCGACGGAGACGGCCAGCAGCACCACCACGAAGGCGGTCAGGCCGACCGTGATCCGCTTGCGCCAGTTCGGCGGGGTGGTGCGCGGCGCGCCACCGCGCGGGCCCCGGCCGCCGTGCCCGCCGTGGCCGCCGCGCCCCGGGCCGGCCGGGCCGCCGGGACCGTAGACCTGTCCGGTGTTGTAGCCGTCGTCCCGGCGCCCGCCGGAGGCGTGGTCCGTGACCGCCGGGCCCTCGTCGTAGCCCGGTGCCGGCTGGTACTGGCGGGGTGGCGCCGTGCGCCGCACATGGGGCATGGCGCGGGCGCCCTCGGGCTCGGCATTCGTACTGCCGCGCCCGTACCGGCCCCGCTCGTCGGTCCGCCCATCCGGCCAATCGCTCATGTAACGCAGTGTGCCCCGGGTACCCGGGCGACCGGCAGGGCGACCACATGATCGGGGCAGGGCTGTTGCAGAGCTGATGCAGAACGGCCCTCGGGCGACGGGCGGCATACAGTGGTGGACATGACCATTCAGGACCGGAATCCGGAGACGGACATACCCGGCAAGACGACGTCGGCCTCGCGCACGACGCTGTCCCACATCATGACCGGCAGCGACACCAATCTGCTGGGCACCGTCCACGGCGGCGTGATCATGAAGCTGGTGGACGACGTCGCCGGCGCGGTCGCCGGCCGGCACTCCGGCGGCCCCGCGGTCACCGCGTCCATGGACGAGATGGCCTTCCTGGAGCCGGTCCGCGTCGGGGACCTCGTCCATGTGAAGGCCCAGGTGAACTGGACCGGCCGGTCCTCCATGGAGGTCGGCGTCCGGGTGCTCGCCGAGCGGTGGAACGAGTCGACGCCCGCCGTCCAGGTCGGCAGCGCGTACCTGGTCTTCGCCGCGGTCGACGCCGACGGCAAGCCGCGGCGCGTCCCGCCGGTCCTCCCGGAGACGGAGCGGGACCGCAGGCGCTACCAGGAGGCGCAGATCCGCCGCACGCACCGGCTGGCGCGCCGCCGGGCCATCATGGAGCTCCGCGAGAAGCGGGCCGCGGACGGTATCGAGGATTGACCGTCCACGGTCTTCGGGGCTCGCGCCCCGGGCCGCCCTTCCGCGCCACCGCGCGGTGTCCTCAAACGCCGGACGGGCTGGATTCCGCCCGGGCCGGCCTTTGCCGCCGGGGCCGGGGTCCGGATCTTGCCCGGGCCGGCCTTTTGCCGGCGGGCTGAGGGGCTGGATGTGCCCGGGTCGGCTTTCACCGGCGGGCTGAGGGGCTGGATGTGCCCGGGTCGGCTCCTACCGGCGGGGCTGGGGGCCGATTCCGCCCGTCCCGGTCTTCACCGGCCGGGCCGGCGTGCTGGATTTCGCTCAGGCCTGCCTGCGCCGACAGGTCCGGAGACCGGATTCCAGCCCGTCCGGCGCTTGAGGACATTCGGGAAGGGGCGGGGAGGGGAAAACTCCCCCCGCTACACCCCCGCCGCTCCCAGCGGCCCCTCCGGGCAGATCACCTGGTCGCCCGTGACCGCCGCCGCCCCCCGCCGCTTCGGGACCGGCACAATCACCCGCACCGCCCGCACCTCCTTGAAGTCCAGCCCCAGCGTCACCTTCATCACCGGCCCCTGCCGCGGCACCGGCCGCAGCTCCGCGCCCGGCAGCGCCGCCGCCAGGGTGCGCACCGAGCGGTCCCAGCGCGGGTCGTAGGCGATCACCGTGCGCCGCTGCGGTACCGGCACCCGCGCGTCCGCCGGCAGGCCCGTCGTGCTGAAACCGGTCGTGCGCAGGTCCCGGTCGGTGGCGCGGGCCAGGCCGTGGCGGCCGCTGCCGTTGTAGACCTGCACCCGGACCTTCTGCGGCGCCACCTCGACCGGCGCCGGCGGCCCCGCCAGCCGGCGCGGCGCCTTGGCGTCGTGCGCCCGGCGGTTCTGCTCGGTGAGCGGCCGGTCGTCGCGCAGGGCCTGGAAGAGCTTGCCGGCCGCAGCCTCGTCCCACTTCACGGTCGAGCCGATGCGCGGCACCGGGAAGTCCGCGACCCCCACCGGCACCGAGACGAACTCCGCGGAGGAGGGCGTGAGGTTGCGCATCGCCCGGCCCAGCCCGACCAGCTCGTCCCCGCCGAAGCCCCGGTCGGCGCGGACGGAGCCCAGCAGCGTGGCGGAGACCTCCTGGAACTTCACCGGGTTCAGCAGCACCCCGCTGCTCGTCGCCTGGTGCAGGAGCGAGGCGAGGAAGCGCTGCTGCCGCTGCATCCGGCCCAGGTCGGCGGCGCCGTCGAGATGCCGGGAGCGTACGTACTGGAGCGCCTGCCCGCCGTCCAGGTCGCTGGGCCCCGCCGGCAGGTCCAGCCCGCTGTAGCGGTCCCGGAGCGGCTTGGCCGAGCACACCCGCACCCCGCCCAGCACGTCGACGGTCCGCATGAAGCTCACGAAGTCGACCTCCAGATAGTGGTCGACGTGCACGCCGGTCAGGTGCTCCACCGTCCGTACGGTCAGGCTGGGCCCGCCCTCGGCGTAGGCGGCGTTGAGCTTCTGCGGGTGGGCCGGGCGCCTGCGGCCGGCCTCGTCGGTGTGCTCGGGGATCATCGCGTAGGTGTCGCGGGGCAGGCTGACCACGGTCGCCCGGTCCCGTTCGGCGGAGAGGTGGACGAGCATCAGCGTGTCCGTGCAGTGACAGGGCGCGCCGCCCAGGTGGTAGCGGTCCCGCTGGGCCCGGCTGATCCGCTCCCGGCCGTCCGTGCCCACCAGCAGCACGTTCATCCCCTGGCGGGTCTCGGGCGGCCGGTCGACCAGCCCGCGGAAGGCGTCCACCCGGTCGATCCGGCTGTCGATCCCGCTGACCACGGCGTGCCCGATGCCCCCCGCCCCCAGCACCGCCAGCGCGGCCAGCGAGGTGATCCGCAGCCCCCAGCGGGGGCGGCGGGGGGCGCCGTGGCGGGCCCGGTGCGAGCGCGGGTTGCGGGCCGGTGCGGTCATGGGGACCTCCGCGACGGACGGGACCAGGACGGGGCCGGGCCCGGAAGGGCCAGGGAGCGGTCACGGTATGCCCATACGATCTACGGACCGCGCCCCCACGCCGTTCGGGTCACGCCTGCCACCCGGCCGGGAGCGTCGGCTTCCGCCATTGGCGGTAACGTGACCGACGAGTCCGCCGCCCCCCGCCCGTCCGGTGAGTGACCCCCGTACCCCCGAGGAACCATGCCCGAACAGCAGCCGCCCGCCGTTTCCGTGATCATGCCGGTGCTCAACGAGGAGCGGCATCTGCGCACCTCCGTGCGGCACATCCTGGAACAGGAGTACGCCGGCGAGCTGGAGGTCGTGATCGCCCTCGGTCCGTCCACGGACCGCACGGACGAGATCGCCGCCGAGCTCGTCAGGGAGGACCCCCGGGTCCACACCGTCCCCAACCCCACCGGCCGGACGCCCGCCGCGCTCAACGCCGCGATCAAGGCGTCCCGTCACCCGATCGTGGTGCGCGTGGACGGCCACGGCATGCTGTCGCCGAACTACATCGCGACGGCCGTGCGGCTGCTCGACGAGACGGGCGCGCAGAACGTCGGCGGCATCATGCACGCCGAGGGCGAGAACGACTGGGAGCACGCCGTCGCCGCCGCGATGACCTCGAAGATCGGCGTGGGCAACGCGGCCTTCCACACGGGCGGCGCGGCCGGCCCCGCCGAGACCGTGTACCTGGGCGTCTTCCGGCGCGAGGCGCTGGAGCAGCAGGGCGGCTACAACGAGGAGTTCATCCGCGCCCAGGACTGGGAGCTGAACTTCCGGATCCGTGAGGCCGGCGGGCTGATCTGGTTCTCGCCCGAGCTCAAGGTCTCCTACCGGCCGCGCCCGAGTGTGAAGGCGCTCGCCAAGCAGTACAAGGACTACGGCCGCTGGCGGCACGTCGTCGCCCGCTACCACCAGGGCTCGATCAACCTCCGCTACCTCGCGCCGCCGACCGCCGTCGTGGCCATCGCCGCGGGCGTGGTGGTCGGCGCGGCCGTCACCCCGTGGGGCCTGGTCGTGCCGGCCGGGTACCTGGCGGCCATCGCCGCGGGCTCGGTGCCCGCGGGCAAGGGCCTGCCGCTCAAGGCGCGGGCGCAGATCCCGGTGGCGCTGGCGACGATGCACATGTCGTGGGGGTTCGGCTTCCTGACCAGCCCGCGCTCGCTGGCCCGCAAGGTCATCGCCAGCCGCCGCCCGGCGGTCACGAAGTAGGGAGCGCGCCGCCGTACGGGTCCGCCCGGACCCTTACGGCGGCCCGTCCGCGGACCGTTCCGACCGGGAACGGTCCGGCCGGAACGGTCCCGCTCAGAAACGATTCAGCGAGTTGACCTTCATGCAGGCCGAGGTGTCGTCGCCGTTGAGCGGGTCCGCGCTCTCGGGCGCCTTGTTGTCGTCGGCCTTGCCGCGGGGCTTCTCCCCGTCCTTGTCCTCGCCCTTGCCGTCCTTCTTCTCGCCGTTCTTCCCGGCGTCGTCCTTCGGGCCGTCCGCGGCCTTCGGGTAGGACGTGCCCGTACGCCAGTCCCCGCCGATGACCAGGGTCAGCCCGTCGACCGCCGTGGACATCCGCAGCGCGCTGTCCGGCAGCCCCAGGGCCTTGGCCAGTGCCTCGGCGTCGCCGCGCTGGGAGGCCTTCGCGTAGCTGAGCGTCGTGTCGGCCTGCGACCGGGGCGTGGAGTCCGCCGTGGCCTTGCTGAAGCCCTGCTTCACCAGGAAGGCGGCGATGTCGGAGCCCCGGCCGACGGCCACGGGCTGGGCGGCCGTGCCGGTGCCGTTGAAGACGGTGACGTCGACGGCGCTCTTCGGCCCGCTCGGGGCCGCGGGCGAGGCGCTCTTCTCGTCCTTCTTCTTGTCCTTGCCGTCGAGCGCGATGTCGTTGCGCACCAGCGAGAAGAGCTTGTCCGCGTCGCCCGGCTTGGGGATCACGTGCGCGTCCGGGTTCTGCGGGTCGGAGACCCACGGCATGGTGGTCATGGTGATCCGGCCGGACGGCACCCGCTTGAGGTCGTCGGCGAGGTCGTAGAGCTTCTTGACCGAACCGAGGTCCTTGTCGACGGTGAGCGCCTTGGTGGCGGCCTCGGCGAGGTCGGTGAGCTGGCCCGGGTCGGAGAGCTTGGTGCCGGACTTGAGCTGGCGGACCATCGAGTTCATGTACATGTGCTGGGCGTGGGTGCGGCCGATGTCGCTGCCGTCCTCGAAGCCGTGGCGGGTGCGCAGCCACTGGAGGGCCTGCTCGCCCTTGACGTTCTGCCGGCCCTTGCGCAGCCGCAGCCCCGACTTGTCGTCGTAGACGTTGCTGTCGACGCAGACCGGGACGCCGCCGACGGCGTCGGCCATGTTCACCACACCGGCGAAGTCGATCATCATGAAGTGGTCGACGGGGATGCCGGTGAGCTCCTCCCAGGTGGCGACCGTGCAGCCGGGGCCGCCGTTCATCAGGCTGGTGTTGATGATCTGGCGGTCGGTCTCCCGGTAGACCTTGCCGTCCTCCGGGTCGGTGCACTTGGGGATCGTCACCCGGGTGTCGCGCGGGACGCTGATGACCGACATGTTGGTGCGGTCCGCGGAGACGTGCACCAGCATCTGCACATCGGCGAGCGGCTTGCGGTCGGCGTCCTCGCGGGCGCCGCCGAGGGCGACGTTCTCCGGGCTGTTCCGGCTGTCCGAGCCCAGGATCAGGATGTTCAGGGGCCGCTGGCCGGCGGCGTTGGCGGCGCTGCGGTCGAGCCGCTTGTCGCCGAGGTTGAGCGCGTCCTTCTTGAGGTTGCCGTTGAGGTGCTCGTAGTAGAAGTACCCCGCGGCGGCGGTGCCGAGGACGAGGACCGCGAGGCAGAGCGCGGTCCAGCGGGCTATTCGGGCCGCGCGGGTGCGCCGCCCGGCGCGGTGCTTGGAACCACCGGACCTGCCGGACTTCCCGGCCTTTCCGGCCTCTTGGGCTTTCCCGGCTTTTCCGGCCTTCCCGGTGTCCTCGGCCTTCCCGGCCGCGCCGGTTTCCTGCCCGCCGCGGGCCCCCGGGACGCGGCCGCGCGCCCGCGGCCCCCGCACACTGCTGTCCCGCATGGGGCCTCCCCTAACTGCTGCGTCCGGCCCGATGGGCAGGCGTGTCTGATCTCGTCGCTCTGTGCACGCAGATCGCTCCGAGCGGATCGTACGGCCGTGCCGTGCTCAAATGACCGGTCGTCCGATAGTGAGATGCATGTGTGCGGGGGCTGGGTTCACTTGGCGCAGATGTTCTTGTCGTCCGCTTCGACCTTTTGGATGCCTTCCGGCGCCTTCTCGGGCGTCGGCACGGAGATGGGAGTGCCCGCGGCCTTGTAGTCGGCGCCGAGGGTGAGCGTCATCTCCGCGGTCGGGGCGGCGTCCGTCTTGCCCACCTTGAGGGCCTCGGCGGGCAGGCCCATGACCTCCGCGAGCCGGCGCGCCTGATCGGCCTGGTCGGGGGCGAACTCCAGGACGGTCTTGTCCAGCTTCTTGCCGCCGACGGCGTTGCCGCCATTACTGGTGTGGCGCATGGCCTTGGAGTTCTGCATCCAGAGGACGGCCTCCTGGGCGGCGCCGATCCGGCCGCTGCCGTTGAGGACCTTCACCCGGACGTTCGCGGGCTCGGCCTTGGGACCCTTGAGGAGGGCGTCCTGGGCGGCGTCGGCCTTCTCCTGCTGCTTCTTCTCCTTCTCCTTCACCTCGGTGAGGGAGACGTCGTCGCGGACCATGGCGAAGAGCGGATCGGCCTTCGGCTTGTCGAGGACGACCGTCTTGTGGTTCTTGCCCTCGGCGGGGTTGTCCTTGACCGGGACGGTCACGAAGGAGATGTTCTTGATGTTGACCCGGCTGAGGTCCTTCGCCAGCTTGGTCAGATTGCTGACGGACCCTATTCCCGTGTCGACCGTCAGGGACTTCGTCGCCGCGTCACCGAGGTTGTAGAGCTTCTTGGGGTTGGTGAAGGTGTCGTCCGACTTCATCTCGCGGATCATCGAACTCAGGAACTGCTGCTGGAGCTTGATCCGGTCCAGGTCGCTCTCGAAGCCCACGCTGTGCCGGGTGCGGACGAACGCGAGCGCGTCCTCACCCTGGATCTTGTGCCGGCCCTTGCTGAGCTTGAGGTGCGACTTGGGGTCGTCGATGTCCTTGGCGAGACAGACCTCGACGCCGCCGACGGCCGCCGACATCTGCTTGACGGCGTTGAAGTCCGCCATCATGAAGTGACTGACCTTCAGGCCCGTGAGCGCCTCGACGGTCCGCCAGGTGCAGCCCGGGTCGCGGTCCTCCTGGCCGAGGCTCTCGTTGAACCGGACGCCCGTGGAGCCCGGGATCGTCGTGGTCTTCCCGTCCCTCTTGGTGGTGCACTCCGGGATGTCGGTGATCATGTCACGCGGGATGGAGAGCGCCGTGGCGTTCGACCGGTCCTCGGAGACGTGGAAGAGCAGCGTGGTGTCCGCGTGGCCGACGCTGCCCTCGTCGCCGTAACCCTGGTTGCCCTTGCCGTCACGCTTGTCGGTACCGATGACCAGGATGTTGACGGGGCCCTTGGTGACGGCGGCGTTGTCCACGCCGACATCGATCTTGTTCAGGTTGTTGTTGAAGTGCTGATAGAGCAGATACGCGCCCAGCGAGCCGCCGACCAGCACAAAGGCGAGGGTGCCGCCGGTCCACAGCATCACCTTCTTCTTCGTGCTCTTCTTCGGCTTGGGCCGCCGCCGGCCGGTGGCCGGCTTGGCCCCCGCGCGCCGTCCGCCGCCGCCACCGCCGCGCTGCGGCGGCACGGCGCGGCGGCCGGGCGGTGCCTCGGTGCTTCGGGGCTTGGCGGGAGCGGCCGGGGCATCGGCGGTGGGAGCGGTACTGGAGCTGTGCCCGGAGGCCTGCCCGGCCTCCTCGGCTTGGTCAAGACGCAGCTCGTAGCTGCCGGTTTTCGGGTCGAAGACCCACTGGTCGGCGGGGTCGATGCCACCCGCCCGCCCACGGCCTTGCGCGTCCACGGTCGCTTGAATCCTCCGTCGGTGCCACGCGGCGCCTACCCCCCAGAGGCGCTCGGTCACGTCATCAGTGCAGTGCGCGGTCAGCCGGCCGTGCGCACCGGATCGCTCACACTATCCGCCCAGTTCAGCGTCAAGCGACGCCGGTGACAAATTCCACTCCCCTACAACTGGGCAATCTGCCCAATCCCTTCGCCCACGCAAAAACCCGATCATACGCTTCGGGTGATTCATCCACAGATGCCGTGTGCTGCGGTGGTTCCCTCGTATGTGGGAGGGGCGGTGGGGGACGGGGAGACGGCCGGGGGGCTCATCGGGGAGGCGCCGGGAGGGGCGATGGACTGCTCGCCCGAGGCGGGCGCGCCGGAGGAGGGCTCGCCGTACCCGGGACCCGGACCCGCCGCGGGGGACTCCGGCTCGGGCGTCCACTCCTCGGCGCCCTCCTCGGCCCCGGGCCGGCTCCCCGCCGGCCCGCCGCCGGGCTTGCCGTCCGCGGGCCGGACGTTGGCGCTCACCGACACCGGGCGGTCCCGGCGCAGTTGCTCGAAGAGCTGGTCGGCGTCCGGCTGGACGAGCTCGTCGCGGTCCGGGTTGTACGGGTACGGGCGGCGCGGCACCGTGAGGAACTGGACCCGGTCGCTGGGGATGCCGCGCACGGTGCGCACCAGGTCGTACATCTTCCGCAGGGTGTCCAGGCCGGCGTCCGTGGTCAGCGAGGACGTCGCCGCGTCCAGCACCGGGTAGAGCCGCGCCGGGTTGAGCAGCACGCCGTTGCTCTGCATCTCCTTGAACAGGGCGCCCAGGAACTCCTGCTGTCGCCCCATCCGCTCGGTGTCACTGCCGTTGCCGAGGCTGTAGCGGGCGCGTACGTAGCCGAGCGCCTGCTCCCCGAGGAGCACCTGACGGCCCGCCGGGAGCTTGAGCCGGGCCTCCGGGTCGTCCACGGGCTGCTTGAGGCACACCTCGACCCCGTCGATGGCGTCGACCAGCCGCTTGAAGCCGTTGAAGTCGACGATCACATGGTGATTGATGCGGATGTGGCTGATGTTCTCGACGGTGCGGATGGTGCAGGCCGCCCCCGCGAGCTCGTAGGCCCAGTTGAACTGGGCGAACCGCTCGTTGGTCTCGGTGCCGTCCGGGCGGCGGCAGGCCGGGATCCTCGCCATCAGGTCGCGCGGCAGGCTGACGGCGGTCGCGCTGTGCCGGTCGGCGGCCACGTGCAGCAGGATCGTGGTGTCCGAGCGCTGGCCGCTGTCCTCGCCGTAGCTGCCGTTGCCGGGGCCGTCCCGGGTGTCCGAGCCGATGATCAGGATGTTCTGCGCGCCGGACACCAGCTCCGAGGGGCGCTCCTTCTCGTAGCGCGCCAGTTCGTTCGCGGTCGCGGTGTCCGTGGTGATGTTGCTGTCGAGCCGCTGGTAGAGCAGCCAGCCCACGGCCACCACGGCGAGCACCAGCACCACCAGGCCCAGGGCCAGCCAGCGCAGCCAGCGGCGCCGCCGCCGGGGCGCGGGCGGCAGGAGATCGATGCTGTCGTGCACGGCTGCGTCCCTCCCTCACCGGGTGGTACGTGCCTCCGTAGGGGCCTGGTCCGCGCGGGGGGCCCGCGCCTTGGTCTGATGCGTGCCCCCCGATCATCGCGCGGCCGCGCGGATGCGGCAGCGTCAGAGGGCCGTCACGGTGACGCGCTCGGTCTCCCGGCGCTTGTCCAGGCCGCCTCCGGAGAGCCGGTCGAGGTTGCGGCAGAGCACCACGGAGCCGCCGGCCGCCAGCGGGGCGAAGAGCCCGGCGGAGAGGCCGTCCCAGCTGTCGTACGGCAGGCCGGACAGCATCCGCGAGCCCGTGCCGAGGCCGTGCTGGAAGGCGTCCGTGCGGGCCCGCTCCACCAGCTGGGCGCCCGTCAGCTCCAGGCCGCCCACGGCGAGGAAGGGCGCGTCCGGGTCCACGGGGACGTACGGGGCGAAGCGGTCGCCCTGGCTCGGCACCTCGACGGCGTAGTCGGCGAAGCCTTCCGGCGGCTGGGGGAACCGGCCACCCAGGGGGCGCAGGGCGAGGGCCACGCGCTCGCCGGAGCACGCGCGCGCCTCCTCCAGTGTGTCCGGGCCGCTGACGACCAGGTCCGCGGCGGCCGGGTCGCCGCCCACGTCGGCCACGACGCCGACGGACGCGCAGGCCAGCAGCCAGACGGCGGTCTGCCAGTGGGCGGGCAGGTGCAGGGCGACGCGGTCGCCCGGCTCGACGGAGTAGGCGTCCTGAAGCAGATTGGCGGTCTTCGCCACCCAATTGGCGAAGGTCGCCACGGACAGTTCCACGCGTTCGCCGGTGGCGTCGTCGTAGAAGGTCACGAGCGGGCGGGCCGGGTCCGCGGCGAGCGCGGAACGCAGCAGGTCGGCGGGGGTGCGATCGGTGGCGTTCATCGCCGTCAGGTTACGCGGCGGGCCGGCCGCGGGCCGGGGGATACGGCCCGGGGTGACGGCCGCCACGGCCGACTGGCCGTCACCCGCTGAATGGACATGTCTGCCCGTATATGTCCAGGATTTCTTTTATGCGTGGATTTCTTGTCTCCTCGACCGTGACCGCATGCGCCGCCGCCCTCACCCTGCCCTTCCTCGCGACCTCTTACGGGGCGGCTCCCTCGCCCTCCCCGGGGGTCCGTGGGAGCAAGGGGCACGCGCCCGCCGCGCCCCGGGCGGTCCCCGGCTCGACGCAGTCGCTGCCGCTGATCCCGCTCGCCGCGGGCGGCCGGGCGCGCGCCTTCGGGGGCGGGCCCGCCCCCGAGCAGGGGCTGCTGGAGCGGGAGGTGAAGCCCTTCTCCCTGGTCGGCATCGTCTGGGACGACGCCTCCGCCGAGCTGCGCGGCCTGGCCCAGGTGCGCACCCGCGCGGTGGCCAACGGCGACTGGTCGAAGTGGCAGGACGTGCAGACCCATGACGACGACCGCCCCGACCTGGACTCCGCCGAGGGGCGCGGCGGGCGGCTGCGCGGCTCCACCGCGCCGCTGTGGGTCGGCGCCTCCGACGCCATCCAGGTGCGCGTGCGCCCGGAGGCCGTCGCCGACCGGACCCCGGAGGGCCGTGCCCTGCCGGCCGGTATGCGCCTGGAACTGGTCGACCCGGGCGAGGACCCGGTCCGCACCCGCGCCGTCGCGCCGCCGGACACCGAGGAGGAGATCGCCACCTCGGCCGCCAACGCCCCGCTGGTCCCGCTGGGCGCCACCGAGATCCCGGCGGCCGGCAAGGCCACCTCGGTGGCCGACATCGCCGCCACCGGCACCGGCCGGGGCACCGGCCACCGGGCCGACGACCCGGAGTTCCCGATGGACCCGGACGACGCGTCGGTGCCCCGGGTCTCCGAGTACGGCGACCCCGTCGACGCCACGTACCCCGGGGACCTCGACGACGTGGACCAGTCGATGGCCGACACCGGCCGCTACGTCGGCCCGCGCCCGCGCCTCGTCACCCGGGCCGGCTGGGGCGCCGACGAGTCGCTGCGCGAGAAGGGCTTCGCGTACACCAACACCGTGCGGGCCGCCTTCGTGCACCATTCGGCCTCCGGCAACCGCTACACCTGCGCTCAGTCCGCCTCGGTCATCCGCAGTATCTACCGCTACCACGTGGTGAGCAGCGGGTGGCGTGACCTGGGCTACAACTTCCTTATCGACAAGTGCGGCAAGATCTACGAAGGCCGCGCCGGCGGTGTGGCCAGGGCCGTCATGGGCGCCCACACCCTCGGTTTCAACAGCAACAGCATGGGCATCGCCGTTCTCGGAACATTCGACAAGAGCAGCCCGCCCACCGCGGCCGTGAGCGCCGTCGGCGCCCTCACCGCCTGGAAGCTCGGACTGTTCGGGGCCAACCCGAGGGGCACCACGACGCTGGTGTCCGGCGGCGGCAACCTGTTCAAGAAGGGGACCTCGGTCAAGCTCAAGGTCATCTCCGGGCACCGCGACGGCTACGCGACGGAGTGCCCCGGTGACCGCCTCTACAGCAGGCTCGGCACGGCGCGCTCCACGGCGGCCCGGCTCCAGGGACGCTGATCTGGCAATCCACCTACTCCGGGTCTGCATACACTGGCCGCCGATCACGGCCCGGCCCCAGCAGGAAGCAGAGACGACAAGGTGACAGAAGCGATCCTCCTGGTCGGCGGCAAGGGAACCCGGCTCCGCCCGCTCACGATGAACACGCCCAAGCCCATGGTCCCGGCGGCCGGCGTCCCCTTCCTCACCCACCAGCTGGCGCGGGCGCGCGCGGCGGGCATCGACCACATCGTGCTGGCCACGTCCTACCTGGCCGAGGTCTTCGAGCCGTACTTCGGCGACGGCTCCGCGCTGGGCCTGCACCTGGAGTACGTCACCGAGAAGGAGCCGCTGGGCACCGGCGGCGCGATCCGCAACGTGGCCGCCAAGCTGCGCTCCGGCCCGGACGACCCGGTCCTGATCTTCAACGGCGACATCCTCACCGGCCTCGACATCGAGGCCCTGGTCGACACCCACCGCACGGCGGGCGCGGATGTCTCCCTGCACCTGACCCGGGTCGAGGACCCGCGGGCCTTCGGGCTGGTCCCGACCGACCCGGACGGGCGGGTGACGGCCTTCCTGGAGAAGCCGCAGACGCCCGAGGAGATCGTCACGGACCAGATCAACGCGGGCGCGTACGTCTTCAACCGCTCGGTGATCGACACCATCCCGGAGGGCCGCCCGGTCTCGGTGGAGCGCGAGACGTTCCCCGGTCTGCTGGCGGCGGGCGCCCACCTCCAGGGCATGGTCGACTCCACGTACTGGCTCGACCTCGGCACCCCCCAGGCCTTCGTACGGGGCTCGGCGGACCTGGTCATGGGCCGGGCGCCGTCCCCGGCGGTCCCCGGCCGCTGCGGTGACCGGCTGGTCCTCGACACCGCGGAGGTGGCCCCGGACGCCAAGCTCACGGGCGGCACGGTCATCGGCGCGGGCGCCCGGGTGGCGCCGGGCGCGCGGGTCGACGGCAGCACCGTGCTGGACGGCGCGGTGATCGAGGCGGGTGCGCAGGTGCGTGACTCGCTGGTGGGCGCGGGGGCGCGGATCGGGGCCCGTACGGTCCTCGACGGCGCGGTCATCGGGGACGGGGCCGACGTCGGCGCCGACAACGAACTGCGGGCCGGGGCGAGGATCTGGTGCGGGGCGAGGATCCCGGACGCGGCGGTCCGCTTCTCGTCGGACCAGTGACCGTCACGGCGGAGCAAGCCATTCACTCACAAGAGTGATTTTCCGGCACCAATTCCCCGCAGCGCCGCGCAGCCCCAAAAACGGACACGGACCCTCCCCTTCCCTATCCGGCCGGACGTACCCTGACCGGATGGGAACGCGCACATGGGCCCCACCGGGCCCGTACGACCTGGGACGCACGCTGGGCGTCCTGGCGCGCGGCCCCGGCGACCCGGCCTACCGCCGGGCGCCGGACGGATCGGTCTGGCGGGCCACCCGCACCCCGGCGGGCCCCGGCACCCTGCACCTGGTGTGCCACGACGGCCGGGTGCGCGCCGAGGCGTGGGGCCCGGGCGCGGACTGGCTCCTGGAGACCCTCCCCACCCTGCTCGGCGCGACGGACGACCCGGAGGCGTTCGTACCGCGCCACCGCCTCCTGCACGAGGCGCACCGCCGCAACCCGGGCCTGCGCCTGGCCCGCACCGGCCTGGTCATGGAGTCGCTGGTCCCGGCGATCCTGGAGCAGAAGGTGACCAGCGACGAGGCGTACCGGGCCTGGCGGCTGCTGCTCCAGCGGCACGGCGAGCCGGCACCGGGCCCGGCGTCCGGGATGCGCGTGATGCCGGAGCCCCGGGCCTGGGCGCTGATCCCGTCCTGGGAGTGGCACAAGGCGGGCGTGGACGGGAAGCGGTCGGCGGCGATCGTCCGGGCGGCCCGCTCGGCGGCGCGGCTGGAGGAGGCGGCGGCGATGGACGGGCCTTCGGCCGCGGCCCGCCTCCAGGCGATCCCGGGCATCGGCCCGTGGACGGCGGCGGAGACGGTCCAGCGCAGCAACGGAGCGCCGGACGCGGTCACGGTGGGCGACCTGCACCTGCCGAGGACGGTGGGCTACGCGCTGACGGGGGCGAGGGGGACGGACGACGCGGGGATGCTGGACCTGCTGGCCCCGTACGAGGGCCAGAGACACAGGGCGTGCCGCCTCATCCTCCTGACGACAAGAGCACAACCAAGAAGAGCCCCAAGGCTCTCGGTGGGGGACATCAGAGCCATCTGAAGGACCGCGGAAGGACGCGGCGGGGAGGGAGCCAGGCCCGCAGGGGCAGGGCCCTGGACACTGCCGTGTATGTGCGGCGCGGACCCGGCGGAAAGCCGGGAAGGGACCGGCACGGCGCCGTAAATACGCGGTCCAGGGCCCTGCCCCGGAGGGCCGGGCGCCCGCACCACGGACGCCCGGCCACGCACGACCGCAAGGGCGATCGCTACCGCACGCAGATCGCTACCGCACGGAGAAGAAGTCCGAGGCGTCCCGGGCAGGCCGCTCCCGAGGCGGAGCGGCGGCGTGCCCCACGGCCACGGCACCCATCGGGTCCCAGTTCTCCGGCAGCGACAGCACCGACCGGACCACGGGGCGGCAGAACATCGTCGAGGAGACCCAGGCCGACCCAAGCCGCTCACCGGCCAGCGCCACGAGGAAGTTCTGCACGCCGGCGCCGGCGGCGACGACGAACATCTCCCGTTCGGAGGCGTTGCGCCGCGCGTCCGGGTAGGTGTGCGAGCCGTCCATCACCAGACAGGGCACGACCAGGTAGGGCGCCTCGCGCAGCACGTCGCCCCGCCGCACCCGCTTGGCGATGGATTCCTCGCTGAACCCGTCCCCCCGCAGGTCCGCGATCCACGCGTCCCGCATGGCGTCGAGCAGTTCCGTGCGCGAGGACTCGGACTCCAGCAGGACGAACCGCCACGGCGTGGTGTGGTGCGGCGCCGGAGCGGTGACGGCGGCGGCGACGGCGCGGCGCACGGCGCCGGGGTCGACGGGGGCGTCGGTGAACTCGCGGACGGTGCGCCGGAGCGTCACGGCCTCGCGCACGGCCTCGGAGGTGCCGAGCCGGAACATGTCGTCGGCGGAGTTCCGTACGAGCGCACGGGCCCCGAGGTCGGCCTCACCGTCGAGGCTCTCACCCGGGGCCACGACATGAGGAAGCCCCCGGACAACGGCGACAGGAAGCCCGGAAGCCTTCCCCTTGACGAGGTCGCCGGCGGCGGCCAGCTCGTCGGCCGTGGCGACGACCGTCACGTTCAGGGGGTTGCCGTGCGAGTCCACGCCGCCGCGCAGGTCGTCCAGCACCCGCACACCGGCCGCGCCGATGGCGACGTCCGTGAGCCCGCTGCGCCAGGGGCGCCCGAAGGTGTCGGTGACGATGACGCCGACGTCGACGCCGAGGGCTTCCCGCAGCCCGGCGCGGAGGGCGCGGGCGGAGGCGTCGGGGTCCTCGGGGAGGAGCAGTATCGTGCCGGCCGCGGTGTTGGAGGCGTCGACGCCGGCGGCGGCCATGACGAGCCCGAGCCGGTTCTCGACGATGCGGAGTTCGCCGCGCCGCGCCACGACCCGTACGGCCTCGGCGTCTATGGCGGCCTGCCGGTCGGCTGCCTCGACGACGCGGCCCTCGGCCTTGCTGACGATCTTCGAGGTGACGAGCAGGACGTCACCGTCGGCGAGGCCGGGGAACTCGTCGGCGGTAGCGGCGGCGGAGATGAGCTTGACGAGGTCGTCGCCGGGCCGCACCTCGGGGATGCCGGGCAGGGCCCAGACCCGGAAACCGGGGGGCGGCGGGACAGGGGCCCGGGCCGGGTCCGGGGACGGGAGGGAGGTCACGCGCGCACCTCCGCGGCGAGGGCGAGCGCCTCGGCGGCCATCCGCGCCGTGGCCTCGACGTCGGTCATCATGAGCGGCACGGCGCGGCAGCGGATGCCGGCGGCCTCGACGTCGGGTACGGCGCCGGCGTCCACGGTGTCGACGAGCCAGCCGTCGATCAGGCCGGAGCCGTAGTGGCGGGCGACGGCGGCGGCGGTGGACTCGACGCCGACGGCGGCGAGGACCTTGTCGGCCATGCCGCGCACGGGGGCGTCCCCGACGATCGGGGAGAGGCCCACGACGGGCGCGGCGGAGGCGGCGACGGCCTCGCGGACGCCGGGCACGGAGAGGATGGTGCCGACGCTGACGACGGGGTTGGACGGCGGGAAGAGGATGACGTCGGCCTCGGCGAGGGCCTCCAGGACGCCGGGCGCGGGCTTGGCCTCGTCGGCGCCGACCGGGACGATCGCGTGCGCGGGCACCTCGGCCCGCAGCCGGACCCAGTACTCCTGGAAGTGGATCGCCTTGCGGCCGCCGGCGGCCTCCGGGTCGTCGGTCATGACATGGGTCTCGACGCGGTCGTCGCTCATGGGGATGAGCCGCACGCCGGGCCGCCACCGCTCGCAGAGCGCCTCGGTGACGGCGCTGAGCGGATATCCGGCGGCGAGCATCTGCGTACGGACGATGTGCGTGGCGAAGTCGCGGTCACCGAGGCCGAACCAGGCGGGCCCCACGCCGTAGGCCGCCAGTTCCTCCTTCACCGCGAAGGTCTCACCGGCCCGGCCCCACCCCTGCTCCTCGTGGATGCCCCCGCCGAGGGTGTACATCACGGTGTCGAGGTCGGGACAGACCTTGAGCCCGAAGAGGTGGATGTCGTCACCGGTGTTGCCGATGACGGTGATGTCCGCGTCGGGGGCTGCTGACTTGAGGCCACGAAGGAAGCGGGCGCCCCCGATCCCGCCGGCCAGAACCACAATGCGCTGCATGAAGGGCAGTCTGTCAGGCCGGGGGTCCGGGCTTGAGGGGTGGTGGCCGGGCGGCCGGCGGAGCGTCAGCCGCGCAGGACGTCCTGGAGGGCGGGCCGCGGCGCGGAGGCGTCCCTGCTCAGGTGCCGGACTCCGTGCATGGGCATCTCCGTGAGCCCGGGGGAGTAGATGTGGAGGCTGACGGCCGGGGCGAGGGAGTCGTTGACGACCTCGTGGGCGTAGCCGGGCGCGAAGACCCGCTGCGCTCCGGCGCGCAGCCGGCGGCGGGCGCCGCCGTGCGGCCCCGTGCCCCCGGTGATCTCGGTGAGTTCACCCTGGAGGACGGTCAGCACGCCGGAGGACGGGCCGTGGTCGTGCGGGCCGCTGCCCTGGCCGGGGACCCAGCTCAGCAGCCAGGCCTCGTAGCCGGGGCCGGTGCGCAGGCGGTGGTACCAGCGGCTGGTGGCGTCGTACTGGACGAGGTGGGCCCAGGAGGCCCGGTCGGCGGCGACGGAGCGGGCCAGCCCGGCGAACTCGGCGACGGTGCTGGGGTGGGCGGGCACCGGCGGCATCAGGTGCGGGACGGCGAGCGGGTCGCCGGCGATCTGGACATCGCTGTTCATGTGCGGGATTCCTCGGCGGAAGTGCTGGGGCGGCGCGGAGCAGGCGGAACGGGTGACGCGTGGCCGCGTACGGGCGTGCGGGAGCGCGAGCCCTCGGCGGGCGGTGAGGTGCGAAGGTCAGCTGGAGCGCGTGGGCATCAACAGCTGGAACAGCGACAGCGTGCCTGCACAGCGCAGCGGGACCCGTAGGCGCGGGTCAGGCTGAGTGCGGCGATAGCTGGCATGGAAACAAGGTGGCGGGCGCGACCGCGCTCTGTCAACCGCGTGTCCGTTTTGGGGCTAATCTTTCACCTCATCCGGTTACTGTGGGTGCCGAAAGGTTTGCGTATGTGTGGGTACGGACAGGTGGCGCACCAGTCGGGACCGTAAACATCGTTCGGCCGGACGGTGCAACGGGATTGCCGCACGTGGCGTCCTCACCTCATAGAGAGGTGACGGGGCGGTCGTGGCGAGCAGATGTATGTGTCCGGACTTGTATTGTTTTGGGCACTTTCTGCTTGGCTTTGGTTCCGCAGAGTGAATAAGGGGCCCAATAGCAGATCTCGGCTTGACTGGCCCGGATCGGCACACTTGTAATTTCACCCGTGTCGTTCTGCCGCTTTGATGAAGGCAGCATCACGGGGACGCAAATGACAGACGAGGGGCGCACATGACCGAGCTGTTTCAGCAACTGCTGGTCGAGGAGGCGGACGAGGAGCTCGGCTGGCAGGAGCGCGCACTGTGCGCTCAGACCGATCCCGAGTCCTTCTTCCCCGAAAAAGGTGGATCCACCCGCGAGGCCAAGAAGGTCTGCCTCGCCTGCGAGGTCCGCTCGGAGTGCCTTGAATATGCCCTTGCCAATGACGAACGCTTCGGCATCTGGGGCGGCTTGTCCGAGCGTGAACGCCGCCGCCTCAAGAAAGCCGCGGTCTGACCACCCGGATCGGGCGGCCGGATCCCGCGTGGATCCGACCCGGATCGGACTCGGACTCCGATAGGTCATACAGATCCTATGGATCTGATGAACGGTCTTATGGAAGACCCGCGGGAAACCGGAGACCGGTCCGGCCCGCATACCCGCACCGGCTTCCCCGCCGGAGCGCGCAAACCGCCGGGGTCCCGCACCGGGAACCCCCACCGGTTCTGCGCCCGGCATCCCGACCGGTACTTCAATCGGTTCTCCCGACCGGCACTCCGACCGGTTCCGGAACCGGTTCCATGACCGGTTCCATGACCGGTTCCGCGGCCGGTTCGCGACCGGTAACAGCCTTCCCCTGACGAACGGTCCGTCTCCCGGGCGCCGCCCGAGCGAGGCGGACCGCTGTGTGCGCAGCCACTAGTGTGGTGGCCCGTCCGCGACGCACCGCCGCCCCGCGGGGGCGCACCGTCCGCAGTCCAGCACAGCAGTCTTCCGGGGGGCGACCTCCGGACCCCGGCCGGAGGGCCCGTACCCCGATGTCCGAGCACAGCACCACGGCGGCCCACCACCCGGCCGGCACCGCTCCGTTCGCCCCCACCCCCCTGCCCGGGTACGACTCCGCCGTGCCGCCGGCCTTCCCCCGGCACGTCGTCACCGCCGTGCTCGTCGCCCACGACGGCGCCCGCTGGCTGCCCGACGCGCTGGCCGGCCTGCTCGGCCAGGAACGCCCCGTGCAGGCCGCCGTCGGCGCCGACACCGCGAGCACCGACGACTCCGCCCGGCTGCTGGCCGAGGCGCTCGGCGACGACCGCGTCCTGCACCTCGCCCGCCGCACCGGCTTCGGCGCGGCCGTCGACGAGGCCGTCCGCTCCGTCCCCGCGCCGGACCCGGAGACACTGCCGTACCTCAAGCGCTCCAGCGGCTGGGACCCCGTCAGCCGCACCTGGCGCGAGGACCCCGACGACCCGCACGGCTACGACGCCGGCGGCCGCGGCGGCCGGACCGGCCAGGGCCTCGGCGAGCTCGAACCCGTCCAGTGGCTGTGGCTCCTGCACGACGACTGCGCCCCCGAGCCCGGCGCCCTCCACGAACTGCTGCGGGCCGCCGACGCGGAGCCCGAAGCCGCCGTCATCGGCCCCAAGCTCCGCAGCTGGTACGACCGCAGGCAGCTGCTGGAGGTGGGCGTCTCCATCGCCCGCAGCGGCCGCCGCTGGACCGGCCTGGAGCGCCGCGAGCAGGACCAGGGTCAGCACGACCAGGTGCGCTCCGTGCTCTCCGTGTCCACCGCCGGCATGCTGATCCGCCGCGATGTCTACGAGCGGCTCGGCGGCTTCGACAGCCGGCTGCCCCTCATGCGCGACGACGTCGACCTGTGCTGGCGCGCCCACGCCGCCGGCCACCGGGTCCTCATCGCGCCCGACGCCGTCGCCCGGCACGCCGAGGCCGCCGCCCGCGAGCGCCGCCCCGTCGACTGCGCGGGCCGCACCGCGGTCAACCCGCACCGCGTCGACAAGGCCGGTGCCGTCCACACCCTGCTCGCCAACACCCACGGCAAGCTCCTGCCGTACGTGCTGGTCCGGCTGGTCCTCGGCACCCTGCTGAGGGCACTCGGATACCTCCTCGGCAAGGCGCCCGGACAGGCCCTGGACGAGCTCACCGGCCTCTTCGGCACCCTGCTGCGCCCCGGCAGACTCAGCGCCGCCCGGAAGAGACGCGGCCGCCCGGCCGTGGCCCCGAGCGAGCTGCGGCCGCTCTTCCCGCCTCCCGGCGCCACCGTCCGGGCCACCGTCGAAGGACTCGCGAGCGGTCTCGGAGGCCGTCCGGACACCGAGTCCTCCTCCGCCGGGCGGCACGGCGCCGTCGAGTCCGGGCCCGGCGGCGAGGACGCCGACTTCCTGGAGATCGAGCAGTTCGCCCGGCTCAAGCGGATCGCCCGCAAGCCCGGCCCCGTCCTCTTCGCCGTCCTCCTGCTCGTCTCGCTCGTCGCCTGCCGCGGGCTCCTCGGCGGCGGCTCGCTGTCCGGCGGCGCCCTGCTGCCCGCCCCCGACGGCGTCTCCGGCCTCTGGTCCCGCTACGCCGACGCCTGGCACCCCGTGGGCACCGGCACGACCGGGGCGGCGCCGCCCTATCTCGCGGTCCTCGCCGGGCTGTCGGCGCTCTTCCTCGGCTCCACCGGCTTCACCCTCACCCTGCTGCTCGTCTGCTCGGTGCCCCTGGCCGGGCTCACCGCCTACTTCTCTTCCCGCACGCTGGTCTCCTCACGCCTCCTGCGGGCCTGGGCGAGCGTCGCCTACGCCTTCCTGCCCGCCGCCACCGGCGCCCTCGCCACCGGCAGGCTGGGCACCGCGGTCCTGGCGGTCCTGCTGCCGCCGATGGCGCGCACGGCCGTCGCGAGCGCCGGGCTGCGGACGCCGGGCGCCCGCCCCACCTGGCGCGCGACCTGGGCGTACGCCCTCCTGCTCACCGTCACCACCGCCTTCACGCCCGTCGTCTGGCCGCTCGCCGTCGTCCTGGGCCTCGGCGCGCTCGCCTGGTCCCTCACGCGCGGCGGAGGCCGCCCGGCTGTCCACGGCACCCGTTTCCTGACCGCCGCCGCGACCCCGCTCGCCGTCCTCGCCCCCTGGTCGTTCGGGCTGCTCGCGCACCCCGGGCGCTTCCTCACCGAGGCGGGCATCGACCTGGAGCCGGGCGCGTCCGCGCCCTGGCAGCTGCTCACCGGCGATCCGGGCGGCCCGAAGACCTTCGGCGGTCTCCTGCTCGTCGGCGTGGTGCTGGCCGCGCTGGCGGCCCTGCTCCGCGCCGACCGCAGGCGGGCGGTCCTCACCGCCTGGGCCGCGGCCCTCGCCGCCCTCCTGTGCGCGGTGCTCACCACGGCCGCCTCCGGCTGGGCCGGGCCCGCCACCCTCGCCTACTGCCTGGCCCTCATCGCCGCGTCCGTCGTCGGCGCCGAGGGCGCGCGCGAGCGCGTCGCCGCCCTCAGCTTCGGCTGGCGGCAGCCCGTCGCGGCCCTCGTCGCCGTCGCCGCGGTCGCCGCGCCGCCGGCCGCCGCCGTCGCCTGGGCGGTGGGCGGCGCGGACGGGCCGCTGGCGCGCCGGCCCGCCGCGCAGGTGCCCGCGTTCGTCGCGGAGGAGGCGGCCACCCGCGACCAGGCCCGCACCCTGGTGCTCGGCGGCGAGGCCGGGCACGTCACCTACGCGCTCGTCCGGGGTTCCGGCGCCCTGCTCGGAGACGCCGAGCTCGCCGCCTCCGCCGGGCCCGACAAGAAGCTCGACGCCGCCGTCGCCGGGCTCGTCGCGGGCTCCGGCGCCGACCAGGCGGGCGTCCTCGCCGACTACGCCGTCGGCTATGTGATCGTCCGCGACAGCGCCCCCAAGAGCATGGGCCGCGTCCTGGACACCACCACCGGCCTCACCCGGCTCAGCCGCCAGGACAGCAGCTCGCTGTGGCGGGTCGACCGGGAGGTCGCCCGCGTCACCGTCGTCGGCGGCCAGGGCGGCGCCCGCCCGGTGCCCGTGGCGGCCGGGCCCGTGGAGGCGCACGGCACGCTCGCCGCCGGCGGCGACGGCCGGGTGCTGCGGGTCGCCGACAAGGCCGACCCCGGCTGGCAGGCCACCCTGAACGGCAGGGCGCTCAAGCCCACGACCGTCGACGGCTGGGCCCAGGGCTTCACGCTCCCGGCCGAGGGCGGCCGGATCGCCCTGACCTACCGGACCCCGCTGCCGCACACGGCCTGGGCGTGGACACAGGGGCTGCTCGCGCTGGTCCTGGTGGTCCTCGCCCTGCCGGGCCGCCGCCGCGAGGTCGACGACGACCTCCCGGAGGCCGCGGCCGCCGGGGCCCCGGCGGCCTCCGCCGCGCCCGCGCCGGAGACCGTGGCGCCCGTGCCGGCGCAGCCCGTCTCCGGCGAGGGCCGCCGCGCCCGCAGGCTCCGCGCCGCGGCCGGGGCCACGGGCGGCGCGGCCGCACCGGCGGCACCCGAGCCGCCCGTGGCGGTGGAACCGATGGCCGATCCTTACGCCCAGCAGTCCGCCGACCCGTACGAGGCCGTGCCGCACCAGCAGCCTTACGGGCAGCAGCAGGCCGGCGACGGCTGGGGGACCGGCCAGGCCGACCACTCCGGCCACCAGGGCCAATACGCCGCCCAGGGCTACCAGGAGGGTCCGTACGAGGGCGCCCACGGCAACGCCTACGGGAGCGGTTACGGCGGCCAGTACGACGGCAACGGCTATCCGCAGGCGGGCCAGGAGGCGGCCGGGTACCCGCAGCCGGACCCGTACCAGGGCGGGCAGCAGGCGGATCCGTACGCGGCCGGTTCCTACGACCCGTACAGCTACGGCGGACAGCCCTACGACACCACGTACGGCGGCGGCACCCGGCCCCACCGCGACGGGAGCGAACAGCAGTGAAGCGCACCACCCTGTCCCTGTTCGGCGCCGTGGCGGCGCTCGCCGCCGCCACGGGCCTGGCCGTCGTCGCCGCGCCCGCCGACAGCGCGGGCACGACGCCCGCGAAGGCGCCCTCCAGGCTGCCCGTGCAGCGGTCGGCGGCGCTCTGCCCGGCCCCGACCTCCTCGGACGTGGGGGAGACCACGTACACGGCGTTCACGCCACGGACCGCGGGCGTGTCCGGCGGCAAGGCGGCGGCGGACCTCGTGGCGGCCGCCCCGGGCAAGAAGGACGACGCCGTCACGGACGCGGCCAAGGAAGCCGGAAAGGACGCCGGTAAGGACGGCGCCAAGAAGGATGGCAAGGACGGCAAGGGCAAGAGCGACGGCAAGGGCGCGACGGCCCCCGGCACCTCCGTGCTCGCCCCGAAGGAGCCCGGCAAGCCGGCCACCGCCACCACGGGCCGCTCCGACGCGCCGGCCCTCGTCGGCGCGGCCGAGGGCGCCCTGGCCCCCGGCTGGACGGTGCAGCAGTCCACCGTGGTCAGCGCGGGCAGCGGGCGCGGCCTGCACGGGCTGACGTGCACGGCCCCCGACACGTCCTTCTGGTTCCCGGGCGTGAGCACCGCCAAGGGGCGCCAGGACTACGTCCACCTGACCAACCCGGACACCACGGCCGCCGTCGTCGACCTGGAGCTCTACGGCAAGGACGGCAGGATCAAGGCCGCCGCCGGAGAGGGCGTCACCCTGCCGCCCCGGTCCACCGTTCCGGTGCTCCTGTCGACGCTGTCGGACGCGCCCGCGGACAGCGCGACGCTGCACGTGGCCGCCCGCTCCGGCCGGGTGGGCGCCGCCGTGCAGGCCTCCGACGACAAGCTCGGCGGCGACTGGCTGCCGGCCTCCGCCGAACCGGCCGCCGACGCCGTCCTGCCGGGCATCCCGGCCGACGCGACGTCCGTAAGGCTGATCGCCTTCGCGCCCGGCACGGACGACGCCGACCTCAAGCTGCGGTTCGCCGGGCCGAGCGGCTCGATCACCCCGGCCGGCCACGAGACGCTGCACATCAAGAGCGGCATGACGGAGGCCGTCGACCTCGGGGACGTCACCAAGGGCGAGGCCGGGTCGCTGCTCCTTACGGCGGAAGGCGCCAAGTCCCCGGTCGTCGCGGCCCTGCGGGTGACGCGCGGCAAGGACGACAAGCAGGAGACCGCGTTCATCCCCGCCACCGCGCCCGTCGAGCGGCGCGGCACGGTCGCGGACAACCGCCCCAAGGGCAGCACGCTCGCCCTGGTCGCGCCCGGCAAGGAGGCCGCGGAGGTGAAGGTCACCTCGTCGGCGGGCAGCGAGGGCGGGACCGCCGTCAGCAAGACCTACACGGTCAAGGCGGGCACCACGCTGGCCGTGGAGCCCCCGCAGCCCACCGGCGCCAAGGGGACGTACGCGGTGACCGTGGAGAAGGTCTCCGGGGGCCCGGTGCACGCCTCACGGACGCTGTCGCTGCCGAAGGACGGCGTGCCCATGTTCACGGTCCAGCCGGTGCCGGACGACCGCTCCACGGTGGCGGTGCCGACGGCGGGCCAGGACCTGTCGATGCTGAACCGCTGACGGCCGGATCGTCGAACCACCGGATCGTCGAACCACCGGACCGTCGAGCGGCCGCATTGTCGAGGCGCCGCATTGTTCAGAGGCCGCATTGTTCAGCCCCTGCATCATTCACAGCCTGAACAGCCGGTGGCCTGAACCACCCGCCCGGCCCGACCGGTGCCGCTCAGTCCTGCCCGTAGCGGGGGTCCACCGACTCCGGCGCGAGCCCGAGGAGTTCGGCGACCTGCTCCACCACGACCTCGTGGACGAGCAGGGCCCGCTCGTCACGGCTCTTGGTGCGGATCTCCACCGGGCGGCGGTAGATCACGATCCGGTCGGGCGCGTCGCCGTGGGCGGGCACGTACCGCCCGAGGGGCACGGATTCGCCGTCGAAGTCGAAGACGTCGAGGCCCTCCGGCCCGTCGGGATCCGCGGCCGGTGCCCTCGCGTCGCGGAGGGTGACCGGCACCTCGCGGACGACGAAGTCGACGGCGGCGAGCTGGGGCCAGCGCCGCTCCAGCCGCTCCGCCGAGTCGTGCACCAGATCGACGAACGCCTCGCCGCGACTGACCGACAGCGGCACTTGGGGCGGGGCGATCGGACCGCGCATGCCACGTCCGTGACGGTCTCGGTGACGCGGGCGCGATGCGGAGTGACGAGGAGGTACGGGGCTGTCCATCACTCCTGAGGGTATCCGCCGGTCGGCCGTGCGCACGTAGTGATCGCGCATCCACAGCATGTCGCCGGATGAACATTCCGGTCATCTCTGCGATCAATTGCGGCCAGGTAGCGGACCGGTCGATCCATGCCGAATGACACTGTACGGACGGCTTCATGACAATTTTTCGACCGGCCGAAATCCGGTTCGACGGCCTCCGCGCAGGTCAACGGCCCGGTGGCGAAACGGTGTCGACGGGACGAACCGGGACGACACGGAGGAGTGAGCCGGAGGAGAGTCGTCGCGGACCGCTCAAGAGTGCGGTACCGTCCAACCTCGTGAGCCCTGTACGTCGCTGTTCGCGCACCGCGTGCGGCCGCCCGGCCGTCGCGACGCTGACGTACGTCTACGCCGATTCGACCGCCGTTCTCGGACCGCTCGCCACCTACGCGGAACCCCACTGTTACGACCTGTGCGCCGAGCACTCCGAGCGGTTGACCGCCCCCCGTGGCTGGGACGTGGTCCGGCTCGCCCTCGACAGCGGTCCCGCCCGCCCCAGCGGTGACGACCTCGAAGCGCTGGCCAACGCCGTGCGTGAGGCGGCCCGTCCGCAGGAGCGCATGGCCCCGCCGGGCGGCACCTCCGGCGCCACCGCCCCGGCCGGCCGCGAGGCCGATCCGATGGAGGTCGCCCGCCGAGGCCACCTCAGAGTGCTGCGCTCGCCCGACTCCTGACAGCGTCTCCTGTCCCTCCGGGTAGGTTTGTCTTCCTGTACCGGACTCCAGGAGGGGTTGGCTGTGGCTGATCTGTCGCAGATCGTGAAGGCGTACGACGTGCGCGGCGTGGTCCCCGATCAGTGGGACGAGGGGCTGGCCGAGCTCTTCGGCGCCGCTTTCGCCCAGGTGACCGGCGCCGACGCGATCGTGGTCGGCCATGACATGCGGCCCTCCTCGCCGGGCCTGTCGCGTGCCTTCGCGCGCGGCGCGGCGGCGCGCGGCGTCGACGTCACCGAGATCGGGCTGTGCTCCACCGACCAGCTGTACTTCGCCAGCGGTCAGTTGAACCTGCCGGGCGCCATGTTCACGGCCAGCCACAACCCCGCCCAGTACAACGGCATCAAGCTCTGCCGGGCGGGCGCCGCCCCCGTCGGCCAGGACACCGGCCTCGCCGAGATCCGCGCCCTCGTCGAGGGCTGGGCCGACTCCGGGGCCCCGGAGCCCGCCGCCACCCCCGGCACGCTCACCCAGCGGGACGTCCTCGCCGACTACGCCGCGTACCTCCGCTCGCTGGTGGACCTGAGCGGCATCCGGCCGCTGAAGGTCGTCGTCGACGCGGGCAACGGCATGGGCGGGCACACCGTGCCCACGGTCTTCGAGGGCCTGCCCGTCGAGCTCACGCCGATGTACTTCGAGCTCGACGGCACCTTCCCCAACCACGAGGCCAACCCCCTCGACCCGAAGAACCTCGTCGACCTCCAGGAGAAGGTCCGCGAGACCGGCGCCGACATCGGCCTGGCCTTCGACGGCGACGCCGACCGCTGCTTCGCCGTCGACGAGCGCGGCGAGCCGGTCTCCCCGTCCGCGATCACGGCCCTGGTCGCCGCGCGGGAGCTCGCGAAGCACCCCGGCGGCACGGTCATCCACAACCTCATCACCTCGTGGTCGGTGCCGGAGGTCGTCAAGGAGCACGGCGGCGAGGCGGTCCGCACCCGGGTGGGGCACTCCTTCATCAAGGAGGAGATGGCCCGCACCGGCGCGATCTTCGGCGGCGAGCACTCGGCGCACTACTACTTCCGCGACTTCTGGAACGCCGACACGGGCATGCTGGCCGCCCTCCACGTCCTCGCCGCCCTCGGCGGCCAGGAAGGCGCGCTCTCGGGGCTCGTCCGGGAGTACGACCGGTACGCCGGCTCCGGCGAGATCAACAGCACCGTCGCCGACCAGGCCGCCAGCGCGGCCGCGGTCCGCGCCGCGTACGAGGGCCGCGAGGGCACCGCGATCGACGAGCTGGACGGCCTGACCGTCACCACGCCCGACTGGTGGTTCAACCTCCGCGCCTCCAACACGGAGCCGCTGCTGAGGCTGAATGTGGAGGCGCGCGACGCGGAGACGGTGGCGCGGGTGCGGGACGAGGTCCTGGCGATCGTCCGGGCGTGAGCCCGCCGCCCCCGGAGCGCCGGGCGGGTGAACGGGCCTGCCCGGAGCACCGCCGGGGGGGGCGACCGGAGGAGTTTGAGAACCGGGGTCCGGGGCAGAGCCCGAAGCGCGGCGCGCCCGCGCCGCCGGGGCCCTGCGGAGGACCCCGCCGTGGCCGCGCCACGATCCCGCACCCCCAGCGGGAGCGACTAGGCTGGCCGGACAGAGACGCACATCCCGAAGGGAACCCCCATGCCGCTCGAAGCCGGTCTCCTGGAGATCCTCGCCTGCCCGGCGTGCCACGCCCCCCTCCGCGAGGAAGGCGCCACCGAGGAGACCCCCGAGCTGGTGTGCCAGGGCGGCAGCGGCTGCGGCCTGGCCTACCCCGTCCGGGACGGCATCCCCGTGCTGCTCGTGGACGAGGCCCGGCGCCCGGCCTGACCCCGCCCGTCCGGCCCAGGCAAACCCGTACGGCGTACGCGACGGCGAGCGCGTGCGCCACGGCGATCGGAGGCTGATCAACGGTGTTCGACGAGTCACTCCTCGATGACCCCGACGCCCTGTCCCGCGCCGATGTCCACGGCCTGCTCCGCGGCGCCGCCGAATCCGGCGCCAGGGTCCGCACGGCCGCCCGGAACACCACCGAGGCGGGCGTGGGCGCCCTCAGGCCCGACGGCCGCCCACGCGCCGTCCTGGTGGCCGGCCCCGGCCCCGCCGGCGGCTGCACCGCCGATCTGCTCACCGCCCTCGCCGGTGACAGCGCCCCGGTCGCGCTGATCCGCCCGACCGGCGTGGCCCCCGCCCCCGGCGCCCTCCGCTGGACGCTCCCCGGCTGGACGGGCCCGCTGGACCTGCTGCTCGTCGCCAGCCCGGACGGCACGGAACCCGGCCTCGCGATCCTGCTCGAACAGGCCTACCGGCGCGGCTGCTCCGTCGTCTGCGTCACCCCGGCCGGTTCCCCGCTGGCCGACGCCACCACCCAGGCCCGCGGCCTCGCGATCCCCCTGACCAACTCGCCCGGCGAGGCCCGCGCGGCGGACGCCGAGCCCGGGGCCACCGCCCACCGGGTCGCGCTGCCGGTCGGCCCCGGCATCCTCTGGTCCCTGCTCACGCCGTTGCTCGTGCTCGCCGACCGCATCGGCCTGCTGGCCGCGGACGCCCGCGCGGTCGAGGCGCTCGCCGACCGCCTCGACCAGGTCGCCGAGCGCTGCGGACCGGCGATCGCCACCTACAGCAACCCCGCCAAGACCCTGGCGGCCGAGCTGGCCGACACCATGCCGCTCATCTGGACCGAGGGCGACCTCGCGGGCGCCACGGGCCGGCACTTCGCGACGGTCCTCGCCGCGCTCGCCGGCCGCCCCGCGCTCGCCGCCGAGCTCCCCGAGGCCCTCACCGCGCACAGCACCCTGCTCGCCGGGGACCTCGCGGCCGGCGCCGACCCGGAGGACTTCTTCCGCGACCGCGTCGAGGACCCCGAGGCCCTGCACGCCCGCGTCGTCCTCCTCCGCGAGCGGGAGCCGGACGTCACCTCGCCCGCCCCGGCCGCCCGCGAACTGGCCCTCCAGCGCGACACCCCCGTCAGCGAGCTCCAGGCGGACGAGGGGGAAAGCCCCCTGGAGACCGCCGCGGAGCTGCTCGCCATCACGGATTTCGCCGCCGTCTACCTGGCGCTCGCTTCCACCCCGTAAAACTCAAGAACCAGAAGAACCCCTAAGAACGACCCGTCAGGCAGCCCGGTGAGCGCGAGACCGGGGCACCGTGGACACGGTGATCCGGACCCGGCCCACCGTAAGGACGCCCGAAGGACGCACCGACAGTCAGGAACCGCCCCCATGGACCGCCTCGCCAACACCGTGCGCCCCTACGCGTGGGGCTCCACCACCGCGATCCCCGAGCTCCTCGGCACCGCCCCCACCGGCGAACCCCAGGCCGAGCTGTGGATGGGCGCCCACCCCGGCGCCCCCTCCCGCGTCGACCGCGGCGCCGGCCCCGTACCGCTCTGCGACGTCATCGGTGAGGCCCCCGAGGCCGAGCTCGGCGCGGACACCGTCCGGCGCTTCGGCCCGCGGCTGCCGTTCCTGCTCAAGCTCCTCGCCGCGGCCTCGCCGCTCTCCCTCCAGGTCCACCCCGGCCTCGACCGGGCGAAGGCGGGCTTCGCGGAGGAGGAGGCGCGCGGCATCCCGCACGACGCCCCCCACCGCAACTACAAGGACGCCAACCACAAGCCCGAGCTGCTCTGCGCCCTCACGCCTTTCGACGGCCTCTGCGGCTTCCGGGCCCCCGCCGAGACGGCCGCCCTGCTCGCCGCGCTCGACGTGGACTCCCTCAAGCCTTACGTCGACCTGCTGCACGCCCGGCCCGAGGCGGACGCCCTGCGCGAGGTCCTCACCGCCGTCCTGGGCGCCGACCACACCGCCATGGCCGAGACCGCCGAGGCCGCGGGCGCGGCGGCCGAGCGGCTCGCCGCCGAGGACGGGCCGCACCGGGCCGCGTACGCCGCGTACGCCTTCATCGCCCGCCACTACCCGGGCGACCCCGGCGTCGTCGCGGCCATGCTCCTCAACCACGTGCGCCTCAACCCCGGCGAGGGCCTCTACCTGGGGGCCGGGGTGCCGCACGCCTACCTCGACGGCCTCGGCGTCGAGGTCATGGCCAACTCGGACAACGTCCTGCGCTGCGGCCTCACGCCCAAGCACGTCGACATCCCCGAACTGCTGCGCGTCGTCCGCTTCGAGAGCACCGTCCCCGCCGTCCTGCGCCCCGAGGCCGACGCCGGCGGCGAGGAGGTCTACGCGACGCCCGTCGCGGAGTTCCGCCTCTCCCGGCAGGTCTTCGCGCCCGCGTCGGAGACCCCGGCCGGCCTGCCCACGGGCGCCCCGCAGATCCTCCTGTGCACCGCGGGAACCGCCGTCCTGACCGCGGACGACGGCACCCGGCTGACGCTGCGACAGGGCGAGTCCGCCTTCGCCCGGGCCGGCGAGCGCGTGGAGCTGAGCGGCGACGGCGCCACCGTCTACCGCGCCACTGTCGCCCTCTGACGCGAATCTGAGCCGAAACCCCGCCCGGCTGCTGCAACAATGGCCCGCCGTAAAGGAAAAGCAAAGCAACTGCTGGGGCGGAAGGGACAACCCGCACATATGAGTGCATCAGGCGGAACCAAGGCCATCGTCGCCGCGCTGGGCGCCAACCTGGCCATCGCCGTGGCGAAATTCGTCGCGTTCGCGTTCAGCGGCTCGTCGTCGATGCTCGCTGAAGGAGTGCACTCGGTCGCCGACTCCGGCAACCAGGCGCTGCTCCTGCTCGGCGGCAAGAAGGCGCAGAAGAAGGCGAGCGAGGAACACCCCTTCGGCTACGGCCGCGAGCGCTACATCTACGGATTCCTCGTCTCCATCGTGCTGTTCACGATCGGTGGCGTCTTCGCCCTCTACGAGGGCTACGAGAAGATCAAGGAACCGCACGAGATCGAGCACTGGTACTGGCCGGTCGGCGTGCTCGTCTTCGCCATCATCGCGGAGAGCTTCTCCTTCCGCACCGCGATCAAGGAGTCCAACGAGCTGCGCGGCAAGCAGTCCTGGGGCCAGTTCATCCGCACGGCCAAGGCGCCCGAACTGCCCGTCGTCCTGCTGGAGGACTTCGGCGCCCTCGTCGGCCTCGTCCTCGCGCTCGGCGGTGTCTGTATCTCGCTCGCGACGGGCGACGGCGTCTGGGACGGCATCGGCACGCTGTGCATCGGCGCCCTGCTCGTCCTGATCGCGCTGATCCTGGCGGCCGAGACGAAGTCGCTGCTCCTCGGCGAGGCCGCCGGCAGCGAGGACCTCGCCAGGATCCGGGCCGCGGCGGTCGACGGCGAGTCGGTGACCGCCGTCATCCACATGCGCACGCTTCACCTGGGGCCCGAGGAACTGCTCGTCGCCGCCAAGATCGCGGTGCGGCACGACGACACCGCCGTCCAGGTCGCGCGGGCCATCGACGCGGCGGAGGCCCGCATCCGGGAGGCGGTCCCGATCGCCCGGGTGATCTACCTGGAGCCGGACATCTACGACGAGGAGGCAGCGGCGGCGGGCGCGGACCCGACGGCGACGCCGGGCGGACCGTCACGGCACTGAGATGACGTCTTGAACATCGGACGGGCTTGGTATGCGGGGTACGCCCGCGATACCAGCCCGTCCGGCGTTTGAGGACCGGGGTCCGGGGCGGAGCCCTGGTTACGGGAAGGGGCGGGGCCGGGGAAGGACCCCGCGCAGCGGTCCACCCGCCCACCTCACCCCACCCACACCGCACAACACTCCGCTACGACACCTCCCCCAGCACCCCCATCACCTCCCCCACACCCCCCGCGGAAAGCAACCGCTCCCGGAACCCCGGATCCATCAGCTTCCGCGACAGCATCGCCAGAATCCGCAGATGCTCATCCCCCGCCATCTCCTCCGGCACCGCGATCATGAAGATCAGGCGCGCCTTCGTCCCGTCCGGCGCCCCCCACTCGACGCCCTCCTCGGACCGCGCGAAGCCGACCACCGGCGCCGCGACCGCGTCCGTCTTGGCGTGCGGGATCGCGATCTCCTCACCGAGGCCGGTCGTGCCCAGCGCCTCCCGCGCGAGCACGGCGCCGACCAGCCCGTCGAGGTCCGTCACCCGGCCGGTGGCCGCCAGCAGCCCGGCCAGCTCATGGATCGCGGCCTCCTTCGACCGGGCGGCGAGCCACGGACGTACGGACGCCTCCGTGAGATGACCTGACAGAGCCGTCGCGGCGCCCGTCACCTCGACGGAGCCGCCGCCCGCCGCCAGGGGCACCGCCGGTACGGCCGCCACCGCACCCGGCATCCGCGGGGCGGCCCCGCCGCCGAGCGTCATCAGCGTGACCGTCGCCATCGCCGTCACCACCGTGCCGACGGCGATGGCGACGAAGAACATCGGCACCCCGCCGACCGCGCCCAGCACCGCCACGATCGGCCCGCCGTGCGGCACGCTGTCCTTCACCGTGGCGAGGCCCGCGACCGCGCCGGCCACCGCGCCGCCCAGCATGTTCGCGGGAATGACCCGGGCCGGCCGGGCGGCGGCGAACGGGATCGCGCCCTCCGTGATGCCGAAGAAGCCCATGAACAGCGCCGCCAGCCCGGTCTCCCGCTCCTGCTGCGTGAACAGCCCGCGGCGCAGTACGGTCGCGAGCCCCTGGCCGAGCGGCGGCACCGGGATCGCCGCCGCGCACATGCCCATGACCTCCGGGTTCCGGGAGACCAGCCCCGCGCCGAAGAGGAACGCCGTCTTGTTGACCGGCCCGCCCATGTCGAAGGCGATCATCAGCCCGAGCAGCACCCCGAGCAGCGCCGCGCTGGTGCCGGTCAGGCTCCCCAGCCAGTTCGTCAGGTGCTCGAAGACCCAGGCGATGGGGCGCCCGATGACGTAGACGAAGAAGAGCCCGACGGCGCTCGTCGCGACGATCGGGATGACGATGACCGGCATGATCGGTCGGACGAACTCCGGCACCGTGACCTTCCGGATCCACCGGACCACATAGCCCGCCAGGAAGCCGGTGGCGATCGCCCCGATGAAGCCCGCGCCGGCCTTGCTGTCGTAGAGCTCCCCGTGGCTCGCGATCCAGCCGCCGACCATGCCCGGCACGAGCGCGGGACGGTCGCCGACGGCGTAGGCGATGTAGCCGGACAGGATCGGGATCATCAGCGTGAAGCCGATGACGCCGATGTCGTGGACGGACTGCCAGAAGGAGCTGTGGAAGACGATCCCCTCGGGGGTGGTGTGCCCGCCCAGCGCGAGCGACACGGCGATCAGCAGGCCACCGACGACCACGAACGGGATCATGTACGAGACGCCGTTCATCAGCGCCTTGTAGAGGGCGCCGCGCTCCCTGCCGCCCTCCGCGCCCGGCGGCCCGGCGGCGCCCGCTCCCGGCCCGGCGCCCCGGTGCACGGGCGCGGTCCGCACCCGGTCGATCAGCCGCTCCGGGTGATGGATGCCCTCCGCGACCCCCACGGTGAGGACCCTCTTGCCCACGAAGCGGCTCAGGTCGACGTCCTTGTCGGCGGCGACGATGATGCCGTCCGCCTCCCTGACATCGTTGTCAGTCAGCACGTTCTCCGCGCCGATCGACCCCTGTGTCTCCACCTTGATCTCATGGCCGAGCGCCTGCGCGGCCTGCGCCAGCTTCTCCGCCGCCATGTAGGTGTGGGCGATGCCGGTCGGACAGGCGGTCACCGCCAGCAGCTTGAGCCCCGGCCCCCGGGCCCCCGCGTCCTCGGGAGGATCGGCTGGACTGATCACGTGGATCTCCTCACAACGTCATCGCGCGCGGGAGCGTGCCGCGTCCTCGCGCTGTTCGCATCCTGCAACACGTGACCTGCGGAGCAAAGCGGTTACCTGCTGGATCGTCAGGCGGCGCCGGGCGCGCGGAACTCGGCGGACCGACGAGCCGGGGCCAGGAGGGGCTGGGGTTCGCCGGGCCGTCAGGTGTAGATTCGTGACCAGAGCCAGACGTCGCTGCTGATGGCGGTCGGGCGGCCCGCGCGACGGGCCGGCCGAGGGAGAGAGGGCCTCCGACGGACTGCGCTGCGGCCAGGGGACGAGTGCGTCCGCACTCCACCCGACCGGGCCCGGACGGCTGCCGTCCGGCTGCCCGCCTCGGCGGCCTGACCGCGTGCACAGCCGTACCCACTCTCGCTCGCCCCTTCAGGAGGAGCAGCCCGTATGACCACCACCTCCACCGGCCAGGACTTCAAGGTCGCCGACCTTTCCCTCGCCGCTTTCGGCCGCAAGGAGATCACCCTCGCCGAGCACGAGATGCCCGGTCTGATGGCGATCCGCAAGGAGTACGCGGAGGCCCAGCCGCTGGCCGGCGCCCGCGTCACCGGCTCGCTGCACATGACCGTGCAGACGGCCGTGCTCATCGAGACCCTGGTCGCCCTCGGCGCCCGGGTGCGCTGGGCGTCCTGCAACATCTTCTCCACCCAGGACCACGCGGCCGCGGCCATCGCCGTCGGCCCGAACGGCACCCCGGAGAACCCGCAGGGCGTGCCGGTCTTCGCCTGGAAGGGCGAGACCCTGGAGGAGTACTGGTGGTGCACGGAGCAGGCGCTGACCTGGCCCGACACCGCCACCGGCGGCCCGAACATGATCCTGGACGACGGCGGTGACGCCACCCTCCTGGTCCACAAGGGCGTCGAGTTCGAGAAGGCCGGCGCCGCTCCGGACCCGTCCACGGCGGACAGCGAGGAATTCGCGCAGATCCTCACACTGCTCAACCGCACGCTGGGCGAGAACCCCCAGAAGTGGACCCAGCTGGCCTCCGAGATCCGCGGTGTCACCGAGGAGACCACCACCGGTGTCCACCGTCTGTACGAGATGCAGCAGCAGGGCACGCTGCTCTTCCCGGCGATCAACGTGAACGACGCCGTCACCAAGTCGAAGTTCGACAACAAGTACGGCTGCCGCCACTCCCTGATCGACGGCATCAACCGCGCCACCGACGTCCTCATCGGCGGCAAGGTCGCGGTCGTCTGCGGCTACGGCGACGTCGGCAAGGGCTGCGCGGAGTCCCTGCGCGGCCAGGGCGCCCGGGTCATCGTCACCGAGATCGACCCGATCAACGCCCTCCAGGCGGCGATGGACGGCTTCCAGGTCACCACCCTGGACGAGGTCGTCGAGACCGCCGACATCTTCGTCACCACGACGGGCAACAAGGACATCATCATGGCCGCCGACATGGCCAAGATGAAGCACCAGGCCATCGTGGGCAACATCGGCCACTTCGACAACGAGATCGACATGGCCGGCCTGGCCAGGATCCCGGGCATCGTCAAGGACGAGGTCAAGCCGCAGGTCCACACCTGGACGTTCGCCGAGGGCAAGGTCCTCATCGTGCTGTCCGAGGGCCGCCTGCTCAACCTGGGCAACGCCACGGGCCACCCGTCCTTCGTCATGTCGAACTCGTTCGCGGACCAGACCCTGGCCCAGATCGAGCTCTTCACGAAGCCGGAGTCGTACCCGACCGACGTCTACGTGCTGCCCAAGCTCCTGGACGAGAAGGTCGCCCGCCTCCACCTCGACGCCCTGGGCGTCAAGCTGACCACGCTCCGCCCGGAGCAGGCCTCCTACATCGGTGTCCCGGTCGAGGGCCCGTACAAGCCCGACCACTACCGTTACTGACCGGGCCCGCCGACGGCACCCCGTCGGCACCCTCAGCCGGTACGCAGGCCCCCGCCCTCGGCGGGGGCCTGCCCCGTTTCCCCGTCAAGGACCACACCATGCCCCGCGGCCGCTACTCCCTCCACGACCCGCACGACCACACGCCCCTCGGCTCGGAACACTTCCACTGCGCCACGGGCCCCTCGGGCTGGCGCTACGTCTCGCAGCTCACCGCCCCGTCCGGGGAGCACACCGGCTCGGTCGACCTCACCCTCGACGAGCTCGGCCGGCCCATCCGGGTCCAGCTCCACGCGGCGAGCTGGCAGGTGAAGGGCGCCGCCCTCGACGGCGTCACCTGGGTACGGACCGACCCGACCGGCGAGCACGCTACGGAGGGCAATGTCGCGGCGCACGCCTTCACCGGCGCCTCGCCCGCCTTCCATGTGGCGCTGGCCCGGCTCGTCCGCCCGGGGCTCGGGGAGGGTGCCAAGCGCGTCCGCCTGGTCGGCTTCACCTCCCCGGTGCTGGCCCCCCG